>CAVVGD010000009.1:0-272507 GCA_963747725.1 uncultured Pseudomonadota bacterium
ATCTTCATCGCCCAGGCCTTGAGCCAGGACCATTTCGTCGAGCGCACCAGCATGATGTGGGCGGCCTCGTAGAGCATCGCCCGCATCATCTCGTCGCCGCAGCGTGATATGGCGCCGCTGCGGTTAACCTCGCCCGATTGATACTTGGAACAGGTCAAGCCAAACACCGCCCCCACGGACTTGGATTTGCGGAACCGGGCCGGCACATCGACGGTGGCGCGATAGGTCAATGCCACAACAGGCCCGACGCCTGGGATCGTCATCAAGCGCCGACACACGTCGTCGTCCCGGACAATGGCCAATAGACGGCGATGCAGAATGGCGATCTGTTCGCGCAGCACACGTCGGACAATGAGCAGCGGTTCAACCAGGACGGCCAGATCGGAGAGGTTCTCGACCAACTCCCTGATCCGTGCCTCGAACGTGGCCGTCCCCACCATGCCCACCTTGAGACCGAAGTTGCGCAATGTGGCTCGCAGGTCGTTCTCGACGGCGATGGCCTTCGACTGCAGCAGCTTGCGGTGCGTCAGCAGCATCCGCAGCTTCTGACTGCGTAGTGTCTTCACATGCACCGGGCGATAGAGCCCCGCCCGCATCATCTGCGCCATGCCGCGGGCATCGTTGCGGTCGGTCTTGTTGATCTGGGCCTTCAACACCGCCCGCATGTGCCGAGTCTCGACACAGATCACTGGTAACTCTGCTTCGGCTAATGCACTGAATAGCCATTGCGACAGCGGTCCAGCTTCCAGCCCAATCCGCTTGAAGTGGTAGGTGGGGCTCTTCAGCACCGCCAGCAACGCGGCAGGCTCGCTCGCCACCTTTACTTCGCGAACGATCTTGCCCGTCTCATCCACAATGCAGACGCTGCTCTCCTTGACCGATACGTCCAACCCGCCAAAATGATCCATGCTGCGCTTCTCCTTCTGATGCTTGAGGCCCGCTCACACGGTGACCTCGTTTCACCATCAGCCTGAAGCGCAGCACCCTCAACCCTCAGATATCTACAAACGCAGGCCGATTACCCCATCTCTTGATATCTCGTCTTGAGCTTACGTTACCGTTCGGCGATTTCCCCGGCCACGCGCGACACGAACACCATGAACGTCCGCTCCGACTCAGTCCCATATCCCTGGAAATTGCTCGCCGCCGAGCTGATCGGAACGGCATTGCTTGTCGGCGTCGGCTTGTCCTTCGTGATCGCGGATCTTGGTCATGGCAGCCCGCTGGCCACCATCGTTCCCGGCGAAGGCGGGCGGCGCGCGATCACCGGCTTTCTATTCGGATCGACCGGCGCGCTCATTACGTTGTCACCGCTCGGCAAGACGAGCGGCGCGCACATCAATCCCGCGGTGACTTTGGCGTTCTGGCTCATGGGCCGCATGAAGTCCCGCCACGCCTTGGGCTATGTGGCGTGCCAACTCATAGGCGCGGTTCTCGGTGCGGCGCCGCTTCTGGCCTGGGGCGCGATGGGGCAGAGCGTGGCCTATGGCGCCACGGTCCCCAGTCCCGCTTATGGCGATACGCTGGCCCTGGCAGGCGAGATCGTCACGACTTTCGCCCTGGTCTTTGGCTTGTTCGTCTTCCTGCGGCACAGGACATTGCGGAATTTCACCCCGGCGCTGCTGCCACCGCTTTATTGCTTCATGGTTTGGATTGAAGCGCCGATTTCCGGTACCAGCACCAATCCAGCCCGCACCCTCGGGCCCGCCGTCATTTCCGGCGATTGGCACGGCTGGTGGATCTATTGGATCGGTCCGCTGATCGGAACCTTGCTGGCTGTTGCCGCCTACAAGCTGGCCGGTTGGGAATGGCGCAAGATCGAAGTCGCCAAGGTCTATCACTTCGACCACGATCCCACCGGGATCTTTCATCTGCAGCGATAGCGGTCTACGCCTGCGTCGTCGCTGCCGCCCGCCGGGCTATGACCGATGGCGCCCAGCCGGCGGCCAGCAATGCCAGCCCGACCAGATCGATCCAGAGCTGTGTCGGAAACAACAGGCAAAGCGCAGCCGCTCCGAAGCCCAACCGCTGCCAGATCGCGATGCGTCCGCGCAACGGCTCGGCGTTCTGCACCATCATGGCCAGTGCCAGATAACCGAACAGATAGCCGAGCAGGGTGCTCACGATGTCGAAGGTCGAGCCATAGAGCAGCAAGCCGGGCGCGTAGACGAAGCTGAACGGGACCAGCGCCAGCGTCACGCCGAACTTGAGCGCCGAGAACCCGGTGCGCATCGGGTCGGCGCCGGCGATGGCGGCCGCGGCATAGGCCGAGACGCAGACCGGCGGCGTGATGTTGGACAGGCACGCCGCATAGAACACCACCAGATGAGCCGGGATTTCCGGCACGCCGAGTTGGATCAGCGCGGGCGCGGCGACGACGGCCAGGATGATGTAGGAGCCGGTGGTGCTCGAACCCATGCCGATGATGATGGAGATGAGCGTCACCAGCAGGACGGTGAGGAACAGGCTGCCGCCGGCGAACTCGATCAACACGGCGGAGAATTTCAGGCCGAGCCCGGATAGCACGATGCCGCCGATGATGATGCCGAGCGTGCCGATGGCCGAGCCGGCCGAAGTGTTGTTGTGCGCGCCGCCGATGAGCGCGTCGATCACCTTGCGCGGCCCCATCCAGGTTTCCTTGCGCCGGAACGACAGCGCGAAAGCGGACACCGTGCCCCAGAAGGCGCCGAAGTCGGGCGAGTAGCCCATGAACAGGAGCGTCAGCACCACGACCAGCGGAATGAGATAGTGCCAGCCGCGCGCCAGCACCGCGGTCACGCGTGGGATTTCCTGCTCGTCGAGTCCCTTCAGGCCGCTCTTCAGTGCTTCCAGGTCGACCATGAAGAGCAGGAAGAAGAAATAGAGGAACGCCGGGATCACGTTCATCAGCGCGATCTTCAGGTATTCGGTTTCCGTCAGCGTCGCCAGGATGAACACGCCGGCGCCCATGATCGGCGGCATGAACTGGCCGCCGGTCGAGGCAATGGCCTCGATGGCGCCCGCATGATGCGGCTTGAAGCCGAGGCGCTTCATCAGCGGAATGGTGAAGGTGCCGGTGGAAACCACATTGGCGACCGACGAACCCGAGATCGAGCCGAATAGCGCGGAGGTGATGACGGCGATCTTGGCCGGCCCGCCGCGCCACTTGCCGGCAAGCGACGTGCCGAGGTCCATGAAGAACTGACCGGCGCCGCTCGCTTCCAGGAAGGCGCCGAAGATCATGAAGGGAAACACGAAGGTGGCGAAGGTGGCGGCGACGACGCCGAACATGGCCTCCTGTGTCGAAAAGGTGAATTCGACGATGCGGGTGACGTCGAGGCCCGAATGCGCGAGCTTGCCCGGCAGGTATCTGCCGAAATAGAGCTGGGCGAGAAAAGCGAGCGCGATGATCACCACGGTGATACCGAGCACGCGCCGGCTCGTTTCGAGCATCACCGCGATGGCGATCACGCCCATGGCGAAATCCCATTGGCTGGGGTCGCTCACACGGTTGATGGCGTAGTCGGTATATTGATCGATCCAGTAGCCGATCGAAATGAAGGCGGCGGCAACCCAGATCGCGTCGAACAGGCTCGGCCGGGTTTTCGGCGAGGTCGGCAGCGCCGGGAACAGCAGGAACACCAGCACCGACGTCAGCATCAGATAGAAGCCACGGTTGCTCTCGGTCGACACCAGGCCGAAGCCCGACGTGTAGAGGTACCAGAGGCTGAAGAAGACCGCGGTCGCCGCGTAGACGAGCGCAAGAGGTCCGCTCAAGGTGCGGCCACGCCCCTTGATCGGCTTGATCCAGTCGCCGGCGATCGGCATGCCCGCTTACGGCGCCTCCGCGGCGCGGCCCCCATTACACGCGTCAAGAAGATGGGCCGCCCGCGAGGGCGGCCCTGTTGGTGCGCGGCGCGCGGCCTATTCCTGGTACAGTCCCTTGGACTTGTAATAGGCGATGGCGCCCGGATGCATGGGCACGCCGAGCTGCTGGAAGTTATGGGTGTCGGGTTCCATCTGCGCCCAGGCCTTGTGGCCTGCGGCGAGCCGCTTCTTGATGTCGGCCTGATAGACGAGCTCGAGGATGTCCTGCACCGCCTTCGCCGGAACGCGCTCATGCGCGACCCAGTAGACGGTCAGGAACGGCAGCTTGGTGGCCGGCACGCCCTTGTAGGTGGTCGCGGGCATGGTATCGACGACGTAGAAGGGGAACTTGCTCGTCACCATTTTCATTTCGGCGTCGGAATAGGGCAGCACCACCGCGCCCTTGGTCTCGGCCAGTTCCTTGACGGCTGCCGCCGGCGCAGACGACTGACACAGCGCATCGATCTGGCCGTTGCCAAGCGCGCGGCCGGCATCGGCGAAGGTCATGTAGCGCGCCTTGATGCTGCCGAGGACGCCCACCGCGTTCAGCATGTTGTTGCAGTTGAATACGGTGCCGGAGCCGGGCGGGCCCATGGCGACGGTCTTGCCCTTGAGATCGCTCAGAGACTTGATGCCGGAACCAGGCAAGGTCACGAAATAGGTCGGGCCTTTGTAGGCCTTGGCAACGCCGCGCAGCATGGTTCCCTTGGCGCCGCCCTTGAACGGGCCTTCCGGCTTCTGCGCCATGTAGACGTGGGCGCCATAGACGATGCCCATGTCGAGCTCGCCCTTGATCAGGCGCTTGGCGTTTTCGGTCGAGCCGCCGGTGGTGACTTGGGTGATGTTGTATTGCGGCAGCTTTTCGGAAATGACCGTGCCGGCGGCGCCGACCATGTAATACATCACGCCGCCGGGGTTCGAGCCGCCCCAGGCGATATTGATTTTGTCGGCAGCCGATGCCGGAGCCGCCAGCGACAACGCCAGCAGCGTCGTCAGTGCCAATGCCTTTTTCATTCGTCGCCCTCCCATGGTTGACCGTGCGGCCGTTGCTTCAAGGCCGCATCCGGACGCACCCGTCGCGCATCGCTTCCCCCCGGCCTCGAATTCAGGGCGGCAAAGCGTCGTTGTTTGTCATTGCGTAGATGGCCGCGATCGGGTGGCCGCCGCGATTATGTCAACTTCCGTTCGGAATTGTCGATTGAAATGCCGGGAAGTCTGCGACCTTGCGCCTCAGGATGAGGCCGAGCGGTCGTGGACGACAGACGCGGTCGCTTTTTGCGGGGCAAGCGCGCCGCGCCTGGGGATGGCGGCGCCCCAAACGCATGCCCCGTATTCCCCGGTTCCCCTTGCGGCGCCTTTGCTAAAGTCATATTCGAAATTCCGTATATATACGGAGTTGGCCGCCCGGCACCCCCGGCCCAGCTACGCCCTTGAGCCACGTCAATGACGGGGGGCCGTCATCGCGAGACGAAGAACCCAAATCCGCCGCTGTCCAAGGCGGTTCAGGCACGATGAGGAATTGAGATGCGGATTGCCGCCCTATCCACGGTCCTGTTGGCGCTGCTGGCCCAGGATGCGCTCGCCCAGCCCGCCACCATTACCGTCGCGCCGCACATGGTGGCCGACGAGAAGGCGGTGTTCGCGACGGTCGAGAGCGCCAATGTCGTGCCGGCGCGCGCCCGCATTGGCGGCACGGTAGCCGAGCTCTCGGTCAAGGATGGCGACGAGGTCAAGCAGGGCCAGGTGCTCGCCATTGTCGGCGACGAGAAGCTGGTATTGCAGATGAAGTCGCTGGACGCGCAAATCGCCGGGCTGGAGGCCCAGCTTTCCCAGGCGCAGACCGATTTGAACCGCGCCGAGGATCTGTTCTCCAAGGGCACCATTCCGCGCACCCGCCTCGACGAGGCGCGCACCGGCTTTAACGTCGCCACGAACGCCCATCGCGCCAAGATCGCTGAGCGCTCGGTGGTCGAGCAGCAGCTCAATGAAGGCAAGGTGCTGGCACCCACGGCCGGGCGCGTGCTCAAAGTCCCGGTCACCGCCGGCGCCGTCATCCTGCCGGGCGAGCCGGTCGTCTCTATCGCTGAAAAGAATTTTGTGCTGCGGCTGCGTGTGCCCGAGCGCCATGCGCTTTACATGAAGGCCGGAGATACCGTGCGCATCGATGGCACGGAGCTCGGAGCCAACGGCGCCAAGTTCGGCACCATCAAGCTGGTCTATCCGCAGATCCAGGACGGCCGCGTGATCGCCGACGCCAAAGTCGACGGTCTCGGTGACTACTTCGTCGGCGAGCGCATCCGCGTCTGGGTGGCGGCCGGCAAGCGCGAGAGCGTCGTGGTGCCGTCTTCTTTCATCATTACCCGTTTCGGCATCGACTACGCGCGCGTGCGCAAGGACGGCGCGGTGATCGACGTGCCGGTGCAGCGTGGCCGCTTGATGCCGCGGCCCGAGATGCCCGATGCCCTCGAAATCCTGTCCGGCCTGCAGGCGGGCGACGTACTGGTGAAGCCGTGAGCCTTGGAATTTCCGGACGCCTGACGCAAGGCACAATCCGCTCGCCACTGACGCCGCTGTTCCTGATGGCGGCGCTGGCCGTTGGCCTGCTGGCGCTGTTCACCATTCCGCGCGAGGAGGAGCCGCAGATCAGCGTGCCCGTGGTCGACATTCGCATCAACGCGGACGGCCTCAAGGCGCCGGACGCAGTGGAGCTGGTAACCAAGCCGCTTGAGTCGATTGTCAAAGGCATCAACGGTGTCGAACACGTCTACAGCCAGACCGTCGACGACCGGGTGATGGTCACGGTGCGCTTTCAGGTCGGCACCAATGCCGACGATGCCATCCTGCGCGTGCATGAGAAGATCAAGGCCAATGGCGATCGCATCCCGGTCGGCATACCGGAACCGCTGATCGTCGGCCGCGGCATTAACGACGTTGCCGTGGTTGTTCTGACCTTGTCGCCGAAACCGGATGCAGCGTCGCGCTATACCGAAAAAGACCTCTACCAGATCGCGCGCGAGCTGCAGTACGAACTCGACAAGACCGACAACGTCGGCCTCACTTATATTTCCGGCGGCAACCCGCAGCAGATTCGGGTCGAGCCCGATCCGGAAAAGCTCGCGCTTTACGGCGTCACCTTGCAGCAGCTCGTCGGCAAGGTGCGCGAGGCCAATCGCTCGTTCCTCGCCGGCCAGGTGCGCGATCAGGGCAAGACCAAGGGCATCGTGCGCGACGTCACCGCCGGCCAGACGCTCGCCGGCATTCCCGATATTGGCATGTTGCTGGTTACCACCCGTGACGGCCGCCCGGTCTATGTGCGCGATGTCGCCGAGGTGGTGATAGGCCCCAGCCCCCAGGAACACCGGGTCTGGTACGAGCAGCCCGAGAAAAAGGGCGGCCAGAAGAGTGAAAAGTGGGACCGGGTGCCGGCAGTCAGTGTCGCCTTCGCCAAGCGGGCCGGCACCAATGCGGTTGTGGTGGCCGAGCAGTTGCTGAATCGCTTGCAGACGGTCGAGGGCCGGCTGGTGCCCAAGGACGTTGCCGTCACGGTGACGCGCGACTACGGCGAGACCGCCAATGAAAAGGCCAACGAACTCCTGTTTCATCTGGGGCTGGCGACGGTGTCGATCGTCGTGCTGATTGCCTTTGCCATCGGCTGGCGCGAGGCGGTGGTGACGGCAGTGGTCATCCCGACCACCATCCTGCTGACGATGTTCGCCTCGAAATTGATGGGCTATACCATCAACCGGGTCAGCCTGTTCGCGCTGATATTTTCCATCGGTATTCTGGTCGACGACGCCATCGTGGTGGTCGAAAATATCGCCCGCCATTGGGCCATGCGCGATGGCCGCAGCCGCATGCAGGCGGCGATCGAAGCTGTCGCCGAGGTCGGCAACCCGACCGTCGTGGCCACTTTAACCGTGGTGGCGGCGCTGCTGCCGATGCTGTTCGTGTCCGGGCTGATGGGCCCCTACATGGCGCCGATCCCGGCCAATGCCTCCGCGGCCATGCTGTTCTCGTTCTTCGTCGCCATGGTGATCGCGCCCTGGCTGATGCTCAAGATGCACCCGGAAGGCGCGCCTGTTCACGAACATGAGGCGGCCCACGGAGAGGGCTTTCTCGGCCGGCTTTATCGCCGCTTCGCCGCGCCCGTGCTGCGCACCCGCAAGCGCGCCTGGATATTCCTGATTGGCGTCGGCGTGGCCACAATCGCGGTGTGCGTTCTGTTCTACACCGAGAGCGTGACGGTGAAGCTTTTGCCGTTCGACAACAAGTCGGAAATGTCGGTGGTGGTCGACCTGCCCGAGGGCGCGACGCTGGAAGATACCGAGCGCACATTGTTCTCTATTGCCGACGTGGTGCGCAAGGTTCCTGAAGTGCGTTCCATCGAAACCTACGCAGGCACGCCCGCGCCATTCAACTTCAACGGCTTGGTGCGGCACTATTACGTGCGCAACTCGCCCGAGCTCGGCGAACTGCATATAAATCTCGCGCCACGCAGCGACCGTGATCGCACCAGTCACGAGATCGCGCTCGACCTGCGTGCGAAGCTCAAGAGCGTGACGCTGCCCGCCGGCACCGTTTCGCGGCTGGTCGAAGTGCCGCCGGGACCGCCGGTCCTCTCCACGTTGCTTGCCGAAGTCTACGGCCCGGATTCGCAGACCCGGCGCTCGGTGGCGCACGAGGTCGAGAAGATATTCAAGTCGGTCCCCTATATTGTCGACGTCGACAATTCCATCGGGCAGCCGCGGCCCCGTCTACACATCTCCATCGATCAGGACCGCTTGGAATTTTTCGGCGTGCAGCAGCAGGACGTCTACGACACCATCCAGTCGCTGTTCGGCGGCATCACCATCGGCTATTCGCACCGCGGCGAGGGCCGCAACCCGATCGAGATTGTGGTCGGCCTGCCGAAGAGCAATCTGTCCTGGAGCGAACTACTGGCTTCGACGCCGGTTCCGGCCAACACGGTGCCCGGCAACAAGGGCGTCGTGCAGCTCGGCGACGTGGTGCACGTCACCAAGGAGCTCGGCTCGCCGGCGATCTTCCGTCGCGACGGTCGATTCACCGACATGGTCATGGCCGAAATGGCCGGCGCTTACGAAGCGCCGATCTACGGCATGCTGGCGGTCGACAAGCTGATCGATGAGCACAACTGGGGCAAGGTGGAGAAGCCGGTCGTCCACTTCCACGGCCAGCCCGAGGTCGAGGCCAAACCCGCGGTGCTGTGGGACGGCGAATGGGAGATCACCTACGTCACCTTCCGCGACATGGGTGCCGCTTTCATGGTCGCCATCGTGGCCATCTACATCCTGGTGGTGGCGCAGTTCGGCAGCTTCAAGCTGCCGCTGGTGATCCTGACGCCGATTCCGCTGACATTGATCGGCATCGTGCTCGGTCATTGGTTGTTCGGCGCGCCGTTCACGGCTACCTCGATGATCGGCTTCATCGCGCTCGCCGGCATCATCGTGCGCAACTCGATTCTTCTGGTCGACTTCATCCGCCACAGCGGCGGCGCGGGAAAGACCCTGCGCGACGTACTGCTGGAGGCCGGCGCGGTGCGCTTCAAGCCGATTCTGCTGACCGCGCTCGCGGCCATGATCGGCGCCGCCACCATCCTGGTCGACCCGATCTTCCAGGGTCTCGCGATCTCACTCTTGTTCGGACTTGCCTCGTCCACTCTGTTGACGGTGCTGGTGATCCCGGCCATTTATGTGGTGTTGCGGGACGCCGACCGGGTCACCGGCTAGAGCGTTTCCAGGCGAAGTGGGAACCGGTTCGCCGTCCGGAAACGCGCTAGAACAAGGCGGCGTCTCGCGTCACCGATCGAGGTGCACCGATGGCCGACAATCCGTATCCGCTTCCCGAACGGCTGAGCGCGACCCTGCAGCGGGTGTTCGACTATTGGAACGACCTCAAGCGTGGCGGCAACACCATGCCGTTCTGGGACGACGTCAAGCCGTCGGCGCTGCCGGACGTTGCCGACCGCCTGCTGCTGATCGACGCTTTCGCCGAGCCTGCGCGCTTTCGTATCAACACCCTCGGTGCCGATGTCGGTGAGGGTTCGGCCCTGCGCGGCAAGTTCATCGACGAACAGGCGTTACCGGGCAGGCTCGACTATCTGCTGTCGCAATGCGCCGCCACGGTCGAGGCGCGTGGTCCCACCTTTTATACGCACGCCGGCGCTCCGCCCTATACGCGCCTGCTGCTGCCGATGTGGGGCGACGGACGTATCGGCATGATGTTGGGGGCGGTGGAACTCGGCTAAAGTCGGATTGAAGCGTCGGCTAAGGTACACGAAAACGGCGCCTGCAATTGGACGCTCAGGTCGATGTCGCGACGTTCACTTTTGCGGTTGTCGTTTTGCATGCGAAAACTCTATCGCGACGACGTTTGCAACTGATTAATTGAATTGCATGCAGTCGAGCCCTAAGCGCCCATTCGTTGCATGTCTGGTACGCGGTCCCGCGCGGGACCAGGTCGCGCTCAGGCATGCCCCGCGCTTAATGCCCGAGCAGGTAGATCGCGTAGGCGCTGAACAGATAGACCAACAGCAATGACAGGCTGACCCAGCCGACGGTGCCGCGCAGGCGCGTTTCCGGCCGGAACAGCATGGCCACGATGAAGATGCCCGACATGATCACCGCGGCGAATGCCGTGATGGCGTGTGCCGGTGACACCGACGACAGCAGCGGACCTTTCTGAAAGGCGATGTCGTCGACGGCAAGAATGAGGATATCGAACAGATTGCTCCCGAGCAGGTTGCCGATCGCCATGTCGACGGCGCCGAGCCGCAACGCGCTCACCGTCACCACCAGTTCCGGCACCGAGGTCGTACCCGCAATTAATAGCGTGCCGACGAAGGTGGTCTTCCAGCCCATGGTCGTGGCGATGTCGCTGCCGATGAACGGCAGCCAAGTGCCGGCGGCGATTACCACCGCGGCGGCGGCGCCGTAGCGGGTGAGGGCAACGCGCAGCGTAATGTCAGTTTCCGTCTTCAGGAGCTGCGGCGGGCGTGGGGTGCGGCGCTCGTAGACGAAGGCCGCACGTATCGCCACCAGATAAAGCACGATAATGAAGGGAGTGTAGCCACTGATATGCAGGAACGTGAAGTTCAGTCCCTCCTGGCTCATGAGCACCAGCGCTCCGGCCGAGCCGATCAGGATGACGCCGAAGCCGGCAGTGAGGATGTGGCCCTGGTCGAGCCGGCGGTACAACGGCTCGTCGCGGCTCAGCTCATCGAGCAGCACCAGCATCACCAGGTTGAACACGCAGCTGCCGAGCGCGTCGCCAACCGCGATGTTGGGCGTGCCGGCGACAGTGACTGAGCTGATACCGGTGAACAGCTCCGGCAGCGACGTCGCGGTGGCGAGCAGCACCAGCCCGATCCAGGAGCGCGACAGGCCGGTCAGCCGCGCGATGATGTCGCCATACTGCGTGAGCACGGGGCCGGCGACTCCGATCAGCGCCGTGCAGATCAGGAGCTCCAGCCAGGGCAGCAGGATTGCCGTCATCGCTCAGGGCCTCGATCGCTGCGTTGTGGTCAGAGCAGTGACCGCTTGGATCACCAGCAGCGGCGCCAGACTTAAGGCCAAGATGATAGCCCACATGGCGGTGGTGGGGGGCGCCAGATGCAACACCTCGGCGATCGGTGGGATATAGGGCGGCGCCGCTAAGAGCGCGGCGCACAGCGCCAGCGCCGCCCAGACCCACGGGTTGCGGGTGATTTCGTTGAGCCACACGGCCGAATGAACGCTACGCATGTTGAACACATGCCAGAGCTGGGCGAAGGCAAGCGTCAGGAAGGTGACGGTGATGACCGAGCGGCTGTCGAGATTGAGCTGCAGCCGCGCCAGCGCCAGTGCACCGAAGGTGCCAGCGGTCAGCACCAGGCTCTGCAGCACAATGGTGATCCACTGCGGCCGGCCGAGAATTGGCTCTTGCGGGTTGCGGGGCGGACGCTTGAGCACGTCGCGCTCGCCTTCGCCCATGGCCAGCGCGAAGGCCGGGAACACGTCGGTGACCAGATTGAGATAGAGAATCTGCAGCGGCATGATCGGCAAGGGCAGAGTGGAGAGGATCGCGAGCCCCACCACCAGCACCTCGCTCAGATTGCACGACAAGAGATAAGCGGCGAAGCGGCGGATATTGCCGAAGATGACGCGGCCTTCGCGGATCGCCTTCACAATGGTGGGGAAGGCGTCGTCGAGCAGGATCATGGCGGCGGCTTCGCGTGCCACGTCGGTGCCGCGCAAACCCATGGCGACGCCGATGTCAGCCTGTTTCAGGGCTGGCGCATCGTTGACGCCATCGCCGGTCATGGCGACGATCTCACCCGCCGCCTGATAGGCGCGCACGAGGTCGAGCTTTTCCGCCGGGCTGACGCGCGCGAAGATGCCGGCCTTCAGCAGGTCGCCGTTATTGCCGTTACCGCCGTTGGCGAGCGCGCCGAGTTGGCGCCCTTCGATCACGTGGCCGGCGGCCTCGCCCAGGCCCACCGCGCGGCCGATACTGCGCGCGGTCACTGCGTGATCGCCGGTCACCATGACCACGCGGATACCGGCGGTGTGGCAGTCTTCAATCGCCTGCGGTACGTCGGCGCGCGCAGGGTCTTCCAGACCGATGAGCCCAAGGAAGGTCAGTTTCTCGTATGGGTCGGCGTCGGCTTCGGCGCCGCGCTTCATGGCGCCGGCCAATACCCGAAGGCCATGGTGGCCAAGGTATTCTATGCGCTTGGCCCACTCCTGACGCATCGCGTCGTCGAATTCGATGTCGCCGTCTTCCGAAACCACGCGCTCCGAGGCTTCGAGCACCGCTTCCGGCGCGCCCTTGACCGCATAGAGGAACTTGTCGCCGTGGCTGTGCACGGTCGCCATCATCTTGGTGGCGGTGTCGAAGGCTTCCTTGCGCACAATTCGATTGTGCTGCAGCAGTGCAGATCGGCTACGCCCGGCAAGATAGCCGGCGCGCAGCAGCGCTAACTCCATCGGGTCGCCGGTGCCGTCCGCTCCGGCTTCGCCCAACGCGGCGTCATTGCACAGGACGGCGACTTCCAAGAGCGCGGCGATCTGCGGATCATTGCCGAATTGCCTGGCATTGCCGGTGCCGTCGAGCTCGATTTCGCCGGAGGGCACCCAGAGCCGCCGCACCGTCATACGGTTTTCGGTCAGAGTGCCGGTCTTGTCCGTAAGGATGACGGTCGTGGCGCCGAGCGTTTCTACCGCCGACAGCCGTTCGATCAGTGCGTTCTGCCGCGCCATGCGCCACATGCCGCGCGCCAGCGCCAGCGTGGCGACGATCGGCAATCCCTCGGGGATGGCCGCAACGGCCAGCGCGATCGCGGCTTCCACCATCAGGAAGGCGTCCTTGCCTTCACTCAAGCCCGACGCCGCAATGACGACGGTGATGGCAATGACGGCCCACACCAACTGGCCGGAAAGCTTGGCCAGCCGCCGCTCAAGCGGTGAGGTCTCGGGCTCGGCTTCTTCGACCAGCTTGGAGATATGACCGAGCTCGGTCGCAAGGCCCGTCGCCACCACCACGCCGACGCCGCTGCCGCGCGTCACGGACGTGCCTTTGAACAGCATGGAATGGCGGTCGCCGAGGCGGGTGTCGGCCGCCACCGGCGCGGTCGACTTTTCGACCGCTACCGATTCCCCAGTCAGTGTTGATTCATCGGCGCCGAGATGGGAGGCGTCCACCAACCTGAGATCGGCCGAGACGGAATCGCCGCCTTCCACCAGCACGATGTCGCCCGGCACGAGCTGCTCGGCAGGCACGAGGCGGACATGGCCGTCGCGGCGCACCCGTGCCGACTTGGTGCCGAGGGCACGCAACGCCTCGATCGAGCGCGCCGCCCTGATCTCGGTGACGAAGCCGATCAGCGCGTTGATCGCCAATACGATGATGATGGCGCCACCTTCCTCGATCTCGCCGAAATAGAAAGCCAACGCTGCCGCGGCGGCGAGCAGATAGACCACTGGGCTCTGGAACTGGTGTACCAGCACGTCAAGCGCGCTGACCGCTTGTCGCGCCACGATGATATTGGGACCGAAATTTTGCCGCCGTCGGAGGACTTCCTCGTCGTCGAGCCCGATACCGATAGATACGGTCAACCCCGCCAGGATCGCGTCGGCCGGCAGCGCCTGGGGCGCATCGGGAAGGTCATCAGGCGTCGCCGGTAATGTCATCGCACCATGCCGGAAATTTGATCGATTTTCGTCTTCTGCAGGGGTCCGATGGAGATCACAATACCGGGCCCGGGACGTCGTAAACTAGTGCGATATCGTGTCGCCGCCAATGCGTAGATGGTTTGATTTCGCGCAATCAAGCAACGGCATTTAGAGGGCACAAATTGTTAGGGGCTAAATTTCTGGATGCGTTCAAAAGGGCAAGGGGGCGCGCATCGGCCAAACGAGTGGGCTATGACCCGGCAGTCTGAAAAACTCGCGAGTGATGCCGCCAATACCGCGCCCAAATCGGCGCCACTTACCGGCCTGACCTCCGAGCAAGCTCGACAACTGCTTCAACAATACGGCGAAAATGCCCTGCGTGAGCAGCGCGCCAACCCGCTGCTGAAGTTCCTGGGCTACTTCTGGGGCCCGATCCCCTGGATGATCGAGATCGCCGCCATTCTCTCGGGCGCGACCCGGCGCTGGGAGGAGTTCACTATCATCGTCACCATGCTCCTGCTCAATGCCGGGGTCGGCTTCTTTGAGGAATACAAGGCCGACAACGCTATCGAGGCGCTCAAGCAGCGCCTCGCGCTTTCCGCGCGCGTGCTGCGCAACGGCCAGTGGCAGGACATCGCCGCGCGGCTACTGGTGCCGGGCGACGTGGTGTTGCTCAAGCTCGGCAACATCGTGCCGGCGGACATGAAACTCGCCGACGGAGAATTCTTGAGCGTCGACCAGTCGGCTCTCACCGGCGAATCCCTGCCAGTCGACAAGAAGCCCGGTGACGTCGCCTATTCCGGCTCGGTGGTGCGGCAGGGCGAGATGCGTGGCGTTGTCACCGCCACTGGCGGCAACACCTATTTCGGGCGCACCGCCAAACTGGTCGAATCCGCCGAAAGCCGCTCGCACTTCCAGCAGGCGGTGCTGCGCATCGGCAATTTCCTCATCCTCACCACGCTCGCGCTGGTCGCGCTGATCTTCCTGGTTGCCCTATTCCGCGGCGATCCGATGATCGACACTGTGCTGTTCGCGCTGATCTTGACGGTCGCCGCCATTCCGGTCGCGCTGCCGGCTGTGATGTCGGTGACGCTGGCCGTGGGCGCCAGCAACCTTGCCCGTCTGAAGGCGATCGTGTCCCGGCTGGTCTCAATCGAAGAAATGGCCGGCATGGATATTCTGTGCTCGGACAAGACCGGCACGCTGACCAAGAACGAACTGACGCTGGGCGATCCTGTTCTGATCAGCGCCAAGAGTCGTGAGGAGCTGTTACAGGCTGCGGAGTTGACTTGCGAGCGCGATGCGCCCGATCCGATCGACGCCGCCGTCCTGCATGCCATCTCGCATGTCGTGGGCGACGCCGGGCCTGCCGGCAAGGTGATCAAGTTCCAGCCGTTCGATCCGGTGCGCAAGCGCGCCGAGGCGACGGTGCAGGGGACCGGCGGCACCTTCCAGGTTGCCAAGGGCGCGCCGCAGGCGATCACCGATCTGGTGAAGGCTGACGGCGCATTGGCCGACAAGGTGCACGCGGCCACCGACAAGCTCGCTGCCGGTGGCTACCGTACACTAGGTGTCGCGAGGGCCGATGGTGGACAGTGGCGCTTTCTCGGCCTTTTGCCGCTGTTCGACCCGCCGCGCGAAGATTCCGCCGAGACCATTCGCGACACCGAAGCAATGGGGCTCGATGTGCGCATGGTCACCGGCGACCACGAGGCGATCGCACGCGAGATCGCCGGGAAGGTGGGCCTGGGTACCAACATCGTGTCGGCGCGCGAGGTGTTTTCAGGCAACCGCTCGGACAACTCGCGCATCATCACCGCCGACGGCTTCGCCGAGGTCTTTCCTGAGCACAAGTTCAAAATCGTGCAGGTCCTGCAGCGCGCCGGCCACATCATCGGAATGACCGGCGACGGCGTGAATGACGCGCCTGCTTTGAAGCAGGCGGACGTAGGTATCGCCGTGAGCGGCGCGACCGACGCCGCCCGCGCTGCCGCCGATCTGGTGCTCACCGCGCCCGGCCTGTCGGTGATCACGCGGGCCATCGAGGAGGCGCGGCGAATCTTCGAACGCATGACCGCTTATGCGATCTACCGCATCGCCGAGACCACCCGCGTGCTGCTGTTCATGACATTGTCCATCGTCATCTTCAATTTCTATCCGGTGACGGCGGTGATGATCGTGCTTTTGGCGATCCTCAACGATGTTCCGATCATGATGATCGCTTACGACAACGTGACGGTGGCCGAAAAGCCTGTGAAATGGGACATGGCGCGGGTGCTGATCGTCAGCACCATGTTCGGTACGCTCGGAGTGATCGCATCGTTCCTGTTGTTCTGGGGCGCGGACCGCTATCTGCAGCTGCCGCGCGAGACGCTACAGACCGTCATTTTTCTCAAGCTGCTGGTCGCCGGCCATCTCACCATTTATCTCACCCGCAACAGCGGCTGGTTTTGGCAGCGGCCGCTGCCCAATTGGCGCTTGTTCTTCGCCACCGAAACGACGCAGGTGCTAGGCACGCTGGCGGCGGTCTACGGCTGGTTCGTCGCCCCGATCGGCTGGAAATACGCCTTGATAATTTGGGCCTACGCGCTCGCCTGGTTCGTATTCAACAACGTGGCCAAGATTTTGATCTATCGCATGTTACGGGGCGGGCCGCGCTTTATGCTGCGCCAGCGCCTCCATGCCAACGTGCGGGAACGGCGATAATTGCAACTGCGGCTGGAGCCACCGCCAAGGAGCTGATCGATGCTTGCCCCTGAGGAACTCGAGCCCAGCGAATTCAAGCTCGCTTCCGTCGAGGATTATGAGCTGCTGATCGGCGCCGAGACGGCGGAGCGCATCCTAAAGAAGGCCGAGCGTCTGCGTGACATGCACGTCGTCAACATCAATTCGACCTATTACGGTGGTGGCGTTGCCGAGCTGTTGTCGTCGCTGACTTTGTTGATGAACGCGTCCGGCATCCGTACCGGTTGGCGGGTCATTCAAGGGCGGCCGGACTTCTTCAGCGTCACCAAGAAAATGCACAACGCGTTGCAGGGCGGCGACATCAACCTCACCGACCTCAAGACGCAGATATACGAGGAGGTTGCCTTCGAGAACGCGGCGCGCGTGCATCTCGATCATGACCTGGTGATCGTGCACGACCCGCAGCCGCTGCCACTGATCCGTCATTTCCGCAAAAAGGCGCCGTGGGTCTGGCAATGCCATGTCGACCTCAGCCAACCCAATCCCGATCTGTGGAACTACCTGGCGCCGCTGGTCGATCGTTACGATGCCGTCGTCATGTCGATGCCGGAATATGCCCAGAATCTCAGCGTGCCGCAACGCTTCATCATGCCAGCGATCAACCCGTTCTCCACCACCAACAGGGACCTCAGCGACGTCGAGATCGATGAACGCCTGGCGCACTACGACATCCCCACCGACTTGCCGCTAGTGGTGCAAGTGTCGCGCTTCGACACATGGAAGGACCCGCAAGGGGTGATCGACGCCTTCAAGATCGCGCGCAAAGAGGTCGATTGCACTTTGGTGCTGGTGGGTAATGTTGCGACCGACGATCCGGAGGGTCAGGAGGTGTTCTCAAAGGTGTGCAGCAGTGCCGAGGAGCGCATCCGTATCCTGTCGGTACAGGATACCGCGCTGGTCAACGCGTTGCAGCGGCGGGCGGCGGTGGTGCTGCAGAAATCGTTGCGGGAAGGCTTCGGCCTGACTGTCACGGAAGCGATGTGGAAGGGCACTACCGTCATCGGCGGCAATGTCGGTGGCATCAAGCATCAAATCGAGGACGGCGTGAACGGCTTCCTGGTCGCCAGCGTTGAGGAAGCCGCCGCCCGCATCGTCCAGGTCATCAAGGACGAAGGCCTGCGCGAACGGATTGGCAAGAAGGCGCGCGAAAGCGTGACACAGAAGTTCTTGATGACACGGCTGATGGAGGAATGGCTCGACCTCATCGGCTCGTTTGAAGTGCAATTCCGCCTCAAGGGGCGGCGCCGGGGCGATTGATGGGCGACGCGAACTGGTCAGGAGAAGGTCATGGCGGCAAACGGCGCACAGGTGCTCTGGTTAGAAAAGCTCGGCCGCGGCGACGTGGCGAAGGTGGGCGGCAAGAATGCTTCACTCGGGGAGATGGTCGCCAAGCTGGGTGAGCGCGGCGTGAAGGTGCCGCCGGGTTTTGCCACCACGGCGGACGCCTATTGGCGCTATATCGAGGCCAATGATCTCAAGGCAAAGATTGCTGCCGCCCTCGACCAACTCGCTGGCGGCAAGGCCAGTTTGCAGGAGACCGGGAGCACCGTCCGTAACCTGTTCCTCAAGGCCGAATGGCCAGCCGAGACGGCGCAAGCCATCCGCAAGAGCTACGCCGAGTTGTGCCGGCGCGCCGGCAAGGAGAACGCCGATGTCGCGGTGCGTTCCAGCGCCACCGCCGAAGACCTGCCCGACGCCAGCTTCGCCGGCCAGCAGGAGACCTATCTGAATATCCGTGGCGACGCCGCACTGCTCGATGCCTGCCGGCGTTGCTACGCGTCGTTGTTCACCGACCGCGCCATCAGCTATCGTATTGCCAAGGGATTCGACCACATGAAGGTGGCGCTGTCGGTCGGCGTGCAGCGCATGGTGCGATCAGACGTCGGCGGCTCCGGTGTCATGTTCTCGCTCGACACCGAGACCGGCTTCGACAAGGTGGTGCTCATCAACGCCGCCTGGGGCCTCGGGGAGAACGTGGTGCAGGGCGCGGTCGACCCGGACGAATACATCATCTTCAAGCCGCTATTGGACAAGCCGGCGCTCAAGCCCATCGTCGAGAAGACCGCGGGCGAGAAGGCGCAGAAGATGATCTACACCACCGATAGCGCGCATCCGACTAGGAACGTGCCGACTTCGAAGATCGAACGCGCCGCCTACGTGTTGAACGACGACGACATTTTGCAGCTCGCACGCTGGGCGGTCATCATTGAGCAACATTACGGCCGTCCCATGGACATGGAATGGGCCAAGGACGGTGAGAGCGGCGAATTGTTCATCGTACAGGCGCGGCCCGAGACCGTGCAGTCGCAGCACACGGGGAGCGCCTTCCGCACCTACCGCATCAAGTCGAAGGGCAAGAAGCTGGTCTCGGGCCTCAGTATCGGCGACGCCGTGGTCGCCGGCCGCGCCTGCCTTATCGACAGCCCGAAGGACATCGACCGCTTCGTCGACGGCTCGGTGCTGGTGACACAGACCACCGACCCGGACTGGGTGCCGATCATGAAGCGGGCGGCGGCCATCGTCACCGACCACGGCGGGCGCACCTCGCACGCGGCCATCGTCAGCCGCGAGCTCGGCCTGCCGGCCATTGTCGGCACCGGCAATGCCACCGAAGTGCTGCACAGCGAACAGGAGATCACCGTTTCCTGCGCGGAAGGAGACGAAGGCTTCGTCTACGAGGGTGTCGCAGAGTACGAATTGCAGGAGATCGATTTCTCGAAGACGCCGAAAACCGAGACCCATGTCATGCTCAACCTCGCCAATCCGGCGGCGGCGTTCCGCTGGTGGCGGATTCCGGCCGACGGCGTTGGTCTGGCGCGCATGGAATTCGTGGTCTCCAACCACATCAAGGTGCACCCAATGGCGCTGGTGCGCTTCGACACGCTTAAGGACGAGCAGGCGAAGGCCGAGATCGCCGCGCTCACCGCAGGTTACGACGACAAGCAAGAGTATTTTGTCGATCGCCTATCACGTGGGCTGGGCCGCATCGCTGCGGCATTCTATCCGCAGCCGGTGATCGTGCGGATGAGCGACTTCAAGACCAACGAATATGCCGGCCTCGTCGGTGGCGCTGAGTTCGAGCCCAAGGAAGAGAACCCGATGCTCGGCTTCCGCGGCGCCTCGCGCTACTATTCGCCGCGCTACAAGGCGGGCTTTGCGCTCGAATGCCGCGCCATGCACCGGCTGCGCGAGCAGATGGGCTTCACCAACGTCATCATCATGATCCCGTTCTGCCGCTCCACCAAGGAAGCCGATCGCGTGCTCGCGGTGATGGCGGAGAACGGCCTCAAGCGCGGCGAGAACGGGTTGCAGGTCTACGTGATGTGCGAAATCCCCTCCAACGTGATCCTGGCCAAGGAATTCGCCGAGCGGTTCGACGGCTTCTCCATCGGCAGCAACGACCTCACACAACTGACCCTCGGCGTCGACCGCGATTCGTCCGAGCTCGCCGGCCTGTTCGATGAGCAGGACGAGGCGGTGAAGTGGATGATCCACAGCGTCATCGAGGCCGCGCATCAGGCCGGCGCCAAGGTCGGCCTGTGCGGCCAGGCGCCGAGCGACCACCCGGAGTTCGCCGAATTCCTGGTCGAGTGCGGCATCGACTCCATGTCGGTCAGCCCCGACAGCTTCCTGGCGGTCAAGGAGCGCGTGGCGGCGAGCGAAGCCGCGGCGCCAAAGGATCGTGCCAAGAAAAGTGCGTAACGGTTTTCCGTCATTCCGGGGCGCGAGCGAAGCAAGCGAACCCGGAATCCATACTCCGCAGCGCTGGGGTTATGGATTTCGGGTTCGCGGCCTAGCGGCCGCGCCCCGGAATGACCGTTCGTCAAGTTCCAACTGAGTGGAAAGCCTTTTCGCTATGATGAGCGTTACGGTATGAGCGAACTGAGACAAGACCGTACCAGCGGCGGCTGGGCCGTGATCGCGCCGCGTCGCGGCCAGCGCCCGCAGGCGCATGCGACGGCGCGGCCGGGCGGGGCGTTGCCGCGCTTCGATCCGAAGTGCCCGTTCTGTCCCGGCCACGAGAGCGAACTGCCGGGCATCCTCGACGAGACCCCGGCAGCCGGCGCGCCGGGCTGGACGTTGCGGGTGGTGCCGAACAAGTACTCGGCCTTGCAGGCGCAGGCCGAAACGCTGCAGGTCGCCGAGCACGTCGCCCATGCCGGCTACGGCTTCCACGAAGTCATCATCGAGAGCCCGCGCCACGATGCCCAACTAGACACCTTGTCGGCGGAAGAGCGACTGGCAGTCGTCACCGCCTATCGCGACCGCTCGCGGGTGTTGTTTGCCGAGCCGCGCATCGAAAGCGTGATGTTGTTTCGCAACCACGGTCCCAGCGCCGGCGCCTCGCTCCTGCACCCCCATGCCCAGGTGATCGGGCTCGCCATGGTGCCGCCGCGGCTGGCCGCGCTCAACGCGTGGGGCGAACGCCATCACGCCGAATACGGCGCCTGCGCCACCTGCACCGAATTGCAGATCGAGAGCCGGCACCGCACCCGCGTCATCGAGGAGACTGAGCGTTTCATCGTACTGGTGCCGTTTGCCGCCGAGCACCCTTACGAGACCTGGATCGTGCCGCTTGAGCATCACGCTTCATTCATCGATCTGGAGGGGGAGGAACTGACCGAATTCGGCGATCTGCTGGCGCGGTGTCTGCGGCGGCTCAAGCACGTGCTGAACGATCCGCCCTATAATTTTGTTGTCGATTCCGCGCCCAAACATCAATTTGGCGCCGCCCATTTTCATTGGCGGCTGCGCTTGGTTCCCGATGTCGCCGTCTGGGGCGGGTTTGAACTCGGCGGCGGCCTGCCGATCAACCCCTCGAGTCCGGAAGACGATGCGGCGGCGCTGCGCGTCGCACCATCGAAAACAGCATGATCGACGCACGCGGGCATCCGGGATAGTTTCATGGCTATGCAGGATTTGGGCCTCGTTGCCGACATCGGTGCCACCAATACTCGGCTTGCGCTGGTCGCGCCGGGTGGGGCGGTGACCCGCGTGCGCGTGTTCGCTACCGACGATTTGCCCGACCTCGGTGAGATGATCGAGATATATCTTGAGGCCGAGAAGCTCACCACGCGGCCCACCGCCGCCGTGCTGGCGATCGCCGCGCCGGTTACTGACGACGAGATCACGCTCACCAACTTCCCTTGGACGTTTTCGATTCATGAATTGCGTGAGCGTCTGGACCTCAAACAACTCCGCGTCATCAACGACTTCGTCGCCAATGCTTACGCCCTGCTCCATCTCGAGGCCGGCGACCGCACGCAGATTGGCGGTGGTGCGCCAGTGCCGGGCACGCCATGCGGTGTGCTTGGGCCTGGCTCAGGGCTCGGCGCCAGTGCCATCGTGCCGGGCGACGGTGGCGCTTTGATCCCAATCAGCGGCGAAGGTGGCCATGTCACCATGGCAGCGGCCGACGAGCGCGAAGCGGCGGTGCTCGATCTCATGCGCCGCCGCTTGGACCACGTCTCGGCCGAACGCGTCCTGTCCGGGCCCGGCATCCTCAATCTCTATAACGCGCTGTGCGAGCTCGCCGACGAGCCGCAGGAGCAGTTCACGCCGGCGCAGATTACCGACGTCAAAACCGGCGAGGCGCACCCTCGCGCGCGCGAGGCGACTGAGATGTTCTGCGCTATGCTGGGCACCATCGCCGGCAACCTCGCGCTCACGCTCGGCGCGCGTGGCGGCATCTACATCGCCGGTGGAATCGTGCCGCGGCTCGGCGCGCGCTTTGCCGAGTTGCAATTCCGCGAACGCTTCGAGGCCAAGGGCCGCTTCCGCGACTATCTCGCCGCGGTGCCGACCTATGTCATCACCCGGCCATTTCCGGCGCTGCTCGGCGCCGCCAAATTGCTGGAAACTTTGTGAGAGCGTAGCGGACTATGTCCATCCGCAATCTCGACCGCATGTTCCGGCCGCGCTCGATCGCAGTGATCGGGGCGTCCGACAAGCCGCATTCGGTCGGCGCCGCGCTAATGGCGAATCTTCTCGGCGGCGGATTTAAAGGGCCGATTGCGCCGGTCAATCCGCGCGCCGAGGCGATTCATGGCCTTGCCGCGTACAAAGATGTCGCCAGCCTGCCATTCACCCCCGATCTCGCGGTCATCGCCACGCCGCCTGACACCGTGCCGCCGTTGGTTGAGGAACTGGCGCAGCACGGCACGCGCGCCGCCGTCATCCTGACTGCCGGCTTCGGCGAGGTCAGCTCGGGCAAAGAGCGCGCCACGCAAATGCTTGCTGCCGCGCGTCCGCATCTCTTGCGCATCGTCGGGCCCAATTGTCTCGGCATTGCCATGCCCGGCCTCGGCGTCAACGCCACCTTCGCGCCGGCGAAGCTGCTTCCTGGCAACGTCGCATTCCTCACACAATCCGGCGCCATGGCGACGACGGTGCTCGACTGGGCGTTGCCGCGCGGCATCGGCTTTTCGGGCATCGTCTCCATGGGCGACATGAGCGACGTCGATTTCGGCGACCTGCTCGACTGGTTCGCCCTTGATGAAGAGACCCACGCCATCCTGATCTACGCCGAGGCCATCACCCACGCGCGCAAGTTCATGTCGGCGGCGCGCCGCGCCGCGCGAGTGAAGCCGGTGATCGTGGTCAAGGGCGGCCGAGCCGAGGAAGGTGCCCGCGCTGCGACTTCGCACACCGGCGCGCTTGCAGGCGCCGATGTGGTCTATGACGCCGCCTTTCGCCGTGCCGGCATGTTGCGGGTGAGCGAGGTCGAGGAGTTGTTCGACGCCGCCGCCACCTTGTCGCGCATGTCGCGCGTTGCCGGCGGCCGGCTCGCCATTGTTACCAATGGCGGTGGAGCCGGGGTGCTCGCCACCGACCGGCTGATCGAAGAGGGCGGTCACTTGGCTGAACTCGCGCCCAAGACAATAAAGAAACTCAACAAGATGTTGCCGCCGACCTGGAGCCACGCCAATCCGGTTGACATCATCGGCGATGCCGATGCCGTCCGCTATGGCAACGCGGTCGATATCCTGATGGGCGACCCGAACGTCGATGCGCTGCTGGTCGCCTATTGCCCGACCGCCGTCGGGTCGTCGGAGGATGCCGCCCAAGGCGTGATCGATGCGGTGGCGAAAACGGCGCCGGCCGCGCGCAAGAACGTGTTCGCCTGTTGGATGGGCGATGAGAACGTGCGCGCCGGCCGTGCCCGGATGATCGACGCCAACATCCCCGACTTCGAGACGCCCGAGCGCGCTGTGCGCGCCTTCATGTATCTGGTGCGCTACCGGCAGAGCCAGGAATTGCTGCTGGAAACACCGGAAGCGGTGGCGGAAAGTCCGGCGGCGCATGTCCAAAACGCGCAGAGGATCGTGCAGCAGGCGCTTGCCGATGGCCGTGAATGGCTCGACCCCGCCGAGGTCGCTTCATTCCTCACTTCCTACGACATCCCCTTCGCCCGCACGCAAGCGGTCGCTACGCCCGCAGAAGCCGCAAAGGTCGCCGCGGAGATCAAGGCGCCGGTGGCGCTCAAGATCCGCTCGCGCGACGTCATCCATAAATCCGACGTCGGCGGTGTCGCCCTCAATCTGGCGACGCCGCAAGCTGTCGATGACGCCGCCCGCGTCATGAACGAGAAGGTGGTCAAGGCGCTGCCGAATGCGAAGCTGGAAGGCTTCATCGTGCAGGAGATGATCCACCGCGCGAGCGCCTTTGAGTTGATTGCCGGCATTACCACCGACGCTACGTTTGGCCCGGTGATTCTGTTCGGCCACGGCGGCACCGCAGTCGAAGTCTTGCGCGACAAGTCGCTGGAATTGCCGCCGCTCAACAGCGCGCTGGCGCGGGCGCAGATCGAACGCACCCGCATCGCCAGGCTCTTGCACGGTTATCGAGACCGACCGGCTGCCGACATCGACGGCGTGGTCAATGTGCTGGTGCAGTTGAGCCGCATCGTCGCCGACCAGCCTGAAGTGAGCGAGCTCGACATCAACCCGCTGCTGTGCGACGCCCGTGGCGTCATCGCGGTGGACGGCCGCGTGCGGGTGCGCGCGGCTTCCGGTTCGGCCGCGGCGCGGCTCGCCATCCGCCCCTATCCGAAACGTTTCGAGACCACGGTGCGGGCGCGCGACGGCAAGACCTACGCCGTGCGGCCGATCCGCCCGGAGGACGAACCGCGCCTGCGTGTATTCGCCGACGCGGTCGACACGGCCGACCTTTGGCACGCCTTCTTCGCGCCCCTGCGTGCACGCACGCACGAGACCGCGGCGCGCTTGAGCCAGATCGACTACGACCGCGAGATGACGCTTGTTGCCTGGGACGGCGATAGGGTGGTGGGCTTGGCGCGCTCGGTATCGGACCCTGATTTCGACGCCGCCCAATGCGCCGTCATCATCCGCGCCGACCGCCGCGGCCAGCGATTGGCGACCGCGCTGATCGCGGCGCTTACGAAGACTATTGCCGCGCAAGGCATTCGTCGTGCCGTGCTGGCGTTTCCCGCCGGCCAGACGCGCATGGCCAATCTCGCCCGCGAGTTGGGCTTCAACACCGTACCCGACGCCGGCGGCACAGCGCCTAACCGCGTCACCAAACTCTTGCGGCAAGATTGATGGCGGCGCCTGCCGACATCGTCCTTGTCGGCGGCGGCCACGCGCATGTCCATGTGCTGGCGGCGTTTGGAAAGTGGCGCGACCCGAACGTGCGCGTCACTTTGATCGCGCGCGACCTGATGCCGCCTTATTCGCTCGAAGGCGCGTGGCTGTGGACCATCAAGGATTGGATCGACCGCAAATGGATGCGGCAATATCAGGAGCTTGGCGACGCGTAGTGTCTTTTCACCCGCTCGTCGCCACGTAATCGGGGACCCAGGACCGCGTCCCGTTGATATTCAAAAATACACCGGTGACGCCGAACCCGGCCGCCACCAGCTCGCGCAAGTTGGGCTGCCAAGTTGGGATGATACGACTTGTGCGAGTGGGATCTTTGGGGCATCGTATCAAAAACAAAAACAATAGTGGGGATGCCAACGATTTTGGGAGGGGTCAATGCCAAGACTGTATCGAGTTTACGTCACCCTTACGTCCGCAGCCGGCGTGGTCGCTGCGGCCGCGATCGCAACATCTACGCCTACATTTGCGCAGAAGGTTGTCTGGCAACACAACATCTTCGGTCCCAAACGCGCCGTTACCGCGGGCATGGAGGCCGTGGCGAACTACCTGCAAAAAGCATCCAACGGACAGCTCGAGATCAAGATCAGCTACGGCGCCGCGCTCGGTCCGCCGAAACAGGTTCCGGAGGCTATCAAGTCCGGCGGCTATGACGGCGGACAAATGTGCGCCGGTTACTATCCCAACAAGTTCCCGCTGCTGACCGTGATGGAACTGCCGTTCTTGACGCCGGCCAAAACCGCCGACCACGCCAAGGTCTACGAAGCGGTCATGCACCATCCGCTCATCGTCAAGGAGATGGCCGAGCGCTGGGGCATCAAATACATCGCGCCGGTGTTCCTGCCGCCTTACGAATTCATGGGCAACAAGCGCATCAAGTCGGTCGCCGACATGAAGGGCGTGAAGATGCGCATCTCCGGCCTCAATGCCAAGGCGTTGCAGGTCTTCGGCGCGGTACCGACCATCGTCACCGCGCCCGAGGGCTACACCGCGCTGGAGCGCGGCACCATCGACAGTTTCGGCTTCCCATATTCCTACACGTTCGGCGCCTACAAGCTGTATGAGGTTTCCAAATACGTCACCGAAGGCATGGCCATGAGCGGTTTCATGTGCTTCCAGGGCGTGAGCCTGAAGGCCTGGAACAAACTGCCGGCCGACCTCAAGGCCAAGCTGCCGGAAGCGATCAAGGTCGGCGACGCGGCGTTGATGGAAGCCTACAAGAAGGCCGATGCCAAGTGGATCCCGATCTTCAAGAAGAGGCTTGAAGTCGACCAGTTCCCGGCATCCGAACGCGCCAAGCTCGCCGCCGGCGCCGGCAAGATCTGGGAAGTGTGGGCCAAGGAGCACGGGGCCGACGGGCGCACGATGCTCGACTTCGTCAAGGCCGAGAGCGCCAAGTACAAGTAGCCCGTACTAGCCACCCGATCCGGCGGACAGACCTTGTACGAGCTCGCGATCCTCACGGTTGTCGTCGCCGCCATCATGGCGGCGACGGCGGCGGCTATTCGCGTCGTCGGCCCGCTGCTGCGCGTCATCGAGTACTTGCTGCTCGCCGGCTCGATCCTGACCATCCTGTTCATCGCGTTCTTCGTCGGCGCCGACGTGTTCATGCGCTACGTCTTCAATTCGCCCATCCAGGGACAGCTTGAGCTTTCCGAATTGCTGCTGCCGATCATCGTGTTCCTGGCGCTGTCCTACACGCAGGCCACGCACGGCAATATCGGCATGGACCTGGTGCTGGATATGTTGCCGTCGAAGCCGCGGCACTACGCCACCATGGCGGCGCTCCTGATCAGCATCTTCATCTGCTCGGTGCTGGCCTATTTCAGCGCCAAGAACGCGTTGCAGCTCTGGCAGTATGACGATGTCACCATGACGCCTCCCTATGTGAAGACCTGGCCGTCGGCGGCCGCGATCCCGCTCGGGTTCTCGCTGGTCTCGGTGCGGATCTTCATTCAGTTCCTGCACATGTTGAATCACGACCGCTTCCCGCCCTACGAGCCGGTGGACGCGGACCTGCACCGTTACGACCAGCAAGAATATGAGTAGCCAACCGGCGGCGGCGGCCCGCCTTCCCCAGGAATGATCGGAAGCATCCATGGACCCCGTCGTTCTCGGTTTCCTCTCGCTGCTGGCGTTGACGGT
The DNA here is from genome assembly GCA_963747725.1 of uncultured Pseudomonadota bacterium. Lineage (GTDB taxonomy): Bacteria > Pseudomonadota > Alphaproteobacteria > Rhizobiales > Xanthobacteraceae > Pseudolabrys. Next base: position 27,524 of record CAVVGD010000009.1, read on the forward strand.
GTTCCTGATCTCGGGCGTGCGCATCGCCTTCGCGACTGCCTTGTGCGGCTTTTTCGGGCTTTGGATGCTGCGCGGTTACGATCCGGCGGCGACCTTGGCCTCGACCTCGATCTTCGGCCATCTCGTCAACTACAATCTCCTGGTGCTGCCGCTGTTCATCATGATGGGCTATTTTGCCTATCACGCCGGCATCACGCGCGACCTTTACTGGACGGCGCGGCAGTGGTTCGGTCATCTGCCCGGCGGGCTCGCCATTGCCACCATCATCGGCTCGGCCGGCTTCGCCGCTGCCTGCGGCGCTTCCACCGCCGCGGCCGCGGTGATGGGGCGCGTGGCGCTGCCGGAACTGAAGAAATACGGCTACGACGACAAGGTCTCGACCGGCTGCGTGGCGGCCGGCGGCACCATGGCGACCATGATTCCGCCGTCAGTGCTGATGGTGGTGTACGGTTTCATTTCCGAGCAGTCGATCGGGGCGCTGCTGCTGGCCGGCATCCTGCCGGGGCTGCTGCAGGCGACCACCTACAGCATCATGCTGTATCTGCGCTTCAGGTTTAACCCCAAGCTCGGCCCGCCGATCGCGCCGGTGGCCTGGCGCGAGCGCATTTATTCGCTCAAAGGTGTCTGGGGCATGATCATTCTGATCATGCTGGTGATGGGCACCATTTACACCGGCATCGCCACGCCCACGGAGGCCGCCGCCATCGGCGCCCTCGGCGCGCTTGCGCTGGCGCTGTTCCGCATCAACCGCCGGACGTTCTGGAACGCCATGATCGAGACGGCGCGCACCTCGTCGCTGATCTTCGTCATCATCGCCGGCGTCCTCATCTTCGTGCATTTCCTCGGCTTCACCGGCATGCCCGGCGCGGTCGCTTCCGCCATCACCGATCTACCGGTGCCGCCGACGGTCGTCCTGATCGGCATCCTGGCGATGTACCTGGTGCTCGGCATGTTCCTTGACGGCATCGGCATGGTGCTGCTGACGGTGCCGATCATCCTGCCGACCATCGAGCATCTCGGCATCAATCCGATTGTGTTCGGCGTGCTGGTGGTGCGCATGGTGGAAATCGGCCTGATCACGCCGCCGGTCGGCCTCAACGTCTATGTGCTCAAGGGCGTGGCGCCGAGGGTGTCGATGGGCGACATGTTCCGCGGATGCGGTTGGTTCGTTGCCACCGATATCTTTAACCTCGCTATCCTGCTGCTATTCCCGCAGATCATCCTGCTGATCCCGCAGACGATGATCCGGTGATGTTTCTCTCCGTCATCCTGAGGTGCGAGCCAACGGGTCGGCTCGAAGCGCCGCCAGATGATAAACTCCGCGAGCCTCGAAGGATGACGGATTGAGAGTAGCGGCGAGCGCTCAGGCCGCGCCGGCGAGCGGCTGCGCGAAAATGCGGTCCGCCATCACTTGGCAGCGCTGCATCAATCGGGGCTGGTGCGGCCCGTAATCGGCGATCGCGTTGTGCAGCGTGCCGATGTTGTCCCACATCATCAGGTCGCCTTCGTTCCAGAGATGCTCATACTGGTATTCCGGCTTGAGCTGATGTGTGAACAGGAACGATAGGATCTCCTCGCTCTCGTCTTCCGGCAGGCCTTCGATACGCGTGGTGTAGCCGGGATCGGCGTAGAGCACCTTGCGGCCGGTGATCGGGTGGGTGAGGAACACCGGATGCGACACCGGCGGCTTCTGGCGCCGCTGCGCTTCGGTGAGGGGAGGGCGCTTGCTGCCCTTCTCGCGCCGCATCATCTCCCAGAACTTGTTGAAGTCGTGCACGGCGGTGGCGTTGGCGAGCTGGTCCTTTAGGTCTTGCGGCAGTTCGTCATAGGCCGCGTGCATGCTGGCAAAACGGGTGGCCCCGAGCGCACGGCCGCTCTCGTCGCGCGGCACTTTGATGGCGTACAAGACGTTAGCGAGCGCGATCACCGCGCTGTAGGACATGTCGGTATGCCAATCCTGGCCGGCGTCGGCGAGGCCGATCGGCTTGCCATTCTCCACGATGTTGGACAGGAACATGATCTCGGGATGGTCGGCATCCTGATACATACCGGCGACATTGACTTCCAGCGACCCGAACCGCCCGGCGAACGCCTTTTGCTCCGCCGGGGTCAGCAACTGCTCGGGAAACTGCAGCACGCCGTAGCGCCCGAGCGCGCGCAGGACAGTGTCGAAATCACCCTCCGGCAGCGGCTGCGACAGGTCGGCGCCTTTGACCGTGGCGCCCAGGACTTCGTCGTTCGCTATGATCTCAAGCATTGCCGCGGTCCCGCGTGAAGGCCGCTCATTACGACTGCAAACGAGATGGTACGGCGGAAGGAACGGCTACCACAAGCCCTTCAGCCGCCCGCCGTCCATGTTGAGCGAAACGCCGGTGATGTAGCTCGCCCGCTCCGAGCACAGGAACACGGTGGCGTTGGCGAGTTCTTCCGGCTTGCCCATGCGGCCGAGCGCGTTCTTCCTGGCGGCGAGCTTGCGCGCCTCATCCTCGCTCTTGGCCTCCAGCTCTTTCTGTAGGCCTTGCGCGTTCATGCGCCACAGATTGGTATCGACCCAACCGGGGCAAATGGCGTTGACCAGCACATTGTCCTCGCCGAACTCGGTCGACAGCGACTTGGTGAGGTTGAGCAGCGCCGAATTGGTCATTCCTGAGCCGAACATATAAGGGTCCGGCTCCTTTCCGGCGCCGCCGATGGTGTTGACGATGCGGCCCCATTTCTGCGCCTTCATCATCGGATAAACCGCGCGGATTGCGCGCAGGAAACCGAACAGCTTGGTCTCGAGCTGCTTCTTCATCTCGTCATCGTCGAGCACGGCGAAGCGGCCCGAATACATGGTGCCGGCGTTGTTGACGAGAATGTCGACGCTGCCGAAATTTTCCTTCGCCGTCTCGACCATTTTCGCGATGTCGGATTCCTTGCTCATGTCTGCCGGCGAGCGCATGGACCTCACCGCCGGTGCGCTTCGCCAAGTCGTCGCGCGCCTTGGCGAGCTTGTCCGCGACGCGGCCGGTGATCAGCACGCGCACGCCTTCCTCCAGGAATTGGCGCGCGGTCTCGAAACCGATGCCGCTCGAGCCGCCGGTCACGATGGCGCGGCGCCCCTTCAATCCCAAATCCATTCTCTTCCTCCCTCGGCTTGACGCCTGTCGGCGCACCATAGAGTATTTCACGCGCGCGCAAAGCCGTTCGTCAAAAATGAGAATTCGCGCGCCGCAACAGGGGAGGGCGCCGGTGTTCACCGTCGGCAACGCGACCATCACGCGTATCGAGGAAACCTACGGCGCCTGCTATCCGCTCAAGCAGATCTTTCCTGACATTACCGGCGCCCAGCTTGCCGAGCACACGCAGTGGCTGGCGCCGCACCATTACGACGCCGATCAGGGCCTCATCAAACTCAGCGTTCATAGCTGGCTGCTGCGGGTCGGGGGCCAGAAGATTTTGATCGATGGCTGCTGCGGCAACAACAAGGTCAAGCCCGGCCGGCCGTGGTGGAGCAATCTCAACGTGCCCTGGCTCGACCGCCTTGCTGCCGCTGGGGCAAGGCCAGAAGAGATTGATATCGTAATGTGCACGCATCTCCATCACGATCATGTCGGCTGGAACACCATGCAGAAGGACGGCAAATGGGTGCCGACCTTCCCCAATGCGCGCTACGTCTTCTCCAAGCCCGACGTAGATTATTTCTCCAAGATCGACGCTTCCGACGAGGGCCCGGCCGAGCTCGGCACTTTCCGCGAATGCGTGGTGCCGATCCTGGAGTACGGCCGCGCCGATCTGGTTGATGGCACCCACCGTCTGAACGACTTCATCGAGATCGAGCCGGCGCCTGGCCACGCCCCCGGCCATGTCTTCTTCAAGCTCGAGAGTAAGGGAGAGCGCGGCGCTTTCATCGGCGATGTCTGGCACCACCTGCTGCAGGTCTACTACCCGGACTGGAATTTCCCCAAGAACTCCGACGCCGAGCAGGCGCGCGTCAGCCGCCGCAAGGTGCTGGACTATTGTGCCGCGACCGGTGCTCTGGTGATGCCCGGGCATGTCGGCCTGCCGTTTGCTGGCCGCGTCGAGAAGACGGCGGGCGGATACCGGCCGAATTTTCCCGTCTGACCGGTGGGCGTCGGCACCACGGACCGCGATCCGGTGCAGATCCGCGCGCGCTTCATGGCCGGGATCGGCGCGAAGCAATGAGACTTTCTACCGATCCCGCGTGCGGGGAGAGGGATGATGCCCCGCCAGGCGGATCTGCAACGCTCCATTTGTGAAACGCGCCGTACTTCATCTACACTCACCTCAAAAGAACAGCCGTCAAAGACGGCAGGGGAGGGAACATGGAGACGGTCGGTCTCGTCGGCCTCGGCAAAATCGGCCTGCCGATCGCGGAAAATCTGATCAAGAGTGGCTATCGCGTGCTCGGCTACCGCCGCAGCAGCATGGCGGATTTTGAACGCGCCGGCGGCGTGCCGGCGGCCTCGCCCGCGGCGATCGGTGAAGAAGCTGATATCGTGTTCACTTGCCTTCCGTCCGCGGACGCGCTCGACGAGGTAGTGCGGGGCCCACGCGGACTCGTTCACTCGGCGCGGCCGGGGCAAATCGTCATCGAACTCGGCTCCCACCTCGTGCCCGACAAGGAGCGCCAGATCGCTCCGCTCGCCGCCAAGGGCGCGGTGTTCATCGACGGCGAGGTCGGCGGCACACCCGGCATGGTCACCGCCCGCAAGGCGGTGGTCTATCTCGCGGGTGACGAGGAGGCGGCGCGCAAGGCCGAGTCCGTCGCGCGCGGCTTCAGCGACGTGGTGCATTACTTCGGGCCCTTCGGCGCCGCCAGCACGGTGAAGCTGGTCAACAATCTGCTGGTGGCGGTGCACATGGCCACGACCGGGGAGGCCATGGCACTGGCGCTGAAGACCGGCGTCGATCCCGAGTTGCTGATCAAGGCGGTGGCGGGCGGCAGCGGCGGCTCGACCCAATTCGCCATCCGCGCACCCTGGATGGCCGAAGGGCGGTTCCTGCCGGCGCAGGGCGACGCCGTCGGCATTTCGCACTATTTTGAATTGATCGGGGCTCTCGCCGATCGTGTCGGCGTGGCGACGCCGATGCTCGACCGCGCCGCCGAGCTCTATCAACGCTGCATCGAGATGGGCCTGGGCCGGCACGACAACGCCATCATGGTCGAGGTCATCGGCTCCATGCCGCGCCGCAAGCCGGCGAAGACTAACCCGGCGAAGAAGACAGCCAAGAAAGCAAGAACGAAAGCAAGAACGAAAGCAAAAACGAAGAAGGCAAAAAAGAAAGCCAAGACAACTCGCAAAAAAACCGCTCGCAAAAAGACAGCCCGTAAATCGAAGTCGCGGAGGAGAGCAGCATGATCCGGGTTCACAAGATCGCGCACGCCAGCTACGAGATGCCCGATCCCGCCCAGCAGACGGAGTATTACACCGACATCCTCGGCCTCACCTTGGCCGCGAAGGACAAGGACGCGGTCTATCTAGCCAACACTGTCGACCATCATTCGGTGGTCTTGCGTAAGGGCGATCATGCCCAATGCACGCGCATCGGCTTTCAGATCGCGCCCAACGAAGATCTCGGCGAGTTCGCCAAGCAAGCCGAGGCCCAAGGCGTCAAAGTCACGCGCAAGAAGGACCCCGAGCCGTCGATCTCCGAAATGCTGTCGTTCGAGGACCCCAAGGGCACGACCATCGAGGTGTTCAAGCGCGACGACTTCGTCCATCAGAAGTTCGGCACCAAGGGCGTGGTGCCGCACAAGCTCGGTCACGTGGCCTTCCACTGCGAGGATGTCAAGAAGGTCACTCAGTTCTATATCGATGTGCTGGGCTTCCGCGAGTCCGACTGGATGGCCGACTTCTTCGTGTTCCTGCGCTGCGGACCCGACCACCACACCGTCAACCTGATGGGTACCGGTTCGAACCGCCATTTCCACACCGCCTTCGAGGTGCGCAACTGGGGCCATCTGCAGGAGGCCTGCGACTTCCTTTCACTCAATGGCTACAGGACGCTGTGGGGACCGGGCCGGCACGGCATCGGCCATAACCTGTTCGCCTATCACCGTAGCCCGAACGGCCTGATCACGGAACTGTTCGCCGAACTCGACCAGATGCAGGACAAGTCGCTTGGTTATTTCGCGCCGCGACCATGGCACCGCGACAATCCGCAGGTACCGAAGGTTTGGGCGAAGGACCCCTCGGCTTCGAACCTCTGGGGCCCCGGCCCGCCAGAAGAGATGATGAAATGATTTTTCTTTTTACCTCCCCCTGAAAGGGGGAGGTCGACCGTCGTTGGCTAACGACGGCGGTCGGGTGGGGGCAATCCAATCTATTTTGTAAGTCGGGGGAATAGTCCGAAGTGGACCCCCTCCCTAACCCTCCCCCTTGCAGGGGGAGGGAACGCGCAGCGCCCGCGGCGCCGCTTTACCCCGCGCCGTAGAACAGCTTGGGCAGCCACAGCGCAATCTGGGGAAACCAGAACATCAAGATGATGAGCGCCAGCGGCGCGAACAGGAAGGGTACGATACCGAGGTAAATCTTGCCGATCTTGATGTCGGGCGCGTGCGCCTGGATCACGAACAGGTTCAGCCCCATCGGCGGGTGGATCAGCCCGACCTCGGCGACGATGACGATGATGACGCCGAACCACACCGGGTCGTAGCCGAAATGCGTCACCAGCGGCAGGAACACCGGTACGGTGATCAGCATCATGCCGATCGCCTCCAGGAAGCAGCCGAAGAAGATGTAGGCGACGATGATCAGCACCATTACTATCGGCCCCGACAGGTTCAGAGCCTCCGCGCCCTCGGCCAGCGCGTCCGGCAAATGCGTCTGCACCATGAACGAGGAGAACAGGTCGGCGCCGAAGATGATCACGAACAGCAGGCCGCAGGTGCCTACGGTGCTCTCCACCGAGTGCACGAACGCCTTCCAGGAGAGGCGTTTTCCGATGACGCCGAGCAGGATGGCGCCGGCGGCGCCGACAGAGGCCGCCTCGGTGGGGCTGAACACGCCGGCGTAGATGCCGCCGATGGTGCCGATGAACAGCACTAGGAACTGCCAGGGATCGCGCATGGCGGCGAGCCGTTCGCGTAAGGTCACGCTCTCGCCCGCCGGCGCGTAATCCTTGCGCAGCGAGGCCACGATATAGACCACCGTCATGTATAGGGCGGTCAGTATCAGGCCGGGTACCAGGCCGGCGGCGAATAGGCGCGGCACCGACTGTTCCGAGATCGCGGCGTAGATCACTAGGATGATCGACGGCGGGATCAGAATGCCAAGGCTGCCACCGGCGGCCAACGATCCGGCGGCGAGGCCGGGGTCGTAGCCGGCCTTGCGCATTTCCGGCAGCGCGATGCGGGTCATGGTGGCCGCGGTCGCCACCGACGAGCCGCAGACCGCCCCGAAACAGGCCGAGGCCGCCAGCGAGCCGACCGCCAGCCCGCCGCGCACGCCGGCCATGATCACCCGCGCCGCCTTGAACAGGTCGGATGACAGGCCGGTCACGGACGCGACCTCGCCCATCAGGATGAACAGCGGCAACACCGCCAGGTCGTAGTTCGAGCCGACGTCGAACGGCACCGTGCCGGACAGCGCGAAGGTCGGATCGAGCCCCAGCACGAAGGCGTTGCCGACGAAGCCGACCAGGGTGAGCGCGATCCACACCGGGACGCGCAGGATCAGCATCGCGAATAGCGCGAACACGCCGATCCCGCCGATGGCCGAGGCGCTCATTCGAACGGCTCGTCTTGGTCGTGGTGCCCGGTCTCGACCGGCGCGAGCAGGGTGCCGGCTGCGCAGGCGATGGCGCCGGCCATGCCAACGCCGGCGATCGCCCACAAGATCCAGATCGGCAGTTGCAGCTCGACCTTGCGGTCACCGTAGCTATAGGCCTGCATCGCCGGCGTGATCATGGCGTAGGCGAACATCGCCAGCATCAGGACCGCCAGCACATCGGCGATGCGGATCAGCACCACGATCAGGTTCCTGTGAGCGAAGGAATCGATCAGGTCGATGACGATGTTGCGCCGCTGCAGAAAGGCGGTCGACATGCCGTTGAACACGAACACCACCAGCATCGACGACACCAGATCGTAGGCGCCGAGGATCGGAGCGTTGAAGATGTAGCGCATCGTAACGTCGGCGATGGTCACGCACATCATGACGAGCAGCGCGACCGCGGCCAGGCGAAGCTGGAGCCGCCGCAATCTTTCGAGGGCTGCGAGGACGCGGGTGCGGTCCATGGTCGGTCAGTCGTCGATCGTCTCGGTGTCGTTCCGGGTACGGGCCACCTCCGGGCCCGGAACCAGCCATAAGCGCGAAGGCGAGGGCCGTCCCTTACGGAGTCCGGGGCGCACGCGCAAAGCGCGCGCCCCGGCATCGGTGAGATAGCCTACTTGGTATAGGCGTCGTAGAACGCCTGCGCCGGCTTGCCTTCGGATTCCAGCTTGGCGATCGTGCGCTTGATGATGGGCTTGGCGAGCTCATGCATCTTGGTCACTTCGCTTGGCGGCAGGGTGATGATCTTCAGCCCCATCTTCTTAACTTCCAGATTGCGGGCGAAGACCTCTTGCTTGGCCCAAGCCCTGCCAAAGCTCATGGCGCCCTTGACGCCGGCTTCCTTGTCGAGGATGGCGCGCAGGTCCTTCGGCAGCGACTCGTACTTGGCCTTATTCATGACCAGCGCGAAAGTGGCCGAGGCCATCGGCGGCTCGATCGTGTAGGGGGCGACCGAGGCGAGATGGTAGGCGAGGCCGGCCTCGTGCGGGAAGGTGGCGCCTTCTACGATGCCCTTGGCGAGTGCGTCCTGCGTCGCCGGCGGCGGCACCAGCGACGGCACCGCGCCCATGGCGTCAAGCATTTCCCGGTTGGCGGTCGAGGCGTAACGGATCTTCTTGCCTTTGAAGTCGGCGACCGAGTGGATTGGCTCCTTCGAGTAGACCACCACCGGATTGGCCATGTTCATGAACAGGATGTGCAGACCCTTGTGCTCGGCGGCGAGGTACTTCGGCGCCAGCTCGGTCATGCGCTTGGCCATCAGCGCCAAGTCGGCGCCGGCCGACGGCCAGGTGAACGGCAGGTTGGCGAGCTCGGTCATCGGATAGCGGCCGGGCGTCACGCCGTGCAGGCACCAGGCGATGTCGACGATGCCGTTGCGTGCGGCATCGAACTGCCGGTTCGGCGGACCAACGAGCTGGCCGTTGGGATAGATCTGAAACTTGAGCCGGCCGTGCAACTCCTTGGTGATGTTCTCCGCCCACTTGACGACCCATTTGTGGAACGCGTGCTGCGGCGGCACGAAATGCGAGAGCTTGAGCGTATAGACCTTGTCGGCAGCGTGAGCCGCGGCGGTGTTGAATACGACTGCGATGGCCAAGGCGCAGACCTTGGCAAGCTTATTGAGCGACATCGATGTTCTCCCCGTTTATGCCGGCTTCTTGCGAGCGGTTCATGTTGATCTTAAACGGAAAACGCCACGGCTGTCACCCGCCAAAAAGGTCAGGTATCTGACTTTTTGCCGTTTGTAGGGCTCCCAACTTTCGCAATACGGTACAGCAAGCTCAATCGGGCACCATAATATTGTTCAGAGTGCCGCAACCGATGATTTCAATTCTCACTTCGTCGCCGGCTTTGAGGAACTCGCCGCGCGGCATGCCGACCCCGGCGGGCGTGCCAGTGGCGATCACGTCGCCCGGCTGCAAAGTGATGTGCCGGCTGAGATAGGCGATCTGCTCGGCGATCCCGTGGACCATGCGGCCGGTATTGGAATCCTGCTTGAGCACGCTGTTGACCCAGAGCTTGATCGCCATGTCGTTCGGGTCCGCGACATAGGCCGCTGGCGTGAACCACGGGCCCATGGGGGCTGCGTCCTCGAAGCATTTCTGCCCCAGCCAGTCGTAGATGAAAGGAGTGCCCTCGCGCTTCATCAGATCGCGTGCCGACAGGTCGTTGACGATCAGATAGCCGGCGACCGCGTCGAAGGCTTTGGCCTCGGAGATGTTACGGGTCGGCCGTCCGATCACCACGCCGAGCTCGGCTTCCCAGTCCACTTGGCTTGAAAAACTCGGTAGACGCGTTGGCGTATCGGTGCCGATGATGGAGCCGGCAGTCGTCTTGAGGAAGAACCACGGTTCCGGGTTCTTGGTCATCGCCGGGCGCTTGCCCGTGGCGCGCTCCGCGATGTCGGCCATTTCGTTGAGATGGTCCCAGTAATTGGCGCCGGCGCAATAGAGCGCGCCGGGATAGAGGATCGGCGCCAGCAGCTTGACGTCGTTCAGCGGGACTCCGGCGTGGGGCTTGATGTTGTGCGCGGCCGCATGCAGGCGCGGATGCGCCGTGTCCCAGGCGCGCAGCAGGCCGAGCACCGAAGATGTGTCGATATCGCCGACGCCCGGCATGAGCTCTGCCGGGGGCACCACTCGTTCGCCGATCAGAACGCCGGGCTTGGCATGACCGCCGTCCACATAACTCACCAGCCGATACCCGGACGTCATTCACGCCTCCCCCGGTCCCTTTTGATTGTTACGAGCCGTAATCGACCATCGCCGCGGTGGCTTGGCAAGCGACACGCCCTGGGGACCACGATCGCAAGATCCGCGTTATGTTGTTGCCGCTGCCTTACCCTCCCGCGCCACCCGCTTCGCCCGCGGGCGAGGTGAGAGACAGGGCCTACTCGCCGGTGCCTTCCAGGATGCCTGCCAACATCGCCATGCGAACCAGGTCCGACAGACTGTTGGCCGCCATTTTGGTCATGAGGTTGGCGCGATAAATCTCCACCGTGCGCGGGCTGATGCCGAGATCGAAGGCGATGGTCTTGTTCGGCTTGCCTGCGACCAACCCTTCCAGCACCTCCCGCTCGCGCTTCGACAGCGCGTTGAGCTTGTCGTTGATCTCGGCAACGTCGGCCTTGCGTTTGGCGACGTCGGCGTCGCGGCTCAGCGCCGCGCGCACCGATTCGATCAACAGGTCATCGTCGAAGGGCTTTTCCAGGAAATCGACGGCGCCGAGCTTCATCGCCTCCACCGCCAGCGGCACATCGCCGTGGCCAGTGATGACGATCACCGGCAGGTCCGGCTTGGTCTCGCTTACCTTGCGCAGGACGTCGATGCCGGTGATCTCCGGCATGCGCACGTCGGTGACCACGCAGCCGTGCTCGATTCCCGGCAACGCCTCGAAGAAGGCCTTGCCGGAATCGAAACCGTGCACTGTGATCCCAACTGTCTTCATCGAGAACTCGATCGACTGGCGGACGGCGTCGTCGTCGTCGATGACGTAAATCACCGGCTCAGGCTGCATCGTCGACATCCCCTTCGTTGACCGCGGTCAGCGTGAAATTGAAAATCGTGCCGCCGGCCGGATTGGGCTCCGCCCAGATGCGGCCGCCGTGCGCCTCGATGATGGTGCGCGAGATCGACAGGCCGACGCCCATGCCATGGCGCTTGCTGGTGATGAACGGCTGGAACAGCTGCTCGGCGATTTCCGACGAAATGCCGGAGCCGGTGTCCGCCACGCTCACTCTGACGAGGTTGTCGTCGCTCCGTGCGACCGCGATCACCAGGTCGCGGTTTTCTGTCTCCTCCATCGCGTCCATGGCGTTGCGGATCAGGTTGAGCAGCACCTGCTGGACCTGCACGCGGTCGGCCAGCACCAAGTCGACAGAGGGGTCGAACTGAAAGCTAACCCGGATGCCGCGGTCCTTGACGCCGACCAGCGCGAGCGCGCTCGCTTCCTCGACCAGTTTCGTGATGCTCTCCACCCGCCGCTCGCTCTCGCCGCGCGCCACGAAGTCGCGCAGGCGGCGGATGATCTGGCCTGCGCGCATGGCCTGGTCGGCCGCCTTTTCCATCGCGTCGCGCAACATGGTTGTCTTTTCGTCGGGACTGTCGCTCAACAGCCGGCGTGAGCCTTTCAGGTAGTTCGAGATCGCCGACAGCGGCTGATTGAGCTCGTGGGCGAGCGTCGAGGCCATTTCGCCCATGGCAGTGAGCCGTGAGATGTGCACCAGCTCCGACTGCAACTCCTGCAGGCGCGCTTCGGTCTTCTGCCGCTCGGTGAGATCACGGATGAAGCCGGTGAAAAAGCGCCGGTCGGCCGATTTCATCTCGCCGACCGCGAGTTCCATCGGAAATGTGGAGCCGTCTTTACGCTGGCCGACCACCACGCGGCCGATGCCGATGATGCGGCGCTCGCCGGTGTTGCGATAGCGCTGGAGATAGGAGTCGTGGCTTTCGCGATAGGGCGACGGCATCAGCACTTTGACGTTCTGCCCGATCGCCTCCTTGGCTTCGTAGCCGAACAGCCGTTCGGCGGCGCTGCTGAAATATTGTATAGTGCCGCGCTCGCCGATGACGATCATGGCCTCGGGCACTGTGTCGAGAATTGACTGCAGATGCGCCTCGCGCGCCAGCGCGTCTCGGGTCATAAGGCTGGTGCGCTGGCGGCCGCGACGCAGCAGTTCGCCGCCCCACGAGACGCCGATGCCGATAATGGTGAAGGCTGTCATGTTCATGACGGCCGTCCCCGGCAGCGTAGCGTCGCTGATTTCGAACAGCAATGTGATCGCCATCATGCTGGCCGCGGTGGCGAACAGGCCGGGACCTATGCCGCCGATGCCGGCAGCGATCAGGATTGCCGGCACGAAATAAATGAAGATGCCGTCGTCGTGCAGAACTGGCACCAGCAGCGCGCGCAAGCCGAACAGCAATGCCACGGCGAGCGGTGCGGCAGCGTAGCGCAGCGTCCGGTGGCGCTCGTCCCCCGCAGAATCATCTGTTTTTTCAATTGCTTGTGACATCGATCCGGTGGCTGACAACGATCCCGATGGCGGCCGTCTCACCACCTCCGGTAAATCCCCTATGGAGATTATCTGAATTTTCGCCTGTCGTGCCAGCGCGTATCCCAAACCATCAAATTTCGGGAGAACGCCATGCACGCCCACACCGCCATCGCCGCTCGTAGCGTCACGCCGCCGGCGGTCCGCCCGGCCCCGGTCAGCAGCCCGCGCGGCCTTGGTTCTTCGGTCGAAATGATGGGCGCGCCCATGCCGTTTTCCCGCAACGCCGAGATCTACGGCGAAAACGAGCCGGCCGATTATCTCTACAAGGTGATCAACGGCGCGGTCCGCACCTACAAGGTGCTCAGCGACGGGCGCCGGCAGATCGGCGGCTTCTATCTTCCCGGCGACATCTTCGGCATGGAATGCGGCGACGAGCACAGCTTTTCGGCGGAAGCCATCACCGACTGCAAGGTGATGGTGATCAAGCGCTCCAGCCTGGTATCCTTGGCCGCGCGCGATGGGGAAGTGGCCCACCAGCTCTGGACCATGACCGCGAACGAACTGCAGCGCGCCCAGGACCATATCATGCTGCTGATCAAGACCGCGCAGGAGCGGGTCGCCGGCTTCCTGTTGGAGATGGCCGGGCGCAGTATTTCCACCGGCGAGATCGAACTGCCGATGTCGCGCCAGGACATCGCCGATTATCTCGGCCTCACCATCGAGACCGTGTCGCGCACGCTGACGCAGCTGGAGAAATCGGCGGCGATCGCGGTGCCGACCTCGCGCCGGATCGTGCTGCGCAACCGCGCCGCACTCAACCGCATGAACGGCTGATTGGATTTTTAGGCCGAACTTCGTTCCTCCCTGACACGTTCGGCTAAACTGGCCCCGGCATTCCCCGATGCCGGGGTTTTTGTTTTGGCGATCAAGCGGTTGACCTGCGTCAATACGTATCCTTCCCGCGCGTGGTTTCCTGCCATTCGAAATTGCCCACGGAGGACACCCATGAACGCCCGCGATGTGATGACCCGCAACGTGATTTCCATCTCGCCGGACGCCACGATTCTGCAAGCGGCGCAGACGATGTTGAAGCACCACATCAGCGGCCTGCCGGTGGTGGATAATGGCAAGCTTGTCGGCGTCGTCTCGGAAGGCGATTTCCTCCGCCGCCGGGAAACCCAGACCCAGCGCCGACGCTCACGCTGGCTGGAATTCATCATGGGCCCCGGACGCATGGCTGAGGAATACACTCACAGCCACGGCAGCAAGGCCTCCGAGGTGATGACCACCGCGGTGCAGACCGTCACCGAAGACGCCTCGCTCGAGGACATCGTCAGGCTGATGGAAAAGCACCGCATCAAGCGCGTGCCGGTCATGCACGGCGGCAAGATGGTCGGCATCGTCACCCGCGCCAACCTGATGCACGCCATGGTCGGGCTCGCCCGCGAGGCCAAGCCGGTCAAGGCCAGCGATGCCGCCATCCGCGATCGGATGATGAAAATCATGGAAGAGCAGACCTGGGCCCCCACCGCCATGGTCGACATCCAGGTGCACGATGGCATGGTCGAACTGTGGGGCACCATCCTCGACGAGCGGCAGCGTGACGCCCTCAAAGTGGCTGCCGAGAACATCTCCGGGGTGAAATCGGTCACGGACCATCTGGCCTGGATCGAGCCGATTTCCGGCACCGTCGTCGAGAGCCGGAATGGGGCGGCGGCCTGACGGCGCAGACGGCAGCGTGTTTGACCTAGCTCAAGGAACGCGAGGGCCGGATTCGTATTGAATGGGTGTCGCCGCCTGGAGGCGGCACAAGCTTAAGAAGATGGAGAGCGTCCATGAATCTCAAATCTCTCATTCCGGTCGGGCGCCAGCGCGAGATGGCGCGCACCGATAATCCCTTCTTCTCCCTGCACCGTGAAATCGACCGTCTGTTCGACGATTTTACCCGCGGGTTCCCGTCCTTGGGCAACGGTTTCGGCACCATGTCGACCATGATGCCGACGATGGACGTGGCCGAGACCGACAAAGAGATCGAGGTTACTGCCGAACTGCCGGGCCTGGAGGAAAAGGACGTGCAGATCAACGTGGCGGACAACGTCCTTACCATCAAAGGCGAAAAGAAAGCCGAGAAGGAAGAGAAGGACAAGAACTACCGTCTTGTCGAGCGCAGTTACGGCTCATTCGAGCGTTCGCTGCAGCTGCCGGATGGCGTTAACGCCGACGCTATCAAAGCCCATATCGAAAAGGGCGTGCTCAAGGTGATCATCCCGAAGCCCGCCCCTGCGCAGGTCAAGAAGGTCGAAGTCAAGGCTGCCTGAGTTCAAAGGGGCCTATAGACAAGCGCGCTTCGGGCGGCCCGATGCGGCGCTGGAGCGCGCTTTTCGTTGCCTGCCGGCCACCCGCATAGCCGCCATGCGCGGGCTGGCCGCCACCCGTCCGAAAGTCCAAGCCGAACCCGCTTGCTGACCGGTTCCGGCGGCAATTCCTCAAGGACTTCAGCTTCCTTTGACCTGCATCAAAGAGCCGGCGGGGTGGGCGGCTAAAAAATTCGTAACGTTTCGACCTCCTCCCGGCCAGCGAATAACGGAACAGCAGCATGGCGAACGCAACCGTTGCTCCTCAAAAAACCATGACTCTTGGCGAAGGCGGGACCGCCCTCGCGTTCACCGGTCTGGCCTTCCTGTCCATCGTGGTCGCCGCCAAGGCCTACACGCCGGCCTACGCGTTCCACGCTTATCTGTTCTGCGCAGCCAGTGTGGCGGCGGTCTTCGCCATCATCAATCGCTACTACGACCGTCCGGCCGCGGCCCCGCCGCTCGAGATCGGCGGCAAGCCCAACTACAACATGGGCCCGGTCAAGTTCGCCACAGTGGCCGGCGTCTTCTGGGGCCTCGCCGCCTTCACCGTCGGGCTGTTCATCGCGCTCGAACTTTCGTTTCCGCAACTCAATCTCGACCTGTACGTGAATTTCGGGCGTCTGCGCCCGTTGCACACCTCGGCTGCCATTTTCGCCTTCGGCGGCAACGTGCTGATCGCCACCTCGCTCTACGTCGTGCAGCGCACCTCGCGCGCGCGCATGGTCGGCGACCTGGCGCCCTGGTTCGTGGTGCTCGGCTACAACTTCTTCATCGTGATCGCCGGCACCGGTTACGTGCTCGGCATCACCCAGTCGAAGGAATACGCCGAGCCGGAATGGTACGCTGACCTGTGGCTGACCGTCGTCTGGGTCACCTATTTCCTGGTTTATCTCGGCACCATCATGCGGCGTAAGGAGCCGCATATCTACGTCGCCAACTGGTTCTATCTCGCCTTCATCATCACCATCGCGGTGCTGCACATCGGCAACAACGCGGCGATCCCAGTGTCGCTGTTTTCGTCGAAGTCCTACATTGTCTGGTCGGGCGTGCAGGACGCCATGGTGCAGTGGTGGTACGGCCACAACGCGGTCGGCTTCTTCCTCACCGCCGGCTTCCTCGCCATCATGTACTACTTCATTCCGAAGCGGGCCGACCGTCCGGTCTATTCCTATCGGCTGTCGATCATCCACTTCTGGGCGCTGATCTTCATCTACATCTGGGCCGGCCCGCATCATCTGCACTACACGGCGTTGCCGGATTGGGCGCAGACGCTCGGCATGACCTTCTCGATCATGCTGTGGATGCCTTCGTGGGGCGGCATGATCAACGGCCTGATGACGCTTTCCGGCGCCTGGGACAAGCTGCGCACCGATCCGGTGTTGCGCATGATGGTGGTGTCGGTCGCCTTCTACGGCATGTCGACCTTCGAAGGGCCAATGATGTCGGTGAAGATCGTCAACTCACTGTCGCACTACACCAACTGGACCATCGGTCACGTCCACTCCGGCGCGCTCGGCTGGGTCGCCTACATCTCCTTCGGCGCGGTCTACTGCCTGGTGCCGTGGCTGTGGAACAAGCGACTCTACTCGTTGAAGCTCGTCAACTGGCACTTCTGGATCTCGACCATCGGCATCGTGCTCTACATCACCTCGATGTGGGTGGCGGGCATCCTGCAGGGCCTAATGTGGCGCGCCTATACCTCGCTCGGCTTCCTCGAATACTCCTTCGTCGAGTCGGTCGAAGCCCAGCATCCCTTCTACGTCATCCGCGCGCTTGGCGGCGCCCTGTTCCTGACCGGCGCGGTGATCATGGCCTGGAACCTCTGGATGACTGTCAATGCGGCGGAATCCGCCGAACCGGCTGACCTCGCGTTGGCGCCGGCGGAATAAGGCGGAGAGAAGACAATGTCCCTTTGGCAAAAACACGCCATCCTCGAAAAGAATTCGATCATCCTGGTGATCGGCATTCTGGTCGTCATCGCCATCGGCGGCCTGGTCGAGGTGGTTCCGCTGTTCTATCTCAAGAACACGATCGAGAAGGTCGACGGCGTGCGGCCCTATACCCCGCTCGAGCTCGCCGGCCGCAACATCTTCGTCCGCGAGGGCTGCTATCTCTGCCACTCGCAGATGATCCGCCCGTTGCGCGACGAGGTCGAGCGCTACGGCCATTACTCGCTCGCCGCCGAAAGCATGTACGACCGTCCGTTCCAGTGGGGCTCGGAGCGCACCGGTCCCGATCTCGCCCGCGTCGGCGGCAAGTACTCCGACGCCTGGCATCGTGATCACCTGCGCGATCCGCGCTCTGTGGTGCCGGGCTCGATCATGCCGAACTACGCCGCGCTCGAGGAAACCGACCTTGACTACAAGCACATTGCCAACGACCTGAAAGTTCAGGCCGAGCTCGGCGTACCGTACACCAAGCAGGACATCGACGACGCAGCCGAGGACGTCCGCACGCAGGCGACCAACAACGCCGAGAAGTCCGACGATCTTACCAAGCGCTATCCGAAGGCCAATGTGCGCGATTTCGACGGCAATCCCGATCGCATCACCGAGGCCGACGCGCTGATCGCCTTTCTGCAACTCCTCGGCACCGAGGTGAACTTCAAGCTCTACGACGACAAAGCCAACATCCGGTGAAACGCGATGGACCCGACCTATAAAGCCGTTGCCGAGTTCGCCCAGACCTGGGGCCTGATCTACTTCACCGCCATATTTCTGGTGGTGCTGGTTTACGCCCTGTGGCCCTCGCGCAAGCAACAGAAGCGATTCGATGACGCGGCACGCATTCCGCTGCAGGAGGACTGACCGGTGGCTGAAGAACACAAAGAAGTCGACAAGCTGACCGGAACCGCGACCACCGGCCATGAGTGGGACGGCATCCGCGAGCTCAACACCCCGCTGCCGCGCTGGTGGTTGTGGCTGTTCTACCTCTGCATCATCTGGGCGGTGGGCTACTGGGTGCTCTATCCGGCCTGGCCGCTGATCAACAACTCGACGCAGGGCGTGCTCGGCTGGCATGCGCGCGCCGCGGTCGAGACCGACCTCGAGGAGTTGCGCGCGCAGCGCGGTCCAATGGTGGCCAAGCTTGCCAGCGCGTCGTTGCCGCAGATCGTCGCCGATACGCAGTTGCTCGATTTCGCCCGTGCCGAAGGACGCGTCGCTTTTGCCGACAACTGTGCGCCCTGCCACGGCGCCGGGGGCGGCGGGGCCAAGGGCTATCCCAACCTCAACGACGACGACTGGCTGTGGGGCGGCAAGCTCGCGCAGATCGAGCAGACCATTATCCACGGCGCGCGTTCGGGCGACGACAAGGGCCATCAGGGCAACATGACGGCTTTCGGCCGCGACGGCATCCTGAAGCCCGAGCAGATTTCGCAGGTCGCCGACTACGTGCGTTCGCTGTCGGGGTTGGGCGTCGAGCCCGGCGCCGATCTCGCCGCCGGCAAGCAAATCTTCGCGACCAACTGCGCGGTCTGTCACGGTCCCGACGGCAAGGGCAAGCAGCAGCTCGGCTCGGCCAATCTGACCGACAAGATCTGGCTTTACGGCTCCTCCAAGGAGACCATCGTGCAGACCATCACCAACGGCCGCGGCGGCGTGATGCCGGCCTGGGGCGGGCGTCTCAGCGATCCGACCATCAAGGCCCTGACCGTCTATGTCTGGACCTTTGGCGGCGGCGTGAAGTAACGGCTTGGACGGAGTGACTGCAACATGACGGCCGCCACGACTGCATCACTCGAGCATTCGGCAACGAATGTTTCCGAGCTTGCGCGCCTGGTCGAGGCGGCTGAAGTCCATGGTGCTCCGCCGGAACCCCCGGAAGACGACATCCCGCTCTATGCGCCGCGGCGCAAGATCTATCCGCAGAGCACGCACGGCCTGTTCCGCCAAATCAAATGGGCCGTGCTGGTGCTCACCCTCGGCGTTTATTATCTGCTGCCGTTCGTGCGCTGGGACCGCGGCCCCAATGCGCCGCACCAGGCAGTGCTCATCGACTTCCCGACCCGGCGCTTCTACTTCTTCTTCATCGAGATCTGGCCACAGGAAGTGTACTACCTCACCGGCCTCTTGATCGTGGCGGCGATGGTGCTGTTCCTGATGAACGCGGTCGCTGGCCGCATCTGGTGCGGCTACCTCTGCCCGCAGACGGTCTGGACCGACCTGTTCCTCGCTATCGAGCGCTTTGTCGAAGGCGACCGCCGCGAGCATATGCAGCGCGACCGAAAGCGCTGGTCGGCGGCGACCTGGGCGCGCAAGGGCATCAAACATTTCCTCTGGCTGATGGTGGCGTGGTGGACCGGCGGCGCCTGGGTGCTGTATTTCGCCGACGCGCCGACGCTCGTGAAGGAGCTCGCCACCGGCCAGGCGCCGCTCGTGGCTTACGCCTTCATCGGCATTCTGACTTTTACGACCTACGCGCTCGCCGGCCACATGCGCGAACAGGTCTGCCTCTATATGTGCCCGTGGCCGCGCATCCAGGCCGCGCTGACCGACGAATATGCGCTCAACGTCACCTACCGTTACGACCGCGGCGAGCCGCGCTGCTCGGTCAAGAAGGCTGAGCTACTGCGCGCCGAGGGCCAGCCGGTCGGCGATTGCGTCGACTGCCTGCAATGTGTGCACGTCTGCCCGACCGGCGTCGACATCCGCCATGGCGCCGATCTCGGCTGTATCCAGTGCGGCCTGTGCATCGACGCCTGCGACAACGTCATGGTCAAGCTCGGCCGCCATACCGGGCTGATCGGTTACGACACCGACATGAATATCAAGCGGCGCTTGGAGGGCAAGGAGCCGGTCGTCAAGCTGTTCCGCATGCGCACGCTGCTTTACGCCGCCATCATCGCGATCGCCGGCGGCATCATGATCTACACGCTCGCCACCCGCGGCGACCAGGGAATCGACGTCATCCACGATCGCAACCCGCTTTTTGTGCGGTTATCCGATGGCGCCTTGCGCAACGGCTACACCATCCGCATCGTCAACAAGGACCTCAACAAGCGCGAATTCATCGTCGCGACCGATGGGCTGCCGGCCGCGCTCATCGACTTCATCGGCGTGCCGCAGCGTGCCGACGGCCGCTTGGTGGTCGACGTCGGTCCCGACCAGACGCGCGAAGTGCGCGTTACGGTCACCGACTACAGTCGTACGCCACCGCCGGCCTCGAGCCCGATCACCTTCAAGCTGATCGACGTCGATACCGGCCTGGTTACGCAGGTGCGCGACCACTTCTTCGCGCCAGGACCGCAGAGGTGAATCATGGCGCTCTTTTCCCGCAGCGATAAACCGCGCGAGCTCACCGGTCGCGCCGTACTGCTCTGGCTGATCGGCTTCTTTGGCCTGGTGTTCGTGGTCAACGGCATCATGGCCAAGGCTGCGATCTCGACCTTCGGCGGCGTCGAGACCCAGAGCTCCTACAAGGCCGGGCAGATGTTCGAGCACGAAGTGGCGCTGGCCAGGGCGCAGGATTCGCTGCACTGGCACGTCGATGGGAAGCTCAATCTCGATCGTATCGGTGAGGCGGTGCTCGACATGAGCGTGCGCGATGCTGCCGGCCAGCCGGTCGGCGGGCTCACTGCCGACGCCCGGCTCTGGCATCCGGCCAATTCCCGGCGCGACCATGTCATTCCGATGAGCAAGACCGGCCCCGGCGTCTTCCACGGCGAGGCCCATGCCCAGTCCGGCCGCTGGGAGCTGATCGTCGACTTCTACCGAGGTCATGAGCGCATGTTCCGCTCGCGCAGCCAGATCACGCTCAAGTAGCCGATGCAGATGATGTTCGCACGCGCAGTTTCAGCCGCTCGTCCCCGCGGAAGCGGGGACCCAGCTCCATGGCGATAAAGTACTGGATGCCCGCTTACGCGGGCATGAGCGGAGAGGGTAGCGCAGGCTCGAGAACAAAAGTGCAATGACCGATACCGCCCTCGATCTTTCGCTTTACGCCAAGCCTTGCGGCGAGCACACGCTCGGCATGGATCTGGCCGTGGAGGGTGTACACTGCGGCGGCTGCATCGCGCGCATCGAAAGTGCGGTGAAAGAGCTGCCCGGCGTCACCGAGGCGCGGCTCAACTTCACCAATCGCCGCTTGCACGTCGCCTGGTCCGACGGCGAGATCAAGCCGGCGCAGATTGTCGAGACGCTCGAGCGCATCGGTTATCACGGCTATCCGTTCGTGCCGCAGCGCGCCGAGGAGGAAGAGGCCGCCGAGGCTCGCCGCCTGACCCGCTATCTGGCGGTCGCCGGTTTCGCCGCCATGAACATCATGCTGCTGTCGGTGTCGGTATGGTCGGGCAGCGATATGACGCCCTCAACCCGCGATTTCTTCCATTGGGCCTCGGCGCTGATCGCGCTGCCGGCCGCAGCCTATGCCGGCCAGCCCTTCTTCACCAGCGCCTGGCGCGCCTTGCGCGCTCGCTCGCTCAATATGGATGTGCCGATCACGGTTGGCGTGATGTTGGCGCTCGCCATGTCGGTGATAGAGACCGCCAACCACGCCCATAATGCCTATTTCGACTCGGCGATCATGCTGCTGTTCTTTCTGCTGCTCGGGCGCACGCTCGACCACGCCATGCGGCGCAAGACGCGCGCGGTCGCGGGCAATCTGGCGGCGCTCAAGGCCGACACCGCGCGTCGCTTTGTCGGCGACGAGGTGGTCAGCGTGCCGGTGGCGGCGCTGATGCCCGACGACCGCGTGCTGGTGCGGCCCGGCGAGCGCGTGCCGGCAGACGGCGCGGTGGTGAGCGGTGTCTCCGAGATCGATGAAAGTTTGATTACCGGCGAGACCGCGCACCGCAAGATCTCGGCCAACGCCAAGGTCTATGCGGGCAGCATGAATTATTCCGGCGCGTTCATCTTGCGCGTCACCGCCGCCGGCCAGGACTCGCTGATCGATGAGATCGAGCGGCTGTTAGAGAAGGCAGCCAGCGCCAAGTCGCGCACCCGGCGGCTCGCCGACCGCGCGGCCCGGGTCTACGCGCCGATGGTCCACTTGACCGCCGCGCTCACCGGCGTTGGCTGGCTGATCGCGGGTGCCTCGCTGCACGACGCGGTCGTGACCGCCATCGCCGTGCTGATCATCACCTGTCCCTGCGCGCTGTCATTGGCGATCCCCGCCGTGCAGGTGGTCGCTTCCGGCGCGCTGTTCCGCGCCAACGTCATCCTCAATGCGGGGGACGCTATCGAGCGGCTGGCGGAAGCCGACACCATTGTTTTCGATAAGACCGGCACGCTGACTTTGCCGGAGCCGCGCGTGACCAATAGCGGCGCAGATCAACGCCAACCTGCTGCAAATGGCGGCGCGATTGGCGCTGTCGAGCCGGCATCCACTGGCGCTGGCGCTGGCGCGCGAAGCCGAGACCGCGACGCCGTTCGACGACGCGGTAGAGGAGCCGGGGCAGGGCGTGCGCGCCATGTTCGACGGAGCCGAGGCTCGGCTCGGCAGTCCCGCCTTCTGCGGCCTGACGCAGGTGACTTCTCTCAGGCCCGACAGTTCCATGATCATGTTCAGCCATGGCGGCCATTCCGCCGCCATCGCCATCAGCCAGAAGCTCAGGCCCGATGCAGTAGCGGTGATGAAAGCGCTCGCCGCACGCGGTTACGATTTGCGCATTCTTTCCGGCGACCGCAGTGAGGCGGTCGCCCCAGTCGCGCGCGCACTTCGTATCGCTCGCTGGCAGGGTGAGCTGACGCCGGCGGAGAAGATCGTCTATATCGAGGCGCTTAAAATCGAAGGCCGCCGCGTGCTGATGGTCGGTGACGGCCTCAATGATGCGCCGTCGCTCGCTGCCGCCCATGTCTCGCTGTCGCCGATCGCTGCCGCTGATCTCACCCAGGCGTATGCCGACGCGGTGTTCCTCGGTGAACGGCTGGCGCCTGTGGCTGAGGCGCTCAATGTGGCGCGACGCGCCCACGTGCTGATGACGCAGAATCTGTGGCTGGCGGCAGTGTATAATTTGATTGCCGTGCCGGTCGCCATCGCCGGCCTGGTCACGCCGCTGGTTGCCGCGCTTGCCATGTCCGGCTCGTCGATGTTGGTGACGTTGAATGCCTTGCGTGCGAGAGGGGGTGGCCGCGCATGATCCCGAAAAGCATGTCCTCGACCCCGATCGGGGGTGGGAACCGATTTTCGGATAAGATCATGCGCCAACGAAGAACGGTCGCGAAATGAACGTGCTGGTTTATCTTATTCCGATGGCGGTGGGCCTAGGACTGATCGGCCTGTTCGCTTTCATGTGGGCGCTGAAGAGCGGCCAATACAACGATGTCGAGGGCGCCGCCCTGCGCGTTCTTTCCGACGACGATCTGCCGCCTGAGCAACGCGAAGCGTCGAGCTAATCTGCCAATGTTGCGACAAGCTTTGCTGCCGCCCTCCGCGAAAGCGGAGGACCCAGTAGACACAGAGAGCGCAGCGATTACTGGATCGTCCGTCGGAGTTCATCATCGGGCCGCGCTTCGCGCGGACCCGCTGGCGGACGACGATAGCAGAAAATTCTGGGGCTCATTGCCTTATTCCTCCAGCGTGACCGTCTCGAAATCCGCCGGCAGCACGATCTCAAGCAATTCGCAGTCGTCGGAATAGCCGAGCACGGTGTGCTTGATCTTCGGCGGCTGGATCCAGCATGAGCCTGCATGAAAGGTGTGCACACCTTCGCCCTCGAACTCGGTGGTCATCCAGCCTTTCAGCACATAGACCATCTGGAATTCGACGTCGTGATAGTGCGGCGTCGAGACTTCCTCGGCCCGGAACGGTGGCAGCATGCGGATCACATGCGCCTGCACCATGCCGCCGGTCGCCGGGGCGATGCCGAGATCGCGGTAGGCGGCGTAAGAGCGAAGCCCGGAGTCGAAGTCTTCCTCGCGGTGGTGGCTGACGGTGAACCGCTGTGGCCGCCGCGCTTTCTTGGCGGCGGATTTCTTCTTAGCGGTCTTTTTTGTCTTGGCGCTAGCCTTCGGCTTGACCGCGGCCTTCTTGGTCGTGGCTTTCGCCTTGCGCTTTGCCTGGACATTCTTGCGGGCTTTGGCCATGGATGCCTCCCTGACACGTACGATCCGAAAAGCCTGTCCCCGACCCGATCGGGGATGGGAACCGATTTTCGGATTAGATCATGCGTCACGAAAGTGATTGGATCACGATGGCCGGCAGCAGGGAAGAGGGCGCAACGCCCGCCATCCGCATTTTTGTCGATGCGGACGCCTGTCCGGTCAAACCCGAGGTCTACCGGGTGGCCGAGCGCTATGGCCTCAAGGTTTTCGTGGTTGCCAATGCCTTCATGAACGTGCCGCGCAGTCCCATGATCGAACGGGTGATCGTGCCGGAAGGGCCGGACTTAGCCGACGATTGGATTGCTGAGCGCGCGATCGCAAGCGACGTCGTCATCACAGCCGATATTCCGCTGGCGGCTCGCTGCGTGCGCAATGGTGCAACCGTGATTGGCCCGACCGGCAAGGGTTTCGACGACAATTCAGTCGGCATGGCGCTGGCGACGCGCAATTTGATGTCGGACTTGCGTTCTGCCGGCGCGACGACCCGCGGCCCAAAGCCGCTCAGCCGGCAGGACCTGTCGCGTTTCCTGTCGGCGCTCGATCTGGCGGTGACGCGGCTGCAGCGGAAGCTCAATCCGTCATCCTGAGGTGCGAGCGAAGCGAGCCTCGAAGGATGACGGGCAATGCGTGGACCTTCGAGGCACGCCTTTGGCGTGCGCATCAGGATGACGGATGTTCAGAGCAAGGCCGGATCAGTCGGCCGCTTCCGCCACTCCGCCGTGGGCCTTCGACCAGCCGGCTGGATCGTGCATGAATTTCTCCACTTCAGCCAGCAGCCGCGCGTCGAATTTATTGCTCTGTCTGGCGACCCGCAGCACGTCCCACCACGTGGTCAGCGCGTGCAGGGTGACGCCGAGATCGGCGAGAATCTTACCGCCTTCCGGATAGATGTCGTAGAAGAACAGCACGAAGCAGTGCGCGCATTGGCCGTCGGCGTCGCGTAGCGCCTTGACGAAGTTGACCTTGCTGCGGCCGTCAGTGGCGAGATCTTCCACCAGCAGCACGCGCTGGCCCCGGATCAATTGCCCTTCGATCTGCGCGCCGCGCCCGAAGCCCTTCGGCTTCTTGCGCACGTATTGCATCGGCAGATGCAGCCGGTCGGCGACCCAGGCGGCGAACGGAATGCCCGCAGTCTCACCGCCCGCCACCGCATCGATTTCGGGCCGCCCGATGTCGCGGTCGATGGTGGCAATGGCGAAATCGATCAGCGTCGCGCGCACGTCGGGAAACGAGATCAGCCAGCGCGAGTCGTTATAGACCGGGCTCGCCCAGCCGCTCGTGAAGATGAAGGGCTTGCCCTCCATGAATCGCACCGCGCCGGTGTCGAGATACATGCGCGCGGTCAGTTCGGCGATGGTGGTCTTGTCGAGGTAGGTGGCGGGGGCGCTCATGAGCTGGTTCGGGCCTCTCATCCGTCATGGCCGGGCTTGTCCCGGCCATCCACGTCTTCGCTGGTCATAGAAGGCGTGGATGGCCGGGACAAGCCCGGGCAAGACGGAGTGTGTGGACGCCGCCCCGGCCGCCAACAACCGCTGAATTCCCGCGCAAGCGGGAATCCAGTCATTTTCGGCCGCGGGGACGAGCGGAGAAAGGCTCAAGGCGCTTTCGGGCCGGCCTTCTTGTACCAGTCGGCAATCTGGCCGCCGTTCCAGAACAGGACGTCCTTCTTGTCCCGGATGTGCTCGAAGATGCGGCGGAAATACTTGGCCCGGTGCGGCGCGCCCATGATGTAGGGATGCACCGAAATCGCCATCACCCGCGCCGAGTCTTCGGAGTCGGTGTAGAACTGCTCGAACTGGTCCATCGCACGCTCGTAGAACTCAGAGGCCTTGTGGTGCTGGATCAGCATCATGGCGACGTCGTTGCATTCTTGGGTGTAGGGAATGCTGAGCAGCGGCTTGCCGCGCGTCTTCAGCCACACCGGCTGATCGTCGAGCACCCAATCGCCGACGTAGTCGTAGCCTTCCTCGGCCAGCACGTCGACTGTTTCCCAAGTCTCGGTGAGGCCGGGGCCGACCCAGCCGCGCGGGCGTTGGCCGGTGATCTTCTGCAAGGCCTCGACGCACTTGCGGATGTCGGCGCGCTCGTTTTCCACCTTCTGCATGTTGCGCTGGGTATAGCCGTGGCCGAGGAATTCCCAGCCGCGCTCGACGCACGCTTTTATCAACTCGGGAAACGCTTCCGCCGCGGTGCCGTTGATATTCATTACGCCGGGAATCTTGAACTCGTCATAGACCTGCAGCAGCCGCCAGAAGCCGACCCGGTTGCCGTATTCGTGCCAGCACCAGTTCGGGATGTCGGGCATCGGCGCCCCCCCGGCCGGCGGCGTCAGCACCGTGCGCGGCATGGTCTGGGTCGGGTCCCATTCCTCGACGTTGGTGATGGTCCACACCACCATGCGCGCGCCGCCCGGCAGCTTGAGCGGTTCGCGGTTCGGGATCGGCGAGTAGGCGATGCGGTCGTTCGGCAGCATGCCGATGGGCGGCTTTGGGAATTCCATGGTGTTTCCTCGTCTCTTATGTTCTCAGGCGTTGCCGCAATCTCCGTTCGTTCCCGCAAAACGGGAACCCTGTTCTTTCTCAATCGACTCTTTTGTGGCTCTGGGTCCCCGCGTGCGCGGGGACGAACGGAAAAGAGGCCTCGCATCCATCAAACTTTCTTCGCATCCTGATACCAATCCAAAATCTGCTCGCCGTTCCAGTGCAGCACGCCTTTATGCTTGTTGACGTGGTCGTAGATCGCCTCGAGGTATTTGATGCGGTGCGGCTGCCCGCTGATGTAGGGGTGGATGGCTAGCGCCACGATCTTGGCGCGCTGCTCGCTCTCGGCATAGAGCCGGTCGAACTGGTCGATGGCGCGCTTGAGCAGATAGTCGCTCTGATGGTGCTGGATCAGCATCATCGGAATGTCATTGAGCTCGATGGTGTAGGGCAGGGTGACCAGCGGTCCATTGGCGGTGCGGATGGCGGTCGGCTCGTCGTCATAGACCCAATCGCCGATATATTTGATGCCGGCCGCGGTGAGCAGGTCCGGCGTCTCCAGCGTTTCTGTCAGTCCCGGCCCGAGCCAGCCGACGGGCGGCTTGCCAGCGAACTTGGTCAGGATATCCATGGTGCGTTTGATCATGGCGGCCTGGTCCGGCTCCTTGTGGATCGGTCCCTGCTCGTAGGCGTGGCCCATGAATTCCCATCCGTCGGCCCGCGCCTGTTCGGCGACGCGCGGATAGTCCTCACAGATGCGCGCGTTGGCGGCGAGCGTCGGCTTGATGCCGAGCTTGCGGAACAGCTCGTGGAAGCGCCAACAGCCCACGCGCATGCCGTATTCATGGAATGCCCAATGCACCACGTCCGGCATTAGCGGCACGCCGGTCGGCGCCGGCAGCAACTGCCGCGCCATCGGTTTCGCGATATCCCAAACCTCGTAGTTGACAATGGTCCAGAACACGATGCGTGCGTCGCCAGGCAGTTTGAGCGGCGGGCGATCGACGATGGCGGAAAAGTCGCAACGCTCGCGCGGGATCATGGGATTGGACATGGGACACCTTTCGCTCTCCCTCCCCTGAAAGGGGGAGGGTTGGGGTGGGGTTTAATGATGACGGCACGCGATCCCCACCCGGTTTGCTTCGCAAACCGACCTCCGCTTTTCAAGGGGAGGGAGGAAGAATGCGGTCACGCCCCCGCGGCGACGCGCAAGCCGACCAGCCGGTCGAGCGTGGCGGTATCCTTCTGCAACTCGGCCGATGGCGCGCGATGCGCGACCGCGCCGCGCTCCAGCACGATCGCCTCCCGTGCCAGTTCGAGCGCGATGTCGGTATGCTGTTCGACCAGCACGATAGCGATGCGCCGGTCGGCCAACATGGCCTGCATCGCCGTGGTCAGCTCGTCTACAATCACCGGCGCCAGGCCCTCGAACGGCTCGTCGAGAAGAATGAGCGAGGGATTGGTCATCAGCGCGCGCGCGATCGCCAGCATCTGCTGCTCGCCGCCGGAAAGCTGGTTGCCCATATTGCGGCGGCGTTCGTCGAGGCGTGGAAAAAGCTTGAATACAGCAGGCATATCCCAGCCGTCGCCGCGCGCCGCAACGGTCAGGTTTTCTTCCACTGATAGCGAAGGAAAAATCTCGCGCTCCTGCGCCACCCAGCCGATGCCGCCGGTGGCGCGTGCGTGCGGCGGCACCTTGGAGATATCCCGGCCGTGCCACATGACGCTGCCGCCGCGTATCTGGGTGTAGCCCATGATGGTCAGCAGCAGCGTCGATTTGCCGACGCCGTTGCGGCCGAGCACTGCCAGGCTGCCGTTCTCCGGCACCTCAAGCGAAACGTCGTGCAGCACTACCGCGTTGCCGTAGCCGGCGGTCACGCCTCTCATTTGAAGGAGCGGCTCAGCCATGGTGACGTTTGCCCAGATAGACCTCGCGCACGCCGGGATCTGCGGCGATTTCAGCCGGCGTGCCTTCGGTGTAAACGGCGCCGCCGACCAGCACGATAATGTGGCTGGCGAAGCGGAACACTACGTGCATGTCGTGCTCAATGAACAGCAAACTGAGATCGTCGGAGAGCCCGGCCACCACTTCGAAAATCTCGCCGCTTTCCTCCTGCGGTACGCCGGCGGCCGGCTCGTCGAGCAGCAACACTTTAGGTTTGGTAGCGAGCGCCAGCGCTATCTCGAGCAGGCGCTGTCGGCCGTAAGGCAGTTCGCGGGTCGGCTGATAGCAGGCGTCGCCCAGCCGCAGCTTGGCGAGGATTTCGTAGGCTTCCTCGATCGCCTCACGATGGTCCGCAATATTGCTCCAGAATTGGTTCGTGATGCCGCGCCGCTCGGAGACGGCCAGCGTCACTGCTTCGAGCGCGTTGAGCCCCGGAAACAGCGTGTTGATCTGGAAGGTGCGCGCGAGACCCTTGCTTACCCGGTCCTGCGGTTCGAGCGCGGTGATGTCCTCAGCCCCGAGCACGATCTGGCCCGCGTCGGGGCTCAGCATGCCGGTCATCAGATTGATCAGCGTGGTCTTGCCGGCGCCGTTCGGTCCTATCAGCGCGTAGCGTCCGCCGACTGGCAGGTCGAGCGCAATGTCGCGCGCCACCGAAAGTGAACCGAAGCTTTTGCTCAGACCACGGGTGGCTAAAGCGGGCGCGCGGGTAGCGTCAGCGTCTTTTGTTAAACTGCTCGTCGGCGCGCTCACTTGTTCCCCCACCGCTCTTGCAGCCAGTTTGCGGCTGCCTGCAAGCCGCCGAGAATGCCATTGGGCAGGAACATGACCACAACGATCAGCAGGAGCCCGATCCAGAAGTACCAGTATTGCGGGGCAATGCCGGAGAACTGGTCGTGCGCGATCATGTACACGATGGCGCCGACGATGCCGCCATAGAGCCGCCCCGTGCCACCGAGCACGACCATGATCAGCACGTCTGCCGAGCGCTGGAAGCCGAGCGCATCTAACGCCACTGTCTGCGTGGTTTGCGCCAGAACCGCGCCGGCGATGCCGGCGATGGTAGCGGAGAGCGTATAGACTGTGCGGATGTGCTTGCGGCTTGGTGCCCCGACCGCCGGCATGCGCACCGCATTCTCGCGGATGCCGCGCAGCGCCAGCCCAAACGGCGAGTGGATCAGCCGCCGCGCGCCGAGGAACACCACGAACAGTACGATCAGTGAATAGCTGTACGCAGTATAACCCCAAAGATCGAACTCGAAGCGGCCGAAGAGCGGCCAAATCTCGATGCCTTGCAGGCCGTCGCTGCCGCCTGTCAGCCAGCTTGCGCTGTTGGCCGCCTGCTCCAGCAGCAGCCCGAGGCCGAGGGTGATCATGATCAGCGTGAGATGGCGGAAGCGCGCGATCACGAAGCTGGAAGCGTAGCCAAGGAGGGCGGCCGCCGCGGTGCCGACGATCAGGCCGGTGAATGGCTCGCCCCAAACCAGCTTGGAGAAGATACCGGCGGTATAGGCGGCGGTGCCGAAGAAAGCCGCGTGGCCAAGCGAGACAATGCCGGCGTAGCCGAGAATGAGGTCGAGTGACAGCGCGAACAGCGCGGTAATGGCGATCTGGCTGGCGAGCTGCAGATAGTCGGGCAGGAAATAGAACGGCAGCAGCGTGGCGAGCCAGAACACGGACTCGGCCCAATGCCAACGCGTCTGCGACTTGAGATAGCGGACCGGCTCGCGGGCTGTGTCGGTGATCGATGCCATGGCCTAGCGTCTCCCGAACAGGCCGCTCGGCCGCCACATCAGGATGGCCAGCATCACCAGATAGATCAGGAAGGCGCCGAGCTGCGGCACGTAATACTTGCCGGCGATGTCGCTGATGCCGATCAGGACGGCGGCGGCGAGCGAGCCGCCGATCGAGCCGAGACCGCCGACCGCGACCACGATCAGCACGTAGATCAGGTAGGTGAAGGAGAAATTGGGATCGAGCCCCACGATCTCGATCGCCAGCGCGCCGCCGAGACCGGCGAGCCCGCTGCCGACCGCGAAGGTGATGGCGAAGGTGCGTTCGACATTGATGCCGAGCCCGCTCGCCATGCGCTGGTTGTCGACCGCGGCGCGCACCTGGGCGCCGAAGCGGGTGAATTCTAGCCCGCCGACCAGCGCCAGCGTGATGGCCGCGCCGACGATGATAAGGAACAACCGGTACGGTGCGATATTGACCCCGAGCACAAGGAACGAACCGCGCAGCAATTCCGGCGTGCGGATCGGCTGCTGGGTGGTGCCAAAGAACCAAGCCGCCGCCGCCACCGACACGAAGGCGATGCCGATGGTGAGCAGTACCTGGTCGAGATCGCTCTTGCCGTAGAAGCGGCGGTAGAACACGCGCTCGAAGGCAATGCTTAGCAGCGCCGGCACGACGAAGGCGAGCGGCAGCGTCCAGAAGAACGACCAGCCGAAGTGGTTGATCAAAAGGACGGTAGTGTAGCCACCCACCATGGCGAAGGCGCAGTGGGCGAGATTGACGAAATTCATTAGCCCGAGCGTCACCGACAGGCCGACCGACAGCAGGAACAGCAACATGCCGTAGGCGAGGCCGTCGAAAAGGACACCGAATACGGGAGGAAGCATGGCCTATCTCTCAACCCACGACGCAGGGGCTGGCGCCTCGTCGAAAGGCACAGGCCGACCCTTTCAAAGCCTGCATGAACGCGTTTCCCCCACGGAAATCGCAACTGTTCTGGCATGTGGCAGCACAATGCCCGAGCTTGGCGGCAAAGAAAAGCGCTGCCGACTCAATTCAATGGCGCGACATTCTAGCCCTGGACAGGACCGTTTGTGGGATTTGCCAGCCCAATACGGGTGGGCCGCGAATGCGCCGGCACCAGCGCAAGATCGGCGCTGGGCTCAGGCTGCTTGTGAGGCCATCTGTTCAGGCGACTTGCGCCAGCTTGCCGGCCGGAAGCTTCAGGTTGAACATCCGCGTGGCATTACCGCCGAGGATGTTGCGTTTGGCCTTCTCGCCCAGGAACGGCAGGTCGTAGATGGTCGAGGGCAAGTCGAAGTCCCAATGCGGATAGTCGGACGAATAGAGCAACTGGGTCTCGGCGTTCATCATGCGGAAGGTCTGCTCCAGCGCTCCCATGTCGGTGATCTCCATGGGTTGCGTGGTGAAGTACATCTCGCGCATGTAGTCGCTGGGTTTGCGCTTGAGCAGCGGCGCTTCCGAGGAGCGCATCATGTACTCGTTGTCGAGCCGCTGCATCATGAACGGCACCCAGGCGAGCCCGCTTTCGATCCAGAGTACCTTTAGCTTGGGGAATCGCTCGGGCAGGCCATTGATGATCCAGTTGGTCAGGTGAACCATGTTGTAGAAAACGAAGCCGATCGCATGCACGGAGATGAACTTGTTCATCATCTCCATCGACTGTTCGTTCCAGTTATAGCCGGCGTGGAAACCGAGCGGCAGTCCCATCTCCTCCAGCAGCGCATAGGTCTTCATGAACGAATTGTGGTGAATGGGCCGATGGCGCGCGGCGGTCACCATAAAGCCGCAGACGCCCGGCTTGCCGCCAAATTCCTTGACGATGCGATAGCTCGCATCGGCGTCATTGAACGGCAGGTAGAGCATGGAACGCAGGCGCGGCTCATGTGCCAACACGCGCTCGCAGAGCCAGCGGTTATAGGCGCGAGCCATTGCCACCTCGACCTCGACTTGCGGGTGCAGGCCCAGTGTCAGCATCGGCGTCGGGAATAGCACCGCGACGTCGACGCCCATCGCGTCCATCCATCTCTTGCTCAAGGTGATGTCGCGGTGCGCCTCGCCGGATGTCTTCTCGATGCTGCGAAGCGCGTAGCGCATGACGCGGCCGCCCATGTCCTGATAGCCGACGCCGCCCTGGAACACGCCGGTATGGCGCATGCCGGTCTGGCTCGCGCTCATGGCGAGCTGCTGGATTACCGGGTCGTCCATGTATTGCAGGATTTCCCTGAGCGACTCCGATTCGTAGTGGTGCGAGTCGACGTCGACGATGGGGAACTTCCCGTAGTCGCGCTCGATCGCCTGCTGGGCGGCGTGCGCGAGCAGCTTCGTGGTGTCGAATTCCTCGACCGCCATGCGGCGGTAATCGCTGAGCGGAAGGTCCATTGCGTCTTGATCCTTGTAAGGCTTCTAACCCGTCATCCTGAGGTGCGAGCGCAGCGAGCCTCAATGGATGGCGGGCCGCCGCCCTTCGAGGCGCGCCTTCGGCGCGCACCTCAGGGTGACGGAGAAATGAAAGAGCATGCCTCGATTCTCTTCGCTTCGTCTCATTGCTTGCCCGTCCAGGCCTGCCACATGCCGAGCTCGAATACCTGCAGGTTCACCGCCTTGAGCATGTCGCTGACCGTCACCATGACCTCGGTGGCTGTGACTTGCGCGCTGGCGGGGAAGGCGGAGAGTGCGCCCTCGCGCTCCGCCGCGCGCTCGGCGTAGAGCCGTACGGCCTTCGCCAGCATGGCTTGGATCTCGGCGTCGCTCAGGCGCTCGCCTGCGGGCGCGACGGCTTCAGCTTGCGACGACATAGATGTCCTCCCCGCGCCGCACCACCTCGAAGCGCTTCAGCTTAAGGCTGCGGTCGGCGGCGCATTCGCCGGTTTTCAGATCGTATTCGTAGCCGTGCCAGGGGCAGACGAAATGGATCTCGCTGTCGGAAAATTTCTGACCGACCCAGGTGCGGTCGGGGCCGAGCACGTCTTCGACCTTGTGCATCATCACGCCTTCGCAGGCCGGCCCACCCTGGTGCACGCACAGATTTTCGTAGGCATAAAGTTCGCCCTGCCAGTGGAACACGCCTATTTCGGTGCCGGCGTGATTGACGATGCGGCGCTCGCCGTCCGGAAGTTGGTCGGCCTTGCAGACGAATACTTCAGGCATGGCGGTTCCGGCTTCCGGTGAGGCCCGCGTTTGTGCGGTCCTAGGTTGAAACTATGGCATTTAACGGCCGGGCACCGCAATTCACCGCACCAACAACTTTCGCGATCTTTGAAGAGGGGGATTTTCATTTTCCGCATTGTCGAATAGCGGTCACTCGCGTTAGGTCGTGCGGGAAAGGATACGCCTTTGCACGAAACGATCAGGCTCCTCGCGGCCATCTCCGGCGCCTATCTGTTCGCAGGCTTCGTCAAGGGCGTCATCGGCATGGGCCTGCCGACGGTGGCGATCGGCCTGCTCGGCCTGATGATGACGCCGGCGCAGGCGGCGGCCATTATGGTGGTGCCGTCGTTTGTCACCAATGTCTGGCAGGGCACCCATGGTGGCGGGTTCCGCGTGATGCTGCGGCGCCTGTGGCCGATGCTCTTGGGCACGTGCATCGGTATCTTCGTCGGTGCGCTCGTCCTGCCGCATAGCAACAGCGGGCAGGCAACCATCTGGCTCGGCGTGGCGCTGGCAATCTATGCCGGGTTCGGTCTTGGCAACGTGCATTTCAAGGTGCCGCCGCATGCGGAAGGCTGGATCGGCTTTCCGGTGGGCATCGCGACCGGTCTCATCTCAGTGGTGACCGGAGTGTTTTCGATTCCCGGCGTGCCCTTTATCCAGGCACTGCAGCTCGAGCGCGACCGGCTGGTGCAGGCGCTTGGCTTGTTCTTCACGGTGGCCACCGTCGCGCTGGCCTTGGCGCTCTATCACGCCGGTGAATTGACGCTGTCGCTTGCCTGGCCGGTATTCTTCGCACTGCTGGCAGCGCTGCTGGGCATGCCGCTCGGCCGACTGGTACGCCGCAGGATCGCGCCGAAGACCTTCCGTCTGTGGTTTTTTGC
This sequence comes from uncultured Pseudomonadota bacterium, assembly GCA_963747725.1. Classification (GTDB taxonomy): domain Bacteria; phylum Pseudomonadota; class Alphaproteobacteria; order Rhizobiales; family Xanthobacteraceae; genus Pseudolabrys. The sequence continues at coordinate 61,910 of CAVVGD010000009.1, forward strand.
CGGGCTCTTGCTGCTCGGCCTGCATCTTGCGCTGCGCGCCCTCGAATGACCGACGCAACCCGCTAAACCTGTGCGAGCCTTGGATCGGGCGCATTGCTTTGCAACGTTGCCTGAATCGCCTCGCGCAAAATGCCGTATTGCTCGGCGGGCCATTGGGCGACGTGGATGTCGGCCAATAGCTTTGCCGATTTGCCGAACACCAGGATGCGGTCACCGACGCTGATCGCTTCTTCGAGTTGATGGGTGATCAGCACAGCCGTCGAGCCACATTCGCGCGCCAGGGCCAGGAATTTCTCGCGTAGCTCGGCGGCGGTGACCTCGTCCAGGTGACCGAAGGCCTCGTCGGCGAGCAGGATGTCGGGCTGCACCGCAAAGGCACGCGCGATGGCGACGCGCTGGCGCATGCCGCCGGAGAGCTCGTGCGGATAGGCGTTGACGAAATTGGAAAGCCCCAACCGCTCGAGCCAGGCCATGGCGCGCTCGCGCTGCTGATTCTCCGGCAGGCCGATGAGCTCCAGCGGCAGTTTGGCGTTGTCGAGCGCCGAGCGCCACGGCAGCAGCCGATCCTGCTGAAACACGGTGGCGATCCGGCCGCGGAAGTAATCGAAGTCTGCGTGCGGGCTTTTATCACCAATATGCATCGTGCCTTCGGTCGGCGCTTCCAATCCGATCATAAGGTCGAAGAATGTCGATTTGCCGCAACCGGTCTGGCCGACAATAGCCACGACATCGCGCGGCGCAATGGTGAGGTCGAGCCGATCAATGGCGATTACGGATTGGCCGGTTGTGGCTTGGCGGAAAACTTTGCGCAGGCCGCGCACCTCAATGAGCGGCGGTCCGCTCGTGCTGCCGACACTCATGCGCGCCACCTGAGAAGCCGCGCTTCGACCCGGGCGACCGCCGCCTCCAGCAAAAACAGAAGCGCCACCAGCACCACGGTCCAGGCAAACACATCGGAGACCGAGAACAATTCCTGCGCCACCGATAATTGATGACCGATGCCGGTGACCGCGCCGACCAGTTCGGCGATAGTGACCACGCGGATGGCCAGGCTGATGTTGACCTTCCAGCTCGTGAAAATGCTGGGCACGATCGCCGGCAGCATCAATTTGACAAAGAACTGCCAGGTCGTCGGGCGGAACGAACGCATCATCTGACGCAGATCGCGCGGCACCCCATGCATTGCATCGAGCGCGTCGACAAGGAAAACGGGGCCACATACCACCACCAGCACGAAGCCGATGCGGAATTCGACGCCTGGAAACCATAGCACCGCGAATAGAATCCACGATACCACCGGCACCGCCATCAGGATGCGGATCATCGGATGAAGGTAGTCGTCGAGCGTCCTGGAGCGGTACATGGCCATCGCCAGCGCCAGGCCGAGCACAAAGGACACGATCAGGGCGCCGATTACCCGCGCCAACGTCACCGCCACGTCGATCGGCGTGATGTCGGCAAGGCTCCTGGCAATCTTGAGAAGGCTGGGGATTGCGAACGCCGGAATCCCCAGATAGGGCGCAAGGTGCGAGAGCATCTCCCAGACGATCGCGAAGACCAAAAGGGAGACGAGAGTCTGCCGCGGAAAAGTCAGGACCGGGGCAGACTCGTGATGCTCCTCGAGGGGCATTGCGATTACGGCGCGTAGAAGATCTTGTCGTCGGGCATCTTCTTATAGAAGCCGGCCTTCACCGCTCGTTCCATCATGTCTTTGATGGACTTTTTGGTGGCGGGATCCGAAACCGGCTTGACGATGAACTGCAATCGTCCGCTCGATACCGCGGCGGTGAGAATGCCCGGCGGGAGCTTAGTGGTCTCCACCGCGATCTTGTCGCCGGCCGCCGTCTCGTGCTCCATGACGTTGGCGACGTCCTGCAGCGCTGCAATCATCATCTTCGGCGCATCGGGAATGCGCTTGATGGTGTCGGCGCGCATCGCGGGCACGATCTCCCAGCCGTTCTCGCCGGTGATTTCCTTCCAGCCCTTGGCGCCGTTGAAGACGGCGTGCCAACTCGGCCGCTGCTTGTTGATGATGCTTGCCAGCGGCTCGATCACCAGCGCCGCATCGACGCGGCTCGCTTCAAGCTGGGCGCGCGCGACCGCGAAATTGGCGTTGACTATGGTGATATCCCTGCCGAGGTCGATACCCTTCGCCGCGGCGTAGATCTTGACCATCTGATACTGCGAGCCGCCCATGTCGATGGCGAGCTTCTTGCCCTTGAGATCGGCCAGCGACTTGATCTTCGGATCTTTGGCAAAAATCACAAGGTCGCCGAGGGTGAAACCCGAGCCGATGATGCGAACGGGCACGCCCTGCTCGTATAGCTTCTGATAGACTGTCGGCCCACCGATCACGACGTCGGTCTCACCGGTGGCGAAGGCGGCGTAGAAGGACGAGATCGACGGATAGGCGTGGATGTCGAGCTTGAAACCATGCTTGGTGTCGAAGCCGCGCGCCTTCATGATGTTCCAGACCAGCGGATTGAACACCGGCAGCGTGAGGCTGGAGACCTTGATCGTCGGCATTTCTTTCGTGTGCGCCGGCGCGGACAGGCCAACGAGGCAAAGCGTCGCGGCGACCGCCGCCGCGGCAAAGTCACGACGTAACAGCTTGAACATCATATTCCCCCTGCTGAATTTGTTGGGCCTGGTTCTGTTGCCGGGGCCTGTTGGAATTTGATCGCCCCCGACCAATAACACCGGTCTCGTGTGGAATCGCAATCGATCTTTAAATGTTCGATTTGGGGCCCGGACGGGGGATTTGTTACCTATCGGGGCTGCAACCGCCTTTACCTGTTTTCATTTGCGTGCAAATAATTATGCCTCCGAGGGAGAGACGATGCCGCACATCAGCGCTCGGGACGACGTCCGGTTGTATTATGAGGAAGCCGGCAGCGGCGTGCCGGTCATCTTCGTGCATGAATATGCCGGCGACTGGCGCACCTGGGAGCCGCAGATGCGTCACTTCACCCGCCTCCATCGGTGCATCACCTATAGCCAGCGCGGCTACCCGCCGTCCGACATACCGACCGACCCGACAAAGTACGGCCAGGACATTGCGCGCGACGACGTGCTGTCGCTGATGGATGCGCTCGAGATCGACAAGGCTCACATCGTCGGCCATTCGATGGGCGCCTACACGGCGCTGCACGTCGGCATGCGTGCGCCTGATCGCTGCATTTCCGTCGTGGCGGCCGGCTGCGGCTGGGGCTCCGCGCCCGACCCGAAACAGCGCGAGGCAATGAGGGCGCTCGCCGCCGAGACTGGCAAGATGTTTCGCGAAGAAGGCATCGCATCGGCGGCGGCGAAATATGCCAACGCGCCCATGCGTCACGCTCAAAAGCACAAGGACCCGCGTGGTCATGCTGAGTTCGCCCGCATGCTCGCCGAGCACTCGGCCGAGGGCCACGCGCAGACCATGTTCAACCTGCAGCTCAAGCGTCCGACGCTTTGGGAAATGGAAGACGAACTCAAGCAATTCACGGTGCCGCTCCTGGTCGTCGTTGGCGACGAGGACGAACCCTGCATCGATGGCAGCGTGTTCCTCAAGCGTACGGCACCGACCGCCGGTCTTTTGGTGGTCCCGCGCTCCGGTCACAACATCTGCGCAGAGGAACCCGCCATCTTCAACGCCGCGCTTTCCGAGTTATTTGCGTCGGTGGAAGCCGGCCGCTGGCTTGCACACACAAACGGTAGACGATCGGGGATGGAGTATTGCAATGGACCTCAAGCTTAAAGGCAAGACGGCGCTGGTCACCGGCGGCAGCGAAGGCATCGGCAAGGGCATCGCTCTCCATCTGGCGCGCGAGGGTGTTGACGTCGCCATCTGCGCCCGCCGCGCAGGACCGCTTGAGCAAACGGCAAATGAGATCGCCAAGGAAACCGGTCGCAAGATCGTCACCATTCCCGCCGACCTGCGCAAAGACGCTGACGCCAAGAATTTCGTCGAGCATGCGCACAAGGCACTCGGCCGCGTCGACATCATGGTCAACAATGCCGGCTCTGCTGCCGGCGGCGTGATTGAGCACTTGACGGAGGATGATTGGGAAAAGGGCTTGCAGCTCAAGTTCATGGGATATGTGCGCTGTCTGCGCCACGTGCTGCCGATCATGCGTGCGCAGGGCGGCGGCCGGGTGGTCAACCTGATCGGCAATGACGGCGTGAAGCCGTCCTACTGGGAAATCTGCCCGGGCGCCGCCAATGCCGCCGGGCAGAACCTCACGCTCTCCCTCGCCGGCCAGTACGGCAAGGAGGGGATCAGCTTCGTCGCGGTCAATCCGGGCCCGGTGCGCACCGAGCGCTGGGCCGGGTTGGTCGACGCCATGGCGCGCGACATGAAGATCCCGCGCGAGGAGGCCGACAAGCTGGCGCCCGCTTCGATCCCCATGGGCCGCATCGCGGAAGTCGATGAAGTCGCCGCTCTGGTAGTCATGCTGGCGTCACCTTTGATGGAAATGGTCAATGGCACCATGATCGAGATTGACGGCGGTCAGGACAAGCCGCTGATGGATCGCTTTCGCGATCGGCCGAGAGGCTGAGCGCCCCGCTGCCGATGTTCGCGCGAGTGGGTCTAGCGGGGCATAATGTGACGGCGAAACGCGACGGAAGCGATGCATATTTGCGCGGCTGCTCTGCTGGCATCTAAAACAATGGCCTGATTATTTGTACGCTTATAACTTTGTTCGCCTCGAATGAAGGAACCTTGTTAAGTGTCGCCGCGGAAGCGGGGCCGCGCCGCGGCCTATCACGTCAGGGAGACAATGAATGAAGCTCAAGAGTCACCTGTTCTATCTCGTGTCCGCGGGCATTTTTGCCGCCGGTTTTGCGGCCCCGGCTGTGGCCCAGCAGACCATCAAGATCGGCGAACTCAACAGCTACAAGGCGTTTCCCGCCTTTCTTGAGCCGTACAAGAACGGCATGGCGCTTGCGCTTGATGAAATCAATTCGAAGGGCGGTGTCCTCGGCAAGAAGCTGGAGGTGGTTGCGCGCGACGACGGCGCCAATCCCGGCGAAGCCGTACGCGTGGCCGACGAACTGGTGACACGCGAGGACGTGACGATCCTGGCCGGTTCGTTCTTGTCCAACATCGGTCTGGCGGTCGCCAACTACGCCGGTCAGAAAAAAATATTCTATCTCGGCGGCGAGCCGCTCACCGACAAGATGACATGGGCGGACGGCAACAAATACACTTTTCGCCTGCGGCCCTCGACGTATATGCAGACGGCGATGCTGGTGGCACCCGCCCTCGCGGCCCATAAGAAGCGCTGGGCGCTGGTCTACCCCAACTACGAATACGGTCAGTCTGCGGCCGCCGCCTTCAAGGAGCTGATGAAGAAGGGGCAGCCGGACATTGAATTCGTCACTGAGCAGGCCGCCCCGCTCGGCAAGATCGATGCCGGCGCGGTAGCGCAGGCGATCGACGACACCAAGCCGGACGCTATCTTCAACGTTCTGTTCGGGGGCGATCTCGCCAAGTTCGTGCGCGAAGGCACGACCCGTGGCACCTTCAAGGACCGCACCGTGGTCAGCCTGTTGACCGGCGAACCGGAATATCTCGATCCGCTCAAAGGTGAGGCGCCGGTCGGCTGGATCGTCACCGGCTACCCCTACAACAAGATCAAGACGCCGGAGCACTTCGCGTTCCTCAACGCCTATGAGACCAAATTCAAGACCTATCCGCGCATGGGGTCCGTCGTCGGCTACACGCTGATCAAGTCGATCGCCGCCGGTATTGAAGCGGCGAAATCGACCGAGCCGGACAAGCTAGCGACGGCCTTCAAGGGTCTCCACGTCGCCAGCCCCTTCGGCGCGATCCAGTTCCGCGCGATCGACCATCAATCGACCATGGGCGCCTTTGTCGGCTCGATCGCGGTCGAGAAGGGCAAGGGCACCATGACCGGTTTCAAATACGTCGATGGAGCCTCGGTGATGCCACCGGATGATGTGGTCAAGAAGCTGCGCCCGGCGAGCGCGAATTGAGCGTCATTATCCCTCCCCGCTTGCGGGGAGGGATAAGAAACCGAGATGACGTTCAACGCACTCCTGTTTCAAGCGCTCAACGGGCTGTCCTCTGCTTCCGGCCTGTTCCTGCTCGCGGCCGGCCTGTCGCTGATCTTCGGCGTTACCCGCATTGTCAACCTCGCGCACGGGTCCCTCTACATGCTGGGGCTCTACATCGCTTATTCGCTCGCGAGCCATATTGGTGGCGTGTTCGGCTACTGGGGCGGCATCGTCTTGACCGCGCTTGGGGTCGGCGTCGTCGGCGCAATCATCGAAGTCGTGCTGCTGCGCCGTATCTACCGCGCGCCAGAGCTATTCCAGTTGCTCGCCACCTTTGCGCTGGTGCTGATCGTCAACGACGCCACGCTCTGGCTGTGGGGACCGCAGGACCTGCTGGGGCCGCGCGCGCCGGGTTTGAGTGGCGCTGTCGAAATCCTCGGCCGCCATCTGCCGAGCTACGACCTTTTCCTGATCTTCGTCGGACCGGCCGTGCTGCTCATCTTGCATTTCGCGCTGGCACGCAGTCGTTTTGGGCGGCTGGTGCGTGCCGCTACGCAGGACCGCGAGATGGTTGGCGCCCTCGGCGTCAACCAGGCCATGCTGTTTACTGCGGTGTTCTCGCTCGGCGCGGGTTTGGCCGGGCTCGGCGGCGCACTGCAGCTCGCGCGTGAGCCGGCCAATCTCGCCATCGACCTCACCGCTATCAGCGACGCCTTCGTCGTCGTCGTGGTCGGCGGAATGGGCTCGATCACCGGCGCCTATCTGGCCGCCGTGCTGATCGCCGAAGTCAAGGCGCTGTGCATCGGCATCGGACTCGTGCACGTCGCCGGATTCGCGGTCAATTTCTCGAAGCTCACTTTGGTCGCCGAATTCCTGGTCATGGCGGTAGTGCTGATCGTGCGGCCCAATGGCCTGCTCGGCCGGGCGCAGGCGGCGGTGCGCTCGGTTGCCGAACCGGAAGATCCGATCCGCCCGGCCGGAACCGCCCTGAAGGCTTTCGGCGCCGTCCTGCTCGCGCTGCTGGTGGCGCTGCCGTGGCTGGCGAGCGGCTCGCCTTACATGCTGGTGCTCGGCATCGACGTTTTGATTGCCGTATTGTTCGCCACCTCGCTGCATTTCATCATGGGGCCGGGCGGCATGCACTCCTTCGGCCACGCCGCCTATTTCGGTCTTGGCGCTTACGGCGCGGCGCTGCTGGTGAAATGGCTCGCCCTCCCCATGGGCCTTGCGCTCGCCGCCGCGCCGGTCGCTGCCTTGCTCGGCGCTTTGCTGTTCGGCTGGTTCGCGGTGCGGCTGGAAGGCGTCTATCTCGCCATGATCACGCTGGCCTTTGCGCAGATTATCTGGGCGCTGATGTACCAATGGGAGGATTTCACCGGCGGCTCCAACGGTGTGATCGGCATTTGGCCGTCGCCGCCGTTCGACGGGCGCGGCGTTTATTTCCTATTGACGCTGGCCCTTACAGTGGTTGGGGTGCTGCTGTTGCGCCGTCTACTGTTTGCGCCCTTCGGCTACGCCATGCGCGCCGGCCGCGACAACCCGTTGCGGGCTGAGGCGATCGGCATTGACGTCAAGCGGGTGCATTGGCTCGGCTTCGCCGTCGCTGGCGCGGTGTGTGGCGTTGCCGGCGGTCTGTTCGCCTTCGCCAAGGGATCAATCTCGCCGGAGTCCATCCACATCAACCGCTCGATCGATGGCTTGGTCATGGTGCTGCTTGGCGGCGTCCAGACTTTGACCGGCCCGATCACCGGCGCGGCCGTCTTCACCATGCTGCAGGACATGGTGATGCGCGACACCCAATACTGGCGCGCCATGCTCGGTGGCATCATTCTGGCGCTGGTGCTGCTGTTTCCCGGCGGCATTGTTGGCGGGCTGTCGCGGACATTCGGTAGACTGCGTTTCGACAGCGAGAGGTCGAAGCCGTGAGCGTGCTCGCCGTCCACTCTTTATCCAAGGCCTTTGGGGGCGTGCGCGCCGTCAGCGGCGTCAGTTTCGAGATCGGGCGTGGCGAATTCCTCGCCATGATCGGTCCCAATGGCGCCGGCAAGTCGACCTGCTTCAACATGATCAACGGCCAGCTTGCGCCCGACAGCGGCGCGATCCTGTTCGAAGGCGACGACATTGCCGGCCTCAAACCGCGCGAGATCTGGCGGCGCGGGGTCGGGCGCACCTTCCAGGTCGCCGCCACTTTCAATTCGATGACCGTCGCCGAGAACGTGCAGATGGCGCTGATCTCGCATGGAAATGAAACCTACGATCTGTGGCGGCCGGCGGCGGCGCACCACCGAGCGCGTGCGCTCGCGCTGCTCGAACGGGTCGGAATGCAAGACGTTGCCGACCGCCCTAGCCGCGAACTCGCCTATGGCGACGTCAAGCGGGTGGAGTTGGCTATCGCGCTCGCCAATGAGCCACGTCTTTTGTTGATGGACGAGCCGACTGCCGGCATGGGTCCAAGTGAGCGCAACAACATGATCGCGCTGGTCAAGAAGCTGGTGGTGGAACGCGGCATATCCGTGTTGTTCACGGAGCATTCCATGGATGTGGTGTTCGCCTTCGCCGACCGCATCATCGTCTTGGCGCGCGGCGAGCTGATTGCCGACGGCGATGCCGTTGCCATTCGCGACAACGCCCAGGTGCGTGAGGTCTATTTCGGCTCCGGCAAGACATTTGCGGCGGGAGCCTGGCCATGAGCGAAGCCATGCTCTCTGTCGAGAAACTGAGCGCCTGGTACGGCGCCGCGCGCATCCTCTACGATCTCGATTTCACCGTCGACCGCGGCGAGGTGGTGACGCTGATGGGCCGCAACGGCGCCGGCAAGTCCACCACGTTGAAAGCGATCATGGGTTTGATCGGTCAGCGGCAGGGTCGGGTGCGCTTCAACGATGAGGACATTTCCCGCTTAAGGCCGTTCGAAATCGCGCGTCGCGGCCTCGGCTTCACGCCAGAGGACCGCCGGATCTTCGCCGACCTGACGGTGATGGAAAATCTCGATGTCGGCCGTCAATCGCCGCGCCGCTTTGCCGACGGTATGATGGCGCCGGCCTGGAGCGAACAGAAACTGTTCGCGCTGTTTCCTAACTTGGCCGAAATGTCCGACCGTCCCGGAGGCCGCATGAGCGGCGGTGAGCAACAGATGCTCACCGTGGCGCGCACACTGATGGGAAACCCACTCTTGGTGCTGCTAGACGAGCCTTCTGAGGGTATGGCGCCGCTGATCGTCGAGCAAATGGCCAATACCATTGTTGAATTGAAGAAAGAGGGGCTGTCGATCCTACTCTCCGAACAGAATATTCACTTCGCCCGGCTGGTTTCGGATCGCGCCTATGTTCTGGAGCAAGGCCAGATCCGCTGGCAGGGCGCGATGCGAAAGTTATTGGACAACCTTGATGTGCAGAGGGCTTATCTGACTGTATAAGCGGCATGGATCGTGCACCCGGTCGTGCGTTGGCCATAGACAAGCAGGGGGGTCTTTCGCCCGGGTGAAATTACGATCATGATTCAAGGGGTTGGGGACAGGGACGGACGATGCGGCGCGATAAAATAAAAGTTGCGATAGCGCCTGCTGACGCCGCCGTCCGCACGCCGGCCGGCAAATACGTGCTCGACGAACAGGTCGGCTTTCTGATGCGCGTCGCAATGCAGCGGCACACGTCGATCTTCATGTCACGCATGATCGAGGGACTCACCCAGACCCAGTTCGCAGCGCTGGCCAAGCTCTATGAGGTCGGCCCCTGTTCTCAGAACCATCTCGGCCGGCTGATTTACCTCGATGCCGCCACGATCAAGGGTGTGGTCGACCGCCTGCGTGTGCGCGGATTCGTCACCGCAATGCCGGACCTCAAGGACCGTCGCCGCCGCGCAGTGGCTTTGTCGGAGCGCGGCCGAACGGTGACTGGAGATGCGATCAAAGTTGCCGCCGAGATTACTGCCGCGACGTTGACTCCGCTCACGCTGGAAGAGCAGCAGGCGGTGGTGAAGTTGTTGAAGAAACTCGGCTGACGTTTCGCGCATGATCCCGAAAAGTGAGTACCGGTTTTCGGATAGGATCACGCGCCGGCAAGACGTTGTTATTGGCTGCTCGGCCACCACGCCGTCTGATCTGCCAGGTCCGGCCAGCCGATGGGGCGTGAGGCACCGCGCGCTGCTTCTTCAGCGGGGCGTGATATGTTCCAATCGGCGGCGGTGATGCGCTGGCCGGTGAAACCGTTCGAGGCATTCGACATCAGCCAGACGGCCGGCGGGCCCATGATGGCGGGCTTCAACATCTGCTCGCGCGGCCAGCCGGCCTCGTCGGCGACGAACGGCGTGTCGGTCGGCCCGCCGGGGATTAGCACGTTCACCATTATGCCGGCGTTCTTCAACTCGTTCGCCCACACCGCCGACATCGATTCCAGCGCCGACTTGGTGGCGCCATAGGGTAAAACGCGCAGCATGGTGCGGAAGCTGGTGGTGTTGTTGACGATGCGGCCCCAGCCTTGTTCGCGCATCGCCGGCAGCGCGGCCTGCGCTAAGAGCATCGGCGCGCGCACATTGATGGCGAAGAAGCGGTCCCACAGTTCGGCGGACAGCTCTGCGATGCCGGGGTGGTTCTTTTCCGCGTCGGGTCGGATCGCGCTCATGCCGATGCCGGCATTGTTGATGAGGCCTTCGAGCCGCCCGAAATGCGCGGCGGCCCTGGCCACCGCATCGGCGCATTGCGCCGGATCGGCAAGCTCGATCTGAATGGGGAGAAAGCGGTCGCGCTGTGGCGCGGCACTTGCCGCCAGCTTGTCGAGCGTGGCCGGGTTGCGGTCGACTGCGGCAACAGCGTGGCCTGCGGCGAGCAAAGCATTTGTCATCACCGCGCCAAGCCCGCCGGCGGCGCCGGTCAGCAGGATCACGCGGCTTGGGCTGTCTCCGGGCATGGGTGTCCTCTCGGGGCAACTGTAACAGGTCTCACGCGCGGCCGGCCATCATCGCCTTCAGCCGCTGCGGCGTCACCGGCAAGCGCGTCACGGCGCCCGAGCGCTGCAGGGCGTCGTCGATGGCGGAAGCGATAGCTGCACCCACCGGATTGGTGCCGCCTTCGCCGGCGCCTTTCAGGCCGAGCGCATTGAGCGGGCTCGGCGCGTCCTCGGTGATCAGCACGGAAACGGCGGGGACTTCATGCGCGGTCGGCATCAGGTAGTCAGCGAAGGTCACCGACAGCGGCTCGCCGCACTCGTCGTAGAGGAATTCCTCGAACAGCGCGCCGCCAAGCCCCTGCGCGAGGCCGCCGGCGATCTGGCCTTCGACCAGCCTCGGGTTCACGGCGCGGCCGACGTCATAGGCGATAGCGTAGCGTTCGATCGCGACTCCGCCAGTCTCAGCGTCAACATGCACGACTGCAATGTGCACGCCATAGGGATAGACCATGTGGGTGGTCTCGAACGTGTCATCGGCACTTAACCCCCCGGGGAGGGCGCGCGCCAGCTCGGCAAGCGGCATCGACGGGCCGGGGCCGTGGATGACGCCATCGACGACATCGAGCGCGGTGACCTCCGTCTGCATCAGCGTTGCGGCTTCGCGCAAGACGGCCTCGCGCAGTTTGGCCGCCGCCATTCGCGTGGCTTCACCGCACATCACCGTCACGCGCGAGGCGAAGGCGCCCATGCCGCGTTTGATACGGTCGGTCTGCCCATGGATGACGCGCACCTTTGCGTAGTCCACCCCGAGCGTCTCGGCGCAGATTTGCGCCATCACCGTCTCGATGCCCTGGCCGACCGACGCGTTGCCGGTGATGACTTCGATGATGCCGTCGGGCAGCACCTCAATGTGCACTTCGTCGAACGGCCCGAGCCCGCTTTTTTCCACGAACAGCGCAAGGCCGGCGCCCACATTCTCGCCTTTGGCGCGGCGCGACTTCAGTTGCGTTTGCAGCGCGTCCCAGCCCGCCGCTTTCATCGCCTTGTCGAGCAGCAGCGCGTAGTCGCCGCTGTCGTAGACAATATGCGTGCCCAGAGTATCAAGCCCGAGCGCGTAAGGCATGGCGCTTTTGCTAATCAGATTCCGCCGCCGGATATCCACCTTGTCGACACCGGTCTTAGCGGCGATGGCATCCATCAGCCGTTCCCGCACGAAGGTCGATTCATAGCGCCCCGGCGCGCGATAGGTGCCGCAGGGCGTCTTGTTGGTGAGGCGGATGTGGCCGGTGGCGCGGTAGGCCGGCACGCGATAGGGCCCCGGCAGCATGGCGGCGGCGAGATCGGGCACGGTGGCGGCATGGGTGCGCATATAAGCGCCGTTGTCATGGAAGAATTCATCGTCGATGGCGAGGATGCGGCCGTCCTTGTCGATCGCTGCCTTGACGCGATGCTGCTGCTGCCGCGAATGATTGGCCGCGATCAAGTGCTCGCGCCGATCTTCGATCCATTTAATGGGCTTCTTAAAGGCCAGCGCGGCCGCGCAGGCCAGCACGTCCTCGGGATAAAGCTCGCCGCGGATGCCGAAGCCGCCGCCAACATGACCTTCATGGAGTTGGACCGTCTCCGGTTTGCGTCCCAGCATATTGGCGAGCGTGTCGCGGTTCCAATGCGGCACCTTGGCGGCGCCATGCATTTCCAGCACGTCGCGCATCTCGTCGTAACGGGCGATGGCGCCGCGCGTCTCCAGCGGCACGCCGGAGTGGCGGCCGACCGATAAATCCAATTCGACGACGGCGTGTGCTTTGCTGAAGGCAATGTCGACGTCGCCATAGCCTTTGCGCACAACGTCCGGCTCGGTGCTGAGATCAGGCGCGAAGGCGCCCGGCGCGTCGGTCGCCGACATGAGCGGCGGCAGTGGCTCGATATCGAGTTCAATCAAATCGGCAGCATCTTCCGCCAAATATTGGCCGTGAGCAAACACCACGGCCACCGGTTCCCCGACATAGCGTACGAATTCATGCGCCAGGATCGGCTGCCGGTAGGGCTCGAGCGACTTTAACCCGGTGAGGCGGAAACCGATAGGCGGCAAGTGGGTGATATCGGCATGAGTCCACACCGCATGCACGCCGGGCAGGCCGAGGGCGGCGGACGCATCGGTCGATCGCACGCGCCCATGCGCCACCGGCGAGCGCACCACGCGCATGGTCCACTGGCCGGGAAAATTGATGTCGGCGGCGAAGCGGCCCTGCCCGGTCAGCAGCGGGCGGTCTTCCAGGCGCGGGACGGATCGGCCGATGAATTTGGCCGGACCGCTCATCGTCCGCGCATCTCCTTCGCCGCCGCACGCACGGCCTTGATGATGTTCTGATAGCCTGTGCAGCGGCAGAGGTTGGACGACAACACGTCGAGCAGGTCCTCGTCGCTGATGTCGGGCTCGCCCTCCAGCACGCCGACTGCCAGCATCAGGAAGCCCGGCGTGCAGAAGCCGCATTGCAAGCCGTGATGATCCATGAAGGCCTGCTGCATTGGATGCAGCGCATCGCCGTCCGCGAGGCCTTCGATGGTACGGACCGGCTTGCCGTCAGCCTGCACGGCAAACATCAGGCAGGAGCGCACCGGCTCGCCGTCGACAATCACGGTGCAGGCACCGCAGACACCGTGCTCGCAGCCGATATGGGTGCCGGTCTGGCCACAATCCTCGCGGATTGCGTCGACGAGCGTGCGACGCGGCTCGACGTTGATCCCGTGCGCGCGGCCGTTGATGGTCAGCGTGATGGCGGTCTTCTCGCTCATGCGACGTTTTCCTTGACGCGTTCCTTCGCGCGCAACACCGCACGGATGCGCTGGGGCGTGGCCGGCATTTCGTCGATCTCGACGCCGAACGGCGACAGCGCGTCGTTGATGGCGTTGATCACCGCCGCCGGCGCGCCGATGCCGCCGCCTTCGCCCAGGCCCTTCGCCCTGGTAATCGAGGTGGTGCTCGGCGTTTCCAGGTGATGCAGCTCGATGGTTGGAATCTCGTGCGCGGTCGGCGGCAGATAGTCGGCGAGCGTGGATGTGAGGATATTGCCGCTGTCGTCGTAGACGATCTCTTCCAAGAGCGCGTTTCCGATGCCTTGCGCGATGCCGCCATGCACCTGTCCATCGGCGATCATCGGATTAATGATGCGGCCAGCGTCCTCCGCCACGAGATATCTCTCGATCGTCACCCGGCCGGTCTCCGCATCCGCCTCGACAATCGCCACATGGCAGGCATTCGAGAACGTGCCGGAAGGATCGTAGGTGGCGCTTTCGGTCAGGCCTGGCTCGATCTCGCCGTTGAACCGGTGGGTCTGCGTATAGGCCTCGCGCGCCATCCTGGCGACGCTAACGGAACGGTCAGTGCCTGCCACTTTCGCCTCGCCGTCGGCCAGGACAATATCGTCAGGCGCGGCTTCCAGCATATGGCTGGCAATCTTGATCAGCTTGGCGCGCACCTTGCGCGCGGCCATCAGCGAGGCGCCGCCCGCGATCACCAACGAACGGCTGGCGAATGTACCCCAGCCGTAAGGTGCGGTGTCAGTATCGCCATGCACGACCTTGATGACGTCCGGGGTGACGCCGATCTCGTCCGCAATAATCTGCGCCAGCGTGGTGCGCAAGCCCTGGCCGTGTGGCGATGCGCCGATGCGTGCTTCGACAAAACCGGATGGGTCGACAGAAACGATCACGGTTTCCCAGCCGACTGTGATCTCCATGCCGCGTGCCGCGAATGCCGGCGTGCCGTAACCGGTGCGCTCCGAGAAGGTGGCAAAGCCAATGCCGAAATAGCGGCCTTTGGCGCGCGCTGCTTTCTGCCGCGCACGGAAGGCGGCGAGATCGATGTGCTTCAGTGCAAGCTCCAGCGTTTCCTTATAGCTGCCTTCGTCGAACACCAGGCCGGTCGGTGAGGTGTGCGGAAATTTGTCGATCAAGTTGCGGCGGCGAATGTCGACCGGGTCAAGGCCGAAAGCGGCCGCCCCCTTGTCCATGGCGCGCTCGAGCGCGAAGGTGAGCACCGGCCGCGACACGCCGCGATAGGGCGCCATGGTGCAGGTGTTGGTGATGACTCCGCGGGCACGGCATTCATAGGCGTTGAAATTGTAAGGGCCGGGCAATTCTGCCATGGCCATCAGCGGTTCGACGCCACAGGTGGTGGGGAAGCACGAATAGGCACCAATATTGGCCGCGACATCGGCCCTTAACGCGATCAATTTGGCGTCCTTGTCGAACGCGGCCTGCAGGGTCATGTGCTGGTCGCGGCTGTGGAAGCCGGCAATCAGGTTCTCACGCCGGTCTTCGGTCCAGGCGACGCTGCTTTTCAGCTTGCGCGCCAGCCACACCAGCACGACATATTCGGCGGCGAGCGACATCTTCTGCCCGAAGCCGCCGCCGACGTCGGGTGCGATCACGCGCAGGTCCGATTCTGGGATGCCGAGCACGTCGCAGATCGCGGTGCGCGTCAGATGCGGCATCTGGGTGGTGCAAGTCAGCGTCACCCGGCCGGTGGATTGGTCGTAAGCCGCGTGGCCGCCGCGGGTTTCCATCGGCGTGGCATTCTGTCGATGGGCGCGCGCTTCGACGGTGACAGTCTTATGCGCGCCCGCCCACAACGCGTCGAAATCACCGGTCTTGGCCAAGCCCTCGACAATGACATTGCCGGGCGCTTCTGGGTGGATTTGCGGGGCGCTCGTCTCAAGCGCCGCGCGGGCGTCAATTACCGGCGTCGTTTCGTCGATGGCGAGTTCAACTGTGTCGGCAACGTCTTCTGCTTCTTCTTCATTGGCCGCGACCACTGCGGCAACGGGCTCGCCGACAAAACGCACTTGTGTTTCGGCCAGGATCGGCTGCGGTACCGGCCTGTAATTGAATTTGTGCAGCAGCGGCAGGATCGGCTTCACGCCTTTCAGGTCGGCGGCGGTGACGACGAACGCGTCCTCGGGCACGTCGATCTTCACGATCTTTCCGGCGGCGACCGGGCTGCGTACGAATCGTATCCAGTGCGCGGCAGGCAAATCGGCGGTGAAGCGGCCATGGCCGGTGACGAGGGCGGGGTCTTCCAGCCGTCGGATCGAGCGGCCGACCCAGGTCGTGCCCGACCCTTTGGTTTCGCGCGCGCTCATGCGCTTTTCCCTTTGCGCATGATCTTATCCGAAAACCGGTTCCCACTTTTCGGGATCATGCGCTTGCCTGTTCCAAAGCCCGCCGCACCACCGCGCGCACGAGATCGCACCGGTAGTCGGCAGAAGTCTGATGGTCCTCCATCGGGTCGATGGCGTTGGCCGCGGCTTCAGCGGCGGCACGGAAGACTTTGTCGCCCGGCGCTTGGCCGTTGAGCGCGGCTTCAGATTCAACAATCCGACGCGGAAAAGGCTCGGCGCCGCCGACGCCGATGCGCACATCGGCCATCGCGCCGTTGTCGAGGCGATAACAAATCAGCGCGGCACTCATGGCGAAATCGCCGGCGCGGCGGTTGAACTCGTTGAAGCCGAACTTGGCGTCCGGCGCGAGCAGCGGCAGTCGCACGTGGGTGAGCAGTTCGTCCTCGGCCAGTGCGGTGGACATGATGCCTTCGAAATAATCCTTGGCCGCGATCTCGCGCACACCGCGCACGCTCTGCGCGATCATCGTCGCATCGAGCGTCGCCGCCACTAGGCACCATTCCGACGCCGGGTCGGCATGCGCTAAGCTGCCGCAGAAGGTGCCGCGGGTACGGATCGGGTAGTGCGCAATGTTCCGCGCGACCGACGACAGCAACCCACCGAGCGGGTTGTCGACGACCGATTTGTGGAAGGCAGCGTGGCGCACGCCGGCGCCGATCGTCAGCGCCGCGCCGTCGCTGTTGATGCGGCTGAGCTCGGCGATCTCATTGATGTCGACCAGATGCGCCGGCTTCGCCAACCGGAACGCCATGATCGGCACCAGGCTCTGGCCGCCGGCCAGCACACGGCCGTCCTCCGGCGCAACCCTGGCCAGAATCGCCACCGCCTCGGCGACCGTTCGCGGAACGTGTCGGGTGAACGGTGCGGGTTTCATGATGGCGCCAAATCCCCAAAATTGCTTGTATGCTAACGATCTCGCTTCTGTCGAGTCAACGCCAGCGCGCGGGTGGCCATCCTGCGATTTCTCGTTCCAGGCCGTGCTGCACCGCTTGGGTGCAACATTTTGACGCCGTCAGTCCACTTGCAGGTGCGTGCCGATGCGGGTCCCATGCGCGTGCTTGAGTCGTTCGGCCTAGCAAAATCGCCCCCAGTTTCGGAGCCGCCGCCGCATGTCTTTTCTGCGCTCGATCCGCTTTTCGTTCTTCCTCGCCCTCATTTTCGCCTTTGCCGTCCCCGCCCGCAGTTTTGCCCGTCCGGTTACCGTCGCCGTCATCGGTGATTCAATTGCCACCGAGCTCGGCCACGGCATGCAGACGCTGTTCGCCAACAGCGGCCATGTGCGCGTGATCAAACGCACCAAATTTTCGACCGGCCTGGTGCGCACCGACTACTTCAATTGGAATCGGGCGTTGCAGCATTTCCTGGCCCATCACCGGGCCGACGCCATCGTGGTCGTCATGGGTGGCAACGACCGCCAGAGCGTCAATATCGGGCATCGCCGGCTGGAGCGCTTCTCCCATGCGTGGCGGCGCGACTACGAGCGGCGGGTAGCCCAATTCATGAATCTGCTCAAAGATGCCCCTGCCAAAATCTATTGGGTTGGCTTGCCGCAAGTGGCCTCGCACCAGATGACCCATGACTATCGCATTTTGAATTCCATCTACCGTCGCGAAGCCAAGCGTCACGGTTTCACCTATGTGAGCGTCTGGCATGCATTAACCAATTCTAAGGGCGCCTACACTTCGTTCGCCGAAGTTGGCGGCCGAAGCGAACGGGTGCGCAAGCGGGATGGCATGCATTTCACCGACATCGGCAGCCGAGTGCTGGCCGCTCATGTCGCGCGAGTCATCGGACTGCGCTAGCGCATGATACCGAAAGCAGTAACCGGCTTTCGGATAAGATCATACGCAAGTAATAGGATTGTTCAGGGGCTTTCGACCGGCGCGTCTTCGTGCGGCTGCGGTGCGACCTTGGACTTCGGCGGCTGCGGGGGCCGCTTGCTGGCCAACGGGATCGTTTCCGGCGCCAATACGCCGAATGAGAAGTAAAGCTTGATCAGCGCGTCAGCGTCCATGTTGGGCACCGGGATGACCGCGGATTCCGGTACCAGCACCAGGCCGCCCCAGGCCGGCAGCGGCGAGGTCGGCAGATAGACCAGGAGCCGCGGCTCGCCCTTGACGTCGTAGGTCTGGGGTGAGGCCAGAAAGGCGGGCACGTCGACGCCCTGATCTCCGCCCAGCCGGCACATCACCACCGGCAGGCCGCTGAGGTCGGCGTTGCTGCCTGCAAACAGCCGCACCACCTGCGATACCGGCCGGTAGATCGCGCGGAACAGCGGCACCTTGGCCAGCACATCGTCCAGGACGTGCTGCAAGGTGCGCTGCGCACGGGTGCGCACCGCCAGCCCGAACAGCCACAGGATGATCAGCACGATCACAGTGCCGATCAGATAGGCCAGCCATTCGCGCTGTGGGCCGACGAGGGCGGCGCCACTGATGGACAGTATATCACCGAACCAGGTGCCAGGCCCAAACGCCGCCACGATCCAGTTGAGGACCCAGCCGATGATCAGGACTGTCAGCACGAAGGGCAGGATGACCAGCGAGCCAGCCACCAGGTTACCGATGATGCTGGTCCGCCAAAGTCGTCGCAGAAAAGCACGCATGTCAGGGCCGTAATCTTGAATTGGACGTTTCGAATGCGCCGACGCACACCATAGTAACGCGCTGGCGGCCATTTTGACCCAACTCAGCGCGGGAGTCTCTGCTCAGGATTCAGCCAGTGGCATGCCTCGGTCGCGGGCTACCACCGGATGCCGCGAATCCAGTCGAAGCTGTCTCGCACAGCCGGCTGCACCCTGGCGGAACCAAGCTCCTTCATCAGCATGTGCCAATGGTCGGCGCCGCGCACCAGCACGTCGGTAAATGTGTTACCCGGCAGGTCACGAGTGAAATGACGGATGCCCTCCGACTCGAACAGCGCGAACAGGGCAAAAGCTATTAACATAGCGATAGCAGCGCCGCGGATACTGGCCTTGCTCTCGGGCTCGTCGGCGGTCTTTTCGTCGGCGGTTTTGGCGCGGCCAATGCGGCGGATCGGCTGCAGGCTGCGCGAGACCCAGAGCCGGGCGCGCTGACGGTAAGGCGGAAAGAATACTTCGTCGGTCATGGAGTCACTGATCCCTCAAAAGCGGAAATAGATGAACGGCGCCACGCCCTGCGGGCCGATCATCTCGATTAGCAATAGGCCCATCCCGAGCAGCAGCCCGAGCGAGACCGGCGACCAAGCCTTGGTCTTCTCGGCAAGCTTCTCGATGCCGTTGCCAGGCAGGAACTGGGTCGCCACCGCGCCGGCGGTCAGCACGAGCAGGAACGGGGTGAGGTAGTGCGGCCCGCCCTCGAACGTGAACATCCGCTCGAAGTAGCGAACCGCGACCCCGAGCTCGGGGCTGCGGAAGAACACCGCGGCCAGCGTGAACATGTGGAAGGTGATCAGCCAGCCGACGAAGGCGGCGAACCACGTCGCGCCCGGCGACTCCGGTACATCGCCGACTGCCGCGGCGCCGAGCGTGCTCAACTTGGGCTGGCGCGCGGAACGGAACGCGTGCCAGCACGTCTTGATGAAGCGCTCGGTGCAAAGGCCAACGCCGTGAATCGCGCCCCAGATCACGAAAGTCCAGTTGGCGCCGTGCCATAGTCCGCCCAGCAGCATGGTCAAGAAGATGTTGCGGTACATGCGCACGCCGTGGTCGCGCTTGTCGCCGCGTAGCGCGCGGTAGAGGTAGTCGCGCAGCCAAGTCGAGAGCGAGATGTGCCAACGTTGCCAGAGCTGCGCCAGCGAGGTGGCGCCGAGCGGTCGGTCGAAGTTTTTACGGAACCGGAAACCGAGCAGGGCGGCGGTGCCGATGGCGATGTCGCTATAGGCGGAAAAGTCGCAATAGACCTGTACCGCATAGGCATAATGGGCGGCGATCAGATCGGCGCTGCTTGCCTGCGCCGGCTCGGCGAACACGGGATCGACCAGCCCCGAGGCGATGTAGTGCGCAATCACTACTTTCTTCAGCATGCCGTTGAGGATGAGCAGGAAGCCGAAGGTCATCGCCGTGCGGGTGAGCGTCGGTGTCTTGGTCAACTGCGGCAGGAAGTGCGAGGCTCGTACGATCGGCCCGGCCACCAATTGCGGGAAGAAGGAGATGTAGAGAAAGAGATCGAGCGGCGAGCGCACGGGCTTGATGTGGCCGCGGTCGACGTCGACCACATAGGAGATGCCCTGGAAGGTGAAGAACGAGATACCGATCGGTAGGATGATCTCGAGGAACGGCATGTCGCGGTGCAGCCCGAGCGCCAGCGTCAGGTCGGTCAGGCTGTTCATGAAAAAATTGTAGTATTTGAAAATGCCGAGCACGCCGAGGTTGAGAGCGACTGCCGTGATCACGATGCGCTTGCGCAGCACCTTGTCCTTGGTGGAGGCGAGCCCTAGACCGGCGAGAAAATTAAGGCCTGAGGAGCCGGCGAGGAGCGCCATGAAGCGCCAGTCCCAATAGCCGTAGAAGAAGTAGCTGGCGCCCAGCAGCAGCAGCTTGCGCGGCCCCGCGTGCGCGCGCAACGCCCAGGCCGCAAGGAAGATTGCGAAGAAAAAAATAGCGAACTGAGGTGTTGGAAAAAGCATACCGTCTTTCGCGGTTCGTCGTTTAGAGGATCAGAGCAGGCCGGCGGCGCGGGCCACCTCATGGGCGAACAGCAGGCGGCCGTCGTCGGTAAAATGCTGGCCGTCGTCCATGCGCAGGCGGCGTTTGACGCCGTTCAGATTGTCGCCGAACGAGCTGTAGGTGCCCTTTGCGGTCAGGAACTGCTTCCAGACGCTGACGTAGTAAAAGCCGCTTTTCTTCGCCTGGCGGCGATAGATGGCGTTGATCGTCCGGTAGGCGGCGCTAAGCCTCGACGAGCGCACTGGCGGCAGGCTTATCCAATAGACCCGCGCACGGGTGTGGCTACGCCTGAAATTTTTCATGAAGTGCGACACCAGCCGGGCGTATTCGGCGCGCCAGGCGCTGGTGTCGGGATCATAGCGCCTTCCGTGGCGGCGGATGGTCTGATGGTCGTTGCCGCCGATGACGACGAATATGACGGCGGGTTTGTGTTGGCGCAGGAAGTCGCGCGCCACCTTATTCCAATTGTAATAGTCGGTGCGCACCAGGCCGGTGGCAAACTTGGTCTGGCGAACGACGCGGACGCGTTTGTTGTTGGCAAACAGATCCTGCATGCCGCGGCCGAGATCGTGGGCGACCGAATCGCCTATCACCGCGACAGTGATCGGGTGTGTCCGCGCGCTGAGCAAATCGGAGCCAGCCGGAGCGGCGACTGCGAGCGTACAGGCGGTCAGAAGTGCCAGGATGGACAAGCCCGCACGGCGCAACATGGCGGCGGGATCGAGGTGTGTCAGCGACATAAACATGCCGATACGCCTCCCTTAGTCTTCAGATTGAGTGGGAAGAAGTGCCCTCAGCGATTGCAGGGTAACGATGAAGACTTTTCGTACAAACTTAATAGCGCGATTTGATCACCGCATGATTAGCCCCGAAGAATGCGGTGTTTGTAGGCGTTTTTGTGAATCATTCACAGCCTGCGACATTAGGTCCGAGGGGGAGTTTCATCCGCCCTTCGCTGCGCGAATACGCAGAGGCCGATCAGCTTCCGACCTTGAGTGTCGAGACCAGCGCGCGCAGCGCGGCGACCGTCGACGGTGCCACGAGCTTGCCGGTGCGCGGATTATCGGTCGGCACGCCTTCGATGGTCATGGTGAAGCGGGCCGCCTCGGCATCGACAGTGATGGCGTGGGTATTGCGCGAGACCGTCGGATCGGCCCAAATCTCGAGCTGGGTGTGGTCGGGGCCGGCGCCCGCGAGGCTGAGCGCCGCTGCAACGTTGACATTGGTGGGAAAGCCGCGGGCACCTTCGCGCGCGCTGCCGTCGAAGACCTTCAGCGGCTTGTCGAGACCAGCGAGCGAGACATGACGTTCGACCAGATAGGGCGCCCCCTCGAGGCCCGCGGGTGGCTTGCGGGTCACCATCTTGATCGAGCGGATGCCACTTTCGGCGGCCGCGCGCACGGCATCGAGGCCAAGCAGGGCGCCGGTCGGTACCATAATACGTGCGCCGGTTTGTTTCGCGCGGTCGATCAGGTCGTCGTGTTCCAACAGTTGCGCGACCGACAGCGGCATGAAGACGCGGCCCCTGTCGATGACGCTGATCGCGACCTCGCGGAACAGGGCGGGCGGCAGGCATTCAACGACGACATCGCAGTCGTCGGCGAGCGCGGTGGGCGTTCGGAACGCGATGGTGTCCAAGGCCGCCAGGGTGCGTTTGGCTTTGGCAACATCGCGCACGGAGACAGCCATGAGAGTGAGGCCGGGCACGCCATCGATCAGCCGCCGCGCTACTTCAAGTCCGACAGCGCCGAGCCCGGCAATCCCG
The DNA here is from genome assembly GCA_963747725.1 of uncultured Pseudomonadota bacterium. GTDB lineage: Bacteria > Pseudomonadota > Alphaproteobacteria > Rhizobiales > Xanthobacteraceae > Pseudolabrys. Next base: position 84,386 of record CAVVGD010000009.1, read on the forward strand.
ACACGCAAGGGCAGATCATTGGACACTCGAGGTTCCTTTCACAGTGGTCAGCGCCACTCGTTGAGGCGCCAGCCGTCATCGGTGAAATGCACGTTGAGGCCGGCGGCTTCGATGCGCTGGCTTGGCGCCGCGGTGATGCCCCATTGGTCAAGCCGCCCGGGCGGCCAAGTCCAATTTTCGGGGCCGCCGGGCCGGTAGCTCGCATCGATCTGCTGCATCTCGCTGGTGTATTCGATCGGGAAATCTTCCGGCCCGAGGAAATAGCAGAACACGTTGTTGCCGGCGCCATGGCGGCCGGGGCCCCATTCGATCGGTCGCCCATCGTCGCGCATGCGGCCGGCGCCGCGCATCACCGCGTCAAGATCGAGCATCTCGAAGGCGAGATGGTTGAGCGTCGGCCCGCCGGAAAAGCCGACCACCACGCTGTGGTGATCGCTGTTGCAGGACAGAAAGCGTAACTTCTTGGTGGTATCGGAGAGCGAGAAGCCGAGCGCCTCGCAATAAAAGGCAATCGTCGCGTCGCTGACGCCGGCATTGAGATTGATGTGCGACAGCTTGGTTGGCCGATCGGGTTGATCGGCGCTGTCGGCGTGGTCTTCGACGCCGCAGACCACCGCGACATTGCGGCCTTCCGGGTCCTTGAAGCCGAAGCCATAAGTGCCGTGCGGCTGCCGCAGCGGCGCCGGCGGGTCGATGGTGGCGAGCCCATGCGTCCTTACCTGCGCGTGCAGGGCATCGACAGTCACGCGGTCGGCGGTATCGAACGTCATGCGGACGACGCATTGTCTGTCCGCACGGCGGACGCTGAGGATATGATGAAATGGCCCGCTGCCGCGCAAGTAGTGCGCCCCGCCTTGCGTTGCGACTGGAATCAAATTCCACACCTTGTCGAAGAACGCCGCGCCGGCATCCGGATCGGCAAGGCCGATATCGACACTGCGCAACGCGCTCACCTTGGCCCGGTTCATCAGTTTCCCCCCAGGAAGCGCGCGGCGTTGTCGTGGTGGAGTAGCTTCACCTCGCCGTCGGACAAATTCAGCGCCGCCACCGCGCCGATCGGCTGGCGTTCGTAGACCTCGAACGGGAAATCGGTGCCGATGCAGAGCTGGCGCACGCCGAAGGTGTTGATCAGGTGCTGCAGCGTCGGCGCGTCATAGACCAGCGTGTCGTAGTAGAGCCGGCGCGCGTGCACATGCGGGGCTGCGCCCATGCGCGCGGCGAATTCCGGCTTGATGTTCCAGCCGTGCGCCAGGCGCGGCAGGATCGAGGCGAAGGCGCCGCCGCCGTGGCTGAACGCGAGCCTGAGCTTCGGATGGCGCGTCAGCGTGCCGCCGGTGATCAGCGAGGCGATGGTGTAGGCGGTCTCGAGCGGAAAGCCGACGAAGGTCATTAAGCCGGGCGGGCCGACGATGCGCTCCTTGCCGCTTGGGTGCAGCGCGTGCACGAATATCGCGGCGCCGAGCTCTTCCGCCGCGGCGAACACCGGCTCGAACTTCGGGTCGCCGAGCGCCGCGCCGTTGACGTTGCTGCCGAGCTCAATACCACGGAAGCCGTCCTGCATCAGCCGCTCCAGCTCGCGGGCGGCGGCGTCTGGGTCCTGCATCGGGATGCCGCCGAGGCCGAGGAAGCGGTTCGGTTCGCGCGCCACCATCGCCGCGATGGTGTCGTTGACGTGGCGGATGAGCGGCAGCGCGTCGTCAAGCGGCAGCCAGTAGGACAATAGCTCCGGCATGGGCGACAACACTTGGCGCGCGATGCCCATATTCGCCATGGCTTCCAGGCGGCGCTCGACGTCCCAGCACTCGTCAGTGACGGTGCGGAAGTTCTTGCCGTCGATGATCACGTTCTTGTGGTGGCAGTCGTGTGCCGGTTGCATGTGCGGCCAATGCGCGCCGCCGTGCTTGCCGACATAGGCGGGAAATTCCGCCGGCACGATGTGGGTATGGATGTCGATGGCGTGCGGCATTGGTGGCAGTGTCCCCCGGCTTGGCGGCCGCCATCATCCGGGAAACCGGCGCGGGCGCAAGCCGGGTGCGTCAGCGCCCGAGAAACTTGTCGAGCACGGCGATCTCAGCTTTGTCGCCGTCGAAGTCGTCGGCCATGCGCTGATAGAGCCGGGCGGCGCCGGCCAGCATCTCGCTCTCGGGATGATCCTTGCCGACGAACTCAGAGATCTCGTCGAGCTCGGCCACCCACCGATAGGCTTTCGAATACATGCCTGGCACTTGGCGCGAGAGATAGCCGAACAGCGCCGACTGGCTGTCCGCGAGTTCGGCCTTCAGCGCTTCAGCCGACCCGCCGCGGGATGCGGCTAGCATCATCGCGGTGCCGAGCGCGGTAAAGCCCTTGGTGATGCCGGCATAGGACATCTTCAGCGCGGACGCGGCCGTAAGAGAGCCATCGAGCACACGCACGATCAGGCCGTAATCGTTGAGCTTGGCGAACTGGCCGGCGGCAGGGCCCGACGTATAGATCTTGGTGTTGCTCGAGCCTGGCTTGGGCGGCGGGCCGATGATGCCGGCGGCCGCAAACGGCCCACCGGTCTCTGCGATCACCGCGGCGATGCCGATCATGGTCTGCGGGCTTACAGCGTTGCAATCGACATAGACCGGCTTGCGGTTGGCAGCGGCCAGCAGCGGCGCGAAGTGCTTGGCCAGCGTCAGGGCCTCGCCCGGCGGCACGATCGACAGGAAGAAATCGGCCTTCATCAATTGCCGTTCATCGGCGTCCTGCATGCCGGCGTCGCGCGCGCGGGCGACGCTTGCTTGGCTGCGGCCTTTCAGCGTGGTCAGCACAGTCACCTTGTTCTCGGTCAGCCGCTTGGCGACGCCGGCACCCATGGCGCCGGAGGCGATGATGGCGACGGTCGAGGTCATGGTTCGAGTTCCTGCAATCACAAAAAAGCCTCGGTAGGCCGGTAGCGTAAGTTATTCACATATAGCGTGAACGGGTGTGAGCGCGACAGCCCCTATGGTTTGAGCGGTGCTGCATTGGAGCCACACACGAAAAGGATCATGGTTTGGACAAAATATCCGTTCCGGCCGGCCCGGCCGGAGCCAACAGCGCCCGCGCTTGGACTCATCGGCTGATACGCTACCGTGAACCCAGCCACTTACGCAGCGCGATTGAGCTCGGCATCAGTTTCGGACCGCTGGCCGCACTCTGGGTGGTGATGTGGCTCGCCTATTCGTTCGGCTGCTGGTGGCTGACTTTGCTGCTGGCGGTGCCTGCGGCGGGCTTTCTGGTGCGGCTGTTCCTGATCCAACATGACTGCGGGCATGGTGCGTTTTTCCGCCACCGCAGGGTCAACGACTGGACCGGCCGCGTGCTTGGCGTGTTCACCATGACGCCCTACGACTTGTGGCGGCGGACTCACGCGGTGCATCACGCCACCACGGGAAATCTTGATCGCCGCGGCATGGGCGACGTCGACACTTTGACGGTACGCGAATATCTGGCGCTGCCGCGTCGGCGCCGGCTGTTGTACCGGATTTACCGCAATCCGCTGGTGATGTTCGGCTTGGGTCCGGCCTATCTGTTTTTCCTGCAGCACCGGCTGCCCGTCGGCATGATGCGCAGCGGCTGGACGCCGTGGCTCAGCGCCATGGCAACCAATGCGGCGTTGGCGCTGATCGCCGGCCTGCTGATCTGGCTGATCGGCCTCGTCGCCTTTGCATTAGTACATCTGCTTACTGTGTTGCTGGCTGCGACCTTCGGCGTCTGGCTGTTCTACGTGCAGCATCAGTTCGAGCATACGCTGTGGACCGAAGGCGCGAGTTGGGATTTGCACGAAGCGGCGCTGCACGGCAGTTCCTACTACGTACTGCCGGGCGTGTTGCGCTGGTTCACCGCCAATATAGGCATGCATCACGTGCATCACCTGTGCAGTCGAATTCCTTATTACCGGCTGCCGCGGGTGCTGAAGGAAAATCCCGAACTCGGCCACATCGGTCGGTTGACGGTGTGGGACAGCCTCAAATGCGTGCGTCTGGTGCTATGGGACGAAAACCGCCGGAGGCTGATTTCGTTCGGCGAGTTGCGCCGCATGGGCGCGGCGCCGCAGGCAGCCTGACGCTCACGAAGGTGTCACGCCGCCGTCGAGATTGATGCTCTGCCCGGTGACAAAGCCTGAAGCATCTGAAGCAAGAAACAGCGCGGCGCCGACCAAATCCTCAGGCGTTTCCGCGCGCGGAATGCATTGCATGGCAATGATGCGTTCTTTTTGCTCGGGCGTCACCGTCTTGCGCCCAATCTCGGTGAATGTTGCGCCGGGCAAAATGGCGTTGACTGTAATGCCATCCGGTCCCAACTCCCGCGCCATCGACAGGGACATGCCGGAGAGAGCCGCCTTGGTGGCGATGTAGTGCAGATAGTGGGGCCGGCCGAGCCGCACCGCGCCGGACGCGATGTTGATGATGCGGCCCCATTTCGCCCTGCGCATGGCTGGCAGCACCGCCCGCGCGCACAGGAACGGGCCCGTGAGATTGACGCGCAGCACCTGCTCCCATTCTTCGAGCGGGATTTGGTCGAATGGCCGCATCTCCAGCGTGGAAAAGATGCCTGCGTTGTTGATGAGGATGTCGATGCGGCCCCATTCGTCTTCGACGATACTGACCATCTCGCTGATCGAGTTTGGATCGGCGACGTCAGTGGTCACTGCCAGCGCCTGGCCGCCGCTTGCGAGGATATCGGCGGCGACCTTTGCCGCGCGCTTCTCGTTCAGCTCGGCGATCACCACCCGAACGCCGGCTTGCGCAAATGATTTCGCGAAGACGCGGCCGATGCCTTGCCCGGCACCGGTAATGATGGCGACGCGATCATTGAGCGAGGGGAAGACGGCGTTCCGCTGGTCGGGGGTCATGCGGTTCCTCTTGGGCGGTCTCGCTCGGTCCGGGCCGTCGGCCCAAGCGCTCGAATTTACGGGCCGGGACCGGGCTACTTGCAACGCAGCCGTGCTCGTGGTCAATGGCGCGCCGTCTGGGCGAATCCGGCGGCGAAAGACGGGAATTATAATTCGGCGACCGCCCGAAAACCGCTGCGACTTCGGAGCGGGTGGACCTTCACCCGCCAATGCCGATAACATGTGCAATAATTCAATCGATGGGCCGCAACGGCCCGGGGAGGATCTGTCATGCGTAAGTGTTTGATGATCGCGGGCGCGGCATTGCTGCTCGCGGCGGGCCCGGCTGCGGCCCAGCAGAAACCGGTGAGGATCGGCTTCGTCTCGACCTTCTCGGGACCGGTGGCCGTCATCGGCAACAACATGCGCGACTCGTTCGAGCTCGCGCTCGACCACATGGGCCGCAAGATGGGCGGCCGGCCGGTCGAGGTGATCTACGAGGACGACGGCTTCAAGCCGGCGACCGGTCTGCAGAAGACACAGAAGCTGATCCAGTCGGATCACGTTGACTTCCTGGCCGGCTACATCTGGTCGAACGTGCTGCTCGCTTCGGTGAAGCCGGCTTTCGATTCACACACCTTCCTGATCAGCGCCAATGCCGGCCCGCACCAGCTCGCCGGCGAAATGTGCTCGCCTTATTTCTTCTCGACCTCATGGCAGAACGACCAGACGCCGCAGGCGATGGGCCTCTACATGAACCAGAAGGGCGTGAAGAGCGTGTTCTTGATCGGGCCGAACTACGCCGCCGGCAAGGACATGCTGGCGGGCGTCGCCTCGACCTTCAAGGGCAAGATCCTTGGCAAGGAGCTGACCACCTGGCCGAAGCAGCTCGACTTCTCCGCTGAGCTCGCCAAGGCGAAAGCCGCCAAGCCGGACGCCATCTTCGTGTTCTATCCGGGCAAGGCGGGCGTGCAGTTCCTGAGCCAGTACGCGCAGGCCGGCCTCAAGGGCAAGATCCCGCTCTACACCGCCTTCACCATCGACGAGCTGTCGCTGCCGTTGCAGAAGGACCTGGCGCTCGGCGTTGCCGGCGCGCAGGAATGGGTCAACGATCTGCCGAACGCGGCCAACAAGAAGTTCGTCGCCGACTTTGAGAAGAAGTACAAGGGTAAGAAGCCGTCGTTCTACGGGGCGCAATCCTACGACGCCGCCAACCTGATCGCCTCGGCGGTCAACGCGCTGAAAGGCGACCTGAGCGACAAGACGAAGGTGGAAGCCGCGCTCAAGAAGGCCGACTTCAAGTCCGTGCGCGGCGATTTCAAGTACGGCAACAACCACTTCCCGATTCAGAACTTCTATCTGCAGACGGTCGAGAAGAAGGGCAACGACTACGTGCTCAAGACCGTCGCCACCATCGTCAAGAACGACCAGGATCGTTTCCACAGCCAGTGCAAGATGAAGTAACGCGATCGGCGCACGATACGGAGCGGCAGAAGCGGGGACGTTTCTGCCGTTTCGGTTTTTATAGTACCCTGTCATTCCGGAACGCGGTCCCTAAGCGCGTTCACGCGCGTGTTCGACGCGCCACGGGGCGGACCCGGAATCCATACGCCGCAGCAGGCGTTATGGATTCCGGGCTTGCCGCTTCGCGGCGTCCCGGAATGACACTGAGAGTGTTTCCGTGGCAGAGCTAAGCCCATGACCCTGTTCATCGAGCAATGCCTGAACGGACTGCAGTTCGGCCTGCTGCTGTTCATGCTGGCGGCCGGGCTGACGCTCGTGTTCGGCATCATGGACCTGGTCAACCTGGCGCACGGTTCGCTCTACATGATCGGTGCCTATTTCGCCGCCACCTTCGCGGCCTGGACCGGCAGTTTCGTGCTGGCCGCGGTGCTGGGCGTCGCCGCGACCCTGGTCGTCGGCATGGCGGTGGAAGTCGTGGTGATGCGCAGGCTCTACGGCCGCGACCATCTCGACCACGTGCTCGGCACCTTCGGACTGATCCTGTTCTTCAACGAGGCGGTGCGCTTGATCTGGGGCGCGGAAGGCCTGAGCCTGCCGCTGCCCTCCTACCTGCAGGTTCCGGTCGAGGTGCTGCCGGGCATTTCCTACTCCGCCTACAAGCTGTCGATGATCGCGGTGACGCTCATCGTCGCCGGCCTGCTGTATGTCCTCGTGATGCGCACGCGCATCGGCATGCTGATCCGTGCCGGCGCCTCCAACCGTGAAATGGTGGGTGCGCTCGGCGTCAACATCAAGATGTTGTTCACCCTGGTGTTCGGGCTCGGCGCCGCGCTTGCCGGGCTGGCCGGGCTGATGCAGGCGCCCATCCTCACCGTACAGATCGGCATGGGCGAGAACATCCTCATCCTGGCCTTTGTCATCACGGTGATCGGCGGCATCGGCTCGATCCGCGGCTCGCTGGTGGCCGCGCTGCTGGTCGGCTTCATCGACACGCTCGGCCGCGCCTATCTGACCGACCTCTTCCGCCTGGTGCTCAGCCAGGAGGCGGCCTCGACCGCCGGCCCGGCTATTTCGTCCATGCTGATCTATCTGCTGATGGCACTCGTGCTGATCGTGAAGCCCGAAGGCCTGTTCTCGGCGGGCGGCCGATGAGGGGCGCGCACAACCTTCGCAACGGCGGGGTAGTCCTGATGCTTGCGTGGCTCGCGCTGTTGCCGGCCTACGCGCATCTCACCGGCGACCAGTTCACGCTGACCCTGTTCACCCGCATCGTGATCCTGGCGCTGGCGGCGGTCAGCCTTAACCTGATCCTCGGCTATGGCGGCATGATGAGCTTCGGGCACGCCGCCTATCTCGGCATCGGCGGCTACGCGGTCGGCATGCTGGCGCATGAGGGCATTTACAACGGCTTCATCCAGTGGCCGGTGGCGCTCGGCGCCTCGGCGCTGTTCGCGCTGGTGATCGGCGCGTTGAGCCTGCGCACGCGCGGCGTCTATTTCATCATGATTACGCTCGCGTTCGCGCAGATGGCCTATTACGTCATCGGTGGCATTTCCCGTTACGGCGGCGACGACGGGTTGACCATCTACAAGAACAGCCAATTCGGCGGCCTGATCAATCTCGGCAACCGGGTGACGTTTTATTACGTCTGCCTCGTGCTGCTGCTCGCCGCGATCTTCCTGGTGTGGCGGTTCACCAATTCCCGCTTCGGCCTGGTGATCCAAGGTGCGCGCTCCAACGAAGCGCGCATGCGCGCCATCGGTTTCCCGACCTACCGCTACAAGCTCGTTTGCTTCGTCATCGCCGGCACCATGGCGGGGCTGTCGGGCGCGCTGCTCGCCAACCAGGCCAATTTCGTCAGCCCGACGATGATGTATTGGACGCGCTCCGGCGACCTCATCATCATGGTGGTGCTGGGCGGGATGGCCTCGCCCTTCGGAGCGGTGTTCGGCGCGGTGGCGCTCCTGGTGCTGGAGGAGGCGCTCTCCGGCATCACCGAATACTGGCAGATCATCCTCGGGCCGCTCCTGCTGCTGGTGGTGCTGTTCGCGCGTGGCGGCATCGACGGCTTGATGTTGCAGTTCGGCGCCTGGTGGGCGCATCGGGGCGGAAAGCCGAAGCCGGCGCAGGAGGCGCGCGCATGAGCGAGCCCCTGCTGCAGGTCGATCATCTCGCCAAGCGCTTCGGCGGCATCGTCGCCACTGACGATGTTCTGTTGACGGTCACTCAGGGTGAGCTGCACGCGGTGATCGGGCCCAACGGCGCCGGCAAGACCACGCTGATCGCGCAGCTCTCCGGTCAGTTGCCGCCGGACTCAGGGCGAGTTCGTTTCGCCGGCACCGACATCACCCGGCTGCCGGTCTACAGGCGCAGCGCACTCGGGCTGGCGCGCTCGTTCCAGATCACCTCGTTATTCCTCGATCACAGCGTGCTCGACAACGTCGCGCTGGCGGTGCAGGCGCACGCCGGCCATTCCTTCCGTTTCTGGCGCAACGCTACGGCCGAGCCGGAATTGCGCGAGCCGGCCATGGCCGCGCTAGAACGCGTCGGCCTCGCCGCGCGCGCCGATTGGCGCGCCTCCGCCTTGAGCCACGGCGAGCACCGGCTCGTGGAACTCGCCATGGCGCTTGCGAGCAAGCCCCGCATGCTGCTGCTCGACGAGCCCATGGCCGGCCTGGGACCGGAAGAATCCGCCCGCATGGTCACCATGCTGCAGGCGCTGAAGGGCGACTACACCATCCTGTTGGTGGAGCACGACATGGAGGCGGTGTTCGCGCTCGCCGACCGCATCACGGTGCTCGTCTATGGCCGGGTGATCGCGTCCGGTTCGCCCGACGTGATCCGCGCCGACGCGGCGGTGCGCGAGGCCTATCTCGGCGAGGAAGAGCAGGGGGCGGCTTATGGCTGAGCCCATGCTCGAAGTCGCCGGTATCGAGACCGCCTACGGCCTGAGCCAGGTGCTGTTCGGCATGTCGCTCACCATCGCGCAAGGCGAAATGGTGACGCTCATGGGCCGAAACGGCATGGGCAAGACCACCACCGTGCGTTCGATCATGGGGCTGACGCCGGCGCGCGCCGGCAGCATCCGTTTTGACGGGGAGGACATCCGCGGCCTGCCGTCCTATAGGGTCGCCAAGCTTGGCATCGGCCTGGTGCCGGAAGGACGGCAGATCTTCCCGAACCTGACTGTGCGCGAGAACCTCGTCGCCACCGCTGTCGGCCGCGGCGACGGGGCCTGGTCGCTCGATGCGGTCCATGACCTGTTCCCGCGCCTGCGCGAGCGCGAAAAGAGCATGGGTAACCAGCTTTCCGGCGGCGAGCAGCAGATGCTGGCGATCGGCCGCGCGTTGATGACCAACCCGCGGCTCTTGATCTTGGACGAAGCCACCGAGGGCCTGGCGCCGCTGATCCGCGCCGAAATTTGGCGTTGTCTTGAGCGTCTGAAAAAGACGGGGTTATCGATTCTGGTGATCGACAAGAACGTTGGCGCGCTGATGCGCGTCGCCGACCATCACTTCCTGATTGAGCGTGGCAAGGTGGTGTGGTCGGGCAATTCGGCCGACCTCGCCGCCGCAACCGACGTCCAACACCGGTATTTGGGCGTGTGATCGCCTAAGTCTTCGCCACGTTCAAAGATGCAATAGGCCCGGAGGAGGCCGAGGATTCCGGTATCTTGCGGGCCGCCCGAGCGACCAAATGGAAAGCGCGCGAATAGAACGAATTCCGCACGCCGATGCTGGTGATGCTGACCACGGCGGTCTGCGACAGTTCATTCTCGAAGAGAGAGAATATCAGCTTCCGGTCGGCCTCATTCAGGTAGCAGATCGTGTCGTCGTCGATGACCCACTGCGGCTTGTGCACGAGAAGCCGGGCGAAGAACAGGTGCCGCTGCTCGTCTTCCTTCAGGTCCTTGTCCCACCGCGCTCCGCGGTCGAGCGATGGAATCAAGTGGCTCAAGCCGGTGCGTGCGAGCGCGCGGGTCAGGTCGGCCTCGGAGAAATCTTCGGGCCTGCTGGGATAAGCGAGGGCTTCGCGCAAGGAACCTGACGCGATATGCGGCCGTTGCGGCAGAAACATCGTGTTTGCCCGCGGCGGCACGCGAAGTTGGCCCGAGCCCCACGGCCACAAGCCCGCGATCGCCCGGAAGATCATGCTCTTGCCCATGCCGTGCTTGCCGATCAGCAGGACGCGTTCGCCGGGGCGGATTTCGACGACTGGGTCCTCGAGGGTGACCTCGCGGCCGTCGATGTGGGCGACGACATTGTCGAAGACGAGGCTTTCCGTGTCGGCGACAATGTCCATGCGGGGACGAGACTGCTTGAGCCGATCCGTGTCGAGAAGCGCGGAACGGAAGCTCATGACACGCTGGAGGGTAGCTCGCCAATCGGCAATATTGCTGGCGTTGTCGACGAACCAGCGCAACGAGGCTTGGACCTGATTGAACGCGCCCACGGTCACCATCAGCTCGCCGAAGGTGAGCTGGCCGTTGAAGTACCCGGGGGCGGCGATCACGATTGGCGCAATGATGGCGCACCAGCCGTAGCCAGCAGTCACCCAAGTCAGGCGCGTCAGCCGGCTTACAATGCGACGCATGACCGCGATTACGTGGCCGAGTTCCGACTCCAGGTGCTGTCGTTCTTCCTCCTCGCCACCGTCGAGAGCGATTCCGTCGGCCGATTCGCTCACCCGGACCAACGCAAAGCGCAGATCGGCTTCTCGCGCATAACGTGCGACTTGCATGTTGATCAATGGCTTGCCGACCAGCCAGCTCAGCCATGAACCCGATGCCGCGTAGATCAAGGCGGCCCATACCATGTAGCCCGGTATTGAAAGGCTGTGGCCGACCAGTTCGATGACGATCCCCTCCGACAACAGCCAAAGCACGCCGATGAAGCTCACCAGCAGGAGCGACGACTGGAAAAAGCCGATGGCGAGAGCGGTCGACAGCTCGGTGAGGCGGCGGGCGTCTTCATGGATTCGCTGATCGGGATTGACGCCGATGCTACCGGCGCCGGCGATTAGAAAGGCACGCTTGGGCACCATCCATTGGGCAAAGAGATCGCATGTCAGCCATTTGCGCATCTCCACTTTAGTTGTCTGGTCGAGCCACATCTGGGCAACATTGAGAACGAGGAGAATGCCGGCGATGGCGGCAAAGACGGCGAGTTGCACACCGAAGGCGCCGAGGTCCTTCCTTTCGATGGCATCGAAGAAGGGTCTGTTCCAGTCGTTGAGGCGAAGCTGGGCAACGACTGTCGTGCCAATGACAACCACGAGGCCGACCGCAAGAAGAACGAGTTTCTTCTTTCCCCGAGAGCCTGCGAGCGCGCCTAAAAAGGTACGGACTTGCCGAGCCATATCCGGCGGATCGAGCGCCGATAAAGCTAATTCGGGATCATTTGTCACCTGCATACACTCCTCGGCTGGCGCGCTTGCGCCGGCCATGCTTTGCGCGGTCTGAAGACCGCATCTGAGAAATGAAAAAGAGCTATTCCGCCGGCTCCGCCATCGGCGGCGCGGAAGGCCGCCGCTTGACGAAGGTCGGCATGGCGCCGCCGAGCTTGCGGTGCAGTCCGTCGAGCAGCAGATAGATCACCGGCGTCGTGTAAAGCGTAAGCACTTGCGAGACCAGCAAGCCGCCGACGATGGTGATGCCGAGCGGCCGGCGCAATTCGGCGCCGGGGCCGGTGGCTATAATCAGCGGCAACGCGCCGAGCGCAGCAGCAAGCGTGGTCATCAAGATCGGGCGGAAGCGCTCGAGACACGCTTCGTGGATGGCCTGCGCCGGCGGCAAACCGAGCCGGCGTTCGGCATCGAGCGCGAAGTCGACCAGCATGATGCCGTTCTTCTTGACGATGCCGATCAGGAGAATGATGCCGATGAAGGCGATCACCGTGAGCTCCTGGCCGAACACCATCAGCGACAGCAGCGCGCCGAGGCCTGCCGACGGCAGGGTGGAAATGATGGTGAGCGGGTGCACCAGGCTCTCATACAAGACGCCGAGCACGATATAGACCGCGATCAGCGCCGCCACGATCAACAACGGCTGCGCCCCCGCGCTGCGCTTGAAGGACTTCACATCGCCGGCGAAATCGGTGCGGATCGAGTCGGGCAGGTGCATCTCCGCCACCGCCTGTTCGATCGCCGTCGTCGCCGGTCCCAGCTCCACATTGGGCTTGAGATTGTAGGTAATGGTGGTGGAGGGGAACTGGCCCTGGTGGTTGACCACCAGCGGCGAAATCGAGCGAGTCACGTGCGCCACCGCCGACAGCGGCACCTGCGTGCCGTTATGCCCGGTGACATGGATGTGGCTGAGATCGGTGGGGTCGCGCTGGTACTTGCGGTCAACCTCCAGAATGACCCGGTACTGGTTGCGGTCGCCATAGATGGTCGACACTTGGCGTTGCGAGAAGGCGTCGTTGAGGGCGCTGTCGATGTCCTGCATGCGCACGCCCAGCCGCGCGGCCGCCTTGCGGTCGATGTCGATCGAGGCCTGCAGGCCGCCTTGTTCGCGGTCGGTGGTGACGTCGGTGAGTTCGGGCAACTCCTTCAGGCGGTCGACCACCTTGGGCACCCAGCTCTGCAGGGCGTCGATATCCGAGCCCCACAGCGTGAACTGGTACTGCGAATCGCTCGAGCGGCCGCCGCGGCGCAGAGCCTGCGCCGGCACCAGGAACACGCGCAGGCCGGGTACGCGGCCGAGCTTTGGGCGCAGGCGCGCGATCACTTTCTGGGTGCTGACGCCGCGCTCCTTGAGCGGCTTCAGTGAGATGAACATGCGGCCGCGGTTGACCGAAGCGTTGAAGCCGGAGGAGCCGACCGAAGAACCCAGGCCCTGCACGGCCGGGTCGGCGAGGATGATGTGCATGGCCGCGAGTTGCAGCTTCTTCATGGCGTCGAAGGAGATGTCGGTGGAGGCGCGCGTGCCGGAGAAGATCAGCCCGGAATCGTCCTGCGGCATGTAGCCCTTCGGCACCTTGATGTAGAGGCCGATGGTGAGCGCGATGGTGGCGAGGAAGACGAACAGCGTCAGGATGCGGAAATTCAGCGCCGCACTGAGGCTGCGGTCGTAGAAGCGGATCATGCGCTTCATGGCGCCTTCGATCAGACGGTCAAGCCAGGTGGCGTCGGGGCTCGGACGCTCGCGCACGAAATAACCGCAGATCATCGGCGTCACCGACAGCGACACCACGGTGGAGACGGCGATCGCGAACACCAGCGTCACCGAGAATTCGCGGAACAGGCGGCCGACGATGCCGCCCATGAACAGCAGCGGAATAAAGGCGGCGATCAGCGACACGCTGATCGAGATCACGGTGAAGCCGATCTGGCGCGCGCCGATGAGAGTGGCGCGAATGGGCGAATAGCCCTTCTCCAGATTGCGGAACACGTTCTCGATCATGACGATGGCGTCGTCGACCACGAAGCCGATGCACACCGCGAGCGCCATCAGCGACAGATTGTCGATCGAAAAGCCGGCGAGCCACATCGCCGCGAAGGTGCCGGCGAGCGCCAGCGGCACTGTGATGCCGGCGGCGAGCGTCGCCGCCGTGCGGCGGAGAAACAGCGCCACCACCAGCATCACCAGCACGATGGAGGCCAGCAGCGTGAGCTGCATGTCGTCGACGCTGGCATGAATGGTGCCGGTGAGGTCGGCGAGCACCGAGATGTCGACGCCGGCCGGCACCCATTTCTGGATTTCGGGCAGCACCTTGTAGATACGGTCGACGGTTTCGATGACGTTGGCGTCGGCCTGCTTGGTGATGATCAGCAGCACCGACGGCTTGAGGTTATACCAGCCGGCGGAACGGCTGTTGCGCACGCTCGGGCGGATGGTCGCGATGTTGGAGAGCCGAATGACCGTGCCGTTGACGGTCTTCACCACCACCGGGTCGTATTGGCCTGCCTTGCTGAGCTGGTTGTTGATACCGATGGTTGTGGCGCGCTCCGGCCCGTCAAAGGAGCCCAGCGGGCCGACGGCGTTGGAATTCGCGATCGCCGTGCGTACCTGCTCCATCGACACGCCCATGGCGGCGAGCCGTGTGGGGTCGACGCGCACGCGGATCGCCGGCTGTTCGGAGCCGGCGACGGTGACGTCGGCGACGCCGTCCACCTGGGACAGCCGTTGGGCGATCACGCTGTCGGCAGCGTCGTAAAGCTCGCTGCCGCGCAGGGTGTTCGAGGTCAGCGCCAGAATTAGGATCGGCCGCGCCGAAGGGTTGACCTTGCGGAATTTAGGCAGCGACGGCATGTCGCCGGGCAGGTCGGTGAGCGCGGCGTTGAGCGCGGCCTGCACGTCCTGGGCGGCGCCTTCGATGCTGCGGGAGAGATCGAACTGCACCACGATGCGCGAGCTGCCGAGCGAGCTGACCGAGGTGAGCTCGCTGACTCCGGGGATCGTGCCGAGCTGGCGCTCCAGCGGCGCCGCCACCGTCGCCGCCATCACGTCGGGCGCGGCGCCCGGGCGGTTGGCCGAGATGAAGATGGTGGGGAATTCGATGCTCGGCAGGCTGGCGACCGGAAGCTGGGTGTAGGCCACCATGCCGACCAGGAATAGCCCGATCGCGAGCAGCGAGGTGCCGATCGGCCGGCGGATGAACACCCGCGAGAAGTTCATCGTCGCCTCGAAATTGTCTTGAGGCGCCGCCGCGAACCCGGCGCGCTCCCTCTCCACCAACCGAACTCGGGTTCACTCGAGTTCGGCACCCTAGATGGTCGAAATCGGAAAAATCCGACTTCGACTGGGGATAGGGCTGGGGTGAGGGGGGAACTGACTTTCGATAGGCCGTAACCCCTCATCCGGACCGCTTCGCGGTCCGACCTCTCCCTATGGGAGAGGTGAAGAAGAAGCGGAATTGCAGTACTGACCATCGGTCACTCCGCCGGATGCGTACGGAGGCGCCGCGAGCTCGGCGAAAGCCGCGCGCGCAGGCGCTCCATGTAGAGGTAGATCACCGGCGTGGTGTAGAGCGTCAGCAACTGGCTGAGCAGCAGGCCGCCGACGATGGTGATGCCGAGCGGGTTGCGCAGCTCCGAGCCGGTGCCGGCCTCCAATGCCAGCGGCAGCGCGCCGAACAGCGCCGCCAGCGTCGTCATCATGATTGGCCGGAAGCGCAACAGTGCGGCCTGCACAATCAACTCCTCGGGGCTCATGCCCTGCTCGCGCTCGGCGGCGAGCGCGAAGTCGATCATCAGAATGGCGTTCTTCTTCACGATGCCCATCAGCAGGATGATGCCGATGAGCGAAATCACCGACAGGTCGTAGCCGAACAACATCAGCGCCAGCAGCGCGCCGACGCCGGCCGACGGCAGGGTGGAGAGAATGGTGAGCGGGTGGATGAAGCTCTCGTACAGAACGCCGAGCACGATATAGATGGTGATGGCGGCGGCGAGGATCAGCCATGGCTCGCCGGCGAGCGACTTGGCGAACTCGGCCGCCTCGCCGAAGTAGCTGCCCGAAACCGACGACGGCATGCCGATCTGCTGTTGCGCCTGGCCGATGGCGGTGACTGCGTCTGACAACGCATAGCCGGATGCCAGATCGAAGCTGATGGTGATGCTCGGGAACTGCTCCTGGTGCGCGATCGACAGCGGCGCCGTCGTTCGCACGAAACGGGCGAAGGCCGACAGCGGAATCTGGTTGGAGCCGGTTACCGAATTGGGTGTGGCGGTGGTGTTGGTGTTGCCGGTGCCGACCGAGGTGTTGCCGGCGGTCGCGACGGTGCCGTTCGACGTGCGCGAACCGGTGACGTAGATCTTTGACAGTGAGGCGGGGTCCTGCTGATAGCGTGGCTGCGCTTCCAGGACGACACGATATTGGTTGGCCTGGCCGTAGATGGTGGAAATCTGCCGTTGGCCGAAGGCGTCGTTGAGGGTGTCGGTGACGCTCTGCATGGAGACGCCGAGACGGCCGGCCTTCTCGCGGTCGACGTCGACGCGAATGCGCGGACCGTTCTCCTGCGCTTCGGAGGCGACGTCGCGCAATGCCGGCGCTTGGCGCAGCGCCTGCGTCAGTCTGTCGGCCCACTCCACCACTTCCCGACGGCTGGTACCGGCCAATGTATATTGATACTGCGAGCGGCTGGCGCGGGTGGAAATCTGGATGTCCTGGGCGGCCTGGAAATAGACCGCCATGCCGGGAATGTCGGCGACCTCGCGCTTGAGCCGCGCCATGATGGCGCCGACCAAGTCGTCGCGCTTGTCGCGCGGGCGCAGGGTGATGGTCAGCCGCCCGGTATTGGGCGTGGGGTTGAGCGGGCTAACGCCGATCACCGACACCACGCCGCGCACGTCAGGGTCCTTGCGGATGGCGTCTTCGGCCAAGCGCTGGCGGCGCTGCATCTCGCTGAAGGAGACGGACGGCCCGGCCTCGGTAATGGCGGTGATCAGGCCAGTGTCCTGCAGGGGCAGGAACCCCTTCGGCATCACCACGTAGAGCGCGATGGTCGCCGCCAACGTAATAATCGTCACCATCAGCGTGCCGAACCGGTGGCGCAGCACCCATTGCAGGCTGTAGTGGTAGAATTCGAGCACGCCGTCGAGCGCGCTGGCGAAGCCGCGCGCCAATTTCCCTTGCGTCCGCGCGCCATCATGCTCACCTTGGCCGACGCGCAGCAACCGGCTGCACATCATCGGCGTCAGCGTCAGCGAAACGACCGCCGACGCGACCACGGCGATGGTCAGCGTCAGTGCGAATTCGCGGAACATGCGCCCGACCAGGCCAGTCATGAACAGCAGCGGGATGAACACGGCGATCAGAGACAACGTCAGCGAAATCACCGTGAAGCCGATCTCGCCGGCGCCGCGTAAGGCCGCCTGCAACGGCTTTTCGCCGTTCTCCATGTGACGGACGATGTTCTCGATCATCACGATGGCGTCGTCGACCACGAAGCCGGTGCCGATGGTCAGCGCCATCAATGAGAGATTGTCGAGCGAGAAGCCGCAGAACCACATCACGCCGAAGGTAGCGACCAGCGACAGCGGCAGCGCCACGCCGGCGATCACGGTGGCGCGCATCGTGCGCAGGAAGATCAGCACCACCAGCACCACTAGGCCGACGCTGAGGATCAGCGTGAATTGCACGTCGCGCACCGAGGCGCGGATGGTCTCGGTGCGGTCGTTGACGATGGTGAGTTGAGCGCCGGCCGGCATGGCGCGACGCAGGCGCGGCAGTTCTTTCTGGATACGCTGTACCGTCTCGATAACGTTGGCGCCGGGCTGGCGCTGCACGTCGACGACCACCGCTGGCTTGCCCCGGTACCAGGCGCCGACCTTGCTGTTCTCCAGGCCGTCCACCACGTCGGCAACGTCGGAGAGACGCACCGGCGCGCCGTTGCGATAGGCGATGATCACCGACTTGTAGGTGTCGGCGTTGGTGACCTGGTCGTTGGCGGCGATGGTGTAGGCCTGATGCGTGCCGTCGAGCGAACCTTTGGGTCCGGCGACATTGGCGCCGACGATGGCGGTGCGCAGGTCTTCCAGCCCGATGCCGTAGGAGGCGAGCCGAGAGAGATCGGCCTGGATGCGGATCGCCGGACGGATGCCGCCCTGCACCGAAACATGGCCGACGCCGGACAGCTCCGACAGCCGCGGCGCCATGATGGTGTCGGCGAGGTCGCTCAATTCACGCATGTCGATGCTGTCAGAGGTGAGCGCCAGGGTGACGATCGGCACGTCCGCCGGGTTCACCTTCGAATAGAGCGGCGGGTAGGGCAGGTTGCGCGGAAGCTGCGAGGCCGCGGCGTTGATCGCCGACTGCACGTCCTGTGAGGCGGCGTCGATGTCGCGGTCGAGCGCAAATTGCAAGGTGATCTGGCTGACCCCGAACGAGCTCGACGAAGTCATCGCCTCCATCGCCGGAATCTGGCCGAACTGGCGCTCCAGCGGCGCGGTCACCAGGGAGGCGACGGTGTCGGGATTGGCGCCCGGTAGCTGGGTTGTGACCTGGATGGTGGGGAAGTCGACCTGCGGCAGTGCCGAGACCGGCAGCCACCAATAGCCGAGCAGGCCGGCCAGCATCACCGCGACGCCAAGCAGGGAGGTGGCGATCGGCCTGTGGATGAAGGGCGAGGAGACGCTCATTGCGGTGGGCGGTGCCTTTCGCCGCCCCCGCGACGCCCCTTTCGTTCAGCCGCCACGGCTTCGCTGGCGCCGACCGCCGGCGCCTGGCTGGTGCTCGGCCGCGGCCCTTGCGGCCGAGCGCCCGGCCGGCCTTGGCCGCCGATCCTGACTTGCTTGCCGTCGGTCAACTGCACGAAGCCGGTGGTGACCACGCGCGCGGGCGGTTCGACGCCGCTCGCGATCACTGCCTGTTTCTCGTCCTGCTTCTGCACCTTGACCAGGTGCATCGCCGCTTTGCTGTCGTTGCCGACAACGTAGACGAAGGCGCCTTTCGGCCCGCGCTGGACGGCGGCAGTCGGCACCACGACCACGTTCTTCAATGTGTCGATCAGCAGCCGCACATTGACGAACTGGCCGGGCCAGAGTTGCAGGTTCGGATTGGGAAACTCGGCCTTCAGCTTCACCGTGCCGGTCGAGGAGTCGACCTGATTGTCGATCACGGTCAGCTTGCCGTGCGCGATCACCTCGCCGGTGGCGGGGCGCTGCGCTTCGACCGGCAGCGGCCCCTTGGTGAAGCCGGCGTTGACGCGATCAAGCTCCTGCTGCGGCAGGTTGAACAGCACCGCGATCGGTTTGATCTGGCTGATGGTAACGATCGCCGAGCTCGAGTCGGAGGCGCGCACGTAGTTGCCTTCGTCCACGTTCAACAGGCCGGTGCGGCCGGAAATCGGCGCGGTGATGGTGGTGTAGCCGAGCGTCGCCTGCGCGTTCTCGATCGCGGCCTGGTCGGCCTGCACCAGGGCGGTGTATTGCGCGACCAGCGCCTTCTGGGTGTCGGCCTGTTGCTTGTTGATGGCGTTGGTGGCGGCGAGCTTCTCGTAGCGCGCCAGGTCGTTCTTGGCGTTGGCGAGTTGGGCCTCGTCCTGCGCCTTCTTGGCCTTGGCCTGATCGAGTTGGGCCTGGTAGATGGTCGGATCGATGCGCGCCAGCACGTCGCCCTTCTTGACGTCCTGGCCCTCCTTGAAGGTGACCGCGATCAGCTTGCCATCGACCTGCGGGCGCACCGTGACCGTATTGAGCGCTTGCGCCGTGCCGACCGTGTCGAGATAGACAGGTACGTCGGCGCGTTTGGCTGGCGCGACCAGCACCGGCACGGGGCCGCTTGAAGCAAAGCGGCGGAAACGATGCTGCTGCGGCTGCTGCTGCTGCTGCTGTTGCGGCGCATAGACAAAATAAAGCGCCCCGCCGATCCCACCCAATACGACGAGCCAAGTCAGCGCCCGGCGTCCGCGCCGCGCGGTCTTTTTCTTCTTGGTCAGTTCTTCCTTCGGCAGTTTACCGTGCATGTTTGGGTTCCAAAGGCTTCGGCAGCCATCCACCCCCTAATGCCTGGTACAGGCTGACAACGGCCTGAAGGTGCGCAAGCCGCGCCTGC
Source organism: uncultured Pseudomonadota bacterium (assembly GCA_963747725.1). Taxonomy (GTDB): domain Bacteria; phylum Pseudomonadota; class Alphaproteobacteria; order Rhizobiales; family Xanthobacteraceae; genus Pseudolabrys. The sequence continues at coordinate 104,185 of CAVVGD010000009.1, forward strand.
ACCAGCGTGTCCTCGGCCTGATATAGTGTCTGTTGCGTCTGAAGCAGGTTCACCAAGTCGATGGTGCCCTCGCGGAAGCGTTGTTCGGATATATCGAAGGCGCGGCGCGAGCTCGCCACCACGTCGCGCTGCAGGCGCTCACGGGCAGCGGTTTGGCGGATGCCATCGAGCGCGTTTTCCACGTCGGAGAACGCCGAAATCACAGCCTTGCGGTAGTTCTGCAACAGTTCGTCCTGCTTGCCCTTCTGCAGGTCGAGATTGCCCTCCAGCTTGCCAGCCTCGAAGATCGGCTGGGTCACTCCGGCGGCGACCGTGTAGAGCATCGATTCAGGCCGCAGCAGGGTCTTGAGCACGGCGCTCTGATAGCCACCTTCGCCGGTCAGCGTGATCGAGGGCAGGAACTGGGCGCGCGCGTTATAGACATTGGCATTGGCGGCGGCGAGTTGCGCTTCTGCTTGGCGGATGTCGGGGCGTTGCGCCAAGAGTTCCGACGGCAGGCCCGATGTCACCCGCGGGATGCGAATGTTGTTCAGGCTGCCGCCGCGGATGCGCACGCTTTCGGGTGAGCGTGCCATCAGCACCGCGAGCGCGTTGCGATTCTGCGTCAACGTCTGCTGCAGCGGCGGGATGCTGGCGCGAATGCCATTGACCACGCTTTCTTGCTGCGCGACCTCGAGATCGGAAGCAGTGCCGGCGTTGAGTTTTTGCTTGATCAGGTCAAGCACGCGGTTGGCGCTTTGCAGGTCATTGCGCGCAGCCCGCAAACGATCCTGCGTTGCCAGCACCTGGAAATAGGCGTTGGCGGCGCTCGCTACCGTCGACAGCGCCACTACTTCCTTGTCGAAGCGGCTGGCAACCGCGGTTTCCTCGGCCGCACGCACGGCGGAGCGATTCTTGCCCCAAAAGTCGATTTCGTAGCTGGCGTTGAGAGTCGCCAGAAGATTGTCGTGCTCCGAACCGCCAAACGAGACCCCGCTGCTGCCCGTGCTTTGCGACGAGCGCGCGTGAGAAGCATTGCCGCTGAAGTCGACCGTGGGCAACAGCGACGCGCCTGTGATGCGTGCTTGCGCGTCGGCCTGCACGATGCGGGCGACGGCGGCGGCGATATCGAGATTGGCGTCGCGTGCGCGTTCAACAACGCCGGTCAATTCGCGCGAATGGAACGAACGCCACCAATCGAGCTTGGGCAGGGCGGCATTTGTCAGTTGGGGATTGTGCGAAGCGAGGCGGTAGGCCGGCGGAATATCGAGCCCAGGCTCCGGGAGCTTGCCCGTGAGCCAGCAACCGCCGAGCGGCATTGCCAGAACAAAACCCTGAAGCATGGTCATCACCGGGCGCGTATATCGTTTTCTTGTAGAGCCAATGATCCCCTTACCCTGACGCATATCGACGGCTTCCAATCACTGTGAGCTTGAAAAGCGGAGGTAAGAATGACTTTAACGCGGTTTGCTCCTTGGGTTGCGTCCGTGCGGCCAGTCGGCAAGCGCATGGCGGCCGGCGGATGACATTTTGGCGGCGGCGTCGGCAAAGACACCCTGGATTGCCTGGTCGTAAGCCTGGCGGGTAACGCGGGTCTTGGCCATGGCCGCGCGCATCGCTTCCAGCTTGAACGGGTCCTGCCGCAGAGTTTCGCGGATGTCGTCGCGGGCGTCGTGGTAAGCGTCCTGGGTCTGCGCGATAGCGGCGTGATTGGCGTCCATGGCCGCACGTAAAATCTGAGCGTCCGCCGGGGGCAGGGTGGCGGCCAGGCGTTCCACGCGAACGAATACGTCCGGATCCCATGTCCGCGGCGCCGGCGCCCGAATGAGCATCGCCACCGCGATGCCGACGAAAAACAAATTTAGCGCGAGCGAGCCGAGCAGCAGCCAGCGTGAACCGCTGCGCGGTGCGGCAAAAGTTGCCTGTGCCACGCTCATGGCCGCACCCCAGTGAAGGGCTCGGGTTCGAACACTGTGGCGGAAAGGTCGATGGTAGAGGCGGTCACCGACTGGCCGTCGATGTGGCGGTCGAGGCCGGTAATGCCGATGGCGAAGCCCAGGACCGCGCAGCACGCGAGTGCGGCCATGCGCGGCCAGGCCGGCGCGAACTGCCAGTCGAGCAGCACCGCCGGCAGCCGCCAGAGCGGCTGCTTTTGTCGCGGTAGCGGGCCGTTGAACCGCGCCGAGAGGCGTATGAGCGCGGCCGCATCGGACTCTACGGTTTGGCCGTGGCGGATCAGCGCCGCATCGAGCCGGCGCGCTTCCTCGAACACGTCGCGCGCTTCGGTGTCGCTTGCGATCAGCCACTCGGCGGCGGCGCGCTCGTGCGCCGGCCAACGCGCCGGATCGGCGCCATGGCGGTCAAGAAAGGTCTGCAACAACTCGGTAATCATCACGCTAGTCCTCGTCAATCAGGGTTCCCAGTGTACGGCGCAGGTTCTGCTTGCCGCGCATCAGCAAAGTTTCCACCGCGGAGACGGTGGTATCGAGTATTTCTGCCACTTGCGCATTGCTCAGCCCCTCGTTGTAGGTGAGGACGATGGCGGTACGCTGGCGCGCCGGCAGTTTCTCGATGGCGCTTGCCACCAGCCGTTCGCGCTCGTCGGTCTCCGACCGCTCGGCGGCGTCGGGCGTCGTGTCGACAATTTCGCCAGCGGCTTCCAGCGCGACCCATGGTGCCCGCCGCTTGCGGTCGAGGCAGAGATTGACCACGACCCTCGTGAGCCAGGTGCGAAACGCCGCCAGGGGCTGCCAGCGCGGGGCATGGGTCCATACCCGCAGCATGGCCTCCTGCACCACTTCCTCGGCATCGGCCGCATTGCCGAGGATCCGGCGGGCGAGTTTGAGCATGGCCGGCAGATGGCGGCCTGTGAGCAGACGGTAGGCGCGCTGGTCGCCCTTTGCGACCAGGGCCATGAGCGCTTCGTCGCTGTCATCCATTGCGGTGCGGCGGTCGCCATCGGGAAAGCCAATCCATTATAGCCCCGGTCTTGGTCATTAAACGCACGAGGGTGGCGAATCCTGTGCCCGGAGGGAAGGAGGTTTGACCCAAGTGCGGCTCCGGCGGCCGGCATTAACGTATTGAGTTTTCGATCTTTTGTAACCCGGGTATAACCGGCGCCCTTCGCCTCCAGCGTGTATGGTGGGCTATGGGAACGGGCTAAGTCCTTATCCGCCCCGCCCCACGTCCGAGAGTGCGAAACCGGCGATGCGCTTGTAATTCTCCGACAGTGCCCGCAACTCATCCTGGGTGATGTATTTGTCGAGGTCATCGAACGGTTTGTCGCCGACCAGTTCCTCGACCTTGATGTTGATGAAATCAGGTGGATGCTCGCGATTGGTGCGCACCACGCGTCCCGCGGGACCGCTGCGGGCGGCCTCGTAGGCCTTGAGCGCGTCGCGCGGATCGACAGTGCTGCGCAGGAAATCCGCCAGCGTGCGGGCGTCGATTGCCGACTGCGCCGCGCCGTTGGAACCGCGCGGATACATCGGGTGCGCGGCATCGCCCGCAAGGGTGACGCGGCCGTAGGTCCAGGTGCCGATCGGGTCCTTGTCGACCATCGGATATTCCAGGATCTGGTCGGCGTCGCGGATCATCTGTGCCACGTCCAGCCAGTCGAAGCGCCAGCTTTCGTAAATCGGGAAGAAGTCGTCCAGGTTGCCCTGCTTGTTCCAATCGTTGGCGTCTGTGGTGTCACGCTGGATTTCGGCCATCCAGTTAATGAGTTGGTTGCCCTTACCGTCGATGTCGTCGACGATTGGATAGATCACCAGCTTGCCGGTGAGGATCGAGCCAACCCGCATATAGGTCCGCCCGCCCAGGATGGGCTTGTGTCGGGTCACCCCGCGCCAGGTGTTGATGCCGGAAAACACGACGTGATCGTCGGGATAAAACTGCTTGCGGATCACCGAATTGATGCCGTCGCAGGCAACCACCACATCGGCAGTTTCGCTTTTGAGCGTTTCGCCGGTCGAGGTGCGCTTGAAATGCAAAGTGGCGGCGCGCTCATCCTGCTCCACCGCGGTGCATTCATGGTCCGTGCAAATGGCGTATGCCGGAAGCGCTTCGCGCACCGCCTCATAAAGAATCAAGTGCAGCTTGCCGCGGTGAATGCCGACTTCGGGGTATTGGTATCCGGCAAACTTGCCGCGCGGCTCCTTGTATATGAGCTGCCCAAAGCGATTGAAGAAGCGGCTCTCGCGGTTCTCGATGCCGGTGGCGAGCAGTTTGTCGCCCATGCCAAGAGCGGTGAACTCGCGCATGGCGTGGGGCAGCACGGTTATGCCGACGCCGAGTTCCTTGATCTCGGGCGCGCGCTCGTAGATGCAACATTCGATGCCGCGCTGCTTGAGATTGAGCGCGAGCGAGAGCCCGCAAATACCGCCGCCGACAATGGCCACCTTCATGCCCGAAACCTATCCGTGGATTTGCCGGGGCGGAATGGACGAAATCGGTGCTCTCCTGTCAACATGGGCCCGAAACCGGCGATATGTGCCGTCTAAACCTGGGAGGGAAGCGAATGACGATGGATCAGACCCGTTACGATCGTGGCATGGCGATGCGCCGCAAGGTGCTGGGCGACGACTATGTTGATCGCGCCATCGCCAACACCGACGACTTCAGCCGCGATTTCCAGGCGCTCCTCACCGAATACGCTTGGGGGGCGGTGTGGGGCGACGAGCGGCTTAGAGCCCGCGACCGCAGCATCCTCAATCTCGGTATGATCGCCTGCCTCGGCCGCATGCACGAGTTTGAGGCGCATTTCCGCGGCGCCATGCGCAACGGGCTGACCAAGGATGAACTATCAGCCATCCTGCGCCATATCGCGGTCTATTGCGGTTTTCCCGTAGCAGTCGATTGCCACCGGGTCGCCAAGCAGGTGCTGGCGGAGCAGGGCGACAAGGGTTAGGAGGCCGCGATCGGATCCCGAAGCCTACGTCACTGGCTCTGTTTCACCCGCTACTGTTACCTTCGATCAGCAGCCCCAGCAAACCATCGAGAGATTCTGCTTGCTTGGCCGAGAGGTGGGGGCCGACAGCCGTCTCAATCGCCTTGGCGTAAACCGGCCACATCTTCCGGCGGATCGCCTTGCCGCGCTCCGTAATGGCGATCAGCTGGCCACGGCCATCCTCCTCGCAGGCCCGCCGTTCCACGTATCCGGCACGCTCGATCCGGTCGATAAGGCGCGACAGATTGTACTGCGCGAGTAGCAAGGCGCGCTCCAACTCGAACGGCCGCACGCCGTCGCCGCGCGTTCGACCTCCAGCAGCACGTCATACCAGGCGAGGGGCGGCAGACCGGCCGCCTTCAATTCGCGCTCGATCGCTGACAGCGCCAGTTGCTGCGCCCTAACCATGCGCGCCCACACACGAACGACTGTTTTGCTTGGGCTCCCGCTCATGTCGGCAGTGTACAAATTCATGCATATGCATCAAGCTTGACATTTAGATGCAGATGCATTAACATCAATGTATTAGCATCTATTGGCTTCCAGTGAGAGAGCGGTCATGACTGAGCTCATGCTCATCAGCCATCACCTTTGCCCCTATGTGCAGCGGGCGGTAATTTCGCTCACCGAGAAATCGGTTCCGTTCGATCGCATCGACGTCGATCTCGCGAACAAGCCAGACTGGTTCACCGATATCTCGCCGCTGGGCAAGACACCGGCGTTAAGGGTAAGCGACAGGACGATCTTTGAGAGCATCGCCATTCTCGAATATCTGGAGGATACGCAGCCCCATCCGCTGCATCCTTCCGATCCTCTGGCGCGGGCAGAGCACCGCGCCTGGATCGAATTCGGCTCCGCAGTGCTCAATGATATCGCGGGGTTCTACACGGCGTCCGAGGCGACAGCTTTTGAGGCCAAAGCTGAAATGCTTGCCGGAAAGTTCGCGCAGCTCGAGCGGCGAACTGCCGCCGGACCTTATTTCGACGACGCATGCTTTTCCTTGGTCGACGCGGTGTTTGGGCCGGTATTTCGCTACTTCGACGTGTTCGATCGGATCGGAGATTTCGGCGTGCTGGCTGCGCTGCCGAGGGTCAATGCATGGCGGGGCGCCCTTGCAGCACGCCCGTCTGTCCGCGACGCCGTGGCAAAGGACTACAGGCAACGACTATGGACTTTTCTCAAAGCCCGAAAGTCGCATCTTTCCCGCCTGATGCCGGATGCGGATGGGCCAATGTTAGGGACCCACCGCTAGGGTCGGATCATCGTACCGATGGCCGCCGCATGCGGGTGCATGGCCGACCGCTCCGGACGGGGCCCTGGCCTGGATTGGCTGATAATTGAACAATCAATCCGATTTTGCAGGCATGTAACGATGATTTCTGGATCGCTCGGATACTTGCCACCATCACGATACCGCTAATTCTACTGTCATTGCGGTCCGTGACGGAATATGAAGCGCCGCCCATACACCAATTGAGTACGTTTTCAGTCTATTGACTGTCTTGAATGCGCCGCGATCACCGGGCAAATGTCAACGCGCCTCTGGCGTAGGCGTCCCCCGAAAAAGCCGCTACGGGTGAACAATGTTCCGATTTTTTGGTGCTTTTCTGTTAGCTCTGGTGACGGCGCTGCCGGCTTTCGCGCAGACCCGCGCGCACCCCTCCCATTCTGGCGGCCTGCTGCCGCCCGGGGCCTGGTTTTTCGGCAGCCAGGAGCCGGCCCCGCCGCCCCCGGCTTTTGCCCGACCGCCCCATGTGAGCGCGCCGCAGGTACAAGCCGAGCCGGACGCGATCCGACCGCCGGGCCAAGTTGGAGCGGGTCAAGTCGGAGCGGGCCAGCGGGTGAATCCGCAAGCGGCCGCCGCCGAAAGTGTGATGACCCTTCCCCCGGAGGACCAGCCGGAGACCGGTCAGCCCAAAGAATTGCCACCGAACCTGAAGCGCCAGCTCGTCGACTTCAAGACCAAGGAGCCGGCCGGCACCATCATCATCGATACGGGCCATACCTACCTTTATCTCATCCTCGGCCACAAAAAGGCGTTGCGCTACGGTATCGGCGTCGGCCGCGACGGCTTCACCTGGTCGGGCAACGAGCGCATCTCGAGGATGAAGGAATGGCCGGACTGGTTCCCGCCCAAGGAGATGATTGAGCGACAACCCTATTTGCCACGCATGATGGCCGGCGGTCCGGGCAATCCGCTCGGTGCCCGCGCGCTCTATCTCGGCCACACGCTCTATCGCATTCACGGCACCAACCAGCCTTCGACCATCGGCAAGTTCGTGTCGTCGGGCTGTATCCGATTGCTCAACGAGGACATTGAGGATCTTTATAGCCGCGTCCAGGTGGGCACGCGTGTCGTCGTTCTGCCGGGCGGCAAGCCACCGATGCCGGTTTCGAGCAATGACGTCGCCAATGCCGTTGCCCGGGGCGCCGGTTCATCGGAGGCATTAGCCACCGGTGGGCCTACCCCGACGCCGACCGCCGCGATCACTTCGTCGCGGCTGCCGCCGGCGCATTGAGCCTTTCGACCGTTTTGCCGGACGCGCATTTCCCTGTTGCTATTGTCGGTGCCGGCCCGACCGGGCTGACACTCGCCAATCTTCTGGGCGTCTACGGTATCGCCTGCGTGCTGATCGAACGCAATGCAGCCACCGTGCATGAGCCGCGCGCGGTTTCCATCGACGACGAGTTGCTGCGTACCATGCAGGCCACCGGTCTGGTGAACGAGGTGATGGCCCAAACCGTGCCCGGCTACGGTTCGCACTATTACTCGGCACGCGGGCGGCTGTTCGCCAAGGTGCAACCGACCGAGCAGCCCTACGGCTTCCCGCGCCGTAACGCCTTCAGCCAGCCGATCTTCGAAGCGCAGTTGCACAAGGCACTGTCGCGCTTTCCGCATGTCAGCGCGCTGTTCAACCATGAACTGGTTGGGTTCGAAGACATAGAGGAACGTGTACGGTTGCGTCTGCGGACGGCAGGCCGTGCGCTCGATCTGAGTTGCGATTATCTCGTCGCCAGCGACGGCGCGTCCAGCTTCGTGCGTCGCACGCTTGGTATCGAATTATCCGGCTCGACCTTCCGCGAGCGCTGGCTGATTATTGATCTGGAGGACTCGCCGGTAACCTCTCCGCATACCAAGGTATGGTCCGATCCCGAGCGGCCGACGATCGCGCTGCCGGGCCCAAACCTGACCCGTCGTTATGAATTCATGCTGCACGACCACGAAACCGATGCCGACCTGCTGGCGCCGGCCATGGTGCGGCAGTTGCTGGAAACGCACGAGGCCGCGCCGCAGAGCCGGATCGTACGCACAGTGGTCTATACGTTTCATGCCCGTGTCGCCGACCGCTGGTCGCAAGGCCGCGTGTTCCTGGCGGGCGACGCGGCCCATCTGACGCCGCCCTTCGCCGGCCAGGGCATGAACAGCGGCGTGCGCGACGCCAGCAATCTAGCCTGGAAACTGGCCGCGGTCGTGCAGGGCCAACTCGGCCCCAAGCTGATGGCGACCTACGAGCCCGAGCGCCGCGACCATGCCTGGAGTATGATTGAGTTCGCGCTCGACATCGGCCGGGTCATGCGGCCACCGAGCGCGCTCGCGGCCTTCGCGCTCGAATACGGCTTCCGCTTGTTGTCACTGTTTCCCAAAGCGCGCGACCACATCGCGCAGATGAAATTCAAGCCGCCGCCACGTTTCGCGCAAGGCTTCATTGTGCCGGACGCGGCGGGTGCCAAGAACACGTTGGTTGGCCGCATGATGCCGCAGCCGCGCGTGCTCACGAACGACATGAGCGAGGTGCTGCTCGACGACGTGCTCGGCCGTGGCTTTGCGCTGTTGGTGCATAGCAATCGACCCGATGTCGCGCTGAAAGCGCTGTCGTCGAGCGCCTGGGCACCCTTCATGTTTCGCTGCGTGGTGATGCGGCCCGACGGCACCGAGCCTTCGCTGCCCGAGGGCATCATCGGCGTGCGGGCGTTGGGCGCAGCCGACAACCGGCTAGCCCGCTTTGCCGATCACGTGCTGTTGTTGCGGCCGGACCGTTATGTGGCGGCCTGCGTTCCGGTAGACGACCTCGACCAGGGCGCCGAGACGGTGGCGCGGCTTGTTGAAGGGACGTTTACGGGTTGAGCAAAGAGTTGTCCCTTGCGTTCCCTCCCCCTGAAAGGGGAGGGCCAGGGAGGGGGGCCTTCCAGAGCGCGAACATTCCAAACGAGCATGCCATGAGTGACCCCCACCCGGACGGCTTCGCCGTCCGACCTCCCCCTTTCAGGTGGAGGTAAAGAGAAGGTCACTCCGCCGCCGCGCTCTTGCCGATGGCGGCGTTGACGCGCGGCATCACCTCTTCCGCCATCAATTGCATCGAGCGCTTTGCCAAATCAGGATCAACCCAGTCCATCCCGGCATAGACCAATTCGCCGAAGTCGCCGGTCTCCTCGCGCATTGCTAGGATCTGGTCAACCACCCTGTTGACCGAGCCATGGAATACGCAGTTGTCCATGACAAAATCGTCGGTGATCTCCTCGTCCGGCTGCTCCTTATGGCTCTTGAACACGTAGAGCCGGTTGCCGCGCTTCATCTTGGCGCGCATCTGCTCAAAGTAAAACCGGTACGGACTTTTCGAGTCGGCTCTGCCGTAGCGCTCGGCGGTCTTGTCGTCGTCGGCGACGAAGATGGTGCGCGCGACGCGCCAGTCAGTGATGTTGGCCTTCTCACCGGCTTCGGTCTTGCCCTTGGCGTAGTTCTGCCAATGCGATTTTAGATGCTTGACAAGGAGGAAGTTGGCCGACAGCGGATGGAAGTCGCGCTTGCCCATCAGCACGACGCCCGGTGAGAACGGCGCCACCACGGTGCCGACAATTTCCGGCCGCGGCTTCTGAAACGGCTTGGGCATGATGCCAACGCCAAGTTCGAGCGCGGGCACGCGCTCGATCGCCACCTTGAAGCGATTGTCGAGGAAATTGATACTGTAGGGCGGGTCGCGCTCCCAGATCGCCAGGATGACGTCGATCGCTTCCGCGAAGATCTTGTTGCGGTCCTCGTCCAGAATGCCGAGCGCCTCGGCGTCAGATGTCAAAGCGCCGGCGGAAACGCCGAGGATGAAACGCCCTTGCGCCAGATGGTCGAACATCGCCGCGTTGGCCGCTATCACCACCGGATGCATCTGAGACAAATTGGTGGTGCCAGAAGCGAGCTTGATAGTCTTGGTCGAATGGATGAGTGTGGCGAGGAACAGCGTGCTGTTGGTGACGTTCTCGCAGGTGTCGGTCAGGTGCTCGCCGACGAAGGCGTCATAGAACCCAAGCTTATCCGCCAGAATGATCGCCTCGCGATCCTCGCGCAGGGTCTGCGACCAGTCGCGCCCTATTGGATGAACCGGCATTGTGAAGTAACCCAACCGCATTCGTCTCTCCGCCTGAAAATCTGATGTGCCCGTTTCGCCGCAAACTAAATGAGCGCACGCGTTCATGCAGTAAATCTTGAGTTGCGCATATCAGATTTTCGTTACGCGCGGATACGGTTTTAAATCAATGACAAATCTCAATTTTGAGAGGGCGAAAAGAGCCCGAAATAAGCCTTAGGCTGCGACGCTGTCGAGGAATCCCTCGACTTCGTTGCGCAGCTCGGCGGCCGCCGATTCAACCGCCTGCGAGGCAGTGAGCACGCTCTCAGCTGCGCGGCGGGTGTCGGTAGCGGCCCCCGCCACTTCGCCGAGCACCGAGACTACAAGCTTGGCGCCGCCAGCGGCGCCGGCGACGTTCTGTGAAATTTGCGACGTTGCCGAACTCTGCTGATCGACTGCGGCCGATACGGCGGTGGCGCAGTCGTCGATCTCCTGCATGCGGCCGGCGATGCGGCCGATTGCCGCGACCGCGGCGGATGTCGCTTCCTGCACCGCAGTGACCTGCTTGGCAATGTCCTCGGTCGCCTTGGCCGTCTGCACAGCAAGCGATTTCACTTCGGAAGCGACCACCGCGAAGCCCTTGCCGGCTTCTCCGGCGCGCGCGGCTTCGATGGTCGCATTTAGCGCCAGGAGGTTGGTCTGTCCGGCGATGGTGCGGATCAAATTGATCACGTCGCCAATCTGCTGCGCGGCCAGGGCCAATACGGTGATTTTCTGATTGGTATCTCGCGCTTCCACCACCGCCGTGCGCACGATGTTCGCTGTCAGCGAAAGCTGTCGGCCGATCTCGTCGATCGAGCCGGCAAGTTCGTCGGCAGCGACGGCTGCTGTTTCTACGTTGGTGGAAGCGTCGTTGGATGCGGTCACCGCACCTTCAGCGCTCTTTGAAGTCTGCCCCGAATTCGCGAATAATGTGGTGGCGGTCGTGCGCATGGCAATGGCGCCGTCGACGACGGTGTGCAGCAGACTTTCCACCCGTTGACGGAAACTCATGATGGCCTGCTCGATGGCCGTACGGCGTTCCTGCTGCTCTTGCATCTGGGCCCGCTCGCGCGCGGCATTGCGGCGTTCGGTGATGTCCTCGTGGGTGGCTACCCAGCCGCCGCCGGTCATCGGCCGGTTGATGACTACGACGACTGCGCCATCGGCCGAGACGACCTCTGTCGTGGTGCTATGGCCTTGCGCCAACGAGGCCAGTAACTCACGGCGATAATTATCAGGGTCGCTGGCGAAGTTGCCGCTGGCGATACGGTGTTCGAGCAATTCGACGAGTGACGTGCCAGGCTTTGTTATCTCGGTGGGCAGATTGTACATTTGCCGGTAGCGCTGGTTGGATATGACCAGCCGTTCATTGCCGTCGAACATGCACAGGCCTTGTGACATGTTGTCGAGCGCGATTCGCATTCGGATACTGTGCAATTGCATGCGCCGGCCGAGCAAAACAAATGCGGCGGCCGTTGCCACGATTGCGGTGGCGAAAGCGAACGCGGCAGAATGGAGCGGCGTAAAGGCCTTGCCGATCCAGGCATCGAACGGCGCCACATAGTGGTACATTGCGAAGGTCCCCGGCAGCACACCGCCGCCGATCCACACCGCCAGCCGCCAGTGTCGTGGTACGGATAGCTTGGGCAATATCTTGCTCATGATCGCGTTCGAACCGCACACCTTGGTATTCCCTAACCCGTTGTTTTGCAGTTAATTGCGCGGGCTTGATTGGTTAAGAAACGTTTAATGGGATGGTGCGGAAGGAGGGCTGAATGGCGAAGCTACGGGCAGTGGAATGCCGCGAATTCATCAAAGCGGTGATCGAAAAGGCCGAAGAAATGGGCGCGCCGGTCTCGATCGCGGTGGTCGGTCCGGAGGGCCACCTGATCGCGGTTGAGCGTATGGACGCCGCCGGCTTTATCACCCCGGAGACGGCGATCGCCAAGGCCTTCACGGTGGCCGCGATGCGCTCCATGAGCCCGCGCTTTCCAGACGGTCTTGTGATCCAGCAATGGTTCAAGGAGCGCAATCCGCAGTTGCTGATCAGCCTCGCCGCACTGACTAACGGCCGCATTGCGGCGAGCGGCGGCTCCGCGCCGGTATTCAAGGGCGACGAGATGGTCGGCGCCTTTGGCATTTCTGGCGGTACGTCGCAGCAGGATGAGGAAATGGCAAAATTTGCGCTCAGCAAGGTTGGCTGGGCCAAAGTGCCGGAACGCGACACGACTGATCCAAGCGTGAAGGAGCACATCAACGACCTTTACGCCAAGGCCGGCATCAAGGACCGGATTTGATTTTTTGAATTTCCCGGAGGTCTCATAATGAATATTTCCATCGGCGCCAAACCATCTGCTTGGCACGGCCGCGTCGAAGATGATCCGTTACTCAAGGGCACTGGATGTTTCGGTGATGATGCCAAACCGGACGGCGCGCTAGCCGCCTACTTCGTGCGCTCGCCCCACGCCTTCGCTCGCATTACGCATATCGATGTGACGGCGGCCAGGCAGGCAAAGGGTGTGAAGGCAGTGCTCACCGGCGCTGATCTTGCCGAATCGCATTATCATTCAATCTCGCACGGTCATCCAATTCCCGGCCGCGGCGGCAAGCTGCCGGTTTCGCCGCATCGCCCGGTGCTGGCGGGCGAGCGCGTGATGCATGTAGGCGAACCCGTCGCGGTTGTCGTAGCCGATACCGTCGCCGCCGCGCAGGAGGCCGGCGAGCAGGTGATGATCGATTACGAGCCGCTCGATCCAGTCACCGATCTGCGCGCTGCTGCGGCACCGGGAGCGCCGCAACTTTGGCCGGAGGCGCCCGGCAATATCGGCTACGACTGGACCGCGCCGCCCGATCCCGACGGCAAGAAGCAGGCCGCACTCGACCGGGCCTTCGCAGAAGCCGCACATGTGGTCAAAGTTGAACTGATCAATCAACGTCTGGTCGTCGCTTCGCTCGAGCCGCGTACGGCGACCGCCGAATACGACGCGACAACCCAGCGCTTCACGTTGCGCTGCGGCACACAGGCGGTCGGCGCCATGAGCGCACACATGGCCGGCGTTATGGGCGTAATGCCGGACAAGATGCACGTGGTCGACGACGATGTCGGCGGTGCATTCGGCATGAAGGGCGCCACCTATCCGGAATACGCCGCTCTGCTGCATGCCGCGCGCGCGCTCGACAGGCCAGTGCACTGGGTATCGACGCGCTCAGAAGCCTTCGTCACCGACAACCAAGCGCGCGATTCGTTCTGGATCGTCGAACTCGCGCTCAACAAGCGCGGCCGCTTCCTCGCGTTGCGGGTCAATGGCCTTGGCAATACCGGCGCATATTTCACCGCCATCGCACATTTCATCGTTACGCTGCATATCGCCGGCTGTTTGCCGACGCTCTACGACATTCCGCTGGCGCAAGTGAACGCGCGTTGTGTGTTCACCAATACCGTGCCGACCGGTCCATATCGCGGCGCCGGCCGTCCGGAAGCGAGCTATCTGATGGAGCGGGTGATCGACGCCGCGGCTGACCAGATGGGGATCGATCCGGCCGAACTTCGCCGACGAAATCTGATTGCGCCGGAGAAAATCCCCTATACCACACCCTTCGGGAACACCTACGACAGCGGTGATTTTCCCGGAATGTTCGAGCGTGCATTGGCGGCTGCCGATTACGCCGGCTTCGCTGAGCGGAAGAAGGAGGCCAGAAGGCGTGGCAAACTTCGCGGCATCGGTCTCGGTTGCTATCTCGAAATCGCCGGGGCCTTTCCGGAAGAGCCCGCGCGCATAAGCTTTTCTGGCGGCGAGGCGGTGACCGTCAGCATCGGCGCCGGCGCCAGCGGGCAAGGGCATCAGACCGTCTTCGGTCAAGTGACCGCGCGCCGGCTCGGTATCGCGCCGAAATTCGTCACTGTCACCAGCGGCGATTCCGACCGCGACGTGCCCGGGTTCGGTGCGGTGGCCTCGCGCTCGGCGATGATGACCGGTGGCGCCATCGCGATTGCCGCCGATCAGGTGATCGAAAAGGCCAAGCGCGTCGCCGCCATGCTGCTGCAGGCAGGTGAAGGGGATATCGACTATGCCGACGGCAGGTTCCGGGTGAAGAATTCTTCCCGCGAGGTCTCGTTGTTCGAGGTGGCCGCACGAGCGAAAGAACTTCAGCACCAGGGGGTCATACCGGAAAGCCTCGACACCACGGCCAAGGCCAAGCTGCCGCCGTCGTTTCCCAATGGCTGCCACGTCGCGGAGGTGGAGATCGATCCCGAAACCGCCGCCATCGAGATCGTCAATTACATCGCGGTCGGCGACAGCGGTAATCTGCTCGACGAGACCATCGTCACCGGTCAGGTGCATGGTGGCGTGGCGCAGGGTCTCGGCCAGGCGCTGAGCGAGGACACGATCTACGATTCAAGCGGCCAGCTCGTCTCCGGCTCGTTCATGGATTACGCGATGCCGCGCTCGGATACGGTGCCACCAATCCAAGTCGAGCATTTCCCGATTGCCTGCCAGACCAACCCACTGGGCGTTAAGGGCACCGGCGAGGCCGGCACCACCGCAGCGCCGCCCGCGCTGATCAATGCCATCCTCGATGTCCTGCCTATAGGCGCACAGCTCGACATGCCGGCAACTCCTGCGCGTATCTGGCAGGCGCTGCAGAAGGCGAAGTAGCGCGTGTGAGAGCGGTTGCGCCACGCGGCGCTCCATCACCTTCATTCATGCGGTAAGGGAAAGAGGAACACGGGCGAACCCGGCTCCCGCCAAACAATACGGGCGGTGGAGCTATGTCTTTCTCCGCTCAAGGTGAGGTGGGTTTGCCAGTTGCAGCCCGCGGGACGAACGCGGGGCTGTTTGGCACGTGAAGATGGAATGCCGCGCGGTGGGTCGATGATGCGCGAATCGCGTAGTCCAGCCCGGGGAGAAATGTCGCTCCACCACCAATTGGCCACGATCGGTCGGCCTGTTCGGCGGCCCGCTCACGAATCGAGGATTGCGTCTTTGATGAAATGCCGCCCGCTGCTGGCTGTGCTGGCCCTGGTCGCGCTCACGGCCTGTGCCGGTACCTATGTGCCCAAGGACGAGCCCAGTTTTCGTCGCGACTTGGCGCGCCCGAATGCGCAACTCGACGCAGCCGCGGCCGCATCAATGATCTCCGGCTACCGCGCCAACAGCGGGCTGCCGGCGGTCACGCTCGATCCGACCCTGATGCAAATTGCGAAGGCGCAGGCCCGGGCCATGGCCGCCCGCAACAAGCTCAGTCACCATGTTGCCAAGCCGTTCGCAGCGCGGCTGAAGGGATCCGGCTATGACGCCGAGCGGGCGGCGGAAAACATCGCCGCGGGCTATCACACGCTAGCGCAGGCCTTTTCAGGCTGGCGCGAGTCACCTGAGCACAAGTCCAATATGCTGCTTGCCGGCGCTACTCGCATGGGCATTGCCGCTGTCTACGCGCCGACGTCGAAATACAAAGTGTTCTGGTCGCTGATCTTGGCAGAGCCAGCCAAGCCGAAAGGTTAACTCTTGCCGCGGTGCAAAAAAACCGGATGAAGAGCGGTAACCGGCTGGCGTAGAGAGCCCCGACCCATGCGCAAAAGCAGTTGACGGTAGGCGCGAACAGCGTTCCAATCTGATTCATCCCCCTGCCGGGGCATAGGGGAGGAAGCGATGAAGATTGGAATCGCTCTGACTCTGGTGATCGCCTGCCCGAGTGTGGCGGCGGCCCAATACGGCTTTCAACTGCGGCCATCGCCCTATCGTATCCTGAGTGGATGGGAGCAGAGCGCAAACATCGCTCGCCACCAAATGGTCGAGCATGTGACGCGCGACTTTGCGCCGGTGCGCGCGCATTCGCGGACTGGCCGGGTCGGGATGCAGCGCAACGGTCGTGAGAGCGACATGACCGGCGGTGTTCACCGCTCGCAGACGCCGCACTACTGAAGTGCTTGCACGAGCATCTGCCGCGCGCGTTGCGTCGTGCGCGCAGACGACGACGGCATTCGGGTGACAGCACGTACCAAAGGAAAAACCCGGCGCCAGGGCCGGGTTCTTCGCGTTCTTACGGCAACAATATCAGGCCGTCTTGTCGACCACGTCGCCCGTGCCGGACGCGGTCGCTGCCTGCGTCTGGGTCTGCACGGCGCCGGCGTTGTCGCTGTCGCCGTCGCGGTCCGGACCCGGACCTTCCGCTCGCTCCGGCGTGACCGGTGCCGTGTGACTTGAGCTGACTGCCGAGATACTCATCGTGAATTCCTTTCACGCATTTCCAATGGCCCCCAACCTACAATTGCCACAGTCGGATTAAGCTTTTCTTTCGTGAAGCTTCATCTCACTATTGGCTCTCTACGAATAGTTTGCGGCGTGAGAAGACGCTGGACCTTTCAGCGCGCGCTGAATAGGTTTACGGCGCATGGCGATGCTGCCCAACTCGGATAATTGCGACTACGATGCGGTTTACCGCGCTTTCCGTTGGCAGGTGCCGGCGCGCGTCAATATTGGCGTCGATGTTTGCGACCGTTGGGCCGCGGCGGATCCTGGCCGACTCGCTATCGTGCATATGGGGGCGGACGGACGCTTCGACGAAATCAGTTACGGACAATTGCGCGAGACCTCCAACCGGCTCGCCAATGCCTTACGCGCGC
The DNA here is from genome assembly GCA_963747725.1 of uncultured Pseudomonadota bacterium. Taxonomy (GTDB): domain Bacteria; phylum Pseudomonadota; class Alphaproteobacteria; order Rhizobiales; family Xanthobacteraceae; genus Pseudolabrys. The sequence continues at coordinate 121,118 of CAVVGD010000009.1, forward strand.
ATGGCATCAAGCGCGGCGACCGCGTCGCCATCTTTATGCCGCAGGCGCCGGAAGTGGCCGCCGCCCATGTCGCGATCTACAAGCTTGGCGCGGTAGCGCTGCCGATCGCGGTTCTGTTCGGGCCGGATGCGCTTTCTTATCGGCTGCAGAATTCCGGCGCCAAGGCGGTGCTGACCAACGCGCAGGGGCTCGCCAAGCTCAACGACGTGCGCAACGAGGTGCCGGATCTCGCTTGCGTCCTGTCGGTCGACGGCGCGGGCGACGGCGCCTTGAGTTTCGCCGATGAGCTCGCGCGAGCATCGTCCGATTTCGCAGCCGTCGATACCGCGGCCGACGATCCGGCAATGATGATCTATACGTCCGGGACCACCGGCAATCCGAAGGGCGCGCTGCACGGCCATCGCGTCCTGCTAGGCCACATGCCCGGCGCCGAGCTACCGCACTTTCCGTTTCCGACAACCGGCGACCGCTACTGGACGCCAGCCGACTGGGCTTGGGCCGGCGGTCTGCTCGATGTGCTATTGCCGAGCCTTTATCACGGCGTGCCGGTGGTGGCGCGCAAGGTCGAGAAGTTCGATCCGGAAGAAGCCTTTGCGCTGATGGTGAAGGCGGAGATACGCAACGCCTTCATCCCGCCCACCGCGCTGCGCATGATGCGCGCGGTGGCGAACCCGCACGGGCGCTATGATTTCAAGCTGCGCAGCGTCGCCTCGGGCGGCGAGTCGCTCGGCATTGAGGCGTTGGAATGGGGCCAGTCGGCGTTCGGGCTCACCATCAACGAATTCTATGGCCAGACCGAATGCAATCTGGTGGTCGGCTCCTGCGCCCAGCTCGGCCTGCTCAAGATCGGCTCCATGGGCAAGCCGGTGCCCGGCCATACGGTGGCGGTGATCGACCGCGACGGGAACGTGCTCAAACCCGGCGAGATCGGCCAGATCGCGGTGAAGCGGCCGGATCCGGTGATGTTCCTAGAATACTGGGGCCGGCCGGAAGCGACCCGCGACAAGTTCATCGGCGACTGGATGACCACCGGCGACCAGGGCGTCACCGACGAAGAGGGTTACATTACGTTCGTCGGCCGCGACGACGACGTCATTACATCATCCGGCTTCCGCATCGGCCCCGGCGAGATCGAGGATTGCCTATTACGGCATCCGGCGGTGGCGCTTGCCGCCGTGGTCGGCAAGCCCGATCCGGTCCGCACCGAGATCGTCAAGGCGTTCATCGTCTTGAAGTCTGGAGCTGCGGCCTCCGATGCGCTCGCCACCGAAATCCAGGGCTTTGTGCGCACGCGGCTCGCCGCGCATGAATATCCGCGAGAGGTCGTTTTCATCGACCAGATGCCGATGACCACCACCGGCAAGGTGATCCGCAGGTTGTTGCGCGAGAAGGCGTAATTGCCATCTCTGTCATTTCGGGGCACGCGCGACGCGCACAGGAAAAAGCGCAAGTAGACGTTTGTCCGGCGGCTGCGACCACACGCTGTTCCTTGCAAACTACGGCTCCGCGTGGCGCAGGATAAACACGTGGTAGCCGAGTCGCCGGCGCGTCACGAGATAGAGCAGGATGGATTCGACGATCAATGCGGTCGAGGTCGCCATTGCCGCCCCCTCTATGCCGAGGCGCGGGATGAGCACAACGCAAAGACCGAGATTGATGGCAAAGGCCAGCGCGTAGATGCTGGCGCACTGTCTACGCTCGCCCAGCATATTGAGTAGCCGCTCGGCCGGCCCAACCGCGGCACGTGCCAACATGCCAACGGCGAGAATAAACATTACCGAATAGCCGGAAGTGAAACCGGGGCCGAACAGCGACAGCAGTGGTCGCCCAAATATTAAAATCACGCTGCAGGCAGCGAGTGATGGCCAGAACGTCCAGCGGATGGTCTCGTTGAAGAATTTTGCAAGCCGCTCGTGGTTGCCGGCGACGTAGTATTCGGTGAACTTGTGGGTGGTGGCGCCGGCGATAGCGAAATAGACGAAGGCGACCACTGCAAGGATGCGCGCGGCGGCATAATAGACCGCGACCTCATCCGGTGGCTGGAAGCGCTCGAGCGCGAGAATGTCGACATAAGTAAGCATGAGGTAAAAGCCCTCGACCACCAAGATCGGCAGCGAGGTGGCGAGCCAAGTGCGCGGTGCGTAACGCTTTGGTCCGGGCGGCACGACGCCGGCGAGCCGGCGGTTGAGCCGCATCAATTGCGCGGCGGTTACCAGCCAGGTCGCGCCGATGGCGACGATCATCGCCGTCACCGCGTCAACCGAATAGCCGAAGAACCAGGCAGCCCCGATCAACACCGTAAGCAGGAGCTGGCGCCCGATGAAAAACGGCACCAGCGACAAGAGTGGCCAATTGTAGGATTGCGCAATCCCGGTTTGCAGCGCGCTGACGCCGGTGATCGGGATGACGACGCAGGCAAGATAAAGCGGGATGACCGCGAAATTGTCGATCCAAGGCTCCAGTAGCGTCACGCCGATGGCGCCGACGACCGCGATTGCCGTTGCCAGCGCAAGCGCCAGCCAGCGGCCGCCGGTCAGAAAGCCGCGCAAACCGTCGAGATCCTCAAGCTCGGCATATTCAGGAATGAAGCGGCGCGCCGCTGAGGAAAGACCGACGTCGGACAGTGACCCGATCATCAGCACCCAGGTCCAGACATAGATGTAGACGCCGAACTCGAAGCGGCCCATCCAGCGCGCCAGCAGCACCTGCGAGACCAGGGCGACAAGCGCGCTGGCGACCCGCAACAGGAACACCTTGCCGGCAACGAGCTGCGCCAGTCGGCTATCGCTACGGTCGGCGAGGACGGCTTTGACGCGCGCAACCAGCCCCGCCGGTGACGGAGGCGAGGGCGCGAGGTCGGAACCGGCCGGAGGCGCGGTTTCATCCCGCGCCGGCCGCGTTGCGTGGGACGGCAACGTCATTGTGATCGGTTAGCAAGGAATTGTTAAGAATCGGTTGGGTGCTGTCATTCCGGGACGCCGCGAAGCGGTGGGCCCGGAATTTTACTCCGCAGCAGGGGTTATTGATTCCGGGTTCGCGGCCTGCCGGCCGCGCCCCGGAATTACAATCAAACCGTCTCCAGTTTGCTCACCTCGGCCAATATGCGTTCCACCACCTTGCGGTCGTCGGGTGAAAGCGGTGTCTGAGGCGGCACTGGATCTCCGGCTGCATAGCCCTGAATCTCGAGGCCGGCCTTGATGCAGGCGGCGAGGTTGAAGCGGGCGAAGGCTTCGTTGATGCGCCACATGTCGCGTTGCAATGCCAAGGCTTCGTCCCACTTGCCCGCCTTGCAAAGCTCGTAGAGCCGCACGCTCTCGCGCGGCACGATGCAGGCCGGCCCCGCCATCCAGCCGACACCGCCGATCAGCATCACCGCCGCCGGTATGTGCGCGGACGCGGAGAACACTTTGATCTTTGGCGCGCGATTCATGATCGAGAGCAGGCGACCGGTATTGCTGGAGGCGTCTTTGATGTAGCGGATGCGCGGGTGTTCGGAGAGCCGCGTGATAACGTCGAGGGTGAGGTCGCTGCGCTGGAAGTTCGGGTTGGTGTAAATCACTACCGGAATGTCGACCGCGTCCGCAATGGCACGGAAATAAGCTTCGACCTGCGCATCCTTGAGCGGAAAGTAAGCTTCGAGCACGGCAAGGATGCCGCCAGCGCCGAGCTTCTGCCAGGTCTGCGCCTGTTCGACTGCGTCGGCGGTGGCGGTCGAAGCAACACCGGCAACAACCGGCACGCGCCTGTCGGTAGCCTCGATGGTGGCCTTGACCACCGCCTCGCGCTGGGCGCGCGTGAGATAGGCAAATTCGCCGGTGGAGCCGAGCGGCGTCAACCCATGCACGCCGGCCTTGATGAGATCGTCGCATAGCTTGCCGAGGACATCGGTCTTGATCTTGCCGGCGCCGTCTATCGGCGAGACCAGATAGGGGAAGACACCGTGGAAATCGGTCATGGTTGGCATCACGCTCCGCTGTCATGCCCCGCGAATGGGGGGCATCCAGTACTCATTAGCATAGAGATCGGTATGGAGGCCGGTGATTACTGGGTCGTCCGCCTTCGCGGACGACGACAGCCGTGGCTAAAACACCCACAACGCGTCGGGCGGAAACTCGATATAATGCTCGCCGCGCGCCGGCGGCGTGTCGGCATAGGCGCGCACATTGAGCGGCCCGCGTGCGAACGGCAACTCCCAGCGCTCGCCGAGATACATTGGCGTCTCAAGCGTCATCGCCAGCCGGTTGGGGCCCGGCGCGTCGGTGCAGCGCACGCGCTCCGAACGAATGATCCCGACAGCGTCGCCGCCGACGGCCGACTTGGTGCGCGCCAGCCCAATGATGCGCTCGCCCAGCACGTCCAGGGTGGCGTGGCCGTTGCTCACGTCGACCAGTCTGCCTTCCAGCCGGCTGTTGACGCCCATGAACTCGGCTGAGACGCGTGTTGCCGGCTCATTGTAAAGTTCCGTCGGCAGCCCATTTTGAGCGATCGTGCCGCCGTCGAGCAAAACGATACGATCGGCGATCGCCATCGCCTCCACCTGGTCGTGGGTGATGTGCACCGCCGACAGGCCGAGCGTGGTGATCAGCGCACGCAGCCAGGATCGCGCTTCCTCGCGCAGCTTGGCGTCGAGATTGGATAACGGCTCGTCGAGGAGGATCACCGGCGGTTCGTAGACCACCGCGCGCGCGATCGCCACGCGCTGCTGTTGACCGCCGGACAATTGCGCCGGCATGCGATCGGCAAGATTGGTGAGGCCGATTTGATCGAGCACCTTGTCGACCCGTTGTTTGATGTCGTTTGGTGCCATGCCGCGCAGCGTGAGCCCGGTCGCGACGTTTTCGAACACCGTGCGGTGCGGCCAAAGCGCATAGGTCTGGAACACGAGGCCGAGCCCGCGCTGGTCGGGTGGCAGTGCGATATTGCGCGCGGCGTCGAAGAAGACTTGATCGCCGATGGCGATGCTGCCGGCATGCGGCTGTTCGAGTCCCGCGATAGCGCGCAGCAGCGTCGTCTTGCCACTGCCGGAAGCGCCGAGCAGCGCTACCACCTCGCCTGCGGGCACGCGCAGCGAGACGCCCTTGAGCACCTCGTTGTCGCCGAGCCGGACGGCGAGATCCTGCACAGCCAAATCAGCCATGCCAGCCGATTTAGCCGGCAAAGCCTCCGCTGTCGAGGAAAGCCTTCTCTTGCGGTGTAGTGGCGCGGCCGAGCGCGGCGTTGCGGTGCGGAAAGCGGCCGAAGCGGCGGATGATATCCGCGTGCAACTCGGCCCATTTAATCCCGTCTTCGTTGCCCTGCGCGCGATAGAAGGCGATCGCCTTTTGTTGGTCGGCCAAGTCTTCGGAATGCATGAACGGCAGATAGAAGAAGGTGCGCATGTCGTCAAAGGCGCCGTCGAAACCGTTGAGGACGCCGCGGCTGGCTATGGCGAGCGCTTGTTCATCGGTGGCGAAGGCGCGCGCATCACCGCGGAACATGTTGCGTGGATACTGGTCGAGCAGGATGAGCAGGGCCAGCGTGCCCTCGGCATTCTGTTCCCACGCGGCGAGCGTGCCGGCGGCGGCCTCTTCATGGCGAGCGAGAAAGCGCTGACTTATTTCGGCGTCGATATCTTCGTGCTTTTCGAACCACCGTTTAGGTCCGACCTCGCGCCAAAAGGCGATGATGTCGGCGGGGCTCGGTTCGCTGGGGTTCTCGCTCATGACGCGTCATGCCCCAATTCTTCGTCACGCAAGGTCCGGCGCAGGATCTTGCCGACGTTCGACTTCGGCAATTCTTTGCGGAATTCGATGTGGCGCGGCACCTTATAGCCGGCGAGGCCTTTGCTCAAGAATTCGCGCAGCTCGCCTTCAGTGACTTCCGGCTTCTTCTTCACTGCGAACAGTTTAGGCACCTCGCCGGAATGCCGATCGGGCACGCCGACTACCGCGCATTCCAAAAGACCTCCATGGCTCATGGCGAAATCCTCGACCTCGTTCGGGAATACCTTGAAGCCGGAGACGGAAATCATGTCCTTCTTGCGGTCGACGATGCGCACGCGGCCCTGTTCGTCCATCACGCCGATGTCCCCAGTGCGGAGGAAACCGTCGGCGGTCATCACCTTGGCGGTCTCGTCGGGTCGCTGCCAATAGCGGGCCATCACCTGCGGGCCGCGCGCGCAGATCTCGCCTACTTCGCCGGGCGGCAGCTCATGGCCGCCATCGTCGCGGATGGAGATTTCCGTCGATGGCATCGGCAGGCCGATGGTGCCGGTCCATTCATCTATGTCGCCGCGATTGCAGGTGAGCACCGGCGAGGTTTCCGACAGGCCGTAGCCCTCAATGATTGGCCGGCCGGTCGCCTTCATCCAGGCTTCGGCCACCGACTTCTGAACCGCCATGCCGCCGCCGACCGCATATTTCAAGTGGGACCAGTCGAGCTCGCCAAAATCAGGATGATGCAGCAGTGCATTAAACAGCGTGTTCACCGCCGGGAGGGCATTCACCTTCATGTTGGCGAGTTCCTTGATCAGCCCACCAATGTCGCGCGGATTGGTGATCAGCAGGCACAGGCCGCCCAGGCGGATACCGAGCAGGAAGCAGGCGGTGAGCGCGAAGATATGATAGAGCGGCAGCGCGGTAAGGATGACCGTCTGGTCAATGTGCGGCGGCCCGGCCAACATCGGCGTATGCCAGGCCTCCACTTGCAAGACATTGGCGACCAGATTGCGATGCAGCAGAACCGCGCCCTTGGAGACGCCGGTGGTACCCCCGGTATATTGCAAGAAGGCAATGTCGTCGGGCGCGACGTCCGCGGGTGTGAACGGCAGCGCGTGTCCGGCATTGAGCGCGTCGTTGAATCGGATCGCATCCGGAATGCGGTATTTCGGTACCATCTTCTTGACATGGCGGACCATGCCGTTGACCAGTGCGCCCTTCACGGTGCCCAACAGGTCGCCCACGCTGGCGATGACCACGTGCTTGACCATCGTGTGCGGCAGCGCCTCCTGCAGCACGGCAGCGAAATTTTCCAGCACCACGATCGCCTCGGCACCGGCATCGCTAAGCTGGAACTCCAGTTCGCGCGGCTTATAAAGTGGATTGACGTTCACCACCGTGAAGCCGGCGCGTAGGATGGCGGCGATCGCAATAGGATATTGCAATATGTTCGGCATCATCACCGCGACGCGGGCGCCGCGCCTCAGGCCGCGGCTTTGCAGCCAGGCGGCGAGTCCGCGTGAGGCATCGTCGAGTTGGGTATAACTCAGCGACTTGCCCATGCACATGCAACATGGCCGCGTGGCATAGCGGGCAAAGCTCTCCTCGAACAACGCCGGCAATGACGGATAGGTCGACGGCTCAATGTCGGCCGCGACGCCCGGGGGATAGTGCCGCAGCCAGATCCGTTCCATGACGCTTTTCCCGGTGCCGGCAGGGAGAACCGGCGATTCAGGCAGAAGATCGGGCGAACCAACGGCCGACGCAAGTCCTTGGCGCTCAACAAGGCCGGTCTCTCACCTGAAAAGCGGCAAGAAGGGCAGCGCCATACTTAATCCCTGCGGCCGGTTCATCCAGCGATGGGTCGGTACGGAGGGCCGACGCTCCAGCACAATCGGCTTTATGACGCTTGCGATGTCAAAGTTCCCGATGCTCTGAGGGAGTCATAAAGACATGCAGCACGCCATATGCGCGTGTGCATTGCCGCCACACTGGCGAAATTTCCGCGAAGCAATCGGATCGAACACTTGCGGTAGGGGGAAGAATCAGAATCAATCTTTATCGTCACATAAATCACCGCAATCCTCACACCAACGTCGGAGGATGTTCATGTCGGTTGAAACTGGGAATTGGCCGTCGTCTGCGCGCGTTATTGTCATCGCCAACGAAAAGGGTGGATCGGGTAAGTCCACCGTCGCAATGAACATTGCGATCGCGTTGATTAAGGCAGGTCGGCGCGTCGCCACTATCGATCTCGATTCGCAGCAGCGAACTTTCACGCACTATATCGAGAACAGGCGCGCCTGGGCTGCACACATCGGCCGCAATCTTGAAATTCCAAATCACGTGTGCCTCGATGAAGCTGCGCAAGACGAGTGGGCACGTCGTCAGGCGCTGGATGCCGCCGTCGGCGCCTTGGCGAAAACGTGTGACTTCATCGTCATTGATACGCCGGGCTACGAAAGCCCGCTCACGCGAGCGGCCCATTCGATAGCGGACACGCTGGTCACGCCGCTCAACGACAGTTTTGTTGATCTTGACGTGCTTGCGACCGTCGATCCCGAGACCTTCCATATCACCGGCCCCAGCCGCTACGCTCGGATGGTGGAGGAGGTGCGCCGCCAGCGGGAGGCAGACCAATATTTCACCGAGTGGATTGTGCTCCGCAATCGGCTTTCGAGCCTCAATTCGCGCAACAAGCGGCTGGTGGGCGATGCCTTGCAATCGCTTTCGGAGCAGCTCAATTTTCGCTGCGTCGAAGGTCTGGCTGAACGGGTGATCTTCAGGGAGTTCTTTCCCCGAGGTTTGACCGCGGTCGACGATCTCGATGAGACGACGCACGGCACACGGCTGACAATGTCACACGTCACCGCGCGTCTCGAAATTGAAAACCTGCTCGGCGCCATGGGACTGGGCGAGCCGGAAGCCGGCGAGCATAGTGTCACTCAAAAGCTCAACGCGGCGTGAGTCTCTCACGCCGCGCCGGTTGAATTCGAAGTAGCCGTTCAGCGGTCGATGCCGCCGAACGGCACCAGTGGGTTGTCGATTAGCGCTGCGCGGTCGGGCCGGTCGGGGGCGGCGGCGCCGAGAAATGCCTCGAACAATTCGCGCACCGTGGCCTCGGGCAGATCGCGGGTGATGAACACCAGCCGGGTGCGATGATCATCGTCGGGCCAGCGCTCGAGTCGCGCGCTCGGGTGGAACACGTGCTGAACGCCGTGCACCACCACCGGCGTGTCCGGCATTTCGGCAAGCTCGACGATACCTTTCACCCGCAGGAGTCTGGCGCCGTAATTGGCGCGCAACAAATCGAGGAACATTTCCAGCGTTCCTGCGGGAATCGCAGTGTGGCTGGTCAGCGCAAAGGCGCTTATGTGGGTGTCGTGGCGGTTGCGGTCGAGATGATCATGGTCGTGCCCATGATCGTCGTGGTGCCCGTGATGAGCATGGTGGCGGGGCTCTGTATATGCCTCGGCGGCCAGCCACTTCTTCACGTCGGGAATCTTGCGGTCGGGATCGTAAAGTCCGCAATTCAACAGCCGGTCGGGCGTGGCTTCGCCCTTGGCGGCATCGAGAATGGTCGCGGCCGGATTGAGCGCATGCAGGCGCTCGATGGCGCGCTCGCGCTGAGGTTCATCGGTGAGATCGGTCTTGGTCAGCACAATACGGTCGGCGACCGCGGCCTGTTTCACCGCCTCCTCATGCGCGTTAAGCGTGACGTCGCCATTCACCGCGTCGACCACAGTGACGACGCCGTCGAGCCGGTAGCGCAGCAATAGATAGGGATGCGCCATCATGGTGTGCAGTACTGGAGCAGGATCGGCGAGCCCGGTCGTCTCCAGCAACACGCGCTTGAATGTGCAGCGGCGATTGTCGAGATCGCGCAAGAGCGTTTCCATAGCGTCGACGAGGTCGCCGCGCATGGTGCAGCACAGGCAGCCCGACTGTAGCAGCACCATGTTGTCGCCGACATATTCGACCAGCAAATGGTCGACCCCGATCTCGCCGAATTCATTGATAATGACGGCGGTCTCGGCGAGCGCAGGATCTTTGAGGAGACGGTTGAGCAGCGTGGTCTTGCCGGCGCCAAGGAAGCCGGTGAGTACGGTCAGCGGAATCGGGCTCGGCGGCTCGCGGCGGTCAAATCTTGGTCCGGGGCCGCTCATTTATTCGCCGACTTCGTCTTCGATTTCCGGTGATGCCGCTTGGTCGTCTTGGCGTTGTGGTGATGCACGGCTTTCTTTTTGGCGCGATGACGATGACGGATGACAGGCGGCGGATCGGGATGATCGGCCGGTCCGGTGAACACGACCACCGGCGGCTCGGTATCGACCGGCGGTCCCAACGCGAACTTGCCGTTAGTTGGCCGTAAGGCGGAGAGCATGAAGCCCTGTGTCGAGCCGCCATTGGTATCGGCCGATGCCACCGCATCGCTCTCATCGTCATTGTCGGACGGCGGCTTGTGGCGATGACGATGTGGTCCGCACATCTCATCGCGCAGATCGGGTGGTTGGGCGTCGACCGGCGACAGGGTGTCGACCGTGCCGAGCGACGGCGTTAGCCACGACAGTGGCGTCGAGTTGAAGCCGCGCTCCAGAAGCTTCGCCGCTTCCAGCGTGCGTGCGGCGCCGGAATAGGCGCCGAGTACGACGGCGATCAGGCGGCGGCCGTTGCGAGTGGCGGATGCCACCAGATTGAAGCCGGACGCGCAGATGAAGCCAGTCTTCATGCCATCGGCGCCGGGATAGCGGTCGAGCAGGTGGTTGTAATTATGGATGATGCGGTTGCCGTAGCGGATCGCGTGGATATGCCAGTAGTAATCGTATTGCGGGAATTCGCGGATCAGCGCGCGGGCGAGAATGCCCAGGTCGCGCGCCGAGGTGACGTGATGTTCCGCCGGCAACCCGTTCGGATTGACGAAATGGCTCTGCGTCATGCCGAGTCGCGCCGCATTGGCGTTCATCAGGTCAGCGAATTTGGGAATGGAGCCGCCGACTCCCTCGGCGATGGCGACCGCGACGTCGTTCGCCGATTTGACCAGCATCATCTTCAAAGCATTGTCGATGGTGAGCCTGGTGCCGATCGGGAGACCCATCTTGCTCGGCTCTTGCGCTGCCGCATCGCGCGTTACAGTGATCAAGGTATTCAGGCTGATCTTGCGTTGCTGCACCTCGCGCAACGTCGTGTACGTTGTCATCAGCTTGGTGACCGAGGCAGGGTACCAAGGATAGGTGGCGTTCTCGGCCAGCAGCACCTTTCCGGTTGAAGCTTCAAAGAGCAGCTTGGCTTCGGCGTGAGCGCGAACGGCGCCGCTCAATGCCAGCCCGAGCGTCGCACAGATGACAAATAGGAAACGGCTACTGGAACGGTAATTCACTGGTTGCGGTCCGGTTTTACACGAGCGGCCTTTCGAAACGATTGGTTCCACAGGCGCCGCCATTAGGCTATCCAAGCTTGGTAGAGGAGGCAAAGCCGCAGGGCCTACCGCCTTGAAATATGGCAATTGTGGCTTATCCCTTTGTAATGCGACCAAAGTTCGGCATTCGAGCGCGACGGTGGCCCGGTGCAGGGGAGCCGGCGCAAGGAGAGCACCAATGACTGCAGCCATCGTCGGTTGGGCCCACAGCCCCTTCGGCAAGCTCCAGAACGAGACCGTCGAGAGCCTTATCGTGCAGGTAGCAGGCGCCGCGCTTAAGGATGCCGGCATCGCGGCCAAGGATGTCGACGAAATCATGCTCGGGCATTTCAATGCTGGCTTCTCGCCGCAAGACTTTACCGCCTCATTGGTACTGCAGGCCTCTCCCGATCTGCGCTTCAAGCGCGCCACACGGGTGGAGAACGCCTGCGCAACCGGTTCCGCCGCGGTGCAGCAGGGCTTGAAGGCGATTGCCGCGCGTTCAGCGCGCGTCGTGCTGGTGGTCGGCGTCGAGCAGATGACGGCGACGCCAGGACCTGAAATCGGCCGCAACCTGCTCAAGGCCTCCTACGTGCGCGAAGAGGCAGAAATTGATGGAGGCTTTGCGGGTGTGTTCGGCAAGATCGCCGGACTCTATTTTCAAAAATGGGGGGACCAATCGGACGCCTTGGCGATGATCGCAGCCAAGAACCACAAGAACGGGGTTGGGAATCCTTACGCGCAGATACGCAAGGATCTTGGTTACGATTTCTGTCGTACGGAGAGCGAGAAGAATCCCTTCGTTGCCGGTCCGCTCAAGCGCACGGATTGCTCGCTGGTATCGGATGGCGCCGCCGCAGTTGTGCTCGCCGACATCGAGACTGCGCTCAAGCTCAACAAGGCGGTTGCTTTCCGCGCCGCGGAGCACGTGCAGGACTTCCTCCCGATGTCCAAGCGCGACATCCTCAAATTCGAAGGTTGTGCACTCGGCTGGCAGCGCGCGCTTGCCCAAGCTGGCCTCACCCTCGATGATTTGTCGTTCGTGGAAACCCACGACTGCTTCACCATCGCCGAATTGATCGAATACGAGGCCATGGGTTTGACCCCGGAAGGGCAGGGCGCCATCGCCATCAAGGAAGGCTGGACCCTGAAGGACGGTAAATTACCGATCAACCCGTCGGGCGGTCTGAAGGCGAAAGGCCACCCTATTGGCGCGACCGGCGTATCGATGCATGCCCTCACCGCCATGCAACTCACCGACAGCGCCGGCGATCTACAAGTGAAGAACGCCCACCTCGGCGGCGTCTTCAACATGGGTGGAACAGCGGTTGCAAATTACGTGAGCATTCTGGAGAGGATCAAATAGTAGTGAGGTGATTGCAAAATCACTGCAATGGGGCTTTTGTCGCGTTCATTTCATAGTCGGTTATCTATCGATTGGTACCATAATGCACTAGTTTGACGTGCAATGATTTTCAATCACTGCGAAATTGATCGTAGGGCGGGACGTGTTAGAGTTTTCGTGGCATGAATATGCGATATGCTGAATGTTTGTTCGTACACATATGTTCGCGCTCCTGCTGAGGCCGTTATGAGCGAAGGACGATCGATGACCAACATACCAACGGATCTTCTGCGCACTTTGGTTGCGGTCGTCGATCTGCGCAGTTTTACCAAGGCATCCGTCCTGCTCGGCTTGACCCAACCTGCCGTCAGCGCACAAATCAAACGGCTGCAGTACTTGCTCTGTGGCGAGCTATTTGACCGTAGCGTCCAGGGCATCAGTCTCACCCCGCAAGGGGAAATCGTCGTCAGCTATGCGCGCCGCCTGCTCTCGATCAACGACCAGATCGTGCATCTCGGGGCGAGTGGCGCCCGGCCCGAGACGGTGATTCGAGTGGGCACGTCGAGCGACTATGTCACCTCGCTTCTGCCCGCCACTTTGGCCAGGTTTCGCGAGCGCTGGTCGGACGTGCGTTTCATCGTCCGTACCACTTCCTACGACACTTTGTTGCGCGACCTGCGTAGCGGCGGGCTCGATGTGGTGATCGGACTATCGCTCAATCCGCCGCCCGACGCGCACCAGGTAATGGCGAAAGAGATCGTATGGGTGCGTGGGGTGTCGACTGAACTCGACCTTGAATTGCCTGTGCCGCTGGTCTCGTACGGCGAGGCTTGCGCTTATCACCGGGTGGCAACGACCGCGCTGCAGACGTCTGGATTGAACTGGGAAGCGGTCTTCACCGGGCCCAGTCTTGCCAGCCTCTGCGCTGCCGTCGCTGCTGGACTTGGCGTCATGCCGATCGCCCGCAGCGTCGCCGCCGCGGGTGGCCTGAACGTTTGGGAAGATGCGCCGCTGCCGAAGCTGCCGAATCTCTATTCCGGCGTTTATGTGCGGGAAGGCGGCGAGCAAACAGCCTATCAGCAATTGGCCGACGATATCGGCGATGCGATCTACGGTAACTCCCGCCGGGTGCCGAAATTGGTGGTCGACCGGCCGCGCAAAGCCAATCCGGCCGCTTGACGATCAGCGAACCGCGCGTTCCGCCGCTGGTGGCAAATAAGACGCATCGAAGACGTCGGTGGGCTTCGGCTTGGCCCTTTTGAAGTGATACCCGAGCGCGAGTTGTTGGACCGCACGTTCGAAACGCGTATTGTTGATGGCACCGTAGCCGTTGGCTTTCACTTCCGGGGTGACGAAGTTGTCCGCAATCACCATGGTGAGCCGTTCGCGCTCGACGTCTTTCCTGAGCGCGTCATTGCGCGTCAGTACTGCCTCGAGCGCGCTCGCCGGCGAGGCGACACTGGCCTTCAGGCCCTTCAGGAAGGCGCTCAAGAAATTCCGCACCGCCTCCGGGTGCTTGGCCGCGAAAACGGTGTTCACGATGATCGCTTGGCCGTAAAGCGCGACACCGTAATCGGCCATCGCCATCACGGATATGTCGTTTACCGGTACACCCTTGTCCTTGAGATCAATGAATACCGAATAGGACTGGCCGGTGACCGCGTCCACTTGGCCGGCGGCCAGCATCGGCTCGCGCACCGGTTTGGCGACATTCTCGATCTTGACCTTGGCGGTGTCGATCCCGTTGACCTTGGCGAATACCGGCCACTGCTCGGCGGCGGGATCGTTCGTCGGCGCGCCCAGCTTCTTGCCTTCGAGGTCTTTCGGGGCGGAGATGCCGCGGCTCTTGCGGCCGATAATGGCATAGGTCGGCTGATTGTAGAGCATGAACACGGCCTTGATCGGCGCCTTGGGATTGGCGTCGCGGTATTTGATCAGCGTGTTGATGTCGGCAAGGGCCATGTCGAATTGGCCCGAAGCCGTCCGGGTGATCGGCTCGATTATGTCTTTGCCCGGCGCAACGCTGACATTGACCCCCGCGGCTCGGTACCACCCGCGGTCGAGCGGCAGTAGGAAGGGTGCGGCGATGCCGTCGACAGGCCGGTCGAGGCTGAAGCTGATGGCGGTTTCGGCGGCGTTGGCAGCGGTGCCGCCGGCGAACACCAGGGCCGCGCAGATCGCCCAAAGGGCGCGCCGAACGCTCATGACATCAGCCCTTCCCCCAACGCGCGCACCCGCATGCGTCTGCCATCCGTGATATTTCATTCTTGTTACGTAGAAAAATACATGCGTCCATAAAGAGCAAGACAAGAGCGCAAAATTAAGGTGCTCGGGTGGCGGTAAGGATAACAATGCCCCCTATCCGCGCAGTTCCTTGATTGACTTATCAGGCAGAGAGAATTGCGGCGGTCTGCGCTATGCTGCGCGAGCCGGCTTCGAGGTTCTTTTCTATGCAGACGGCAAGCCCTTTGGTTGCGAGCTGGGACATTCCGCCGTTCCGCGCGCCCTATGCGCCTGCGGACGAGGCCATCGCGGCACGCCTTTTGGCGGCCGCCGCTCGTCCAGCCGAAGCCGAGGGCCGGATCGATGCGCGGACCACTCGTCTGGTCGGAGCGATCCGCGCGCGCGGCGGCGGCCTTGGCGGGGTCGAGGACTTCCTGCACGCCTATGCGCTGTCCACCAAGGAAGGTCTGGCGCTGATGGTGCTGGCCGAGGCGCTGTTGCGGGTGCCAGACGCCGATACCGCCGATCGACTGATTGAGGACAAGCTCAAAAGCGGCGACTGGGCTCATTATGACAGCCATTCGACCGCGTTCCTGGTTTCCGCTTCGGCTTGGACCCTCGGCATTACTGCGCGGGTCATCCACGCAGGCGAAACCCCGAAAGGCATCATCGACGGGGCAATCAAGCGGCTCGGCTTGCCGGCAGTGCGCGCTGCAACCCGGCAGGCCATGCGTCTGCTGGGCTCGCATTTCGTGCTGGGGCAGACAATCGACGAGGCAATCAATCGTGCCGCTGGCCAGCGAGAATTTCTTTATTCCTTCGACATGCTGGGGGAGGGCGCGCGCACCGCCGCCGACGCCGCGCGATATTTCGACGCTTATGCCAAGGCCATTATCGCCATTGGCAAGACTACCGGCAACGATGGGCTCCCGCGGCGGCCCGGCATTTCGGTGAAGCTGTCTGCGCTGCATCCGCACTACGATCCGCTATCGCGCGAGCGGGTGCTTACCGAGCTCACGCCGCGCGTGCTGGAGTTGGCACGGCTGGCGAAGTCGAATGAACTCAATTTTACGGTCGATGCTGAAGAGGCCGATCGACTAGAACTGTCGCTCGAGGTGATCGCCGCCACGGTAAGCGATCCCTCGTTGACGGGTTGGGACGGTTTCGGGCTTGCGGTGCAAGCCTATCAGAAACGCGCCGGCGGCCTGATTGACTGGGTCGCGGGTCTCGCCGAGAAGCTTCAACGTCGGCTAATGGTGCGTCTCGTCAAGGGCGCCTATTGGGACACCGAGATCAAGCGCGCGCAGGAGCGCGGGCTCACCGACTATCCGGTGTTCACCCGCAAGGCGATGACCGACCTCTGTTACCTCGACTGCGTACGTCGGCTGCTTAAGGCTCGGCCGCGGATCTATCCCCAATTTGCGACACATAATGCACTCACTGTTGCGAGCGTGATCGAGGACGCCGGCGGCACCAAAGGTTACGAATTCCAGCGCCTGCACGGGATGGGCGACGCGCTATATCAGGAACTGCGTAGCGAGTTGCCCACCGTGAGCTGCAGCGTCTATGCGCCGGTCGGCGGTTATGCCGATCTGCTCGCCTATTTGGTGCGCAGGCTGCTGGAAAATGGCGCCAATTCATCCTTTGTCTCGGCGGCGGCCGACCCGGCGGTGCCGATCACCGACATTCTTCGGCGTCCGCAAAGCTGGATCACCGCGCCGGACAAGGCACGCAACGAGCGGATCCCGTTGCCGCGGGACCTGTTCCTGCCGGTCCGCGGCAATTCCGCCGGCGTCGAATTTGGCGACAGCGCTGCGCTCAATACATTGCTTGCGGCTACCGATGCAGCGCGCGGGGATATACGTGCTACGCCACGCATCGACGGCGTTCCGATCGAAGGCCGCGAAAGACCGGTCGTTTCGCCGATCGACGGTAAGGTCATCGGCACGGTCGTGGAAGGCGACGAAGCGATCGTCGCCGCCGCGATGGCCGCAGCGCAAGCAGGTTTCCACGCGTGGAACGCGACACAAATTGATCAACGTGCGGCCATGCTGGAACGCGCCGCCGATCTTATAGAGCAGAATCGTGCGCGGCTGATCGCGCTCTTGCAAAACGAAGCCGGCAAGACCCTCGACGACTGCCTTTCGGAAGTACGCGAAGCAGTAGACTTCTGCCGCTATTACGCCGGCGAAGCGCGCCGCACTCTCAAGGCGCATCCGCTGCCAGGCCCGACCGGTGAGAGCAACGAGTTGCAGAGCCGTGGCCGCGGTGTCTTTATCTGCATCAGCCCGTGGAACTTCCCGCTTGCAATCTTCACCGGTCAAGTCACCGCGGCGCTTGTCGCGGGCAATGCCGTAGTGGCCAAGCCCGCCGAGCAGACGCCGCTTATCGCCCATGTCGCGACGACGCTCATGCATACCGCCGGCGTGCCCACGAGCGCGCTTCATCTCGTGCCCGGCGACGGCAAGGTCGGCGCAATGCTTGTCGCCGATGCGCGCGCGGCCGGAGTCGTCTTCACCGGCTCGACGGAAGTCGCGCGCGTAATCAACCGTTCGCTTGCCGCCAAGAGCGGGCCTATCCCGCCGCTCATCGCGGAGACCGGAGGCATCAATGCCATGATCGTTGACGCGACCGCGTTGCCCGAGCAGGTCACCGACGATGTAATCGTGTCGGCCTTCCGCTCCGCTGGGCAGCGCTGTTCGGCACTGCGCTTGTTGTGCGTGCAGGAGGACGTGGCGGAGCGCGTTCTCACCATGATCGAGGGCGCCGCCCGTGAGCTCCGGCTCGGCGATCCGCGCGATATTGCGATACAAGTCGGTCCGGTGATCGACGGCGATGCGCGAGACAAGCTCGAAACCTGGCTCTCGGACATGAACGCGTATGGCGCGGTGCGCTTTCGTCTCGAAGCCGACCCGCCAGCCGGCGGCACATATGTCGCGCCGGCCATCGTCGAACTCGATTCCGCGCGCGAGCTGAAAGAGGAGGTGTTCGGCCCGGTGCTGCATGTTGTGCGTTGGCGCGCCGGCGAGCTCGATGAGCTGCTTGCCGACATCGCCTGCAATGGCACCGCTTTGACGCTTGGCATCCACACCCGCATCGATGCCACCGCCGAACGCATCGTGACGCGCCTGACCAACGGCAACGTCTACGTGAACCGCAACATGATCGGCGCGGTGGTTGGATCGCAGCCCTTCGGCGGCAGCGGCCTGTCTGGCACCGGACCGAAGGCCGGCGGGCCGAACTACCTGCAGCGTTTTGCGCTGGAACAGGTGGTGACCGTCAACACGGCCGCCGCCGGCGGCAATGCCAGCCTGCTGAGTGCCGAGGATTGACGCCGGCGGCCGCTGTCATTCCGTTAGCCGTACCGCGTAAAAGGCAACATGAAACAGGCTGTGGTCATCATCCGTTAACCGGATTGACTCACGGATCGGGTATTCTCCCGCCCCATGGCTGATTCGGTCACCCGGCTCTACAATGCCGTGCTTGCCGCCGAGGGCGCTGACCCGGCGAAGTCGCGGACCGCCCGGCTCATGCGCGCCGGCCGCGCCAAAATGGCGAAAAAGGTGGCGGAAGAGGCGGTCGAGGTGGTGATCGACGCCATGAGCGGCCAGCCCGAGGCGGTGGTGCGGGAAAGCGCCGATCTGCTCTACAATCTGGTGGTGCTATGGGCCCACGCCGGGGTGCGCCCCGACGAAGTTTGGGCCGAAATGCGACGGCGCGAGTTGATGTTCGGCATTGCCGAAAAACTGCCCAAGAATATGGTACAGAGCCAGCCGCGGCGACGGGTCGTGGCGCTGGAAGCCCGGCGCGACCACAAGCGTCGCTGAATTCCGGCCGTTCGTTTCCAGTATGAGTTCCAGATGACCGTTGAGGCCACCGCGCCACGCTCCCTGCTTCGCCGCCTGTATGACTGGTGCCTCGGCGCCGCCCACAAACCGCACGCCATGTGGACCATGGGCGCCGTCGCTTTCGCCGAGAGCTCGTTCTTCCCGGTGCCGCCCGATGTGATGCTGATTCCGATGGCGCTGGCGCGCCCACAGCGGGCCTATGTGATGGCCGCCTGGTGCACGCTTGCCTCGGTGCTGGGCGGCCTCGTCGGCTACGCCATCGGCGCGCTACTTTATGACTCGGTCGGCGCCTGGCTGATCAATCTCTACGGCTATGCCGACAAGGTCGAGGCGTTCCGTGACGCCTATGCGCAATGGGGCGCCTGGATCATCCTGCTCAAGGGGCTCACCCCCATCCCCTTTAAGGTGGTGACCATCACCTCGGGCTTTGCCAATTACAATTTCGGCCTGTTCATTCTGCTCTCAGTCATTTCGCGCGGCGCCCGTTTCCTCGTGGTGGCCTTTCTGCTGCATCGCTATGGCGCCCAGGCCCGCGATGTCATCGAAAAGCGGCTCGGCCTGTGGGTGACCCTCGGCGCTGCGGTGGTAGTCCTCGGCTTGGTCGCCGCGCTATACTTGATTTGACGAATCGAGCTTCCTCATTTTCGCCACCGGGCGGCCTTAATGGGAAGCGCGGCGGCGAATGCCGTTCGCACGAGAGGCCGCCGTCAGGCCGCCAACGGGACGGTAGCTTGGCCATGGGCAGCAAACGCGTCTCCATCTCCAGTCCTCGAATGGCCGCCATGGCGGCCGTCCTGACTTGCGTTGCCGTGGCGACATTACTGCCGGCTGCGGCCACTGCCCGTGACAAGGCGCGAGCGGCCGAGGGTCCGGGATTTTTCGAAAGCGTCGGCCGCTGGTTCGACCGGCAGGCCGACAACATTAAATCGACATTTGGTGGCGCGCGTTCTCAAGTCGAGGAATTCGGTCGCGAGGCGGGAACGGCGGCGACCAAGACGGTCAACAACGCCAAGGACGCCGCCGACGCAGTCGCCACCCTGCCGTCGACCCGATTCGTTTCGGGCCATGAGAAATGTCGGGTCGCCCCCAATGGCGCGCCCGACTGTGGGCCCGCAGCCGACGCCGTATGCCGGACGAAAGGCTTCAAGTCCGGCAGCAGCATCGATATGACGACCGCGGAGGTCTGTCCGCCCAAGGTGTGGATGGCGGGGCGCATGAGCGGGCCTGGCTGCCACACCGAAACCTTCGTTTCCCGCGCCCTCTGCCAATAACGGCCGCTCGAAGCTTCGCGCGCCGGCCGGCGCTTGTCCTGGTGCGGCGGATATGACGTTCCGCCCCCGCGCACGGCTCGCTCTTTAGCGGAACGTCAAATCCAAAGCCGCACTAGAATCAAATAATTGCCAGTGTCCTTTTGGTTCTGGCGCTCGTATGCGAGTGTGCGGCAACGGAATACGAACGCGGGAACCGGGACACTAGCACTGCGCATGTGTTTCGGTTTTGCTCTGTTGCAATGGAGTGATGCCGGTGAACCTGTTTTCCAAACTGCTCGAACGCGAAGCCGCCGGCCGTCCGGTCACGGTCGGCCTGATCGGTGCCGGCAAATTCGGCACCATGTTCTTGACCCAGGCGCGGCAGACCCGCGGCATGCATGTCGCCGGCGTTGCCGATCTCAACGTCGGGCGCGCGCACAGCCAGCTCAAGATGGCCGATTGGCCGCAGGCGGCATATGCGGCCGGTTCGCTCGATGATGCCCACAAGCAGCGCAGCACCTTCGTCACCGACAACGCCGAGGCCCTGATCGACGATCCGCGCATTGAGGTAATCGTGGAGGCGACCGGTATTCCCGGCGCAGGCATTACCCACGCATTGCGCGCGATTGAGAACGGCAAGCACATCGTCATGGTCAATGTGGAGGCTGATGCGGTGGCCGGGCCTTTGCTGGCGCGCCGCGCCAAAGCGGCGGGCGTCGTCTATTCGTTGGCCTGGGGCGATCAGCCGGCGCTCATCTGCGAGCATGTCGATTGGGCGCGCGCCGCCGGTTTCAAGGTGATCTCGGCCGGCAAGGGCACGCGCTATGAGCCGCACTATCACCGGTCCAATCCCGACAATGTCTGGGACATCCTCGATCGCTATCTGAACATCACCGATCGCAATTCGATCAATCCGAAGATGTTCAATTCATTCGTCGACGGCACCAAGTCGGGCATCGAAATGACGGCGGTGTGCAATGCCACCGGCCTGGTGCCGCAGAGCGACGGCTTGCACTTTCCGCCGGCGACGCGCTTCGAACTCGCAGACATCTGCAGGCCGAAGAGCGACGGCGGCACGCTGGAGAAAGCCGGCGTCACCGAGGTGGTCTCCTCGGTCTACCGCGACGGCAGCGACGTGCCGCATCATCTCGCGCTCGGCACCTTCGTCGTGTTCGAGGGTGAAACCGACTACGCCCGGCGTTGTTTCAAGGAATATTCCATGCTGCCGGACAAGAGCGGCAAATACGCCGCGCTCTACCGCCCGATCCACATGATCGGGCTTGAACTCGGGATATCCGTCGCGAGTTGCGCGCTGCGCGGTGAGCCGACCGGCGCAGCCACCGGCTTCCGCTCCGACGTGGTGGCGACCGCGAAGAAGTCGCTGAAAGCTGGCGAGATGCTGGACGGCGAGGGAGGCTTCTGCGTCTGGGGGAAGCAGACGCCCGCAGATGTGTCGCTCGAGAAGGGCCTGCTGCCACTCGGCCTGGCGCACGACGTCAAGCTCAAACGCGACGTTCCGGAAGGCGGTGCGCTGCGCTGGCACGACGTCGAGTACGACGCCAACGACACCGCGGTGAAGGTGCGGCGCGAAATGGAAGCTGCCTTCGGCAGGCGCAATGTCGGCGCCGAGCCGGTGGCCTGAGGCAAAAGAAAAGGCAGCGCCCTCGCGCTGCCTTTTCACGATCCGATGGCTTTTCTTACCAGCAGCGGCGGACGCGTTTCACCACGCGATGGCCGTGGCGCCAGCGGACGGTTTTATGGACCGTGCAGCGGCGGTGGTGACGGCGCCAGCGATGGGACGGCGCGCAATGGCGCACGCGGATGACCACGCGGCGGCCATGCCGCCAGCGGACGCGGCGGCTGACCCAGCATCGACGGCGCCAAGCCACCTCGTGAAGCGCTCCTGCGGCTGGAGCTAGGGCCTTGGTTACAGGCGCGACTGGCACGGCGGCCCGCGTGGGAACCGTCGCGCTCAAGGCGACAAACGCGGCCGCAATAGCTGCGTAAACAATTGTTCGAAACATCAACGTTCTCCTGTTCAATTCCGACAGCGAACGTCAATGCTTCACGCGTTCCGTGGTTTCATGCCGCAGGCGGCAAAAAAGTATGGAACTGGAACTCAGGCGAGTTCGATCTTGCCGTCGACGGAGTGGCTGAGGCCGGCCTGCTCGATGGTGAGCACCACCTTGGCGGACAGGGTCTCGCTGCCCTTGAGGCGACCGTCGGCAACCGCGGCGCGCACGGCCTTTTCGATCTCCTGCTGGGAAGTCACGCCGACCACCTTGAGGAATTTGCGCAGCGACATGTTGAAGGCTTCGTCGTTCATGGCCGGTCTCCTGGCAACCGTTGAATCGTGTGATTTGCGCCCAATCTAGGGCACTTGGTCCGCGGGCGGAAGCGTCCGGGGAAGGACCTGGCCGGACTGACGGGGACGGTTGTTGACCCGACGCGGCCTGTGGCTATGATCCGCCCGCCAAGGCACGTCCGCGCCCGGTTTTCGGCCGAGGTCGTATGCCCGGTTGCCCCTGTGGCGGAATTGGTAGACGCGCCTGACTCAAAATCAGGTGGTGGAAACATCGTGCTGGTTCGAGTCCGGCCAGGGGCACCATCTATGATTGCTTTCGTCAATTGCCGATGATTGTCCGGCAGGCGTCGCCCTCTTGTTGTCCTCGGCGCGGATTTCTGTCGTTCGCCCTTTGCCGGCCGCCTGCCTGTGGTCTGCGACGTCTGGGTTGGTCTGCGACGTCTGGGTGAGAGGTCCGTTTACCTTAGATTGATAATATCCAAATGAGGACGCGGGCCCGCGTTCTGGCGGGTTTTGAGCGGCAATTTCGCATTGGCGCCTGCGATTAAGAATATAGAAACTTGATATGCCCATTTTGGTTGCACTTTTTGATTTAGTTTCTTTCGCTTCCGTTTGGCCGCCTCTGGGACATGCTGATGTCATCACCCGCCCTCTCGACGACGCCGAAATCACCGCCGCTCAACGCCGCAACGGAACCCCATGCCGATCTGGCCGAAGGGACGGTCGAGTTCATAAATTTCGCGATCGATGACGATCAGTACGGCGTCGACATCATGTCGGTGCGCGAGATCAAAGAATGGTCGCACGTCACCCACCTGCCGAAGCAACCAGAGTACGTGCGCGGCGTGCTCAACCTGCGAGGCGTCGTACTGCCGATCATCGATCTGCGCTGCCGCTTCGGGCAGGGGCTCACGAATTGCACGCCGACGCACATCATCATCATCGTGCAGGTGGAAAGCCGGCAGGTCGGCCTGCTGGCGGACAAGGTCCTGGACATCGTCTCGTTCGACAGGAACGAGGTGCAGCCGGTCCCGTCGGTCGCGCGTTCGTCCCAGGCCCGGTTCCTGTCCGGCCTGGTAACGGTCGAAGGGTCCATGATCGCGTTGGTTGATCTCGTTTCTCTGCTGTCTGGCGATGCCGACGGAGACGACTAAACCAATAATCTTGACGGGTAGACAATTCGTCAATTCAGCTTTCGCGGGCCCGCCCCGCCTTCCTCGCTTTCCGTTCCTCGCTTTTCCGCGCGCTTCCGGAACGGAGCCAGCCATGCCTTTTCTTGGCCGCGATCGTGCGCTTACAAAGCTTACAAATTTCGCGCGCTAAAGCGTCAACGCGCGAGGGGGTCGCCTCTCGTCTCGACGTTGGAATTTTTGCGGCCGCGTCGAGGCCCTTGAAACGCCGTACGTACTCTCGCTACATACGCGCTCGCATCATTGCTTTGACTGGGGTGCTACCCATCATGTTTTGCGACAGGCCGGCAGGGCGCTGGGGAACGCGCGTATGAACGACTTTTCGGCCCTGGTCCGCCGCGACCCGCCGCTTTCGGCCGCCGCCATAGTGGCGGTCGTGGGGCTTGCCACCATCGGCGGTTTCTTCTTCTTTCAATACGTCCTTGGCTATCCGCCCTGTCCGCTTTGCCTGGAGCAGCGGTTGGCCTATTACGCTGCGGTGCCGCTCGCCGCACTGTTGTGGCTTGGCGCCAGGCCATGGCGCCTCGCGCAAAGTGCTGCTGCTCGGCTTTCTGGTGATCGCGGGCGTCATGCTTTGGAACATGGGACTTGCCGGCTACCACGCGGGAATCGAGTGGAAGTTCTGGCCCGGCCCGCGCGACTGCAGCGGTCCGATCAACAATTTCGGCAACAACCTGATGCAGAGCCTGCAGCACATCAGTCTCGTGCGCTGCGACCAGGCGGCGTGGCGCTTCCTCGGGCTGTCGCTCGCCGGCTGGGACGTGCTGGTGTCGTTGGGCCTCGCCTTGGTGGCGCTATGGGGCGCCAAAGGCGCCTTCGCACGGCCTGCGGAGTAATGCACCGGCTGCAGTCGTCCTATGCGCCCCTCCTTGTCGGCGCCATTCCGCTCTTGTCATAATTTGACGACATGAGCCGCCGATAGGCGGCGTAGAAAATGCGAGGCATGGAATCGCCATGGAAGTCCTGATCATCGGCGCCGGCATCGGCGGCATCACGCTCGGCCTGATGCTGCATCGCGCCGGCGTCGCCTGCCGCATCTTCGAGGCGACGCCTGAGATCAGGCAGGTCGGCGTCGGCATCAACATGCTCCCGCACGCCTCGCGCGAATTGTGCGCCCTCGGCCTGGAAGAGGCGCTCGCCAAGATGGCGGTGACCACGCGCGAATACTGCTTCTACAACCGCTACGGCCAGTACATCTACAGTGAGCCCGCCGGCCGCTTCGCCGGCTACGATGTGCCGCAATTTTCCATCCATCGCGGCGACTTGCAGATGGTCCTGCTCGAGGCGTTCAAGGCGCGCGCCGGCGGTGACAAGATCATCCTCGGTCACCGCTGCACACGCGTCGACTACGACGGCGACGAGGCGATCGCCCACTTCGAGGATGCGGACGGCAAGCCGCTTGCCCCCGCGCGCGGCACCGTGGCGGTCTCCTGCGAGGGCATCCATTCGGTGTTGCGCAAGCAGCTCTATCCGAACGAGGGCCCGCCGAAATATTCTGGCATCAACATGTGGCGTGGTGTCACCCGCTGGAAGCCCTTCATGTCCGGCGCCAGCATGATCCGCGTCGGCTGGCATCATCCGGCCAAGCTGCTGATCTATCCGATCCGCAACAACATCGATGCCGACGGCCGTCAGCTCGTGAACTGGGTGGTTGACATCGAGACGCCGCAATACAAGGAGCGCGACTGGAACCGGCGCGGCAAGCTGCAAGACTTCCTGCCGGCCATGGCGGACTGGCATTTCGATTGGCTCGACGTACCGGAATTTATCCGCGCTTCCGAAGTCATTCTGGAATATCCCATGGTCGACCAGGATCCGCTGCCGGGCTGGAGCTTCGGACGGCTGACGCTGTTGGGCGACGCCGCGCATCCGATGTATCCGCGCGGCGCCAATGGCGGCGCGCAGGCCGTTCTCGATGCGCGTGCGCTCGCCGACGCGTTTGTGGCCAACGCCGATCCTGTCAAAGCGCTCAAGGCTTACGAGGCCAATCGCCTGCCGGCGACCAGCGCCGTC
Source organism: uncultured Pseudomonadota bacterium (assembly GCA_963747725.1). GTDB lineage: Bacteria > Pseudomonadota > Alphaproteobacteria > Rhizobiales > Xanthobacteraceae > Pseudolabrys. Next base: position 146,383 of record CAVVGD010000009.1, read on the forward strand.
GTGCTCGCCAATCGTAACGCGCCGCCCGACGCCATCCTGCAGGAAGTCTACCGCCGCACCGGCGATAAGCCGTTCAAGAGCATCGACGACGTCATCAGCCGCGAAGAGTTGGTGGCGCTGTCAGAGAGCTACAAGCGGGTAGCCGGCTACGACAAGGAGCGGCTCAAGGTCGACGGCTGAACATCCCGCTCCACTCCAGAGAATTCTGTGCCGCCGCGGCCTTTCGCCGGATCGCCCTGACGTAGGTGGACCACCCTGTCCCTTGGGGAATTCGTGAATTTTCTGCCATCGTGACGTCAAAATTGGTATGCCAATAAGCGCCGTTTAAAATCAGTCTAAACTGGTTTGAGCCTCGGAAAGGGCGCCACGATGGATACGAACTGTCGCGCCGCCGGGAGGCCCACACGACGATGACCACGAACCGGACAGGCGCGCGTACATCCGGCGTCACCCGACCTATCGTGGCCGTTCGCCGCAGACCGAGTTTTGCCGGTCGCGGCAGGAGACCGAGCCTCAGCGGCTCCAGGTCGCCACCGAACCCTACCTAAACGCGCCAGCTCTGGCACAAGGATCACGGAAATGACGATAAAGGGTAATACGGCCGGTTACACCGGCACGGCGCGGCTGCTGCATTGGCTCATTGTTGCGCTGCTGATCGCGCAATTCATCTTCGCCTGGACCATGCCGCACATCGGCCGCACTGTACCGGTCAGCACACTGATCGACTTGCATGTGTGGTTCGGCGTTTCAATCATGTTCGTCGCGATTATCCGGCTGGCGTGGCGGGTGACCCATTCCGAACCGGAGCCCGAGGACGGACTGCCGCCGTGGCAGGTTGCATCCGCCCGTGTCATGCACTGGTCGCTCTACGTCTTGCTGTTTGCCGTCCCGATCCTCGGTTGGGCAAATGCCTCCTGGCGCAACATGCCGGTCTCGTTCTTCGGCTTATTCGAGTTGCCCAAGCTACTGGCCACGCGCGCGCCCAATTGGGGCTGGACGGGCGATGTGCACGGCCTGCTGGCGAACTACCTGCTGCTGGCTCTGGTCGGAAGTCACGTTGCCGCCGCACTCTATCATCACTTCATCCGCCGCGACGGAGTTCTGCGCCGCATGCTGCCGGGGGTGTGAAGCAGTCTCATCTCTCCCCTTTCAGGGGAGGGATGGAGTCTGCGGCCGGCCACAGACTATCACTCGTACCTGAGCGCCTCGATCGGATCGAGGCGCGCGGCTTTGCGCGCCGGATAGTAGCCGAAGAAGATCCCGACGGCGGCGGAGAACAGAAATCCGCCGAAGATCGCCGCTGCGGAGATCGGCGTCGACCAGCCCGCCACCATGGCGATGATTGCCGAGAAGGCGACCCCCATGATGATGCCGGCGACGCCGCCGGCCACGCTCAGGAAAACAGCCTCGGCCAGGAACTGCAGCAGCACATGCAGCCGGCGAGCGCCGATCGCCATACGCAGGCCGATCTCGCGCGTGCGCTCGGTCACCGACACCAACAGAATGTTCATGATGCCGATGCCGCCCACCACCAACGAGATTGAGGCGACGGCGGCGAGCAGCAGCGCCATGATGCGGCTTGAGCTTTCGGCGGTCTCGGCGATCTGGCTGAGGTTACGCACCGAGAAATCGTCCTCGTCGCCGGGCTTGATGTGGTGGCGTCTTTTGAGGATTTCGGTCACCTGAGTGATTGCGCGCGGGACATCGGCCTGATTATTGGCCTGCACGAAGATCTGGTTGACGTAGCCGGCGAGGTGCGGGGTCAGTTCGTAAGGATTGGGCGGGCTCGGATAGATCCAGTTCAGTTGCGCCTGCGTCTGGCTGGGCGAGGCCACCCCCAGAACTTTCCGCTCCGCGGTGGTGAACGGGATCATCACGAAGTCGTCCTGATCCTGCCCCCATGGGGTCTGTCCTTTCGATTCCAGAATGCCGATCACCCGCATCGGCACGTCCTTCACCTGGATCAGCGCGCCGATCGGGATTTGCGATTCGCCGTACAGTTTGGTCGCCACGGTCTGTCCGATCACCGCGACCAAAGCCGCGGAGGCGTCGTCCTCCGGCGTGATCGCGCGGCCGACCTCGACCCGCCAGTTGGTCATCTCTGGATAATTTGGGCTGACGCCCTGGATCTGCGTGCTCCAGTTTTGATTGCCGGCCTGCACCTGGCCGCCCTGGCGAATGAGATAGCTGACCTCGCTGACGGCCGGGCTCTCGTGCAGGATCGCCTGCGCGTCGGTCACCGTCAGGGTCGAGGCGCTGCCCGAACCGCCGCGCATGCCACCCCCCTGGTGGGCGCCCGGCAGGACCACGACGAGGTTGGTGCCGAGGCGCTCGATCTGCTTGCGCACTGCGTCGTTGGCGCCCTGGCCGACGGCGACCATGGCGATCAGCGCGGCGACGCCGATGAAGACGCCGAGCATGGTGAGCGCCGAGCGCATCATGTTGCGGCGGATCGCCTGCACCGCGGCCGCCATGATCATCAGGCCGAAGGCCCAGGCGGCATTGCGCCGCGGCGCTGTCGCCGCATTCCTCTGCAGCGGCACCAGGCCAACGTCGGCGGCGGGGGCGCGTTGCGCCGTCCTGGCCGGTTTCGGATTGCGCTTGTCGGCAATGACCTGCCCGTCGCGCATGGTCAGCACACGGTCGGCATAGGCCGCAATGTCGGCTTCGTGGGTGACGACGACGATGGTGACGCCGTGCTCGCGATTGAGCTTGGTCAGCGTCTCCATGATCTCGTGCGAGGTGCGGGTGTCGAGATTGCCGGTCGGCTCGTCGGCGAGCAGCAGGCCCGGGCTGTTGATGAGCGCGCGCGCGATCGCCACCCGCTGCTGCTGGCCGCCGGAAAGCTGGCCGGGGGTGTTGCTCTCGCGGTCGCCCAAACCGAGCAGTTCAAGCGCCTCGCGCGCCCGTTCGGTGCGCGAGGCGGCACTGGCCGGCCCGGCGGCGGTGTAGAACAGCGGCAGCGCCACGTTTTCCAGCGCGCTGGTGCGCGCCAGCAGGTTGAAGCTCTGGAACACAAATCCGAGACGCTCGCTGCGTAAGTGTGCGCGCTCGGGCTCTTCCAGCCCGGCCACGTCCGTGCCCTCGAAGAAATAGCGGCCGCTGCTCGGTCGGTCGAGGCAGCCGAGGATCGCCATCAGCGTCGACTTGCCGGAGCCCGAATGGCCCATGATGGCGACGAACTCGCCAGCCTCGATGTTCAGGCTGACGTCGTTGAGCGCGTGCACGTCGACGTCGCCGACGTGATAGGTTCGCGTGACGTGCTCGATTTTGATGATTGGTTCGGCCATGGTCGGATGCCGGGCGCTTGAGTTGCGTCAGAGCCGCAGTCGCGGAGCCGACGCGGCCCTGCTGCTGCTGCTGCTGCTGCCGCTGCTGCCATTGCGCTGTTCGGTGGTGATGACTTGTTCGCCCGGCTGCAAATCGCCCTTGACGATTTCGGTAAAGCTGTCGTCATCGAGGCCGGCAGTCACCGGCACCTTCATGGGCTTGCCATCGCGCAGCACATACACCTGGCCAGGACGAGTTCCGCCGGCGCTGGGCTTAGCCGTGACGCCGCGCCGGCCGCGCGCGCCGGTCAGTCCTTCCGGCGAATAGCGCAACGCCTGGCTCGGCACCCGTAGCACGTTCTCGCGCTCGGCGGTGATGATGCGGTTGGCCGCGGTCATGCCCGGCTTGAGCGAGAGGTCGGGATTATCCACGCTCACCACCACGTCATAGGTGACGACGTTCTGCACGTTCTGCGGCGATTGCCGCACTTGGCTGACGGTGCCTTTGAAGGTTCGGTTGGGGAAGGCGTCGACGGTGAAGAGCGCTTTGTCGCCCTCCTTGATGCCGCCGATGTCGCTTTCGCTCACGTTAGTGTCGGCCTGCATCTTGGTGAGATCGGTGGCGATCAGGAACAGGGTTGGCGTCTGGAAACTCGCCGCCACCGTCTGGCCGATGGTGACATTGCGTGACACCACGGTGCCGTCGACCGGCGAAACGATGTTGGTGTAGCCGAGATTGATCTGCGCCGCCTCGAGCTGGGCCTGGCGCTGCTCGATTGTCGCCTGGTCGACACCGACCTGCGCGCGTGCCTGGTCAAGCGCGCTTTTGGCGTTGTCGAGCGCATCTTTCGAGATCGCATTGGTAGCCGCCAGCCGCGCGTTGCGGTCGTAGATCTGCCCGGCATAAGTGAGCGTCGCCCTATCTTTTTCGAGCTGCGCCTTTGCTACATCGAGATTGGCTTTGTTCTGGTTGACCACCGACTGATAGGGACGGGGATCGATCTGGGCGCAGATCTGTCCCTTCTTGACCGTCGTATTGTAGTCGCAATGAATGTCCTGGATCACGCCAGACACATACGACCCGACGATGATGGTGAGCACTGGGTTGACCGTGCCTGTGGCGATGACCGCGCGGGTCACGTTGCCGCGGCTGACGGCGGCTGTGGTGTAGCGCACGGTGCTGCCGCTGCTGGCATACCACCAGGTCGCGCCCGCGGCGGCGATCAGCAGAAGCACGGCGAGGCTCCCGATCAGCCACCGCTTGGCCGGCCGTGGTTTGGCCGGCGTCGGGCGCGGCGGCTTCGGCACCAGGACGATCGGTGCGGGGGCCTCGGGCCGGCCCGGATCGGATTCCACAAATTTGGTCATCAGGGGTTTCGCCTTTCCTCATGATATTTAACGCGCGGGAAGGCGAAACCCTTTGATGCGGGTCAATTCCTGGCAAATCCTTAAGAATTGGGCGAAAACTGGATCAGTTCCGCCGCAACGTTATTGAAGCCGTCATCCGCTTACCGGCGCCGCGCGAATCGAGACTGACAGATTGCCGGTGGCTGCGCGTGACCATGTTCAGTTCCGCCGAGAAGGCCGAGCTTTCGGCATGAATCCGAAGGCGGTCGCCCTGGGCGCGGCCGATGGCGGTGCCGCCGATGTTGTAACTTTCCTCGCTCCAGCGTCCGGTGACTTGGTTGCTGGAATCAGCCTCGAAATTGCCGGTGAGGTTGAACTTGTAGTTGTCGCTCTTGCAGCCGAGCTGGAGGCCGACATCATGGCTGCCGCTCAGACGGTATGTCGCGCTGCAACGCACGCGCTCGGTGGTCAGCTTGTTGTCGTCCTTGACCCGGATGATGCCGGTGCCTGACCAGTTCCCGGGGAAGCCGGCAAAGGGGCCCGATTCGGCCGCGGCCGAGGTGAAAACCGTGCCGGCGGAGAGGATAGCGATGGCACATCCCAGAGCGGCGGTGTGGCGTGAAAAGCGGGTAAGGCGCGGCATGAGGAAAACCCCCTGTTATGGCTGCCCGATGGGCGTTGCCTTTTAGTGGGCGTCAGATTGCGTTTGGTTCAAACGGCCGCGTGGCCGCGCGCTCGGCCCCGCCAAGCCGCGGCATGATCAACTGAAGACGGGTCGTCGGCAGTGACGCGCAAGTCGGGTCAGCGGCGTCGCAAAGTGATGGACGCGGACACCTGTTGGCCGCCGCCTACGGCCTTGAGGCTGACCGATTGGCGACTTCGGTGCGTGACCATGCTCAGGTTCGCGTTTAGCACCGGGCTTTCGGCGTAGACCAGAAGGTGATTGCCCCGCGCCTGCCCGGTGACGCCGCCGCCGACATTGCGGGTGTGCTCGGTCCATTGCCCGGTGATGTGGTTGCGGGCGTCGGCCTCGAAATCGCCGGTCAAGTCGAAGCTGTAGCTGTCGCTCTTGCAGACGAGCTTGAGATGGACATCGTGGCCTCCACTTTGCCGGTAGGCGGCGCTGCAGCGGATGCGTTCGGTGGTCTGTTTGTCCTCGCCCTTGACGCGGATGATGCCGCCGCCCGACCAATCCCCGCGGAAATTCGCAAATGCGCCAGAGCGGGCGGACGCGGGGAGTAGCGCCACGCCAGCCCATAGCGCGGCGGTGGCAAAGCCCATGAATACGGCACGGCGTAAGCACGAGACAACGGAGCGCATCATCGCGAACTTTCTCCTTGTACGCGGCAAACAATCCTCGCTCGCGCGATCGGTGGTGGGTAGGCCCCTTGCATTTAAGATTATCTATGCTCGCGTGCGGCCGGTCTGCGCTTTTGAGTTGGCTGAAGAGTCGCCTACGGCTCCAGTTCGGTATCCCAATAGAGATAGTCGAGCCAGCTTTCGTGCAGGTAATTCGGCGGAAACAGCCGCCCGTTTCGATGCAGGTGATGCACTGTCGGCTGGAACGGCATCTGCGATGGCCACATCTTGGCTTCGGCTGGCGTCTTATTGCTCTTGCGCAGATTACAAGGCGAACAAGCGGCGACCACGTTGTCCCAGGTCGTCAGCCCGCCGCGCGAGCGCGGGACCAGATGGTCGAACGTAAGATCGTCGCGGTCGCCGCAATACTGGCAAGAGAAGCGGTCGCGCAGGAACACATTGAAGCGGGTGAAGGCCGGATGGGTCGAGGGTTTGACGAATGTCTTGAGCGACACAACGCTCGGAAGCTTCATCTGGAAGCTCGGGCTGTGCACCGCGTGGTCGTAGTTGGCGACGATATTGACGCGTTCGAGGAAGACGGCCTTGATCGTGTCCTGCCAGGACCAAAGGGAAAGCGGATAGTAGCTTAAGGGCCGAAAATCCGCATTGAGCACCAGGGCAGGAAATCCGCTGGGCGAGACGTGGACGTTCAAGCGACGTTCCTCCACCTCCTGAAGGCTGCCGCCACGCAGCTAAGGCCGTAATTATAGGGCCAGCGTGACGGGATTGTGAAGCGGGGGCGGGCGCTTACCCGCAGGGTCGTCATGCGCTGGCGTGCAGTCGTCTGGCGAGGAACTCGCCCCCCTGCCGCAGGCCCTCCTGGTCGATGCCGTGACCCACGCCCGGCGAGATGTGCCACTCCGTCGGCACATCCAGCGCAGCCAGCGTCTGGGCGGCATGGAAGACCGCCTGCACCGGAATTAGGGGGTCCTGGTCGCCATGCACCAACAGCACTGGGGGGCAACTGTGGATTTCCGACGCAAAGGCTTCCTGGTCGATTTCTTCGGGCATGGCCAGCATGCCGGAATAACCGACGATCGCGGCCGGCGCGGTCTCGCGACGCAGGCCCACGTGCAGCGACATCATGGTCCCCTGCGAAAAGCCGACCAGCGCCAGGGCCGACGTCGGTAGGCTATGGCGCGCCAGTTCCGCATCGAGGAAAGTGTTGAGCTCAGGCGCCGCCATGTTGACGCCGGCCCAGCGCTCGCCGGGGTCCCGGAAGGTGAGCGGAAACCATTCACGGCCCGTCGGCGCCTGCCCGCACGGGCGCGATGCGTGCGGCGATACGAACGCGGCGTCAGGCAATAGGCTTTGCCACGCGCGGCCAATATCGATCAGGTCGTTACCGTCGGCGCCATAGCCGTGCAGGAAGACGACGAGTTGTCTCGCCCGGCCGGAGTATGGCGGCAGCCGCGGGCCGTCGAGTTCACCCATTCACCCGTTTCCTTTTTGCTGATTTCGTCTTTACCGCTTTCTTCGTTTTCTTCTTCTTAGCCATCTTCTTTTTGGCCGATTTTTTCGCGGACTTCTTCTTTTGGTTTAGGGCGGCCGGTTCGAGCGAAACGCCTTCGCGCCGTTTCACCACATGATAGTAGGCCCATAGCAAATGTGCCGCCACACCACGCCACGGACGCCAGGCTCCCGCCAGTTTGTTCAGCGCCTTGGCGTCCGGCCGCTTGCGCAAATTGAAAGCGATGCGAGCGGATTCCTGCACCGCCAGGTCGCCGGCGGGAAACGCATCGGCGTGACCGAGGCAGAACAAGAGATAGATATCGGCGGTCCATGGACCGATGCCGTGCAACGCAGTGAGTGCGGCGTGCGCGTCATCGGCATCCATCTCGCCGACGCGGTTGAGGTCGATCTCACCCTTGGCAACAGCTTTGCCGATCTCGCGGATTGACTTGATTTTGGGTGCCGACAACCCCAGCCGCTTGAGCTTGTCGGTACGCGCCTTCAGCACCGTGTCGTGACGGAATGGATCGAACGCCGCAAAAAGGCGTGCGCGGATGGCGGCAGCGCTCGCCGTCGACAACTGCTGGCCGCAGACGATGGCGCACAGGCCCGGGAAAGCCGGCCTCCCGCCGGCGCAAGCGGAAAGGCGCCGGCCTTCTCCGCGACCGGCTTGAGCCGCGGGTCGGCGAGGATCAGTTGGGCAAGACCGGCTTGCAGATCGTCTTCGGTATGGAGGAAATGGGTCATGGCTGGTCGTCGTGCCCCTGCACCATATTCGGCTGTCATCGTCCGCGAAAGCGGACGATCCAGTATCCGATGGCGTTTATGATAGACTTCCTAGTGCGGTGGATTTGAAGTTAGTTACATTACTTGCAGCGAGTCCAGGAGCGAACCTCAAATCCAAAACCGCACTAGAATCATTGAGTTGCTATAGTCCTTTCGAATCCGAAGTTCGTACAGAGCGAGTTGAAGAATTTGACGAACTTCGGATTCGGGACACTAGCCAGTATTTACTGGATGCCCCGCCTGCGCGGGGCATGACAGTCGAGGATTTATGCCGCCACCCGTTTTCCGGTTTGCCCCGTCACCCAACGGATACCTGCACCTCGGTCATGCGCTGTCGGCGCTCATCAATGCCGAGATGGCGGCTGCTGCCGGCGGGCGCCTGTTGCTGCGCATCGACGACATCGACGCGACGCGCTGCCGCCCGGAATACGAGGCGGCGATCTATGAGGATATGGCCTGGCTCGGGCTCACCTGGGAACAGCCGGTTTGGCGGCAATCCGAACACACCGAAGAGTACCGAGCGGCCCTGGCCAGGCTCGGGGCGCTGGGTCTGGTCTATCCGAGCTTCGAGAGTCGGGCCGAAATTGCCATGATGGTAACCGGGCGCGACGCCCGCGGTCACTGGCCGCGCGATCCCGACGGCGCACCGCTTTACCCGGGCAACGCCAAGGCGCTGAGCGCAGCCGACCGCCGGCGGCGCATCGAGGCCGGCGAGCCTTACGCCCTGCGCCTCGACATGACGGCAGCTCTCGCGCGCTTTCCCGCGGTCACCTGGGCCGAGAGCGGCGCCGGCCCTCACGGCAAAACCGGCACTGTCGGCACCGATCCCGCTGCCTGGGGCGACGTGGTCCTGGCCCGCAAGGACGCGCCGGCGAGCTACCATCTCGCGGTCGTTGTCGACGACGCCGCGCACGCCGTCACCGACGTGGTGCGCGGGGCTGACCTGTTTCATACCACCAGCGTCCATCGGCTGCTGCAGGCGCTCCTTGGCCTCCCCGAGCCGCGCTACCATCACCACCGGCTGATCCTCGATGCCAACGGCCGCAAGCTGTCGAAATCGACTGCCTCTACCGGCTTGCGGGAACTGCGCGCCGGCGGTGCCAGTGCCGCCGATATCCGCCACCGGGTTGGGCTCGATTGAGCCCGAGTTCCGTGGCATTCTCGGGCCTTACCGGGGCAGGGGAGCATGGCTAAGCGCTCAGCCAAAAAGAGGCCGCGCCGCAAGGCGCCATCGCGGTTGAGGCGCGGCGCCGTGCGGGCGCGGCCCGCCAACGCGCGTAAGGCCACCAAGACGCCGTCGCCGTCTGCGACGCGCGCGGTCGAGGTGGCGCTCGCCGGTATCGCCCACGACATCCGGACCCCGCTTACCGGTATCGTGGCGTTGGCCGAACTGCTCGCGTCTTCCGATCTGGGCCAGCGTGAACGCGAATGGGCCAACGCGATCAAGAGTGGGGCCGATCATCTGGCCGCACTCTCAAGCCTGATCGTCGATGCCGCCAAGGCCGACGCCGCCGGGCTCACGTTGCACCGCGATCCGTTCTCGCCGCGTCTGCTGGCCGAAGCGGTGGGCGAGGCACTCACGGCGCGCGCGGCCAACAAGCACGTTGAGACCGAGGTAGCGATCGCGACCGATCTGCCGGCGACCGTCGCCGGCGATGCCTTGCGCCTTCGTGCGGCGCTCGAGAACCTCGCCGACAACGCGGTGAAATTCACACAGGAAGGGAAGGTCTCGTTCAGCGCTGCCGCCGAGCCGGCCGCGCGCGACCGGTTGCGGCTTATTTTCACCGTCACCGACTCTGGGCTGGGCATGAGCGCGGCGGAACTAAAACGTCTGTTCCGCCCGTTCGCGCAAGCAAATGAGCGGATCGCCAGCCGTTATGGTGGTGCCGGCCTTGGTCTCGTCTTCGTCAAGCGTATCGCCAAGGCCATGGGCGGTGACCTCAAAGTGACGAGCAAGCCGGGGCAGGGCAGTACGTTCAGTCTCACCGCGTTGGTCGAGCGTGTGGCGGAGCGGCCGGCAGCAGCGCCCGACGGCACGCCGCGTCCGTCCGCACGTCCGCTTTCGATTCTGTGCGCCGAAGACAATCCGTATGGCCGCGTGGTGATGAACACGATTTTGCGCGAACTCGGCCATAAGGTTGATTTCGCCGAAAATGGCGAGGCGGCGGTGAGCGCAGTCGCGCGTGAGGGCTACGATGCCGTGCTGATGGACGTATCGCTGCCTGGCCTCGACGGCATCGCAGCGACGCAAGCGATCCGTGCGCTGCCGGGACCGGCGGCCGAGGTGCCGGTGATCGGCATTTCCGGCCGCGGTGACGCCGCCGACGAAGAGAAAGCGCGCGCCGCTGGCATGAACGTCTATTTCGTCAAACCGGTGAGCCCGGGGAAGTTGGCGCAGGCGTTGGCTTCGCTTACCTCTCCCCGCCCAGTGGGGAGAAGCAGGACGCATTAGACGTTCGTCAGATTATTCTTCCGCTCCACGATCTTTACCAAGTCCGACATGATGCGGTTAAGCGCGAAGTCCTTCGGTGTGTAAACTGCTGCGACGCCGGACCGCTCCAGCGCGGCGGCGTCCTCGGCCGGAATGATGCCGCCAACCACCACCGGCACATCGAGGCCGGCTTCCTTCATGCGGCCGACCACGTCTTTCACCAGCGGCATGTGACTGCCCGACAGCACTGAAAGCCCGATCACGTGCGGTTTCTGCTCGCGCGCGGCCTCGACGATCTCTTCCGGCGTCAGCCGGATGCCTTCGTAGACCACCTGCATGCCGGCGTCGCGCGCGCGCACGGCGATCTGCTCGGCGCCATTGGAATGGCCGTCGAGGCCGGGCTTGCCGACCAGGAAGGTGATGCGCCGGCCGAGCTTCCTTGAAACACGATCCACGTCGGCGCGGATGTCGTCCAGCCCGGTGACGTCGTTACGCATGGCGCGGCCAATGCCGGTCGGCGCGCGATATTCGCTGAAGATTTCGCGCAGGGTCCAGCCCCATTCGCCAGTGGTGACGCCCGCTTTCGCGCATCCGATTGAGGCTGGCATGATGTTGCCGGTGCCCGATGCCGCGCGTTTCAATTCCGCCAACGCGACCTTCACCGCGTTGTCGTCGCGCTGCGCGCGCCAGGCTATCAGTTTTTCGATCTGCCCGCTTTCGGCATCTTCCGACACAGTGAGGATGGCGTCGGCGGCGTCGGCCAGCGGCGAGGGTTCGCTCTCGATGTATTTGTTGACGCCGACCACGACCTGCTCGCCGCGCTCGATCCGCTCAAGCCGCGCGGTGTTGGCTTCGACAAGCTGCTGCTTCATGTACCCGGTGTCGACCGCGGCCACCGCGCCACCCATCTCCTCGATGCGCTTGAGCTCTTCCTTCGCTTCCTCTTTCAGCTTGGCAACTTCGCGCGCGATCTCGGTGGAGCCTTCGAAGATGTCGCCGTATTCCAGGAGGTCGGTTTCGTAAGCCAGGATCTGCTGCATGCGCAGCGACCATTGCTGGTCCCACGGCCGCGGCAGGCCGAGTGCCTCATTCCAGGCCGGAAGCTGCACGGCACGGGCGCGGGCGCCCTTCGACAGCGTCACCGCCAGCATCTCGATCAGGATGCGCGCGACGTTGTTCTCCGGCTGCTGCTCGGTCAGGCCCAACGAGTTCACTTGCACGCCGTAGCGGAAGCGGCGTTGCTTAGGATCGCAAACGCCATAGCGCTCGGCGGTGATCTCGTCCCACAGTTCGGTGAAGGCGCGCAGCTTGCATACTTCGGTGACGAAACGCAGGCCGGCATTGACGAAGAACGAAATGCGCCCGACCACCGCGTCGAACTTGTCGGGCTCGACCTGGCCCGAGGCCTTCACCGCGTCGAGTACCGCGATGGCGGTGGCGAGCGAGAAGGCGAGCTCCTGCACCGGTCGCGCGCCCGCCTCCTGCAGATGATAGGAGCAGACGTTGATCGGATTCCATTTTGGAATCTCTTTGGTCGTGAACAGGATCACGTCCTTGATCAGCCGCATCGATGGCGCCGGCGGAAATACGTAAGTGCCGCGCGAGAGATATTCCTTGATGATGTCGTTCTGGATGGTGCCTTGCAAGGAAGCACGTGGCGCGCCCTGCTCGTCGGCGACCGCGATATAAAGCGCCATCAGCCACGCCGCGGTGGCGTTGATGGTCATCGAGGTGTTCATGGTCCCGAGCGGAATGCCAATAAACAGCGCGCGCATGTCGCCGAGATGGCAAATCGGCACGCCCACCTTGCCGACCTCGCCTTTCGCCAGAACGTGGTCGGAGTCGTAGCCGGTCTGAGTCGGCAGATCGAAAGCAACCGACAGCCCGGTCTGTCCCTTCGCCAGGTTGGACCGATAGAGCGCGTTCGACGCCGCGGCCGAGGAATGGCCGGCGTAAGTGCGAAAAATCCAGGGTTTGTCACGCATTGATTGCCGCCTATGGCGGCAGTTTGGCGTAAGCCTTGCTGCAATGCAACAAGCAGCACCGCGCCGGGAAAACTACCCCGGCGACAGGTGCTCCCTCGTGACGAATGCCTGAGAACGACCGCTCAGGCCCGCTTCACCAACCCGATAATGAACAACAGGATAACCGCGCCGATGGTGGCGTTGATGATGGCTGCAACGATTCCGCCGCCGATCATAATGTGCAGAGCGCCTAGCACCCAGGTGCCGATGAAAGCGCCGATAATGCCGACAATGATGTTGCCGATCAGGCCGAAGCCTACGCCTTTCACGATGAGGCCAGCCAGCCAGCCAGCAACGGCGCCGACGACAATGAGGATGATTAGTGCTTCCAATGCCATATCGCCCTCCGATTGATCGCGGCCTCGCCCCGACGGCGGGGCCTGCCGATCACGCCCAATTCAACAGGAAATCGCTGAGTCGGTCGATCCGCCGCCGCGATCTGTAAACAGGACCATCTGGCCGGTGTGTCAGGAATTGTTGCAGCGCGACACGGTCGGTCTCGTCGCGTTAAGGTGCGATCATGAGGGACATGTGTGGCTGTGAAGGCGACGACGTCCAAGCTCAATCTAACTGAAGTGATCGCCATTGGCATCGGCGGCATGATCGGTGGCGGCATCTTCGCCGTCCTCGGCCTCGCGATCGCCCAGGCCGGCCATGTGGTGCCGCTGACGCTCGCCATCGGTGGCGCCATTTCGCTGCTTACGGGGCTCTCCTATGCCCATCTCGGGCTCGCCTTCCGCTGCGATGGCCGTAGCTTCACATACATCGAGCACGCCTTTGACCGGCCCGGCCTTGCCGCCATGGCGGGCTGGTTGTTGGTCGCGGGTTATGTCGGCACGCTGGCGCTCTATGCCTCCGCCTTCGGCGCCTATGGCGAAACGCTGGTCGACGGCACCGGCACGCCGGGCGCCATCAGCGCCGGGCTTGCCGCGCTGGTGCTGATCGGCTTCCTGGTGGTCAATCTCGGCGGCGCCAAGACCTCGGGCGCGACCGAACTGCGGGTAGTTGCCATCAGGCTCGCCATTATTGCGGCCATTGCCGCCGCCGGCCTTTACACGGTGAAGGCCGCACACTTCGAGCCCGTGTTCGATCACGATATACTGGCGCCGATCACCGCCGCCGCGCTGATTTTCGTCGCCTACGAGGGCTTCGAGCTTATCCCAAAAGCCGTCGATGAGATGCAGAACCTGCAGCGCAATTTGCGCCGCGCGCTCGTCACCGCCATCGTGCTCGCTACGGCAATTTACGTCACGGTTGCACTCGCCGCGCTCGGATACGAAGTCGACCTGCAGAGCTTGTGGTGGATCGTCGGCCTTTATGCCGCGGTGGGTATTATCGAAGCGACTTTGGTGCCGCGGCGCAGACCACGCACTCGCAAGCCTTGAAACGTCACGCTGACGCTAGCGCCGTCAACTTTTCATTCGACGCGAGCGCGCGGCGGGCGATCAGTGCGCCAACGATCAGTACCGCTGCGAAGCCGACGGGCTCCTTGACGAGCGGAAAGATCGAGATCAGCAAACCGATGGCGCCGATGGTCGGCATCTCGCCCGGCCAAAATCCACGTGCGCGGCCAAGCTTGAAAAGGAAGGCGAGCGGCACCGCCAGCACCACCAGGTCGTAAGTGTAAAGGTACGGCGTCGCCAGCAGCGCGCCGACGCCGAGTGCCGCGGCTTTGATCTCATAAGCCACATGACTGCGCCACAGCGCAGTTACCGCTGTGGCTACGATGAGGGCCAGCAGAGTCTGCACCGTCCAGGCCAGCCATTCGGGCGCGCCGAGTATGCGCGCAAGGCCGAACGCAGTCTGCAACTTGGCCCAGTCGGCCCAGCCGTCCGATAGGAAGGCCTCCGACGTGTGACCGATATTGCCTACAAAGGCCTGCCAGGTGTCGCTGCCGAAAGCCGCCCAGGACACCACAACTATTAGCGCGGCGGTGACGCCGGCAGCGCCGAAGGTGCGCCAGCGTCCGCTGGCCGCCAGCACGATCGGAAATAACAGGCCGAGATGCGGCTTGTAGGTGAGCAGACCGAGCACCATGCCTGCCAGCATCGGCCGTCGCGGCAGGAAAACCAATGTGCCGCCGAATAGTGCAGCGCTGAGGAAGCCGTTCTGTCCGTCGACGAAATTGCACAGCACGGCAGGAAATGCGGCGGCAAGGAAATATCCAACGCGGTCGCCGATGATGCCGCGGATAGCGACGAGATAAGCGGGAAAGGTGGCGAACACCCAAAGCGCATAAGCCGCCGCATAAGGCATGAGCGACAGTGCGGCTGCGACGAACAAAAAAGTTGGCGGGTAATGCCAACCGAAATAGCCGGCAAAGGGATGGCCGACGGCCGCCACCTCCATCGCTTTGTGGACCGGCCAGTCGTAGACCGCCGCGGCATGGCCTTCGAGCACCAGCCGGCCCGCGGCCCAGACGCCGACGAAATCCGATGGCACGCCGCCGCCGTCCGGCCCAATCAGCCAGATTCCTTGCAGGTAGGAGGCTGCGAGATAGACGGCGTGTGCGACAATCAGCGCAAAGCAGACGAGCTCGACCGGCCGCGAAAGCGGAGCGGCACCGCGCGCCTCGGACAGCTCGTAAGCGGCCATGTCGTTCTCTCGCGTTCGGGTCCGCAACGCTAGGCCGGTAGCCTTGCGGAACCCTTAAAGGAGGTGAAAGCCCACGTATGCCAGCTGCGCCGTGCGACCAGCAGGGCGACAATAAGCACGGCGGCTAGGCCGGTTTGTGTTTCGACGTAGGGATAGCTGAGCAGCAGAAAGGCGCCGACGGCAAGGCCTGTGCCTTCGCCTGCCAGAAAACCGTCGGCGAGTCCGAGCCGCACGAGGAACGCGGCGGCCTTCAGGGCAAATGGCTGCGGGCTGTGCCACAGCCAGGCTACCGCCGCGGCAAGCGACAGCGCAGCCGCGGCCTCTACCGACCAGGCGAGTGCTTCGCTGCCGCCATGGCTGCGCACAAATCCGAACAGGCTTTGCAGCCGGTTCCAGCCGGCGCCGCCTTCGCCGAGAACAACGTGGCTGGTTGTCGGCATCCAGGCGAAGAAGGCCTTCCAGCTCGCGCCCCCGAACGCGAGCCAAGACAGAACGATCATTACCATTGTCACCGCGGTCGCAACGCCGATTACGCGCCAGCGTTGACCGGCCAGGAGTGCGATCGGAAACAGCAGGCCGAATTGCGGTTTGTAACCGAGCAGGCCGAGACAGATGCCCGCCCATGTCGGATAGCGCTCCATCAACGACAATGTGCCGCCGAGCACGATCAGATAGCCGATCGCCAGCGTCAGCACGATTACGCCGATGAGCCGCGCGGGCGACGGCGCCTGTTGAGGGGATAGCTCAGTGACCACCACGGCGAAGCTCGTCCTTTTGCCCCCGCACGCTAGGAGGAGTGGCTTGCGCAACCCTTAAAAGGGCCTGGCCGGCGCGGCTTTTCAGCGCGCCTGAAGCTCGATGTTGCGCCGCAACATGGATTGCGGCAGACTGAGTGCGTTTCGCTGCCTCAAGGAGATGCCGATGCCGGCTGCCGCCCCCGTGCGAAGCTTTGCTCCGCTCAAGGACCTCTACGATCTCGGCGAGATCCCGCCGCTCGGACATGTGCCGGAGAAGATGCACGCCTGGGCCATCCGCAAGGAGCGGCACGGGCCACCCGAGAAGTCGTTTCAGCTCGAGGTGGTGCCGACTTGGCCGATCGGCGAGGACGAGGTGCTGCTGCTCGTGATGGCGGCGGGCGTCAACTACAATGGCGTCTGGGCCGGCCTCGGCCAGCCGATCTCACCGCTCGACGTGCACAAGCAGCCCTATCACATCGCCGGCTCCGACGCGGCCGGCATCGTCTGGGCGGTCGGCAACAAAGTTAAGCGCTGGCATGTTGGCGACGAGGTCATTGTCCACTGCAATCAGGACGACGGCGACGACGAGGACTGCAACGGCGGCGATCCGCTGTTGTCGCCCTCGCAGCGCATATGGGGCTACGAGACGCCGGACGGCTCGTTCGCGCAGTTCTGCCGCGTGCAGTCGCGCCAGCTCATGCATAAGCCGAAGCATCTCACCTGGGAAGAGTCGGCCTGCTACACCCTGACGCTCGCCACCGCCTACCGCATGCTGTTCGGCCACGCGCCGCACACACTCAAGCCCGGCGACAACGTGCTGGTGTGGGGCGCCTCCGGCGGGCTCGGCGTGTTCGGTGTGCAGCTTGTCGCGGCGTCCGGCGCGAACGCTATCGGCATCATCTCCGACAATTCGAAGGCCGAGTACGTGCTCAATCTCGGCGCCAAGGGCGTCATCAACCGCAAAGACTTCATGTGCTGGGGCCAGTTGCCGCCGGTCAATTCTGCCGAATTCGGCGAATGGACCAAGGAAGCGCGCCGCTTCGGTAAGGCGATCTGGGACATCACTGGAAAGCGCGACGTTGACATCGTCTTCGAGCATCCCGGCGAGCAAACTTTCCCGGTGTCGTGCATGATCGTGAAGCGCGGCGGCATGGTCGTGTTCTGCGCCGGTACCACTGGCTACAATCTCACCTTCGACGCACGCTATGTCTGGATGCGGCAGAAGCGCATCCAGGGTTCGCACTTCGCGCATTTGAAGCAAGCGAGCCAGGCCAACCGGTTCGTACTCGAACAGCGCATTGATCCATGCATGAGCGCGGTGTTCCCGTGGGAGAAGATCCCGCTCGCACACACCATGATGTGGAAGAACCAGCATCCGCCCGGCAACATGGCGGTACTGGTCAGTTCGCCACGTCAGGGTCTCAAGAGCTTCGAGGACGTGCAGGAGGCGGCGGGTGTGGTCTAACGCGCCCTCCGCAGGGTGCGCGCGATCATCGAATTCAATTCGCCGCCGTAGATGAAAATCGACGCGCACATATAAAGAAACACCAGCGCGATCATCGCCGACGCCAGCCCCGCATACATGGTCGTATAGGCGGTGGCGAACTGCGCAAGGTAACGGCCGAAGGCGGCGCCACTGATCAGCCACAACAGCAGGGTCGCCCCGATGCCGGGGGCGACGTCGAGAAATGTGCGCTGCCCGGCCGGCAGCCATTTATGCAGGATCAGCAAGGCGATGATCAGCACCGCCGCGGCGAGGGTGTAACGTGCCACGGTCACCAACTGATCGAACGGCTGCGCGGCGGGCACGTACTGCACGAGTTTCGCCCAGATCAACGGCGCCAGCACCACTCCGAAGGAGAACGCCAGGATGGCGATGGCGCCGATCAGCACGTAGAAGATCGATTCCAGTCGTAGCAGCCACCACGCGCGCGATTCCGGCATGTCATAGGCGCGGTTGAGCCCGATGCGCAGGCTTTCCACGCCACTGGAAGCAAAGTAGGTCGCAAACAGCACGCCAAAGGTGAGCACGCCGCGCTGCGATTGGGTCAGCACACCGGCGATGTCCTTGGCGATCGGCCCCGCCACTTCCGGTGGCCAGGCTTCCAGCAGGATGCGCGCGGCTTCATCGGCCAGATCCTTGGAGCCGAAGAACAGCCCGGCTAGGGCGGTGACCACGATCAGGAACGGGAACAGCGCCATCAGCGTCGACAGCGCGATGTGGCTGGCAATGGCCCAGCCATCGTCCGCGATGAAATGCCGCGCCGCATCGATCGCGATCCGAAATGACAGTGTCACATAGCGCAAAGGGCTTGCTCCGAAAGGGCGCTGTCCTTCAGATCATCCGTCGCTAGGCTGTTTGCAAGGGCGGCACGTTCTACCTCTCCCCGTGCGCGGGGAAAGGAAATTACGCCGCCTGCACGTTGACCAGGAATTGGCGCACTTCGGTTTCCAGACCTTCCGCCTCTACCGCCACGGCGTCTGCTAGGCCCTTTACGTCAGCGGCGGTGGCGCGGGCATCGCTCGTTACCTCCGCCACCCGGCTCATCGAACTCTGCGCCCACCCTCGCCTCGCCCGAGGCGAGGTTGACGCCTTCGGCGATTGAGGACACGGCCATGTTCTGCTGATCGACGGTGGCCGCCACCGTAGTGGCAATAGCTGACATGTCGCGGATGATGTCGTTGACCTGCTCGATCGCCTGTGCAGCGTCGGCAGCGGCGGATTGGATTGCACCGATCTGCAACGCGATTTCCTCGGTTGCTTTGGCAGTCTGCCCGGCCAGCGATTTCACTTCCGCCGCGACCACCGCAAAACCCTTGCCGGACTCGCCGGCGCGCGCGGCCTCGATGGTCGCGTTGAGTGCGAGTAGATTGGTCTGCCCGGCGATTGCCTGGATCAGCCCTACCACCTCGCCAATGCGGGAGGCGGCGTTGCCCAACTCGGTCATGGTGGCGACGGTGCGCTCGGCTTCCGATACTGCGCGCTTGGCGACGTCGGTGGACTTGGCGGCCTGGGAGGCAATTTCGCCGATCGACATCGCCAGTTCGTCGACCGAACCGGCAGCGGCCGTCACGTTGTCTGAGGCGGCGCTGACGCGCCGCTCGGCGGCGCTCGCCTGCGAGGTCACAGTGTCGGCCGCCTTATTGAGGTCGCTTGAGCTCATCTCCAGCTTCATCGACGCCGCGCGGAGTTTGCCGAGCACGCCTTCAACCGAATGCTTGAACTGCGCGATGGCCAGTGAAATCGTGGTGCTGCGCTGCTCGCGGGCGCGGCTTTCCTCAAACTGCTCCGCGGCTAGCTGTTCGCGTTCGATCATGGTGTCGCGGAAGACGATCACCGTGCGTGCCATGTCGCCAATTTCATCATGCGCGCGCGTTGCCGGAATGCTCGCCTCCGTGTCGCCCTTGGCAAGCTGCTTCATCGCCTTCACCAGCCCGTTCAACGGCCGCGTGATGCTGAGGACAATCATAAAGCTCAGGGCGAGCCCGATCACGGCCATAGCTACGCCGACGCCGACGATCCCGGTGCGCGTACGCGCCTGTGCCGCGGCCAATTGGGTCGACGCGTCGGAGGCGGTCTCGCGCGCTCGCTTGATGATATCGTTGGCGGCGGGCAGCATGTCCTGGCTGTCGATGTCGATCACCGCGCGCAACGGATGCACTTTGTCGAAACCCTTGATCCATTGCGCGAAGGTATAGGCATAAGCCTTCACCTGACGATCGAGCGCGACCTTCATAGCCGGCGTCCCGTCGATATTCGCAAAGGTGTCGTTGAATTTCTTGTAGGCGGCGAGAAACTGTTGTCGCGTAAGTTCGGTGGGATTGAGCCGGTACTCGATCTCGTAGTTGCGCATGGCGAGCAGGGCAATCAGCAGCTTGCGGCCCGCGTCGGGATCGAGCCAAGTCATATTTTCGTTGATGACGCGTTCGACCGCGTTGCCGGCCTCGCGCAAATTGCCACGCAAGCCCGAGCTTTCATTGTAGCCGAGCTCGGTCTGGCCCTGGACCAACTGCGTGAACGTGTCGCTCAGCTTCCCCAAGTCGGTGCGCAATGCCTTGATCGTGGCGGCGTGACGCGAGCTGATCGATTTTGCAATGGTGCTGAGATTCTTAAGCGCCAGTGCCTGCTGCCTCCGAAAACTCATCACTAGCGTCTTGTTGGGACGGATGCTGAAGTCCTTGACAATGATCCGCATCTCCGTCACCGCGCTCTTGAAATCGCGGCTGGCGTCGGCGAGTTCACCGGAACGCTTCACGGTCTGGAAGGCATGGCCGACATCGTGTTCGCCGACAAAATAGGTGATGCTATTTATGAGAAAGCCGATGGCCGGGATGAGCGCCAGCACGATGATCCGGTTGCGCACGGAAATTGCGGGCAGATGCCGGACCGGGTTGCGGACCGTAAAGGGAAGCTTGAACGCGCGCATGGGGCCGGCCTCGCACAGGCAACAGGAGCACTGCGGAACTATCTGATGCATCGAACCCTGAAATGGTTAATTTTGTAGCAATTCCACACGACTAGGCCGCAGAACGTCCCATTTTCCGCACCCTCTTTGCTTTTGTGCAGTGCACGCGTACTCTTGCCGGAGACCCCTGCCGGCGCCTGAGCGTCTGATCGAGGAAGCCCTATGCCGCTTGCTGCCACCCGCCCCGACACCGATCACGGATTGGTCGAACTCGCCCGCGAGGCCTCCGCGGCGCTTGAGGCGCTGCTGGCCGACGCCACCGCCAATGTGCGCGAACGGGTGGTGGTGGACGGACGCGTCGTCAGCGGCCTCGCCGACCGCGAGCAGCGCGCAACCCATGGCCTCGCCTGGTTGGCGACCTATGTCGAAGCCGTGCGCCAGCTCGCGGCCTATGCCGAGCGCATGGTGCGCGACGACACCCTCGGCGAACTGGAGGAGCACCTCGTCTGCATTGGCCTCGGCGAGTATCTCGCCCAGATCGTCGGCGGCATTCCCATGAGTCAGGGCGAGGTGGTGCGGCCGAACGATCTCGGCCTGACGGCCGCACAGGTCGCCGCCCGCATCAACCCGAGCATCGACAACCTGATCGCCACCGGCAACACCGCCGAGCGCCGCGCCCGCCTGATAGAGCTCATGCGCGCGAGCCATGGTGCCACCGTCGGCGTTTGCGCTCTTGACGACACGCTGGAAACAATCCGCGACGAAATGCGCAAATTCGCCGATACCGAGGTGGTCAACTTCGCGCAAGCGTGGCACCGCACCAACAGCTACATTCCGCTCGAGGTCATCGCGCAGATGTCCGAGCTCGGCGTGTTCGGGCTGACCATACCGGAAGAGTTCGGCGGCATGGGCCTCGGCAAGGAGTCCATGTGCGTCGTCTCTGAAGAGCTGTCGCGCGGCTATATAGGCGTAGGCTCCTTGGGCACCCGCTCGGAGATCGCCGCCGAACTGATCCTCGGCGGCGGCACCCCCGAGCAGAAGGCGAAATGGTTACCCAGGATCGCCTCCGGCGAGGTGCTGCCGACGGCAGTATTCACCGAGCCCAACACTGGCTCCGACCTCGCCTCGTTGAAGACGCGCGCGGTGCGTGAAGGCGGCGTCTACAAGGTCTACGGCAACAAGACATGGATCACGCATCCGGTGCGCGCCGACCTGATGACGCTGCTGGTCCGCACCAATCCCAAAGAACCGGGCCATCGTGGCCTGTCCATGCTACTCGCGGAAAAGCCGCGCGGCGACGATGCCAATCCGTTCCCGATAAAGGGGATGACCGGCACCGAGATCGAGGTGCTCGGTTATCGCGGTATGAAAGAATACGAGATCGCATTCGATGGTTTCGAGGTGAGGGTGGAGAATCTGCTCGGCGGCGTCGAAGGACTGGGCTTCAAGCAACTCATGCAGACCTTCGAGTCCGCACGCATCCAGACCGCCGCGCGCGCCATCGGTGTGGCGCAAGCTGCCATGGAGCAGGCCATGGAATACGGGCAGAACCGCGTGCAGTTCGCAAGGTCCATCATCGAATTCCCGCGCGTCTCCGACAAGATCGTGATGATGGCCGTGGAAATCATGATTGCGCGCCAGCTCACTTATTTCGCCGCGCGCGAAAAGGACTCTGGTCGCCGCTGCGATCTCGAGGCTGGCATGGCCAAGCTACTTGCCGCGCGGGTGGCGTGGTCGGCCGCCGACAACGTGGTGCAGATCCACGGCGGCAACGGCTTCGCGCTTGAGTTCGTCGCCTCGCGTCTGCTGTGCGATGCCCGCATCCTCAATATTTTCGAGGGCGCCGCCGAGATCCAGGCCCAGGTCATCGCCCGCCGGTTGCTGGACGGCACGAACTGAAATGCTCCGTCATTCCGGGACGGCGCGTTAGCGCCGGACCCGGAATCCAGGGCCAAGATCGAGGCCTTCTCTTTTCGCTCTGGATTCCGGGCTCACGCGCTTCGCGCGTGCCCCGGAATGACCGATAGCGAACCGAACCCGGCCCCGCGGCGTTTGATCCAGGACAAAACGCCAAGGCCGCCGCCGCCCTAGGGTAGTTCCGAAAGTTTCAGGAGGCTTATCGATGACTGAATTGTTGATCCGCGAAGGCGAATGGGTGGTTGTCTGCGACGGCGCCAAGGCGCTGATTCTGGAAAACGCGGGCGACGCCAAATTCCCCAATCTCAAGACAATTGAGGTGCTGGAGCAGAAGGATCTGCCAACGCGCGAGCAGGGCACCGACGAACCCGGCCGCGCTCACAGCTCGGTCGGCCATGGCAGGAGCTCATACGAACAGACCGACTGGCACGACCGCTCGGAGGAGGCGTTCCTCGTCGGTCTCGCAGGACGGCTCGACGCCGCGGTCAGCGCCGGCAAGCCCAAGTCACTGATCATGGTGGCGTCGCCGCGCGCGCTCGGTATGATCCGTCCCGCCTATAGCCATGCGCTTAAAGCGGCGGTGCGGACCGAGCTCCATAAGGACCTGGTCAAAATGCCGGTGCACGAGATCGAGAGGCACTTGACCGGCACCTGACGGACGCTTCTTCACGCCGCACGAATAAGGCTGGCCCACCGCATGTGCGGTGCTATGGTCGCCGCGCATGGTCCCGAAAAGTGGGTGCCGGATTTCGGATAAGATCATGCGCCAAGATGATTCCCGCGGTTGAGGCTGGTGAATGAACTTCTATTTCCGCTCGGGCAGACGCGGCCGTACGCTGGTTGCGCTGGCCGTGCTATTGGCCATGGCAAGTGCGACGGACGCGCAGCAGCCGGTCACCAATGCGGTGGTGCCCGACAATAGCCTTGCTCGGCCGCCCCGGAGTCCCGCCGGCTCAGCTGCCGCCACGCGCACCAACGATCCAATGGTGGTGCCGAGCTTCTGGGACCCGCGCCATCGGCCCGACCGCCCTGATTTGTCACGCCTCAGTGTCATCCGCTTTCTGACCGAGACCGATTACCCGCCTTTCAACTATGCGGGCCCGGACGGCGAGCCGACCGGTTTCAATGTCGAACTGGCGCGCGAGATTTGCAGCGAGATCAAGGTTCAGTGCACCATTCAGATGCGGCGCTTCGATACGTTGGTCGACGCGCTCAACAAGCGCGAGGGCGATGCTGTTATTGCTTCGCTGGCCGAAACGCCGCAGATGCGGAAACTGGTCGACTTCAGCAATCCCTACTACCGTACGCCGGCGCGCTTCGTGACGCTGCGCACATCGCGGCTGAAAACGCTCACCGCGCATGCGCTCGAGGGAAAGAAAGTCGCGGTGGTCGCCGGCACCGCGTTTGAAGCCTATCTGAAGAACCTGTTCACTGAGGTCGAGCTGAAACCCTACAAGACCGCCGCCGAGGCGCGCGCCGCGCTGAAAGGAGGCGATGCTGATCTTCTGTTCGGCGACGGCATCGCGCTTGCCTTTTGGCTCAATGGCACCGACTCAGGCAGTTGTTGCGAGTTTCGTGGCGGGCCCTATTTGGAGAGCCGTTATTTCGGCGAGGGTATCGGCATCGCGGTCCGCCACGGCAATGATCTGTTGCGGCGGACGTTCAACTGGGCGCTGTTCCGGTTGTGGGAGAGCGGACGCTTCACCGACCTGTGGCTGCGCTATTTTCCGATCAGTCCGTTCTAGCCAAACCGCTTTCGAACACTTACGTTCGGGTCTGTCGTCAACAACAGAAAGGAGGTGATCCAGTGTCTCATTGTCTATCGCCGCAGTCGTCGGCATTCGTGACCTGGATTTCCGCCTCTGCGGGGGTCTGCCTGGCTTAATTGCCAAGCCCGGTCCGAAAAACGGACTTCGGTCTGACAATGGAAGGGCTGCTCCGTGAGGGCAGCCCTTCTTTATTGTGGGTAGGCGCGTCCTCGAGAAAGGCCAGCGCGCCTTTGCCCGCCGCCGCGCCGGTGGCAAATGAAGCCTGCAGCAGATAGCCGCCGGTCGGCGCTTCCCAGTCGAGCATTTCCCCAGCGACGAAGACGCCAGGTTTGTTTTTCAGCATGAGGTGGTCGTCGAGTGAGTCGAACCCGACGCCGCCGGCGGTGGAAATGGCGCTGGCGATCGGCTTGGTGCCAGTGAGCATGACCGGCACCGCTTTGATGAGGGAAGCGAGTTGCTCTGCGCTCAACGTGTTCAGCGCTTGTCCGGCGGCTTCACGCAGCAGGCCGATCGCGACGGGTGCCAGCCGTGTCACCTTGCGGATGTAATTCGACAACGACTGCTTGCCGCGCGGTATTTCAAGTCGCTTGCTCAGCGCATCGTGCAAAACTTCAGGCATGAGATTGACGGCGATCGCAGTATTACCGGTTTGGTCGATGGCATCACGCAAGCGGGATGACAACGCATAGATGGCGCCGCCCTCGAGGCCTTCGCGGGTGATCATGGCTTCGCCGCGCGCGGTACGGTCACCGTGAGTAATGGCGATGCGTTTGAGCGGCTGACCTTCGAAACGTCGGAACGGGTCCGACCAAGGACTGCGGAAACCGCAGTTGGCCGGCCTCAATGGCGCGATCTCGATTCCTTGTCCACGCAGGATATCGACCCACGTTGCATCGGAGCCGAGCCGCGGCCAGCTCGCGCCTCCGAGCGCCAGCACAGTGGCATGCGCCTGCACCGCGAATTCTTTTCCATCATTCACAAACCGCAAGTGCTCTTCCGCGTCCCAGCCCTGCCAGCGATGGCGCAGGCGCACTTCGACGCCCAACTTGTCAAGCCGGCGCAGCCAAGCCCGCAGCAACGGCGAGGTCTTGAAGCTTCTAGGAAACACCCGTCCGCTCGAGCCGACGAAGGTCGGTTGCCCTAAGCCTTCGCTCCAGGCGCGCAACGTGTCCGGCGGAAACGCTTCGATGGCCCGCCGAAGCAGAGGAGGCGTCTCTCCATAACGGCTGAGAAACGACGCGATGTTTTCGCTGTGCGTCAGGTTGAGTCCGCCGCGTCCCGCCAGCAGAAATTTGCGCCCGAGCGAGGGCATCTGATCGTAGACGGTGACGCGAACGCCCATGCGCGCCAGGACCTCAGCCGCCATCAGGCCGGCTGGCCCGCCGCCGATTACGGTGGCGCCTTTGTGCGCCAGGCTTCCAGTCGATGATGACAATGCGCGCCTACGTCAAGAACAAATGGATGCCGATGGTGACAATGCCCATCAGACTTTCGCCCGCCACCAGCCCGGCGGCGACCGGCAGGGTGTAACGCTCGGCCAGCCGCGGCCAGCCTTTCAGGAACAGGGCGGCGAGCACCGCCCCGAGAAAGAGCGAGATCGAATTCCATGCCGGGATGACGAAAGCAAGGCCGATGGCGGGCGCGCTCGGCACCAGCCGCGCGTAGCGTTCCGGCAGCGCGAATTCGGCAAGCGCCAGCACAAAGCCGAGGGGCGCGGCGATGGCGATGGCCATGACGGCGCTCGGGGGCATCGACGACAGCCCGTGTGCCAGGCCTTCGGCCACAGCCTTCCAGGTGGCAACGGCCGGCGCCGGCCATTGCTGTGTAATCAGCATGTGCGCGGGGTCAGGCACCAGGAACAGATAGACCAGCGTGCCCACGACGCTGCCGACCAATATGCCGAAGCTCTGTGCGATGATCTGCAGGCGCGGTGTTGCGCCGACCTCGAGCCCGGTGCGCAAGTCGGTCATCAGATCGGCGCTTTGCCCGGCCGCGCCGCCCGTGACGTTGGCGGTCATCAGGTTGGCCGCCATGTGGCCGGGCACCAGAAAGCCGAAGGTAAGTTGCGTCACCTTGCCGAGCGCTCCGATGGGCGTGATGCCGGTCTCGCCGGTGACGCGGCAGGCAACGATGGCGAGCAGGAAGCTCAAGGCAACCGCCAGCACGCCCATCACCGGATCGATGGCGTAGAACTTGTAACAAGCGACGGTGAGCGCCGCCGCCAGCACAGCCAGCCCCACGGCGAAGCGCCAGTCGAAGCGCGTGCGCAAATTGATCTTGACGCCTTCCGTCCGCCGCCGCGACGACACCACCACCGTCAGAATGAACGAGCTCAGCGATGACATCACCAACAACGTCACACCCGGCCACAACAGCCAAGTGACCAGCGGTCCGTACCACGCCGCGTTGGCCGCGCCCGTTTCGGCCCAGCCGTTGGAAATGGCGATGGGCGACAGCACCAGCCAACCGGCGACGGCGCCGATCAACAAGGATATCCCGGCGCGCAGCCCAATGATGGCGCCGAAGCCGAGCATCAGAAGCGAGGGATCAAACGTAATGCCAAGGTTGGCAAACGTGACGCCGCCCGGTGCCGCCGCGCGCAAGGAACTCCACATCGGCACCGAGAAGGGAAGGGCGAAGCGCGGCCCGACCGCGCCGAGATCGACGATCAGTTTCACCGCGCCGGCGATGCCCGCCGCGCCCAACAGTCCGCGCAAGCGCAGCGCCGCCTCGCGCCCGCGGGCGTGGATCTCGCGCAAGATTTCGGCGGTGGCGACGCCGGCGGGAAATGGCAGCTTCTCGCGTTCGAGCATCGCTTCACGCAAACCGGCGGCGACGAACACGCCGAGGATCGAGACCAGGAACACCCACACGATCAGCCAGAACCAGGGCAGCGTCTCACCTGTCAGCATGGTCAGCGCCGGGATCGGCGCCACCAGCCCCCCGGAGACGATGGACGCGGCGGCCGACGCTGCCGTCTGGTTGATGTTATTCTCGCGCAGCGCCAGTGGCGGAACATGTCCGGCTCGATGCAACATGCCCCAGAATCCGTAGGCCAGCAGCCCGGCGGCGATCGACATGTTGAACGACCAGCCGATCTTCAATCCGCTATAGACATTGCAGGGGGTGAGCACCGCGCCGATGACGAGCCCGGTCATCACCGCGCGCAGGGTCAGTTCGCGTGTTTCCTGACCAGGGTCCGCGATTCTCGTCTCCTGCTCCATAGGGCAGGACTAAAGCATCATGGCCGCTCGCGTAACCCTCGAATCGCGGCGCAGCCCAAGCGATTTGACGGGATGCGGCGCGTTCCCTATGTGTGCGCGCCGGAGTTCCGAAAATGTCCGCGACCGAAACCACCGAAACCCTGCGCCATCTGGCGGAAAACGCCAACGCTTGGCCTTTCGACGAAGCACGCAAGATCGTCGCGCGGCTGAAAAAACAGCCGAAAGGCGCGGTCATCTTCGAAACCGGCTACGGCCCCTCGGGCCTGCCGCACATCGGCACCTTCGGCGAAGTGGCGCGCACCACCATGGTGCGCCACGCCTTCCGCGTGCTCACCGAGGACAAGATCAAGACCCGGCTGATCGCCTTCTCCGACGACATGGACGGGCTGCGCAAGGTTCCGGATAATGTCCCCAACAAGGACCTGCTGGAAAAGCATCTCGGCAAGCCGCTGACGCAGGTACCTGACCCGTTCGGCACCCATGATAGCTTCGGTGCCCACAACAACGCGCGGCTGCGCTCGTTCCTCGATCATTTCGGCTTCGAGTACGAATTCATGTCGTCGACCGACTGCTACATGTCGGGCCGCTTCGACGATGCGCTGCTCAAGCTGCTCGCGCGCTTCGACAAGGTGATGGCGATCATGCTGCCGTCATTGCGTGAGGAGCGCGCGGCCACCTATTCGCCGTTCCTGCCGATCGACCCGGACACGGGGATTGTGCTGCAGGTGCCGGTGATCTCGCATGATGCTCAGGCTGGCACGATCACCTATGAGCATCCCGACATCAAGGCGCCGGTGACGACGCCGGTCACCGGCGGGCGTTGCAAGCTGCAATGGAAGCCGGACTGGGCGATGCGCTGGGTCGCGCTCGGCATCGACTACGAGATGGCCGGCAAGGACTTGATCGAACTCGGTCAAGCTCTCCGGCCAGATTTGCCGCGCGCTCGGCGGTGCGCCGCCGGAAGGTTTCAACTACGAGCTCTTCCTCGACGAGAACGGCCAGAAGATTTCAAAATCCAAGGGCAACGGCCTCACCATCGACGAATGGCTGCGCTATGCCTCGCCCGAATCGCTGTCGCTGTTCATGTACCGCGAGCCGAAGTCGGCCAAGCGTCTCTACTTCGACGTCATCCCGCGCTGTGTCGACGAATATCAACAGCTGCTCGACGGCTACGAGCGCCAGGACGCGCGCCAGCGTCTGTCGAATCCGGTCTGGCACATACACTCGGGGAATCCGCCGAAGGCGGACATGCCGATCACCTTCCAGATGCTGCTGACGCTGGTGTCGTCGTCGAACGCGGAGAACGCCGAAACGCTGTGGGGATTCATCGGCCGCTACCGGCCGGGCGTGACGCCGCAGACGCATCCCAAGCTCAACGATCTCGTCGGATACGCCATTCATTATTTCCGCGACTTCGTGCTGCCGGAAAAGAAATTCCGTCACCCGACCGACCAGGAGCGTGCGGCACTTATCGATCTGCGCGACGCGCTGGCGCAGTTGCCGGCCGAGGCGGACGCGGGCGCGATCCAGGACGTGGTCTATGAGATCGGCCGCCGCGAGCCGTTCCTTGACGATAAGAAGAAGGCCAAGGACGGCAAACCCGGCGTCTCGCTCGACTGGTTCAACATGCTCTACCAGGTGCTGCTCGGTCAGGAGAAAGGCCCGCGCTTCGGGTCCTTCGTCGCGGTCTACGGCCTGCAGAACACCATCGACATGATCGACGGGGCGCTTGCGCGCTCGGCGTAATCGTTGCCGCGCACTCCGATGTCATCGCCCGCGAAAGCGGGCGATCAAGTAATTGCTGAATCCGTTTGGACACTGGATGCCCCGCCTTCGCGGCGCATGACACCGTCGGATCGCCGGGCGGCGCGCGGCCTTCGATCGTAACTTCTGCACGGCTAAAGAAGTTGACCGCATGTGAGCGCTTGGGAGCGAAGCGGAAGTCTTAAACTCAATTCGAGATCTACAGCGTTTGACCGTCGGCGAACATTTGATCCACGTTCTTTCAACCATTCGACAAGTCGCTTCACGGCGATCTTGCC
Organism: uncultured Pseudomonadota bacterium; assembly: GCA_963747725.1. Taxonomy (GTDB): domain Bacteria; phylum Pseudomonadota; class Alphaproteobacteria; order Rhizobiales; family Xanthobacteraceae; genus Pseudolabrys. Next base: position 175,741 of record CAVVGD010000009.1, read on the forward strand.
ATCCGATGTATCCAAGTCGGACTGATATTCTGGCTTTAGGGGCGTTCTTCGAGTGCGAGTGGCCGTTCAATTTCGAGGCGGAATCGTCCGCGGCCGACTTGCGTGATTCTTATAAAGTTGGTCCGGTCGAGCAATCGGCGCCGCAACAGGATGAGCCGCGCTTCCAGGTTATCTTTCAGATCAGGCATCTGGAGGCCGGCATCAAGGCGAATCTCACGGTTGGTAAAGTCGGTGCGCTGTAATCCGACATAGGCTTGAACCAGTTTCCAGAATATATGCCCGCCCACGCCTTTGATTAGATAGGCGCCATCGATGAAGACGCTATGATTCGAGTGATAGTATTGGACAACCGTGCGCGGTGCGAATGAGACAGGATCGCGCGCAGGCGAGATGGTTGGCGCCGGTTCGGCGGCAGGCTGTCGCTCAAGCATTGTCATCGCGGCGGCAAGATGCCGGGCAGCAATCTGTAGGGCCGACTCATCACTTGCCCGAAAGCGCCCGGTAATCTCACTTTGAAGGCATAACATGCCGACTAGCATATCGCGTGCGACGAGTGGCATTATGAGCTGGCTTTGCACGTTTGGCAGGCCCGGCAGTGCGATCTCCGTCTCCAGCGTTGTCTTACCACCCTCGCGCGCGATGGCCGCGCGCACGGCGCGCGAAAACAGCAAGTCGCGCGCCGTATTAGCGGTACGTATGGCGGTGCGCTGCTGCGCGGCGATACCGATAATGCCACTGCCGATCGCGACTTCCGAGCCTGCGCCCGAAAGCGCGAATCCATGGCTGGCAAGCGTGTAAAGGTGTTTCGCGCTCTCGTCTGGAACCATGATGAAGGAATTGTCGTAGCCGAAACTTGTCGCCATCGCTTCAAGGGTTGTTCCGATCAAAGAGTCGAGGTCGCGGCAAGCCGCGATCCCTTCGGTTAATTTTACCAATGCCGCCAGATGCTCGGGTCTGGGTGGACCTTCGACAGCTGGGACCTGATGCAGTGGCCGGCAATTCAGCACGCGATACACGTCGACACCGCGCAGCGCAAAGACATGACCCATCCCGGTTTGGGACGCCACGGCTTCCAGCCGCGTCTTCATGCGGTGGAACACTGGTCCTGCGGTTTCCGTACCCTCGTAGCAGAGGTCCAGACGATATTGATCCCCGGTTTCCGTCGAAATCGCAATCGTCTGTGCATACGGATTTTCTCGGATGTTCGCCCACGTCTTATTGAAGAATTGATTGGAGAGACCAACATGCTTGTCGTCAATGAGATGGATGATCGACAGATATGAGACGTTCGGAATCCCCGCGCGCGAGCAGGTACAGATCGGTGACGGCAGCACTCCATCGAAGCACGATTCGATGCTCGCCAGGGGAATCATCAATGTTGCGGTCGCAGTCATAGCCGCGCGCCGGCCCTCGGGCCCGGCGTCTGGTCGAATATCTCTTCGGGAACGAGGACGATCTTGATGAGAACCGGAGAGGACAGCAGCTCCCGCTCGATAAAGGCTCGCGCAACGTCGCGCGACGGCCCGATTTCTGCCACTGCATCGGCGAACGCTTTACGATGTCGCTCGACCACCGCGCAGTCACTCGCGTCCGCGGTGGCGGTTCGGATTATGCGGCCTTTGATTTGCAGCGTCCTGTAATTGCTGGGAGAGCTGAACGTGAAGGCAGCCCGATCATTGTGCTGAACGTTCTCCAGCGTCGCACCGCTTGCGGCCTCGACGACGCACAGCTAAATGCTCTGTCGGTCCTTGCTGACAAGCGGTCCCCAGGCGCGCGCGATCGACGGCACAAAATCCAGGCCGCACGTGCCGATTGTCAGCGAAATGCCGCCCTCGATGAAGGTCTTCACCGTATCGTTGATCGCGATAGGCATGTGGAATACCGGAATAGCGCAATGCTCGGCGAAGTTAGCAAATATTTAGCATCGCGATAAGGGTCATTTAGGAACCCTCGTCGCCTCTTTAGAATATAAATAGCGGCCGGAATGCTGATCAATTCAATCCCGAAAGTGAATGATAGACCGGCAACTAAGCCCCATGGAGTGCTAACATGAATCTCAGTGGATCGACCGTCTTGGTCACAGGTGCGAATCGAGGCTTGGGCCGAGCATTTGCCAATGCTCTTCGCGAAGCTGGCTGCGCAAAGGTCTATGCGGCGGCGAGACGGACTGAAAGCCTCACATCCGATGCAGTGACGGAGGCCGTACAACTCGACATCACAAATCCCGAGCACGTTACCTCGGTTGCGGCGAAATGTGACGACGTCAACATATTAATCAACAACGCCGGCGTTGCAGGATTCACCCCGGCACTCGGCGCACCGAGGATGGCCAACGCGCGGCTCGAAATGGAAACGAATTATTTTGGAACTTTGGCAATGTGCCGCGCATTTGCTCCAATCTTGAAACGCAATGGCGGAGGAGCGTTGGTGAATGTGCTTTCGGTTGTTAGCTGGTTCAACGCACCCATGCAGGGAACTTACTGCGCCTCGAAGGCGGCCGAGTCATCTCTGACGAAGGCCTTACGATTCGAGCTGCGTGCGCAAGGCACGCTCGTTGTGGGGGTATATGCAGGATATATCGATACCGACATGGCCGCCGGCATGTGGGGCTCCGACCAATATTCGAAATCAAGCCCAGCGGAAATCGCCGCTCACGTGCTCGCAGGAATCAAGGATGGCACTGAAGAGATTCTCACCGACGAGAGCGCTCATGGCGTCCATTCCGCATTGCTCAAGGATGCCCGACCCTTTGAGTCCGATCTGCAGAGAGCGTGGAACATCTATGCGAGCCAGCGGCAGTAATGTCGCCTTTTTCGCCCATCGCGGAGTGCGCCGAGGTCTGCGTTTGCACCGGTTTGTGAAAACCAAGCGGACGTGAAATCGCGATGACCGAGCGGTCGCGGGTCATGAGCAGCGACCCTCATATACGCAGGCAAAGCATGCCGGCGCCTTGATCTATGAGATCGGCCGCCGCGAGCCCTTCCTTGACGAGAAGAAGAAAGCCAAGGACGGCAAGCCCGGTGTCTCGCTCGACTGGTTCAACATGCTTTACCAGGTGCTGCTCGGCCAGGAGAAGGGCCCGGGCTTCGGCTCGTTCGTCGCGGTCTACGGCCCGCAGAACACCATCGACATGATCGACGGGGCGCTTGCGCGTTCGGCTTGATCGCGGCCACACGCTCTGATGTCATCGCCCGCGAAAGCGGGCGATCCAGTAATTGCTGAATTCATTTTGATACTGGATGCCCCGCCTTCGCGGCGCATGACAGCCTCATAATGTAGCGAGCGCCAAGCGCCTACGAAAACATCTCCACGCTGCCATCCAGCGCCATCAGGCCGAGTTCGACCTCCAGCTTCGGATGTCGCCCGGCAACCTGCTTGCGGAACTCCAGCAGCGCGGCATGGTGGGTTTTGGTTTCGATCTCCGGATTGGCCACCGACGCCTCGCCATAGGCGATCTTCGCCGCGCCACAATCGCGATGATTCATCGCAATCACTTTAGGAATGCTATGTAATTCGATCGATGTCGCCAGATTATCCCAGAATGCCGGTTCCCAAGTCTTGAAGGCGGGCGCAACCACGCCGATGGCGGCGCCTGCAAACGAAAACTGGCTGTATTTCCCGACCATATGCCGGCCTTCCATGTACTTGATCGTCGGTTCGGGAAAGCGCGGGTCAATGCAAGTCAGCAGCATGGCGTCGTAATTTCCGTAGGCGCCAAAGGCGAGCGAAGGAAACGCCGCGAACAATCCGGCGCCGGCCGTCAGATGCAGGAACCGCCGTCGGTCGAAACGCGCGCGCAGCATCTCGCCGCAGCATGCGCAGGTGCCGCGGGCAAGAGGAGACGCTGATGTCATGAAACGCTCCTGTCATGAGAGAGGCGGTGACCATACCGCCGCCGCAAGAAAGCGCCAGTGGCGTTCGGTTCGCAAGTCGCGGTCGATGGGTTGCATAACACCATCGACAGGGTCGACACACTGCTCGCAGCTCTTGCTTGGTCGCCAGACGTGCGCCTGCCGGTTACTGGCTTGCCCACACGACGCGGGCGATCCACAGCACGTCCGCCATCTGCAAGGTGCGGTCGCGGTGATCGCCGTTGAGCGACTTGACCTCGACCGTCTTGGCGGTCTTGCGCTTAAGTTCCTTGACCGTCACCTCGCCGTCCTTGGTCTTGACAACGACGCGGTCGCCCTTGCGCACGGGCGCGGCCGGCGAGACGATGATGATGTCGCCGTCGCGATAGGCCGGCTTCAGCGAATCGCCGGAGATTTCCAGCGCGAATGCGTGCTCGTCGGTGACGGAAGGGAACGTGATCTCTTCCCAGCCCTTGCCGACCGGCAAGCCGCCGTCATCGAAATAGCCGCCACTACCGGCCTCGGAGAAGCCGATCAGCGGCACGTTGGTGATGGCCGCTTTGCCGCTGTCGCTTAACAGGCTCACGAAGGCCTCAACCTTGGTCGAGGTCGCCGCTAGAGCCTTGGACACCGACTCAGTCGAGGGCCAGCGCGGCCGTCCTTCCGGGGTGATGCGTTTAGACTTGTTGAAGGTTGTGGGGTCTAGCCCCGCCTTCTTGGCAAGCCCTGATGGTGTCAGCTTGGCGCGTGCGGCCAGGCGGTCGATGGCAGTCCAGATTTGATTGTGTGTCAGCATGCCTTGGCCGTTCGGTTGTTTGAGGCCCCGAACAATCTTTACGGGCGCAAATCATAGGAATTATAGCCGTGAATCGCATCCCGATGCCAACTATTTCTTACGTCCCTACACTGCTTTGCCTTGAATAGATCGCAGCCCGCCCGATAGGGTCAGGGGCCAAACCCCGGAGCCGCTCTTGATCGGTCTGTTTGACCGCCTGTCCCGCCCCTTGATGCGGGCTCTCGACCCTGAAGATGCTCATGCCCTGGCGCTCAGGGCGTTACGCATTGTTCCGGTCACCCGAGCCGCGCCCGATCCGCCAGAGCTCAAAACACGCGTTTTCGGCCTCAACTTTCCCAATCCGGTAGGGATCGCGGCCGGCTTCGACAAGAATGCCACGGCGCCCAACGCCTTGCTGAGGCTCGGCTTCGGCTTTGTCGAGGTCGGCACGGTCACGCCGAGGGCGCAGGTCGGCAATCCGCGTCCGCGTGTGTTCCGGCTGGAGCGCGACGAGGCGGTCATCAACCGGCTCGGGTTCAACAACGAAGGAGCCCCGGCTGTGCTGGCTCGGCTGGCTGCACGGGCCGGAGAAGGCGGCATTGTCGGCGTCAATGTCGGCGCTAACCGCGACTCGGCCGACCGCACCGAGGACTATGTGCGGCTGATCGACACTTTTGCTCCCGTCGCCAGCTATTTCACCGTCAACGTTTCCTCGCCCAACACCCCGGGCCTGCGCGATCTGCAGGGAGCCCGCGCCCTCGATGACCTGCTCGCCCGCGTAATCGAGGCCCGCGAGCGCGTGCGCCGCCGCGCTGGCGTGACACCGGTGCTGCTGAAAATCGCGCCCGATCTCACACTCTCCGATCTCGACGACGTCGTTGGCGTTGCCCGCAAGCACGGCATTGACGGCATGATCGTTGGCAATACCACCATCGGCCGCCCAAACTCGCTGCGCGAGCGCGACAAGGCCCGCGAAGCGGGCGGGTTGTCCGGGCGGCCCTTGTTTCGGTTGTCGACGCGCATTCTGGCGGAAACCTTCGTGCGCGCCGAGGATGCCTTCCCGTTGGTCGGCGTCGGCGGCATCGATTCTGGCGCCGCAGCCATCGCCAAGATCAAGGCAGGGGCCAGCCTGGTCCAGTTCTACACTGGACTCGTTTATCGGGGCCTCGGCCTGCTCACCCAGATCAAGGCCGATCTCACGGCGGCGGCCAAGCGCGGCCAGCGCGGCTCGCTCAGCGCGATGGTCGGCGTCGATGCCCCCGACATGACGGCGGAGAGCTGGCCGGTATAATCGGCGTCTCTACTCGAGCGGGAGACGGCCATGCGATGGACCGGAGCGACTGAAATCGCATGTGCCCTTGTCGCGGCGCTGACGACGGCCGCCGCGGCACACGAAATCAATCTGCACAAGCTGCCTCTCGGCGACGGCAAGATATCGCACGCGCCCAAGCGCGGTTGGATCTGGGCTTGCCATGTCAATCCGATGGGCGGCGGCGCGCAGGTCGCGGGGCCGTGGATCAACGAGAAGGCCCACACCTACGATCTTACCGCCAAGATCGCGGTACGCGGCTCAGTCACCTGGCCGCACAGCTTCAAGGTCACGCGCGAGGGCAACAAACGCGTGCTCTCTTCGAACGACTTGCCTGATCACCCGACCGGCAGTTTTCCGATCGCGCGCGACGATCCCGCCTATCGCGTTGACCGCAATCCGAACAGTATCCGAAGTCAGAAAATTCGCATCGAGTTGGCCGCCAATCCTAAAGAGGCCAGGGCAAGTTGCGCGCCCAATGTCGTCGGCATCCTGCTTACCGGCGTGGCGCTGTTCAACTCGCTCGACGATCCCGGCCGCGACGCAGTCGCTCATGAGACGCAGGACAGTTGCCACGGCCATCCGCAGCGGGGCGGCGTCTATCACTATCACAGCCTGACAAATTGCCTGAACGACAAGCCGGATGCCGACGGCAATTCGCCACTGGTCGGTTACGCGCTCGATGGCTTCGGCATCTACGGCCCGTATGAGAACGGCCGGCGATTGACCACCGCCGATCTCGACACCTGCCATGGAAAGACCAGCGTCGTTAAGTGGGATGGGCGCAAGGTGAAGATGTATCATTACGTGGCGACGGTGGATTTCCCGTACACGGTCGGCTGTATACGCGGCACTTATGACCGCTCGCTTGTACGTAAAATCGGCGGTGGCCCGCCCGGGCGGCGCGACCGCCATGGTCCACCCGGACGTCCGCCCCTGCGCTAGACAACTCGAGGGCTAGACGAAGGGCGCGCGCGCCAATGCGGGATAGCGCGCAGCCTGAAAGGCCCCTCGCGCGATGAAGAAGATGAGGATCGCAATCCACAAGCCTTCGTTGTTGAGGTCCTGCAGCAGCCACCAGGCGGCGAGGTACGTGACGAGCGAGACCAGCATCAGGTTGCGCATATCGCGCGCCCAGGTGGCGCCGATGTAGATGCCGTCGTAGCAGAACGCCATCACGCCGCAGACCGGTGCCAGCGCGGCGAACGACATGAAGCGGCGCGCGGTCTCGCGCACGTCCGGGCTCGCCGTCATGACGTCGATGAGCCGGTCGCCGATGACCGCGAACAACGCGGTCGCCGCGAGGCCGAAAGCGAAGCCCCAGACCAGCACCAGCCGTACCGCGCGGCCGAAACCCTTTCGGTCTCGCGCACCGTAGGTCTGGCCGCAGATCTGTTCGGCGGCGCTGGCGATGCCGTCGAGAAAGAAGGCTCCCACCAGCGTGAAGTTGTGCAGCACCGCGTTGGCGGCAAGCGTCACGTCGCCGGCGCGCGCGCCGCGGGCGGTGAAGAAGGCGAAGGCCGAGATCAGCGCCGCGGTGCGGATCATGATGTCGCGGTTGACCGTAAGCATACGCATGAGCCGGACGCGGTCGAACAGCACGGCGCCTCTCACGTCGAAGCGGCCGCCAATAATGCGCCAGGCCACAGCCATGCCTGCTGCGAAGCCAAGAACTTGCGCGATCACGGAAGCCAGCGCTGCGCCTGCGATGCCGAGATCGAGGTCCAGCACCAACGCCACCACCTGGACGATGTTGACCAGGTTGAGGCCGATCTGGATCGCCATCGCCGTGCGCACATACGCCAACCCCACCAGCCAGCCGGCGATGACGTAGTTGCCGAGTGCGAACGGTGCCGACCAGACGCGCACGAAGAAATAGGCGCGCGCCGCCGCGGTCACATCCCGACTGCCACCCATAGCGTCCAAGATGAGCGTCGCGAATGGCGCCTGCATCGCGATGATGACGAGGCCGACCACGCCGGCGACCAGCAACGCGCGCGCCAACACAGCGCGCTGCTCGCGCGCGTCGTCCGCACCGAGCGCCTGCGCGGCGAAGGCGACGGTGCCCATGCGTAGGAAGCCGAACAGCCAGAACAGGTAGTCGAAGGCGACCGATGCCATGGCGACGCCGCCGAGCAGCGCCGCGTCGGCCAGCCGGCCGATGGCGGCGGTGGCGACGACTCCGAGCAAAGGCGTCGTCACGTTGGTCAGCATCGCCGGCCCGGCGATGGTGAAGACCCGGGCGTTGGAAACCGCGGCGGATGAGGTCAAGTCAGTGGCCGCGCGGCGCGTTGACGAGGCGCATGACGATCCAGATCGGAATCACGATCACGGCGCCAAGCAGGAAATAGCGCCAGACATAATGCACGATGTCGAAGCCCATGCTCCACAACGTGCGGAACAGACGCTCGACACTGCGCACGATGTCGAACGGGTCGAGTCCCAGCGCCGACAGGATGACGCCGACCAGGATTGACACCAGCACTAGCCGCGCCAGGACGGCGAGCGGCGAGCCGCCGAATATCCGGGTCGTGGTGTCGTTGTTCATAAGTCTGTCTCCATCCTGCTGACGCCATGATATCCCAGTTTGGCTGGCGGCGCGTCGCCATCAGATATGCCTTAGAGTCGGCTTATGGAACCCGCCCCTGCGCTCAGCGGCGCCGAGCCGCGGCTGCTGCCGGATGTCTTCCGCCGTTGGTTCGCCGGCCGCGGTTGGCGGCCGCGCGCGCATCAGCTCGACTTGTTGGCGAAAGCGCAGGGTCAGCGTTCGGTGCTGCTGATTGCGCCCACTGGGGGCGGCAAGACGCTGGCCGGCTTCCTCCCGACGCTGGTGGAGCTCTTTCTTTCTTCACCTCCGTCCTTGAGGGGGAGGTCGACCGCTGTCGCCGAAGGCAATGGCCGTCGGGAGGGGGGCAATCTTTCGAGCTTTGAATTTGCCACGCACCCCTCTGCCCAACCCTCCCCCTCAAGGGGGGAGGGAGCACGCAGTGCTTGGGCAAGAGGCCTCCACACCCTCTACATCTCCCCGCTCAAGGCGCTCGCCGTTGACATAGCCCGCAACCTGGAAATCCCCGTGCGCGAGATGGGTCTGAACGTGCGGCTGGAAACCCGCACCGGCGACACGCCCGCTTCAAAAAGGCAAAGACAACGCCGCCAGCCGCCCGACATCCTGCTCACCACGCCCGAGCAGCTCGCATTGCTGCTCGCCTCCGCCGACGCGCCCTATCTGTTCGGTTCGCTCAAGCGCGTCGTGCTCGACGAACTGCATTCGCTCGTCACCTCCAAACGCGGCGATCTGCTGTCGCTCGATCTCGCGCGCTTGTTCGCGCTGGCGCCGCAGCTCATCACCGTCGGCTTGTCGGCCACGGTCGCCAGCCCCGATGATCTCTGCCGCTATCTGGTGCCGCAGCCGCCGGGCGGCGAAGCGCTGGCCGATCTGGTCCTCGCCGAAAGCGGCGCGCAGCCGCGCGTCTCCATGCTCGACACAAAGGAGCATTTGCCCTGGGCCGGCCATTCGGCGCGCCATGCGCTGGGCGAAATCTACAGCCTCATCAAAGACCACAAGACCACGCTCATTTTTGTCAACACCCGCAGCCAGGCCGAATACCTGTTCCAGGAGCTCTGGCGCATCAACGACGACAACCTCGCCATCGCGCTGCATCACGGCTCGCTCGACGTCGGTCAGCGCCGAAAAGTCGAGGACGCCATGGCGAGCGGCAAATTGCGCGCGGTAGTCTGCACCTCGTCGCTTGATCTCGGTGTCGATTGGGGCGACGTCGATCTGGTCATCAATGTCGGCGCGCCGAAAGGTTCATCGCGGCTGATGCAGCGGGTGGGGCGGTCCAATCACCGTTTCGACGAGCCCTCGGAAGCGGTGTTGGTGCCGGCCAACCGTTTCGAAGTGCTGGAATGCCGCGCCGCCATCGACGCGGTCGCCCAAAACGCGCAGGACACGCCGCCGCTACGCACCGGCGCGCTCGACGTCCTGGCGCAACACATCTTGGGTCGCGCCGTCGGCGAGCCGTTTCTCGCCGACGCGCTTTACGACGAAGTGCGCGCCGCCGCGCCTTATGCCTCGCTTGCGCGCGCCGACTTCGACGCCTCGATCGATTTCGTCGCCACCGGCGGCTACGCGCTCAAAGCCTACGAGCGCTTCGCCAAAATCCGCCAGGGCAAGGATGACCGCTGGCGCATCACCCATCCGCGCGTGGCGCAGCGCTACCGCATGAACGTCGGCACCATCGTCGAAGTCCGACATGCTCAAGGTGCGGCTGGTGCGCTCGCGTGGGTCGGGCAAGGCGATCCCGCGCGGCGGCCGCCTGCTCGGCCAGGTCGAGGAATATTTCATCGAGACGCTGACGCCGAACGACACCTTCGTCTTTGCGGGCGAAATCCTCAAATACGAAGCGCTGGTCGAGGACGAGGTCTATGTCTCGCGCGCCACCGGCTCCGATCCCAAGGTGCCGGCATACGAAGGCGGCAAGTTCCCGCTTTCGACTTATCTCGCCGCCCGCGTGCGCGCGATCCTGGCCGACAACAAGGCGTGGCGCGCGCTGCCGGCGCAAGTGCGCGAGTGGCTGGAAATTCAAGCGTGGCGCTCATTGCTTCCAAAGGCCGGCGACCTGCTGGTCGAGACCTTCCCGCGCGCGGCCAAGCATTATCTCGTCTGCTATCCGTTCGAGGGCCGGCTCGCGCACCAGACGCTCGGCATGCTGCTCACCCGCCGGCTCGAGCGCGCGCGGCTCAAGCCGCTCGGCTTCGTCGCCAACGAATACGCGCTCGCGGTCTGGGGCCTCGGCGATCTCGCCCTGCACATCAAGCGCGGCGACCTTTCGCTCGCGCAATTGTTCGCCGAGGACATGCTGGGCGACGATCTGGAGGAATGGCTCGCCGAATCCGCGCTGATGAAGCGTACCTTCCGCAGTTGCGCCATCATCGCCGGGCTGATCGAGCGCCGTTTTCCTGGCGAAGAGAAGTCGCGCCGCCAGCTCACCGTCTCCACCGATCTGGTCTACGACGTGCTGCGCAAGCACCAAGCCGATCATGTTCTCCTGCGTGCCGCCCGCGCCGACGCGGCCTCCGGCCTGCTCGACATCAAACGGCTCGGCGAAATGCTCTCGCGCATCAAGGGCCGAATCGTCCATAAAGCGCTCGACCACGTCTCGCCGCTGGCGGTTCCCGCGCTGCTGGAGATTGGCCGCGAAACGGTCTATGGCGAGGCGGCGGACGCGCTTCTGGCCGAAGCCGCCGACGAGCTGATCAAGGAGGCGATGCGGTGAATTCCTCTTCCGCTCATTCCCGCGTAAGCGGGAATCCAGAAGAAAGCACTGGGTCCCCGCTTTCGCGGGGACGAGCGGAGCATGTCGTCTGCGTCGCCGGCGCGACCATGACCGCCGATCCCGCCGGCGTTCTCTACTGGCCCGACCACGGTCTCCTCGCCGTCGCCGACCTGCATCTGGAAAAGGGCTCCAGCTTTGCGTCGCGCGGCCAGTTGCTGCCGCCCTACGACAGCGCGGCGACGCTCGCCCGTCTCGCCAAGCTGATCGCGCATTACGCTCCGCGCGTGGTCATCGCGCTTGGCGATAATTTCCACGATGGCGGCGGGCCGGCGCGCCTCGGCGCGCAAGATCGCGAGTCCCTGCGCGCGCTGAAGCGCGGCCGCGACTGGATCTGGCTCACCGGCAACCACGATCCCGAACCGGCCGGACACCGTCGGCGGTGCTTTCCATGACAGCTTCGCGCTTGGCGACATCACCTTCCGCCACCAGCCGACCGGCGCATCAAACGAAATCGCCGGCCATCTGCACCCGGTCGCGCGCGTGTCGCATCGCGGCCGCGCGGTGCGCCGGCGCTGCTTTGCCGCCGATGATAAGCGCGTGGTGATGCCGGCTTTCGGCGCCTTCACCGGCGGGCTCAACGTGCGCCACGCGGCTTTCACCGATTTGTTTGGAACGCTCAAATTCACCGCCCACATGTTGGGCGATGAACAGGCTTTACGCTTTCACGGCCAAACGCTGTTTGCCGGATTGATACGGTGTCATGCCGCCTTGCGCGGGTTTCTGCAATAGTCGGCCAGCAAATCCGCCAGGCGTCGAGTGGCCGGGCTCGCATTGTCCGCGGCCACCAACACGAGCTCGGTATTTGTAATTGCCGGGAAGTCGACCTCGTCGTCGACGATCCGATGCTGCGGCAGGATCGCGACCTCGGGCAGAATGCTGACGCCGAGCCCGACCGATGCGGCGGCCTGGATGCCGGTGAGGTTGGGGCTGGTATAGGCGATGTGCCAGGAGCGCCCGGCCGCTTCGAGGGCGTGGATTAAGCGGTTGCGATAGAGGCAGCCTTGATCGGCCACCGCGATGGGCACCGGATCGCGCTTGAGGTCGACCGGGTGCTTGCGGCTGGTTACCCAATGAAGCTTCTCGGGCCACGACGCGATACCTTGGGTCTGCCCGATATTCTGCTTCAACAGCGCGAGATCGAGCTCGCCCATCTCGATCGCACGCTTTAGCGCTGTGCTAACCCCGCTGCGCACGTCGAGCCGCAGCGTCGGCCGCGAGCGCGCAAAATCGGAGAGCAGCTCCGGCAGCCGGTAGGCGGCGAAATCCTCGGGTATGCCGAGCCGGACCACGCCGTCGGAGACCGGGCGTGCCACCACGTCGCGCGCCTCCTGCTCGAGCGCGAGGATGCGCCGGGCGTAGGAGATGAGCCGCTCGCCCTCGTCGGTCAGCTTCGCCTGCTTGCCATTGCGCTCGAGCAGGGGCCGGCCGACCGTATCCTCCAGCCGTTTGATCTGCTGGCTGACGGTCGATTGCGTGCGGTGGACCCGCTCGCCGGCGCGTGTGAAGCCGCCAGCGTCGACCACGGAGACGAAGCTGCGCAGAAGCTCGATATCCAGCATGGTGTGACCATTCATAAATCCACTGCACATAATTATATCATTTAATTTCCAAATGGAAGGGCGCAGCCCTACCTATCCGGGCGGAAAGGAACCCGCCCCAATGTCCCAGTTTGTCCTGCCCGCCGCCGCACCGCTCGCGACCACCAGCCGATTGCGCTTCGCCCTCATGGTGGGATGTTTCCTCCTGCTATGGAGCTCGGCCTTCTCCGCCGGCAAGATCGCCATTGTCGACTGCCCGCCGCTCATCTTCCTCGCCGCCCGCTTTCTCGTTGCCGGCGTCGTGATGATGGCCTTCGCCGCCGCGAGTGGCATCCGCTGGACCTTGTCGAAGCGTGACGTCGCCGTCTTCGCCGCGCTCGGTGTCGCCAGCCAAGCGACGTTTCTCGGGGTTGGCTTCATCGGATTGAAGACCGTTTCGTCGGGTCTTGCGGCGCTGATCGTCAGCGCTAATCCGATACTGACCGCGGTGTTCGCCGTGATGCTGCTTGGCGAGCGGATGACCTGGCGCAAGGCGCTCGGTCTGCTGCTCGGCCTCGGCGGCGTCGCCTTCATCGTTGAGAGCCGGCTGACGCTTGGCACCGATCAGGTGGGCGGCATCGTGCTCATCGCGACCGCGCTGCTCGCGCTCGTCGTCGGCACCATCCTGTTCAAGCGGTTCGCACCCAAGGAGGGGCTGTGGATCGGCAACGGCGTGCAAAGCCTCGCCGCCGGCATCGCCGTGTTACCGTTTGCCGCGGACTTCGAAAGTGTCCACAACGTAATGCCGAGCGTGAGCCTGATCGCCGCCTTCGCCTAAAGCGTTCTGGCCATCTCCGTGTTCGCCTACCTGCTCTGGTTCCGCATTCTCAGCGTGAGCGGCGCCACCGTGGCCAGCAGCTATCACTTCCTGATTCCGCCGCTAGGCATGTTGTTCGGCTGGCTGCTGCTCGGCGAACATCTTGCGGTGGCCGACCTGTTCGGCATCGTGCCGGTGGTGCTCGGCATCTATCTCGTCACCCGTCCGGCCCGCGCCAAAAGAGGAGAAACCCCATGCTCGTCCCGCGTCTCACGCTAATCGGCGGCCCGACCGTGCTCATCGAGGTTGGCGGCTTTCGCCTTCTCACGGATCCAACTTTCGACGCGCCCGGTGAATATGCCCTGCCGCACGTCACGTTGAAGAAGACGGCCGCGCCGGCTGTCAACATGGACGCTATCGGCGCGGTCGATACGGTACTGCTCAGTCACGACCAGCATTCCGACAATCTCGACCATCGCGGTCGCGATTTCTTGCCGTACGCGAACCGTGTGCTGACCACCGTTGCGGGCGCCGGCCGGCTCGGCGGCAACGCCGAAGGACTGGCGCCCTGGCAGACGGCGGAGTTGAGCAAAGCGGGTTGGGGCACCCTCGGAATCACCGCGACGCCGGCGCGGCACGGACCGGCTGGAATCGAGCCGCTCTCTGGCGACGTGATTGGCTTCGTCATTTCCACCGACGATGCGCCGCCGATATACGTCACCGGCGACACGGTCTGGTACGACGGCATCGCCGAAGTCGCTCGTCGTTTTCAGGCCGGCATCGTTCTGCTGTTTGCGGGCGCGGCACAGACGCGCGGGCCACTCAATCTGACCATGAATGTCAACGACGCCCTCGAAACGGCGCATGCGTTTCCCGACGCCATCATCGTCCCGGTCCATTGCGACGGCTGGGCGCATTTCACGCAAGATCGCAACGATCTGCAACGATCGTTCAAGGCGCTCGGCATCGATGGGCGGCTGCATCTGCTGCAGCCGGGCGTTGCCTCTGCGGTCGCGCCGCCTCCGGCCGCTAATCCTTCCTGAAAACCACGCTGGCCAGCCAACCGATCGACAGCGCTATGAGCACGGTTCCGACGCCGTAGATCAGGCCGTAGTCGGTCGCGCCCTCTGCGACATATTGCTCGAAGCCGGTCTTGATCACCTCCAGCGCCGTCTTGGTCTGCGCGATCATGGCGCCGCTGGCGAACAACTTGACGTCGATGTCATAAGTGCCGGTGCGCACGTCGGCCGGTAGCGGGATCGAGGCGCGATACACTGTGCGCGTTAGGAAGGTCACCGCCGTCGGCGATTGAAGGTACAGGTTCTGGTCGCTCTTCAACCGCACGAAGGAGACGCGGAACGGGTCGTCCGACACGGTGTCGGCGAAGTCGGGACCGATACGCTGCGTCAGGATGAAGTTGTCGAGGCCAATCTGCAGTCTCCGCAGCACCTCCGGCTCGGCGATGTCCTTGACCGGCCGGTTGCTGAGGACCGCAAGATAGGACGGCACGTTGACGAACTCGCGCGAGTCCGTATTGACCCAGATGCCCATCACGCGCGACTTGCGCCGGGTTCGGTAGGTCTGGCGCGGGCCGGTCACCGTCACCACCAGGTTGTAGCCGCCAGTGCGCATGGCGGTCGCGCTTTTGTCCGGCTCGATGGTGCCGAACAGCACCAGGTTCTCGCCGCTGAAGTTCGAGGTGACCTGCACCCGGTGGTTCGAGAGCGACACCACTAGCCGCTCGGCCGCCGCGGGCCGCATGCCGCCGGCCAACAGAGCCAGCGTCAGAACCAAGGCGGCGAGGGTTGCGATCCGGGCGCATCAGTTGGTCCTCACCACGCGCACGGAGTAGGGGTCGGCCGGCTGCACCACCAGGCTGACGGCGAAGCGTAGGCCGACGAGCAGCACCAGTACGCCGAGCAACAGGCGCAGCCATTCGCCGCGCATATTCTGCCCGGCGCGCACGCCGAACTGGGCGCCGACTACACCACCGATCATCAACACCAGCGCCAGCACCGCATCGACCAGATGGTTGGCAACGGCGTGCAGCACGGTCGCCGACATCATCGTTACGAGGGTCAGCACCATCGAGGTACCGATCACCGTGATCGTCGGCACTCGCAAGAGATAGATCAGCATCGGCACCAGCATGAAGCCGCCGCCAATGCCGAGCACCGAGCCGAGAAACCCGATCATGATGCCGATCACCCACACCGGAATGACCGAGATGTAGATGCGCGAACGCTTGAAACGCATCTTCAATGGCAGGCCGTGGATCCAGGTGTGGCTGCCGGGCCGGCGCAGGTCGGCGCGGCCGCCGTGGCGCGCGCGGTTGATGGCGCGCAGCCCCTCGGTCACCATGAGCACGCCGACCACGCTGAGCAGCGTTACGTAAGAAAGCGCGATCAACAGGTCCAACTGATCGACCGAGCGCAGCAATGTAAACAGCCAGACGCCGACCAGCGTGCCGATCACACCGCCGACCAGCAACATGCCGCCGAGCATGAAGTCGATGGTGCCGCGCCGCCAATGGGCAAGGAATCCGGTGAAGAGCGAGGCCGCGATCTGCGGCGACACGCTCGCCACCACCACCGCCGGCGAGATGCCGATGAAGATCAGGAGCGGCGTCATCAGGAAGCCGCCGCCAATGCCAAACATGCCGGAGAGGAAGCCGACCGCCAGCCCCAACCCCAGAATGAGGAAGATGTTCACGGGCAGGTCGGCAATCGGAAGGTAAATCTGCAAGGGCGTTATCCGGCGTTCGCGGCTGATACGCTAACGGCCACGCGCCGGTCAGCAGGTCAACCCCCGCGCCCGGTCTCATGACGTGCGAAAGTGTGCGCTAAAACCGGTCGCAAAATCGAATTGATATTAGCGGGCTATGTGGCAGCAATCATGGCTAAGAGGCAAAAGGCCGCGCTCTGCTTCACTGTTTTCCAACGGCAAAGGCGTCGGCGGTTTGCACCGTCACACTCGTCGCCGGCGCGGCGGCGGCCTTGTCCCAGCCGCCGGGCGGGGCCGGCACCGACGTTGCCCGATGCGGTTGCGGCGCGGGCACGAACTTCGCGACCATGTGGCGGGCGGCGGCCAGCTCCTTGGCGTTCATGTGGCTGGCGACCTCGTCGCGCTTCTTGACCGCCTCCTTGTCACCCTGTTCGGCGGCGAGCGCGAACCACTTATAGGATTCCGGCAAGCTCTTATCGACGCCTATGCCCCGCGCGTAGAGAATGCCGAGGTTGTACTGGCTGTCGGAGACGCCATGCTTGGCCGCGGTGCTGAACCACTGCACCGCGGTGGCGTAGTCGGGTTTGCCGTCGATGCCTTCGGCGTAAAGCACTGCAAGGTTGTGCATGGCCTTGGCGTTACCCTGGCGAGCGGCGGAGAAATAGAGCGCGCGCGCGCGGGGCAGGTCCTTCTTCACACCCCGGCCCTTCTCCAAGAGGCTTGCCAGGCGGAACTGGGCGGGCGCCAGGCCTTTGCTCGCCGCACGCTCGTACCAATGCGCGGCATTGGTCAGGTCGGCCGGAACCCCGCGGCCCTCCGCAAAGCGCATCGCGACTTCGTAAGCGGCCGCGCTGTTACCTGCCGCCGCCGCCTGGCGCAGGTGCGGGCTGCCGATGGCGACCGGCAGGCCGGAGTGGTCTAAAGCTGCCACAGGTGGGAGCCGCGTCGAATGGTCGGCGGCAGCTTTCGGGATTGAGCCGGTGATGTCGGTGGCGGCTGCGCCTTTGGCCTTTTGCCCGGCGGCTTGCGCGGTGCGGTGCGGAGCCGGGGTTGGCACGGTGACGATTTGGACGGTTTCGTCGGGCGGCGCCAACAGGTTGATGGAGGCGCCCGGCGGCACCAGCGCCAGCGGTGTGGGGGCGACGGCTGACGGTGGCTGGGGCGTTGCCATCGGGTTTGCCGCCTCTCGGACATTGCGCGCGGCCGGCGCGACGGGCGCGCTGTCCGCCCGCTGTCCCGTGCTGATGTGCTGCTGCGTGGTCCTGGTCAACGCACCCCACTTACCGAGATGGAACTTATTCGTTGCGATCTGCACCGAGCCGACCACGATGGCGACGACACTGGCGGCGATGAACAGCGACTTGACCTGCCGTATCACGCGCTTGCGAATGGGTTGACCGTCCGAGTGCTCCCTCTCGTCCGCGAATTCCGGCGCTGCCGCCGCAGATCCCTCCTGCTGCATGGCGGCTTGCGCTGCGCGCCGGGCGGCCGCGATGAAGCTCGACTTGCTCCCGAGCGCGGACGTCTCTTGCGCGGGCTGGGCGTGACCGAGAGCTGCTTCCGAGGCGGCGATGCGGGCGGCAGGGTTCGCATGTCGCGGCGGCCGGCCGGAGCCCGGCTCGAGCGGCTGGTCAGGCGGCAGATCGCGATCGATCGGTCTGTGATCGGCCCCTTTGCGCTTTGGGGCCGGCGCATCCGGCGCCCAGGATTGTTGCGACGATGCCGGCAGCGCCGCGATTTTGGTGCGCAACGCGTCGAGCGGAACCTGCAATTGCGGTGCTGACGGGAGTGAAGCTTCCGGCGGTTCTTCCTCTTCGATCGCGGCCGGCTCGGGCTCAGCCATCGGCACCGGTTGCATTAGCGGTGCGATGAATTCCGGTTCCGCCGGCTGGGCCGTATGCGGCGGTGGCACATCGTCGAAGGCCGCCATGCCGGGCGCGTCGTCGACGAACTGTGCCGCGACACCGCCCGCCAGGCCGATGAGCTCGAGCGGCTCTTCTACTTCGTGCTCTCCTTCTTGGAGCTCTTGTTCTTGGTGTTCTTGGTGCTCTTGGTGGACTTCTTGGTAAACTGGCTGTTCGTGCACCTGCGCAAAGGCTGACGGAGGAGCCGGTACGCGCGCTTCGTTGCGGAAGCTCTGTTCTATGGTCGCGAGACGGTTGATCAATTCGTCGAGGGTGCCGTGCACCTGGTTCAGCGCGTCCTGGGTGCGGGCGATGTCGTCCTTGATCTCGAACTGCGAATGCACCAGATCGTTCTTCAACGCGTCCTGGGCCCGCGAAATGTCGTATTTCAAGACTTCTTGAGCCTGCGCAAGATCGGATTTCAGCGCATCGATCGCCATCGCCTCGCTGGTCGGGGTCGGCGGGATCGCGGGCGAGTTGCGACTGCTCGATCTGCGCCAGCAGGTCGGAGAGGCCGCGTTCGATCGCTTCCATCTGGCCGATGCGCGAGTCGGAGGCATCCAGCCGCTCGACGAGCATCGCGATGCGGTCGTCAAGAACATGCCCCTCGGTCATGAAGCCGCCGGTCTGCTGGGCGTGTTGAATCTGCTCGATCTTGTCGGACAACGATTGCACCAGCGCTTCCAGCCGTGGCGGCGCGGCATCGCCGTTCTGCGCCTGCTTGGCGAGCGCCTGGCCGAGCGCGTCGATACGATGCTCGAGGCTGGTGAGCGCGTCGGCATTGGTGCGGGACTGGGCGATATGGTCGACCTTGTCGGTGAGCGCCTGCACCTGCGCGGCCAGGGCGCTCACGGCGTCGCTGGAGGCCACGCGGTTGGCCATGTCGCGCAAGGTGGTGATGGCGCTTTCGAGCTGCGCCATCGTCGTCGGATCCCGCTGGGCGACGATCAAATCGATCTTTTGCGCAAGCCCCGTTATCGCGTCGTTGAAGCCGACGAGTTTCTCGGCCGGGGTCAATCCGCGCAGCGCGTCACGCACTTCCGTCAGGCCGTGCTCAATGGATAAAAGCGCGCTCTTGTCGGCGCCGTTCTGCCGGCCATCGGCGATTCGCTCGGATAGCCCCTGGATCTGATGCTCGATGGATTGAATCGCGTGCCACGGCATCGCCTCGCCGAGCGCGTGGCCGATCGCGCCGAGTTCGGAACGCAGCGCGTTGATCGCCTGTTCCACGCCCGGCTGGCGCAGCGTCTCGATCTGGCTGGTGATCTTGCGCAGCTGCTTTTCCAGCCCCGAAAGATCCTGTGTGGGCAGCGGCGCCGATGCGGGCGCCGGCGCGGCCCGCTGCGCGCGCGCGGCCGGAGGCGCATAGGCCGCGGGTGACGATTCCGGCGGGTGCCGCTGCGGCGCCGGCGGGGCGCCGCCGTTGAGCACCTGCTGGCGGGCGGCGATCTCGGAGAGAGCCCGGTCGAGCGCCAGCGGCAGCGGCGGTGGCCGCAGCGGGCCCGGTTCTGGCGGCACGCGCCGCGCCGGCTGGGCGGCTTGCGGCGCCGGTGGCCGTGCGTTGTGGAGGTACTGGTCGAGCCGGTCGATCAGCTCGGCGCGCTGGTCCGGCCCGCGCGATTGCTGCTGGCGTTGCGGGGGATAGGCCGGCGCGCCGGCGCGGGCGAACTGCTCGATGCGGCGGGAAAGCTCGTCGAGCCGCTTGTTGACCGTGGCGAGTTCGCGCCGATCGGGCTGCGCGGCGGCCTGCGGCCCGTGGGGCGGCACTCCGGCCTGCACGGCCTGTTGCATGATGACGGCGCTGAGCCAGTCGTCGAGCGACATGCCGGCGCGGCGCGCCGCTTCCTCGGCCGTCTCGCGTGCTTCCGGCCGAATTCCTTTTGCTTTCCGCGGGACGCCGAATTTCATGCTCGCACCACGTTGAGGTGGCGGCGCGAAGAGTCGTGCTCAACTCTCGAGGAACCGTTACGCGTTAACGCGGGGTGGATCGAAGGCGCGGTTCTCGTGGCCACACCCCGACTTTTTCCTTGTTACGGTAAATAAGCGGTTAAGTTTTGTAGAAAGTGGCGGCTTTCCCGGCCACTTCGCCTGACGCGGGAGACCGGCCGGCCCTTAACGCGGGCGTAAAGCGTCGCTGTCATAATTTCTCGCTGGAAGGGGTGGTTTGTTGCGCCCCGGCCGGACCCGCGCGGCGCTCGAAGGCCGGCGCCGAGCCGCGCAGGAACCGTCAGCAGCCGGCCCCGTTAACAGCCTCGCGGCGCCGCTCCAGCGCCGGGGAGAGAAATAGCATGCCGACCTATCAGGCGCCCGTCGACGACACCCTGTTTCTGCTCAGCGACGTCTTCCATTTCGACCGCTACGGCAACCTGCCGGGCTTCGCCGACGCCAGCCCCGACATCGTCGAGGCCGTGCTGCGCGAGGCCGGCAAGTTCGCCGAAGAGGTGCTCACCCCGCTCAACCGGGTGGGCGACAAGGAAGGCTGCACGCGCCACGAGGACGGCAGCGTCACCACGCCGACCGGCTTCAAGGACGCCTACAAGCAGCTCGCCGAAGGCGGCTGGGTCGGCATGTCGGTGCCGGCCGAATACGGCGGCCAGGGCCTGCCGGCGATTTTGACCGAGATGGTCAACGAATACTTCTGCTCGGCCAACATGGCCTTCGCCATGTATCCCGGCCTGACGCAGGGCGCCATCGCCGCGCTGCTGGTGCACGGCTCCGACGCCATCAAGGCCAAATACCTGCCGAAGATGACGGAAGGCGCCTGGACCGGCACCATGAACCTGACCGAGCCGCATTGCGGCACCGATCTCGGCCTCCTGCGCACGAAGGCCGCGAAGCAGGGCGACGGCTCTTACAAGATCACCGGCACCAAGATCTTCATCTCCGCCGGCGAGCACGATATGGCCGAGAACATCATCCACCTGGTGCTGGCGCGCATCGAAGGCGCGCCCGAGGGCACCAAGGGCATCTCGCTGTTCGTGGTGCCGAAGATCATGGTCGGCGATGACGGCTCGCTCGGCGCGCGCAACGCCGTGTCGTGCGGCTCCATCGAAGAGAAGATGGGCATCCACGGCAACGCCACCTGCGTGATGAACTACGACGGCGCTGTCGGCTGGCTGATCGGCGAGGAAAACCGCGGCCTCAACGCCATGTTCACGATGATGAACGAGGCGCGCCTCGGCGTCGGCATCCAGGGACTGGCGCAGTCGGAGGTCGCCTATCAGAACGCGGCGGCCTACGCGAAGGAGCGTTTGCAGGGCCGCGCCATTTCCGGCGTCAAATATCCCGACAAGCCGGCTGACCCCATCATCGTGCACCCGGACGTGCGCCGCACATTGCTCACCATCCGCGCCTTCAACGAGGCCGCGCGCGCGCTGGTGGTGTGGACCGGCATCCAGGGCGACGTCGCCCACCGCACCGACGACAAGAAGCAGCGCCAGAGCGCCGAAGACCTCATGGGCCTGCTCACGCCGGTGATCAAGGGCGTGCTCACCGACCGCGGCTTCGAGAACACGGTGATGGCGCAGCAGGTGTTCGGCGGCCACGGCTACATCGCCGAGCACGGCATGGAGCAGTTCGTGCGCGACGCCCGCATCGCGCAGATCTACGAAGGCGCCAACGGCATCCAGGCGCTCGATCTCGTCGGCCGCAAGATCGGCAAGAACGCCGGCCGCGCGTTGATGGCGTTCCTCGGCGAGGTCAACGGCTACGTCAAGGAGAAGAGCGGCGACAAGGCGATGAAGGATTACGTGACGCCGCTCGGGCGTCGCCGCCGGCCATCTGCAGGAAGCGTCGATGTGGTTCATGAAGCACGCGCTCATGAAGCCGGACAACGCCGGCGCCGGCGCCACCGACTACATGCATCTCTTCGGCCTGGTCGCGCTCGGCTACATGTGGGCGCGCATCGCGGAAGCGGCATTGGCGAAATTGCCGAAGGCGAACGGCGCGGCGCCGCGCTACAACGCCAAGCTCACCACCGCGCGCTTCTTCATGGAGCGCATGTTGCCGGAGACGGGCTTGCGCCTGGCGCGGATCCAGGCGGGGGCGAAGAGCACGATGGAATTGCCGGACGAGGGGTTTTGAAGTTCGCGCCAAGCTTGCTGGTTCAGGTTCGCTTGTGGTGCCTTGGAGATAAGCTCCGAGGTTCGACCCGCCGTGGCCCTGCGTAGGCATCTCGCCCTAGCGCGCGGGTGGGCAGCACGGGTGCCGAGATCAAATGGGCCGCGTCGTCGATTTCGTCATAAGCAGCTGAAATCTAACACAGAAATAATTTTTTCACCGTCTTGACTAACTGCGGAGATTCCGTACTTATGAGGAAACCGGTACGGAGTTTCCGGAGTTGTCGGGATGAAGACAGTCATAGAAACACCGACGTTTCTCGCGACCGCGCGGGAGGCGGGCCTGACCGAGGATTTTCGACAGCTCATCGTCGAGACGATTTCAGAAGATCCGACGATGGGCGCCCTCATGGCGGGGACCGGTGGTTGCCGTAAGTCCCGCTTTGCGGGACGTGGGAAAGGCAAAAGCGGCGGCTATCGCACGATCCATTACAACGGGTCGGATGATGTTCCCGTCCTGCTAATGGTCGTGATCGACAAAGGCGAGAAAGACAATCTAAGCCGCGGCGAGCGAAACGAGTTGAAAAAGCTGCTGCAAACTTACGAGGCGGAATATCGTTCAGGCGTGGCCGCAAAAATTGCAAAACTTCCGAAAGATGCATGACTGGAATTTCAGAGTGCGCTGCGGGTGAGCGATGAAAGTGGAAATAGGATGGAGAGGGAAATGAGCAAACTAGGCAAAAAGCTGATCGCTGCAGCCAAAGAAGGCGTTGCGATCGCGCGTGGCGAGGCCGATCCCACGAGCTATCGATTGCACGTGCCAGCAAAAATCGACGTGAGAGCAATGCGTCTCAGGCTAGGCATGACGCAGGAGGCCTTCGCCATTCGGTATGGGCTCACGCTTGCACGTGTGCGTGATTGGGAACAGGGCCGCTCTACGCCAGATGGCGCAGCTCGCGCTTATCTGAAGGTGATTGAAAAAGAACCAGAAGCAGTCGAGCGCGCTTTGACGCCGGCGTAGCTCGTAGCCCGGGTGGAGCGAAGCGTAACCCGGGGGCTCTGCCTTCAGCGATTTGGTATACTGGCGCCATGGTCAAGACCCTCGAACGAGCCATCGCCGAACTGGAGCGCTTGCCGGCCGAGGATCAGGAGCAGATCGGGCGGACGCTGCTCTCCCACGTCGAGAAGCTGCGCGCCTTGCGCGCCGAAGTCGACCAAGGCATCCGCATCGCTCGATGCGGGACAGGGGCGGGAGTCCAGCATCGACGATTTTCTCCGGCAGAAGAACGGGTAGTTGGTAACCGGCAGCGTCGGTCGGCTGACCGGGATTTGCTACGCTTCACCGGGGCTATTGTATTCCGAACGGGTGCCCATAAATAGTTCGGCACGCGGGCGTGACGGAATTGGCAGACGTGGCCGTCTCGATAAGAGCTTCACGGAGCCCTTATGAAACGGCCGAGCTGTAAGACTTATAGGGGTTCGAGTCCCCCTTGCCCGCACCAATTCTTCTGACAATTTGAGCGGCGGTGATTCCATGAACAGCCTTTTCAAAAACGCTATCGAATCCATCCAACTCGGAGTTGAAGACTTCAAAGCCAGTGACCCGAGGCGGGCGTTGTCCGCGATTTGCAATTTCTATGCGGGGACGCTCTTGCCGGCGAAAGAAGTGCTCGTCAGAAGAGCGCCTAAGGCGAACCCGCGTGATGTAATCGGCACCCGGTTTAAGCCCGTTCTGGACAAAGGTGACATTAAGTTCGAGGCGGCGGCGAACAGGACGATAGACTTCGAGGAAATCGGACAACGATTTAAAGATTTTGGACTACCGATCGACAGAGCCGCCTTGCTTGACCTCAATAAAATGCGGAACGACATCGAGCACCACTACACCAGTGTAACCCGCAAGGCCGTGCGGGAGGCTATTGCGAAGGCTTTCCCCGTCGTGGTCGATTTGTTCCGCCTGGCGGGGGAAGAACCGCGGACCGCGCTCGGCGATGTTTGGGAAGATATGTTGGAGGCTCGCGACCTTTACGAGCGCGAACTTGCCGAATGCCGCAAGACGTTTGAAGGGGTGAATTGGAAATCGGAGAGTATGGCGAAGGCGACGCCGTGTTGCCCGAAGTGCGATTCGCTTCTGGTAGCGAGAGTCGATACCTCGACGAATATTCACGATTATGCCGATGCCGAGTGTCGCATGTGCGGCGAAAAAATAAGCGCCATCAACCTGATTGAGACGGCGTTGGACAAATACTTTGAAGCCGAAGGCTACGCCGCCGCGCGGGAAGGTGCCCCGCGGCCCCTGCATGCGTGTCCGGAGTGCTCTGTAAAGGCGTACGTGACATGGGAGGAAGAAAACGCCTGCGCTTGGTGCGACTTGGAGCTCGGCGAATGTTTGCGCTGTGAAACGCAGCTGACGCCTGATGATGTTGCTTGGGACAACAATGAGATGTGCTCTTACTGCGATCATATTATGTCGAAGGACGACTAGTCATTGGGCGGAATATCTCGATATGAAAGCTCGCCGTTGGGCAGCCGGCTAGGGTCCCCTTTTTTGGAAGAGGTAATACACATGGCTAAGATCAGGCACTTTCATTACAGCTCGAAAGAGTACGAACCAGGGGACATCATTACGCAGGAGTTGGATCATTACGGGCGTCTCGTGACGACTCAGCCGGCGGCTGAAGATGAATTGCGACCGCATTCGAGCGAAGCCGCCGAAAAGCGGGCGACCTCTGTATATGCATGGGAATTGCGAAAGGCGGCTGAGAATGGCTGGAATTATAGGAAGGGAACGCATCTCTACGAAATAGAGGTAGAGGAAAATGATGTCAGGCACATCGGCGATATCGGTATTTTTACCGCCATAGAAACGGCGCTACGCAAAAAAGAAACGGTTGATGTGCTTCGCCGCGACTATTGGGAAGGCAAAAGGATTGGCGGGCGAATTGAGGTTCTGGCCAGCAAAGCGACGATAGTAAGAAAGCTCAAAGATAGCAGTGAACGTCTGACTCCAACGGAGAGGGCTATTCGGAAACAACGCGGTTGCTTGTAAATGAGAATGTCGTTGTACGCCATCGGCTTTGCCTTTTCTTCCCGGTTCCTTCACTTCTGCTCCCGCCCCCTACCGCCACCCCATCCCCGGCGCCACATGTGTCAAGATCGCCTCGATCACATGGGCGTTGTAGTCGACGCCGAGCTGGTTCGGCACCGTCAACAGCAGCGTGTCGGCCTCGGCGATGCCTTCGTCGCCTTTCAACTGCTCGATCAGCGCGTCCGGCTCGGCGGCGTAGCTGCGGCCGAAGATGGCGCGCTCGGTCTCGCTCAGCATGCCGATCTGGTCGCCGTCCTCGCCGCCGCCGAAATACATGCGGTCGCGGTCGTCGGTGAGCGCGAAGATCGAGCGCGAGACCGAGACGCGCGGGGTGCGCGCGTGCCCGGCCGCCTTCCACGCCGCGCGATAGGCGCGGATCTGCTCGGCCTGCTGCACGTGGAACGGCTTGCCGCTCTCGTCGATCTTCAGCGTCGAAGACTGCAGGTTCATGCCGAGCTTGGCCGCCCATTCCGCCGTGGCGTTGGTGCCGGCGCCCCACCAGATGCGCTCGCGCAAAGTTTCCGAGAACGGCTCGAGGCGCAACAGGCCGGTCGGGTTCGGGAACATCGGCCGCGGGTTGGGCTTGGCGAAGCCTTGCCCGCGCAGCACCTCGAGGAAGACCTCGGTGTGGCGCCGCGCCATGTCGGCGTCGCTCTCGCCTTCGCCCGGCGCGTAGCCGAAGTAGCGCCAGCCGTCGATCACCTGTTCGGGCGAGCCGCGCGAGATGCCGAGCTGCAGGCGGCCGCCGGCGATGAGGTCGGCGGAGCCCGCGTCCTCCACCATGTAGAGCGGGTTCTCGTAGCGCATGTCGATGACCGCGGTGCCGATCTCGATGCGGCTCGTGCGCGCGCCGACCGCCGCCAGCAGCGGGAACGGCGAGGCGAGCTGGCGGGCGAAGTGATGCACGCGGAAATAAGCGCCGTCGGCGCCGAGCTCCTCCGCCGCGACGGCAAGCTCGATCGATTGCAGCAGGGCGTCGGCGGCCGTGCGCGTCTGCGACTGCGGCGAGGGGGTCCAGTGGCCGAAGGAGAGGAAGCCGATGTGTTTCATGGGGGACGAGGTATATCGGACAGCGCGACCCGTTCCCACGAACTCTTAGTTGCAAGCCTTGCCGGCGAAATTTGCGACTGGCCAGGTGAAGAGGCCGCCGAAACCGGCGGCCTCTTGTCGATGATTATTTGATGACGACCCACGTGTTGCCACGCCAATAGCCACGCCCGCGGTGCTCGCGGAACACGACGTGCGGGCCGGGGCGCCAATGGTCCTCGCGGATCACGACGTGCGCACGCGCGGGATAACGATAGTGGTTTTGGACGTGCCAGCAGACGTTGCCGCTGCAAGCGATGGCCGCCGACGCGCTGGCGCCTGACAGCGCTAAGCCGGTGGCGGCGACTGCCGCACAAAGGATGGACTTGCCTAAAGTCATCGATGCCTCCTCATGGTCGGGAGTGACCATCGGGCCTAACGCTCGAACCCAAAATCGGTTCAACGAACGACGGCATAAAGGAACAGCATCGCGAGATAGATCGCTCCCAACCCGCAACCAAACCATCTGGCAGCCGATGTTTCGTTCATAATTCTAACAACGCGGAACCTGAACGATTGTTCACCGCGCGTGAATACGGCCGCACGAAAGTTGGACGCGTGAGCAAGAAGTCCGGTGGCGCAGTCATTCGCTCAGCGGGCCAGTCGAAATAGGTATCAACCGCCCACGAGGCAACACGCGGCCGCCGAAGGACGCGTGCGATCACGCAAACCGCTTTGAAACTGGAAGAAGACGATGAAACGATATGTCATTGAGCGGCACATTCCCGGTGTCGGCAGCCTGAGCCCCGCTCAGCTCAAAGCGCTGTCCGCAACCTCCAACGGCGCCGTTGCAAAGCTTGCGCCCCACATACAGTGGGTTCACTCGCACGTCGCCGCCGACAACACGTTCTGCGTCTATTTCGCCGATAATGAAGAGCGCGTTCGCGAGCACTCGCGGCTGGCCGGGTTCCCCATCACCCGGGTCAACGAAATCGTCACCATCATTGATCCCATGACGGCGGAATCCTGACGATTGCGCGCCGATAGCGCCTGCCGTTCCGCCGCCCGACCATTGAGGGATGAGCCATGAACCAAATCGATCTCGTGCAGCCGAGAAGTGAGTATGTCGATTTCTGGAACACGGTGCTGGTTCCAAAATTCGACCAATGGCGACATGTGCTCGTCGGAGGCCTTGGCCTGCACAGTGCGAAGGTATTTCCCGAACTGAAGCTCAATATCGGCGATGCGGTTCTGGACGTCGGATGCGGATGGGGCGAGACCTCAATCGAGATCGCCCGACGCGTCGGGCCCGGCGGCAAGGTCGTCGGCATTGATTGTTGCGACGCATTCCTGGATGCAGGCCGCGCGGATGCCGGCCGGGCGGGTTTGCGCAACATCACCTTCATCGACGCGGACGTGGAGACCTACGCGTTCGCATCAGGGTTCGACTTCTGCTTTTCCCGGTTCGGAACGCAGTTCTTTCAGAACCCGGTCGCGGGCCTGCGCAACATGCGATCGGGCCTGAAACCCGGCGGCATCATCACGATGATCGTGTGGCGCTCGAAGGCCGACAATCCGTGGCTCGATCGCGCCAAGCAAGTCTTGCTGCGCTACCTGCCGCCGGTGCACGAGGACGCCGCCTCGTGCGGGCCGGGGCCGTTCTCCATGGCAGATCCCGAAGTTGTGACCAAGCAGTTGCAGATCGCAGGCTATTCCGATCCCGCGTTCAAGCGCATCGACGCGGACGTGATGGTTGGCCGAAATCTGGCGGAAGCCATCGCCTTCCAGCTCGCCATCGGACCAGCCGGAGAAGTCTACCGGGCTGCCGGGCGGGAGGCGGAACGAAAGCGGGAGATATTGGTAGGTGCTCTAGAAGACGAGTTGCGGGAATTCGTACGTCCGGAAGGGGTGATGATGGGTTCAAGTTCGTGGCTGGTGACCGCTCGCAATCCATTCTAGCGTTTGATCTGCGAACGTTGGCATTTCTCCGTTCATTGCCGCGCAAGCGGGAATCCAGTTCTTTGGCCCTGGATCCCGCTTTCGCGGGGGCGAACGGATCTTGCGGATTTAAAGTGAATGGATCGGAGCCGAGCAACGACGGGACACCGATGCGTCGTGTCATCCCACCGCGTCGCGTACGGAGCGTGCGCCCGCCCTCCATTCGCTCGGTGAGCGGCCGGTCAACTTCTTGAACGCGCGGCTGAAGGCCGCCTCCGAGTCGTAGCCGACCGCCTCGGCGACGGCTGCGACTTTGGCGTTGGTGTCCGTCAGCCGCTTGGCGGCGAGCTGCATGCGCCATTGCGTGAGATACTGGATCGGCGGATAGCCGGTCAGATGCGCGAAGCGTTCCGCCAGCGCCGAGCGCGAAGCGCCGGCCTGCGCGGCGAGTTCCTCCAGCGTCCAGGCGTGCGCCGGCTGCGCGTGCAGCAGCGTCAGCGCGCGGCCGACCAGAGGATCGCGCAGGCCCGCCAGCCAGCCGGTGTTGTTCTCCGCAAGCTGATCCATGTGCATGCGGATCACCTCGACGAACATCAATTCGGAAAGCCGGTTGAGAATGCTCTGGCTGCCGGCGCGCTTGTTGTTCGTTTCGGTGGTCGCGAAGTGAATGAAGTTGTCGAGGAGCCCGGTTGAAGCGTTTGACGCGCCGCGTCCATATCGAATGAAGCGCGGCAGCGAATCAAGCAGCGGATTGAACGGGCGCACGTCGCAACTGAAGAAACCGCACAGGAGGTGCGCATCGCTCCGGCCGCCACTGCCGGTCGTCAGCTTGAAGGGCAATGCGTTGTCGTCCTCGGGCCGGCGGTGGACCTCCATGATGGGATCGGCGCGCATGCCGGCTACGCTCGAAAGCGCATGCGGGTCGCCCTGCGGCATCACCGCGATGTCGCCGGCCTCGAGCCTCACCGGCGCGAAGGCATCGTCATTGACCAGCGAGATCCAGCATGAACCTTCCGTGACCACGTGATACTCGATGACATGTTGCGCGCCGGGCGTGACGTCGTTGGCGATCTGGGCCGAAGGCGGCGCTTCCGCCACCCACGGCGGAATGGCGGTGACGTCGAAAAACACCGAGCCGGTCAGGCGCACGGCCGACAGCAGCTCCGATAAGACGTCCGTGCTCATCGGCGTTCTTTTCCAGTTGAAACTGCAGCTTCTGGTGCCGGCCGCGCCGGCGCCCCCGGGGATCGCCGCGACGATAGCAAGTCTGGACGCGCGAGCAAGAAGTCCGGCAGCCCGGTCATTCAGGCGAAACGACGCAGACGGTATCGACGGCTCACTGCAATGCGCCGAGTCGATCCGAGGCCCGCGCGGTCTCGCCCCGGCGCCGATTGCCGAAAGCTCAACCATCAGGGAGAACGATCATGACCACCGTCATCGACTGCCGCCCGGCCGCCGCCAAACCCGCACCCGATTTAAAAGCCGTCAAGACCAAGCAACACGCCGCCTGGTCGTCGGGCGACTATGCTCTCATCGGCGTCACGCTGCAGATCGTCGGCGAGCAGCTCGCCGAAGCGCTGGATCTGCGCGCCGGCCAGAAGGTGCTCGACATCGCCGCCGGCAACGGCAACGTTTCGCTTGCCGCCGCGCGGCGCTGGTGCGACGTCACCTCCACCGACTACGTGGAATCGCTGCTCGCCCGCGGCCGCAAGCGCGCCGAAGCAGACGGCTTGCGCGTCGACTTCCGCGTCGCCGACGCCGAGCACCTGCCGTTCGAGGACGGTTCGTTCGACGCCGTCGTCTCGACCTTCGGCGCGATGTTCAGCCCCGACCAGGACAGCACTGCCGCCGAGATGCTGCGAGTGTGCCGCTCCGGCGGCAAGATCGGCCTTGCCAACTGGACGCCGACTGGCTTCATCGGCCAGATGTTCAAAGTCATCGGCAAGTATCTGCCGCCGCCGGCCGGCGTCAAATCACCGGCGCTTTGGGGTACCTCGGAGTGGATGCAGAAGGCGTTCGGCGCCAACGCATCTAACATCGTCGCCGAGCCGCGCATGTTCAACTTCCGCTACCGCTCGCCGCAGCACTTCCTCGACATCTTCCGCGAGTTCTACGGGCCGATGCTCAAGGCGTTCGAGGCGCTCGACGCCGCCGGCCAGAAAGGGCTCGCGCGCGATCTCCTCGCACTGATCGGCGAGCTGAACATGGCGAGCGACGGCACCATGGTGGTGCCGGGCGAATACCTCGAGGTCGTCGTCACCAAGCGGTGATTGCGCGGCGCGCTAACCCTCCCCTCGCTCCGCGGGGGAGGGTGGTCGCGCGGGGGCGGATCGTCGAGCGCAAGCCTCGCCCGGGCGAACGGTGTGCCGAGACCGTCCGGGCGAGCGGCATTTGGGCCGAATTCTTTCTTGAAAACTAAATAATAATACATATTTCCATCGGAACGGATTAATATTTCTTCAGAAATAAAGATGTGATAATATGCCCCACCGTTAATCTGGAAGGACCGGCAGATGAGAGCCAAGGCACGCCCGCAATCGGACCCTGGGGAGTCGGGGGTGATCACCAGGGCCACCCTGCGGGCGGCCGATCGACTGGGGCTCAGGAACAACGTTCTGGCGAAAATTGTCGGTGTTTCGGAGCCGACCGTGTCCCGCATGCGCAAGGGCGAGTATGTCTTCGAGCGCGGCCAGAAGTCGTTTGAACTCGCGATATTGTTTGTGCGTCTTTATCGCTCGCTTGACGCGGTCGTGGGCGGGGACGACAAGATCGCTGCTGCATGGATCAAGAACAAGAATACCGCGCTTGACGACACTCCGCTTGAGTTGATTCAGAAGATTGCCGGGCTTTCGAATGTCATCGCATATCTCGACGCGCGCCGAGCTCTCGTCTAGTGCGCGGCGCGGGACGGGTCGCGTGTGGCGGGTTGTCGAACCGCAGCATCGCGTTTCGACAGCAAAGCTCACCGACACGGCAGCGGAGCAGAGCCTTCTCGAGGACTTGATCGAGGATACCAAGCCGCCCATTCCGCCCGAATGCAGGCATCTCGACTTTCTGCTGTTCACGCCGTTCCGGTACGCTGCGCCAAGTCCGCGCGGATCGCGCTTTCGAAGGGCAGGCTTCACGCCGGGTGTCTTCTATGCGGCCGAGAACATCGATACGGCCATCGCCGAAGTCTGCTTCCATCGTATTTTGTTTTTTTCAGAGTCGCCATCGACGCCCTGGCCCACGGAGGCGGGCGAGTTCACGGCCTTTGCGATCGAGTACGCGACGCCGCTTGCCATCGATTTAACGCGCGTGCCGTTCGACGATCGCAGCGACGTTTGGCAACATCCCGCAAACTATGCCGGCTGTCAGGAGTTGGCCGAGCTGGCGCGCGCGGAAAATATCGAAGCGATCAAATATTCTTCGGTGCGTGACCCTCAACACAAGCTCAATGTCGCGGTCTTGACTTGCAGCGCATTTGCCAGGCCGGATCCGGTTGACCGTCAGTCATGGCGAATTCTCTTCGGATCGAACGGCGCGCGAGCCTTGTGCGATATGCCGAGGGGGACGATCGACTTCGGTAGAGAGTCGTTCGCGAACGATCCCCACATCAAGGCCGTGAACTGGGGCCGCTAGTTCTTGGGCGAAAGACGACGTGTAATGGCCGCCAGCACCGCGAGCAAGCAACTCAACATCGCCATTGTCGGCGGCGGTATTGGCGGCGCGGCGGCGGCGCTCGCGCTCATCGAGGCCGGCCATGACGTTCAGGTCTATGAGCAGGCGCAGACGTTGCGCGAGGTCGGCGCCGGCATCCAGGTGAGCCCGAACGCCGCGCGCGTCATCCACGGGCTTGGTCTCGCCGAGCCGCTCGCACGAATCGGCGTGCGCCCGCTCGCTTTCCATCAGAAGCGCTGGCAGGACGGCCGCACGCTTCTGAAGTCGCCGCTCGGCGACGCGGTCGAGGCCGCCTTCGGCTTTCCTTATTACCAGGTGCATCGCGCCGACTTGTTGGCAATGCTGGTCGGCGCGCTACCACAGGAGCGCCTGCATACCGGCCATCGCCTCACGGCTATCAGCGAGCGCGGCGATTATGTCGAGATGGAATTCGACAACGGCGCGTGCGCGCGTTCCGACGTGCTGATCGGCGCCGACGGCATCCACTCCACCGTGCGCCGCATCCTCTTCGGTGCCGAAGCGCCGCGCTTCACCGGCGTCACTGCCTATCGCGGCCTCATCCGTGCCGAGCGCATTGAACATCTCGACGTGGAAGTCGCGACGCAAGTCTGGATGGGGCCGGGCAAGCATTTGGTCACTTATTTCGTCGCCGGCAAACGGCTGCTCAACTTCGTCGCCAATGTCGAGCGCGACGCCTGGACGGCTAAGTCATGGAGCGAGCAGGGTAATCCCGCCGACTTGCGTGCGGCGTTCGCCGCGTGGGACCCGAAGCTGCGCGCCATCCTCGAGGGCGTCGAGCAAACCTTCATCTGGGGCATCTTCGACCGCGCGCCGCTGCCCCGCTGGTCAGCCGGGCGGGTGACGCTGTTGGGCGATGCTTGCCATCCGATGCAGCCGCACATGGCGCAGGGCGCCGCGCAAGCACTGGAAGATGGCGTCGCGCTGGCCACGTGTTTGCAGCGGAGCGAGCGACATCGCGTAGGCGCTCGCGCATTATGAACAACTGCGCAAACCGCGCACCGCGCACGTGCAGTCGCTGGCGACCGCCAACAAGACACGCTTCCATTTGCCGGACGGGCCGGAACAGGCCGCGCGCGATGCCGCCATGGCCGCCGGCGGCACCGACTGGTCGCTGCAAACGATCGGCTGGCTTTATGGGTATGATGCGGCGGCGGCGATGGAGAGCAGCAATCTTGGGCTGCCGAAAGGCATAGGCTAGATGTGTTCGGCGGAAGCCCGTCTAGGCTCCGTTCCGTTCGCAATAGAGGAGACGACGCAGGCCACCCGAAATCTTACGCCATCGCCCGCGTTTCGATGGTCGCCGACAGCCGCAGCGTTCGCGCGGAGCCGGGGGCCATCAGCAGTGCCTGGGCGTCGAAGTCGCCGTCGGCGCAAATAAAATCGAACGCCGCCAGTATACGGTCCACCGTCTTGCCGTCGCGGGCGAACGGCAGCAGCAGCCGTTCGAAATGAATGACCCGCCCGGCGGAGTCGTTGACATCCTCTATGGTGTAGATCGGCGCGCCAATTCGCACGGCCTCGATGTAGGGTGCAAGTCCGATGTCGCGGCGCTCGGGCCGCACCACCTCGTCGAGATAGCGGCCGCGGCAATCCGTCGAGGAGTAGACCTGCGCGACCATGCGGCCGTGATAGCGAATCTGGAAACGCGGCTGCGGGCCGCCGGCGACATCGAGGAGGCTCAAATTGTCTGAGAGGCCGGCAAGGTCGTCGGGCTGGACCGCTTGCCAGCGCGGGACCCGCGCACCGTCGAGATGCCGCATCCACAACTTAAGAAGCCAGCGCTGATTGATGGCGCGAACTGCATCAGGCCGCACCGACGTGAATTGCATAGGCATCGCCCCCCGCCTTGCATGCGATTTTGTTAGCACGCCCGCAGTTCCAATGAGTGGTAAGAATGTTGCTAGTGGAGCGAATTTGACATTTGATACTGATTTGCCGCGAGTTGCCGATCAAATGTCAAATTCGAAGCTCCACTAGTGTGGTGGATTTGAAGTTCGTCACATTGCTTGCAGCAAGTCCGTAGACGAACTTCAAATCCAAAACCGCACTAAAATCATAAAGTTGCTAGTGTTCTTTCGAATCCGAAGTTCGTACGGAGCAAGCTGAATAATTTGACGAACTTCGGATTCGGGACACTAAAATCAAATAGTTGCTAGTGGTCCTTTGATTCCGACATTTGCTCGGGAGCTTGCAGCACCGGGGCGCAAATGTCGGAATCGGACCACTAGATGCGTTTTATTTCCGCAAGGCCCGTGCCATTTTGAGCGCGCCCAAGTTGTGCATGCTTAGGCAGCTCGCGCGCTTTGCGCCAACGGCCGCCGCCCGCGCAGAAGCAGAAACGTCATAATGCTGACGTTGAGCAAATTCCAGCCGATGCCGTCTAGGAACGCGGCCTGATAGGAACCGGTGGCGTCGAAGATCGCGCCCGCCAGCCAGCCGCCCAGCGCCATGCCGCTCAAGGTCGCCAGCATGGCCAGGCCGACGCGCGTGCCGGCTTCCTGGGGCGGGTAATATTCGCGCACGATGATGGCATAGCTCGGCACGATGCCGCCCTGGAACAGCCCGAACAGGCCGGAAATCACGTAGAGGGAGAACAAGCTGTCGAACATCAGGTACAGCAGCAGCGCCGTGCCTTGCAGCAGCGAGCCGATGAGCAGCGTGCGTACGCCGCCGATACGGTCGGCGATGAAGCCTGAGGTGACGCGGCTGATGATGCCGAGGCCGAGCATCAGCGACAGCATCTCGGCGCCTCGCGCCGGCCCATAGCCGAGGTCGCCGCAATAGGCGACGAGATGCACCTGCGGCGTCGCCATCGCCACGCAACAACCGACGCCGGCGATGCACAACAGCGCCTGCAGGGCATTGGGCGAGAGCGGCATGTCCGCCCGCCGAAGCGCCGCCGCGGCGTCGGCGCTGGCGTGGCTCAGCACCGGCATGCGCCGGCGCATCACCAGCACCAGCGGCAGCATGGCGGCGAGGCAGAACAGGCCGATGCCGGTGTGGGTCGCGCGCCAGCCGTCGGCGGCGATGAAGTGTTGCGTCACCGGCGGCCACACCGTGCCGGCGAGATAGTTGCCGGCGGCGACAATGGTCACCGCGATGCCGCGCCGGCGCTCGAACCAGTGCGAGACATCGGCCATCAGCGGACCGAAGCTCACCGAGCAGCCGAGCCCGATTAGGCACTGCGCGGCCGCCACCTGCGTGAGGTTCTGCGCGTGGCCGACGCCGAGATAACCGAGGCCGATCGCGGCGATGCCAACCAAGAGCGGCGGCACGATGCCGGTGCGGTCGGCGAGTCGCCCGAGCAGCACGCCGCCGGCGCCGAAGCCGAGCATGGCGAGGGTGTAGGGCAGGGCGGCCTGGGCGCGGTCGATGCCGAAATCGGCTTGGATCGCCGGCAGCGCCACCACCACCGACCACATGCCGACGCCGCCGATGGTCGCGAGCAGCACCGCGGTGGCGAGCCGCAGCCAGGCATAAGGCAATTCGATGTCTGAGGCGGGTGCTGAACCCGCGTGCATGGTCATGGTGGATGAACCCGGCGTGGCGGATGTTGGTAGCATTCGCGGTGTCCGCGATCCAGCGATGCAAGTACTGCGTTTCTTAATCCCTCCCCCCGCGAAGCGGTGGGGAGGGTCGGCTTGCGTTACGTCAGCAAAGCAAGCCGGGGCGGGGGGATGTTGATGGGCACGCGCTTCGCGCGCGGGAGGAGAGGAGGTGAGAGGCCGCAGTGTAGCATTATGCGAAGGTTGGCATCACCTCGCGCGCGAACAGCGTCAGCGAGCGGCGCGCGTCGTTGGCCATCATGTCGCCGAATATCATCTGGCAGAGTACGTAATTGACGCCCGTCTCCCGTTGCAGGTGCGCCACGTAATCGCGCACCGTCGCCGGCGAGCCGGCGACGCCATGGCCGATTGCCGAAAGCTCCGCGAAGGTTTCCGGATAGATCGCCTTGAGTGTGAAGTCGACGTCCGAGCGCCGCCAGATCCAGTCCATACCCTGGCGCCAGCGCGGATAGGCGGCGGCGGCAATACGTTGAGCCTCGGCGTCAGTCTCGGCCACCACGATGTGGCGCGTGATGCCGATCATCGGCAGCATGGCGTCGTCGCGTCCGAGCGCGCGCCATTCCTTGCGGTAGCGATCTGAAATCGCGCGCGCCCGTTCCGCCGGCCCAAGCGACACCACATTGATCGCGCGCGGCGCCGCCCAGCCGAGCGCCTCGGCGTTGGGCGCTCCGTACCAGATCGGCGGATGCGGCCGCTGCACCGGCTTCAACTGCACCGCATAGTCCTTGAAGTGGAAGAAACGTCCGTCGAAATCGAGCACGTCCGCCTCGAATGCGCGCATCAGCACCGCGAAGGCCTCGTGGTAGAGTGCCGGCGCCTCGCCCGGGTCGACGCCAAATCGCCGATGCTCCAACAATGCGCCGCCGCGCCCGACTCCGACCATGAGCCGGCCGCCGCTCATCTGGTCAAGCATGCAGATTTCTTCGTAGAGCCTGAGCGGATGATAGAGTGGCAGCACATAGACCAGCGGCCCCAGCCGAATGTGCTCGGTGCGCTGGATGGCCGCGGAAAGGTAAACGCTCGGGCTCGCCGCCATGCCGAGGGGCGTCGAATGATGCTCCGCCAGGTGATAGGCGAAATATCCTTCCTGCTCCATCAGTTCGACCAGGCCGAGCCGGCTTTCATAGAGCGCGTCGAGCGGCCCCCCGTCGCTGTCCAAATGGTCGAAAACTCCGAATTTCAGCACCGATTCACCTTTTCCGGGCGCTCGTGCCCACCGCCCGCCGCCTCGCGTTAATCGTGGGCGCAATGGGCTATAGCCGTCGCGCCGCAGGTAGCTTAATTGACCATGCGAAGCTTCGTTAGCTATCGTGGCGTCAATGACAAAATAACCGAGGAGGGACGACCGATGAGGATATTCACTACCGCACTGTGTGGGGTTGCCGCAGCCGCGTTGTTGGCCGTGTCAGCGCATGCCGCGGGTACCGTCAAGATAGGCTTGATCTTGCCTTATTCAGGCCAGTTCGCCGACGCCGCTACGCAGCAGGACAATGCCATCAAGCTTTTCATAAAAGAGAACGGCGATACCGTCGCCGGCAAGAAGATCGAGATCATCCGCAAGGACGTCGGCGGCATCAATCCGCCGGTTGCTAAGCGCCTGGCGCAGGAACTGGTTACCCGCGACAAGGTCGACATCCTGGCCGGCTTCGTATTGACGCCGAACGCCATGGCCGCCGGCGACGTCTCCAAAGCGGGTAAGAAGTTCATGGTGGTCATGAACGCGGCGACCTCCATCGTCACCACCAAGTCGCCCTACATGACCCGCACCTCGATGACCATTCCGCAGCTCAACACCGCCTTCGGCAAATGGGTCGCGACCCACACTAAGGTGAAGAAGGCCTACACCATGGTTTCCGACTATGGCCCTGGCCATGACGCCGAGCAGTCGTTCCAGAAGGGCTTCAAGGAAGGCGGCGGCATCATCGTCGGTTCGGTGCGCATGGCGGTCGCCAATCCGGACTTCTCCGCCTATGTGCAGAAGGCCAAGGACCTCAATCCGCAGGGCATCTTCGTCTTCATCCCGGGTGGCGCGCAGCCGGGCGCCTTGGGCAAAGCCTTCTCGGAGCGTGGCATCGATCCGAAGAAGACCCAGGTCATGGGCCAGATGGAAGTTACCGATGAGCACGCGCTTAAAAGCATGGGTGACACGTCGATCGGCTTCATGACATCGGCCAACTACGACTACTATCTCAAGAACAAGAGGAACGAGGCGTTCGTTAAGGCCTACAATGCGGCCTATCATCGTAACCCCGACTTCTTCTCGGTCGGCGCCTGGGACGGCATGCACGTCATCTACGCCACGCTCAAGAAGACCAAGGGCAACACCGACGCCGCGGCGCTCATCAAGGCGGCCGAAGGCATGAAGTGGCAGAGTCCGCGCGGGCCGATGATGATCGATCCCAAGACCCGCGACGTCGTGCAAAACGTCTACGTGCGCAAGGTCGAGAAGAAGGGCGGCAAGCTGGTCAACGTCGAGATAGCCAAGATTCCGAACGTGAAGGACCCGCTGCATAAGTAGTCTTCACAACATCGGACAAAAGCATCGGGGCGGGGGTCGACGAGGCCCTCGCCCCTTCGCTTTTCCGGCTCTAGGATAGGCGTAAGCACGGTTCACAATACAAAGGCACTCTGTGTTATGGACGCTCTCAGTCTCCCGCGCCCCTCTTGGATGAGTGAAGACCTCGTTCTGCTCGAGGAACAGGCGCGACGCTTCATCGCCGACGAATACGTTCCCCATCTCGACCGCTGGCACGAGAAGGGCATGTACGAGCGCGAGGTGTGGACCAAGGCCGGCGAGGCGGGCCTGCTTTGCGCCGCCATCCCGGAGGAATACGGCGGCGCCGGCGGCACTTTCGCGCACGAGGCGGTTATCAACCGTGAGTTCTCGCTCGCCGGTTTTGACGATTTCGGCGCGCCGCTACATTCCGGCATCGTCGCGCCCTACATCCTGCACTACGGCACCGAGGAGCAGAAGCGGCGCTGGCTGCCTAAGCTCGCGACCGGCGAATTGGTCACCGCCATTGCCATGACCGAGCCGGGCACTGGGTCCGACTTGCAGGGCGTGCGCACCAAGGCCGAGAAGTCCGGCAATGGCTACGTACTCAACGGCTCCAAGACTTTCATCACCAACGGTCAACACGCCAACCTGATCGTCGTCGTCGCCAAGACCGACGCCAAGGCCGGCGCGAAGGGCGTTTCGCTGATGGTGGTGGAGACCGACAACGCGCCCGGCTTCCGCCGCGGCCGCAAGCTGAAGAAGCTCGGCATGGATTCCGCCGATACCTCGGAATTGTTCTTTGAGGATGTGCACTTGCCGGCGGAGAACCTCCTCGGCACCGAGGAGGGACAAGGCTTCTACCAACTCATGCAGGAACTGCCGCAGGAGCGTCTCATCGTCGCGGTGCACGCGGTCGCCATGATGGAGCGCGCGCTCGCGCTCACCGTCGACTACGTCAAGCAGCGCTCGGCCTTCGGCAAGAAGATCATCGAGTTCCAGAATACCCAGTTCGAGCTTGCCGAGGTCAAGACCGACACAACCATCGCCAAGGTATTCCTCGACCACTGCATCGGAG
Organism: uncultured Pseudomonadota bacterium; assembly: GCA_963747725.1. Lineage (GTDB taxonomy): Bacteria > Pseudomonadota > Alphaproteobacteria > Rhizobiales > Xanthobacteraceae > Pseudolabrys. Next base: position 214,906 of record CAVVGD010000009.1, read on the forward strand.
AGCACATCGAGGGCCGGCTCGATACCGTCACCGCCTCGATGGCGAAATACCGGCTCACCGACACGTTGGGCAAAGTGCTCGACCGTTGCCTGCAATTGTTCGGCGGCTACGGGTTCATGGACGAATACCCGATCTCGCGCATGTACCGCGACGCGCGGGTGCTGCGCATCTATGCTGGCACCAACGAGATCATGAAGCTGCTGATCGCGCGGAGTCTGTAATCGCCGTCTTCCGCGCCGCTCAATTCTTGTGCGGCGATTGCGCGCCGTTTTGCGTTTCAATTGTGGCGTTAGCGAACGTTCCCCGATGACGTCCGTTTCCTGCGAATGCCTATTTTTGAAATATTGCTTTTGCGCGACCACGCTTGCGCAACAAGGATAATTTTATTTTTCTCAACCGATTGCATCTTGCGAACTGACGTCCCTAACTGATCTCGCGTTGATCATAAGGGAGCGCGCAAGGGCCGTGCGTCGGACGCGATGAGTCATGTTGTCTTAACCACCGGTGACCCCGATGCAGCGAAACGGCTTGCTGGCGATCTTGCGTGCCGCGATCTCACCGGCCGCCTGGCGCTGTTGCGCGAAAACATCGATGGTCCAATGGTTTTCACCACCAGTTTCGGCATCGAGGATCAGGCGATCGCGCACGCCATCTTCGCGCAAGATTTGCCGATCGATGTGGTGACGCTGGACACCGGCCGGCTGTTTCCAGAGACCTACGACGTGTGGGCGGAAACGGAGCGGCGTTATGGTGTGGCCATTCGTGCGTATTATCCGGATGCCGCCGATCTCGAAACGCTGATCGCCGACCAGCGCATCGACGGCTTCCGCCAATCGGTCGACGCGCGCAAGAGCTGTTGCGGCGTGCGCAAGGTGTCGCCGCTCAAGCGCGCGCTTGCCGGCGCCACGGCCTGGATCACCGGCTTGCGCGCCGATCAGTCTGGCGCGCGCGCCGAAACTCTTTTCGTCACCTTCGACGGCGTTCATCATCTGCTCAAGCTTGCGCCGCTTGCCGATTGGTCGCGTGCGCAGGTCGCCGAATACGTCGCCGCCGAAGGCATTCCGCATAACATCCTGCATGCGCGCGGCTTCCTCTCCATCGGCTGCGCGCCCTGCACCCGCGCTGTCCGCCCAGACGAGCCGGAACGCGCCGGCCGCTGGTGGTGGGAAGAGGAGAGCAAGAAGGAATGCGGGTTGCACGAGAGCCCGCCTCGCTTGGCCGTGGGTGCCGAGGCCTGAGCAGTATGCGCGCCTCCATCGCCGAGCAATGTCGCGCCGGCATCTCGCCGTCGCCGCCTGCGCTCACGCATCTGCAGCAGTTCGAGGCCGAAGCCATCCACATCATGCGCGAGGCGGTGGCCGAGAGCGACAATCCGGTGATGCTCTACTCCATCGGCAAGGATTCCTCGGTCCTGCTGCATCTCGCGCTCAAGGCGTTCCATCCGGCCAAGCCGCGCTTCCCTGTCCTGCATTTCGATACCGGCTGGAAGTTCGCCGAGATGATCGCCTTCCGCGACCGCCGCGCCCGCGAGTTCGGTCTCGATCTGATCGTTCACACCAATGCCGACGGCCTCGAGACGGTGGACGTCTCGCGCCCGGCGGAGATGGCGTCGTTTCGTTTGCCGGTGCAATGTGTGAACCGGCCCGATGCGGATTTCCGCGGCGCCTGCGGCATGGTGACCGGCGGCCAGGTGCGTCCCGGCATGGAGGTGACGGTGTTGCCCTCCGGACATCGGACCGAGGTCGCGCGCATCGTCACCTATGACGGCGACCTGGCCGTCGCCGGTCCCGGCCAATCGGTGACCGTTACCTTGCGCGACGAGGTCGATGTCTCGCGTGGTGACGTCATCGCTGCCGCCGACAGTACGCCGAAGGTCACCGACCGGCTCAAGGCGCGCGTCGTCTGGATGAGCGAAGCGGCACTCGTTGCTGGCGCCTCTTAGTCTCCTCAAGCTCGGCGCGGCGTCCGCCATCGCCAGCGCGCGCGGGGGGTTGCGCGCGCTCGATCTCGACAGCGGCCGCGAACGTGCGGTGAAACAACTCGCGGCCAATGAGATCGGCAATGCCGAGTTCGTCCTCGACCGCCGCATCGCGGTCGACCCGTACGCCGACAACCGCACGACGGGCGCCTTCATTCTGATCGACCGCGATACGTATGACACGGTCGCCATGGGCACGGTCGAGCGCGAAGCGCCTGCGCCGTTTGCGGCCCGCCTGCGCGATGCCCTGTTCGCGCGCCGCCGCGATGATCCGGCGGCGGGCCACGAAAGCCACGCCCGTTCGATCGTCAAGGCGGTGAGCTGGCGCACCACCGGCAGCCTCGACACATTCATCCTCGCGCTGCTCATCACGGGTTCGGGTGCCTGGGCCGGCTCGATTGCCGGGGCCGAGATGGTCACCAAGATCGTGATCTACTACCTGCACGAACGCGCGTGGTCCTGGGTCCGCTGGGGCCCGCATTAGCCCTTCACCGCCCCGTCACAATCCGGTCAACGGGTAGCGGCTGCCCTCGCGCCGCGTCGGTTCCCGTCTTATGTTGGAGTGAGCTAGAATTCGCCTTCGGCGCGCCCCGCCGTGATGGATATTCCGGAGACCCTCATGCCCGATGCATTCATTTACGACGCCGTCCGCACCCCACGCGGACGCGGCAAGGCCGACGGCGCCCTGCACGAAGTCACCGCGCTGAGCCTTGCGACCCAGGCGCTCAAGGCGGTCAAGGACCGCAACGACCTGGACCCGGCTCGGCTCGACGATGTGGTGATGGGCTGCGTCGACCCGGTGGGCGAGGCTGGCGGCGACATCGCCCGCGCCGCCGCACTGATGGCGGGCTTTGGCGACGGCGTGCCGGGTATCCAGATCAACCGCTTCTGCGCTTCGGGCCTCGACGCGGTGAACTTCGCCGCTGCCGAGATCATGTCCGGCCAGCACGAGATGACCATCGGCGGCGGCGTCGAATCCATGAGCCGCGTCGGCATCGGCGCATCGGGCGGCGCCTGGCGATGGATCCCTCGATAGCGGTCAGCACCTATTTCATGCCGCAGGGCATTTCCGCCGACCTCATCGCCACCAAATACGGCTTCTCGCGCGACGACGTCGACGCATTCGCGGTCGAAAGCCAGAAGCGCGCGGCCAAGTGCGTGGGAAGAAGGGCGTTTCAAGAAGTCCGTCATCGCCGGTCAAGGACGTCAACGGCCTCACCATCCTCGACAAGGACGAGCACATGCGGCCGTCGACGACCATGCAGTCGCTGGCCTCGTTGCAGCCGTCCTTCGTGCAGATGGGCGAGATGGGCGGCTTCGACGCGGTGGCGGTGCAGGCGCATCCGGAGATCGAGGCGGTTACCCACGTGCACCACGCCGGCAATTCGTCCGGCATCGTCGACGGCGCCGCCGCGGTGCTGATCGGCAGTGCGGAAGCGGGCAAAGCCGCCGGCCTGAAGCCGCGCGCGCGGATCAAGGCGTTTCGCCAATATCGGCTCGGAGCCGGCGATCATGCTCACCGGCCCGATCGACGTGACGCACAAGGTGCTGAAGAAGGCCGGCATGAAGCTGTCGGACATCGACCTCATCGAGATCAACGAGGCCTTCGCCTCGGTGGTCTTGCGCTTCATGCAGGCCTTCGACGTCGGCAACGAGAAAATCAACGTTAACGGCGGCGCCATCGCCATGGGCCATCCGCTCGGCGCCACCGGCGCCATGATCCTCGGCACCGTGCTCGATGAATTGGAACGCACGCGGCAAATCCACCGCGTTGGTCACGCTCTGCATCGGGGCCGGCATGGGAACCGCGACCATCATCGAGCGGGTGTGAGCGCATCCTCATGCCCAAAATCGATATCGACAAGGTGCCGCTCGACGCGGCGACTCGCTATCCCCCGCCCTTTGACGAAGTGGTCAAGGGACGCGCGCGCAAGCGGCTCGGCCGCGCCGCGGGCCTGAGCCAGTTTGGCGTCAACATTTGCACGCTTAAACCTGGCGCGGCGTCATCGCAGCGCCACTGGCACGAGAACGAGGACGAGTTTGTCTACGTGCTCGAAGGCGAGGTTGTGCTGTGCGAGGATGGCGGCGAGACAGTGCTAACGGCCGGCGAAGCGGCCGCCTGGAAGGCTGGCGTGGCGGACGGTCACTGCATCGTCAACCGCTCGGACCGTGACGCGATTGTGCTCGAAGTCGGCACCAGCGCGTCGAAGGAGCGTGCGTTCTATTCGGACATCGACATGATGGTAGAGCGTGACGGCAAGGAATTCCGGTACACGAAGAAGACGACCGGCGAGCCGTATTGAGATGATATTCAGCCACTGCCAATTGCACAGGCGTGCTCCCTCCCCCATCCGAACTCGGGTTTACCCGAGTTCGGGCACCTTTAAATGGCTGAAGTCGGAAACATCCGACTTCAGCGCGGGGGAGGGTTGGGGAAGGGGGTCGCTGAGGGGCCACTTTCCCAAAGTACCCCCCTCTCGCCGCGCTTCGCGCGGCGACCTCCCCCGCAAAGGGGGAGGTGAAACTGAGCAAGAGGCGAGCCCATGACCAACTTCACCCTCGACATCGACGCCGACGGCATCGCGCTCGTCACCTGGGACATGCCGGGCAAATCGATGAACGTCATCGACGCCGAGCGTGCACGAAGAGCTCGGGGCAATCATCGAGAAGGTCGCAAGCGACGAGAGGATCAAGGGTGCGGTCATCACCGCCGGAAAGGACTCGTTCTGCGGCGGTGCCGACCTCACCTTACTGGAGCGATTCAAGGATCTCTACGCCGATACGCTCGCAAGCGAGGGCGAAGAGGCCGCTGCGAAGATGGTGTTTGAGGAAGGGCGCAGGCTGTCGGTGCTCTGCCGGCGGCTGGAGACCTGCGGCAAGCCCTGGGTTTGCGCGCTCAATGGCACCGCCATGGGCGGCGGCTTCGAGATTGCGCTCGCCTGCCACCATCGCATCGCGTCGGACAATCCGAAGACGCGGCTCGGCCTGCCGGAAGTCAAGGTCGGTCTGTTTCCCGGCGCCGGCGGCACCCAGCGCGTCGCGCGCATGATCCCGCCCGCCGATGCACTGCAGTTCCTGCTCAAGGGCGATCAGCTCAAGGTCGACCGAGCTAAGGCTATGAAGTTGATCGACAACGTCGTGCCTGGCGATCAACTGATCGCCGCCGCCAAAGATTGGATCAAGGCCGGCGGCAAGGGCGTGGCGCCGTGGGACGAGAAAGGCTTCCGCCTGCCTGGCGGGCTGGTCTGGTCGAAAGCGGGCATGATGACCTTTACGCCGGCGAACGCCATCTACCGGCGCGAGACCTACGACAACTATCCCGGCGCCCGCGCCATCCTGCAGGTGGTGTACGAAGGCCTGCAGGTGGACATGGACACGGCGCTGCGCATCGAGTCCCGTTACTTCGCGCACGTGCTGCGCTCACCGCAGGCGGCGAACATGATCCGCACCCTGTTCGTCTCCATGCAGGAGTTGAACAAAGGCGCGCGCCGGCCGCCGAACGTGCCGCCGTCCACGTTGAAGAAGGTCGGCATCGTCGGCGCCGGCTTCATGGGCGCCGGCATCGCCCGTGTCACCGCCGCGGTCGGCATCGACGTCGTCTTGATCGACCGCGACCAGGAGACCGCCGACAAGGGCAAGGAGGGCGTCGCCAAGGCGCTCGGCGACCGGGTGATGAAAGGCCGCATGAAAGGCGCCGAGCGCGACGCATTGCTCGCGAGGATCACGCCCTCCGCCGATTACGGCGCGCTGAAGGATTGCGATCTCGTCGTCGAAGCCGTGTTCGAAGATCGCAAGGTGAAGGTCGACGTCATTGTCAAAATCCAGAAGGTGATCCGCGACGACGCGATCTTCGCCTCCAATACCTCGACTTTGCCGATCACTTCGCTGGCCTCGGAGTTCAAGGACCCCGCGCGTTTCATCGGCATCCATTTCTTCTCGCCGGTCGACCGCATGATGCTGACCGAGATCATCCTCGGCAAGGAGACGGGCGATAAGGCGCTGGCGATGGCGCTCGACTTCGTGCGCGCCATCAGGAAGACGCCGATCGTGGTCAACGACACGCGCGGTTTCTACGCCAACCGTTGCGTGCTGAACTACATCCAGGAAGGCCACCTCATGCTGCTGGAGGGCGTGCCCCCAGCGTTGATCGAGAACGCAGCGCGCATGGCTGGCATGCCGGTCGGCCCGCTGGCGCTCAACGACGAGACCGCGCTCGACCTCGGCCTCAAAATCGTGCGTGCGGCGGAGGCCGATATGGGTACTGGCGCCATCGACCCGGCACAGAAGAAGCTGTTGGAGGACATGGTCGAGAAGCATGGCCGCTTCGGCCGCAAGAACGGCAAGGGCTTTTACGATTACAGCGTCAAGCCGAAGCGGTTGTGGGCGGGGTTAGCCGATCTGCTGCCGAAGAAGCTTTCCCGCGACGAAATCGAAGCGCTCGACGTCGACGAACTCAAGCACCGCATCCTGGTGACGCAGGCGCTCGAAGCGGCGCGCGTGTTCGAGGAGAAGGTGGTCACCGACGTGCGCGAGGCCGACGTCGGCTCGATTCTCGGCTGGGGCTTCGCGCCCTGGTCGGGCGGTACGCTGTCGTGGATCGACATGGTCGGCACGAAGACGTTCGTCGAACTGTGCAGCACGCTTGAGAAGAAGCATGGGCCGCGCTTTAAACCTTGCAAGCTGCTCGTTGACATGGCGGAGAAGAATGACGCCTTCTACCGCCGCTTCACCCCGCCGAAGGCGAAGGCGGCGGCCTGAGAGTCGCCAGATAATCGGCTGTCGTCCTCCGCGAAAGCGAAGGATCCAGTACACCCCGAAAGTGTAGTGACTACTGGATCACCCGCTTTCGCGGGTGATGACAGGCGCGTTACACTCTCGCCAGCGAACCCCACCTCCGCCCGCACGGTGAACGCCCGCCATGGCCGTGTCTAACCCCAAACCCTCCCTCCTGCGCTGGCGTGAGATCCCCGGCGGCGTGTGGGCGCTCGGGCTGGTGTCGCTGTTCATGGACGCTTCTTCGGAGATGATCCACGCGCTGTTGCCGCTTTATCTCGTTACTGTGCTCGGGGCCTCGACGCTCGAAGTTGGCGTCATCGAAGGCATCGCCGAAGCCACCGCTGCCGTTACCAAGGTATTTTCCGGCGTCATCAGCGACTGGTGGGGGGAGCGCAAATGGCTCGCGGCCCTCGGTTATGGCCTTGCCGCCCTGTCGAAGCCGCTTTTCCCGCTGGCGCCCGATATCTCATGGGTCGCCGCCGCGCGCTTCATCGACCGCGTCGGCAAAGGCATCCGTGGCTCGCCACGCGACGCGCTCATTGCCGACTTGACGCCCAATAATCTGCGCGGCACGGCTTACGGTCTGCGCCAGTCGCTCGACACCGTCGGCGCCTTCATCGGGCCCGGCATGGCCATCGCCTTCATGGCGCTCTTGGCCGACGATTTCCGCGCCGTGTTCTGGATCGCGGTGATCCCGGCCTTCCTGTCGGTCGCAGTCATCGTGCTGTTCGTGCGCGAGCCGCGCCACCCGTCGCAGAAAAAGGAAGCGCGCGCGCCACTGACGCGCGCCGAGCTCGCCAAGCTCGACATGGGTTATTGGGTCGTGGTCGCGGTCGCCGCCGTGTTCACGCTCGCGCGCTTCAGCGAGGCGTTCCTGCTGCTGCGCGCCAAGTCGGTCGGCATGTCGCTCACGCTCGTGCCGTCAGTCATGGTGGTGATGAGCGTGGTCTATGCGCTCTCGGCCTGGCCGGCCGGCGCGCTGTCGGATTCCATCGGCCGTTATCGCTTGCTGCTCTCCGGCTTCGGCCTGTTGATCGTTGCCGATCTGGTGCTGGCGTTCAGCAGCGGCGTTTTCACCGTGATGATCGGCGTCGCGCTCTGGGGCCTGCATATGGGACTGACGCAAGGGCTCTTGCAGGCGTTGGTCGCCGACACCGCGCCAGAACGTTTGCGCGGCACCGCCTTCGGCATGTTCAATCTGGTGAGTGGGCTGGCCATGCTCGCCGCCAGCATCATCGCCGGCGCGTTGTGGGATGTGGTCGGTCCCGATGGCACCTTCATCGCCGGCGCGGTGTTTACCGCGATTGCGCTCGCCGCGCTGCCCTTCGCCCATCGCTGGCGGGTGGGGAGAGGGCGGGGCTGAGCGCTCCTGCATCCCGAAGCTGTCATACCCCGCGCAAGCGGGGTATCCAGTATCCCCTTTCTATCGTTAGATCGATAGCGCTTGCGTTTACTGGATCACCCGCCTTCGCGGGTGATGACAACCGAGTGAACGGGGCGGTTCGAATCTACACCACCACCGTCAGCCGCTTCGCCGCCCGAGTAACACCGGTATAAAGCCAGCGCTCGCGCGAATCCGGAAATGCAAAGCACTCGTCGAACAGCACAACGTCGTCCCATTGCGAGCCTTGCGCTTTGTGTACGGTGAGCACGTAGCCGTAATCAAATTCGTCATAAGGTTTGCGCCGCGCCCAATCGAGCTTCTCGATGCCGCCGGTGAAGCATTCCGGCCGCACCGACACCTTCACGCCGCGCCGCGCCGTTTCGTCGTCGGGCATGAGTTGCAGCGACATGATGGCGGCCTTGCTGCCGCTCTTGCGTTGCCCGCGCGCCTTCACCGTCCATAGGCCGCCGTTGAACAGCGCCTTCTTGCGGTTGTTGCGCAGGCACACCAGCTTGTCGCCGGCCTCGGGCATCTCGTCCGAAAAGCCGCGCCGCTCGCGTATGCGCCCGTTGTAGGCGCGCCGCGTGGCGTTGCGCCCGACAAGCACCTGGTCGGCGTCGAGCACCCGCTGCGGATCGAGATCGTTCTTGGCGACGACTTCGGTCTCGCCGTAGCGGCCGGGCTCGAGATATTCGCCGGCGCGGATGTCCATCGACAGCCGCACGATCGGGTCGTCCTGCGCTTGACGGTGTACTTCGGTCAGCATGGCGTCCGGCTCAGCCTCGGTGAAGAAGCCGACGCCGGAATTCCCACTTTGGATCGGCGGCAGCTGCGCCGGATCGCCAAGCACCAGCAGTGGCACGCCGAACGACAGCAGGTCGCGGCCGAGCTCCGCGTCGACCATCGAGCATTCGTCGATGATGATGAGGTCGGCCTTCGAGGCTGGCGCCTCGTCCCACAGGTCGAAGCTCGGGATCTCCTCGCCACTTTCGCGCGTGCGGTAAATCAGGCTGTGAATGGTGGAGGCGCCGTGACAGCCCTTGCCGCGCATCACGGACGCGGCCTTGCCGGTGAAGGCGGCGTATTTTACTTCGCCATCGACGCCCTCGGCGATGTGCTTGGCGAGCGTGGTTTTGCCGGTGCCGGCATAACCGAACAGGCGGAAGGTCGAGGGCGTGCCGTTGGTGCCGGGCTTGGCCTTCATCCAGTCGGCCACGGCTTTCAGCGCTTGATCCTGGTGGGGGGTGAACTGCGGCATGGCGCGATCAATAAAGCATCGCGGCCGCGGGCAAAAGAACAAAATATGAACCAGAGCGGGAAATTGATGAAATTCCCAGCCTTTTCGCGGTTTGTCAGCCACAGCCGCAGTTGTCGTCCTCCGCGAAGGCGGAGGACCCAGTAATCGCCGAGAAATCATTGATTACTGGATCACCCGCTTGCGCGGGTGATGACAGCCGAGAGCGCTGAGCCGCCGCGTGCCTTCCTTAGGCCGCTGCGCTAGAATTGCCGCGACGCAGGGAGACGCGCCAAGGGAGCCCCCATGTCCGCCATCGTCCCCGATAGCCCGAGCGGCTACCTCATACTCCAATTCCTGACTTGGCTTGCCGAGCGCCCGCGGACTTATGGCGAGGCCATGGACGCTTGGCGCACTACGTGCCCGCGGCTGTCGATATGGGAAGACGCCATGGGTGACGGCCTGATCGAACTTGGGCAGGGCCGCTGGCGCGAGCGCCACGTGCGCGTTACCAACAAGGGCCACATCTTGCTGCAAGGTGCGCCCGTCCTGCCACAGGCCGCCGAATAGAGCGACCCGATCTCAGTTTAATAAGGTGAGCCAAGGTGCGCGGAACACGCGTTGCCCCCTCGCGTCTTCCGCATGGCATACAAAGCGTCCAGCTCCTCATCCCGGTGAAAGTAGGACCCTGTTATTGAATGTCCGCTGAAGCTCGTTCGCGCGCGAGCGGGGACGGATATGAACAGAGCAAAGACGGGAAAAGGGGGGCCGCAACAAGGCCTTGGCCCTGTAGCCCCGTCATCCGCCACCCGCATTGCCCTTTGCAGCGCACCATGCTTATGGTCGCCGCCCGCCCCCGTCGGAATTCTCCATGGCCCGTGACCAGATCGATATGACCCCGATCGAGACGCGCGACGAACTTGTCGCTTGGCTCGAAGCGGGCTGCAAGCCGAAGGACCAGTTCCGCGTCGGCACCGAACACGAGAAGTTCGCCTTCACGATCAAGGGTCACCGTCCGGTGCCCTACGAGAACACGTGCTCGATCCGCGCCCTGCTGGAAGGTATGCATGGCCTGCTCGGCTGGGAGCCGATCATGGAGGGCGAGAACATCATCGGCATGTTCGACGTCACCGGCGGCGGCGCCATCTCGCTCGAGCCCGGCGGCCAGTTCGAGTTGTCGGGCGCGCCGCTGGAAACCGTGCATCAGACCGCTTGCGAACTGATGGCGCATCTCGCGCAACTGCGCGAAGTGGCGAAACCGCTCGGGATCGGCTTCCTCGGCCTCGGCATGACGCCGAACTGGAGCCGCGCGGACATGCCGGTCATGCCCAAGGGCCGCTACAAGATCATGAGCGCCTATATGCCGAAGGTCGGCACGCTCGGCCTCGACATGATGTACCGCACCTGCACGGTGCAGGCGAACCTCGACTTCGCGTCCGAAGCCGACATGGTCAAGAAGCTGCGCGTGTCGATCGCGCTGCAGCCGGTAGCGACCGCGCTTTTCGCCAATTCGCCGTTCACCGAAGGCACGCCCAACGGTTTCCTGTCGTTTCGCTCGCACATATGGACCGATACCGACAACAACCGCGCTGGCATGCTGCCCTGGGTGTTTGAGCCTGGCATGGGCTTCGAGCGCTGGGTCGATTATGCGCTTGACGTGCCGATGTATTTCATCAAGCGCGGCGACAAGTACATTGACGTCTCCGGCAAGTCGTTCCGCGATTTCTTCGCCGGGAAGCTTGCGGCAATGCCGGGCGAGCGGCCGACTATTTCGGATTGGGCCAATCATCTGAGCACGATCTTTCCCGAGGTGCGGCTCAAACGTTACCTGGAGATGCGCGGCGCTGACGGCGTGCCCTGGCGGCGGCTGCCTTCGCTCACCGCCTTCTGGGTCGGCCTGCTCTACGACGATGACGCCCTCGATGCCTGCTGGCAAATAGTGAAAGACTGGACCGCGGCGGAGCGCCAGAAACTGCGTGATGCCGTGCCGAAGCTTGGCTTCAACGCCGAAATTCGCGGACGTAACGTGCTGACGCTGGCGCAGGAGACGCTTGCGGCTCGCGGCCGGTGCGCTCAAGCGTCGCCAGCGGCTTGACCAGAACGGCCGCGACGAGACGCGCTATCTGCGCCCGCTCGAAGAATCGGTCGCCGCCGGCATGACACCGGCCGAGGAACTGTTGCAGAAATTCCACGGCAAGTGGAACGGCTCGGTCGATCCGATCTTTGAGGAGTACGCGTATTGAGCAAGGCTTCGCCGCACATTCGGCTGTCATCACCCGCGTAGGCGGGTGATCTAGTAATCGCGGAGACCTCGGTGTTTGCTGGGTCCTCGCCTTCGCGGCGACGACGGCAGAGACTGACGATGGCCAAGGCAACCCCCGCAACACGCGCGCTCGATCAAGCCAAGATCGAATACGTCCTTCACGAATACGACTACAACTCCGACGCCCCCCGCATCGGTATGCAGGCGGCGGAAGCGCTTGGCATCGAGCCGCAACGTTTATTGAAAACGCTGATGGCGCGGGCCGGGGACAAGGTGGTCTGCGTGCTGGTGCCGTCCGACCGCGAAGTCAATCTGAAGAAGCTCGCGAAGGCCGCGGGTGCGAAAGGCGCCGCCATGCTCGGCGCTGCGGAAGCCGAACGCATCACCGGCTATCACGCCGGTGGCATTTCACCGTTCGGCCAGAAGAAACGCGTGCCGGTGTTTCTCGAACGCGCGGCGCTGGCTTTCGACCGCCTCGTACTTAACGGCGGCCGCCGCGGCCTGCAGGTGGAACTGAAACCGGACGATCTGATGAGGGTGCTGAACGCGACGGCAGTCGAAATCTGCTGACGGCATCGCCTGAGGATGCGCGAAAACGCCGGCGAGTACTCTTTCAACGCGTTGCAACCTGGGGTAACATTCGAACTTATTTCATCTATTGGAGGCCGGCATGCTTAGACGGCGCGAATTCCTGGCAGGATGCGGATCGCTATCGTTGGCCGGCCTCATGCCACCCGGCTTGGCTTTCGGACAGGCGACCTATGTGCCGGACAAGATCATCGACGTTCATTGTCACGTCTTTAATGCCGATGACTTGCCGATCGAAAAATTCATTGAGAACGCAATTATTCGCACGGCCCTGGAGAAGAAGGAAGCCGCGCCATACGCCCCGGTTGTCGATGCCATCTTGAAGGACATCGCGCGCCGCCTGCGCCGCGCCGCAAAGGACGAAGACAAGTATCTCGATGAGATTAGGACCAACCCCGAGGGAGAGAGGAAGCCAGCTGATATCGCGAACGATGAGCGCGATTTTGTCGTTCAACTGTTCGCGGACTGGGCAAACCGGCCGGCGCCTCGTCTTCCGAGAGGGACTAAGCTGAGCGCCAGGATCATCAATCGCTATCTGCCGGTGATCGCGCTTGGGTTCATCCGTCGGGAGCTGTTTCCTTTGGTCTACGATGGCCCGGTCGATTTCAAGCTTGGTTCCGTATTGGACAATGCCGATCAAGCTTTCACCCTGGGTGAGACTCGCAATGCCAAAGGCGAAGATCTGCCGGAACTCGATTCCGACTATCTCGCGCGACAGGCCTATGACCAACCGAATGGGCAGATCACCCGCAATATAAAATGGGTGGTCTCTTTCACGCGTTACCGACGCGAACTTCTCGAAGATCTGAACCGAGTCAATCATAGACGCGCGGTCCTGGTGACGCCGGCGCTGGTTGACTTCACCAAGTGGCTCGATGCGCCCCCGCTGCGAATGCCAATTCCGAAACAAGTCGCGATCATGGAGCGGCTGTCGCGCGAGCAACGCAAAAATATGCCGCATGTCCATGGCTTCGTGCCGTTCGATCCGTTGCGGCAGGCAATTCACGAGAAACTCAGCCGTCCGACTGCCAATTCGCCGTTCGGCATCGTGGAAAAAGCAATCATGCAGCAGGGGTTTATCGGCGTGAAATTGTATCCGCCGATGGGCTTCCGCGCCTCCGACAATGCTGCCGCAGGCAACGACTTTCCGTGCTGGGTCCGTTTCGGTTCAGGCTCGTTCGGCTATGGCGAGGAGTGCGAGAATCCAAAGAACGGGCCCGACGCGCTCGGCGACGAACCGGGTGCGCTCTTCGATGCCATCTTGATGAGGTTGTTCGAATGGTGCGCGGCACACAATGTGCCGCTGCTGGTCCATACAAATAATTCCAATAGCGCTGGCCCCGGCTACGGTACGCGCGCCAACCCGAAATACTGGCAACCGGTGCTCACTAGATTGCCGGCCTTGCGCGTCAATTTTGCGCATTTCGGCGGTTTCGACGAAGCCTATAGCGACGGACGATTGCAGCTCGATGCGCTCGACAAGACTTGGGAATGGACTATCGGTCGGATGGTCGCTGCGGCACCAGAGCGGCCAATCTACGCGGACTTTAGCTACTTCAACGAATTGCTCGATCCGGCATCGCAAAGACGCAAGGATACGCTTGCCTCTATGCGTCACTACCGGCAAACTTTTGCCGGCAGCAAAAAGATGCTGCTTTACGGAACTGATTGGTCGATGATCGGTCACGAAGACAAGTTCATCACCAGCCGACAATATCTGCCCGATATTCTGGCCAAGTTCCTTGTCGATGCTGGATTTACCCAGGAAGATCGCGAAAACATTTTCTTCCGGAATGCCGTGCGTTTTCTCGGGCTGCGGCGCAGTGACGGAGAGAACTCGACGCGCGGGCGGCTTGAGAAATTCTGCCAGACGCCCGAAGAGTGTAAGTGGCTCGATATGTTCGATGCGGTGAGTTGAGCGACGCGGTTATTCCGCCGCCTGTGCTTCCGACAGGTTGTCGAGCGACGAGATGATGTGTTCCGCCAAGGCATCCGCCAGCGCCGAACTCTCATGCGCGTTGCGCACCAGACCGATGCGGCAGGATGGCAGTTCGGGGAAACCTTCCGCCGCGGTCAACACGCGCATGCCGGGACGCAAACCGGACTCCGGCAGCACCGACACGGCCAGTCCCGCGAGCACTGCGGCCGCTACCGCACCGGCGTTGGAGCTCGAATAGAGCAAACGATAAAGCCGGCCAGCAGATTCCAGCCGCGCGATCGCCGTGTGCCGCCAGATGCAGCTCGGTCGCCCCAGCGCTAGCGGTACGCACTCTTCCTGATGGGTCGGATGCCGGTTAGAGGTCACCCACAGCAATCGTTCGCGCCGGAAGATTTCCGAGTTTCGCTTGGTGTCGCAATTGGTGACGATGGCGAGATCGATCTGGTTGTCGTCGATGCGCTCGAGCAGATCGACCGACGGCTCGCACAGCACCGTCAGTTCGACGCCTGGATAAGCGCGCGAAAAACGCGCCATGATCTCAGGCAGATATCGGTCGGCGTAATCGTCCGGCACGCCCAGCCGCACGCGGCCGGACAGCGCCTCGTCGGAAAAAGCGGCGATGGTTTCGACGTTCAGCTTCACCAGCCGTCGTGCGTAATCGAGCAGTCGCTGGCCGTCTTCGGTGAGTTTCGAGGCGCGGCCGTCGCGCGCAAAGATCGGCCGCTCGATCCGCTCTTCCAGCCGTTTCATCTGCATCGACACCGCTGACTGGGTCTTGTTCACCACCTCGGCGGCGCGGGTGAAACTGCCGGTTTCGGCAATGGCGATGAAGGTGCGCAATTGGTCGATGTCGAGCAGCGCGGGCATGGCGGCGGTCCTCTAGAGCGTTTCCAAGCGAAGTGGCAACCGGTTCGCCGTCCGGAAACGCGGCAAGACAAAGACTTAAGGCGGCCCCTCAGGCGGGCCGGTAAAATCCGTATCACAGATCTTGATCTGTCGCATGAAAAACATTCGTTTCACTAATCAATTTTTGCAGTGCATGATCCCTGATCAAGAAACGCAGGAATCGTGTGGGGGATTCGGGTGGTTCTGGGCTGTTTGGCCGCCGAAATTGGCGAAACAGACCTCTAGATCCATGGAGATCCGTTATGAACGCAAACATTCCCGTTCTGCCAATCGCCGGCACCGCCGCGCTGCGGGGCAGCTTTGCCGTGCTGGCGCTGGTTACGCGCTGGCTGAAGGAATTGGCGCGAGCGCGCCGGCACCGTCGTGAAGCCCGCAAACTGGCCGGTCTCGACCGGCGCATGCTGGCCGATATCGGTCTTACCCGTGCCGATGTCAGCGACGCCTTCTCGATGCCGTTCTGGCAAGACCCGACCGATCTTTTGAGGGAGCGTTCGGGACGTTCCAACGGTGGCGTCTCGCGCCCGATCGTCGTCCCCATGACCGAGCCCGGCTACCGGCGCCCGGCCACCGACCGCCCGGCGAGCCAGGCAATCTGACGAATTCACAAAACGGCCGATCCCTCTCATCGGCCGCCCGGTCCGGGGCCCGCGAACATCCCCTCTCGCGGCCGGATCATGCGCCCGCTGGCCCCTCCGGCGGGCGCATTCTTTTTTGCGCACCTGCCCAAGCGCGTTGAGCCGCGGTAAAATAGACTACCTGGGATGACTAACGGCGACGGAAGCCGGAGATAAGCGCGCGCATGTGGAATTGGGTCAAGCGGTTGGGCGTCCTGGCGTTGTTCGGCTGGGCGCTCGTCGCGCCGGCGCAGGCGCAGGTCAGCTACGACCGCGCCGGCGGCGATTATCTCACCTTCACGATTCGCTCCGGAGATCCGGCGGTCTGCGCCGCGCGTTGCGAACGCGACGCGCGCTGCCGCGCCTGGAGCTTCTCGTTTCCGCATACCAAGCAAACGCTTGCGACGTGCTCGCTGAAGAACCGCGTGCCGCCGCGGGTGGAGGATCAGTGCTGCGTATCGAGCGTGCGCGGCGCCGGCGTTATCGAACCGCGCGTCAGCGGGCCGTTGGAGTTTTCGATCTCGCGCCGCGGCGGCAATTACCGGCATTTCGATCTACCGTCCGACCCCACCGGCAAGGCCTGCCAGACGGCGTGCAATGACGACAAGCGTTGCCGCGCCTTCACTTATGTGCGGCCGGGCTATGGTACTGCGTCGGCACGCTGTTATCTCAAGTCCAAAATTCCGCGCCCCAAGCGCAGCTACTGTTGCATCTCGGGAGCGGTGCGTTAGCGCTCCGGCTCAGCGCACCGCGGTGAAGAAGCGCGAGGGCCGCAAGCCCGAGACCCAGTCCCAGATCGGCTGGTGTCGCACTGCCAGGTCCCAGGAGCCGACCAGCGCATCGACACGGCCGACCAGGTTCTGCACCGGCAGCATCCCGACGCCGCCTTCACGCAACGGCACGCGGCTATCGGCGGAATCGTCGCGGTTGTCGCCCATGACGAACAGGTGGCCGGGCGGCACCGTGACCGCCGGTAAGTTATCGAGCGGGCCGTTGCTGAACATCTTGTAGATCAGATGCTCGCGCCCGCCGGGCAGGGTTTCGATGTATTTGCGCGCCGGGGTGAGGGCGCCACTTTCGGATTCAACCTTGCCGCTGCCGTCAGGCGTCAGCTTGGCTGGCTTGCCGTTGATCCAGACCTGGCCATCGCGCATGGCAATTCGGTCGCCGGGCAGGCCGACCACCCGCTTGACCCAAGTCTGGGTGCGTTCGCCCGGCCAGCGGAACACCACGACGTCGCCGCGGTGCGGCATGCTGGCGAAGATGCGCTGGCTACTGGGCAGGTCGATGAATCCCGGCAGCGAAGCGGTGCCGTAACCATAGGTGAATTTGGTGGCGAGCAATTCGTCGCCGATCAGCAGCGTCGGCTCCATCGAGCCGGACGGCACGTAGAATGGTTCCGCGATTGCAGTTTTGGCGGCGATCACCACCGCGATGACTGCGGCGAGCTCGATCACCGAGCGCAGTGGACCCGATTTGCGCAAAGGGCGGGAAGGGGAAGACGAAGACATGATGGATTCCTCCGCGCGTCTTAAGCGGTGCCGCCGACGGTGATCTTGTCCATGCGCAATGACGGCTGGCCGACGCCGACCGGCACGCCCTGGCCATTCTTGCCGCAGGTGCCGATGCCGGGATCGAGCGCGAAGTCGTTGCCGACCATGGTGATGCGCTTGAGATCGGTCGGGCCATTACCGATCAGCATGGCGCCCTTCACCGGTGCGGTGACCTTGCCGTTTTCGATTCTGTAGGCCTCGGTGCACTGGAACACGTATTTCCCAGAGGTGATGTCGACCTGGCCGCCGCCGAAGCTCACCGCGTATAGCCCGTTCTTCACCGAGGCGATGATCTCCTTCGGGTCGTGCGGACCGGCCAGCATATAGGTGTTGGTCATGCGCGGCATCGGCACGTGGGCGTGGCTTTCACGCCGGCCGTTGCCGGTCGGCTTCATGTTCATCAGCCGTGCGTTCTGACGGTCTTGCATGTAGCCGACCAGGATGCCGTCCTCGATCAGCACGGTGCGGTTGGTCGGCGTGCCTTCGTCGTCGATGGAGAGCGAGCCGCGCCGGTCCTGCATGGTGCCATCATCGACCACGGTGACGCCCTTGGCGGCGACCTGTTGGCCCATCAGCCCGGCAAAAGCGGATGTCTTCTTGCGGTTGAAGTCGCCTTCGAGGCCATGGCCGACGGCTTCGTGCAGCATCACGCCCGGCCAGCCGGAGCCCAGCACCACATCCATTTCGCCGGCCGGCGCCGGCACCGCGTCGAGATTGACCAGCGCCTGGCGCACGGCTTCGTCGACTGCGCCCTGCCAGGCATCCGGCGTGATGAAGCGCTCATACGATTCGCGGCCGCCGAAACCGAAGCTGCCGCTTTCCTGCCGGTCGCCCTCGCCGGTCACGACTGAAACATTGAGCCGTACCAGCGGACGGATGTCGCGATAGGTCGAACCATCGGCGCGCAGGATCTCGACCACTTGCCAAGTCGCGCCAAGGCTCGCCGACACCTGACGTACACGCGTGTTTTTGCTGCGGGCATAGGCGTCGATATCGGCGAGCAGCTTCACCTTGGCGTCGAAGGCGGGCTGGGCGAGGGGATTATCGTCGCGATAGAGCTTGCGGTTAGTGCGGCCCGGTGCCTCAGCGTAGCTGCCGGTGTGGCCGCCTTTGACCGCGCGTACCGCTTCCGCCGCCCGAGCCAGCGCCCCTTCCGAAAGATCGGAGGAATGGGCATAGCCGACCGCCTCGTCTTTCACCGCGCGCAGGCCGAACCCTTGCGCAGTGTCGTAGGTGGCCTGCTTGAGGCGGCCGTTGTCGAACACCAGCATCTCGGCCTGCTTGTACTCGAGGAACAATTCGCCGTCGTCGGCGCCCTCGAGCCCACGATTGAGGATGCGGCCGACCTTGTTTTTGTCGAGCCCGGCGCGGTCGACGAGCGAGGAAATGGCGGGGTCGGTCATGGCTTGGCTCCTGTGGCGCCCTCATACCCCAAATAGGGCTTGCCGGCCCATTATGCGAGGACTTGGGAGATCGCAATGACAAGCCACCGCGGCGGGAACCGAGCCTCGCAGGCGCCATTTTTCAGGGCAGTTTGTCGTAGCCTTCCGCGAAGCCGGCGAGACTCATCGGAAAACCGATGCCTTCTTCGGGCGTCTGAAAAATGATGAAGGTCGCAGTTTTGCCTGTTAGCAGCGCTTTGAGCAGCTTGTCGTCCATCACGACTTCGGCGATGCAGCCGTTAGGGAGGCAGCGCACGAAGCCGGCCCGGCCGATATTGGCGTTGTCGATCTTGAGGCCCAAGCCCGACGGCAGCAGCACGCCGAGCGGCGCCACCACCCGCATCAGCCGGCTCTTTTTGTCGGCGGTCTTGAGCACAATGACCGTCAAACCGACATTCGCTCGGTCGGCCGAGGTCACGCTTTGAATTAGGGCGCATTGCTCATTCTTGGCGCCAGGCGGAGTGTCGCAGCGGATCTGCCAGTCCTTATGCACGGACTTGACCGCGCCTTGGGCGACGGCTGTTTGCGCGGAACCGAGCGCGAGCATGATCGCGACAACAAACGCCGCCAGGGTGCATCGGGCCCGGGCGCCGGGCGCATGCCAGTCATGCACGATAATGCCCATTATTCAGTCCCTTGGCGGCTGCGCCGGTCCCCGTCGCCACAGCTTCAAAGCGAATCGCCGCCCCGCCTCTTTGTCTTCACTGGCCCCGTTGGGTCATGCCCCGGCGGTCCTGTCAAGCAAAGGGCGCCGCCCCCGCCGGCGCCGCGCCGAACGTGTCATTCAAGGTACTGTCCAGGTGGCGTAATTGCGGCGCGGGCGCCCCTTGCCTGGTCAGCCGATTGTCGCACAGCAGCGACGACAAGGTGCATTGCGGGCGCGCCGGAATTGTGGTTTGAGGAGCCGGGATTTCCCCCCGTCCCGCCGCACGACCAAGCAGCCACGCCCGTGGCAAATGCCGTGCTCGGCGGGGAGACGCCGAACATCACATCTCGCGGTGGGCGGTGAAAAGGGGCCAAAAGGGCCTTGTATCCAGGGCTTTTTCTTCGTCGAGGGAGCGCATAAGACGATGCTGGTGCTCAAGCGGTTATTCGCCTTTCTGGTCACCGCGAGTGTGACCGTTCTTGCCGGCGGGACCGCCGCCCTAGCCGCCACGGGACAACCGGAGCCCTGGCAGATCGGTCTGCAACCGGCTGCCACCCCGGTCATGGACGACATAGTCTGGTTTCATGACTTCCTGTTGTGGATTATCGGAGTAATCGCGCTGTTCGTGCTCGGTCTGCTGGTCATCGTGATGGTGCGATTCAATGCCCGCGCCAATCCGGTGCCTTCCCGCACGACGCACAACACCCTGATCGAGGTGGTCTGGACCGTGGTACCCGTCCTGATTCTGGTCACCATCGCGGTGCCCTCGTTCCGGCTGCTGTTCCTCGAGCTCACTATTCCGAAGCCGGACGTGGTCGTGAAGGCCGTCGGGAAGCAGTGGTTCTGGAGCTACAGCTATCCGAATCAAAAGATCGAGTTCGATTCGCTGGTCGTTGCCGAAAAGGACCTCAAGCCCGGCCAGCCGCGGCTGCTCACCGTCGACAATGAGATGGTGGTGCCGGTCAATAAGGTCGTGAAGGTGGAGGTCACCGGCGCTGACGTCATCCACGCCTTCGCGGTGCCCTCGTTCGGCGTCAAGATCGACGCCATTCCCGGTCGTCTCAATGAGACCTGGTTCAAGGCCGAGCGCGTCGGCACCTACTACGGTCAGTGCTCGGAATTGTGCGGTCGCGAGCACGATCAGATGCCGATCGCGGTCCACGTCGTGAGCGAAAAGGACTATCAGGCCTGGCTCGTCGACGCGAAGAAGAAGTTCGCCGCCGACGACGGCGCCGCGCGTCCGGCGCAGGCGGCCGCCGAGCCGGCCGCATCCGACGCGGTCAAGCTGGCGGCGGCCGGGGCCGCCAAATAAGCGCTTCAGCTGAGCGCTTGAGTGAACCGCGTGAACACATATAAAGATTTGAATATAATACCGGCGACGAGGACAAGGGTCGAAGGACAATAAAGATGGCTCACACTGCGGCTGCTCACGCGCACGATGTCCACGCACACCCCACCGGCTGGCGGCGGTTCGTCTATTCGACGAACCACAAGGACATCGGCACGATGTATCTCGTGTTTGCGATCATGGCCGGCGCCATCGGCGCCGCACTCTCGGTCGGCATCCGCATGGAGTTGCAGAATCCGGGGCTGCAGTTCTTCCCAAGCCCGCACGAATTCAACGTCTTCACCACCTCGCACGGCCTGATCATGATCTTCTTCATGGTCATGCCGGCCATGATCGGCGGCTTCGGCAACTGGTTCGTGCCACTGATGATCGGGGCGCCCGACATGGCGTTCCCGCGCATGAACAACATCTCGTTCTGGCTCTTGCCGGCTTCCTTCGCGCTGCTCATCACCTCGCTGTTCATGGGCGGCGAGCCCGGCACGGTCGGCGCCGGCACCGGCTGGACCCTCTACGTGCCGCTGTCCTCGAGCGGCCATCCGGGCCCTGCAGTCGACTTCGTCATCCTGTCGCTGCATTTGGCCGGCGCCTCCTCTATCCTCGGCGCCATCAACTTCATCACCACCATCTTCAACATGCGCGCGCCCGGCATGACGCTGCACAAGATGCCGCTGTTCGTGTGGTCGATCCTGGTAACCGTGTTCCTGCTGCTGTTGTCGCTGCCGGTGCTGGCCGGCGCGATCACCATGCTGCTCACCGACCGTAACTTCGGCACCACCTTCTTCGAACCGTCGGGCGGCGGCGATCCGGTGCTGTTCCAGCACCTGTTCTGGTTCTTCGGCCATCCGGAAGTCTACATCCTGATCCTGCCCGGCTTCGGGATGGTCAGCCAGGTCGTCTCCACCTTCTCGAAGAAGCCGGTGTTCGGCTATCTCGGCATGGCTTACGCCATGGTCGCCATCGGCGGCATTGGCTTCGTGGTGTGGGCGCACCACATGTACACGGTCGGCCTGTCGACCGGCGCGCAGGCCTATTTCATCGCCGCCACCATGGTGATCGCAGTGCCGACCGGCGTGAAGATCTTCTCCTGGATCGCCACCATGTGGGGCGGCTCGATCGAGTTCCGCGCGCCCATGCTGTGGGCGATCGGCTTCATCTTCCTGTTCACCATCGGCGGCCTGACCGGCGTGGTGCTGGCCAACGCCGGCGTCGACCGCGTGCTGCAGGACACCTATTACGTCGTCGCGCACTTCCACTACGTGTTGTCGCTCGGCGCCGTGTTCGCCATCTTCGCGGGCTGGTACTACTGGTTCCCCAAGATGAGCGGCTACATGTACAACGAGACCATCGCGAAGGCGCACTTCTGGGTCACCTTCATCGGCGTGAACCTGGTCTTCTTCCCGATGCACTTCCTCGGTCTCGCCGGCATGCCACGTCGCATCGCCGATTACCCGAACGCGTTCCACGGCTGGAACGAGGTCGCTTCATATGGCGCCTACATCTCGTTCTTCGGCATGCTGATCTTCTTCGTCGGCCTCATCGAGGCCTTCATGAAGAAGCGGGTGGCCGCCGACAATCCTTGGGGCGCGGGCGCCACGACGCTGGAGTGGACGTTGTCCTCGCCGCCGCCGTTCCACCAGTTCGAAACGCTGCCGCGGATTAAATAAGACCGCGCGTGATCCCGAAAAGTGGGAACCGGTTTTCTGATAAGATCACGCGCAAACTAGTAAAAGGACTCACGTAGCGATGTCGCTCGTCACGGAAGGCGCAGACTATCGCGGGCCGGCTGCGGCCGGCACCGGGGTGGTCTATGCCGACGTCAGCCTGGCGAGCGTCGGCGACTATCTGGCGCTGTTGAAGCCGCGGGTGATGTCGCTCGTCGTGTTCACCGCGCTAGTCGGGCTTGCGGTGTCACCGGCGGCGATCCATCCGCTCACCGCTTTTACCGCGCTGCTGTGCATCGCGGTCGGCGCGGGCGCCTCCGGCGCCCTCAACATGGCCTACGACGCCGACATCGACGCCTGCATGACGCGCACCGCGCAGCGGCCGGTGCCGAAGGGCAAGGTCAAGCCGGGCGAGGCGCTCGCCTTCGGCATCACGCTCGCCGGCTTTTCGGTGGCGACTCTCGGCCTGATGGTCAACTGGCTGTCGGCGGGGCTGCTCGCCTTCACCATCTTCTTCTACGCCGTCATCTACACGATGTGGCTCAAGCGCTCGACGTCGCAGAACATTGTCATCGGCGGCGCCGCTGGCGCCTTCCCGCCCGTGATCGGCTGGGCCGCGGCCACCGGCTCGCTGTCGCTCGAACCGATCATCCTATTCGCCATCATCTTCTTCTGGACGCCGCCGCACTTCTGGGCGCTGGCGCTCTACAAGTCCGACGACTATGCCCGCGCGGGCGTGCCGATGCTGCCGGTGGTGGCCGGTGACATGACCACCCGCCGGCAGATCCTGCTTTATACGCTGATCCTGGCGCCGCTTGGCGTCGCGCCGTGGGCGCTTGGCTTTGCCGGGCTGCTTTATGGCGCCACCGCGCTCGTCGCCGGCGCCGTCATGCTGCTGCTGGCCTGGCAGATCTTCCGCGAGCGCCGGCCCGACGATGCGGCCAGCCGCAAGATGTTTGCGTTCTCGATACTCTATCTGTTTCTGCTCTTCGCCGTGCTGCTGGTTGACAACGGCTGGGGCGGCTTGATCGGATGAGGGGTGCGGCGCTACGTGCAGGCTTTGGATATCGCCATGAACGAACCGGACCAGCGGGAAAGGGAAGAGGGCGTCGTGCTCACCGACGCGCAGAAGCGAGCGCGGCGCTCGCGCTCGATCGCCATCGCGCTCGCGCTGGCCGCGCTGGTGATCCTGTTCTTCATCATGACGCTAGTGAAGGGTCCGTACATGGCCCCGCGCCCGATATGAGCGAACTGAACGCAAGCTAAGGGGAACGAGGGGGCGCCGCGCTTCGCGCCGCGCCGCTCAAGAGGACTGGAACGGAGACGACGACGATGGCCGAGGCTCACGCTAAGCATCACGATTACCACTTGGTCGATCCGAGCCCGTGGCCGGCGGTCGGTTCCATTTCCGCCTTCATCACGGCGGTCGGCGCCATCAGCTGGATGCACCACTTGTTCTCGGCGGCGCCGGCAGTGTTCGCCGTCGGCACGATCGGCGTCCTCTACACCTTCATCGGTTGGTGGCGCGACGTCATCAACGAGGCCGAGCACGGCGCCTTCCATACCCGCGTAGTCCAGATCTCCCACCGCTACGGCATGATCCTATTCATCGCCTCCGAGGTGATGTTTTTCGTCGCCTGGTTCTGGGCTTATTTCAACACCGCTCTGTTCCCGAACGAGGCGCAGGAAATCGCCCGCATGGCCGTCACCCACGGCGTGTGGCCGCCCAAGGGCATCGAGACTTTCGACCCCTGGCACCTGCCGCTCTTGAACACGCTGATCCTGCTCACCTCCGGCACCACGGTGACCTGGGCGCACCACGCGCTCCTGGAAAACGACCGCCAGGGCCTGAAATGGGGTCTGGTGCTGACCATCCTGCTCGGCATGACCTTCACTGCCGTGCAGGCGCACGAGTATTCAGAGGCCGCCTTCCACTTCGCCGGCAACATCTACGGCGCCACTTTCTTCATGGCGACCGGCTTCCACGGCGCTCACGTCATCATCGGCACCATCTTTCTGATCGTCTGCCTGGTGCGGACGCTGAAGGGGCAATTCACGCCGACCCAGCACCTCGGCTTCGAATTCGCCGCCTGGTACTGGCATTTTGTCGACGTGGTGTGGCTGTTCCTGTTCGCCTGCATATATGTGTGGGGCGCCAGCGCCATCCATCCGGGTTGATGCGACCCGGCCGATTTTCAAGGGGGCGGCGGCAACGCCGCCCTTTTGCATTTAAGGGCACGCGCGTGAACCCGAAAGGCGAATTTCGGTTTTCGGACAAGGCCGTGCACAAACGAAAGATTTTGCGATGACTCAACATCTGTCGCCGGGCCCGCTTCCGATCGGCCGTGGTTTGCGCGGACGCTGCCCGCGCTGCGGTGAAGGCCATCTGTTCAAGGGCTTCCTCGACCTGCGGCAGAAATGCGAGCATTGCGGCCTCGACTACAGCTTCGCCGACGCCGGCGACGGGCCGGCGGTGTTCGTCATCCTGATCGGCGGTGCGATTGTTGTGTTCGCGGCGCTGATGACCGAAGTCGTCTATAAGCCGCCCTATTGGGTGCATGCGGCATTGTGGCTGCCGCTGGTCTTGCTGCTTACGCTCGGGCCGCTGCGGCCTATCAAGGGCCTGCTCATCGCGCTGCAATATCACCACAAGGCCCAGGAAGGGCGGCTCGTGCCCCGGAGCGACGCTTGAGGGAACCGACGGCCAAGCCGCAG
This sequence comes from uncultured Pseudomonadota bacterium, assembly GCA_963747725.1. Taxonomy (GTDB): domain Bacteria; phylum Pseudomonadota; class Alphaproteobacteria; order Rhizobiales; family Xanthobacteraceae; genus Pseudolabrys. Next base: position 239,953 of record CAVVGD010000009.1, read on the forward strand.
AAGCCGCCGCGCGGCGGTCTCATCGAGGTAACGCTTGTTGTTATCGTCGGTGTCGCCATCCTGTGCGGCCTCGGCGTCTGGCAGATTCAGCGCAAGGCCTGGAAAGAAAACCTGATCGCGACGCTCAATGCCGAACTCGCCAAGCCGCCGGTCGATCTGCCGCCGCGCACGGCATGGAAGGACCTTAAGGCCGAAAGCCATGAATGGCACCGCGTCCACTTCCTGGCCGAGTTCATCCCAGGCCAGGAAGCGTTAGTCTATACTGCAGGCTCCTCGTTCCGGCCCGACGTCAAGGGCCCGGGCTACTGGGTGTTCGCGCCGGCGCGCCTTGCCGGCGGCAGCGTGGTGATCATCGACCGCGGCTTCGTGCCGATGGATCGCAAGGCCGCCGCCAGTCACCCCGCGCCCGCCAAGCTCATCGACATCGTCGGCATCGTGCGCTGGCCGGAACAGAGCGGCACCTTCACACCCGGCGCCGACATCAAGGGCAACGTCTGGTACGCCCGCGACATCAGGGCCATCGCCGCTGCGAAGCAGTGGCCGGACTTCGCACCGTTCTATCTGGAGCAGGAATCGCCGGTGCCGGCCGGCGGCTGGCCCAAGCCGGGCAAGCTGGTCGTCAACCTGCCCGACAATCACCTGCAATATGCGCTGACCTGGTTCGGCCTCGCGTTGGGTTTGGCCGGTCTCTACGTCTACTGGCTCATTCGCCGGCGCCGGGCGTAGGTAAGGTTTCGTTAGCGATAAACGCTCGGCCGCCATTAACCCGGCACTCCTAGGTTCGAGGCTGCAGGCCATAAGCCCAGTCTGCGTTCGGACCGGCCGATGCGATGGATCTTCGTTTTGCGTGGTACTTCCTGTCGCTGAAAGGCCGTATCAGCCGGCAGGAATTCTGGCTGGGTCAGGCGCTTCTGATTGTTCTGGTGCTGCTGCTTGAAATCAAGCTGACCGCTTACTTCCTCGCCATGCGTCGGCCCGAGAGCGGTGCATGGGATCCCAGCGAGCTCGCGTTTACGCTTGCGCTGGCATTCTACTTCATCAACGCGGCGATGTTTTGGCCGGTGACCGCCATCGTGGTGAAGCGGCTGCACGACCTCGATCTCTCCGGCTGGTGGGTGCTGGTCTCGCTGGCGCTCTGCTACGTGTCGGCGGTGATCAACAACTGCTCGCTCGCCTTCCTGTTCGCGACCACCGTTATGTTGGCCGGCTTGCCGCCCGGAACGCCGGGGCGGAACCGCTTCGGCGCCGACCCACTGGCGCCTGTGCCGGCCTGACTGTGCGGCGCCGGCTTTCCTTGTGAAAGCGTCGGCCGGCGGTTACTGTGCCTTCAAATTTCGGCCGTCCGAAAGCGGAAAATAAAGCCTAATCAATGCGTTATGTCTCAACCCGGGGCGAGGCCGCCCCGCTCGATTTTGTCGAGGTGATGCTCGCCGGGCTGGCGCGAGATGGGGGTCTTTATGTCCCCGACGCGTGGCCCGCGCTGGAGCATGACCAGATCGCGGGCTTCTCGGGCCGGCCTTACGCCGAAGTGGCGGTCGAGGTGCTGCGGCCCTTCGTCGGCGGCGGCATTGCCGACGCTGACCTCGCCCGCATGGTGCAGGAGGCTTATGGCACCTTCCGCCATCCGGCGGTGACGCCGCTGACCCAGCTCGGCCCCAGCCTTTTCGTGCTTGAGCTGTTCCATGGCCCGACGCTCGCCTTCAAAGACCTCGCCATGCAGCTCGTTGCCCGGCTGATGGACCACGTGCTGATTCAACGCGGTGAGCGCACAACCATCGTCGTCGCCACCTCCGGCGACACCGGCGGCGCCGCGGTCGAGGCCTTCCGCGGCCGCGCCCAGGTCGACGTCGTGGTGCTGTTTCCCAACGGCCGCATCTCCGAGGTGCAGCGGCGCATGATGACCACGGTGCCCGATTCCAACGTGCACGCGGTCGCCATCGACGGCACGTTCGACGACTGCCAGGCGCTGGTGAAGGCGATGTTCAATCACCACGCTTTCCGCGACCGAGTGCGGCTCTCCGGGGTCAATTCCATCAACTGGGCCCGTATCGTGGCGCAGGCGGTCTATTACTTCACCGCTGCGGTTGCCCTCGGCGCGCCTCACCGCAAAGTCGCGTTCACGGTTCCGACCGGCAATTTCGGCGACGTCTATGCCGGTTATGTCGCCTCACGCATGGGTCTGCCCATCGACCGGCTCTTGGTGGCGACCAACGTCAACGACATCCTGGCGCGTACCTTCGCCACCGGTGCTTACGAATTGCGCGACGTCATGGCGACCACTTCGCCCTCCATGGACATTCAGGTGTCGTCGAATTTCGAGCGCCTCTTGTTCGAAGCTTACGGCCGCGACGCCAATGCGATCCGTGCGCTGATGGGCTCGCTGGCACAGTCGCGGCAGTTTTCCGTGTCGGGCCACGCGCTCGCTGCCCTGCGCGCGCTGTTCACCGCCGACCGCGCTGACGAGCAGGAAGTGGCCGCCACCATGCGCGCCTGGATGCGCGAAGCCGAATATTGCGCCGACCCACACACCGCGGTCGGCTTGGCGGTGGCCGAAAAGGAAGCGCGCGACCCGTCGGTGCCGATGGTGGTGTTATCGACCGCGCATCCGGCAAAGTTTCCGGACGCGGTGCAGGCGGCCTGCGCCGTCATGCCGAAATTGCCCGACTGGTTTGGCGATCTGCTCGAGCGCGAGGAACGCATTACGGTGCTGCCGGCGGATCAGGGGGCGGTGGAACGTTTTGTATCGAAGGCGTCGCGCGCGGCGCGTGAAGGAGCTGCGGCATGAGTGTTGAAGTAACCCGCCTTCCCTCCGGGCTATCGGTGGTGACTGATCAGATGCCGCATCTGGAGACCGCCTCGCTTGGCGTCTGGGTCGGTTCCGGCAGCCGCGACGAGCACTCGGACGAGCACGGCATTTCCCATCTCCTGGAGCACATGGCGTTTAAAGGCACTCGCCGCCGATCGGCGCGCCAGATCGCAGAGGAGATCGAGGCGGTCGGCGGCGATCTCAATGCCGCCACCAGCGTGGAGACCACTGCCTATTACGCACGCGTTCTCAAGGCGGACGTGCCGCTCGCTCTCGACGTACTCTCCGACATTTTGGGCGAACCGGCTTTCGATCCGGTCGAGCTCAAGCGCGAGCAGAATGTCATCGTGCAGGAGATTGGCGCTACCGAGGACGCGCCCGACGATCTGGTGTTCGACCGCTTGCAGGAAACTGCATTCCCCCAGCAGGCGGTCGGCCGCTCTATCCTCGGCACGCCGGAGACCGTGCGCGCGTTCACGTCCGAGGGCCTGCGCGCTTATCTCGCGCGCAACTACCGCGGCCCCGACATGTTGGTTGCCGCGGCCGGCGCGGTCGACCATGACAAGATCGTTGCCGAGGTCGAAAAGCGTTTTTCCAGTTTTGCCGGACCGGCCGCGCCGGTGCCGGAAGCTCGCGCGCTTCCAGGGCGGTACGCGAGTCGAATCGCGCGATCTCGAACAGGTGCACATCGCGCTCGCGCTCGAGGGCCTGCCGGTGCGCAACGATCATCTCTACAGCCTGCAGGTGTTCACCAGCGTGCTCGGCGGCGGCATGTCCTCGCGCCTGTTCCAGGAGGTGCGTGAGGCACGCGGCCTTTGCTATACCATCCAAGCCTTCCACATGCCTTATAGCGACACGGGCATCTTCGGCCTCTATGCGGGAACCGACGAGGCCGATGCGCCCGAGCTGATGCGGGTGGTTATTGACGAGATCGGCGGCGCAACCGAGACCATCACCGAGGCGGAGGTCGCCCGCGCCAAGGCGCAGATGAAGGCCGGCCTGCTGATGGCGCTTGAAAGCTCGGAAGCCCGCATCGGGCAATTGGCGCGGCAGATGCTCGCTTATGGCCGGCCGATTCCGCTCGACGAGATCGTCGCCAAGGTCGACGCCGTCACCGTCGAAAGCGCGCGCGCCGCCGGTCGCATCTTGGTCAGCCGCGGTCGCCCGGCGATTGCCGCCTTGGGGCCCGGAGGCGGTCTTGAAAGCACCGCGGCAATCGCGGAGACTTTGGTCCGCCGGGCCGCCTGATCAGAAGGACGCGAAAAAGCCCGGCGTTTACGGTCCATGGCGTTCTTCCGCACCGTCAGCTTCAACGATACCCCGCCGGCCATTGCCGGCGACGGCGTTATGTTGCGTCTGCCGCAGAGCACCGACTACGCCGCATGGGCCGCCCTGCGTGAGCAGAGCCGCAGCTTCCTTACGCCTTGGGAACCGACTTGGCCGGTCGACGATCTCACACGTACCGCCTTCCGCCGCCGCATCCGGCGCTACACCGAGGATCAGCGCAATGATCTCGCCTATGCCTTCCTGGTGTTTCGCAGCAGCGACAGCGCCCTGGTCGGCGGGCTGACGCTCGCCAACATCCGGCGCGGCGTGGCGCAGGCCGGCTCCATCGGCTATTGGGTCGGCGCCCCCTTCGCCCGCCAGGGGCTACATGACCGCGGCGTTGCGCGCGCTGATCCCGTTTAGCTTCAATTCATTGCGGCTGCACCGCCTCGAAGCAGCCTGTATCCCGAGCAATGCCGCCTCCATTGCCCTTTTGGAGAAGGCGGGCTTCAAACGCGAGGGCTATGCTCGCCGGTATCTTTGCATCAATGGCGTCTGGCAGGATCATCTGCTCTACGCGCGCCTGCGCGATGACGGGAATTGAGGCGGTATTGAAGGAGACCTTGGGCTTGCCACCTTCGCCTTGCAATAAACGGTGGCGTGTGGGAGCAACGCGCTGAGCACGCAAATTTGAGAAGAAGATCGGCAAAAAATAGGTTGACGATGGGCGGGAAACGACACGCGCAAACCTTGCGAACCGGCACCGCCGTGGCCACGATTTTGGGCCTCGGCCTCTTCCTTGGCGCCTGCAGCTCCGGCAGCCTGAACAGCATGACCGGCGGCCTCATTGGCTCATCGCCCGGCACGTCGAGCGCGCCCATCACAACCGGTCCCGCGGCCGGCGTCGGCGGCAATCAGGCCGCGGTCACCGATGACGACGTGCCATGCCCGGACACGGCCGTGCGCACCGGTGCGGCGACGCTGATCGTCGGCAGCACGCCGGGGCAGGGCGAGCCGTCGCCACTCGACGTGCGCTATCAGGGCAGCATCGTGCGCTTGGCGCGCGAGTGTCATGTCATCGCCGGCATGATGCACATCAAGGTCGGTGTCGAAGGCCGCGTCATTACCGGGCCGGCCGGTGCCGCCGGCAGTCTCAACGTGCCGCTGCGCGTTGCCCTGGTGCGTGAAGGTATCAACCCGGTCACGATCGTGACGGAGCTCGTGCAGGTCCCGGTGACCATCAATAATGCGGTCGATCACGTTACTTTCACCCACATTTACCCCGACGTGGCTTTCCCGTTGCCGTACCCACTCGGCGTGATCGAGGACTACAAGGTTTATGTCGGCTTCGACCCGATCGGCGCGCAGGCGAAAAAGAGGCGGCCCGTGCACCGCCGCCGCGCGCCGCGGAAGCAATAGCGTCGACGCCAACTTCACGTTGTCATGGTCAGGCTTCTCATCTGAAAGCCGGCTACAGCCGACTTCCATCCTCGTTAGATTACACAACTCGGGTAGGCCCGGGTTGCGATAATCAAGGTCGAAATAACTTTCGAAGTCGTCTTGCAAACCAACCTAAGGCAATATCGAGTTCCCCCGTCCGATAAGAGCGTGCGGCTCCAAAAAAAGGAGCACTAAGCAAGTTACTGCAACCAAAAATGTTCCGAGACCATTTTCGCGACCAAATCCGTGGGGAATTAATATTTGTGCGTGAGCCAAGTTCGCAAATGCACTACTAGAGAATAGGCATGCCGAAATGAATTTAGCCACGAATTTGTATCGTGAATGCAACATGGTTGAATCCTAATCGGCGAAAGCGGCAGCCTAACCAATAAGAATTAGCGCGTCGTAAAGTTCGGCATAAAGTTCCGAAATAGCAGCGCTATTCCCAAGTCTAGCGGCACATGACGCTGGTTGCACTTGTGGCCGCGGTCGGTCGGTCTCGCAGCATAGCGGAAACGCTCGGCCCGGGTGTTGGGAGGAGAGAAGTCGCAATGAACCTTATCGGTCTGACCGCGTGCGGTCGTTACGATGAACCTCGACTAGTCAAATTTTATTCTTTACCGGCACTGACTATTAACTGCGAACTGATTGGCGGCTTAACGCGAAAGAACCATTCCTTCATCCGTAAAATCTATACTCTAGCCGCTAAGCGTTAGCATGCAGTTCGAATGGGAGTTGATGTGCAGCCTTCACAGAAAAGTGGGTATGACAAGGCGCAACGTGGCGCTCAGATGCTGCGAGGCGAAGTGATCGACCTTTTCGCACAGGTCGAGCACGCCGTTAATGGAGTCCTCATCCGCGCCGCGGCTCTGCCCGAATACAAGACGTTAAAGCCGGCGTTCCCGCACCTTATGGGTCAAAAGCTCGAACGTCTTCGCAAGCTAATGGGCGAAGTCGGCCCTTTGCGCGCGCACGCAAATAAAGTTGCCCCCCTCATCGAAAAACTCGCCTCATTTGAAGAACTCCGACGCTTTATGGCGCATGGTATCGTCGAAGTAGCGCTCAAGCAAAGCGGCGAGCCGATCTACGTTTTCCGTATGGACTGTCCGCCTTCTAATGTCTCGAACGCTTCCACGCTTACACTCATGCGACCAGACGCTCAAAGTTGCACGGCTCGGCTCGCCGACACCGTAAAGGCCTTAGCACCGAAGCTCGACGCAATAACGGATGGTATGAAAGGCCGCCAAAGCATCGAGTAATTGGGCGCGTCCGCAAATGATCGAATTTGTTGAAAAAGTCGAAAGTTGAGCCGCGATGAAAATGCATCCCGAGGACTTCGTAATCTTCGCTCAACTTAGATCAGCACCGTAATTCCATTTAGAGCTTGCCCCGTTCGCTGGGACATAAAAGATAAGGTTTCCCGCGTCGACTTATTAAGGATGCGCATCCAGCGCTTAAAAAATGTGGTCGCGTCGCCACTCGGACTTTTTCAACAGAATTGCATGCAAAGCAGACTTTGGCCGACCGCTACTCATCAATCTCGATTGATGAGTACACGCCCATAGAGTTGTAGGACGCGTATCACCATCCGCGCAGCTTGATGACGGTGCCCTGCAACGCGCGCATGTCGGTGATGACCGCGTGAGCGCCGGCGGCGCGTAAGTGTTTGCCGAGTGCGCTGCCAGCGTGGCTGCCGCCGGCGAAGCCGACCACCTTCATGCCCGCGGCGATTGCCGCCGCGACACCGACGGCGGAGTCCTCCACCACCACGCACGCGCCCGGATTGACCTGCATCTTGGCGGCGGCGTGCAGAAATACGTCGGGCGCCGGCTTGCCCTTGCGCACTTCGTTGGCCGAAAACAGATTTGGTTCGAAGAAGCGCAGCAGATCAGTGCTCTCCAGGCTGACGCGAACGCGGTCAATCGAGGACGAGGAGGCCACGCATTTGCGGCCGCGCAACCACGTGAGCGCGTGGGCTGCGTAAGGGGTGGGACGCAGCTCGGCGCGGAAGCGGTGTAAGGTCGCGCTCGCGACGGTGGTGGCAAAGCCGGACGGGAGCTTTCGGCCGGCCGCCATCTCCACCTCGGCAAACACGTCGGCGGGGCGGCGCCCGGTGAAATAGCGTGCGACGACGTCCGGCGTGATCGCGAAGCCGGCACGCATGAACTCACGGGATGCGACCGCTGCGGCCAGCGGCTCGCTGTCGACGAGCACGCCATTGCAATCGAAGATGACCATCGGCCTTCCGAATGCCTCAAGCCAGGTTTTCCGGCGGATTCGTACGCTGTTGGACAATACGCTGTTGGACAAATTGCAAGACTGGCTTGCAAGACTGGCACCGCCGCTAAGTGTGCGAGCGAATGGTTAGCGCGCGGTTAATCCCCGCAATCCGTAATGTGAAAATGACGCGCGCCGAAAATGGCTGATTTATCTATTGCGGGAAGACTTTTCGTGAAAATCCGGCCGCCCGGGAGGCGCGGCGTGAATCCTGCCGGCGTCATCTTGCAGCCTCAGCGGCCGGCCGAATCCAGTCGTTGCCCGGAAAGAAGCGTCAGTTCAGCCGCTTGCTAAGGTCGGCGATGCCCTTGGCGATCAGATCGTCGCCAAGCTTGCCCTTGGTTTCCTGGGCGAGGATCTTCTCGGCGGCGGCGACGGCGGCTTCCGCCGCGGCCACGCGTACGTCGGCAGCGGCCTGCGCCTCGGCCTGTGCGATCTTGGTCTCCGCCATCTTGGTCCGGCGGGCGACGAATTCCTCCACCTTGGCCTTGGCGTCGGCGGCCATCCGCTCGGCCTCGGCCTGGGCGCCGGCGATGATGCCTTTCGCGTCGCCTTCGGCTTCCTGCCGCTTGCGCTGATAGTCGGCAAGCAATTGAGTGGCTTCCTCGCGCAGCTTGCGGGCCTCTTCGAGCTCGGCCTTGATGCGGGCGGCGCGGTCGTCGAGCGACTTGGCGAGCTTCTTGTGTACGCCGACATAGCCGAGCAGACCCAAGAAGACGATGAAGCCCAGCGCGACCCAAAATTCAGCTTCGTGCAGCATCGGCCCATTCCATTATCGTTTTGCGCAGGACCCTCTCCGAAAACCGATATCCGCTTTTCGGGATCATGCGCTACCGCTTCAGCACATCGGCGACCGCGGATGACACTGCCCGGTCGCTCGGCGCACGGCCGATCAGCCGTTCAACGATTGCCGTGGTGGCGTCCTCGGCGATGGAGCGGACATTGCTCATGGCCGCTTCCTTGGTGGCGGCGATGGTCTTCTCTGCCGCCGCCAGCTTGGCATTGAGCTCGCCCTCAAGCGCCTTGCGGGTGGCGTCCGCAGCTGCAGCTTCCTTGTCGCGGGTCTCGTTGGCGATGGCCTGGGCCCGCGAACGGGCGTCCGCCAATGCCTTCTCATAGGCCGCCACCGCCTCGTCCGATTGCGCCTTCAGCCGGTCGGCCTCTGCGAAATCGTTGGCGATGCGTTTCTGGCGCGCGTCGATAACGCGCGCCCACTTTGGGCAGCGCCCATTTCGCCATCAGCGCATAAAGCAGCACGAAGGTGATGACCAACCAGACGAGTTGCGAGGGAAAGGTCTGCGGATTGAACGGCGGAAAGCCGCCGTGTCCGCCCGAAGGGGCCTCGGTGCTTGCATTATGGGCGGTGGGCTCGGCCATCGTTGAAGCTCCGGCGCCGGACGGCGCGCATTACCTTAGAGCGCGAATAGCAGCAGGAGCGCGATCAGCAGCGAGAAGATGCCGAGCGCTTCGGTGATCGCGAAGCCGAAGATCAAATTGCCGAACTGGCCCTGCGCGGCCGACGGATTGCGGATGGCGGCGGCCAGGTAGTTGCCGAAAATGATGCCGACGCCGACGCCGGCGCCGCCCATGCCGATCGCGGCGATGCCCGCGCCGATGTACTTCGCTGCCACTGGATCCATGAGAAAGCTCCTTCTGGTTTTGCGTGCCGGGCCGTCAGTGGCCCGGATGAATCGCGTCGTTGAGATAAATACAGGTGAGGATTGCGAACACGTAGGCCTGCAGGAATGCCACTAGCAGCTCGAGCGCGGTGAGCGCCACGATCATGGCGAAGGGCAGCACGCCGCCGACCCAGCCGATCGCACCCAGCGCGCCACCCAAGAGGATGATGAACCCGGCGAACACCTTGAGCGCTATGTGGCCGGCCAGCATGTTGGCAAACAGACGAACGCTGTGCGAAATCGGTCGCGAGATGAACGAAAGGATCTCGATCGCGACGATCATCGGCAGGATGTAGATCGGCACGCCCTTGGGCACGAACAGATTGAAGAAGTGAAAGCCGTGCCGGATCAGCCCGTAGCCCAGCACGGTGAAGAACACCATCAGCGCCAGCGTGGCGGTGATGATGACGTGGCTGGTGACGGTGAAGCCAAAGGGGATCAGCCCGAATAGGTTGAGCAGCAGCACGAACATGAAGATCGTAAACACGTAGGGGAAGAACCTCATGCCCTCGTGGCCGGCGGTCGAGCGCAGCATGTCGGCGACGAACTCGTAGGTGAGTTCGGCAGCGGACTGCAGGCGCGTCGGCACCGCCCTGCCGCCCGCGACACCCACGACCAGGAACGCGGTGAGCAGGATCACCGCCAGCACCATGAAGGCGGCGGAATTGGTGAAGAAGATCTCGGAGCTGCCAAGCTTGCCGAGCGGAAACAGATTGATGATCTGGAATTGGTGGATCGGGTCCATGACGCCGTCTTAGTCGTTCAAGTTTCTCTCGCGCACCACGCCGGCCGTGCGCATCACATTGAGAACCCCGGCGGCGAAGCCGAGCAGCAAAAACACCATCATCCCCCAGGGCGTCGTGCCCAGCCAGCGGTCAAGCCCCCAGCCGATCCCCGCGCCCACCACCACGCCGCCGACCAGCTCGGTGGAAAGCCGGAAACCGCGTGCGAACGCCGATGGATCGGCGGTCTGACGAGGACCGGAGCCGTTTTCGGATGGTCGGTTCGCGGTTGCGAGCCGTTCGCCGAGACGCTGGAGCCTCGCGGAGAGTTGAGCCTCGTCGTCCGGCGGTTCTTGGCGATCGCCCTTGTTCCGCGTGCCGTCAGCCATGCCTTCGACCCGCGTGATTCAAGGCATCCCGCTTGCCCCGCCGCCCTTAAAGCCGCGCGGACCATACTGATGCGGTTTGTCCGAGTCAAGAAAGTGGCTATGCGACATAAGCTTATGATTTAATAGAAGAAACTGGAGAATTTACAAGGCCATTCACCAGCGTTTTCGTGCACCGCGGTATGCGCTGGGTAATCGGCGCAGGTCTCTTAAGGCCGGACCTTGCCGGTGCTAGGGTCGCCGAGCGCGGAAGCGGCGGGCGCACCGGACGCTCGGGAGCGGAGGAGAAGACATTGCGGATCGTCACCCTCGTGCTGGCGGCGATGCTGGGTTGCGGCGCTGCAGCCGGATTGGCGCAGGAGCAGGCGCCCCTGCTGCCGCCCGCCGGTGCGCCGCCCGCGCCGGAGACGCGCTGGAGCTTTAGGCGCGTCGACGACGGCTTCGTCCGCCTCGACAACAAGACTGGCCGGATCGCCCATTGCACGCCGGTTCATGCCGGCTGGGCCTGCCAGGCCGTGCCGGAGGACCGCGCCGCGCTGGAACAGCAGATCGCGCGCCTGCAGGACGATGTCGCGGCTCTGAACAAGCAGATCGCAGAATTGCGCGCCGCGCCGCCGCCGCCACCGGAGAAGGGCCTCGACGTTTCAATCCGGATGCCGACCCAGCAGGAAATCGCCCGTGCGCGTGACTATCTCGCCGACACTCTCACCGATACGTGGCGCCGGCTGGTGCAGATGATCGTGCGTTTCCAGCACGACCTGCTGCGCAAAAGCTGAGCGCCGTCGGTTAAGCACTGCGTCATGCCAGGCCGCCTCTCAGCCATCACCGAAGTCGACGCACAGTTGGTGGCGCGCGCCGCGTTGCGGCTCGATACGCCCGGGCCGGGCCTCACGGACATAACCGCCGAGGCGCGCCAATTTATCGCCCAACTCAATGCAGGCGACGGCGCTTTGCTGGTCTTTCTGCGCCATACCTCGGCGTCGCTCACCATCCAGGAAAACGCCGATCCCGACGTGCGGACCGATCTCATCGCCGCGCTCGATCGGTTGGCGCCGGAAGGCGCGCCCTGGGTCCACGACACTGAAGGGCCCGACGACATGCCGGCGCACGTTAAAGCCATGCTGAACGGCGTGTCGCTTCATGTGCCCGTGATCGGTGGCGCACTGGCGCTCGGCACCTGGCAGGGCATCTATGTGGTCGAGCACCGCGCCCGTCCGCACAGCCGCGAGGTGATCTTCCAGTTCGTCGGTAGCCGGCGTTGACGCATTCTGCGTTCTACGTCGCCGCCGACATCACCAGCGCCGAGCTGTAGAGAATGCCGGCGACGCCGGAGGCGCCTTTGGCGAAGTGCAGCAGGAGACTTTCGAGCTCCGAGCGCGCCCAGCGCCGGCCCTGGTCGCCTTTGGGCCGCTGTTCGGGATCGAGCGCACGCCAAGCTTCGCTGCGCACTAGGCGCTCCTCGGTGAGACAGCATGCGCGCAGCATCAGCGCGAGCGCGAAGGTCAGCGCCGCGCTGGCGGCGACCGCGAGCGCCCGCGGCGGCGCAACGCTGAAGGCAAGCATCAAGGTGAAAGCGGCGAGCGCTATGAAGCCGGCCTCACGGGCTACGGCGAAAATCGCAAGACGCGTAAAAGGGCTCATGATGGTCTCAGGCGGCTCCTATTCCACCCCGTCTGCGCGTTAATAAAGGCAAGCGTCGTGCCATCGGTCGGTGCGCAAAGAGTCCAAGCGCGGGCCGGCGCAAATTGTTCCCGGCGGCGGATGATCGGCCTAGGGCACTGTAAAGCTTGACGTTTCCGGCCTTCTCGGCCAGATCACGGCGGCGAGAAAAGAAGGCGACACGTTCGCTGGGGTAGCCATTCTCGTCCTAAAGTATAGTAGATTGCGTATCCGCTCGGCTGCGCGAGGGCGCCGCCGGGAAGGCATTGAGGAGTCCTTGGTGTTGAATGGCGGTTCGCATTATCGGCTGGTGATTGCCGACGATCACCCCTTGTTTCGGGGCGCATTGCGCGAGGCCGTCTCCGGCCTGTTGCAGCAGGTGGAAATCGCCGAGGCCGGCAGTTTCGAGGAGGTGGCCGACCTGCTGGAGCAGGGCAGCGACGTAGATCTCATCCTGCTCGATCTTGCCATGCCCGGCGTGCGTGGCTTTTCCGGGCTGATGTATCTGCGCGCACAATATCCGAGCGTGCCCGTGATCGTGGTCTCGGCCAACGACGACCCTGCTGCCATCCGCCGCTGCATGGAATTCGGTGCTTCCGGCTTCATCCCTAAGACGGTCGGGGTCGAGGCCATGCGTACGGCGATCGCGCGGGTGCTCGGCGGCGGCGTGTGGACGCCGCCCGACGTCGATCTCACCGCCGGTGCAGATGCTGAGACCTCGGAGCTCATGGCGCGCATGGCGACGCTGACGCCGCAGCAGGTGCGCGTGCTGATGATGCTGTCGGAGGGCCTGCTCAACAAGCAGATCGCTTTCCAACTCGGCGTCTCGGAAGCCACCGTGAAAGCGCATGTCTCTGCCATCTTGCAGAAGCTGCGCGTCGAAAGCCGCACGCAGGCGGTGATTGCCGCCGCCAAGATCGAGGCCGGACATTGGCCGCAGAACGCGGTGGCGGAAAGTTAGTTTCAGGCGAAGCGCAGGACGCACTGGTGTTGTCCCCGCGGAGGCGGAGACCCAGTACACATCATCCTGAATCGAGATTGACCGGAGCGGCTTGATCGATCTCCGCCATGCACCGGTAGCGATCAATATCAGCAGCGCAAAGAAATGTGGCGACAGCCGAACTTCAACTCATGCGTGGCAAAGAAAGCTGGTTAGCGACGGCGCTCGTTCAGGCAGGCGCGCTGTTTATCAACCACATCGCAGCGGGCAGGCGCACGCTCGCACCATCCGCATAGGGCTCCAGCGCCGCGCGGAGGGAGCCGACGGCGGCGGAGACAACCTCTGCCGGCTGGTTGCGCAGCCAACTGTTCACCGCGCCGATTTGGGTTGATTGACCCACAGCCTCCTCCAGCCCGCGGCCGGCGGCGATGTCGAGGTCCATATCGAGCTTCTCGAAACGCGGCCGCGCCCAGCCCGCTGCAGTGAGAACCTCGGTGACGTGCTCCGGATCGGCGAAGGCAAACATGCCCGGGGCGTTCGGGACCGGCTTGGGCCGCGGTGGAAGGTGCTGCGCGACTGCCGTCATCGGCACCTCCATCCATGGGTTTTCGGCCAGCGTGCCCCAGCAGACGAGCGCCATACGCGCATCCGGAGCGGCGCCGCGGCGCATATTGGTGAAGGCGGCCACCCTGTCGCCAAAAAACATCACGCCGAAGGCCGAGATCAGCAAATCGTATTCGTCCAGCGCCGCCGTGGCGGGATCGGCCTCCTGCCAATCGATATTGGCGATGCCGGCGGCGCTCGCGCGCCGCTCGCCCTCGGCCAGCATTGGCCTGGAGATGTCCACCCCCGCCACTCGGCCGGCGGGGCCGACGGCGCGCGCAAACTCCAATGTGGGCGCGCCACAGCCACAACCGATATCCACCACCCGTTCGTTGGCGCGCGGCGCGGCAAAGGCGAGCAGGGCGTCCGTCACCGGGGTGAGCGTGATGTCGGTGTGCTCCTGTCGAGCCACCCATGTGTCGCCGCCCTTCCCGTTCCAGAAGGCAAGCATGTCGGCGTTGATCTCTTCGGAGCCGGCCATGCGAGTCCTCCTGCTGGGCGGACGCGCACGTTGCAGTATTGCCGAGCAGACCGCAAGCGACGAGGCGGCGATGCTGTCGCGGCGGAGCGATCCACCGCTCATGCCGATCGATGTCCGCGCTTTTTCCCTGAATCCAGCACTTCGCCGGCACGGGTGAGATGCCAGCCCGCGGCCAAAGGCTCAAGTGTGAGCGCGTCCAACCAATCTCTGGGGAATGCCAAGACTGGCTCGCGCTTGGACGGGGCTTTCACGTAACGTATTTGGTGAACGCGGCGGTCGTGGCGCGGGCCCGCCAGTCCGTGACAACGTTCACGAGAGCCGGTTTACCGGCATCTACAGCTGCTTTTGCACGCTTCAGCGCTGGCAAGATGTCGTCCGGCTTCTCGACATATTCGCCATGGCCGCCGAGCGCCTCCACCATCTTGTCATAGCGCGTATAGCCCAGGTCTCTACCGGGACGTTCCTTGTCGGGATCGCCTGTCCACCCGCCATTTAGACTGATGATCGTCAATACCGGCAGCTTGTGGCGCACAAGCGTGTCGAACTCCATCGCGTTCATGCCGAACGACCCATCGCCGTGCAGCACAATGACCGGCTTGTCCGGGCAGGCGGCCTTGGCGCCAAGACCGAGCGGCATGCCGACACCCATCGTGCCGAAGGTGCCCGAGTTGAGCCTGTGCCGAGCCTTGTGGGTGGGGATGACCTGGCGTCCGTAATTCAGGATCTCCTGGCCGTCGACGCACAGGATACTGTCGCGCTCCATGAAATCGCGCAGCTCGCGGCACAGCCGCAGCGGGTGGATCGGTGTGGAGTCATCCGCCAGCGCGCTTTCCTGATCCGCGACCTTCGATTGATTTTGGCCACGCAGCCGATCGCGCCATGAGACGAAGGTCTTGCGGTCCATGCGGCCCTTGATGGCCGCCGTAAGCTGGCCGAGCGCGACGCCCGCATCGGCAACAATGCCGAGGTCCAGATGACGTGGACTGTTGGCGATCTCGCTCGCATCTATGTCGATGCGCACGACCTTGGCGCCGCCGGCAAAACGTGGCGGCGCGGCGTGCCCGATGATGTAATTCATCCGCGTGCCGATGATTAAAATGAAATCGGCTTCGCGAAACGCCGTGGCCCGCGACGACAAGTAACAGAACTCGTGATCTTCCGGGATCGCTCCGCGAGATTGCGGTGTGGTGAAGAAGGGAATCCCGGACGTTTCGACAAATTCCTGCAGGTCGCCCTCCGCGTTGGCCCATAAGAACTCCCATGCCTGAGACGACGACTGGCTTCTGCGCCTTTTCGATCAGTCCGACGAGTGCGTCGATATCGGCGGGACTTGCTGCCGGGCGCGGCCGCGATATCTGATCCCATGGCGTTGGCCATTCGATCCTTGCCTCATCGACTTCGGCAAACAGAACGTCCGCCGGCAAATCGAGATAAACCGGACCGGGCTTGCCGCTCATTGCTTCGCGGATCGCCCGGCTTATGAGTTCGGGGATGCGTTCGGGCTGATAAACCCGATCCGACCATTTGGTGCATGGCGCCATCATCTTGAGCTGGTCAATCTCCTGGAATGTGCCGATATGGCTTTGCGATGCCGGCGACGAACCACCGAGCGCGACGACCGGCGTGCAATCGACGAAGGCATGTGCGATTCCGGTGATTAGATTGGTTGTGCCGGGCCCCGAGGCGGCCATGCAGACGCCAGGGCAATTGCGCAGGCGCGCGTAGGCGTGCGCGGCGATGGCGGCGGCCTGTTCGTGCCGCACGTCGATGCCGCGCATGCCCAGAGCCAGGGCCGCCGATTCCACCGAAAGCATCGGCGCGCCCATCAGGTAAAAGAATGTATCGACACCCTGCCGGTGCAAGGCCTGCGCAACCAGATCGGAACCCGTCAAAGCCATGGCATTGCCTCCCTTATGACCCGCTCGCGGGCTCGAGATCGGGTTGCGCTTGCGCAAGGCGGCTGCGCAATACGCGATGCTGAATTTTGCCGGTAGCCGTACGCGGCATTTCCTCTTCGTGGACGAACGAAACCGATCGCGGACGTTTGTGGCCGGCGATCTGGTTCTTGCACCAGTCGAGCAGTTCGTCCTCCGTGAGCACCATGCCGTCGCGAGGGATGATCACGGCATGGACGCGCTCGCCCCATTTCGGATCGACGAGGCCGATAACCGCGACGTCCTTCACCTTCGGATTTGAGCCAATCAGCGCCTCGACCTCGGACGGATAAATGTTCTCGCCGCCCGAAATGATCATGTTGGCCTTGCGGTCGACCAGATAAAGGTACCCATCCTCATCGCGCCGGGCGAGATCGCCGACGCTGCAATAGTCGCCACGGAAAGCCTCCCGCGTCTTATCCGGCAGCTTCCAGTACCCGTCGAAGGTGTGGGAGTTGCAGGAATAGAGTTCGCCCGCCTCGCCGCCCGGCACTTCATTGCCGTCCGGATCGAGCAGTCGGATCGGGAGCGAACCGACGCATTCGCGTCCAACGGAGCCAAGCTTGGAGAGCTGCTCCTGCGGCCCCAACATGGTGACGAAGCCGGCCTCGGTCGAACCGTAGAGCTCGTACAATCCGGCATTCTTGAAATGCTCGATAATTGCCAGCTTGGTCTCCTGCCGGGCGGGCGCCGATGAAATCATCAATTTCGTGACCGCATCGACCTTGTAGCGGTTGCGCACGCGCGCGGGCAGGTCGAGCATCATGATGTAATGCGTCGGCACCAGCGACGTGAATGTCGCCTCATTCTCCGACATCGTGCGAAGCAGATGTTCCGGATCGAAGCTTTTTTGGCTGTAGACCGTACACGGTGCGCCGCAATAGCTGAAGGCGCCGTAGAAAAACATGGAGTTCGCGTGACACATCGGCATGACCAGCAATGCATGGTCCTGCCTGCTCAGAGTGAGCTCTATGGCCGTCACCATCGAATGCATCGCGCCGGCCCGCAGACTGCGGATGGCGCCTTTCGGCTTGCCGGTTGTGCCGGAGGTGTACATCAGTGTCCAAGGATCGTCGACCGATGTAACTTTGGGCGGCGGCGAGGCGCTCGCCTTCGCGATCAGGTCTTCGTAGCTGCGGTAGCCGGCCACGGGCCGCCCGCCACCGAAAGAGATTATGCAGTTCGGTTCGATTGCGAGGTCCGGCCTGATCTCCTCGATTTTCCCGATGAGCTGATCCTGTACGACGATGGCTCTGGCTTCGCAGTTCTCGACGATGTATCGGATTTCTGGCCCGACCAACCGGAAGTTGATCGGAACCGCGACAAGCCCGGCCAGGGCGGTCGCCGCATAGATTTCCAGCCATTCGATACAGTTGTAGGCCAACACGCAGACGCGATCGCCCCGCGCGAGCCCGATGCCGGTCAGGGCGTTCGCCAGCCGGCACGCGCGTACGTGCCAGGCCTTGAATGTCATCGACCGATCGAGATCGCGCGCGCCAACCCTGTCGGGGAAGAAACGGGCATAGGTACCCAGTGCGTCGCCGAGATGTGCCAGACCAGTCATGGGGCCCTCCCATTCGAGCAAACCACCTATGTCATGTCTCGCCTTTAGCGTCGCCGCGCCGGCGCTTTCCAACCACTGTTTTTTCCCTGCTTTTTTCCTGTGGCCGAAAATTCCGGAACAAAGGTAATATAAGAAGCGGGGGAGACCGATCGCCGTGATTTACGAATTTAACGACTATTCGTTCGACGTCGATCGGCATGAGCTACGACATGGCGATAAGCTGGTTTCGGTCGAACCGGGCGTCCTCGATCTTCTCCATTTCCTGGTCCGCAATCGCGATCGAGTTGTGAGCAAGGACGAGTTGATCGCGAATGTCTGGAACGGTCGAATTGTTTCCGATTCGACGCTCACAAGCCGTGTAACCGCCCTGCGCCATGCGGTCGGCGATCGCGGCGAGGAGAAGCGGCTCATCCGCACCATCGCACGCAAGGGGATTCGCTTCGTCGGAGAGATTCGCGAGGCGACGTCAGGCGGCGCGCCGGTCGCTAGTCAACTGACCGCCTGGCCGAAGCCATTGCCGAAACTGCCCGACAAGCCATCGATAACCGTGCTGCCGTTCACCAACATGTCTGGCGATCCGGAGCAGGAATATTTCAGCGACGGCATTTCCGAGGACATCATCACCGCGCTGTCTCGTCTACGGTGGTTTTTCGTGGTCGCGCGCAACTCTTCCTTCGCCTACAAGGGTCAGCCTACCGACGTGCGGCAGATCGGCCGCGATCTCGGCGTGCGTTACCTTCTGGAAGGAAGCGTGCGCAAGAGCGGGCAGCGCATACGCATCACCTGCCAGCTTTTGGACGCAACGACCGGCAACCACATCTGGTCCGAGCGATACGACCGTGAACTCACCGATATTTTTGCTCTGCAAGACGAAATCACGGCGAGTGTGACCGCGGCGATCGAACCCAAGCTGATGGCCGCGGAAGGGCATCGCGCGGAAACGAGATCGATTGACGATCTGGACGCCTGGGATCTGGTGGCGCGCGCGTTGCCGCACTTCTGGAAATTTTCGGCCTCCGAGAGCGAACTTGCCATCACGGCGCTGCGGCAAGCGGTGCAGCGCCATCCGAATTATGCGCCGGCGCATAGCATGTTGAGCTTCGCTCTGCTGTTCTCGGCCTACGCGGGCTGGACGCCGGCAGACAGCGAGCGCGAGCATGCGGCGCAATTTGCCTACCGTGCCATCGAGCTGGACGAGAATGATCCCTGGGCACACCTGGCGGTCGGGTTTCTCGCCATGACCGACCGCGACACGGAGGAAGCGGTACGGCATTTCAATGCTGCGCTTGATCTTAATCCCAACTTCGTGGCGGCCATTGGACTGATCGGCTTCGCGCTGGCGCTCGATGGACAATCGAAAGAGGCAATTGCGTGCCTCGAAAAAGCCGCACGCATGAACCCACACGATCCGTTTACGAATTTCTTTTTTGCGCCTATGGCGGCGGCGTACTACCTCGATGGAAATTATGCGGAGGCCATTAAGTGGGCGCGCCAGGCAGTTCGCCTTCGGCCCGGATACACCGGTGGGCATCGCATCTTGTGCGCCAGCCTCGCTCAGGCGGGCCAGCGCGAGGAAGCAAGATTGGCCATGAGCGCTCTTCGGCAGCTGCAGCCGGACATTTCGATTGAAAAAGTCAGACAGTCTGTGCCCTACACGCCGCGAGTCGTTCAGCGTTTCTTGGATGGAATGCGCAAAGCAGGGCTAACAGTTTAGCCAGGCAAAATTAGATATTGGCATGGCCGCGAAGCGAGACGCGGCGTCTGCCTAAGAAAAGTACCGCTCGATGATCTTGCGGTAGATCGTCGTCAGCGCGCGCAGATCGTCGATCGGCACGCGCTCGTCGACCGCGTGCATGGTCTGCCCGACCAGGCCGAACTCCACCACCGGACAATAGTTCGTAATGAACCGTGCGTCGGAAGTTCCACCGGTTGTGGAAAGCTCCGGCTTGCGGCCGGCCACTTCGGCAACCGCATTGGCGACCAGCTCGGTGAATGGGCCGGGGGAGGTGACGAACACGTTGGCGTTCGACGGCTCCCATTGGAACGCGAATTTGACGCTGTTGCCGGCGGCTTTGGCCGCGCGCTGCTCGATCAGGGCCTTCAGCGATTCCATTGTATGGCAGTCGTTGAAGCGGATGTTGAAGCGCGCGCGCGCCTCGCCGGGGATAAGATTGACCGTCTTGTTGCCGACGTCGACCGAGGTGAATTCGAGATTGGACGGCTGGAAGTTGGCGTTACCTTCATCGAGCGGCTCCGACTGGAGCGCGTCGATCAGCTTGACCACCCCGCGGACCGGGTTCATCGCCCGCTGCGGATAAGCGACGTGGCCTTGTTTGCCGGTGACGATCAGATGGCCGTTGAGCGACCCGCGTCGGCCGATCTTGATGGTGTCGCCGAGCTCTTCCTGGTTGCTCGGCTCGGCCAGGATGCAGTGATCGAGTTTCTCGCCTTGCTCGGCGGTCCATTGCAGCAGCTTGGGCGTGCCATTGACCGCGATGCTCTCTTCGTCACCGGTGATCAGGAACGAGATCGACCCCTTGGGCTTGCCGTGCTGCTCAAGATGATCGAGCACGGCGGCAACCGCGCAGGCGATGCCGCCTTTCATATCGACCGCGCCGCGGCCATAGAGCTCGCCGTTGTCGATCTCGGCCGCGAACGGTGGATGACGCCACGCGGCTTCGTCGCCCGGCGGCACCACGTCGGTATGGCCGGCGATGACGAGATTGGGCGCCGCCGTGCCGAGCCGCGCATAGAGATTCTCGACGTCGTCTGTGCCCGGCTCGCTGAAGGTTAAGCGGTGCACGGTGAAGCCGGCTGCCTTCAACGTCCTTTCGAGAAAGGCCAACGCACCGCCTTCCGCCGGCGTGACTGACGGACAGCGCAACAGGTCGCGGGCAATGGCAACAGGATCGGCGCTCATGGTTCCACGCGCCCCTAATCTCTCAGCAGATCGTTGATGCTGGTTTTCGAGCGCGTGCGCTCGTCCACCTGCTTGACGATAACGGCGCAATAGAGGCTCGGGCCGACATTGCTGCCTGGCATCGGGTTACCCGGCAGCGTGCCGGAGACGACGACGGAGTACGGCGGCACTTCGCCGTAATAAATCTTGCCGGCCGCGCGATCGACGATCTTGGTCGACATGCCGAGATAGACACCCATGCCGAGCACCGAGCCTTCGCGCACGATCACGCCTTCGACGACTTCGGAACGCGCGCCGATGAAGCAATTGTCCTCGATGATCACCGGGCCGGCCTGCAGCGGCTCGAGCACGCCGCCGATGCCGACGCCACCCGATAGATGGACGTTCTTGCCGATCTGCGCGCAGGAGCCGACGGTGGCCCAGGTGTCGACCATCGTGCCGCTATCGACGTAAGCGCCGAGATTGACGAAGGACGGCATCAGCACCACGCCGGGCGCGATGAAGGCGGACTTGCGTACGACGCAGTTCGGCACCGCGCGGAAGCCGGCGGCGCGGAACTCGTTGTCGCCCCAGCCATCGAACTTCGACGGCACCTTGTCCCACCAGTTCGCCTTTCCCGGGCCGCCGCCGATCACGGTCATGTCGTTAAGCCGGAACGACAGCAGCACCGCCTTCTTCAGCCATTGGTTGACCCGCCAGGCGCCGTCGGCCTGGCGTTCGGCGACGCGCGCCTTGCCGCCGTCGAGCAGGCCGAGCGCGGCCTCGACTGCTTCGCGCACCGCGCCTTTGGTCGCGGGACTGACGCTCTCGCGTTGCTCGAAGGCGTCGTCGATGATTTTGGCGAGGTCGGCAAGGGACTCAACTTGGGACATGGAGGCAACTTCCTGGCGAAGGTGTCGAATTTTCGGCGTTTTGTCGGGGGAACCCGGTGACCTGTCAAGCCGCCACTGGCCTTTCGGGCGGTACCGGCACCGGTATCGATGCGCTAAAACCCGCTGAGTCGGCGGCTAGGGCAGCGAGAAAGGAGCGGCGAATGACGGTGAATCTTGCCAATCTAAGCGGAGAAATCGCGACATTCTCGACGGCAGCCATGGATTGGGCGGCGGTCGCTGTGCCGCGCTTCGTCGGTGCCATTGCGCTACTGATCGTTGGCTGGTGGCTCGCCAACCGCTCATACCGCGCCATTGCCCGGCTGCTCGATGGGCAATCGCGCATCGATCCCACGCTGAGCGGCGTCATCGCGGCACTGGTGCGTTACAGCATTCTGATCGTAGTGCTTGTGGCCGTGCTGGCGCAACTCGGTATCCAGACCACCAGCATTCTCGCCGCCCTCGGCGCCGCCGGCCTCGCCATCGGTCTTGCCATCCAGGGCACGTTGTCGAACATCGCCGCCGGCATGATGCTGTTGTGGCTGCGCCCGTTCCGGGTCGGCGACTATATCGATTCCGGTTCGGCCGCCGGCACGGTCAAGGATCTCGGTCTGTTCGCGACCGAGCTTCATTCCTGGGACGGCATCTATCAGTTCGTGCCTAACTCGGAACTGTGGAACAAGAAGCTCATTAATTACTCGCGCCTGCCGACGCGGCTCAACGATCTCGCCTTCGGCGTCGACTATGCCGACGACCTTGACAAGGGCCTCGAGACGCTGCTGGCGATTGCCGGTGACGACAAGCGCGTGATGACCGATCCGGCGCCAGTTGTCTTCGTCGACCAACTCGGCGACAGCGCGGTGGTGCTGCGGCTGCGGGTGTGGTCGGCGAATACGGATTACTGGGACGTACGCCGCGCGCTCACCAAGAGCGGCAAGGCTGCACTGGAAGCGGCCGGCCTGTCGATCCCATTCCCGCAGCGCGATTTGCATATCAAGGATGCGCCGAACGGCTTTGCCGGCAAGGCGGCGGCGTGAGGGATGGCAAAGCTGGCCGGCGCGATTGCGTAAATCCGGGATAGGCGCCTGATTGATGTTCCGCGAGGCGTCTCGAAAGGTCGTCGGCTGTCGCGATTCCGACGTAGTACGAGCCGTCGGCACAGCGCAGCATGTAGACGAAGACACCCATATGGGGAGTTTACAGCATTAGGCCACCAAGCGCTCGAGGAAGCCTGCCAAATCCTCTGTCACGTGATCGACATGGGGCGCGTCGCGCCCTTCCATCTCCCAGCCTTCGCGGAGCACTTCGCGCGCTCCTTCCGGCACCACCAGCACCGTGGTCATGCCGAGCGCGTGCGGCTCCTTCAGGTTTCGCGCGAGATCCTCAAACATGGCGGCGCGTTGTGGATCGACCTTGTGGCGACCGAGGAAGCGGGCATAGGTCTGCGCCGACGGCTTCGGCTCTAATTCAGCGGCGACGATGTCGAACACATCCTCAAAATGCTCGTGCACGGCCAGCCGGCGCATCACCGCCTCGGCGTGCTTGCGGGTGCCGTTGGTGAGGATGAGCTTGCGTCCGGGCAGCTTTTCCAACGCTGCGCCGAGCGCCGCGTTGGGCGTCAGTGGCGAGTGATCGATCTGGTGCACGAAGTCGAGATAGTCGTCAGGCTCCATGCCGTGCTCGGTCATCAACCCGCGCATGGTGGTGCCGTAACGCTTGTAGTAGTCCTTTTGCACCCGGAACGCTTCTTCATGAGGGAGTTTGAGATAATCGGCGATGTAGTCCCGGATGCGCTCGTCGACCTGCTGCCACAGGTTCAGGTGATGCGGATAAAGCGTGTTGTCGAGGTCGAACACCCAGGTCTTAACGTGTTCGAAGATGCGCGGTGCGCGCACGGGGGCAGTCACGGCTTAAGGCTCCTTGAAGCGCAGGACAGTCGAAGGCTTGCCGCCGACATCGACTGTGGCAAAGCTTGCCGAATCCAATCCGCGGCTTGCGCAGTTATTTTGATTGCTGATCTCGAACTTGCCCCGTTGGGTGCATAGCTTAACGTTGCCGCGCCACGTGAGCGGCTCGCCGTTGTGCTCGACGGTGCGGCCGTTGCGGTCCACCGCCTCGGCGTAGCTGTAGAGCCGTTGCGGAACGCCGGCGACGTCCGGCCGCAAGCAGCTTTGCGCCGGCACGCGATACCAGCCGCGGGTGACGACCGAGCCCATTTCCACGATTCCCAAGGAAGCCATGACCGTATATGGGGTGTCGTTGCACCAGGAAAAGCCGCGTCCGTGCGGATCTCGCGCCGCCACTAGTAGTGTATCGAAAAAGGCCGGTTGGGCTGAGGCTTCGGCCGGGAGTTTGCGGTCGTTAAGGAAGGACTTGAGTGCGCCCTGCGTCTTGCTGCCGTCGACGCCATCGATGGGGCTGGCGTCATAACCGGCGATCGACAACAGCCGCTGGATGCCGGCAAGCCGCGCCTGGGCGTCGTCGTAGCCGGCGTCTTCGGCGAGGTTGACCACCGAGCCGCTATCGCTCTCCGATGGGCGCGCCGGAGAGAAAGGCACCTGCTGGCTGAGCGGGCAATTGCGTCCATCCGGAAAGTTGAAGTTGTCCTTGCGCACGCAGAATTCGGCGTTGCCGCGCCTCGCCTTTGGCGCGCTGCCATAGATCGGCGGCGTGCGTCCGTATACGTAGACGAGATCGGCATCAAGCCTGCCGTCGATTACTTGCCGGCATTGCCCGGGATCGACGCGAAACCAGCCGCGGGTCGAGACCTTGGCCTGCTTGGCGAAACCGAGCGCCACGTCCATGCGATAGCTGGTGCGATTGCATAAAGTCAGTGCGGCCCGCGCCGGCGTCACCGCCGCGAGGGCGAGGGCGCCGACCGCGAGTGTGGCTCTCAGCATCATTGCGGTGGACCGCGGCCTCCGACTCAGCGGTGGATCAGCGTGCCGACACCGTGGTCGGTCAGCAGTTCCAAGAGCACCGCGTGCGGCACCTTGCCGTCCATGATCACCACGCCTTCGACGCCCTGATCGAGGGCATAGATGCAGGTCTCGACCTTGGGAATCATGCCGCCGGAAATGGTGCCGTCGGCGATGAGCTTGCGCGCGTCGGCCACCGACAATTGCTCGATCAGCTTCTTCGACTTGTCGAGCACGCCCGGCACGTCGGTCAACAACAGCAGCCGTTTGGCCTTAAGGGCGCCGGCGACGGCGCCCGCGAAAGTGTCGGCATTGACGTTGAAGGTGCCGCCGGTCGCCGAGGTCGCCACCGGCGCCAGCACCGGGATCATGTCGCGGCCGATCACCTGGTCGAGGATCATGGTGTCGACTTTTTCCGGATCGCCGACGAAGCCGAGGTCGACCACCTTCTCGATGTTGGAATCGGGGTCTACCACGGTGCGGGTCACCTTTTTCGCCTGCACCATGTTGCCGTCCTTGCCGCACAGGCCGATGGCCTTGCCGCCGGCGGCGTTGATGTAGCCGACGATCTGCTTGTTGATCGAGCCGGCCAGCACCATCTCGACGATCTCGATGGTCTTCGCGTCGGTGATGCGCAGGCCCGCCGCGAACTCCGACTTGATGCCGAGCTTCTCCAGCATGGCCTGGATCTGCGGCCCGCCGCCGTGCACCACCACTGGGTTGATCGCGGTCTGCTCCAAGAGCACCACGTCCTGCGCGAAGTCGCGCGCGGTCTGCTCGTCGCCCATGGCGTGGCCGCCGTATTTGATGACGACGGTCTCCTCGTCGTAGCGCTGCATGTGCGGCAGCGCTTCGGAGAGAATGCGCGCCTTGTCCTGGGCGGTAATGGTCATGGCGGGTCTCGGGGGTGCTCTCGGGGCTTGGCAGGCGGAGTCGCGCCCTTTTAGCGGCGGTTGCCGCCGGGCGAAAGAGGTCAGCCGGCGCGCAGGGAGGCAAGTGCCGCCAGGATCAGCGCGATCCAGGCAAGGATCATGATCATGCCGCCGGCGGGGGCCGCGAAGGGAAACAGCCGGCTGCCGAGATAGGCGCGGGCGGCGACGTCGGCGGCGAACAGGCTGGCACCGACCACGAAGGCCCAAATCGCAGCCATACCGACCGGGCGCAGGATCAGCCCCTGACGCGCGGCCGCCACGCCGGCGACGACTGCGACGGCGTGGATCAGCAGCAGGTAGCCGGCGCTGTCGAGGCCGACGCCCGGCTTGCTGTGGGCGCCGGCGGCGGTGAGCATGATGCCGGCAGCGCCCATGACGCCGGCGAGAGCAATGAGAATCTGTTCCATGCCCGCCACATTACAGCAATGCGGCGCCAGCCTGAAGCAGCGCGCACACCGACTGCCGTCGATGGGCGCGGCGTTACCTGCGCATGCCGCCGCCGTGATGGAAGTGGACCTGGTGCTGGTTTCCGCCGCCGCGCAGGATGGTGCCCGACGGATTGCCGCCGCCCGGCTGCTTCACGCCGGCAGAGGGCGGCCTCAACCCGCCGACCTTCACGGGATGGCGATGATGTCGCGGCGGCTTGACCCCAATCTTGACAGGGTAACGATGCCGTCTTGGCGGCTTTCCGGGATTGGCGCCGGTTCGCTGCGGGTCGATGAAGATTCCGCCGCTGTTCAGGCAGTCTTCGAGGGAGACGTTGCATAGTTTATCACAATAGAGCGTCTTGCAATTCTCATGGCAGTTTATTGCATCGTCTTCGCAAGAATTCGCCTGTTGCTGTGAGGTTTCTTTCTTTTTCCCAAGAGCGGGATGGACGCCGGCCATCGCATACATTCCGATCAGAGCGATGCAGGCGGCAGTCAAATGAAAAGAGGTGCGCATTGCTTTCTCCCGCGTTGCCGATATTGCGTTCAAAGGTCTCCCAAAGGACGGGACGAAACGTTCGCGGCCGCGAACGCCGGTCGCGTCGACGATGACCTCGTCCGCGCAAAGGGGCCGCGCGACGGTGACCGTGCCTGCGTTGTTTGCGGACATCACCATGAGCAGGGGAAATGCGGGTGGCCACGCCCACGATGGTCGCGGACATTCGAGATCGGCGTTCCCCAGGCGGTGTCGCGATGGTCACGGCTGCAGGGAATGTGATGGATATAGTGAGGCGGAGGTGGCGGCTTCGCCGGGCCGACGGTGACGACCGGCTTCGGCACCTTCGGCGGATGGGTCACAATCGGATTGTGACTCGAGCCGGGGCCGTGCACCGGCCCCAGACCGCCGGGGCCGTTGTTCGCGGACTTGTGGTGGTGATGGTGATGATGCTTGTGGTGCCAGCCGTGATTGCCGCCCCAGTCGCCGCCATGGTCGTTGTGGTTGTTGAAGCCGTGATGCTGATCGCCGCCGCCGTTGTGGCCGTGGCCATGGGCCAGGGCCGCGCCGCCGTTGATGGCGAGCATGAGCGCGAACGAGCATCCCGCGGCGAGACGCAAGGATGTCTTGGCAAATGACGTCATGATGATCTCCTCAGGTCTTGTTCGGGACTTGACCTTCGTGTGTCACGACCGTTGCAACATCCGTTCAATGTCTTTGAAATTATTTATGATTGCGCGTTGCGACGTCCCCCGATCGGGGGATACACGCGACCGCTTGCGATGGAAGACGGCATGACGATCCGGCAGCCGGCGTCGCCCAATCGTGCCCGGCGGTAGACCGGTCAACGACTTGAATGATTCACGTCAGGCCCAGGCGATGTCGCCGTGGCGGCCGCGTGGCCGCTTGGCCCACGCCGCTCAACGTGACGCCACGCCCTTGGCGGCATCCCACCAGATGCAGGTGCCGGGCGCCACGCGGTGGTTGCCTTCGATCACGTTCACCGGCTCGCGCACGCCGGCCTCCGCCATGCGCAAACGCAGGTCGCGCGCTTCCACGCGTCCTTGCGGCGAGAGCCAGGCGCGGTCATGGCCCCACAGGCTCGGGCCTTCGGTGCGCTCGTGCGGCGTCCAGGTCGCGGGATCGATGGAGCGGCCGCCCCAGCCGTACTCGAACAGGAACTTGGACGGCGAGTAGGTGTAGAACGACGTCATGTGATCGTTGACGTGGCGCCCGAAGGTGGTCCCGATCTTTTCCGGCGTGCCGAGCACCAGATCGTAGCCCTGGCCGACGTCGTCGAGATTGAACAACTCCACCATCAGATGATGAATGCCGTTCTCGCCGGTCTCGATAAAGGCGAGGCTGTGGTGGCGCGGATTGACATGCATGAAGTAGGCCTTGAACGGCCGCAGGATGTAGTCGCTCAATTTGAAGCCGAGCACGCCGGTGTAGAACGGCAGCACGTCGTCGACGTTCTTGCAGGTCAGCACGGCGTGGCCCATGCCGAGGGGACCGGTGCGGAATCCGGAGATGGAGCGCCCCGGCTTGAAAGGATCGTTTGACGTTTCGGCGCCGCAGAAGGCTTCGACCCGGTTGCCGACCGGATCGCGGAATGAGATCAGGTCCCGCACATGACGTTCATCGCAAAGCGCCCGGGTGCCGCGCCTCGCCGCGACGCCGTGCTGTTCGAGCCGCGCCGCGACCGCATCGAGCGCGGCCGCGTCGGCGACTTCCCAGCCGAAGAACCCGGGACCGTCGGCGTCGCTCTTTTCGACCACCAGCCGCTGCCGGCGGTCGTCCATGCGAAAGGTGAGATTGCTGGCGCTCTTGTCGACGAGCTGCATGCCGAGGAAGCGGGTTGCAAAGGCAAGCCAATCGTCGAGATCGGTCGCCTGCACGCCGACGTAACCGAGCGACTGCATGTCCGAGCCCGTTTCCGTCATCGGCCGCCTCCGTCATTCCGCCGCCGCCGATTCCTCAAAGCCGAGGAATTGGCAGTAGTCTTCAACCGGCGCCCGCGGCGAGCGGAACGAATTCGCCGGGTGGTCGGCATCACGATAGCCCACCGCGACCCCGCAGAACAGCATCTGCTCGGGCGGCACTTTGAGGTAGGCGTTGACGCTGCGATAGGCACGCGCCCAGGATTCCTGCGCACATGTGTCGAGCCCCTTCGCACGCGCCAGCAGCATGAACGTGGTGATGTAGCTGCCGAGGTCGGCGAACTGGCCGGGGCCGAGCCCTCGATCGACCGTGACAAGCAATCCGACCGGCGCGTTGAAGAACTTGTAGTTCTCTTTGTACTGGCGGAGACGCGCAGCCATGTCGCCGCGGTCGATCTGCAAGGCGCCATAGAGCTGCACGCCATGGTGCTCGCGATGGCCTTTGTAGGGCTCCCACAGCTCCTTCGGATAAATTGGATACTCGGCGTCGATATGGCGCGGATCGTGCCGTTCCATTTCGTCGGCGACCGTGCGCTTGAGCGATTCGAGTGCGCCGCCGGTGAGCGCGTAGATGCGCCACGGTTGCAGATTGCCGCCGGATGCCGCGCGCGCGGCCTGTTCGATCAATTCGCGCAGCAGCGTGGGATCGACGGGATCGGGGCGAAAGGCCCGGCAGCTGATCCGGCTGTCGATCGCGGCAAAAACGTTCATGATTGTTGCTTCCTTCCCATTTCGGTCCGAGTCTAGAGATCGTTGCGAGTACCTGTCCAGGCAGGAGCCAGGCCGGCGCCAGGCCGGCGACTTGGGTTCGCCTGTCCGGTGCGCGCGAGCGCCGAAGCCTGTGCTAGGCTCAAGCCGCCCCGGGGAAGCGGATCGGAAAGGTGATATGGGAAAAGAGCGGCTTACCGCCTTCAGCGACGGCGTCATCGCAATCATCATTACGATCATGGTGCTGGAATTGAAGATTCCGCACGGCGCCGGCTGGTCGGCGCTCGCCGGGGTGGCACCGAATTTCGTCAGCTATGTGCTGAGCTTCATCTATCTGGCCATCTACTGGAACAATCATCATCACTTGATGCACACGGTCACGCGCGTCGACGGGCTGATGCTGTGGGCCAACGCCAATTTGTTGTTTTGGCTCTCGCTCATCCCCGCCGTCACCGCCTGGCTCGGCGAGAACCTGCTGGCGCCGGTGCCGACTGCCGTATACGGCGTCGCTCTGCTGATGCCGGCGATCGCCTACTACCTGCTGCAACAGGCGATCCTGCACAAGCAGGGCCGCCATTCCGTGCTCGCGCATGCGCTCGGCGTCGATCTCAAAGGCAAGCTGTCGCCGTTGCTTTACATCGCGGCGATCGGTCTTGCGTACTTTGTGCCGTGGGTGTCGATTGCGATCTACGTGGCGGTGGCGATCATGTGGCTCGTCCCCGATCGCCGTATCGAGAAGGCGCTGCCGGAAACGTAAGGTCGCGCGCGCCCCTGCCGCCACCGGTCGCCTCATGTTCGCCCCGTGAAAACAGGGCGCACGCTACGGCACTATTTTACCCGGTTTACCTGGCGCCGATTTCCTATGCGTTCACATTTTCGGCCAGCTTGCGACCAACTATAGCCGGCCCGCTCCGTTCAGCTTGCCGACGCCGCCATGCGCGGGGAGTTCGGCAGGGAGGTGTGTATGAGTGATTTCGAACGAGATGAGCAAAAACGCCAAGTCGATGTTTCGCGCCATGCGCCACGGCATCGTATGCCGGCCGGCGAGGCGACGATGCGTCCGGTCCTGGAACGGCTGAGCCGAGGTGAAGCCCGGGACGATAGGAGGCCGGCCGAGTCCGTGCCGCTAGCGGAACCGATACACGCGCGAGGCGCTCGCGTATCGCCGAAATTTCCGCTCTTGATGACCGGGCGGCTCGCCGTGTCCTTGGGTTTGATCGCTTTGCTGACAACAGTGTCTGTCACCTTCCTGCAATCGAAGGCGAAGCATTTGGCGCCCACCGCTGCGGCCGACAAGCCGAAGGCCAAGCAAAGATCATCCGCCGTCGATATGCCGAAGACGATTCACACCGTGACGCTGCGGCCGAAAACGAAGACGGTGGCCAGAACCGGACTTTCCATCGTCTTGGGCCAGCCCGCGTCGTCATTGGCGCAATCGGCGCCAAGCGTTGCCGATCGCATCGAGGCAGTTGCGTCGAACCCGCCGCGGCTGCAAAGCGAAACCGCGGCTGCGTTGACCGCTCCGCTGAAGATGTGGGCCATGTTCCCGGGCGAGCCGGTTGCGGCGGCCCCGAATCCCGCGGCCGAGTCGGCAGACGCTGAAGATGCAAAAGTCGCCGCGCCGAAGCCGGCAGCCAGCGCCCCGCATCACAGGGCAAAGGCAAGGAGGCACGTCCGGCGTCACCGGAGGCACTATGCCAGGCACCATTCGCGACGGCACCGGAGGCACACCGCCAGGATCGAGTCGCAGCCGGCGCGGGAACAAGCGAGCGCAACTCAGCCCGTCAAGAATGCGTTCATCCAGGCGGCGATGGACTCGATCTTTGGAGATGGTGGCGGCAGCGCATCGGAAAGCGTCGGGACGGCGGCCAGCGGGGCAGCCTTCCGATAGGGCGCGGCTGCCTGCGGGCTCACGCCACGCCGCGCTCGGTCATCAATCGCGCCACCGCCGCACGCAGCTCGGGAATGCCGGTGCCATTTTCGGATGAGGTTGCGAGCACGGTCGGATAGGCCGCCGGCCGCTTGGCAAGCGCAGCCTCGAGCTCTGTAATGCGCGCTGCGAGCTCCGCCGCCTTCACCGCGTCGGCCTTGGTCAGCACCACCTGATGGCTGACGGCGGCGCGGCCGAGCTCGTCCAGCGTCGGCTTGTCGGTATCTTTGAGCCCATGGCGGGCGTCCACCAGCACGTAGACGCGGGCAAGGTTGGCGCGACCGCGCAGATAAGCGTGGATCAGTTCGGTCCAGGCCGCGACCTTGCTCTTGGCGGCTGCGGCGTAGCCGTAGCCGGGCATGTCGACGATGCGTAGTTCCTTGCCGGAGGAAAAGAAGATCAGCTCCTGGGTGCGGCCGGGCGTGCGCGAGGTGCGCGCTAAACTCTTGTGGTTGGTGAGCGCGTTGATCAGGCTCGACTTGCCGACGTTGGAGCGCCCGGCGAAGGCGATCTCGGTTCCGCGCATCGCCGGCAGCGATGCCTCGCTCGCCGCCGCCGCGACGAAGTCCCATTGCGTGACGAACAGCTTGCGGCCGGCTTCGATCTCGCCGGCAGTGAAGGGGGCGGGGGTGTCCATCGCCGTGTCATGCCCGGATCGCCGGGCGGGGACAAGGGGCGGGGGGTTGGGCTCAGAGTCGTTTCGATTGAATCGAATCGACGCGCGGCAATCTCGGCCTGTTCCCTCCCCCTTGTGCGGGAGGGTTAGGGAGGGGGCTTGCGGTTTGAGGTAAACTCGACGCGCTCTGCGAAAGCACCCCCACCCCCCCCGACCCCTCCCCACAAGGGGGAGGGGAGCACGCTGAAAATGCCGAACGATCATTGCACCAATTCAACTGGCCTATGCTTCAAACTCCGTATCCTCATCCGACTCCGATTCGCCTTTCTCCGCCCTCCGGTCGGCCACGAAGGCGTTGATCCGCCGCGCCAGCTCGAAGCGGAATGCGTCGATGTCGATGGGTTCGTCGTCGCCGTCGCGCCCCTGTGGCGGCTGCTGCGCGAGCGCCGCGTTCAATTCGCGTAAAGTTCGCATCAGCGTGGCGAGCGTGCGGGCGGTCTGCTCCATCTCGCGCGGGCGCTGCGGCCCCGCCGCCAGTCGGTGCAGCGTCGCCGCGATGGCGGGCAGCACGCGCGCGACCGCGCTTTGCAGGCGCGGCACGATCGCGGCGGGGTCGGCGCTCGCTTCGGCGGCACGCTCACCCTCCCCTGGAGGGGGAGGGTCGACGGTTTGAGCGCCAGCGAAAACCGTCGGGGTGGGGTGATGAGTTTGGGCTTGAAAGTCACCCCACCCCGGCTCGCATTTCACGTCGTTCAATGCTCGCCGACCCTCCCTCTCCAGGGGAGGGTGGGCGCTCTCGATCGGCGCCACAGCCGGCGGCCCCTCGCGTGGGATGGCGCTGCGCCGCCGCGTCCAATTCCAGCGCCGCATGCGGTCGCGCAGCGTGCCGGACGAGATGCCGTGTTCGACGCAGATGTCCTCGACCGGGCGGTCGGTGTGCTCGTAGTCGCAGCGGATCTGCGCCCAGGCTTCGGGGCTGAGGGTGGGCATGGTTGTTCATCCTTATGGAATGCGCGTACCTCTCTGCCGTCATGGCCGGGC
>CAVVGD010000010.1:0-467399 GCA_963747725.1 uncultured Pseudomonadota bacterium
GGGTGGATTTCTAAGTGGCCTTATCCCCGCTGCGCCGGCATCGGGAAACGCGAGACCGGCACGCGGCCCGTCACGTGAATAGCGAGGAGGCACGACGTTGATAAAGACCAAAGCCCGGGTGGCCTGCCACGCATTGGCGGCCCTCATGATGCTCGGCGCGGCCCTCTTGATGCCCGGCGCGGCCCCTGCGATGGCCACCGATCTCGCCCGCCCGCTGCCGGTGAAAGCGGCACCGCGAGCCGTGGCGGCGCCGCCGTTCGATTGGTCGGGCCCTTATTTAGGCGGCCATATCGGTTATTTGTGGGGGCGCACCCGCGTCACGGACGACGGCGTGCTGACCGAGGCCGGCGCCGATACCAATGGCGTAATCGGCGGCGTGCTTGCCGGCTACAACTGGCAAACCGGGCCTCTCGTCTTCGGTCTGGAGGGCGACTTCGGTTGGACCCATGCACAGGGCACCGGCTCGTCGCCGCCCCCGCCTCCGCCGGCGCCGGTCACGACGACGATAACGACCCGCGCGCCCAACCACTATACCGTCAACTGGACGAGCCACGTGCGCGGCCGGGTCGGCTACGCCTTCGGCAACTGGCTCGTTTTCGCCGCCGGCGGGCTGGCGCTCTCCGATCTGGATTTCCAGGAAGGGGCCGTGACCACCACCACCGTCAGCTCAAGCGGCGGACGCTATTACGGGTGGAGCGCCGGCGGCGGCGTCGAATGGGCCGTGACGCACAATCTGCTCGCACGGATCGAATATGCCTATGACGATTTCGGCCACAAGGATTACACCGGCGTCACCGGCGATACCTACCGCGTGTCGCTGACCGGCCAGAGCTTGCGCTTCGCTCTGTCATGGAGATTCGACCCGCTCGGCACGACGCCCTGACTGTCGCGCCGACTGCGGCACCATCGGGATCGCCGGCCATGCCATGACTTAGGTTGCCGCGCGGGCAGCGGCTTGGTTAGTGACTCAGATAGCAACTTGGATCGTGACCTTAAGCCGGCCTTGGGCCGGCTTTTTTTCAGTCGCTCAGCTCGCGCGCCGTTCGCTCCGCCTGGCGTTGCGCTCGAAGAACAATGCCTGGCTCAGCACGGCCGACACCGTGGTCGGCTGGAACGGTTTGGCGATGAGGAAGGCCGGCTCAGGCCGCTCGCCGGTCAGAAAACGCTCCGGATAGGCGGTGATGAAGATCACCGGCACTTCGAACGAGCGCAGCATCTCGTTAACGGCGTCCAGTCCCGAACTGCCATCGGCAAGCTGAATGTCGGCGAGGATAATGCCAGGCCGCTTTTTCTGCGCCATGGCCACCGCCTCCTTATGGGTGCGCGCGATGCCGGTCACGCGATGGCCGAGGCTTTCCACCAGCCCCTCGAGATCGAGCGCGATAAAGGTCTCGTCTTCAATGATGAGCACGTCGGTGGCGATCTCCGCGGCGAGTTCGCGGCCCGAATCCTCAACCAGCTTGCGCAAGGTTGGTACGTCGACATCCAGCACCTTGGCCGCGTCGTCCTCCGATAGCCCTTCGAGCGCCACCAGCAAGAACGCCTGCCGCGGCAGCGGGGCAATCTGGGCCAAATGACGCTCCACCGCCTGACTGGGCGACCCCAGGCCGGCTGGCGCCTTGCCGTTCACCGCGACCGAATTCCAGATCTTGGTGAAGAGCCGATAGAGGGCGATCCGCGTCGAAGCGTCGCTGCCGAGGATATCCGGATCCTGCACCAGCGCCTCCAAAGCCGCCGCGACGTAGGCGTCGCCCGAGGCCTGGCTGCCCGAAAGCGCCCGGGCGTAACGCCGCAGGTACGGTAGATGCTGCCCAACTGCCTGAGATGTCGACAAGAATCCCCTCCCGAAATAAGCGCGAGCGAGCGCGGACACCGCACCCGACCTGGTTCCCACCCAGCTTACGGCAAAGTAACGCCGGCCTTCTAAAAAAGTTCCCGGACCCAGGAACCATCTGCCATTTCATGGGTTTCGGATGGACTGACCGGATGGGGGATTGCACCCGGCTTGTTGGTCCTGGGAGCAGGGGATTTGGGATTAAGCGATGAACGAACGTAAGCCTTCGGGGCCAGATAAATCGATGGATACCGCATCGACCCGCACCAGGAAGCCGAATTCGAAACCGGCCAAGCTCAGTCGCGACGTACAGGCGCGTCTCGGGCAACAGTTGCGTGCCATGTACGACGACGTCGTGGGCCAGGGGGTGCCGGACCGGTTCGCCGAACTGTTGAACCGACTCGATGGCGATGAGAATAAGGACAGGCACTAATGGCAATGGACGAGTCAGTCCGCAATGCCGTCCTGGCCGCGGTGCCGAGTCTCCGCGCGTTCGCGATCTCGCTGTGCGGGAACGTGGACCGGGCCGACGACCTGGTGCAGGAGACGTTGTTGCGCGCGCTCGCAAACATCAACTCGTTTCAGCCCGGCACCAACATGTCGGCTTGGCTGTTCACTATTCTGCGCAATCATTTCCGCTCCGAATACCGCAAGCGCCGGCGTGAGGTTGAAGATGGCGAAGGCCGCTACGCCGAGACTCTGAAGTCACAGCCTGAGCAGTACGGCCAGGTCGAGTTCAGAGAATTCCGCGAGGCGCTGGCGAAGCTTCCCGCCGACCAGCGGGAGGCGCTGGTGCTGGTTGGAGCTTCCGGCTTTTCCTACGAAGAAGCGGCCAACATTTGCGACTGCGCGGTCGGCACCATCAAGTCGCGCGTCAACCGCGCGCGGACGCGGCTGGCTGAGCTGCTCGACATCGATACCGCCGAAGAGTTCGGCCCGGACGACACTACGCGCGCCGTGCTGGCGGGACACGATCATCCCTAGCGAAGCGAATATCCCCTCACCCGCTCCTTTTAAATGGGAAAACCGGCGCGCCAAGACGCGCCGGCTTTTCGTTCACGCGAAACCTTACGCGGCGAGCGCCGACAGCGCGCCGATCGCGCCAAGCAGCCCGAGCTGATCGATCTGCAGCCAGGTCTCCACGATCAGGCCGTCCTCCAGCCGATAGAGCACCATGCCTTCGAACGTAATGCGCCGGCCATCGGCCGTCACGCCGGCGAAATCGCCGCTATGCGTCGCCCAGATCTGCCAGCGCGCCGACACATAGTTCTCGTCGGCTACCAGCGCATGCACCTTCCAGTCCATATCGGAGAACGACTTCCGGAAGGTGCGGAAGAAGTTCTTGTAGCTCTCATGATCGAAAGGATCGCCGCCCGGAAAACCGTGGCAGGTCACCTGCGGCGCTACGGTATCGTCGATCACCGCCACGTCGGCGATGTTCTTGGAGTGGGTGCCGTTGAGGAAGCGCTCGGCGGTCGCCCGGTTGCGTTCGATGATGTCGGCCGTGCTCAGCGTCTTGGTCATTTCGTCGGTCCTTTCCGTTGATGGCTATTTTAAGTGATCAGTAGTGTTCACCTGAAATAACGCCCTACCGGAGCCTCCGGGGCTTGTCAATAATTAAATAAACACATATGTTCACTGAATGAAGAAGAAGCGCCGGTACCGCATGAGCGAACGCGCGAAATCCCGGGAGGAAACGCGCCAGAAAATCGTCGAGGCCACCATGCGCCTGCACGAAGACGTGGGGCCCCGGGCGACCACCATCAGCGCCATCGCCGAAAAGGCCGGAGTGCAGCGCCTCACGGTCTATCGGCATTTCTCCGACGAAACAGCGGTTTTCCAAGCCTGCACGGCCCACTGGCTGAGCCTCAACCCGCCCCCCGATCCGCAAGCTTGGGCGGGAATCGAAGACCCCCTCGATCGCCTGGCGGCGGCGCTGACCGCCTTCTATCGCTACTACACCGGGACCAAGCGCATGTGGTCGGCATCCTTCCGCGACGTCGCGGACGTGCCGGCCCTACAGGGCCCGATGAGAGAGTTCGCTGGTTTCGTTAAGAAGATCGGCGATGATCTCGCCACGCCCTTTCACGCCAGCAAGGAGCCGGCACGCCGCATCGCCGCCACCATCCAGCACGCCGTCACCTTCCCCACCTGGGCCGATCTCGACGCGCGCGGCCTCAGCGACGCCGACAAGGTCACCTTGGTGATACGCTGGATCGATGGTGTGCGCGAAACTTGATCGGAGCATGATGCGTTCAATCGGAGGCGTCATGCCCGCGCTTGTCCCGGCCATGACGGCTGAGCGAGATTGTCCAACCAAACCGGTTTGCGCAGCGCCTTTCACGTGAACCCGAGCGCCGAATGGCGCGCGGCCGCAATCGGGTTGATGCTGACATCATCGACGGTCGCGAGCGGCACGCGGTCCTTGCTCAGGCCGCGATAGAACTCGCCCTTCGAGACCGGCGCCACATCCGCGATGATCGTCCAACTGTCGCCGCCATCGAGGCTTTCGAACACCTGGCCGTCGGTATCAGCGGCGTAAAGGCCGTAGCCGCCTTTCCAAGTCTCGAGGGTGAGCGCACTGAACGTGGCGCGCTGCCCGTTCGGCAGGCCGCCCAACAGACGCTCCCAGGTCTGGCCCGCATCGCGGCTGCGGAACATCTTTCCACGCGCCCGGCCGAACTTGTACCAGTGCGGTGGCCAGCCGACGCCGGCTGTGAGGAAGACCAGATCTGGCTCGTCAGGATGAACGACGATCGGATCGGGATAGTTGGCTTCCGCCGGCATCGGGTTCTTGCGCCAGGTCTTGCCGTTGTCCTCGCTGGTCATGACGCCGACCAAACCGTTGGCGATCATGATGCGGTCCGGGCGTGCCGGCGTGACCAGGATACGGTGGACGTCGTTATCCTGCACATTGGGATCGACATGAAGATCGGTGAAGGTCTTGCCGAAATCGGTCGATACCAGCAGCGCGCCGATCTCGATGCCGACCAGCAGGCGATCGCCGTCGATGACGATATCCTTGACGTGGCCGACGCGCGGCGGCGGCGGGAAACACCAGGCGCCGACGCTTGCCACCTCGCGCAGCGCGGTCAACTCGCGCCATGAGTTGCCGGCATCCTCGCTGATATAGACATGCGCAGGCAGCGAGCCGACCAGCACCACGTCCTTGCCCTGCAGCCGGCCGGCACGCGCCGCCCATAAATCGTGGCGGTCGATGCCGTTGTTGACCCACGCCCAGGTACGGCCGCCGTCGCGGCTGCGCGCGACGCCGACGCCATGGGTGGCGGCGAACAATGTGCCGTCCGCCGCGGCGGTGACGGCGCTGACGAAGCAGCCGGCGAGCGCACGATGCACGACGTCCCAGCCTTTTTCCGAACGTTCGAGGATGGCGACGCCGTCGACGGTGCCGATGACGATAGTGTCCGACCTCTCCGCCGCGCGATGCGTGTTGTCACCGCCATTCGACAATAGGATCACGATGGTCCTCCCTCGCCCTTCGCCGCGAATCCTAGGGCCGCGGCCAGGCGGGCGAAAGGGGGCCGGCGGCGAACTCCCTCAATACGACTTCGGCAGACCGAGCGCCTTTTCGGCGATGAAATTGAGGATCATGTGCGGGCTGACCGGCGCGATGCGCGGGATGAAGGATTCCCGCAAGTACCGCTCGACGTGATACTCGGCGGCGTAGCCCATGCCGCCCAGCGTCAACACCGCGGTCTGGCAGGCCTCGTGCGCAGCCTCCGCCGCCAGATACTTGGCGCTGTTGGCTTCGATGCCACAATTTTTGCCGCTGTCGTAGAGCGTCGCCGCCTTCATGACCATCAGGTTCGCGGCTTCCAGTTGCATCCAGCACTTCGCCAGCGGATGCTGGATGCCCTGGTTCTGGCCGATCGGCCGGCCGAACACCACGCGTTCTTTGGCGTAGGACGCCGCCTTGCGCAGCGCGGCGCGGCCGATACCGATCGCCTCGGCCGCAATCAGGATGCGCTCCGGATTGAGCCCGTGCAGGATCATGCGGAAACCATCGCCTTCCAAACCGATACGGTCTTGCTCCGGCACGCGCAGGCCATCGATGAATAACATATTGGAGTCGACGGCGTGACGACCCATCTTGTCTATGACGCGCACCTCGACGTGGGCACGGTCGAGGTCGGTGTAGAACAGGCTCATGCCGTCGGTGCGGCGCGATACCTGTTCGTAAGGTGTCGTGCGTGCCAGGATCAGCGCCTTGTCGGCAACCTTGGCGGTGGAGATCCATATCTTCTGTCCGGACAGCACGTAGTGCCCACCCTCTCGCTTCGCCGTGGTGCGGATTTCCGCCGTGTTCAAGCCGGCGTCCGGCTCGGTGACGGCGAAGCACGCCTTGTGCTGGCCGCGGATCAGCGGCGGCAGCATGCGCGCCTTCTGCTCCTCGGTGCCGAACACCACCACCGGATTGAGCCCGAAAATGTTCATGTGCACGGCCGAAGCGCCGCTCATGCAGGCGCCGCTCTCGGCAATGGTCTGCATCAGCACCGCAGCTTCCGCGATGCCCAAACCGGCGCCGCCGCAAGTTTCCGGCATGGCAATGCCAAGCAGGCCGGCGTCCGCCACGGCACGATAGAACTCTTCCGGAAATTCTGCGCGCCGGTCTTTCTCCAGCCAATAGTCGTCACCGAAACGGCTGCACAACCGCTCGGCCAGTTCGCGCACGTCCAACTGTTGCGATGACAGGGAAAAGTCCATGGCGCAGTGAGTCTGGCCGCTCGCCCGCGCGCTGTCGAGAGCATCAACGCATCAAAAGCGGAACACCGCCGCCGCCACTGCGCAGGTCCACAAGCCCTTCTCGTCGCCGGCTGCCGCCGCGGTGACCGAGCGACTCTCGACGATGAGCTGGCTATGCTCGTAGACCTTCCTGCGCTCGTTCCAGGCGGCGCCCGGGTCGAACTCGATGCCGAGCGTCGTCGCCAACATCGTGGCGGCAAGATCCTCGGTGTATTCGCCGCTCTGTTCGGCGGTCATGCCGAAGCCGTGGTGCTCGGCGATATAGCCGTACATACCGGGATCGGCCGGACGTGCCATGCCGATGCTGGCAGCGACCAGGCGCCCGGGTTCGTTTACCTCGGCGCGCGCCAGCACCGAAAAGGTGATCTCGCCGGGCCGCATGGTAGCGGCACCTTCCTCGCGCGTGACCAGCTTGCAGTGCGGCGGCAGGATCGAGGAAATCGACACCAGGTTTTGCTGTTCGATATCGGCGTCGCGCAACGCCAGTTCGAAAGCGGTGAGCTGGTGGCGGTGAACGCCGATGCCCTTGGTGAGAAACACACTGGTCGGCAACGGAAACATGGCCTGCCCTCGGATACATTCCCAGTTGTTTCACCCGCACATTTGGCAATCACATGACAGCGGCCGCGAGCGCGAGATACTCATACGCCATGCTGGCGCCGGCCAGCGCCGTGATCTCGGCAACGTCATAGGCCGGCGCCACCTCGACCACGTCCATGCCGGCAAAGTTCAGGCCCGAAAGCCGGCGCATGATGGCTTGTGCCTGCCACGACGCCAGCCCGCCGATCTCCGGTGTGCCGGTGCCGGGCGCGTAAGCCGGATCGAGCGCATCGACGTCGAAGGTCAGATAACAGGGCGCGTCGCCGACCACCGCGCGAATTTTTTCAGAAGCCGCCTGCGGCCCCTGCTCATGCACGTCTTGCGCACTCAGAATGGTGACCCCTTGCGCCAGCGTCCAGTCATAGACCTCGCGCTGCATCGGCGAGCGGATGCCGACCTGGATCATGCGGCGGGGGTCGATCAAACCTTCTTGGATGGCGTGATAGAACACCGCACCATGCGAATAGACCTGGCCGAAATTCTCCGGCCAGGTGTCGACGTGAGCGTCGAACTGGATGAGCGCCAATGGCGGCGTGGGCCCCTTGCGCTTGGCCAGCGCACGCAGCAGCGGCAGCGTA
This sequence comes from uncultured Pseudomonadota bacterium, assembly GCA_963747725.1. Lineage (GTDB taxonomy): Bacteria > Pseudomonadota > Alphaproteobacteria > Rhizobiales > Xanthobacteraceae > Pseudolabrys. The sequence goes on from CAVVGD010000010.1 coordinate 7,777, forward strand.
ATGCCGTGCTCGCCGCCGAGCGCCACCAAATGGTCGATCGCGGCCGCCTGTTCCTCGATCAGCCTCAGGCTTGCCGGGATGTCGCCAAGCGCGATGGCGAAGTCGCCGATGTCGGCGAGGCTCATCCTGGACGGATTGATCCAGGCGCTCGGGTGGTCGCCATCGGCCAGCATGCGACTGGCATCGCGGATGGCGCGCGGCCCGAATCGGGCGCCGGCGCGGTTACTGGTGCCTATATCGAGCGGCACGCCGGCGATGACGATCCCAGCATTTCGATCGCGGCTTTCGAGGCCGAGAAAGCCGGGCGGCAGCGCAAAGGTGGGAGGATCGGTCGCCATCGGACTCAAACCTGCTGCAAGTTCGACCTCGTCGGCACCTTGACCGCGCGGCCGCAACGGATCAAGCCTCTCGGCGCGGTGTCATCCGCGATAACGCCCTACCTCCAATGCCCGCTTTCGACCGGCAAGCGTTGGCAGCAGGTCTATACCAACAAGGACGAGCAAGCGGTCAGCTGGTTCGAGGCCGTGCCGCAGGTCTCGCCACGTGGCAGCCGAGACGGCTGTACGACCTCTGGCACGACCGCGCCGCCCTGCACGTCCTCACCACGGCGGAAGAGCGCCCGGCCTACGCGGGGCGGCTCATGCGCGCCATCCGCCCCGGCGGGCATGTGATCATCGCCGCCTTCGCCCCGGACGGGCCGGAACGCTGCAGCGGCCTGCCGGTTGTTCGGCACGACGCAGCCAGCTTGGCCGCCCTGCTCGGCCCCTCTTCGAGCTCGTGGGAAGGCACCGCCACGAACACACAACTCCAGCAGACGCCGTGCAGCGCTTCCAGTTCAACCGCTTCCGCCGCACGACGTGACCAGCACATCCCGGCGACCGACCCCGCCCCGCGCGGCACTTTTTGTGGGATTCCGGCGCCGCCCGTAGCTTTCATCGGCCGGGCTGCCACAAATTCGCCGGTTAGCCTCTAGACCAATACGTCCCAATGGACCGACGCGATTTTCTCGTCCGGGCTGCGGGTGCCGGCCTCGTATTGGGGGCCCGCATACCGCGCGTGCTCGCCCAGACCAAGCCCGCCGAACTGCAATTCGGCCCGGCGCACCCCTTCAACTATGAGGCCCTGAGAGCGCGCGCCAAGGCGCTTGCCGCAGCGCCGTATCAGCCGCCGCAGCCGCCGGACCCCGCTCTCATCCATTCCCTCGATTTCGACGCCGTCCAGAAGATCAAATTTCGCCCGCAATTCGCGCTCTGGCCCGGCGGTCCATTTCCGGTGCAGATGTTTCACCTGCACCGCTACGTCGCACTGCCGGTCAAACTCCACGTCGTCCGCGAGCACGTGGCGCGCGAGCTCATCTATTCGCCGCGCTACTTCGACTACGGCGATAGCGGTCTCGCCCAGAAGCTGCCGCCTGGTCTCGGCTTTGCCGGCTTTAGGCTAATGGACGGACCGAAGGCCGAGGGCGACTGGCTCGCCTTCCAGGGCGCCAGTTATTTCCGCTCCTGCGGCGACGAGAACCAGTACGGCGCCTCCGCCCGCGGTCTGGCCATCGACACCGGCATGACAAGGCCCGAGGAATTTCCGCGCTTCACCGAATTCTGGCTGGCCGAAAGTGAGAAGCCGGACGTCGCCACCATATACGCGCTGCTCGACAGCCCGAGCATCGCCGGCGCCTATCGCATCGACGCGAGCCGCGCAGGCGGCACGCTGACCGCTGTGCACACCGACCTCTTCGCGCGCACCGATATAGAGCGTCTCGGTGTCGCGCCGCTCACCAGCATGTTCTGGTACGGCGAAAATATCGACGGCAAGCGGCCAGATTGGCGCCCCGAGGTGCACGACAATGACGGGCTGGCGCTGTGGACTGGCAAGGGCGAGCGCATCTGGCGCCCCCTCATCAACCCCCCATCGGTGCAGACCAATTCCTTCATCGACACCGACCCCAAGGGCTTCGGTCTGCTGCAGCGCGACCGCGACTTCGCTAATTACCAGGACGACGGCGCCTTCTACAACAAGCGGCCCAGCCTCTGGGTCGAGCCGGGCGGCGACTGGGGGGATGGCGCGGTGCAACTGGTCGAGATCCCCACCGATGACGAAATAAACGACAACATCGTCGCCTATTGGGTGCCGCGCGCGCCGGTGAAGAAGGCCGATGCCCTCTCGTTCGACTACCGTATCTACTGGCAGGCGACCGCACCGCACTACCCCAACAATATTGCACGCGTGATCGCCACCCGGGTCGGCCGCGGCGGCAGGCCCGGGGTCATACCGGCGCCGAAGAACCGATACAAGTTCGTCATCGATTTTGCCGGTGGCCCGCTCGCCGACATGGCGGCGCGCTATGACGTCGAGCCGGTCACGAGTGTTTCGCACGGCACGATCGAAAATCCCTACGTGATTAAGATTGTCGGCACGCCGCATTGGCGCGCCGTATTCGACGTGCACGTGGAGGGCAACAAGCCGGTCGACCTGCGCTGCTACCTGCGCCTGGACGATATGACCTTGTCGGAAACGTGGCTGTATCAGTTCTTCCCGCCGGCGGCGTGAAGGCGCTTCCGCGTCGGTTCCGTGACGCCGCGCCGGAACCGCCAAAAGGCATGTTCCCTTACATTTCGTGATCGTTTCACCGGAACGCGCAGCGCGGCAGGCACGTTACGCGAGCATCATTCACGACACGTGAGGAGAATGACATGCTCATCCGACGCGCGTTCACCATCGCCGCGCTGGCCGCGGCAGCCGCTCTGTCGAACACCGCGTCAGCGGCGACGCTGGCGACGGCGACGACGGCGCTCAACATCCGCTCCGGCCCCGGCCCGCAATACGGCGTAATCGGCGTCATGAACACTAACAGCCGGGCGCACATGCTCGGCTGCATCCAGGACAGCCTCTGGTGCCAGGTCGATTTCCACGGCAAGCAGGGTTGGGCCTATTCCAAGTACCTGGCCACGCAGACCGCAGGCCGACCGATGGTCATTGCCGGCAACACCGCGCAGATCGGCGTTCCGCCGGTCACTTATGAGACCCCGGCCGGGAGAGCACTGGAAACCGTGGGCAGCGCGCCGGCGACAGCCATTACCGGAACGTTGGTCGAAAACACGGAGCCGACGGCCACCCAGTACGTGGTCAATCCGCCGGCGACTGTGCGTACCTATGTGGTCGAGCACCCCGCCCAGCCGGTCTATCTCAACGGAGAAGTCGTGGTCGGGGCTGGCCTGCCTCATGGCGTCACGCTGCAGCGAGTGCCGGACTACGACTACGATTATGCCTACGTTAATCGCGTACCGGTCCTGGTGCAGCCGCAGACGCGGCGCATCGTCTACATCTATCGCTAGGCGGATGGATGCGCCCGTCCTCGCAAAAGCGGGGACGGGCGATGAGCGCCAGCCGTCAGTGCTCGTCGCAGCAGTCCTCGCCGGTCCAGGCCTCGCGCGCTTCGCGCACAAGGAACCAGACGATCGCAAGCGACGCGATCGGATCGATCCACCAGGCGCCGACGAGCGCCTGCGCGATCAGTGCGGTGACCACAACGAAGGCGAGCCAACCGCAGGTGATGCTCTCGACCGCGTCTGTGCGCAGCGCGCGGCTGCCGAGGTTTTCGGCGAGCTGCAGCTTGCGACGGGCGAGCCAGTACATCAGCGGGATAGCAACGACCGTGAGCACTAGGCCGAGCAGCGAGAACTCCGCGCCCCGCCCGACCCACAGCTTGAGGCCGGCGCTCACCACCACATAGACGGCTAGCACCCCAAGCAACGCGCGCACCGATGCGCCCCGCCGTGCGCTCGGCGCTTTCGGCAAAATGTCGGCCATGCCGCAATTCGACCGTCAGCCGCCACACCAGCACACCGGCGGAAGCAAGTTCGATCAGGCTGTCCGCGCCGAAGGCAATCAGAGCCAAGCTGCCGGCGGCAATGCCCGCGCCGATGCCAACCGCGGCTTCGACCGTCATCCAGGCGAGCGTGAGATATTCGAGCCGGAAGGCGCTACGGATCGACGCCGCGCGCGCGGCGCCCATTTGTCCCGCATCGGCCGAATTCACATGTGCCATGAAACCCTCATCTCAATTTGAGAAGAGGTTAGCAATGATGCGCCGATCCGCAACCCCAACGCCGGCATCGGGGGCGTCTGCATTCGGTGCTGGCCCCCAGCTCGCGGACCGCCTTATCGTGTCGCCATGAGCGCTTCAAACATAACCAATTCTGCAATCGAGGAGTCGCTGATCACCTGCCCCCATTGCGGCATGCAGAAGCTTGAGCGCATGCCGACCGACGCTTGCCAGTTCTTCTATGTCTGCAGCGGATGCCGGGCGCGGCTTAAGCCCAAGACAGGGGACTGCTGCGTGTTTTGCTCTTATGGCTCGGTGCCTTGCCCGCCCATCCAGATGGAACGCGCAGGCGGCGGACCGGCGCGCTGCTGCTGACGCGCCCTGTTCTTTACGCCTGCGCCCCGACCTGCAGCTGTGTGATTTGCGCCTCATGCACCCGCAAACGCGGCTTGGCGAACAACCGCTGTAAGGCATTACGGTTGCCGAGCACTGCGAACAGCTCCCTGCCCTGCAGCAGCCTCGCCGCCTCGCGGCAATCTTCCGCGTCGTCAATCTTGGCGAGCGCCACCACCAATTCAACGTCGATGTCGCCCTTCGGTCGCGGCGCCGGATCGGCCAGCATGCGCATGTGGGTGTCGAACAGGATCGGCTCGCGGCTGAGCATGGTGATCGGATCGGCGGCGGCGTCCTGCGCATATTCCATAGCCAGCGCGTTGGCGCGGACCAGCACCGGCGGCGGCGCGCGCTCCTCCGGCGTCAGCAGAATACCAAGCCGGCGCAAGGCGCGGCCAATCCGAGGCTTCGCCGTCAGCGCGGCCACCGGCATCGCAAAGATCAGACCGATCACCACCGGCAGCATCCACAAGAGCAGCGGCGTCGACACCGCATACGCGCCGGCGGCGAGCGCGAGGCCGAGCGCGGTGGGCAGGGCGTATTGCCGAATGAGTTCGCGGCGCGGCAGCGAGCCGTCGCCGCGCCGCTGCGCCGACCAGCCGGAGTCGAGCCCGAACAGGATCTCCGCCACCGCCCGGACCTGCATCAGCATCATGATCGGGGCGATCAGCGCCGACACCAGAATCTCGAACAGCACGCTCATGAAGCCGCGCACCGCGCCGCCCATGCCGTGTCGGCCGACCCGACGCGTCAGCATGGCGAAATATCCGAGAAACTTGGGCAGCACCAGGAGCCCCATCGTCGCCGTGAAGACGTAGGCCGCGCGTACCGGATCCTGCGCCGGCCATTGCGGGAACAGGGTGACGCCCGAGGGGAAGTATTCCGGCCGGATGAACTGCGCCTGCAGCGAGATCAGGATGCCGACCAGCAGGAAAGCGAGCCACAGCGGCGACGTCAGATAGGTACCGATGCCGTTGAGGAGATGCAGCCTCGACATCCAGTGCAGGCCGCTTGCCCCCAGCACCTTCGCGTGCTGCAGATTGCCCTGCGCCCAGCGCCGGTCGCGTATGGCGTAATCGCTGATGGTCGGCGGGCATTCCTCGTAGGAGCCGTCGAGGCTCGGCGCCATGTGGATGCCCCAGCCGGCGCGCCGCATCAGCGCCGCCTCGATAAAATCGTGGCTAAGGATATGGCCGCCGAACGGCTTGCGCCCCGGCAATTGCGGCAGGCCAGCCTGGTCGGCGAAGGCCTGTACGCGGATGATGGCGTTGTGGCCCCAGTAGTTGCTGTCGGCGCCGTGCCACCAGGCGATGCCGCGGGCGATCAGCGGTCCGTAAACGCGGCCGGCGAACTGCTGGACGCGGGCAAACAGCGTGTTGCCGTTGAGCAGAACCGGCAGCGTCTGGATCAAGCCGACGCGCGGATGCCGCTCCATGGCGGAGGCGAGCTGCACGATGGTGTCGCCCTCCATCAGGCTGTCGGCGTCGAGCACGATCATGTGCGCGTAATGGCCGCCGAAGCGGGCGACCCAGTCGCCGACATTGCCCGCCTTGCGGCCGATGTTGCGGCTGCGGTGGCGGTAAAAGACGCGGTCCGAGCCAGCGCGCTCGCGCAGGCGCAGGAAAGCCGCCTCCTCCGCCACCCAGATCGCGGCGTCGGTGGTGTCGCTCAGGATATAGAAGTCGAAATGATCGATGCGCCCGGTGTCCTTGACGTCCTCGTAAATCGCCTGCAGCCGCGCCATCACCCCGTGCGGGTCTTCGTTATAGGTCGGCAGCAGCAGCGCGGTGCGCTGCGACAGCTCCGGCAGGGGCGCCGCCGGATCGATGCCGAGCGCTTTGTTGTGACCGGCCAGGAGGGCGAAGAAGCCCGCGACCGTGCTCACGAACGACAGCGCAATCCAGGCAAACAGCGCCACGAACAGGCCAAGCACGATCATTTCCAAGAGCGTAAGTCCGCCGACCGCCAGAACCTGGTACATCTCATAGGCTGCCGTCCCCGTCATCGCGGCAGCGCCGGTGAAGACAGCGAGCCGCCGCAGCCCAATCGTACGGACGCCGGTACCGGGACAGACCGGCCGGCCTCGTCTGGTCCACAGGCATTGTTCCGGCATCGCCAGAGGTGCCTCTGGCGGAAGCGCGGCATATTCGGGCTCGCAGTAGTGCTTTTCGAGTGCTTGCGGCGTCATGGTGTCCACCGATACATCCACACTTCTGAGACGGGCTTTTTGTTTTGCATCAATTGCCCGCGTAGCTCGATCACCGCCTCCTTTTTGGTGGCGAGCTGAAAGGTAACGCGAAAACCCCCGCTGACCGGATTTCGATCCAGCACCAGGTGGCGTATTTCGCCCTTGTCGGCGGTAACGCCGGCATGGAATGTCTTTACATCGCTGTAGTTTAGTTGGCCGCCTTCGATCTCGATCACGAACAAGCGAGTGCCGTCCTGTCCGGCGCCGATGCGGGTTCGGGTGAAGCGCGCCAAGTGGCGCGGGTTGGCTTTGCCCCAGCCCCAATGCATGCGGTAAGTAAAGATGTATTCGCGTTTCGCAAGGAGCGCGTCGCGCGGCCGCCAGAAGGCGACTATGTTGTCATGGATCTCCTTCTTCGTGGGGATCTCGATCAAGCGTACGTTGCCCGCATTCCAGTCCCCGATCGGTTCTATCCATAGGCTCGGGCGCTTTTCGAAACGGGCCTCCAGATCCTCAAAGTCCTGGAAGTGCCGCTCGCGCTGCATCAGCCCGAAGCCGCGCGGGTTGACGTCGGAAAAAAGGCTGATCTGGAGGTCGGCCGGGTTTGTGAGCGGGCGCCAAAGCTCCTCGCCATGCCCATTGCGCATGGCAAGCCCGCCGGAATCGTGGACCGCTGGCCGGTAGTCGTCGACGCCGACGCGGTCGTTGGCGTCGAAAAAGAACATACTGGTGAGCGGGGCGATCCCCGCCTCCTTAATGTCCTGGCGTGGATAGAGGGCCATTTCCACGTCATAGATGGTGCTGTCGCCGGGCCGGATGGTGAAGCGGAAGGCCGCCGTCGCACTCGGGCTATCGAGCAGCGCGTGCACCACGATCGAATTGGTCCCCTTGGCCGGTTTCTCGATCCAATAGGTCTTGAAAAATGGAAACTCCTCGCCCTTAGGGTCGGCGGTGCGGACAGCCAAGCCGCGGGCTGACAGGCCATAGACCTGGCCTTTGGCGACTGCCCGGAAATAACTGGCGCCGAGAAAGACCCCAACTTCGTCGTAGTAGTCGGGGCGGTTTATCGGGGCATGCAGCCGGAAGCCGGCAAACCCGACGTCTGTGCCCGCCGGTGGTGGCTTGGCCATGCCGAAGCTGAACAGGTCTGGCGAATAGGCGAACTGCTGCGCCTTGCCGTTGCTGACGATGTAGATCTCGACTCGGTCCGTGAAGATGAAGCCGCGGTTAAAAAACTGAACCTCGAAAGGCAGGCCTTCACCACGCCAAAGCGCCTTGTCCGGGCGATAGCGGATACTGCGGTATTGGTCGTAATTAAGGTTTTTCAGCTCGTCCGGCACCGACTTATCCGGCACCTTGAACGGCCTTTCCGCCAGCGCACGCGCCATCGCACGCACGACGGTGGCGTCGAACGGCCCGCCAGGGGCCGCAGGAGCCGCCGCGGCCGAATTCGCACTTTGGCCGATGATCGACAGCGCTGCTGCCGAGCCGGCGAGGAAACGTCGGCGATCCAACCAATACTCCCCGAAAATCCGTGGTCCCTGAGCCGCCCGGCGCTGGCCCACCGACCACAACAAGTGTTTGCCTAAGCTCCAGTTCCACTCAAACCGGCTACCCGCTTCATTTTGTTGCCTTCCCATGTGTCTCAAACGGAACGGTCCGCCAATTCCTGTGCGTCTAACGGAGCTGCCCGCCAGACCCAATGCAACGACCCCGCACGACCTTGGTCGTACGGGGCCATTCGATGCATCGCTTACGCGGATACACGTACCCTTGACGCAACTCCACTGACGCAACGCCACGCTACAAAACGGTTCGGCGGCCTCGCACGAAGCCGGCGATAGCCGAAATGGCGAACAGCACGATCGCCACGAAAAACACGATCTTGGCAGCCTCGACCGCGACGCCGGCGATACCGCCAAATCCAAGAATGGCGGCAATCAAGGCAATAATGAGAAACGTCAAAGCCCAGCCCAGCATGGCAGTTCTCCTTTCTCGGTTACGGCTTGCGAAGCCATTCCGAAGAAAACGCTGGTTCCTGTACTTCGTTCCGCGGTGCTGAAATTGTGGCTAAATCGCGGCGCCTATGCTGCCGTGCGCGGCAGTGGCACACCGAAGATGCTCAACGCCTGCTCGCACAGTCGGTCGCAGTCACGCTCGCCGCCATGGGCAAGCGTAATGATCCGCCGGGCAAGCGTCTCTTCCGCTACATCGGGCCGCCCACCGCCAGCCAGCACCGCCCGCGCCTTGTCAAAGGCGATGCCCGCAATGGCGAGTGCCTCCGGGCCGAGTTCGACGTCGCCGGGTATGAACGGAACAACGGATGGCATCAGGTCAGCCTCCTAACCATGCGCGCGAAGCAAACCATGGACACAAAGGCAGGAGAGTGCGCCGGTCTCTCGGTCATCGGCGCCTGCGGGCAACGTCATTGCCGATGATCTGAAAAAGTAGTCACAAATTACCGGTTTGACTAATGCAAAATATGGAACCCCATATACCGACTAATCACACGTTAAAATCTTGAAGCGAATACCCCATTCCTGGAACTCCCGCTTGTGCCGGCAAACGGTGCTCACTTTTTCACCAGTATACCCTACCGGTACCAGCGTCCGCCAAACCTGCGGTTCCTGACGCACAATGTGAAAGCGCGGGGAAGTTCCCACTAATTCTGGCAATCAAGACCGGTCCTTCGCAGAAACGATTTTATTATTTTTTTATTCCTGACAGACTGGGACGCATTTTTTAACCGAGGCGGTGGCAAGCCGGACGAACTGGAAAGATTGCTTCAAACTTCTACTTGTTTATCAAGCCTCGGCATACTCGGCAGTAACGCCACCGGCACCAACCAGGTGCACCGTGCGGAACGACATGCAACGGCTGGGCCGGCTGAAGAAAGACCCATGGGTCGATATGGGCAAAGTCAAGCAGGCCTTGCCGGCGTTCGAATAAAACCAACCGGAGAGCAGAGGCCCGCCAAACCGGCGGGCCTTTCAATTCGTCGCAGCGCGTCGCCTTAGGCCGCGGCGTGCTGGTTCACCGAACGGTCGGCGATCTTGGTGAGCATCGCGTCGGCCTTCTTCTCCTCCTCGAGCGTCTCGTGCAGGAGCTTGGCAACCTGCGGCTTGCCGATAAGCTTGGCCCAGGAACACAGCGTGCCGTAGCGGGCAATCTCGTAGTGCTCCGCAGCTTGCCCCGCCGCGACCAGCCCGGCGTCGAGGGTCTCGTCGTCATCAACGTTCTTAATCACCTCTTCGCCCTCGGCGATGATTCCGAGAATGGCGTCGCACTTCTTGCCCTTCGCCGGCTTGCCGATCATCTCGAAGGCCTTGTCGAGCCGCTTGATGTGGCCCTCGGTCTCCTTCAGGTGTTCGGTGAAGGCACGCTTGAGATCCTTGTCCTCGGCCTCCTTCGCCATCTTCGGCAGCGCCTTGGTCAGTTCCTTCTCGGCGTAATACACGTCCTGCATCAAGTCGGTGAACAGTTCCTCCATGGTCTTCATCGCCGCATCTCCTTCTTGCTTCGTTGATTGCATTCGCAGATGGGTAACGGCCGCGCACGGCGCGGCACGCCTGTGCAACGTGCGGACTGCAGGCCCGTTCCTGGAACGCCGGCAGCCCCGCGCATTTTCATGCGGCGGTTACGCGGAACCGCGAGGAACCGGGAACCCGCGTGCGCGTTGATGGCGCGGCAGATTGGGCTTCTCTGCGAGGCGCCGCCTGCCAACCGGGGTCATGTCAAATGAAACAAAAGGCCGGCCGCGACGAACCGCGCTCACCCGAGCGGCGAACACCAGAAGAATGCGCACGTGACGCTCGCCGAGCGGTTCTCCAAATTCGCGCAGCGCACCGCGATCTGGACCGGACATCCGGTCGCGTTTCTGCTCGCAATGACGCTAATCGTGGTCTGGGTCGTCACTGGGCCGATCTTCCATTACAGCGACACTTGGCAACTGGTGATCAACACCGGGACGACCATCGTCACCTTCTTGATGGTCTTCCTGATCCAGAACACCCAAAACCGCGACACCATGGCCGTGCAGCTCAAGCTATCGGAGCTGGTGCTGGCGATGAAAGGCGCGGAGAACAAGTTCGCCGCCATCGAGGACATGAGCGACAAAGAATTGGAGCAACTGCACGAGGAATGCCGCGTCCGCGCCGAGATGACGCTTGATCACCTGGAGCGCCGTAAGAACAAGCGCCCGAGCAGCAAGGCCAAGCCGCGCGCGGCGGCGCAGCGCGCCCGCCCGGCGACGCGCCGCTCGCGGAAACCATCCGCCGCTTGACGTCTACCCGACCGGCGACCGCTGCAACTCGCTGACCGACGGCGAGCAGCGCAGCCAGGTTTCCATCTCACCCTCGACACCGACGCGCAGATTTACCGTGTTCTCATCCATCAGAGTCATGAACACGGTCCCGCCGCCTCCCGGCTCCGGCGCCGGCACCACGTAGGAGAACGCATGGCGGCTATAGCCGCCCTGCATCTTCTTGCCTCCGGGCGTGACGATCTCCGGCCCGCTGATGGAAAAGCGGCGGCCGTCCGTCCTGTGGCACCAGTCGCCGTCGATGCGATCGGCCAGCGCCGGCCCGGCAATCAGGACAAGCGCTACCACCGGAACAAGCATCTTCCATTTCATCATCGCGTCGCAACCCTTCACTTAATCGCTCAGTCCACCTTCGACTCATCGCGGAACATGACTTTGTGCCGCGTCTCGCGCACCCAGTCGTCGATCTGCTCGAGCGTCTGGTAATTGTTCATGTCGAATCTGTCCCAGCTCACGATCTGCGGCAGCGTCTTCTTCCAGCGCTTGTAAGGAGGCTTGGCCGGCACGCCGAACAGCATGATGTCGATGATGGCGAGATCGTCGGGCACGCCGAGCAGCGGACGTAGCGAGGCTTGCGCGTCGTCCTGGCCGATCGCCGTCACCCACCAGACCTGATAGCCGAGCGCGGCAGCGGCGAGATGCGCCGACATGGTCGAAGCCGCGACGCTCTGCAACAGAATGCGCTCGGCATTGGCCTGGTACTGCTTGTCGAGATCGGAGTTATCGAGCAATACTGGAAATGCGCGCACGTAGCGGAAGTCTGCCACCACCACGACGAATCCCGGCGCAGTCGCCAACCCCCGGTAATTCGGTGTCGGGAATTTCATCTTCAGCTTGGCGCGCTTGGTGGCCTCGACGACGAAATAGTCAGAGATCTGCTGCTTCACCGCCGGATCGGTGACGACAATGTAGTGCCAGGGCTGAGCGTTGGCGCCGGACGGCGCATGGCGGGCGGCTTCCAACACCATCTCGATGTGCTCGCGCGGCACCGGCACGTCATGCCGGAAGGCGCGCGTAGTCAGCCGGTTGCGCACCACGTCCATCAGCGCCTCGTAGCGCTTCAGATCGGGTGTGAATTTCGTCACCTCGTCCATGGCGGTCCTTTCAGGGTTATGCGCTATACTAGCGTCTTCCGACATGCGACCGAAGCCACCCCATTCCAGGACACTTTCATGCCATCAAAGCGACCTGCGCCGCGCCTCGCCGTCCTCGCCGAAGCCGACCTGAGCGACGCCCAGCGCACTCTCTTGGACGCCCTACGCGCCGGTCCGCGCGGCCAATTGCTCAATGTGCGGGGGCCGTTCGCGGCCTGGATGCACGCCCCGGAATTCGGTCTGCTCGCCCAGGGGCTCGGCGCCCACTGCCGCTACGGAACCGCCCTGCCGCGGCGGCTGTCGGAATTCGCCATCCTGTGCACGGCGCGGCTGTGGCGCGCGCAGTACGAGTGGTACGCCCACCAGCCAATGGCCGAAAAGGCCGGCGTCAAGGACAAGACCATCGCCGACCTCAAAGCCGGCCGAGAGCCGAAGTCCGCGCCCAAGGACGAACGCGCGATCTATGTTTTCATCCAGGAGATCTATAAGACGCGCCGGGTCAGCGACCGCACATACAAGCGGGTGAATGCGCTGATCGGCGACCAGGCCACCGTCGAGCTCATCGGCATCTGCGGCTATTACGCGCTGATCTCGATGACGCTCAACGTCTTCCGCATGCTGCCGCCGGAAGACGCCAAGCTGGCGTGGCCAGAGCCGTCGGGGAAGTAGCGGCTACTGCCCGCGCCAGATCACCGAATAAAGATCGAAGCGGCGGTCCTTCAAATTCTGCACAGTGCCGCCCTGGCGCGCCGAATAGAGACTGTCGAGCGGCAGGTCCGCGATCGTGATCATTTCCACGTTCGGCGCCGCCTCAGACGCGACGCCGTCGCGCGCGAACGGAAAATCGCATGGCGTCAGCACGCAGCTCTGCGAATACTGGATGTCCATGTTCTCGACCTTGGGCAGATTGCCGACATTGCCGGCCATTACCACGAAGCACTGGTTCTCGACCGCCCGCGCCGCCGCGCAATAGCGCACCCGCATGTAGCTCTGACGCTCATCGGTACAGAACGGCACGAACAGGATCGCCGCACCCTGGTCGGTCAGATGCCGCACCTGCCTCGGGAAACTCGCAGTCGTAGCAAATGGCGACGCCGATCGGCCCGCAGTCGGTCTCGATCGCGTTCACCAGCTCGCCGCCGCGGATGTTCCACCAGTAGCGCTCGTTCGGCGTCGGATGCACCTTGTATTGCTCATAGACGCTGCCGTCGCGCAGGAACACGTAGGAGATGTTGTAGACCTCGCCATCCGGCTCGCGCGTCGGATGCGAGCCCCCGATGATGTTGACGTTGTAGCTGACCGCCAAGTTGCTCATCATGTCCTTGAAGCGGCCGGTATAGCTCGACAGCGCCGCGATTGCTTCCGCCGCCGGCACCTTACGGTTCTCGATCGACAAAAGCTGCAGGGTGAACAGCTCCGGGAATACCGCGAAGTCGGCCTTGTAGTCCGCGACCACGTCGACGAAATATTCGACCTGATGGGCGAACTCCTCGAACGAGGATATGGCGCGCAACTGATATTGCACCGCCGCCACCCGCGCGGTCTGCGCCCGCCGCATGACGCGCGCCGGCTCCGAAGTCGGCTCCGGCGACACTTGCGGATTGCGCCAGATCATGTGGGTGGCGGAACCGCGCGACTCGTGATCAATCGGCAGATAGTCGTGTAACACGCCGATCGGCTCGAAGCCGTTGCGGATCTGGAAGCCAATAACAGGGTCGCGCTGCTTGCCTTCCAGCACCAGCTCCAGATAGCGCTCGGCCGAACCGACCTTGTTCCAGCGCCGCGCCAGGTTCGGCATGCGGCCGGCGAACACGATGCCCTTCAGCCGCAGGTGCTGGCACAGCCGCCGGCGCGCCTGATAAAGCCGCTGCCCGATCCGCTGCCCGCGGAAGTCGGGATCGACGCAGACGTCCATGCCGTAGATCCAGTCGCCCTGCGGATCGTGGCGCGAGGCATAGCCGCGACCCGTGATGGTCGCCCAGTCGTGCTTCGAAAGCGCCAGCAATTCCGGGATGCGGAAGGTGGCCATATAGCCGATGATCTGCCCCTCGTAAGTGGCGACAAACTGCCCCTCCGGGAACTGATGCATCTGTCCGCGCAATTGCGCTTCGGAATAGACGCCGGAAGGGCCGAAGGACGGATAGGCCTTGGCCATGAGCGCGCGGATGCCAGGGATATCGGCAGGCACCGCGTTGCGGACGACGAGCTTGGGAACGGGCTTGGGCTGCTGCGCCATTGGCTCGTTATGGCAGCGAAGGTTCGGGCTTGGCAACCCGCACACACCGCGACGATTTAATCCAGCCGTAATCATGATAGGCGGCTGTTCCCGGAACCGCCTGGCTGGCGTCTCGGTTGACCGGACAACCGGCGAAACTTCCGGGCGATCCGCAGACCGGGATTGGACGCGCCGCCCCTGCCGACGATGGCCGACGCCATCCCGCAGCTTCAACGACACGCTCAATCACCCGCGATCCGCGCCGGAACGCGGCATCCCCGCCGGTCGCATAAAGCGGGGCGAGAAAGGAGAATACCATGGCTGATACCGCAAGCACCGTCGTGCCCCTCCAGAAACACGAGAGCTGGACCAAGGGCGGCGGGGTGGTCTCTCACCTCGACGACAATGAAATCACACGGCTCGAAGAGCGTGCCGCCGTGACAATCGCCGACCCGTCGACGCTCGGCCTTTGGGGCTTCGCCACCGGCACCTGGATGGCCGGCACCGTGATCGCCGGCGTGTTTCCGGCGAGCGGCTTTACCGCCACCATCCCCGTGCTGATGATATTCGCCGGCCTGACCCAGTTCATCGCCGGCCTGTTCGCGTTCCGGCGCGCCAATGTGCTCGCCGCCACCGCGTTCTGCTCGTTCGGCGCGTTCAACGTGGCGACCGCAATGTTCTTCGGTATGCAAGCGGCGGGCATCCTCGGCAACGCCGGTCCGCCGATCATCATGCAAGGATTCCTGCTCGTATCCTTTGGCATGATCGCCCTCGCGCTGACCGTCGCCGCGCTGCGCACCAACGCCGCGCTGGTGGCCGTGCTCGGCGCGCTGTCGATGGGCTACTTCCTGTCCAGCATTCCGAACCTCGCCGACAGCGTCGACCAGCCGGGCTGGATGATCATCCAGGCGCTCGGCGGCTGGTTCCTGGTCGCCTCCGCGGCGCTCGCGTTCTACACCGGCATGGCGCTGGTAGTGAACAGCACCTGGCACCGCACGCTGCTGCCGCTCGGCGGTGAGCCGTAAGCAACGGCTTTGCCGTCATCCGTCCCGGCTCGCGCGCTTAGCCCCAGCGCAGGGCCGGGACGCCTTCGCCTGCATTTCGAATTGCGGATCGACGGAAAAGGACGATTAGGCGACACCGCTCGCAGCGGCAGACGACAGTTCGGCCAGCGGTTCCGCACGCGCGGCACCGCCGCGCTCGTGCAGCAGGCCGAGGAATCGTGCCTTTGGCATCGGCGGTGCGATCATCACGCCTTGCCCGAAGTCGCAACCCATGACCACCAGCGCCTGCAGGTCGGCCATGCTCTCCACCCCTTCCGCTACCGCTACGCTGCCGAAACGGTGCGCGAGATCTATCGCTGTCTGACAGATGGCGGCATTGTTGGGGTCGACAGCGCAGTCGTTTACGAGCGAACCGTCGATCTTCAGTTCGTCGAACGGCAGATCACGTAGACTGGAAAAAGACGAGTAGCCTGCGCCGAAGTCGTCAATCGAAATGGTCACGCCCAGCGTCTTCAATTCCGGCGCCAGCGCTTGCGTGAGCGCGACGTCGCGCACGATTTGATCCTCGCGCACTTCCAGGATCAGCCCCGGCCAATCGTCTGCTTTCGGCCGACGCTCGGCAACGATGCTGGCGATCGGAACATCCCGCAGTGCGCTCACTGGCAAATTGATGCCAAGCCGCAGCTTGACGCCGGCGTTCGCGAACTCATCCCAGTCGCGCAAAATAGTCTGCAACCCATGCGAGGCGAGTTGCGCCAGCTCTTCGTCGTCAAGCGCCGGCAGAAAAGCTTCGGGCCATAACAGGCCGTCCTCCGGATGGCGGATACGTGCCAGTGCTTCGGCGCCGGCCAGACATTTGCGTTTGAGGTCGATCTTCGGCTGGTACCAGATCTCCAACCAATCATTGTGCAAAGCTTCCGCCATCGGGACGCGCCGAGGCTCGGATGCGCGTGGAGGTGAAAAGTGCCGGACGTCAGTCATTTACAATATTTTGAACGGTTGGTGGCTATCCGGCCGATTTAAACGGCTTAATCTAAACTAAGTGTTTAGGCGCGCGCGGGCGCACGGGCGCAAAGCCTACGGAACACCGCCAACGTCCACCCTGTCCGTCATATGCGAGCCGAATTTTTGTAATCAAATTCGCGCCACTGGCTGCCCACTAAGATGGCAACTGCACGGTTAACGAGCCGCTAGCTCCCGCATTCGCGTCGATACGGCGGGCGCCTCCCAGATGGCACGCCGCTTGCTCCCCCTTTGCGCGATCCCTTGCCGGCAATCCCCAACACAACGGGAGTACGTTTATGCGTCGTCGTGATTTCACAAAACTGGCCGTCGCCGGGACCGTCGGCACGCTCGCCGCTCCGGCGATCGTTCAGGCGGAACCCTCCACCTTCAGCTGGAAGATGACCAGCTTTTACGGGCCGAATGCCTATTTTTATTCAGAGGGCCCCGGCAGCGCAAAAGATCTCGTCAAACGCATCAAGGAGATGTCGAATGGTCGCCTCAACATCGAATTTTACGGCGCCGGTGAGTTAATTCCGGCGCGCGCCGGCTTCGACGCGGTGTCGTCCGGCACTGTGGAGATGAACTACGCCAACTCCTACTTCTGGACTGGCAAGAGCTTCGCGGCGCAATATTTCGCCGCCGTCCCGTTCGGCATGAATTTCGTCGGCCTCAACGGCTGGATGTACGATGGCGGCGAACTCGAACTCTGGCACGAGGTCTACGCCAAGTTCAATCTGGTGCCCTTCCTCGCCGGCAATACCGGCGTGCAGATGACCGGCTGGTTCCGCAAGCCGATCGAGAAGGTCTCCGATCTCAAGGGTCTGAAGATGCGTATCCCGGGCCTCGCCGGCCAAGTCTATCGCTCGCTCGGCGTCGACGCCCAATTGCTGGCGCCCGGCGACATCTTTCCCGCGCTCGAACGCGGCGTCATCGACGCCGCCGAGTTTGTTGGCCCCTATCTCGACCGCCAGCTCGGCCTGCACAAGGTCGCCAAATACTATTACACCACCGGCTGGCACGAGACGGCGACCGCCTCCGAAGTCGCGATCAACAAGACCGCTTGGAACAAGCTGCCGCCTGACCTCAAGGCGATCGTCGAAAACGCCTGCATGGCCTGCAACGCACGCGGCGAAGCCTGGTGCCAGAAAGTGAACGCCGAGGCCATGGACGACCTGATCAAGAACCAAGGCGTGCATGCCCAACCACTGCCCGACGCCGTGGTCGAAGCCCTGCGCGCGGCCAACGCGAAAATCATCGCCGCCGCCGCCACCAAGGATCCAGTCGTCAAGAAGGTGAACGACTCCTACTGGAACTATATGAAGACCTATAAGCAGTGGGCGAAGTACTCCGAAAAGCCCTACTACGACACGATCCTCGGCGCCTGACGTGACATCTGCCGGCAAGCTGGCCGGCGCGATCGATGCGTTCATCGATCTCGTCGGCCGAACCGTCTCATGGCTCGCGCTCGCCGTGGCGCTCGTCATGGGCGCCAACGTCTTCATGCGTTATGGCCTGTCGATCGGCTACATCTGGTCGCAGGAGTTGGAGTGGCATCTGCTGGTGCCGCTCACCCTCATCGGCATGTCGTATGCCCTGCGTCATGGCGAGCACGTGCGCGTCGACGTGCTGTTCGCCAACTTCAGCGACCGCACCAAACACGCGATCAACGTCATCTCGGCGGTGATCGCGATGATCTTCTCACTGCTCGTGATCTGGCTGTCGATCGCTTTCGTGGTCCAATCCTGGAATCTCAACGAGGGGTCGCCCAATCCAGGCGGCTTGCCCGCGCTCTATCTGATGAAGGCGATGATTCCGCTCGGCTTCGCGCTTCTGTTCCTGCAATCGCTGTCGCAGGCGATCCAGGCCGCCATCGCTTTCCGGAGCGCCGCCGATGAGCTCTGAAACACTGTCGATTTTGATGCTGGTGGCGTTCTTCGGATTGCTGCTCGCCGGCATCCCGGTCGGGCTGACGCTCGCCTCGACCGGATTCCTGTTCGGCTATCTCGGCTTCGGCATCGGCCTGTTCAACCTCCTTCCGCTGCGCATCTTCGGCGTGGTCACAAACTACACGCTGCTGGCCATTCCGTTGTTCGTGTTCATGGGCGTGATGCTCGAGAAGTCCAGGCTCGCCGAGGAGCTAATGGATGTGATTGGGCTTGCCGCCGGCCGTCTCCGCGGGGGCCTGGGCGTCGGCATCATCGTGGTCGGCGTGCTGATGGGCGCCACCACCGGCATCGTTGGCGCCACCGTCGTTACCCTCGGCCTGCTCACGCTGCCCGGCATGTTGCGGCGCGGTTACGACCGCGGCCTTGCCTGCGGCGTCATCTGCGCGTCCGGCACGCTCGGGCAGATCATCCCACCCAGCCTCATCCTCATCCTCCTCGCCGACATCACCAACCAGTCCGTCGGCACGCTGTTCGCCGCCGCCATGGTCCCCGGCTTGATGCTGGCGGGCATCTATGTGGCCTACGTATTGGTGCTCGGCATAATCCGGCCCGACATGGTGCCCGTGATCTCGGAAGAAGAGCGAGCGGCGGTCTCCGGCGCCCAGCTCGCCGGCAAGATGTTGCGCGTGGTGGCCCCGCCGATCGGCCTGGTTGTCGCTGTACTCGGCTCAATCATCGGAGGCATCGCCGCCCCGTCGGAAGCCGCCGCCATGGGCGCGCTCGGATCGATCCTGGTGGCTGCGCTCGGCCGCCGGCTGAGCATCAAGGTGCTGCGCGAGACCGTGCAGTCGACCACCCGCATCTCGGCCATGGTGCTTTTCATCCTGATCTGCGCCCAGGCCTTTTCCTTGGCCTTTCGCGGTCTGCACGGCGAAAAGCTGGTGCAAGATGCCTTCACATTGCTGCCCGGCGGCATTGACGCCAGCGTCTGGTTTTTGATGGGGCTGATTTTCGTGCTCGGCTTCTTCATCGAGTGGATCGAGATATCCTACATTGCGGTGCCGCTGTTCCTGCCGATCTTCATCCACGCCAACACCGACCTGGTGTGGCTGGCAACGTTGATCTGCGTGAACCTGCAGACCTCGTTCCTGACACCGCCGTTCGGCTGGTCGCTATTCTTTCTGCGCGGAGTAGCGCCGCCGGAGGTGACGACACGCGACATCTATCGCGGCATCATCCCGTTCGTAGGCATCCAAGTAATCGCGGTGCTGGTGGTGTTCTTCTTTCCCAGCGTCGCCACCTGGCTGCCGAAGGCGATTGGATGGTGACCTATTCTGAGGAAGGATAGCGGCGGATGAGTTGGCTCTGACGTATCAGGCTCGCCAGGAATTCCCCGTACCCCGTCGGGCGAAAACCGCGCGCGCGGTTGGCGTCACCGATCTCGAACAACAGCCGCTGCTGGGCGAACAAACGGCCATAGACCTCGCGCACCGCGAGGTGCGGATCCCAGCAGTCGATAGCCTCGCCGCCGATGCCGTTGAACTCCACGATCGCGAACGCCTCGCCGCGCATCAACGCGTCTAGGCTTTCGAAGCGCATGTCGAAGCGGCCATAATGGAATTCGCTCATGCTACGGGCAATTTTGTCGAAGCGCGCTTCCAGCGCCGCGGTGATATAGCGCCGGCCGTCGCGGTAAAGCGCACCGGCGCGCTGATTGCCGATAAGCGCGATACGCACTGCCTCCCCGCGCGCAGGAACGCGGTCGAGGTCTTGCCGGCTCGGTCCGAAATGGCTCGGGTCGGCCCCGAGATGCAGCCGCGCCTTCCACTGCGCCCGTTCGTCGGCGACGATCAGTTCGCGCAAGGTTTGCCGGCCGTCGCCCACCACATGCGGGAAATAGCGCAAAGTGAGCGACTGGATCCGGCCAGCCGCCTCGCCCGGCAGCCGCGCATAAAGCACCGCCGCTTCGCCCGCATAGGGCACGTAACGCTGCAGCATCAGCGTGGCAGCCTCTGGAAAATGCGCAACGTACCGTTCGAGATCAGCCTCGTCGTCAATGCGTCGCACGCCGCGGCCGTGCCAGCCGATGTTGGGCTTGGCGATCAGCGGAAGATCGAGTTCGGCATCGCATAGCGCGCGCTTCGCGCGCGCCAGATCGCACGGCATGCTGTTTGGACCGCTGCCGCGTTTGACCACAACGAAGTCGGCGATCCATCGGCGTTCGGTGGCAGCGACGTCGAAGAAGTACGAGCTCTTGGCTTCGCCCCACATGCCGCCGGTGACGATCGCCGGATTGGCCGAGCTTGGCAACGTCAGCGAACGCTTGCCGAGACCGAGCCGCAGCCAGTTGAGCAGCAGCGGCAGATAGAACAACGTCGGCGGAATGCGTTCGGCGGCGGCCACCTTCCGGTCGGCAGCAACGAGCGGCGGCATTCCGGCGCAAGGCGCGAGCGGCGTCCTTTCGCTCGTCGCCTCCCGGGCGCCGGGTTCGCGAAATGCGAATACGCGCCGGCGCACATAGCTGGTCGCGGCAAGCGCTCCGAACAGGATCGGCCAGGCCATAAGGCCAAGATGGTCGTCAAGCGCGCTGCCGAATTCGATGACCAGATAGAGCATCAGCGGCAGATAGAGCGCCGACACCACCAGGCTCGCCGCCGTGAAGCGGGCAAGCGACACCCGCATCCAGCCACAGGCGACGAAAGCGACGAACACCACCCCCGGCACCACCCGGCACAGCAGCACCAGCCCGAAAACGTTACGTTTGAGCGCCTCGCCGAAGCGGCGCACACGCGCGTCGACCGCGTAGCGATTGAGCCAGGGCACCCGTCGCGCAGCCGCCCCCAATCCGTAGAGCGCGAAGTCGCTTGCCACCATGCCGCCATAGATACTTATCGCCACCAACGGGGTCGGCATCAGGTGATTCACGATGATGTAGCCGCCGAGAATGATGGCGAGGTCCTCGTGGGCAAAGGGCAGCACCAGCAATGACGTGACCTTCGCCAGACCGGACAGGTCGAAGGCGGCAACGTTGGCAAAGGCAGTGATCGATTGGAGCAAATGCAATCGTGACCCCGAACCGTCCCTTCGCTGGGTGACGAAGGCAACGAAAACCTTCTGTCCGCCGCGGTGCGACCCACGGACGTGCTTGCTGCTTGGGAACTGGCGCCCCCGACGAAAGGCGGAGCCACTGTTGTTGCTGATTGTCCCCGGCTCCAGGTTGGCTTTTTGCCCCAACAGGTCTCGCACCACAAGGAACTTTGCTGGCTGCCCCAAACCGATCAAGAATGGGCCGACAACGCGCGTTTCCGGCCTAAAGCCATGCGTAGGGAGCAGATCAGTGCGGTTGCGTTCCCGTCGAAGTGGAGCAATTGCCGTGCTAGGATTGTTTTTATGAGCGACGGATCACCTTCTTCATTCGAATCACGCGTGGTTCCTTTGCGCCGCGGGCTTGGGGCAAAGGCTCCGGCGGCCGTACCACCGCCGGTCGCCGATCTGACGAAATTCGAAGCCAGTGCGGAGGGTGACGACTATCGTCACCGCATGATTGTCAACGTGGCCGCTTTCCTATTCCTCGCCGCGCTGATTGGCGGCGGGTTGTGGCTGGTCGATACCATGGCGCGGATGCGCAAGGATCAAGACTGCGTCCTATCCGGACGCCGCGGCTGTACCCCGGTCGAGGTTGGCATGAGCCTTCGGTAGTGGCCAACGCCGGCTACACCCCTCAAATCGCCCCTCTTAGCCACCATCCTCGGTCAAATGGCCGCTGCCATTGAACTTACTCCTGCGCTTCGGTATACGGGCAGCCGACCGCATGCCGATGGAAGGCCTATGCCGGGGGCTGCCGCGCGAGGGCTCGTGCGCGGACCGTCGGAATCAAAAAATTCAAAATATATCAGAGAGTTATCGATGTCCTCGACGTTCGACACGATCGCCAATATCATCTCAGAGACCTGCGATATTCCGCGCGAGACCATCAAGCCCGAGAGCCACGCCATTAACGATCTTGGTATCGACAGCCTGGACTTCCTCGACATTGCCTTCGCCATCGACAAGGCGTTCGGCATCAAGTTGCCGCTCGAGCAGTGGACGCAGGAAGTCAACGACGGCAAGGCTACGACCGACCAGTATTTCGTGCTGGAGAACCTCAGCGCCCGCATCGACGATCTCGTCGCTGCCAAGGGAGCGTAAGGCACGACCGACACCGATGCGCCTTGAGTATTTCCAGTTGATCGACCGGATCACCGAGATCAATCTCAGCGACCGCAAGATCAGCGCCGAGGCCATCGTGCCGACGACCAGCACGATCTTCGAAGGCCACTTTCCCGGCTACCCGCTGATGCCCGGCGTGCTCTTGATCGAGAGCATGGCGCAGACCTCCGGCTGGCTTGTGGTCGCGGTCAACCGTTTCGAACGCATGCCGTTCCTGGCGCAGGTGCGCGACGCCAAGTTCCGCACTTTTGTCGAGCCCGGCCAGCGCCTGACCGTCACCGCCGGGCTCGCCCACGACGGCTCCGGTTACGCCATGACCGAGGCGAAGATCGACTGCGGGGGCAAGCCGGTGTGCAGCGCGTCGCTGACGTTCCGCGTGCTGCAATTCCCCAATGACGAAATGAACCGGCAAATGCGCGAGACCGCCGCCCGCATCGGACTGCCCGGCAACGAGGCGCTGGCCGATGGCTGACGCCGCCCGCGATGCTCTCATCACCGGCATCGGTATCGTCTCCTGCCTCGGAGAGGGTCCGGATGCCCATTGGCAGAAGCTGATGGCGGCGCATCCCGTGGCCGACAGCACCCGCTTTGCGCCCTTCGTGGTGCACCCGTTGGCGCCGATCAATTTCGACAGCCAAATCCCGAAAAAGGGCGACCAGCGCCAGATGGAAGCCTGGCAGCGCATCGGCACCTATGCGGCGGGCTTGGCGCTCAACTCCGCCGGCGTCAAAGGTAACGCCGACGTGCTCTCGCACATGGACATGATCGTTGCCGCTGGCGGCGGTGAGCGCGATCTCGCCGTCGACAGCACGGTGTTGAGCGGCGCACCCAAGGCCGACAATCCCGAGGCGTTCATCAACGAGCAACTCATGAGCGGCCTGCGTCCTACTTTGTTCCTGGCGCAACTCTCCAACCTGCTCGCCGGCAACATCTCCATCGTGCACGGCGTAACGGGCTCGTCGCGCACCTTCATGGGCGAAGAATCCGCCGGCGCTGACGCGGTACGCGTAGCGCTGGCGCGCATTGGCGCGGGCCAGAGCGACATCGCGCTGGTCGGAGGCTCGCACAACGGCGAACGCCCCGACCTGCTGATGCTCTACGAATTCGGCCGCCACAGCCTGAAG
The DNA here is from genome assembly GCA_963747725.1 of uncultured Pseudomonadota bacterium. Lineage (GTDB taxonomy): Bacteria > Pseudomonadota > Alphaproteobacteria > Rhizobiales > Xanthobacteraceae > Pseudolabrys. The sequence continues at coordinate 31,258 of CAVVGD010000010.1, forward strand.
GACGAATACGCGCCGGTGTGGGAGCGGCACGATCACGCCGGCTTCGCGCTCGGCTCGCTCGGCGCGTTTTTGGTGATCGAATCCCGGGTGCATGCCGAAGCGCGCGGCGCCAAGCCACTGGCCAAACTCACCGCAGTTTTGTCCGACCGCTCGAAGCGCAAACCGGGAACGGTCACCGCCGCGCTCGCGCGCGCGTGGGACAAGCTCAGGGCGAGCATCAAATCCGGCCACGCCGCGGTTATCTCCGGCGCCACCGGCGCGGAGCCAGCCACTTCGGAAGAGCGTGCCTTTCTCGCCGAACATGCCGATCTTGCCGTCCGTGCCACCGGTTCCTATCTCGGACACGGCCTGGAGCCGCAATTCGTCATGAATATCGCCCTGGCGGCGGTCGCGGTCAGCCATGCTAGTCTGTTCCCGCCCTGTGACTCGTCCGGGCTGGAAAAGCCGATGAGCGGGGACCTGCAACAGGTCCTGGTGACCGGCGTCGGGCATTGGCGGGGCGAAGGCCTCGCCTTGGTCGAGCGGGTCTGAGGAGAGCAACCATGGCGTCACCGAAGGACAATAAGGGCCGGCCGGTCGTGGTAGTGACGGGCATGGGCCTCGTCACCTCGCTTGGCGCCAGCAAGATCGACAACTGGGCCCGCCTCACCGCCGGCGAATCCGGCATCCACGCCATCACCCGTTTCCCGACCGAAGGCCTGCGCACCAAGATCGCCGGCACCATCAATTATCTGCCGCCGCAGCCCAACTCCGCCGCGCTGTCGGAAAGCTTCGCGATGCTCGCCGCCGAAGAAGCCGTCGCCGAATCCGGCATCGGCGCGCGCGGCGATTTCCCCGGCCCCCTCTTCCTGGCCGTGCCGCCGATCGAAATGGACTGGACGCAACGTATCGAGGTCGGCGCCCGCTCCGGCGCCAACGACCAGGTGACCTATGACGACCTGTTGCGCGTGAGCGCGGAGTTTCCCGCCTATCACGAGCGCTTCCTGTTCGGCTCGGTCGCCAACCATCTCGCCGACACGTTCGGCACCAAGGGCTCGCCGATTTCGCTATCGACCGCCTGCGCCTCCGGCGCCAGCGCCATCCAGCTCGGCGTCGAGGCGATCCAGCGCGGTGAGACCGACGCCGCGCTTTGCATCGGTACCGACGGCTCAATCAACGCGGAAGCGCTGATCCGCTTTTCGCTTCTGTCTGCACTGTCAACCAGCAGTAACGACAACCCGCAGGGCGCCGCCAGGCCGTTCTCCAAGAACCGCGACGGTTTCGTGATGGCCGAAGGCGCCGGCGCGCTGGTGCTGGAAAGCTACGAATCCGCGAAAGCGCGCGGCGCCAAGATCCTCGGCGTCATCGAGGGCGCCGGCGAGATGGCGGAACTCCTTCCACCGAACCCGCTCGAGCCCCGACGGCAAGCCGATCATCGGCTGCATCGCCAACGCGCTGAAGGATGCCGGCCTGAGCCCTGAGGACATTGACTACGTCAATGCCCACGGCACCAGCACCCCGGAAAACGACAAGATGGAGTACGTGGGGCTCGCCGCCGTTTTCGGCGATCGCATGAAGGACATTCCGGTCTCCTCCAACAAGTCGATGATCGGCCACAGCCTGTCGGCAGCCGGCGCGGTCGAAGCCGTGATCACGCTGATAACGCTCGACCGCCAGCGCATTCCCCCCACCATCAATTATGACCTACCGGACCCGGCGATCCCGCTTGACGTGGTACCCAACAAGGCGCGCGATGCCAAGATGCGCCACGCCATTTCCAATTCCTTCGGGTTCGGCGGACAGAATGTCTCGCTGGTGATGGGGCGCGAGCCGGCGTGAACGATGTACCCGCCTGTGATGATATTGCGTGCGCTGCGCCACACTCCGTTCATTCCCGCGCAAGCGGGAATCCAGTAACAACATAGCCTGGGTCCCCGCTTCCGCGGGGACGAACGGGTGAGTAAAAGCTCGTCATGCGCGCCCTCCGCCTGATCGCCGACCGCAAGCTTGAACTGGCCGACCTGCCCGATCCTCAGCGACCCGGCGACGGAGAAGTGCAGGTACGCATCAAGGCAGTCGCGCTCAACCATCTCGACGTCTGGGGCTACCGCGGCATGGCCTTCGCCAAGCGGCAATTGCCGCTGGTGGTCGGCGCGGAAGCCTCCGCCGAGATCGCCGTAGTCGGCGCCGGGGTCAAGAACTTCAAGCCCGGCGACAAGACGGTAATGTACGGCGCCATGACCTGCGGCACCTGCCCCGCCTGCCGCGAGGGCCGCGATAACCTGTGCGAGAATGTCGGCGGCATCATGGGCTTCCACATCGACGGCTTCGCCCGCGAGCTGATCAATCTGCCGGCGCGGCTCGTCATCCCCGTGCCCGATGGCGTCTCCTTGCGCGATGCCGCTTGCGCGCCCATCGCCTTCGGCACCACCGAGCACATGTTGTTCGACAACGCCAAGCTCAAGCCCGGCGAAACCGTGCTCGTCCACGCCGGCGGCTCCGGCATCGGTTCGGTCGCGATCAAGATGGCGAAGGCGCTCGGCTGCACCGTCATCACCACCGTCGGCGACGACGCCAAGGCCGAGAAGGCCAAGGCGCTCGGCGCGGATCACGTCATCAACTACAAGACCGAGCGCTTCGAGGGCGTTACCCGCAAGCTCACCAAGAAGAAGGGCGTCGACGTCGTGTTCGAGCACGTCGGCGGCGAGGCCTTCAACGGCTCGCTGCTCTGCCTCAAGCGCGGCGGACGGCTGGTCACCTGCGGTTCCACCGCCGGGCCGACCGTCACCATCAATCTGATGCAGCTCTTCCAGCAGCAGTACAAGATTTTCGGCTCGTTCGGCTGCCAGATGCGCAACATCCGTGACAGCCTGTCCAAGATGGCCGCCGGCATGTCGCCAATCATCGATAGTGAGTTCGCGCTTGCCGATTTCGAACAGGGCTTGGCGCGGCTCGAAAGCCGGCAGGTGTTCGGCAAAGTCATCGTACATTTCTAGAGGGCACCCGGATGCCCCACACAGTCCAGCGGACAACCCTGCGCCTGCGCCGCACTCTCAAGCGTGCCGGCGACGCCCTCGTCGGCGCAATCGTCGTCGGCGCGCTGCGGCTCATGCGTCTCACCGACCCCGACAAGATGGCCGACTTCGCCGGCTGGCTGATGCGCAGAATCGGCCCCTGGCTGCGCGAGCACAAGATCGCCCGCGCCAACCTCACCGCCGCCTTTCCCGAAAAATCCGCCACCGAGATCGAGCGCATCTTGCGCGGCACCTGGGACAATCTCGGCCGCGTCGGCGTCGAGTTCGCCCATCTCGACAGACTGTGGGATTACGATTTCGCCCACCCGGAGCGATCCTCCCGTTTCGACATCGACGCGGAATCGCTCACGCGTTTCGAACAGTTGCGCGACGACGGCAAGCCGGCGCTGGTGTTCGCCGCCCATCTCGCCAACTGGGAACTGCCCGCCATCTGCGCCGCCGCCACCACGATCGATAACGCGGCGCTTTATCGCCGGCCCAATATCGCCGCCATCGACCGCTGGCTCAGCAAGACCCGCGGCCCCATCATGGGCACGCTAATCCCGACTGCCATGGTGGCGCCGGTGAAGATCGCGCACGCGCTCGGCCGTGGCACCCACGTTGGCATGCTGGTCGACCAGTATTACGTGCGCGGCGTCGAAGTCACCTTCTTCGGCCGCCGCACCATGGCCAATCCGCTGCTCGCTCGCCTCGCCCAGCATAGGGATTGTCCGATCCACGGCATGCGCATCGTGCGCCTGCCGGGCCACCGCTTCAGCGTCGAACTCACCGAAGCCATCACGCCGGCACGCGACGCCGACGGGCAACTTCGACGTCGCGGGCACCACGCAGGTCATCATCAGCATGATCGAGGGCTGGATCCGCGAACACCCCGAGCAATGGCTCTGGCAGCATCGCCGCTGGCGGTGATGCCTATTGCCCCGTCTTCACCTTGGTCCACAGCCGGTTGATCAGGCGCTGCGCCTGCGGGCCCGAGCGCGTTGATCGTATAGAGCTTGGCCATGGTGGCCGCGTCCGGGATAGACGCCGGGATCGTCGAGCACCGCTTTGTCGATGTATTTCTGGCTCGCCAGATTGCCGTTGGCGTAGGAGACAAAATTGCTGTTCTTGGCCGCGACCTGCGCATCGAGCATGAAGTTGATGAAGGCGTAAGCTTCCGCCGGGTGCGGCGCGTCCTTCGGCATCGCCAGATTGTCAAACCACATCTGCGTGCCTTCCTTCGGGATCACGTAGGCGATATCGACGCCGTGCTTGGCTTCCTTGGCGCGGTTCTTGGCCTGCAGGATGTCGCCCGACCAGCCGACCGCCAGGCAGATTTCGCCGCCGGCGAGCGCGTTGATGTATTCCGAGGAATGGAACTTGCGCACCGACGGCCTGACCTTGATGAGCAGGTTGGCCGCCTTCTCGAGATTGGCGGGCTTGGTCGAGTTCGGATCGATCCCGAGATAGTGCAGCGCCGCCGGCATGATATCGCTCGACGAGTCCAGCATATGCACGCCGCAGTCCCTGAACTTGGCGAGGTTCTCCGGGTTGAACACCGCGTCCCAGCTGTCGATCTTGGCGTTGGCGCCGAGCCGCTGCTTCATGGCCTTGACGTTGTACCCGATGCCGGTCGTGCCCCACATGTAGTTGACGGCGTATTGATTGCCCGGATCGTAGTGCGCCAGCCGCTTGGCGATCTCCGGCCAGACGTTCTTGATGTTCGGCAGCTTGCTCTTGTCGAGCTTCTGGAACACGCCGGCCTGAATCTGCCGCTGCAGGAAGTAGGCGGTCGGCACCACCACGTCGTAGCCGGAATGGCCAGCGAGCAGCTTGGTCTCCAGCGTCTCGTTGGCGTCGAATGTGTCGTAGCGCACCTTGATGCCGGTCTTGGCGGTGAACTCTTTCAATACGGCCGGATCGATGTAGTCCGACCAGTTGTAGACATTGACAACGCGCTCTCGCGCGGCGGCAAGGCCGGCACACACGAAGGTCGCGGCCGCCGCCAGGGCGGCGATCAGAAGCGTTCGGCGCATGTGGGAATCCCCAAAAGGATCAGTTATCGCGTTTGGTCGGAAGTCCGGCTGCCTTCCAAGCGATGATACCGCCGGCGAGATGACAGCGGTAGGGCAAGCCGCGGTCCTGGCAGACGAGCGAGGCGGTCACCGAGCGCCGCCCGGAGCGGCAGGCGAACACCACCTCCTTGCCCTCCGGGTCGGGAATGGCGCCTGGGTCGAAGCGCGACAGCGGCACGATCACCCCGTCCGGATAGGTCTCGACCGTTGTCTCGTTCGGCTCGCGCACGTCTACCAGCAGCATGCGCCCCTCGCGCAAGCCCGCCGCCACCTCCTCGGGGGTTAGGTTGGTCACCTCGTCGGCACGCGGCATCTTTTCGGCCATTTGAGCCCTACTCCCTTGTCCCGCGCCCGGCTTCTAGCCGGAATCCCGCCACACGGGAAGGACCGCGATGGGCCTACACCGCCACCTGGGTTCCCACCTCCACCACCCGCTCAGTCGGGATCTGGAAATAGTCGGTGGCGTCGTTGGCAGACCGGCTGAGCGCGATGAACAGCCGGTCCTGCCAGGGCGGCATGTCGGATTTCGCCGCAGCCTTAAGCGAGCGGCGCGACAGGAAGAACGACGTCGACATAATGTCGAACTGCCAGCCGAGCTTGCGCGCGATCGCCAGCGCTTTGGGCACGTTCGGCGACTCCATAAAACCGAAGCGCAGGATCACCCGCGAGAAGGTCTCTCCCACCGGCGCGATGCGCACCCGCTCGGCGGGGTCGACCCGCGGTGTGTCGGACGTCTCGATGGTGAGGATGACGTTCTTCTCGTGCAGTACCTTGTAATGCTTGAGGCTGTGCAATAGCGCGGTCGGCGCGAATTCCGGATCGCTGGTGAGGAACACCGCAGTGCCCGGCACCGTCGGCGGCGCCTTCTTCTCGAGCTTGGCCACCAGCGACTCGAGCGGTATTTCCGACTTGCGGGTTTTCGCAAGTAGAATGCGCGTACCGCGCCGCCAAGTGTACATCACCGTCATCACCACACCGCCGAGAGCGAGCGGCAGCCAACCGCCCTCGACCACCTTCAGCAGGTTGGCCGACAGGAAGGTGAGATCGATGAAAAGGAACGGCACGATCAAGGCCGCGGTCGCGATCAATGGCCAGCGCCACACCCGTCGGATGACGATGAACGCCATCAGCGCAGTCACCACCATGGTGCCGGTGACGGCGATGCCGTAGGCCGAAGCCAATGCGCTCGACGAGCGGAACAGCGCCACCAGCAGCAGCACGCCGAGCAGCAGCAACGCGTTGACGCGCGGCATGTAGATTTGCCCGAACAGCGCCTCCGAGGTGTGGCGGATTTCCAGCCGCGGCAAAAGGCCGAGCTGGATCGCCTGCTGCGTCAGCGAATAGGCGCCGGTGATCACCGCCTGGCTCGCGATCACGGTCGCGGCAGTGGCCAGCAGCACCATCGGCAGCAGCGCCCATTTCGGAAATAACAGGAAGAACGGATTGGCGATCGCCTTCGGATCGGCCAGCACCAGCGCGCCCTGCCCGAGATAATTGATCGCCAGCGCCGGCAGCACCACCGTCAGCCAGGCGAAGCGGATCGGCCCGCGGCCGAAATGGCCAAGATCGGCATAAAGCGCTTCCGAACCAGTCACCACCAGGAACACGGCGCCGAGGGTGAACAGCCCGATGACGCCGTGATGCACGAGAAAGCTGATGCCGTGCCACGGATTGAACGCCAACAGCACCACCGGGTTCTTTGCCACGTGCCAGACGCCGGCCGCCGCGATCACGAAGAACCAGAGAAGCGTGATCGGGCCGAAGAACGCCGCCACCTTGGCGGTGCCGCGCGACTGCACCGCGAACAGCGCGATCAGAATGACAACCGTGATCGGCACCACGAAATCGTCGAAGGCCGGCGTCGCCACCTTCAGGCCTTCGATCGCCGACAACACCGACAGCGCCGGCGTGATGATGGCATCGCCGTAGAACAACGCGCCACTGATGATGCCGAGCAGGATCACCGGTCCGGCGCGGCCGGCGAGCGCGCGCGACGCCAATGCCATCAGCGCCAGCGTGCCGCCCTCGCCCTTGTTGTCGGCGCGCAGCAGGATCAGCACGTATTTGGCGGTGACAACGATCAGCAGCGCCCAGATGATCAGCGACAGGATGCCGAGCACCACCGGCTCGCTCGCCGGCGCGTTCTTCCCGACCGCCGCCCATACCGACTCGCGCACCGCATAGAGCGGGCTGGTGCCGATGTCGCCGTAGACGACGCCGATGCTGCCGAGCGCCAATGCCCAGAACCTGGCACGGCGCCCCGCGGTGCCGGTCTGCGACATCTGCGGCCTTGTCTTCGACTTGATCGACAACATTCATCGTCATTGTTCTCGCCACCTTTGCCCATGGATCTTTGACGAAGGGCTGGGCTCCCGCGTTGACATTCAATGGAATGGCCCTGACTTCACCCGAAATTGTCGCAGCAGAACGGATGGACAATCGTCGGTTTGACTTGCGGCACGGACGCAGGCCTGGCGAACCCGTCCGCTGTCACCAGGCGCTTGGCCTCGACGAAGGACAGCAGGATCGCGATCGGCATTATCCCGTGCCACCCATCGGCGGCATCGTCAGTCTCGATGGGAATGCCGGGCTGGCGTGACAGCGAGCACATCCATTCGCCACCGTCGTAGATCAGGCGGCGAACGCGCCATCGCGGCAGCTCAAGCTCGATCAGGAACAGCGCTGCGTCGGTCCAGGCCTCGGCCAAAACCAAATGGGCGAGCCGCTCAACGGGGTTCGTCCGCGACGCCGCCGCAAGCCGCGTGCAGACATCCGTCACGACCCTGGAAAACAGCGCCGGCGTGAGCCACGTGGCCAAGCGAAGGGCCTGAAACACGCGATCCTCGCGATCCGGTTCTTGGCTTCCGAGTGGCGACACGGCCAGCACCTTCGACAGCGATCGCCCGCTGCGACCGCGGGCAGAACATGGATGTGGGCCGCATAGGGAATCCAGAGGACACGGCCGTCCTCAATATAAAAATCGTATAAGAATTGGCCATGCCTCGTATAAAGAGAGCTTTGCTTGATCTGAGGGGTGCGCCGTGCCATCGCTTTCACGGTTCGGGTCCCTGATGGCCTGGACGGGCAAACGCCATGCACCAACCCCGCGGATATTCGTCCGGACGCGCTGCGCCGAAAGCAAAAGCCTTCGGCCGCATTGCCGGATTTCCGCTCCCCTTCCATGCCGAAGCGCTTGATCCGCGTGCGTACATTTTCTCGATGCTCGCTGTCGCCGGCGCCGTCGGTGCCGGACTGCTTCTGTGGCCGTGGATCGGCGCGAACAATATCGCCCTGGTCTTCCTCACGGCCGTGGTCGGGATTGCGGTGCGGTTCGGGCTTTGGCCGTCGCTGGCGGTAAGCGTAGTTTCCTCGCTGTGCTATAATTTTTTCTTCACCGCACCCTATTACACGTTTTCGATCGACGAACCCGCCAACATCGTTTCGGTCGTCTTCTTCACGATCGTCGCCATCGTCGTCTCGAATGTCGCCGCTCATGCGCGGGTGCAGGCCATCTCGGCGATGGAGCGCGCGCGCACGACCGAATTGCTCTACACCTTCAGCCGCAAGCTCGCCGGTACCGGCACTCTCGACGACGTGCTGTGGGCGACCGCTTATCAGACCGCCTTGATGCTGAATGTCCGAGTGGTGCTGATGCTGCCCGAAGACGACGACATCGTGGTGAAAGCGGGCTATCCGCCGGAAGACCAGTTGGACGATGCCGACTTGGCCGCCGCGCGCTGGGCGTGGCGGCAAGACGGTCCTGCCGGCCGCGGCTGCGAATTGCTGTCTGAGGCCAGGCGCCTTTTCCTCCCGATGCGGACGGGCCGAGGCGTCATCGGCGTGGTGGGGATCGACAGCGATCGGACAGGGCCGCTGCTCTCGGCGGGAGAACGGCGGCTGCTCGAGGCGCTGATCGACCAGAGCGCGCTTGCTATCGAACGCGTGCATCTGGTCGAGGACATGGAACGGGTCAAACGCACCATCGAGACGGAGCGCCTGCGTTCGGCGCTTTTGACCTCGATATCCCACGATCTCAAGACGCCGCTTGCCGCGGTTCTCGGCGCGGCCGGAACCCTGCGCGATTTTGCCGGCAAGCTGAGCGACGAACAGAAGGCCGACCTGCTGGCGACGGTCATCGACGAGTCCGAACGCTTGAATCGCTTCATTGCCAATCTGCTCGATATGACGAAGCTCGAAGCCGGCGCCGTGGTTCCGAACATCGCCCGCCATGACCTGCACGAGATCGTCGGCAGCGTCTTGCGGCGCGCCAGGACCATGCTGGCGTTGCATAAAGTCTCGCTCAACCTCGCCGACGATCTGCCAATGTTGGACCTGGACGCCGTACTGTTCGAGCAGATCCTCTTCAATCTCCTCGACAACGCCGGAAAGTATGCGGGACCGGGCACGACGATCACGCTCATGAGCAGGCGTGAGGGCGATTTCGTGCTGCTACAGGTCCTGGACGAAGGCGACGGGATCCCGGCCGCCGACCTCGATCACATCTTCGACAAGTTCTACCGCGCGCAGAAGGGCGACCGCGTCCGCGCCGGAACCGGACTGGGTCTCGCAATTTCGCGCGGGTTCGTGGAGGCAATGCGGGGCACGATCACCGCGGCCAATCGCCCCGATCGCAGCGGCGCCGTGTTCTCAATCCGTTTGCCGGTGCCGGACGCATCTGAACGCCTGGACGAGGCAGCATGAGCGCGGGGGCCCACACCGTGCTCGTCATCGACGATGAGCCGCCGATCCGCAAGCTGCTGCGGATGGGACTGGCGACGGAGGGCTACGAGGTTCTCGAAGCCCCGAACGGAAAATGCGCTCTCGACCTGATGGCGCGGCATCCGGATGTGGTCATCCTCGACCTGGGCCTGCCCGACATGCAAGGCCTCGATCTGTTGCGCGCGCTCCGGGCCCAAAGCGAAGGCGCGGCTATCGTCGTCTTGTCGAGCCGGGGTGACGAACCGGGCAAGGTCGAAGCGCTCGATAGCGGCGCCGACGATTATGTGACCAAGCCATTCGGCATGAACGAGCTTCTGGCGCGCATGCGGGCGGCGCTGCGCCATCAGTTGCAGGTTCACGGCGAGCGGCCGGTGTTCCGGACCGGCGAGCTTTCGGTCGATCTCGTGCGCCGCATCGTCAAAACGCGCGAGAGCGAAATCAAGCTTTCGCCGAAGGAATACGATTTGTTGCGCGTGCTCGTGCAGCATGCCGGAAAGGTGCTCACCCACAAGTTTCTGTTGGGCGAGCTATGGGATCAGACGACCGACGCGCAATATCTGCGGGTCTACGTCCGCCAACTGAGGCAGAAGATCGAACTCGATCCCGAGCGCCCGGAATACATCCTGACCGAGACCGGCGTCGGCTACCGGCTGCGGGCCGCCGACTGAGGCTCAAGCCTACACCGCCACCTGCGTGCCGACCTCCACCACCCGTCCGGTCGGAATCTGGAAGAAGTCGGTGGCGTCGCTCGCCGAGCGCGCCAGGCCGATGAACAAATGGTCCTGCCAGCCCGGCATGCCCGACTGCGGCGATGGCTTCAGCGAGCGCCGCGACAGGAAGAAAGACGTCGACATGATGTCGAACTGCCAGCCGTGTTTGCGCGCGATCGCCAACGCCTTGGGCACGTTAGGCTGCTCCATATAGCCGAACTTCAACGCTACCCGCGAGAAGTGCTCCGACAACGGCGTGATCTTGACGCGGTCTTCCTCCGGCACGCGCGGCGTATCGGCGGTGATCACGGTCAGGATGACGTTCTGCTCGTGCAGCACCTTGTTGTGCTTGAGATTGTGCAACAGCGCGGTCGGTGAAAATTCCGGATCGCTGGTCAGAAAAACCGCGGTACCTGGCACGATATGCGGCGGCTTCTTTTCGAGGTTGCGGAACAGAGTTTCCAACGGCACCTCGGTGCGCCGCGTCTTATTGATCAGCAGCGCGGTGCCGCGCCGCCAGGTCAGGATGATCAACACCATGGTGGCGCCGAACAGCAGCGGAAGCCATGCGCCCTCGAACAGTTTGAGAAAATTAGCCGAAAAGAATGTGACGTCGATAACGACGAACGGAAGGATGAGGGCGACCGCCTGCCACAGCTTCCAGCGCCACAATTTCCATATGACAATGAAGGCGAGCAGGCCGTCCACCACCATGGTTGTCGCGACCGCAATGCCGTAGGCCGAGGCCAGCGCGCTCGACGTCCGAAACAGGCCGACCAGCATCAGCACGCCGACCAGAAGCGCGATGGTTACGCGCGGGATATAAATCTGACCGACATGCGAGGCCGAGGTATGCAGGATGGTGAGCCGCGGCAACAAGCCGAGTTGGATCGCCTGGTGCACCAGCGAATAGGCGCCGGTAATCACCGCCTGGCTCGCGATAACAGTCGCCACGGTGGCGAGCACGATCATCGGCAGCAGCACACTGTCCGGCACCATGCGGTAAAACGGATTTTCGATCGCCGCCGGATCGGCGAGCACCTTGGCGCCCTGTCCAAAATAATTGATCAAGAGCGCCGGCAGCACCAGACACAGCCACGCGGTCTGAATCGGCTTGCGACCGAAATGACCGAGATCCGCATAGAGCGCCTCACCGCCGGTAACGCAAAGGAACACGGCACCGAGCGTCACCAGACCGATGATGCCGTGTTCGAGCAGAAATTCGATGCCGTAGAGCGGATTGATCGCATAGAGCACCGTCGGGTCGTCGCTGATATGCAGCGCGCCGACGATCGCCAACGAGATGAACCACACCACCATGACGGGGCCGAAGAAAGAGGCCACCTTGGCGGTACCGTGGCTCTGCGCCGCAAACAGCGCGATCAAAATCACCACCGCGAGCGGCACTACATATTCGGCAAAGGCGGGGCTGGCGAGCTTCAAACCTTCCACCGCCGACAACACCGAGATCGCTGGCGTGATCATCGAATCGCCGAGGAACATCGAGGCGCCTATAATGCCGATGATGAAGATGAGCGTGGTGCGCCGGCCGATTGCGCGGCTCGCCAGCGCTGTCAGCGAGAGCGTGCCGCCTTCCCCGTTGTTGTCGGCGCGCAGCAGGATCAGCACGTATTTCAACGTCACCGTGGTGATCAGCGCCCACAAGATCAGCGACAAGACGCCAAGTATGATGCCGCGCGTCACCGCATGGTTGTTAGCGGCCGCGATCACCGCCTCGCGCAAGCCGTAGAGCGGGCTGGTGCCGATGTCGCCGTAGACCACTCCGACGCTGCCGAGCGTCAGAGCCACAAAGCTCGGGTGAGCCTGATCATGGCCCCTGGTGGCTTCGGCGGAAGCCGGGCTGGCGTTCAAACCATCACTCATTGCGCTTGTTTGGGTCTCGCCTGGGGCTAGTGTCCCGAATCCGAAGTTCGTCAGATTGTCCAGCTTCCTCCGTACGGGCTTCGGATTGGAAAGGACACTGGCAACTTTATAATTCCAGTGCGGTTTTGGATTTGAAGTTCGTTTTTAAACTCGCGACAAATGTTGGAACGAACTTCAAATCCACCGCACTGGAAGGCGCGCTCTATATCACTGCAAGGCATCAGGCAATACCGGCGTTTCTCCGCACCGAAATGCCCCGGAACGCCCCGGCGGGTCCCGCATCTCAGGGGATTTAGGGGGTCAAATCGGGAGGGATCGGCGGTGCTTCCCGCATCAGGGTGATGGTCACCCGGCGGTTCGGCGCCATGTAGGGGTTGTCTGGAAACAACGGCTGGGTGTCGGCCTTTCCGGCCACCTCAAAAATATGCCCGTTCGGCACCCCCTGCTCTTGCAGGATTTCGCGGACAGCGTTGGCGCGGTCGGCAGACAAGTCCCACGGTCCGTAGCCGGGTTCGGGCGGTATCTTTGAGGAAGCGGTATGGCCGATAATCTTGACGCGGTAGGGCATCGATTTGAGCTGCGGCGCCAGCGCGGCGATCAGCCTGCGGGTCCGCGGCAAGGGCTTTTTCGAGCCGGCCGCAAACATCGAGCGTCCGTCCTGGTCAACGATCTCGATGTTCAGGCCGTCCTTGGTTTCCTCGAACATGATGTGCTTGGATGCCTGCGTGATGTCCGGCATGTCCTGCAGCGCTTGGCGCAGCGAGGCAGCGGCCAGCGAAAAGGCACGGTCTTTCTTGAAACGCGCGCCATAGGTGCGTTGGTGGTTATGCTCGTTCGGGGACGGCGTGGAGGAGGCTTCTGTCGGATCGATTTGGGCGGCGTTTTTCAGCTTCGGCCGTGTCGGCAGACCGAGCACCTCGATGACGCCGGAATAACGCACCTTGTCCTGCACGCCGAAAGCATCGCGCATGGAGCCCGCGACCACCTGCAGCTTGGCCTGATCCTGTGTCGAAAAGGCGACCAGCATCACGAAGAAGCTGACGAGCAGACCCATGAGATCCGCGAAGGTCACGAACCAGCCGTGACCGCCGGCGTGGGATTCCTTGCGTCGCGCCATGAGATGTCGCGGCGGCTACCGGCCGTTCAAGCCGGCACCGCCTCCTCCTCTGCCTCGTCCTCCTCCTCATCGCTGTGGCGATGCTTTTCCGGCAGATAGGCGAGCAACATCTCGCGCACCAAGGTCGGGCTCTTGGCCTCGCGGATCATCAGAATGCCGTCGATGATCAGGGTGCGGTTGACCTCCTCGTCAACCAGCTTGAGATGCAGCTTGTCGGCAATCGGCAGACAGAACAAGTTGGCGAGCGCGGCGCCGTAGAAGGTCGCCAGCAGCGCCGTCGCCATGTAGGGGCCGAGCTTGGACGGGTCCGTCATGTTAGCGAACATCTGCACCATGCCGATCAGCGTACCGATCATGCCGAAGGCCGGCGCGCAGTCGCCGATGGCGCGGTAAATCTTCTGGCCTTCGTCGAGATGAGTGAGGAAGTTGTCGCGATCGCGCTCGAGATTGTCGCGGATGAAGTTGGCGTCGTAACCGTCGGCCACGAAGCGAATGCCCTTGGCCAGGAATGGATCCTCGATGTCGACTTTTTCCAGTCCCATCGGGCCTTCCTTGCGGGCGACCTCGGCCAGCCCCGCGATCTCTTCGACCAGGTCGCGCTGGCTCATCCGGCGCAGCGAAAAGGCAAATTTAGCGCCGAGCGGGACGCCATGGACGAAGGAGGAAAACGGGAAGCGGATCAGCGTGGCGGCGAACGATCCACCGAAAATTACGATGAACGCATGCTCGCTGACGAACATCTCCAAGTCGCCGCCCATTAGGATCACGACTGAAACAACCGTGATGCCCGCCAGGAGACCCAGACCTGTCGCGATATCCATGACCTACTCCACAAACGCCACCGGCTGCCGATGACGCCACGCCACTGCAATGACCTGACCCTAGACTGGCGCTGTTAAGGAGGGGTAAAGCCTAATCGAGCGTGAAGCGTGGAACCCCCCACGGCCCGTGACCGGGCGGCCAAAAACTGCCAAAATCGCCGCAAATTCCCTGCCGGACCCGCCCGGGTCGGCCGCTAGTGCACCGCTTCCGAAGTTCGTGATACATGACGGCGTCCTCTGACACGAACTTCGGAAGCAAAGGGGGGCACGAGCAAGTCTATGATTCTAGTACCGCTTTCGATTTGAAGTTCCTGAATGGAGTTGCGGCAAGCGATGCAGGAACTTTAAATCGGCGGCACTAGCCCCTGAATTTCGGAGGAATATCCCATGCGTGAGATCGGTCATTTTGTCGGCGGCAAGCATGTGAAAGGGGCTTCGGGCCGCTTCGGCGACGTTTTCGATCCCAATACCGGTGAGGTGCAGGCCAAGGTGGCGCTGGCAAAGCATTCCGAGGTCGAGCACGCCATCGCGGTGGCGGAAGCGGCCCAGGTCGGCTGGGCCAACACCAATCCGCAGCGTCGCGCTCGCGTGATGATGAAATTCCTCGAACTGGCCAATAAGGACTACGAGAACCTGGCCAAGCTCCTGTCCTCCGAGCACGGCAAGACCGTTCCCGACGCGCGCGGTGACGTCCAGCGCGGGCTGGAAGTCGTCGAGTTCGCCTGCGGCATCCCACACCTGATGAAGGGCGAATACACCGAGGCCGCCGGCCCCGGCATCGACCTTTATTCCATGCGCCAGCCGCTCGGTGTCGTCGCTGGCATCACGCCGTTCAACTTCCCGGCCATGATCCCGCTATGGAAGGCCGCGCCCGCGCTGGCCTGCGGTAACGCCTTCATCCTCAAGCCGTCCGAGCGCGACCCGTCGGTGCCGATGCGCATCGCTGAACTGTTCCTGGAGGCCGGCCTGCCGGAAGGCGTGCTCAACGTCGTGAACGGCGACAAAGAAGCAGTCGATACAATTCTCAACGACCGCCGAATCCAGGCGATCGGCTTCGTCGGCTCATCCGCCATTGCCGAGTACATCTACGCCACCGGCTGCGCGAACGGAAAGCGCGTGCAGTGCTTCGGCGGCGCCAAGAATCACATGATCGTGATGCCCGACGCGGACATGGACCAGGCGGTCGACGCACTGATCGGTGCCGGCTACGGCTCGGCCGGTGAGCGCTGCATGGCGATCTCGGTCGCGGTGCCGGTCGGCCAGAAGACCGCCGACGCCCTAATGGATAAGCTGATCCCGCGTGTCGAAAACCTCAAGATCGGCCCCTCCAACGACGACAACGCCGACTACGGGCCATTGGTGACGCAGGCCGCGCTCAATCGCGTGCGTGACTATGTCGACATCGGCGTCAAGGAAGGCGCCAAGCTCAAAGTCGACGGCCGCGGCTTCAAAATGCAGGGCTACGAGAAGGGCTTCTTCATGGGCGGCTGCCTGTTCGACGAGGTAACCCCCGACATGAAGATCTACAAGGACGAGATCTTCGGCCCAGTGCTCTCGGTGGTGCGCGCCAAGGACTACGAGGAAGCGGTGCGGCTGCCGACCGAACACGAGTACGGCAACGGCGTCGCCATCTTCACCCGCGACGGCGACACCGCACGCGACTTCTGCAAGCGCGTGGAGGTCGGCATGGTGGGCGTGAACTTCGCCATCCCCGTTCCCCTCTCCTACTACACCTTCGGCGGCTGGAAGCGCTCTGGCTTCGGCGACCTCAATCAGCACGGGCCGGATTCCATCCGCTTCTACACCAAAACCAAGACCGTGACGTCGCGCTGGCCGCAAGGCCTGAAGGAAGGCGCGCAATTCGTGATCCCAACCATGAAGTGAGAAAGCAACCTGGAATGACGACACTTCGCATCGCCGGGGGGCTTTTGATCGTTTTGACGCTGGCTGGATGCGCCGGCCAGCAATTGTCCTTGGGCGAGGCCGCGGCGCCGCCGGCGCCGCAGGTCGATATGGCGGGCCGCTGGCGGCTGGCGGTGCCCAATTTGCCGGCCTGCGGCCTGCACTTCGGCGGCGGGCCCGGCATCCACACCGGCGCCATCCAGCCGGAAGGCGGTTGCCCGGGCAAATTCTTCACGGCCCGGAACTGGCAGCTCACGCAAGACAGCCAGCTTACGATCAACGACTATCAATTGAACCCGTTGGCAGAACTGCGGCTTGCCGATGGCAGCTTTTCCGGCAAGACCAATACCGGCAGGCCGGTGACGCTCATACGCTTTCCTTCGCCGCCACCGGGGTAACCATGGCTGAATTCCAGCTCTACTGCTTCGCGCAATCCGGCAACGCCTACCGCGCCGCGTTGATGCTCGCGCTGATCGGTGCCGACTGGGAGCCGGTCTGGATCGACTTCTTCGCCGCCGGCGCAACCCGCAAGCCGGACTACCGCGAGAATGTCAACGAGATGGGCGAAGTGCCGGTGCTGGTCCACGGCAGCAAGAAGCTCACCCAATCGGGCGTGATCCTCACTTATCTTTCCGACCTCACCGGCAAGTTCAAACCGGAGGGCGAGGACGAGAGGCTGGAAGCGCTGCGTTGGATCATCTTCGACAACCAGAAGGTCAACGGCTTCCTCGGCCCGTATCGTTTTCTGAAGAACTTCGCGCCCAGTGCGCCCGACCCCGCCGTGATGGCGTTTATGAAAGGGCGTATCGACGGCGCGCTGGCGATCGTCGACAAGCGGCTCACCGGCCGTCCTTTCCTGGTGGCCAACCGGCCGACCATCGCCGACATTTCGATGACCGCGTATCTCTATTATCCGGCCGAGGAGTTCGGCTTCGACATCGCCAAGGAGCATCCCGCCATCGGCGCCTGGCTCGACCGTATGAAGGCCCTACCCGGCTGGGGCCATCCTTACGACCTAATGCCCGGCTATCCGCTCGGTACGCACTGAGCGGCGGATGACGCCTTATCCCTTCGCGTGCGCGCTCACCTCTTCCGCCGAGATCTTGGGCGGCCACGACCCCGTCCAAATCTTCAGCGGGATGACCGGGGGAGGCACGGCGAAATCCACCAGGCTCGGATCGATGGCGAAATATTCGCCGGTCGCTTTTTCCTGTATGACGGCCGCGTTGCGCGGATTGGTGTCAGTCGGGAGGCCGGCATAGGCCAGCTCCGCCACGCGATGAAAACGGAACAAATGATGGCGCTCCATCATCGTCATGTAGGTCCAGGTATTCACCGCCTCGTCGATGCAGTCGAGCTGCGTCGTGTCGCCGAAATTGGGTTTAATCAAAAGATTCTGATGCGTCCACTGATGGACGGCGGTGCCCGTCTGCGCACCGACCAGGCGCTGCATGAGTGCGATCGCATGTGAGATCTGCCGCCGCTCGGCTCGCGCATTAGCGGCGCGCGGATGGAACACGGCGGCGACGCGTCGCCACTGATGGGGGCTCAAAGAGACGTTTGATACCTCGGCGCAACCGAAGCCGTGGCATTCGGTGAAAGCCGCCGGCGTGGGATTGGCCTTGGCGTAACGGTCGAGATAAGTGCTGCTCAGCCGGTCGCTGTTATGCGCACAAGCGGATACGGCCAGCGCCGCAGCCAGCAAACCTACGAAACGACACATACGCACGTTTGGTCCCTCAAGACTGTCTGTCGATGCTAGCCCAGACCGCGGTGGCGCAGAAGCCAATACGATGCCACCCTGTGGACTGCCGGCGCACCAAGATTCGGCCGACGTCATTCGAAAAGATCTGCGTGAGGGAATACTGCCAACCCGTTGAAAATGCGACGCCAAAAACTTTTCTCGCTCGTCCAGAACCCCTTGTCATGCTCCTGTCCGGTTCATTTGAGGCCGTCATCTAGACGCGTCTCGATGATGAAGCCGCCTTGCCGGGCGGATATCGGGTAAACGCGGCATCGGCAATGCTGTGCCTGCGGGCGGGGAAAGAACGTATCCCTGCGCTCGGGCGGCGCGGGGCACGCGCGAAGAAATCGCCGGAGGGCGAATGCGGGACTGTTTGAAAGCCGGATAGTTGTTTGGACGCACGGACCGCGTCAGCGATCGTGATGATGATGTTGGCCGTGACCATGATGATGACCATGGTCGTGTCCATGCTTATGATGCTCGTTCGAGTGCGACGCGGCATAAGCGCCACCTTCCGGCTCGAACGGCGCTTCGATCATGGCGAGCGTGGCTCCGAGCGACGTGAGCAGGCTTTCGAGCGCGGCCTCGCGCCGCAACCGCACCCGGTTCGGCAGCACCTGCACCGGCACGTGCCGGTCGCCGAGAATGTAGGCGAGCCGCATCAGCCCGGAGATATCGGGGGCCCGCGCTTCGATCAGCGGTTCGGCCGCCGCCACGACTTCCAACAGCGTGCCGTCGTCGAGTTCGAGCACGTCGTCAGTGGACAAGCGGCCGGCCTTGTCGAGCGCAAGATCGAATGTACCGCCCCTGAGGCCCGTTGCAATGAAGGCGCCCGCGCTGCGTTTTTCGTATTCAAGGATCAGCGTATCGGTGATGGGCCGTTCACGGCGGTCGGCGGCGGCGATAACGCGAGCGGCGCGCGGCATGGCGATCAGGCGGGAAACTGCATCAGTTCAGCCGCGCCGGCCGCTCGTCGTCGCGGTCCGTTTCGCCGGCATAAGGCACAGTCGGCGGCGGGGACACCTCAGCCGTCCCGCTAGCGCTGGCCGCCGCAGCGGCCGCCTCGGCGTCCTTGCGTTGATATTTGCGGTACGACCACACGCCGGCCGGCAGGGAGACGAGATAGGCCAGCGTGCCCGCCGTCAACACCTCCCAGGGGTAGCTGATGAGCAACGCGACGAACAGCACCGCCACCACGAACAGCGGCAGCACCATTTCCGGCGCCACTCGCTTGCCGACGCGCTTGCCGGACAATACCGGTAGCCGCGATACCATCAGCAGCGCGATCGCCAGCGTGTAGACGAAGGTGAACCAGATCGTCACCAGGTTCTCGGCCAACCCGAGGAAGTTGAGATAGATCGGCAGCAGCACGGTGATGGCGCCCGCCGGCGCCGGAATGCCGGTAAAGAAATTGCCCGCCCAGGCCGGCTTGTCGGGGTCGTCGATCATCACATTGAAGCGCGCGAGCCTTAACCCCGCGCAGATCGCGAACACCAGCGCGACGATCCAGCCGGCGGATTTGAGCTCGTGCAGGCCCCAAAAATAGAGGATCAGCGCCGGTGCCACGCCGAAGTTGACGAAATCGGCCAGGCTGTCGAGTTCGGCGCCGAAGCGCGAGGTGCCCTTGAGGAGGCGGGCGATGCGGCCGTCGATGCCGTCGAGCGCGGCGGCGAACACGATCGCGGCCAGCGCCAGTTCGAGCCGGTTCTCCACCGCCATGCGGATGGCGGTCAGCCCGGCGCACAGCGCGAGCAGCGTGATCAGGTTGGGCAGCAGGAGCCGTACCGGGATCGGCTTGAAGCGGCGGTTTCGGGACTGCTGCGGCGTCGGATCAAAGGGCGGAAAGACCATGGTGCCAATATAAGGCCTCCGCGGACAACCCGCCATGGCGGGCAAGCATCAAATTCCTGGCCGGTTAATGCTTTCGATGCAGTCGGTCAGCCGCTGCGGAAGGCACGCCCGGCATCGCCCTCGCGCAAATCGGCCAGCACGGTTTCTCCGGCGATCGCGGTCTGGCCGACTGCCACCAGCGGCGGCGTATCATTCGGCAAGTATACGTCGAGCCGCGAGCCGAAACGGATCATACCGAAACGCTCCCCTGCCCCGACCGGCTGGCCCTCCTTGACGAAGCAGACGATACGGCGGGCGACCAGGCCGGCGATCTGCACCACCGCAATGCGTGTGCCCGCAGTGGCGATGACGAGCGAATTGCGTTCGTTGTCGGCGCTCGCCTTGTCGAGGTCGGCATTCAGGAATTTGCCGGGCTGGTAGACGATGCGCTCCACCTGCCCCGCCACCGGGCTGCGGTTGATGTGGCAGTCGAACACGCTCATGAAGATCGAAATGCGCGGCAGCGGTTTGTCGCCGAGGCCGAGTTCGTGCGGCGGAGCGGCAGTGGTGATCTGGCTTACCCGTCCGTCCGCCGGGGCCACCACCAGCCCGTCGCGCACCGGCGTCACCCGCGGCGGATCGCGGAAGAAATAGACGCACCACAGCGTCAGCACCGCGCCGATCCAGCCGAGCGGCACCCACAGCCAGAACAGGATCAGGCTGATCAGCGCGAAAGCGCCGATGAACGGATAGCCCTCCGGCGTGATCGGCACCAATTGCTGGCGGATGGATTGAGCGATGGACATGGCAAGCGTCAGCGCGGCGGCGGGTTGGCCCGCTTCGCCCGCGGGATGGTGTGGCTGAGGTACATGAATCGGTCCGGCATTGCAGGGAACAGTGCCGCGAATGAGCGCAGAATCAAGCCCTATTCGGCCGCAGTGGCGGGAATGTCGGACGGCTCAGGCGGGATGACTGTGATATCCTCCGCAACCGGCGGCGGATTGCGGTTGGGCGCGACCGGCCCCTCGCCGGTGCGGGCGAGGCGCTCGCGGGCTTCCTCGGCCTCGCGCTGCCGGTTCCACATGCTGGCATAGAGCCCGTCCTTGGCCAGCAGCGCGTAATGGGTGCCACGCTCCACGATCTCACCCTGGTCGAGCACGATGATCTCGTCGGCGCCGACGATGGTGGAGAGCCGGTGCGCGATCACCAGCGTGGTGCGCCCGGACGACACCCGCTCGAGCGCGTCCTGGATCTCCTTTTCGGTGTGGCTGTCGAGCGCCGAAGTCGCCTCGTCCAGCAACAGGATCGGAGGCGCCTTCAGAATTGTACGGGCGATCGCGACGCGCTGCTTCTCGCCGCCTGAGAGCTTCAGACCGCGCTCGCCGACTTCCGTCTGATAACCTTTAGGCGACATGCGGATAAAGGCGTCGATCTGCGCCAGCCGCGCTGCCTCCTCCACCTCTTCGTCGGTCGCTTCCCAACGGCCGTAGCGGATGTTGTAGCGGATGGTGTCGTTGAACAGCACGGTGTCCTGCGGCACCATGCCGATAGCCTCGCGCAGCGAGCGCTGCGTCACTTTTGCGATGTCCTGGCCGTCGATCAGAATGCGTCCGCCGGAGAGATCGTAGAAGCGGAACAGAAGCCGCGAGATGGTCGACTTGCCGGCGCCGGAGGGGCCGACCACGGCCACCGTCTTGCCAGCCGGCACGTCGAAACTGATGCCCTTGAGAATGCGGCGGCCGGGATCGTAGGCAAATGCGACGTCCTCGAACGCGATAGTGCCATTGATGACCGCAAGCGGGCGGGCGGCCGGATCGTCGATGACCTCGGGCGGCCGCCCGAGAATTGCAAACATGTTCTCGATGTCGGTCACCGCCTGCTTGATCTCGCGGTAGAGCATGCCCATGAAATTCAGCGGTTGATAAAGCTGAATCATCATGGCGTTGATCAGCACGAAATCGCCGACCGTCTTGGTGCCGGCGCGCACCTCGTAGGCGCACATCACCATGGCGCTGGCGAGCCCGACGGTGAAGATGATCGCCTGGCCCGCATTGAGCACGGTGAGCGAGGTATACGACTTGACGCTGGCGTCCTCGTAGCGCGCCATGGCGCGGTCATAGCGGGCGGCCTCGCGTTCTTCAGCACTGAAATACTTCACCGTCTCGTAGTTCAGAAGCGAGTCGATCGCCTTGACGTTGGCGTCGGTGTCGCTGTCGTTCATCTTGCGACGGATACCGATGCGCCATTCGGTGGCGTTATAAGTCCAAATCAAGTAAAGCGCGACGGCTCCGACGATCACCGCCACGTAGCGCCAGTCGAAATGAAACAGAAGCACGGCGGCGACCAGCGTGACCTCGATGATGGTCGGCGCGAGCTGCAGGATGACCATGCGCACGATGGTCTCGATGGCGTTGCGTCCGCGCTCGAGCACGCGCGTCAAGCCCCCGGTCTTGCGCTCGAGATGGAAGCGCAGCGACAGCTCATGCATGTGCACGAAGGTGCGGTAGGCGAGCCGGCGCACCGCGTACATCGCCACCTTGGCGAACACGGCGTCGCGGCCTTGCTGCAGAGCCGCCATCAACATGCGCATGCCGCCGTACGCAATCGTCATGGCGATCGGCGCAGCCACCACCCAGGTCAGCCACTCCGAGGCCGCAGCGGGCTTGCTTGCCGTGCCGGTCAGCGCATCGGTGGCGTATTTGAAGGTGAAGGGCACCGAGATGGTGGCAAGCTTGGCCACCACCAGCAGCACCATGGCGCCCATGACGCGCAGCTTGAGGTCGCGCCGATCCGACGGCCAGATATAGGGCCACAGGTGCATGATGGTCGCGAACAGCGCGCCGCGGCTGGCGGAGACATTCGACAATTCGTCAGGCGGCTGATGGCGGTGGTGCGGAGACATGAAGGGCCCGGAAAAACGGCGTGCGCGCCGTCGCAAGTATGACTGGAGCGTCATATAGGAGGATTCTGGCCGATAATCACCCCGCCGGCGGCATGATAGCTGCCCATGAAGGGTATTCCGGCGCCCGCCTTGACGGTTGCGCCTGCGCGGCGCAAATCCCTGTCCATGAACAAAATGGAAAAAACGCGCAAAATCCGGACGGTCTGTGTCTATTGCGGTTCCGGACCGGGGACCGACCCGGCTTACGTTGAAGCAGCCCGCGCCTTCGGCCGCGCCCTGGCCGAAAACGGCATCGGACTGGTCTACGGCGGCGGCGGCGATGGCCTGATGGGCGAGATCGCCAATACCGTGCTCAACCATGGCGGCACGGTGACCGGCATCATCCCCGAATTCCTGGCGGCACGCGAGCACGCCAACAAGCGCGTGTCGGACCTGATCGTCACCGCCGACATGCACGAGCGCAAGCGCAAGATGTTCGAGATGGCCGACGCCTTCGTGGCCTTGCCCGGCGGGGTCGGCACCCTGGAGGAACTGGTCGAGCAATTGACCTGGGTCCAGCTCGGCCGCCACAGGAAGCCGGTACTCGCCGCTAATATCGGCGGCTTCTGGGATCCGCTTTACGCGCTGCTCGATCACATGCGCACGCTGCAGTTCATCCGCAGCGAATTCAGCGTCAAACTGCTGATGGCCAATAAAGTCGCCGACATTCTGCCGATGCTGGAACAGGCGGCGGAGGCGGTGCCGGAGGAAGCCAGGCAGATGACTACCGCGGACCCAGAGAAGCTTTAGCTCCTCGTCATTCCGCCTTCACAAACGTCACCGCCTCGATGCGGTTGCCATCGGGATCGCGAATAAAGGCGGCGTAATAGCCTTCGCCGTGCTGCGGGCGCAGGCCCGGCGCGCCGTCGGATGTGCC
Source organism: uncultured Pseudomonadota bacterium (assembly GCA_963747725.1). GTDB lineage: Bacteria > Pseudomonadota > Alphaproteobacteria > Rhizobiales > Xanthobacteraceae > Pseudolabrys. Next base: position 54,871 of record CAVVGD010000010.1, read on the forward strand.
GCCGGCCGCCAGCGCCGCCCGATGAAAGGCATCGACCAAGTCCGCGCTGCGGGCGCGGAAGCAGACATGGGCGCCGGAATTTTCCGGCGCGGGCGCAAGGTCAACGCGCAGATTGATCCAGAACTCGGGATATTTCTTGCCGAAGCCGACTGTGGCGGGGCGTTGCTCCAGCTTGGCGAAGCCGAGCGTGGCGAGCACCGCTTCGTAGAAACGCGTGGCAGCCTCGAGATCGCGAACAGCAACGGAGACGTGATCGATCATGTACTCCTCCGGTCATCCGCGCGAAAGCGGGGATCCAGTAACCCCTGTCCAGCCGCATCATCGACACCAGGGTTATTGGGTCCCGGCCCTCGCTGCGCTCGGCCGGGACGACAGTTCTGCCACTCACGCCGGCGCGCCGGATCTCACCAGCTTGTAGACGATCGAATCCATCAGCGCCTGGAATGACGCGTCGATGACGTTGGACGACACACCGACCGTGGTCCAATGCTCCCCCTCATCGTCTTCGCTCTCGATCAACACCCGTGTCACCGCCTCGGTGCCGGCGTTGAGGATACGCACGCGATAGTCGGTCAGTTTCAATCCCTCGATATATTTCTGGTACTTGCCGAGGTCCTTGCGCAGCGCCTGATCGAGCGCGTTGACGGGGCCGTTGCCTTCGGCGGCCGAGATAGTGTTCTCTTTGCCGACCTTCACCTTCACGACCGCCATGGTGACGGTCACGCGCTCACCCTTGGCGTTGTAGCGCTGCTCCACGTTCACATCGAACTGGGTGACGTCGAAATAATCCGGCACCGTGCCAAGTGTACGTCGGGCTAGAAGCTCGAAGGAGGCATCCGCCGCCTCATAGGCGTAGCCGATTGTCTCGCGCTCCTTGACCAGTTCGAGCAGCCGGCCGATGCGGGCATCGTCCTTGTCTACTTTCAGGCCGATGCGCTCGAGCTCCGCCAGCACATTGGACTTGCCAGCCTGCTCCGACACCAGCACCCGGCGGCGGTTGCCGACCGCTTCCGGCGCCACGTGCTCATAGGTGGCCGGGTCCTTGGCGATGGCGGAGGCGTGAATACCGGCCTTGGTGGCAAAGGCGCTTTCGCCGACATAAGGCGCGTGGCGGTCGGGCGCGCGGTTGAGCCGCTCGTCGAGCGCGTGCGAGACATGGGCGAGCTTGGCGAGCTGCGCGTCGGAAACGCCGATCTCGAAGCGTTGCGCGTATTCCTTCTTCAATTTCAGCGTCGGAATGATGGAAACCAGGTTGGCGTTGCCGCAGCGTTCGCCCAGGCCGTTGAGCGTGCCCTGGATCTGGCGCGCGCCGGCGCGCACGGCGGCAAAGGAATTCGCCACCGCCTGTTCGGTGTCGTTGTGGGCGTGGATGGCGACATGGTCGCCCGGGATCGCCTTGCACACCTTGGCCACGATCTCTTCAACCTCGTGCGGCAGCGTGCCGCCGTTGGTGTCGCACAGCACCACCCAGCGCGCGCCTTCCTCGTAGGCCGCATTTGCACACGAGAGCGCATAGTCCGGGTTGGCCTTGTAGCCGTCGAAGAAGTGCTCGCAGTCGAGCAGCACTTCCCGGCCCTTGGCCTTGGCCGCGCGCACGCTGTCGCGGATTGAGGCGAGGTTCTCCTCGCCGGTGGTCTCCAGCGCGACCTTGACATGATAGTCCCACGACTTCGCGACGAAGCAGATGGCATCGGCCTTGGCAGCGAGCAGCGCCGCAAGCCCGGGGTCGTTGGAGGCCGAGCGGCCAGGCCGGCGCGTCATGCCGAAGGCGGTGAAGGTGGTCTTCAGCCCGCGATCCGCCGCGAACAGCTCGGTGTCGGTCGGGTTAGCGCCGGGATAGCCACCCTCGACATAGTCGATGCCGATATCGTCGAGCATGCGCGCGATCGCGACCTTGTCGGCGAGCGTGAAGTCGACGCCGTTGGTCTGCGCGCCGTCGCGCAGCGTGGTGTCGAAGAGATAGAGGCGTTCGCGGGCCATGACGCTTTCACCAGAGGTAGTAGTTGGAGAGCAAGGCGATGGCGACGGCGATCGCGATGGCTGCGGCGATGATGTGGTGGCGTTTCATGGGCTCCTCAGATCAACCCGAACCAATAGAGCGCCAGCGCCACGGCGGCGGCAAGCACCGCGAACTTCAACACGATGTAGTAGAGCCAATGACGCGGAAACGGCGTGTCGGGCTTTGTCATGAGGCCTCCCGCGGGGCGAGTTGCTTGTGCATGGTGGTATTGGCGAGCCATTCGTTGCCGACCGAGATGCTGTTGCGCTGCTGGGCGACATAGCCGCGCTTCTGGAAGAAACCCTGCGCCGTGTCGCTGGCGTCGACCGTCAGCCTGGCGGCGCCGCGGCTGCCTGCGAGCTTTTCAAGCGCGTCGGCCAGCATGGCGCCGACGCCCTGGCCGGCGACCGCCGGATGCACGTAGAGCATGTCGACCTTGTCCTCGCCGGCGAGCGAGGCGAAGCCGACGGGCGAGCCTTCCAGCGTGGCGATCAATGTCAGTTGCTGGCCGAGCCGCTTGGCGAAGGCGACGTCGTCGTCGAGGCTGGCGGCCCAGGCTTCCTGCTGCGCCTCGGTGTAGTCGTCGCCGGTCAGATCGGCGACCGAAGCGCGGAAGATCTCCCTCAGCACCGGCACGTCCGCCGGCAGGAACGGCCGCATGGCCAGTTTGGGATGCGCCTGTGCCATTAGCGGGCGGCCTCCCGCTTGTGCGCGCAGCATTCCGCAGCGTCATGCCCGCGCTTGTCGCGGGCATCCACGTCTTTGCGGCATGCCAGCGAAGGAAGGCGTGGATGGCCGGGACAAGCCCGGCCATGACGAAGGAGAGTCATCGCGCGATCTCCCAAGTGGTGCCGTCCTTGGAATCTTTCAGCACGACGCCCATGGTGGCGAGTTCGTCGCGGATGCGGTCGGACTCTTTGTAGTTTTTTTCCGCACGCGCCACATTGCGCTCCGCTATCAAACCTTCGATCCGCTTTTCTAGCTCTTTGGCCTCTTGGCTTTGCGGAATTAATGTAACATTTCCATCGCGCGCTACCTCTATGCCGAGCCCCAAAGCTGCAAGTGCCTCTTCAGCTTCCTGGCGAAGTCCCGAAAGATCATTGGCGACTGCGATCCTAATCTTTCTTACGATCTCATGTGGCACCGGAAGGCCGCGCGTGTTGCGACCAAATACACCCTGCAAATGAACCCAAAGCTTGTCGTGCCTTAGTAGGCCGAGAAACTCGCAGTCCATCAATAATTTGCGCCGCTCTTCATAGCCGCCGCTGCGAGCCAACTTGTATTTTGCACGAAGTGAAGCAATTGCTTCCGCCGTGTTTAGATCATCTGATAGCGCGTTGATTAGTTCGATCGACGGCTGTGGCGGCTCACCCCGTGCTGCGCGTGAATATCCATCACTTTCGGCATCCGTACCGATTAGCACAGAAGTCCACGCAGATAGCTCATCTTCGATTTCCGCGCTCTTCGCCGCCATCCAATCGATCGGTTGGCGATAGTGCGACATTAACATTTGAAATCGAAGTACCTCACCAGGCCAATTGCTAAGCAAGTCATGGATAGTGAAGAAGTTGCCGAGGCTCTTTGACATCTTCTCGCCTTCGACCTGCAGGAAGCCGTTGTGCATCCAGTAATTCGCCATCACCGGCGTATGGAAGGCGCAGCGTGATTGCGCGATCTCGTTCTCGTGGTGCGGAAAGACGAGATCGATGCCGCCGCCGTGGACGTCGAAGGTCTCGCCCAGATGCTTCCAGGCCATAGCCGAGCACTCGATGTGCCAGCCGGGCCGCCCCGGCGCCTTGATGCCGCAGGGCGAATCCCAGGCCGGCTCGCCCGGCTTCGACGGCTTCCACAACACGAAGTCGGTCGGCTCGCGCTTATAGGGCGCGACCTCGACCCGCGCGCCGGCGATCATCTCGTCGAGCGGACGCTTCGACAGCTTGCCGTAGTCCGGCATCGACGAGACGTTGAAGAGAACGTGATCCTCGGCGACATAGGCGCAGCCGATCTTCACCAGCCGCTCGATCAGTTCCTTCATCGCCGCGATGTGCTCGGTGGCGCGCGGCTCCACCGTCGGCGGCAGACAGCCGAGCGCCGCCACATCCTCTTTGAAATTCTTGTAGGTCTCTTCCGTCACTTCCTAAATCGACACGCCGCGCTCGGCCGCGCGCGCGTTGATCTTGTCGTCGACATCGGTGATGTTTCGCACGTAAGTGACGTGGTCGGCGCCATAGATATGGCGCAACAGCCGGAACAGCACGTCGAACACGATGACCGGCCGCGCATTGCCGATATGGGCGAAGTCGTAGACCGTCGGCCCGCACACATACATGCGCACGCGCGCGGGATCGATCGGGGTGAACACCCGCTTCTCGCGCGTCAGCGTATCGTAGAGCTTGAACTCCATGGCAAAGGACACCCATCGGCCGCGCTGGCCGGGCGTCTTGCTGGTTCTCGATCAGAGAAAAGACGGCCGCAGCCAGCGTGTGCGCTAGCTAATAATCTCCCGGCAAATGCCGCAGATGTGGTTAAGGCCGTGCATGGCGCGGAGAATGCTCAGTTTTCTCTCGTTCCGTCAAGCCCGAACGGGCCGGCGGTGCGCACCGGCGATGATTCGGGAACCTGTAACCGGCGCGACACGGTTAATCGCCATTTAAGATTTTACGCCTAATTTGCTGGTGTTTCCGGGCGCGGCGCTGCACATCAAGCACCCTCAATGCCATCGGACGTTCGCCATGCGCGTATCTCTGCTCAGTTTTGCGGCCGTGCTCTTCATCGGCTTCGCCGGCGCGGCCCAGGCTGCCAACCGGCACATGTTCATCATCGGCAACGACGCCGACGGTTATGGCGTCGACCGCTGCTTGGCGGGCGGCGAGAAATGCGGCGCGGCGGCCGCCAATGCGTATTGCCGGACGCAGAAATTCGCCCACGCCGCCTATTACCGCAAAGTCGAGCGCCACGAGATCACTGGCGCCATCCCGAACGGCCCCACCAGCGGCTGCCGCGGCGGCAAGTGCGAGAATTTCGTCGCCATCGTCTGCGCGCGGTGAATTCTTCCTCGTCATTCCGCTGCATTCTTTCTTCACCCTCCCCTGTAGGGGGAGGGTCGACAGCCGAGCGGAGCGAGGCTGGCGGGGTGAGGTGACAGCGCCGCCGCAATTTCACACTTCCGGTTCGCTTCGCGATTCGCCCCCTCCCGACCGCCGTCGCTGACGCGACGACGGTCGACCTCCCCCCTCCAGGGGGGAGGTGAAGAGAGTTTGGCGCGCTCAAGATTTAAACTGAAACAATCGTGCTCTAAAGGCCGCGCCCCGGAATGACATTCAAGATTTCGCTGCCTTCGCCAACGCGATGGCTTCCTTGAGCACGTCGAGATCGCCGATGTGGTTTGCAAGGATAAGCACCAATTTAGCGTCCAGATCGGCCGCGCCCTCGTCGCTCAAGCCCCGGCGCGCTTCCACCAGCGTGACGTAAGCCGCGTCGGGCTCGGCGAATTGCGATTGCGTCACGAGCTTGGCCATCACATTTTCACACTTTTTGTTGGCGCGTGATTTTTTCCGAAAACCGGTTCCCACTTTCGGAATCACGCGCGAGCGCCCGATCACGCGCCGCAGCGATCTTCCCGACATCGGCATGCCGCCAGCGCGCGCACAGGTGCTGGTCCGGGCGCAACAGGTAAGCCGCGCCGGGCGTGGCATCGAAGCGTTCGGCGAGGCTGCCGGCGCTGTCAACCAGATCCTCGCCGATGGTGGTCAAGCGAACGCCTTCCGGCACCTTTGGCGGTGCGCCATCCTTGACGTAAAGCAGCGTGAACTCGCCGGCGATGTTTTCGAGCAATTGCCCATCGCCCTTGGACGTCCGAATGGGCGCATCGGGAACCGGCGCGCCAAGCTTGGCGCTGCCCTTGAACGCATCCTCATCGGGCGTCGACAGCGCGCTGTCGTAGACGGTTGCCATCGACAGCCGGCCGGAATTGATCATACGACGCGCGAAGTCCGCCTTGGCGGCGAGATCGAGCACGGCATTGCGCAACTTGCGTTCGGCGGGGGAATGCGGCGCGATGAAATCGGTCGAACGCGTGGAATGAGCGATGTTCTCGTCCGCCGCCTGCATGCGCTCGCGCTCGTAGGTGTCGATCAGCGCCGGACCCGCCTCGCCCTTGAGCACGGCGGCGAGCTTCCAGGCCAGATTCTCGGCGTCCTGGATACCGGAATTGGCGCCGCGCGCGCCAAACGGCGACACCTGGTGCGCGGCATCGCCGACGAACACCACGCGGCCGTGCACGAAGCGCTCGAGCCGCCGGCAGTTGAAGCGGTAGATCGACACCCATTCGAGCTCGAACGGAATGTCGCCGAGGATGCGCTCAATGCGTGCGCGCACACGGCCCGGCTCCTGCTCGGCCTCCACGTCGGCCTCCGGGCCGAGCTGCAGGTCGATGCGCCAGACATTGTCCGGCTGTTTGTGCATCAGCGCAGACTGGCCGGAATGGAACGATGGATCGAACCAGAAGCGGCGCTCGGTCGGGAAATCCGCCTTCATCTTGATGTCGGCGATCAGGAACTTGTCCTCGAAGGTAACGCCGGAGAACGTAAGGCCGAGCAGATCGCGCGCGGTCGAGCGCGCGCCGTCGGCGGCGATCAGCCAATCGGCGTCGAGCGTATAGGGCCCGTCCGGCGTCTCGATGGTCAGCCGCACGAAGTCGTTGCGCTGCTCGATGCCGGTGAGCTTGTTTTTCCAGCGCAGGTCGAGAATGTCGAGCTCGTCGGCGCGATCGCACAACGCCTTCTCAAGATAATACTGCTGGAGATTGATGAAGGCCGGCATCTTGTGGCCCTGTTCCGGCAGCAAGTCGAATGAGAACACAAGTTCGTCGCCGTGATAGAGTTTGCCGAGCTTCCAGGTAACGCCCTGCGCGACCAGCTTCTCGCCAACGCCGAGCCGGTCGCAGATTTCGAGCGTGCGCTTTGACCAGCAGATGCCGCGCGAGCCTTCGCCGATGCGGTCGGCGTCGTCAATCAGCACCACCGGCACGTCGCGCTGCGCGAGATCGATCGCGGCGGCCAGGCCCACCGGCCCGGCGCCGACCACCACCACCGGCCGGCGTACCACGTCCAACGCATCCTGATCGGCGCTACGCTTGTAGCCGTAGTGATAGATCGTCTTGTGTTCGTTCTGTGCCATGGCGGCCTCCCCGGCGGGCACGCTCATCCCTGCAGCGCCGCCCACATCTCGCGGTCGCGCTCGGCGGTCCAGATCACCGGCCAATCGATGCCGCGCGCCTCATCGTAGGCACGCGAAACGTTGAACGGCAGGCAGTGCTCGTAGATGGCGTAGTCGGCAAACTTCGGATCCATCACCTTGCGGGCGGCGTCGAAGGCCTCTTTCAGCGACAGCCCCTTGGCGACACTGTCCTGGGCGGACCCGTAGAGCGTCGAGAGGAAATCGCTGGTGAGTTTGATGCCCTCGTTGACCATGGCCGGCGTCTTCAGCGCCGCGCCGCGACCCGGCACCAGTGCCTTGGCCTGCAACTCGGCCAGGTTGTCGAGCGTCGCCGGCCAATCGGTGAAATGGGCGTCGCCGCAGTAGCAGGCCGAATGGTATTCGACCAGGTCGCCGGAGAACACGACATTCGAATCCGGCACCACCGCAATCACGTCGCCTGCGGTGTGGCCGCGCCCGATGTGCATGATGCGCACCTCGCGCTTGCCCAGCCACACGGAAACCTGATCGGGAAACGTGAGATGCGGCCAGGTCAGGCCGGGGATCGTTTCCACAGCCCGGAACAGCCGCGGAAAGCGGCCGATCTCGGAATCCATGTCCTGCTGGCCGCGCTCGGCGATCAGTTTGCGGGTGTCGTCGGAGGCGAGGATCTCGGCGCCCTTGAAGGCGGAGGCGCCCAGCACGCGCACCGCATGGTAGTGCGTCAGCAGCACGTATTTGATCGGCTTGTCGGTCACCTTGGCGACGCGTGCGATCACTTCCTCGGCCATGGCCGGCGTCGCCTGCGCGTCGATCACCATAACGCTATCGTCGCCGACGATGATGCCGGAATTGGGGTCGCCCTCGGCGGTGTAGGCGTAAAGCCCGTGGCCGAGCTCGTCGAAGGAGACCTTCTTTTCGCCGAGGTCCGCGGTCGACGCAAAACCCTTGGCCATGCTCAATTCCTCCGGAGGTTCTTTTTCGTTCGTCTCAGGTACGCGTGTAGCGTACCACGTCCTGCTCGATGGCGCCGAAGATCGATTGCCCCTTGGCGTCCAGCATCTCGATGCGCACCTTGTCACCGAATTTCAGAAACGGCGTCACCGGCTTGCCCGTGCGGATCGTCTCCACCGTGCGCTGTTCGGCGAGGCACGAATAGCCCAAGCCCCCCTCGCCGATCGGCTTGCCCGGTCCTCCATCGGTGTCGCGGTTCGACACCGTACCGGCGCCGAGAATGGTGCCGGCGACGAGTTCGCGCGTCTTGGCGGCGTGCACGATCAAAGTCGGAAAGTCGAAGGTCATGTCGTTGCCGCAGACCGGTTTGCCGAACGGTTGGCCGTTGATGAAACTCAACAGCGGCAAGTTCACCTTGGCGCCATCGAAGGCGTGGCCCAGTTCGTCCGGCGTCACCGCCACCGGCGTAAACGCGCAGGCCGGCTTCGACTGCACGAAGCCGAAGCCCTTGGCGAGTTCTGGCCCGGTGATGTTGCGCAAGCTGACATCATTCACCAGCATGATCAGCTTGATCGCCCTGGCTGCTTCCTCGCGCGTGACGCCCATCGGCACGTCGCCAAGGACGACGACAACTTCAGCTTCGAGGTCAATGCCCCAGGCTTCATCGAGCAGCGCGATCGGGTCGCGGGGCCCGACGAAGCTGTCCGAGCCGCCCTGGTACATCAGCGGGTCGGTCCAGAACGAGGCCGGCACTTCAGCGCCGCGCGCCTGGCGCACCAGCGCGACATGATTGACGTAGGCAGAACCATCGAGCCATTGATAGGCGCGCGGCAATGGCGACGCGCACTTCGCGGGATCGAACGGCATGTGCGCGACATGGCCGGACTCCAGTCCGTCGGCGAGCTCGATCAATCGCCGCTCGGCGGATTCCCAATTGTCGAGTGCCGCCTGCAGGGTCGGCGCCACGGCGTGAGCGTCGGCGCATCGAGAAAGATCGCGCGAGACGACGAGGAGACGACCGTCGCGGGCGTCCTTGAGAGAAGCAAGTTTCATAACACTCTACTGCTGCACTATTTCGGGTCGCGCCGGTTGGGGTCGAAATGCTTCTTCAGCCCCGCCCAGCAGTCGATATAATCCTGTTGCAAGGCCGGCATCTCGGCGGCGTATTTCGTGACGCGCTGCCGGAACCGGGTCTCGAACATGAAGGCAAGCGTGTTGGAAAGCTTTACCGGCTTCAAGTCAACATTGCTGGCATGCTCGAAGGCGTCGGCGTCGGGCCCGTGCGGCAGCATCTGGTTGTGCAGGCTGAAGCCGCCGGGCACGAAGCCCTCGGGCTTGGCGTCATAGACGCCGAACACCAGCCCCATGAACTCGGACATGATGTTGCGGTGATACCAGGGCGGGCGGAAGGTGTTTTCCGCCACCATCCAGCGCTCCGGGAAGATCACGAAATCGATGTTGGCGGTGCCCGGCGTCTCCGACGGCGAGGTCAGCACCGTGAAGATCGACGGATCGGGATGGTCGAACAGTAGCGCGCCCACCGGCGAGAAGCGGCGCAGGTCGTATTTGTAGGGATAATAGTTGCCGTGCCAGGCGACGACGTCGAGCGGCGAATAGTCGGTCTGCGTGGTGTAGAGCTCGCCGCCCCACTTCACGGTGAGCGTATGCGGGCCGTCGAGGTCTTCGTAGGCCGCCACCGGTGTCAGAAAGTCGCGCGGGTTGGCAAGGCAATTGGCGCCGATCGGCCCGCGGTCGGGCAGGATGAAGCCGCCGCCATAGTTCTCGCACACATAGGCGCGCACCGGCCCGTCGATCAGTTCGACGCGGAAGATGACGCCGCGCGGGATGACGCAGATTTCGCCGGGCTCGATCTCGATCGCACCGAATTCGGTGCGGAAGCGGATCTTGCCGTTTTGGGCGACGATCAGGAACTCGCCGTCGCCGTTGAAGATGTGTTCGCGTTCCATCGACTGCGTGATGAACACGATATGCGCCGCCATCCCGGCTTGCGTATCGGCGTCGCCCGCTGTGGTGATGGTGCGCAGGCCAGAGACGAAAGTGAGCTTCTCGTCCGGGATCGGCACCGGCGACCAGCGCATCTGGCCGAGCGGCACGTCGCTGTCCTGGCGCGTCGGCGCGGTGCGCCAATGGCCTTGGTTGATCCGGCCGAAGCGGCCGGTGTGCCGCACCGTCGGCCGTACCCGATAGAGCCAGGAGCGCTGGTTCGACGACTGCGGCGCGGTGAAGGGCGAGCCGGACAATTGCTCGGCATAGAGCCCGTAGTTGCATTTCTGCGGCGAATTGCGGCCGACCGGTAGCGCGCCTTCCAGCGCCTCCGTCTCGAAGCTGTTGCCGAAACCGGACATGTAACCCACGGCCATGGCGTCAACTCCCAGCTTGAAATTGTTCTTCGTCGCTATTTAGTTGCCAATGAAACCAACGTCAAATCGCTCCTCTGTTGCGTCTATGCGCGCACGAAAAGAGAGTTCTGAGTTGCCCCAGAAACCAAGAGAGGGCCGATCACGGGACTCGCCTTTCTCCATCATTTCAGGCGAATTCCGCTTGGGAGGTCGTGGCAGAGCGGTGGGCGGAAGTGTCGTTCGCTTCAGCCAGCGGCCCTCAAGACCCTGCCCGCCCGCAAAAATCTCCGCCTCCGCCAGTAACTTAGAATATTTCCAAACTCGTTGCACCCGGTCGCAACTTCGGCCAAAGTTTGCGCGATGCGCGCGAACGGCCAGGGCCCCGGGGGTGGGCGGGGCCGGCGCTAGGAGAACGCGGACAGCGTCAAAAATGACCGACGAACGTGCTTCGGGAGCGCCCGACCATTCAGCTGCGGTTCAGGCGCCGCTGAAGCTGGATCAATTCCTGCCCTATCAACTCAATGTGTGCGCCAATCTGGTGTCGCAAGCACTTTCGCGCATCTATGCCGAGCGTCACAAGATCGGCGTGCCGGAATGGCGCGTGCTGGTCACACTCGGCGAATTCGGCATGATGACCGCTAAGGCCATCGGCCAGCATAGCCATATGCACAAAACCAAGGTTTCGCGGGCGGTCGCACTCCTTGAGCACCGCAAGCTGGTGGTCCGGCGCGCCAACCGCGCCGACCTGCGCGAGGCCTTCCTGTCACTGAGCCCCACGGGCCGCGAAATGTATAACGATCTTGCACCCATGGCGCTCGACTTTGCCCGTCAATTGATGGAAACGGTCGACCCCGCCGACAGGTCCGCGCTCGACCGCGCGCTGAAGAAGCTGACCGCGCGCTCCGCCGAATTGGCCACCGCGATTGCCAACGGCGGGATCACCGATGGGTAGAGTTCGGACCCCTTGGCATAACGTGAGGCCGCCGCTAACGTTTTGTTTGCGCATGATTTTACCCAAAAATCGGTTCCCGCTTTTCGGGATCATGCGCTAGCTCGCCAAGCTTGGCTGTTGCCAGTAGTTTGCCGGCGAACTCATTCTCGCCCGTCAGGAGGGCACGTGAAACTCTATACCTATTTCCGCTCATCCGCCGCCTATCGCGTGCGCATAGCGCTCAATCTCAAAGGCCTGCCCTATGAGATGGAAGCCGCCCATCTGACACGCGACGGCGGCCGCCAGTACTCGACCGAATTCCGGGCGTTGAATCCGCAGATGCGGGTGCCCGTGCTTGCGCTCTCCAGCGGCGACGTACTTACCCAATCGCTGGCGATTATCGAGTACCTTGACGAAATCCAACCCGAACCCGCGCTGTTGCCGGCGGATGCATTGGCGCGCGCCCATGTGCGTGCACTTTCCCAGATTGTTGCCTGCGATATACACCCGCTCAACAATTTGATGGTGCTGCAATATTTGAAGCGGAAAATGAAGCACGAGCAGGCCGAGGTCGACGCCTGGTATCATCACTGGGTGATAAGAGGATTTGAGTCGATCGAGGCCATGATTAAAGCTGGACCGTATGCCTGCGGCACGCACGTTACGCTCGCCGATATCTGCCTGGTGCCGCAGGTGTTCAATGCGCGACGACTCAAGGTTCCGCTCGACAAGTTTCCCAATATCGTTGCGGTCGAACAAGCCTGCCTGAAACTTGCCGCCTTCGATAAGGCGCGGCCGGAAAATCAGCCGGACGCCGAATGAACGGTCTCAGCCGTTTGCGCGCAAGCGCACTGGACGATACACAGGCTTCCCACAACATCCGCTCTTTACATATTGCGCAGCGCTCCGTGGCCAAGAGAAACAATGTCATCGTCGCCGTTATATGGATGGTCGGCACCCTGCTGTCCTTTTCGGTGATGGCAGTCTCGATTCGCGAGCTGTCGAAGGTCGGATTCACCATTTTCGAAATACTCACAGTGCGCGCCAGCGGCATGCTGATCATCGTCGGCACGCTGCTGATCTTTCGCCCCGACCTGCGCGCACATACGCGACCGCAACGGATGAAACTAAACTTCCTGCGCAATACCATCCATTTTGCCTCGCAATATGCATGGGCGACCAGCCTAACCATGCTGCCGCTTGCCATGGTGTTCGCGCTCGAATTCACCATGCCCGCCTGGACCGCGCTGCTCGCGGTCTGGCTGCTGCACGAACGCATGACCCCTAGCCGCTTGGGCGTGGTCTTCTTCGGCCTCGTCGGCGTCCTAGTGATCCTGCGGCCGGGTGTCACCAGCTTCAACCCCGCCGCCCTTCTCGTGCTGGGCGCAGCGGTCGGCTACGCGATCACCATGATCACCACCAAGCAGCTCACCAATACTGAAAGCACCTTCAGCATCGTGTTCTGGATGGGGGTGATGCAATTTCCGCTCGCGGTGGCGGGCAGCGATCTGCACGTATTCCTGCACCTGAGCGCCTGGAACGTGCTGCCGCTTCTCGGGGTCGCTATTGCCGGCACGTCGGCGCACTACTGCCTCAGCAACGCCTTCCGAGCCGGAGACGCCACCCTGGTCGTGCCACTCGATTTCATGCGCATTCCATTGATCGCGGTGGTGGGCTGGGCGCTCTACGGCGAACGGCTTGACCTGTTCGTGCTGCTCGGGGCGCTCATCATCGTCTCAGGCGTGCTATGGAACCTGGGGGCGGAAAGTGCGTACGCGCGCCGGGCCGTCAGTTCATGATGACGCCGAGATACCAGTTCCCCGACAGGCTAGAGTGTGAGTGGTCGTGGATTTTCCGATTCGGTTCGGACGGCCATCCTCGCTCTGCCACAATTTAAGCGTTAAAGTGTCAGCCATGAGGGGCTCATCACTATTCGAGATCGGCGCGGCGGCCGCAATTCTGCTGTCGTCAGCCGCAGTTGCGCTCGCGCAACAGCCGCCCGGTCAATCCAACGTTAACAGCCCGACCTGCCAGCGTCTCGTCGGCCAGCTCAGCGCTCTCGACCGCGGCAACGAAGACCCCACCCGCGCCGGCCAGATTCGCCAGGCTGAGGATGCGGTCAATCGTCAGCAGTTTGAGGTCGATAAGCTGGTTTCGCGGTCGCGCCGCATCGGCTGCGAAAGCTCGGGCATCTTCTCGATCTTCTCCAATCCGCCGCGGGAATGCGGTGCGCTCAGCCGCCGCGTTGACCAGCAGCGCAACACGCTCGACCGCCTGCAAAACCAACTCGAACAACTCAACGGCGGTACCGCCCAACGCGCGGCGCAGCGCCAATCGCTGTTGATTTCGCTCGCTGACAACGGCTGCGGCTCGCAGTACCGTCGGGCAGCCAATGCGGGCGAACAGGGCGGCTTCTTCGACCGCCTTTTCGGCAATAGCACGATTGTGTCGCCGGAATCGAATGGACCGATGGGCAATACCTACCGTACGGTCTGCGTGCGCCTCGGTGACGGCTACTTCTTCCCGATCTCGTTTGAGACAACGTCCGATCACTTTCGCGAAGACGAACAGACCTGTCAGCGCATGTGCCCGGCGGCTGAAGTCCGCCTTTACACCTATCACAATCCCGGCGAGGACGTGTCGCAGGCAGTCTCGCTCGACGGACGCTTCTACACAGAACTACCGTCCGCTTTCGAGTATCGCAAGAAGCTGACCGGCTACAGTTGCCGGCGCCCAGGTGAAAGCTGGTACGAAGCGCTCGTGGGCAACGGTCCAGACCGAACCGCCGAACCGGGTGACATCATCGTCACGGACAAAAAGGCGAAGCAACTATCGCAGCCCCGGCCCGTTCCCGGTCAGAATCGCACCAAGACGCAAGCCAAGCAAGATTCGCCCAAGCTCGGCGAATTGCGCGGCTCGGAGTTTGCGCTCGCAGAAACGCCCGGTAACAGCGATACCACCGCTAAGCGCAAGATTTGCCAAGTGGGACCGAGCTTCCTGCCGTCGAACTGACCGAAGGCGGTCAATAATCGAACGCTTCGGAGGTAGCCGGCTTGCCGCTCAACAGGGAGTCGTCTGGCTCGGGCAGCGGAGTACCGGGATCGCGGAAGCGGTTAGTTATCGGATACCGCCGGTCGCGGCCGAAATTCTTCATCGTCACCTTCACCCCCGGCGCGGCTTGGCGGCGCTTGTATTCGGCGATGTTAAGCAGCCGCTCGACCTTCATCACAGTATCGCGGTCGTAGCCGTCGGCGACGATATCCGCGATTGCATCCTCGTGCTCCACCAGCCGGCTCAAAATCCCGTCGAGTACATCATAAGGCGGCAGCGAATCCTCATCCTTCTGGTTCTCGCGCAATTCCGCAGTCGGTGGGCGCACCAGGATGTTCTCCGGGATCACCAGACCGTCGGGGCCCATGGCGCCGGGCGGCTTCCATGAATTGCGCAGGCGCGCCAGGCGGAACACTTCCGTCTTGTAGAGGTCTTTGATCGGATTGAAGCCGCCGTTCATGTCGCCGTAGAGCGTGGCGTAGCCGACCGACATTTCAGACTTGTTGCCTGTGGTTACCAGCATGACGTTGAACTTGTTGGAAATCGCCATCAGGATGGTGCCGCGCGCGCGCGCCTGCAAATTCTCCTCGGCGACGTCGCGTGGCAGCCCCTCGAACAGTGGCTTAAGCGCAGACTCGAAGCCTTCCACCACCGGGGCGATTGGCAGAATGTCGTAGTGCGCGCCGAGCGCTTTGGCGCAGGCCCCCGCATCGTCAAGCGACTCCTGAGCCGTGTAGCGATAGGGCATCATGATGCAGCGGACTCGCTCTGCTCCGATGGCGTCGACCGCGATCGCCGCGCACAGCGCGGAATCGATGCCGCCGGAGAGACCTAGCGCCACGCCGGGGAAGCCGTTCTTATTAACGTAGTCGCGCAGGCCCAGGACACAGGCCGCATAGTCAGCCAGGTTCCCTTCAAGCAGCAATTGCTTCGGGCCGTCATCACACCGCCAAGTGCGACCCTGCCGCCGCCAGCGGGTCGTCACCACCTCTTCCCGGTAATGGCTCAACTGGAAAGCCAGCGAACAGTCGGCATTCAGGCCGAGCGAAGCGCCATCGAACACCAGTTCGTCCTGGCCGCCGACCTGGTTGGCATAGATCACGGGCAGCCCGGTTTCCTTGACGCGCGGGACAATGACGTTGAGCCGCTCATCGGCGACGTTGTGCCGGTAGGGCGAGCCGTTGAGCACCAGCAGAATCTCGCCGCCGGTTTCGGCGATGCATTCCGCCGGCTCGGCCCCCCAGACGTCCTCGCAAATCGGCAGGCCAAGGCGCACGCCACGGAAGTTGACCGGCCCAGGCATCGGTCCCTGCGCGAACACTCGCTTTTCGTCGAATACGCCATAGTTGGGTAGATCGACCTTATAGCGCACGGCGGCGATGCGACCGTTCTCAAGCAGAACCGCCGCATTGTAGAGCTTGCCGCCGTCCAGCCAGGGCGTGCCCAACACCAGCGACGGCCCCCCATCCGCCGTCTCGCGCGCTAGTTCGTCCACCGCGGCGCGGCAGGCGGCCTGGAAGGCCGGCTTCAGCACCAGATCCTCAGGCGGGTAACCGGCGATGTAAAGTTCGGGGAAAACGACGAGATCAGCGCCTTGCCCGGCGGCCTCGGCGCGCGCTTTGCGCACACGCGCGGCATTGCTGGCGATGTCGCCGACGGTGCAGTTGAGTTGGGCGACCGCAATCGCGAGTTCGTTGGCCGGACGGGCGTTCATGGCGAAACCTCTAGCGCCTTGGCCTCCCTTCCGGCAAGGAGCAAGGGTTGCAGGGCAGACCGGCGGCCTAGGGGCGGCTCAGAATGGGTCGAACCTGTAGGTGCCTTGGAGAAAGACCCCATAGTGGTCGGTCTTCCAATCTAGCGCCTGCGCAGCCGTCAAGGTGTTGACCACGCGGCCCTCAAAATGAGCGTAGCCGCTCGACTGCTCGTGCCAATAGCGGCCGCCGAGGCCGATGCTGAAATTATCGTTGATACGATAGCTTAGCACCGCGTCGATCTGGTAGCCCCAGCCATGGCCGTCCTCGGGGATCGGGCCGGTGAAATCGCCTGTTGCGCTGCCGATGCGCAAAAGATGGCTGTCGCTGCCGGAGAACCAGACATAGGGCAGAAAGGCAGCATCAACATTGAGCCGGAGGCGGTCGAACAACGGAACATCCGCGTTGAGGCCGATCCGAACCGCCTGCCAAGTGTTCTCCTGCGCAATCACCGCCACGCTGTTGTCAACTGGCGTACCACAGATCGACGAATTGCTGGCGATCTGCGTGCAACCGAACGCCTTCATCCGCTCATAGAGATAGTGGTAGCCGACAAACGCATCGATGCGAAAATCCCGGCCGCGCAGTAATGCGCCGCCGATATCGATGCTGGCGTAACCGAGATTCTGCTGATCAAGGTCGCTGAGCGTGCTGGAATAGGGCGTGACGGCAGGCGGGAAGTCCTCGTCGTTGAGGGTGCCGCTCGCCAGCAAGCCCCCGCCGACGTAGCCCTTCCAGAACAAGCCACTGCTATGATCGACGCGAATGAGGCCTTCGAGCGAATGAGTCTGCAGATTATCGTAAGTGAGGCGCGAGACCAATGACGATCCGGTGATGTCGTAAAGATCCTTGCCGGTGCTCCCCATGCCATACCAGTACCGCAGCGCGAAGCTCGCAGTGAATGAAGGCTGAGCATTCTCGATGATGAACGGATTCGCTGAAGCGGACCAGTTGGCCAAGGTCAAGACCAAGCCAACGGCGCCGGCGAGAATTCCTCTTGGACCGGACATTTGCGTCCCTCGACCACCCTGTGATGGGACGATCATTCGGTCCAAATGTTTGCACGCTCGTTACGGTTTTACCCATTCGAGCAAGAACGCGTTTCATCATTAACGGCACGATAAGGACAAAACCGTTTACCTTTACGGCGCGTAAAGCGTGGGCACGCCGGACTTTAAAGCCCGGCGGCCACCGGCATCGGCGCTGAACGCGCAGCGCGATCCTTCTTGAGCAATTCTGCGAGCAGGAAGGCCATGTCGATCGCTTGCTCAGCATTGAGCCGCGGGTCACACACCGTGTGATAGCGGTCGTTGAGGTCGGCCTCGGTAATTGCACGGGCGCCGCCGGTGCATTCGGTTACGTTCTGTCCGGTCATTTCCAGATGCACCCCGCCAGCATGGGTACCTTCAGCCTGGTGTACCTCGAAGAACCCGCGCACTTCCTTGAGGATCAGATCGAATGGCCGTGTCTTGTATCCGGTCGCCGAGGTAATGGTGTTGCCGTGCATCGGGTCGCACGACCAGACTACCGCCTTGCCTTCGCGTTTGACCGCGCGGATCAACGCTGGCAGTTGCTCGGGCACCTTGTCGGCGCCGACGCGGACAATCAGGGTCAGCCGACCCGGCTCGTTGTCTGGATTGAGAGTGTCAATCAGCCGCAGCAAATCTTCTGTCTTCAGCGACGGCCCGCATTTGAGACCGAGCGGATTCTTGATGCCGCGGGCATATTCAATATGGGCGTGATCGAATTGCCGGGTGCGGTCGCCGATCCACAGCATGTGGCCGGAGGTCGCGTACCAGTCGCCCGTGGTCGAGTTCGACACGGGTCAGCGCCTGCTCGTAGCCAAGCAGCAGCGCCTCGTGACTGGTGTAGAAGTCGGTGGTGCCAAGCGCGGAATCGAGCGCGAAGGTAAGCCCGCAGGCGCGCATGAAATCGAGCGCACCAGAGACGCGGTCGGCGAGATCGGCATAGGCTTTCGACTGCGGCGACCCGCTGACCGACTTCAACATCCACTGATGCACGTTCTCGACGCTGGCGTAACCGCCCTTGGCGAAGGCGCGCAGCAAGTTGAGTGTCGCGGCCGACTGGCGATAAGCGCCGATCTGCCGGCGCGGATCGGGCCGACGCAACTCTTCGGTGAAGGCGATGTCGTTGATGATGTCGCCACGATAGCTCGGCAGTTCCACGCCATCGCGCTTCTCGGTCGCCGACGAGCGCGGCTTGGCGAACTGACCCGCAACGCGGCCCACCTTCACCACCGGCGAGGCGCCGGCATAAGTGAGCACGATCGCCATTTGCAGGAACACGCGGAAAAAGTCGCGGATATTGTCGGCGCCGTGCTCGGCGAAGCTTTCCGCACAATCGCCGCCCTGAAGCAGAAAAGCCTGGCCGTTTGCGACTTGACCAAGGGCTTTTTTCAGGTTGCGCGCCTCACCCGCAAAAACGAGCGGCGGGAAGGTGCGCAAGCTGCTTCTCGGTGTCAGCCAGCACCTGCCGGTCCGGGTAATCCGGAACCTGCTGAATAGGCTTGCTGCGCCAGCTATCGGGCGTCCAACGTTCGGCCATTTCGGAGCACTCCAGCGATTGGCCGGGGTTATACACGACCGAGCCCGGCCGAAGCCAGAGCTTCCGAAAATGCGGTTATTTTACGCTATTCCGCTGCCGCGCGCGCGTAGCTGACGGCCTTTTCGCGCAACGTAACGAGTTCCTCGGCCGCGGTCGGGTGGACGGCCATGGTGGCATCGAAATCGGCCTTGGTGGCCCCCATCTTCACCGCCACGCCGATGACCTGGATCAACTCGCCAGCGTCGGGACCGACCAGATGGCAGCCGACCACGCGGTCGGTGGCGCCGTCTACCAGGAGCTTCATGAACGACCGGGTATCGCGGCCAGAGAGCGTCGCCTTCATTGGCCGGAATGTGGTTTTGTAGACGTCAACCTTGGCAAGCTGTTCGCGCGCCTCGGCTTCGGTGAGGCCGATGACGCCGATCTCGGGCTCGGAGAATACTGCGGTCGGCACGTCGGCATGGTCGACGCGGGTCGGCTTTCCGCCATAGAGCGTGTCGGCGAATGCATGACCCTCACGAATCGCCACCGGCGTCAGATTGACGCGATGGGTGACGTCTCCGACCGCGTAGATGTTCTCGACTGATGTACGCGAATATTCATCGACTCCGATACCGCCGTGCTCGGCGATATGGCAGCCGACATTGTCGAGCCCTAGACTCATGATGTTGGGGCGACGGCCGATAGCGAACATCACCTTGTCGGTGGTCACCTTGCTGCCGTCCGAGAGATGGGTGACGAACTCGTCGCCGGCCCTGTCGACCGCGGTGACCGTATGCCCGCAAGTGACGGTGATGCCACGCGTTTGCATCTCAGAGCGCAAATGCTCCCGCAAATCGTCGTCGAAGCCACGCAAGATGTTGTGGCCGCGATAGATCAGCGTCACCTCGCTACCGAGGCCAGCGAAGATGCAGGCAAACTCCACCGCGATATAACCGCCGCCCTGGATCAGGATACGCCTGGGCAGTTCCGGCAGGTGAAAGGTCTCGTTGGAGGATATCACATGCTCGATGCCGGGGATCTTCGGTCCGAAATGCGGCCAGCCGCCGGTCGCGATCAGAATGGTTTTGGCGGTTACCATTTCGCCAGTAGCGAGCAAGCGAACCGTATGCGCGTCCTCGAAGACAGCGCGGCTCTTGGCGAGCTTGACCCCGAACTTGTCGAGCGTGTTGGAATAGGCGGCTTCCAGCCGCGCCACCTCGCGCGCTACGTTGGCGACGAGCGACGGCCAGTGAAACGTCGGCTCCGGCACGGCCCAACCATAGCCAGCGGCATCCTCGAATTCCTCGCCAAAGCGCGAGGCATAGACCATCAGCTTCTTGGGTACGCAGCCGCGGATGACACAGGTGCCGCCGACCCGGTATTCCTCCGCGATCATCACGCGCGCGCCGTAGCCCGCGGCAACCCGTGCCGCGCGCACACCGCCCGAGCCCGCTCCGATTACGAAGAGATCGACATCACGGTCCGTCATTGCCTGCTCGTCGCTCCTGTCTGCTCGGCACCCTTAATCAGCGCGTCATTCGGCGCACCGGTCGTCACATGGGGTGTCCGCGCTTCTTCATCTCTGCGCGCATTTTCACGATCACTTTGTCAGACAGATTGTTCGCCCAACCCTGCGCATATTTCATGGTGGAATCGACGATTCGCGGCTGCTGCATCAAAAACTTCTTACCGACCGGCGACTGATAGAACGCCAAGAGCTGCTTGAGCTCGGCTTCCGTGAAACTCTGCGCGTAGAGGCTGGCCACATGCTTGGTCAATTCGATCTGGCGCGGTGCGTATTCGGCGCGCAGCTTGGCAGCGACCTCATTGAGGTCCTTGGCGAGATCCGGGTTCTGCTGCAAGAATAAAAGCTTTGCCTGCTCGACCACGCCGGGAATGAGCGGATTGAAAAGCGATGTGGCGCCAGTGATTTGGATCAACTGTTGGGCAGTGGCCATTGCGGCCGGCGACGGCTTCGGCTGCGCGTAAGCGGGCAGACCGAACGCCACCAGTGCAGCCGCGACGGTCGCTGCTCGCGCGGCGCATCGCAGGGTCTTCATGAACTTCATCATCAACGTCAACTCCATTTAGCTCGAGATGCTTGGATAAGGGTATCCACTCGGAAATCAGGGCCGCTCGATCAGTTTGACACCATCCGGCCCGGCAATAATGATCATCTGCGCATAGCCGATAAATAGGCCATGTTCCATGACCCCGGGAACATCCGCCAGCGCATGCGCCAATGCTTCGGGATCGTCAATCCGTCCCAGCGTCGCGTCGACGATCCAGTGGCCGCCATCCGTGACGAAAGCATGGCCGTCCGACCCACGCCGCAGTCTGAGCGGCCCACCCGCCTGCACCGCGGAAATCGCCTTTTCAAGTGCCCGTAAGGTGGCGCCCAGGCCAAATCGAGCCACCTCGATCGGTAGCGGAAATTGCCCGAGCGCCTCAACGAATTTGCTCTGATCGGCGATCACAATCATGCGCGCAGAGGCGCCAGCAACGATCTTTTCGCCCAGCAGCGCACCGCCTCCGCCCTTGATGAGGCTGAGATCGGGCCCGATTTCGTCGGCACCGTCCACGGTGAGGTCGAGCGCCGGTGTATCGTCCAGGGTTGTGAGCGGAATGCCGCAATGTTCGGCCTGAGCCTGGGTCTCCCGCGAAGTCGGCACGCCGACGACGTCCAGTCCAGCCCGCACCCGCTCGCCAAGCAAATCCACGAAATGGCGCGCGGTCGAGCCGGTGCCGAGGCCGAGCCGCATGCCCGGCCGCACGAATTCGACGGCGCGAGCGGCGGCTGCGCGTTTCTGGGCATCAACGATCATGATTGACCGGGTTGGTTCTGCAAGGGCTTCGGCGATTGATATACCCCGCCTATCTAGCCTCGATCGCCCTTCCTGAATAGCCGGAAATCGGAGGCTTCCCAATCATTGCGCGTCCTTCGCTTGCATCGGTGGAGCATGGGCGCTACAGCCACAACGCCCATGACCACGCCTCTCATCGTTTTCGACCTGGATGGCACACTGATCGACACTGCGCCCGATCTGGTCGATACCCTCAATACAGTGTTCGCCCGCGAGGGCTTGGCGCCAGTGCCCTATGAGACGGCGCGCATTTTCATCGGCGGTGGCGCGCGGGCGATGATCGCGCGCGGGGTCGAAGCGGAGGGCCTCGTCTTTCCACCTGCCAAGCTCGAACAGATGTTCGCGGATTTTCTCGCGCACTACGGCGAACATGTCGCCGACCGCTCGCGGCCCTTCCCCGGATTGATCGATGCGCTCGACGAACTCGCCGCCGGCGGCCATCGCTTCGCCGTCTGCACCAACAAGCTCGAACGGCTATCGCTCTTGTTACTCGATGCGCTTGCACTCAGTCGTCGCTTTGCCGCGATCTGCGGACAGGATACTTTCGGCGTGCAGAAGCCGGATCCGGAAATGCTGCTGCGTACTATCGAGGCGGCCGGGGGCGACCCGCAACGCACGATCATGATCGGGGATTCTGTCACCGACATTCGCACCGCTCGTGCCGCCGGCGTACCGGTTATCGCAGTCGACTTCGGTTACAGTGATCGGCCGGTCGTGGAGCTCAGCCCCGACCGCATCATTAGCCATTTCACGCAATTGCCGGCCGCAATCGCCGCGATCATGTCGGCGGTTTGACGGAGCCGTCGCAATTATGGTTAACGACATTAGGGTTAATGGCACCCATACTATTGCACGCATGTGACGCCGTCCGTATCCTGCTCCGGCTGGTGGGTGGCTTTTGCCGCTTAACGTGGACGGTCAGGGGCCTCAGGGACAATGTATCGAGTCATCGTGGTCGTCGCCGGAGCACTCGCTCTTGCGGGGTGCTCGTCGAGTTCGGAATGGCTAAATCTCGACGCGTTGAAGCCGAAGCCGCCCGTTGAGGCCGTACGTTTCGAGTCCATCCCTCCGGGCGCCCAAGTTAAACTTCCCGACGGGCAAACATGCCTGACACCGTGCGCCTCTCCACTGGCGTCGAACGGTACCTATACCGTTGAGTACACACTCAACGGCTATCAACCCGCGACGGCAACGATCGCGCCGGCGTCGATGGGCGACGGCACTACGCAGTTGCGGCCGAACCCAGCGACAGTGGAGCTGACTCCGGTGCCTCCGCCGAAGAAAAAGAAGGTTCGTCATCGTCGCACGGTCAAAAAGAAGACGAGCAGGCCGGCGCGTAAACCCGCCCCGAAGCCGGCGCCAAAGCCAGCCCCCGCTGCCATCACCCCGCCGCCACAGCAGGCCCCTTCGCCTTGGCCGCCGGCGCAACCGCCGCAGCGCTGACCTCGCGAAATTTCCGGCCCTGCGCGGCAATAAGGCGTCACAGGCGTCTATTGCCGCGTTGGAACTCGTGCGCTGGACGCTCTCGCGATTATCCGCCACACTGCCTATATGCAACGTGAGCGGAGCGCAAAATCCGCCACGCCAGGGACGAATAATGGCTTTCACAACCAAATCTCCCACACTCGAGTTCGATCGCCCCAGCGCCTCACCGCACCCACTGATCGATCCGTTTGCGCGCGCCATCACCTATTTGCGGGTGTCGGTGACTGACCGCTGCGACTTCCGTTGCGTTTATTGCATGTCGGAACACATGACCTTCCTGCCCAAAGCCGACGTGCTCAGCCTCGAGGAGCTCGACCGGCTGTGCAGCGCCTTCGTCGCAAAGGGCGTCACCAAGCTGCGGCTGACCGGCGGCGAGCCGCTGGTGCGGCGCGGCATTATGACCCTCGTCGCCTCGCTGTCGCGCCACCTCGAAAGCGGCGCGCTCAAGGAACTGACTCTCACTACCAACGCCTCGCAGCTGGTGCGCTATGCGGCCGAACTCAAGGCGTATGGCGTCGAGCGCATCAATATCTCGCTCGACACGCTGGATCCCGACAAGTTCCGCGCCATCACCCGCTGGGGCGAACTCGACAAGGTGATGGCCGGGATTGATGCCGCGCAAGCCGCCGGCCTCCACGTGAAGATCAACGCTGTCGCGCTCAAGGGCGTCAACGAGGATGAACTCGCCGATATGGTCGCCTGGGCGCATGGCCGCGGCATGGACATGACAGTGATCGAGGTGATGCCCCTCGGCGATGTAGATGAGTCCCGGCTCGACCAATATTTGCCGTTATCGATGGTGCGGGTCCGGCTTGCCGACCGCTTCACGCTGGACGAAATTGATTACCGCACCGGTGGGCCGGCGCGCTATCTGCGTGTCAAGGAAACCGGCGGGCGGCTCGGACTGATCACACCGCTGACCCACAATTTCTGCGAGTCGTGCAATCGAGTGCGCATCACTTGCACCGGCATGCTATTCATGTGTCTCGGCCAGGAAGACGCCGCCGATCTGCGTGCACCGCTGCGTGCATCGGGGGACGACGAACTGCTGTACGCCGCCATCGACGAGGCGATCACGCGCAAGCCCAAGGGGCATGATTTCGTGATCGACCGCCGCCATCAGCGCCCGGCGCTGTCGCGCCACATGAGCGTGACCGGCGGTTAGCACGTCCTGCTCCGAACGAAAATCAGGCTGCCCGATGCCCCGGCGCAGTCACCAGATTGCGCAGTTCCTCCAGCCGCAGCCCTGACCGCGCAAATCGCACGCCCAAACTATCGCTGCCGTCGCGCACGATCTCTGCGGCGACCGGATCGGTGCCGGGAAAGTTCAAGTTGATCGTCTCGCCGACTGCGAGAGCTCCGACCTTCGCGATACGCGCGCCACTCTCGCTGATGTCCCAAACCGCTACCTCGGTTGTGTGATTGCCGTGCTGCAGGCTCGCGGTCAGCTTCACGTCGTACCGTGGGAATTCGCGCAAGTCCGCTTTCACCGCCCTGCGTACATGATCGGGAATTTCCAAGCACAACGATTGCGAGGTGGACTGCATTTCGCTGGCGACAGCAGCGACGTCCTGCGCGGTCTTACGCGAGCTTTCCACCATGGCCAGAATGCTGGTGAGGCGTCCCGCAACGTCCGACACTAGCCCGCTCGTCTCACGCGCGTTCGAGGCGAAACTTACCGTCGCCGCGCGCTGCTGTTCGATTGCCGCCGACATCGACTGACTGACGCCGGAAAGTTGCTCGATCGTCTCGGCAACGCTGGTGAGCGCGCTCACCACCTCGCGCGTGGTGGACTGGATTTCGGTAACCTTGGCGCCAATCTGTTCGGTCGAGTGGCCGGTCTGCATCGCTAGGCTCTTGACCTCGGACGCGACCACCGAAAAGCCGCGCCCGGCGTCGCCGGCGCGTGCCGCTTCGATGGTGGCGTTGAGCGCTAACAGATTAGTCTGCGCCGCGATCTGGTTAATGACCGTGACTATGTCGCCGATCTGATCGGCAGCCCTCGCGAGCGCGTCGATGGTGATGCGCGAGGCGTTGGCCCGCGCCACTGCTTCGCGGCCAATGCCACTGCCAAGTGCCACCTGTTCGGAAATATCGGCGATGACCTGGACAACCTGGTCCGACAATTGACTGGCCGCCTCGTTGACCGCGTGCGAGCTTTCGGCGGCGCGCGCCGTTTCCTCAAAGGCCCACCGCACGATCTCCAGCCCCGACAGCATGTGGTCGGCCTTGATCTGCAGCGTGGCGGCGCCGTCGACGATGGGTTTGATACCGGATTCCGTCGCCGCCTCCACGTTCCGGGCTAGAGTGGAGAGGTTGTCGCGTCGCAACGCCTGCCACCTGCGGTCCAGATCGCTATACACCAGATCGCGGCGCTGGCGTTCCCCAACGACCTCGGCCAGCCGGTTCGCGGCCGCCAACAGCCCGGCCAATTCATCCCGCATCGGCCGCAGGGTCGGCGCGGAGGAAAGTTCTGCGTGGGAGATGGCATCCAGCGTATCGGTCGCCTCGGCCAAGGGACGGCTGATCGAGCGGAAAACCGCCACGGCGGCTACGGCGCTGACCCCTGCGGTCGCCACCACCACCGCCATATGGGCCACCACCACCCCGCTCCCGCCAAGGACCGAGGGCCATAGCGGGGCGAGCGCCGGCTCAACGATCAGCGCCGCAAGCGGCGGCATCGCAACCGCGGCCAAACGCTCTGCGATGGTGACCTGCCGCATGGTGTTTTCCTCGCGCACCCTGCCGCGGTGCCGGCGACCGGCAGAAAATTAGGCAGGTCCCATGGGCTATTTCCACAGCAGCCACGCTGTTCTTTTCTACCCCAGTGGGGGTTAACCGAGGGTTTAGGGTTCGTTAACCATGGGTTGCACGGCCGCGCCGACACCACGACACCCCACGGTGGCCACAGCACCTGCTTTCGGGGCTAGCCGGTTCGTGGAAGTACGACTAACTTTCCATTGACGCCTCATGCCGCCATCGGCTTAAGGTGGGCGAAGCTCGGTCTCACGGCCAAGCTGCGGGGACAAACGCAAAAAATAAGAACACTGGACGGAGTCGCCGTCCGGCCTGTCGGGAGTGGGAGGTTGCCGTTGGGCGCCCTGGACGCAGTCCTCAAGGCGTTGCTGCCAGCAACGCGGACGGTCGATGCCGTCAACACCTGGATCGGCAAGCGCGTGGCATGGCTGCTGCTGCTGGCCGTGCTGGTATCGGCGGCCAACGCCACCGTGCGCAAGGTTTTCGATACTTCATCGAACTCCTGGCTCGAGCTGCAATGGGTCTTGTTCAGCGCGGTGTTCCTGCTGTGCTCGCCATGGACACTGCTCGCCAATGAGCACATCCGCATCGATATCTTGAACAACCTGCTGCCGCAGCGCGTGCGAAATATTATCGAGGTAATCGGCCATGCGTTCTTCCTGCTGCCGCTGACGGTCGTCATGGTGATCACTGGGATCCCATTCTTCTATCAGTCCTACCGGATCAACGAACAGTCCTGGAACTCGGGTGGTCTGCCGCAGTGGCCCGCCAAATCGCTAATCATGATCGGCTTCGGACTGCTGCTGATCCAGGCTCTTTCGGAGCTCGTGAAACGCATCGCGGTGATGCGAGACCTCATCCCCGACCCGCACGCGAGCCAGAAGAGCTCACTCGAAATCGAGGCCGAGGAAGTCATCCAAGCGATGGAAAAGAAATAGTCGGGTAGCCGGGGTCTCGCATGGAAGCATTCATTATCGACAACATGGCTCCGATTATGTTCGGAGCCCTGGTGGTCTTCCTGCTGCTCGGATATCCGGCTGCATTCTCGCTGGGCGCCATCGGGTTGATCTTCGGTTTAATCGGTATCGAGCTCGGCCAGTTCCAGCCCAACTTTCTGCAGGCGCTACCCGACCGCATCTACGGCGTCATGAGCAACGAGACGCTGCTCGCGATCCCCTTCTTCACGTTCATGGGCCTGGTTCTAGAACGATCAGGGATGGCCGAGGATCTGCTCGACACCGTCGGACAGTTATTCGGCACGGTGCGCGGAGGCCTTGCCTATGCGGTGGTTTTCGTCGGCGCTCTCCTTGCCGCCACCACCGGCGTGGTCGCCGCATCCGTCATTTCGATGGGACTGATTTCGCTGCCGATCATGCTGCGTTACGGCTACGACCGACGCGTGGCCACCGGCATCATCGCCGCCTCTGGCACACTCTCGCAGATCATCCCACCCTCGATCGTCCTTATCGTGATGGCCGACCAGCTCGGCCGCTCGGTCGGCGACATGTACGAGGGCGCCTTCATCCCCGGCCTAGTGCTGTCGGGGCTTTATGCCAGCTACGTGTTTCTCGTCACCAATGTCTCGCCGAAGGCCGCGCCGGGTCTGCCGGCGGACGCGGTGGGCTTTAAGGAAACCGAACCGCGCATCCGGCAACCGCTCACCCGCATAAATGCCGCCCTGATTGCGATATGCTCGCTCGCGACGGCGGCCTGGCTCTCGTACCATCTCTACGAAATCGCGCCAGCTGAGATTGCATTGGCCGCGAAATCCAACGCGTTCGACCAGATTGGCGAATACGGCATATTGGTGCTGCATGCCCTCGCCATCGTCCTCTTGCTCCGTCTTCTGCTGACGACTGTCCGTTTTCTCCAGGCGGGTGACGACGAGCGCGGGCTGCTTTCGCTGCTCTTCCTGACGATCGCCAGCGCGGTCTTCGCGTGGGCAGCCATGCGCAACTCGAGCGCGCACGGCGCCGACTACGTGGTTTTCTACTTGTTTTACGGCATCCTGTTTGCCTTCGCCGTGACCGTGGTGAATTGGGTCGTCCACAGACTGACAGGCTTCCGCTTTTTGTCGCACATCGCGCAGCAGACTACCTTCGTGATGGTACCGCCGCTGTTCCTGATTTTCCTGGTGCTCGGCACCATCTTTATCGGCGTCGCCACCCCGACCGAAGGTGGCGCCATGGGCGCGACCGGCGCACTGGCTCTCGGCTTTGCCAAGCGGCGACTGAATTGGGACCTGATCCGCCAAGCGGTCGAATCCACCGCCAAGCTCGCGGCCTTCGTGCTGTTCATTCTCGTCGGTGCGCGCGTGTTCTCACTCACTTTCTACGGCGTCAGCGGGCATCTCTGGGTCGAGCACCTGCTGACATCGCTGCCGGGCGGTCAGGTCGGCTTCCTGGTATTTGTCAACCTTTTCGTGTTCGTGCTGGCCTTCTTCCTCGACTTTTTCGAGATCGCCTTCATCGTCATCCCATTGCTCGGGCCGGCCGCCGAGCATCTGGGCATCGACCTGATCTGGTTCGGCGTGATCCTCGGCGTCAACATGCAGACCTCGTTCATGCATCCGCCGTTCGGGTTCGCGCTGTTCTATCTGCGCTCCGTGGCGCCGCGAGAGCCGTATACCGACCGGATCACTGGTCTGAAGATGGAACCGGTGACCACCGGCCAGATCTATTGGGGTGCAATACCGTTCGTGTTCATCCAGGTAGTCATGGTGCTGCTTGTGATCTTCTTCCCGGCCATGGTGATGCACTACAAAGGCGCCGCCACCAAAGTCGATATCAACAAGATAAAGATCGAGATTCCGCAGATTCCGCCGCCTCCCAGCGGCCCCATCACGCCACATTTCAATTAGCGGTACGGTCGCGTCGAAGACGAGAATACGCCTCACCAATAAAAAATGGCCCCGAAGCTGAAGCTTCGGGGCCGCTTGTTTGCGGAACGATCAGCCGGTGTGGCGGACCATAAAGTTGTCGTAGGTCACTTCGGCCACCTGGAACCACTGGTAGCCGTTGTTGCGGAAAGCCTTCATCGAATCGTAGACCTTCTTGAAGCTGGGGTTGGTCTTGGCGATGCCGTCGTGCACCTCGTTGGCCGCCTTCCAGCAGGCCTCCATGATGTCCGGCGAGAACGCGCGCAGCTTGGTGCCGCCGGCCAGCAGTTGCTTGAGCGACTGCGGATTGAGGACGTCGTACTTGGAGACCATCCAGTCGTTGGCATAAGCCGCTGCGTTAGTGAGGATGGCCTGGTAGTGCTTCGGCAACGAGTTCCACTTATTGAGGTTGGTGAAGACGTTGATCATCGATCCGCCTTCCCACCAGCCCGGATAGTAGTAATACGGCGCGACCTTGTAGAACCCGAGCTTGTAGTCGTCATACGGCCCGACCCACTCGGCAGCGTCGATGGTGCCTTTCTCAAGCGACGGATAAATGTCGCCGGCGGCGATCTGCTGCGGCACCGCACCAAGCTTCGCCATCACGCGGCCCGGGAAACCACCGATACGCAGCTTCAGCCCCTTGAGGTCGGCAACGGACTTGATCTCTTTACGGTACCAGCCGCCCATCTGGCAGCCGGTGTTGCCGCCGACCAGCATATTTACGTTGTACTTCTTGTAGAACTCGTTGAGCACTTCCTTGCCGCCGCCCTGGTAATACCAGCCCTGGTTCAGGCGCTGGTTGGGGCCGAAGGCGACTGACGTGCCGAACGCAAAGGTCGGATCCTTGCCGAAGTAATAGTACGACGCGGTATGGCCCATCTCCACGGTGCCGTTCGACGCCGCGTCGAGGGCTTGCAGGCCGGGCACGATCTCGCCTCCGGCGAAGACCTGAATTTCGAAGTTGTTGTCGGTAGCCTCGGCAACCGCCTTGGCCAGCGTGACGGCGCCGCCGTAGAGCGTATCGAGCGACTTCGGCCAGCTCGCCGTCATGCGCCATTTCAGCTTTGGCATCGATTGCGCGATCGCCGGAGCGGCGATCGTTGTGGCAGCGGCCGCGCCGAGGCCGGTGGCTTTCAAGAATTCGCGACGCTTCATCCCAATTTCCTCCCTCTGAGCTTCTTCTTCCGAACGCTTCCTAGCCGGAGCCCCTCTCCGCCACACCTGTATTTCATCCTTGGGCGGCATGGTGGACAGTCAACTGGACTCGCCAGTTCATGCAGTGTGCACCGGTTCCGCGAAACTTGTAAGTAGGAGGAAGGGCTTAGGGCGAATAGGTGCAGGTCCGTCGCAGATGAAGATCGCCGTCGGCCGATGAAAAAATATCATATATTACAATATGTTATGGCGCATGAGCATGACCCATCCGGTTCACCTAACGGCAGCAACGATAAACGGCGGCGAACAAAAAAGACGCGCATTTGGCGTCTGCCCCCAAAGCCGGATGGATCTGCAAGTTGCTACCGTCAGTTCTCATCGTTGCGGAAGGCATACGTCGAAATGAGTAACTCCCTGTGGTTCGGGTTTTCCGCCGTCACCTGCGTGTTCACCTCATCGGGCGCTGTGAGGCAAGCTCTTACGAACTCCCAGCCGGCCGGCCACAAGACCGCATCGCCAGCCATGAGACAGGCGCATCTGGGCTTCCCGCATCCGATACTACGTAGCCTTCAGGCCTCGATCACGATTTTGGGGGCGGCGCGGCCCGCCGCGGGACCGCCGACGAGCTGGTCACGTACCTTTGTGGCGATGTCACGATAGATGCGGGCATGCTCGCCTTCCGGCTCGGTGGCCACCACCGGTAGGCCGGCGTCTGATTTCTCACGGATGGTCATGTGCAGCGGAATCTCACCGAGGAACGGCACGCCCAATCGTTCGGCCTCCTTGTGCGCACCGCCATGACCGAAGATGTCGGAGCGCTCCCCGCACTTCGGACACAGGAAATAGCTCATGTTCTCGATCACACCGAGCACCGGCACGTTGACCCGTTTGAACATGGCGATGCCGCGCCTGGCGTCGGCCAGGGCCAAGTCCTGTGGCGTGGAGACGATCACGGCGCCCTTCAGCGGCACCTGCTGTGCCATGGTGAGCTGGGCGTCGCCGGTGCCGGGCGGCATATCGACCACCATGACGTCGAGCTTGCCCCACTCCACCTCGCGCAGCATCTGGGTGATCGCCGACATCACCATCGGTCCGCGCCAGATCATCGGTGTATCTTCGTCGATCAGGAAGCCGATCGACATGACGGTCAGGCCATAGCGGCTGATCGGTTTCAGCCGGTTGCCGCCGATCGTCTGTGGCTTCTCCTTAATCGCGAGCAACTTAGGTAGCGAGGGGCCGTAGATGTCGGCGTCCAGAATACCGACCTTGAGCCCGAGATCGCGCAGGCCCAGCGCCAGATTGACCGCGGTAGTCGATTTGCCGACCCCACCTTTGCCGGAGGCAACCGCGATCACAGCATCGACACCTGGAACGCCTGGGGGAACATTATCGGCCGGGTGGGCCCCGCGTTGCGGGCGGTCGCCCGGCCCAGGCCGCTGCGGCGGCCGCTGAGCGGATGCGCTGGCGGCACGCTCGGCCGTCAGCGCGACCATCGCCGACTGTATGCCCGGCACGGCCTTGACGGCAGCTTCCGCGGCCGCCCGCACCGGTTCCCACTGCTTGACGGCCGCGGCGTCGACGCTGATCGAGAAGAACACTTTGCCATCGCTGACGACGATGTCGGACAGCACACGTGCTTCGGTCAGGCGCGATCCGCCAGGCGTCGGCACCCGCGCCAGAGCCGCCATCACCTGTTCCCTGGTTACTGCCATGTCGTCCATCCCTGATCGCCGTTTCGGCCGCCACCATAGGCACGATTGCCGCAGGGTCAATGCGAACGCGAACCGGTACGAAAGGAGGTGGTTGACGCGCCCGCCGTCACGGGTGACCTATGGCACATAGGCAGTGGCGGCAGGCCGGCCAAGGCACAACCGGTTTATTGAGGGAGAACGACGATGGCGAAGGTGGCGTTTCTGGGCCTGGGTGTCATGGGCTACCCCATGGCCGGACATCTCAAGAACAAAGGCGGGCACGACGTCACCGTCTATAACCGCACCGCCACCAAGGCCGAGAAATGGGTCAAGCAGTACGGTGGCAAGTCGGCCCCCACTCCGAAGGCCGCCGCTGAAGGTCAGGATTTCGTTCTGGCGTGCGTCGGCAACGACACCGACTTGCGAGAAGTGACCCTCGGTCATGAAGGCGCCTTCCAGGCCATGGGCAAGGGCACCATTTTCGTCGACCACACCACCGCGTCGGCCTCGATCGCGCGTGAATTGCACACCGCGGCAAAGAAAGCCGGCTTCGACTTCATCGACGCGCCGGTGTCGGGCGGCCAGGCCGGCGCCGAAAACGGCGTGCTTACTGTGATGTGCGGCGGCGAAGCCGGACCCTTCGCGAAGGCCGAGAAGGTGATCGCCGCCTTTGCCCGCGCCTGCAACCTGATCGGCGATCCCGGCGCCGGCCAGCTCTGCAAGATGGTCAACCAGATCTGCATCGCCGGCCTGGTACAGGGCCTGTCCGAAGGGCTGCACTTCGCCAAGCAGGCAAACCTCGACGTCGAAAAAGTAATCGCCACCATCTCCAAGGGAGCGGCACAGTCCTGGCAGATGGAGAACCGCTACAAGACCATGGTGGCCGGCGAGTTCAAACACGGCTTCGCCGTCGAATGGATGCGCAAGGACCTCGGCATCTGCCTGAGCGAGGCACGCAACAACAAAGCCCACTTGCCGGTCACCGCGCTGGTCGACCAGCTCTATTCCGAAGTGCAGGCGATGGGCGGCAACCGATGGGATACGTCAAGCCTGATCGCGCTCTTGGATCGGAAGTAGATACCCATTTTTCGTCATGGCCGGGCATAGCTGTTCGAAGAACGGCGTTCTTTCAATACGCCTATGTTCCTGACCATCTCGCTCAGGGAAGCACCGTGCCTTCCTAAGCGGGATGCGCCGGACAAGCCCGCGCATGAGCGGTCTCGGACTAAAGCTCGAACGTCAGTCCGTCCTCGGCCAGCAACACCCCCGCGCCTCTGATCTCATCGAGACGCGCCAGCATGGTGGGGTTCATGTGGGTCAGCATCAGACGGCGCGCACGCAAGTCGTCAAGTTTACTCTTTAGGATTTCCCAGCTCATATGGCCGGTGATCATGTCCGAATACGCGTAGCACTCGCAAATGAACAAATCTGCCTCGGCCGCGATCGGTAGCAACGCGTCGGTCCATTCGGTATCGCCGGAATAGGCGAACACTTTATCCCCATCCGATAAACGCAGCGTTGTCGAAGGTGCGCCGGATTTGTGGATCACTTCAGCTGTGACAAGCATGTGCCCAAGCACGTCTGTCTTGACGCCGACCGCGACTTCCTGAACGGACCAGGGAAAGCGCCATTTCGACCCGGTCGATTTCGGGAAGAACGCTTCCAACAACGCATCGAGCCTATCGCGGGTACCGGGCGGGCCGGCGACGAGCAATGGCGCCTCACGGCGCGACAGGAACTGACCGTCGAGCAGCAGGAACGGCAACCCGCCGAAATGGTCCCCATGCAGGTGTGAAAGAATGACGGCATCGATCCGATTGGGATCAAAACCCAAGCCCTTCAGCGCTGGCAGCGCGGAAGCGCCGCAATCAACCAAAAGCGTTGCCTTGACGGTTTCCAGCCGGAAGCAGCTGTTGCCGCGCCCGCCGGAACCGAAAGCGTCGCCAGAGCCGACGATCGTGACCTTCATTGCGTTTCTGATTTTATTTTGCACATGGTCTGATCCGAAAACCTTTTCCCGCTTTTCCGAATCATACGCGCGCGCTCGGCCTTGCCGACACCACATCCCGCCATCGCTGCAAATTGCTTAGTCCTTCCGGAACGACGACGCGTGCCGGTTTTGTGAAATCGACGGCGCAGAGCGCAGTGATGTCGGCCACCGTATAGTGCGCTCCAGCGATGAACTCGTTGCCGTCGAGCTGACTGTCGAGAATCTTGAGGAATTCGGCGATGCGAGGCCTGTTTGCTTCAGCCCATTCCGGCACCTGCGGTACCTCGAGATCCTTCATCGCCGGGTGGGTATGCCGGAAAACGTGCGCGACCGGAAAAAACAAATTGAGCTCGCAGCGCCGATTCCACATCTCCACTAGTGCTATTTCCTTGGCTCCCGTCCCGAACAGCGGCGGCTCCGGCTGGAGTGCCTCGAAATAGCGGCAGATCGCGATCGATTCGGTGATCACAGTGCCGTCGTCGAGTTCCAGCGCCGGCATACGCTGCAGCGGATTGACGGCGGCGTACTCCGGAGTGAGATGCTGCTTGGCGCCGATGTCCACCTGCTCGGCTGGCACCGAAATGCCCTTTTCGGCCAGGAAAATACGGGCACGACGCGGATTTGGCGCGAACTTGCTGTCGTAAAGCTTCATTCCATACCCCTTACATCCGGTTTTCTCCCCTCGTGGCAACCGAGCATGGTCGCACTGGACTGTCAAAGGCCCTGGTCAATTCATTAACCAGGGCCTTTAGCCGACTCTTAAGCTTGCTCTTAAGGATTTTGAGAGAGGTTGAAGTGCACTTTTCAGCATAATAACAGCGTCCGTTCCATGCCAATCCCAGGCGAACAGCCAGATCTCGCCGCGATTCCCCCGCAGACTTCCCCCGTCAAGCGTCGGCTCGCCGCGCAACACGTGCGTGAAGCGCGCGACCGGCTGACATCGTCGAGCGGAACCCGGCCCGCCTTCGACTACGAGCTGTTACGGCAATACGCGCAGAACCGGCTGTCGGCCTCGCTGGTCATTCTGCTGCTGGTGGCAACCGTCGGGTTCCTTTCAAGCCTTTGGACCGGCGCGGTCACGGCCGGTACCTGGACCGCCTCGGTGCTGGTAATCCACGCGGTCATCGTCACCAAATGCCGCCAATTCCTTGACCTGCCAGTCACCGAGACGCCCTATCGTGCCTGGCGAATGCGCTTCGTCATCCTTGACCTATTCTACGGCCTCGCCTGGATGTTCATTCTCATCCACCCGATGGGAATTGATGATAGCTCGAATACTTTCATGTTGTTCGTCATGTTGCTGGTGGTGGCGGTTTCCAGCATGCTGGCCTCGAGCCTGCCAATTGCAGTCTACGCCGCCACCTTCCCTGTGACCGCCGCGATCGCCGTTGACTTCGCGCTGCAGGGTTCGCTGCGCAACTACATCCTCGCGACAATGGCACTCACTGCGCAGGGCTATTTCGCAGCTCTCGCGTACCGCCTCTATTCGACTACGCTGGCAACGTTGGAGGCCCGTGCCGAAAAAGATGCCCTGATCGGGGAACTTGAGCAGGCCAAAGCGATCTCGGACGAAGCGCGCCGCCGTGCGGAAGCCGCAAATATTTCCAAGTCTCGCTTCCTCGCCCAGATGAGTCACGAGCTCCGCACACCTCTGAATGCCATTCTCGGCTTTTCCGAAGTCATGAAGAACGAAGTGTTCGGCGAGCACTCGGTGCCAGCCTACAAGGAGTATTCCGCCGACATCCACAATTCGGGCGTGCACCTACTAGGGCTGATCAACGAAATCCTCGATCTCTCGCGCATCGAAGCGGGCCGCTACGAACTCAACGAGGAATCGATCTCGCTCGCCAGCATCGTTGAGGACTGCCACCATTTGCTCAAGCTGCGTGCAACTAACCGCGGCATCGCCATTCACGAAATTTTCGAGGCCGAATTGCCGCGATTGTGGGCCGACGAACGCGCAGTGCGTCAGATCTGCCTCAATCTGTTGTCGAACGCGATCAAGTTCACCCCACAGGGCGGCGAAATCTGGCTCAAGGTCGGATGGACCGCGTCCGGCGGCCAGTATCTGAGTGTGCAGGACACTGGCCCCGGCATTCCCGAAGATGAGATTCCGGTGGTGCTGGCGTCCTTCGGCCAGGGCTCCAACTCAATCAAGTCGGCCGAACAGGGCGCCGGCCTCGGTTTGCCCATCGCCAAGAGCCTGGTCGATCTGCATGGCGGCACTTTCACCCTGAAATCTAAGCTGCGCATCGGTACCGAAGTGGTGGTCACCTTCCCGCCCGAGCGCGTAGTGGCGGCGATGGCCCCAATGACGACCGTGCAGGCGCCGCCGCTTACCCCGGGTGAACCCATCCTCTCACCTGAGGAAAGAGAACGGTTGAGCCGGCGGCCCTTGTTCCGTGCCGGCACCTGAGACTGGCTGGTGTCCCGGCTCCGGCGCTTAAATCCCTTTGCAGCGCGTTCGTTTCTAAGCGTCGGGACCGAAGGGGCACGACTAAATCTATGATTCTAGTGTCGCTTTCGATTTGAGGTTCCTGAATGAGATTGCGGCGAATCGTACAAGACTTCAAATCGGCGGCGCTAGTTGCGACCAAACGCCCCGATTGCCTTCCGGCCCGTTGGCCCTATGTTCAAGTGCCGAGCGTCCTTTGAGTCCGCCCGATGATAGAAACTCCTTGCATCAAAGTGTGCACCCTCAATTCCCGCGCCCGCCTGTGCCTAGGCTGCGGGCGTACCGTCGACGAAATTGCCGGGTGGACCAGCATGAGCGCGGACGAGCGCGACCGAATCATCATCGAATTGCCGGCGCGGCTCGCCGCTCATAGCCAAGCCGTTGGGGCCACCGCAGGATGACGCCGTGAGCCGACGTCTGACTTGGTCATTGGTAATCGGCATGGCGCTCTCGCTCGCCGTGTTGATCGCGACCACCGACACCGATCCGATCACCAATCTGCTACGCCACGACATCGGCTCCCTGATCGTGAAGCTGGCGCTGGTGGTGTGCGTCGGCGGACTGGTGCTGACGCTATTCCGCGAACGGCTTACGCAGGCGCTGGAAGCCATGCTGTTCTGGGCGGTGATCGGACTCCTGCTCGTGATCGGCTATAGCTACCGCCTCGAACTGCGTGACGTGGCCGACCGTGTGATCGCCGAATTGATGCCGGGGCACGTGGCCGGCCGCGGACGCAACGTCGAGGTGGTACGCGGCGCGAGTGGTGACTTCGCTCTTACGGTTCATGTCAACGGCGCGCACGTACCGATGGTGCTCGATACCGGCGCGAGTTCGGTCGTGTTGACGCAAGAAGCCGCCAAGGCGGCCCATCTGCCGCTTGAAGTCCTCAACTACACCGTGACCGTCGACACCGCAAACGGCCACACCCGCGCGGCGCCGGTTACCCTGGACAAGGTCGCCGTCGGTGGCCTGGTCGAGCGCGCCGTACCGGCTCTCGTGGTGAAGCATGGCCAACTCAAGAACAATTTGCTTGGCATGAGCTTCCTCAATCGGCTCACAAGCTGGGAGGTGCGCGGCGACCGCCTATGGATGCGCGGCGCGCCCTGATGCGATCCTGTTAGAACAGACTGATCAAAAACCGCAACGACGCGAACGCCAGAAAAACACCAAAAGCGATCTCGAGCTTGCGGCGGGGCAGCCAGTGCGCCAGCCGAACGCCGTAACTCGCGGTGTAGCTAGACACTGGCGCCATACACACGAAGCCGATGAGCGAGACGAAGCCGATTGAGAGCGGCGGCAGCTGGTCGAGATATTTCCAGCCTGCCAGCATATAGCCAATGGTACCGGCAATGGTTATCGGCACGCCGATGCCGGCGGAAGTCGCGACCGCCCGCTGCATGGACTGACCGTAGAGCGTGAGCACCGCATTTGACACCGCGCCGCCGCTCACCCCGACCAGCGAAGAAAACAGGCCCGTGATGAACCCAAATAGCGCAAGCACGCCGCGCTTCGGCAATTCCTTGCCGAGGCTCCAACGGTCGCCGCCGAACAGCATGCGTATGGCGATAAAGCCGGCGAAGATGACGAAGGCGATCTTGAACACGAACGACGGCGCATAGGCGGCGGTGACCGAGCCGATCGCCACGCCAATGACAGCCGGCACGGTCCAAATGCGCAGCACCTGCGGGATTACCGCGCCCTTCTTCTTGTGGCCGAGATAGGAACGGACCGTGGTCGGCACAATAATGGAGAGCGACGTACCGATGCAGAGTTGCATACGCAGTTCCTCCGGCACACCAAGCAGACGGAACACCTCATACAATACAGGAACGATGATGGCCCCGCCGCCGATGCCGAACAGACCGGCGAGGATGCCAACCAGGGCGCCGGCTGCCGCGATCCACGCAGCAAGCAGCGCAATCTCGCCGATCGAATGTCCCAGCACCGAAGCGGCCCCCAGCACTTAATTCGTGGCACATGATCTGATCCGAAAAGAGGTTCTTACTTTTCGAAATCATGCGCTAATTCAAGCCGCGATGTGCGCCAAATCCGGCTTGGAGTCCAGCACCAGCGCCAGCGCGTCGGCGAGAACCACGGCGCCGGCGCCGGGCTTGACCGCTTCGGTCGCGAGATGCCGGCGGAAGGCGCGCGCGCCAGGTACAGCACGGAACAGGCCGAGCACGTGGCGGGTTATCGAAGAAAGCCGGGCGCCCTTGGCGAGTTCACGCTCTATATAGGGCATAAGCGCCATGGCCGCCTCCTTGGGGGAAGCGAAAGGCGCGGGCTCGTCAAACAACAGTGGATCGGCGGCCAGCAGCCGCCAGGGCTCCTGATAGGCGGCGCGACCTATCATGACGCCGTCAACGTGGACAAGTTGCTCGTGCGCCTGATCGAGGCTCGCGATGCCGCCATTAATGATAACTTCGAGATCGGGATGCGCGCACTTCAGGCGATGTACCAGCGCGTAGTCGAGCGGCGGCACGTCGCGGTTTTCCTTGGGTGAAAGTCCCTTTAGCCAGGCTTTGCGCGCATGAACGATCAGCGCGTCGGTTCCGGCAGCCTTCACCGCTTGCGCGAACGAAAATAGCGTATCTTCCGGGTCCTGCTCGTCGATACCGATGCGGCACTTCACGGTTACCGGCACCATAACCGCGGCCTTCATGGCAGCAACGGCCTCGGCCACCAGCGCCGGCTCCGCCATCAGGCAGGCGCCGAAGCGGCCCTCCTGAACGCGATCGGACGGACATCCCACATTGAGATTGATCTCGTCATAGCCGAAACCCTCGCCGATGCGAGCGGACTGGGCAAGCGCCTGGGGTTCGCAGCCGCCGAGTTGCAGCGCCACTGGGTGCTCGGTCGGATCAAACCCGAGCAATCGGGCGCGGTCGCCATTCAGCACTGCGCCGGTCGTCAGCATCTCGGTGTAGAGCAGCGTACGCCGCGTAAGCAGGCGGTGGAAGAACCGACAATGACGGTCGGTCCAGTCCATCATCGGCGCGATACTAAAGCGTCTTTGCAGCACTGTTCGGTCGATCCTTGGGCGGCGGTAGCCTCGCCGGCACCGAAAACCGCTTGATGAGCAGTTATTTCGACTTATTACCCTTCATTTCAAGATCGCGCAAACTATCGAATTTCATCGCGCGGTTACCAAGGCGATTTCACCCGAACGATCGCGCGGATCGAGTCTCCGCCAAACAGCTCAGGGAAAACTCCATCTCCCGCATTGATCGACTCAAAACGTTTTATCAAATCCGTCCGCTTGACCGTCGAAAGCAGACATCAATTCAACAAAAGTGGATGTCCGCCCTGGACCGCAGACTTCTTCATGAAAGGTGGTCATCTGGCAGTAGCGGGCTTTGACGGATGTCCGTCAAGCGCGTGCAAAAGACACGATCCCATATGTCGGTCGTGACGCCAAAATTACCCCTTTGAGAAAGATGATGATGGCGCGCATGGCGCACCCGTGCCCTATAAAGATATGAACCCTTGCGTGGCCGCCAATGGTGTGTCGCGTAATGAACGAACACGTACCAGAGATACCCGGTGACCATGCCCCCCGTCACTGCGGTGCCTAAGTCAAATCCAAGCATCGATATGGAAGGAATTGCAACGGCAAATAAGGCGGTCAACATACTCGCCCACGCAGGCGTACCGATCAGGTCTTGGGGCGAATGATGGTGCCGCTCATGTATGCGCGCGATGATTGGTGCGTGGTGAAAGAGTGCGCGATGTAACAGATATTCAATCAAGGTCCAGCCGACGAGACCGATGCAGTAGACGAATGCCCAGATAGCGGGCTGCGGTGGCATTGAACTCCTAAATGCGAGGAAGATGGCAACGAGAACGAACGGAGGGAAAAGCACAAACTCGGAAAAATAGCCGATCTTGCTCATTCTCATGGTAATACCTTGGGGCCTTCTGGCCAGCGCCTGCATTCGCCCCCAAAATATTCAACGCAAATCTATCAGCGATGGGCATTCGTATAAAGGGCGTCCAGCCAGCCGTTTGGGCGAAATTTGTCCCGCAAAAGAACCAATTCGCGAAGACCCACGATCACCCCGCATCCGGCACTGCCAGAAGTCTCATTTACTGACTGAGCAGCGCCACCGCGACAACGCCGTTTGGTCGCAGCAACAAACCATCGGCACCGGGGGTCTTCTTGGCCACCCGCACACGGACAAATGGGGTTGTGATCGCCATCGTCTTTCCAAGTCGTGGCCTCAACCACGGGGGACGGCTTCCAAAGGTGCTAATTATCGCCCTGTCCGCTAAACCAAAGCAAGACACCAGGATTGTGGCTGACTATGATACCGATTTACCGTCTCGAAAATGGAGAGAAGTTGATGAACTCCGGGGTAGCGCGCACAGCCTTAGTGACCGGCGCTTCCACCGGACTCGGCTATGCCATCGCCTGTGCGCTCGCACGCGACGGCTACGATCTTGCCGTCGCCGACCTCGATGTCGGCATGTTTGACGCGCT
Source organism: uncultured Pseudomonadota bacterium (assembly GCA_963747725.1). Classification (GTDB taxonomy): domain Bacteria; phylum Pseudomonadota; class Alphaproteobacteria; order Rhizobiales; family Xanthobacteraceae; genus Pseudolabrys. Next base: position 95,418 of record CAVVGD010000010.1, read on the forward strand.
GTTGAAGGACCCGGCGGTGCTCGGCCGCAAAGTCGTGCCGCTGCGCCTCGATCTGCGTAACGAAGATGATATCGCGCAAAGTTTTGCTACGGCGGTCGAGGCCTTTGGCCAGGTCGATGTGCTGGTCAACAATGCCGGCCGCACGCTACTCAAGCCGGCGATCGAGGTGACCTGGGCCGAATGGGACGATGTGATGGCGATCAATCTCAAGGGCGCCTACTTCCTGGCGCAGGAATTCGCTGCCCATTGCATTGCCGGCGGCCATCCCGGAAGCGTCGTCAACATGGCCTCCACCCACGGGTTGACCGGGCTCGCTGGCCGCTCGGTCTACGGCATTTCGAAAGGCGGGCTCATTCAGATGAGCCGCATGCTGGCGATCGAATGGGCATCGCACAACATCAGGGTCAACGCGGTGGCGCCGTCGACCGCGCTGACGGAATCGCGCAAGGCGCTGCTCGACGACAAGGCGCGCGAACGCATGCTGGCACGCATCCCGAGCGGCCGCTTCGTCACGCCGGAGGAGGTGGCGGCGGCAGTGTGCTTCCTTGCGGGTGCCGGATCGGTGACCGGCCACACTTTGCCGGTCGACGGCGGACTGGTGGCGAACTAGTCGGTCAGGCATAGCCCGTGGTCAGGCGCGAAGGAGAGGTAGACCTTCTGCTGCGGTGCGATTTCTTCGAAATGGTCGATCTGCACGCTCAGCTCATGACCACCGACCCGGACTCGGCAATCGAGTACATTGCCTAGATAGACGGTCTGAATCACTTCGCCTTCGAATACGTTGCCGGCCGCCATGTCGCTCGGCGGCTCAATGTGGACGACAATGTCCTCCGGCCGCAGGCTCAAGGTTAGCGGTTGCTGCACCCGCGCGTCCTCGGCGCCGGCTGCGAGCAGATGTAATGGCGGGTGGCCGCTGCCGAGCGACACTTCCAATTCGCAGAACACGCCGCTGCGGCCTCGTAAGACTCCGGGCACCAAGTTTGCGACGCCGATGAAATTTGCAACGAAGGTATTGGCCGGTCGGGCATAGATGCTCTGCGGATCGCCGATCTGCTGGATGACGCCCTTGTCCATCACCACTACCCGGTCACTCATCACCAGCGCCTCGGACTGGTCATGGGTGACGTAAATCGAAGTGACGCCCACCTCATGTTGCAGCCGCACCAGTTCCACCCGCATCTGCTCGCGCAGTTTGGCGTCGAGATTGGACAGCGGTTCGTCGAACAGGATAACGCGCGGCTCGTAGACGATCGCACGCGCGAGTGCGACGCGTTGGCGTTGGCCGCCGGAAAGCTTGGTGGCGTAGCGCTCGGCGAGATGGGTAAGGCCGACCAGTTCGAGCGCGCGCAGGGTGCGCTCCTTGATGACCGAGCCGGCCGCGCGCCGCACCCGCAAGCCGTAAGCGACATTGTCGAATACGGTCATGTGCGGCCAAACGGCATAGCTCTGAAACACCATGCCGATATTGCGGTCCTCGGGCGCGAGATAAATGCCGCGCGCGGGCGCCGCCACCACGTCGCCGCCGATGCGGATTTCGCCTCCGTCGGGCCGCTCGAGCCCGGCGATGCAGCGCAGCGTCGTCGTCTTGCCGCAGCCGGAAGGGCCGAGCAAGGTGACGAATTCACCTTCCGCCACTGTGAGGTTGACGTCGTTCACGGCCAGCTCGGTGCCGAAGTGCTTACTTAGGTGGTCGAGTTCGACCATGGCGCGCGCGCCGATGCTCATGGCTTCACCGCCAGTGTGTGCTCTGGATCGAGCCGCAAATAGACCTTCTCGCCGGATTTCAGGCCGGCGCGCGGATGGGCCATCACCTTCCATTCGAAATCGCCCCAGCGCACGCGGCAATCGATGCAGTTGCCGAGGAAGATCGCCTGAATGACCTCGCCTTCGATCGAAGCGCCGGTGCCGTTCTGGCGCGTGGCGGCGACGTTTTCCGGCCGCACCGACAGCACCACGTCCGTGCCCGGCGTCATGCCGGCGGTAAGCTTGCACGGAATCTGTACCTTACGGCCACCGGCCTCGACTTCAACCTCGCCGCGGTCAGGCGCGGCGACCGCGATCACGCGTCCTTTCAATAGATTGGCGACGCCGATGAAATTGCTGACATAGGCGTTGACCGGCCGCGCATAAATTTCGCGCGGCCCCCCGCGCTGCTGGATCCGGCCCTTGCTCATGACGATGATCTCGTCGCTCATGACCAGCGCCTCAGCTTGATCGTGAGTGACGTAGACCGAGGTAATGCCGACTTCGCGCTGGATGCGCTTGAGCTCCACGCGCATCTGCTCGCGCAGCTTGAGATCGAGATTCGAAAGCGGCTCATCAAACAACAGAAGTCGCGGCTGAGAGACGATGGCGCGCGCCAGCGCCGCTCGCTGCTGCTGGCCGCCGGACAATTGCGTCGCCAGCTTGTCAGCCATCGTGGACAAGCCGACGAGTTTCAGCACATCGGCAACGCGGGCGTCGATCTCAGGGCGCTCCACTTTGCGGATTTCCAGCGGATACGCAACGTTCTGCGCAATGGTCATGTGCGGCCAGATGGCGTAGCTCTGAAATACCATGCCGATGTCGCGCTTTTCCGGCGGCATGAAGATGCCTTGCTGTGGCGCGGTGTAGACCATGCCGCCGACGCTGATGCGGCCGCTGTCGATCGGGTGCAGGCCGGCGATGCTCATCAGCGTGGTGGTCTTGCCGCAGCCGGAGGGGCCGAGCAGGGTCAGGAAGGCGCCCTTGGGCGCGCTGAACGACACGTCATCGACAGCGCGGTCGTTGCCGAACAGCTTCACCAGACCATTGACTTCGAGGTAGGGAGCGGCGGCGTTGGCATTCATGGCGTCGACCGAATTCCCCACGCTCATGCCGTCAGCGCTTCGCGGCCGGCGACGCGCCGGAAGATAAAGACGCAGACCAGCAGGATGACGGTCTGAACCATCGAAAGCGCCGAGGTGAGCGTCTCGTTCTCGTAGTTGGTGAGATAGTAGACGCCGACCGAAAGGGTTTCGGTGCCCGACGTGTAAAGGATGATCGACATCGACAATTCGCGCAGGAAAATGATGAACAGCAATACCCAACCGGCGAAAATGCCGGGCTTCAGCAGCGGTATGGTGATGCGCCGTAGCGTTGTGAACCAGGACGCGCCCGCCATGCGCGAGCTTTGATCGAGCTCTTCCGAGATTGCCAGCATGACCGAGGATACGTTGCGCTGGCCGTAGGGGAAGAAGCGGGTGATATAGCCGAGAAGTATGATCCACAGCGTCGCATAGATCGGTGTCTTGATGTAGGTCACCAGCACGCCCATCGCCAGCACGATGCCGGGAAACCCGACGGGAACGACACACAGGAAATCCAGGAGCCGCGATCCGAAGCCCTTGGTGCGGTGGATCATGTAGCTCACGACAAGCGACAGTGCCATCGCGATGGTGGCGCCGAGGAAGGCCAGGATGAAGCTGTTGTAGATGCCGTTGGTGGCCGCCTGGATGTGGTCGGGCCGCCACCAGAACAGCGTCTTCACGTAATTATGCAACGTTATGTCTTTGGGAATGATCTCGGCCTGCCAGACCGGATGCAGACTCACCACCAGCAGGCAGAAGATCGGCAGGGCAACGGCCACCAGGATGAATGACAGATTGAACGTAAACGCCACCCACTTCCAGCCGCCGAGCTCGATCACGTTGGGCCGGAATCCCTTGCCGGTCACCGTGGTGAATGAGCGCGGGGCGATGTAGCGCTGCTGGATCCAGATCAGGAACACGGTGATGATGCCGAGCGCCATGCTCATGGCGGCGCCCAGATACTGGTTGGCATCGTCGCCGACCGCCTTGGAGAAGATCTGCGTAGTCAGCGTCTGCCATCCGTAGGGCGCGCACAATTTGAACGGAACGCCGAATTCGCCGGCGCTGGTGACAAATACGATGATGGCGCCGGACAGGATGCCGGGCGCGACCAGTGGCAGCGTGACCGTCATCGTGGTCCGCAGCAGGCCGGCGCCGGTGGTGCGTGCCGAGTCCTCGAGCGATGGATCCATGCGGCGCAGAGAGCCGACGACGAAGAGGTAGACCAGTGGGGAAAAGAACAGTCCGGTGACCCAGATCACACCCCAGATGTTGTCGACGTTGAGCAGGTTGCCCTGTACCCCGAGATAGTGGTGAGCCCAGCTGTTGAGCAGGCCTGTCTTGCCGCCCGCGAGATTGTGCCAGGCGATCGCGCCGACGAAGGGGCTGAGGAAAAACGGGATGAGGTTGAACGGCTCCATGCGGTCGCGGCCTGGACTGTTGGTGCGGGCATTGATCCAGGCGAGCGATACGCCGAAAAACGTCGCTACCACGGTCGAGCCGGCGCTGATCACCAGCGTATTGACGAAAGCTTTTGGAATGATGCGGTCGGTGAACAGTGTGCGGTAATTGTCGAGACCCCAGGTGGTGTCGAAGCCGCCGGAATCGAGCACCTGGAAGCTGCTGACGATCAGCGTGAACAACGGCAGGATGACCGCCCCCGCCACAATCACGCTGACGATGAGCGTCGCGACCGACTCCTGCGTCACCAGGCTGCGCCAACGACTTGACGCCGGTTGGCTGGCGACACCGGCGGATACCGTCTGTACGGTCATGGCGTTCACCGTTTGAGTGCGCCGCAACTCCGGTTGCGGAGCGGAGCCCGCCAGTCGCGGGCTCCGCATATGGTCAGCTTCGTGAGGCTACTGGAACAGTTTTTGCCAGTTCGCACGCACTGTCTTGAATTGCTTCGCCGCCGCCACCCAGTCCTTCATACCCAGCAGCTTGGCATGACTCATGTCGAGCAGATAGGGCTTGGCAACGGCCGGCGGCGTATAATCTTTGAGGAAGGTGTTGACCGCCTCACCTTCGATCACAACGTCGGTGCCTTCCTTGCTGAGCAGGAACTCGATCAGTAGCTTGGCGGCGTTCGGATGCGGCGCGCCCTTGATGACCGAGGCCTGATTGCCCAGCATCACCTGGCCTTCCTTATAGGAGCCGATCCTCAGCACTTTTGCGAGTTCAGGCTTTTTGAGCACGTTCTGATAGACGCGGCCCGATAGGTTCCACATGTCGAGCGGCCGCTGGCAGGAAATCACCATTTGCATCTTCGGCTCAGTGCGGAATTCGACCAAGGGGTCGGTCGCCTTCAGCTTCTTCCACATCGCGTCCATGTCGACCGCGTGGTTTTCCGCCAGCGAGAGCGCGGTGTTGGTGTAGGTGAAGCTCTTGGTGATGTCGGAGACGATCGTCTTACCCTTGAGCTCGGGCTTGACCACGTCCGCATAAGAATGGACGTCGAAGTTTGCCATTCCCGGGCAGGAGGTGTTCCACACCGGCTGGAAGGTATAGGCGAGCGGCACGACGACATAGGGGTAATCGAAATATTGCCCGGCTGCTTTCGCCAGCTCTTCGTGATTTTTCCAATACCCGCTGTCGAGCTTCTCGAAGGCGCCGTGCTTGACCGCTTCGGCGTAAAATCCGGGCGCGCTGACCAGCAGAATATCGACCGTATGCTTACCGGCCTGGATCTCCTGACGCACCTGCGCGACCGTGGCGCCGGTGCCTTTGCGCAAGTTATTGAACTTGAAATTCGGACCGAGCCCGTAACGCTTGATGAAGGCTGCCCCCATCCGCTGACCGGTCCGGTCGCTGAACAGCGGATTGAGAATTGTAACCGCGCCTTCCTTCTTGGCGCCGGCGATTAGCTTTTGTTCTTGTGGCGTCAGATTAGCGGCGTGGACGCCGGTTGATGCGGCAAGCAACGCCGCGGCAGCGAACGGCAATCCAAGCAATGCAAGGGTCGATAATGCCCGTGCCGTATGGCGTGAGCCCATATGGTCCTCCCATTTGTCGTTCTCATTTCACGTATCCAACTTCCCGGCCACTGACCGGTGTCAGATATCCTTTGTTTTCAGGCCGACCTTCGGTGGCACACGACGTACCGGGAGGGCCGGCAGACCTACCCATTTAACAGCAGGTGGGCCGGTCATGGCAATTTTTCATTTCAAGCTGTGCAACATGTCGCACTGCGACATGACGAAAGACCGTAAATCAAAAACAGGTATGCAATCACGCAGGTAGACGCGCTAGCCGTTGCAACGCGCGCCGCCGCAGGGGTAGCCTAGCGCTGTACTGGAAGCGGACTGGGCCGCGCCGGCCGGGAGTATCGGGGCGTGAAAGTCGGAATTCTGCTCGGGGACGATATCGGGCTCGAAGTCGTCCCCGAATGCGTCAAGGTGATGAGAGTTGCGGCCGAACGGACCGGCCTGGGCATTGACTGGCAGCCGCTCCCGATCGGCAAGCAGGGCCACGAACTGCACGGCAATACGTTGCCGCCGCCGACCGAAAAGGCCTTGCACGATCTCGACGGCTGGATCATGGGGCCGATCGGCCACAACGCTTACCCGCGCAACGACCCGACTTGGGTTATTCCGCCGGTGCGTAAAAGATTCGAATTATTCGCCGCCATTCGTCCTTCGCGCTCGTATCCGAATGTCGCTTCCATCCACGACAACGTGGATATCGTGTTCGTGCGCGAGATCACAGAAGGCATGCTCTATTCGGAAACTGTGGTCGCCGGCGCGCCAGAGTTCCGGCCGAACGACGACATCACGGTTGCCATGCGCGTGATCACACGCAAAGGGTCAAACCGGGTGGCGCGCGAAGCCTTCGAAATTGCGCGCACGCGACCGCGCAAGAAAGTAACCGCTGCACACAAGGAACCGGTTTATCGGCTGGCCTGCGGCATGTTCGCCGAGGAATGCCGCAAAGTGGCGCGTGATTACCCGGACGTCGAATTCGACGAGATGCTGATCGACTCGATCTCGATGAAGCTGGTCACCAACCCGCAACGTTTCGACGTCGTCGTCACCACCAACCAGTTCGGCGATATCCTCACCGACATCGGCGCCGGCCTGGTCGGTGGATTGGGCTTGGCGCCGGGCCTGTGCGTTGGCGAGCGCCGGGCTATGGCGCAGGCGACCCACGGTTCGGCGCCCGACATCGCCGGCCAGAACATCGCCAACCCTTACGCCATGATCACCTCGGGCCAGATGCTGATGGCCTGGCTCGGCCGCAAGCACGACGAGCCGAAGGCGACGGAAGCCGCCGCGCGGATCAAGAAAGCTATCGAAAAGGTGGTCACCGATGGCAAGACGTTGACGAAAGACCTGGGCGGCACCGCCGGTACCCGGGAAATGGGAGACGCCATCGCAGCGGCCGTGATGCAATAACGCGACAAGCGTAAAAGACGGCGCCGCAGAAACAGAAATTGGACGGGCAGGCCATGTACAATCTGCATCTCAGCGCCGAGCAATTGGAAATCCGCGATACCATTCGCGAGTTCGTCAACCAGGAACTCAAGCCGGCGGCGCTAAAGGCCGACAGGCTCGATGTCGCCGACCGCTCGCTGTTGACTGACGTGCTCGACCAGGCCTCGCAGATGGGCTTGCGCGCGCTGGCGTTGTCGGAAGACAAGGGCGGCTCCGGCGCCGACGCCCTCACCGCCTGCCTCGTCACCGAGGAACTGGCGGCGGGCGACGCCGACATGGCGGCGATTCTCACCGAGACTTCGCGGCTCGCGCATCTCCTGTTCGACCGCGCCATGAGCGAGGCGCAAAGCAGGGCGTTTCTCGACAAATTTCTCAGCGACGACCGCTTTCACCTCGCGCTCGCCGACCACGAGTCCGGCACCGATACGCGGTTCGGCGTCAATTATCACCGCTCGGTTCCGGCTGACGCATCGGTCAAGACTGCCGCCGCCAAGGCGGGCGACGGCTGGGTCATCAATGGCGTGAAGGACTGCATCGCCAACGCGCCGATCGCCGGCCTGTTCGCGGTGACGGCGACCATTCCTGGCCGGACTGGCACCGGCGTGCTGCTGGTGCCGGCGGACGCGCCGGGGCTATCCGTCGAGGCGCACGCCAATGCCTGGCAGCACGGCATCTGCGGCACGGTTACCTTCAAGGACTGCCGGGTGCCGGCCGACCATCTGCTCGGGGACAATGCTGCGGCGTTGCTGACCGGTTCCGACGCGCCCGGACATGGCGCGCCGCTCTACCAGGCGCTCAACATCGGTATCGGCCGGGCGGCGTATGAGGCTGCGCTCGACTATGCGCACCTGCGCGTGCAGGGCGGGCGGCCGCTGATCGAGCATCAGGCCATCGCCACCAAGCTTGCCAATGCCGCGATCAGCCTCGAGGTCGCGCGTGCCGCCGTCTTTCAGGCGGCCTGGGTCTCCGATCATCCAGAAGCGGTCGCTGACCGCAGCCTGAGCCATCTGCCGCTCAAGACGGTGACGCAGGTGTTCGTCTCCGAGGCCATGATGAAGACCGCTAAGGATTGCGCCGAAGTATTCGGCGCCATGGGCGTCATGCGAGACATGCCGCTGCAAAAATACATCCACGACGCCCGCGTCTGCCAGCACAGTGGCGACGGCAATAGCGAGGCACGGCTGCGGCTTGCCGAGGTCATCGCCGGTTACCGCCGTAAGCCGCATGCCGAGCTGGCGCTCGCCGGCGAATAAGACGAATTAGGTGAGGACAGGTTATGGATTTCGACCTAAACAACGAACAGCGCGAGTGGCAGATCAAGGCACGCGAGTTCGCCGAAAAGGTATTGCGCCCGAAGTCGCTGGAACGCGATGCCATCCCGACCGCCGACACCTTTGACTGGGACATCATTAAGGCGGGCTCCAAGCTTGGCTTCCGCACGCTCGCGGTGCCGAAGGAGTGGGGCGGCCACGGCACCGATTTCGTGACGCAAGCGCTCGTGATGGCCGAGCTCGCCAAGGCCGACAGCGCCATGTCGAAGGCCTTCAGCCAGAACTGGAAATGGAGCCATCTGATCTCGGCGGTCTGCACCCAGGAGCAGAAGGAACGCTTTCTCAAACCATTCCTGGCCGATGATACCTTCCTGCTCGGCAAGGGCATTACCGAGCCGACCGCCGGTTCCGATAACCGGTTGCCGCCGGAGGACGATCCCAAGGCAGGGTTGAAGCTCAAGGGCGAGCGCCACGGCGACGAGTGGATCCTCAACGGCGAGAAGGCCTTCATCGCTAACGCGCCGGTGGGTAAGCTGTTCTTCCTCGATGTCCGCACAGATTCGACTGTACCGCTCAAGCAGGGCACCACCATGTTCTTGGTGCCTTCCGACACGCCCGGCTTCCGCATCGGCAAGAAGTTTAATAAGAGCGGCTGGCGCTTCTACCAGAATGGCGAGATGATCTTCGAGAACGCGCGCTTACCGCACGCCAATGTGGTGGGCGACGTCGGCGGTGCGGTGAAGAAGACTGGCGGCCGCGGCGGCGACACCACCGGCGGTGACATTTTCGGCGACTTGGAACTGTGCGCCAACGCGCTCGGCATCTGCGACGACGCCTGCGAGACGGCGCTGCGCTACGCCAAGAGCGAACAGCAGGGCGGCCAACCTCTGTTCGCCCAGCAGTGCATCCAGCTCCAGATCAACAAGATGTACGGGCTGACCGAAGCGCTACGCTCGTTCGTGCTGCGCGTCGCTTGGGAGCACGACAACAAGATCCACTCCTGCAACGCGGGGCTCGCCATGAACTTCTCCACCGACGCGGTGCAGGAGGTGACCGAGCTCTACATGGAGGTGCGCGGCGCGAACGGCTGTCACATGGATCAACACACTGACAAGCTGGTGCGCGACGCCTTCATCTGGAGCCATCTCGCCGGCGACAGCGTGCAGCGCATGAAGGTGGCGCGGCGGCTGGCGGCCTAAGCCGCGCGCTCATGATACCGTAAGAGAGACCCTTGATACTGAGCCTGGTTGCAGACCGGAGAGCACTTTGTCGCTCCTCGTTTCTGTCCGGTAGGCTCTAACGGCGAAAGCTAAATTAAATTTAAGACGCGCGGGTCGACGCCAGATGCTCTGTGGTTCACGCCGTCAATGCGTCGGCGTCGCGTGGCAGGTTGTGTGCCAATGCATGCTTGAGGCATACCGCCCCGGGATCCTCAGCGCGCGCCAGTGCGCCCATCAGTGTGACCCACGTCTCATTTGGCGCGTCGGCCGCAAAACGCTGCACTTCTTTCGCCGCATAAGTGCCCACAGTCTCGCCTTCGGCTTCGGCGCGCTCGCGTACCGCCGCCAAGAGAGAGACGCCTCCGACACGTAGGATCGTCTCAGAGGCCACGGCTTCATCTTCGAAGCGAGCCAGCAGGTAACCGAGCAACATAATTCATCCTCTAATTAACCCGATGCGCTTCGGCGCCTTCGAGCGTCAGCCCCGTGATCTGCGCGGCTGAAACCAGTCGCGCCACGTATTGCGCATCAGCCCGCCGCCGCACGCTCTCGCGCAAATAGTCGGCGATGCGTTCGGCCACCGCCTCGTAAGGCAATTCGCGGCCTTCATGCTTGCGTTCGAGCCGGATGATGTGGAAGCCGTAGCGCGTCTCGACCGGCTCGGCGCACAGCTCGCCCTGCGCCAGCGCCAGCAGGGCCCGCTCGAACTCGGGCGTGGTCTGGCCCTTGGTGAGCTGGCCGAGATTGCCGCCCTGGGCCGCCGAGGGACAGCGCGAATAGGCCTGCGCCAGGGCGGCGAAGGACTCCGGATTTTCCTGCAGCGTTGCGAGAACGGCCTCCGCATCGGCGCGAGCCCGCGCATAGACCTCACGGTCCGAAGGATCCGCCGCGAACAGGATGTGCGAGGCCTCGTAAATGTCGAGTGCGCGGAAGCGCGCCCGGTTTTGCGCGTAGTAACGACGGCAACTAGCGTCATCCGGTTCGGGGACAGTCACTTCGTGCTCGACAACGCCGCGGATCAGCGCTTCTTCGTCGCTTTCGCGCCGACCGTCCGTGTCACTTATCGGCTCCGGATTGAGACCAAGCTGCTGCGCCCGCTGCAACAACAGTTCGCGGACGACCAGCGCGCTGGCTGCCTCTCGCCAGGCCGCGATCGGCTTCGCCGCCGGATGATTCTGCATCTCGCGCACGATTGTCTCGCGCGGGATGGCGACGCCGTTGACGCTGACAGTCACCGGCTCGCCAGCGGGGAACTGCGTATGGATAGAGCAAGACATGGCGCCTACTCCGCCGGCACTGCGCGCCGTGCCGGCACGCGTTGTGGCATCGGCCCCGTCCGCCGCGTGCGCACGACCTGATAGCCGCGGCGGCCGAGATACCAGACCGGCGCGCTCCAGATGTGCACCAGCCGCGTGAACGGGAACAGCAGGAACAGCGTCATCCCGAGGAACAGGTGAGCCTTGAATACGGGGCTCACGTCCGCGATCAGCGCCGACACGCCTGGCTGCAGGGTGAGGATGCCTTGCGCCCATGTCATGAACTTCACCATCTCGTGACCATCAAGATGATTGAGCGAGACGAAAATTGTGCCGAGCCCCAGCGACAGCTGCAGCCACAGCAGCAGCAGAATGGCGATGTCGCCAAACGACGACGTGCTGCGGATGCGCGCATCGAACAGGCGGCGATGCGCGAGCAGCGTGATGCCGATGAAGCAGGCGACCCCGGCGATGCCGCCGACCAGGATCGCCATCCACTGCTTGAAGGTGTGCGAAATGCCGATAGCGTCGAACACCCAGATCGGGGTCAAAAGGCCGACGAAATGGCCGAGGAAAATGATCAGGATGCCGACATGGAACAGGTTGGAGCCCCACGTGAGCTGCCGGCGCCGCAGCAGCTGGCTGGAGCCGCTGCGCCAAGTGTACTGCTCGCGGTCGAAACGCAGCAGGCTGCCAAGCAGGAACACGGTGAGGCAGAGATAAGGATACCAGCCGAAGACGATGTAGGTGATCATGTCGCGCATGGGTCTTTCCTCACGAGCGCGGATTGGGGCGAGGCATGTCGGGCGCCGGGCGCAAGGCGCCGCGAACGCGGGCGATCAGGCCGTCCTTGCAGCCGTCGCCGTTGCCGGGGCCGAAATTCACCGGCTCGTCCTCCCAGGCGGCGTCAAGCGCGGCGAGATCGGTGGCGTCCGGGTCCGGCAGTTGGAGGAGCGCGGAGACCTCCTCTTCCTTGGGCTTCGCCGCCGCCAGCGCGACCAGCGCGCGGAAGACCGCCTCATACGACGACTTCCGCTTGCGCAAGCGTTCCGCCATGGCGGCGAAGATGTGCGCCGGCTGGCCCAAGGTGGCGCAAGCCTCCTTGAGCGGCCGCGTCGCCAGGTATTCCAGGAACAGCGGCACGAAATCGGGAAGCTCGGCCGCGCTCATGGCGAGGCCGGCTTGCTCGTATTGCGACTTCAGGTCGATCATGGCCTGGCCACGATCACGGCTTTCGCCATGCACATGCTCGAACAGATGCAGCGATAGCGAGCGGGTACGGTCGAACAACAGCACGTAGCGTTCCTGCAGGTCGTAGAGATCGCCGCTGCCCAGTTCGTCGACGAGTTTCTGGAGGTCCGCACGAATACGGCCGGGGATCAGCTTGTCGGCCGCAAGCACTGTCCCGATCACACCGGAAACTGTCTGAATTTCGGCCGTCGGATAGGTCAGCAGCGCCGACAGCAGCCTTGAGGGTGAGGTTCATCACGCGATCTCCATCGGGTTCTTGGCGCGCTTGGGTGTGCCGAACAGGTTCACTTCCGAGCTGCCGCCGGAGCAGCCGTTGCCGAAGGAGAAGCCGCAGGAGCCGCGCAGATCGTAGGCGTCCTCGTCGAGCTCGCGATGCGCCGTGGGGATGACGAAACGGTCTTCGTAGTTGGCGATCGCCATCACCTGGTACATGTCCTCGATCGCCTGCCCAGTAAGGCCTACGCGGCTTGCGATCTTTTCGTCGATGACGCCGTCGACGGTCTTCGCCCGCATATAGGCCCGCATGGCCAGCATGCGTTCGAGCCCGAGAGCAACCGGCTCCTCCTTGCCCGCCGTCAACAGATTGGCGAGATATTTCAATGGGATACGCAAAGACCGCACGTCCGGCATCTCGCCGTCATGGCCAATCTTGCCGGCCTGAGCCGCCGACTGGATCGGCGACAGTGGCGGCACATACCAGACCATCGGCAGCGTCCGATATTCCGGATGCAGCGGGAACGCGACCTTCCATTCCATTGCCATCTTATAGACCGGCGAATGGCGAGCGCCCTCGAGCCAGCTTTCGCTGATCCCGTCGGCGCGCGCCTGCGCGATCACATTAGGATCGTTCGGATTGAGGAAGATGCCGAGCTGCGATTCGTAGAGGTCCTGCTCGTCCGCCACGCTGGCCGCTTCCTCGATGCGATCGGCGTCATAGAGCACGACGCCGAGATAGCGGATGCGGCCGACGCAGGTTTCCGAGCATACTGTCGGCTGGCCGGCCTCGATGCGAGGATAGCAGAAGATGCACTTCTCCGATTTTCCGCTCGACCAGTTGTAATAGATCTTCTTGTAGGGGCAGCCGGAGACGCACATGCGCCAGCCGCGGCACTTGTCCTGGTCGATGAGGACAATGCCGTCCTCCTCGCGCTTGTAGATCGCGCCGGACGGGCAGGCCGCGACGCAGGCCGGGTTGAGGCAGTGCTCGCACAGCCGCGGCAGATACATCATGAAGGTGTTTTCGAACTGGCCGTAGATCTCCTTCTGGATGCCTTCGAAGTTGACGTCCTTCGAGCGCTTGGCGAATTCGGTGCCGAGGATTTCCTCCCAGTTCGGGCCCCACTCGATCTTCTCCATGCGTTCGCCGGTGATCAGCGAGCGCGGCCGCGCGGTCGGCGAGGCCTTGAGCTCCGGCGCGTTCTGCAGGTGCTCGTAGTCGAAGGTAAACGGCTCGTAGTAGTCGTCGATCTCCGGCAGATCGGGGTTGGCAAAGATATTCGCCAGCACCCGCCACTTCGAGCCGATGCGCGGCTCGATCTTGCCGTTCTTCTTGCGGCGCCAGCCGCCGTTCCAGCGATCCTGGTTTTCCCATTCCTTCGGATAGCCGATGCCGGGCTTGGTCTCGACGTTGTTGAACCAGGCGTATTCCATGCCTTCGCGGTTGGTCCATACGTTCTTGCAGGTGACCGAGCAGGTGTGGCACCCGATGCACTTGTCGAGGTTCAGCACCATCGCGATTTGCGCGCGGATTTTCATTCTGCGGCCTCCAACTTGTTCGTAGACTTGGGCGCGACGGTGAGCGGTTCAGGCTGATCGGCGGCCGGTTTGTCGAGCCAGTCGACTTTCGCCATCTTGCGGATGATGACGAACTCGTCGCGGTTGGTGCCGATCGTGCCGTAATAGTTGAAACCGTAGGACTGCTGGGCGTAGCCGCCGATCATGTGCGTCGGCTTCACCACGATGCGCGTCACCGAATTGTGGATGCCGCCGCGCTGGCCGGTTATCTCCGAGCCCGGCACGTTCACGATCTTCTCCTGCGCGTGATACATCAGGCACATGCCGTCCTTCACGCGCTGCGAGACCACGGCGCGCGCGACCAGCGCGCCGTTCGAGTTGTAGGCTTCGATCCAATCGTTATCGGCGATACCGACCTTTTTGGCGTCGTTCTCGCTGATCCAGACGATCGGCCCGCCGCGCGAGAGCGTCAGCATCAACAGGTTGTCGGTGTAGGTCGAGTGGATGCCCCACTTCTGGTGCGGTGTGATGAAGTTCAGGACAATCTGCTTCTCGCCATTGGGCTTGGTATCGATCACCGGCTTGACGGCCTTGAGATCGACCGGCGGACGATAGACGCAGAGCGCCTCGCCGAAGGCGCGCATCCACAGGTGATCCTGATAGAGCTGCTGGCGGCCGGAGAGCGTCCGCCAGGGGATCAGCTCGTGCACGTTGGTATAACCGGCGTTGTAGCAGACCTTCTCCGACTCCAGCCCCGACCAGGTCGGCGCCGAGATGATCTTGCGCGGCTGCGCCACCACGTCGCGGAAGCGGATCTTCTCGTCTTCCTTAGGGATGGCGAGATGGGCGTGGTCGAGGCCGGTCGTCTTCGACAATGCCTCCCAGGCTTTCACGGCCACTTCGCCGTTGGTCTCGGGCGCCAGCGACAGGATCACCTCGGTAGCGTCGATGTCGGTGTCGATGCGGGCGAGGCCCTTGGTCGCGCCCTCCTCCGTCACCTCGCCGTTGAGCCGCTTGAGCAGATCGACCTCGTGCTCGGTATTCCAGGCGATGCCTTTCACGGCATTGCCCAGCTTCTGCATCAGCGGCCCCAGCGCCGTGAAGCGCTTGTAGAGGTTCGGATAGTCGCGCTCGACGACGGCCACGGCCGGCATGGTCTTGCCGGGAATCGGCTCGACCTCGCCTTTCTTCCATTCCTTGACGTCCAGCGCTTGCGCGATCTCGCCGGGGGAATCGTGCTGAATTGGCGTCAGCACCACATCCTTCTCGACGCCCAGCACCTCCGGCGCGACCACCGAGAACTTCTTGGCGATCGCCTTGTAGATTTCCCAGTCGCTCTTGCATTCCCACACTGGGTCCACTGCCGCGGACAGCGGATGGATGAAGGGATGCATGTCCGAGGTGTTGAGGTCGTTCTTCTCGTACCAGGTGGCGGTCGGCAATACGATGTCCGAATAGACGCAGGTCGTGGACATGCGGAAGTCGAGCGTCACCAGCAGGTCGAGTTTTCCTTTCGGCGCGTCGTCATGCCAGGCGACTTCCTGCGGCTTCTTCTTGCCGGTTTCGCCGAGGTCCTTGCCCTGCACGCCGTGCGTGGTGCCCAGCAGGTGCTTGAGGAAGTACTCGTGGCCCTTGCCGGACGAACCCAGCAGATTGGAGCGCCACACGAACATGTTGCGCGGCCAGTTGTCGGGATGGTCCGGGTCTTCGCAGGCCATCTGCAGTTCGCCGGACTTCAACGCCTTGGCGACATAGTCCTTGGGCTCGAGGCCGGCGGATTGGGCCTTCTTGGCGATCTCCAGCGGATTCTGTTTGAGTTGCGGCGCGGACGGCAGCCAGCCCATGCGTTCGGCGCGCACGTTATAGTCGATGAGCGCGCCGTCCCACTGCCCCGCAGGCGCCGTGGGCGAAATAATCTCTTCAACACCGACCGTTTCATAACGCCACTGGTCGGTGTGCGCGTAGAAGAACGAAGTCGAGTTTTGCTGGCGCGGCGGCCGGCTCCAATCGAGGCCGAACGCCAAGGGCAGCCAGCCCGATTGCGGGCGCAGCTTCTCCTGCCCCACATAATGCGACCAACCGCCCCCCGATTGGCCGACGCAACCGCACATCACCAGCATGTTGATGACGCCGCGGTAGTTCATGTCGCAGTGGAACCAGTGGTTCATGGCGGCGCCGATGATCACCATCGAGCGGCCCTTGGTCTTCTCGGCATTGAGCGCGAACTCACGCGCCACCGTGATGATCTGATCGCGCGGCACGCCGCTGATCTTTTCCGCCCAGGCCGGCGTGTAAGGCACGTTTTCGTCATATGAGGTGGCGACGTGCTCGCCGCCGAAGCCGCGGTCGAGCTCCATAATTGGCAACGAACAGATCGAACACCGAGGCGACCAGCGCCTCGCCGTCCTTGAGCGCGATGCGCTTGGCCGGCACCTTGCGCACCAGCACGTCGGGATGGTCGGTGCCGGCAAAATGGTCGTGCTCGCGGTTACCGAAATAAGGGAACCCGACGTCGGCCAGCTCATCCTTGTTGTCGGCGAAGGTCAGTTGCAGCTTAGCCACAGTGCCGTCCGACTTCTTCTCCTCCAGATTCCACTTGCCCTTCTCGCCCCAGCGGAAACCAACCGAGCCACGCGGGACCACGATGTTTTTCGACGTTTCGTCGTAGGCTACGGTCTTCCATTCCGGATTGTTGGTCTCGCCGAGATTGTCGGCAAAATCGGAGGCGCGTAGCAGTCGGTCGGGCACGAACTTGTCGCCCTGCTTCGTGAGCCGGACCAGCATCGGCATGTCGGTGTATTGGCGAACGTAATCCTCGAAATACTTCGCCTGCCGGTCGAAATAGAATTCGCGCAGGATGACGTGGCCCATCGCCATGGCGAGCGCGGCGTCGGTGCCCTGCTTCACCGATATCCACAGGTCGGCGAACTTGGAGGCTTCCGAATAGTCCGGGCAGATCACCACGCTCTTGGCGCCGCGGTAACGCGCCTCGGTATAGAAGTGAGCGTCCGGCGTGCGCGTCTGCGGGACGTTGGAGCCCCACAGGATGAGGAAGCCGGAATTGTACCAGTCGGCCGATTCCGGAACGTCGGTCTGCTCGCCCCAGGTCTGTGGACTTGACGGCGGCAGGTCGCAATACCAATCGTAGAACGACATGCAGACGCCGCCGAGCAGCGACAGGTAACGTGAGCCGGCGGCATAGGAGACCATCGACATAGCCGGGATCGGCGAGAAGCCGATGACGCGGTCGGGCCCGTACTTCTTCACCGTGTAGGCGTTGGCCGCCGCAATGATCTCGGTGACCTCGTCCCAAGTCGCGCGCACGAAACCGCCGAGGCCGCGTTTCGCGGTGTAAGCTTCGCGCTTCTTCGGGTCCTCGACGATTGAACCCCACGCCGCCACGGGGGTGCGCAGCACCCGCGCTTCGCGCCACAGCTTCAACAGTCGCGACCGCACCAGTGGGTATTTCACCCGGTTCCCGGAATAGAGATACCAGGAGTAGCTGGCACCGCGCGAACAGCCACGCGGCTCGTGATTGGGCAGTTCCGGCCGCGTCCGCGGGTAGTCGGTCTGTTGCGTCTCCCAGGTAACGATGCCACCCTTGACGTAGATCTTCCACGAACACGAACCGGTGCAATTGGCGCCGTGCGTGGAACGCACGATCTTGTCGTGCTGCCAGCGCTTGCGGTAACCGTCCTCCCACCGGCGGTCCTCGCGGGTGGTGATGCCGTGCCCGTCGGAGAACTCGTCGGTAACGCGGTTGAAGAAGTTGAGGCGATCGAGAAAGTGACTCATCGTCCGGTTTTCCTTATTCGGCCGGTTGCGGAGCGGCGGGCGGTAGCGTTCGTCCGCGTTCGATATCGCGTAGCAGTCCGCCCGGCCGCGTGTAGAACCACCAGGTGATGGCAACGCAGGTGACGTAGAAGACCATGAAGCCCCACAAGGCCATCTCCGGCCCACCCGTGAGCGAGATCGACGTGCCGTAGGCCTTCGGGATGAAGAAGGCGCCATAGGCCGCCACCGCCGAGGTGAAGCCGATGATCGCCGCCGACTCCATCTCACCCTGTTTCTGCCGCGCCGGCGCGCTTAGGCTCGGTTCGAGACGCGGCATCTCGGTGCGCATGATCGCCGGAATCATCTGGAAGGTCGACGCATTGCCCACGCCGGTCGCAAAGAACAGCAGCATGAACATTGCGAAGAAGCCCCAGAAGGCGTTCGCTTGATCCTTGATGCCGAGGAAGTAGAGCACGCCTGCCACCGCCACGATCATCAGCGCGAACACCCAGAAGGTCACCCGGCCGCCGCCGTAGCGGTCCGACAGCCAACCGGTGGCTGAGCGCGACAGCGCACCGACCAGCGGGCCGAGAAAGACGAACTTCAGCGAGTCGACATCCGGGAACTGGGTCTTCGCCAGCAGCGGGAAGCCCGCCGAATAGCCGATGAAGGAACCGAAGGTGCCGGTGTAGAGCCAGCACATCAGCCAGTTGTGCCTGCGCTTGAAGATCACCGCCTGATCGGCGAATGAGGCCTTCATGGACGCAATGTCGTTCATGCCGAACCAGGCCGCCGTGGCCGATATGGCGATGAACGGCACCCAGATGAAGCCGGCGTTCTGCAGCCACAGCTTGGTGGCGCCGGTCGCCGCCTGCGAGTCGCCTCCGACCCAGCCGAAGACACCGGTGGTGATGACCAGCGGGATGACGAATTGAACTACGCTGACGCCGAGATTGCCGAGGCCGGCGTTGAGTGCGAGCGCGTTGCCCTTCTCCGCCTTCGGATAGAAGAAGCTGATGTTGGCCATCGAGGAGGCGAAGTTGCCGCCACCAAAGCCGCAGAGCAGCGCCAGCGACAGGAAGATGATGTAGGGCGTGTCCGTGTTCTGAACCGCCAGCCCGATGCCAACCGCCGGGATCATCAGCGACCAGGTCGAGACCGATGTCCACAGCCGACCACCGAGGATGGGCGGCATGAAGGAGTAGAAGATGCGCAGGGTCGCGCCCGACAGGCCGGGCATGGCGGCGAGCCAGAACAACTGATCGGTCGTGAACTTGAAGCCGACCGCCGGCAGCTTGGCGACCACCACCGACCACACCATCCAGACCGCGAAGGCGAGCAGGAGCGCCGGGATCGAGATCCAGAGATTTCGCCGGGCGATGGCGCGGCCCTTCTCGTCCCAGAAGGCAGGATCCTCCGGCTTCCACTCGGTCAGCACATGACCGGCGAGCGCGCCCACGTGCTTCTCCTCGTGGATTGGTTGCATTTCGGGGAATTGCGGAAGCCTCTCCAGCCCCGGCGCCAGCGCTTCGCCTTCCATGCGCCGAATGGCGAGATGCATCCAGATGAGGGAGCCGCCGGCAACCAGGAACAGCAGCATGAAGCAGCTGGTCCACACGCCCGTCAGATCGTTGAGCACGCCGAACGCGACCGGCAGCACAAAACCGCCGAGGCCGCCGATCATGCCGACCAGGCCGCCAACCGAGCCGACGTTGTCGGGATAGTAGACCGGGATGTGCTTGTAGACCGCGGCCTTGCCCAGGCTCATGAAGAAGCCGAGCACGAAGATTAGGCAGGTGAAGGTGACGACGCCGGTCCCCAAATGAAACTGGATCGGCCCTTTCATCCCCTGCACGATGTATTCGGTCGGCGGATATGACAAGATGAAGGCGATCAGCGTGCAGACGCCGAACATCCAATACATCACGCGGCGCGCGCCGTAGCGGTCGGCCAGATGGCCGCCGTAAGCGCGGAACAGGCTCGCCGGGATTGAATAGGCCGCGGCCAACATGCCGGCCGTCTCGATGTCAAGCTTGTAGACGCCGATCATGTAGCGCGGCAGCCAGAGCGCCAGCGCGACGAAGCCGCCGAAAGCGAAGAAGTAGTAGAGCGAAAAACGCCATACCTGGAGGTTCTTCAGCGGCTCGAGCTCGAGCCAGGCGCTGCGCGGGCGCTCACCCTTGGCACGCCGCGCCAACTCGACCGGGTCTTCCTTGGTGGTGAACCAGAAGACGACGGCCATGATCGCAATGGCGGCGGCCCAGACCTGGGCGGTAACGTGCCAACCATAGGCGACCAGCACGAACGGCGCGAAGAACTTGGTCACCGCGGCGCCGACATTGCCGGCCCCGAAAATGCCGAGTGCGGTGCCCTGCTTCTCGGGCGGATAAAAGCGCGAGACATAGGCAATGCCGACGGCGAAGGAACCACCGGCGATGCCGACGCCGAGCGCCGCGAGCAGGATTTGGATGTAAGTGTGGGCGTAGACCAGCAGGAAGGTGGCAACCGCGGAGGCCAGCATCACCACCGTGAAGACGCGCCGGCCGCCGTATTGATCGGTCCAGATGCCGAGGAAGATGCGGGTCAGCGAGCCGGTCAGAATCGGCGTGCCGACAAGCAAGCCGAATTCGGTCTCGTTGAGGCCGAGTTGCTGCTTAATCTGGACGCCGATGATGGCGAAGATGGTCCAGACCGCGAAGCAGACGGTAAAAGCAATGGTCGACATCCACAGCGCGCGGCCCTGGTCGGGCGCGCCACTGAACGATTTTTCCGGCATGAGGAGGCCCCTTCATTTCGAGCGTCGGCATGTGTCGACAGCCAAAAGACAGGGGATCGAGAGTCGCGGCCTTGAGCTTGATCAAACCAAATCTCGTTTTCTTTGCAATGCCTTATATTGATTTTTGTGTCGCCATGGATTGCTATCCTTCGGTAGTCAGCTTGACTTTTATCAAGACGCAGACGGCAATTCCGCACTACAAGGCCATCCACTTAACGTAAGGACTATCGTCATGCGCCCCGATGAATGGTCGACAATCCGCGCCCTGCCGCTGTTCAGAGAGATGAGCGAAGAGAACTTCGGCGCGCTCATGAACGCCACGTTCCTGCAAAAGTTTCCGGCGCGCGTGAACCTGATTACGGAAGGCGATCTTCCCGATTTCCTGCACATTGTGGTCGAAGGGTCGGTCGAATTGTTAGCCAACCACGATGGTCACGAAACCACGCTCGACATCATCGGCCCCGTCACGACCTTCATCCTCGCCGCCGTGATCCGCGACGAGCCTTATCTCAAATCGGCGCGCACGCTATCGCCCGCTCAGATCCTGATGGTGCCGGCGCCGACGGTACGCGACGTCTTCGACCGCGACGCCGCCTTCGCACGCGCCATCGTCAACGAGCTGGCGCAGCGCTACCGCGGCATCGTCAAGGCACTCAAGAATGAGAAGCTGCGGACCAGCGCCCAGCGGCTTGCCAACTGGATTTTGTCGATGGACGCCCGGCAAGGCCGCCGACGGCAGGTCGACTTGAAATTCGACAAGCGCATCATTGCGTCGAACCTCGGCATGAGCCCGGAGAACCTCTCCCGCAACCTGGCGCTGCTCGCCGATCACGGCATCCGCAGTTCCGCCCGCGACATTGTTATCGAAGACCCATCGGCCTTAAAACGATTTGCCAAGCCGAACCCCCTTATCGACGGCTGAGGCGCGCCGCGCCCCAAAGCGTTCGCCGCATGTCCTTTACCGCCACTAACTCGCATTTTCGTGTGTGAACAAACAGAGGCCATTGCGGAAACTCACAAACGGCTGCGGGCAAGTGCCCGCCATTGATGCGTGTCACAAGCAGCACATTCGCCAAGTATCACCTTGTGCTCGCTGACTAGCCGATCGCTTCGGGCCAGCCGCCGAAATTTGACCACGCGAGCGGCCGCGATTCTTCTGATGGAAGCCGTCAGTAGCGTAATCAATTCACTCTCAAAGAATTATAGCGGCATACGCGCATATGAATTCATGAATACCCGCAGCTATTGGCTGCGAGGCCGATTATTCTCAGTCGCGCCGCCGGGCCCAGGCCATACGGAGCATCATTAGTGGTGCCATGCCGCTGCAATTGCGCTTTGCAGGCTCGCATCATCGGGCACTTGCGCCGTGGCCGCCGGATCGAAGCCAGGGTTGGCGGTCGCGTAGGTTGCCATTGCAGAGACAAGCTGAGCAATTTGGCTGTCCAGCTTTAGACCATCGGCCAAATTGACACTTTGCACCTGGGCTCGTGCAGCGCCACCATACCAACCGGCCACAGTCAAATTGCTGGTTGTCCCCAATAGATCAATTTTAAGATCGATGCCGCTCTGCTCAAACCAAAGCTGCTGGCTCGTGATCCCATCGCCAAAGTCGAGTTCACCGCTGGGATCGGAAACGCCATCAGACGCGAGATTGTTGACCACAATCTGACCCATATTCGCACCGAGCCGGCAGGTGTCGTAACCACCGCCGCCATTGAGCGTGTCGTTGCCGCCATTGCCGATGATCGTATCGTTGCCCGTCGTTCCGTTGATGGTCTCGGTTGCCGATGTCCCGATAAGCAGATGGCTGCTGTCCCAGTTCGTTCCATTCGCGAATTGGATTGTCTCGACGGCCGAGGCAGCGCCCGTAAACTGATTGTCGATCGTGATCTGCTCGCCCGTTCCGTTTACGGTGATGACAAGATCGTTGGCATCTGCAGGCGAGCGGGTGAATGCAAGATCGGCCACGGTCAAATCGGTGAACTTCAGCGTGTCAAGGTCCGCACTTGACCCGCTCTCCTGGATCAGGTCGCTGCCATCCCCCAACGCATAGACATACGTGTCGTTGCCAGCGCGACCATCTATGGTGTCGTTGCCTACACCTCCGTCAAGAATATTGGCCGTGGCCGCTCCATAAATCTCGTTGTCGCCGCTTCCTGCGATGACATTCTCAAAATTTGTCATTACCTCAACGTCGTTGTTTTCAAAGGTTGCCGTACCAGCGGCAAGATCCAAAACAACGTCATTTGACGTATACGTGAAATCAATGGAATCGACCCCATCCCCTCCGTCAAATAAATCGTCGCCTACATTTGCAATAATCAGATCGTTACCACCGCCACCGTAGTGCGCGTCGTTTCCTGCTCCGCCGTCAATAATATCATCACCGTCACCGCCATAGATCGTATCGTTGCCGTCTCCGCCATACAGATTGTTCGCGCCGGACGTTCCATAAATCAAATTGTCGCCGCTTCCGGCGATGGCATTCTCAAAATTCGTCATTACCTCAACGTCATTGTTTTCGAAAGTTGCCGTGCCAGCCGCGAGATCCAATCCAACGTCGTTGGACGTATACGTAAAATCAATTGTGTCAGTTCCATCCCCACCATCGAACAAGTCGGCACCCGTATTCGCAATCACCAGATCATCGCCAGCTCCACCATATTGAATATCATTCCCCGCCCCACCATTGATGACATCATTTCCCGCGCCTCCATCAAGCGTCTCGTCCAATGACGTCCCGATGAGCGTGTCGTCGCCATCGGTACCGAGTACTAATATGGGTGCGTTCGTGGCAATCGCCGAGCGATCATATGTGGATCCGTCCGCAAATTGAATTTGCTCGACGCCGTAAGCGCTACTCTGGAAATGGCTGAGTACGATCAGCGTCTCGCCGGTTGCATCAATCTCGATGTGCAGATCATTCCCAGTCCGCAGCAAGGTCACGTCAGACGCATTGAGATCATTCAGTTGAACGATATCTGTATCGGAACTTCCGGAGTTCTCCAGGATTGCATCGTTGCCGTAACCGACTCCGTAGACGTATGTGTCGGATCCGGCCCCGCCTTCGAGGGTCACACCACCCGCCTGCACGTCCATCAAATCGTTGGCTGATGTGCCAAGAACAATGCCGTCGTTATTGCCATCCCCAAACACCATGGGCATGCCGCTGAGACTGCTTTGCGTCCAAGTAGTCCCGTCCGCGAAGACGATTTGTTCCACCCATTGCCCACTACTTGTGCCGAGCTCGTTCTTCAGGAGAATTGAGCCGCCGTCTCCGGCACCGGGCGCGCTTTCTGCAACTACAAGGGCCAGGTCGTTGCCGTCACGCACTAGCGTGACCTCTTGCAAGTTCACCCCCTGCAGACTCAGTTGATCAACACCGCTGCCGTTGACTTCAGAGATCGAATCGTTACCGCCGCCCCGATTGTAAATATAAGTGTCATTGCCCCCCAGCCCGGCCAGCGTGTCGTTGCCGAGCCCTCCGGTGATGGTATCGGCGGTATTGAAGCCGGTGATTGTATCATCGCCCGGCGTGGAAGCCTGGGTCAGCACCATCGTCCGCAGATCATCTTGCGTCCAGACTGTGCCATCGTCGAAAGCGACGGTCTCGACACCCTGCTGGAAAAAGCTGTCGAGCTCTTTTTTAAGGAGAATCGAACCGCCATCGCCAGCGCCAGGAGCGCTTTCCGCGATCACCAGGGTCAGATCGATGCCGCTGCGGGCTAGCGTCACGGCACTCGTGCTCAGACCGTGTAGGATCAATTGATCCTGGTCATCGCCACCGCTGTCGAAGCCCTCGGTAATCGTGTCGTTGCCGTCTCCACGATTGTAGACGTATGTGTCATCGCCACTTGAGCCGGCCAGCGTGTCATTGCCAAGCCCGCCCGTGATCGTATCGTCGGTGTTAAAGCCGGTGATTGTGTCATCACCCGAGGTCGACGCTTGAGCCAATACCATCGTCCGCAGGTCATTCTGCGTCCAGACTGTGCCATCGTCGAAAGCGACGGTCTCGACACCTTGCTGGTGAAAACTGTCGAGCTCCTTCTTCAGGAGAATCGAACCCCCATCGCCAGCGCCGGGAGCGCTCTCCGCTATCATCAGCGTCAGGTCGATACCGCTGCGGACGAGTGTCACTGCACTAGGGGCCACGCCATGCAAGATCACTTGATCCTGATCATCGCCACCGCTGTCAGAGCCCTCGGTAATCGTGTCGTTGCCGTCTCCTCGATTGTAGACGTATGTATCATTGCCACTCGATCCGGTCAGCGTGTCATTGCCAAGCCCGCCCGTAATCGTATCGTCGGTGTTAAAGCCTATGATTGTGTCGTCGATCGAGGTCGAGGCCTCAGCTAAGGCCATTGTCCGCAGGTCATCCTGCGTCCAGACGGTTCCATCGTCGAACGCGATCGTTTCAACACCCTGCTGGTGAAAACTATCGAGCTCCTTCTTCAGGAGAATCGAACCCCCATCGCCAGCGCCGGAAGCGCTCTCCGCTATCATCAGCGTCAGGTCGATCCCGTTATAGGCCAATGTCAACGCACCCGGGTCCACACCCTGCAGAATCAACTGATCTTGATCATTGCCACCGCTGTCAGCGCTCTCGGTAATCGTGTCGTTGCCGTCGCCGCGACGGTAAATATAAGTATCGTCGCCCGCCCGTCCGGTGAGCGTGTCATCGCCAAGTCCGCCTTGGATGATGTCCGCCGAGCCGGTTCCTGTTATATCGTCATTGCCCGGCGTTCCCCCCGCCGAAACCAGCATCGTCCGCAGGTCGCCTTGTGTCCAAACCGTACCACCGTCAAAGACGATAGTTTCGACCCCCTGCTGATAAAAATCGTTTATCTCGTTTTTGAGCAGAACAGAGCCGCCATCGCCAGCGCCGGAAGCACTCTCTGCAAACACAAGCGTCAGATCATTGCCGTCACGCACCAAAGTGACCGCGTTCAAGTCAACCCCATGCACAATTAGTTGATCTTGATCCGTGCCGCTGCTGTCAAAGCCTTCGGTGATCGTATCGTTACCGTCGCCCCGGTCATAAATGTAGGTGTCGTCGCCCGAGGCGCCACTCAGGCTGTCGTTCCCTAGGCCGCCATCAAGTGTGTCGTCGGTGCGGAAGCCCGTGACGATGTCATCACCCGAAGTTTCGGACGCGGCAATGAGCGAGCGATTAACATCTTCCCAAGTCCAAACCGTTCCATCGCTGAGGCTGAAATTCTCGATTTGCCAATACGCAGAAAACTGGTTCTGAATAGTAATTTGATCGTCGGTTCCCGAAATCGAAATTGCCAAGTCGTCGTCCAAGCGCGTTAACAGTACATCACCCGGCGCGACATCGGAATTAAACTGGAGTGTATCCGGTTGATCGCGGGTGACAAATCCGATGTAGGCGTTGACTACATCGTGGCCGTAACCGCGGCCAAAGACGTATGTATCTCCACCGCCTTCGCCTTCAAGAATGTCATCGCCTGCGCCACCGTCGAGCACATCAGACGTAGAGAAGCCCTGGATAGTGTCGTTTCCGTCTGTCTTAGCCTGCGTGAGCAGCATCGTGCGAATATCATTCGCCGTCCATATAGTGCCGTCGGCGAAGTGAAACTCTTCGATCTGATAGAGTGTTCCTCCAATCGTGCCTTCGGCGAATTGATTTTGGACAGTGAGCGAATCGCCCGTATCGGCAATTGTAAGTACAAGGTCGTCCGTATCGAGCGGATGCGACAATTGTACATCGGCAGGCCCCACGTCAGATAAGAATTCAATCTTATCGACGTTGTCTCCCTCAGGAACACCATCGCCGAGATCAGAAATGGTGTCATGGTCGTAGCCGTGACCAAAGATATACGTGTCGCCCTCGTTACCACCGGCGAGATAGTCGTCGCCGGCACCGCCGTCGAGGGTATCCTCACGAGAAAAACCGTAGATGAAGTCGTTGCCGGGCGTCTTTGCCTCGGTCAGGATACGCTGCATGACATCTTCGTAGGTAAGCACTTCTCCTGTCGAATCGAACTGGAAATTCTCGATCCGATTGAACCAGACGTGGATTTCCGCGCCCGTCGCGAATTGCCCCTCAGCACGTACCGTGTCGCCGGAGGTCAGGGTGATGAGCAAATCGTCGGTCGAGCCGTCTCGTGTAAAAGTGACGTCCTCCGGCAGAACGTCCGCTTTGAATTCGAGCGTGTCGGTCATGCCACCAAGGACGTTGTCAGCCCCTTCGAGGATGGTGTCGTGCCCGTAGCCGACGCCGAAGATATAAGTGTCGTCCTCGTTGCCGCCGGAGAGGGAATCGTCGCCTGCCCCACCGTCCAGAGTATCTTCGTAAGCGAAGCCGTAGATGGTGTCGTTGCCGGCGGTGCCGGCGTTAGCATCCATATTCTGGATGATCTGCTCCCACCCGTAGGCGGAGCCGTCCGAAAAGATGAGGGCCTCGACGCGGTTGAACCACATCTGGCCGAAGATATTGTACGACGCTGAAAACTGCCCAGTGATCGTCAATAGATCGGTCGTACCGTTGATTGCGATTTCGAGGTCAGACGAACCGCCATCGCGGAGAAAGGTCACGTCCGAGTACGCGACATCGGCGTTGAACTCAACATAGTCAGCGGATTCGTTGAATGGATTGGTTTGATCATCGTCGATCGTGTCACGGCCGTAGCCGCGCCCGAAAAGGTAAATGTCGCCATCGTTGCCGCCCGTCAGGAAGGTGTCGCCACCGGCACCCCCATCGAGGACGTCCATGGCGCCGGTGCCGGTAATGGTCGACAATTCCGGCTGCGGACGCGCGACGGCCCAGGAAATATCCGGCGTGTCCCACACGACCCCGTCGGAGAACGCGATCTGCGCCACGCCACGATCGTCGTTGAAGTTTACGCCATTGAAGCTGGGGCCGAATCCGGTGAACTCGCCAAGCACCGTGACCTGTTCGCCGGTGCCGTTGACGGTAAGGATCAGATCGATGCCATCACGTGTTGCGGTGATATCCGTCGAACGCACGTTCGTAAAGCGCAGGATGTCCGGATCCTGGGTGGACGCAGCGCCTTCCAGGTCATCGATCGTAATGTGGCCAAACGTGCCGCCGATAACATAGTTGTCGAGTCCGGCGCCGCCCCGCGCGGTCTGGTCGCCGCCATGCAGGTAGAAGATGTCGGCGCTGTCGGTGCCGGTCAGCGTGGCCCCGCCTTCGATGATCAACCCAGCCGGGACGCCGAACGCTTGCGCCGCTGCATCGATACTGACGGGAAGCGGCACGCTCTCATAGGCCCGCACCATACTGGCGAAAGTGTAGGCGTAACTGACGTCCACGCCCCCGTCACGGCTAAGATCGCCAAGCACGACGTCGACAATCGGCTTCCACTCGGCCAGCCAGCTCGCGGCGCCGGCGGCGTCCGCCGGCGCCTCGCTAAAGATCACCTGATACATCGGCGTGAGTTGCTGGTCGGTCGTGGCGCGGAACTTATTGTCCGAAGCGTCGTATTCGATACCCTGGAAAAAGGAGGCAAGCGGCCCCTGCATGGCGAGCCGGACCGCCTCCAGATTCATCGCGGTCCAGGCGGCCCCGATGAACGATGACATGGCGGCGAGCAGCGCGGAGGGATCCTCGGGAACCTGGTCGAGCGGCAGCGGCTGACCAAAGTAGCGCTCGACGAACGCAATTTCGCTGCCGCTGAAGTCCTGCCATTGGCCATCGGTCGCCGTCTGAGCCAGGACGTCGGCAAATGTCGGCTGGTCGATGACGGCCCCTTGCGCGTCCAATACGTCGGTACCACTCGCCAGCTTCCAGTAGGTGTTGCCATTCCCGTCGTCGTAAAGATAAGCGTAATCGTCGATGACCGGTGCGCTACCAGAGCCGTCGCGCACCAGAACGGCGATGTCGTGATGGCTGTTCGGCTGCACGGTTACCGGGTTGCCGTCGGCGTCGAGCAAGGGAACGGCCTGCGCCCAGGCTTGGAAGATCGGCAGCGCTTCCGCGCGCAGCGTCGCCAGGTCGAGCGATGTGAGGTCAGGCAACGTCGCGTCGACCACGTCGATGAGCGTCGGGTCGAGCGTCATCGCCACCTGAAGGTCGGTGAGCGTGCCAAACCCCTTGAGGTTGGGCCGCGCCGCGGCATCGGCGCTGACGGTGGTATCGCCGAGATAGACCGAATGGAACGGGTCGTCGGTGAACGTGACCCCTGCGATCGTTCCGGTCGTGCCGTCCGCACGCGTAAAGCTGGCGACGGCGTTGATCGTATTGCCGGCAATGGTCGGCTCGGTCGGATCCGCCGTCGTCAGCGAAATCGAGGCGATGCCGAGATCGGCGAGCGACCGCAGTTCGCCCGCATCGACCGCGGCGTCGCCATTGATGTCCTGCCAAACCTGAAGCTGACCGTAGATGGCATCGCTAGCGTCGATGACGCCGTCCGCGTTCAGATCGTAAGTGGCCAGCGAGTCGAAGCCGAAAGCGTCCGGGCCGCCGAACATCTCGCGGCCGCTGTCGATCTGGCCGTTGCCGTTCTTGTCATAGACCAACAGGCCGTCGTCGTGCTGCACCCAGCCGGTGTGCACGCCGAAACCCGTGTTGTGCACGTCGTAAAGCGGCGACCCGACACTCTGCGGAATGAGGTGGATGCCATCGCCATTGAGGTCGAGAACGAGCGGATCGGCCTTGAAGATCGTCTTGCCGGTTTTCGTGAAATAGATGGCATTACCGGCCTTGAAGGTCTCCCCAATGGAGTCGTTAAACGGCCTATTTAGATCGAGCAACCGGCTCGCATAGGACGCCACAAGGCCGACCAATATGCCAGCGGCCTGAAGTGTGGGTGGCAGATTAGGGCCGCCCGCATAATCGGCGACATACAAAATCGCGCCGCTCTTGTCCTTAATGGCAAGCTGGCCATCAGCGTTCAATCCGTAGCGGGTGCCGTCGTTACCCGTTACCCATGCGCTCTCCGAGCCTAAGTGCCCGACCCCGCCGTGAAGAACAGTGCCGCCAACCGAGGTTATCACATCAGTCGACTTCGCTCCTACGACCAAGATGTCGTCTGAAACAGTGATTTCCGCGTGACCCTCTCCAATATTGATAACACTGCCTTTGCCAGCGTGGGCAATGCGCACGCCATCGTCCAAGTCAGCAGCAGTATTTATCTTCAGATTGATGACATCGCTCCAAACGGCATCGTTGCCGCCTCCCGTTGTCAGCTGCGTGAGATAGCGATTTTCAGAATTCCGGAGAAAAACCGCGTCGTCGTTGGCCGACAAAATGAGCGTGTTGAAATCCTTGAAATGAAGCCCGACTTTCGGCCCAACACGCCGGATTTCCTCGAGGGAGCCATCATCCGCCGGCTGAAGATAAACGCTCTCCGCGTCACCGGAGAAGTCGAGCGTCTCGTTGCTGTCGACACCGGTGGCTCCAAGGTCGATCGTCACCGTAGTCGGCGCACTTCCGGCATCGATCTTCTTGACGGTAACTTTGTTGTTGTTGCCCACCAGATTGATGGACTCGACGGACACGATGTAGTCGAGGGCGCCATTTGATTCGCGAATTACGGAAATTAGATGATCGCCGTTAGGCGCCATGCCAATTGCATCGTCGAGCGAAACGAGATGCGCGCCACTATCGGCCGAATAATTGACCGTATCATTGTCGGCGCCACCATCGACCCACGCCGTGTTTTCGTTGCCGAGATTGAAAGTGTCATTGCCGCCGCCCCCGAACAGCAGGTCGTCGCCGCCCTTGCCATCGAAGGTGTCGATGCCGTCGCCGCCGACCAGCAGATCATTGCCTCCAGCTCCGGTCAGACTATCGTTGCCGCCGCCACCGACAAGCATGGCGCCGTCCGTCGGATTCTCCCCTTGAGGATCGGGATCGACACCGGCATCGCTCGAAGCGCTAAGCTGTACGTCGGAGTCCGCCGTGGCAGCAACCAGCTTGACGATCTGATCCGTGCTCCCACCCCACACTTTGTTGACGGCTCCCTCGATCGACGAATGGCTCTGGCCATTGAACGCGGAGACGGCGTCCACCAAGGTCTTGATGCCAAGGATTTGGCCAGGGGTATTGTCGAGCTTGATCCAGGCGCTTCTGCTGAAGTCTGCGTATAGATAGCTGTTGCTGGAATTGGCGTCATAGTCGAACACGCCATCGGCATCATCCATCTTGCCGGCGCGCGCAACCTGTCCCGCGTACTGGACAGATATTTGTGCCAATGCCTTTAGTACGTTCGAATTGTGTAGCCAGTCGTCATTTGCAGAATCTGCCTGGAGTCTTGCGATAGCGTTGACATCATCAAAATATCCCTGAAGTGCCGTCCCACCGAGTGCGCCGGAGCCGGTGAGCGAGATACTCGTCAGCAATTTATAGTTCGGATCCGCTTGTCCTCCGGAACCTTTTATTCGAAAGACGGCGGCTATCGCTACGTCATTATCGAAAAGCTCGGAAATTGCGGCAGTATAATTCTTTGTTTTCCAATCCTCTGCTCCTCCGTTTCCGCTCGCTGACCAGTTGAGAATACCAAGCAATGCGATTGAATGCCGATCGACCGAACCTAGGGGAAAGGATGACGGAAGAAGGACGGTTACATCGGTCTTCGCGTCGGCTGCGCCAGAAAATCCCAGGTTGCCTAGAACCTCGCCTTCGGTTGTGTATGACGAGAGGTTGGCAATCGGCTCCACGGCGTCACCGGAAAACGGATTAATCCGCAGCAGTTCCTGCGCCCCGTCCGGGGGGTGGTGCATCGGGTCGTCGTCAACAAAGAAAATCGGCTTTGACGTACCGTCTGGCTGCGTAACGCCATACCAGGCGCCTCCCAATTGGAACGTCGACAATTCCTCTGACATGCTACACGGGTCAAACGCGTAGCCAGCGGCCACGCTTGTTCCCTGCATGTTGCCATATGCCGGAATGCCGCGGAGCGCGGCGACAATGCCGGCCAAGGCCCCGCCTAATGAATGTCCCGTAACATAGATGGTCTTTCCCGGATTTTGCGCAGCCACCTCATCGTAGTACTTCAGAGCATCATAGACCTGAGCGTTCGGAATTCCGGTCGCAACGTCTAACAAGTCCCCCACTAACTCGGGAAGGCCTTCGTCGGTGCCACGATAGGCGATGACGATCGTATCGCCGTTGACGTAGCTGGCTCCGAAAAATTCATTTGTGCCCCCCTCTGCTGCCTGACCATCAATGAATGAAAATCCGTCGATTGCCGAAACGTCTTTCTCGTATACGTATCCTTCGTTCGATTCTCCGATTGTAGACATCCAGAGCAAGCGCGGCGAACGTCTGAACGGAGGGGGTCGTCATAGGTCATCTCCTGGTCTGACCGCGAAATCCGTAAAACGAAAAGTCTCCAAGCCCGGCTGTTCGATTAAAGCGAACAACCGCTCCTTCGGCGAATAGAGCCAATAATCTCCCGGATTCCGGCTGGTGACGCAGCCATCGCCGGCAAGGCAGATCGTGGGAAGCCAGCGGTTGTGTTGTTTGTCGTGATCTTGTGGCGGCGTTGTTATCGTCGTCCAGTGCAAATCGCGTCGGCCGGGATCAAGCGTGGCCTCACTGTAGTCAGCCGACGGAATGAGAGCGATATTTCGCGTGCGCTGTCCCGGGCAAGGCCACGCCGAATAATTGGCCAACTCGCTCGTAGCTACAATCGTCAACGTCGTGCGCCCGCGCGCAGCGCGCACAAATTCAGGTTTGTTGCTCCACTCGTCCTCATACATCAGGCATGCGTTCAAGCCGAACCAGACGTCTTCCAACTTTTGTTTGAACCCTTCGACGCTCCGCATACCCTTTCGATACTGCTCTGAAAATTGCTCGTACCATCGCCATGCCGCCGGAACGTTCTTCTGAAGAGATGCGACCGGCTCGCCGTCGGTCTGCACAAAAAGATAATTCTTCAAGAAATATCGTCTGCCGTCAGATGTCGCGGTACGCGCCCTGTCAGCAAAAATCCAAATGAGTTTCGGATTGCCGCGGTCGGGAAAATAATAGGCGGGCCAAGAGCCGCCCAAATCCGCGGCCTGTTTGCCCAGAAACTCGCGCCGCAGGACCGGCAGCGGAGGGCAGCTTCCCGAGCGCGGAATGATGATTGCCCCTTTTCCATCAGGCAGCACGACAGAAGGAGCGTCCCGCCATGTCGTCGTGTAGTATCCCTCATAGATGGGTTGACCGAGCCGGTAAGGGTCCGAAAAAGGCTGTAGCCATGCACGCTGAAAACGGCATCGCATATAGCCGATCGCGGTGTACGGTTTGCCGTCGAACGTAAATGAAGCCTCCAATCTGAACGAATAAGTGACTGGGAGAGACAGAAATGCAATGACGCCGACGCCGGCGCCAATGATCAGCAATATGACGACGACGGCGAACTTGCGCATCACACCCGCGCCTCCGTACCGGCGCGAGCGCTCACGCGCATCGCAAAAGCGCAATCGTCGGCCCCCGTGACCGTCTGCATTGCCGGGTATCGCCCCCGTATTTCAAACCGCGGCAGCGATCGCTTCGCTGACGACTTGTTTGAAACGTTATGGCGAGAAAGAGATCATTGCTAATTGGCATGGTCAAAGCCCCTTGATGAACTCGTTACCAGTGAGATTTCCCGACGGACGCATGCCGGTAAGATCTGGCCGCGGTCCGGCAAGATATCCTTTATGTGTTGGCAGCCACGGTAAAACCCGCTCAATCTTCTTCGTTATGGGATCATTCGTCGTCTCGATCCACGCGCGCTTGAAGTGCACGCCGCCGCCCCCGAACAGCAGGTCGTCGCCGCCCTTGCCATCGAACGTGTCGATGCCGTCGCCGCCGACCAGCAGATCGTTGCCCGCAGCGCCGGTCAAATTGTCATTACCGCCACCACCGACAAGCATCGCGCCGTCCGTCGGATTCTCCCCTTGAGGATCGGGATCGACACCGGCATCGCCCGACGCGCTAAGCTGCACGTCGACGTCGGTCGTGGCAGTGACGAGCTTGACGACGTTGTCAGTCTTGTCGGCCCAGAGCGTATGCACCGCCAAGTCGATGGAGGACTTTTGTCCACCGAACTGAGAAACCGCGTCGGTCAGAGTCTTCTTGCCAATGATATCGACCTGATCGCCTGCCAGACCATTGTCGATCTTCTTCCATAGATCGGGGCTGAAGTCGGCGATTAGTTGATGTGTGGAATCGTTGTAATATAAGGCACCGTTTTCATGGCCAGTGACATCCACAGTTGGATTACTGAGAATATCAACATTTCTCGCGAGCAACCCAGCATATTCAACGACAATATCGCCGAGTGCGTTCAATACCCCCGGATCTTTGAGATATGCGGCGGCACTTCCGGCATTTGCGGCAGTGACCAACCTACCTAATTCGTTAGCATCGTTATAAAATGCGCGAATTCCTGTGTTGCCATAAATCATTGCGCCAACGTCGATCGCCGAATAGGCGATCATTGTGCGCATTTTACCGCTCGCGCTATCAGTTCCGGTTGCTCCACCCGTAACAAGCCCTAACTTTTGCGCGATCTGGTCGTCAAAAAGCTTTGGAAACACGTATTTGCTTGCAGCCAGCCAGTCAGATCCGACGCCAGTCTCATCGGCGTACATCCGGATCACGAGCAACGCCTGGCTATGTCGATCCTTTCCAGCGATCAACCCAGAATCCGCGTAGCCCAACGAGTAGGACGTTTGCACGGGAGCCGGTGTCAACCCATCTAGGGCTTGGCCAATGACCTGAAAGGAGAGGATGCCGCTGCCGTCAATTCGGCTCGGCGCGGAGCCGAGATAAAACTCTTGGCTCGTTGCGGTTTCACCGGACTGAACTGCAGCATATAGGTTCGCCGCTGCATCGGCAAATTCCATAGAGTCGAAAATTCTAACCGTCTGCTGGCCGTAGATGCTCCCGACTAACCCCGCGAGCCCACCGCCGAGCGAATGACCCGTCAATATGATATTTGCGTTATTGAGATCAGTAAGCTGCAAATTGGACGTGTCACCATTTCCAACAACTTGCTGAAAGAACTCGGCGGCGAGTATTGCTTGAGCAGCATTGTATGATCCGAGTGCTCCTATGGTCCATCCGTACAGAGGATCGAGGATAAAATCGTCAGTACCTCGATACGAGATAATCTTTTGGCCGACAGACAATCCGGCGATGCCAGGTTGGTCGATAACGTAGCTTTGCGCGAAGAAGGATGCATTCCGCGCCGCCTCATTCAGCGTCGTGTCGGATTGTAGGTCAAGCTTTACAGTGCCAATGTTGTTACCAGGTACAACGAGACCTTCGGCATAACCGCGATTGTAAGCATCCATTGCCAAAATGGCTTGAAAGAGATCCGCCGAGATCGTCATACTAGGTCTCCCTCAGAAGGTAGAAAAATGGCCAAGCGCCGCGCTGTATGGGCTTCCCACTCGCCTTGCGTGCAGCTTCTTTGCATCCTCACGCAATTTTTCAATTATTACCGGCATTTTCTTTTCGATTGTTCGCGTGACTGCATTACTCGTCATCGTTATCGTTACGCTCTTCAACCGGATATTCGACCCAAACACTGCTGGAAAGTCAGCCGGCGACACCACCCGTGCGCTCTTGGGGTCATTGAGATTGGCGAACGTCACAAATGTCGGCATCAGGGATTCCGGCACTCGGCGAGTGTCGCGCATGTTGCCGAGTTCTGCCCAGTTTTCGAAGGGCACATTAAATAGAGTGGGAACAATGTTGATCGAATAATCGACTTTTTCAGCGCGTGGACCCGCCGCAAGCAAGGCGATGACACTGCGCCCTTCGCCGAGATCGACGAATACCGCTTCGCCACGGATGCGGGCCACATACGGTGGCGCATCTCCAATCTGCGGCTGTCGATTGATTCTGACTTCAATGACGCTCGAGCCAGAATGGATCTTGCCGCCGACTTGCACCTCGACAGTCATCCGGTAGCGATAGACATAAGTCGGATAATTGATCTTCCACCAACCGATTGCAGCGCCGATTGGGAGCAAAAGGAAAATCACAATGCCCGCAAGAACCCGAACGACCGTCCGCATCACACCCGCGCCTCCGTACCGGCGCGAGCGCTCACGCGCATCGCAAAAGCGCAATCGTCGGCCCCCGTGACCGTCTGCATTGCCGGGTATCGCCCCCGTATTCCAAACCCGGCAGCGATCGCTTCGCTGTCGACTTGATTTGGAATGCTAATGTCGTCGCTGCGCCGACGCAACCCAAAGTTGCATGACTTGTTGATGCGACAATCACGCGAGCTTATTCCGTTATAAGAAATCATGAAGCGTTGGCGCACACCGGGCGGATAACGCGCTGCACGAGGCGCGACAGTTCGCGCCGGGAAAACGCGCTCATCCCATTTATAAAGCGAGATAAATCGAGCGGCGGCAGGCAGACGGTAGGTCTCCGCGGTCGACGATTCTGAATCGCTGCAAAGCCAAGCAGAGCGGGAACCCGCGCGAAAAACATCTGGCAAATTTTTTGTGCATAATATCTACACAGTGCAAACGTCTTTTATGCGGCCAGGTGTTCGTTCTCACATTCCGCGATGCCGCCTGCTGCACGAGAGGCAACATTCAACATTTTGCTCACGTGCAAGAGCACAACCGGCTCGCATAGGAGGCCACAAGGCCGACCAATATGCCAGCGGACTGAAGTGTGGGTGGCAGATTAGGGCCGCCCGCATAATCGGCGACATACAAAATCGCTCCGCTTTTGTCCTTAATGGCAAGTTGGCCATCAGCGTTCAATCCGTAGCGGGTGCCGTCGTTACCCGTTACCCATGCGCTCTCCGAGCCTAAGTGCCCGACCCCGCCGTGAAGAACAGTGCCGCCAACCGAGGTTATCACATCAGTCGACTTCGCGCCGACCACGAGCGTATCGTCGGAGACGAAGATCTCGGCGTGTCCTTTTCCAACATTGATGACGGTGCCACGGCCAGTATGTTCGATGTGGGCGGAATCTCCCGCGTCGTTTGCCGTGTGGATCTGGAGAGCGATTACGTCACTCCAAACCGAGTCATTGCCAGCACCCGTATACAATTGATGAAGGTAGGGATCATCACTGCTGCGAATCTCTACCTTGTCGTCGTGTGACGACAGGATAAGGGTGTCAAAATTCTGGAATTGAACGCCGGAAGGCTTCGAAAAATTCGCATCTTTGTATCGTGCGACTGCACCGCCTCGTTCGTTCGGCTGGCCGCTCTTGAGATACATACCCGTGTCGGAATTTGAAAAGTCGAGTATTTCGCCGCTGTCGATAGCCGTCGCGTGCAAATCGATGTTTTCTATGGAAACGAAATAGTCTGAATCTTGTGTCGTAGTGTCGGTAACCGTATAAACGAACTCTCCGTTTGCAGCAAAGGCCTTCGACCCGATCGTAATGGTGTGTCCGTGCTCGGACAGGTCATAGTACGCGCTATCGTAGCCGTCGCCACCGTCGATCCAATTTTTGCCGCTGTCACCAAGAATGAAGATGTCATCGCCGGCCCCGCCGAACATGATGTCATGGCCGCCCGCGCCGTTGAAAACATCCCGGCCGGCACCACCAACCAGCAGATCGTTACCTCCGGCTCCAGTCAGAATATCGTTGCCGCCACCTCCGGCCAGCATCGCTCCATCAGTTGGATTCGTCCCCTGAGCATCGGGGTCGACGCCCGCGTCGCTTGGAGAACTCAGTTGTACGTCGGCGTCCGTTGTCGCCGCCACCAACTTGACGATTTGGTCGGTGTATCCACTCCAGACCTGGTTGACAGCCTCTTGCATCGACGAATGGCTATGGCCACCGAAGGCAGAAACGGCCTCGGTGAGCGTCTTTTTGCCGACGATATCAACTTGCTCCCCCGATGCAGAAATTTGCCAGCGAGTCGGCGAAAAATCAGCGATCAACCGATTGCCAACAAGATCAACTGCGCCGCTATTGTTAGCGACCGCCGTATCTCTGTTGAGGGCAAGCAGGCCCGCGTATTGTACGAATATATCCGCGACTGCTTTTTGGGCAGCTCCATTATTTTTCAAGTATTGCGCCAAATTGTCCGCTGCAAGCACACGACCGAAATCCGACGCGTCATCAAACAGCGACTTAATGGCGGTATTGCCAAAAGGCTGATACCCACTTGGAATCGCAGTATACGCAATCGCGCTTAGCATTTGGTTGGATTCCGCCGCAGCCCCGGTGCCCCCGCCATTTGGGTCCGTAATGAATCCAGCGGCACGCCCAACCGCATCATCAAACAGTACCGGCAAGAACGCTTTTTCAGCCTGTACGAAATCCTGATCTGAACGATTTTCACCAAACATCATTGTCACGAGCAATGCTTGACTGTGACGAGATATACCGCCCAGCACGACGTCGTCTGCAATCGATATGGTCTGCGGCGTGTCCGAGCGGGTTTGACCAGCAATTTCACCCTGCAGCGCAAACCCTTTAATGCCCGAATAATTTGGCTCCCATGGGTTCGCACCACCATAATAATACGCCAACGCGGCATTATCGATCACCCGAACACCAAGAGAGTTTGGTATTCCCAAAGTTACGGCATTATAAAGGGTGTCAACCGCCAATTGATAATCAATGTGTTCAAAAGTCGTCGAGCTACCGCCATAGATAGCAGCAACAAAGCCGGCGAGCGCACCACCAAGAGAATGCCCCGTTGTCTCAATCGAACCGCCAACGGACTGCTGTATACTACGATAAAACTCTGCCGCGAGCTTTGCTTGCGAGGTATTACAATTCGCGCTTATCCAAATTGACCATGCTGCAATGTCGGTCCAACTAGCCGGGTTAAACAAACTAAGATTTAGACCGGGAAGAACATCTGTTCCACGATAAGAAATGATCGTCTCATTGTTCCAAGTGTAAGCTTGGGCAAAAAAGCCGGCGTCCTGCGCCTCTGCATCGCCTTTAGCAGTGGAAATTTGCGCGTCGCCAATTACAGTATTATTGTCAATCTTGAGGCCCGCATTATAGCCCCGATTATATGAGTCCATTGCACGAATAGCACAAATCAGGTCTTCGTTGCTGATTGTCATTGCTGACCTCGTTTATCTCGTAAAATCCCCGCCGTGCAGACAGTGATCCTCGGTCGGCGCGCAACCAACGCGGCCACTTAGATACGAGGGATGTGGTAGCCACGGCAGCTTGGCACTCAGAGTCCTGGTAACCGGATCTTTCGTCGTTTCTATAAATGCTCGCCGAAATCTTACGCCCGGTCGGATCACCTTTTCTAAAGCATCCAATGGCACTATGCGCGCAGTTTTCGGATCATTTGGGTTGATGAACGTCACAAATGTTGGAACGTACTCAGGCGGCAGCGTACCTCTACCTTTGAGTTCATTTTCGTGTTGCCAGTCGATATTTCGTCCAGGAGCGAGTGCAGCACGTGTAAGACCGAAGATCTTGTTTTGATCTTGGCCTTTCATACCCCATCCTAATATTGCAATCACAAATTCGCCCTTCCCGAGATCGACGTAGACAGCTTCGCCTTTCGCGCTCGCTCGCACCCCTCGTGCCTCTATCGGGCCCCAGCCGCCGCTTTCCCAAAACGTAGTTTGAAGGACGCTCGATCCAGACTTGAGCCCTTCGGATGTCTCGACTTCGATGGTGAGACGAAAGCGATTTGTGTAGGCGGGAAAGAGGATGTGATAGGCGAGGTATCCTCCGCCGCTCACCAGAATGAGTAAGATGAAAATAGCGGCGAACTTGCGCATCACACCCGCGCCTCGGTATCGGCGCGAGCGCTCACGCGCATCGCAAAAGCGCAATCGTCGGCCCCCGTGACCGTCTGCATGCCGGGTATCGCCCCCGTATTCCAAACCCGGCAGCGATCGCTTCGCTGTCGCTTGTTTTGAAATGCTAATGCTGTCGCTACGCCGACGCAAACAAAAGTTGCATGACTTGTTGATGCGACAATCACGCGAGTTTATGCCGTTACAAGAAATCGTATGAAGCGTTGCGCTTGCGCCGCAAGATCGATCTCGAAGATAGCTTGCATGCTCGGTGTCGCCCAAAGAACTCAATAGCGGACAATTGACTGCCGGACACAACTAGCACGCTAGCCGCAATTTGTGGCGCACGCCAAATATAGTTGTGTGACTTGTGGACAGATCAACTGCGGATGCAATTTTCTCTCAGCACAACGAGTGCGAAAATCACGCGCGTTTTCTGTACATCGCGCGCACTCTGTATATCACGCGCGCACGACGATCAGCGCAACGCGCACTTCCTTATGCGGTGACAACGCGCGTTGCTTTCCCGAACCTCTCCCTTGCGCAATCAGCTTGATCTGTCCTGGAGGGCCCGAGAGCGAACGCTATGCTGGAATAACCGGCAGCAGCAGGTAAGATTCGTATTTGCCGCCGGCATGGATGGTGTTGGTGCCGGTGTTGTAGTCGGCGTGATAGTGCATGTAGCCCTGGCTGCCGAGGCCGTCGCGCGGCTGCACATCAAGCCTTATGCGGTGGCCTTTTTTGAACACCATTGAGGTCGGCCAGATTTCGACGTCGACCTTCACGATCTCGCCCGGTTTCAAATAGAGCCGGCGCTGGTGCTTATGATAGGGCCGATAGGGCAGCGACAGCTCGGGATCGAGCTCGCGGTGCGAGACGCGCAGCCAGCCCTTCGCCACCGGCACCGGCGAGCCCTGCTGTCCGGTCTCCATGATCTCGTCGCCGGCGGCGTCGAAATGGCGCAACGTCAGGAACAGATCCATATCTTCCGACGCGCTCGATACCCAGAACGAGGCCGCCAGCGGGCCGGTGATCTCCAAGTCGCCGGGAAGCGGCGGCGTCTCCAGCGCGATGCCCATGCCCGGCCTGATGCCGCCGCCGCCCATGACCTGCGATGACGCGGCCGATGCGGAGCCCATGGTGCCGAGCATCGACGTCACATACGTGCGCGAATGCGCCCCCTTCGGGTTCTCCTTGACCAGCGCGGCCGTGTTCTCCGGCGCGCCTTTCGCCGGCGGCGAGAGGTCGAAATAGAGCTTGGTCCATTGGGTGCGCTTGAGCGGCCATTCTCGCTCGTTGCGCCATTCCACCTTGTCGGCGCCGTGGCGGATGGCGAGCTTGATCGGCGGCTCGTCCATAACGCCGTTGTCGATACCCTTCAGCCAGTGGTCGAAGAAACGCTTCTGATCCTCGCGCGCTTCTTCCCGATAGAACGGGTGCACATGGCTGCCGGTGTGGATGCGCATCTTCTTGTGCTTGGAGGGCGAGCGCATGAACGCTTCTGTGTTGCCGCGCAAGTGCAGGCCGAAACCGGTCCAGTTGCCGACCGTATAGAACGGCACCGTGATCTTCTCCCACTGCGCCTGCGCGCCGGCAAAGGCGCCGCTGTCGAGACTGTTGGAGAGCCAGAAGTCGAGCATATTCACCTTCCACGCGTCGGGGAGGTGCTGCGAGGCGCGGCCGAGCTTGTGGTGCATCAGGTGGGCGGTGAACCAGTTGGTCATGAATACGCTCAAGATTCCGCCGTGGTAGAGCGCGTCGCGGTAGAGATCGGCGAAGCCTTCCCAGGGGATGATCGCCTTCAGCGACGGCGGCTGCCGGTTGGCGACGAACCATTGGTTGATGGCGAAATAGGAAATGCCGAGCAGCCCGACATTGCCGTTGCACCAGGGCTGCGCCGCCGCCCATTCGATGGCGTCGTAGAAATCGACCGCCTCCCCTTGCGACCACGGCTCGCACTGGCCCGGCGATTTGCCGCTGCCGCGCCCGTCGACACGCACGGCGGCATAGCCGCGCGGCACCCACCAGAGCGGGTTGACGGTCTCCCAGTTCATCAGCGGGTTCGGCTTTTCCTCCAGCGTGTCGGGCGCCACCCAGAGTTTGTCCTTCTGGTAGGGACCGAGATTGAGGATCGCCGGCACGCGGCTGTCGCCCTTGGGGCGGAACACGTCGGCCATCAGTTGGGCGCCGTCGCGCATGGGCACGACGACGTCCCGCTCGATCAAAATGGCGTCCATCGCTTCGCCAGCGGCACCGGGATGCACATTCATTGTGGTATCATCTCCTGTCTAACAACGCCGTGGCGTGGACGTCAGCGAAACCGATTGACGGTTGGCCTGAACGGATCGGACCTAGTCCACTGGCGCGAACCCTTCCACTCATTTAATATCATTCAAAATCCGTCCGAAACACGGGCGTGAACGCCTTCTGGGGAGAGACGAACATGAGCAGCGCACAGAACCCGCGGACCCCTGGAGCCAAACGCGCCGGTTCCGGAGAATATGTCTTCGATCTCGGCACCGTGCAGGAAATTCTTGGCGGTCCCGATTATTCGACCGCCCACGGGCCTTGCGTGGAAGGCGACCGCATGATCGTCGGTCTGATGCGCATGAAGGCCGGCACGGGGGCGGAGCCGCATTCGCATCCCAACGAGCAATGGATCTATATCCTCGAGGGCACATTCAACGCGGTCATCGACGGCAAGCCGATCGAAGCAAAACCAGGCGCCGTCGTATACATTCCGGCCGATACGATCCATGCCGGCAAGGCCTCGGCGGACGGCGATGTCGTCTTTTTCACCGTCAAAGATGGCTCGCATAGTCTGCATGGGATCAAGGCGTCCTGATCTGAAGGAACCCGCAAATCGGCAACTGCGACGGTGCGAGCGAACTGCCGCGATCAGTTTCGCACGAGCTTGTCCTCGAACCAGTTCCACATGATGGCGCAGCCGAGCGGCAGGTAGTCGCGCTGGCAGTGCTGCGCACCGCCCTCCTCGCTGGTGAAGACGCGGAACGTCTTGTCCGGCGACCCGCACGCGTCAAAGAGCGCCTGCGCGTCCCTGAGCGGGATCTGCTCGTCGTCCTCGCCATGGCAGAGCAGAAACGGGCAGCGCATCTGCTGGACGACGCCGTCGAGCTTGAACTTCTCCAGCCGCTGCAAGGCGTCGTCGAGGCTGTCGGCGCCCAGGATCCACATGATGTGATGGCCGGGGACCGACATCGAGGCCTTGAACTGCGCCTCGATGCGCCGCTTCCAGGTTTCCTGATAGTCCCAGATCGCGCCCCAGGCGATGCAGGCGGCAAAGCGCGGCTCCAGCGACGCGCAGCGCGGCGCGTAATAGCCGCCGAGGCTGACGGCGACGATGCCGATTTTCTTGGGGTCGACGTCGGAGCGCGTCTCCAGGTAGTCGATGCAGGCGCTGCCGGCGCGGTCGTAGTCATGACGGAGGGTCATGTTTCGGAAGCGGATCGCCTCGCCGGTGCCAGGCCCGTCCACCAGCAGCACCGAAATGCCGCGCTTGATCAGCTCGGGCGTGCCCATGACGAACAGGATTTCCTTGGTCACGTCGAGCCCGTCGAAGAAGACCACGCACGGCGTGCGCCCGGGTTTGGCGTTCTGGGCGTGGACAAAATAAGCGGGCATGCTCTTGCCCTCGAACGGGACGTCGACGACCTCGATTTCCAGATCGGTCTGTTCGACGAACTTGTGGAAGCAGTCGATGCTGCGCTTATAGGTGGCGAGCGCCAATTCATCCTTCGGCGTCCGGAAGCGCTCGCCCATCTGATAGTAGTGACAGGCGCGCAGATAGAACGGCGCCGCCGAGACCGGATGGTTGCCGGCGCGAAACTGCTCGGCGTGACCGCTTACCTCGTCGGCCACCTTGACGAAAGCGTCATACCACGCGGCGTCGTCGCCGACATGCCCATCCAGCAGCCGGCCGATCTTGTGCAACTCGCTGATGTCCGAGCCGCCGTAGTGGCCGCGTCCCAGCATGTTCACATAGGCGGCCGACCAGCGGTAATTGTCCGGATAGTACATGAAATATTTCGGCGTCTTTGCCATGCCGGTCCTCGCAATATCTCATCGTCAAAATGTTTGCAGCTCGCCTGTTGAGACGCGCCGCGCCCAATAATTACAGATGCACCCCGGCACCGCTCAGCCAAAGACCCCCCACCAGGTTGCGTCCGGCACCGGGACATAGAACACGAGCTCGAAAACGACATAAGCCACGATGCAGGCCGCAAGCGGCGTGGCAACCGCGAGAGCCACGTTGTGGCGCGTCTTGTCCTTTGTCAGATAGAGCGATACCAGCGACAACATCAGGAAGCTGGCCAGCCAGAATCCAAGTCCGTACATCACCAGCAAATAAACAAGCGCAATCGCCAAAAACGTCAATATGTCGAGCCAAACGACCCTGTCTTCCGCACTCACGCCGATGACATCCAACACGCGCCCTTTGACTGCCGCGAAAATAGCGCGCCCAACCAAGACTGCCCCGGCGAATAAAACGAAATAAGTCGCCATAAGGGGAAATGCCCAGTTCATTAGATCTGAGCCAGCGTTGGCCCATGCGATCGAGCCGATAACGAATAAGATCACCCCGGCGAGGAGGTCTCGGTCCAATAATTTTTGCATGCCGCTCACTTCTTCCGTTTCAGCACAGCCACCTACTCGGCCTCGATTGGTTCGGGCTCGATTATTCCGCTAGCACGTTCCCGCGCCCGATCCTTGAAGCGCGCCATTATGACCACGCCGATCGAGAGGACTGTGATCGCTATCAGTGTGATGTTGATCGCGCCGGTGAAGAAGACGTCGCCGATAGACGATGCACGGGCAATATAAAGTGACTGCACAAGCGCCGGCTCAATGATGGGTCCTAAAATGATGCCGAGACCGATAGGGCCAGGGTGAATACCCAGCGGCCTCATCAAGAAAACGAGCACTCCAAGGCCAAACATCAAGTACACGTCGAAGATATCGTTTCTGATGGCGTAGGCTCCGATCACGGACAAAAAGAAGATCATGGGCGCCAGCAGCCGCAAGGGGATGCTCACGATCCGAATCATGAAAGGCGAAAACAAGCTGCCAACGATGAACGTCATGACACCGGCCAGCATCAACGACCACCCGAAGGCGTAGACAAGCGTCCCGTCGGTCTGGAACAGCTCCGGACCC
The DNA here is from genome assembly GCA_963747725.1 of uncultured Pseudomonadota bacterium. Taxonomy (GTDB): domain Bacteria; phylum Pseudomonadota; class Alphaproteobacteria; order Rhizobiales; family Xanthobacteraceae; genus Pseudolabrys. The sequence goes on from CAVVGD010000010.1 coordinate 139,805, forward strand.
GGATTGAGACCGCGCAACATGAGCGCGCCGGCAATGACCGCGGCGGGCGAAGAGCCCGGGACACCGAGGGTCACCAGTGGGATCAACGACGCTGGCGCACAGGCGTTGTTCGCGACCTCCGATGCCGTCACGCCGCGCAGCTCACCTTTGCCGAATTGGCTCTTGTCTTTGCTCCAGCGCACCGCCTCGTTGTAAGAGACCAATGAAGCGATCGGGCCGCCGGCTCCAGGCAGGATTCCCACGAAGCTGCCAATCACCGCGGAGCGAATGAAGTGCACAGGTTCGGAGAGCACTTTCACCATCGTCTTCAGGGTAACGCCCCGCTGGGGTTTGTACTCGACGATGGTTTCCTTCGTCCGAAACTCGGCAATCATCGAAAGGACCTGCGGAATGGCAAACACACCGATCAGCGCTGCAACGAGGGAGACGCCGCCGCGAAGCTCCGGAATGCCGAACGTAAAGCGTGCCACTTCGTTGGCATGGCTTATGCCGACTGAACTGATAAGAAGACCGATGGCGCCGCCGGCTAGGCCCTTCAGCACCGACTTGCCGGCCAAGCTGCCGATGATGGTCAGCGCAAACACGCCCAGCCAGAAGAATTCGGGGGGCCCGAACTTCAGCGCGACCGCCATCATCGGCCAGGCAAGCAGAAGGTAACACGCGGCGCCAAACAACGTTCCGAGCGCCGAGCTGAAGCAGGCCGCGACGATGGCCTCCTGTCCCCTTCCCTGCAGAGTCATGGGGTAGCCGTCGAAAGCGGTGGCCATCGCGGCTGGTGTTCCGGGCGTGTTTACCAGACACGCCGGTATGGCGTCGGAATACATCGCGCAAACATAAAGCCCTCCCAACATCGCAAGGCCTGCACCGGTCGGCAGGGCGAATGTGAAGGGGACCAGCAAAGCCGTGCCCATCGTCGCGGTCAGGCCTGGCAGCGCGCCGACCACCATGCCCACCATGACCCCGACGGTGAGCCAGAAAATATATGATGGGTGGAGGGCCATCATCAAACCGTCCAGCATCGAGACACTCCTAAAAGCACAGCGGTGCAAACGCATTGATAGAGTTCGTTGCCTCGGCGCACCCTCAAGAGCGTTCGCCTCTCGCCCGCCGCCGGCAACACACTTTTTGGAACACTTTTTGGAGATCATGCAGATCCCCGTCTCGGGAACGAGACGTCCTAGCACCAAGGTTCTTGGTGCTAGGACAGCTTAGAACGGAACCAGTCTCGACGTCAGAAATCCGCCATCGTCTCCTGGACAAATTTCTTCGCCTCGGCCGGCGTCTGCTTCATCGGCGTGAGACCATTCTTTTCCACAAGGGCCCTCACAGGAGGGGTCGCCTCGTTAAGAGCCGCATTGAGCTTTGCAAGGACGGCTTCTGGCGTTCCGGGAGGCGCCATGACGCCCCACGTGGTTGCCATTTTCCAACCCGGCTCGCTAGGGCACGCCCGGCAGCAATTTAACAGGTGATTTGCCGGCGACGACAAGCGTGTTCAATTCCGTTTTATGCTTGACCGCATGGGAGGATGACGTGATGCCGGCATCAACGTGATTACCGACGAGCATGGGGATCATCTTGCCCACGCCGCCAGAGACCGGCACATAGCTGACCTTGACCCCGAGCAGTTTCATCAGTTGAGCGGTTTGCACTTTGCCCGTGTTCCCCACACCGGCGACCGTCAATTTGCCTGGATTCGCCTTTGCGTAGGCAACGAACTCTTTCAGGCTCTTGAACTTGCTGTCCTTGGGAACCATCAGAGCGCCGACGGCCTGACAAGTCATTCCGATATAGGCGAACTGGTCCGGCTTGTAGCCGACATTCTTGCCTTTGGACGTCACGATGATGTTCGGAACGACCACGTTTGAGATCGTGTAGCCATCCGGCTTCGAGCGGTACAATTCGCTGAACCCGATCGCGCCGCCGCCGCCGGTCTTGTAGACGATGCGAATATTGACGCCGAGCGCTTTCTGCAGACCCGGTTGAAGGCGGCGCGCCTGCTGATCCGACCCGCCACCGGGCGAGTACGGAACGATGAACGTGATGTCATGGTCCGGGTAGTCGGCCGCGCGACTGGGCCCGCACGCGACAAAAGCCATGGACACGACCGCTGCGGCGGCCAGAAATCCGCCAGGTTGGAACCTGAATTGTCTCCTCGTCATCGTCGCACTCCTCCTCATCATTATTGTCCTCCCTCATTAGATTTCGTCCCCTCTCTATCTCGGGAGGGGGATCGCTTTTCGTCTCAATCATCAATTCGGTGGCGATGCGTCGGAGCACGAGGTCCCGAAACGTGGACCTGCGCGTTGCGCATTGCGGGTCAGAAAGCGTGCAACAGCGCTATCATGGAGTCAATCGAGGACAATTTGGAAGTGGCCGGCCCGTCGCAGAATCCTGCCCCTCCAGGCGATCTTCGCGCACGAACCGAGGTCATAGGCAGAAATGGCAAGTCCGGATGACGAACTCCGGGTGGCACGCGCAAAACCCTCCGCGCAACGTCTATGGGGATCATTGACATCATCAATGAGAACGGTCGATATCCCGCGAGCGTTCAAGGCAACTGCGACCTATCGAATCCAAAGAACTCCAGAGAGATGGAGTCCCTGCGCATGGTCAACGTCCTCAATACATTATCCCGATCCCCTCAGGCGCCTCCAACGCTTCGGCTTCACTTCTTATTTTAGTCGGGCCTACAGACGAACGTAGCCATGCCCGCCGTCGGAACCAACCCAAGATTTCTCTAAGTACGAATTTTGGATAGACAACCAACGTACTGACACCTTGCGGCGTCACGTTAATGCGGCATTTAGCAAAATGGCGAATGTGCCGGGTCAGCGGCACGAGCTCGTCCAATCATCAACCCTTTCTCCAGTTTGGCGGCCCAATTGTTGAAAACGGACATCAATTCAACGATTGTGGATGTCGGCCCTGGACCGATTCCTGCCGAACGCCGCCAATTGGCTAAATATTTGCGCGATCCGTTTAGCCGGAAGCAACTTTTGGGACATAGTATGATTTTAGAGTTTTGATCATCAGGAGCCGAATCATGAGGGGGCTTATTCGTGATTTCTACTACGATGAAGTCGCGGCAACTTCCATTGAGTATGCCATCATTGCGGCCGGCATCTCGATCGTCATCGTAGCCGCCGTGAGTAGCATCGGCTCGGCGCTGAACACGACATTTTCGAGCGTCGCAACCGCAGTGAAGTAAAATGCCGACGTTGGCGGCCATCACAGTCAAATGGTCGCGCATGGTTTCACACCCATGCCACTCTCCGCTTCGCCGGCGGGATGCATTGAGCATGAATAGGCTTCGACAAATGTCGCCTGCAGCCTGCTTTGCGGACCGGACAGACTCGCGACGGGGTGTACCGGTGATGTGGCACGAGCCGCTGCTCCACTCCTTTTGAGAGTCCGCTCCGGCCCGCGTGTGGACGGCTCCGAGTCGGTAAGAGCTTTCTTTACGCTAACAACATTGGTCGGTGCAGCTATGAGTTCGGCCTTTCGGCCGGGCACTCGGGCCGCTGGCCCGAATGCCCTCCGTGGATCGGGTCCCGGTCACACGTTCGCATTCGACAATGCTATGCGTTGTGCTCAGGCGAATGACTGCGGCCCGATAAGTCTTTTGAATGACACCGCCGGCAGCGTGTTGCCGTGCACGTCGTTGAGGAAGGCGCCGTAGTTCTGGAGATTCGCCTCCTTCACCGGGTTGGTCATGATGTTCAAGAATCCCGTCAGGGGATCGCAAATGCCGCAATAGTAATGGAAGGGCAGCGGCACGCCGTTCACTGACGTGGCGAAGACCGTCGCGTCGCTTCCGCGATCAGCTGTGTAGTACTTCCACGACACGCCGTGCGCGCTCATCACGTCGGCAATGGTCGGGAAGTTCTGCGGCGGCAGCGTAAACTGGTCGGGCCCGAGCGGCCGCGGATTGCTGCCGGTCTCGTTCCAGTACAGGTTGTAGTTGTTGACCAGATAGTAGTGGCCGGGCGCGCAGTTGGTCTTGTGCACGCCGTGACGGTAAAGCTGTTCGTTGACTGAGGCGACGCCGGGCTGCGACGGGTCGGCGCAGTTCACGTAGGAACCGCCGCTGTAACCGTCCTGAGTATAGTAGTTGTTGGTGCCGGCCAAAGGGTCTGGATTCTCGATTTGGTTGCTGTAAGGCACGGCGACCGAGCCGTCGAGACTGTCCGGGTTGGTGAAATAAGCCGCGTCGCCCGAGATAAGCGCCAGGAAGTTGGCGCCAGTGCCGCCCATGATTGCCTGATGATAGTTGTCACTGATGGTGTAGTTGTCAGCGAGCGACTTGAACACTGGCGCGTCGCCCGGCTGCTTGTTGCCGGAGGCATCGGTGAACGGATTCATGTTGTAGAAGCCCATCGATATCGCGCCTTCTTGCGGATTGAACCCGCCAGGTGGAAACGCCGCGCCATTCGATCCGGTCCCGATGGTTTCCTCAACCCAAACGAATTTGTCGTGCTTGCCGCCATCCACGTCCTGCCACATCTGGAAAAAGCGGTGCACCGGGTCGCCAGTATAGGCCGCGTACGGCACGTACTTGCTGATCTGGTAGGGACCATTCGGCAGGTTTGCCGGGAATCGGGTATCCTCGACACCCTGCGGTTGTCCGGTTGTGCTCGGGTCGGCCCACGTGGTGTAGGGCCGTGGCAACGTGGTGTATTCGCCGGTCGATGCGGTCACAGCATTGTAAACGTTCTCGTCTCGACCGATGCGCTGTTTCGCCAGATCAAAATGCAAGCCTGGGGTGCCGTCGGCCTTGACGATGCCCTTGCTCAGCAAGTTGCTGATCGTCTGCCCGTGCTTCGGCTGGTAGGTGCCGAACAGGTTGTCGAAAGTGTGGTTCTCCCCGACGACAACGATCACGTGCTTGATCGGCGTCTTAGTCTCCCTGGGCGTTCCGGGTTGCGCCGACGCGATCGTCACCGTGCAGAGGCCGCCTGTCGCCAGGACCAGCGATCTAAATGCAAAATTCCGTTTCATCGTGATGGCTCCTGCATCGTTTTGTCAGATCGATACGATCTTCAAATGGATTTCCATTTGGCGGGACGAACTCGTAACATCGCACTCCCGCGCGCACAGGATCGCCAAGAGCCGTTACACTTTCGTGGCTCTTCTAATTCAGTTGAATGAAATGCTGTCACAATCGGCATCGTGCCGTGTTGCGTGGCGAATACGCCGAGACAATTTTGCGATAAAACCGTTACTCATCGGCGATGCTTACGCGACCAGCCGTAAGCGAGAGATTGCGCTTGCGCGATTTCATGCGCGGTCATTGTCGATGCGACGGCATCACGTATGCGGGTGAAATAGTCGCGCTCGCGCGCCGTGGCATTGGCCGCGGCCAGTATAAGCCATTTCTGTGCGACGACTTTGTCTTCGTGAACGCCCTGCCCCCGGTCGTACATCAACCCGAGTAGATATTGCGCCGTCGGGTTCCCCTGCCACGCCGCCCGCCGGTACCACGTGACCGCGAGTTTGTAGTTCTGCGGCACACCTGGCCGGTGGCATAGGCAAAGCCAAGTTCGGTCTGCGCCCGTGCATCACCGCGTCGCGCCGCAGCCTGCAAATGCGGTTCGAAAGCGACAGAGCCAACGTCATTTCCGGCCGCGCGGACCGGACGTCCGGCAGCGTCGGCGAAGCCACGACCGGCCGGCAACATGGCGAGCAATCCCGCCAGGGCCACGCATCTTGCCTTCGCAGCGGCCATTCCCGTGATCCCCCGCCCGCGCATCACAATCTTCCCAATATGGCGGTTTCGAACACCCAGCCCAGCCATATGGCGGGTGCGAAAAACGCGCCGAACGGCAGCCTGGCGCCCACACGAATTGGACGCCGCAATACAAATTGCCGGCCGACATAGATGACGATGCCTGCGCAGCAGGCGAGCTCGATCGCGACCGGTATCGCCGTCCAGTTCAGCGATGCGCCGGCCACGGCGGCAAGCTTGACGTCGCCAAACCCAAGCCCTTCGCGCCCCCGAAGCCAGCGATAAGCGATGCGCAGCGACCAGAACAAGGCGGCCACGACGGCACCGCGCGTCACCGCAAGTGCAACGGCTGCGGCCATCATCGCATCGCCACCCCGGAACGCCGCTTGCGCCAAGGCCAACGCAAACGCCACAACTATGAGTTCATCCGGAATCGTGTAGGTCCGCGCATCGACAGCCGCAATCGCGACCATCAAGAGGGACAGAGCCGCTCCCAAGATACCGTCTGCTCCCGGCGCCAAAATCACGCTTGCCGTCGCCGCGCCTGTTGCCACCAACACGATTGCCGGGTGCGGCAACACCCCCCTTGATACGCGCTCGTTCCGTCTGGTTGAGCGACACGCTCGCTGCCTATTGAATGCGCCATCGCTGCGACCGCTGCGCACGCGAAGATCCTCTCATCTTGGACCTCAATTCCTCGGCCACGAAATGCGCATCGACGCTGTTCCGAATGATTTCCGGCCGGATGAAGATGATCAATTCGGTACGGGTCGTCTTGGTGGCGGTGTGCCCGAATGCATTTCCGATGATCGGGAGATCGCCAAGTTCCGGGATTGTGGGGTGACTGCGGTCCTCCCGCTGCCCGATCAGGCCCGCCAGCAACACGGTCTGTCCGCTGGCCACCGCAATCGTACTCTTGATCTTGCGTTGCGAAACCGTCGGCGTCAGCGTCGTCGCCGTCGATGTATCCGACACGTTGCTGATCTCCTGTTGGATATCCAGCACGACATTACCGTTCACGTTGATGCGCGGGATGACCTGAAGAATCACGCCGGTGTTACGGTAGTCGATCGTATTGACCACGGTATTATTCGTGGTCAGCACGGTCGCCGAGCCGGTCGATACCGGCACTTCGTCGCCGACCTGCAATACCGCCGGTTCATTGTCGAGCACCACGATTGACGGATTGGACAGGACTTTCACGGTGGTGACGTCGTGCAGCGCGTCGAGAATGACAGTCGGCTGCGACTGGCTGCCCACCAGAAAGTTGAAGCCTGGAAAAGCCTGCGCGAGAACCGGACCTACGACGCCGGACACGTTGAGCGTGGCTGCGTTTTGATAGGTGTTGTCAGCCGTAAAATTGTGGCCGGTCAGATAGAACTGGACGCCGTAGGCGAGCTGTTTGTTGAGCGTCACCTCTGCGATGGTTGCGTTGATCGCGACCTGAAGCTGGGGGCGGTCGATCTGGCGCAGGGTACGCTCGATGATGCGGTAGTTTTCCTGACTGGCATAGATCAGCAGCGAATTGTTTACGCTATCGGCAGTGATCCGGACGCCCTTCAGCACCGGCGGTCCGCCCGATCCATTATCTTCGCCAACCGCGGTCTTATTGGCCTCCTCGCGTAACTTAGTGGCCATCTGGCTCAAGCTGGGCGTCTTGGCCTTGGATGAGCCGAAGCCCTGCGACGCGCGCCCGAATGCTGACCCATCGGACGACTGGTCGCCCAGGGCACGCCGCACCCGGCTGGAGGCGGTAACTTGGCCGGAACCCGGCGCGATCTGGTTCGACGATGAATTCGAGATTACCCCCCGAATTGCCGACAAATAGATTATTGAGAACTCGCGCAATCTGGCGGGCGTCCCCGTAGCGCACATGATAGACTTTAACGCCTGTGCTTGTGGTGTCGGCGCGATCCAGGCGCTCGATCCAGGTCGAGACGCTCTTCAGCAGAGCCGCCCGTCGCGTCACCGCCATGACGGCGTTCATGCGGTCGATCGCCTGAAACTTGATGACATCATGGGTGAGACCGCCGTCGCCCGAATCCATGATCTTCTGCAAATCGGCGATGACCTGCTCGGGCACGCTGTTTTGCACCGGATAGATGCCGACCGATTGACCGCGCATCCAGTCGGTGTCGAAGCTGAGCACGGTTTGAATGGCGGCGCGGCGGCCCTCACCCGTGCCCTGAATCAACACGAGGTTTCGCGCCGGATCGACACGCACGGTACCCGGCTTGGTCGCGAAGCTGTCGAGCAACTTCACGACGGTTCGGGCCGACACATATCGTAGCGGCACCACCGAAATTCCGTAGCCCGGCTGAGCACTCGCGACCGGGTCGACGTGGCCTCCGCCGACGGCATCACCGAGCGGAACGAGACGATAGCCGGCCGTATCCCGGACCAGCGCCACGTTGCTCAATCGAAGCGCGGCCTCGAGCACATAGAGTACCTCGACTCTTGGGGACCGGCCGTCCGGAAGCCAGGGTCACAGTGCCCTGCACGCGCGGGTCGATTGTGTAGCCGACGCCGAGAATATCGCTGAGGATCGTCTTCGCGACGGTCGTGATTGGCGTATTTTCAAAATTCAGGTCGTATCCGTCGCCGCCAGGCGCTTGGCGCATGTTTACCGGCGCGACGACAGGCACGGCCTCGCCGGAATAAACCTGAGGCCTCGGTCGGTTGCCCGCCGGCGGCCCTATCGAAGCCGTTGGCTGGGGATAACGCGGTGTCAGGTCTAGCGCGCGAACCTTGTCCAAGACATCCGGTCCCGCGCTTTCCTCACGCGAGGTCAAGGCGTTACAGCCGGCCAGCAAGATCGCGACCGTCCCGAACACGCAACACACTGTTTTCGTGCGCGTCAGACGCCGGCAACGCACCCCTGCTTCGACGCGTGACAACAAGAGCCCTTACCCAAAGTGTTACTGAGTTTGCGTGCGCAGGCGTCGAATGGCGGCGAGCGGCTTGAAGAGGCAAGCTTGGTTGTCTTACCGGCCTTTTATGACAGAATTAATAGAGCGTCTTATCCACAGTATCGGCAATTCCAATTCCGAGTGCGCGCCTGACGCGGCAAGCCGATAAATGCTTCACAATTGCGTCTCCTCCTGCGAATTGTGACTGGGTGTAATTCAACCGTCACCATTCGGACGGAAAACCGTAATCGAGGCAAAGCAACATCCTGCGCGTCTCGCAATTTCGGAGACTTCATTCAAACACAAGAGGCTCCATATGCCGTCATTCCTTTCTGCATGCGCGCGAACCTTTGGTCTCGGCCTCGCCGGCGCCGCGGTACTTTCCACTGCGGCCTTCGCCGATTCCGACCACCATCATCGCGCACAGCGGCTCGACCGCGTCTTCATTATCATGATGGAAAATCACGGCTTCGACGAAGTTATCGGACAGGCCGATCCCAGCAATTCCTCCGGCGCGACCCTGCTCACGCCGTTCACCACCAGCCTGGCACAGAACTACGGTCTGGCGACCTACTATTTCGGCGCGACCCATCCGAGCCTGCCGAACTATATCGCTGACGTTGCCGGCGACTATTTCGGGATCCAGAGCGACTCCGACAGTTGCTTCGCCCCGGATCACGGCGCGACCTGCATTTCCGGGTTGACCGCGCCGAACATCATCGATCAACTCGAACAGAAGCACATCAGCTGGGAAGTGCTGCAGGAGTCGATGCCGAGCATTGGTTACCTCGGTACCCGTTTCCCGACGGCACAGAGCGGCGGTCCCAAGCTTTACGCTCAGAAACACAATCCGTTCGTTTACTTCACCAGCGTCGCTACCAATCCATCGCGGCTGCAACACATCAAGCCGTTTGATCTGGCCGAGTTCCAAAACGAACTCAACGACCCGCACCACATGCCGAGCTACGTCTTCATCGCCCCCAACCAATGCAATGACCAGCACGGCTTCACTGGCGGCAGCCCGATTCCTCCCGGCTGCGAGCCCGCCGCCGGTGACGCTGGGCTGCTCAAGCTGGGCGACGCCTTCCTGCAGCGGACCGTGACGGCCATCCAGAACTCACCGTCCTTCACCGAGCGTTCGGTGATCTTCGTGGTGTGGGACGAGAACGACTTTTCGGGCAACTTGGGTTGCTGCGGCGCCCCAGGTGTTGGCGGTGGCCACATCGCCTCGATCGTCGTAACGAAACATGGCAAACCGCGAAAGAGCGCGCTGCCGATGAACCACTACTCGATGCTGGCCACCATCGAGGACGGTTTCGGCCTGTCGCGGCTGGCCAATGCCAAGACCGCCAACACGATGTGGGACTTGTTCCCCGATCGTGAAAGCCACAACGCCGGCCGCTGAGCCGACGCGGCGGCCGGGGGAGTAAAGTCAGCCCTCCCGGCCTTCGCGGCTCAATAGGCGGCCACATCAGAAGAAAGCGCGCAGCCTTTGCGCTTTTAACAGTTGAGGAGACGCCGCGATGAGTACGCAGGCGCACGCCGATTTCATCGAATACCTCGTGGAAAAGGATTGCCTGACCGCGGACGCTGGCGCGGCGCTTCAGCTTCCCGATCCGCAAGGCGGTCAATCGGCGTTGCGGCGCTTGTGGAAACTTACTGATCTCTCCGCCGGAGATTTCGCCGACGAGGTCGCACGCTATCACGAATTGCCGCGCGTCGAGTTGCGCACCCTGATGGCCGCACGCGCCTGTGCCAATCAATTCACCGGTCGCTTCCTGCGCGAGACCGCCGTCTTTCCGTACCGGGCCGAGGAAGGACGCGCGATGCTGGCGGTGGCCGACCCCCGCGACGAGAGCGCGATCCGCGCGGCGGAAATCGTGCTTGGTGGCCCAGTGGAGATCGAAATAGCATCGTTCGAAGATATCGGCACCGTTCTGAACGAACGGCTCGGCAGCAACGCCGCGGCTGGCGAGAGCACCAACGTGCCGCTTGCCCAGGTCGACGACGACATCGAAAGCCTGCGCGATCTCGCCAGCGGCGCGCCGGTGGTGCGCGCGGTCAACGATCTCCTTGAGAAAGCGGCAGAGTTCAGGGCGAGCGACATCCATATTGAGCCGTTCCGCACCGGCCTTGTCGTGCGGATGCGAATCGATGGGCTGCTCCGAATCGTGCCGACGCCGCCGGGCGCCCCGCCCCAGGCCGTCATTTCACGGATCAAGATTCTCGCAGGGCTTAACATCGCCGAGCGTCGCCTGCCACAGGATGGCGCCGCGCGCGTACGCGTCGGCCAGTCGGAAATCGACGTGCGTGTCGCCACCATGCCGACGCAACACGGTGAATCGGCCGTTATGCGCCTGTTGGCCAAGGACCGTGGATTGCTCGAAATCGGCAACCTCGGGCTCAATGCATCGGACGAAAACACACTTACGCGGCTCATGTCGCTGCCGCACGGCATGATCGTGGTGACCGGCCCGACCGGGAGCGGCAAAACGACGACACTCGCCACCATGCTCGCCGTCCTCAATGAACCCACGCGCAAGATACTTACCATCGAGGACCCCGTCGAATACGAGATCGCAGGCATCAACCAATCGCAGGTGAAACCGGCAATCGGGTTGACCTTTGCCGCAGCCTTGCGCGCCTTTGTGCGCCAGGACCCCGACGTCATTATGGTGGGCGAAATCCGCGATGGTGAAACCGCGCATATCGCCATTCACGCGGCACTGACCGGCCACCTTGTGTTGACCACGCTGCACACCGACACCGCCGCGGCGGCGGTGCCGCGGCTGCTCGATCTCGGCATTGAAGGATTCTTGCTGAAATCGACCCTGCGTGCGGTCATCGCCCAGCGGCTGGTGCGGATCCTGTGCGAACGCTGCAAGAATGAGCGCGCGCTGAGCGCACCGGATCTAGCCGCCGACCCCCGCTACGGCACGCTCGGCTTCCGCACCGGCGACTGCATACACGAGCCGGGACGCTGCGAGCGCTGCGGTGGGGCAGGCTATCGCGGACGCAAAGGCGTCTTCGAGGTGCTGGAGATGACACCACCGGTCCGCGACCTGATCGGACCGCAGACTTCATCCGACGTCATCGAGCAGGCCGCCATCCGTGCCGGCATGACCACGATGATCGACGACGCCATCGCCAAGTGCCGGGCCGGCGTCACGTCGGCCGCGGAGGTCCTCCGCGTAACCACCGCGCGCTGACGCCATGACCAATTTTCGTTACAAAGCCCTGACTCAGGCCGGCGACATCGTCACCGGATCGATCGCGGCGCCAAGCGCGGCCGAAGTCGCGAGCCGCATCGAGTACCTCGGTCTTGTTCTGATCGAAGCTGTCGGCGAAACCGCGACGACGGCAAATGCCAAATCTGTATTCTCAGTACTTTCGCGCCCGAGTGCAGAAGATGTCACCGTGTTTACCCGTGACCTGGCACTACTGCTCAAAGCCGGCGCGCGCATCAATGATGCGCTGGACCTGTTGGCAACCGATGTGGATGTCGGCCGGCTGCGGCCGGTGGTGGCACGCATCAAGGCGGCGATCCTGTCCGGCGAAACTTTCGCCGATGCAATTTCTCAATTTCCGGCCCTTTTTCCTGCCATCTATGTCGCGCTCGTCCGCGTCGGCGAGACCTCAGGCACCCTCGATAATATCCTGCAAGTGCTCAGCGACGAGCGGACTCGTGCGGAACAGCTCCGCCGCAAGCTGACTGACGCGTTGCGCTATCCGGCGTTCGTGCTGTTGGGTTCCGGCGCTGTCATGCTGTTTTTTCTGTTTTTCGTCCTTCCGCAATTCGGCAGCGTGTTGCGCGACCTCGGCGCCAAGCTCGACCCCATGGTGGCGACTTTGCTGGATCTGTCAGATTTCGCGCGTGCCAACACTGCGGCGCTCATCATTGCGGCCGTTCTCGCCCTGCTCGCCGGTTGGCTGGTCCTGTGGCAACCGCGAACGCGCAGCGCGCTGACTGCGGCGGTGTCGAAGCTGCCGCTCGTGCATACCATCCTTACCTTCCACCGCGCCGGCTTGTTCTGCCGAAATCTCAGCGTTTTGCTCGCCAGCGGCGTCACCCTGACCGCCACCCTACGCATCCTCAACGACATGATGGCGGCCACCGGCAGCACCGCCGCGTGGACCAAGGCAGCCGGTCGCGTGCGTCACGGCAGTAAATTGTCGGAAGCAATTGCCGAAACTGAGACACTGCCGCCCATGGCGGTCCGCATGTTACGATTGGGAGAGGAAACGGGCCAATTGCCGATGCTGGCCGGCCGGGTTGCCGACTTCTACGAAGCCAAGCTCCAGCGCAGCCTCGACCGCGTCGTCGCCATCATTGGGCCGTTCGCTATAATCTTCATCAGCACGGTGGTCGGCGGCCTGATTGTCTCGGTGATGACGGCGCTGCTTTCCGTCAGCCAGATCGCCGACTGAAGACCTCGACTCTTGACGGCCATTGGCCCGTCGGCGGTTGATAAGTCGCCGACCGTCATGAAGGCTTCATCAACCCGTCAGACAAAGCGGCAAGATTATCGAATTGGGGTGCGCCGGCGACCGCGGCTGCGCGGGCATGGGGGCCTGCCGGGGCATGGAGGCCTGCCGGGGCATGGGGCCATGGCAGGCGCGAAGAACGCATTGGTACCGAGTGGGACGGCTCATATGGCCAGCATCACGCAATTTCAGACGCCAGCCTCGCTGCCACGGCGCGATCGGGACCGGCCCCGAAGCGGTGAAGCCGGCTTCACCCTGATCGAGATGCTCGTGGTCATCACCATCATCGGTCTCATCATGGCCCTGGTGGGGCCGCGCGTGCTCAACTACCTGTCGGACTCCAAGGTGAAGGCCGCCAAGATCCAGATCGAAAGCTTCAAGAGCGCGCTGGACCTCTTCTATCTCGATACCGGCCAGTACCCTCCGACGTCCGAAGGCCTTGCCGCACTGGTGCATACGGCCGGCAACGTCCCGGCGTGGAACGGCCCTTATCTGAAAGGCGGCAATTTGCCCCCCGATCCTTGGGGCCACCCCTACACCTACCGTTCGCCGGGCGAACACGGCAATTACGACATCGTCTCGCTCGGTTCCGACGGACAGCAAGGCGGCAGCGGCGATGCAGCGGACATCACAAGCTGGAAGCGTTGATAGCGACGGCACCACTGCCGGCTTTACGCTGCTTGAGATCATCTGCGTCGTCGCCGTTATCGGAATGATCGCGGCCATCCTGCTGCCCACCATCCCACGCGGAACCTCGCAGCCCCGACTCAAAGGTTACGCTGTGCAGATCGCATCCTTGCTGACAGCCGACCGCACCGCAGCCATTCGCCGCCACACGATTGTTGCCACAGACGTCGATGCGCTCGCGCGTTCGGTCCGCTCCCGCGCCCGCGACCGGACGATCCAGATCCCGCGCGACGTCGATATGGCTGCGACGCTGGCGGCCCGCTGCAATGGCCAGATCAGCGATTCGGCCATCGTCTTTTTCCCATCGGGCATGTCGTGCGGCGGCATCGTGACGATCGCGCGCTCAGGCATCGGCTACGACATCCACGTCAATTGGTTGACGGGAGGGATCGAGATTGTCCGCCACCGCCCGGCCTGAAACTGACCCAGCCGTTGCTGGCTTTACCCTGCTCGAGGTCCTGGTCGCGCTCGCGGTGCTGGCCGTTACGCTGACGTCGATCGGCTCGCTGGTCGCCGCCAATATGCGCGGCACCCGCGCCCTCCAACATCATCTCGCTTTGATCTCGATCGCCCGCGCCATAGAAGCCGGTCTTCCTGGACCGGCGCAACCGGTCGACGGCCCGTTGACCGGCGACATGCATGGACACGCGTGGCGAGTCGACTACCGGCCTTTCCTCGGCGTCCCGCTGCGGCGTTCGTCAGCTTGGACGCCGCAGCGTGTGACCATCACCGTTGCCGCACCGGGCGGCACAACGTTTCATCTTGATACTGTTCGGCTAACGCGAAGGACCGGGCGATGACGCGAGCCGAGCGCGCGAGCCAGGCCGGCTTCTCGCTGATCGAGGCGCTGGTCGCGATGGCGCTGATGGGCACGGTGTTGGCGGGCCTCGCGACCGTAACCGCGCAATGGCTGCCGAACTGGAGTCGCGGCTTTGCCAGCGTGCAACGGACCGAATTACTGCAACGAGGGGTTGAACGGCTCACTGCGGATTTCGCGGCCGCCGAATACGTGCCGCTCGGCGGCGGCGACACCCATCCGCTATTCGTCGGTTCCGAGCTGTCGGTCACTTTCGTACGGCGCGCGCTCGGACCCAACACCAAACCTGGCCTCGAGATCGTGCGCATTGCCGAAACCGCCGGCCGGCAAGGTCCGCTTCTTGTGCGAACGCGGGCGCGATTCGCGCCGACTGGGCCGGACGCCGGCATCAATCACCTGCCGCCGATGCGCGATCCCGTGCTCCTGCTCCGCGCGCCGTACCGCGTGACATTTTCCTACGCGGGCGAGGACCGCAAATGGAAAGGAAGCTGGCACGACATGGCGCGCCTGCCGCGCACTATCCGGCTCACCGTACGCGACACCGCAAGCCAGCAGATCCAACCGGCCTCGACGGCGGTGACGATCCATGTCGACGCCGCGCCGAAGCGCGCGGAGGCGGACAATGCGGATAATAATGAGACTGGGAAAGACAAGGACAACGAGCCCTTCGCCAAAGGCTCCAAGGTGGGGCAGCAATGAGCGCCGCCGCATCGCGCCGTGATGTAAGCCGCGACGGATTTGCGGTTGTCGCCGTACTCTGGATCGTTGGCGCACTAGCGGCGCTCGCCGGCATCTATGCCGCCTACATCATCAATACGACACAGGCCTTTGCCGCCAATGACGGCCGCATCAAGGCCGACGCGGCAATCTCAGCAAGTCTCGCGCTCACTGCCTATGAGGTGAGCACGCCGAAGGACCAACCGGCCCCGACGCACGGCCAGTTCGGGTTCCAACTCGGCCGCGCGCGGGTCGCGGTCAGCTTCGTCAACGAAGCGGCCCGCATTGATCTTAATGCCGCGCCGCCGGCGCTGTTGGCAGGCTTGTTCGCCGCGCTCGGCGCCTCGACGGACCGCGCCAAGGATTATGCCGACCGCATCGTCGCTTGGCGCACCCCGCCGAAGCCAAGCGTAGGGGACAAGGAGGTGTCGCTATATCGCGCGGCCGGGCTCGCCTATGATCCTCGCCAAGCGCCTTTCGCCAGCGTTGCTGAATTGTGGCTGGTGCGCGGCTTGCCGCGGCAACTGGTCGCCCGCGCCCTTCCCTATGTGACCGTGTTTAGCGGCCAAGCCGGCATCGAGCTAATCGACGCGGCACCGATGGTCATAGGGGCCCTGCCCGGCATGACGCCCGACCGGCTCGCGGCCGTCCTGCGCCAGCGCCGCGCGGCTCCGAATGACGACAAGGCCCTTCTCGCCCTGCTTGGCCCATTGCAGACAACTGCTGCGTCGAAGGCGGCCAAGGCCACGCGCGCCACCATCCGCATCCATTTTGATAATGGTCGCAACGTCAGGTCCGAGGCAGTCATCAGCGTGACCGGAGCGGCCAATCCCCCCTACCGCGTCCTGTCGTGGCGCGACGACTTAGACGGTCCGTTCCATGCCAGCCGAGAGGAAGTTGCCCTGAGATGAGATACGTGGCCGACATCAGAGCCATCGGCACGCTATGGCTCGACTCCGTTGCGCGCACCCTGCTCAATGCACTGGAGCGCATCGCCGCTCCGCGCGTATTGCGGCTCGCCGAGCAGGATGACGGCACCTTCCGGGTGGAAGCGGCCACCTCACCGGTAACGGTGCCGCCCATCCGCATCACCGGCGGTAAAGTCGACGGCGGGCTGTCGCCGGCATTCGCCACTCTCATCAAAGGCAGCCGCGCTGAACTTTCATTGCTTTCGAAGCACTTCCTTTTTCGTCCGCTTGAACTGCCACGCCGTGCCGGCGAATTTCTCGACGGCATTGTACGCGCGCAGATCGATCGGTTGACGCCATGGACGATTCAAGACGCCGTATTCGGCTGCACGCCACCGATTGACATCGCCAACGACCGCATCGCCCTGACCATCGCAGCGACGGCACGCGCGGCGGTCCTGCCCCATGTCCACGCCTTCACCAACCTCGGTGCCCGATCCGTCTCGGTTTCAACGTCGTTCGAGCCGCCGGACGCGGCTACGGTCCCCGTCACGATCCTCAGGCAAAGCGGGCGCGACGATGCCGACATGCCGCGCTTGCGGTACGCCCTGCTGCTCGCCCTGCTTTTTGCCGTGGCGGCGGCGGTGATCATCGTGAGCTCGGCGGCGATAGTTAGCACTCGGCTGGAAAATGAGGCACACGACGTTGCACGCCAGATCGCCGCGCAGCGCGTCGCCATGCGTTCCGACTTCAAATTACCCAGCGCGGCGGCGGCGGCGCAGCGGGCTCTGGCGCAGCGCAAGCATGAAACTCCGTCATCCGTGATTTTGCTGGAAGCGTTGTCACGAGCGCTGCCCGACAACACCTATCTCACCGAATTGCGCCTGGAGGGCAACAAACTCCAGATGGTCGGCATGACGCGCAACGCGCCGGCGCTGATCCCGCTGATCGAGCAATCCTCTCATTTTACCCGGGCGACATTCTTCGCGCCGACCACCCAGGCTCCCAACGATCCACGCGAGCGTTTCCACATCGAAACCCGCGTCCAATCGGCGCCGGAGTCTGGCACATGACCGGCCATCAACACTTTGCGAGAGCTCTGCAGCGCTATCCCGCACTCGGTGCGCTCTGCTACGGTGCGATCATCGTCGCGCTCATCGTCATAAGCTGGTTCTCAGTCGCTAGTCTGCTCGACCAACGCGCGAATCTCGCGGCGTCGACCGACATCCTCGCGCGGCTGCAGCGGCACTGGCCCGCGCGGCGCGATGGTGCAGACAAGTCGTCGGGCACGCCGCGAGGCTCTCCCTTCATCGGTGGCCAGACCAAAACCGTGGCTGGAGCTGAGTTGTTGCAACGGGTCTCCGGCGTGGTCGCCCGCGTCGGTGGCCGGGTGCTGTCGTCGCAGGTTGACTTGCAGAGCGCGCGGGCGAAGCCGGGCTTCATCAGCGTGATCGTCAATTGCGAGCTCGACCAGCCCGGGCTGCAGAAGGTGCTCTACGAACTGGAAGCTGGAATGCCGTTCCTCTTCGTCGATCACCTCGAGGTGCAGGCACCGGAGACGGCCCGCGGCGCAGGAGCCGGGCGAATGCACGTACTGCTGGCAACGTCGGGCCAATGGCAAGCAAATTAATGAAGACATCCATTGCAACCATCGCCGTGTTCTTGGTGGCAGGCCCATTCATGGGTCTCGCCGCGCCGCGCGTGACCACCGCCTCGTTGGCCATCGAACCGGCCCATCGTGTCGACGCAACCGGGAGCAGGCAGATCATGAGCATCAATCCCGGCGCCCGGCCGCCTGCTTTGCAGGCGCTGCATGCACCGGCGGCCAATCCGTTGTGGGCCATTCCGCTGGCGACCCTAACGGAAACCCGCCAGCGGCCGCTGTTCTCCTCGTCGCGGCGGCCGCCTCCGCCTGTGTCCGAGCACGCCCGCTATTCCCCTCCCGTCCGGCGGCCACCGAAACCGATCCCGCCCGAACGACCGCGTCTTTCGTTGATCGGAACCATTGTAGGGGCCGCTTCGGGGTTCGGTCTCTTCATCGACCCATCGACCAAAGCCGTTATTCGACTAAAAACTGGCAAAGCCTATCGCGGTTGGGTACTGCGCACGGTGCGCGAACGGGAGGTCGTGCTGGAGAAGAACCACCTCAACGCCATCCTCTCGTTGCCGACGCCCGGACAACAGCACCCCACGCCACTCCACCGGAATATCCGGCAACGCCACGAGGTCGACGGCAGAGCCGTCCACCGCTGACCGCACCAAACCTCCGCATCATCGAATCCGGCCACGCCTGACCATCCAGGCAAGCAGCCGCACGGTCAGCTTTCATAGCGTGTATTGCCGCGCCGGGCTGTATCGAGCGGTAGTTCCATGAACACTGGCTGATGTGCGCGCTGCGAGCAGGCCTGCCGCGGGCAAAGATGGCAGTTGATGCCGATTTGGCTGAACATCAACTGGTCATTGAGGTTGTACGACTTGGCGTAGCCGAGTTTACTCGCATATTGCAGCTCGCAGCCGAGGGCGACCGAGAGCCGGTGATCCTGTGTCGCGAAGTTCATCGCCGGACGGTCGGCCGTACGGCTGATGGTGAAGAAGCGATCGCCGTCGGGCAACTCGACGAATTGGGGGAGGATGACACCCGGTGTGCGGAATGCCATGTGGATGTTCCACACCGGGCAAGCACCGCCGTATTCGGCGAGGTGGAAGGACGTCGAATTGAAGCGCTTGGTGACGTTGCCGGCCTTGTCCACGCGCAGGAAAAAGAACGGCACACCCTGCGCGCCCGGCCGCTGCAGGGTGGTGAGCCGGTGACAGGCCTGTTCGAACGACACGCCGAAATGCGCGGAAATGCGGTCGATATCGTAGGCGGTGCTCTCGGCTGCGTGCAGGAACGGCTCGTAGGGCATGAGAAAGGCGGCAGCGAAGTAGTTGGCAAGCTCGACATGGCAGCGCGCGAGGCTGGTGCCTTGCGTGATGCCGCTCTCCGCCGTCAGTTCATCCAGCAGATGTGGCAGTTCGACCAGACACAGGACGTGCGCGAGCTGGAACACCTGGTTGACGTGGTCGAGCACCTCGGAAAGATGGATAACGCGAGCATCGCGGTCATAGACCCGCAGCGCCTGGGTCATCTCCTCGGCGGCGCGCCTTTTGACCCGGATGTCGTGGGCGTTGAACAGACGCGCCTTGAGCTTGGCGTAGATATCGTCAGGCTCACACCGTTCGGCAACGCGCAACTTTTCGGCGGCAACTTCGAGCGGATGAAAATAGTTGGAATGATCGCGGAAGAAGTCATGAATGACGGCCTCGGCCGAGGTCGCCAGCAGGCCCTCGGGCGCGGCGCCCGCGCCCTGGCGCGTGATGCGCTCGAGGGTGGTGCGGTGAATGCCGTAGAGATGGAGAAATTGCTCGACCAGCCGCGGGGCGTGGTCGATGGCCGCACGCAATTCTGGTAGGTCCGGCACGTCATTCGAGAACATCGGATCCTTCACGGCGTTGCGCAGCTCGGCAAGCAGGTTCGAGGTCTCGTCGCGGACAATGTCGCGCCAGTCCACACCGTACGCATCGGCGAGTCCCATGAGCAGGCGCACCGACAGGCTGCGTTGATTGTTCTCCAGCAAGTTCACATAGCCAGGGCTGATCCCTAGCGCCTTGGCCATTTCGGCCTGGGTTTGCTTGCGCTCGCGTCGGAGCTGCCGAATTTGCGGGCCGACAAAGGTTTTTGCCATGGAAACCCCGGAGTTTACAATATTACATATATTGGCATTTTGTATGCAGACATGCAACACATAAACCCTGTTTGCAATGCGCCCGGTCCACGGCGGTGTTATGTGCACTCCTCATAAGAGCGATCCGGCGAAGGGCCGCGACCGCCGGGGGAACGAGCAAGGAAGTAGACCGCATGCCTCATAGGATCTTGATCCTCGGCGCATCGTACGGCTCGCTGTTCGGCACCAAGTGCCTGATGGCTGGCCACGACGTCACCGTGGTATGCCGCCGGGCGACCGCCGACCTCATCAACTCCCAAGGCACCTGCGTCCGCATCAAGGCGAAAGGCGAAGATGCGCCGCGTTCAATTCATTCCGCCGCGCTGCCTGGCCGGCTTGATGCCACGACGCCCGAAGACGCCGATCCGAACGGCTACAGCCTGGTCGTGCTGGCGATGCAGGAGCCGCAATATCTCAATCATACAATTCGCGTACTCCTGACCCGCGTCGCGGCGGCGGAAATTCCGTGCCTCTCGCTGATGAACATGCCGCCCCTGCCCTATCTGAAGCGGATTCCGGCGATCGATACGGACGCCGTCGACGCCGCGTATGCCAAGGCCGCCGTCTGGGACCGGTTCGATCCGCAACTGGTGACGCTCTGCTCGCCAGACCCGCAGGCGGCGCGGCCTGTCGACGAGCCGGCCAACGTGCTCAATGTCAACCTGGCGACCAATTTCAAGGCGGCTGCTTTCGCGGCGCCACACCACAACGCGGTGCTCACGACGCTCGCCGACGACATTGATGGCGCCCGCGTCAATGGTCGCGACGTGCCGGTCAAGCTGCGCGTGCACGACTCGCTGTTTGTGCCATTTGCCAAGTGGGCCATGCTGCTCACCGGCAATTATCGCTGCATAACCGCCGGCGCGCCGATCTCGATCCGCGACGCCGTCCATGGCGATCTCGCCCTGTCGCGCGATATTTACGCAGCCGTCGAACAGATCGTGCAACAGATCGGCGGGCAATGCGACGATCTGGTTCCGTTCGATAAATATGCGGCTGCGGCCGAGCGGTTGATCCATCCGTCGTCGGCCGCCCGCGCCATCGATGCAGGCGCACCGCTGGCCGAAAGGGTCGACAAGCTCGTGCAACTGGTCGGTCGGCAATACGGGATCAGTCATCCCGCCATCGACCGGACTGTCGAGTTGGTCGACACCAAGATCGCACTAAACCGCCGCTGCGCCGCCTGAGCATCTTCTCGACGATCGGAGTTGCCAGACAAGCGGCGAGCAAATCGAGGCGACGGCGCGTCGTGCCGCCCGTTTCCCATCGACCGGTTCCTTGAATGAGTTCACGTCTAAACGGAGGAGTTCGAATGCCAGGATTCAAAGGACTATTTGTCCCCGGCCCGACCAACATGCCATTCCAAATTCGCCAGGCGATGGATGTTCCGCTGGAGGATCATCGCGCGCCCGATTACCCGCAGTTCTTGCTGCCTCTCCTGGTCGACGTGAAGAAAGTATTCCAATGCCGCAACGGCCACGTCTTCATCTTTCCTGGCTCCGGAACGGGCGGCTGGGAGTCGGCCATTGCCAACACGCTGTCGCCGAAGGACAAGGTGCTGACCTCGGTATTTGGCCAATTCTCGCTGCTCTGGGTCGACATGTGCCGGCGCTTCGGCCTTGAGGTCGATGCCATCGACGTCGAATGGGGCAAGGGTGTCCCGCTTGACCAGTACCGGGCCAAGCTCGAAGCCGACAAGAAGCACGAAATCAAAGCCGTCCTGGTGACACACAACGAGACCGCGACCGGCGTTACCTCCGACGTTGCAGGCGTGCGCCGCGTCCTCGACGACCTCGGTCATCCAGCGCTGCTGTTTGTCGATGGCGTCAGCTCGATTGCCTCGATCGATTTCCGCATGGACGAGTGGGGCGTCGATGTCGCCGTCGCGGGCTCGCAAAAGGGCTTCATGATGCCGACCGGCCTGACTATCGTCTGCGTCAGCGAAAAGGCGCTCAAAGCCGGCGCAACCGCCACGCTGCCGCGCTGCTTCTTCGACTACAAGGATATGGCCAAGAACAACGCGCTGGGTTATTTCCCCTACACTCCGGCGGCAACCCTGCTGCGCGGCTTGCGCGCCTCGGTCGATCTGCTGCTCGGAGAAGGCCTACCCAACGTGTTCGCCCGCCATCATCGGCTCGCCGGCGCAGTCCGCGCCGCGGTCGAGGCGTGGGGTCTGCGCAATTGCGCACAAGGGCCGGAATGGTACTCCGACACGGTCACCGCGGTCGTGGTGCCGGAAGGCTTCGACGCCAACGACGTGATCAAGACCGCCTACCATCGCTACGATCTCTCGCTCGGCGGCGGTCTCAACAAGGTCGCCGGCAAAGTGTTCCGCATCGGCCATCTCGGGTGGCTGAATGAGATCATGGTGCTGCAGGCGCTGGGCGGGGTCGAACTGGCGATGCACGACGTCGGCATCAAGTTCGAGCCAGGCGCGGGCGTCGGCGCCGCGGTTCGCCATCTTTCCAAGGCTGGAGAGGCGATGCGCATTGCCGCCGAATGAACGGCTCGGTAACGCGCGCCATTCAACGATCCGGAACGCCCCGCGCTGCGGGGCGTTCGCTTGTTGAGCCGGCGGGTTGGAGATTTCCATGACACGTATCGTCTTCCTCGACCGGTCCACCATCGGCTCGTCGGTCACACTGACAAAGCCGTCGTTTCCTCACGAATGGGTTGACCACTCCCGGACGCGGCCGGACCAGGTGGTCGAGCGGCTCAGGGGCGCGCAGATCGCCGTCTGCAACAAGGTGCCGATCCGGCGCGCGGCGATCGAGCAACTGCCCGATCTCAAGATGATCTGCATTCCTGCAACCGGCTACGATGCCTTCGATATCGACGCCTGCAAGGAGCGTGGCATCGTCGTCTCCAATGTGCGCGGCTACGCCACCAATACGGTGCCCGAGCACGCTTTCGCGCTGATCCTGGCGCTGCGGCGCGGCCTGATCGGCTATCGGCAGGACGTCATCGACGGCCGCTGGCAGCAGGAAGGCCAGTTTTGCTTCTTCACGCATCCGATCAACGATCTGGCGGGTTCGACGCTTGGTATTTTCGGCGAGGGTGCGCTTGGCCAGGGCGTTGCCCGGCTCGGCCAGGCATTCGGCATGCGCACGCTGTTCGCGGCGCACAAGGGCGTCGAAGGCTTGGGTCCGCTCTATACCCCGTTCGACGAGGTGCTTGCGACGGCGGACGTCATCACGCTGCACTCGCCACTGATGCCGGCGACGCGCAACATGATCGCCGCGTCCGAATTCGCCAAGATGAAAAAGAAGCCGCTGCTGATAAATTGCGCGCGTGGTGGTCTGGTCAACGAGGCCGATCTCGTGGCGGCACTCGAACGCGGTCAGATCGCGGGGATCGGCTTCGACTGCCTCACCTCCGAACCGCCCGCAGCGGACAATCCGCTACTGAAAATCCTCGATCGACCAAACGTCATCGTGACACCCCATGTTGCCTGGGCCAGCAACGAGGCCATGCAAACGCTATGGGATCAAGTCGTCCAGCACATCGAGACTTTCCACACCGGGCATCCAAGTAACCGGGTCGTTTAGAGCGGGATAAGGTCAGGCTGACTCCCGCATTCTCCGCCCGTCCAAGGACAGTTGCTGGTATGTCCGTCCCATGGCAACACCTCCCTAAGAAGGTGTTGCACTTCGTTCGTGAAATCAGGGACTCCAGCATTGGGTCCCAGCTTTCGCGCGGATCCTATGCTCGCATGTGCGGCGAGCCTGTCTCACAACGCTGGCGTGGCGCGTTCTTGATCTACAATTCGCTTCAATTCCGGAAGACAGGAGCCGCAATTGGTGCCGGCGCGCAGCGCCGCACCGATCTGTTCGACATTGAGCGCCTCGCCGCTGTCAATCGCAGCGCGGATGACTTTGAGTCCGACACCAAAACATGCACAAATCACCGGACCAGGATCAGCCAACCCGTCGGCCGATTTTCCGGAAAGCACAGCACGCCGTTGCGCGTCGCCGAGCTCTTCGCACTCGAATAACCCCTTGACCGCATCCCATTGCGGTGCCGCGCCGGCCGGTCCGACGAACAGGCAACCCGCAAGCCGCCCGTCGGCAAACGCCGCCGCCCGATACAGCCCGCGCGGCGCGTCGCAATATTCGGCGATTTCCAGGCCGGCAAAATGCGTCTTGACCCAGGCGCGCCACGCCGCCGGCTCCGCGTTGCTGGCGAGCAGCCAACCGGCGCCGTCACGAAGCGTCACTCGCGCCCACCAACTTTCGCCAGGTAATGTCAGACGTCCACGCGCCAGCACGAAACCACGGAGAGCAAAGGAGACTGGGTCGATCGATACCGGCGTGGCTTTGGAGTCCGGCTGACCCGAATAAGGATCCGTCGTGCAGGTCACCAGGTCGCCGACGCGTGCCGCCGATGCCGTCTCGCGGCTCCAGTGGATGGGCACGAACAGCGAACCGCGTTGCTGCCCTTCGCTGATCGCAACCTTCAGCACACATGCACCGTAAGCCGAGCGCAGGCGCGCAAAGCCGTTGTGCGTCACGCCGCGAGCTGCTGCATCGTCGGGATGAATCTCGATAAGAGGTTCCGGCGTGTGGTGCGCGAGCCGCAGGCTGAGGCCGGATCGCGTCATGGTGTGCCACTGGTCGCGTACCCGACCGGTGTTGAGGCGGAGCGGGAACTCAGTCGATGCCGCCTCGGACCTCGGCGGCGCCACTGGCACCATGCGCGCGCGGCCGTCGGGCGTGAAGAATGTCCCCTCGGCGAAGAAACGGCTTTCGCGGCGCGGTGAATCAGTGCGTAGCGGCCATTGCACTGGATCGAGTGCACTGAATTCGCCGTCCGACAACTGCGCCAGCGCGCCGATGTCGAAATCGCGGTTGCCGCCGTTCTCGAACGCCGACAGCGCCGCGTGCTCGCGAAACACGTCCGCCGCGCTTTCATAAGCAAATGCGTCGCCGAAACCCATGCGGCGTGCCACCTGGGCCACGATCCACCAGTCGGGCTTGGCCTCGCCCGCCGCCGGCAGGAACGAGCGTTGCCGCGAAATGCGCCGCTCGGAGTTGGTGACGGTGCCGTCCTTCTCGCCCCAAGCCGCAGCCGGCAGCACCAGATGCGCGCCTGCGTTCACCGTATCGTTGGAAGCGACGTTCTCCGACACAACGAACAAATCGAGCTTGCGCAACGCTTCCTGCATGACGCCGGCGCGCGGCAGCGACACCGCCGGATTGGTCGCCATTACCCACAGCGCTTTGATCTCGCCGCCTGCGATTGCTTCGAACATATCGATCGCTTTCAGGCCCTCGCCTCGCGCCATTGCCGGCGCGTCCCAGAAGCGGCCGACGCGATCGACATTCTCGAGCGTGAAGTCCATGTGAGCAGCAAGTTGATTGGCGAGCCCGCCGACCTCGCGTCCGCCCATGGCATTGGGCTGGCCGGTGAGCGAGAACGGTCCTGTCCCAGGCTTGCCGATGCGGCCGGTGGCGAGGTGGCAATTGACGATGGCCGAGACTTTGTCGGTGCCCTGCGCCGACTGATTTACCCCTTGCGAAAAACAAGTGACTGCATTCGGGATCGTGCGGAACAACGCGAAGAAGCGCCCGACCTCGGCCGGTGACAGACCGGTGATTGCTGCGGTCGACATGAGGTCGGGCGCGATCTCGCGCGCCCGCGCCAACGTCTCGACAAAGCCGGTGGTGCGCGCGTCGATAAAGCCGTAGTCGAGCGCCAGATTGTCGGCGAGATGCACGAGCAACCCGCAAAACAACGCGCTGTCCGTCCCAGGCGCCACCGCAAGGAACAGGTCGGCTTCTTCCGCAGTAGCCGTGCGGCGTGGATCGATGACAACGATCTTGGCGCCCCGCAGACGCTTGTTAGCGACCATGCGCTGAAAAAGCACCGGATGGCACCACGCGGCATTGGAGCCGACCAGCACGATAAGATCGGCGCAATCGAGATCTTCGTAACAGCCGGGCACGGTGTCGCTGCCGAACGCGCGCCGGTGGCCCGCTACCGACGAGGCCATGCATAGCCGTGAATTGGTGTCCACGTTGGCCGAGCCGATGAAGCCCTTCATCAGCTTATTGGCGACGTAGTAGTCCTCGGTGAGCAATTGTCCGGAGAGATAGAAGGCAACGGCATCAGGGCCGTGTCGCGCGATCGTGCGGGAAAAGCCTTCGGCCATGGCATCGAGCGCGCCATCCCATGAGATGCGCTTGAGCGCGCCGTCGGCTTGGCGCTGCATGGGATGAAGGATGCGGGTGGCAAGGCCGAGCGTTTCGCCGAGGGCCGAACCCTTGGAGCACAGCTTGCCGAAATTGGCCGGATGCGCGGGATCGCCCGCGATTACCGCGCCGCCGTGGCCGTCGGGCTTGGCCAGGACGCCGCAGCCTACGCCGCAATAGGGGCAGGCGGTACGCACTGCCTGCGGGTGCTGCGAAAGCGCATTCATGATGTGCAGACCTCGGGCATTCTCAATACACATCCTGCTGATAGCGGCCGTGCTTCTTCAGATCGGTGACGAAGGCCACCGCCTGTTCCGGCGTGCGCGCGCCGTGCTGCGCGACGATATCGACCAGCGCCAGTTCGACATCCTTCGCCATGCGCTGTGCATCGCCGCAGACGTAGATGTGCGCGCCGTCGGTGAGCCACGCCCACAGGTCGCGGCCGACCTCGCGCATGCGGTGCTGCACGTAGACCTTTTCGTCGCCGTCGCGCGACCAGGCGAGCGACAGCCGCGTCAGCAGCCCGCTCTGCTTCATCGCCTTGAGTTCTTGCTCGTAGAAGAAATCGCAGTTCGAACGCTGATGGCCGAAAAACAGCCAATTGCGTCCCGGCGCCTGCGTTGCCTGACGCTCGTGCAGGAAGGCGCGGAACGGCGCGACGCCCGTGCCGGGCCCGATCATGATGATCGGAATAGCCGGATCGGCCGGCAGGCCAAAGGCGTGCGCCTTCTGGATATAAACGCGGGTCGTGTGACCAAGGGGCGCGCGGCCACCGACGAAGGTCGAGGCGACGCCAAGGCGCTGGCGCCCGCCGATGGTGTAACGCACCGCATCGACCGTGAGCGCCACGCGGCCGGGATGCGCCTTGGGCGACGAAGCGATGGAATAGAGCCGCGGCTGCAAGGGATCGAGCGCTTCGATGAAGGCCTCCGGGTCCGGCCGCACGCCGGGGAATTTCTCGATCGCCGCCAGCACGTCGAGGGTCTCGGCGTCGCCATCCGGATCTTCGCCATTCGCCAACGCCTGCGCATTGCGCCGCCGTTCGCCGCCGGTGATGTAGGAGTAGAGCTGGAACAGCATGTCCGGCGCCGGCGACAGCGACACGCCGTCGAGCAGCACCTCGCGCAAAGTGCGGCCGCCGATGGGGAAGTTGGCCTCGCCACCAAGCGCCGCAAGAATCTCGCGGACGAGTGCGGGATCGTTAGCCGGAAATAGACCGAATGAATCGCCAACAGCGTAAACGAGGCCACTGTCGGAAATGTCGAGCTCGACGTGCCAGGTCTCCTTCTCGGAGCCCTCTTTGTTGAGGCGTGTACGGCTGGCAATCGTCGCCGTCACCGGATTGTCGCGCGTGCCGGCCGGCGCATCCGGCGCAGGTACAACCGCTTCCGCCGCAAGCGCTGCCGCAGGCTTGGCCGGCGCCGAACCAATTTCTTCATGCAATGCCTTGAGCATGCGCGCGGTCGTCTTGCCGCCAGGCACGCAAAGGTTCAGCCGCTTTTCCTTGCCTTCGAAGATAACGCCGGAATAGGTCCGGCAATCGTAGCCGCACTGGCCGCAGTCCTGCTGCGCCATCGCCGCCATCAGCTTCCAGCGCACCGACCTATCATCGGCGAGCTTCATGCGGTCGTCGATCGGCATAGTCTGGTCGTGCCACGGTGCGCCGCCGTCATCTTCTTCTGCAGCCGCACCCGCCGCGCCGCCGGCGATGAGCGCGGCGACCTGCTCGTTGGTAACTGGCGTCGCGCCATCCATCGAAATGAAGCCGGCCAGAAAGCCGTTGAGCCAGGCGCGCTGTTCTTCCGAGAACGGCGCCAACTCCGGCACCAGGCTGAGCATCGGCTGCGACACGTTCTGGGTCATGCCACCACCTCCGCCTCGAACATCTCTTTCAGCACTTCGACCTCATGCCGGCGCGAAAACGCCAGGAAAGTTTCATCGTCGCCCGCGCGGTTGGCGAGATAGCCCTGCAGCATGCGCTCGACGACGGGCGGCACGTCCTCAGCCTTCACATCGCGGTAGATTTCGCGGCCGATTGCCGCCTCGGGACCGAAGCTGCCGCCGATATAGACGTGATAGCCCTCATTCTGCTCGATCTCGTCGCCCTCACCTTCCTCTTCCACCTTGCAGGCGAGTAGGCCAATGTCGCTGATGTAGTGCTGTGCACAGGAGTGATGGCAGCCGGTGAGATGGATGTTGATCGGCGTGTCGAGACGGACGCGCGCCTCGCACCATTGCGCAATTTCCTCGGCGTGGCGCTTGGTGTCGGAAGCGGCGAACTTGCAGCCGACATTGCCGGTGCAGGCAACGAGCCCGGCGCGGATCGACGTCGCCTTGGTCGAGAGGCCGAGCGCGGCAATGGTCGCCCGCGCCGCCG
This sequence comes from uncultured Pseudomonadota bacterium, assembly GCA_963747725.1. GTDB lineage: Bacteria > Pseudomonadota > Alphaproteobacteria > Rhizobiales > Xanthobacteraceae > Pseudolabrys. Next base: position 168,385 of record CAVVGD010000010.1, read on the forward strand.
AGACGCTGCCATCGGCAACACCCGAAATCAAAAGGTTCTGCCACACTGTCAGGCGCAGGTCGCCGTCGCCGAAATCGCGCGCCACGTCGGCGAGCCCGCGCATTTGCCCAACGCTCATGCGCCCGACCGGTACCGCGACACCGATCCAGTTCAGACCTTCTTGCTTCTGCTTGTGTACGCCGATATGCGAGAAGCGATCGAACGCGGGGCGCCGTTCCAGCGCTTCCGCCGGCACCTTGGTGAGTTTGCGGCCGAGCTTGTCTTCGACAGCCGCGACGAACCTCTCGATGCCCCAATCGTCGAGCACGTATTTCAGCCGCGCCTTGGTACGGTCGGATCGATTTCCGCTTTCGATGTAGACGCGCACGATCGCGTCGGCCACTTGCGTCGCCTCGCCCGGCGTGACGATGACGCCGGTCTCGCGCCCAAAATCATGGTGGCCGGTGATGCCACCCAGCGTCACGCGGAACCACACGCCCGGTTCGGCGCCGAATCCGTCCTTCACCTCTACCGCTTGGAATCCGATGTCGTTGGTGTCTTCCAGTACCGGCATCTGGCCGGCGCCATCAAAGGCGACGTTGAATTTACGCGGCAAGCCATACAGCGCGCGTTCGTTCAGAATGTGGAAGTGCCACTCGCAAGCGTAGGGCCGGGTGTCGATCAGTTCCTGCGGATCGATGCCGGCGGTCGGCGTTCCGGTGACATTGCGGATATTGTCCGCCCCCGACCCGCGCGCGCAGAGGCCGAGCAACTGAATTTCCTCCAGCATCCGCACGGCGTTGTTGGGCTCGATCTCGCGAATCTGGATATTGGCGCGGGTGGTGACATGCGAATAGCCGCCACCGAAGCTCTCGGCGAGATCGGCGAGGCCCGCCATCTGCCAGTGCGTCAGGATGCCGTTGGGAATGCGTAGCCGGCACATGTAGGAGTTCTGCGCCGGCGCCACGTAGAACAGCCCATGAAAACGCCAGCGGAAATTATCCGCGGGCTTGGGCGCCTCGTTGTTGCGCGCCTGTTCTTTCAGCCGCGCATACCCATCGAGCGGATTGAGCTCGCGCTTGAACTTCTCCGGATCGGAAAGCTTGCCGCCGGAGTCCAGCACCCGGTCCTGCGCCTTGATATGGATCGCGTCCGGACCGGTTGGCTCGCTCGCGGCCTTGCTGCCGGCGCGATCGCCCGTGAGGGTCTGCACGGCACGCCCCACGGTGAGGCCGGACATATAGCCTTCCAGATAACGCTTCTGTTCGCCGCTGAATCCGGCATCGTCGGTCTTATCCGTCATCTGACCCCGTCTCGATTCCCATGGCGTGCCATTCAGCAAGTGCTTCCAAAGGCGTCTCCGAACCGACCGGTTTCAATTCCGGCTCAGAGACGAGAGGGAATTCCGCGGCATGCTCGACGAAAGCGCGGCCGAACATGATGTCGCCGCGAATGGCGTCGATCGGGGCGCGCGTGCGGATGAGATCGAGGTACCAGAGGCCATCGGCGGTATCGCCGAACAGCACCGCTCCTGTCAGCCGTCCCTGCGCGATCACCAGCTTTTTGTAGGTGGCTAGCCCCGCATCGGAGAGCACGATTTGCTCGGTGCCCGGGGCTCCAAGAAAATCGCCGGCGGAAAACACGTTGACGCCGGAAACCTTGAGATTGGTTGCGAGCACGCTGCCTTCGTAGCGGGCGTTATCGCCGGCGAGATGGGCGGCAAGCACACGCGCCTGCTCATAGGACGGCTCCACCAACCCATAACAGACACCGCGGTGCTCAGCGCATTCGCCGATAGCGTAGATGTCGCGCTTGCTGGTACGCAGATGTTCATCGACGACAATGCCACGGTTAATGACGATGTCTGCCGATTGTCCCAGATCGACGTTGGGGCGGATGCCGGCGGCGACCACCACCAGATCCGCAGGAAGTTCGCGACCATCCATCAGCGCCACCGCCTCGGCGCGATTATCCCCGCGAATCGCAATTGTCTCGGCATTCAGATGCACGGTGACGCCAACCGCCTCCACCGCCTGCTTGAGCAAGTCGGCAGCGCGCGCATCGAGCTGACGCTCCATCAGCCGGTCCAAAAGATGGACGACCGAAACTTCCGCGCCGGCTTTCGCCAAGCCATACGCAGCCTCCAGGCCAAGCAAGCCACCGCCAATCACCACCGCTTTTCGTCGCTGGGCTGCCGCCTGACGGATCGCGGTAACGTCAGTAAGATCGCGGAAGGTCATCACCCCGGCAAGGTTCATACCCGGCACATTGAGTCGGATCGGGCGCGAACCAGTGGCAAGCACAAGCTTCTTGAACGGGAGCGTCGCGCCATTGGCCAGCCGAATACGACGGATCGCGGGGTCGACGGCGGTGGCACCGTGGCCATAGAGCAGCGTCACGCCGCGCGCGCGCCACCATGGCGCCGGCTTGAGCTCGATCTCGTTGTCGCGAACCTCTTGCGCCAACACCGACGACAGCAGCACGCGGTTATAGGCAAGCCGCGGCTCCTCGCCGACCACGGCAATTGCGTAGCGGCCGAGCGCACGGACGCTCAGTTCTTCGACCAGCCGCATGGCGGCCATACCATTGCCGACGACGACGAGAGGCTCGCTCATTATGCGGCTTCCTCCTTCGCAGCGTCGCGGCCGCCGGCGCCATCTTCGTATTCTTCGAGGAAGCCGAGCAGTTCTTTCCGGTATTCGTAGTAGCGGGCGTGCTCGAGCAGCGCGCGTCTCGTGCGCGGCCGCGGGATATCGATCTGCATCACGTTGCCGATACGGGCATTCGGCCCGTTGGTCATCATCACCACACGGTCGGCGAGAAGGATCGCCTCGTCGACGTCATGGGTGACGCAGATCGCGGTCACCTGCGTGCGCGACCAAACCTCCATCAGCACTTCCTGCAGCTCCCAGCGCGTGAGCGAATCGAGCATGCCGAAGGGCTCGTCGAGCAACAGCAGCTTTGGCGAGAGCGCAAAAGCCCGCGCGATGCCGACGCGCTGCTTCATGCCGTTGGAAAGCTCGGCGGCGCATTTGTCCATGGCGTCGCTCAAGCCCACGCGCGCCAGATAATAACTCACGATGTCGCTGCGCTCGGCCTTGCTGGCGTGTGGATAGACCCGGTCGACGCCGAGCGCGACGTTCTGGCGCGCGGTCATCCACGGCAGCAGCGACGGGCTCTGGAACACCACCGCGCGGTCGGGCCCGGCGGCGGTCACCTCCTTGTTGTCGAGTACAATGCCGCCGCTGGTTACGTCGTTGAGGCCGGAGACCATGGACAGCACGGTGGACTTGCCGCAGCCGGAATGGCCGATCAGCGAGACGAACTCGCCCTTGCGCATCAGCAGGTCGAAGCCGTCGACTACCGTCAACGGGCCGTTCGGCGTCGGATAGACCTTGCGCACCTCGTAGAACTCGACATAGCGGTTTTCGAACGGCGTATCGGCGGCCGCCTTGTAGGCGCGCGGCGGCCCCTGCTCGAACTGAACCGGCACGATGTTGGGCGGCTCGCGCTGCTCGGTGTCGCCGTCAGCCCGGCGCACGCCGGCGTCGATCAGATATTGCGTGATGGTGGCGCGCAGTTTCTTGTAGGCTGGATTCGAGTTCATCGCGGCAGGATCGCGCGGCCGCTCGAAGGGAACACGGAACTCGGGGCCGAAGCCCGCCTCAGGGCCAGGATCAAGCGGCACGATGCGGTCGGCGAGGAGGATCGCCTCGTCCACATCGTTGGTGATCATCACCACCGTCTTCCTTTCCTGCGACCATATCTCCTCGATCTCCCCCTGCAGCTTGGCGCGCGTGAGCGCATCGAGCGCCGACAGTGGTTCGTCGAGCAGCAATACTTCCGGATTCATAGCGAGCGCCCGCGCCACCGCCACGCGCTGGCGCATGCCGCCGGAAAGTTCCGCCGGCTTACGCTCGGCGGCGTGAGCAAGCCCCACCATCTCGGTGTAGCGGTCGACCCTCGCTTGCCGCTCCTTCGCCGGCTTGCCGGAAAAAGCGGCGTCGACCGCCAGCGCGATATTGCCGCGCACCGACAGCCACGGCATCAGGGAATAGCTCTGGAACACGACGCCGCGCTCGGGCCCGGGCTCCTTCACAGGCGCACCTTTGAACAGCACCTCGCCACTGTCCGGCGCTACCAGCCCCGCCATCAGGTTGATCAGCGTCGTCTTGCCGGAACCGGAGAAGCCGACGATGGCAACGAACTCGCCCTCCTCCACCCCCAAGGTCGCATTCTTGAGCACGCGCGTGCGTGTGGGCTCGTCACCGAACGACTTGGATACCGATTTCAGTTCAAGAGCAGTCATTACACTTGCCCTCACCGCGTTGCGCTATGGGTGAAGGCGACTTGCAGCGCCAGCATAATGCGGTCGAGCAGAAAGCCGATGATGCCGATGGTGAATACGGCCACCATAATGCTCGACAGCGAGGCCGATGAGCCATTCTGGAACTGGTCCCAGACGAATTTGCCGAGGCCTGGATTCTGCGCCAGCATCTCTGCGGCAATCAGCACCATCCACCCCACGCCGAGCGAGAGCCGCAAGCCGGTGAAGATCAACGGCAGCGACGACGGCAGAACGATTTTTGTGACCTTGGTGTACCAGGGCAGCCGCAACACACGCCCGACGTTAACGAGATCCTTGTCAATCGAGGCGACGCCGAGCGAGGTATTGATCAGCGCCGGCCACAGTGAGCACAACGTCACCGTGATCGCCGAATTGATGAAGGATTTCGGGAACAGCGGATCACCGGAGACGTAGAGCGCGCTAACCACCATGGTGACGATCGGCAGCCAGGCCAGCGGCGATACCGGCTTGAATATCTGCACCAGCGGATTGAGCGCGGTGTTCACTGTCTCCGACAACCCGCAAAGCACGCCGAGCGGCACCGCGATCAGCGCAGCGAGCAGGAAGCCTGTGAACACCGTCTCCAGGCTGGTGAATATCTGATCGATATAAGTGGGCGCGCCAGTATAGCGAAAGATACGGACTTTAGCATTGGGATCTTGCGCCAGCCGCGCAGCGTTGCGCCTTTCCTGCCGTTCATAGAACACCCGTTCTTTGGCGCGGGCGGCAAGATGGTCGTGCCATAGTGCTTCGGCTTGATTCCAGACCTGCACCGGACCGGGCACAGCGCCAAGGCTCGTCTTCACCATCGGCGCCACCCAACCCCAAGCCGCAAGGAAGACGATGATCGCCGCCAGCGGTACGCCGAGCATTCGCCACAGCGCCTTGAGCTGCGGCTGCGCCCGTTCGCCCGCGGCAATCTTCAGCAGCGGCACCAACCATCCAACGCCAAGGATATTAAGGAAGCCCGAGATACGCGTGATGCGCGTCTGCCAGCGCTCGCGACGCAATGCGCGCGCCGATTCGGTCGTGATATCCGCGCCGGTAACAAAATCAGTTGCGGTGGACATTCAGTGTTCCTTGTTGGATCGAGCTCGCCATCTTGGAATGCTGTGCAGGTAACGGCCGGGCGGCGGGGCTCACGCCCGGCCGCTCACTCAATTGGCGACCACCTTGGCGCCATTGAAGTGTTGGTCCCCCTTCAAGCCGATGGCGAGCCGGCCCAGGTAGTCATTGGGCTTGCGGCCGTCGTACTCGATCTTGTCGATGAAGCTGGCCGTCGGCTTGTGATAGCCGTCGCTGTTCCAGGGGAAGTCTTCTTTCTTGGCTTTGCCTTCGGCAACCAGGAGCTTGGCCGCGTCGAGATAAATGTCCGGCCGGTAGACGTCCTTGGCGACCTGCGCGTACCAGCTATCCGGCTTCGCGTCGGCAATCTGGCCCCAACGCCGCATTTGCGAGAGGAACCACACCGCGTCGGAATAGAAAGGATAGCTCGCGAAATAGCGAAAGAAGACATTAAAATCGGGAACGTTGCGTTTGTCGCCTTTCTCATACTCGAATGTGCCGGTCATCGAATTGGCGATCACCTTGGCATCGGCGCCGACATATTCCGGTCGCGACAATATCTTTACCGCCTTCAGGCGGTTGGCGTTGTTGTTCTCGTCGAGCCACTGCCCGGCGCGGATCAACGCTTTGGTGGCGGCGAGCACGGTCTGCGGATATTTCTTCTGGAAGGCTGCGGTGAAACCGAACACCTTCTCTGGATTGTTGTTCCAGATTTCATAGTCGGTGATCACCGGCACGCCGATACCCTTGAACACCGCCTGCTGGTTCCACGGCTCGCCGACGCAGTAGCCGAGGATGGTGCCGGCCTCGAGCGTCGCGGGCATCTGCGGCGGCGGCGTTACCGAGAGCAGCACGTCCGCCATGATTTGGCCGGAGATATCGGTCGGCGAATAGAAGCCGGGATGGATGCCGGCGGCGGCGAGCCAATAGCGCAGGTAGTAGTTGTGCGTGGACAGCGGGAACACCATGCCCATGTTGAAGGGCTTGCCTTGCGCCTTGTACTGGTCGACCACCTTCTTCAGCGAATCCGCGGTGATCGGATGAATCGGCTTTCCGTCCGGACCCTTGGGGATGAACTTCTTCATCTCCGCCCAGATCGAATTGGCGACGGTGATGCCGTTGCCGTTCAGGTCCATCGAAAAAGGCGTAATCACGTGGGCCTTGGTGCCGAAGCCGATGGTGGCGCCGAGCGGCTGCGGACCGAGCATATGGGCACCGTCGAGTTCGCCTGTGATGACGCGGTCGAGCAGCACTTTCCAGTTAGCCTGCGCCTCGACCGAGACGTAGAGCCCTTCGTCCTCGAAGAAACCGAGTTCTTTGGCGATGGCGATCGGCGCCATGTCGGTTAGCTTGATGAAACCGAATTTGAGACCTTGCTTTTCCGGCTGCAGCGCTGCGCGCGCAATCGATGGAGCAAACAGCGTCGCGGCGGGTACAACGCCGGCCAGCGCCGCCGCGCTGACGCCGCTCTTGAGAAACGCGCGGCGGTCTAGCGCGGGGCTGGGGCGCTTGATGTCAATCCTGTCGGTCATTCCCGATATCCTTTCGACGTTTGACGTAAGGCTCGCTATCGCCCGGCCGTCTCATTCCCTTCGAGCCAATAAAAAAACCGCAGCCCGGCCGCGCACGAAGCGTGATGGCAGGACAGCGGCCTTGCTTGTTGGCCCGTCGTTGGACCGCGGGCGCCGGTCGCACGGCGCCTCTCTCGTCACTCTCCTATCAAGTCTTGTGCCAAGTCGGCGGCAGCGTAAAAACTTGAATTATGTCAGCAAGTTATCACGTTTTTGCAGGTTTCCGGCACGCCGGCGCGGGAACGCCGTGCTGCCCATCGGAGGCGCAGCGTGCGGAATATGTGTGCACTGCAGCGTTCAGCGTACAATCGACAATTGCGGCTTGCCGGCCCGCTTAATGCGCCAGGCCGCGAGATGACCGGCGATGTCGTCGGGAACGAAGTTGGGCCCGGCGAAAGCGCCGACGCCATCGGAGGGTATGTTCGGGCGCGCGGGCGGCAACGCACCTAGCGCGGCGTCGTAGAGGTCGGGCCGGAACACACCCTGCGCAATGCCGTGCAGTTCCTGCGAGACCGGCGCCTGTCCCCAGCGCGCCATCTGGGCATAAAGCCAAGCGGCCTGTATTGGATCGGGCCTGTTGGCGCCCTCCCCGCCGATGCGGATGTAGCTCGCGTCGCCACGCGTGGTGCCGTCGGGCGCAATGCGCAAATGTCCGGCGAGCGTTCGCGCGACGAGGTCCGGATCAACCTCGATGCGCTTTGCGACCAAAGCGGAAACGGTGTCACGGTTGGCGACGTCATCGACGAAGTCGGCAGCTAGCGCAAGCGCGCGTATCAATTTGCCAAGAGTATCGGCGCGGTCGGCCGCCCATTGCGCACGCACGGCCAGCACCTTTTCCGACACTTGCGTCATGATCTCACAACTGAAGTGCAAAATGCGGCCAATACCAGATTGTACTGCCACCGAGTTCCACGGAGCGCCGACGCAAAAGCCGTCGACATGGCCGTTCGCAGAGACTCTCCACCATGTAGGGCGGCGGCAGCACCACCAAGCGTACATCCTCATCCGGATCGACGCCACCCGCGGCCATCCAAAATCGAAGCTGGTAGTTGTGGTTCGAGAACGGAAAGGTCATGCCGAAGGTGAGCGGGTGGGCCCCGCCCGCCCTGCGCGCCTCGACAACGCGCGCCAGCGCACGTGCCGACACCGCGGGATCGGCGAGATCGCCATCGGCGAGCTTGGCCATCGCTTCATGAAGCCGTGGTGCAACGGTGATGGCGTTACCATTGAGCCCGAGGTTGAACGGAGCAATTGCCGGAATGCGCACATGGCCAATTCCGAGACTGGAAGCGATCGCCATCGGTGAGAGCAGATGGGCGCCGTCAAACAGGCCAATATTGAGTTTGTCGCGCACGTTCGACCACGACACCTCGCGCACCAGCTCGATGGAGAGCCCTTCGGCGGAGGCAAAACCGCAATCGGCCGCTATCACCAGCGCGGCGGCATCGACCAGCGGGATAAAGCCAATGCGGAGTTTGGTCTCGTTCATTTGAGCAGTCCCGCGGCCGTAATCACCGACTGTGCAATATCGACGATCTTCTTGTTCTCGTTCATCGCAGTCTTGCGCAGCAGCGCATAAGCCTCTTCTTCAGTAAGCTGCTTGGCCTTCATCAGAATGCCCTTGGCACGGTCGATGACCTTGCGCTCTTCCAGCGCGCCCTTGGCGTGATCAAGCTCGGTTTGCAGCCGCGAGAACGCATTGAACCGCGAAATGCACAGATCGAGGATGTTGGTGATGCGTTCCTTCTTCAGCCCGTCGACGATATAGGCAGAGACGCCGGCATCGACCGCGGCCTGGATCGAAGCGCTGTCACTTTGATCGACGAACATGGCCACCGGACGCTTCACCGCGCGGCTCATCTGAAACATCTGTTCCAACATATCGCGGCTCGGGCTCTCCAAACCGATCAGGATAACCTCGGGATCGAGCGCATAGATGCGCGCCAGCAGGTTATGGGTCTCGGAAATGCGCTCAACCTGGGTGAAACCGGCATCGCGCAGGCCGTCGGCGAGGATAGCCGCCCGTATCGGGCTTTCATCGACGATAGCGATTTTCAGGGTCGAATCCCGTTGCGCACCTGGCGATGATGCGCCGGCTGCTGGGCGGTTCGGATCCCTTCCGCATTTCGGCCAAAATCCCTGTCTCCGCCGGCGTTGGACTGCCCGCGCCGCCTGAGGCGGTACGGTTCTGCGAACAATCTCGGTTTTCGATGCAAAACTCGTGCAAAACACGCATCGTCTGGAGACTTCCCTCTTTGCGGCACTGGCTGGCCATGCGCCCCTACCCCACCGCCACATTCGTCGGCGGGCCGAACTCGGCGGCGGCGGCCTGCATCACGCCGGCCAACGTGGTGTAGGCCTCGGTCCAGGCTGCCCTGACCGGCGGGGTAAACCCTGCGCCGAGCCCCTGTTCCAGTGTCCATAACAGCGCGGTACCGACCGGCTCATAATCCGCCGACGTCACGCCATAGCCGGCATGCCGCCGTCCCAGATTTTCCACTGCCGGCAGGATAGTTTCGACCTGGTGCAGATTGGTGACCGCGGTGGCCAACATGCCAATCAGCTTCTTTTTCTGTTCGGTCAGGTCGTCCGGGAACAGCGGACGCGCTTCCGGAGCAATTGTAAAAAGACGGTCGTAAAACAGATCCGCCGCCGTATCAGCGATGGACACGACCTGTTTGAAGCTTTCCTGGACCAGAGTGATGTTTTCGGGAGCCATCTCTTCCTCTCCAAGGTCATCGAGGCGGTTGACGGGTGCCACCGAAGGAAGGCGCTGCCCATCGAATAGGCGCTTCAGGTGGACGAACGACGCCGAGGCAGGCACCGAAATCGGCACGGCGCGCATGGATTGAGTTAACGGCGGCTTTCACGGCGGCGGACCAAATCGGTGCTTGCCGCTGCCTGGTCAAGGTTGAGGCAGCAAGCGTCGAAACCGGCACCTTCGCCGGCAAAAGCCCGCCATTGGGCGACGTTCGAAACGTCGACGCGCGCAGTTACGCGTCGGCATGACACCTATTTTCAAGCAAGGTGCGTGCCACCCGCCGCCAAAAAAAATAGCAAGAACCGCGATTGGGGCTAGCGACGCACCCGATCAATGCACGACTTGGCGCAGCGTGCCGGACCGATAGCGCTGCGCCATGACGTCGAGTTCGATCGCCGCGATGTGTTCCGCCTGACCGGCTGAGCCGAAGGCTTCGAACCGCTCGATGCAGACCTTCGCGGTCTCATCCATTGCCGCCTGCAGGAACTTGCGCGGGTCGAACTCGCGCGCGTTCTTCTTCATGGTGCGCCGCATGGCGGCGGTCATGGCAAGCCGGATATCGGTGTCGATGTTGACCTTGCGCACGCCGTGGCGGATGCCTTCCCGGATCTCCTCCACCGGCACGCCGTAGGTCTCGGGGATATCGCCGCCGTAGCAGCGGATTTCCTGCAGCAAATATTGCGGCACCGACGAAGAGCCGTGCATGACCAGATGCGTGTTGGGCAGCCGCGCATGAATCATTTTGACACGGTCGATGGAAAGGATGTCGCCGGTCGGCTTGCGCGTGAACTTGTAGGCGCCGTGCGAGGTGCCGATCGCAATCGCCAAAGCGTCGCACTGGGTCTCCTCGACGAAACGCGCGGCCTCGTCCGGGTCGGTCAGCAGCGCTTCCTTCGAGAGCTTGCCCTCGGCGCCGTGGCCGTCTTCCTTGTCGCCTTCAAGCGTTTCCAGCGAGCCGAGGCAACCGAGTTCGCCCTCGACCGACACGCCGACAGCGTGCGCGAGATCGACGACCTTGCGGGTGACGCCGACGTTATAGTCGTAGTCTGCCGGCGTGCGGGCATCCTCCTTCAGCGAGCCGTCCATCATCACCGAAGTAAACCCCGAACGGATCGCGGTCATGCAGACTGCCGGTGAAGCGCCGTGATCCTGGTGCATCACGATCGGGATTTCCGGATAGGCCTCCATGGCCGCCGAGCACCAGATGGCGCAGGAACGGCTCGCCGGCATATTTGCGCGCGCCGGCCGAGCCTTGCAGGATCACCGGGCTCTGCGCCTTGCGCGCCGCTTCCATAATCGCCTTGATCTGCTCCATGTTGTTGACGTTGAATGCCGGCAAGCCGTAGCCCTCCTCGGCGGCGTGGTCGAGCAGCTGACGCATTGAGACGAGCGGCATGATTGGCTCCTGGAAAGCGATTCACGAAATCGGGTTGGCTTGCGTCGCGCCTTGGCGGCGGCCCACCACCGCGCGCACGGCGTCGGCCACGCGCGCCGGCGTGAAGCCGAAATAGGCGAACAAATCCTTCTCCGGTGCGGATTCGCCGAACCGGTCGATGCCGATGACGGCGCCGTCGCGGCCGGCATAGCGATACCAGCCGCGGGTGGCGCCGGCCTCGACCGCGACCACCGGCACGTAGGCCGGCAGCACGCTGTCCTGCCAGTCCGCCGGCTGGCGCTCGAAGGCCTCCACGCAGGGCATGGAGACGACGCGCACGGGCATGCCCTCGCCTGCCAGCAGCTCGGCGGCGGCGCGCGCCAGCTTCACTTCCGAGCCGGTGGCGATGATCACCGCCGCCGGCGCGCTGTCCGGTTCGATCAGCACATAGCCGCCGCGCGCGATTGTTTCGATTTGTTCCGGCCGACGCGGCTGATGCGCCAGCGTCTGCCGCGACAAAATGAGCGCCGTCGGCCCGTCGCTGCGCATCACGCTTTGCATCCAGGCGACGGAGGTCTCGACTGCGTCGCACGGCCGCCAGACGTCGAGATTGGGAATGAGCCGCAGCGATTCCACATGCTCGACCGGCTGGTGGGTCGGCCCGTCCTCGCCGAGACCGATAGAGTCGTGCGTCAGCACATAGACCACGCGCTGGTGCATCAGCGCGCTCATGCGAATGGCGTTGCGGGCGTAGTCTGAGAACACCAGGAAGGTGGCGACGTAAGGGAGGAACCCGCCGTGCATGGCGAGACCATTGGCGATCGCCGCCATGGCGAATTCGCGCACACCGAAAAGAATCGTGTTGCCGGCGGGATCGCGGGTGATCGGCTTCGTCAGCGGGTGATTGGTCAGGTTGGAGTGCGACAGATCGGCCGAGCCGCCGATCAACTCCGGTAGCGCATTCGCCAGTTGGCCGAGCGCATTCTGGCTGGCCTTACGGCTGGCGATCGAAGAGCCCTCGGCATCGGTTGCGGCCACGAGGTTGGCGGCGGTCGCCGTAAAATCGCTCGGCAAATCGCCCGAGATCCGGCGCAGGAGTATCCGCCGCTAATTCCGGATAGGCTTGGCGATAGTTGGCGAAGCGGCGCTGCCAGTTGGCCTCGAGCGCTTCGCCATGGCGTCGGGCATTCCATTCGGAGGCGACCTCAGGCGGAACGGCAAACGGCGCATGTGGCCAGTTCAGCGCCGTGCGCGCGCGCGTCACCTCCTCGACTCCCAGAGGCGCGCCATGAGTGTCATGATGACCCTGCTTGGTCGGCGCACCGCGGCCGATCACAGTCTTGCAGCAGATCAGGCTCGGCCGGTCCACTTCGGCAATCGCCCCAGCGAGCGCCGCATTCGACCGCGGCCGGGCAATGGCCATCGACCGCGCGCACCACGTGCCAGCCATAGGCTTCAAAGCGCTTCGGCGTGTCGTCCGCGAACCATTCGCCGACCTTGCCGTCGATGGAAATGCCGTTGTCGTCGTAGAGCGCGATCAGCTTTGCCGAGCCCGAGCCGGCCGGCGAGCGAGGCGGCCTCATGGCTGATGCCTTCCATCAGGCAACCGTCGCCGACAACCACATAAGTCCGATGATCGACGATGGCGTGGCCGGGTCGATTGAACTGCGCCGCAAGCGTCTTTTCAGCGATCGCCATACCCACCGCGTTGGCGAAGCCCTGGCCAAGCGGACCGGTGGTCGTCTCGACGCCGAGGGTGACGCCGAATTCCGGATGCCCCGGCGTCTTGGAATGGAGTTGGCGAAAGCGTTTGAGCTCCTCGGCAGGCAAATCATAGCCGGTGAGGTGCAAGAGCGCGTAGAGCAAAGGCGAGGCGTGACCGTTCGACAGCACGAAGCGGTCGCGGTCAGGCCACGCCGGGTTGGCCGGATCGTGGCGCAGATAGCGCCGCCATAGCACACTGACGATTTCCGCCAAACCCAGCGGCGCGCCGGGATGGCCGGACTTGGCGTTCTCCACCATGTCCATCGCCAGCGCGCGCACCACGGCGGTGACCGGATCGGCAAGTTCCGCGTGCAACGGTTTGGGTACGATGTTCATGGCGGCCCCTGCCCCTATCCTGCGCGACGCTTCTTTTCCATAAGCTGCAGGATCATCGGCGTCAGAATGAGCTGCATGGCAAGATCGAGCTTATTGCCCGGAATGACGATGGAATTAGCCCGTGACATGAAGCTGTCGTGGATCATTTTGACCAGATAGACGAAATCAATGCCGCGCGGATTGCGAAATCGGATCACCACCATCGATTCGTCCGGTGTTGGAATCCAGCGAGCGATGAACGGATTCGAGGTATCGACCGTCGGCACGCGCTGGAAATTGATATCGGTTTCGGTGAACTGCGGGCAGATGTAATTCACGTAGTCGGGCATGCGGCGCAAAATCGTGTCGACCACCGCCTCCTGGCTGTAGCCGCGCTCGTCCTTGTCGCGATGGATTTTCTGGATCCACTCGAGATTGATTACCGGCACGACGCCGATCTTGAGGTCGGCGTAGCGCGCGGTGTTGGCTGTCTCAGTGACGACGGCGCCATGGAGGCCCTCGTAGAACAAAAGATCGGTGCTGTTCTCGAGCGGTTTCCATTCAGTGAAGGTACCCTGCCCGCAGCCGTAGAGCTCGGATTCTTCTTCATCGTGGATGTAGTGTCGGGTGCGGCCACTGCCCTTCTCGGAATATTCGCGGAACACCGCTTCCAGTTCCTCGATCAGATTCGCTTCCGGACCGAAATGGCTGAAATGGTGGTTGCCTTCTTGCATCGCTTCTTCCATCGCCGCGCGCATTCCGACGCGGTCGTAGCGATGGAAGGCATCACCTTCGATGAAGGCCGCAGTTATGTTCTCTCGGCGGAAGATTTCCTCGAACGTCTTCTTCACCGACGTCGTGCCGGAGCCCGACGAGCCGGTGATCGAAATGATGGGATGCTTTATCGACACGACAGGACCTCGACCGCGACCATCCGACCCCCGCCACTCATGCCCGGTACAGGCCACGCCGGCCGAACAGCGGTGAATTTTCGCAGGCCAGTTGCGGGTTGACATGATGCAGTTCAAGCCGCTCGACCTCGTCGCGCGATCCGAAAATCAGCGGCACGCGCTCGTGCAGGCTGTTTGGCGCCCTGTCAAGTAAGGGCTCGTTGCCGGTAGAGGCGGCTGCGCCCGCCTGCTCCATCAGAAAGGCAATTGGATTGCCCTCATAGACCAGACGCAGGCGGCCGCTGCGATAACCCTCGCGTTCGTCGCCCGGATAAATGTAGACGCCGCCGCGGGTGAGGATACGATGCGCTTCTGCCACCATGGAGGCGATCCAGCGCATATTGAAATTGCGGCCGCGGGGGCCTTCGGCGCCAGCGATGCAGTCGTCGAACCACACCCGCACCGACGGACTCCAATGCCGGTAATTGGAGGCGTTGACGGCGAATTCTTTGCTAACTGGCGGCACCTGGATGTGCGCGCGCGTGCGGACAAATGTCCCCCTCGCGCGATCGAGCGTGAACATGTCAGTGCCGTCGCCAAGGGTAAGCACCAGTGAGGTCTGCGGCCCGTAGAGCACATAACCGGCGGCGACCTGCTCCCGACCTGGGCGCAGGAACGCCGCCGGCTCATTCTCGCCGCTGGGAGGAGCGGGTAGCAGCGAGAAAATGGTGCCGACCGAGACGTTGGTATCGATGTTGGAGGAACCGTCGAGCGGATCGAGCGCGACCAGAATAGGCGCGTCCGGCGTGAGCGCCACCGGAACCTCAAGCTCCTCGGACGCAACCGCCGCAACGGGCGCGGTGCGCAGCGCGTCAATCAGATCGGCGTTGGCGAGAATGTCGAGCTCGGTCTGGAAGTCGCCGCCCGACTTGTCGTTGCGCAGCATGGAGAACTGGCCTTCCAGCGCGCCGGCGGCAATCAGTTCGGCAATATCTTTGCAAGCCCCTGCCAGCGCAATGATGGTCTCGGCAACCGGCTGACGCAAGGTGTCGCTCTTGGCCCAAGTCGCAAGGTAATCGTCCAAACTCAGGTAGCTCGTCATGACGCTTCCCCCTTCGCGCCAACAGCCGTTGCCGTCAGCCCGCGAATATCCGACTTGCTTTGATATCGGCTGCTTCGATCGTCATTAAACCGTCGCGATCGATTGCGCCGCCTTCCTTGTAGAGCCGCATTGCCTGGCGGAGTCTTGCGCGGTCGATCGCGTTGCGGATTGAGCGGGCGTTGGCGAAATTGGGTTGCTGGCGCCGACGAGCCGCGTATTCGGCCATAACCTCGCGTGCGTCCGGGCTCAGTCGATATTGGCTTTCCTCGGCGATAACTTCGGCGATGGCGAGCAGTTCGCCGTCATCATAGTCGGGAAAATCGATGTGATGCGCGATGCGCGAGCGGAATCCGGGGTTCGAGCTGAAGAACGTCTCCATGCGCTCGCGATAGCCAGCGAGGATCACCACCAGATCCTCGCGCTGGTTCTCCATCACCTGCAGCAGGATCTCGATCGCCTCCTGGCCGTAGTCCTTTTCGTTCTCCGGCCGGTGCAGATAGTAGGCCTCATCGATGAACAGCACTCCGCCCATGGCGCGCTTGAGCACTTCCTTGGTCTTGGGCGCGGTGTGGCCGATATATTGTCCGACCAGGTCGTCGCGGGTGACCGAGATCAGATGGCCTTTACGCACATAGCCTAGGCGATGCAGGATGCTCGCCATGCGCAGCGCCACCGTGGTCTTGCCGGTGCCGGGGTTGCCGGTGAACGACATGTGCAGCGTCGGCGGACCGGCAACGAGGCCGACCTGCTCGCGCGCGCGCGCGACCAGCAGGAAGGCGGCGATCTCGCGGATGCGCTGCTTGACCGGTTTGAGACCGACGAGGTCGCGTTCGAGCTCGGCGATCGGCGTATTGATGTCGGTCTCGGCCTGAAGCGCCTTCAGGTCGACAACCTCGCCTGTGGCGCCGCCACGCCAACACTGCCGGTCCCGCGACGCTCATCTCGTTCATCCTCTTGGCGCCGTAACGCTCGCCCATCGGCCGGTCGAGCGCATAGGCGCGCACGGCGTAGCGGATGGTGCGGCCTTCCGCCTCGGTGCGCTCCAGCCGGAAGCCCGGCTCGTGCGACGGACGCTGCACCATGAACGACAGCCGTACAGTTTCCCAGCCGTGGGTCGAGTCGAAGGCGCTGACCCGCACATAGGTCTCGGGGTGCGCCTCACGGCAGGCCTTGATCTCCTGCATGACGCCGACGGCATCGCGCAGATCAAACATCGGCATGCCCCACATTTCCCAATAGGTGTTGCGGGGATGCGGGTCGTCGGTGAACTCGACGCTCACCGCCCATTCCTGCCGCAGGCAGTATTCGACCTGCGCCGCGATCTGCTTGTCGTCGAGATCGGGCAGAAACGAGAAGGCTCCTTGGGTCACGCGCATGTCGGTTCTCCTTCCCTGCCTCAGACCGCCACCGCGGTCGGCACGTAGTCGGAGGTGTCGGTCGATGTGTATTCAAAAGTGATGTCGCCCCAGGTATCGAGCGCAGCGCGCAGGGGCTGGCACCAATTGGCGGCGTCGGCGAGGATTTCGGGCCCTCGGTCTTGATGTCGCGGCCTTCGTTGCGCGCCAGGACCATCGCTTCCAGCGCGACGCGGTTGGCGGTGGCGCCGGCCTGAATGCCCATCGGATGGCCGATGGTGCCACCGCCAAACTGCAGGCAGACATCGTCGCCGAACAGGTCGAGCAACTGGTGCATCTGCCCGGCATGGATGCCGCCGGAGGCAACCGGCATCACCTTGCGGATGCCGGCCCAGTCCTGCTCGAAGAACAGGCCGCGCGGCAGGTCGACTTCGTTCTTCGTCTCGCGGCAGACGTTGTAATAGCCCTGCACGGTCATCGGGTCGCCTTCCAGCTTGCCGACCGCGGTGCCGGCATGCAGATGGTCGACGCCGGCGAGCCGCAGCCATTTGGCGATGACGCGGAAGGAAACGC
This sequence comes from uncultured Pseudomonadota bacterium, assembly GCA_963747725.1. Classification (GTDB taxonomy): domain Bacteria; phylum Pseudomonadota; class Alphaproteobacteria; order Rhizobiales; family Xanthobacteraceae; genus Pseudolabrys. The sequence continues at coordinate 185,483 of CAVVGD010000010.1, forward strand.
CGTGGTTCTTCTGCCGCGTATAGGTGCCGTGGCCGGCGCGGTGCATGTGCAGGATCATGTCGTTGTCGCGCGCCCAGTTCGACATCGACTGGATGGCGGTATAGCCGACGACGAGATCGATCATGACAATGACCGAGCCCAGTTCCTTGGCGAATTCGGCGCGCTTGTACATCTCCTCCATGGTGCCGGCGGTAACGTTGAGGTAGTGGCCCTTGACCTCGCCGCTCTCGGCGCTGGCGCGGTTGACTGCCTCCATCACGTAGAGAAAGCGGTCGCGCCAATGCATGAAGGGCTGCGAATTGATGTTCTCGTCGTCCTTGGTGAAGTCGAGGCCGCCTTTCAGCGCCTCGTAGACGACGCGGCCGTAGTTCTTGCCGGACAGGCCGAGCTTGGGCTTGGTGGTGGCGCCGAGCAGCGGGCGGCCGAATTTGTCGAGACGTTCGCGCTCGACCACGATGCCGGTCGGCGGCCCGCGGAAGGTCTTCACGTAGGCGACCGGCAGGCGCATGTCCTCCAGCCGGCAGGCCTTCAGCGGCTTGAACGAGAACACGTTGCCGATGATCGACGCCGTCAGGTTGGCGATCGAGCCTTCCTCGAACAGAGCGAGATCGTAGGCGACGTAACAGAAATACTGCCCCGGCTGGTTGGGCACCGGCTCCACCTTGTAGGCCTTGGCGCGATAGAGATCGCAAGCCGTCAGGCGGTCGGTCCAGACCACCGTCCAGGTGGCGGTCGAGGACTCGCCGGCGACCGCGGCGGCCGCCTCGATCGGGATCGACGCCTTCCTGCGGGGTCACGCGGAACAGTGCCAGGACGTCGGTATCCTTGGGCTCGTAGTCGGCGTCCCAATAGCCCATCTGGGCGTATTTCAGCACGCCGGCCTTATAGCGCTGCTTGCTGTCGCGGATATTGGTCAGGTTTGAGCGGTCGGACATAAGCGATCCTCGGCGTTCCTTCAGGGGCTTTGCGTTCCCGTGTCGCCCGTAACGTAGGGGGCCTTCCACATTAAGTAAATTTGAATTATCTTGTCATACCATTCAGGAAAACTGAACATATGCCAGACCCCACCCTCAAGCAGCTCCGGCTCCTCATCGCGGCGGCGCGCGGCGGCAGCTTCGCCGCCGCCGCCGAGGCGTGCCATGTAACGCCACCGGCGGTGACCATGCAGATGCATCAACTCGAGGCGGAAGTCGGCCTGCCGCTGTTCGAGCGTGACGGCCGCCATTTCGCGCTCACCACCGCCGGCCGCGAGTTACTCGCCTGCGCCGAAAAGATCGAAGCCGTGTTGGCCGACTGCACCGCCGGCATCGCTTCGCTCAAGCAGTTGGCGAGCGGACGGGTGAACGTGGGCGTGGTGTCGACGGCGAAATACTTCGCCCCGCAGATGCTGGCAGCCTTCGCGCGCGCGCATCCCGGGATCGATATTGAACTCATCATCGGCAATCGCGAGGACACAATCGCCGCGTTCAAGGCCGGCCGCCTCGACGTCGCGGTGATGGGCCGGCCGCCGGAAGGCGTGGAGGTCGAAAGCGCGCTGATCGGCGAGCATCCGCAGGTGCTGATTGCCCCGCCCGATCATCCACTCGCCAAACGGCACAAAATTCCGCCGCGCGCGCTTGCCAACGAGACCGTTCTGATGCGCGAGGAGGGATCCGGAACGCGTTCGATCGCCGAGCGCTTTTTGCAGAAGCACGGCATCAAGCCGCGCATCGGCATGGAGATCGGCTCCAACGAAACCATCAAGCAGGCGGTGATCGCCGAACTCGGCATCGCCTTCATCTCGGCGCACACCATCGCCTCGGAAATCGAGGATGGGCGGCTGAAGGTGCTCGACGTAGCCGGCCTACCCGAGATCCGGCAATGGTTCGTGGTGCGTCCCGCCGTCAAGCGGCTGATGCCGGCCGCCGGCGCCTTGCGCGACTTCCTGGTAGCGCAGGGCCGACAGTTCCTGCCGGACATCGCCTCCCACCGCCGCAAGGAGTCCGCCAAGGCGCCAAAGGCGGCCAAGAATACGTCTCGGGCCGCCGCCAATCGGAGATCCTAGCGCGGCTTGACCTCGATCAACCGAATGGCGCACGGAATCGGCTAGACAGCGCCCCTACGCTCCTCATCCGACCACCACTGGCATGCGCCGGAACCATCATGTCTGAGAGGCACCCAATCGCCGCCACCGCCCTCGACATGGCATCGCGGCAGCGCGACATCTCGGTTTCCGAATTCTTCCTCAAGAACCGCCATCTGCTCGGCTTCGATACTCCCGCCAAGGCTTTGGTCACTGCCGTCAAGGAAGCGGTCGACAACGCCCTAGATGCCTGTGAGGAAGCCGGCATCCTGCCCGAAATTACCATCCAGGTACGCGACCGTTACGGCAAATGCCGGGTGATCGTGGAGGACAATGGCCCCGGTATCGTCGAAAACCAGATCGCGCGCATCTTCGGCAAGTTGCTCTACGGCTCCAAATTCCACAAGCTCAGCCAGTCGCGCGGCCAGCAGGGCATGGGCATATCCGCGGCCGGCATGTATGCGCAACTCACGATCGCCAAGCCGCTGCACATCATCAGCCGAATCAAGGGTGAAAAGCTCGCGTCCGAGCTTCATGTCTCGATCGACGTAGCGCGCAACAAGCCCGATATCCATCGTAAGAAACAGATCGAGTGGGACCGGCCGCACGGCACGCGCGTCGAAATGGAGATGGAAGGCCATTACCAGAAGGGTCCGCATTCGATCGAGGTCTATTTGAAGCAGACCGCCATCGCCAATCCGCACGTTACGATCGTCTATCAAGGGCCGGACGGTGAAGTGCGCTTCGAGCGCGCCATCCGCAAGCTTCCGCAGCGACCAGCAGAGATCAAACCGCATCCTTACGGTATCGAACTCGGCCGGCTCATCCAAATGCTAAACAGCACCGAGAAGCACACGCTGTTGCAATTTCTGACATCCGAGTTTTCCCGCGTCGGCAAGAAGACCGCGCTCGCCATTATCAAGGAAGCGGGCGAGCACCTGAGTGCGCGCTCCTATCCCAAGCACATCGCGCGTGCGCAGGCCGCGGCCTTGCACCGTGCGATCCGCCATACCCGCGTGCGGGCACCGCGCACCAACTGCATCGTTCCGATCGGCGAAGCGAATCTGCTGAAGGGGCTGCGCAAGGAGCTCGACGCCAGCTTCTTCACCGCCGCCACGCGCCCCGCCGCCGCCTATCGCGGCAATCCCTTTCAGGTCGAGGTCGCCCTTGCCTATGGCCGCGCCAGCGAGGAGACGGTTGAAATCGACAAAAGCGGGCACATGCGCAAGAAGGCCGCACCGGAAGACGCGGCCGAACACCTGGTCGCGCACAAGAACGAACCGGTCCGGCTCTTACGTTTCGCCAACAGGGTGCCGCTGCTTTACCAACAGTCCAGTTGCGCGATCACCAAGGCGGTCACCCAGACCAACTGGCGCCAATACGGCCTAAACCAATCCAAGGGCGCCCTCCCCGTCGCGCCCATGGCGATCATGGTCCATGTCGCTTCGGTTTGGGTGCCGTATACGTCCGAATCCAAGGAAGCGATCGAGCCTTACCCGGAGATCCTCAGAGGAAATCAAACTGGCACTGCAGCAATGCGGTCGGGCGCTCGCCCACTATCTTCACCGCGAACAGCGCCTGACACAAGAATATGACCGGCGCAGCTATATCGAAAAATTCCTCCCGCACATCGGAATCGCGCTGCAGGACATCCTGGCATTGAGCGACAAGGAGCGCGACACCGATATGAAACGCCTCGACGACACCCTCCATCGCAGCCGCCCGACATAAGGTGTGGCGTCATGCCCAAGCAATTCACCACCCCCGACCCACTCGATCAGAAGACCATTGCGCTGATCGACGGAATCGCAACCAAAGTGCACGCCAGCATCGCGTGTGGCGCTTTGCCGTCCATCGAATTCCCGGTCCGCAACCTCACCAATGTCACTTACGATAAGGCGAAGGGTTATTTCGAGCTAGGCGACGAGCGCAAGAGCCGCACCTTGACGGTCGGCACAGCCCGCTCCTTTGCGCAAACGCTGCGCATGATGGCGACCTCAAGGCATATGGTCGAGAATGACGATTTCGCCACCAAGCGCGAGGTCTATTACATCAGCAAGAATTGGGGCGATTGCCGCTTCGACGAACAGGCGGAATCCGACGCCATCATGGACGACATCGAGGCGATGGCCTCGGTGCATGGGCTATCGCGCGAGCAGCTGCGCTTCTATCCCGAAACCCACGGTGGCTCGGTCGCCGGCCGCCTCACCGTGATCGACAGGAATCCCGCAACTGGCGAAACCGTCGAGGTCGATTGCGCCAATCTCGGCAGCGGTGCCTACAGTATTCCGCGCTCGGTCGAACATTTGAGCTTCCGCACTGACGCCCGCTTCGTGCTGGCAATCGAAACCGGCGGCATGTTTCAGCGGCTGAACAATCACCGGTTTTGGCAGTCCGCGAACTGCATCATTGTCGAGATGGGCGGCGTGCCGACTCGCGCTACCCGGCGCTTCGTGCGCCTTCTATCTGACCAGCAGAACCTTCCCGTCTACTGCTTTGTCGATTGTGACCCTTACGGCTTCACCAACATCTACCGTACCCTTAAGGTCGGCTCTGGCAATGCCGCCCACCTCAATCGTTTCTTCTGCGTGCCACGTGCCCGCTTCCTTGGCGTCACGCCGCAGGACATCGTCGACTTTGGGCTGGAGGACGCAACCCATTCCCTTGCCGCGACGGACATCAAGCGCGCGCAAGACGCCCTGCAGAACGATCCGTTCATTGCGGCGCATCCGCAATGGGGCGCGGCCATCAAGCAACTGCTGCAAATGGGCGTCCGCGCCGAGCAGCAGGCGCTGGCCAAGTGGGGGCTTAATTACGTGATCGACGAGTATCTGCCGCGCAAGCTCGCCAACGAAAAGAGCTTCCTTCCCTAGACGCGCTAGTGTGAAATCATCCAAGGCCGCTTTGAGGGGAAACTCTTAGCGCCATTTTTTCCTTTCTGGAATAGCGCACCGACGCGCTGCCGCAGCAGGAGCAACCAGCGCGGTGCTGGCTCTTGGAAAGGCTGCGCGGTGCATGAGCGCTGCGTTCGTTGACAGCGAAGGCTTGGCGGCGGCCGTCATCCATCGATGCAAAATATGGCGCGGTCAGGAAGGCGCGTGGCGCGGCCTCGCCGCAATCCGGGCAATCGTGCGGCGCGTCGCATTCGGCCATTGGCCGCATGACGGTAAAAGGTCCGCAGTCATCGCAGAGATAATCATAGACAGGCATGGCGTAGCTCGTTCGGAAGTCCGGTGCGAGGCAGCCACCGGCTGCCCCGCATCGGTCGCCGCAGGGATCACTTGTCGGGCGACATCGGGATATCGACCCCTTCCTTGATGTGCTTGGTCGGGCCGGCGGCGTTCGGCATGATGTCGAAGTCAAAGATCTCGGTTGGGAGGTAAAGGGTCGCGCAGGCGTTCGGAATATCGACCACGCCCGAAATGTGCCCCTGCACCGGCGCCGTCCCGAGTATAGCGTAAGCCTGGGCGCCGCGAGTATCCGAACTTCTTCAGATACTCGATGGCGTTGAGGCAAGCCTGCCGATAGGCAACGTGAACGTCGAGATAATACTGCTTGCCGGCTTCGTCGACGGAGATGCCTTCGAAGATCAGGTAATCGTTGTAGTTCGGCATGATCGGAGACGGCTTGAAGATCGGGTTCTTGATCCCGTACTTCGCCATACCGCCCTTGATCATGTCGACCTTGATGTGCAGCCAGCCGGCCATCTCGATGGCGCCGCAGAAGGTGATTTCGCCATCGCCCTGACTGAAGTGCAGGTCGCCCATGGAGAGGCCCGCGCCGTTTACGTAGACCGGGAAATAGACCTTCGAGCCGCGCGACAGATCCTTGATGTCGCAATTGCCGCCGTGCTCGCGCGGCGGCACGGTGCGGGCGCCCTCGGCCGCGGTCTTGGCTTTGACGTCGCCTTTGGCCTTGCCGATGTGCGCCGTGCGGCGAAATGGGCGGATTGGCAAGCGGCGGCACGCGGTCCGGGTTGGTGGCGATGAAATCGACCTTCGCGCTTGTTCCAGATCTCAAGCATCTTTTGATCCGGCAGGCAGCCGATCAAGCCCGGGATGGATCAACCCGGCAAATTTCACGCCGGGCACGTGGCGCGAATGGGTGAACATGCCGGAAATATCCCAGATCGACTTCTGCGCCTGGGGGAAATGGTCGGTCAGGAAGCCGCCGCCGTTCTGCTTGGAGAAGAAGCCGTTGAAGCCCCAGAGGCTCTCCGGCTTCGCGCCGATGTCGAGCAGGTCGACGACCAGCAGATCGCCCGGCTCGGCGCCCTTCGACGCCGATCGGCCCGGACAGGAAATGCACGGTCGTCAGATCGATGTCGCGCACGTCGTCGGCGGAGTCGTTGTTCTTGATGAAGCCGCCGGTCCAGTCATAGGTCTCGAGGATGAAGTCGTCGCCGGGCTTGACCCAGGCCACCATCGGAATGTCCGGATGCCAGCGGTTATGGACCATTTCGTTCTTGTAAGGCGACTCGGTCAGGTCGACCTTGATGAGGGTCTCGGGCATTGTCGATCGCTCCTTAAAGCCAAACCAAGAGGCTCCTGATATACGAGCCCCTGACGCCGCTGGCGCATGCTCGCGACTGCTTCGAAAACCGATCCGCCTGCAGGTATCTCTAGACCGCGAGGAAACGGGCGAGCTCCGCCTCGTCGACGTGGTCGCGGGTCTCGGAATGAACGATGCGGCCGTTCTCCATCACCGAAATGCGGTCGGCGATGTCGAGGGCGAAGCTCAGCACCTGCTCGGAGACGACGATGGACAGGTTGCGCAGGTCGCGGATTTCCTTGAGCACCTTGGCCATGTCCTTGATGATCGACGGCTGGATGCCTTCGGTCGGCTCGTCGAGCAGCAGCATTTTCGGATCGCTGGCCAGCGCGCGGGCGATCGCGAGCTGCTGTTGCTGGCCGCCGGAGAGATTGCCGCCGCGCCGCTTGTCGAACTCCCAGCAGAATCGGGAACAGGCTCGTAGATCTCGTCCGGCACCTCGGTCTTGCCGGTGACGACGAGCCCGGTCTCGATGTTCTCGCGCACGGTCATGGCGCCGAAGATCATGGCGGCCCTGCGGCACATAAGCGAGCCCGCGCGCCACCCGCTCGTGGCTCGGCAGCGCGGCTACGTCCGCGCCGTCGACCATGACCTGGCCTGACTTGCGTCGGGATCGATGCCGATCAGCGATTTCATCAAGGTGGACTTGCCCATGCCGTTGCGGCCGATCACGGCGACGATTTCGCCTGGCGCCACCGCGAGGTCGACGCCGTGCAGGACCTGGCTCTGACCGTAAGCGACATTGCAGATTCTTGACGTCGAACATGATCGTCTCCGTGGGCGCGTTGGCGTGGCGCGCTAGTGGCCGAGATAGACTTCCATGACCTTCGGGTCGGTCTTGCACCGTCTCCATGTCGCCTTCGGCCAAGACCTTGCCCTGGTGCAGCACGGTGACCTGGTGCGCGATGTTTTCGACGAACTTCATGTCGTGCTCGATCACGATCACCGAGCGGTTCTTGATGATCTCGTTGAGCAGCTCCGCGGTCTTGACCCGCTCCGACACGCTCATGCCGGCCACCGGCTCGTCGAGCATCAAGAGTTCCGGGTCTTGGATCAGCAGCATGCCGATCTCCAGCCACTGCTTCTGGCCGTGACTGAGAGATTCCGCCTGCCGGTCGAGGAAGTCGGCGAGGATAGATCATCGCGGGCGATCTCGTGGACCCGCTCGACGATCTCGTCCGTCGCGCTTCAAGAACAGCGCGCCACCGACGTTGCGGCCGCGCGGGAACGAGATTTCCAGGTTCTCGAAGACGGTGAGGTCCTCATAGATCGATGGCGTCTGGAATTTGCGGCCGATGCCGCGCCTGACGATCTCGTATTCTTTCAACGCGGTGATCTCTTCGTCCTTGAACTTGATCGAGCCTTCGGAGACGCGGGTGCGCGCCGCAGATCAGATCAAGCACCGTGGTCTTGCCGGCGCCATTGGGGCCGATGATCACGCGCAACTCGCCTTTGTCGATGTAGAGGTTGAGCGTCGTTCACCGCCTTGAAGCCGTCGAAGGAGACGCTGACGTTTTCGAGCGCGAGGAGGAAGTCCGTGCTGCTGTGACATGAGCTCGTTCCTTACTCCGCGGGCGCGGGGCGTCGGGCGCGCACCGGTGCGCGCGTTGCGGAGACGCTCGACCCACGGCAGTACCTGGTCGGTCATCAGGCCGGCGAGACCGCGCGGGAAGGCAAGCACGACGGCGATGAAGAGGCCGCCCATGGCGAACAGCCACAGCTCTGGGAAGCTTTCGGAAAAGGCCGATCTTCGCCCAGTTGACCAGCAGCGTGCCGTCCACCGCGCCGAACAATCGACTTCCGTCCACCGACCGCGCAGAAGATCACCATCTCGATCGACGGCACGATGCCGACGAAGGACGGTGACATGAAGCCGACCTGCAGGGTGAACAGGGCGCCGCCGACCGCCGCGATGGCCGAAGCGAGGCAGAAGATGAAGATCTTGAAGTTGGCGACGTCGTAGCCGGAGAAACGCACCCGGTCCTCCTTGTCGCGCATCGCGACCAGAATACGGCCGAGCTTGCTGGCGAGCACGAAGCGGGCGAGCAGCATCGAGCCCAGGAGCAGCGCGCAGCACGCGAAGTAGAGAATGTACTTGGCGTGGTCGGTGCGGATGTCCCAGCCGAGCAGCGTGCGCAGGTCGGTGATGCCGTTGATGCCGCCGGTGTAGCCCTGCCGGCCGATGATCAGGATGGTCAGAACTGCGGCAAAGGCCTGCGTGATAATGGCGAAGTAGACGCCGCCGACCCGCCGCTTGAACATCGCGAAGCTGAGGATGAAGGCGAGCGATGCTCGGCACCGCAATCACCGCGATCAGGGTGAACGGCAGCGACTTGAACGGCACCCAGAAGAACGGCAGCGCGTGGAGTCTGATTCCAGTCCATGAAGTCGGGGATGCCCGGCGTCGACTGGATCTTGGTGTTGGCCACGCTCGAGGCTTCGAGCTTGAGAAACATGGCCATGCAGTAGCCGCCGAGGCCGAAGAAGATGCCCTGCCCGAGGCTGAGGATGCCGGCATAGCCCCAGCACAGCACCAGGCCGACGGCGACGAAGGCGTAGGTCAGATACTTGCCGACCAGATTGAGCCGGAAGATGTCGACGGAGAGCGGCAATACAACCATGATCAGCACGGCGATCAGGGCGAAGCCGATCAGTTCGAGATGACGGTTTTTGGTTATTGCGGCCGACATGGGGTCACCTTCTGACCTTGAGGACGAACAGGCCCTGCGGGCGCAGCATCAGGAGGCCGATGACGACGAGCAGAGTCAGCACCTTCGCCATCGAACCCGTCAGGAAGAACTCGAGCGTCGATTGCGACTGCGAGATGGTGAAGGCCGACGCGATCGGTGCCGAGCAGGCTCTGCGCGCCGCCGAACACGACGACCAGAAAGGTGTCGACGATGTAGAGCTGGCCCGCGGTCGGGCTGGTCGAGCCGATCATGGTGAAGGCCGCGCCGGCGATGCCGGCGATGCCGCAGCCGAGGCCGAAGGTGAACTGGTCGACGCGCCGCGTGTCGATGCCGACGGCGCCGCTCATGGTGCGGTTCTGACACCACGGCGCGAACCTGCAAGCCCCAACGTGAGCGGAACATGAGAAGTACCACGACGCCGGTGATGATCAGCGTCAGCGCCATGACGAACAGGCCGTTGATCGGCACCTGGATGATGTCGGTGACCTGAATCGCGCCCATCATCCATTTCGGCAGTTCGACGCCGACCTCGCGCGCGCCGAAGATCGAGCGAAAGGCCTGTTGCATGATCAGGCTCAGGCCCCAGGTGGCGAGCAGCGTGTCGAGCGGACGCTTGTAGAGGTGCCGGATCAGCAGCCCATTCCACCAGCCATCCCGGCCGCCCCCGAGGCAATGAAGGCGAGGATCATCGCGACGAAGAAATAGATGGGAAACAGCGCCGGGCATATAGGCCTGGAAGACGTTCGACGTGAGATAAGTGATGTAGGCGCCGAGGATCATGAACTCGCCGTGCGCCATGTTGATCACGCCCATCTGGCCGAAGATGATCGCCAGGCCGAGCGCCATCAGCAGGAACACCGAGAACAGGATCAGCCCGGCAAAGCCCTGCATGGCCAGGATCGCGCCGAGTTCTCCAAACGAATAGCCAAACATCGCATTGCTCCGCAGGGGCCGTCGCGCGACCGGGAATGGCTGCGATTGACGTGAAGCCGGTGTGTGGCTCTGGCGGTGAAAACCGCCGGAGCCGGGACGCTTACTGGTAGCCCTTGGGGAACGGATTGGGCTCGACCAGGTCCTTGGTCTCGTAGATCAGGTCGTATTGGCCATCGGCGCGGGCGCGGCCGACACGCGTCTTGCTCCAGAGATGATGGTTCTTGTGGATACGCACGTAGCCTTCCGGCGCCCCCTTGAACTCGACGCCCGGCGACGCAGCGGCGATCTTGTCGATGTCGAAGGAGCCCGCCTTCTCCGCCGTCAGCTTCCACAGATAGGGCCCAAGATAAGCGGCCTGCGTCACGTCGCCGATCACGGTCTTTTCGCCCCACATCTTCTTGAAGGCCGGGACGAACTTCTTGTTGTTCGGGTTCGTCGAGCGACTGGAAGTACTTCATGCAGGCATAGGCGCCGGCGATGTTCTCGCCGCCGATGCCGTCGATTTCGTCCTCGGTGACCGAGATGGTCAGCAGCGTCTGCTTCGACAGGTCGATGCCGGCCGCCTTCAGCTGCTTGTAGAAGGCGACGTTGGAGCCGCCGACGATGATCGCGTAGATCACGTCCGGCTTCTTCAGCTTGATCTTGTTGATCACCGAGTTGAACTGGGTGTGGCCGAGCGGGAAGTATTCCTCGCCGACCACCTTGCAGCCTTTGAGATGGTTCTCGATGTGCTTGCGCGCGATCTTGTTGGAGGTGCGCGGCCAGATGTAGTCGGAACCGAGCAGGTAGAACGTCTTGGCGTTCTTGGTCTTGTTGACCCAGTCGAGGCCGGCGAGGATCTGCTGGGTCGCTTCCTGGCCGGTGTAGATGACGTTCTTGCGACTCCTCGAGGCCTTCGTAGAAGGTCGGGTAGTACAGCATGCCGTTGTACTGCTCGAACACCGGCAGCACCGCCTTGCGCGAGGCCGAGGTCCAGCAACCGAACACCGCGGCGCATTTGTCCTCGACCAGAAGCTTCTTCGCCTTCTCGGCGAAGGTCGGCCAGTCGCTGGCGCCGTCTTCCTGGATGAATTTGATCTTGCGGCCAAGCACGCCGCCGGCCGCATTGATCTGCGAAATCGCGAGCTTCTCGGCCTCCACCGAGCCGGTCTCGCTGATCGCCATGGTGCCGGTGATGGAATGCAGGATGCCGACCGTGACCTCAGTGTCGGTCACCGCCAGGCCCGGTGGTATTGACCGCCGAGGTCGCCGGCGCCGCGAAGGCGTTGGGCGCGAACAGCGGCCGCCGAAGCCGCGGCGCTGCCGAGCAGCACCTTTCGCCGTGAGAGGGAATACTGGTCGGTCACCGGTTTTTCGCCTGAAGACATCACAACGCCCCTGTCCAGAGTTGCCTGATGTGCGCGGCACGCGTTCATTCGCGCTCCGTGGGACCAGTCTTGCTGGAATTGTTGCATTGCAGCATACGTCGAATGACGTATTCGCCTACGCTCTTCCGCGTAGCAAACTGCTGCAACAGACAGGAATTAAGAGCGTCGAACAGACGGACTCGGTGGCGACGCCATTTGCATTATTTTGCGGCGCACAATGCCCGTAATTTGGTCAGGCGGCCGCGCGGAAGATGGCTAGACTTGCACCTTCGACAACGGCGGCCGACCGCGCAAAGAGCCCGCCGGAGCTGGGGAAACACCAAGGATAGGAGAGATTGGCAACAGGCGCGAAGCAGGGATCGGCGTCGATGGCAGCACCGCAGCGCATTGTCCGCGCGCGCCGCATTTATAACCAGTGGGTCGCCAACCAGACCCTGGAGGACTACGCGCTCCGCTTCACCGCCAAGAGCGCGCGCCGCTGGTCGCCATTCCGCGTCGCCAACACCGCCATCGGCGCCATCTCGTTCCTGGCGCTGGAGGCGATCGGCGGCACCATCACCATCAACTACGGCTTCCCCAACGCCGCTGCGGCGATCGTCGCGGTCAGCGCCATCATCTCTGATCACCGGACTGCCGATCGGCTACTACGCCGCCACCTACGGCGTCGACATCGACCTGCTGACCCGCGGCGCCGGCTTCGGCTATATCGGCTCGACCATCACCTCGCTGATCTACGCGTCCTTCACGTTTATTTTCTTCGCCATCGAGGCCGCCATCATGTCGCTGGCGCTCGAGATGTGCTTCGGCATTCCGCTATCGGTCGGCTATTTGATCAGTTCCGCTGGTGGTGATCCCGCTGGTCACCCACGGCATCACCTTCATCAGCCGGCTGCAGATGTGGACCCAGCCGTTCTGGCTGCTGCTGCATCTGTTGCCGTTCGGCTTCATCGCCTTCGCCAACCCGCAAGCCATCAAAGGTTGGGTCGAGTTCGCGGGGCTCGGCCAGGAAAGCGGCTACTACTTCAATCTGACGCTGTTCGGCGCGGCCTCCTCGGTGCTGTTCTCGCTGATCGCGCAGATCGGCGAACAGGTCGACTTCATGCGCTTCCTGCCGGCGCAGCAGCCGGGGCGGCGGCTGGCTTGGTGGAGCGCCTATCTTTCCGCCGGACCGGGCTGGATCGTGCCCGGCATGCTGAAGCTGCTCGCCGGCTCGTTCCTCGCCTACCTCGCCGTCCAGCACATGGTGCCGGTGAGCCGCGCCGCCGAACCGACGGAGATGTATCTACACCGCGTTCCGCTACGTGTTTTCCTCGCCGCAGTTCGCCCTCGCCTTCACCGGCGCTTTCGTCATCATCTCGCAGATCAAGATCAACGTCACCAACGCTTATGCCGGCTCGATCGCCTGGTCGAATTTCTTTTCGCGCTTGACCCATAACCATCCCGGCCGCGTGGTGTGGCTGGTGTTCAACGTGGCGATCGCGCTCCTGCTGATGGAGCTCGGCATCTTCAAGGCGCTGGAGCACATCCTGCGGCTCTATTCCATCGTCGCGGTCGGCTGGGTCGGCGCGCTGGTCGCCGATCTGATCATCAACAAGCCGCTCGGCTTGAGCCCGCCGATGATCGAGTTCAAGCGCGCGCATCTCTACGACATCAACCCGGTCGGCGTCGGCGCCATGGTGTTGGCGACGTTGGCCGGCATCAGCGCGGCGTTCGGCACCTTCGGGGTGGTCGCCGCAGTCGCTGCCGCGCCTTCATCGCGCTCGGTGTCGCTTTTGCCGCCGCGCCGGCCATCGCCTTTGTCACCGGCGGCAAGTTTTATATCGCGCGCCCGGCGCGCCGCGACTGGGGCGGACTGAAGACGATCCCTTGCGTGATCTGCGAGCACCATTTCGAGCCAGAGGACATGGCGCAGTGCCCGGCCTATTCCGGCGCCATCTGCTCCCTGTGTTGCTCACTGGAAACCCGCTGCCGCGACTGCTGCAAGCCGCACGCCCGCGCCGCCAACCAGTTCAGCGCGCTTCTGAGCTGGGCCCTGCCCCGGCCGATTCATGCACCTGGCCACTTCCGACCTCGGCCAGTTCTTCGGCGTGCTTCTTTTATTTGCCGCCGGCTAATCGGGCTGGTGCTGCAGTTCGTCTATTTCCAGGTGTCGTTCGACGAGCAGGTCAACAAGGTCGTGCTCAAGTCGACACTGTGGATCATCTTCGTCATCCTCACCATCGTCGCCGGTGTCGCCGCCTGGCTGTTCGTCCTGGCACACAAGAGCCAGCGCGTGGCGGAGGAGGAATCCCATCGGCAGACCGACCTGCTGATCCAAGAAATCGACGCGCACCAGCGCACCGACGCCAAGCTGCAAAAAGCCAAGGAGGTGGCGGAAGCCGCCAATAACGCCAAGAGCCGCTATCTTGTCGGGCCTGAGCCACGAATTACGCACGCCGCTCAACGCGATCCTCGGCTATGCCCGCATCCTGGAGCGCGATCCGGCCATCCCGCCGCGGCGCACCGACGCGGTCAAGGTGGTGCGGCGCAGCGCCGAGCACCTCTCCGGGCTGATCGACGGCCTGCTGGATATTTCGAAAATCGAAGCCGGCCGTTTCCAACTCGACCGCAACGAGGTCCGCATCAACGATTTCCTGCGACCAATTGGTGGACATGTTCACCCTCCAGGCCCAATCCAAAGGCATCGAATTCCGCTTCGCCTGCCGACCAATCTTCCCGACGTGGTCGCCACAGATGAGAACCGCCTGCGCCAGATCCTGATCAACCTCTTGTTCAACGCCATCAAGTTTACCGACAAGGGCTACGTCAATTTCCGGGTCAGCTACCGCTCGCAAGTGGCCCGCTTTGAGATCGAGGATACCGGCATCGGCATCGACATCGACGACATGGACCGCATCTTCCGCCCGTTCGAGCGCGCCCGCTCGGCGCGCGCCAAGGCCACCGGCGGCACCGGCCTGGGGCTGACCATCACGCGGCTACTCACCGCAGACCATGGGCGGAGAACTCACCGTGCACAGTACGCTGGAGAAGGGCAGTACGTTCACGCGTGCGGCTGCTGTTGTCCGAGATTAATCAACCGCGTGTGGCGCTGGTGGTGGAAGATGCCATCATCGGCTACACCGGTGAACGCGCAATGCGTGTTCGTGGTCGACGACAACGAAGTCCAGCATGGCCTGATCTGCGAATTCCTCGCCCCGCTCGGCTTCGACGTCGTGCTCGCCTCAAGCGGCGCCGAATGTCTGGAACTCGTCAAGACGCACAGGCCCGAACCTGATCCTGCTCGACGTCTCCATGCCGGAAATGGACGGCTGGGAGCTCGCGCGCCGCCTGCGGCAGCCCCTGCACGAACGCCCGGCGATCGTCATGCTGTCGGCGCTCACCCTCGACAAGAACCACGAGCTTGGCCACGAACGCCTGCACGACGACTATCTGATGAAGCCCGTGGACTTCCGCCAACTGCTCGAGAAGATCCACACCCTCCTGAACATCGAATGGGTCTACGAGGAAGCATCGCCCACTCGACGCACCCGCCGATCTCTCACGCCGTCGGCATCGGCTTGCCTCGCCATCAGCTCGACGAGCTCATTCGTCTGGGACGGATCGGTCACTTCCGCGGCATCCTCGACAAACTGAAGGAGATCGAGACCGGCTCGCCGGACACGCCGCGACGATGTCGCCCGCATCCGCGCCGCCGCCGATGTGCTCGATCTCGACCGCTATGTCGCGCATCCTTGAAGCCATGCGTGCCGCCCATGCCTAAGGCCGAAACGCGCAACTTCGTCCTGGTCGTGGACGATTCCCCGGAGACGTTGCGCATGCTCACCGATGCGCTAGAAGACGCCGGCATGACCGTGTTGGTCGCCCGCGACGGCAACCACGCGCTCGCCATGATCGACCGCATCACCCCCGACGTGATCCTGATGGACGCGGTGATGCCGGGGATGGACGGCTTCGAAACCTGCCGGCAGCTCAAGCGCAACCAGGCGCTGACGCCACGTCCCGGTTATCTTCATGACCGGGCTCACCGAGACCGGCGACATCATCAGGGGACTGGAAGCCGGCGGCGTCGATTACGTGACGAAACCGATCGTGCCGGAGGAATTGATCGCGCGCATTCGCGTGCATCTCGCCAATGCTCGCATGACCCAGAGCGCGCGGGCGGCGCTCGACGTGTTCGGCCGTTTTCTGCTCGCCTCAAACCGTGCCGGCCGCATTCTCTGGTGCACACCGCAGGCGGCCAAACGCTGCGCGCCGCCCTGCCCGAATTTTGAAAGCGAGGGCTACACCGTCTCGGCGGACGTACGCGCCTGGCTCGACAGGCACGCCGAGGGCGGAGGCACTAATGACGCTGGAATCGATCGCGCTCACCGTCGGCGGAACGCCGATCAAATTGAGATTATCATTCATTGGCGAACTCGGCCGCGACGAATATCTGCTGCGGCTGGTCGAAGGCGAACTCGGCGGCGACGAACAGGTTATTCGAGGCAAGCTGGCGCTGACCGCGCGCGAGGCGGAAGTGCTGCTGTGGATCACCCGCGGCAAATCGAACCGCGATGTGGCCGAAATCCTCAATCTCAGTCCGCGCACCGTAAACAAGCATCTCGAGCAGATCTACGTCAAGCTTGGCGTTGAGAACCGCACGCCGCGGCGGCCTGGCGATGCAGACATTGGGCCTGCGCTGACTGTCACCACTTTAAAAGGCAGGCGCCCAGCCCTACATCACCGCGCCTATCTGCCAAGGCACGAATTCCAAATCGCCATAACCGAGGTCTTCCGATTTCGTGTGCGCGCCAGAGGCGGTTGCCAGCACCTTCTCGAAGATTTCCTCGCCCTTTTCAGCGACGCCAACCCCGTCGAGGATATCGCCGCAATTGATGTCCATGTCGTCGACCATACTCTCATAGACGTAATGGTTGGTGGCGAGCTTGATCGACGGCGCCGGTTTGCAGCCGAAGGCCGAGCCGCGGCCGGTGGTGAAGCACATGACGTTGCAGCCACCCGCCACCTGGCCGGTGGCGCCGACCGGGTCGTAGCCCGGTGTGTCCATGAACACGAAGCCGGACTCAGTCACCGGCTCGGCATATTCATAAACCGCGCGCATGGTGGTCGAGCCGCCCTTGGCCGCAGCCCCCAGCGACTTTTCCAGGATGGTGGTGAGGCCGCCCGCCTTGTTGCCCGGCGACGGGTTGTTGTTCATCGCACCGCGGTTCCGGGCCGTGTAGTCCTCCCACCAGCGGATACGCTCGACCAGCTTCTCGCCGACGGCCTTGTTGACTGCTCGGCGGGTGAGCAGATGTTCGGCCCCGTAGATTTCCGGCGTTTCCGCCAAAACGCCGGTGCCGCCATGTTTCACCAGAAGATCGACGGCCGCGCCGAGCGCCGGATTGGCCGTAATGCCGGAATATCCGTCGGAGCCGCCGCATTGCAGCGCCAGCACGATTTCATTGGCCGGCCGCGTCTCGCGTATCGCCCGAGCTGCGATCGGCAGCATGGCCTTGATGCGCTCAACACCCTCGGCCACCGTCTTCTTGGTGCCGCCGGTCGCCTGGATGGTCATGGTCTGGAAATGGTCGCCCTCGACCAAGCCATATTCGCTCTTCATGCGATCTATCTGGAACACCTCGCAGCCGAGCCCGACCATCAAAGTGGCACCGAGATTGGGATGCGTGGCGTAGCCGCATTGGGTCCGGCGCAGCACGTCCCAGCCCTCGCCCTTGGCGGCCATGCCGCAGCCGGTTCCATGCACAAAGGGCACAACGCCGTCAATTCCGGGATAATCATCGAGGATGCCGGAACGGTTTACTTCTTCGGCAATGAATTTGGCGACCGAAGCCGAACAGTTCACCGAAGTAAGCACGCCGATGTAGTTGCGGGTGCCGGTCTTGCCGTTGGGCCGACGGTAGCCCTCAAAAGTGGCACGGAGCTCGGGCGCCAGCATCTCATCGTTTCTGGCGGCTTCGGCAAAGCGGTAGTCGCGCGCAAAATCATGCAGAGCGACGTTGTGTTCATGCACCCAGTCCCCCGGCGCGATCGGCTTGGAGGCGAAGCCGATAATCTGCCCGTACTTGCGCACCGGCTCATTGAGCGCGATTGGCATGACGGCCATCTTATGGCCGCGCGGCACGCGTTCGCACGCCGTCACGCCGGCCACGCTCGCGCCGACCGGAAACTGATCAACGGCGACGACCACGTTGTCGTCGCCAGACAAGCGAATAAAGCGGTGAGCGGTCACGGCAACGGCCTCCGGAACAATGATCGACGGGTCGATGGTCGACGATAGCGAACTCGACCGCACGGGGACAAGCGGCGCGGACGGACTTGCTGTAAAGTTGGCTCAGGCGTGAGAATTCAACCCTTGCGCCGGCTCGTCGCCGGCGACCTTCACCACAAAGGGTTTCTCGCGCTTGGCTTCGGGATCGAATTCGGAGCGGCCGGTATAGTTGATGTGCCGGCCATAGGTGTGTAGCGACATTGAGATGTCTTTGCCCACGTTCCAAACGCTGTGGATATGTTCAGGGTAACAGCGCGCGACCTCGCCGGCAGTCATCACATGCGCTTCGCCGCGCTTCAGGTCGGCGTAGCCGGGCTTGCCGCCGTCATCGAGCCGGTCCCAATTGACCTCCTGCTCCTGGCCTTGCATGCCGACCACCACTGCCCAGGTCTTGTGGTTATGCGGGGTGGTGCCGCGGTTGGGCAGCCATGAGAGCACGAACACCGCCAGATCGTGGTTGGGCTCCTCGTGCAGCAGGTGGACGCCGAAGCCCTGCTCCTCGTCGCATTCGCGGTGTTCGGAGCGAAGCCAGCCGGGCGATTGCGCGAACTTCTTGGCAAGCGGGGCGACCCGCTCGGTGATCGTGACGGGATCAGTCTCCTTCGCGGTAATCGCGCGCAGGTCCTGCACGTATTGTTCGAGGCTGTAGAGACCAGTCATCGCAAGAGACCTCCGGCTCGGGTCTAGCGTGGCGAGATATGCCATGCTGCCACGACGCCCACAGCGGAACAATACCGCGAAGATGCGGCCCGTTGTCAGTGGCTTTCACATTGGCACACGCGATTGCTATCTTAGGCCGGGGGACGCGCGGGAAGGGTTGGCCATGACAGCAATTAGAGGAGCATCTGGACCGTCACGGCCTATTCCATTCAAAGATGGCCATGCCCATGTCATGGTCCACGATATGGCTATTGGCAACAGTAAGACTCATGCCGCGCTCCGCGACCTCATCGAACGCAATACCTCCGCGGTTTTTCTCGTCCGCGGAAATAAAGCGAAAGACGGAGGCTTCGCCATGGATCGCTGCCGGTTCATCTACCGATTGCCAGGACAGACCTGACGCCAACGACAGGAGAAGCGGACGATGATCCGGATCGGCATAATCGGCCTCGGCTGGTGGGGCAAGCAGATCGTCACCTGCCTCGCCCACAGCCCGCGCTTCAAGGTGGTGGCCGGCTGCGACGTCGATGGCGAGATGGCCGAGCCGTTTACGGCGGCGCATGGCCTCGATCTCGTGTCCGACTACCGCGAACTGCTGAAAAACCCGGAGATCGACGTGGTCGCGGTGGTGACGCCGCACGCGCTGCATGAGGAAATGGCGATTGCCGCCTTCCAGGCCGGCAAACAGGTTTTCTGCGAGAAGCCGCTGGCGCTGACCGCGGCAAGCGCCGAACGAATTCTCGAGGCCTGCGCCAAGGTGGGCGGCGTACTCGGCATCGGCCATGAGCGGCGATTCGAGCCGGCGCTGGAAGAAATGCGCCATCTGTTCGAGAACGGCACCCTCGGCCGGCTGCTGCACATAGATGCCAATGTCAGCCACAGCAATTTCCGCGCCATGGACCTTTCGAACTGGCGGCGCGATCCCAAACACGCGCCGGCCGGCGCCTGGACCGCGCTCGGCATTCACCTCGGTGACATGTTCGTGTTGCTCGCCGGCAAGCCGGTGCGGGTCGCGGCGCGCACCGCCTCGCAGATTTTCCCCAAGCCCTCTGAAGATTTCGTCAGTGCCGAGATCGACTTTGCCGACGGCGTGCGCGGTCGCATCACTTGTTTGTCGACGCCGCCGTTCTACGGGCGATTCACGCTATTCGGCGATCAAGGCTGGGTCGAGGTCGAGGAAGGCGGTAATGTGGACAAAGGTCTGCCGTCGAGTTTCGTGCATTGCAAGCCGGACGGCAGCCGCGAGACCCGTAGCTACGAGCCCATCAACACGGTGCGGCTGAACTTCGAAGCCTGGGCCGACGCGGTCGAAGGCCGTGCGCCCTATCGCTTCACACCCGAGCAGTTGCTTGCCAATATCCGCATTCTGGATGCCCTCACCCGCTCGGCGGCGGAAGACGGCAAACCTGTCCTGCTGTGAATTTCGAATTGCAACTTATTCCGAACAGCGAAACATGCGTTTGCCGCTCGTGGCCCGAAACTGCTAGAGCATTCGCCACATGCAAAGCGAAAAGGAACAGGTCGCCCTCACCTCTATCGCCGCTTCGGCCGGTCTGACGGTCGCCAAGGCGATCGTCGGTGTTATGACCGGCTCGCTGGCGATCCTATCGGAAGCTGCCCATTCGGCTATCGACTTCGGCGCCACGGTGATGACCTACATCGCCGTCCGCATTTCCGGCAAACCGGCGGATGAACAGCACCCTTACGGTCACGGCAAGATCGAAAGCATCTCCGCGCTGGCGGAAACCGCGCTGTTATTTCTACTGTCAGGGGTGGTGATCTGGGAAGGCGTCACCCGCTTAGTCGAGCACGCCGGGCAGCATGTCGAGGCCAATGTCTGGGCCTTCGGCGTCATCCTGGTATCGATCGGAGTCGATTTCGTGCGCTCGCGCGCGCTGTCGCGTGCCGCACGCAAGACGTCGAGCCATGCGCTCGAAGCCGACGCACTGCATTTCTCTTCCGACCTGTGGGGCTCGCTGGCGGTGCTGGTCGGGCTTATCGGCGTACGCTTTGGCCTGTGGTGGGCGGACTCGATTGCGGCGCTGGCGGTGGCGGTCCTGGTCTGCATCGCCGGCTGGCGGTTGGGGCGGCGGACCATCGACACGCTGATCGATGTTGCACCGGAAGGCGCGGCCGCCAACATCAACGCGATCGCGGCGCGCGTACCCGGCGTGGTCAGGGTCGAGGGTGTGCGCGCCCGAGCGGTCGGCGAGAAGACCTTTATCGACCTCACGGTGGCGGTAAGTCGTACGCTGCCGCTCGATCGCGTCAGCGCGCTCAAAGATGCCGTGGTCGCCGCGTTGCGCGACGGCATGCCGGGCGCCGAGCCGACGGTTACCACCGATCCGGTGGCGCTCAGCAACGAGACCGTGCTCGACCGGGTGATGGTGATCGCGCGCAACCGGGCCCTCGCGGTGCACCACGTGACGGTCCACGAGCTGCGTGACAAGTTAGCGGTATCGCTCGACCTGGAAGTCGATGGAAAGATGTCGTTGCGGACAGCGCACGAGACGGCGGATGCCTTGGAAAACGCTATCGCAGCAGAACTCGGCCCGGGAGTCGAGGTCGAAAGCCACATCGAGCCATTGCAGCCGCCGCACGCTTCGGGCCGCGAAGCGCCGCCCGAGCGCGTGCGGGCGGTGACGATCGCACTATCCGAGCTCGCCGCAGAAGGCCATACGCTACGCGACGTGCATGACGTGCGTGTGCGCGAAACGGACGACGGCGAGATCGTGAATTTCCACTGCCACGTCGATCCGGACTTGAGCGTACAAGCGGTGCACGAGAAGGTTGATGCGCTGGAGCGGGCGCTACGCGAGCGCGCGCCGTCGATCAAACGCGTGATTGGCCATGCCGAGCCAATGCGCTAATCTTTTGCGCGTGATCTTATCCGAAAGCCGGTTCCCACTTTTCGGGATCACGCGCTAGGGAATCAACACCGCCGCTCCCTGCAGGCGGCCGTCGCGTAAATCCGACAGCGCCTCGTTGGCGCATTCGAGCGGATAGCGCGTCACCTCGGCATGCGCGCCGGCCTTGGGCGCGATCTCGAGGAACTCATGCGCGTCCTGGCGCGTGAGATTGGCGACCGACATCACTTGCCGCTCCTCCCACAAGATCGAATAGGGAAAACTTGGGATATCCGACATGTGGATGCCGCCGCAGACGACACGGCCGCCTTTCTTCACGGCCTTCAGCGCCGCCGGCACCAGCGCACCCACAGGCGCGAAGATGATCGCGGCATCGAGCAGTTCCGGTGGCGCCTCGTCGGAGCCGCCGGCCCATACGGCGCCGACCGAGCGCGCGAACTCCTGCGCCGCCGTGTCGCCCGTGCGGGTGAAGGCGAAGATTCGCCGCCCCTGCCAGCTCGCCACTTGCGCCATGATGTGGGCGGCGGCGCCGAAGCCGTAGAGACCGAGCGTCTCGCCTTCGCCGGCCATGCGGTAGCTGCGCCAGCCGATCAGCCCGGCGCACAGCCAAGGGGCGATCTCCGCGTCGTCGCCGGCTTGTCCGAGCGGAAAGCAATACCGCGCGTCGGCAATAGTGTGCGTGGCAAAGCCGCCGTCGCGGGTATAGCCGGTGAAGACGGGGTTGTCGCACAGGTTCTCGCGTCCGCTGCGGCAATAGGGGCAGACGCCGCAGGTCGCGCCCAACCAGGGCACACCAACCCGCTCGCCCACTTCGAATCCCCTCACACCTTCGCCAAGCGTCGCCACCCGCCCGACAATCTCGTGACCGGGCACGATCGGCAGCTTGGGCTCGGTCAGGTCGCCGTCGACCACGTGCAAGTCGGTGCGGCAGACGCCGCAGGCGGCGACCGCGACCACGATCTCGCTTCTGCCGGGAACCCGCACCGCCATGTCGCGCATGACCAGCGGCGTTCCCGGCTTGTCCAGCACCATGGCGCGCATCTTCGCCATCATACTTCCTTCCAATCTTCCTTCCAATTTTCGGCTCGACGCCTTAGATGAAATAGTTATGCGCACCGACATCGCCCAGCCCATCCGGCTCAAGGACTACTGCCCGCCAGACTGGCTGGTGGAGACCGTCGCACTCGATTTCTCGCTGCACCCGACCGAGACGAGGGTGCGCGCCACGATGAGGCTCAAGCCCAATCCCGAAAATCCAGCGGCGCCGTTGGTGCTCGACGGCGACGGGCTAACGCTCACGTCTCTCAAGATCGACGGCGCCGATCCCAGCCCCGACAGCTTTTTGGTAACGCCGGACCAACTGACCATTCCACAGCCGCCGAACGGTCCATTCACGCTGGAGATCGAGACGCTGGTCAATCCGACCGCCAATACCCAACTCTCCGGACTCTACCGCTCCAGCGGCACGTGGTGCACCCAATGCGAGGCGGAAGGCTTCCGCCGCATCACCTACTTTCCCGACCGGCCCGATGTGATGGCGATCTACACCACCCGCATCGAGGCCGATAAAGCGCAGGCCCCGGTGCTGCTGGCCAACGGGAACCTCACTGAAAGCGGCGATCTGCCCAATGGGCGCCAATTCGCGGTCTGGCATGACCCGCATCCGAAACCCTCTTATCTGTTCGCGCTAGTGGGCGGCGATCTCGCCTGCGTGGAAGACAAGTTTCGCACCATGTCAGGGCGCGACGTGGCGCTGCGCATTTACGTCGAGCATGGCAAGGAAGACCGCTGCGCCTACGCCATGGATTCGCTCAAACGCTCCATGCGCTGGGATGAGCAAGCGTTCGGCCGCGAATACGATCTCGATATATTCATGATCGTCGCCGTCTCCGACTTCAACATGGGAGCGATGGAGAACAAAGGTCTCAACGTTTTCAACGACAAATACGTGCTGGCGACGCCGGAGACCGCGACCAATTCTGACTACGCCGGCATCGAAGCCGTCATCGCCCACGAATACTTCCATAACTGGACCGGCAACCGCATCACCTGCCGCGACTGGTTTCAGCTTTGTCTGAAGGAAGGCCTCACCGTCTTCCGCGATCAGGAATTCTCCTCCGACATGCGCTCACGGCCCGTGAAGCGCATTAGCGAAGTGCGCGGATTGCGGGCGGCGCAGTTCGTCGAGGACGCGGGGCCCCTCGCGCATCCGGTGCGGCCCGAGACCTACAAAGAGATCAACAACTTCTACACCGCGACCGTTTACGAGAAGGGCGCGGAAGTGGTGCGCATGGTGCAGACCTTGATCGGACCGGAAAAATTCCGCGCCGGTATGGACCTCTATTTCGAGCGCCACGACGGTGAAGCCGCAACCATCGAGCAATTCATCCAGTGCTTCGCCGACGTCAGCGGCCGCGACATGGCGCAGTTCATGCGCTGGTACAGCCAAGCCGGCACGCCGGAAGTGACCGTCAGCGGCCGCTACGACGCGGCGGCCAGGACCTACACGCTCGACGCCAAGCAGATGCTCGCCCCCACACCAGGCCAGCCGACCAAGGAGCCGATGGTGATCCCTTTGGCGCTCGGCCTCGTCGGCAAGGATGGCCACGACCTGCCGCTCAAACTGGCGGCCGGCGGCGCAATCGAACGCGGCGTTCTGGTGCTCAATGAGCCGAAGGCGACCTACACATTCACCGACATCGCCGCGCCGCCGGTGTTGTCGATCAATCGCGGTTTCTCCGCCCCGATCAAGCTCGTCACGGATCTGACGTCCGACGACCTCGCCTTCCTCGCCGCCCACGACAGCGATCCGTTCAACCGCTGGCAGGCATTGCAGACCATCTCCATGCGCCTGCTCATCGACAACGTGACGGCGCTGCGCGCGCACAAAGCCCCGCGCGGCGACGGCAAATTGATGGTGGCGCTGGCTTCGATCCTGGAAGACGCCGCGCTGGAGCCGGCCTTCGTGGCGCTGGCGCTGGTGCCGCCCGGCGAAGGCGACGTGGCGCGCGAGATCGGCAAGGACATCGATCCCGACGCCGTGTTCCGCGCCCGCAAGGCATTGCGCGTCGAGATCGGCACCGTACTCGAGGCGGCGCTCGAGACCACCTACGAGCGCATGACCGTGCCCGGCGGTTTTACGCCCGACGCCACCGGCGCCGGCCGCCGCGCTTTACGCAACATCTGCCTCGATCTCATGGCGGCGGCAGGCTCGCAAGCCGCAATCGCCCGCGCCATGCGTCAGTACGAGGCCGCCGACAACATGACCGACCGCATGGCGGCGCTGGCAACGCTCTCGCTGCACGATGGGTCGCAGCGCGCCCAGGCGCTCGCCGACTTCTATCGGCGCTATCAATCGGACGCACTGGTGGTCGACAAATGGCTGTCGCTGCAGGCCGCGGTCCCCGAGGCCGGCACGCTTGCACAGGTGCGCGATCTCACCGGCCACCCCGCCTTCTCGATGGCCAACCCCAACCGCGTGCGCGCACTGATCGGCGCCTTCGCGCAGGGCAATCCGACCCAGTTCAATCGCGCCGACGGCGCCGGTTACGACTTCCTCGCCGACACCGTGCTGACGCTCGATCCGAAGAACCCGCAGATCTCGGCGCGGCTTGCCACCGCCTTCCGCAACTGGCGCACGCTGGAAGCCGGCCGCCAATCGAAAGCAGAAGCCGCGCTCAAGCGCATCCAGGCCGCGCCCGGCCTGTCGCGCGATCTCGCCGACATCGTCGAACGCGCGCTGGCCGCAGCGTAATTACCTCCTTCATTCCGGGGCATCTCGCAGCAGCGAGCCCGGACGGCCCGGCCGCACCCACGCTGCCACCTCCCTACCCGTTTGCCGGTCTTTCGTTATTTGTGGGTAACGCTTTTTAAATAATTGATTTCTGACTCTCGACAAATCAGCGGCCATCGATTCCAATCGATAGTGATTCGGAGAGATGCGGCACATCCTTCCGTCTCGAGGGTGCTAAGGGGAATTCCGAGGGGAGGCCGTCCATGGCGCGCGCCAGCGTGGCGAGTGCGTCTGCACATTCCGATTCCATCAAGGGTCTCGCGCAGTCGATTGCCAAGCCGGCTTACCGGCGGCTATTGACCGCAGAGCCCCTGCTTCGCCGCGCGGTCCCCGTTCTCATCATAGCGTTTCTGGCTACCATCTGCGTTGGCGCTGCCGTGCAATTGCTCGAGCACCAGCGACAGACCTTGAGCGATATGGCGGTCACGCTCGATGCGGTCGCCGACATCGCCGCCGAGCGATTGCAGCCGTCACTCGCGGATGACGATGGCGCTGTGGCGAACCAGCAGGAACGGCTTGCGCTCGCCCTACCGGCTTGGGCAACCGCCAATGGGCGCCGCTTTCTGCTCACCAACATAGCCGGCGTGGTCACCGCCGCCTCGCCGGGCGCCGATCTCGTTGTTGGCCGCCCTTTGATCGACGTGCTCGGCGCCAGCCAACCCCTCACGACGTTTGGCGCCAGCGCTGGCGTGCTGGAGATTACGCTGCCCGACAACAGCCGCGCCCTCGCTACCGTGCGCGCGCTGCGCCCACCCTTTGGCGAAATCGCGGTGGTGCAATCGCGCCATGCCGCCCTCGCCGGCTGGCGCTCGCTCACCACGCTCACAATTACCCTATCGGCGACCACCGGCTTCGTCGTGCTCATTCTCGGCTTCGCCTTTCATTGGCAGGCGACGCGAGCGCGCGAAGCCGACACCATCTACGAAACCGTGCGCACCCGCATCGAAACCGCGCTCAATCGTGGCCGCTGCGGCTTGTGGGACTGGGATCTGGCGCGTGGCCGCATTTTCTGGTCGCAATCGATGTTCGACATCCTGGGATTACAGACTAAGGACGACCTGTTGTCCTTCGGCGATGTCAGCGCGCTCGTCCACCCCGACGACGCTCAGCTCTATGCGCTGGCCACCGAGCTCGCCGACGCCCGAACGACGACGATTGACCAGGCCTTCCGCATGCGCCACGCCGACGGCCATTGGGTATGGCTGCGCACGCGCTGTGAATTGGTGCGCCAGCCGGGTGAGCCCGGGCCTCATCTGATCGGCATCGCCGTCGACGTTACTGAGCAAAAGAGCCTGGTGGAGAAGACCGCCGCTGCCGATATGCGGCTGCGCGATGCCATCGAGACCATTCCGGAAGCCTTCGTATTGTGGGATGCCGATAACCGACTGGTGCTATGCAATTCCAACTTCCAGGAACTGCATGACCTGCCTGATGAGGCGATCGCGCCCGGCGCCTCTTATGAATCGGTCGTCGCCGCCGGCGGTAAGCCGGTCGTGCGAAACAAGATCGTGAACGATGGTCCGACGCAGCCCGGCGCACGCACATTCGAAGCGCAGCTCGAAGACGGCCGCTGGCTGCATATCAGCGAGCGCCGCACCAAGGACGGGGGCTATGTCTCGGTCGGCACCGACATCACCGCGCTAAAGATGCACGAGGAAAAGCTGCTCGACAGCGAAAAACGTCTGATGGCGACGGTCGCGGACCTGCAGGTTTCCCAGCAGCGGTTCGCAGAGCTTGCGGGAAAATATGCCGCCGAGAAGACCCGCGCCGAGGAAGCCAATCAGGCAAAGTCGAAATTCCTTGCCAATATGAGCCATGAGTTGCGTACGCCGCTCAACGCCATCATCGGATTTTCCGAGATCATGGAGTCGGGCATGTTCGGCCCGCTCGGCGCCGAGAAATATCAGGAGTATTGCGGCGACATCCACAGCAGTGGGCAGTACCTGCTCGACGTCATCAACGACGTGCTCGACATGGCCAAAATCGAGGCCGGCCGTATCCGCCTCGATTTCGAGGACCTCGCGCTCGATCCGCTGCTTGCCGACGCGATGCGGGTGGTGTCCGGACGCGCGCAGGAAAAGCAACTGACGCTGACCTCCAAAATCGATCCCGATCTGCACCTGCACGCGGACAGGCGTGCGCTGAAACAGATCGCGCTCAACCTGTTGTCCAATGCCGTAAAGTTCACGCCCGGTGGCGGCCGCATCACCCTGCGTGGGCGCGCCAGTGAGCATTGCATCGTGCTGTCGATCGCCGACACCGGCATCGGTATTGCCGCCGATGCGCTCAGCCGGCTCGGCCGCCCGTTCGAACAGGTGGAAAGCCAGCTCACCAAAAGTCACCAAGGCTCCGGCCTGGGATTGGCGATATCAAAATCACTGGTCGAACTGCATGGCGGCAACATGCGCATCCGCTCGACGCTCGGCAAAGGCACCCTGGTCGTTGTGCACCTGCCGATCGAGCCGCAATGTCAATTGCCGAAGGAAGAGGCGGCGTGACCCTTTTACCCTACTTGAAAAGGGAAAGCACCGGCACGCGGTCATCGGGCGTGCATTTCAGCGCACACACATTGCACATGCAGCGGTTAAGCCGCCAGCGATGTGGCACCTCTTGCGGTGCGCGGCCTTGATCGGAGGGCACAGCTCAAGTAAAGGAGCGACCGCCACAAGGCGGTCACTCAATATTGCAGTGCATATCTTCTCTTGGTCGCCGCCCTGGATACCCGCGTCGATAGCGTCAAGGGCACGGATGCCGATATCCGTCGTAGCCCAAATAGGTACCAGTACGCGGATCATATGACTTAAACTGACGCATGCAGTAGGCGACCGCGTCATCCGGTGGACCGTCATACACGGGCGGTTCCGCATAATAGTAATGTCGCCGGCTGTTGGCGATCGCCCCGCCAATGATGGCGCCGCCAATAACGCCAGCCGCGACTCCAGCACCGACCGCGCAACCATAGCAACGCGCATTTGCCGGGGTCGGCATGCTCGTCATTGCCCCGCCGGCAATGACCGCCGCCGCCGCAATAGCAAGAACAGCATTTTTCATAGCGTCCTCCATCAAAGTCAGAATCATAAAACGATGTTATGATGATCACAAGTCGCCGCCCAATATGTTAATTGGCATGTTTTTCCACGCTGATTGACACGCGCTATGCGAGTGGTCGCCCAGCGGCCCTCTCGGCTGCTTAGATCGGTTGGCGTGGTCGGCTAGTTGACTTGATTGCGCGGAGCCGGAGCAATGTACGGCCATTGGATAAAGCCGGGGTGGCTTGCTAAATCCCGAAGCTCAGGCCCAATTTCGCTGACGGTACGCTATCGGCAAATCGCCGACGTTTAATTCTCGCCCAGGAAAGTATTGACCGTCCGACAACGCGCTAAGGCGCCCTCCCCAAAATCCTGACGAAGCTCTCGCGCACTTTGGCTTGCGCTTCGATCAGCGTCGCATCGAGCGCGGCAAAATCCGGCACGTCGGCGGCACGCGCCAAGAGCCGTAGCAGGCCGGCGCCTGCCGCCTTGGGATCGAAGGGTCCCGTCAAACACAGCCGCAGGATTTGCGTCAGATCATGATAGAGCTGCACCGTCGGCCTTAGGACTTCGGCATCTTCGGCCTGCAACACACGCAGGTCCCGCGCCTTCTCGAGCACGCGCGCGGTCGAGGTATCGAGAATGTCCGGCAGTGCATGGCCATGCGCCAGTTGCAGATATTGCGCGATGAACTCGATATCGATGAGGCCCCCGGCGGCATATTTGAGATCCCAACGCTCGCGATCGCCCTTTTCCTTGGCGATTGCCGAACGCATCTCCACCACGTCGCCGGCGATGAGTTCCGCGTCGTGGGGGTGCTGTAGGATATCGCGCACGGCTTTTCCCACCCGCGCTTCAAATGCCGGCGGGGCCGACACCACCCGCGCGCGGGTAAGCGCCATATGTTCCCAGGTCCAAGCCTCGGTCTCCTGATAGCCCGTAAAGCTTGCGATCTGCGTCGCCAGCGGCCCGGCACGGCCCGACGGGCGCAGCCGCATGTCGACCGAATAGAGCGCTCCATAGTTGGTCTGTGCGGTCAGCGCATTGATCAGCCGTTGAGTCAGCCGCGCGAAATATTGCGCGCCATAGAGCGGCTTTTCGCCTTCCGACTCCGGGTGCTCCTCGTCAAAATCGTAGATCAGGATCAAGTCGAGATCGGAAGTCGCCGTCATCTCGCGGCCGCCGAGCTTTCCCATGGCGAGCACCGCCGTCTGCTCCCCGTGCATATGGCCGTAGGTGACGGCGAAATTCTCGGCCACCGCGCGATGCACGGCGCGGATCACTGCGTCCGCAAGGCGTGCGAAGGCTTCTCCAGCCTGCCGCGCGGTCAAGGTGCCGGAGAGAATACGCACGCCGATCAGGAACATGTATTCCAGTCCGAACATACGGATTCGCTCGAGCAGATCCTCGTCGTAGCGCGATTGCGTCAGCGCCGCGTCGAGTTCGCTTGGCGAGTTCCGCGTCGTCCGGCAGCGGCCCGAAGAAACTCGGGTCGACCAACGCGTCCATCACCTGCGGGTAACGCGCGACGATATCGCCGAGCCGCGGGGCGATGCTCAGCACCAAAGTGATGAGTGAGATCAGCTCCGGGTTCTGCCGCAAGAGCGACAACAGCCGGCCTGCCGCATGCAGGTTGGACAAAAAGCGGTCAAATAACAACAGCGCGGCGCCCGGGTTGTCGGAGCGTGCCAACTGCTCCAGCAGCAGCGGCAGCAGCTCTTCCAGGTTTTGGCGCGCCACGTCTCCCTTCAGGGAACGATAGCCGCCGGCGAACCAGTTGCGCACGATCGCCGAGGTTTCCAGCGGCGCGCTGAATCCGATCTCCGCCAATCGGTCGAGCGTCTTATGATCGTCGGCATCCGCCGGAAACTTGAGCGTCGGCCTGTCGGCGCCCGGTTCGGTTTCGAACAATTGCGCGTAATAGCGCTGCACCTTGTCGAGATGACCAACCAGCACCTCGGCAAAAGCATCGCGGTCCGCGTACCCGAGAAAGCGGGCGAAGCGCTCCAGCCCTTCGCGCTCGCCGGGCAGCGCCTGCGTCTGCTCGTCATGCACCATCTGTAGCCGGTGCTCGACCGTACGCAGAAAACAATAGGCCGCCTTCATGTCGTCGCACGCGTCAGTCTCGATCCAGCGATCTTCGGCAAGCTTGTCGAGAGTGGTGAGCGTGGCGCGGTCGCGCAAGGACGGATTGCGTCCGCCGGCGATCAGCTGCTGGGTCTGTGCGAAAAACTCGACTTCGCGGATGCCGCCACGGCCAATCTTGATGTTGTGGCCTTCGACCGCGATCTCGCCGTGGCCGCGATACGCGTTGATCTGCCGCTTCATCGCTTGCACATCGGCGACGGCGGCGAAGTCGAGATACTTGCGCCACACGAAGGGCGACAGGTCGTTGAGCAGCGCCTCGCCCGCCGCAACGTCGCCGGCGCAGGCCCGCGCCTTGATCATCGCAGCGCGCTCCCAATTCTGGCCGACGCTCTCGTAGTAAGCGAGCGCCGCCGCCTTCGACACGGCGATCGGAGTCGAAGATGGGTCAGGACGGAGGCGCAAGTCGGTGCGGAAGACGTAGCCGTCGGCCGTGCGCTCCTGGAGCAGCTTGACCAGCCGCTGCGTCAGCCGCACGAACATCGGTCCCGGCTCGATATCGTCAGGCAGTGCCGGCGCCTCCGGGTCGTAAAAAACGATGAGGTCGATATCGCTCGAATAGTTGAGCTCAAAACCGCCCATCTTGCCGAGCGCCAGCACGATGTAGCCGCTGTCGATTTGCGGCGCCGAAGGGTCCGGAGGCGCAAGCCGATCGGCGCGCGCAGCCTCAGCCAGCAGGAAGTGGGTGGCGGCGCCGACCGCCGTATCCGCGAGATCCGTGAGCGCGCGCGCGCAGCGCATGATCGGCCAGACGCCCCCGATATCGGCGAGCGCGATCAGCAGCGTGGCCTCGGCTTTCATACGGCGCAACTGCCGCATCGCCTCCTCGATGTCCTCGGTATTGGCCGCGGCGCGGCCATGGTCGGTCAACAGCGTGACAAGGTGGGGCTCTGGCGCTGCGTCCATTACGCGCAGCAGGCGTTGCCCGTCGCGAGTGATGAGTTCCCATAAATAGGGCGAGCTTTCGGTCAGGCTTTCCAGTAGCGTCTTGACGATGGGATAATGGGTCAGCAGCACCTTGAGCGCCGACCCTTGCGCCTCCGGTAAGTCGGCCAGCCAGCCGGCGAGTCGCGCCTCGGCCGCCTCGGCGTCGATCAGCATCGGCGCGGTGACGATGGCCTCGCACAAAGCGATGCCCTCGCCAGGCCCGCCAGCGTCAGGCGTTGACCTTGGCGCCGTCTTGAACTCCGGCTTGAGTACCGTCTTGGACAGCGCTGTGGTCGCTGCTTGGGGCTTCGAGGGTGGCGTCATCCCGCCTCTGTACCGGTGCTCCCCGCGGCAAGGCAATGATGCTTTTCAGGCCAGGGTCGTTGTCGGCCAACGTTAGGTCCCCGCCATGCAGCCGCGCCACCGCGGCGGCCAGGCTCAAACCCAGCCCGGACCCCGGCTGCGAGCGGCTTTGCTCCAGCCGCACAAACCGCTCTACCACGCGAGCACGGTCGGCATCCGGAATGCCCGGACCGCGGTCGGCGACGGTCAGCAGAATGCGGTCGCCGGTATCGTCGGCGCTCACCACGATCTCCGCTGGCACGCGCTCGCCGTCGAGCGGTCGCGGCGGCGGTTCGGCATACTTGATGGCGTTGTCGATCAGATTGGCGAGCGCCTGGCTGACCAGTTCGCGGTTTCCCTTGACCGGGAGCGGCGCCTCGGCCTCGACCTTGAGCGCGATGCCCTTCTCCTCGGCCAATGGCTCGTAGAGCTCGCCGATATCGTGCACGATCTCAGCGGCGTCGAAATCCACCATATCCTCGCGCGCTTGCCCTGATTCCGCGCGCGCAATCATCAGCAATGCGTTGAAAGTCGTAATCAGCGCGTCCAACTCGTCGATGGTCGCTTCCAGCGCGGCGCGGTATTCGTCGTCGGTCTTGGCGGTGCGCAGTGCCTGTTCGGACCTATTGCGCAGTCGCGTGAGCGGCGTCTTGAGGTCGTGCGCGATGTTATCGGACACCTCCTTCAGGCCGCGCATAAGCGATTCAATGCGCTCGAGCATCTGATTGAGGTTCTCGGCCAGCCGGTCGATTTCATCGCCGGTACCGGCGACCGGCAGCCGCTCGCCAAGGTCGCCCTCCATGATGGTGCGCGTGGTTTCCGTCATGGCGTCGACGCGCCGCAAGACACGCCGCGACACGAACAGGCCGCCGGCCAATCCCAGCACCAGAACGATGGCGACCGACCAGCGTCCGGCCGCCAACACAATGCGATAAAGCCGTTCGCGCTCTTCCAGGTCGCGGCCAACCAGCAGGCGGAAGCCGCCAGGCAATTGGAACACCCGCACCAGCGCATGGTGCTCTGGATGTGTTTGGCGCGGCGTCGTTCCCTCAGCCTCGTCGAGACGCCGGTAGATGGTCTCGGTCCAGCCGGGCTTGTCGAGGATCCCCGGCTGCAACGCGGTGACATTGCCGGCAAGCGGCTGACCGGTGAAGGTGGTGACGAGATAGAGGCTGGAGCCAGGCCGGCGGGCGCGTGCGTCGATCGTGATCACCAGGCGGCGAATTCCGCCCTGCCGGTACTGCTCGGAAAGCCCGGTGATCTCTGCATTGACGGTGTCGGTGATCTGCTCGTCGATCAGGCGGCGGGTGTTGAGCGCGAAATAGGCCAACAAAAACGCGGCGAACAGCGCAAACACGGTCAAATAGACCAGCGTCAGCCGGAATGTGGTGGTTCGGAATAGTTTACCGAGCGCCGTCACGTATCATGTATCCCGCGCCGCGGATGGTGTGCAAAAGCGGCTGGGAGAAACCTTTATCGATTTTCGAGCGCAAACGCGAGATGTGCACGTCGATGACGTTTGTTTGCGGGTCGAAATGGTAGTCCCACACGTTCTCCAGCAACATGGTGCGGGTCACCACCTGGCCGGCGTGCTTCATCAGGTACTCCAGCAGGCGGAATTCGCGCGGCTGCAGAGAAATCTCCTCCTCACCGCGCCGCACCTGGTGCGACAGCCGGTCGAGTGCGAGATCGCCGACGTGCAGGACAGTTTCCTCAGTGCGCGAGCCACGTCGGCGCGACAGTACCTCGACCCGCGCCAGCAACTCGGAGAACGAATAGGGTTTGGGCAGGTAGTCGTCGCCGCCGGCCCTGAGGCCCTTTACGCGGTCATCGACCTGGCCCAGGGCGGAAAGGATCAGTGCGGGAGTTTCGTTGCCTTGGTCACGCAGGGTGCCGATCACGGACAGCCCATCGCGCTTGGGCAGCATACGGTCGACGATGAGAACGTCGTACTGGCCGTCCTGGGCCATGGCCAAGCCGTCCTCGCCATCTGTGGCGGCGTCGGCCACATGGCCGACCTCGCGAAACGCCTTGACTAGATAATCGGCGGCGTCTCGGTCGTCCTCGATCACCAGAATCCGCATGGCGGTCCGATCCGGTTCGGCATCGGCCGTCCGGCCGAATACACGCTGCCCTTCAGTATTCGGGTATGTGGGCATCGGTCACACCAATTTCAGTCTATTCGGTGACGGGTCAAGCCCCCTTTTGCGTCGCCATAACGCATGCGTCGTCCAGCCGGCTCCGTATTCCTCTGCTCGTACGCAAGGGGGTGGCGGATTTGGCCCGCCACCCCCTCCACGACCCCACCCCAGCGGGGGCGACGGATGCCAGGGTTGGAGTTCCGGCCGGGAGGCGGCGCGCCTTTCGCGCGTTTGTCCGCCTCCCGGAATTAGTCGGGACAGGCCGAAGCCCGTCCCGTTGAGGTCGTTCCACCGGCGGGGGCGACGGATGCCGGTGGGACGCCCCCAAACTCAGCCCTGCTTGATCGGCAGGGCAACAAACCGGGTATTGGAACCCGACTTCACCCGCATCAGTACGGCGTGCTTGCCTTGCGAGCGCACACTGGCGATCTCGTTGCGCACTTCCGCGGGTGTTGAAACGTTCTTGCCGGCGACCTCGAGGATCACGTCGCCGGTGGAGAAGCCATGGTCGGCGGCGACGCCCGACGAGTCGACATCGGTCACCACCACGCCCTTGTCGCCGGCACCGGCAACACGGCTGGCAGGCGCCAGCGTCAGGCCGAGCTTGGCGAGATCGACGCTGTCGCTCTTCTTATCGGAGGGCGTGCTGACCTTCGCCTCGACGTTCTTCGGCAAGGTACCGAGCTGGAGCGAAACCGTCCGCTCGGAACCGTCACGCACGATGCTGAGGTCGACCTTGGCGCCCGGCGGCATGGCGCCGATCTTCTTGGCGAGATCGCGGGCGTCCTTCACCGTCTTACCGTTGACGGCCGTAATGACGTCTTCGGCCTTGATGCCTGCCTTTTCAGCCGGGCTGTTCGGCTGCGGCGCAGCCACCAGCGCGCCCTGCGCCTTCTTCAGACTGAGGCTGTCGGCAATATCTTTGGTCACCGGCTGGATCTGCACGCCGATCCAGCCGCGGGTGACCATGCCGTGCTCTTTGAGCTGGCCAATCACGGTCTTCACGGTCTCGGCGGGGATCGCGAACGCGATGCCGACCGAACCGCCCGACGGCGAATAGATCGCGGTATTCACGCCGATCACGTTACCTTCGACATCAAAAGCCGGGCCGCCGGAATTGCCTTTGTTCACCGGCGCGTCGATCTGGATGAAGTCGTCGTAGGGACTCGCGTTAATGTCACGCCCGCGCGCCGAGACGATGCCGGCGGTCACAGTGCCGCCAAGCCCGAACGGATTGCCGACGGCAAGCACCCAATCACCGATGCGCGGTGTCTTGTCGGCGAGCTTCACATAAGGATAGCCGCTGCCGTCGACCTTGATCAGCGCCAAGTCGGTGCGCGGATCGGTGCCGATGACTTTGGCCTTGTAAGCCTTGCCGTCATCAGTCTTGACCTCAACGCTTTCGGCGTTTTCGACAACATGGTTGTTGGTCACCGCGTAGCCGTCGGCCGAAATGAAAAAGCCAGAGCCTTGGCCAAGGATCACGTTGTGGCCATGCCCCTTCGGCATATTGTTGGGGAAACCCGGCATACCGAAGCGGCGGAAGAACTCACGCAGGCCGGGAGGAATTTGGTTGTCACCGACGCCGGTCGTGGCTGATCCACCGTCCATCTTGACGCGGACGGAAATCACGGCCGGCTTCACCTTGGCTACAATGTCGGCGAAGCCGACAGGCGCCTGAAGTTTATGGGCCTGTTCGCTCAAATTCTGAGCGAGCGCAACCGAATAGCCGTGAGAGAAGTTCAAACCGGGGCCGACCACGAGGGCGGCGGCGCCGAGACCGGCAACGGAAGTCGCGAGGAGAGCAATACGGCGGGCCGACAACACACGTCGCTTCCTCGGACGCTCCGGAGCGGGAGTGACGCTGTGGGTCATCAAAGACAGCTCCATCTGGATTCGGGGTGGCGCATCTCGCGCCGTGTTCGAATCCCAAGATGGCGTGCCGCGCCTTACAATGTCCTGACGGGCGCATTAAACTTTTGTAAGGTGCGGCCTAAATTTTTTTATTTGAAATTCAGTGGCTTATATGGGGTCCTGGCCGGTGTGGCGTTCGACCAAAGTCGCAATCCGTTGCTGCTCTTCCGCCGTCAGCGCAGGCGCTTCCTTGCCTGCCGAGTTCCGCCGGCGCATGGCGAAGAAGATTCCCACCATGCCGGCGAAAAGCGCCACCGGCGGCAGGCTCCACAGCAGCAACGTGTGCAATTCGAAGCGCGGCCTGAGCAGCACGAACTCGCCGTAGCGCGCCACCAGATAGTCGAGCACCTGCTGGTCGGTGTCGCCGGCTTTGATTCGCTGGCGCACCAGCACCCGCAGATCGTGCGCCAGTGGCGCCGCCGAATCGTCGATCAATTCGTTCTGGCAGACCATGCAGCGCAGTTCGCTCGACAGATGCCGCGCCCGGGCTTCGAGCGCCGGGTTCTTCAGCATCTCGTTCGGCGTTACTGCAAACGCGACGCTCGGCAGCACCAGCGCGAAAAAGATGGCGGCAAATGCGAAGCGGCGCATGACGACTACTCCGCCGGCTGGAGCGACGACTTCGCCGCAGGTTTGGGCGCCCCCACCCGCAAGCGCCTATCCGACAGCGACAGCGCACCGCCCAACATCATCACGATGGCGCCGATCCAGATCAGCAGCACCATTGGCTTGTAGTAGATGCGCACGCCGATCGCACCGTTGGCTTCACTGTCGCCGAGCGACAGGTAAAGCTGGCTCAAGCCGCGCGTCATCAAGGCCGATTCAGTGGTTGTCATGCCGCGCGCGCCGAAAGTACGCCGGGCCAACTCCATAACGCCGACCGGCACGCCGCCTTGTCGCACGCTAAAGCGAGCACCGACCGCGGTGAAGTTCGGCCCGGTGCGCTTGTCCATCCCGTCGAATTTGAAGTCGTAGCCCGACAACGAAATGGACTGCCCTGGCTTGACGGCGACGATCCGCTCGGTCGCCCAATTGGTCACGCCGACGATGCCCAGCAATGTCAGCGCCAACCCACAATGGGCCATTGCGGTGCCCCAGGTCGAGCGCGGCAGGCCCTTGGCGCGCGCGCGCACCGTAGCAAACGGCGCGCGGAACAGACTGGTGCGCTCGACAAGATCGGTCAGCGCGCCCGCGATCACGAAGAACGCCAGGCCGATGCCGAACGGCGCCAGTGCCGATTTGCCGCCCGCCACAACGAAAGCAGCAGCGACTGCCACAAGGCCGACACCGAAAGCCGCCATCAACCGCTGCGCCGCGCCCAACAAGTCACCGCGCTTCCAGGCGAGCAATGGCCCGAACGGCATGGCAAACATCAGCGGGATGAACAGCGGCGCAAAGGTCAGGTTGAAATAGGGCGGACCAACCGAGATCTTCGCGCCGGTCAGGGCCTCGAGCGCCAGCGGATAAAGTGTGCCGACCACGACCGTCAAACACGCGGTGGTGAGGAACAGGTTGTTGAGCACCAACGCGCCTTCACGCGATACCGGCGCGAACAATCCGCCCTGCTTCAAAAGCGGCGCCCGCCAGGCGAACAACGACAGCGCGCCGCCGATGAACACCACAAGAATGGCCAGGATGAAAATGCCACGCCGCGGATCGGTGGCGAAGGCATGCACCGAGGTAAGCACGCCCGAGCGCACCAGGAAGGTGCCGACCAGCGACAGCGAGAAGGTGAGAATGGCGAGCAGGATGGTCCAGACCTTCAGCGCATTGCGCTTTTCCATCACCACCGCCGAATGCAACAGCGCCGTGCCCGCGAGCCACGGCATCAGCGAGGCATTCTCGACCGGGTCCCAGAACCAGAAACCGCCCCAGCCGAGCTCGTAATAGGCCCAGTACGAACCCATGGCGATGCCGAGCGTCAGGAACATCCAGGCAGCCAGCGTCCACGGCCGCACCCAGCGTGCCCAAGCTGCGTCAATACGGCCGTCGATCAGCGCGGCGATGGCGAAGGAAAAGGCGATCGAAAAGCCGACATAGCCGAGATAGAGCAGCGGCGGATGGATAGCGAGGCCTGGGTCCTGCAGCACCGGATTGAGGCTGC
The DNA here is from genome assembly GCA_963747725.1 of uncultured Pseudomonadota bacterium. Classification (GTDB taxonomy): domain Bacteria; phylum Pseudomonadota; class Alphaproteobacteria; order Rhizobiales; family Xanthobacteraceae; genus Pseudolabrys. The sequence continues at coordinate 223,279 of CAVVGD010000010.1, forward strand.
GGCCCTCGAACGGCGCCGGCTGCAGGCGGACGAACGGATTGGAGGTAAGCAGGATAAAAAGATAGAAGGCGGACGCGACCCAGGACTGCACCGCCAAGACCAGCGCCTTCAACGTCAGCGGCAGGTTGGTGCCGAAGGCCGCCACCAGCGCGCCGAACAGCGACAAGATGAGGACCCACAGAAGCATCGAGCCTTCATGGTTCCCCCACACGCTGGTGAATTTGTAGATGAGCGGCATCAACGAGTGGGAATTCTCGTAGACCACCGAGACCGAAAAGTCCGAGGTTACGAAACAGGCCGTCAGCGCCGCAAACGACAGCGCGACGAAGAAGAACTGCATCAACGCCGTGGAATTGCCGAGCCGCATCAACATGCCGTCATCGGTGCGCGCGCCGATCACCGGCACCACCGACTGGATGAGACCGAGCGCCAGCGCCAACACCAGGGCGTAGTGACCGAGTTCGGGGATCATTTCGCCGTCCCTTTGGCGGTTTGCGTTTCACCCTCCTGCCAGCGGCCGGATTTCTTCAAGGCGTCCACCACCTCGCGCGGCATGTAGCGTTCGTCGTGCTTGGCGAGCACCGTGTCGGCGACCAACGTGTTGCCGGGCTCAATCTTGCCTTCGGCCACCACCCCCTGCCCTTCACGGAACAGGTCCGGCACAAGACCCTGATAGCGCACCGCGATGGCGTTCTGGCCGTCAGTCACCTTGAAGCTGATGTTGAGGTTGCCACTGCGTTTCACGCTGCCGTTTTCGACCAGCCCGCCGATGCGCACGCGCGTGCCCGGCGCCAGTTGCTCTTGCGCGATCTCGCTCGGCGAGCGGAAGAATACGATCGAGTTGCTCATCGCGCTAAGCACCAGACCGACCGCGACCGCCAACACGACGCCGCTGCCGCCGATGAGAACCAGCCGTCGCTGCTTGCGGGTCATTCTGTTTCGATCCTGCTCAACTCTAGTGTCCCGGTTCCGACGCTTGTATCCCTTAGCAGCACCTTTGTTTACAAGCGTCGGAACCAAAGGGACACTAGCAAATCTATGATTCTAGTGCCGCTTTCGATTTGAAGTTCCTGGTCGAGGTTGTCGCAAGTGGTGCAGGAACTTCAAATCGGCGGCACTAGAGCCTCAGGCTCTTGACGATATCGTCAAGCTGCCGAAGTTTGTCCGGGTCGCCGGCCAGCGCCCTGCGCGCATCCGCGGCGGCGGCCAGCGCCTTCTCGCGCTCCCCCAACACCATATAAGCACGCAAGAGCCGCTGCCATCCCGCGACGTCACCACCATTCTGCTTTAGCCGGTGTGCGAGCCGCGCCACCATGGAGTAGATCATGGCGCTGCGGTCTTCGGTGCCCATCTTGGAAGCGGCGGCGACGTCGGCTGCGCTCGGTCCCGGCGCGGCAGCCGTTGGCGGAGCAACAGGCGGCGCGGCGGGCCCGGCCGCGTTGACGGCTTCCTTGAAGGAGCGCAGCTTCTCGGGGTTGTCTTTCAGCGCGCGTTCGGCATCGGCCACAGCGAGCCGCGCGTTCTTGGTCTCACCGAGCACCCGGTAGGAGCGCACGAGTTGCAGCCAGCCGGGGACATCGTCGCCATTTTGTTTGAGGCGCGCCGCGAGCTTTCCCACCATACCGCGGATCATCGCGGCGCGGTCGTTCATGCTCATATTGGCGGCACCGGCAATTTGCGCGGCACTCGGCCCCCGCGGCGCGGCCGCAACGGCGGGACTAACCGGCTTGCCGATACCGGCGAGGGCGCGCTGCACGGAGGGCACCCACGGCGCATCCGATGGGGCTTTCGCCAGCATACCGCGCCAGATCGCGGCGGCTTTCTCGATATTGCCGTCCTGCTGCGCGGCCATGCCGGTGAAGAACCGGGCCTTGAGCTCGTTCGGATCGAGCTTGAGCGCGTCTTCGAAGGCGGTCTTGGCCTCGTCGGTGACCACGCCATTGGCAGCGGCAATCAGCGCTTCACCGAGGTCGGCCTCGCGCGTTGCGTTGTCGCCAGAGAGCTCGATCACCTTGCGGCGCGCGCGCACCGCGTCCTGAAAGCGGCCGAGACGCAGATAGACCGGCGCCAATACTTCATAGCCACGTACGTCGTTCGGATTCTTGGCGAGATGGGTTTCCACCTGCGCGACCAGCTTGGCAATCGGGCTGTTCTGATGGATGGCGTTGAGACGTGCCGCCAGCGGTTCGCCCGGCAATTGCGGCGAGCCGAGATGGAGATAGAGCGCTGCGGCGCCGATCGGCACCAGCAGCAGCGCGGCTGCGGCGGTGATACGGCGGCGCCATAGCGACGATCGGTCGCGGGCGCTTGGAGCCGCATCGGCGGTGGATTCGCCGCCCGCTTCGACGCTGTCGGCGGCGGCGATCAGTCGGCGTGAGACCTCCACCCGGGCGGCCTGCGCCTCTGCCTCCCCGATCAGTCCCACCGCGTGATCGCGGGCGATTTCGTCGAGCTGATCACGGTAAACGGCAATGTCACTGCCCCCACGCTGGCTCACGCCGCGCCGGGACAGCGGCCACAGCACCGCGAAGACCGCTGCCGCGGTCATCAGCGCAAACACGAACCATAGGGCCATCGAATCGAATTACCTGAAAATTGCCTGCCTTGGCGCCTGAGGCACCGGGGAGCCTCACGGTTGAGGGCATACATCACGTGTAATCGTGGCGGCAATGCGCAAAATCAAATGGCGCGGAAAGCCGGAAAAACCAGGATTTCAGGCCCATAAGGCTTCTCGCTGGAGCCTCTCGCCAGCGCGGGCAAAAGAACAGCCGGGCAGTCTGACCGATGCACGGAGCCCCGTGGGGCTGATCGCGTGCGATGCCGCACAACTGCGCCAGGCCGAGTTCGGCGTCACTATCGCTGCCGCTCCGCAGCACGAGGCGCTCCGGTTCGCCGATCAACGACGTACACCAAGAACGCTCAAAGGATGTTTCGAGACGGTCTTAACTGACCGGCGTCCAGCTGCCGTCGCGATTGCGGCATGCGACGCCGCGGGCCGTCTGTGGCTCGCCACCAATATAAATGGTGTGGGTGTAAGATCGGCAGTTGCGTCCATTGTCCACATAAGACGGACCCGGGACGAAAGCGCCATAATGGCCGCTATCGGGGTTGCGCCAGGAGGTAGCGACGCCCGACCTGCCGTGTTCCAGCGCCTCTTCCTGCGCGGCATAGGCGCGTCGGCGGTCCTGCTCGTCGAGCGAAGCGCCGATGCGGTTGCCAATCAGGCCACCAACCAGACCGCCGATCGCGGCGCCCGCAAGCCGGTCGCCTGTTCCGCCACCCGCAACTGCCGCACCGAGCAACGCCCCGGTCCCGGCGCCAAGCAAGGTGCCGGTGTTCTCACGCGGCCCCGGTCCGTCTGGCGTGCCGGCGCAGCCGACGAGCAGGAAACCGACGGCGCCGACGGCAGCGAACTTGAAGATGGACATTACAACTCCCGGGAGAAATCGGTGGAAAATCAGGCGAATCCGTCACGCGGCAAATATTAAATGTAACGAGATGCGACGAATAGGGCAAAACTCCGACACGGGGGAAAAAGTCGACATCCGCGGTTCGTCGAATCAAACCCCACTCACCCTGCCGGCAGCACCAACTCGGCGCGCAGGCCTCCAAGCGGGGCCGCACCTAGCTTGAGTTCACCGCCGTAAAGCGCTGCAAGATCGACCACGATAGACAATCCGAGGCCCGAACCCGGCTTGGTTTCGTCGAGCCGGCGGCCACGCTTGGCGGCCTGCTCGCGCTCGGCCGCCGACAGCCCGGGGCCATCGTCGTCAACAATGATGCGCACAGTCTGCGCGTCATTTTCCGCATCGGCCAAGCCGCGCACGACCTCGACAGCGACGCGCGAACTCGCCCACTTGCAGGCGTTGTCCACCAGGTTGCCAATCATCTCTTCCAGATCGGGCCGTTCGCCGCGAAACCGCACCTTGTCGTCAGCACGCACGTCGACGGCAATGCCGCGATCATGATGAATCTTCTCCATGGTGCGCGCGAGCGACGTGACCACCGGTTTAACGTCAGTCACGGTACCGACCACAGTCAGCCGTGCCGCCAGCCGCGCGCGTTCGAGATGGCGGGCGATCTGGTCGCGCATAATGGCGGCCTGCTCCAGCACCTTGCTGGCCAACGGGTCGTGCGTGCGCGCTGACGCCTCGTTGACCATCACCGATAGCGGTGTTTTCAGCGCATGCGCCAGATTTCCGACATGGGTGCGTGCGCGTTCGACAATTTCCTTGTTGGCGTCGATCAGCTCATTGGTTTCCCGCGCGAGCGGCGCGATCTCTTCGGGGAATTGCCCGGCTAGGCGCTCGGCCCGGCCGGCACGGATGGCGGCGAGGCTATCGGTGATGCGCTTGAGCGGGGCGAGCCCGAAGCGAACCTGGAACATGGTGGTCAGCAACAGCACCGCCGCCAGGATCACAAACGTGATCACCAGCGCCTGGTCAAATGAGCGGATCTCGCCGTCGATCTCTGCCGCGTCGCCGGCGACGGCAACCAGATAATGGCCCTCGTTGCCGAGATCGATATTGCGCTCGACTTGGCGCAGACGCTGGTTCTCGGGACCGGCAATATAGCCCTCGCGCGAGCCATCACGGCTGGGCGCGACGCCTTCCTCCTCCAGATGCGGCAAACCGCCATCCCACAGCGAGCGCGAGGAACGAATTTGGTGTTTGCCCGGGTCGAGCCGCGTCACCTGCCAGTACCAGCCCGACAGCGGCAGTTCGAATAGCGGCTCGCCGAGCGATTGCGGAAACTTGCCGCCACTTTCGTCGGGCGAAGCAAGGTCGGCGACCAACGTGCGCAAATAGACGTTGAGCCGGCGGTCGAAGGATCGCTCCACGGCTTGCCGGTAGAGCGACGACAACACAACGCCTGTGATGAACAAGATGATTACCGCCCAGGCGGTGGCGGAAAGGAAAAGGCGCAGCGCAAGGGAATTGGCGCGCATGCGTTAGCGCGTATCAGGCGAGGTGAGCAGATAGCCGAGACCGCGCACGGTCTGGATGATCTCGACCCCTAGTTTCTTGCGGATGCGGCCGACGAACACTTCGATGGTGTTGGAATCGCGGTCGAAGTCCTGGTCGTAGAGGTGCTCCACCAATTCAGTGCGCGAGACCACACGGCCGGTGTGGTGCATCAGATAGGCCAGCAGCCGGTATTCGTGGCTGGTGAGCCTGACCGGATTGCCGTCGACCGAGACGCGCCCGGTGCGGGTATCGAGACGAACCGGCCCGCAGGTGAATTCGCTTTTGGCGTGACCGGCGGAGCGGCGCAGAAGCGCGCGCACGCGGGCGAGCACTTCTTCGAGATGGAACGGCTTGGCGACATAATCGTCGGCCCCGGCGTCGAAGCCCTGCACCTTGTCGCTCCAGCGGTCGCGCGCGGTCAGCATGAGCACGGGCATTGAGCGGCCGGTGCGCCGCCAGGCTTCCAGCACGGAAATGCCGTCCATCTTGGGCAGGCCGATGTCGAGGATGACGGCGTCATAGGGCTCCGAACTCGCCGAGGTAATGGCCCTCTTCGCCATCGAATGCACGGTCGACAACGTAGCCCGCGTCGGTCAGCGCGGTTGCGAGTTGGCGATTGAGGTCGGGGTCGTCCTCGACAACGAGGAGGCGCACGGTGGTCAGCTCCGGTCAATGCCCGCCGAGAACGCGGCCATTGGCAGCGTCGACGGTCACACGCCTCACTTTGCCATTGCGCGCCAGCAGAGTCAGCACATAGACGAGCCGAACGTCCCGGTGGCAAAGACGGGCCCGTAGAACCTCGCCATGATGGCCGTGCCGATGGGCGGAACGGATGGCACGGCCGAGCGAGATCGCCCTATGGCTGGCGACCACCGCGCGCTGCTCCGCCTTGGTCAGGCATGCGCGGCGCGAATGCTCGGTGTCAGCCGCCGACGTGGCCGTGACGGCCATGGAGCCAAGCAAAATGAGGGCAAAGAGGCGGTAAACGACCGGCATGGGGCTTCTAATAGTGGGTGGCCGGTGAATGCGGCCTGAACAAGTGGGTCTAACCGTCTGTTTCCGCTAGCTTTCGAAGCCGTCAAACGAGGCATAGGCAGACACTGGCGCGCGCGGCGAGCGCCAGGCGTTGATGGGGGCGCTCTCATCGGCAAAGCCAAGCGCCATACCCGAGTAAATCATGAGTTCGGGGGGGAGATTCAAGAAGAACCGCACCGTGCGGTGGAAAGAAACCCAGGCCTGTTGCGGGCATGTGTGCAAACCGTGGCCGCGCGCGAGCAGCGCCACTGTCTGCAACAGTCCGCCGATGTCAGCCCATTGCGCCACACCGAATGAACGCTCGAGCGCAAAAAACAATCCGACGGGGGCGCCGAAAAACTGGAAATTGCGGGCGTATTGCCGGTAGCGGGCCGGCTTGTCGGCCCGCGGCACGTCGATGGACCTATAGAGCAGCTCACCCACCTCGAAGCGCCGAGAGCGATAGGGCTCCGCCATCGGATCGGGATAGATCCGGTAGTCGCCGCCCTCGCCTTTCGGCAATTCATCCATGCGCGGCGCCAGCAGCGCCTTCAACGCGTCGACCCGCTCACCGGCGATGGCGTAGATGCGCCAGGGCTGCATGTTGCCGGCCGACGGCGCCCGCGCGGACCGCTCGACGATGTCGCGCACGGTCGCCTCCGGCACCGGCGTCGGCAGAAAGGCGCGGCAGGAATAACGCGAGGCAACGGCTTCGAATACGTCCATCGGGGAAAGGCTCCGCGGTCCATCGACAACAAATGGTCCAAGAATCGCGGCGAGTGTGGCGGGCGTAAGCAGCCTTGCCAAGCGCGGCTCATCTGCGACCGAGAATCCGCGCCACCTTCTCCATGCTGCGGCCGCCGAAATAAGCGGTCAGCACGATCATCGCCCATTGCGCCACCTGGCCCGACAGCGGGTTGGTCGTCCCCCAACCCAAAACTGTGTCCCACACCACCACCTTCCAAACATATATAATGAAGGCGAACGCGAACAGCGGGCGCGGCAGCGCCGTATACCAGCGCCCCTGCTCGGCGATCACCACCTGCGTCGCGAGCTCGCGCTCGCGCTGTTCGACCGCCAATTCGCGCGCCTTCAGATCGGCGGCGATCTTCGCGCCGGTGTTTTCCGACGCGAGCTTGGCGCGATAGGCATCGACCGCCGCCTTGGCGAACGGACCGCCGATAAGATTGCCGAGCCAACCGAGGATCGTGGCGAGCATCAGTCGATAACCTTGTTGCTGGCATCGGTCTGCCGATTGACCGTACGCCGCCGCGCCAGCTCGGTGACGAGCCCAATCGCGATCACGTAATAAGGGATGAACTTCGGCCGCAGCACGCTCTGGATTGCGCCGCTGACGTCCGGATCAACCGAAAGCGACAATAGCGCCGCCAGCACGGCACCCCCCAACGTCACGATGCGCGCCCACAGGATAGTGACTGAATGCCCGAACCGGACCTTGATATTTTCCCACATGGCTCAATCTTTCTTGCTGACGAAGTGAACCGCGATGGCCGCCACCATGAAGACGACGACCGCAAGCAATCCGATTTGCCACCCGTTGAGGCTCGCGCTTGCACCGGCGACGACGGCGCCGGCTGCGCCGATCGCACCGCTTGCGGCAACCGTGCTCGCGGAAGCAGCCTCCTTCGGCGCCTTGCCTGTCGTCGGACTTTGCAACGTTTCCGGCACGGTCGCGGCGTGCGCCGCCATGGTGAGGGACACCGCGCGCACGTCGATCACGCGCCGCTGCCAGCCCTTGCCGAACACCGGCCAGGTGCGCAACGCTTTCAAGAAACGCAGCCGCTCATCACAGATCGCGATGATGACAGTTTCGGGATCGCAAGTCGCCGCCGCGCGCATGGTCTGCGGCCCTAGCATCCCGTCGGCCGCGACGCCGACCACGCGCTGCAACACTTTCTTCGAGCGGCCGATGCCGGAATTCACGCCGTAGTCGAATACGGCGTAGTCGATGCCGGCCGGCAGCTCGTCGCAACGCTGCGCGTCCCAATATTTCGCGCGATAGATGGCCTTGGCGTCTTCAATATTCATGGCCTTGACATCGGCCGCGGTCGCCCCCGGCCTCACGTACTTGCGGTAGTCATAAATTGTGATGCCGAAATTTGTCGGTCCGCCGGGGTCGGCGGGATGGTTCGTGTAGCCGCCCTCGTGCTGCAAGAGGCGGGTCAACGATACGTCGTAGCTCTGCTTTGCCACAGGAGCCCCGCATGGTGGATGCAAGATTGTTTTGGAATCGGCGACGAACTTCTCGTCTGCCGAGTGGTCAGGCCACCCGTGCCGCGGCTAAGTGATTGTAATTCGCCGCCACGTAACCATCGTTGGTGACGAATTGGCAGCGCGCATCGACGACATCGCCGGCGGAAAGCTTGAATACTGCACTGGTGTGCAGGCAGCTCCCCTCGTCGCTCACTGCATCGGTGACGGCACGGGTCTGCGGAGCCTCGATATCGTTGACGAAAAGCGCCAACATGATCCGCGTCGGCGGGCTGGCGTTCTTCTTGAACAGGTAATGCGCTGAAAACTGATAGTAGCCGTCGACGGTGGCCGTGAAATTGTTGTTGCTGGCGGAAAACGCGTTCTGGTCGTTGTGGTTGGCTGCGTTAAATCCGATCTTCGTGAACGCACCGGCGGCGTGATAGTCATCGAAGTTCGCGTAAGCCGAGAACTTGTCGCTCTGTGGATGATCGACCTTGCCGCTGTTATGGTCGACCGTTATCGCTGTGTGAAAAGCTGACCCGTCCGGGCTGGCTTTGATGGTAAAATTGTCGTCGCCCAACAGACCTAACAGCGCTCGCGTGCTGAAATTCGTCTCGAATCCCAGCGAGGCGTCATCCTCACTTGCATGCTTGTTGATGAGGCCGCGCAGGCTCGCCCCTTCATTGTCGAAAAGAAAATTCGTTGCCTTGAGCCCGACGCCGTTGGCCGCGTCGGCGGTATAGCCATTGAGCCCCACGTGGCCGGTGCTCTTGTCGATGGACAAACCGAGATGCCAAGTCGAACCATCGGCGGAAACCTTCATGCTGAAATTGTCATCGGTGATGTTGCCAATCTCCGCACGGCCGGAAAAATTATCTTGAAACAGGAACGACAGCGTATTCGCCGCCGCTTCCTTGTTGAGCGTATAGCGCAGATCGCCGTCGCCGCCTTCGGCCGCGGTTTTCGCCGTCCATAACGCGTTGTTGAGCTTGGCGCTGAATGGATTCGTCGCATCGGCGGTCGTGCCGACGCCGAGCAGCGCCATATTGTTGAGCGTGGTCGGCGCCGCCATGGCGCCAACCCAGGCCACACCGTCCCACACGAGCAGCGTGCCTTCGTCGACCACATAGGCGACCCAGCCGTTTTGCGGCACCGAGAACTGCCAGCCGCCATCCTGCCAAGCCGCAATTGCGTTGTCATGGCCGGCCCAGGCCCCGGTAGCGCCAGCCTTGACGATCCAACGCTGGCCTTCTGTTACCGAACCCGGAGGCGCGGTGAGATCGCGGTCGAGCACCGCAAGCTGCACCAGCGTGTCGAGGATGCGCAAGGCATCGTTGTGCGTAATGTGCTTCTGCGCTTGGCTGCCTTCGATGCAAGGCAGACCGAGGTTGACGGTATCGGTCATGGTCGTCCTGTTCTTATGAAATAAGCGTGCCGGAGGCGGCAAACCCTCTCCCCACCGTGGCGGAGACTTGGGCAACCCGCACGGTCAGGCTGGTTTGCGCGGCGCCGAAATCGGCGAGTTCATCGGCACCGGCATAAAACGCGCTCGGGCTTGTTACGGCGAGCGTCCGCACGACGTCACCGCCGGACAGGATATCAACCGCGTATTGTTCGCCATCCTCGCCCAACGGCACCTCGCCTACCCAGGTATCGCCGTCGATACGCGTGCGGCGGATCCAGGTGATGGTCACACCGCCGGCGTCGCGCCGCGCCTTCAGATGCACCGGCGCAAGCGGCATCAGCGCCGTCGCCTGCGGCGTGGCCTGAAGCGCCAGCGCTGTCGGATCCGCCGTATTGCGGCCGGCCGCCACCACGCGCAATTTCAGCGTCCGCCCCAGCGCATCGAGACCACTGGCGACGGTCTCCACATTACCGTCGAGCAGCACAAACGGTGCACCCGCCAACAACGGCGCGCCCATCGCCCATTCACTGCCGGCCTGGCCCCGCAACAGCCGCGACAACGTGTAAGTGCGCTCGGCCGTAAGCTCCGCATTGGCGAACTGGATCACCTCCCAGGCACCGTCGCCCCGCTGTACCGCCGCGGCATTGACGCCGGAAAACAACACCACGTCGGTCACGGAAGTGAGCGCCCCGCCGAAAAGCTCGACGCGGAAACTGACATCGTGCCAGCGCGCCGTAGGCCCCGACGGAAGATCGTCAAGCATTTGGCCGACAATCGCCGGCGCCGCCGCCAGGCCCAGCCGGTTGAAGCTCGTTCCGTCGGCTGAATTCCAGATCACTTCGGCGCCCGGCCACGGATTCGCGAACACTGCCAGCCGCGCCAGCACCGGAGGCAACTCGGATGTCAGCGTCGGCAGATCGAGCACCAGTGCATGCACGCGCCCGAGCGAAGCCGGCATCGCCGGCGCGCGGTGAAGTGGCCTCGCCAGCGGCAGATTGAACACTTCAGGGTCGGTCGAGCGCGCCTTGATCGCGCGACCCTCGGTTTCGGAAATCTGCTGCAGCTCCACCAGCCGTCGCCGCCCGTTCACCATCACGCCGACCACATCGCCGGGGGTCAGCGCCAACCGGCTCGGCGGCAGCGCGAATTCGGCGCTTTCGCGCCCGGCCCACAGATCCTGCAGCCAGATCTCGGCGCGGCGCACCATCTCCGCGCCGTTGCTCACGACCGCCAGATCGGCATGGGCATTGCGCGTCGAATGGCCAACCAGGCGGCGCGAGGCCGCCGCCGCGCGCAGGTAGTCGGCGCCGAGATCGGTGTAGCCGATGGATACTTCGCGCGGCAGGTCGCTTTCCTGGCCGCGCGTGAACAACGCCGGCGGCGACGTGTCCGGCAGCACCAGTTCTTCTTCCTCGAGTTCCTCAACCGGAGCGCCGCCATGCCGGCGAAAGCGCAGCACACCCTCCTGCTCTGCGGCCTCGAAGCCAAAAGCAAGCGCCAACGGGTCGATCATGGCGCGCGGCGCCATCGGGCGATCGACCACGTATCCGTCGACGGCATCGGTCAGTTCGCCAGTGTCGAAGTTGGTCACGCCGCAATCGCCGAGCAGGCCGCCCACCAGTGCGTCGAGCGGCGCGCCGCCGAGCCGGCCGGTCAGCCAGTGGCCGGTATCCCAATTCGGCCCATCGCTCCAGACGTCGGTCGCCGCCGGGAACACCGGGAACGGCCGCGCGTCCCATGTCCACAAATAGATGCGCTCGGGCGGCAGCATGCGGCCGCCATAGACTGAAGAGACGGGATTGAGCGCGCCGCCGCCGAACGCCGGATCGAACGTGCCGAGCACCGCTTCCAGCATGCGGCGCTGGATCACGTCATCGCGGCTGCCGTCGGAGAAATACGGCAACCCCGATTCCGACGATTTAGGATCGGGGAAGACGCTCGGCTGGTTGGCTCCCTTGTCCACCGCAGGACAGCCGATCTCAGTCAGCCACACCGGCTTGCTTTGCGGCGTCCAACCCGTCGGGTTCGCAAGCTCCATGCCGCCGACGCGTTCGTAATGCGGCTCAGACCAGAAATTCCAAATGTCTTTCTGCCGGAACATCCACGGCTTGCCGAGTCCGTCGGTAATCGGCGAGCGTCTCTGCGCACTACGCGCGGAAAGGTCCTCATAGTACCAGTCATAGGCTTCGCCGCGCGCCAGATTGCCGGCGAGATAATCGAGCCGGTACGGGCTCTCGCTTAAACCGCGGTCGAGAGCATTGGCATCGTCGCGCCAATCGGCGAGCGGCGCATAATAGTCGATCCCTACCGCGTCGATCGACGACGACGCCCACAACGCATCGAGTGGAAAGCGCACTTCGCTGGCGGCAGGATCGACCAGGTGCGCGCCGTATTCTGTCCAGTCGGCGCCATAGGTTACTTTCGTGCCGCCGCCGACGACCGCCTTCACCTCGGCGGCGAGCGACACCAGCGCATTCACCGCCGGATAAACGCCCGACGCCGAACGTACGCGCGTCAGCGATCTCAATTCCGAACCGATCAGGAACGCATCGACGCCGCCGGCCTGTGCCGCCAGCGATGCGTAGTGCAGCACCATATTGCGGTAGTTCCAGTTGTCAGGACCGCCGCTAAAGAAGGTATCGATTTGCGCTTTTGCGCCGGCGATGCCGTCGGGCGAGCCTGGCCGTCCCGGGGCCGGATCACAGGTAATGCGTCCGCGCCACGGATAAGGCGGCTGCGACGGCGCGCCCGTCCATGGGTCGGCAAGCCGGTTGCCGGCCGGAATATCCATCACCACGAAGGGATAGAGCGTGACCTTCAATCCGCGTTGCTTCAGATCGGCGATCAAGTCACTGACGCTACCGTCCGATGGCGTCCCGCCATAGGCTGCACGCCCATTGACGGTCGAGACCAGTCGGGCGCTCGCCCGATCGACACCCGCGACCGACCAGACACCGCCGAACGTCGACTTCGCCCGGTTGTCGATCGAAGGAACAACCCGGCACTGACCGCAGCGCAGGTCGGTGCCGAACCACGCGACCACCAGCGCGACATTCTCTACCCCGGGCGAGATAGCCTGCAACGTGTCAATTGACGCAACTGCGTCTGACGTAGCGTAGCTGACGTGCCGGTTCTCCGGCGCCGACTGACCGGGCCCCAACTGTTGTACGACGGTCGCCGGATCGTAACCGAATTCGGTCGTGCCCGGGATCAAGGTTGCCGCGCGCACCATCTTTTCCAGCTTGCCGATTGGCCGCACAATCTCGAACGACAATTGCGGAATGCGGTTGCCGAAGTTGGCCACCGGCAACCGCTCGAAAACCACATAGGCGAGTCCGCGATAGCCCGGTGCATCGCCTTCCTTGGCCACGATCAACGGATCGGCGGTTTGGTTTTCATCGCCCTTGTAGATGCGCATGGTGAGCCCGCTGACATCGAGCAGCTTGCCGTCAGCCCAAATTCGCCGCACCTCGGCGATCGGCCCCTCGCACAGCCCGACCGCGAGATTGGCTAAATAGGTATAGGCGGTGGTCGTGGTGGTCGTTGTCGTCCCACCGCCGCCACCCATGCCCTTGCCGCCGCCTGTCGTCTCGGTGGTGGTGGTCACTACCTCTTCAAGGTTGGTCGCCCAGATCACCTGGCCGGCCAGCCGAGCCATGCCGTAGACACGTGGGATCGGCGCGCCCTCGGTCGAGGCCATCACACTGAGATCGGCGAGGCGCGGGCCTTGCGCGGAACGCTCGTTGTGGGTGCCGAATAGCGTCCGATCGATGAAGCTACCGGCGACGGCGCCGAGGAGGCGGCCGGCAATGGCGCCGGCCGAACCGAACACCGCGCCGCCGGCGGCACCGCCGGCCACTGAAAGAACGAGTGCAGCCATGATGAAATATCGTCGATGTGGAGTTCAGCCGCGCCGAGATTGGCGCTTTTTACTCAATCCAGAATTCGCGGAAAGCGAAACGCGTAAGCCAATCGCCGCCGCCACCACGGCACCAGCACAACTTCCGCAACCGCGGCTCCGTCATGGGCGTGCACCATCTTTCCGTCGGTGGTGACGATCGCCGCGTGCTTGGCGGGTAGCCCGGCGCGCCAACGAAACAAGAGCACGTCGCCGGGACCACATGCATCGCGCTCGATCGCGATCAGATGGCGCGCGGCCGCTTCGGCCAGCGACTCGAGCCCGCTTGCCTCCGCCCAGTCGGGGGCGTAAGGCGGCGCACGTTCCGGTTCGGCACCGACAACGGCGCGCCAGACCCCGCGCACCAGTCCCAGACAATCGCAGCCTACACCTTTCAGCGAGGCCTGATGCCGATAGGGCGTGCCAATCCACTCGCGCGCCTCGGCGACGATGGCGGCGCGAGTGTGTATCTTGGAGAGCGTTTCGATCATCGTGAGCCGATCAAGCTGCTGCCGTCATGCCCGGGTTCGCCTTGCACCGGATACCGCACGACGAAATCGTTGCCGGGGATTTGCGGGAAGCCGCGGAAGTTCACCGTGTTATTGAAGCGATTGCCACACGTCGAAAATCGCTTGTCGCAGCCGGCGGTGACGATGAAACCGTCACCCGCCGCAATTGGCTGCGGCATGGCCTGCCACAACACAAGCCCGACTCCGGAATCATTCTTGTGCGTCTTCACCTCGATGCCGAGCCCAAAATTGGCGCCACTCGTGAAGGTGAGTTTGCCGGCCGTGAACCAGCCATCAGCGAAGCCATCCAGACCGCTCACCAGTAAAGCTCGACGTCCCGGTCAAGGCCGCGACATTACCGCTGCCGCGATAGGCCGCATTGCCGAGATCGATCTTGCAGCGCGCGTCACCAAGATCGGCCGAACAACTGGCGGTGAAGAGCCGTCCAGACTCTTCGGCCAGCCGTTGCGTGATACCCCGCACCTCAGCGGTGAAGGCCGTCCCCTCTCGCTTGACCTCGCCAAGCGATCCGGCGGCGAGTTGCACCCTTAACGCCGGCTCGCTCCAATCCACCAGCCAGAGCTCGACCGCCGCGGCGTCATAGAGCCCGGCCGCGAGTTCGTTCTCATTGAGCGAATCGTCATTGAGCGCGCCGGACAATTCCGAGCCGGTCACGGCGAAGCCAAAGGATTGCGTCACCTCGCTGCCGCTCAAGCCCGTGCCTGCGCGACAAGTGACGGAATCGAGAGGCACATCTTCGTCGTGATCGGTAAAGCCTTGCGTCGCGCCGTCGGTGCGCGCGATCAGCCAGCAGCGGCACAGCGTCGTGGCGCCGCCGTCGAGCTTCGCCTGCAGGGCAGAAGGAATGGTGCGCATGGGCTAAACCCGTATCTCCACGAGCGGTATCTTCGGGATCGCGCCGGCGGCAAAGGCCGAAAGATCGACTTCGAGATAATCGGTGTCGAAACGCACCGGCACGTCGAACAGAAAGCCGGCAGTGACGGTTGCACCGTCGGGAGGAGCATGACCGGCGAGGAATGTCACGGTGCCAGTGGCAGCATCGACGGTGAAATCCGTCCCCTCTCCGACTTCATTACCGGCCACAGCGACGCGCGCACTACCCGACACCGGTTTGGCGATCGACCGCTGGTAGGGCGAATAGAGCGATCCGTAGGTCTTAACCAACTGGAATGTCGCGGCGGCACCGTCGCCGATGCCAATGATCTGATCGCTCGGCGCCACGGCCACATCGGGCGCAGCGGACGAATGGTCGAGCCGGTCGCGCCAGCGGAAACCGTAGAGTCGCCCGCGCCGTTCCTCGAAAAACGCCACCACCTGCGACAACGCCTCGTAGGTCTTCACGCCGTAACCCGCATCGTAGCGCCGGCGCGAGTGAGCCCAGCGCGCGTTGCGCTCTTCAGCGCCGGAACCAAGCGCCACCACGTCTGTGCGCCGCTGTGGCCCACCCGCGCTCCTGAGCGAGATGTCGAGCGGAAACAGGACTTCGTGAAAGGATGACATGGTCTCTTCCTAATCCGTCCACTTCAGGGGGGGTGGACGCGAGCGTTGGTGAGCGGCCAGGTGGGGTGACGTCACGAAAAGGCCTCCACCCCGTCGGATTGCGCCGACCACCGTCCCCCGCAAGCGGGGAGGGATTCACAAGCTCCGCTGGCCGCGCGCCACCGCGCGCGCGATCTGGCCGGTGATGTAGGCTTCCGAGCGATGGAAGCTCGCAACGTCCGGCGTCGTGATCTGCACGGTCACGCGGGGCGCTGCGGCTTGCCCGGCCATGGCGACACCAAGCCGGCCATCGCCGCCGCGCGTCAGTGGCACGATCGCCTCCGGCCCGGCTTCGCCAGCAAGCCCGAGGCCGCCGCTCGAGAGCGGAAAATAAGTCGGCGCGCCGATCACCCCGCCAGCGGCGAAAGGCTTGATCGCACCCATGGCGTTCGCGAGGACCTGCCCACCACCGCCACCGCCAAAAATGCCGTTGAAGACGCTCGCCAAGCCGCCCGACAAGCCGCCCGACAAGCCGCCGGCCGCCGACTTGAATGCGCTCTTCACCGCCAGATCGGACAATTTGAGCGCCAGCGACTTGAGCACGTCGTCGAACTGTTTGCCGCCCCGCGCCGCTTGGGTGAAGGCGCCGATCATGGCGCTCGCGAATGAGCCGACATCGAGCTTAAGTTTGTCGGTCTTGCTCTGCACCAGATCGAGCGTATTGGACAGTTCGTCGGCAGTCGCGTTGGTGGCGCCAAGACTGTTGCCGGGATCAACGAAGCTCATCGGGATAACTCTTCATCAGTTGCACCAGGCTTTCACGGTCAAGCGGCGCGGTCCGGCCGGTCACCGTCTCGATGGCGTAAGCCAGCTCACGCGGCGTCATGCGCCAGAACTGGTCGGGTGCAAGCCGCAGAACGCCGAGCCCGAAACCGATCGCCTGTTTCCAGGGAAACGGCTGCATCGTTGTCGGCTCACGCACCAAACGTCGCCTCGATCAGGCCCGCCGCGATGCGCACATAGCCTTGCGCGCCATCTTCGACCGGCATGGCTGCGACCTCATCGTCGCTGATCGCCTCGCCGGCGCCGCGCAAACCAGCGCCGATGATGCGGACGAGATCGCGCGCCGTCAGCCGGCCATTGCCGAAGCGTTCGGTCAGCGCCACCAAGTCATCGGCACCGAAGACAGCTTCGAGCTCGGCAAGCGCGCCGAGGGTCAGCACCAGCCTGCGCCGCGCGCCGCCGATTTCGGCCTCGATCTGACCGCGATATCTGTTGGACATGGACGCTTGTTCCCTCGCTTACACCGCCGTGAACGTCAGCTCGCCGGCCAACTCCAACGCCACATCATAAGTCACCTCGGCATTGTGCTCGCCGGCGAATTCCAGGCTGGTGATCTGGAACGGCCCCTGCACGGTGCCGAAGGCGGGAATGACGATCTGGTAGGTAACCACCGTGCCGTCGAAGAAGGTCTGCCGCATCAGTTCGTCCGTCGAGGCGTCCTTGAACAGCCCACGTCCCGACACCGAAGCGCGCTTGACGCCGGCGCCGTCGAGCAACTCGCGCCAGCGGTTGGCGCTTTCCGCGTGCGTGACGTCCACGGTCTCGGCGTTGAAGGCGAGCCGGCGCGTGCGCAGGCCCGCCACGGTGGTATAGCCCGCGCCGTCGGCGATCTTGACGAGCAGGTCCTTGCCTTTCTGAGCAGTCATCGAATCGTCCTCTTGCCTTAAGCTGGCTCGGTCACGGCACGAAAGCGCACCAGCGCGTGATACGTGCGCCCGTCGGCTTCGCGCCTGACGTCCGCGACGGCGAAGCGGAAATTGACCAGCGTGTGATCGGTGAGCGTGAGCGGTGCGTCATCGAGCGCCTGCAACAACGCGCCGGCGATCATGTGCGCTTGCGCGTGGCCGCCTTGCCGCGACCACGCGTGCAACGTCAGTTGATGCTCCTCGCCCGGCCCATCGCCGGTCGAATAGTCGTTCATGCGCGTCTCGCCCAAGGTGACGTAAGGAAAAGCGGCGGCGCGCGGCGGCTCGTCGTAGATCTTCGGTCCCCCGAGCAGCGCACCGAGCGCACCGTCGGCGGCCAGCGCGTCGTGCACGGCGGCGCGCAGCGCGGCGGAAGCGGCAATCGACATGGATGACCTCTAATCAGTCTTCGCGCTCTTCCGCCTCGATCTCGAGGAAGCGGCGGTCGGCGCTGAGATGTGCGGCGATCACGCGATAGACATGCGTGCCGTCGACGAACTGATGGCGCGTGGTGACGTCGTCGCGGGCGCGCACGACAATCCGGTAGCGCAAACTGGCGCCCAGACTGCCGGCGGCGATATCGGCGCGGGCGCCGAACGGCAGCACCTGCGCCCACAGCGTCGTCATCGTCCGATAGCTGCGGCTGACGCCGCCTTCATCGTCGGCGTTCTCGACCGGCGCCTGCAACACCAGCCGGCGGTTCAGGTCGCCGATGCTCGTTATGGCCGCGCTCATAGCGACAGCACCCGGTAAGGCGCGAGCAGAGCCGCCACGGTCTGCGGCAGGACGGCGCCGGCGGTGCCCACCAGCCCGCGGTTCTCGTACCAGTGCGCGACCAGCATGCGGATGGCCTGCCGCAACGGTTCCGGCACGTCGGTCGCGGCGTCGCCGTAACCGACCTTCACGTCGAGTTCGATGCCGGCGACCAACCGGCCCGGCATCGGCAACGCCCAGGGCGCGAACGCCAGCGCCGACGCGCCGAGTTCGAGCACGAACGCCTGCATGTCGACGGCGCGTGTCGTGCCGTCCTCATCGTAGACGCGCGCGGCAGTCAGCGACTGCAACGGCGCCGGCAGTACCTTGATGCGTCCGTCCTCCGGCCAGCTGTCGCGCGACAGCCGCCAGCTCTGCGTAATCAATGCGCGCCGCGTCTGCGCCTCCACATGGATGCGCGAGCCGGCGATCAGCGCGGCGATGAGGTCATCGTCGTCGCCGGTTTCGACCCGCAGAAACGCTTTCATGTCGGCGAGTGCGATCGGCTCGACCGCCGGCGCGGTGAGAAGGAGTGATGGCATATGTTTTCTCGTCAGTTGACAAACGCTCGAGGTCGGGGCTCAACAGCGCCCATGCGCCGCGCCCTCGTCTGCCTCGCCCTGCTGTCCCTCGCGTCCCCCGCTTACGCCATCACCGGCGAAGCCCCGCCGGCGGCGCTGTGGGCGGCGCGGCCGATCGTCATGGTCGTCGATCCCAAAGGCGACCTGTGCACCGGCACCGCGCTCGCGCGCGATCTGGTGCTCACCGCCGCCCATTGCGTGATGCGGCCGCTCAGCTATCGCGTGAAGGAATTCCAAACCGGCCAATCGGTGGCGGTGCAGACGGTCGCGCGCCACCCGCATTTCAATCCGAAGGCTTACGCCGAAAGCCGCGCCACCGCCGACCTCGCGCTGATCAGGCTCAGCCGTCCCCTGCCCGCGATCGTCGTCCCGGCCGCCCTCGGCGCCGCGCGCCGCGTCGCAGTCGGCGAGACGCTGACCATCGCCGGATTTGGCACCACCGCCGACTTCACCGACCGCGGCCTCGGTGTGCCGCGCATGGCAACGCTCACCGTCACCGGCAAGCCCGGCTCGCTGCAGATCCGGCTGGTCGACGACCGCACGCATAACCGCGGCCGTGGCCTCGGCGCCTGCACCGGCGATTCCGGCGGGCCCGCCTTTGACGGCCTTGGCCCCTTGGTTATCGGCGTGGTGAGCTGGACGACCGGCCCCGGCAATTCCGAAGGTTGCGGCGGTCTCACCGGTCTGACGCCCTTACTCACCTATCGTTCGTGGATCGTCGATACCGCGCGCAAACTCGGCAGCCATCTCTAGCCCGCAAAGCCGTCGGCTGCATTTTCTGTTTTCCTTTCAGAATTCGCTAACCGTATCGCGGAACCGCCGATTAACGATCCGGGACTACCACGGCAGGCCATGAGCACCGTCAGCTCCATCGCCCTGTCGGGACTGTCTGCGGCGTCTTTGCGGCTGCAAGTATCGGCCAGCAATGTCGCCAATTCGCTCTCGTCCGGTCCACTGCCGGGGTCGCCCGCGAGCGCAAGCTACCCTGCCGCTTATACGCCGCAGCGCGTCGATCAGGTCGCGCGCGCCGACGGCGGCACCAGCGCGCGTGTCAGCGCCGCGTCGCCGGCCTTTGTTCCGACGTACGACCCCTCGGCTCCCTATGCCGACAGCCATGGTCTGGTGGCCGCTCCCAGTGTCGATCTCGCCAGCGAAATCGTCCAGCAGCTCACCGCCAAGATCAGCTTTGCCGCCAATGCGCAGCTGATAAAAGCCGACTACAAGATGACGGCCTCCCTTCTCGACATCACCGCGTGATCTCAACGCCATCGCCCGGCCAGGCCGGGCGATGCAGTCGAGCGCGCTGCAGCGTCGGCGCCTTATGACGCCGCGAACTTCATCACCTTGATGGCGTCGAAATCCTGCACGCCGCCGCCTACACGCTTGGTGGTGTAGAACAGCACATAGGGTTTCGTGCTGTAAGGATCGCGCAGAACATTGATGCCGGTGCGATCAACAATCAAATAGCCGCGCCTGAAGTCGCCGAACGCGATTGACAACGAATCCGCCGCGATGTCCGGCATGTCCTCCACATCCAGCAACGGAAAACCCATCAGGCTGGCGCGCCCTCCGGCCACCGCCGGCGGTTGCCAGAGATAATTGCCGGTCGAGTCCTTGAATTTGCGGATCTTGCTCTGCGTTCTGCGATTCATCGCGAAGACGGCATTCTGCCGATAGCCGGCGATCACGGCGTATACGAGATCAATGAGCACATCGGACGGGTTAGAGGCCGGAAATGCGCCGGCCGCCCCGCTCGCCACGTAGCCGATATTGCCCCAACTCCACGAGTCGTTGGCGATCGTAGGATACGAGAGGAAGCCCTTGGGCTTGTTCGAGCCGTCGCCGCTGACGAAAGCGGCCCCCTCCTGCTGGGCGAACACCTGCTCCACTTCCTGCGCGATCCACTCGTCGATGTTGACGACCGAGTCCTCCAGCAGCGTCGCGGTCGCCGCCGGTTGCGCATAGAGCTCCATCGCCGGGAACGACAACTCGTCCAGCTTCGGCGAGGCGGTCTGCGCGCGCGCGTCGGTCTCGCCCACCCAGCCGACCGAGGGGCCGGCCGTCATGAACGGCTTCTTGTAAACGTTACCGCCGATGGTGCGCACGCCGGCGATGGAACGGATCGGCGAAATCGACGTCAGCCGCTGGCCGATCATGGTCTCGACTTCGGGCGGCACCAGAAAGCCGCCGTCCGGGTTGGAGCCGACGGACAGCGCCTTCTGCTCCAGCCCGCGCAAGCCTGCGGTCTCGCCGGCGCGCACATAGGCCTCAAACGCGGCCTTGTGCTCGAGCGCGGCGGCACTTCGCGCGGCCTTGTCGCCGCCGATCGCCGGCCGCGCGCTCTTCAGGGTGATGTCGTCGAGCCGGCGCGCCTGGCCGTCGATGGCTGCGCTGATGCGGGCGAACTTTTCCTCCAGCACGACGTCGGCGTCCTTCTTGTCGAGCCGCTCATCGTTCGCCTCCTTGAAAGCTTCAAAGGCGCGCATCATCTCGCCGTGGGTCACCACCGCGTCGTGCGGGATGCCGGCCTTGGTCTCCAGTCCGTCGTGGGTATCGATGTCCATTGATGGTTCTCCTGTGGATGGACGTGAGTCATCACGCGAATTGCGGCGGCCTGCCGCGTGGAGCCCGCCCTCGATGGCGCGCAGCGCCATCAATCGGCGGGTGTCGAAATCGGCGGCGAGCATTGATCAGCGGCTCCGCCCCACTCGCCCTGGCGTACGCATGGCGCCGGTCACACCCGCCCATTCCTTTTCAGCGCGCGTGCGCGCGTGTAAAGCTGTCGGCCGGGAGGAAGCCTGCTTCACCGCGTGCACGCGCGCTCCCGCAAGCAGCGGGAAGGTGACGATGGATATCTCCCACAAGTCCACGGCCAACAGGCTGCGCACCCGCGTCTTCGGATCGATGCGGCCCTTGACGGTGCGAAAGCCGATCGAGAGGCCGTCGATGGCGCCCGCCCTCAGCAATGACAACAGTTCGCGCGCGCGCGCGACTTCCGGGATGAGCCGTCCGCGCGCGTAAAGCCCGCGTGCGTCCTCGCGCAATTCCAGCCAGACGCCGACCGGCTCGGCCGGGTCGTGCTGGAACAGCATGGGAATGCGATTGATCCCGCGCAGGCGCAGCGTCTCGGCGAAGGCGCCGCGCATCACCCTGTCGCGCGCCTGGTCGATCGCGCCGAACAGGCTGGCGTAGCCTTCCACCGTGCCGTCGGCATCGATGGAGGTGCGCGGCGCGAACACGGAGGCGACGGTGGGTTCGGTTTGGGATGCGAGCATGAGACTTCCGGCGCTGATGTGCGTGTCCCGGGCGCGGCGCAGCGTGAAACGCTGCGCAGCAGACCCGGGACCCCGGTTCAAAGAAAGGAGGAATGAAGCTGGGTCCCGGATCAGCGGTGCACCACTCGCCACGCTCGCGCTGCACCGCGTCCGGGACACGGGAGAGGCTACCGCTTGCGGCTGCGCCCTTTCCCCTTCCCCGCCTTGGTCGCCCGCGGCGGGTTCTTGCGCCGCGTGGCGCGGTCGATGGTGTTGATGAATTCGCGGAACACGTCGAGGTGGTCGCGGCGAAGCTTGGTCTCTTGTTTGCTGTCTTGGCGAAGCGATCGCAGCACGGTGTGAAGGGTGTCCATCATTTGCCTCCGGATGATCGGAACGTGTCGTTGAAGCGCGCGAGTTCGCGCACGAAGTCGTCGAAGCGGCGGCTGGCGGCGGCGAGCTCCTTCAGCGCGAACCAGGCGAGCGCGCTCGCCGAGCTCGCCCACAGGAACAGCGCCAAGTGCGCGAGGTCGCCGCGCGCAGAAAAGGTCTGGACTAGTTCATTCATCGGTAACTTGCAGCGCACCGCGCACAGGTCTAAGAAGCCTGAGCGGGCGATGCCTCTTCGCATGGAGACAAATATGCGATGGTTGTGCGCCGCCCTTCTCCTCATCGCCGGCATCGGCCCGGCGGCGGCCAGTATCCGCATCGATCAGTCGCATTACCGCAACGGCACCCTGACCATCGTCGGCCGGACCGACCCGGACAAGACCGTGGTGCTCGACGGCAAATACAAGACCAAGAGCGACGCCGACGGCGATTTCGGGTTCTCCGAGCATGAAAAGCCATTCACCTGCATGAGCGACATCCGCTCCGGCGGCAGCAGCTATTCCGCCGTCATCTCCGGTTGCCTCGACCCCGGCGACACCATGTCGATCGATAAGCTGCCGCCAATCGGATCGCCAACTACGCCGACGGTGGAGAAGGCCGCGGTCAAGCCCGACAAGCCGAAGCAGTGACAACTGCCACGCACCCGGCTGTCATCGTCCGCGAAGGCGGGGCATGACAGTTAGGGGCCCAACCTATCTCCGCCCGCCACGGCCCCGTAGCCGGTTGCCGCGCGCTTCTCGTTGACCGTCAGGAACGGCGCGTTGGTTACCCGCTCCCACAGCGCGGCGCGGTCGGGGCTGAGCGCCTCGATCTTGTCGGCGTCGGCCGCAAGCGTCAGCCCATCGCCGAAGCTCGGCGCCAGCCATTGCGTCAGCGCGCCGGCCATTCGGCTCGCGAGCGGCAGCACAGTCTGCCGCCAGAACACACGGCTCGCCTCTTGATAGTTCGAATAGGTGTTGTCGCCGGGGATCGCCAGCAACATCGGCGGCACGCCGAAAGCGAGCGCGATCTCGCGCGCGGCGGCGTGCTTGGCCTCCATGAAATCCATGTCCTTGGGCGAGAGCGACATCGGCTTCCAGTCGAGCCCGCCTTCCAGGATCAGCGGCCGCCCGGCATTGGCCGTGCCCTGATATTGCTTCTCGAGCTCGGCCTGCAGCCGCTCGAACTGCGCCTCCTGCAGCAGGAAGCCGTCCGGCCCTGCATAGACCAGCGCGCCGGAAGGCCGCGCCGCGTTATCGAGCAGCGCCTTGTTCCACCTTGCCGCTGCGTTATGGGTGTCGACCGCCACCGCGGCGGCTTCGAGCGGGCTCAGGCCGTAATAGTCGTCGAGCGGATTGATCAGCGTCAGATGCAGGATCGGCGGCTGGTCTGCGTCCTGCGCGAAGCGCACCGTCGAGCCCGCCACCGTGTAGTCGTAGGCTTGCGGCCAGCCGTCCGGCCCCGGCACCACCTTCATGCGGTCGGGGCGCAGCGCGTAGAGCTCGCGCACGTGTGCGCCGCCCTCCCCTTCGATCCCCACCGCCTCCACGTAACCGTTGCCGGCGAGCAGCAGATGCGTCGCCACGTTATCGAGGAACGAGGCGCCGTCCTGGCGCGGGTTCGGCCGCGCCAGCAGGTCGAGCAGCGGATGCGTCGCGTGCTCGCGCCCGCCCTCGTAGAGCACGAAAGAGACCGAGCCGATCGATTCCGCGATCAGCCGCACCGCGCGATAGACGATGGCGTTCTTGCAGAAGCCCTCGCGCGTCAGCGCGGCGTAGTCGCGCGGCGTCCAGCGCGCCCGCCCGCCCGACTCCAGCGCGATCAGCGCCCCGGTGCGCGAGACTTTCTGCTCCGGCGCGGCCAAGAGTTTCTTCAATCGATCGAACATATTTGATCCTCGTGTCCCGGCTCTGCTATCTTGCGAAAGCGTGGGGGTGCGGGCACTCGACAAGACCGGGAGCTTTTGCCATGACCCTTGAACGAGAAATCGTCACCCATTACCGCCACGGATCGCTGGAACAGGCCCTGCTCGCCGGCCTCATCGCGACCGGCAAGGATCCCGACAAGCTCACAGCCGACGACCTCGCCGCCGCGGATGAATTCCATATCGGTGGCCGCCAGGCGACCGTCGATCTCGCCACCGAGATCGCGCCCTCAGCCGGCATGCAACTCCTCGATGTCGGCTCCGGCCTCGGCGGGCCGTCGCGCTTCTTCGCGCAGAACTACAAATGTCGCGTCACCGGCGTCGACTTGAGCGAAGAATATGTCATCACGGCCGGGGCGCTGTCGCGGCGCGTCGCGCTCGACGGCCAGGTGCAGTACCGGGTGGCAAGCGCGCTCGAGCTGCCCTTCCCCGACAACAGCTTTGATGCCGCCTACATGCAGCATGTCGGCATGAACATCGCCGACAAGGCGCGCCTGTTCCACGAAGTGCATCGCGTGCTCAAAGCCGACGCCACGTTCGCGCTCTACGACGTCATGCGCATCGACGATGGTCCGTTCAGCTATCCGGTGCCGTGGGCCTCGAGCAAGGAGACCAATTTCGTCGAGCCGCCCGAAGTCTACCGCGCCTTGCTGACCGCCGACGGCTTCGAGGTGGCCAAGGAGCGCAACCGCGCTGAAATTGCTCTCGACTTTTTCCGCACGATGAAAGCGAGGATGGCCGCGAGCGGCCCTCCGCCCTTCAGCCTGAATATCGTCATGGGCGCAAGCGCCCCGCAGAAGGTCGCCAACATGGTGGCGCTGCTCGAAGCCGGCACCATCGCGCCGGTCGAGATGATCTGCCGCCGCGTCGAGGCGAACCCGCACGCGGGGAATGTGTGAACTGTCTCTTTGCGTGTCCCGGGCGCGGTGCAACACGCAGTGGTGCACCGCAGACCCGGGACCCCGGTTGCTTCTTTGGCGGATCGATGGACAAGATGTACTACGTCTACATCCTCGCCAGCCGCTACCGCGGCACCATGTATGTCGGTGTAACCAACGATTTCAGCCGCCGCCTTAGCGAACACAAGGCGGCGCCGTCCCCGGTTTCACCAAGGCGTACAAGGTCACCAAGCTCGTCTATGTCGAAGAATACGCCTCTATCGCCGATGCCCGCGCCCGTGAACGCCAGCTCAAACATTGGCGCCGCGAATGGAAGTTCAAGTTGATCGAAGCTGAGAATCCGAGCTGGCGGGACCTCAGCGATATGATCTAGGACGTGTCCCGGGCGCGGTGCAGCACGCAGTGATGCACCGCAGACCCGGAGCCGGTTGCTTCTTTGGCGGATCGATGGACAAGGTGTACTACGTCTACATCCTCACCAGCCGCTATCGCGGCACGATGTATGTTGGCGTAACGAACGATATCAGCCGTCGCCTAACCGAACACAAAATTGGCGCTGTTCCCGGCTTCACCAAAGCGTACGACGTCACCAAGCTCGTCTATGTCGAAGAATACGCCTCTATCGCCGATGCCCGCGCCCGTGAACGCCAGCTCAAACATTGGCGCCGCGAATGGAAATTCGATCTGATCGAATCCGAGAATCCGAGCTGGCGGGACCTCAGCGATATGATCTAGGACGTATCCCGGGCGCGGTGCAGCACGCAGTGATGCACCGCAGACCCGGGACCCCGCTAAAGCCGAGCTTCGTGCGCGCCCGAACGAACCGGGGTCCCGGGTCAGCAGCGCACCGCTACGCGCTGCGCTGCGCCCGGGACACATGACTGAGAATTCATCGCAGCCTCGTGTCCCGGGTGCTGCGCAACATGCAATGTTGCGCTGCCAACCCGGGACCCCGGTTTCTTTCCTAACTCGCCTGCTGTTCGAGCGCCTCCTATATCCCCCTCACCCTTGGCTCCGCCCGCGCGCCGTGCGTCAGCGCCGTCACCGCCCACACCAGCGCGTCGAGCCGGTCGGGCGAGCGGCCGGACGTGAGGCCGTCGAGACCGAAGTCGCACATCTCGTCCTCCAGCGCCGGAAAGGTGCCGACGTGGTGCACGCGGCCCTGTTCGTAGAGTTGCGCCACCGGCTCGGCGCGCAGGTACTTGCCGCGCGTGGCGCGCACCGCCATCACCGGCACATTCGGGTCCACTTCGCGGATCACCGCGCGCACCATGTCGCCGCCGAAATTCATCTCGGCCACCAGCGCGTCGGCGGAGAGCCGCCGCCACAACGCGATCGCTTTCATCGCCCAGCTTTGCGGCGACAAGCCCGGCGCGCTCTCGTCGGCCAGCACAAAGATCGCACCGTCGCGGTCGCGCCCGGCGGCGACCAGGCCGCAAGCGCCCGCCCCTTTGCGCGCAGAGCCGGGCGGATCGATCGCTACCACGATGCGCGCGAGCATCGGCGCTTTAGCCACGCGCGTGGCTTCGATGCGCGCCCGCGTCCACAGCGCGTCAGCGCGTTCCTCGATCAGTTCGCCCTCGATCTCCTGCCGCCCCAGCCGCGTGCCGTGATAGCGCTTGAGCACCGTCTCCACGAACGCCGGCGCCAGGTTATAGGCATTGGCGCGCGTGCTGGCGTGCGTCACCGCCGTGCGCGTATCCGCCATCAGCCGCTTCAGCAAATCGGTCGGCCGCGGCGTGGTGGTCACCACCTGCCGCGGCCGTTCGCCAAGGCGCAGCCCGAACTGCAGCATGTCGAATGTCGCTTCGGCATGGCGCCACTTGGCGAGTTCGTCCAGCCACGCGGCGGAAAACTGCGGACCGCGCAAACTCTCCGGGTCTTCCGCCGAGAACACCTGAGCCACCGCGCCGTTCTTCCATTTCAGCAACCGCCGCGTAGCGATCCATTCCGGCCGCTCGTCGGGCCGGTGCACGGCGAGCAAGCCGGAAACGCCTTCCACCATCACCTCGCGGGTTTCGTGCTCGCCCTCACCGATCAGCGCGATGCGCGCCTTCGGATCGCTCTGCGCGACGCGGCGCACCCATTCGGCGCCGGCGCGGGTCTTGCCGGCGCCGCGTCCGCCCAGGATCAGCCAGGTGGTCCAATCCGCGCCGCCGTTGGCGCGCTCCGGCGGCAGTTGGTGCGGATGGGCGCGCGATTCGAATTCACCAAAGAACGCGTCAAGCTTCGTCGGCGTCATCCCGTCCCAAAGATGGATCGCCAGTTCCGCTTGCCCGGCTTCGTCGAGCATCGACGAATTCATTAATGCGGCGCGCAAGCTCGTAGCGGAACTCGTCAATATCGAGGGGTACGGCGTCGTCGTCGGCGTCATCACGCTGGTTCTCGTTGGTCTCGGTCGGCGGCTTCAGAAATTCGTGAATCTCGTGCAGCGAACGGCCCAGATTGGCGATGGTTCGCGACGTGCGGTCGCTCGCGTCCGGCGCGATCTCGCCGACCGATTTGAATACCTTGTCGATTAATTCCATCTCGTGCCCAACCAGCTCGAGCAGGCGCGCCGCCAAAGCGTTGCGATCGACCACCGGCGCGGCAGCGGACGGCGCATTGTCCGCCGGCGCGACGTCCGCCTCGGGAAGCTGCGCTTTGGCCTGTTCGACGGCGGCCGCGGTGGTGAACGCGCGCGCGAATTCGAAGTGCGCGGCGCTGGCACGGCGGCGCGCCCAGTTCCACGCTTTCACGCGTTTGTAGAAGGTACTCTTGGAGAGGCCCAGCATCGCACCGATGTCCTCGACCGGCGCGAGCGTCTGCTCATATAGATGCCTCGCGCTGGCCTCCAGTTCGGGCGACACTTCTTTTCTGGCAACCATGGCCTTCCTCAAATGCAAAGCGCGCCGGCGAACCGCCAGCGCGCACCTTGCGAAACCTGCGAATTGTCAGTAGCCGTCAGGCGCGCACGCCGTCAGCCCGGCTGGTTACCAGAGGAACCACGCCAGCACATAGTGCGCGCCGTGCCCGGTGACCCCCGCGCGCGCCTCATCCGGCGTCCGGACGACATAACCGTCTTCTATTTCAGGCATGTTCCTCGTCGTCGTTGCCGCGCGGACAACAACGCAGAACCGGGGGGCTATTCCGCCCGGGTGGGGAAGCGAACGCAAATGTAGAGCGTGGGTTATTAGTACTCCAGCAGCGTCACGCTGTCAATATGGTCCTAGGATTTTTTTGGATATCCCCGGCGAGCGACAACCGCAGGAATTTCAGGCGGTTAAGCCAAGACGCGCGGTGCGTTGCGGCGGAGCCGTCAAAAAAAACCGAAAATTTTTTTCGCTGCACCCGGCCTCGGGCCTTATGTGAAGGTGAAGCAGGCCAACATCGCCAATGGCACCGACCGTACATGCAATTGGCGATCAGTGGACCTTTGTGGCGCTCGATCCAGACACGAAACTGGTCCGGCCTATTTGGTCGAAAAGCGGACGCATGCGAACGCCACGGCGTTTATGGGCGATCCTTCCGACCGCCTGAGCAACCAGATCCAGATTTCATCGAACTCGCTTCGCTCATACGTCGAGGCCGTCGAGCAGGCTTCCGGCTGCATAGGACGCTGCGGATCACCCCGGCCACGGTGCTCGGCTGAGTGCGGCCGTCAGGGTCGGCGTGGCGGCTTCAGATCGAACCCGATCTCGAAGACCCTTTTTCCGTTCGGGTCGGCCACGGTCATGGTCCAGCCCGAGAGATCCTGGATGTGGGGATCGCACATGGCCGCTTTCATCTCGCGCACCTGCGCGACCGCATGCTGGCGCGCGGCCGCCAACCCGCGCAATTCATGACCGACGTCGTCGCTGAACATGCGTTTGCCGTCTGAAAAATGGAAAAAATAGCGTGGCAATCGCCTGTTCTCCGAAACGCGTCGACCGTGTTTGGCGGCGCTTAAAGCGCTTGCGGGCCGAAGGAAGCGGCCATCCCAAGCGCGCGAAACGACGGTCGTCCGCTGGATACAACTGTCGACTGCAATCTTGAACAGAAAATGACCGCGACGCGTACAAAAAAATGAGGGCTCGCCGCTAGAAGGCCGCAACTGACAATTGCCAGCAGATTTCGCGGTTTTGCGGCGCACGAGGTCGCGTTAACCCTAAAATGCCGCCAAGAACTGTGCTTTTTTGCCGTACCTTGCGAGGCTGGAAGCGCACTCAGTGTCGCGCGTTGTTGCCGTCGTCGAAACGCTTGCGCGCCTCTTCGATGGAGGCACGGTTGCGGCGCGCCCACAGGCCGAGTTCGCTCACCGGCTCAAGCAGCGAGCGGCCGAGATCGGTCAATTCGTAATCCACCCGCGGCGGAATGGTCGGATATACCGTCCGCGTCACAAGCCCATCGCGCTCCAGCGCACGCAGAGTCAGCGTCAGCATGCGTTGCGAGATCGAGCCGAGCGCCTTGCGCAATTCGTTGAAGCGTTTGGCGCCGTCGCCAAGGGTGGACACCACCAGCACCGTCCATTTGTCGCCGACCCGTGAGAGCACCTCGCTCACGGCCCGGCAGTCCTCGGCCACATGCAGGTTACCCGGTATCGCGGATGTGCCTTCTTGCGCGTTTTTTCTGGTCATCTATCTAGCCTTGGTATCAAACCGTAACCAATACCTAGAGGCTTCCATGGCCAAGCACAAGCTCGCAATCGTCGTCGGCAGCAACCGGCGCGAGTCCATTAATCGCAAGCTGGCACAAGCACTTAGTCAGCTCGGGGCCGGTGCCTTCGAGGCCGCCTTCGTGCGCATCGACGACCTGCCCATGTACAATCAGGACCAGGAACAGCCGGTGCCGGCCACAGTCGCCCGGTTCAAGGGCGAGGTCGAGGCCGCCGATGCCCTGCTCTTCGTCACCCCCGAGCACAGCCGTTCCATTCCGGCGGTATTGAAGAACGCCATCGACTGGGGCGCGCGGCCTTGGGGCAAGTCGTCCTGGCCCGGCAAGCCGGCGGCCGTCATCGGCACCTCCGGCGGCGCCATCTCCACCGCGGTCGCTCAGCAGCACCTGCGCGCCGTACTCGGCGATCAGGGTCTGCATTTGCTCGGCGGCGAGGCCTACATTCAGTTCAAGCCGGAGCTGATCGACGCAAAGGGGAACGTCACCGACGACAACGTCCGCACGTTCCTCAAGGCCTTCATCGACAACTTCGCCGGCTTCGCCCAGCGTTTTGAACGCCGCGCCGCCGAAGCCGCATAACCGAAAGGCAACACGTCCATGTCCATCCGACCCGTTAAAAGCATCGTTCAGTCGAAACCCACCATGGAAGGTGCCGGCGTCAAGTTGCGCCGCGCCTTTGGCTTCGGCGAAACGCAAGAGACCGATCCGTTCCTGCTGCTCGACGATTTCAGGAACGACCGACCCGAGGATTATCTCGCCGGCTTCCCCTGGCATCCGCACCGCGGCATCGAGACCATCACCTATGTGCTCAACGGCACGGTCGAGCACGGCGATAGCTTGGGCAACCGCGGCTCGCTCAGGTTCAGGCGACGTGCAGTGGATGACCGCGCGGCCGAGGCATCATGCATCAGGAAATGCCCCAGGGTGACGCGCAAGGCCGGATGCACGGCTTCCAGCTCTGGGCCAACCTGCCGTCGTCGCTGAAGATGACCGCACCGCGTTACCAGGACGTCGAAGCCGCCGCGATTCCTGAAGTCATCGACGACGACGGCACCCGCGTGCGCGTCGTCTGCGGCGAGTTCTGGGGTCGGCAAGGCCCGGTCGACGGCGTCGCCGCCGATCCGCGCTATCTCGATGTCTTCGTGCCGGCGGGCCAATGCAAGACCCTCAAGGTCGAGGTCGAGCGTCACGCCTTCGCGTACGTATTTGAGGGCGACGGCAGCTTCGCCTATGCGTCCAAGCCGTTCGGCGTGCTGACCGAAAAGCAGGTCGACGGCGAGGAGATCCTGTTCCGCGAACCGGTCGGCGACCGCTCGCTCGTGCTGTTCGACCGCGGCGACGAGGTCACTGTGCAAGCGGGCGACCAAGGCATCCGCTTTCTCCTGGTGTCGGGCAAGCCGATAAAGGAGCCGGTCGCCTGGCACGGTCCGATCGTGATGAACACGCAAGCCGAGCTTCAGCAAGCCGTCAGCGAACTGCGCGCCGGCACCTTCATTCGCGATTGAATGAAGCCGATCGGTTAATCCGCGCGCAGCGGGTCACAAAGCCGCGCCGGATCATCGGGCAGGGACCCGCCGCATCAAACGGCTTCGCTTTCGGGCGCTCTAACGACGGGCTTCGGTTTGCGGCCGCGCATGCGGACGTAGATTTGTGTGCCGATCAGCAGCAGACACACCCCCAGGAAAAGGGCGCTGATCGGCCGTTCGACGAAAACCCAGATGTCGCCGCGCGATATCAGCATGGCGCGGCGGAAATTCTCCTCAAAACGAGGACCGAGCACGAAACCAAGCAAGATCGGTGCCGGATGAAACCCGAGCCGCAGCAGCACATAGCCGAAAACGCCGAATGCAATCGTTTCGCCAACCTGAAACATGTCGTTGTTCGCGGCGTAGACGCCGATGCACACGAAAAACAACGCACTCGGGTACAGATACTTGTAGGGGATCGCCAGCAGCTTCACCCAGATGCCGATCAACGGCACGTTCAAGCAGCACCAGCACAGATATTGCCGATCCAGAAGCTCGCCACCAGACCCCAGAAGATGTCGGGATGTTCGTTGATGAGCTGCGGGCCCGGCACGATGCCCTGGATCATCAGAGCGCCGAGAAGCAGGGCCATCACCGCGTCGCCAGGAATGCCGAGGCTCATGGTGGGGATGAAGTCACCCTGAATCGAGGAATGGGTCGAGGTCTCTGGCGCCACCACACCTTCGATCATGCCGGTGCCGAACTTCTCCGGTGTCTTCGAAATCTTCTTTTCGGCGGCGTAGGCAATGAACGAAGCGATAGTCGGTCCGGTGCCGGGAATGAGGGAGCATAAACTGCCCACCAACGTTCCGCGGAACATCGCCGGCAGCGCCTGCTTCACTTCGCTCTTGCTCGGCCGCATGTCGCGTAAGCGCACATTTGAATAAGCGAGATTGACGGGCATGACCTGGTTGACGCTGTTCATGAACTCGGCGATTCCGAAAATGCCGAGCGCGAGCGCCACCAGCTCGATGCCGTCATAGAAATGCGCCATGCCGAAGGTGAGACGGTAGGTGCCGCTCTCCACGTCGGTGCCGACAATGCCGAGCAACAACCCGAACACGGTCATCGCGACACCCTTGATTGGAGAGCCGCGCGCCAACGTCGAGCCGGCCAAGAGACCGAGCAACATCAGCGAACAGATGTCCGCGGGGCCAAATTCCAGCGCAATGCTCACGAGCACTGGCGCCAGAAATATCATTTCGGTGATGCCCCACGAGGCGCCGATGAAGGATCCCATCACCGACAGGCCGAGCGCGACGCCACCCTTGCCCTGCTTGGTCAACGGGAATCCATCGAGGCAGGTCACCGCGTGCGGCGGATGGCACGGCAGATTGAGCAGGATCGAGCAGATGGCGCCGCCGTATTGGGCGCCGTACAGGATGCCCGCCAGCATCAAGATGGCGCCGACCGGTTTGATGCCGAAGGTAAGCGGCAAAAGGATCGAAATGGTCGCCAGCGGCCCCATGCCCGGCAACACGCCGACCATGTTGCCCACCAGGACGCCGACGAAGCACCACATCAAATTGTGCGGTTCGAGCGCGACGCCGAAACCGGTCCAGAGATCAGCGAGGGCGGTTTCGATCACAGGCCGCCCCAGGTCAGCAACGGCATCGGCACTTGCAGCAGATAGGAAAACACCGCGACGCCGAAGGCGGTGACGATGAGCGACAGCACGAATGCGCTCTTCAATGTCGAATTCACGGTCGCCGAGCGCGGAGACGAATACGCAGGAAAAAGTGGCGGGGATGAATCCGCCGACACTGCCAAAGATAATAAAGCAGACAGGCCCGGCCAGGATGCAGCCCCAACCCCGCCATTGCGGGTATTCGGGCAGAATGTCCTCGCCTTCACCTTCGGCGGTGTTGACTGCGCTGCCGGCAATGACGATGCCGAGCAGAATAAGCAGGACGCCGAGCGCCGTCGGCATGAAGCCGGGGCCCATACGCATCAGGGTGCCGAGTTGATAACTGGGACCTTTATAGGCGGCCACCAGGCCGACAAGGATCATCAGCCCGCCGGCATAAAAGTCTCGTTTGCGCAGCAGGCGGCGCCCTTGCGCCGCAATACAATGGTGATTGCCGTTCAAAGCTGTGTACCTCCCCACCTTATCTTGTCCGGCATCTCACGCCGCGCCAATCCGGCCTCTTGAACAACCAACGATGGACCGGCGCTACTCAAACCTCAGACCTGCGGATCGATGAACGGTAGTTCGCAACGCAGCTGCGCGATTCACCAGCGCGGAAAATCATAGAGCCGCGCAGGATTATCAACCAGGATCGCCTGCCGCTTCCCGGCCTCCGGCGTCCAATCGAGGAACACTTGGATCAGCCGCGCCGCGTCCGGCACCGGCCCTTCCGGCCGCGGGTGCGGCCAGTCGCTACCCCACACCAGATTATCCGGATTGGCCGCGACCAGCGCGTCGTGAAACGGCTTTGCTTCGAGATAGTCTGGCGGCGTAGCGCCGATGCGGTAAGTCCCGGACAGTTTCGCCCACAGCTTCCCCTCTCCCACGCCGCGCAGCAGCGCCTGAAAGCCCCGCTGCTGCGTGCCGTGGTGATGTTCCATACGTCCCATGTGATCCACCACCACCGGCACCGGTACGCGCGCGAGCGCCGGCGCAAGTTCCGGCAGATCGCGCGTGTCGACCCACAATTGCAGATGCCAGCCGAGGTCGGCCATCACCGGCAACAGCGGCTCGATCTCGGCAAGCCGTACGCCGTTCTGGTAATAAGGTTTGCCGTCGCGGCGGAACTCGTTGGCGCGAAGCCCGCGAATGCCCAGCCGGTGCCACTCGCCGAACGTCTTTGAATTCGAGCTCGGCGCCGCCGACGGCGACGCCGCGCAACCGTTCCGGTTCCCGCTCAAGCGCGTCGATCATCGCCCGGTTGTCGCGGCCATAGGCGCTCGGCTGCACCAGCACGCCACGGTCGAAACCGAGCCGGTCCAGCAGTGCGAGATACGCCGGGAGCGGTGCGTCTTCGGGCGTGTAGCTGCGCGGTTCCGCGTAAGGGAACAACGCCGCCGGCCCGAAGACGTGACAATGGCAGTCGCAAGCGCCTTGCGGCAGCGCTCCGCTCATTTCGGTTTGATGCCTGCGAGCTTGGCGGCCTGCTGCATGTTAGCGAAGTCAGCGCGGATGAATTCGGCGAAGCCTTTCGAAGTCATCTGCTCGGGCGTGGCGACTTCCGCGCCCAGCTTGCGCAGCCGTTCCGGCGCCTGCCCGCCGCTCAAACCGGCGGCAACCGACTTCTGCAACTGGGCGACGACCGCCGCCGGCGTCTTCGCCGGCGCGACGATTCCGATATAGCTCTGCGCCAGGAAGCCTTTCACGCCGCTTTCGATGAAGGTCGGGATCTGCGGCGCGAGCTTGGAACGGTGCGCCGCCGCCACCGCCACGAGGTGCGCCTTGCCGCCCTTGTGCAATTGCAGCGCGGTGGAGAATTCGGTGATCGCGCCGTCTACGTTGCCGGCAATCAGGTCGGGCATCATGGCGCCGCCGCCACGATACGGCACGTGGGTGATATTGGCGCCGGTCGCGGCCTTGAAGCGCTCCAGCGTCATGTGCGAGGCGCTGCCGACGCCGCTGGTGGCGAGCGTCACCGGCTTCTTCTTCGACATCGCCACGACTTCGGCGATGGAGGTTGCCTTGACCTTGTTGGCGAGAATGAGCGCGTGCGGCACGTAGCTGGTGAGCGCCACCGCCACGAAATCCTTAAGCGGACTGTAGCCGAGATGCGCGTGCATGATGGGATTGATGGTAAGCGGACCATTCGACCCGACCAGCAAGGTATAGCCGTCCGGCTTGGCATGCGCCACGAACTGGGCGCCAATGCCGCCGCCGGCGCCGCCGCGGTTTTCGACGACCACCGATTGATGCAGATGCTTCGACATCTCGTTGCCCACAATCCGGCCGACGGTGTCGGCATTGCCGCCGGCCGCGAACGGCACGATCAGGTGGACCGGCCGATCCGGATAAGCGGCAAAGGCGGCTTCCGGCAGCATGGTGACAACCGGCGCCAAACCGATACCGGCGACAAGCGTACGACGTGAGATGTTCATGGTCTTCCTCCCCAAAGCGATTTTTTGAATGGCCCTTGCCCCGGCTCGGCGCGGCAGGCGCGCAGCCGGCGGTTTGGTCAGGACAGTAGGAACGGCTTCACCATTTTCAAAATTAATAATAAGAATGTGGGGCATTCACCCGACGAATGCCGATCGAGTTCCCGCAAACCCGAGCTTCGCATGAACCTGAGCAACGTCGATTTCAACCTCCTGAAGGTACTGGACGCGCTGATCGCCGAGCGCAACGTCACGCGCGCGGGCGAACGGCTCGGCCGTTCGCAACCGGCGGTCAGCAATGCCCTGCATCGGTTGCGGGTCCTCTTGGGTGACGACCTCCTGGTGCGCGGCCCTAACGGCTTCGTGCTGACGCCCCGGGCCGCCGCGATCCGCGAACCGCTACGCGACGCCATTGCGCTGGTTGAAGGCTGCCTCGCCGACGAAGCGCAATTCGATCCGGCGAACGCCACCGGCGTCTTGCGGCTGAGCACGCCCGACCGGCTCAGCCTTGCGCTGGTGCCGCCTTTGCTCGCGCGTCTGCGAAAACTCGCTCCCAACATGGCGCTGCAGGTACTGACCGCCGACCGCGCGCAGGCGCTCGATCTCATCGATCAGGACCGCACCGACCTCGCGCTCGGATGGCTCGATGAAAAGCCGAGCCACCTGAACGCTGAATTCATGATGGAAGAGAGTTTGTTCTGCGTCTTCCGGCGCAACCATCCGATCCTGAAGCGGGGCACGCCGTTCAACGTCGCGCGCGTGTTGTCGTTTCCCCACCTGATCGTCAGCGCCACCGGTCAGCGCTCGGCGATCTTCGACGACCTCTTGGCCCGTCACGGCTTGCGCCGCCACGCGCTGGTCGCGGTGACCAATTTCACCGCCGTCCCCGACCTGCTCAGGCATAGCGACATGATCGGCGTCTTTACCAAGCTGGCGGCCGATGTGTTCCGGAATTCCTTCAAGCTGGCGACTCGGCCGGTGCCGGTCGCCGTCGGCAAGATCTCCACCAACATGGTCTGGCACGTACGCAACGACCGCGACCCAAAACATGTGTGGCTGCGCAAGCAGATCAAGGCCGTCTATAAGAGCCTGTGAGAATGAAGCTTCAGCCGGCCTGATGCTGCTTGGCGAGGAATGCCAGCGTGCGTTCAAGCGCAGTCTTTGCCGCCGATTCCACGTAGGTCGGACGCACATCATTGGCAAAAGCGTGCCCGGCCTCGTAGATGTAGGTTTCGGCCGAAGGAAACGCCTTGCGCACCGCCTCGATTGTCTCCGGCGGCGAATTCGGATCGGTGGCGCCGAAGTGAAACAACAATGGGCATTTCGGCTTCTGGTCGAGATAGGTCGGCAGCCGGGTGCCGTAGAAGGCAATCGCGCCCCTCAAGTTCGGTTCGGCCGCCGCCCGCACGATCACCCCGCCGCCCCAGCAGAAGCCTAGGACCGAAACCCCGTGCGGCCCTTGCACATGCGCGACTGCGGCGGCAACGTCGAGCATCACCTTGTCCAGCGCCAAGCCATAGGCAAGGTCCCTGCCCTTGTTGGGTTCGCTGAACGGTACGACGGTGCCCGGTGCAACGCGGTCGAACAGGCAGGGAAATATTGTGTCATAGCCCTCGCGCGCATAGCCGCGCACCACGCCTTTAAGCTGGTCGGTGAGGCCGAATATCTCCTGTAGAACGACCAGCCCGCCTTTGCTCGCACCGCGCGGCTTGACGTGGAACGCCTCGAGCGAGAAGCCATCGGCCGCGCTCAGCTTGGTCATTTCTTCGATGATGTCGGTATTCTCGCCTGCCATGGTCGCCTCGCTCGTTCGGCGCGCCGGCTGACATGACGCGGGCGCGCTGGGGGCGGCGACCATAGGGAGCCATCGGTGCTGGCCAAAATTGATTATCGATATGCCGTGTATTCGCGGGATGGATCATCGGCCACACGAGCCGCTCACCATTCTGTGTGCATTGCACCATCAGACCATGGACATGGAAAGGAACCAAGAACCCATGCCAAACGTTATTGGTAACCTGGGGGATTGACCTGCATGGATCGCCAACGAGACGATTCGATGGAGACTATCTCGGGCTCTGTGGCCTGCCGCGACGATATGCGCCGGCGCGTAGCCGAATTTGACTGGGCGGCCACGCCCCTGGGTCCGCGCAAGGGTTGGTCCCCCAGTCTCAGCCTGAGCGTCGACCTGATCCTCGCCTCGGGCTTCCCGATGACGGTGCGCTGGGGTCCGGACCTCATCGTGTTATACAATGATGCCTATGCCAAATTGCTGGGTCCCCGACATCCGGCCGCGCTGGGCCAGCCGTTGCGCGAAGTTTGGCCTGAAATCAAGGACGAACTCGAACCGCTCAGCCTCACAATTTTGCGCGGCGAGCGCGGCGGCTTCTTTGCAATCGATCATCTTTGGCTGTTGAGACGCTACGGCGCCGCGGAAGAAGCGCGTTTTACGCTGAGCTATAGCCCGATCCCGGACGCCGCGGCGCCCGGTGGGATCGGCGGCCTGCTCACGGTCGCCCACGAGACCACTAACCGCGTTCGTAACGAGCGCCGGCTCCACGTGCTCACCAATCGCCTCGAACAGGAAGTGGAGCAGCGCACCCGCGAGCGCGACCGCATATGGCAAGTATCGGAAGATCTGCTCGGCATCTCCAACTTCGAAGGCTATTTCACAAGCGTCAATCCGGCCTGGACTCACCTGCTGGGCTGGAGCGAAGACGAGATAAGGCGCATGCATGTCAGCGTGCTGCGGCATCCGGACGACGCTCCGGCGTCCGAAGCCGGACGTGCGCGGCTGGCGCAAGGCGTGCCGACGGTACGCATGGAGAACCGGTTCCGCCACCGCGATGGCTCCTGGCGCTGGCTGGCGTGGACCATGACCACCGACGACGGCAAAATCTACGTTGCGGGCCGCAACGTCAACGCCGAAAAGCAAACGGCGCAGGCCCTGCGCGAAAGCGAACGTCAGTTCAGGCTGCTGGCGGGCGGCGCCACCGACCACGCACTGGTTATGCTCGATCCCAACGGAAGGATCACCAGTTGGAACGCGGGCGCCGAACGCATCAAGGGCTATACGGCCGACGAGATCATCGGGTGCCACTTTTCCCAGTTCTACACCGAGGACGATCGCAAGAACGGCGCGCCCGCACGTTCGCTCAAGATCGCTGCCGAAACCGGCCGTTTCGAGGTGGAAGCCCGACGGGTACGCAAGGACGGTTCGCCGTTCTGGGCCAATGTCGTGATCGGCGCCATTCGCGATCGAACGGGGCGAACTGCTGGGATTTTCCAAGATCACCCGCGACATCACAGAGCGTCGCAATGCGCAACTGGCCCTGGAGCGTGCGCAAGCTCAGCTCGCGCAGGCGCAGAAGATGGAAGCGCTCGGCGAGATGACCGGCGGCGTCGCGCACGATTTCAACAACCTCCTGATGATCGTCTCCGGCAACGCGCAGAAGCTGACGCGGCGCCTGACCGACGCCAAGGATATTCGTGCACTCGAGGGAATTCGGACGGCAGCTTCCCGCGGCGAAGCATTGACACGGCAACTGCTCACCTTTGCACGCCGCCAGCCGCTCAATCCGCGGACGGTCTGCCCGGCAAAGACGGTGCGCGCCTTCCGCGATGCGCTCGCGAGCTCGGCCCGCGGCAATATCGAGCTGCGCATCGACCTCTCGGACGACGTCTGGCCTATCGCGATTGACATCGCAGAATTCGAATTGGCGTTGGTCAATCTGGTGGTCAATGCGCGCGATGCACTCGCCAATCGCGGACACATCGCGCTCACCGCCACAAACGTCACTCTAACGGGCCGGGAAACCGCCGAGCAGCTCGAAGGTGACTTCGTCGCGCTCACGCTTGCCGACGACGGCGCGGGCATTCCGGCCGAAGTACTGCCGAAAATCTTCGAACCGTTCTTCACCACCAAGAGCGCCGGCAAGGGCACCGGCCTCGGCCTGTCGCAGGTCTACGGCTTCGCAAGACAGTCCGGCGGCGCCGCGGCGGTCGAGAGCGAGGTCGGCAAAGGCACCAGTGTCACCCTCTATCTGCCGCGCAGCCTTGAGCCCGTGGCCAAGCTCGCCAAGGCGGAACCTTCCCCTC
Organism: uncultured Pseudomonadota bacterium; assembly: GCA_963747725.1. GTDB lineage: Bacteria > Pseudomonadota > Alphaproteobacteria > Rhizobiales > Xanthobacteraceae > Pseudolabrys. The sequence continues at coordinate 262,629 of CAVVGD010000010.1, forward strand.
AGGTGGAAGGGCGAGGCGAACGCATTCTGGTCGTTGAAGACAATCCGGATGTGAAGACCGTGGCGGTCGATTTGCTGGAGCAGCTGAACTATCGCACCCATGCTGTCGACAGCGCGCGCGCCGCGCTCGATGTGCTACGCTCGGACGCCGGCGTCGACCTCGTGTTCAGTGACATAATGTTGCCCGGCGACATGGACGGCCTGGCCTTGGCCAGGTTGGTGAACGAACGCCATCCGAGCATTCCGGTCGTGCTGACCAGCGGGTACACCAAGACGCCCTCCGCGCTTCGCGGCAGGGCGATCCTGCGCAAACCCTATCAGATCGCCGCGCTCGGCGAAATCATCCGCAAGAATCTCGACGCGCGGCAGCTTACCCGGCGACCGCCGCAGGCATCTCGTCTTCCTCGAGCCGTCCGTCACGTAGGTGAAAGATCTGGTCAAAGCGATCGAGAATCATTTCGTCGTGGGTCACCACGATGATCGCCGCGTCCTGATCGGCCGCCACTTTCCGTAGCATGTCCATGACAATGCGACCGCGCTGGGAGTCGAGCGGCGCGGTAGGCTCGTCGGCAAGGATGATGCGGGGGTGGTTGGCAAGCGCGCGGGCGATCGCCACCCGTTGCGCTTCGCCGCCCGATAGTTGCGCGGGCATGGCGTGCTTGCGATTGCCGACTTCGAGATAGTCGAGCAATTCCACCGCGCGCCTCTGCGCCGCATTGGCGCTATAGCCGGCGAGCTGCAGCACCACCGCGACGTTATCGGTAGCATTCAGGAATGGCAGCAAATTGGCTTGCTGAAAGATGAACCCGACCTTTTCCAGCCGCAGCTTGCGCAGGTCGGCGCGCAGCCAATGCTCGTCATAGACCTTCTCGGAATCGAGCGTGAGACGGCCGCCGCTCGGCGTCATGATGCAGGCGATGCAGTTAAGCAGCGTAGTCTTGCCGGAGCCGCTCGGGCCCATCAGCCCGACCACCTGCCCGGGAAAGACGTCAAGATTGATGTCGATGAGAGCGTTGACCCGCGCGCTGCCAGTGCCGAAGTATTTCGACACGTGCTCGACCTTCACCACCGCGTCCTTGCGCATATCGTCCATGACGCTAACCCGCCGACGCCAATGCTTCCGCCGGGTCCACTTTCAGCGCCAGCCGGATGCCGAGCGTGCTGGCCGCCAGGCACACCACCACGGTGACGAAGAACACAACGACGACGCTGGTCGGATCGAGCACCAGCCGGCGCGGAAAGAAAGGCTCGAAAATCACCACCAGCGCCAACCCGGTGAAATAGCCGAAGATGCCCATCGACAGCGCCTGCTGTACGATCAAGCCGATTATGGTGCGGTCGGGCGCGCCGACGAATTTGAGCGTGGCGATCGAACGCACCTTGTCCATGGTCAGCGTATAGATAATAAGCGCGATGATCACCGCCGACACGATCACCAGCAGCACCATGATCATGAGCTGCTGCTTGCGCGCCTTTTCGATCACGAACTTGCTCAGCAGCGTTTCCTGCTGTTCCTGCGTCAGCGTGGTGAGGTGCTTCCAGCGCGACAGCGCAGCGGCGACCTCATCGACGCGGACATAGGGCGAGACCTTGGCGATGACGGCGTTGATCTGGTCGTTGGTCTGCGACGCGCCGCCGCGCGCGACCTCTCGTCGTTCCGCCGGCGGCGCCAGCTCGAACTGCAGGGCCTGCGCGTCACGCAGCGTGATATAGGCCACCGGATCGCCCGATGAGGTGACCTCCTTGGTCATCAGGCCGACCACGGTGAACTTGTGGCCATGGGTGCCGAGCGGCACCTGCTGCCCGAGCTTGAGACCGGCCGAGCGGTCGACGACCATCTCGTAATGGCCGCGCAGGATACCGCGGCCGGCGGTGAGCTGGCGCGGGCCGCCGGGGCGACCGGGCTGATAGCCGATCAGGAACATGCGCAGCGGCCGGCCATTCAATGTCGTCTGCACCGACTGGTAGGTGACCCCACCCGCGGCGGCGATGCCGTAGACGCGGCTGACCAGTTCGCGGGTGTCACCGGGAATGCGCGAGGCTTCGGCAAACGGCCCGTTGGTGCCGGCCTCCACCACCCAGAGATCGGCATTGGCCGCGCGCGCTTGCCGCAGGGCGTCGTCGATCAAGCCGCCATAGACGCCGGTGATCATGATCACGATGCCGAGCAGCAGGCTCAGCCCGAAATTGGTCAGCACGAAGCGCAGCAGATTGTGCTTGATGTCGCGGTAAGCGAGGTTCATTTCTTCGGCTCGCTACTCGTCTTGGTGTCAATCTTGGCCGCACGCCCGACCCGCATGCCGCTGCGCAATTGGGCGACGACTTTGGCGCCGGCCGGCACCCCGCCGATGATCTCAATGCGGCCGTCGAGCAGCCGGTGACCGAGCGTCACTTCGTGTTGTTGTAGATGGCCCTCCTCCAGCGTCCATACGGTGCCGCGATTCTTGGCGAGCCCGACGACCGCCGCTTCCGGCACCAACAACGCCTGCGGCAGATGCACCGTGGTGATATAGACCTCCGCCTGCTCGCCGAGACCCGCAAATGCCGGAATCGTGTCGAAGGCCACCTCGATGCGCCGCTCCTCGTTGACGCGGTCGCTTTCCGGCTCGATGCGTGCGACCTTGCCACGCAGCCGTTGATGCGGACGCGAGCGTAACACGACTTCGGCCGGCTCCCCGACCCTGACTTCGCCGGACTTGCTCTCGTCGATGAAGGCCAGCACCCAGATCGATTTCGGATCGATCAGCGTGAACACCGGCTGGCCGGCGGTCAGCGCCGAACCGAGCTCCTTCAGCCGCGCCGTCACCATGGCATCGTAGGGCGCGGCGAGCGTGTGGAAGTCGAGCGTGGCGGCCTGCAACTGCTGCTGCGCCTTGGCATCGCCCACCGCGGCCTTGGCGACCGCGACGTCGCCGGTGGCCACGTTCACCTCGGCGGCCGCCGCGTCCTGCGCCGCCTTGGCCGATTCCGCTGTCTCCACCGAGGTGACGTTGGTTGCCACCAGCTTCTGCCGCCGCTCGCTGATATTCTTGGCATTCGCGTAGTTGACCTTGGCCTTCTCGATACTCGCGCCGGCGCGTTGCAGGCTGGCCTCGGCCTGTTGCACGGCGGCCGCCGCGCGCGCCACCTGCGCGCGTTGCTCGCGCTCGTCGAGCCGCGCCAGCACCGCGCCCTTGGCAACCCGTTGGCCGACGTCGGCGCGCAACTCGGTGAGCACGCCGGCGACCTTGAAGCCGACTTGGGACGTCACGCGCGCCTCGACGGTGCCAAGGCCGAACACCTGCACGGCGACGTTCTGCGCAGGCGCCGCGACCTGCACCTTGACTGGGCGCAGCAGCACCGCCCAGGCCGCGAACCCAATCCCGGCGATGATCGCCACCACGACGGCAATGGAAATAATGCGCTTTGATGTCATGCCCATACGACCAGTGAAACAATCCTCCTGGTGCCACAACAGGAGGCTGCCACATTGACCGAGATCAACGGCCCGGCAATCTTATTGAAGTGCAAACAGGGCCATTATGGTGATTAACCTCCGCTCGCCCGGAATGCGGCGTACCGCCGTGATTCTATTCGCGCTCATGGTGCTGCCGACGCTGTGGCTCGGCCTGCGCACCTATCGCTCGTTCTCGCTGCTGCGCTCGGCTTACGAGGCCGGCGCGCCCGTGACCAGCAGCATCCGCGGTTGGATGACGATTCAATATCTCGCGGCCACCTATCACACGCCCGAGGCAGGTTTACGCGAGCGGCTCGGCCTGCCGCCGACAGTCGATGCCGATGCCAACCTGAAGTCGCTCGCCGAACAGGCCGGGATTTCGCCACCGCAATATGTCGAGCGCGTACAACGCGCCATCGCGGCGGCAATATCCGCCGACATTGTCGCCCCGGCGTCCGCGCCGTCCGGCTGGCTGTCCAGCACCGGCGATGCGATTCTCACGCAATTGCTGGTCTACGGCTATCCGGTACTCGGCCTGACGCTCTTTCTCGGCGCCATCGGCGCGCCCCTGCCCGACGGAATTGCGACCGCCGTCGCTGGTTCACTGGCAGGGCAAGGGCGCATGGATTGGGTATCGATCGTTGCCGTCGCGGTGACGGCGTCGGTTCTTGGCGATGTCGTCGGTTACGCGATCGGACGCCTGCTCGGCCGTGAGGTGCTCGATCGCCACGGCCATTGGATCGGCTACACACCCGATCGGCGCTCGACGGTGCAGAACTTGTTCGATCAGTGGGGCATGCTGACTGTCTTCATCACCCGCACTTTCGTTTCCTATCTCAGCTCGGTCGCCAGCCTGCTCGCGGGCATCGCGCATTATCGACTGGCCCGCTATTTGAGCGTTGCCATTGCCGGACGGCTACTCTGGACCGCGGCCTATCTCGGCCTCGGCTACGCGGTGGGATCCGATCTCGAAGCGGCCGCCGGCTTTCTGACCAATCTCAGTCTGCTGCTGCTGTGCGCGACGGTGCTCGCAGCATCCGGATTGATCGCTTCGGGCTTAACGCGGCGGCCGCACTAATACATCACCTGACGAACCGTCACCTGAATTCCCGCTGGCAACGCCGAAGGACAGTCTGATATCGATCCGCACCTTACCTAAATTTCATCTAAGAGCCGCTCTATTACGAAATTTAAATTCACCTGTCAGGTCACCGTAATGCGCATTCCCTATTTTGTCTCCAACGACGTAACGACACATCCTTTCCGATTCGTCATGGAGACTGCCCAATGCCTCACAACGAAACGCCCACCAAGCACAAGATTCTGACGCCGCGGAAGCTCACGCTGCTGGCTTCGGTCGCCGCCGTCGGCGCCGCCGTATTGATCGCCGGACCCGGCAATTTCTCAACCTCCAATTTCGCCGCCACTCAACCGGCGCAGGCCGCCGAACAGGCCGCGCCGCTCACCGGCATCAACGCGCCGGCGCCGACCGGATTCGCCGATCTCGTCGCCAAGGTGAAGCCGGCGGTGATCTCGGTGCGCGTGCGCATCGAAGAGTCGACGAACGCCGAAGGCACGTCAGGCGCCGCGGCGGAGACCCAGATCCCGCCCGGCCTGCAGAAATTCTTCCAGCAGTTCGGCATGCCCGGCCTGCCGAACATGCAGAACGGCATGCCGCACAGCCATCAGATGATTACCGGCCTCGGCTCCGGCTTCTTCATTTCGCCGGACGGCTACGCTGTGACCAACAACCACGTGGTGGATCATGCCAAGACCGTCGAGATCAAGACCGACGCGGGCGATACCTACAAGGCCAAGGTGGTCGGCACCGATCCCAAAACCGACCTCGCGCTCATCAAGGTCGACGTCGACAAGACCTTCCCCTACGTGAAGTTCGCCGAGCACGAGCCGCGTATCGGCGACTGGGTGGTCGCAGTCGGCAATCCGTTCGGGCTGAGCAGCACGGTCACCGCCGGCATCGTCTCGGCCAAGGGCCGCGACATCGGCGGCTCGAGCTACGACAACTACATCCAGATCGACGCGCCCATCAACAAGGGCAACTCGGGCGGTCCGGCCTTCAACACAAACGGCAACGTGATTGGCGTCAACACCGCGATCTTCTCGCCGTCGGGCGGCTCGGTCGGTATCGGCTTCGATATTCCCGCCAAGACCGTGAAGGAGGTGGTCGCGCAGCTCAAGGCCCACGGCTTCGTCAACCACGCCTATCTCGGCGTGAAGGTGCAGCCGGTGTCCGCCGAGATCGCCGATAGCCTCGGCATGAAGAGCCACGAAGGCGCGATCGTCGATCAGCCGATGGCCGGCAGCCCGGCCGCCAAGGCCGGTATCAAGGCCGGCGACGTCATCACCGCGGTCAACGGCAAGAAGATCAAGAGCGCACGCGATCTCGCCCGTACCATCGGCATGATGGCGCCGCAGTCGACAGCCAAGCTGTCCGTTCTGCAAGACGGCAAGGAGAAGACCGTCACAGTGACGCTGGCAAAGCTCGCAACCGACCACGCGCACAACGCGCAGAAGTCAGCGTCCAATAGGGCGGTGCCGAAGCTCGGCCTCACGCTCGCGCCCGCTAACGACGTTGCCGGCGCCGGTGACAAGGGCGTCGCCGTGGTCGGCGTCAACGCGAACGGTCCCGCGGCCGCGCGCGGCTTCCAGGCCGGAGATATCATCCTGCAGGTCGGCAACAAGACGGTCGCCAAGCCCGGCGACGTGGAAAAGGCCATCCAGGAGGCGCACGCGAGCGGCAAGCACGCCGTGCTGATGCAGGTGAAGAACGCCAACGGCACCCGCTTCATCGCGGTGCCGCTCGGCAAGGCATAAGTCCCCGGACGAAAACCGCCGGGTTCGCCGTCAGCATGTCTCCGCGGACCCGGTTCAGCGCATGATCACGCGTACCGTTTCTTGATCATGCGTCGGGAGGGGGGAGCCGGCACGCAACGCCGTGTCGGCTCTTCCTTTTGTCGGCCCAGAGGGCGGATTACAACTTATAACAGCATAAAAATTATTCAACAACCATTCAGAGTATCAGTTGCGAATGTCGATTCTCTGATATCATGATAAAAATGACTCCGGGGGCTCCCAAGGTGAAAAAACGGCACTATCGCATTCGTCGCGCGGCGAGGAGCTTGGCTTTTGCCGCTGCGGTGGTTCCACTATCCATAATGACACCCGTTCACGCGCGGCCCGCATGCGATGCGCCGCTTCGCATGCTGCGCTTCGCCAATCCCCTCGCCCGTGTCGCGAAGAAGCTGGCCAATCACGAACCGATCGTCATTGTCGCCATTGGATCGTCCTCGACCCAAGGCGCCGGCGCGAGCTCAAAGGCGGCGAATTATCCCAGCCGGCTTGAAGCCGAACTGAAGCGGCGCTTTCCCACGCATTCGATCAAGGTGATCAATCGCGGCATTGGCGGCGAAGTCATCGCAGACATGCTTAAGCGTTTCGATCGCGCCGTGGTCGCTGCCAAGCCGGACCTCGTACTGTGGCAACTCGGCACCAACGCGGTGCTACGCAATCGACCGTCGGCCAATCGCCGCGCCGCCATCCGCGCCGGCCTGGCAAAGATCCGCGCGACCGGCGCCGACGTCGTGCTGATCGATCCGCAATTCGCACCCAAGGTGATCAGCAAGCACGATATCGAACCGATGCTGCGACTGATTTCTTCCGTCGCCAAGGAGGAAAATGTCGGCCTCTTCCGGCGCTTCGACGTTATGAAGCGCTGGCATGATGAAGATCACCTGCAATTCACCACCTTCGTGTCGCCCGACGGCCTGCACATGAATGACTGGAGCTACGCCTGCATGGCCAAGGGACTGGCGGGAGCCATCGCGGAAGCCGCGAGCCGCTCCATGGTGGCGGCCGCGGTCTTGCACGAAGAAAACCCCTCGGCAGAGTAAGCGCGCGGCTCGTTGCTTTCGCGCGGCGTCGTATCGCGGCCGCGCAACCCCGACACAAGGGGCGAACACCGTCACTTCGGCGGCGGGCGCCGCGGCATATTCTTGGCAAAAACCCCGAGCGTGATGGCGTGCGCGACATATTGCGCCAGGCAGGCATAGCCCTGCTCGCTGCGCTCGAACTGATCCGCCACCGGCTGGCTGGCTTCTTCCGCCTTGCTGAGGATTTCCATCGCCTCGTAGAAACGAATGACGATGACCTTCTCCCGCGCCGCCACGAGGCGAAGCGTATCGCGGATCAACTTGTAATGCGTATCGCGCAGCATCTCCGGCGCGAACTGCAGCCCGACCAGCACCACGTCCACCTTGTGCGCCTTCAGCCAGTCGATCTGATCCTTGACCGTTGATGCGAATTCGCGAGCCGGCACATAGGCGAGCGCATCGTTGGTGCCGACCTGCCAGAGCACCAGGTCGGGCGCTTCCAGTGCCACCTCGTTTTTCATGCGCACGGCCGCGTCCGCCGCCAGTTCGCCGGAAATGCCGCGGTTGATGACGACAACGTCTATTCCCTTGAGCGCACCTTCCAGCATGGCCTCGATCAGCTCGCTGTAATCGCCCCGCGGACTGACGCGGCCCGGTGCGGTTCCCATCGACAGGATGCGCAAGGTTTTGCCGCGCTGGAGCGCAGCGGCGACGTTGCGCAGCGGCGAGCCATCTGCAAGCGCGGTCGAACCGTTGCGGCAAGCCAGCGAATAGGGCGACGGCACGACTGTCGGCCCCGCGGCGGGAGGCGGATTCTGCGCGCGCGCGGGCGTCAGCAGCAGCAGCGTGGTTACGAGCGCAGCACCGAGCCCGCCGGAGAAGGCGGTCGGGCGCGGCTTTGCGATTCGGCGAGCCATGCGGTGAATGCCAAGACAGCGATGCCAAAGATTACCACGGCGGAGTCGCTGCCGACACTGCCGTGGCTGACGTAGCGGACCACCTGCGCAGACAAGCTTAACAGCGAGCCGACGCAGAATACATAGAGCGAATTGCGCCCAAGCAGGGCGAATAGCCCGACCAGGGCCTCAATGGGGAGGCGTATATAGCGAAAATGGGTCAACATCCGGATGTAGCGGAAGGCCAGCGAGAACACCGCCACCAGCGCCAGAAACTGGATGAGCCGCATCGGCGAGACGAAGGCCTTGGAGGCGATGAAGAACAGCATCGGGTGCGGCACATGGGTCGGATCGGGCCACCATTCGTAGACGGGAACGAGCACGCCGAGAATGACGATAGGCACGCCGATGATGCGCAACGGCACGATGGCGCGGCGCGCCAGACGGCCTATGCCATAGTCCGCCTTGGCGAGCACGAAGCCGAGCACGAAGACCAGTTGCCAGGCGAAGGGGTTGAAAAACCACGTCCCGCTCACCGGCCAGTTATGCAGCGTGATGCGGAAGGCGAGCACGAAGAGATAAATCGCCAGCGAGAACGGCAGCAGCAGCGCCGGCGCCCAGCGGTCGATGACGACAAAGATCGACGCCATCGTCATCAGCACCACGTAGAGCGGCAGGATGTTGAAATAGCCGAGCTGGTGCGTGAGCACGGCCAGCCCGACATGGGTCGGCACCGGATCGTTGAACACGGCGGCGGCGTTGTGCCACTGCAACAGCAATGGATTGTGCAGGATGGTGGCGCTCGCCGCCAAGATGGCGATGGCCAACATGCTGATGAGGATCTGCGCGGTGTAGATCTCGAAGGCGCGACTGAGCACGCGCCTCACCAGTTCGCCGGTCGTACGCCGACGGCTGCCGCCTTCGGCCAACAGCCGCAGCGACCAGCCGGCCAGGAACACGAACAGGTCGGCTGAGTCCGAAATGGAATAGTTCGCGTATGTATATTTCGCGTAAAAAAGACCGGGGATGTGATTGATGAAAATCGAGATCAGCGCGAACCCGCGCCAGAAATCGACGGCATTGGGTTCCCGCGGCATCGCGCGTTCCGCTGACGTGGCTTTGAGCGGATATTGTTTAGAAAGTTTGGTCGGATCAAGGCATCAAGATGATACCGGCGCACCGCCGCGATCGCGGCCGGTCGCGCTCTTGCCTGGCCGGACCGCCCGTCGCCCTCACCCGCCGCCCTGCCAGTGCGAGATGGCCGGGATCGGATGGATGAGCTGGATGATATTGAGCGTCAGGTTGTCGTGGATCATGACGCCGACGAAGAGTTCCAGCGCCACCACCAGGGCAACGCTGCTCCACACCGGCAGCGACCGTGCGAGGAAGAAGCCGAAGATGGCGCAACACGTATCACTCAGCGAATTGATGATGCTGTCGCCGACGTAACCTTGCGCCAGCGCCTGCTGGCGATAGCGATCGATGATGAAGGGCGTGTTCTCCAATATCTCCCAGCCCACTTCGATACCGACCGCCAGCGCCAGCCGCAGCAGCACCGGTGCGCGCGGGGCGATCAGCCGGAGCAGGAAATAAAAGCCGATGCCGTGGATGACGTGGCTGAAGCTGTACCAATCGGAAAGCTGCTGCGAATTCTCCGGCCCCGACACGGTGCCGACCCACAGCCTTATGGTGCCGCAGGTGCAGATCGGCGGCTGGCCGAAGGCGAAAAGCACTGCCGCCTGCAGCGCGAGCAGCCCGGCGACGATCGTGAGCCAAGTCGCGGCCGGCACTTGCTGCAGCGTGCGCAGCATCGCCCTATTCCGGGATCGGTGTCGCCGGCGCGGTCGGGGCGCCGGCCTGCGGCGAATGGGTCGAGGGTCCGCGCAGCGCGCGCTCCTCCATCGCCAGCAGGAACGTCATGCCGAAGCCGAGCACCAGCGCGCAGGCCAGGAACACGAAGCGGAAGGCGTGCGCCAGCGTGTGCAGCGAGGAGGCGCGCGCCAGCGTTTCCACCGCCGCGCCGGTGGCGCCGCCCAAACCGCCCAGCACGATGGCGCCGAGGATCGCCACCACCAGCGCCGACAACAGCGCGCGGAAGAAGTTCGCGGTGGCGGTGGCGATGCCCATCTGGCTCTGAACCACCGCGTTCTGCATGCACACGGTCGAGATCGGGAACAGGCTGCCGAGCCCGGCGCCGACCAGCGCCAGCAGCACCAGCACCACCCAGATCGGCAGCGAGGCCGGCCAGACGGCGAGCGCGCCCAAGCGACAAGATGGAAATCGACACGCCGACAAACGGCATGCGCTTGTAGTGCACCACATGCATCATCGCCCGCCCGGTGAAGGTCGACAGCGTCACCGTCGAGCCCATCAGAGGAATGAGCGCCAGGCCCGACTGGCTGGCCGAGAGATGCAGCACAACCTCGAAATAGAGCGGCACGAAAATGGTCATGCCGACCAGCGTCGCCATGGCGCAGGCGCCGGCGAGCGCCGCGCAGCGCACCACCGGATTGCCGAGCACCGTGAGCGGCAGGAACGGCTCGCCCGCGCGCATCAGCCGCCAGCCGAACAGCCCCCACAGCATCGCCGACCCCAACAGCAAGCCGCCGGTCGGCAACGATATCCAATCGAACTTGCGCCCGCCCCACGACAGCGCCAGCAGCATCGCCACGGCGGCGAGCATCATCAGCGCGGCCCCGAGCAAGTCGAGCTTATGCTTGCGCGGATGATACGGCACGCGCCGGAGCACGTTGGAGGTCATGCCGAGCGCGGCGAGCCCCAATGGCACGTTGATCCAGAAGATCAGCGACCAGTCGAGATGCTCGGTCAGGAAGCCGCCCAGCACCGGCCCGCCCACCGAAGAGGAGGCGAACACCGCGGCGATATAGCCCTGATAGCGGCCGCGCTCGCGCGGGGAGACGATGTCGGCAATGATGGTTTGCGACAGCGCCATCAGCCCGCCGCCGCCGAGGCCCTGCAAGCCCCGCGCGACGATCAGCGCGGTCATGCTCGGCGCCAGCGCGCAGGCGATCGAGCCCAGCATGAACAGGCCGATCGCGGTCAGCAGCATCATGCGCCGGCCGTGGATGTCGGAGAGCTTGCCGTAGAGCGGCGTCACCGCGGTGCCGGTGAGCAGATAGGCGGTCACCACCCAGGACAGGTCGCCGAGATCGCGGAAGTGCTGGCCGATGGTCGGCAGCGCGGTGGCGACGATGGTCTGGTCGAGCGCGCCGAGGAACATCGCCAGCATGATGCCGAGGATGATCGGCAGGATTTCCTGATGGCTGAGCCGCGGCAGCTCATGCTCTTCGTGCACGGCCGCCGCCGGCTTCGCGCTTTCATGATGCGGGCGCGGACGCGGGAGCTTGCCGCGGCCGGATGGGCGCGAACGTCGCGGGGCGGAACGGGGTGAGGTCATATGGGCGCGTCCCGCTCGATCCTGAAAAAACCTGTCCCCGACGTGATCGGGGATGGGAACCGGATTTCGGAAAAAATCATGGGCACGCAAATCATGGGCATGCAAATGCCGCGTTGGCGCTGCGAATGCAATGGGGCTCAAGCGCGGGGCGGGTATGCGCCTCCCCGTCATTCCGGGGGCCGAACGAAGTGAGGCAACCCGGAATCCATAACCCCTGTCTTGCCGCATCTATACCGCCGCGGCGCATGGATTCCGGGTTCGGCGCTAACGCGCCGTCCCGGAATGACCGGCGGCGGCCAGCCCATGCAGTTCTTCAAACGCGCGGCGGTGTTCCGCGGAAACCGCCTCCAGCGCATCGCCGGCTGCCGCCGCCGTGATCCCCATCGCCCATTCGATCGAGTCGAAATCCTCATCGCTCAGTCGATCCGGATTCGTTTTGCGCTCTTCGCGCAGGTCGAGCACCTTGCGCAGCGCGCGGTTGAGTGCATCGAACGCGCTGCTCTTCTCGTCCGCCCAATACGCGAGCGCCGCCTGCGCTTCAGCCTCACGGGCCTGCCGTTCGGCCTCGGCAGACAGGGCGACGCCGCGGGCGTGAGCAGCGGGATCGAGCGCCTTGAGCCCGGCCGCAAACGGCTGGCCCTTCTCCTCGCGGCGGATGAAGCGCCCGCCCGCGCCCCGAACCGGCGCCAAATCCGGCGCGAAGTCGGGCGCAAAGCCTGGCTCGGAGTCGGCGCAAAGTCCGGCGCGAAGCCCGGCGCGGGCATCATGCGCCGCCCACGGTTCGCCTCCGCCGCGGCCTCGCCGCGCGGCACGCGCGCGTAGCGCTTCTTCCAGCCGTATCGTTCCACATATTTGTAGAGCGTGCGCTCGGTGACGCCGGCGACCCAGGCGATCTCGCGCACCGGCACGGCCGAGCCCTCATAGAGCGCGCGCACGCGCGCGGTGAGATCGGTTTCAATGGCAGGCACTTCCCCTCCTCCTTGCACTGATTCCTCCCCTCCCCCTGAAAGGGGGAGGGTCAGGGAGGGGGTACTCTTTGTCAGGTACGCACGCGCACGATCACCCTCGACCATCTCGCGATAGAATTCCTGCGCCTGCGCGCGCACCGAAGAGCGGCGGGTCATGGCTGTCTGATTCAGTTGTGGAAGGATGCGGGAAGAGTAGCGGAGGAGCGTGACGGTGTCAAGGTTTGTTTTCCTATATGGGACCCAAATTCCGGCAGTTGCGCTCCGGCAATATGCCTACTATATTCTCGGCATGTTGCCGGGAAAGAGGCTTAAAGAGGCTTCACGAATGACTGCCTTGAACCCTATCGAAAGCGTTTTCCGCAAGCTCGGCGGCCGCCAGGCGCTGGGCACCGACATCGCGTCCGAGGCCGACCTCGCCCGTGTCGTCAGCCGCGGCATGCGCCTCGGCGTGCTCGGCCACGTGGAGAAAGCGGGCTTTTCACGGCAGGAGATCGAACGCTTCATTATCCCGGCGCGCACTTGGCGGCACCGCAAGACTCGGCGCGAACCGCTGACGCTGGAAGAATCCGATCGCGTCGTGCGGCTGACGCGCATTCAAACGCTCGCGGAGGATGTGTTCGGCGACGTGGAAAAAGCAAACCGCTGGCTGCGCGAAAACCTGGACATCCTCGATGGCAAGTCGCCGCTCGAGGTCGCGCGCAGCGAGGCCGGTGCGCGCTTGGTGGAACAGATCCTGGCAAAGATCGATTGGGGCGCGGCGGCCTAGTGGAGCGAATTTGACATTTGATACCCGATTGCGGCAAGCCGCTCATCAAATGTCAAATTCAAAGCTCCACTAGGATCAAATAATTGCCAGTGGCCTTTTGATTCCGACATTTGCTCGGGAGCTTGCAGCAGCGGGATGCAAATGTCGGAATCGGACCACTAGCCCATGCTGTTATGGCGCCTGTCGAGTGAGCGGCGCGCACGCGACTTCGATGGCGGCTATGGAATTCATAATGACGGCCGCTGGAACACGACCGCGCATCCGGTGACTTATTGCTCCACCGTTCCATCGCTTGCCGCGTTGGAAAAGCGCGTTCACGTCACCGATCCTGCCCTGTTGCCGCCACAAGTCATGGTCGCCTACGAAACGCCGGACGATCTCCCACGCCATACGATTTCGATCGCCGATCTGCCAAGCGGCTGGATAGCGCAACAGAGCCATACGCAAAGCCTGGGGGATGCATGGCTTGAGACTGGGGCGGAAGCCCTTGCTTTTCGTGCCGTCCGTCGTCCTACCGATCGCGCGCGCGCCGGACCGCAACGTGCTGATCAATCATCGCGCCGCGGATGCCGGCCGGATCAGGATTGCCGAGATCATACCGTTCACGCTCGATCCGCGCCTGTTCAGGCCATGAGCGGCAGAGGCCCTGTTGCCCTCAATTCCGCATCTCCAGCTTCACACGCCTGCGCGCGCAACGAAGAGCGGCGGGTCATGGGGCTCTGATTCAGTTGTGGGAAGATGCCGGGACGCCAAGTGAGCAGCGTGACGCTGTCAAGGATGTAGTTCCTGTGTACGCTCCATTCCGCCGCGCGGTCCCTCAGGCGACGGACTTTCCGGTCATCCAGCCATACGAGCAAATACGCAAATCCGACAATCAGCCCAACGCAGATCGGTATCCACGAAATCGCGAGAATCGCAAAGGCGCTCATTCGCGCAGCCATCTAGACGACGAACGATCCTTCCAGACATCGTTCCTATATTCGGACGTCAGCACTCGGGTAATCGTCCCACGTCCGCTTCTTAAACAATCGTCCCGTCTTCTTTTTTCGCTTCCCACCCCATTGCTTGAAGAAGAACGCCACATCCTGCCGCTCGCAGGCCTCGTGCAACTGCTCCACCCAGCATTCCTCCATCGACCTTGCGCGCGGCCCAGACTCGCCACCGACGATCGCCCAATGAATGCCGCTCAGATCGGGCTCGATTATCGGCCCTAGAAGCGGTTCGAATGACACGAAGCGGATATGCGCCGGCACCTGGCGCAGCAGGTCGATGCGCCCGAGATAATCTTCGCTTTCCACCGAAGTGCCGAGCCACACATTATGGAGCACGGGAAACGCAGGTTTGGACAATACTTCCAGCATGCGCTCGGGACGCTTGGTCAGCACTTGGAAAGAATGCCAGTGCGCCTCTTCCATGACGCGCCATACGCGGCTGATAAATCGCTCGTCCGCTTTGTCTTGGAACAAGTCAGACATCGAATTTACGAAGATACGCTGCGGCTTCTTCCAAGAAAGCGGCGCCGTCAACGCGGCGGCATCTACGTTCACTCGTCCCGTCCACACATGGCGCTTGCCAGACTTGCGTGTGGTGCCAGCATATTTGGTCATGCCCATTGCTTGCAGCCGGGCGGCCATGCGCATGGCGTAGCAGTTGGTGCAACCGGGCGAGAGGATCGAGCAACCGGCGATCGGGTTCCAGGTCGCTTCGGTCCATTCAATATCGGATGCGGCCATCAGATCACACCTCTACAGCCCAACCGGCAAGTCTGGTCGCCAACAATCTTACCTTGGGGTGCGGATTAGCGCTAGCGAAGCACAGCAGGTACATGGTCTGCTCTTTGCTATTTGTGAGCCGAACGCATTTATTCATGACCACCGGATAGATTGTGCTCAGACGATCAAGATAGAATTTTTGAACCTTCGCCGGATCGGCATCTTTGACAATCTTATCGCGCGAACCGAAGAGATCGGTCTCTCTTTCGTTACGATAAAAGGCCTGACGCCAAGTTGTGACGCCAAGACTTCGATCCAACGTGTCTTGCCACTCCTGACGAATGTCGCCTGATTTCGTTAACAGACGATTCAAGCCCATACCCGACGGAAACAATATCCATACGTCCAACGCTTTGGTGCGCGAGATTGCAACGAGGGTCGCCCAAGTGACTTGCAATCCGTATGGATCGAGAAAGACAACGCCCCGAGTTTTGCGCCAGTTGGTCGCTCGACACAACCGCTCGACCGCACCGTTTGCATCTTCGTTGACTACGTCAATGTTTCTGGTCGGGAATTCCGACTGGAGCGCCACAAGTTCGCTGGCGCGCCGCGCGGCACGCTCTATCAGCACGTAATGGTGAAACGGAGGCTCAACTTCGAGAGCTAAACGCGCTGAGCCTTTCATCACATCATCGAACTCGGGGGCGCTGAGAAGCGATGAATCGCGCTGCTTATTGGCGCGTTCGCCGGTACCTGCAAAAGCATCAATGTAGATTCGTTGAAACGGTTGGTTCTTGAGCGCCTGCGAGTAGGTTTCGAGATATCGGCGAACTACCGAGAGTTTGCGCTCGGTCCATGCGCCGCCAAAAGAATGTACCGGCATGACCGCACTCCTTGTTCTCTTTTTGTTCTAATGCACGGAGTGGTAGAAATCAACTTACAATCTGAGTTGTCAGCGAGACTTAACCTTCCCCCTACTCCCTTTCGGCCACTTCCCCGGCCACTTCACCACGAAATCCTGCAGCCGCTCGTCCGGCACGTCCTTCTCGCTCGCCGCCACCCGCCCGCGCACCGAGACGCCGGCCTGGTGCACCGTCTCAGGGCTCCCGGAGACGAGCGGATGCCACCAGGCGAGGTCGCGGCCCTCGGCGATCAATCGATAGCCGCAGGTCGGCGGCAGCCAGGTGAGCCGCGCGACATTGCGCCAGGTCAGCTTGACGCAGTCCGACACGCGGCGCTGGCGGTGCGCATAGTCGGTGCAGCGGCAGGTCTTGCCGTCGAGCAGCTTGCAGCCGACGTCGGTGAACACCGTCTCGTTGGTGTCGATGTCGGTCAGCTTGTTGAGGCAGCAGCGCCCGCAGCCGTCGCACAGGCTCTCCCACTCCTTCGGCGTCATCTCGCTCATGCGCTTCACCCGCCAGAACGGCGGATCGTCGCCGCCGCCGTTCATGTTGGGCTTGATGGCGGTTTTGCGGGCGGGCTTGGTGGCAGTTTTCGGCGCGCTCATGCCCCCTCATGTACGATTCGGGGGGCGCGAGCGAAAGCATTGCGAGCGAAAGAGTTGGGCACAGCGCTGCCTCATCGTCCCCTCCCTCCATCCGAACTCGGGTTTACCCGAGTTCGGCACTTAAAGTGGCCGAAATCCAAAACATCGGACTTCGGCGGGGGAGGGACAGGGAGGGGGGGTAAACGGCAAGCGCCGGAACTCATATCTTACCCCGCTCCCCCTCAAGGGGGGAGGGAGAAAAAGAAGCCGAGACGGCGACCGCGAGACTGTTTGCCTGGGCGGCCCACCTTACCCCCCCTCCCCCCGGCAAGGGGGAAGGGACCGAGGTCGGCACATCGCTAGTGCAATGAGGCAGCGACGACGTTCTGCAGGCTTGGATCGTTCGGCATCTGCACACAGGATGTCGAATTGCAGCCGGATCCGGCCGCCGGATATGACGCCATCGCCTGCACGAGTTGCGTCAGAGACGTGTCGACTTGAAGTTGCGCGCTTGCCAAGGCGTCCGGAACGATCTCGAAATCGCTGGCGTGCAAATTTGCCAGATTGAAGTTACTCAGGCGGATGCTGTTTGACGCATCCACCGAAATGATGACGTCGCTGCCGGCCTGCGTCGCCGCCGCCAGCGCGGCATTGGCATCGGCAAACAGTCCGTTGATTTGGATGATATCCTGCCCGGAGGTGAAGTCCGCAATGACGTCGTGCCCCAAAGCCGGTCCATCGAAATGAAACGTGTCGCTTCCAGCTCCGCCGGTCAGCGTGTCATCACCTTCGCCGCCATCCAGAATGTTGGCATTGGCATCGCCGGCGAGCGTGTCGTCAAAACGGCTACCGGTTAGATTTTCGATGCTGATGTAGGTATCCCCCAATGCATCGCCGACGCTTCCCGAGCCAACGCGGAGGCTCGCCGATACCTTGGAGGTCGCCGTCTCGTAACTTGCGGTGTCGCTGCCGGAACCGCCGTTCAAGACGTCCGCGCCCACGCCGCCGATCAGCGTGTCGTTGCCATTGCCGCCGAACAGCGCGTTGTCGAGATCGTTGCCGACACCGATGAAGTCGCCGCTGCCTCTGAAGCTGTCAAAACCCAACCGCTCGACATTGGCGATATTGGCCAGCGAGTAGCTGTTCAGCGACGTGTAGATCAAATCGGTTCCTGCCGACGCGTTCTCACTCACCTGATCTAAAACGCTATCGACGTTATACTGGTCGTCGCCGAGCCCGCCGGCCATGAAGTCTCCCCCCGCACCGCCGTCCAGATGGTCATTGCCCAAATTGCCGAAAAGCTCATCGCCAAACCGGGAGCCGAACAGCTCCGTGTCGAGGCCGAGCATCGCTACAGCTCTCTCGACAAAGTCGGGCACAATGTATCGGCTGCCATAAACAAGTATCGTGTCGAAACCCTCGTCGAATTGTTCAATAACCTGGTCTCCGCCGGCGCCATCGTCAGGGTAATCGACGATATAAGTATCGTTTCCGTCGCCGCCGATCAGAGTGTCCTGCCCGACGCCGCCGTCCAGCGTGTCGGCGCCAAAGCCGCCCTCGATAATGTTGACATTATCGTCGCCGATCAGTGTGTCGTTATAAGAACTGCCCTTTAAATTCTCGATGCTGCTGTAGCTGTCTCCCGCTGCGTCGCCTGTATTGATCGATGAATCGGCAAAGACTCGCGGTAACGCCCGTAAAGGTATCAATGACGTTGGTCGCACTTTCGTAGCTTGCGGTGTCATTGCCGTCGCCGCCTAACAAAAAGTCTGCCCCCGCGCCGCCAATCAGCGTGTCATTGCCCTCCTCTCCGAAGATCGCGTCGTTACCACCACCACCATCCACAACATTGGCATTGGCATCGCCGGCCAGCAAATCGTCAAATCGGCTGCCCGTCAGGTTTTCGATGCTAAGAAAGAGATCCCCCTCCGCATCGCCCACAGTGCCCGAACCGTTGAAGAGGTACGCATAGACGGATGCGTTCGCGTTCACATAGCTTGCGGTGTCGATGCCCTCCCCGCCCTCCAACGCATCCGCTCCCGCACCACCGATCAAAATGTCGTTTCCGTCGCGGCCCAACAGGTCGTCCACCCCCGCGCCGCCGTTCAGCGTGTCGTTGCCGGCCCCACCGTCGAGCTGGTCGTCGCCCAAATAACCGGTGAGCGTGTTGTCCAAGGCATTGCCGTGAAGCTCGGTGTCGAGGCCGAGCAAGGCCTGGCCGTTCTCGACATTGTCTGGAAGAAAGTAATCGCTGTACCTAACGAGGACAGTGTCGATGCCTTGATTGGCCTGTTCGACGATTTGGTCGCCGCTGCCTGCGTGGCGGTCAGAGGACTCGACGATATAAGTATCGTCACCGGAGCCACCGATCAAAAGGTCATCACCGAGCCCGCCATCCAGCGTGTCCTTGCCGGCGCCACCGGACAGGGTGTCGTTACCCGCACCGCCGTTCAGCGCATCGTTGCCTAAGCCGCCGCCGATTATGTTGTCCAGATCGTTGCCGGTGCCGGCAAAATTGCCCGTCCCGCCGAAGTCAAGATTCTCGACATTGTCGCCGAGTGTGTAGCTGTTCAGCGTCGTGCGGACTGCGTCGGTTCCCTCCGATTCCTGCTCAACTACGACGTCGCCAACGTCATCGACGATGTAAGTGTCGTCGCCGGCGCCACCCTCCAAAGTATCGGCGCCCACGCCCCCGTCCAGCGTATCGTTGCCGGCCCTGCCTAAAAGATCGTCACGTCCTTCACCGCCGTCCAGCCTGTCGTTCCCATCCCCGCCGCCGATAATATTGTCCAATCTATTGCCGATGCCGATAAAGTCACCGATTGAGCCGGGTGAGAGAATGTCAAAGAACAGTTCCTCGACATTCTCGACATTCGCTAGCGAATAGCTATTCAGAGTTGTGGCGATCCCGTCGAATTCTTCGCCCTCCTGCTCGATAACTGCGTCGCCTACGTCATCGACGAAATAGAAGTCGTCGCCGGCCCCACCGATCAAGACGTCAGCTCCCTTTCCGCCATCCAGCGTGTCATCGCCCAAGTTGCCGGTGATGATGTTGTCCAAACTGTTGCCGACAATCGTCGCACCGTCGCCGAATATCGCCCGAGCGTTCTCAACATTGTCGTCAAGCAGATAGCCTCTACCGGTATTAACGAGGACGGTGTCGGTACCCGCATTGGCCAATTCGATGACCACATCCCCACCAGTGCGATTTCCAAAAGGATCGAGGTTTCCGAAATCGACGATATAGGTATCGTTACCGTCGCCCCCGAGCAGGTCGTCCGCCCCGGCTCCACCGTCGAGGATGTCAGCGCCATTCCCGCCATCTAGAATATTGCCGAAGCTATCGCCCGTTAGAACGTCATTGAAATCGGAACCAGTGAGCCCTTCGATGCCGATATAGGTATCGCCCGCTGCGTCGCCTGTGTTGAGTTCCGAGGCGCCGAGATTGGCGGTTACGCCCGTGACGCCATCGGCCGACGTTGCATTCTCGTAGCTCGCAAGGTCGACATCATCGCCGCCGTCTAACGTATCGGCGCCAGCGCCGCCAATGAGCGTATCATTGCCCGCTAAGCCATGAAGAACATCGTCCCCGGCGGTGCCGACGAGTGTGTCTTGTCCGATCGTTCCGGTAATGGTAGCGCCCGGATTGCCAGCGACCGGAGGGCCCACGAACACGACATCGGAACCCAGCAGATTGGGTTCAATGCTGGAATTGCTTTTGGAAACGCTGTCGCTCGTCCGATCGACCTCAACGCCGGCTACCAGAGCGCCGGTGCCATCAGAACCGCTACGAGCGTCGTTTGCGGCAAGCTTCGGAAGTACAATGTTGCCATTGCTGCTGACGATCGTTTCGTCGCTGGCAGCGTCAACGGATGAATTGCGCGTTTTCCGGTCGAGCGACTTATCCGAAGCCAATGGATCGAATATGGACTTCGAATTGATTGTGATCCGATACGAAATAGCGGACATGAAATTCCCCTTGTTGAAGAAGCGCCAGCGTCAACTGACTGATAGTTTGGAAGGCGGCTTCGTGAATTCGATGGTGTGTTATGGGATCGGCAAGTGAAAATTGAATGACGAATTTACGTGTGGTTTCACGAGTACGAGCTATGAACGGAGCTATGAAGATGCAGTGGATGCGCTGCATCGTCAGGCAATGCGCAATCAAGAGCGATTAGAATGCTATGCTGCCGCGCACTGTCGTCGGCTTTTTCTTGTTGTTATTCAGAGCGCGGCAACGGCCGGCCTCACAATCAAGTGAACGACTGCCGATATGGGTGAAGCGCGTTTTGCAAATCTCGTATTCCCCCAGCTTGTTGAGGCAGCAGCGGCCGCAGCCGTCGCACAGGCTCTCCCACTCCTTCGGCGTCATCTCGCTCATGCGCTTCACGCGCCAGAACGGCGGATCGTCGCCACCGCCGTTGGCGGTCGATCTGCGGGCGGGCTTGATGGCGGTTTTGCGGGCGAGGCCCCTCGTGTAGATCGAGTGGTGCGAGTGAAGCATTGCGAGGAAGAGTTGTGCGGCGCGCTCCATCGTCCCCCTCCGAATCGGGTTTACCGAGCTCGGCACTTAAAGGGCCGAAGTCCGAAACATCGGACTTCGGCGGGAGAGGGAGCGCGCCATCATTCCGGGGCGACGCGAATGGCGAGACGAACCCGGAATGACTGGCTGAACGTGGAACCGCCGCCATTTCCCCGCATTTTCCGTTCACCTTGGCGGCATTAACTCTCCCCCGCCGTGGCGCGGGGGCGGAGAAAGCGCTAAAACACCCGCGGGCGGCTGCCGGCCGCGTTTAAAGTCAAACGAGATCAAAGCCTTGCGCGACTTGTTCCCGGAGGACTGGAAGCCTAACGTGCGGCGTTGGCTGCTCGGGGTCGACAGCTGGATCGACTTCAGCCTGTTCCGCGGCTTTGCGGCGTTGCGCGAGGCCTACCAGCGCTTCTCCACCTTCATGGACCGCTTCCACGTCGCCGGCTGGCGGCGGTTGCTCAACGAGATCGGCTCCGAAGGGCTCACCATCGGCACTTTCGGCCTCATCCTGATGATGGCGCTGGCGACGCCGGCCTTCCGCGACACTGCCGACAGCAACTGGCTGAAGAAGTCCGAGCTCTCGGTCACCTTCCTCAACCGCTACGGCAACGAGATCGGCACCCGCGGCATCCGCCACAACAATTCGATCCCGCTCAGCCAGCTGCCGGACCACTTGATCAAGGCGGTGATCGCGACCGAGGACCGGCACTTCTACGACCACTTCGGGATCGATATCACCGGCACCTTCCGCGCGCTCATCACCAATGCGCGCGCCGGCGGCGTGGTGCAGGGCGGTTCCACCATCACCCAGCAGCTCGCCAAGAACCTGTTTCTGTCGAACAAGCGCACGCTCGACCGCAAGATCAAGGAGGCGTTCCTGGCGATCTGGCTGGAGACGCACCTGACCAAGAACGAGATTTTGAAGCTGTATCTGGACCGTGCCTACATGGGCGGCGGCGCCTTCGGTGTCGGTGCGGCGGCCAAGTACTACTTCAACAAGTCCGCGCGCGACGTCGATCTGCCGGAGTCCGCGATGCTCGCCGGCCTGTTCAAGGCGCCGACCAAGTTCTCGCCCAACGTCAACCTGCCGGCGGCGCGCGCGCGCGCCAACGTCGTGCTCGACAACCTGGTCAACGCCGGCTTCATGACCGAGGGGCAGGTGTTCGGCGCCCGCCTCCACCCCGCCACCCCCATCGACCGTAAAGACGATCAAGCGCCGAACTATTATCTCGACTGGGCGTTCGACCAGGTGAAGAAGCTGGTCGACAGCTTTCCGAAGTCGGTTACCGAGCGCGTGTTCGTGGTGCGCACCGCGCTCGATCCGAACCTGCAAAAAGCCGCCGACGATGCAGTGGAAAGCTCGCTGCGGCAATATGGCCAACAATATAATGCCCGTCAGGCCGCAGCTGTGTTGATGGACACCGACGGCGCGGTGCGTGCGATGGTCGGCGGGCGCGACTACGGCGCCAGCCAGTTCAACCGCGCCACCGACGCGATGCGCCAGCCCGGTTCGTCGTTCAAGCCGTACGTCTATGCGACCGCGCTCGAACACGGACTCAAACCGAACTCGATCGTGGTCGACGCGCCGATCTGCCTCGGCAACTGGTGCCCCCACAATTACAGCCACCGTTATCGCGGCGCCATGCCCCTGATCACGGCGCTCACCCACTCGATCAACAGTGTCGCGGTGCGCCTGTCGGTGATGATCGGCGACGGCAACGCCAAGAAAGGCCGCGCGGCGATCATCAAGACCGCCCACGCCATGGGCATCACCACGCCGCTGCCCGACACGCCGTCGCTGCCAATCGGCGCCGACGCGGTGGAATTGCTCGAGCACACCGGCGCATACGCCACCTTCCCCAATCTCGGAATGAAGGTGGCGCCGCATGCGATCCTCGACGTACGCACCGGCGGTGGCAAGGTGATCTGGCGCTGGGACAAGAACGGGCCAAAACCCAAGCGCGTGCTACCGGAGCAGGTCGCGCGCGGCATGATCCTGATGATGAACAGCGTGGTGGAGCACGGCACCGGCCGGCGCGCCCGCCTCGATGGTATCGCGGCCGCCGGCAAAACCGGTACCACCAACGCCTACCGTGACGCTTGGTTCATGGGCTACACTGGCAACTTCGTGTGCGGCGTTTGGTTCGGCAACGACGACTTCAGCGAGTCTAAACCGCATGACCGGCGGATCGCTGCCGGCAATGACTTGGCACAGCATCATGAGCTATGCTCATCAGGGCATCGAGATCAAACCGTTACCAGGTATTCCGGAACCGCCGGCGCGCCAGCAGCCCGCAATTGCGGCCGCCAAAAAACCCGGCGAATTCTCTCCGCCGCCGCGGCCGGTGATGTTGAGCAAGCGCGGCGCCGAGATCCTGTCCAACATCGAGCGGATGATGAACGAGACCAACCGCGCCATGCCGCCACTACCCACCAGCCTGTCAGCTACCAAGGAGAAACAGGCCAAGGCCGACCAAAAAGGAGATGCCTTGGCGTCGGCACTGGAGGGACGGGCCTTCGAACGGAACTGACCATTAGCCGCGGCCCCGCGACCGTCGTAGTCTCCCATCTTACGAATTACATCTCCTCACTACCAGCGGGTCGATCGTGCGGCTGCTTCTCGGAACGCTGTTTGTCCTTGTCGTCGCGGTGGCAGTCGGGCTCGGCGCGACCTACTATGTCCTTACTAATGGTGTGGACTTCGGCGGCCTGACCATCGGCAGTTGGACGGCGCAACCCAAGACCGGCACCATCGACGCCGATCCATATGCGCGCGCATCGATCGCACGCAGCGGTCGGTTGGCGCTCGCCCTCGGTGACGGCCTGACCTTTCTCGCCAAGAGCGACGACAGCAAGCGGCCGCTCGACGGCCGTTGTGACGTGGTGCTGTCCGGCCTCACGCCGGCGGCGCGCTTCTGGACCCTGACGCTTTACAACGTCCAAGGCGACTTGGTGGCCAACTCGGTACACCGCTACGGCTTCACCAGCGAAGAGATCGTGCGCCATCCCGACGGCCACTTCAGCGTGGTGGTTGCACCGCGCGCCAATCCAGGCAACTGGTTGCCAACGGGCGGCATCGAGCGTTACATCCTGGCAATGCGGTTCTACGATACGTCGGTCGGCGTCTCCACGAAGGAAGGCCGCGAGATTCCCATGCCGGTCATCACGACGAGGAGCTGCCCGTGATTCGGTGGCTGCTCCTGCTCCTCGGCGGCACGTTGCTCGGCTGCATCGTGCATCTCGGCACGATCATCGTTCTGCCGCGCACGGCCACGCAAGACGCCTATGCGCGGCTGGAGCCGATCGCGCCGGTCAACACCGTCGTTTCGTTGCCGGCACCGACGCCGGAAAAGGCGCTGATGCCGTACATGGACCCGGCCTTTGCCGGCGCCGTTTGCCGCTACGACCTGAGCCAGGGGCCATTGCGCGTCACCGTCCCAGTGAGCCTCGCCTACACGTCGGTATCGTTCTACACTCGCCGCGACATAGCCTATTACGCCATCAACGATCGCGCTGCCGGCCGCAAAGACATTCAACTCGATCTCATGACGGCCAAGCAGCGCAGCGAGATGCCGGAAGACGAGAACATCACCGCTGCCGACCGGCTAATCGTGGAATCCCCAACACTGACCGGCCTGATCGCCTTCCGCGCGCTGGCGCCGGAACCGGGCATGATGTCGATGGCAAATGCCAGCGTTGGCGCTGCAAAGTGCACACGCTGGACTGGCACGACGACGACGAATTGATCAGTTATTGGCGGCGAGGCTGTTCTGGCGCACCCAGGTGGGCGTCGGCGCACGGTCGTGACGCGTGATATCGGCCTTCAACCGATTGAGCGAACGTTCGATGGCGGCAGCCTCCGCCGACGGCGTCCGGACCACGAGCTGCTCAAGAGCGTAACGATAGGACGCCGTGCGTTGCCGTAATCGGATCGAAACAAGCGACACGATTGCGGCATTCTCGCGGATGCGGCGCAGCGCGTTGTCGCGCTCGGGCTTCGGCAGGTCTGTGATGTAGCGCAGGCTTTCCCGCCGCTTGGCGTCAATGTCGATCACCCGCGTGGCAGTTGCGAAGAATTGCGGCAGCCGCATCTCATCATTGTTGATGTCGTCGAGGAGTTGCGCATAGCGCGCGGATGACGAGCGGTAGTGCGACCCCATCAGGTGCTTGAAATATCTTGTACGGTCGGCGGCCGCCTCCCGGAAAGATTTGTACAGGCCGTATTCGCCGGCGACCGAATACCATTTCTGGCGGTCATAGGGCGGCTCGATCAAGGGATAGGCGAGATCGCGCAGCTCGCGCTCGTCGTCCGTCAACGGGAATTTGGATGGGGCGGTGTGGCGCTCGATCGCCGCCTCGCGGCCGACCCAGTCGTGGATGTTGTCGCGAACCAGGTCCGATCGCACTTCCCCGAAATCGCCCCCGGAGCCGACGCTGGCGCAGCCCGCCAAAAGAGCCGCACCGACGATGACAAGCAGATGCCGCCAGACGGAACCGGCTCGCAACCGCGGCGACGAATGGTGCATCGAGTGACCAATAGTTGATTCTAGCGCGCCATCCGACGGCGGCGCCGGCGTCCCGCGGTGCTGCCCGAGGCCGGGTCCGCGCTCGAGTTGTCCGGATCACGCTCAACGCGGACCACCGGAAGGATTATCACCGTCGCGGGTTCCGAACTGGCATCGACATACCTGCCGCCGCGCATCGTACCCGCGTCGTCCGGGAATTGGATTACTTCGCCCATTGCAGTCCCCTTTCCGCCCCGGCGTTACGCCGTACTACTAGGACCTGCCGGATCGGCACCTTGAGCAATTAAAGGCGCTCCAAGGTTAACGCTCTGCTAACGCCGGTTGGCTAATCTGAGCCGTCTTTTGTTGGTATTGCGTCCGCGTCATGGTGAAGTCTTCCGCATATTCTCCACTCGACAGCCTTGTCGATCTCGCCTGCCGGGATGGCGTTGACGTCCGGCCGACGCTCTTGCGGGTTATCACCGACCTATACGTGCAAAAGCCGGCACACACCGCCGAAGAAGAAACCCAGTATGTGGAGCTCGCGCTCGGTCTGATCGGGGCCGTTGATGAGCCAACGCGCGCGGCCGTGGCAGCGCGACTTGGCAGCTACGCAAATGCGCCGCAGGCGGTGCTGAAGCGCCTTGCCGTACCAGCCGCGAAAGCGCCTGGCGCACCGCCGCCGGGGGTACCGACCGCGCAGTCGCCGGAACCGTCGGTTGCACGAGCGCCAGCGAACGGGCCCAGCCATGACCTGATCGAGCTGTTTTTCACCTCCACTGCCGAGGAGCGCCGTCTCATCCTGATCAACCTCGACGTCGTGGCGGCGCCCGTGCCGCAACGACCGGCAGAGACCGCCGATGCCATTATCCGCCGGCTGGAGAGCACCGCCCTGCAGGGCAATGCGGCCGAATTCGCCCGCATGCTTGAACGCGGCCTGAGCGTCGGACCGGAACTCGCCACGCGTATCGTGCACGAACCTTCCGGCGAAGGCATCGTGGTTGCGGCCAAGGCGCTCGGCATGAAAGCCGACGTGCTCCAGCGCATTCTTTTGTTCCTAAACCCCACAATCGGCCAGTCAGTCGGTCGGGTTTTCGAGTTGGCGCAGCTTTACGAGGAGATCACCTGGAGCGCCGCCGAGAGCATGGTCGCGATCTGGCGGCAGAAAAGCGAGCGCCGGCGGCCACGGCACGCACCCGTGCTTTGGGACGACGAGAGATCGAGTGCCCGTATGGGCGCCGCGCCCGCGCGCAATCCCGGCTTGCGTACCGACGATGAGTTACGTTCGTTCCAGGGCACTGGACGAAAGTAACCGTTAGCTCACCAGACGATCAAGGAAATGCCGACCGGCGCGGTCCTCGACCTCGATGATCCAGAGGTCGGGATCAAATTTAATCTCACGCGCCAGCCGGGCCTCGATATCGGCTTCGGGAACGGGACCGCCACCGCCGAGCACGGCGGTGAACAAACGCTCAACTGGCTGCTCGTCATCGAACGCAGTCTGTGGGGCCGGACCAAAAAGGGCTGCCAAGCCGTCGAGCCGGCTGACTTTGATGAATATCGTCCCAGCCTCATCGGCGCCGTGCCGGCGCACCGCCGCGAACGCGCCTTCAACGTTGCAGCGGCGCAGATAGGCGGACACCCAAATGGCGGATTTCAAACGCATGACGCTCAGGTAGCACGATGGCCGCGCGCCAACCAATCAATCCAACGGTCGGCCTGTCATGGCGACGAGTTCGCGGACCAGGCCATCGGACATTTGGCCGGTGACCGGGAGTCCGTGCTCGCGCTCAAACTTCTCGATCGCCGCCTTTGTCTCGGCGTCAGAAACGCCGGTCGGCTTGATTTGGCCGTAACCGAAGTCGGCGAGCACGCGCTGGACTGCCAACACGCGCTTGGAGGGCACCGGCGAGGTACTGAGCGGCGCAAGCAAGCGCGCGATCGGATCGTCGGCGGGCGGCGCAGCCGTCTTAGACGCCTGCGCGGTTGACGCCTTGATCGTACGCAGCAGACTCTTGCTGGCCTCTGCATTGGCGTTCGAGCCGGCCGCCTGCAGGAAGGCGCGCACGGCACCGTCGGTCTTGGCGCCCCACAGGCCATCGATGGCGCCGTCATAGAAACCCTTCCTGGTCAACGCCTGCTGGATGTCGGCGATGAGCGGGCCGCGGCCTTCGGTGATCGTGGCGCGCGTCGGCGGCAGCATCACGCTGCGCATCAGCGGGCGTGTTGCAAAAATCGGCGCCGGATGCGGTCCGTGCTGCAGAAACAAGGCATTAATGAAAATCACGATCGTCGCCGCCGTCGCCATTACAATCGCGACAAACTCGCGTGGAAAAGTTGCGATCGCGACCGCGAGTTTGCCGCCGACCCCGCGTCCGGCCTCCGCCGCTTGCGCTTTGCTCTTGCTGTTCCTGCGTCTAGGCAATTTTCTTGACCTGAAGTTGGGCGACCGCAGCCAATTCTCCGGCACGATCGCTGACGAGCCTAATTGGATCGGCGGGCCGTACTGCCTCACAATCGATCGGCAGCAGCACGGTCACCCGTGTGCCCTCGCCCAGTCTGCTGCGGATGTCGGTATCGCCGCCGTGCAGATCCACCAGCCCTTTCACGATGGAAAGCCCGAGACCCGAACCGTCGTGCCGCCTGTCATAGGACGCGCGCGCCTGGAAAAACGCTTCGCCCAGGCGCGGCAGATCATCGGCGCCAATGCCGACGCCGGTGTCGTCAACGCAGAGCACAAGCTTACCGGCCTCACACGTGGCGCTAACGGTGACGATGCCGCCACGCGGCGTAAACTTGATAGCGTTGGAAATGAGGTTGATCATGATCTGGTTGAGTGCCCGCCGGTCCGCCACCACCTCCGGCAGATGGCCAGCGACGCGCACCTTCAGCGTAACGTTCGCTTCCTGCGCTTTGAGCGCCAACAGATCGCAGCAGCTTTCGATCACCTGACGCGGGGCGAACGGCTCCGGCGTAATCTGGAAATTGCCAGTCTCCATCTTCGACATATCGAGAATGCCGTTGACCACCGAAAGCAGATGACGACCGGACTCGTTGATCAGCTTGGCGTATTCGCGCCGCCGCGCCTCATCGAGCACCAGGGCGTCGTCGGTCAACATGTCGGAAAAACCGATGATGGCGTTCAGCGGCGTTCGTAATTCGTGGCTCATGGTAGCGAGGAAGCGGCCCTTCGCGGTATTCGCGCGTTCGGATTTAGCGCGCGCGATTTGCAGTGCCTGTTCTTGAATTTTGCGCTCGCTCACGTCGCGCAACACCGCGACCACTTCGCGATTCGCCTCGAACGCGATCTTAGCAGCGCGGTCGAGCGGGCGGCAGCGCATCTCGACCCAGACATATTGCTGCCCGCGCGATTCGCCAACGCCGTCGCGGCGGATACGGAATTCGACAGAGCGATCATCGCCGTCGCGGGCGGCATCGGCAAGCGCGGTTAGATAGGCGGGCCTATCCGCCACGTGGACGCGATCAAACAGGCCATGGCCCATCAGATCGCTGGCGCGCACGCCGAACAATGACTCGACTGCAGGCGAAACGAAATTTACCGCACCGTTCCGACCATGCCGCGTTATTACGTCGGTCATATTGCGCGCAAGCAGGCGATAGCGGTCCGCTTCGGCGTAGAGCAGCCAGAAGCTCGTGCGCGCCAATTGTTCAGCGCCGAGAGCGAGCCCAGTGGCATAGAGCGCGGCCGAGATGATACCAAGCGCAGTAAACGCGCCCTGTTCGGCGGCAATCGTTGTCGGCGGCGGCAGTAGATGAAAGGTGCTGAATACCAGGAGCAGGCCAGCCGCGGCGAGTGCAAAGGTTGACGCCAGCGCCACCACGCGCCGCGACACCGACAGCGCGGCTTCGAGCGGGACCACCACCAGCCAGATCGCCGCGAACGAGCCGATGCCGCCCGTGCGCCAAGCGACCACTGCCACCAGACCGGTCAGCGCCAGCGATGACAGCACCTGGGCGCTTTCATAGCGGCCGGTGCGAGAGAGGTAATAGGCAGTCAAGATCGGCGCGACCAGCCAGCCGAACATACCGACCTCGAGTGCGCTCGGCACGCCGCGAAAGACGAGATAGACGGGAAAACACGCCAGTGCGACCAGGCTCCCGAGCAGGCGCGGCGCGATGAAGGCGCGATGGCGCGCTGCCGTCAGCGCGTCCTGGCGCGCTGACGGATGCACCAACGCGTCGACATAGCTCCACACTGGCGTGAGGAAACTCACGGGTCCCTGTCCCACCTAACCGACGCAACCTGACGCGTCCCCTTATCTGGCCGGAATGCTAGTCCAGCGCGACTTAAGCGAACACTAAGACAGCGGCGGCGCGGGCGGTTCGCGGCGACCCTCGCGGCGTGCGCGCGGCCGCCATTCCGCGGTCATGGTGAAATTTGTGTTGCCTTTCACGTGTGGCGGCGCCGCGGTGGCGCTCGTTACCGCCACGGTAACCATCCGCGCGTTGTGTCCATGCCATTTGAAGTCCGTAGCGCGCTCGTTAAATTTTTAGTCAAACTGAAGCTGTTCAAATTTGACGAAAATTCGTCGCGCATTTGCGGCGATTTTGCCCAAAAACGTCGGAACATCGCCAACGACAGGTTCAGGCCTATCTGCTAGCGTTTATCTCAAAGGCGGTGAAAAGCCGCGGGGACAACTATGACAACGGGTAGGGTCATGTTCTTTCTGCTGCGGATGGCGTTTTGGTTGGGCGTCGTTTGCCTGCTGCTCCCGAGCGGTGGCTCGAAATCGACGTCACCGGACACGCAGGTTAATGCGAGGGAGGCGGTAACGCTCGCAAGCGCCGCGGTATCGGACGCGCGCGGCTTCTGTGACCGTCAGCCGCTCGCTTGCCAGGTCGGCAGCAAGGTGGCGGTTGCGCTCGGCCACAAGGTCGAGGCCGGCGCCCGTACGCTCTATGAATTCATCACGGCGAGCCTCAGCGGCAAATCGGCCAGTCCTGACAATAAGATTGCCAAGATGTTGCCAGTTTCAGCCCCCGGCGACGGCACGCTGACGGCAACCGACCTGCAAGCGCCATGGCACGCCCCGGTTCCGCTGCCACCGCGGCGGGAACCCCGGATACGACCGTCGGCCTGAATCGGGCAGTTTTCTCGCCATTTCGCGCGGGCCGGTCGGTGCCGCGCTCAATCGTCTTTGGCCATCGGCCCGAACCGCCCTATATATCGGGGCGAGAACTAGCCCGACCCCATCATAGCACTGCCTGAGCCATGGTCGAGATCGACGAGATCATTGAGAATTTCGAGCTGCTCGACGAGTGGGACGATCGTTACCGCTACGTGATCGAGCTGGGCCGCGGCCTGCCGCCGCTTGCTGAGGAAGCGCATACCGAAGCCAACAAGGTGCGTGGTTGCGCGAGCCAAGTCTGGTTGGTGACTCATGTGCATCCGGACAGCGTTGATGGTCCGACCCTGACTTTCGACGGCGACAGTGATGCGCACATCGTGCGCGGACTGATCGCCATCCTGTTCGCGCTCTATTCGGGTAAGGGCGCACGTGAAATCATGGCGACTGACGCGTTCGCAGTATTCGACCGCCTTGGTTTACGCGAGAATCTGACACCGCAGCGCTCGAACGGCCTGCGCGCCATGGTCGAGCGCATCCAAGCGGGGGCTAAGGCAGCGCTTGCACCTGCCGCCTGATCCTTCATCCGCTATCGACAGAGAAACTCGCGTCGTCCGCCAGCCAAGTGCGGATCGGCCCCTGATCGTACCCTCGCGCTTCGCTCGCATAGCCATAGTGCCGCGCGAGCCGCTCGAGCGCGAGTTGCAGCACGATCTTGGCTGAGCGTGCCGGCCAGGCACGTTCGCGCTCGATGTCTTCCAGGCGCTTGAGGAAGCAGCAAACGTCAAGCAACAGGCCGGCGAGTTCTGGGCCAGCTGCATCGAGCGCCTGATGCACACGCTGGCGCGCCGCGATCATACTTTCGGTAAAGTTGGTGACCTGTTCGGCGCCACGGCGCTTAGAACCGATCGGGCTCGACCAGTTCGAGGTGGTGCGCGGCATCAGATGGGCGTGGGTGAAATCGACGCGCAGCCGTTCGCCAGCCTGCAACTGATGGGGAGCGATCAAGGCGCGGCCGTCGCGGCCGCGACGGCGAGCGAGCCAAGCGAGCGGGCTTTCTGCTTCATCCATTGTGACATTGACGTAGCCGAACTCGGTCGCGATCTGACGCTGCGCCAACGTCAAATGCCGGCCGCGAAATCCGTTGATATTCGGCCGCTGGGCCGCCGGCCGACCGGCTAGCGTTTCACGCGCTATAGCGCGGGTCTTGTTCCCGCTCATGACCGCACCTCGGACCCGGCGTGCAAGCCGCCGATAAGATCGCTACAGATGGCTTCGAGCCATTGGAGCAGGCGGTCGATGGCAGGATCGTCTCGTCGATCTTCGACTACCTGGCAAGCGTGAGCCGCCGTCGTGCGATCGCGATGAAAAAGCAGGCCCGTCGCGCTGTAATTAAGACCCAACATGACGTGAGCGAGATACATGGTGCTTTGCCGAGCGAAAGCGATGGTCTGCGTGCTGCGCGAGGGCGCCCTCAACTCATCGATCGGCACCGCGAAAGCCGCCGCAGTGGCGGCTTCGATCAGCCGGCAGATGCCGTTGTAGTCATCCGCGGGTTCGGACGGGCGCAGCCACCGGGAGCTTGCAAGTGCTTCCACTAAACTCATCGGCGATCTCCATGCAGGACTTTCTGCCCACATCATCGCCGGAATAAAGTCAGCGGGGATAAGTTTTTTGTCCTAGATGAATAGTCGGAAACCAGGCGCCTCTTTTCGGGGTCCTGAACGGAGCGGCGGGTGGTCTGAACCGAAAATGACGGCGGACCGCAAACCTGCCCTCCGGTCATGAAGTCGATGCCCACGAACTGCGCCGCTGAGAAGATGCCTTTGACATGCGGCACCTAGGAAACGCCGCGGTGAGAAGGCGCCCATGGAGTGCGGCGCCCAGGAATGCAATTCCCAGGTCATGCAATGCCCGGAAAATGCGATATTTGGGCCGCGCTCGTCAGCGCGAACGGCGGCGGCGCTGCTGGCCGAGGCCCATTTGCTTGGCCAATTCCGAGCGGGCAGCCGCGTAGTTGGGGGCGACCATCGGATAATCCGGTGGCAGATTCCATTTATCGCGGTACTGCTCCGGCGTCATGTTGTACTGGGTGCGCAGATGACGCTTGAGCGACTTGAATTTCTTGCCGTCCTCAAGACAGACGAGATATTCGGGCGTGATCGAACGTTTCACAGAGACCGCTGGCTTTAGCGGCTCGGCCGGCGCCTCGCCCGGCATCCCAGACACCCGGCTGAGCGCCATATGAACCTGGTTAATTAGCGCCGGAATTTCCCCGGAAGGTACTGTGTTATTGCTCACATACGCCGACACGATCTCGGCCGTGAGCTCAATGAAATTGCTGTTGGTCGCGTTGTCGTTCATTGAACTTGCCCCGAATTTAGGAACTTGCCCCAATTTAGCGCGCGGCGCGCCCGCAAACGGGCCGCCGCAAGTGCCCGCTACCCCCCAGGCAACGGTCCCAAAATGCAGCAATAGAAGCCAGGAACCTGTATTCTTTAAATACTACTAGCGACTGCCAGTCGCGGCAAGAAGAACGTGGCACAAAGTTTGTTTAGACTATCGCCTCTGCTATGCCGGCACCCAACAATTCCGCAAAATGACCGAGTACGTGGCCTCGAGCTTATTGGGCACAACGATTTCACACGCCGGAGCGAAACGGCTGCCAACCAAGAGGCTGTTAAGACGTATTTTCCAGATGTTCGCGCAGGTCGTTGATCGAGGCGAAGCGCAGCGTACCTTGCGGCAGTTCGGCCTCGATCGAGCCGTCGACATACAACGTGTAGGCCATGCCATCGACGACGCCCGATTTCAGGATGGCGACGGCCCGACGCTCGCTTTCCGGCACAGGTTCCGGTGCTTCGTCGGTCATCGATGCTGTAGCCGCGGGCTGATCCTCGTCAACCGCAGCCTGGTTGACCGTTCGACCTTCATCAGCCGGCCAAACGGCTTCGAACTTCGCCACTTCGGGCTTCCGCGGCATCTCGGGTGGCGGAGAGACAGGATGCCATTCTGATGCCGGTTCGGGACGATATTCGCGGGGTCCCGAGATATTGAGGCCGAACGGTGGCTTGCTCACGGGCTCGCCAGTCTCGCTGGGTTCGGCACCGACTGACGGCAGGTCAACGTAGGGAAGAGAGGCCTCTTCGGCCACTTCGACTGGCGGCGTGTCCGGATTTGGCAGCGTCGGCGCTTCCGCCTGCGCCGGAAGCTCTTCGGCAACCGTCATGGCCGGCACCGGCGTTTCCAGCCGCCGCTCGACCGGATTCGCCTCGCCGGTTGTCGATTCGGGTTTCGGCTTGGGCGGGAAGGGAATTCGGTTTGCGACCGAGGTTCGGGCGGCGTTAAGTCCGTCAGGCGCCCGGTTGGGCCTTGGCCCGGCGCGAATTGCGATCAAGTCCGCCACCCGCTGCAGGTGAGAGACCACCGCGCCCAAACCGATCACAATCAAGCCGCCGACCGCGGCCGTGGTACCCGCCAGGATAAGCGTATTGCCAAAGCTGAATTCGTTGACCGGAATCCCAAATCCGATGGCAAGGGCGCCGAGCACGAGGGTGATGGCGCCGATTACGAAGAGTAGAATTGACATGGGGCGCTTTGATCCTCTATCCGACTCGATCAATTGAGCTTGATGCCAATATACAACAATGAGCTAAACTATTCTAGCATCGCACAATTCCGGCCTGAGCACGATGTCGGGCAGACATCGGCCGGCGCTGCCTAGATGTCGTCGCCGGCAGTACTGCCGAATACGCTCGGACTCGTCCGGTTTTCCATCGCCCGCAAATCTTTTTCGGCGGCGAGACCCCCGTGAAAGCGCGCGAAACCGTTGCCCCCGCCGCGCGCAGAGCCTAATTAACGCCGCAGAGGGAACTCGCCCGGGACCTGCCGGTTTCACCCTACGACGCCGGCATATCCCGCATTTTCATTTGTGGATCGAGGAGGACCTAATGTCGTTCAAGCTGCCCGAACTGCCCTATCCCCACGACGCGTTGGCGCCGTATATGTCGCGGGAAACACTCGAATATCACCATGATAAGCACCACAACGCCTACGTCACCACCGGCAACAAATTGCTAGAAGGCAGCGGTCTGGAGGGCAAGTCGCTGGAGGACATCGTCAAGGGGTCTTTCGGCAAGAATGCCGGCCTCTTTAACAATGCGGGCCAGCACTACAACCACACCCATTTCTGGAAGTGGATGAAGCCGAACGGCGGCGGCGATAAACTGCCGGCCAAGCTGCAAGCGGCGATCGACAAGGATCTCGGCGGCCTTGCCAAGATGAAGGAAGACTTCGCCGCGGCCGGCGTCGGCCAGTTTGGCTCCGGCTGGTGCTGGATCGCGGTGGAGGGCGGCAAGCTCGCCATCACCAAAACCCCCAACGGCGAGAACCCGCTGGTGCACGGTGGCACGCCAATTCTTGGCTGCGACGTTTGGGAACACTCCTACTATATCGATTACCGCAACCGCCGCCCGGATTACCTGAAGGCCTTCCTCGATCATCTGGTGAACTGGGAATACGTCGAAGAGCTGTTCACCGCGGCGACGAAGTAAGCTCGCGGCGGATTGCGCCTGAAAAATTTGCGGCCGGCCTTTTCGATGGCCGGCCGTTTCCATTCTGGTGCGCCTTGTTTTATCGCGCTTCCGGACGGCGAACCGGTTCCCATTTCGCCCGGAAACGCTCTATGCCGCGCCGTGACCCGTCACCACCGCGGCGAGCTCGGCCGGATCGTCAGGCGCCTTGTTGCTGCGCCAGGCGACATGCAAGTCCGGCCGCAGCAGCAACAGGTCGAAGCCGTAGACCTCGCGCGCGTTGCCGCCGGGCACATCGAGCACAGTCAGCGGCACACCGATCGCGCGCATCGCCTGCTCCATTGCGGCGGTGGCGGCCGCAGTCTGGCCCAGGCGCAGCAAGGTGTAGCCGTCGTCGGGGATGCGGTCCTGCAACGCCACGCCCGGCTCAATCCAGACGTTGGGCAACCGCGCGCCCGGCCAGGTGGTCGGCTGATAGGTGCGGAACAGGTGCTCCGGCCCGCCGGGGATGTTGTCAATGATCGGCGAATCCACATAGCGGTAGCCGAGCTCGGCGCCGATCATCGAGTTGCTCTTGCTGTGCTCGACATCGGCGACACGCCCCAGACGTTCGCGCGCGGCTTGCCCCTCCGGCGTGTTGTCGCGAATGGTGGGCCCGACGAGGCTGCGCCATTTGTTGCGGCCGAGCGAGGCAAAGCGCGAGGCTCCGACATTGCGGTCGCCGATCTGACGGCGCTCGATCTCGTAGGAGCGCAGCAACTGCGGTCCGCCCCAGCCCCGCAAGGTCGCCGCCAACTTCCACGAAAGATCGAAGGCGTCGCCGACCCCACTGTTCATGCCGAGCCCGCCGGTGGGGATGACGAGATGCACGGCATCGCCGGCGAGGAAGACGCGGCCTGAGCCGTAATGATCGGCCAGCAGAAGGTTATGACGCCACGGTGCGCACGACAGCATCTCGCGGGGAACCGGCTCGCCGATGACGGTATCGAACTGGCGCAGCATGGCCGCGTCATCCTCCACACGCGCATGCAGCGTAAAATGTTCGGTTGAGTCCTGCATGATGAGAAAGGACTCGCAGACATCGGCCACGTGGTAGTGCCGTCCCCTGCCTGGCCCCGGACCAATCGGAATGCGGTCGAACAGGTCCGGGCAATGGAACAGCGCCTGGCGGAATTCCTTCAGGTTGCCCTCGCCGCGCAAGCGGATGCCGAGTTGTTTACGCACCGGGCTTGCGCCGCCGTCGCAGCCGACGAGATAGGTCGCACGCAGGTTCTCGGCCACGCCGGCAGTCGTGCGCACCTGGGCGGTGACGCCCGTCTCGTCCTGGCTGAAGGATTCGAAGGCGCTGCCGTAGCGCACGCTGACGCTAGGCAAGGTCTCGACCACCGACTTCAAGAGCGGCTCGAGCGTGTATTGCGAAATGAGCTGATAGGGCTCGGCCGGCCGGCTGCCGTCATGACACTGGGCGCACTGTTCGCGTGCGGCATCGACCGAAGGATGCCGCTGGTGGTGCAGCGGCGGCTCGTTCATCGCGGTAATGATGAACACGTCCATCGGCACGTCGCCGCGCAAGCCTGCGGCGCGAATTTTGCCGGCCAGGCCGATGCGCCGGTAGAGCTCCATGGTGCGCGCGTTGCAGCGCTCCATCTTGGGAAGGAAAGCGGGCGCCTCTTTCTGCTCGAGCAGAGCGCACCGGACGCCGCGGCGGCCGAGGTCGATGGCCAGCGTCAGCCCGACTGGGCCGGCCCCGACGATGATGACCTGTGACTCCATGAGCGCTGCCAACCCCGATACTTATCGTTTGGCGGCTTCTCCCAGCCGCGCGGACGTCGCAGGGGACATATCCGACGGCGAGGTGAGGGTCTAGCCTCGTCTCCAACTCGAACGCCGGACGCCTCTTGCGACTTCGAAATCAAGGCCGTACCTGCGCGTACACCCTCGGGCTGCATTTTGTAAATTGGCGGCAGTCCGGCCGCCTCAGCCCCAATTCGCCAGTTGCCGCAATTCTTCCAGGTCGGCGATGACAAGCGACCGGTCTTTGAGAAGGATCACGCCGGAACGCTGAAGTGAAATCATCATTTTGTTGACATGAACCTGAGTCAAGCCAGTGGCATCGGCAATTTGTCTTTGGCGCAAGGGAAATTCCATCACTTGGCCATTCATCATGTTGCGTCTGGAAAGCTTGTCGGCCAAGTACAGGATTTGTCGGGCAACACGTTCAGAGGCCGTCCGTCGGCCCATGTCGACGATCAGGCGATCCGCGACTTTGCATTCTTCGATCCATGCTTGATGAATCTCCTCCAAGAGTTCCGGATTATTGCGCAACGCCACCTCAAAATCGACGCGTCTGAACGTTCGATAGCTCACATCTGTAATCGCTTCGACCAAGCGGTCAGAGGTAACGCCAAATACGGACGCAACGGAAACAAACTCGCCAGGCAGCAGGAACGACAAGATTTGTCGACGACTATCCGGCAACAAGACCGATGACGATGCCCAACCACTGCACACGACCGTGACGTGCTCAAATCCATCCTCGGGGCGGCAGATTATCTGTCGTGCGCGTACCCTGCGAACGGGTGCGACGGACGACATCGACGCGGGGTCTGTCTGCAGCATAATCAGTCTGCTAATGAGACATGGATTTGACCGGTCACTTGGCCATTCTGCGCACGAGCAACCCGATATATTTGATTTGCTTCGTGTGTCACGCAATCGTCCTTGTGCGCTCGCCGGAATATTGGTGGCTTTGGCTTTTTCGCGTGAGGATTTCTCTTTCCGACTCCATCGTATTGCGTTCCATTTCCAGCATCCGTGTCCCCTCGACGGTTCTTTGCCAAGCAGCTTGGAGCCACACTGAGGCACTCAATCAGACCGCGTTGGGCAGCGGTTCTGACTTGCGTGAATTGCTGCCTCTAAAAAGGTCGCACGCGCGCGACGCCAACCCGTCAGGTCCGTTGGATTGGCCTGCTGCGATTTTTTCAGTCGTCGAGCCGAAGCCGTTGCGACAACTCCCAATCGATCCGATAAAGCTCATCCAAGACATCGCAAATGGCGCGTCGATGTCGCTCCAGGTCGTTTATGAGCAGCACGCTCTTATGCCGCCCTGCATCCCTGGCGGATTGCGGCAGGGATTCATCCATGGCCTTGATGACCGGAACGAGCTTGCGAAGAGGAATCCCGGCGCCGCGGCCTTTGACCAACAGGGCAATCCGCTCGCAGTCGGACCACCTGTAGACCTTCACCTTGCCGACGCGTTGGCGCCGGATCAGCCCGGATAATTCCACGACCCTCAAGGCGGGCGTGGAAACCTTGAACATCTTCGCGACCACACCAATCGACAAAATATGGTCTTGTGACTCATCAATTCGATTGTCGGCCGCGCCACGCGCGGCCGCACTTCGGGGGCGGTTTGACATTTCCTTGACTGCCGTTGTTGACGATATCGGCCGAACTCGGCCGCTGTTGTGCTTCTGCAGCAAGATTGTGCGGTGCGGGAGAAAATTACGGTAATCTGGCGGCGATTCAAAAAACGATAAACTTTTTAAACACTTAGCCTGGGCGCCGTCTAACCTTCAGCCAACCCCACGGCTTTGTGGAGATCGCACGCAAGCCTCTGCGCAATATCCGCAACCGGGAAAAACCGGTCGAGTTCGCCGCGCGGGTTCGTGGCCCAGGCGGGACTGATCGCCTTTAATCTGCCGAATGCCTCGATGGCGCGCTTGCGATCACCGGCCGCTGCGGCCGCAAGAACCCGTGCCATCAGTCCGAGCGTATAATCCTTGGCGGTGATTTGATTGGCATGGTGAATTGTGTCGATCAAATCGCCACGAAGATAATTGCCCAAGAACATATAGAAATGATGCCAAGATGGGCGAATGGACCCAAAAATCCCGGTCTCGCGCAACATCTCCATTCCCCGCTCGACCTCTCCGATCATGATCAGCCGCCCGCCATAGTCGCTCTTGACGGTCAGATCGTATCGATTGAGCGCCATCGCCTCATCACGGGCAGCGAAAGCAGCTTGGATTTCACGACGCGCGAAAAGAACGACAAACAAAATGTGATGTGCGCGCGAGCTCTGCGGTCTGAGCTCGATTGCCTTTCTGACCAATTCAAGCGCGCGATCTAAAATCGCCGGATCGCCCCCTTGTCCCGCATAACCAAATTGGAACTCACGTAGATAGATGCCCGCAAGATAAGCATATCCATCAGCAAAGCCGGGGGCAGCAGCGGATGTGAGCCGCTCCAGGCAAGCGCGAGCTCGTGCATGCTGATCCGGATCAAACGAACGAAATGATTCGGACGCCTCGATAATGCAAAGGTTGCGCGGGTCGCCAACGCCGCGTGTGAAGCGATGGACCAGTTCGTTCGCTCGGATCACGCCGAAGGGCTGGAACAGCGTGGTCGAAAGGTCGATGACGATTTCATCCTCCGCGACCTCGCGCGCCACATGTATTGCCGAAGATTCGAACGTCCGCGACCATATGATCAGGCCTTGGTCGGCGTCGAGCAGCCTCAAACGTGCGTGAGCCGTGTCTTCGCCGACATACTCAAGTGAGCCCATAAGCAGATAGTTGTAGCCGCGGTCCGGTCCAATTGCGGTGCCAGCATTGGAAACGACATTGATTGTATCGAAACGCGCGGACGCGTCGCAGATCTTCTCACGTAGAGTATTCGTTGAAATTGCGTTTTTGCCGGGCGCATTGATTGCATCAAATGGGTTGACGAAAAGCGTCGGCATGCCGTTGACAGCCTGAAACGCAACGTCGGTCCTTGACGTCCGGCGCGGAGACGCGAGGCTTTGGGTGGG
Organism: uncultured Pseudomonadota bacterium; assembly: GCA_963747725.1. GTDB lineage: Bacteria > Pseudomonadota > Alphaproteobacteria > Rhizobiales > Xanthobacteraceae > Pseudolabrys. The sequence goes on from CAVVGD010000010.1 coordinate 302,668, forward strand.
GCGGTAATAGAAAGCTGGAATGTAGCTGCCGCGGCCGATCTCGATCTGAACCCGATCGTCGGCTCCATCGCCGGTGTAATAACGCTCTAGTGCCCGACGCAGCCGCGTCGCCTCTACGCGCACGATCGGATCGATCTGAGGATCGAAGTTCTCATTGCGCTTCAGGACTTCGACGCCAATCGTGTAGCCCTTTATCCGATCCACCTTCCCCGCAAGGGTGGCCTCAACGACGAAGCTCAAAAAAGCCGTCAGTTGCCTCGATGGCCGGAAGATTTCGCTTGTTACGATGCGATCGAGCGCAGCGCGCACTTCTCTCGGCGTCGGTTGTTTGGCGCTCGGTTGAGACTTCGTCATGGCGGAAAAGCCGCCTCACGGTAAAAAGGGCGCCGGCGCACTCGCCATTACCGATGCCCTGGCTGCCGGCGTTACGCCATTGCTAAATCACGCGACTCGTTCTCCTTGCCGCAGGCGAGCACATCGCGACCGACAAGCAGTCAGGCAGACTTTTCCAAAAACGCCCAAGCCGACGTTACCTCAGAAGGCCGAGATCGTCGGCTGCCGCCTCTTATTTCACAGTATATCCCGCGTACACCGAAATGGAACATAGTCTTAGCAAGGTTGGATGCGCGAGACGATTGGGGCGTGAATGGGCACCTTTGTCGCGCTTGACCCGGGAGACGGTCCCAGGTGACCGGTCCCTCGAATTGCCACAGTGCTTGGGTTATCAAGGTTTCGGGGACGACGTCAGAATCACGAGACGCCGCCGCCATGAACGAGACGAAAGTCCCCGAGGTCACCCTCATCTTCTGGATCATCAAGATCGCCGCCACCACGCTGGGCGAGACCGGAGGCGATACTGTCAGCATGACGCTGAAATGGGGTTACCTTATCGGCACCGCGCTGTTTCTGACGCTGCTGGTGCTACTGGTCCTCTGGCAGACGACCGCCAAGAAATTTCATCCGTTCCTCTATTGGGCCACGATAATCGCCTCCACGACCGCCGGCACCACGATGGCCGACTTCGCCGACCGCTCGCTCGGCATCGGCTATACCGGCGGCTCGTCCATCCTGTTTGCCAGCCTGATGGCTGTACTGGCGCTGTGGTATTGGTCGCAGGGCTCGATCTCGGTCGAGACCGTCAAGACGCCGAAGGTAGAGGCGTTCTATTGGGCGGCAATTACCCTGTCGCAGACGCTCGGTACCGCCCTCGGCGATTGGCTCGCTGACACCGGCGGCTTCGGCTACGAGGGGGGCGCGCTGGTGTTTGGCGCTGGGCTCGCGGTGCTGGCAGCAGTCTATTACTGGACGAACGTCTCGCGGGTGACGCTGTTCTGGGCCGCCTTCATCCTGACGCGGCCGCTCGGCGCCACCGTCGGCGACCTGCTCGACAAGCCGATCCGGCACGGCGGCTTCGACCTCAGCCGGCCGATGGCCTCGGCGGTAATTGCAGCCTTCATCGTCGCCTGCATCCTGTTGCTGCCGCAGCGCGCCGGCACGCATCCTGGCGCGCCCGAAACCGCGCCGTAGGCGAGGCAAGCGTCTTCGCCGATTAAGCGTCCGAAACCCCGCCGGCGAACGCCGCCATGACATCGGCAATCATCTGCGCGTTCTCGCCGCCGTAGCGCGGCGAGAAATGGAACGGCTCGACGCGCGCACGTTGCCCGCGCGCGCGATGTTGCCGGCGGCGGCCGTGGTCAGATGCGCGCGCTCTGCGACGAGCGCCGTATCGGCAGTTGCAAAGGCCGCCTCGATGAACAGAATGTGGCTGACGAAGACGTGCTCGAGCCGCTGCACCTTGCGCGGGGATAGCGCCGCGATGTCGCCGAGATCGAACGGGATCGCGCGGCGCTCGAACAAGGTTTCGATGTAGAGCGCCGGGTCGCCGGTGCGGCCATTGACCGGAATGGGATGCAGCAGCGGTCGAATGACGGCCATCAGTCTCCTTCAACGCGAAGGGACTGTAGGCCAAGCCGACGTGACGGGAAATGCGCCCACACCGGACCACGCACGCGCGCCCCGCCCGCACGGCCAAGCCAAATTCCTGCAGCCGCTATCGTTCGAGCGTGACGGTCAGGCCGCGCCGTCGGAACGTTGCGGATCGAGCACGACCACGACATCGGTCGGCTCGGGCTCATGCGGCACCAGGCTAGTGCGGTCGGAATCCTGCCAGCCGGCAATCTTGACCACCTGGCCTTTCTGGGCGTCGCCGTCGGCCGATTGAGTGGGCTCGACGATGTTGAGGCCACTGCCATTGAGGAAGAATGTGTGCTCGCCGAATAGCGAATTGAGCTGTGGCACCACCGGATGGTTTTCCGGGATGGCCTGGGCCTCAAATTGGTTCAAGGTGCGCTCGAGGAGTGCGGAATTCAGCTTCATCGGCGGATCCTTTTCTGGCTTGAGGGTCATGTCGCGCGAAAACTTGCGGCGCTATCATCGTCGCGGCGCCGTCTTTTGCCACCGGCCTGCCACCTCGACGTCGGCGGAAACGGCCGGAACTCGCCAGTTTGCCCTACCCAAAGCATCAACCTCCGCCGGCGACGCGGCGATAGGGCGTGGGGATTTACATGTTGCTGCTGTAATCCATGCACAACCCCTCAAGGTGACAATTGTGCCGAGCGAATTCGACATTTTCAGGGAGCAGGTTTCCTCGATGTGTCGGCTATGGCAGGATCGCGGTCCCTGCGCCGGGCAAACCAGGATGGCACAGTACCTCTCCGGTCTATTTGCTGCGGCAGCGCTGACGCTGCTGTCATGCACGGCTTCCGCACAAAATGCGCCCGCCGCCGGCGCAGCTGTGGTGTTGGACGTAACCGGCGGCATAGGCCCGGCCAGCGCCGAATATGTGCACAACGGATTGGCAGAGGCCGAAAAACGTCACGCCAAAGTGATCGTGCTGCGCATGGACACGCCGGGTGGGCTCGCCTCGTCGATGCGCGCGATCATCCACGACATCCTGGCTTCGCCGATCCCGGTGATCGGTTATGTCGCGCCTGCCGGGGCCCGCGCGGCCAGCGCCGGCACCTACATGATGTACGCAAGCCATCTCGCGGCTATGGCGCCGAGCACACATCTCGGCGCGGCGACGCCCGTGCAGATCGGCGGCGGTGGCCTGCTCGGCGGCGGCGGAGAAAAAAAGAAGGATGATAAGAAGAGCGCCACCGCCCCGACCACGACCGAACAAGCCAAGGTGCTCAACGACGCCATCGCCTATATCCGCAGCTTGGCGCAATTGCGTGGGCGTAACGCGCAATGGGCGGAACAGGCGGTGCGCGAAGCCGCCACGCTGACCGCCGCTGAAGCCAAAGATAAGCACGTGATCGACATCGTCGCCGACGACCTCGCCGACCTGCTGCGCCAAGCCGACGGCCGCATCGTCAAGGTCAACGGTCACGACGTGACGCTGAAGACCGCCGGCCTGAAGACAGTATCGATCGAACCGAACTGGCGCAGCGAGTTCCTGAACATCATCACCAATCCCAACATCGCCTATCTGCTGCTGCTCGCCGGCATCTACGGGATCTTGTTCGAGTTCTTCAGCCCCGGCGCCTATTTCCCCGGCGTGCTCGGCGGCATTGCACTGCTGATCGGGCTTTATGCGCTCAACCTGCTGCCCGTGAACTACGCCGGCGCCGGGCTGCTCTTGCTGGGCATGGCGATGATGACCGCGGAAGCTTTCGTGCCCTCCTTCGGGGCGCTGGGCGTCGGCGGCATCGCGGCCTTCGTCATCGGTTCGCTGTTCCTGTTCGACACGGACGTGCCCGGATTCCAGGTTTCCTGGGAGGTGATCGCCACCGCAGCCGTCGTCAGCGCGGCATTTCTCGCCATCGCGCTCGCCGCCGTCATGCGCGCGCATCGGCGCACAGTGGTCATCGGCGACGCCGCGCTGGTCGGCCGCGAAGCGCGGGTGCTGAGCTGGAACGGCGAGGAAGGCGACGTGCAGGTACTGGGCGAGCGCTGGAGCGCGCGATCGAATGCCAAGCTCACGCCCGGCCAGCGCGCACGTGTCGTCGCGCGCCGTGATCTCACACTATTCATCGAACCGGAATCCGCCGGGTCACCAAAACCATAAGGAGCATGCGATGTCCGGGAGCGATTTCGATATTGTATGGTATGCCATCATTGCCGGTATCATCATCGCGGTGGTCGCCACATCGATCCGCGTCATGCGCGAATACGAGCGCGCGGTGGTGTTCACGCTCGGCCGCTTCTCGGGCGTGAAGGGGCCGGGCCTGATGATCCTGATCCCGATCATCCAACAGATGGTGCGAGTGGACCTGCGCACCATCGTACACGACGTGCCGAGCCAGGATGTGATCTCGCGCGACAACGTCTCGGTGAAGGTCAACGCGGTGGTCTATTTCCGCGTCGTCGACCCCGACAAGGCGGTGATCCAGGTTGAGAACTTCTTTGCCGCCACCAGCCAATTGGCGCAAACCACGCTGCGTTCGGTGCTCGGCAAGCACGAGCTCGACGAGATGCTGGCCGAGCGTGACAAGCTTAACCACGACATCCAGGAAATTCTCGACCGACAGACCGACACCTGGGGCATCAAGGTTGCCAATGTCGAAATCAAGCATATCGACATCGACGAGAGCATGATTCGCGCCATTGCGCGGCAGGCGGAAGCCGAGCGTTACCGCCGTGCCCGCATCATCAGCGCCGAGGCCGAGCAACAGGCAGCAGAAAAACTGGTGCAGGCGGGCGAGATGCTAGCCGAGCATCCGGAATCGATGCAGTTGCGCTACTTGTCGACGCTGCAGGACATTGCCGGTGAGAAGAATTCGACCATCGTATTCCCGGTGCCGATCGATCTCTTGCACGCGTTGCACACGATAAAGGCGGTAAAAGGCGACACGTGACGCCGGCTAGATCGCCGGTGTAGCGGCAACCTTTTCGATCAGCGGACGCCAGGCGGCTTCGACCGGCAGGCCGAAAATCTCGGCCAATGCTTTCTCGAGTTGGGCGGCATCGAGTTGGTGCTGCTCGGTCTCGCCGCTCGGTTTGCGCACGGTATAACGGTTGTCGAGCAGAGCGTAACGCGCCTGCGGCGTGACGCGAGTGACCATGAGATTGCGCCGAAACGGCGAATCCGGATGGGTGGCGGTGAACCAGTTGGCGAGCTCGTAATCGATGGCAAGCTGCGGCTCCGGCAACACCTCGTAGAGCGAAAGCCACCCGCCGCCGCGCTCGGCCTCGACCACCAGCGAATTGCCTTCCGGACGCACGCGGAAGGTTTCGTGGCTGGTCGATTGCGGCGCTTCGGTAGTCAAACGCAATGGCGCGGTCGGCACGCAGCCGCCGAAGCCGACATCGGCGAGCCACGGCTCGCCCGCGACGGTCACCCGTAACGCCATGTGGGTGCGCGGCATCGGCGGCGCGTCGGCCGGCCGCATCCAGCGCACCCGCGCCGTCAGGCCCTCGACCGAGAAGCCCATGGCGACAAGCGCACGCATGAAGAGGTTGTTCTGCTCGAAACAGTATCCGCCGCGGCGACCGCCGATCAGCTTGGCGTCGATCGTGGCAGCGCGGAGATCGGCGCCGCGGCCGAGCAGGACGTCGATCGCCTCGAAGGGAATCGCGGCCGGGTGACGTTCGTGCAGCGCGCGCAAGGTCTCAATCGTCGATACACGCGGGCCGGTATAGCCAATGCGTGCACAATAGGCGTCGAGATCAATGGGCGCAATAGCGTCGGCTGGCGCCGCCCGCGGCGCCAAAGTCACTTCACTCATCTGCTTTGAAACCTCACGAGTGTGCAAAGAACCCAGTATAGCTCGCGCGCCTTGCGGTAAAGTGCAGCCGACTGCAGCGCCCGGTCGTCGATACGGTTGATCGGCATCGCCTTGGAATAATTGCCTGAGGAGAAGATTTCGTCAGCGGCCAAGATGTCGCTGTAGCCCAGCGTGCATTCGACGACGCTTGCACCGGCCTCGCGTAGCAGAGCGGTAACGCGCTGGCGGGTGATGCCGTCGAGGAAAGTGCCGCTGGGCGCCGGCTTGCGGTAAGGCGAGAGCGTGATGGCTAAGCCTTCGGGCTCACGCATCGGCGATTGGTACAGCGTCAAGCACCAGCGGGTCGAATCCGGATCAGGCGACATCAGCAGCGCGCCGTTGTGCTCAGCCCGGTACATCGGACGGATGTAGAGCGCGGCGTCCTTGTCGAAACGCTCGAACCCGACCAGGTGGCGTGCGACCGCGTGCACAGCATGGGGAAATTGCCCTCGTGCCAATCGCCGTCATGAAACGTCCAAGTCTTGGACCAAGGCTTCGACCAGTCCTTGCCGCCATTCCCATCACTCCCGGCACATCGGATTGTGATCGCGGGGGCGCTTTCCTTGTCCCCGGCGATGTGCTTTTCACCACCATAATGGCCCACTCCGGAGGATTCCATGTCGTCCATTTACGTTTTTGATGCCTACGGCACGCTATTCGACGTCCACGCCGCCATGGCCCGCTTTCAGACCGGACCGGACGCCCAGCGCATGTCGGACATTTGGCGCTTGAAACAGCTTGAATATACTTGGACGCTGACACTCGCTGGGCATTACGCCGATTTCTGGACCCTGACCGAGCGGGCGCTGGACTACGCGTTGGCGCGGGTACCGTCTGTCGACAAAAAGCTGAAAGCTCAGCTGCTGGACGCCTATTTCAAGCTCGACGCCTATCCGGACGCGCGCGCGGCACTGAAAGCGATCAAGGCCAAAGGCCACATGACCGGCATCCTCTCCAACGGCTCGCCCAACATGCTGAAAGGCGCGGTCGAGGCCGCCGGCATCAGCGGCGATCTCGACGCGGTGCTCTCGGTCGACGTGCTCAAGATGTTCAAGCCGCGGCCCGAGGTCTATGCGCTGGTGACCGACCACTACAAGTGCGCGGCGAAGGACGTGGCCTTCGTCTCCTCCAACCGCTGGGACGTGATGGCCGCGGTTTCGGTCGGCTTCCGCGGCATGTGGGTCAACCGCAGCAAGCAGCCGGACGAATATCTCGATTTCCCCCCGGCACAGACTTTTTCCGACCTGAACGCGCTAGTGGAGCGAATTTGACATTTGATACCCGTTTGCAGTCGGCGTGCTCATCAAATGTCAAATTCAAAGCTCCACTAGAATCAATTAATTGCTAGTGGTCCTTTGATTCCGACATTTGCTCCGGAGCTTACAGCAACGGGAGGCAAATGTCGGAATCGGACCACTAGTGGCGGCGGCCTGAAACCGCCTATCGACGAATGGATGAGAGCGGGCCGGGGTGGCGCGGCGGGCCCGCGCCGCCTATATGCGCGGTTACCCCGCCCCGTTACCGTCTCCGTCCATGCCGCCCATCATTTCCGTCCAGAACCTGTCGAAGACCTACGCCACCGGCTTCCAGGCGTTGAAGGACATCAATCTCGACATCGGGCGCGGGGAAATCTTCGCCCTGCTCGGCCCTAATGGCGCAGGCAAGACCACGCTCATCGGCATCATCTGCGGAATCGTGAATGCGTCGGCGGGCTCCGTCACGGTCGACGGCGATGACATCGTCAAGCAATACCGCGCCACCCGCTCCCTGATCGGATTGGTGCCGCAGGAATTGACGACTGACGCCTTCGAGACCGTGTGGAACACGGTGAGCTTCAGCCGCGGCCTGTTCGGCAAGCCGCCCAATCCGGCCCACATCGAGCAGGTGCTGAAATCACTCTCGCTGTGGGGCAAGAAGGACAACAAGATCGTCACGCTGTCGGGCGGCATGAAGCGCCGGCTGATGATCGCCAAAGCGCTCAGCCACGAGCCGCGCATTCTGTTCCTCGACGAGCCGACCGCCGGCGTCGACGTCGAACTGCGAAAGGACATGTGGCAGGTGGTGCGGAGCTTGCGCGCTTCCGGCGTCACCATCATCCTCACGACCCACTACATCGAGGAAGCCGAGGAGATGGCCGACCGGGTCGGCGTCATCAACAAGGGCGAGATCGTCCTGGTCGAGGACAAGGCCGAGCTGATGCGCAAGCTCGGCCGCAAGCAGTTGGTGCTTCACCTGCAAAAGAATCTCGAAGCGCTCCCCGAGGAGCTCGCCGGTCACAACCTGACTCTGGCCAGCGGCGGCAGCGAGCTGGTCTACACCTACGACACCCAGGTCGAGCGCACCGGCATTACGGCGCTGCTCAACGACCTCAACCGCGCCGGCATCCGTTTCCGCGACCTGCACACGACGCAGAGCTCGCTGGAGGACATTTTCGTCGGACTGGTAAGCGAGCGAACATGAACTGGCGGGCGATCCAAGCGATCTACAGCTTCGAGATGGCGCGCACCCGGCGCACCGTCTGGCAAAGCATCGTGTCGCCGGTACTGTCCACCTCGCTCTATTTCGTGGTGTTCGGCGCGGCCATTGGCTCGCGCATCAGCCAGATCGAGGGCGTAGCCTACGGCGCCTTTATCGTGCCGGGGCTGATCATGCTGACGCTTTTGACCCAAAGCACCATGAACGCCTCGTTCGGCATCTATTTTCCGCGCTTCATCGGCACCATCTATGAGATCTTGTCGGCGCCGATTTCGGCCTTCGAGATCGTGCTCGGCTACGTCGGGGCGGCGGCCACCAAGTCGATCATCCTGGGGCTGATTATCCTCGCCACCTCCTGGCTGTTCGTGCCGCTGCACATTGCCCATCCATTCTGGATGCTGGCCTTCCTGGTGCTGACGGCGGCGACCTTCAGCCTGCTCGGCTTCATCATCGGCATCTGGGCCGACAATTTCGAAAAGCTTCAGGTCGTGCCGCTCCTGGTCATCATGCCGCTCACCTTCCTCGGCGGCACCTTCTACTCCATCCATGTGCTGCCGCCGATCTGGCAGACCATCACCCTCTTAAACCCGGTGGTGTACCTCGTGAGTGGCTTCCGCTGGAGCTTTTTCGAGATTGCGGACGTCAGCCCGCAGATCAGCCTCGGGATGACGCTGGCGTTCCTGTTCGTTTGCCTCGCAGCCATATGGTGGATGTTCCGGACCGGCTACCGGCTGAAGACCTGAGGCGCCCCGCGCGAAACACAGCCATGTGGACAACGCAATTGCAATGGCGAGAATCGTTCGCCATATAGCGCTTCTCGCCCCAATCGCCGCCACGCTGGCTCCCACCCCTTTTTGGAGAATCGATGAGTAATTTCAATACGCCGAACCTGCACGACCGTCAGAGCGAGGCTGCCGCCGCCAAGAAGGCATTGTTGGAGAAATTCCGCACCGCCACCCAGGATCCGGCGCTTACGGAGAAACGGGCCGCCCGCGAGGCGGTCGCCAAGGCGCGCGCGGAGCGTCAGGCCCAACGCGAGGCCGAGCGAGAAGCCGCCCGGCGCGACCGCGAGGCAGAGCTTGCCGCCGAGGCCGCGCGCGAGGCGGAACGCATCGCCAAGGCGCAGCGCGAAGCCGAGGAACTCGCCGCCATGATCGCGGCCGAAGAAGCCGAGAAGGCCGCTCAGCTCGCGGCCGAACAAAAAGCCGCCCGCGACGCCCGCTATGCCGCCCGCAAGGCGGCCAAGAAGGAACGGCGGCGGGGATATTGAGGTTCCTTGCGAGACCTCTGAACCTCTGACTTGTCATGGCCGGGCTCGTCCCGGCCATCTCGCTTAGACGGGCGCGCTTCGTCCGCAAGCGGGATGCGCGGGTCAATTTTACAGCCGGGCCGGCCAATGGGCCGGACCCGGTTGCCCGCGCATGACGACCGAGAGAATTGCGCCGTCGGGCTCTACCCTTCCGCCAGAGCGTGCAGGATGCGCGCCCAGGAGCGGATGCCCTTATGAAAGCACTTCAGGTCGAATTTCTCATTCGGTGAATGCACCCGGTCGTCGTCGAGGGCGAAACCGACCAGCAGTGAATCCATCCCCAGGACGCCCTTGAAGTCGGCGACGATCGGGATCGACCCGCCCGCACCGACCGTCACAGCCTTGTGGCCCCACTCTTCGGCAAGCGCGGCGCGCGCCTTGGCGAGCGCCGGGTTGTCAAAGGAAAGCTGGAGCGGCGGCGCCAGCCCGAAATTGCCAAATTCGACCTTGCAGTCTGCCGGCACCCGCTTGCGCACGAAGGCGCGGAAGGCGTCGCGAATTTTCTGCGGGTCCTGCTCGCCAACAAGGCGGAACGACACTTTTGCCTTGGCTTCGCCCGCGATCACAGTCTTGGCGCCCTCGCCCGTATAACCGCCGATGACACCGTTCACTTCGGCGGTCGGACGGGTGGTTGTCATCTCAATGAGTAGACGGCCTTTTTCACCAGCCGGCTCCTTCAGCCCGATGGGGCCGAGGAACTGCTCCGCAGTCAGGTTGAGGCTTTCCAGATCGGCCTTAATATCCGGCGGCAGGTCCTTCACCCCGTCGTAGAAGCCCGAAATGGTGACGCGGCCGTCGTCGTCGTGCAGGTCGGCAAGGATACGCGACAAGACATGTAGCGGGTTGCGCGCGGCCCCGCCGAACAGCCCGGAGTGCAGATCGCGGTCGGCACAGGTGATCTTGACGTCCTCGTAAACCAGCCCGCGCAGCGAGGTGGTGATCGCCGGGGTGTCCTGGTCCCACATCGCGGTGTCGCAGACCAGCGCCAGATCAAGCCTGAACTCATTGGCATTTTTCTTGACGAAATCGAACAGGTTGCGCGAGCCGCACTCCTCTTCTCCCTCGATCATGGCGGTGATCGGCAGCGGCAGCTTGCCGGTGACGGCGTGATAGGCGCGGCAGGCCTCGATGAAGGTCATCGCCTGGCCCTTATCGTCGCAAGCGCCGCGGGCGACGATGATCTTGCGCCCGTCGGGAAGCGTCTCGATGCGCGGCTCGAACGGCGGCGTCTTCCAGAGCTCGATCGGATCGACCGGTTGCACGTCATAATGGCCGTAGAACAGCACCCGCGGGCCATGGGTGCCGTTTGACTTGCCCACCACCACTGGATGGCCGTCGGTCGGGCGCACTTCAGCATCGAAACCAATTGATTTGAGGTCGGCGGCGACGTGCTGGGCCGCTTCCCGGCACTGTCCGGCAAAAGCCGGATCGGTTGACACCGAGGCGATACGCAGTAATGCGAACAGCCGCTCGAGACTCTGGTCGATATCCTGGTCGATGCGGTTCAAAACCGCGTCGAGTGTGCTCATGGCAGGGCTCCTTCGGACATTTCACAACCTAGCAACGCGCTCAAAGCCTGGAAAGGCGGTGCGCTCCGACGCGTTTGCCCCGGCACGGCGAGTGTTCGGGCATGCGACATTGTCGGAAGTGACGGCTATTCGGCCTAACCGGCTATCGATGGTATCTTTCTATGTGCCGATTTCAGGAATTACAAAGCTAGCCAAGAGACGCAAACGCTCGCGGCAGAAAACTACCAATGGTCCTCCGCCAAACGACCGCGGCATTCTCGAAAGGCACGGAAATCGAACCCTTACACTTGAATACTACCGTCGCTTTCACGATCCGAGATCAAAAGTCGTAATCAGAGCCGGCATCGGCGGCAAAACCGATGCAAAAACATCGCACGCATCCAATAAGTGACGCGCAGACCGGTCAACCGGCTTGACGCGCCAACACAATCTGTTTCGCATGTCGCAGAGCAATGTGATGAGCATCGCCGCTTGTCATCGGCACAAGCTCCGTTCAATATGACGCCAACCCGCCATTAGTGCGGGACGCAGGGGGATCAAATCGTTATGGATGAGTTGATCGCGCGGCTCGTCGCCAATGTCGGCGTCGATCGGGCCGCCGCGGAAAAAGCGGTCGGCGTCATTTTTGAATTCCTGCTCAGCGAAGGTCCGCCCGACAAAGTGCGGGCGCTGATGGACCGCCTTCCTGGCGCGCAAGAACTAATGGAAGCCCAGGAAGGCGTGGACGCCAGCGGCGGCGGCGGATTCGCCATGGGAGGCCTCATGGGTGCCGGCACCAAGATGATGGCCGCCGGCCTGTCCATGGACCAGATTCAGGGCGTCACGCGTGAAGTCATTGCTCATGCCCGGGAGATCGCCGGCGACGAGGCTGTCGGCGAGGTCGTCGGCGCGATTCCGGGGCTAGGTCAATTCATTTGAAGTTGTCGCCGGCAAGGCGATGTGACGAGTGGGCGGCGAGGAGGCAACACCAATGTCCTATCCCATCATGGCGATCGACGGGATCGACGGCGAGGCGGCCGCGATCCTGAAGAAGGCCGGGATCAGGTCGACAGGGCGCCTGCTGGAGGCCGCGCGCACCGTGAAGGGCCGCAAGGTGCTAGCCGAGAAGACCGGTTTCAGCGAGAAGCAGCTCCTGTGCTGGGCCAATGTGGCCGACCGCATGCGCATCCACGGCGTCAGCTCGGAATATGCCGAACTGTTACAGGCAGCCGGCGTCGATACGGTCAAGGAACTCAAGTACCGAAACCCCTCGAACCTTGCCAAGGCGATGGCCGACACCAACAAGAAGCGCAAGCTGGTGCGTCTGCTGCCGTCGGAAAAGGTCGTGACGCGCTGGATCGAGAGCGCGAAGAGACTGCCGATCAAGATCAGCTATTGAGGAGGCGACCAGCTAGACACGCTCACCGATTCACGGAACCGGTAAATGTGCCTAAGTTTCTGTTTTGTCGCGTTTCCCGACGGCGAACCGGTTCCCACTTCGCCTGGAAACGCTCCAGACGGCTGCTTGACAGCCCCGCGGTGACCGCGCAAAGCGACCGGCATGACAGTCTCTGTGACGGATAAGCCCGGAACCGGGAAAAAACCGGACTCCGACATGCTCGCCGGCCTGCCGGCGCAATGGCCAGGAATTGGGCGGCCGCTGGTCATGGGCATTCTCAATGTCACGCCGGACTCGTTTTCCGATGGCGGCCGGTTCTTCGACCCCGCCAAGGCTATCGGCCATGCCCGCGAGATGGCTGACCAGGGCGCGGACATTCTCGATATCGGTGCAGAATCCACCCGCCCCTATGGCGGCATGCAGCCGGTGTCGGCTGAAGACGAGATGGCGCGGCTGACGCCGGTGCTGCCGACGGTGACCAAGCTCGGCGTGCCGGTCTCGATCGACACCATAAAGGCCAAGACAGCCGCCTGGGCGCTCGACCAAGGTGCGGCGATCGTCAACGACGTCTGGGGTCTGCAGCGCGACCCCGAGATGGCGCCGCTTGTGGCCAAGCGCAGCGTGCTGGTGATCGTCATGCACAACCGCGAAAGCGCTGATGGGGCCATCGACATCATTGCGGACATGAACGCGTTCTTCGCCCGCTCGCTGGAAATCGCCGCGCAGGCCGGGATCGCCCGCTCCAGGATCGTGCTCGATCCCGGCATCGGCTTCGGCAAGACACCCGAACAGAGCATCCTCTGCCTCGCCCGCCTCGACGCGCTTAAGCATTTCGGATTGCCGCTGCTGGTCGGGGCTTCGCGCAAACGCTTCATCAGTGCGGTGGCGCCGTCGAGTTCCGAGTGAGCGCATCGGCGGCTCGATCGCCGCGCATCTATTTTCGGTTAAGCACGGCGCGACGATCGTGCGGGTGCACGACGTGGCTGAGACCGTGCAGGCGCTGCGGGTGGCCGCGGCCATCGAGGCGGCACGATGAGCGACCGCATCTTTATCACGGGCCTGGCGCTGCACGCGTATCACGGCGTGATGCCGCACGAGGGCAAGGTAGGGCAGACCTTCAGCCTCGATCTCGAACTCGAGATCGATCTTTCCGCCGCCGCGCGTTCCGACCGGGTGGCGGACACCGTCTCGTATGACAAGGCGGTTGACTGCGCGAGCAAGGCGTTTTGCGCACAACGTTTCCGGCTGATCGAGGCCGCCGCCGGCCGGGTCGCCGATGCGCTGTTGGCAACGTTTCCGCTGGTGCGCACCGCCACGGTAACCATCCACAAGCCGCACGCGCCCATCGCGGCCACCTTCACCGACGTCGGCATCACGCTGGTGCGGACGCGAGGCACCGCGCGGCCATGACTCCAGCCTGGCTGGCGCTCGGCGGCAATGTCGGTGACAGCCGCGCGATCCTCGACCAGGCGGTGGCGCTGCTCTGCGACGGCGAAAAGGTTCAGCTCACGGCACGCTCGGCCGACTACCGCACGTTGCCCTGGGGCGTTGAGGACCAGGCTCCGTTCATCAATCTATGTATTTCGGTCGACACCACCCTCTCCCCGCAAGATTTGCTGGCGCGCGCGCAGGAGGTAGAGCGTGCACTGGGCCGCGACCGCGCGCACGAGCAGCGTTGGGGCCCGCGCACCGCCGACATCGACATCATCGCCTATGACGGCCTCAGGTTCGATGACGGCACCCTGACGCTACCGCATCCACGCCTGTTCGAGCGCGCCTTTGTGCTGGTGCCGCTGGCCGAGATCGCGCCGGACTTGGCGGTCGATGGCATCCGCATCAAAGATGCAGTGGCGAAAGTCGATCCCGCCGGGATCGAGAAGCTGCCGCCGCGCTGAGCAATTTCCGCGCCCAGGGCATATTCGGCCAAAAGGCGCAGAACCAATCCATTGTGCGTTGCGGCGGAACCATGGCATTTTGCTGCCATGTCAGACGACCTCCCCCTTGCCGCGGAATTTCCCCCTACCACCGAACAGGACTGGCACAAGCTGGTCGAGGCAGCGCTGAAGGGTGCCGACTTCGACAAGCGCCTGGTCAGCCGCACCTATGACGGTCTGCGGGTCGACCCGCTCTATCCACGCGCCAAAGGCGCCTCGCCGGTTGCCGGGCGCGCGGCCGTGCCCTGGCTGGTAGCACAGCGGGTCGATCATCCCGACCCTGGTGTCGCCAACGGCCAAGCGCTGCAGGATCTCGAAAACGGCGCCGCTGGCTTGGCGCTGGTTTGCGGCGGCGCGCCGGCCGCGCGTGGCTACGGCCTGGTTGCCGACACGGCGGAGGCGCTCAGCCAAGCGCTGTCGGGGGTCATGCTCGATCTCATTGCGCTGCGCATCGAAACCGCGCCTTTCGCCGGACGACCGGTGGCCATGCTGATGACCGAGGTCGTGACACGGCGAAAAACCGATCCCGGTACACTCGACATCGATTTTGGTCTCGATCCGATCGGCGACATGGCGCGCACGGGGCGCGCCCTGCTGCCATGGCCGGAGCTATCCGAACGCGCCGGCGGCACCGCCAAGGATCTCGCAGCCAAAGGTTTCGCCAAGGCGCGCTTCATGCGCGCCGACGGCCGTGCCGTGCACGAAGCCGGCGGCTCGGAAGCGCAGGAGCTCGCGTTCGTGCTGGCCGCGGGCGTTGCATATCTGCGCCTGTTGGAGGCGAGTGGGTTCGCGCTCGACGAGGCGCGGCGGCGGATGTCGTTCCTGCTCGCCGCCGATGCCGACGAATTCCTCACCATCGCCAAGCTCCGCGCGCTGCGGAAACTGTGGGCACGTGTGGAACAAGCAAGTGCTCTGACGCCACACCCCACCTTTGTTTCCGCCGAAACCGCGTGGCGGATGATGACGGCGCACGACCCTTACGTGAACATGTTGCGCACAACAATTGCCGTCACCGCCGCAGGCGTCGGCGGCGCCGACGCGGTGACCGCCCTACCCTTCACACTCGCATTGGGATTGCCCGACCGCTTCGCCCGGCGCGTGGCGCGCAACATGCAACTTATCCTTCTGGAAGAGTTGAACCTCTATCGCGTCGCCGATCCGGCCGCCGGCTCAGGGGGAATCGAGCACCTCACCACCGAGATGGCCAGGGCGGCCTGGACGCTGTTCCAGGAGATCGAAGCCGGCGGCGGTCTAGCGGCCGCGCTCGAACAGGGCTTGCTGCAAAAAAAGATCGCAGACACGCGCGCGGCACGGCAGGCCGCAGTCTCCAAACGTAAGGATGCACTCACCGGCGCGAGCGACTATCCGAACCTGGGCGAAGCGCGGGTGACGGTGTTGGACGTGCCGCACGTGACCGTAACCGAGCTGCCTGCCATGTTCGACACGCTGCCGAGCATACGTCTCGCCGAACCGTTCGAAGCATTGCGCGACCAGTCCGATGCGATCCTGGCGAAAACCGGCGCTCGTCCGAAAGTGTTCCTGGCCAATCTCGGCAAGCTGTCCGACTTCACCGCGCGCGCCACATTCGCCCGAAATTTTTATGAATCCGGCGGCATCGAAGCCGTGATCAATGATGGCTTCCCCGATCTCACCGCGATGGTGGAAGCGTTCGAGAATTCCGGCGCCAAACTCGCTAGTCTGTGTTCCTCCGACAAAGTCTACCAAGCGCAAGCCGCCGACGCGGCAAAGGCCCTGACCGCCGCTGGCGCCACCGTCCACCTCGCCGGCAGGCCGGGAGAAAACGAGGCAAATTGGCGGCAGGCCGGGGTCAATGATTTCATCTACGTCGGTTGCGACGTGCTTTCGACGTTGCGGGCCGCGCATGCTACGTTGGCCAAATAGTCACATGATGACGGCTCATTGGCATGGATCGCGAAGCGGAGATTGCACAGCTCCGGCACGAGCTCGACATTCTGCAAACGCGTCTGGCGACCTACGAGCGTTGGGGCCGGGTCGTCAGAAAATTTTTCATGATCTGGCTCCCCTTGTTCTTGGCGCTGCTCGTGTTCGCCTTGATCAGGGCGGTTGGGTCCGATCCTTTCCTGGGCGGATTTTTCGTTGCGCTAACCGCCACTCTGATCGGTGTCGCAATCTGGCTCTCCGTCAACTGGCGTCGCACGTCGCACGCGAACGGCCGCTCGTTCTGGACCGATCTCGTGGCGCCGGCACCATTTGCGCGAAGCTTCGCTCCCGGCATCCCTCCTTTTTTCGGTCGTCGAGCGCGCAGCGATGCCGCAATTATCGAAGATCAAATTGCCGAACGCGAACAGCGGCTGGCGGAACTGGACGCACCGCAGTGAAACCGTACTGGCGAGGTACCGACGCCGCGTGGTATCTTGTGCGCCGCAAAGACAATACCGGTCTCAATTAGCCTTGGCCAAAGTCGATGAGCGCGATTCCAGATTTCTCAACCATTGAATTTGCTGAAGCCACAGTTCCGGCGGGTGCAGACCAGGCTGCGCCCTGGCAGACGCCCGAAGCCATCGCGGTGAAGCCGGTCTATGGCGAGCAAGACCTCGCCGGGCTCGACTTCCTCGACACCTATCCTGGCAAGCCGCCCTTCCTGCGCGGGCCCTATCCGGCGATGTACGCCACGCAGCCGTGGACCATCCGGCAATATGCCGGATTCTCCACGGCGGAAGATTCCAACGCCTTCTACCGGCGCAACCTCGCCGCCGGTCAGAAGGGTCTCTCCATCGCCTTCGACCTTGCCACCCACCGCGGCTACGACAGCGATCATCCGCGCGTCGCCGGCGATGTCGGCATGGCGGGCGTGGCGATCGACTCCATCTACGACATGCGCACGCTTTTCTCCGGCATCCCACTCGACCGGATGAGCGTGTCGATGACCATGAACGGCGCGGTGCTGCCGGTGCTCGCGCTCTATATCGTGGCGGCGGAAGAACAGGGCGTGCCGCACGCCAAGCTGTCGGGCACCATCCAGAACGACATCCTCAAAGAATTCATGGTGCGCAACACCTATATCTACCCGCCCGGGCCGTCGTTGCGCATCATCTCCGATATCTTCGCCTATACCTCCGCCGAGATGCCGAAGTTCAATTCGATTTCGGTCAGCGGCTATCACATGCAAGAAGCCGGCGCGACGCAGGACCTTGAGCTTGCCTATACGCTCGCCGACGGCCTCGAATATGTGCGCGCCGGCATCAAGGCGGGGCTCACCGTCGACCAGTTCGCGCCGCGCGTGTCGTTCTTCTGGGCGATCGGCATGAATTATTTCATGGAGATCGCCAAGCTGCGCGCCGCGCGCATGATCTGGGCAAAGCTCATGAAGCCGTTCAAGCCGGAGGACCCGCGCTCGTTGTCGTTGCGCACGCACAGCCAAACTTCCGGCTGGTCGCTCGCCGCGCAAGACGTGTTCAACAACGTCGCGCGCACCATGATCGAAGCGATGGCGGCGACGCAAGGCCAGACCCAGTCGCTGCATACCAACGCGCTCGACGAGGCGCTGGCGCTACCGACCGACTTCTCCGCCCGCATCGCCCGCAATACCCAGATCGTGCTGGCGCAGGAAGCCGGCGCCACGCGCATCGTCGACCCGTGGGGCGGCTCCTATTATGTCGAGCGCCTCACCTACGAACTGGCGAAAAAGGCCTGGGGCCATATCGAGGAGGTCGAAGGCCTCGGCGGCATGGCGAAAGCGATCGAAGCCGGCATCCCCAAACTGCGCATCGAAGAGGCCGCCGCTAAGACGCAGGCGCGCATTGACAGCGGGCATCAGTCGGTGATCGGCGTCAACAAGTACCAGCCGACCGAGGAACAGCACATCGAGGTGCTCAAGATCGACAATTCGGCGGTGCGCGCGCACCAGATCGAGAAGTTGAACAAACTGAAGGCCGAGCGCGATCCGACCGCGCTGAAGGAAGCGCTCGATGCGCTCACCCGTGCTGCCGACCGCGGCAACGGCAATTTGTTGGGCCTCGCGGTCGACGCCGCCCGCGCCAAGGCGACGGCCGGCGAGATTTCCGCCGCGCTGGAGCAGGTATTCGGCCGTCACGTGGCTTCGATCAAGGCCATCACCGGGGTTTACAAGCGGGAGGTCGGCAAGGAGGGCAAGATGACCGGCGCCGTCGAACGGGTGCGTGAGCAGGTCGAGCATTTCGAGGCGGAGGAAGGCCGCCGCCCGCGCTTGCTTGTCGCCAAGATCGGCCAGGACGGCCACGACCGCGGCCAGAAGGTGATCGCTTCTGCATTTGCCGATCTCGGCTTCGACGTCGACATCGGCCCGCTGTTCGCAACGCCTGCGGAGGCTGCCCGCCAGGCGGTGGAGAACGACGTGCATATCCTCGGGGTTTCCTCGCTCGCCGCCGCGCATCTGACGCTGGTGCCGGAACTGAAGACAGAGCTTGCGAAACAGGGTCGCGACGACATCATGATCGTGGTCGGCGGCGTGGTGCCGCCGCAGGACTATGATGCGCTCACGAAGGCCGGCGCTGAGGCCATCTTCCCGCCCGGCACGGTGATCGCGGACGCGGCCGAAAAGCTGCTCAAGACGCTCAACAAGCGCTTGGGCCACGAGAAAGAGGCGGCAGAGTGAAATCTCTTACTGTGCGCGCAGCTTTGGTCGCGTTTGGCGCCATCCTGCTTTCGGGCTGCATCGACTCTGCCCGGCCGATCCTCACCGACGAAGCCAAGCCGGTGCTCGGGCAACGTCTCAATCTTCAACTCTACACTTTGCTCAAAGGGTTCGCCGAAGGCCCCGAACAGGCGGAGTATGCGTGGAAGGGAAGCTACTACGCGCACGTTTCGGGCGGCATGAAGGACGTTGACGGCTTCACGGTGTATCCCTTCGAGGGTGGAGACTATATCGTTCAGACGAGGCCGAAGAACCCGAAGGACAAGATCGAATACGCGCTGCTACATCCCTTCGTCGACGGCGTCTATCAGGCCATCCCTATCGACGAAGATGATGCCAGCGCCGCGGTGCGTGCGGCCAATTGCCAGAAGACCAAGAATTCATCCTGCCGGATTGAAACCCGCGCCCAGCTCTGGGCATTGGCGCGCGCCACCGCGGCGCGGCCCAAAGATCGGGGCGGCCTCGCGATCAAGCTTCCGGGCAAGAAGCAATGATATGCTTGTTACGCTGATCGACACGACCAAAGCCGGCGAGACGTAAGACCATGCGCCTGCCCGTTCGTTTCCTCCTCGTCCCGCTCGTCGCCGCCAGCCTCGCGATGCCGGGCCTGACCGCGCCCTCGGCCGCGGCCGAGCGCAAGCCTGACGCGACCATCAAGACCAGGACGATCGACGCCGGCTTCAGCGTCGATCCCGCGCTGAAGCTCTATCCTGACCTCTATCGCCGCCTGCTCGCGGACGGCAAACGCGAATTGGAAAAGTGGCACGTCGCCGCCGACAAGGACTTTCGGGAAAATCCGGACATGTTCAAGAACGGCCGCAGCTACGAGTTCGGCCGTGCTTACGATCAGCGTTCGGCGATCCAGGGCTATGTCAGCGTCGTCTTCACCGACTACAGCTACAGCGGCGGTGCGCACCCGAACCATTTTACCGATACGCTGCTGTGGGACGCTCACGCGCACAAGTTCATCAACATTCATCCCTTCTTCAAGGAGACACGCACGGACGGTCCGGCCTTGCGCACGCTCGCCAAGGCGATCCGCGACGCGGTGGTGGCGGACAAGAAGAAGCGCGGGATGTCGGCGGAGGAAGCAAACGATCCGAGTTGGGTCGGCAGCATCAAGCCGGCCCTCGCCAAGCTCGGAGCCATCGCGCTGGCGCCGTCGACCGAGGCCGACAAGAGCTGCGGGTTCATCGTCTACTTCCCGCCCTATGCGGTCGGCTCCTATGCCGAAGGCGATTACATCGAGTTCGTGCCGTGGACTGCGTTCAAGGCGCACCTGTCACCTGACGGCGCGCGCCTGTTCGGCGGCACCCGCCCGGCCGAAGACGCCAAGCGCGACTAACAGTAGCGGTCTTTTGTGTTCCCAGAATTCGGGCACGGCGTGCCGCAACGCCAGCATCGCGTGACGATTTTACGGCGCGCGAAAACTTTGGAATTTCCGCCCCCTACTTCCGCTCAAGAATGAAATCCCATTTTGTTGACTTTACCCGTTTTCCGCCCGCAGATAGCCTTCATGCACGCTGCGGTTTAGGGCAACGCCGGGAGGAAACGCCATGTCAGCGACCTACAACGAGGTTCTCAAAGCTAACGGCCAATACGCGGCAAGTTTCGGCGACAAGAGCAAGCTTGCCATGCCGCCCGCGCGCCGGTTCGCCATCCTGACCTGCATGGACGCGCGGCTCGATCCCGCCAAATACGCCGGCCTTGCCGAAGGCGACGCCCACGTCATCCGCAACGCCGGCGGCCGGGCGAGCGACGATGCCATCCGCTCGCTGGTGATCTCGCATAAGCTACTCGCCACCAACGAGTGGTTCGTCATTCATCATACCGACTGCGGGATGCTGACGTTCACCAACGAGATCATGAGCGACCTGCTCGACGACAATCTCGAGACCGCCGGCTTCGACGGCAAGAAATGGTCCAACCCGAAGCACGGCGGCGGGAATGTCTGCGGCCATTTCATCAACTGGCACACGATCAATGACCTGCCCAAGAGTGTGGTCGAGGACGTCAAGCGCATCCGCACCCACCCGCTGGTGCCCGGCTCGATCCCGATCTACGGCTTCATCTATGATTGCGCGACCGGCCGCATCAACGAGGTCAAGGAGGCGAGCGCCGCCGGCAAGCCGACGGCTTGAGCCTCCTCCCAGCACTCGCGAAGCGGGCGCGTTCGGTGTAAATGGGCGTGATGTCCACGCTCGCATCCCGCGATTCGGCCGAACAGATTGCCGCACTCGCCGCCGGCATCCGCGGCGGCGACCGTGCCATGCTTGCGCGCGCCATCACGCTGATTGAGAGCAAGCGCGCCGACCACCGTGCCCGCGCGCACCAGTTGGTGCAAGAACTGCTGCCGCTTACCGGCAAGGCGGTGCGGCTCGGCATTACCGGCGCGCCCGGGGCCGGCAAATCGACCACCATCGATGCACTCGGCATCTGGCTGACCAGCCAGGTGCATAAAGTAGCGGTGCTCGCGGTCGACCCGTCGTCGAGCCGGACCGGCGGCTCGATCCTCGGCGACAAGACTCGGATGGCAAAACTCGCGGTCGATCCCAACGCCTTTATCCGGCCCTCGCCCGCCTCCGGCACGCTTGGTGGCGTCGCTGCCAAAACGCGCGAGACCATGCTGGTGTGCGAGGCGGCCGGCTACGACGTTGTGATCGTCGAGACCGTCGGCGTCGGCCAATCGGAGACCGCGGTCGCCGACATGACCGACTTTTTCCTGCTGCTGATGGTCGCCGGTGCCGGCGACGAATTGCAGGGACTGAAGAAAGGCATCGTCGAATTGGCCGACATGATCGCGGTCAATAAAGCCGATGGTGACAATGTCGATCGCGCGCGCGCAGCGGCGGCGGAATACCGCGGCGCGCTCAATATTCTGACGCCTCCGTCGGCGACCTGGTCGCCGCCGGTGATCACCTATTCGGCGCTGAGCGGCGACGGCATTCCCGAACTGTGGCGCCAAGTGATGGCGCACAAGCAAAAGATGACCGCCACCGGCGAGCTCGACCAGCGCCGGCGAGACCAGCAGGTGAAATGGATGTGGACGCTGCTGGAGGAACGACTGAGCGCGCGGTTGCGCGGCGATCCGGCCGTGAGCGTCAAGCTCAAACAGGCGGAGGCCGCGGTCGCCGCCGGCACGCTGGCGCCAACGCTGGCCGTCGAAGAGATCGCGGGGATGCTGGGGCTGTGAGTATTTTCGGCCGTCATCATCCGCGAAGGCGGACGATCCAGTAATCACGGCGTTGTCCGTGAGTGCTGGCCGCTTTCGCGGGGACGACAGCAGTGAGATGCGAAAGCGCATTGCAAATGACCACCCTCCTCGTCACCGGCTTCGGGCCGTTTCCGGGCGCGCCGTTCAATCCGACCACGCCGCTGGTGAAGTACCTTTTGCGGCTGCGACGGCCGGGTCTCATGGATGTGCGCATCGTCGGCCACGTGTTCCCCACGAGCTACGCCGCGGTCGAGCGCGGCCTGCCAGCCCTGATCGCGCGCTACAAGCCCGACGCGCTGCTGATGTTCGGACTTGCCACGCGGACAAAATGCGTACGCATTGAAACGCGGGCGCGAAACGCGCTGGCGCTGTTGCCTGACGTCAAAGGCGCGACCGTCCACCGCACGAAGATCGTGCCCGGCGGACCCGCGACACGCTCCATGCCCGCGCCAGCCATGCGGCTGTTGAGCGCGGCGCGCGCCGCTCGTGTTCCCACGGCGCTGTCGCGCGATGCCGGGCGCTATCTCTGCAATTTTCTGTGCTGGCGCGCCGCGGAAACGGTTGCCGCGAAAAGCGGCCCACGGCTTGCCGCCTTCATCCATGTGCCGCTCGTGCCCCGCGTCCCACGCCCACGCCGGCCTGAAAAGCCAGAACTTTCGCAAGATGACCTCACGCGGACGGGGACCGGCTTGCTGATGGCGCTTGCCGCGGCCGTGCGGCGTTAATCTCCCTTAACTCCCTTCGGGCATGATGCGCGCCATGCCTATCGACCGCCGCTGCCTGATGCTTGGTTCGCTGACCGGCGCCGCCGCGCTGGCCGCGCCCGCGGCCGCCGAAGCCGCCGGAAAGGGCGTCGATGCCGCGCACTTTGGCGTGCGCGCCGGCGCATCCGGCGACCAGAGCGCCAAGCTACAACGCGCCATCGACCATGCCGCGAAAGAGCGCTTGCCGCTATGGATCGCGCCCGGACGCTATCGCGTCGGCGGACTCTCCCTGAGGCCCGGCAGCCAGATCGTCGGCGTGCGCGGCGCGACACATCTCATATTCGCCCATGGCTCTTCGCTGATCGCCACCGAACACGCCGAAACAGTTTCGCTTTCCGGTCTCGTCCTTGATGGCGCAGGCCAGTCTTTGCCGCCACGGCGCGGCCTCGTGCATCTCACCGACGTGCGCAACTTGCGCCTCACCGACTGCGCGGTCATGCACACCGGCGGCGACGCCATCTCATTGCATCAGTGCGATGGTCAAGTCACCGGCAACACCATCACCGATGCCACAGACAACGGGCTGTTTAGTAACGACGGACGTGGCCTCGTCATTACCGGCAATATTATTCGCCGCACCGGTAATGGCGGAATCCGCGTCTGGCAAAGCGAGAAGCGCCACGACGGCAGCCTGATCGCCGACAACACCATCGAGGACACGCAGGCACGCACCGGCGGCACCGGGCAGAATGGCAACGCCATTAACGTCTACCGCGCCGGTGACGTCATCGTGCGCGGCAACCACATCCAAAAGGCCGCGTTCTCCGCCGTGCGCGGCAACGGCGCCGCCAATATCCAGATCGTCGCCAACATCTGCCGCGACCTCGGCGAGGTCGCGCTCTATGCCGAATTCGACTTCCTGGGCGCGGTCATCGCCAACAACACGGTCGAGCGCGCAGCGGTCGGCGTGGTCACCACCAATTTCAACGACGGCGGCCGGCTGGCGGTCGTGCAAGGCAATCTCATTCGCGATCTCACACCGCGGCGGCCGCAGGGCGGCGAGGACTTCGCGGGCCTCGGTATCGGCGTCGAGGCCGACACCGCCGTGACCGGTAACGTAGTTGAGAACGCGCCGTTCATGGGCATCAGCGTCGGTGCCGGCAAGTATCTGCGCGACGTCACCGTCACCGGCAACGTGGTACGTAAAGTTGGCATCGGCATCGGCGTCTCGGTGGCAGCGGGCGCAGGCGCGGCGGTGATCGCCAACAATCTGATCGCCGGCGCGCAGCGCGGCGGCATCCTCGGCATGGAACGGGCCAAGCCGGTGAGCGGCGATCTCGCGCAAACCGGCGACAAGTCCGAGATTTTGCGCTATCCGCAGCTCAAGATCAGCGGCAACAAAGTCAGTTAGACACGTTTTAATTTTGTCGCGTTTCCGACGGCGAACCGCTTCCCACTTCGCCTGGAAACGCTCTTTTTGTTTTGTCGCGTTTCCGACGGCGAACCGCTTCCCACTTCGCCTGGAAACGCTCCGCCGCCACCTTTCCGGCCAAAACGCGGCGCCTATAATGGGTCATGCCGTTTGCACCCCCACGCCGCCGCACAGCAGCCCTGTTCAGCATCGCCGCGCTGTTCCTGGCGCCCATCGGCATGCGCGCGGTGTCCTATTCCACGAGCGATGCGCCACGCGCCTATTACCAGGCCGACTGGTCGAGCACCGGCCTGCTGCCGGCGGCCCGTGATTTCAAGCTGGCGCGCGTGATCGTGTTCACCGGCACCACCGGCGCTTGGAAGGGCATTTTCGCGGTGCATAGCTGGATCGTCGTCAAGCCGGGGAACGCTGACGCCTGGACGCGCTATGACGTCGTCGGCTGGGGCAGCCCGGTGCGCGTCAACAACTGGCCGCCGGACGGCCGCTGGTACAGCAACACACCGGTGGCGATCGCCGACGTTTCCGGCGCGCGGGCGGCGTTACTAATTCCGAAGATCGAGGCGGCGGTGCGCTCATACGAATACGACCGCCGCGGCGACTACCGCATCTGGCCCGGCCCCAACAGCAACAGCTTCACCGCCGCCATCCTGCGCGCGGTGCCGGAACTGGGCGTCAGCCTGCCGCCCAATGCTATCGGCCGTGACTACCGCGCCGGCTTCTATGGCGGGCTGACCGACAGCGGCACCGGCCTGGAACTCAACCTGAACGGTCTCGCCGCGTTCAAGGTCGGCTGGGTCGAGGGCATCGAAGTCGATCTGCTCGGCCTGGTCGCGGGGCTCGACGTGCGACATCCTGGCCTGAAGCTGCCGGGCTATGGCCGCGTCGGCCTGGAATCGCCGGTCGCCAGCGCGCTGGCGCGCTAGACCCTTATATCGCGTTCCGGACGGCAAACCGGTTCCCTTTTCGCCTGGAAACGCTCCAACTCACGCGTCTTTCACGGGCTTTTGTCCCCAATTGACCGCTGCGTGCGTGGCGCGGCGCGCGGCGCCGTGGCAATTTGGCAGCGGACCAACCGAGGACTGCTCCCCCATGCGTGACATGCGGCCGCTGCTTGACGCCATCCCATTTCCCACGCTCACGCGCGGCCGACTTGAGACGCTACAGATCAATGTCGGCTATCGCTGCAATCAGTCGTGCTTTCACTGCCACGTCAATGCCGGCCCCAACCGCACCGAGGAAATGAGCGGCGAGGTCGCCGACACGGTGCTCGCCTTCCTCGAACGCCACCGCACGCCGACGCTCGACATCACCGGCGGCGCGCCCGAGCTCAATGCGAATTTCCGCCGGTTGGTCACCCGCGCGCGCGCCCTCGGCGTGCGCGTGATGGACCGCTGCAACCTCACCATCCTGGAGCAGCCGGGCCAGGAGGATCTCGCCGATTTCCTTGCCGCGTATGAAGTCGAGGTGGTGGCGTCGATGCCGTGCTATCTGGAGGACAATGTCGACAACCAGCGCGGCAAGGGCGTGTTCGACGGTTCCTTGCGGGGTCTGCGCAAGCTGAACGCGCACGGCTACGGCCGCGATCCGGCGCTGCACCTCAACCTAGTCTACAACCCGCAAGGGCCGGCGCTGCCGCCGCCACAGGCATCCCTCGAAGCCGACTACAAGCGCGTGCTCGGCGAGCAATATGGCATCGTGTTCGATCAGCTCTATGTACTCGCCAATATGCCGATCCAGCGCTTCGGATCCGCGCTGGTCACCAAAGGCGAGTTCGACGGCTATCTGCAATTGCTGCAGGACGCTCATCTCGACGCCAATCTCGATAGTGTAATGTGCCGCAACCTGATCTCGGTGGACTGGCGCGGCTACGTTTACGACTGCGACTTCAATCAAATGCTCGACCTGCCGCTGGCGCAAGCCGGGCGCGAACGCGCGCGGCTTGCCGACCTGCTCGATATCGAGCTCACCGGCAATCCGATCCGCGTCGCCGGCCATTGCTATGGCTGCACCGCCAGCCAGGGCTCAAGCTGTGGCGGCGCGTTGAAAGAGGCGGCAGAGTGAACATGCTGTCGCGTCTGCATCCCGCACCCACCCGCGCCGCGGACAACGAGGGACGCGTCTGTCCGCGCGACTATACCTATGCGCCGAGCGTGTTCGCACGCGAGCCCGATTTCGCCGCCGACACGCTTTATGTCATCGGCGGCCTTTATGGTAATCTTCCCGCGCTGGCGCGCATCGAAATGCTGGCGACGCGGGAACGGACCGCGCCAATTTTCGTCTACAACGGCGACTTCCATTGGTTCGATGCCGAGCCGGAATGGTTCGCAGAAGTCGAGCGCGCGGTGTCGCCGCATCGCGCTTTGCGCGGCAATGTGGAAACAGAGGTCGCCCGCAACGCCGATATCGGCGCCGGCTGCGGCTGCGCCTATCCGGAAAGCGTCGATGCCGAGGTGGTGCGCCGCTCCAACATTATCCTGCGTCAGTTACGCCCGCACGCGACCCCTCGCGCGCGCGCCCGGCTCGGCGCGCTTCCCATGCATCTGGTGGCGCAGGTCGGGAGCTTGCGCATCGGTATCGTGCATGGCGACGCAGGCGCAATGGCCGGATGGCGTTTCGCTCATGACGCGCTCGACGATCCCGCCAACGCACGCTGGCTTGCCGACATCCATACGGCGTCACACCTCGATGTGTTCGCCTCGACGCATACATGCCTTGCCGCCTTGCGCGATTTCGACCGGCTGCCGGACCGACTGACGGTCATCAATAGCGGCGCGGCCGGCATGCCGAATTTTTCCGGCACGCGCTTCGGCGTCGTGACCCGCATCGCCACCTCCCCGTCCCCGCACGCGACGCTTTACGGCTTGCAGCGTGATGGCCTGCACATCGACGCGCTGGCCGTTTACTATAACGAAGATGCGTTTCTCAAGCGCTTCCTTGCCCGCTGGCCGCAAGGTTCGGCCGCCTATTTGTCCTATTTTTCACGCATTGTCGAAGGACCGGATTATGACATTGCGCAGGCGGCGAAGCGATGACGCTCTCCATCATCATGCCGGTGTTGAACGAGGCAGCCGGCATTGAAACGGCCTTGCGGGCGCTCGGCCCCTATCGCACGCGCGGGGCGGAGGTCATCGCCGTCGACGGCGGTAGCAGCGACGAGACAGCTACCCGCGCCCGACCGTTCGCCGACCGAGTGCTCGGCGCCCAACGCGGACGCGCGGTGCAGATGAATACCGGCGTCGCCGTCGCCCACGGCGACGTGCTCTTGTTCCTGCACGCCGATACCCGCTTGCCGGAAAACGCGGACGCGCTGATCGCGGAGGGTCTGGCGCGCAGCAAACGCGTCTGGGGCCGATTCGACATTTGTTTCGACAGCGGCGGCTGGCTGCAGCTCGTCGCCTTCATGATGAATTGGCGCTCGCGGGCGACCGGTGTCTGCACCGGCGACCAGGCGATGTTCATGACTCGCGCCACCTTCGACGAAATCGGCGGCTTTCCCACCATCGCGCTGATGGAGGATGTAGCCGCCTCCGCGCGGTTGAGGCGGCTCGGCCGCCCGCTGTGCCTTCGCGCGCGCGTGAAGACCTCGGGCCGGCGCTGGCGCCAACACGGCGTCTGGCGCACCATTTTGTTGATGTGGCGATTGCGGCTCGCCTATTTCTTCGGCGGAGATCCCAAGAGCCTGGCGCGGCATTATGGCTATGTCCCGCACAAATCCTGAAGCTTGCGCCATCGCCGTGATGGCGAAAGCACCGATCCCCGGGTTCGCCAAGACCCGGCTGATCCCCGACGTCGGCGCGCATGCCGCCGCGGTGCTGGCTGAACGGCTGACCGAACGCGCGGTGCAGACCGCGCTTGCTGCTCACGTTGGCCAGGTGACGTTGTGGTGCGCGCCCGACACTGCGCACGCGGCTTTCCGCAACCTCGCGCAGCGCTACCCGTTGGCGCTTGCCGCCCAGCCGCAAGGCGATCTGGGAGCTCGCATGCTAACTTGCACGCTTGACGGTCCCACGCTGGTGACCGGCAGCGACTGTCCGACCCTCAGCCCTACGCATTTGCAGGAATCGGCGCGCGCCTTGCTCAACGCCGACGTGGTGCTGATTCCGGCCGAGGATGGCGGCTATGTGCTGATTGGCACGCGCACGCCGCAGCCGAGCCTGTTCAACGACATGACCTGGGGCACCGACACGGTGCTCGAAAAGAACGCGCAGGCGTATCGCGGCCCTAAAGCTGCGCGCCGTCGAACTCACCCCTCTGTGGGACGTTGACACAGAAAGCGATCTTGCAAGGCTCGAACGCGAGCTGCCCGAACTCGCGCTTTAGGTCACTGCAGTCGGATCAACACCAGCCCACACACGATCAACAGCGCCGCGCCGATGCGCAGCGGCCGCAGCGGCTCCTTCAGCCAGACCACGGCGATGCCGGTGCCAAACAGCACGCTGGTCTCGCGCAGCGTTGCGACAATGGCGATCGGCGCCAGCGTCATCGCCCACAGTGCGATGCCATAAGAAATCGCGCTGAGCGTACCGCCGATGAGGCCGCGCAGCCAGAAACGGCGCATCGCCACGGCCACATCGCGGCCGTCGCGCCAGAACGCATAGGGCACCAGCAGAACGGCGTTGCCGACGAACAGCCACAGCACATAAGACTCAGCGTTCAGCGAGACCCGCGCGCCGATGCCGTCGACGATAGAATAGGTGCAAATGGTGAGCGCGGTGGCGAAGGCGAAGCCGACGGCGCGGCGGTCGATGCGCTCGAAGGCGCGGCCGCCGCGCGCCGACAACAGCAACACGCCGGCAGCAAGCGCGACGATGCCGCTCCAGCTCAAGACGCTCAACGGCTCGCCGACAAAGACAGTACTAGCGCCCGCGGTCATCAGCGGCGCCGAGCCGCGCGCGATCGGATAGACCTGGCCGAGATCGCCGGTGCGGTAGCTTTCGATCAGCGCGGCAAAATAGGCGAGATGAATGATGGCGGAGGCGATCAACCAGGGCCAGGCGGCGGCCGCCGGCATGCCGAAGAATGGCAATGAGACGATGCCGACGACGGCTGAGCCGAGAGCGATGAGCGCGGTGGTGGAAAGCGGATCGAGCCCGACCTTGATCAGCGCATTCCAGCCGGCGTGGCAGGCCGCAGCGAACAGCACGGCCAAGAAGACGAACGAGGTCATCGACCGCTCCCCGCGCGCGGGGAGAAAAGCTCGCCCGCGCGCGGTATAGGCGTCACGAAGCCTTGGCCGCCGCCGGCGCCCACAGCTTGGGTGCCGCACGCGCGTATTGGGGCGGGCGCGACACCTCGGCACCGAGCGCCTTGGCCGCGTGCCAACCCCAGTGCGGGTCGTCGAGGAAACCACGTGCCAGCGCCACTTGGTCGGCCTGGCCTTTGGCGATGATCTCTTCCGCCTGTGCCGGCTCGACGATCAGCCCGACGGAGCGGGCATCGAGGCCAGCTTCTTTCTTCACCCGCTCCGCCAGCGGCACGTTGTAGCCGAGCGTCGCCGGATTGCGCGTGTCGGCGGTAATGCCGCCCGAGGACACGCAGGCATAGATGAGCCCCGCGGCCTTGATCGCCTTGGCGATGGCGACGCCGTCATCCGGCGTCAGCCCGTCCGGCCGCCAGTCGCTGCCGGTAATGCGCGCGCCGAGCGCCACCTCTTTCGGCACCACCGCACGCACCGCCTTCACCACCGAGAGCGGAAAGCGCAGGCGGTTTTCCAGCGAGCCGCCGTATTGATCGGTCCGTTTGTTGGAGACCGGCGAGGTGAACTCGTGCAGCAGATAGCCATGCGCCATGTGCAGTTCGATGACGTCGAAGCCGAGCCGCAAGGCGCGCTTGGCGGAGGCGACGAAAGCCTCGCGCACGCCGTCCATGTCGGCTTCGGTCGCCTCGCGCGGCGTATGCCAGTTGTCGCCGAAGGGAATCGCCGAGGGAGCGATGGTCTCGTAAGGGTCGCCGCCGACTTTGAGCGCGCCGCCCCCTTCCCAGGGACGCAGCGCCGAACCTTTGCGGCCGGCGTGGGCGAGCTGGATACCCCATTTGGCGCTGCCGGCGCGCCGCGCCGAACCCAACACGCGGCCGAGGGCGGCCTCGTTGTCGTCGGAATAGAGCCCGAGGCAGCCATGGGTAATGCGGCCGTGCCGCTGCACATGGGTCGCTTCCACCATCACCAGCGCCGCGCCGGAATTGGCGAGCATGCCGAGGTGCATCAGGTGCCAGTCGTTGGCGCAACCGTCGTCGGCGCTGTACTGACACATGGGCGAGACGACAATGCGGTTGGCGAATTCGACACCCGCCAGCCGATAGGACGAGAAAAGAGTGCTGCTCATGGGACCTGCAGTTCGTTGTGGGGGGGACTTATCGAGGGCTTTTTGAAGGAACGCCGTTGAAGCGACAAGTGCGCCGGTTCAGCGCTGCTGGATCGACTTCAGATAAGCAATGATGGCACCAACGTCATCGGCGTCAAATGCGAATTCCGGCATATCTGGATGACCGGACATGATCCCTTCGGCCAGGGATTCCTCGAGCGATTCAATCGGATAGCGCTGGCCGAGGGTGCGGAAGACCGGTGCATCCTTGCGTGGGCTTGCGCCCGTGCGCCCGATAGCGTGGCAGCGGGCGCAGTCGCGCTGCAGCAGTTCTTCGCCTCGCTTGAGCTGGTCCTGGTCCTGGTCAGCTGCGGCCCCAGCCGAGCGAAAGGCCGTCGCCAACAACAGGGCGGCGGCCACAGCGGTGAAGAAAAATTTCATGCGGCAGAACGCAGGCCGTCTCGTTTCCGCGGCAAGGACGGAGACAATGGTGGCGCAGACATCGTCGCTGGCGCGGTCGGCGCCAACGTTGTAGCGACCGGCGCCGTGACCGTAGGCGGCTCGCGCCCAGCCAGCCTGGCCCAGATCTTTGCCGATCTGATCACGTCGAGCATCTGCGCAGAGAACTGCTGCTCGGTTTGATAGTAAAGGCTCCACCGGCCGCTCTGATAAAGCTCGATGAAATGCGCCAAGCGGCGGTCTGCCAGATCGTGCCATCGCTCAGCGAGGCTGGCGGGACTTGGCTTGGCTTGCTCTGCCGGCATAGTGGTCCTGTCGTGAGAGCCGCGCTTCGTGCCGGACAAATACTTTCCCGACCGAAGATACTCGGCAATTGCACAACTGATGACGCCGACGCTGTGAACAATACTTTACGATTCAATAGCTGATTCGCGAATCGGTTTGAATCGGCGCGGCAACGTATCCACATCTAGCGCTGTGAATTAGCCGGTTCTTGGCGGCTCTCCAGTGATGCACAACTGCCCGCCACGTGAGAGCCGCATTACCGCTTCGCAATCGTTAAATAGCTTGAGCGGCGGCTTCACGACAGTCACGACAGTGACGCGATAGCGTCCTTGAGAACCTCAGGGACCGGCGCCTTGCCCGCCATCTCGCCCTCCACATTGGGCGTGCCGTATTCGATGAAGCTGTCCGGCAGCGTGGCGCCCCAATAGGTGCCGGTGCCACGCTCCTCCTCGTTCCAGGTCACCGGCTCCCAATCGGGCGCCACCACCAGGAAGCTCGAGGAATAAACCTCAACGCGGTTTCCCCCCGGCTCGTAGCTGTAGAGATAGAAGCCCTGCGAGTTGTTGTGCTTGGAGGGGCCGGCTTCGATGAAGATTCCGTTTTCGGTCAGAATATCGGCGGCGCGCATCACGTCGTCGCGGTTGTCGACCCACATCGAGAAGTGATGCAGGCGCCCATGTGCGCCCTTCACGTCCACCACGTAGGCGAACTGATGATGGATTGCGGTCGGGCTCATCCAGGAGCCGATCTCGGTCTTGCCCTGGTCGTATCGAACCTGCTCGCGCAACTGGAAGCCGAGCAGATCGGTGGCGAATTTGCGGTTGGCCTCGACGTCCTTGGCCAGCAGCGCCAGATGATCGATGCGGCGCACGCCGGCTCCGCGGCCGGTGAATTTCTGCGGGAGGTTTTTCAGGTTCGAATGCAATTCCGGCGGCGCGATGTATTTCTGCTCCTCGTAGTAGATTTCCATCGTATGGCCGTCCGGATCGTGAAAGCGATAGGCGCGCCCGCGACCGAAGTCGCCATTGGTCCAACCGATCCCAAGCCCGGCCTCTTCAATCGCCTTGGCACGGCGCTCCAACGCCTGCGGACTGTCCGTGCGCCAGGAAACGCAACCGACGCCATTGGTGGACGCCGCCGTCAGTTTGAGGGTCGAGGTCGCGTAGTCGCCATAGCCGCGCAGATAGACCGAGCCCCCGCTCTCGTGCACCGGCTCCATGCCGAGCAGGTCGCGGAAGTACCAAAGGCTCTTCTCCGGCTTCGGCGTGAACAGTTCGACACTGCCCAGATGCGCGATGTCGTGAATGGGTTCCGCCTGCGCCGTCATGACCGCCTCCTCGGTTGCCTTCTTCACCCTTGGTTCCGAATGAAACTATCGGCCAAAGCGAACTGGCGGTTATTGATCTAGCGCAAGGAAAGCGCCGCCTGGTGCGTCTCGGGAGATCCGGGCGGTGCTGCGCACCTCTCGGCATTTCCAAATGTCGCCTCGCGAAGGCGGTGACCCAGTGAACACCGTCATCTCAGTGACTACTGGATCGTCCGCCTGCGCGGACGATGACAGCCGGGGGTGTGCTGCGTGCGTAGTGCCCTGATTTTCAAACAGCCCACGCGTCATCGCCCGTATTCTTTGGTCGGCGCCGGGTGCGCCCTCTTCCATCCAACCGGATGCCGGGCTTGCCCGCTATCCGGCACGTTAGGTCGCCGCCGCCTTCGAAAGAACCGAGGGCGCGCGGGACGCTGTCGGGTCCGGGCGCACTCAAGTTCACGCAAGCGTGCGCAAACTGAAAGTGCTCAGACCCACGGGCCTCGACGCCTCGCGACATCGAGGCTTGTCGAAGCTGATAGTGCCGCAAGTCCGCCAGTCCCTCGGCGTCCCGCGCGCGGTGTTTGTTAGGTTTGCTCCGCGCCGTCCCCGGTGGTCGATCCTCTCATCCGCGTCTGCCGGTTAGGCGTCACCGCGGCTAATCCACCGATTAAGGAGCTTCATGCCGGCGGCGCGATCTCCGACAGATCGCGGCCGACGGCAGCCGGAGTCTCCCGCGTGCGGCATGGCACGCCGGGACGGCGCGGCTTGGACCGCCGGATCGGGGAAACTCAGCGCCGCATCTCCGACGCCCCCGAACCGGCCACCGCTCCCCGCCCCGCATCTGGAGACTGCAGACCCCTCGGTAACGAGGGCGGGATGGATGGGAATATAGTCTGGAACAAAAGCCGGGTCAAGAATCTCTGTGAAAAAAATCTTATCCCCGCCTGGGGCGAGTTATCCCCGCGCGAACCAACTTGTCCCCGGCCTCATCCTAAGGAGCATCGCGTAAGCGATGCGTCTCGAAGGACGGGCGGTCATATGCTTCGAGACGCCGCGCTTCGCCGGCGCTATATCAGCCTCCTGAGCGGACATTGAAGCGGCATGTTATTACTTATTACGTCCGCACCTGACCGATTCTATCGAAAAAGTCGAAAGTTGATCTGCGTCGAAAAGCTGTCGAGATAACTTCGAAATCTGAGATCGCCTAAAATTGCGACTGCAAACCGGCCTAGATCTGGCTCCGTTCGTTGGCGTCAAGAAGATGACGCCCTCACGTCCGCTTTCTGAAAACGCGCCTGCGAGGTTGGAAATTTTGGATAGCCTCGACGCTTGGACTTTTTCAACGGTGTCGATGCTAAGCGGAAATACCGCGCATCGCGCTGAGCAGCCAAAAGCAAAGTTCCGCACACCGGCAAATGGATCGCGAAGCCTAACCCACAACCCGTTAATCCTCAAAATCGGTCATGTTTGAGCCGCTTTCGCGAAATTGCTGCGGGGTTGATCAACTGCGGGCTGAAATAACGCTGGCGCCGTCTGCCGAGAAGGCCCATAGTTTAAATATCGTCGGCATTCGTCACGGGCGGCCGATGGCAGAGAGACCGATTGCGCTCCCCGCCGCGAGGGGATGCCTATGGCTCACGCGCTGCCGACTTACATCATCCATGAAATCGAACGGCGCTGGCAGCGTCGAATGGATGTGCCGCCGCAAACGAAGCCCGGCAAGACCGTTGACCCCAGTGTATCTCTTTGTCCCCTTTGTTGCGCCCCTGCTTTGATCGGATCGGCCCCTCCTTGGGATGCCTTTTCTGGTTGCGATCTTGTATGCGCCTCATGTGGGTGCGTTTGGCGCAATGTGCCACAGTGAAAGCAGAATAAAGGATCCCAACTTGCAGGTACTTGTCCGCGATAACAACGTCGACCAAGCGCTTCGCGTCTTGAAGAAGAAGATGCAGCGCGAGGGCGTGTTCCGCGAGATGAAACGCCGTCGCTCTTATGAGAAGCCTTCGGAAAAGCTCACACGGGAAAAGAATGAAGCCGTCCGCCGGGCCCGAAAGCTCGCCCGCAAGAAAGCGATACGCGACGGTTTGATCGCCGCGCCGCGTAACAAACGTCAAGATGAGCACAAACGTGGCTTACTGCTGCGCTTGCAGGCTCCGTCGATTGATCGCCCGTCGTCCTAAGCTGGCATATGACCGAGGTCAGCCGTAGATGATCAAACCTCTCTCCAATGAAATCGCCGATCTGCCAAGCGCAGTGGCTCCTCGGGGAGGCGGTCGATGTGGCCTTTGCCGCGGACGGGTCCGCGTCGTCGTGCGCGTTGAGCCGCAGACCAATGGTCAGCCGACAACTTATTACGTCTGTGAAGCATGCGGCCAAGTTTTGATTGGGAAGAGTTGGGTGCTGCCATGGACCCTTCGGCGCTAGAGATTTCCGAGCTTAATGTCCAGCACTTCCGTGCTCTTCTAAAAACGGAAACAGACCCAGCAAAGCGGGCAACGATTAAGAGGCTGATCGCGGAGCAGGAGCCGACCTTTGCCGGACTGGTCAAGAAGGCGGGCGACTAAGCATCGCGATCTGGCTTTGGGCGCATCCTTATCCGGCGGCGCGCCTTATCAAATCCAGCAGCGGACGACGGGGAGTAATTAGAGCGGAGTTCCGCTTCTGATCGATACTATTGAAAAAGCCCAATCGTCGAGGCGATCACATTTTTCAAGCGCTGCATGCGCGTTCTTAATAAGCCGGCGCGGCGGACCTCATCTTTTGTCCCCTGGCGAACGTAGCACCTCCAAATGGAATTGCAGTGCCAATCTCAGTTGAGCGACGGTTGCGAAGTCGTCGCGATGCATTTTCGTCGCGACTTAACTTTGGACGTTTTACGCAATCGACCCAGAACGGCCGTCGCCGAGAGCGAAATTGCGCCTTACGCGCTTAGTGGACACCATGAAAGATTGAGGGATCGCATACGGCTATTGCCGCCGGTCTCTTGCCTTAGAACCAAGCAGCGTCTTCGCGGCGGCTGCCGCAGCGGCAGCATATTGGCGGTCGCCGTGAATCAAGATCAGGTTGGTCGCACCTTCCATCAGCACGAAAATCTCCCGTGCTGCCTTCTCAGAGTTGGCGTGTCCCGCATTCCTCAAAATTTGGGCGAGTTCCCTTTCCACGAGTGCCTTGTGTTTGCGAGCCGCGGTGCGAGCCGGATGTCCGGGCATATCAGCCAATTCCATAGCCAACCGCGTAAATCCGGATCCGATCCATCGAGGCTTTGCAGACCACTTCGCCAGATCGGCAAAAATTGACTCAGCAATTTGCGGTGCATTCCCTTTGAGCTTGCCGGCCCAGTCGCGGAACGTCGCCAACGCAAGCGTATGCTGGGCTTCGAGCACGGCCGCCAGTAGCTCGTCCTTGCTCTCGAAGTGGTAGTAAAGCGTACGCTTGGTGACTTTGGCGGCGGATGCGATTTCGTCAACGCCGACCCGTGCGAATCCCTTGCGGTAAAATTGCGCATAGGCCGCATCAAGAATGCGCCGCCGCGTGGCATCTGCAGACCGTGGCATGGCGGGATTATAGGGGCGCCGTATGTATACTGACTAGTGAGTTTACTTCGCTCGGGGCCGCCCTTAGATCGAATTCCTGCGGGAAGGGCAACCGCGAATAGGGCCGCCGTGCGCAAGCAGACAAGCAATTTATCGAATGCGGTTGCGGAGCTTTTAGCGGCCTTTGGCAACCGCATCGTCACCTCTGCGGCGGTGCGCGAGCATCACGCTCACACTACCACTTGGGTCGCCAACGAGCCGCCGGATGCGGTGTTCTTCCCGCAGTCGACCGATGAAGTTCAGAAAGCGGTGAAAGTCTGCGCTCACCATCACGTACCGGTGATTCCGTTCGGAGCCGGCACGTCCTTTGAAGGGCATGTCAACGCGCCGCTTGGGGGAATTTGCATCGACATGAAGGATATGAACCGTATCCTTGCGGTGCATGCAGGGGATTTCGACTGTATCGTGGAGCCCGGAATTACGCGAAAGATGCTCAATGAGCATTTGCGCGATCTGGGCGTGTTCTTTCCTGTCGATCCCGGAGCCGACGCGTCACTGGGCGGCATGGCATCGACGCGTGCGTCCGGCACCACAGCCGTTCGCTACGGTACGATGAAGGAGAACGTCATTGCGCTTGCAGTTGTACTGCCAAATGGCGAGTTGGCGACGACCTCGCGCCGTGCAAGGAAATCCTCCGCGGGCTACGATCTTACACGCCTGTTCGTCGGCGCCGAGGGAACGCTCGGCATCATTACCGAGTTGACCCTGAAGCTGCACGGCATTCCCGAAGCCATCGCCTCCGCCGTCTGCCGCTTCCCGTCAATCCACGCCTGCTGTGACACGGCGATTAGCGGGATCCAGGCTGGCATACCGATGGCCCGGGTTGAATTCCTTGACGAGATGATGGTGCGCGTCGTCAACAAGAATTCGAAATTCGCTCTTGCCGAACATCCGATGCTGTTTCTTGAATTTCACGGATCGAGCGCCGGCGTCGCAGAGCAATCGGGGCGTCTCGGTGAAATCGCGAGGGAGTTCGGCGGCAGCGGTTTCGAATGGTCCGCCAAACCGGAGGACCGCAGCAAGCTATGGCAGGCACGACATGACGTATTTTGGGCGTGCAAGTCTTACCGCGCCGGAGCCGGCGTCGCTGTGAGCGACGTCTGCGTTCCAATTTCGCGATTGGCTGAATGCGTGACCGAAACGAAACGCGACATCTACGAGCATGGTCTCGTCGCGCCGGTGGTCGGCCACATCGGCGACGGCAATTTCCACGTTGCGGTGCTGGTCAAGATGGACGACCCGGACGAAGTCGCGCGCGCCAAGGCCTTCATGGAGCGCGTCGCCGAGCGCGCGTTGCGGATGGAAGGCACTTGCACCGGTGAGCATGGCATCGGCCAGGGCAAGAAGCACTTCATGGAGCCCGAATACGGTGCCACCGCCGTCGCTTTGATGCGCACCCTCAAGCGCGCCGTTGATCCCGACAACATCCTGAACCCGGACAAGATCGTTTAGTGCCGGCCGCCTCAACCCGCCGGGCCAACAATGGGGTCATAAAATGTCTGCCGATATGAAGTCAGCGAGCGTTTTCACCCTCATGCTTCTTGCGGTTTTGTTTGCCGCTGTCGTTGTATACGACTTTGTCATGGGGAAAACGGGGACCCCCTTTTGACTTCATATCGCAATCCGGCTGCCTCTTCGAACGCAAATGTTTGCATATGAGCCAACGCGGAACTGGCGTGAGGTCCGCTTCCGCTTCCCCGGCACGGAGGCTGTCGTCCGGGTGGAGCGTCAGTGAAACCCGACACCGCCCTCCCCGGATTTTGCTTCGCGCCATCCGGGCTACGGCCAGCGCACCCGCTCGCGGCCACCCTCCCCCTTTCAGGGGGACGGATAAAGAGCACGCGAGCGCACCACTCAGAGGGAGATAAAGAGCGCGACCCTCCCCGCTTGACCGGCGCGCGGTCATTTGCGCCTACTCCGCCCGCTAGCAACACAAGGGGGAGAGCTGCAATGCAATGGCGGGCCCGCCGCGAGGCGTTTCGTTCGATCTTGAACGGCGACAAATGCATCCACCCGGCCTCGGTGTTCGATCCGCTGTCGGCGCGCATCGCCAAGCACCTCGGCTTCGAGCTGGCCATGCTCGCGGGCTCGACCGCGTCGCTGACCGTGCTCGGTGCGCCGGATATCATTATTCTGACCGCAACCGAATTCGCTGAGCAGGCTCACCGCATCAACCGCGCCATCAGCCTTCCCCTCCTGGTCGACGCCGACCACGGCTACGGCAATGCCCTGAACGTCGCTCGCACCATCGAGGAGCTGACCACGGCCGGCGTCGCGGCGGCCTCGATCGAAGACACCAACCTGCCGCGGCCGTTTGCCGCCGACAAAGCGCCCGCTCTGGTCTCGATCGAGGAAGGCGTCGGCAAGATGCGCGCGGCGCTGGCCGCGCGTCCTGACCCGTCTTTCGCCGTGATCGGCCGAACCAGCGCGCCGATACTGTCCGACATCGACGATACCGTCGCGCGGATGCGCGCCTACGAGCAGGCCGGTGTCGACGCGCTTTTCATCGTCGGCCTGAAGAGCCGGGCGCAGCTTGCGGCGGTGAGCAAGGCAACGACGTTACCGCTGATCCTCGGCAATGCCGGCGGCGACCTTGCGGGCGCCGATCTAAGCCCCTATCGCGTGCGCATTGCCCTGCAGGGTCACGCCACCATCATGGCCGCCGTGCAGGCGGTCTACGACACGATGAAGGCGCTGCGCGACGGCACCGCGCCTAAGGACCTCAAGAATCTTGCTTCGAGCGAGTTGATGGCGACGCTCACGCGCGCCGCCGATTACGATCAGGCGACGAAAGATTATCTGGCGGGGTGAGTGAGCAGAACGTTTTGGCTCGTCCTCCCCTGGAGGGGGAGGGTCGCCAGCTGAGCGCAGCGAAGGTGGCAGGGTGGGGTGACGCGCTGCCGTAACGTTCGCCGATCCGGTTCGCTTCGTGATTCACGCCCTCGCGATTGCGCTCGCGCAATCGACTTCGCTCGCTCCAGGGGGAGGTGAAGCGAGTCTATGGCGAGGCTCGATCCGAGCTGGAGCGAAACCGCTAGCCGGCCTTAAACTTCTTCGCCAGCGCACTGCTATTGCTGGCCAGTAGCCCGACGTCGGAGCCGACCGCCACGAACAGGTAGCCCCAGTCGATATAGCGGCGGATTTCCTCCTCGTTGCCGGTGAGGATCCCGGCCGGCTTGTTCAAGCCCTTGAGCCGCTTGACCGCGTCTTGAATCGCCTTCTGCACTTCGGGATGCGCCGGGTTGCCGAGATGGCCGAGCGAGGCGGCGAGATCGGATGGACCGATGAACACGCCGTCGACACCTTCCACCTGTGCGATCGCTTCCAGATGGTCGAGCGCGGTACGGGTCTCGACCTGCACCAGCACGCACTGCTCGCTGTTGGCCTTGCCCAGATAACCGGGCGTGCGTCCGAAGCGGCTGGCGCGCGCGGCCACGGAAACGCCGCGGATGCCTTCCGGCGGATAGCGCGTCGACTGGACGGCGCGTTTGGCTTCGTCCGCATTTTGCACATAGGGAAACAGCAAAGTCTGCGCGCCGATGTCGAGGCAGCGCTTGGCCATGACGGCGTCGTTCCACGGCGGCCGCACGATTGGCGTCGCGGTGCCGCGCGTCGAGGCCTGCAACTGCGCGAACAGGTCGGGGATTTCGTTGGGCGAATGCTCGCTGTCGAGCAGGATCCAGTCAAAACCGGCGTCGGCAACGATCTCAGCGACAATCGGGCTGCACAGGCTCGACCACAGGCCGATCTGCAGTTTGCCGGCGGCAATGGCGTGCTTGAAGGCGTTGCGCTGCAATTCCATGGACATCGATGTTTCCCCTTTTTCTCCTCATCGCCGCTCGGTTGTCATCGCCCGCGCAGGCGGGCGATCCAGTAATCGCAATGTTCTAGATTCAATCTCGGACGCTTTGTGTTTACCGGGCCCTCCGCCTTCGCGGAGGGCGACAGTCGAGACATTTTGAATCGCGCATGATCTTATCCGAAAACCGGCCCCCGCTTTTTGGGATCATGCGCTAGACAAACTGAATGGCGATGCCGCCAAGCGGGCCGAAATCGGCATGCAAGGTGTCGCCCTTCTGCGCGAACACCACGCGCGTGAACGAGCCGGCCAGCACGATGTGACCGGGCTCCATGGCATGACCGAGTTCGCAAATCTTGTTGGCGAGCCAGGCGACGCCGAGCGCGGGATGGCCGAGCACGCCGGCGGCAAGCCCGGTCTCCTCGATTTCGGAATTGCGGTACATGATGCCGCCGACCCAGCGCAGGTCGACGTCCATCGGACCGACCGGCCGGCCGCCGAGCGCGATTCCGGCGGCGGCGCCGTTATCGGCGACGGTGTCGACGATCTTGCGCGGATCAGCGAGACGCGCATCGACGATCTCGATCGCCGGGATAACGTATTCGGTCGCGCGCAGCACGTCGGCGAGGCCGACGCCGGGGCCTTCGAGCCGCTTGCCCATAATGAAGGCGAGTTCGACCTCGACGCGCGGCTTGCAGTAGTCGGCGTGTTTCACCTTGGCGCCGTCGCCAATCATCTGGTCGTCGAGGATGTAGCCGTAATCCGGCAAGTCGATCATCGAGGAGCGTTGCATCGCCTTCGAGGTCAGCCCGACCTTGTGGCCAATCAGCTTGGCGCCGGCCGCGATCTTGCGTTTCGCGACCGCGTCCGAGATCGCGTAAGAATCCTCGATCGTGATGGCCGGGAAGGTCTGCGAAAACGGCGTTGCCTGTTTGCGCTCGTTCTGCGCCTTCACCAGGATCTCGACGCATTTTTGGCGGTCGGCTTCGGACAGCATGGGCCAATCCCTCTCCTATCGTTTCCCTGATGCTGTAGCCGCTCCGGCCGCAAATTAAAATGGGGCAAAGCCCGCAAAGGATCGTCAAAGCCGCGAAGTGGCTATACGTCGGAGTGGCGCGAACCCGCGGAAATTACAGCCGTTCAGTAGTGCGGCGGTGGCGGCTCGACCTCACCGCCTCCAGCGCCGGCGGCTGCCTCGGCGAGTTGCTCCGTCAAGCGTGCGACCTGACGGTTAAGCCCCTCGATTTCCTTCCATTGCGCCGCCAACACCTCGCTCAAATCCTCGATGGAACGGTCCTGGTGCGCCTTGCCTATTTCGAGAGCATCGATGCGCGCTGAGAGTGTGTCGATATCGGCCATGATGCGAACCTTGTCCCGGCGGTCAGATGCCGTGCGTTATGAGCATATCGCACGGCCGGCAAAAACCTGAAATACTGATGCCTGACAAGGAAACAGCATGAGCTTCGACACCATCATCCGCGGCGGCACGGTGGCCACGGCGTCCGACACGTTTTCCTGCGACGTGGGAATAAGCGACGGCAGGATCGCGGCGCTGGGAACCGGCCTTGGGCCGGCGGCCGAGATCGTCGACGCCAGCGGGCAGTTGATACTGCCGGGCGGCATCGACAGCCACGTGCATCTGGCGCAACCGTCCGGATCCGGCATCGTCATGGCTGACGATTTCGAGACCGGCACGCGCGCGGCGGCCTTCGGCGGCAACACCATGGTGCTGCCCTTCGCGCTTCAACAAAAGGGCGAGTCCCTGCGCCAGGTGGTGAAGGACTATCACGCCAAGGCCGACGGCAAATGCTATGTCGACGTCTCCTTTCATCTCATCATCGCCGACGCAAATGAGACCGTGCTCGGCCAGGAATTGCCGGCGCTGGTCGCGGACGGCTACACATCGTTCAAGGTATTCATGACCTATGAGGGGCTGGCGCTCTCGGATTTCGAGATGCTCAGTGTGATGCAGGTCGCGCGCGAGAGCGGCGCGCTGGTCATGGTGCACGCCGAGAACTACGACGCCATTCGCTTCCTCACCGACCGGCTGGAGCGCGCCGGCAAGACCGCGCCGAAATATCATGCCGCCTCGCGGCCGATCCCGGTCGAGCGGGAGGCGACCCATCGTGCCATTTCGCTGGCCGAGTTGATCGACGTGCCCATCGTGATCGTACACGTATCGAACCGCGAAGCGATGGAGGAGATCGCCCGCGCGCGACGCCGCGGCCTGAAGATCACCGGCGAGACCTGCCCGCAATATCTGGTGTTGACCGAGAAAGACCTGGAAGGCCTCAATATGGAGGGCGCGAAATACGTCTGCTCGCCGCCGCCGCGCGACGCCGCCAGCCAGGAGGCCTGCTGGCAAG
The DNA here is from genome assembly GCA_963747725.1 of uncultured Pseudomonadota bacterium. Taxonomy (GTDB): domain Bacteria; phylum Pseudomonadota; class Alphaproteobacteria; order Rhizobiales; family Xanthobacteraceae; genus Pseudolabrys. The sequence continues at coordinate 345,175 of CAVVGD010000010.1, forward strand.
GCATCGAGCAAGGCATCTTCTCACTGTTCTCCTCCGACCACTGCCCGTTCCGCTACGACGACCCGCAAGGCAAACTGATGCCGAAGGGTCGCACCAGCTTTCGCTGGGTGCCGAACGGCATTCCCGGTGTCGAAACGCGGTTGCCGATCCTGTTCTCGGAAGGCGTCGGCAAAGGGCGCATCACGCTCAATGATTTCGTCGCGCTGACCGCGACCAACCACGCCAAGATCTACGGGCTCTATCCGAAGAAGGGCACCATCGCGGTCGGCTCCGACGCCGACATCGCGATCTGGGACCCGAAACGCGAAGTGACCATCGGGCAGACGCTCTTGCACGGCGGCTGCGACTACACACCCTATGAAGGCTTCAAGGTCACCGGCTGGCCGGTGTCGACCCTGGTGCGCGGAAAGTTCGTGGTGCGCGACGGCACGCTGACCGGCAAAGCCGGCGACGGCGGCTATGTAACGCGGGACAAATCGCCTTTAGCGGCGCCGCGCGGCTAGTGCGGAAGTTGAAGTCGCAAAAAGCAAGCTGAATAATCCGACGACCTTCGGATTCGAGACACTAGCGGCGCGACGACGCCTTCTGTCTAACGCGCTTGCCCCGCAGGCGGTCCATTTCAACGTGGAAGTCCGGCGTCTGGCTCATGTCGAGACTAAGGCTGAACGCCGATTATTGTTCCCAGCGTGGCGCGCAAGCGTCCTCCCCGCTCGCGTCAGTGCGCGCAGGGCATGACCGATGCGTTCCGTTCAGTGCTTCAGCTTGGAGTCGACGGTAAAGCTCGCTTCGGTCTTCTGCTTGATCTCGTCGACCGTGACGCCGGGCGCCAGCTCGGTCAGCGTCATGCCGCCCTTTTTGCGGTCGATGGTGAAGACACCGAGATCGGTGATCACCATGTCGACGACGCCGGCGCCGGTGAGCGGCAGGTTGCACGTGTGCAGGAGTTTCGGCGCATCCTTGGCGGTGTGCTCCATGATCACCACGACCTTCTTGACGCCGGCGACCAGATCCATGGCGCCGCCCATACCCTTCACCATCTTGCCCGGAATCATCCAGTTGGCGAGATCGCCGTTCTCCGCCACCTGCATGGCGCCGAGCAGCGCGATGTCGATATGGCCACCGCGGATCATCGCGAACAAATCCGCCGAGGAGAAGAAGCTGGTGGTCGGCAATTCGGTGACGGTCTGCTTGCCAGCGTTGATGAGGTCGGGGTCTTCCTCGCCCTCATAGGGGAACGGCCCGAAGCCGAGCATGCCGTTCTCGCTCTGCAGCTGCACGGTCATGCCGTCGGGAATGTAGTTCGACACCAGCGTCGGGATGCCGATGCCGAGATTGACGTAAAAGCCGTCGCGCAACTCCTTGGCCGCGCGTTCGGCCATCTGCTCGCGGGTCCAGGGCATATGAAACGCTCTCCGTTACAGCGATTTTGAGCCGATTTTTGATTGGCGCATGATCTTATCCGAAAACCGGTTCCCACTTTTCGGGATCATGCACATTACACTTCCTCTCCGGTCGCGGCGGCGGCTTCGCGCTTGCGCACGGTGCGCTGCTCGATGTGCTTCACCGCGTCGGGCACATGGATGATGCGTTTGACGTAGACGCCCGGCGTGACGATGTGGTCGGGATCGATTTCGCCCGGCCGCACCAGATGCTCGACCTCGGCGACGGTCATCTTGCCGGCGGTCGCCATCATCGGATTGAAGTTGCGCGCGGTCTTGCGATAAACGAGGTTGCCTTCGTGATCGCCCATCCAGGCGTGCACGATCGACAGATCGGCGACGATGCCGTGCTCCATGATGTAGCGATCGCCGTCGAACTCGCGCTCCTCCTTGCCCTCGGCGATGCCGGTGCCGGCGCCGGTGCGTGTGTAGAAGGCCGGGATGCCGGCGCCGCCGGCGCGGATGCGCTCGGCCAGCGTGCCCTGCGGATTGAATTCGATTTCCAGTTCCCCAGCGAGGAATTGCTGGGCGAACAGCTTATTCTCGCCAACATAGGACGAGATCATCTTCTTGACCTGCCGGGTCTCGAGCAGCAGGCCGAGCCCCGCGCCGTCGACGCCGGCATTGTTCGACACAATCGTCAGATTGGTCACCCCAAACTCCTGGATCGCCTTGATCAGCGTCTCCGGGATGCCGCAGAGGCCGAAGCCCCCGGCCATGATCAGCATGCCGTCCTTGAGCAGGCCGGCCAGCGCCGCTTGCGCGTCGGGATAAACCTTCTTCATGCGACTATTACGCTCCCCTCTCCGGCTGAGCCTTCATGCAAGCACCAGTAAACATCATCAAGACGGGCCGGACGCAAGCCTATTGGTTGGGCTTATTGGGCAGGCTTGGGCGGGGTGACGTCGTGACCGGGTTGGCGGGTTTTTGCGGGACCGCCGGCTTGGCGGGAACCGGCGCCGCCATCTCGGTAAGCTGGGTCGGCAGCGGCAGGTGGTGCGGATAGTAGGTCCAGAACACGAAGGCCGCGGCAAACAGCACCGCCGAGAGCACGGCGCCCAGCACGTGATGACGGAAGCTCAGAAGACTGCCGATGAGGCTGGACAGGAAAACGAACACCGCCAGCACCGCAATATAGACCCAGCTTACGTTCGCCCAATCGATCGGCATGGTCCAATTTCCCCTATTACGTTTCGCCCATTCTAGCGCAGGCCCGCGATGCGGGCCACCGGAGTAACACGCGGTGCGCAATTTGTTTCCCGCTCTCCCGTTTGCGGCTATAGGAAGCGCGCCATGCCCAATCTTCTCATCCTCACCGAAGTTCAAGAAGCCATGCGGGCGCGCTACAAGCAGATGCTGCTGGAGCGCTTTCCGCAACTCACCGTCAACGTGGTCGGCCATCACACCCAGGTCGACCCCTATATCGCCGACACCGATATCTTGTTGTGCTTCTCGCCGCCCATGGCCGACCATGTGGTGCGCGACGCCAAGAAGCTGAAATGGATTCAAGCGCTCGGCACCGGCGTCGACAACATCGTCGACCTGCCCTCGCTCGGGCCGGAGGTGCTGGTCACGAACCTGCGCGGCATCCATGGGCCGCCTATGTCGGAGGCCACCATTGCCTACATGTTGTCGCTCGCCCGCGACATGCCGCGCACGGCGCTGGCGCAACCGCGTCATGCCTGGGAACGTTGGCCGGTGGGCCTGCTCGACGGCAAGACCGTCGGCATTCTCGGCGTCGGGCTGATTTCCGAGCACCTCGCGCCGATGCTCAAGGCTTTCAACATGACGGTGATCGGCATCAGCGGCACGCCGCGGCCTGCGCCGGGCTTCGACCGCATGGTCGCACGCGCCGATCTGTTGAAGGCCGCACCTGAGTTCGACTATCTGGTGGTGCTGATCCCAATGAGTTCCGGAAACCCGCCACATCGTCGGTAAGGATCTGCTCACCGTCATGAAGCCGACCGCTTATGTGGTCAACGTGGCGCGCGGCGGCGTGGTGGACGAACAAGCCCTGATCGAGGCGCTGGAAAGCGGCGAGATCGCGGGCGCCGCGCTCGACGTCTTCGCGCAGGAACCGCTGCCGGCGGAGAGCCCGCTGTGGAACACCAAGAACCTGACGGTGATCTCTCACCTCGGCGGCTATTCGCAAGGCTACGAAGACCGCGCCATGCCAACGATCGAACGCAACGTGCGCTTCTTCTTCAACGATGACCTCAAGAGTATGATCAATATCGTGCGCAAGCCTAAGTCCTGGGGAGAGTGAACGATGGCTCTGTCGGAACGCCTGAACACGCCGATCTCCACCGCCGAACTGGAGCGCCGCTGGCAAGCGGTACGCGCTGCCATGGCCGCGCAGAAGATCGACGCTCTGCTGATGCAGAACAACAACGACTACATGGGCGGCTATGTGCGCTGGTTCACCGACATCCCGGCGACCAACGGCTATCCGCAGACAGTGGTGTTCTCGCGCGCCGACGAGATGACCGTGGTGTGCCAGGGCCCGTTCGGCGCTGACCGCCGGCCGCCGGATGACCCGCAGACATGGCGCGGCGTCAAGCGCCTGTTGAACACGCCGAGCTATGCCTCGGCGCATTACACCAAGGACTACGACGCCGAGCTTGCCGCAAAAGGTCTTGCGCCGTTCGCCAAGGGCACCATCGGTTACGTCGGCACCTATCAGATGTCGTTCGCGCTGCTCGACTATATGAAACGCACGTTTCCGCAGGCGACCTTTGTCGACGCCACCGAGATGGTCGACAAGATCAAGGTCATCAAAAGCCCGGAAGAGATGGAATTGGTCAAGCGCGCCGCCGCCATGCAGGATGGCGCCATGAAGGCGGCGTTTGCGGCGGTGAAGCCGGGCATGCGCGACGTCGAGGTGGCGGCGGTCGCGCAGCACTACAGCCTGTGTCACGGCAGCGAGAACGGCATCTATCTCTGCGCCTCGATGCCGCTCGGCAAGCCCTCCACCTTCGCCAACCGCCATCTGCAGAACCGCGTCATCCAGGAAGGCGACCAGATCGCGCTGCTGGTCGAGGACAATGGCCCGGGCGGCATGTACACCGAGCTCGGCCGGTCCTGCGTGGTCGGCAAGGTGCCGCAGCAGATGAAGGACGAACTGGCGTTCTGCATCGAGGCGCGCAAGTTCACTCTCGACATGCTCAAACCCGGCACGCCGTGCAAGGACATCTGGGACGCCTACAACGGTTTCATGCGCAAGAACGGCCGGCCGGAAGAAGCGCGGCTCTATTGCCACGGTCAGGGCTACGACCTGGTCGAGCGGCCGCTCATCCGCAACGACGAGCCATGGACGATCGAGAAAGACATGAACATCGTCGTGCACCCGACCTATCTGCACGCCGGCTATCTCAACTGGCTGTGCGACAACTACCTGATCGGCGGCAACGGCCCGGGCGACCGGCTGCACCAGTTCCCGGAAGAGGTGGTGGAAGTCGGCTGAAGAAGTCGGCTGAAAGCGGGCCGCGGCCGTTCTTCTCCCCTTCCCCGCAAGCAACGCGAGTGGTGAGGAGGGGTCGGGCGTGGGGGCGCAGCGCCGCGACAAAGCGAGGCTTTGCGATATTCTTAAGACCCCCCACCCCGATCTGCATTGCTCACGCAATGCAGATCGACCCTCCCCACCGCTCTGCGGGGGGAGGGTTAGAGCGGCGCATTCCTTCTCGAAAGGATTTCGCAGGAGCCCACCATGACCGACATCAAGATCATCAACCCCGATACGCTCGGCAAGCCGCTCGGGCAGTATTCGCAGATCAGCCGCGTCAAGGCGTCCGAGTTCGTGTTCATCGCCGGCCAGGTCGGCATCGACAAAGCCGGCAACCTGGGCGCCGATTTCGATGCGCAGTGCACGCTGACCTTCGCCAATATCGAGGCGGCGCTGAAATCGGTCGGCGCCGGCTGGGGCAATGTGGTCGACTTCACCACCTACCTAGTGCACTCGCAGGACATCCCGAAGTTCATGACCTTCCGCCAGCGCGAATTCCCCAGGATGTTCGCGAACGGCGCCTACCCGCCCAACACGCTCTTGATGATCGACCGGCTGGTGCAGGAGCCACTGCTGATCGAGGTGCGGACGGTGGCGGCGCTCTGACTGCGGCCCGCCGTCGAATGCCGCTTTTTTGAGCAAAGCCGGCAGCGTTTGGTCCGTGCCGCCTGGGTGCTGACCCTCTCTATAAGATATTGTTTTAGCGCCATAATCTTTACCGCCGTGGCCCTGAACCGGACCGCGGCGGCGTGGCACAGCGCTTGCGAAGCGGGCAACTGCATACAATGCTCCGCGCCGCCGGCGATCGCATCCGCGCGGCGCTGGCCGCACGGGGGACGCGTTCAAAATGACCGAGATTGCCGCCGAACCGCAGCCGATCCAGATCGACCTCGCCCGCACGGCGCTCATCATCATCGACATGCAGCGCGACTTCCTGGAGCCGGGCGGGTTCGGTGAGACGTTGGGCAACGATGTGTCACGGCTGCAGGCCGCAGTCGTGCCTTGCAAGGCGGTGCTGGAAGCGGCACGCGCAACCGGCATGCTGGTCATCCACACCCGCGAGGGCCATCGCCCCGACTTGTCCGACGCGCCGCCGGCCAAGGTTGAACGCGGCGCACCGAGCAAGCGCATCGGCGATGAAGGACCGATGGGCCGCATCCTCGTGCGCGGCGAGCCAGGCCACGATATCGTACCCGAGCTTTATCCCGCCGCCGGCGAGCCGGTGATCGACAAGCCCGGCAAGGGCGCCTTCTACCAGACCGACCTGGAATTGATGCTGAAGAATCGTGGCATCGAAAACCTGCTGGTTTGCGGCGTGACCACGGAAGTCTGCGTCAACACCACTGTGCGTGAGGGCAACGACCGCGGATGTCGTTGTATCGTGATCGGCGATGCGTGCGCCTCCTACTTTCCCGAATTTCACGACATGGGTCTTAAGATGATCAAGGCGCAGGGTGGCATTTTCGGCTGGGTGTCGGACTCGGCCAACGTGATGGCGGCGCTTGGCAGCGCGCGATAAGAATAAGCAACGCCGCGAAGGACTCTCATTTTGGCCGAGACCATTGCCCAGATCGTCGCCGCGCACCGCGCCGGGACGGCGAGCCCCGCCGAAACGGTGGCGCGTTGCTATGCGCGGCTCCGCGCCCATGACGATCCCGCGATGTTCATCGCGTTACGCGATGAAGCCGAAGCCGTGGCAGAAGCGCGCACGCTGAAAAATACGACCCTGCCGCTCTATGGCATACCGGTGGCGCTAAAGGACAATATCGACGTAGCCGGCCTGCCGACCACCGCCGCCTGCCCGGCGTTCGCCTATACGCCGCAGCGCGACGCCACAGTCGTTGCGAAGCTACGGGAGGCCGGCGCCGTCGTAATCGGCAAGACCAATCTCGATCAATTCGCGACCGGCCTTGTCGGCGTGCGCTCGCCGTATGGTGTACCGCGCAATGCGATGAAGAAAGAACTGGTGCCGGGCGGATCGAGCTCCGGCTCGGCGGTCGCCGTCGCAAGCGGCATCGTACCGCTTGCGCTCGGCACCGATACCGCCGGTTCGGGCCGCGTGCCGGCGGGCCTGAATAACATTGTGGGATTGAAGCCGAGCCTCGGTTTGGTTTCGACCTATGGCGTAGTGCCGGCTTGCCGCACCCTCGACTGCGTGTCGGTGTTTTCGCTCACGGTCGACGACGCCTGGATGGCGCTGTCGGTGATCGCGGGAAAGGATGGGAAAGACCCCTACTCGCGCGACCGCGTACCGGGAAATCCCGGCCCGATGCCGGCGCAGCCGAGACTCGGCGTGCCACGCGCGGGCCAGCGTCTGTTTTTCGGCGACCGCGTTTTCCAGGCGGCCTATGACGCCGCACTTGAACATCTCGTGGGACTCGGCTGCGCGATCGTCGAGATCGATATCGAACCATTCTACGAAACTGCGCGCCTGCTCTACGAGGGCCCCTGGGTGGCCGAACGCACGATTACCGTGCGCTCCTTGCTCGCCTCCGATCCCGACGCGATCCATCCGGTGACGCGCGAGATCATCTTGAGCGGATTGCGGCCGACGGCCGTCGACGCGTTCCAAGCCTTCTATAAATTGGAACAGTTGCGGCGCATGGCGGAGCACACATTCCACGGCATCGACGTGCTGGCGCTGCCGACCGTCCCCACCGCCTACACGGTCGAACAGGTGCTAGCGGATCCCATTCAATTGAACAGCCTGCTCGGCACTTACACGAACTTCGTCAACCTGCTCGATTTGTGCGGGCTGGCACTGCCGGCGTCGATCACGGAACAGGGCGTGCCTTTCGGCATTACGCTCTTGGCGCCCGGCGGCGAAGACTTCAGGCTCGCAGAAATCGGCCGCGTATTTCATGCCGATACGAAATTGCCGCTCGGCGCGTTGCACGAACCGCAGCCACCGGAAGCGCCGGAGTAATCCAATCCGGCGCGTTGCGCCGTTCCGCAATGGCAGAGTGGATTACAACGATTCCGTATAATGCTCGTACTCCGCGCGCACGGTGATGATGTGCTGGTGCATGCATTGCGCGGCCATGGTACGCTCGCCGCGCAGGACCGCCTGCACGACCCGGTCATGTTCGACATGCGACTTGGCGAGCCGCCCGAGAATGCGGAACTGGGCGCGGCGGAACGGCTGCACGCGCACGCGTGTCATCAGCGTCAATTCAGCGAGATAGCTGTTGTGGGCACCAGCATAGATGCTGGCGTGGAAGGCTTCGTTGACCTCGTGATAGCTCTGGGGATCGCCGCTCCGGATCAGAATGCGCAGCTTCTCGTGGATATCTTCCAGGCGGCGGCGTTCGATCCTGGTCATGCGCTCGGCGGCATAGCCGGCGCACAACGCTTCCAGTTCGGCCATGGCTTCGAACATACCGGAGAGGTGCTCGGGCGTCGGTTGCGCGACTACCGCGGCGCGATGCGCGCGCACTTCGACAAGCCCGCTCGCGCCCAGCATGCGGATGGCCTCGCGAACCGGCGTGCGCGACACGCTGAAGCGGCGCGCGAGCTCGGTCTCGTCCAGCGCCGCGCCCGGCGCCAACATGCCGCGCACAATTTCGTCGGCCAATTGCAGGCGCAACTCTTCTGCGCGCGTCTGCTTGGCAATAAGCGGCGCCTCTGCGGCGGGCCAAGTGATGGTCATGCGACGCTCATTTCGGCGCGTCCATCAGGCTGACATGCGCGGCCACGACACACCAGCCTTCCGGGAATTTTACCCAAGTCTGCATCTGCCGGCCGATGCGGCCAGGCGCAGAGGGGCGCTCATATAGCGTCGACGCCACCGCGAAGTCGCGGCCATAGGTGGTTATCACGGTGCGCGACAACGTACGCCCGAGCGCGACCGGAGACCGCGCGGCACGAAACGCCATGATCTCCTCATAGCCATAGAGGTTCTCGGCCGTGCCGTAGCGGACGGTGCGCGGGTCGTTGCGAAACAACGCGTCGAGCGTTGCGACATCGTTCGACACCAACGCCTTTTCGTAGCGCGCGAAGGCCTCTTTCACTTCGGCCACGACCTCCGGCAGATCGATTTTCATGTCCGTCTCGCTCCCCTGGCGTTTCTATAGGTTCGGCCGCGGCGCCGCCGCCGCACCTATTTGTTCAAGCGCGTAAGCGATGCGCAAGGCGACGTCCTCGCGCCAGGGCGCCGCGATCACCTGCACCGCGATCGGCAAGGGCGACAAAGGCACCGGCACGGCCACCACCGGCAAGCCGATAAAGGAGATCGGCTGCGTATAGATCCCCATGTTGGGACGCACCGGCATTTCAACGCCATCGAGAGTAAAGTTCTGCTGGCCGATATTCGGTGCCGTGCAAGGCGTCGCCGGTGCCAAGATGGCGTCGTAATACTGGAACAGCTCGTGCACGCGCTCGCGATACCACCGGCGGAATTTCTGCGCCTGGTCGACCGCCGCCGCCGGCACCATGGCGGCGGCAATAAGGCGGTCGCGCACAGCTGGATCGAAGTCGCGTGCCTGCTTGCGCAGGCGTTCGAGATGGAGCGCGGCGCCTTCGGTCGCGGAGACGACATAAGCCGCAGCGCGGGCGCGCGCGGCTTCCGGGATCTCAACCTCGTCGCGGGCGCCGGCGGCCTTGGCGATGCGCGTCAACGCTTCCAGCGCTTCGGGAAAGGCACCCTTCTTGAAATAGCCGCCGGCGACCGCAATGCGCAAACCGTCGAGGCCGCGCTCGAGTTGCGGCACGGTCGGTTCGGCGGCGCGGTTGGCGCACACCGGATCTTCGGCATCGGGACCCTGCATCGCGTCGTAGCTGAGCGCGAGGTCACGGGCCGCGCGCGCGAGGGGGCCGAGATGATCGAGGCTCGACACGAACGGAAACGTACGCGCGCGAGAGAGACGCCCATAGGTCGGCTTCAATCCGAAGATGCCGCACAAGGAAGACGGCACCCGTATTGAACCGTTGGTGTCGGAGCCGAGTGCGAAGGGCGTGAGCCCCCCAGCCACCGCCCCCCCGGAGCCGCCCGAGGACCCGCCGGTCATGCGGTTCGTGTCGTGCGGATTGCGCGAAGGACCGTCATGCACGTTCTCGCCGGTGAAGTCGTAGGCGTATTCGCCCATGTTGAGCGCACCGACCAGCACCGCGCCGGCCGCTTCAAGACGCTCGATCAGCGGCGAATCCTTTTGCGCCGGCGGATAACCGCGGTTGATCTTCGAGCCAGCGACAGTGACAACACCGCCGATATCGAACAGGTTCTTGACCGCGAACGGCACACCGGCAAGCGGCAGTTTGCTCTTGTCGGGCGTAGTATCGACCGCCTTGGCCTTGGCGCGGGCGCGCTCGGCGGTAACGGTGGTGAAGGCATTGAGCATAGGATTGCGCTTGGCGATGCGCCCTAATGCCTGCTCGATCACCTCGGTGGCCGTCACCTCGCCGGCGGCAACGGCTTGGGCGATATTTGCCGCGTTCGCCCAGGACCTATCACCAGCCATCGCGTCAGGCCTGGAAGACTGGCGCCGGCTCGGCGGCGTCTGGCAGAGGAAATTCGCCGACGAGTGCGGCGTGCTTGAGGGTAACGGCGAGGTTGGCCTTCACCGCCGGTTGCCAGTCCGCTTCCAGCGGCAGGTCGAGCGCCGCCGCGGCAGCCGCGAGAAAATCGTCGAGTGGATCGGAGGCGGCCATGGCGGGGTTCCCCTTAAGCGCGTTTGGCGGCTGGTGACGCCTTGCGTAACCTCTGAGATGCAATTTTGTTGCCAATTTATACCCGCTCCGCGGGCAAGCGCCATCGCCTGTGTTCTTTAGTTGGGCTCGGGGCAAGCCCGCCGCTTACGACCCAAACGGTGCCCAGCACTTCCGACTATGCCGGCTACCGCCGTCAGTGGGGCCCATTGATGCGCGGCTGGCGCGCCGGGACGAATGTGGCTTGGACCGGCGGGCCGCCTCGCCGCATCTCCAGCGGGACGTCATGTCCCGGCCATCGTTCCGCGTCCCGCACCTGGAGACAGCAGACCGCTCGGCACTCGGGGCAGGATGGATGGAAAGCCAGCCCGCACTGAAAGCCCAAGAAATTATGTGAAAATGATCTTGCGCCGCTTTGGGCGTCATAGTCGTCGCAGTCAAGTCATGGCCAGGCTCGTCCCGGCCACCTGCGCATGACGATATTTGAAGGGTCGCTTCGAGATGGATGCCCGGCACATGGCCGGGCAAGTCCGCGCCCCGGTTTTCGCTTCGCTCAATCCCGGCTACCGCCTACGGCGCATTCGCTCATGCGCGCGAAAGTGGGCATTCGGTGCTTTGTCGCCATAAAGCTGGATCCCCGCTGGAGCCTATATCCGGGCCGGCCGGTGGCTGAACCCGAGTGCGGGGGCGAGCGGCTGAATACTTTTCATCTTGTTGGGAAGACGCGCCGGCACGGCGCGCGCTACGGCGTCTGCCCCGCCACGCCCCGCACCAGCCAGAAACGGTAGACCCGTTTCGCCGTCGCGGCCGACATTTTGTGAAATTCGGCGCACGCCTTGTCGATATCGCTCGCGGACATCGAATTCCCCGGGAAGCGATTGGCCAAGATCGCGCTGAATGTCCGCCAATTGAAGTCGCACGCCTTGCAGGCCGTAAGCAGTCCATCATAGGACGGGTTCTGCACCAAGGGTTCGATCATTTTGACGGGCGCCAGGCACAAGCGCGCAAGCGCGACCACCATTTCCTCATATTGGCCGCCATGGGCCAAGGTCACGAGCGACGCTTCGCTCAGTTGCCCCCGCGCCTTCATGTCGTCGATCGCTCTCTCCGCACGGCGGAAATCCCGTGGTGCAGATACTTCGCCCGCAACTTGCAAGGCCGCCGCATCGAGGGCCTTTTCGATTTCGGCCCGGCGCTGTGCCGATGCGCCGGCCATCAGGCGCTCGCGCACAGCCTCTGTCGCCTTTGCCATCAGGTCCTGCAACACCTGCGGTGGGACGTCCACGCGGACGCCGAGATTTTCCGCCAGCTCCTCGTCGCCCTCGGCCCGCTTCGCCAAAGTGCTGAAGCCGGAGTTGGAAAACGATGCGCCTTGATTGCGCGACAGTTTGCGGACGACGGCGGTGTCACCACGTTCGACCAGGATGTCCGTCACGGCCGCGGCCAGACGCGTGCGCTCGGAAATCGCGCCGAGATGCATCTGCCCCTTGGTCTTGGCGATATCGACCAGGTCAGATTCCGACAGCCGCTCCGATTGGGCCAACACAGGACCGGCAACGTCAATCTCGTCGTGGCGGGCAAGATGCTGGATCACAGCGTCCGGCGCATTTGAAACCGGCGCCAGCTTGGAACTCAACTCGGCCAGCACCTTGTTCTCGACATGATCGGTGAGGCGCGTCAGCACATCGCCGAACAATTCGACATGCTCTTCGTTGAAGTTTTCGGCACCCACAACAAAAAGCTCGGTCACTTGCCGCAAGATTGCAACGCGTTTGTCTTGGTGACCGTCCTGGATGGCCGTTTCCAGGTCGGAGATGAGAACTTGGAAGCCGCTCACGTGATGTCCGCCCGGTCATGGAAAGGGACGCTTGACCGCCGACACGATCAAAACGTTTTCCGCATCACGGTAGGGCCACACTCGTATACGAATGGTTTACCGTGGCCTAAATCGGTTCGTTTTTTTGAAATTGTCCGCTCAACCAACAGTTTAATGTACTTTATTGCGGGGAAATAATATGACGATTTGCCTTTTGGCGACGCAAGACTGGAGCGTTGCGACCCGCGCACGATTTCGCCGATCCAACAACGCCAATCAATGCGAAAACTCGGGCGAGTGCGCGCTACGGCTGATTGGCGACGCCGCGCACCATCCAGAAACGATAAATCCGTTTGGCTGTCACCGCCGACAGCTTAATAAAGTCCACGCGCGCTTTTTCAAGTTCGGTGGCAGAAATCGGACGACGGGGAAATCGCTTGGAGACGATCGCGCTGAATGTGTGCCAATGAATGTCGCACGCTTTGCAAGCAAGCAGCAGGCCATCGTGGGAAACGTTCTGCATCAGGAGATCGATCAGATCGAGTGGAGCTTCGCACAACCGCGCAAGCGCGACCACCATCTCCTCGTACTGGCCGCCATGGGCGAATTTTGCCACTGCGGCTTCGTCAAGCTCATATTTCCGTTGCATTTCGTCGATCAGTAGTTCCGCGCGCCGGTAATCGCGAGGCGCGGATACTTCCCGCGCCACCTGCACCGAAGCCTTGCCCAACGCCTTTTGTATTTCTGCGTAACTCTCCGGCGAAGCGTTGGCGACCAGCCGCGCCTTCGCCGCATCGGCTGCCTTTGCCATCAGGTTCTGCAGCACCTTTGGCGGCACGTCGACGCGGCCACCGAGATTTGCCGCCAGTTCCTCGTCGCGTTCTGCCCGCTTCGCCAAATTGCCGAAGCCGGTGTCGGAAAACGACGCGCCATGATTGCCCGACAGCTTTCGCACAACGGTGGTGTCGCCACGCTCGACCAGAATGTCCGTCACAGCCGCCGCCAGCCGCTTGCGCTCGGAAATTGCGCCGAGATGCATCTGCCCCTTGCTCTTGGCAATATCAATGAGATCCGATTCCGACAGCCGCCCCGACTGCGTCAGCACTGGACCGGCGATCATTATCTCGTTGTGTCGGGCCAGATCCTGGATGATGACATTTGGCGCGTTCTCGATCGGCGCCAGCTTGTTGCTTAGCTCGGCCAGTACCCTGTTCTCGACCCGATCGGTGAGGCGCGTCAGCACATCGCCGAACAAGTCGACGTGCTCTTCGTTGAAACGCCCGGCGCCGACCACGAAAAGGTCGGTCACTTGCCGCAGAATTGCAACGCGTCTGTCTTGATGGCCTTCCTGGACGGCGGTTTCCAGGTCGGCGACTAGCGATTCGAACGCGCTCACGGGACGCCTACCAGTCGGTGCCAATCGCGTTTGATCTGCTCCCAGACCAAGACGCCTCAGCCAGCAAAATAGCGCGGCATAGCTATACGAATCGTATACGGCATATGAAATTGCGCGAATTTATCGAGTGTCTCTTATTAGATAGCCGCACAATCTATTCTAGAAATGTAAACCATTTTACCAAGATCAATGATGAAATTGACGCCTCCGCGGCCGGCAATCCGCCCACGGGTTATTCCACGAATGCACCGCGCCGCTTTTCGCCGGCATATTTGACCAGCGCCAGATAGCGATAAAGCCCGTGGACGAACTTGCCGTAGGGCAGGCTCAGGAACAGGCCGAGCACGACGCCGAGATGAATGCTGAGCAGGATGCCCATCGCCGATGTGTCGCGTAAGGCCAGCAGCAGGAGGCCCGTGAGGCTGGTCAGGAACAACATGACCACAAAGACGGTATCCATCCCGGTGTGGCGCGGGTCGGTGAGCGCGGCGGCGCGCCGGCGCGCCAGCACGAACAGACCGGCAGGGCCGATCAAGAGGCCGATGCCGCCGAGTATCCCGAGCAGCACCGGCAGGCTGTAGGGTGCATAAGGCGCCTCCCAGCCGAAGGCATAATGATAGATGGTCGCGACGCTGGTGGCCGCGAAACAGAGCAGGAAGCCGTAGAAGGTGAGATGGTGGAACTTGCGGCGGGCGGCGGAAGGCCGCTCATTCTCGCTCATGCAGCCACCGCCGCCGCCGCCAAGATAGTTGAGTTCGCCGGCGTCGCGCGCGGCTTGTGCCATGGCGAATACACCGGCACGCGGAGCGCCCGAATTGATGCCGCGCCAGAACGAGCGCAGGCTGAAGACGAAGGCGACGATCACGTAAATCGCCACCGCGCCGAACACGGCCACCATGGCCCCGTGCGGCATTAATTTGTAGAAATCGCCCGCCTGCGGTGAGAACAAGACCGCCGGATCGTGAAACGCAACGAAGCTGACGATAAACCCCGCAACGCTTGCGGCCGCGACCAATGTGACGACAAGTGCATTGCGCGCAAACACCCCAGCGAGAGCCCGCGGCCAAGCGTAGACCGCGTAACTCTCGTTGCGAAGCTTCGCCATCGCGCGCGGGATGTTGACGTCGAACTGATGCGGCGGCGAATACTGGCAGTCCGGCAGGCAAGCGCCGCACTGGTGGCAGAGATTGGCGAGGTAATGCAGATCGCTCGCCGCGAAGGTGCGCCGCATCTCCATGGCCGGAAACACCGCGCACAAGCCTTCGCAATAGCGGCAGGCGTTGCAGATGGTCATCAGCCGGTCGGCTTCGTGCAGGGCTTCAGTTGTTGGCATGCGTCGCCGCTCCCTCTCCGGCGATGCGGCCGAACACCGTGCCGATGGTCATTCCGATGCCGGCGAGATAACCCTTGCCCAGGACATTGCCGGCCATGATTTCGCCGGCCGCGAACATGTTGGCGGTGGACGTGCCGTCCTTCATCAGCATACGCGCCTTGTCGTTCACGCGCACGCCGAGATAAGTGAAGGTGATGCCGGGACGCAGCGGATACCCGTAGAACGGCGGCTCCTCGATGGCACGCGCCCAGTGGCTCTTGGGGATGGCGAGTCCTTCGGTGCGACAATCGTCGAGCACGGTGTGATCGAAAGTGCCGGAGACCACCGCCGCGTTGAACTTCGCCACCGTCTTTTCCAGCGCGGCGGGATCGAGCTCAAGCTTCACGGCGAGCTCGGCGATGGAGCTTGCCTCAACAGCGGGAAAGATCGACGGCATGAACAGGCGGATGGAGCGGGAATCGATAATCGAATAGGCGATCTGGCCCGGCTGCTGCGCGATCAGCCGGCCCCAGATGGCGTAACGCTTGGGCCAGGTGTCTTCGCCCTCGTCGTAGAAGCGCTTGGCCTCGCGGTTGACCATGATGCCGAACACCACGCTGTCGAGCCGCGTGGCGATGCCGCCGTCAAAGCGCGGCGCGCGCGCGTCGATTGCGACCGCGTGGCATTGGGTCGGATCGCCGACCGGCATGATGCCGGCGTCAAGGAGCATGCGCAGCACGTCTCCGCGGTTATAGGGCGTGCCACGTATGAGGAAATTGTCGGCGGAGGGCCCCCAATACTGCTTGAGCCAATCGATATTGGCCTCGAAGCCGCCGCAGGCGGCGACCAGCGCCTTGCCGCGAACCGAATATTGGCGGCCCTCGCGCATGACCTGGGCGGAGACGAAGAAGCCATCGGTGATCATCAAAGCGGTGACCGGCGCGTCGTAGACGACGTTGACGCCGAGCGCCTCGGCTTGGCGGTAAAGCGCGTTGAGCTCGCCGCGGCCGCCACCAAGGAAGAAGGCGTTGGTCTTGCCGAGGCTGAGAGTGCCGCCGAGCGGAGGCTGGAACTTGACGCCCTGCTCGTTCATCCAGCCGATCAATTCGGTGGAGCGCGCAACCGTCATCTGGGCGAGCCGCTCGTCGGTCTGGCCGCCGGTGACGCGCATCAAATCGTCAAGGAACTCTTCCTGCGCATAGGGCCCGGTCATGGTCGGTGCGGTGCCGTCGTGGGCGCAGCGCAGGTTGCGCGTATGGCGCGTGTTGCCACCGCGGTAGAATGCGGGCGCGCCCTCCAGCACAATGACGCGGGCGCCGCCGCGTGCCGCGGTGATGGCAGCGCACAGGGCGGCGTTGCCGCCGCCGGCGACCACCACATCAAAAGGCTCGCTGAGGTCCACGGTCGTCATCACAGCGTCTTCAGGCTTTGCGGGGCCGCACGTCCCCGCGCGCGGGTGACAAGGCTTCGGAACCGAATGACGCCATGCCGCCCCGCATGGTAAGGCGAGAGGGAATTCAATGCCTTGCTTTGGAGAGGCTTGCAATGGCCGAGCCCCAGTTCCCCCCACCCGGGGCCACCGACTGCCATGTCCACGTGATCGGGCCAAAACGGCGTTATCCGCTGCCGCCCGATGCCCGCTATACGCCGATGGATGCACCGGTCGGCCAGCTCGCCGCCATGCTGAAACGACTCAAGCTCGACCGCGTGGTGATCGTGCAGCCGAGCTTCTATGGCACCGACAATACCTGCATGCTCGACGCCGTGGCCGGGCTCGGGCGCGAGCACGCGCGCGGGGTGGCGGTGTTGGCGGAAAAAGTAGTGGAGAGCGAACTCGATACGCTGCATGACCAGGGCGTGCGCGGCCTGCGGGTCAACATCGCCACCTTCGGCACGGCGCCGTTCGACGCCATGCAGCAGGCGATTCAAACGGCGGCGCGGCAGTGCGCCGCGGCACGGCTGGCATGTGCAGATATTCGTGCCGGCGGCGGCGCTCGACCCGCTGTCGCCGACCTTGCGTGCGCTGCCGGTCGATACCGTGATCGATCATTTCGGGCTCATCAATCCGGACGCGCCGGACGACGACCTCGTCACGCTGTTGAAGCTCATCGACACCGGCAAGGTGTGGGTGAAAATCTCCGGCGCCTACCGCATCGCCCTGGACCCCTACCATCCAGGGATCGATCCGGTGGCGCGCGCGCTCGCCGCCGCCAACCCGGAACGCATCGTCTGGGGTTCTGACTGGCCGCACACGCCGCGTCACGGCCTGCAGCAACCCGACCGCAACAAGGAATCGCCGTTCCAGGACGTCGATACCGAGGGCTTGCTGGCGCTGCTGCCGCGCTGGCTCGAGGGTGACGCGCTCATTCATCGGGTGCTGGTCGACAATCCGGCGCGGCTTTACGGGTTTGATTGAGCCCGGTTCATTTACTTATTGAGCCAGCGCTTGGCGAATCCGAGCAGGCCCTGCGGCAGGAAGATGACCATGGCGATGAAGATGACGCCGAGCGGGATCAGGTAAGGGAACTGGTCACCGAAGATGCGCGAGAGCATCTCGCGCAAGAGCTGGAAGAAGCCGGCGCCGACGATCGGTCCGACCAGCGTGCCCATGCCACCCAGCACGTTGAAGATGACGGTGTCGCCCGAAGTCAGGAAGTAGACGAAGTCGGGAGCGGCGAACTCGTTCTGGATAGCGTAGAGCACGCCAGCAAGCCCCGCGAAGCAGCCGGACAGCATCACCGAGACGATCTTGTAGCGCTCGACCGGATAGCCGATGGCGCGGGTGCGCGCCTCGTTCTCGCGGATCGACTGCAGCACCATGCCGAAAGGCGAGTGCATGACGCGGCGCAGGAACAGGTAGGAACCGGCCACCACCGCCAGCACAAACCAGTGCATGGTATAGCCGTTGAAGCTGTGGTCGGTCAGGAAGGGAATGGTGAAGTGCGGGCGGGTGAAGATCAGTCCGTTCTCGCCGCCTGTCACCTTGGTCCAGGTGAAGATGATGACGTAGAAGATCTGGCTGAAGATCAGTGTGGTAATGGTGAAGTATATGTCGCGCAGGCGGGTCGAGAAATAGGCGACGAACAGCGCCGCAAATGCGGCGCCGAAAAGCCCGAACAGAATCGCCAGCCACAAGTTAGGCGGACTGACGATCAGCAGCGCGCCGGCAGCCCCGTACATGCCGAGCCCGAAGAAGGCGGAATGGCCGAACGAGACCATGCCGGTGTAGCCGATAAGGATGTCGGACGACATCGCCAACAGGCCCCAGATCAGGATCTCGGTGAGGAACCGGCGCCAGAAGTCGTCGAGCACGTAGGGCGCGACGATCAGGATCGCCATCACGCCGCAGAAACCGAGCCAGAACACGGCGTTGTGACTCAGGCGGCCCTTCTTGAGCGGCGGCATGGTCTTGTCGAGCTCGGCTGCGGTCATTTCGGCACCGCCACGAACAGGCCGGTCGGCCGGAACAACAGTGTGACGATCAGCACGACGAAGGAAACGATCACCGCCTGCGACGGATCGACCCAGATCGAGGCGTAGGATTCGAGCAGACTGACGAAGATGGCGGCGGCAATCGAGCCGCCGAGGTTACCCATGCCGCCGACCACGACGACGATGAAAGCCTTCAGCACCCAGTCGAGGCCCATGGTGTGGTTGACGCCGACGAGCGGCGCGAACAGCACGCCGCTCGCCGCCGCCATGGCGGCGCCGAGCGCGAACACGCCCGTCAACACCCACGGCACCGGAATGCCCATGGCCTGCGCCATGATGCGATCCTGCGTGGTGGCGCGGATCCAGACGCCGAACTTACTTCGTTGCAGGAAAAGCCAGAAGCCGCCGATGATCGCCCCGGACAGGAGCGCGATGACGATGCGGTACCAGGGATATTGCAGGTAGAAGAGATTGAAGGAGGCGTCGATCGGCGCCGGGATGCGGCGCGCGGTCGGCCCGAACTGCCAGAGCGCGTAGTTCTGCGCGATGAGCGATATGCCGAAGGTGGCGAGGATGGTGTAGAGCGGATCGCGCCCGATCAGCGGGCGCAACGTCACGATCTGCAGGGCCGCGCCGAGGATAGCGAGCACCAGCGCCGAAATCACCAGCGCCATCCAGAAATTGCCGGTCAAGGAGATGACGACCACGCCAACATAGGCGCCAAGCATGAACAATTCGCCGTGCGCGAAGTTCACCACGTCCATGATGCCGAAGATCAGCGTCAGCCCCGAGGCGACCAGCGCCAGGATCATGCCGGTGACGATGCCGTTGACCGTCTGGATCAGCAGCAGGTCGAACGGAATGACGCCCATGAGATTGACCACCGCCTCCATGGCCTAAACCCCATCCTGTTCGCGCTTGCGCGACGTTTCTTCCGTCCGTCCCCGCGAAAGCGGGGACCCCGGAGCGCCAAATTCGTCATATGCGGCTCTGGATTCCCGCTTGCGCGGGAGTGAACGGAGTGTGCGGCTGCACATGCGCTGCATCGCCTAAACCCCCAGGTATTGCTTGACGATCGGATCGTCGACGGTGATGTCGGACGCCGCGCAATGGTGGCGCACGGCGCCCTTTTCCATGAAGTAGATGCGCTGGCTGGCGGCGAGCGTCAGCGGCACGTTCTGCTCGACCAGCAGGATGGCGACGCCCTCATTGTGCAACACCTCGATGATCTCGCGGATCTGCGAGACCATGCGCGGCATCAGGCCCTCGGTCGGCTCATCGAGCAGGATGATCTTGGGCTCCAGCATCATGACGCGGGCAATCGCCAGCATCTGCTGCTCACCGCCGGAAAGCGTGCCGCCGGCCTGGTTGCGCCGCTCCGATAATACGGGAAAGAACCTGAAAGCCTTGTCGAGCAGCATCTGGCGCTTCTGCTCGTCGACGCCGGCGCGGTCGAGGCCGGTGCGCAGGTTTTCCATGACGGTGAGCCAGCGGAAGATGCGGCGGTCCTCGGGCACGTAGCCGATGCCGAGGCGCGCGAGCTTGTGCGGCGCCACGCCGGTGATGGAGCGGCCCTCGAGCATGACCTTGCCCTGGCTCGGCGGCACCAGGCCCATGACGGTCTTCAGCGTGGTGCTCTTGCCGACGCCGTTGCGGCCGAGCAGACCGACCACCTCGCCGGGCTGAACGTTGAGCGAAACGCCATGCAGGATATGGCTCTTGCCGTAATAGGTGTGCAGGTCCTCGATGAGGACGAGCGGCTCGGCGCTGGCGGCACTCATGTCTTGAGATAAACCTCCAGCACCTGAGGGTTATTTTGGATTTCCGCCGGCGTGCCCTCGGCGAGAATTTCGCCATAATGGAGCACGGTGATGCGGTCGCAAAGGCCCATGACCACTTCCATGTCGTGCTCGACGATCAGGATGGTGAGGTCGTTGGCGATGCGGCGTACCAACTCGACGGTGTCTCGGGTTTCAGCCGCGCTCATGCCGGCGGTCGGCTCATCGAGCAGCAGGAGCGACGGTTCGGTGGCGAGCGCGATGCCGATCTCCAGATTGCGCTGCTGACCGTGCGAAAGATTGGCGGCAAGCTCCTCAGCCTGGCTCAACAGGCCGACGGAATCGAGCGCCCTTTCCGCCCGCTCGTTGATGTCGGCGAAGGCCTCGTGGTGGCTGACCATGTTCCAGGCGTGGCGACGCGACTGGGCTGCGATGCGCACGTTCTCGAGCGCCGTCGCATTCGGCATGATGTTGGTGATCTGGTAGGAGCGCGCGATGCCCTTCTGCGAGATCGCGTTGGGCGGCAGGCCGGTGATCTCCTCGCCGGCGAACACGATACGTCCGCCGGTCGGCCGCAGCACGCCGGTAAGGCAGTTGAAGAAGGTGCTTTTGCCGGCACCGTTCGGCCCGATGATCGCATGCACACTGTCGCGCATCACCTGGAAATCGACTTGGTTGAGCGCGGCGAGCCCGCCGAAGCGGACCGACAGTTGTTGGGTCGCCAACAGCGGCGCGGACGCCGCTCCCCGGCCTTGCGCCGGGGAGCCAACGTCGATCGAAGCTTGCGCCGTCACTTAGGCCGAGAACTTGCAGGCCGGCGGAACGAAGGTCTTCTCCTTCGGCACCGACTGCTTGAGGTGATAGGTACCGCCTCTCACCTCGAAGATGAACTCGGTCAGGAAGGCCTGGTGGTCCTCCTTGCGCAACGTCTTGTCGCCCTGAATGAAGTCGGGGCCGGCCTTGGCCTCGAAGCCCTCGAGCGCTTCGACCAGCTTCATTGTGTCCTTGCGGCCCTGGAAGCCGGACTTCTCGATGTTGATCTTGACCGCATTCAAGGCCTCGTAGTTCGACTGCACGTACTTGTCGGGCAGCGGACCGGACGGGTCGATCTTGGCGAGCCGCTTCTTGGCTTCCTCGAACCACGCCTTGTGATAGGGCGTGTCGAGCGGACCCGCGAAGATCGGGATGTAGCGGTTGATCGCCACGAAGCCGTCGATCTTGTTGCCGATCGCCTTCAGGTTGGTCGATTCCGAGATCGAGCCGTCGCCGGCCCACTTGTACTTCTTGGTCAGTCCGAGGTCGTAGCCTTGCGTCGCGATGTTCACGCCGTCCTTGCCGAAGAAGATGCCGAACAGGCCGTCGAAATTGCCGGTGATCTTCGACAGGAACGGCGTCATGTCGGGTGTGCCGAGCGGAATGCCGGTGGTGCCGACCACCTCGCCGCCGTTCTTCTTGATCTCGGCCACGTAGGCGTCACGCGTCGACTGGCCCCACGAATAATCGGCGTAGGCAATGTGCCACTTCTTGCCCATTCCGACCAATGTCGGCGCGAAGGCGACCGCCTGCGCCGGCGCGTAATCGTGCAGGCGGAAGCTGTAGCGGTTGCAGTGGCTGGTAGTCAGCGTGGTGTCGAGGCATACGCTGATCATGTTGACGATCTTGGCGTGCTGCCAGACCGGCATGCAGGCCAGGCAGATGTTCGACAGGAAACCGCCGACATGCACGTCGATGCCGTCCTCCGACGCCATCTTCTGCGTCTTGCGGCGGGCGACGGCGGGCGAGCTTTCGTCATCCGCGATGACCAGCGACACCGGCCGGCCGCTAATGCCGCCGTTCTTGTTGATGCGGTCGGCGGCCATTTGCAATCCGACCAGCGCGGTTTTACCGCCGGCGGCGCCGGCGCCGGACAGCGGCTGCTCGGAACCGATCTTGAAAGGCTTGGCAGCGCCGAAGGCGGCGCGCCACGGCGCCGGCACCAGCATCATGGCGCCGATCGCGCCACCGCCCCAGCCTATGACGCGACGACGACTGACCTTGCCGTCAAACCAGAATTCTTCGTCCTGCGCCCACGCCTCGTCTTTCCACTTTTCAGTCATCGTTTGTCCTCCCACTGGATTTCACTGAAGTCGAGCGAATGTAATGTATTGCGGCCGCACGCGGGCGCGCGGACGCCGAAAGCAACTGCCACGAATGTGGATTGATGGATTGAAGCGACCATGCACCGCGTCCGCCCCGGCTGAACCGTCGGTAGCGAAACGCGAGACCGGTCACCGCCCGCCTTCGCGGCATGATGCGGCATCGCCCTAATCCTCCCGTCGATCGACCCTTCCCGGGTACTAGCGACCGATTGCCGTTAGCAAACGTCATCCGCGCTGAACTTTCAACCGCTATTTTCACAGTAATGGACCGGTACTCATATGGTCGCAGAAGAGCGCAGGCTCTAAACGGCATTCGCGTCTGCGAGCCGCGAATGCTACGATTGAATTTGAGGCCGTCTCTCACATGGTCGGATAGCGCGAATTGAATATCACCGGCGTCCGTCAAGAAAACGGGACACCTTCCGATGGCGGCCATGCGGCGCGGCTCGCCATCCGTGCGGGCGCCCATCGTGGACCGACCGCGGGGCTGGCGCCAGGTTATGTCCAGGGCAACCTCGCCATCTTGACTAAAAATTTGGCCGCGGATTTCTTGCGGTTTTGCCAGCTCAATCCCAAACCCTGCCCGTTGATCGGTACATCCGCGCCGGGCGACTGGCGCGTGCCGGCACTCGGACAAGATCTCGACATCCGCACTGATTTGCCGCGCTACCGAGTGTGGCGGAATGGGGAACTGGTGGCGGAGCCGGAGGACGTGTGCGACGTCTGGCGCGACGATCTCGTCAGCTTCGTGCTCGGCTGCTCGTTTTCATTCGAGGAAGCGCTGATGGCGGAAGGCATCGAGCTGCGTCACATTTCATGTGGATCCAACGTGCCGATGTACCGCACGTCAATTCCGACCGCCGCAGCGGGGCCATTCCATGGGCCAATGGTGGTATCGATGCGGCCTTTGAAGCCGGCCGACGCTATTCGCGCGGTGCAGATCACCACGCGCTTTCCCTCTGTGCACGGCGCACCGGTGCATATTGGCAAGCCGGACCTGATCGGGATTTCCGACCTGGCGAAGCCGGACTACGGCGATGCCGTGCCGGTCGCCGACGACGAACTGCCGGTGTTCTGGGCCTGCGGGGTAACGCCTCAGTCGGTGATCGCGACCGTGAAGCCGGAGTTCTGCATCACGCATTATCCGGGCTGCATGCTGGTGACAGACCGGAAAAATACGGAATTTGCGATTATGTGAATTTGACCTTCAACCTGAGATGCGAGCGCGATAGCGCCAGCCTCGAAGGTTAATCGAACAAATATGCTGGACGTTGTATGCTGGACCTTGGCCGTCGCGCTTCGAGGCGCGCCTGCGGCGCGCACCTCAGGGTGACGGACAAAAGGCGGCCCAGGACGGCGGCTCAATCGTTCGCTTCGGTAACGATCTCTTTTGCCGCGCAGACCTTGCACTCGTAGATATAACTTCTCTTCTCAAAACTCGACGCAATTTCCACCAACCACATTGGTATATTGCAATTCGTGCAGACGGGATGGTCCGGAAACGTCGTCGGCCGGTTCAAGAACAAGGTAAGCCGCTCGGATAGTTCATAGCTTTCAGCGAGTTTCAGCCACCGCGCTTCAGAGGCGAAAAATTCATTGCGGGCTTCTGCATCGGCGACTTCGTATGCGCGCCGTCTCGCATTGACCGCCCGCTCATGGCAATACATCGCTTGTGAATTGGCTGGCTTGAGCACAGTCCTTCCTCCGTAGCGTACTTATCCAAACGGCAGCCGCAGACGTTCAGTCGTTGGCCGGGCTTCCGACCGGAAAGACCAAGAACGAGCCGCAGGCTACGCAGATGAACGTGAGAAGGTCCGTCTTGCTTCGAAGAGGATCGCGCTCGCTGCCGATCAAGCGCACCGCACCGTGGCAGCACTGACAGCGAAGCGGCGGTGGCACCTTCTTCTCGTCACCGATGATCTGCGTCATGCGTCGAAGTTAGGACACAGCCCAAGATCGTCAATCCTGTTTCTTTGCAACCAGCATTGACGCCGACTTACGCGCTTACTCGCACCCGTTCTTTTGACAGGTTTTGGGCTTCACACGCTTAGGAACTTTTTGAGGGGTTTGTGGATTTTTAGGTTGTTGTGTCGCTGCTATAAAATGAGTACCTTACTTATGTTTGCCTGCTGAGGGACAGGGAGATGACAAACCGCGAAAATCGCGGGGAGCGCCTACAAATCATGCTCACCGCCGACGAATTGGCCGTTTTGGATGATTTTCGTTTCCAAAACAGGATGCCGAGCAGGGCTTCCGCTATTCGAGAGCTGTTGAAGCGCGGACTGACGGCTGAAGGCTTCAAAGCTGCGGCGTTCGGCAGCAAGTCAGAAGACTTCGGCGTCATGGGACCGGCTCCAAACGGGCGCGCCGCCAAGTAACATCCTGGTCGCGGACAATATCCGCGGTCGCCCAGCCCGACGGACCGGCGCCACGCGCCGGTGGCGGACATCGGCGGAATGCGCAACGGCAGTCGTTAATGGCCCGCCCTAGGCGGCATCCCTGCCTGCGTTGTTGTCGAGCAGACCGGATTGGATCAACGCGGCGCGGATGGCGGCAATCTCGGCGCGCTCGATCTTCGCGAGCGGCGGGCGCACCACCGCGCGCGGCAGCTTGCCGAGCAGCACCAGCGCTTCCTTCATGCGGTTGTGCATGTCGACGAATGGATCGGCATAGAATACGCGCATCAAAGGCTCAATGCGATCGTTGAGCCTTTTCGCTTCGGCGAGGTCGTTTGCCTGAACGGCGCGGAACAGCCGCGCCTGCAAATCAGAGATCACGCTGCCGGAGCCCGACAAGAGGCCATTGCAGCCGAGCACCAGCGAGGAGAAGAGCCAGGCGCTGTGGGTCGTCAGCACGTTTACCGGGCTGGCCAAGCTTTGCAGCGTGCGGATGTGCCATTCGTGGTGCGGCACGTTTCCGATCCAATCTTTGATGGCGCGGATCGACGGCACTTCTTCGCAAAGCGTGAGCAGCGTATCCTTCGGATAGCCCTGCCCGGTCGCCAGCGGATACTGGAACACGATCAGCGGCAGGTCGGTGGCGTCGGCAATGCGCTTGAAATGGGCGAGCGCCATGGCCGGCGACTGGCCGAGGGTGAACGGCGCCGGCGGAAACACCAGCAGCGCGGAGGCGCCGCCCTGCTCGGCCATCCTGGCGATGCGCGCGGCTTCCAGGCTGCCGTCGGCCCACACGCCGTTGACGATCGGAATCCGATCGCCGATCTCGTCCTGCGCGATGTCGAGCACGCGGCGTTGTTCGTCGAAGGTGCAGGACCCGACTTCCGTGGAGTGAGCATTGAGCGTAATAGCGGAAAGGCCTTCCGTTGCCATGACATCGCGCAAATGGGCGCGGAAGCTTGCTTCGTCGATCGCGAGGTCGTTATCGAACGGCAGCAGCACCGCCGGGATCACGCCGTGGGGAACGTAAGATGCGTGCCGTGGCATAGGATGCCTCCTTATTCATTCCGCTGCGCGCACCCGCGGGCCGCCTTCGCCGGCGTATCCGAATTCTGCCGACAGCTTGTCTGCCGCGGCGCGCACGACGCGCGCGCGCTTCTGCAACGTGTCGATCGACAGCCGCCAGACCGGGCCGGAAATGCCGAGCGCGCCGACGATCTGGCCGGTGAAGTCGCGCACCGGCACCGCCACGCAGCGCACCTCGCTGTCGAATTCGCCGTCGTCGAAGGCGACGCCTGTGCGGCGCACCTCCATGATCTCGCGACGCAGACGGTCTGGCGTCGTCACAGTGTTCGGTGTCTGCGCCGCCAGCTCGGTGCGTTCCAGGTAGCTTTCGAGCTGCTCGCCGGTAAGCGCGGCCAGCATGACCTTGCCAAGCGCCGTGCAATAGGCGGGCCGCACCACGCCGACGCGGTCAGACAATTGAAAGGCGCCTGGCCCGCTGGTGCGCGCCAGCACCACCACCGCGTCGCCCATGCGCACGGAGAAATGCGCGCTCTCACCGGTCTCGCGCGAGAGCGCCTCCAGCACGGGTGTGGCGAGGCTCATCATCTCGATTTCGTCGAGCGCGTTGGCGGCAAGCGCGAACAGCGGGCGGCCGATGCGGTAGCGCTTGCTATCCTTCAGCTGCCGCACATAGCCAAGCGAGACCATGGTGCGGACCAGATGGAAGGTGGTGGAATTGTGCAGGCCGACGCGCTTGGAGAGTTCGGCAAGACCGATTCCGTCGCGGTTGCGCGCGATCTCCTCCATGATGGCAAAGGCGCGGCCGATCGACTGCACGCCGCCGCGGGCGCGGTCGCCCGGATCCTGCTCCCGAGCAGGCATGGTGCGGGCGCGCGGACTTTGCGCCCGTCCAGGATCGACTCTCTGTTTGGTGGGTGCGGCCACGGGCCACTGCCTTTCGCTGCTTGGCCGGACGTTATCACCCTGTATTTTCGATTGGCAAATGACAATTCACCATGTTGAATCCGGCTCCATGGCCCCGGCCGTCGGGCCGGCACGCCGAATAAAGCCATGAGCGAGCCGGAAAAAGACGCATACGACGTGGTGGTTGTCGGCGGTGGCGGCAGCGGGCTCGCCGCGGCGCTGGAAGCGCGCGCGCTCGGCCGCAGCGTGGCGCTCCTGGAAAAGAACGGGAATCTTGGCGGCTCGACCGCCTGGTCGGTGGGTTCGGTGAGCGCCAGCGCCACGCCGCATCAGATCGCCAAAGGCATCAAGGATTGCCCCGAGGACCACTGGCGCGACATGGCGGCGTTCAATGGGACGCTCGACAACCGCGACAATCCCGCCCTGCGGCGCGTGCTCGCCGACAACATGCCGGACACCTTCCGCTGGCTGTTGTCACACGGCATTCGCTTCACCGGCCCAATGCCGGAGCCGCCTCACCGGAAGCCGCGCATGCACAATGTGCTGCCTAATTCGCGTGCCTTCATCCGCCATCTGGAGAAGGCGGCGCGGCGGGCCGGCGTCGACATCATGACGCGAGCGCGCGCCAACGCGCTTGTCACCGACGGCGGGCGGGTGACGGCAGTCGATTGCGAGACGCCGCGCGGGCGGAAGATGCTCGTCGCGCGCGGCGGCGTGGTGCTGGCAGCCGGCGATTTTACCAACGACCCGGATTTGAAGGCCAAGTATATGGGCGCGCAGGAGGCGAAAGCCTCCGGCATCAATCCGGCGGCGACCGGCGACGGCCAGAAGCTGGGCGTGGCGCTGGGCGCGCGCATCCTGAACGGCGATCTCGCGCTCGGGCCGGAATTGCGGTTTGTGCCGCCGCAGCGGCAAAACTTCCTGTTGATGCTGCCGCCGTGGCCGTGGCTGGCGAACTTCATGAGTTGGTCGCTCGACCACATGCCTCAGGCTGTGCTCAGGCCCTTCATCATGAGTTTCGTGACCACGGCGCTGGCGCCCTCGCCCGATTTGTTCGAAGCCGGCGCGCTGCTGGTGAACAAGAAAGGTGAGCGCTTTTGCGAGGAGCGTAAGATGCCGGCGCTTGGCGCACCGGACCAACCGGACGGCATTGCTTACATTCTGCTTGATGCGCGCATGGCGGCGATGTTCACCGGCTGGCCGTATTTCATTTCCACCGCGCCGGGGGTGGCCTACGCCTATCTCGCCGACTACAAGCGCAACCGCCGCGATATTTTTCACGATGCGCCAACGCTCAACGCGCTCAACAACAAACTCGACATGCCGCGCGGTGCGCTGACGCGTACGGTCGAGGCCTATAACAAGCACGCCGGGAGGCGTCCCCGTTTCGGCGACGGACCCTATGTGGCGCTGGGACCGGCGCGCGCGGTATTCGTGCACAACGAGGGCGGGCTCGCGATCGATCACGAGCACCGCGTGCTCGGCGCGGACGATACGCCGATCGCCGGGCTATATGCAGCGGGCTCGACAGGACAAGGCGGCTTGCTATTAAAGGGCCACGGCCATCACTTGGCTTGGGCGTTCATGTCGGGAAGACGCGCGGGCAGAAATGCGGCATTTGAGGTGACGACCGCAAACATGGCCGATCCGCGGCGCAGTGACCACGAAGAGAACAATGAACAAACCTGAAAACCGGCAAAGCGCGCGACGCGCGATCACGCACAAGGTGTTCATGGCAACCGGGGTCAGCCCGCCGTTGAGTTGCCAAATGCTCGACATCTCCGAATATGGTGCCCGTCTACGCGTGGGCGATCCGCGAACGGCACCACAAGAGTTCCTGATTCTGCTCGATAAGGGACTGACGCGATGGTGTCAGGTGATGTGGCGATCGAACAGCGAAATTGGCGTGAAGTTTGTCGAACCGCCACAATCGTTGAAAATGGAAGAGAAAACAGAAGAGTAGAACCGGGAGACCGGCGCAGGCCTCGCGGACGCCGAATTTCATCCGCTAAGCCGGGTTCTCCCCGTCCGTCACCGGCGAGGTGACCACCAGGAACACCAGATCGACAAGGCCGGTGTTCGAGATCGAATGCTCCACTCCGGGAGGCAGATAGACGAAGTCGTGCTTGCGCACGACGTGATCCTTTCCCGCCACGTGCATCAACCCCTCGCCTTCGATGACGTGATAGACCTGCTCCTGCACCTTATGGCTGTGTTTCTCCACATAGGCTTTCGGTTGGTACATCGAGATGCGATAGTCGATATGCTTGGACTGCGCGGTCTCGGGCATCACCAGCGGCTTCGATAACGCGCCGCCGAAGTGGTTGGGAAATTCCAGCCACGGCACCTCGGCGATGTTCTTGATGAAGGCTTTGCGGGCGTCGGCCATAAGCGGGTTTCACTGGCGGGTTGCGATAATGCGAGAGAAACTCTAACCATATCGGAGCCGCTCGACAACGGGGCCGGGAATGAAGGCAGCGCCATTCGAGTATTCGCGCGCAAGCGACATCGACGAAGCCTGCGCGCTGCTCGCCGCCGACGACGGCGCGCGCGCGATTGCCGGCGGGCAGACGCTGGTGCCGATGATGGCGATGCGGCTGGCGCGGCCCACGCGGCTTGTCGATATCGCCCGCATCGCGGCACTTTCCCACATCACGAAAGAAGACGGCGCCATCGCTATCGGCGCCGCCACCCGGCAATGCCTGATCGAGCGCGACAAGCTGATTGCAGTCGATCTGCCACTGATGGCGCGTGCTGTACCGAATATTGGGCACGTCGCCACCCGCGCGCGCGGCACGCTCGGCGGTTCGCTCGCCCACGCCGATCCGGCAGCCGAACTGCCGCTGGTGGCGGTGACGCTCGAGGCCACCGTGCTCTATCGCGAAGGAAAAGACAGCGGCGAGATGCCGGCCAGCGAATTTTTTATTGGCCCCACCATCACCGCGCTGCCGGCGGGTGCCTTGCTCACCGGCGTGCGCTTTCCGATGTGGGCCGGCAAGGTCGGGGCCGGCTTTCACGAGGTGAATGCGCGGCGCAGCGATTTCGCTTTTGCGTCCGCGGCGGCGCAGGTCGAGTTTGGCGATGACGGAAAAGCTAAACGCATCGCCATCGGCATCGGCGCGGTGGCCGACGTGCCGGTACGGCTCGACACCGCCGAAGCGCAGCTCACCGGCGGCGCGCTCGACGAAAAAAGCGTGCGCGCGGCGGTGACCGACGCGCTGGCCGATGTCGAGGCGCTGGAAGATTTGCACGCCAGCGCCGGCTATCGCCGCCGCGCCGCGGTGAGCTTGGCGGTGCGCGCGATTGCCGACGCAAAAGCCAATGCGCAAGGAGGCTCGGCGCATGCGCATTGAACTCGATGTCAACGGCAAGACCCGGACGCTGGACGTGGAGCCACGCATCACGCTGCTCGATGCCTTGCGCGACAATCTCGGCCTCAAGGGCGCGCACGCCGGCTGCGAGCACGGCGTCTGCGGCGCCTGCACGGTGCTGGTCGACGGCGTGGCGGTGCGCTCCTGCCTGATGTTCGCGCCGCAGGCGGAAGCAACGAAGATCACGACCATCGAAGGCGTGGCGCCCGCTCCCGGCGAACTGTCGCCGGTGCAGGATGCCTTCTGCGAAACCCACGGCATGCAATGCGGCTATTGCACGCCGGCTATGATCCTGACCGCGCACGCGCTGCTCGCCGGCAATCCGGAGCCGACGCGTGAGGAGATCGTCGAGGCGATCTCCGGCAACATCTGCCGCTGCACCGGTTATGCGCAGATCATCGAGGCGATCGCGCTCGCTGCCGAACGCATGCGCGGCGCCAATCGGCCGGCGGAGCTGACGAAATGAGCCCGCAACGGTTCCGCTACGTCTCCACCGACCGCCGCGTGCGCGAGGACCGCCGCTTCGTCGTCGGCAAAGGCCAGTTCGTCGCCGATGTCGATCTGCCCGGCACCAAGCACGTGGGGCTGGTCACCTGTCCCTACCCCAACGCACGCATTGTCAGCATCGACACCAGCGCGGCGCTGAAGATGCCCGGCGTACATTACGTGGTCGACGGCCGCGAACTGGCGGAAGCCACCGTGCCGCTGATCAACGGGCTGGACACGCCGCATGTGCTGCGGCGGCCACTCGCCTTCGAAGTCGCGCGCTACGCCGGCGAATGGGTGGCGGCGGTGGTCGCCGACAGCCGCGCTCAGGCCGAAGACGCCGCCGAGAAGGTGAAGGTCGCCTACGAGCGGCTGCCGTTCGTCATCGACGCGGAAGAGGCCTTGGAGAAGTCGAGCCCGCTGGTGCACGCGCGGCACGGCTCGAACGTGCTGCTCGACCGCACTTAC
The DNA here is from genome assembly GCA_963747725.1 of uncultured Pseudomonadota bacterium. GTDB lineage: Bacteria > Pseudomonadota > Alphaproteobacteria > Rhizobiales > Xanthobacteraceae > Pseudolabrys. The sequence continues at coordinate 376,281 of CAVVGD010000010.1, forward strand.
AACTGGGGCGAGGTCGACAAGGATTTCGCCGACAGCCCCAAGCACCTGTCGATCCGGGTAAAATGGGGCCGCTCATCGACGGTGCCGATCGAGACTTTCGGCGTGGTGGCGAACTGGGACCCCTGGCGCGAGGTGCTTGACGTCTGGGCCTCGATCCAGATGCCGCGCTATGCCGACCAGATCGCCAATGCATTGAAACTGTCGGGCTCGAACGTTCGCGTGCACTACGACGTCGATGTCGGCGGCAGCTATGGCGTCAAGCGCGGCATCAAGAATACGGTGCTCGCCGGCTATCTGTCGCGGCGGCTCGGCTTTCCAGTGCGGCTGATCGAGGATCGTCTCGAAAACATGCGCGGCGGCGACGCGCATGGGCCGGAGCGCTTGTTCGACGTCGATCTCGCTTTCGACGGCGACGGCGTGGTGCGGTCGATGAAGCTGCGCGCCTTGGAGAACCTCGGCGCCTATGCCGGGCGCTCGCCGTTCCAGCTCGGCAAGCCGGCCGGCGCCATCGTCGGACCGTATAAAATAAAGAGCGTGCGCTATCACGCCCTGGCAGTGGTCACCAACAAGACCACCCAGGAAGCCGTGCGCGGCTTCGGCCAAGCGCCGACTAATCTGGCGCTGGAGCGCGCCATGGATGCGGTCGCCGACGCGCTCGGGCTCGATCCGCTGGAGGTGCGGCGGCGCAACCTGATCCGCCACGACGAGTTCCCCTACACCATCCCGAGCGGCACCAAATACGACAGCGGCGACTACGAGACCGTGATCGGCAAGGTGCTGGCCGACACCGATTACAAGGCGCTGGTGGCGGAGCGCGACCGGCTGCGCGCCGAAGGCAAGCTCGCCGGGATCGGCGTCGCGGCGTGTCTGGAACCGAGCGGCGGAAACGCCACCTTCGAGGCGCTGATCAACCCCAAGATCACCACCACGACCTTCATGGAATCCTGCCGCGTCAACATCGACGGCGGCGGCGCCATTACCGCGGCCATGCACACTACCTCCTCCGGCCAGGGCCACGAGACGCTGGTCGGCACCGTGGTCGGCGAGGCGCTGGAGGTCGATCCCGATAAGGTGCGGGTGACGCGGCCGGATTCACTCTCCGCGCTGCCGAGCGGCACGCCGGTCGCGAGCCGCATGGCGATCATGCTGGGCGCCGCTGCGTTCCATGCTGCCGGCAAGCTGAAGGAGAAGCTCATCACCATCGGCGCGCACGATCTCGGCATTCCGCGCGAGCGCGCGGTCTACGCGCAAGGCGCGGTGTTCGACCGCAACGCGCCGGACAAGCGCATCGGCTGGGATGAGCTCGTTACTATCGCCCACCGCAATTTTCACCGCATGCCGCCCGGGGTGGAGCCGGGACTGGCAGCCGAGCACATCGAGCAGGTACCGACCGGCGGCAAGCTGCCGACCAAGGAAGGCTACGCGCACATTTATCCGTGCGTTTCGTTCGAGTTCCATCTGCTCTTGGTCACGGTCGATCCCGAGTTGGGCACGCCGCAGATCCTGCGCTACCGCATCGGCCACGACTGCGGCACCATCATCAATCCCAAGATCGTGCGCGGTATGACCATGGGCGGCGTCGCCCACGGCCTCGGCGCCGCGCTCTACGAGGAATTCGCCTATGACGGCGAAGGGCAAATGGTGGCGCAGAGCTTCATGGATTATCTACTGCCCTCGTCGCACGAGGTGCCGCCGGTCGAGATCATCGAGCACGAGACGCCCTCGCCCAACACGGTGCTCGGCCAGAAGGGCTCCGGCGAATCCGGTTATCTCGGCGCGCCGGCGGCGATAGCCAACGCCATCAACGACGCGCTCAGGCCGCTCAAGATTTCCGTCAACACGCTGCCAATCAAGGTGGCCAAGCTCGGCGACCTGATTGCCGAGGCGCAGGGGAAGTGATGACGCCCGTGTTTACACAGGCAACGAAATCATGCACCGTCATGGCCGGGTTTGTCGCGGCGATCCACGTCTTTGTCAATTTACGGTAAGACGTGGATGCCCGGCACGGGGCCGGGCATGACGACGGAGAGGCCATTCGCATATGATCGTCGATTGCCATGCACATCTGGTGCCGCCCGATCTCCTGACGGCGATCCGCAAGGACGCCGCCCGCTTCCCGAACGTCAAGCTAATCGAGGACGGCGGCGGCCTCGCCTTCTCCTTCGCCGGCGCGAAGCCGACTCGGGCCGTGTCGAAGCCACTCTCCGACATCCCGACGCGCGTTGCGTGGATGCAGGAGCAGTCAATCGACAAACAGGTCGTCGGCGGCTGGGTCGACATGTTTGGCTATGAATTGCCGGGCGCAGAAGGCGAAGCTTGGAGCCGGCTGATCAACGACCATCTGCTCGACGCCGCCAAAGCCGAGCCGCGCTTCGTACCGCTGGCCAGCGTGCCACTCGGCGACGGCAAGCGCGCCGCCACGGTGCTGAAGGCGGCGATGGAGGCTGGCTTTCCCGGCGCTATGATCGGCACGCTGCCGCGGGGCGCGGGCAGTCCGCTCGATGATAAAGACCTCGACCCGTTCTGGGCGGCCGCCGACGAGACCGGCGCAGTGATCCATATCCATCCGAGCTTCGATGCCGGCGATAAGCGGGTCGAGGCTTACGGCCTAGCCAACGGGCTTGGCCGCATCACCGACGCGGCGATCGCGGTGGCGCGGCTGATCTCGGCCGGCCACGTGGCGCGCTACAAGCACGCGAAGTTCTTCGCGCCCATGGGCGCGGCAGCACTACCCTTCGTGCTCGGCCGGCTGAAGCGCAACGCGGCGATCACGCCAAACGTAGGCGACCCCGTCGAGGGCCTGGCGCATCTCTACACCGACACCATCTTGCACGACGCGCGGGCGCTGAAGTTCGTCATCGAGATGATCGGCACCGAGCGCTTGATGATGGGCTCGGACAAGCCGTTTCCCATCGGCGACCCCGAACCGATGAAGATCGTCGCCGACGCCGGCTTAACCGCCGCGGTGGCGGCTTCCGTCAACGGCGGGCTCGCCGCGAAGCTGTTCCGCATCGGGTGATTGCGCGATGAAGCTCGACATCGGCGGTGAAGAGAAATTCGATGCGACCGTCGAAACGCTGTGGGCGGCGCTCAACGATCCCGCGGTGCTGACGAAATGCATCCCGGGCTGCAAGGAGATGTCGCCGACCGGCCAGGACCAGTTCAAGCTGCTCTTGGAACTGAAGGTGGCCTCGGTCGGCGGCAGCTTCGAGGGCGCCATCGCGCTCACGGACAAAGATCCGCCGGCGCAATGCCGCCTCACCGTGTCGGGCGAAGGCTCTCTCGGTCACGGCAACGGCACGGCGACGTTTTCGCTTTCCGCTGATGGCGGGCAGGTGCTGATGCGCTATGTCGGCGAAGGCGAAATCGGCGGCCTGGTGGCGGGCGTCGGCCAGCGCATCCTGAAGGGCGTGGCCAAGCACCTGATCGGACAATTCTTCAAGGGGCTGCGCGCGGAGTTGGCGAACGCACAAATTTAGCGACGCGTAATCACCCGTTCGTCCCCGCGAAAGCGAAGACCCAAGATTGATATTTCCAAGTAAGAACTGGGTTCGCGCTTGCGCGCGAACGAACGGAGTGTGGAGCACCCCTCTTACCACGACGGCTCACCCTGCGCGCGGGACACGCCAACATCCGCCCTACCCCGCCGGCTGCACCGACTGGCCGACACGCGATAGCCGCGCCTTCAAATCGAAGGAGAGATCGGCGGCTTCGTCCGGCGTCACGCTTTCGTTTGCGGCAAGCAAACGACGGCCGAACATATGATCGGCCGCGCGGTTGACCGACTCGATGCCGATCAGTTTCTCGTTTTTGAAGCAGAACACCGAAAACGCGCGCGACGCGGCATCGCCGCGAACGACGATGCGGTCGCAGGCATTGGTCAATCCAACCATCTGCAGTTTGAGATCACGCTGGTCGCTCCAGAACCAAGGCACCGCGCTATAGATTTCAGCGTTGCCGGTGAGGCGCTTGGCGACGCAGCGCGCCTGGTCGACGGCGTTCTGTACCGATTCCAGGCGAATGTGCTGGTGCGCGTTCGGATCGGGAAACGACGCGCAATCGCCAATGGCCGAGATCGCGAGGTCGGCGGTCACAAGATGCTTATCGACCACGATGCCGTTGTCGATTTTGAGACCGGCGGCTTCGGCCAGCTCCACATTGGGCACGATGCCGATGCCGACGAGCACCAGATCGGCGGCGAGCGTGCGACCGTCGGCGAGCGTGACCCCGGTGACGCGGCCGCCCCTTCCATCGATTTTTTCCAGCCGCGTGTTGAGGTGCATGGTGGTACCCCAGCCGGCGTGGGCTTCGGCGTAAAACTCAGAGATCGCCGGCGACACAGCGCGACTCATCACCCGCGGCAGCGCCTCGACGACATGCACATCCTTGCCGTACTTGCTGGCGACCGCGGCGAGTTCCAGCCCGATAAACCCGGCGCCGATGACGACGATGGTCTTGGCGGCTTCGAAGCGTTCGTGGATGGCGTCGGACTCGGCCAGCGTGCGCAGATACATAACCCCGTCGAGGCCGGCACCCTCCACTGGCAGCAGCCGGTTGCGGGCGCCGATGGCGAGCACCAAGTGGTCGTAAGATAGAGAGGAGCCGGAAGCGAGATGGATGCGGTTGGCGGCACGGTCGATTTGCGCGACCCGATCGCCGAGCAGCAGGTCGATGCCGCGGGTCTCATAGAACGACTCCGGCCGCAGCATCAGCCGATTGGCGGTCATCTCCCCGAGCAGATAGGCCTTTGACAGCGGTGGCCGCTGGTAGGGGGCAACCGGCTCATCGCCGACGATGATGACCGGCGCCTCGTAGCCGGCTTCGCGCAAGGAGGCCGCTACCTGATAGCCGCCCTGCCCGGCGCCGACGATGACGGTCCCAAGTGAGGGCATTTTCGCGGATTCCCCGGCTGATATTTGACGGCGATCAAGGTAGCCTTTCGGGTCGGCGATGTAGATAGCAATATGTTTCCAAACGCTCCACCACAGTTGTTCGCCCTTAACGCCAGCGCCGATCTGGGCGCGCGGGTGGCGGCGGCATTGGGGCAACCGCTGGCGGCGCACGAGGAACGCGATTTCGAGGATGGCGAGCACAAGGCGCGTCCGTTGGACGACGTCGCCGGCCGGGACGTCTACGTGCTGCATAGCCTGCACGGCGAGCCGGGCCAGAGCGCCAACGACAAGCTGTGCCGGCTGTTGTTCTTCATCGGCGCGTTGAAGGACGCAGGCGCCGCCCGGGTCACCGCCGTGACACCGTACCTCTGCTACGCCCGCAAGGACCGCCGCACCAAGCCGAACGACCCGGTGACAACGCGGTACGTCGCCGCGATGTTCGAGAGCGTGGGCGTCGATTGCGTGGTGACGTTGGAGGTGCACAGCCCGACCGCATTCGAGAATGCCTTCCGCTGCCGCACGGTGGCACTGACCGGCACGCCATTGTTCGTCGACTATGTGAAGGCGAACTCTTGCGGATGAGAAGCTGGCGGTGGTCTCGCCCGACGCAGGCGGCATGAAGCGCGCCGAGATGCTGCGCGAGGCGCTGGAGTTTGCACTGGGCAGGCCGGTCGGCAAGGGGCTGGCGGAAAAGCACCGCAGCGCCGGGGTCGTCTCAGGCGAATTGTTTGCCGGCGACGTCGAGGGCGCGACCGCGTTGATCGTGGATGACCTCATCAGCACTGGCGGCACGCTATTGCGCACCGCCAGGGCTGCGCGCGCGGCCGGCGCCAGGAAAGTCAACGCGCTGGTGACGCACGGCCTGTTCATGCACGGCTCGGCCGCGGTGATCGGCGATCCGGCACTCGACGCGATCGTGGTCAGCGATGCGGTGCCGCCGTTCCGGCTCGACCATCCAGAGCAGAACAAGAAGCTCACTTTATTGCCGGCGGGGCCTCTGCTTGCGGAAGCGATCAGGCGGCTGCATGAGAGTGGCGGGCTGACGGATTTGATCGTGGTTTAAATTTTTTGGCGCTGACTCTCCTTGGGCATGCCCGGCCCTGTGCCGGGCATCCACGTCTTCGATGCAAAGAAAGACGTGGATGGCCGGGACAAGCCCGGCCATGACGACTTAACTCACACCATTCTCTCCAGCTCTCTCGCCGCTTCATCGGCCAGCGCGAGATAAGTCCGGGCCAGCATCGGCCATTTCTCCGGCGTGCGCGGGTGCGCTTCGAAAAGATGTGCGATGGCGAGGCGCGCGCGCAGGGTGGCGCGGTGGCAGCGGTAGAAAGTGAACAGCGCGTCGGCCGGTCCATCGCGCAGCAGACATTTCATACGGCGTTGCAAATAATCGCCCGCCCATTTGGCGCCCAGCCTCTCGCATTCCAGCGCGAGAAACGCGATCTCGTCGAAAGGGTCGACCGTGCGCAGGCGCGAGTTGAACTCGATGCAATCAATGATCCGCACTTGATGGTCGAAACAGATGTGCTCAGGGCGGAGATCGCCATGGCCTTCGACAATCCGGCGATGGCGCATACGCATGGCGATTACGTCGCCGTGGCGGGCGAGGAAGCGGCGTTGCGCAGCGTCGATGCGGCGCACTAGGCCCGCCGGTAGCGAAAAGCGCTCATCGAGCAGCACCCGCTTGTTGAAGGCGAGGCTTTCGACGAAATCGGCAAGATGCACGGTCGGCGGCAGGCACGCGGGCGCGGCGGCGCGATAAAACCGCGCCAGCACGTCGACGAGCTGATCGAGCTGCGGTCGGTCAAGCCGCCCATCGGCGATGCGTTGATCGAGCATGTTGCGCTCGTCGAGCCGCGTCATCTGGACCAGCCAGTCGACCGGCGCGCCCTCGCCGCCGATGGCGAGGCCGCCGCCGTCTTGCGTCAGTGCCACCACGCCGAGATAGATGTCGGGCGCCAGCCGCCGGTTAAGCCGCAATTCGGCGCGGGCCGCGATCTCGCGGCGCGCGAGCGTAGAAAACTCGAGATAGGGAAAACGCACCGGCTTTTTCAGCTTGTAGACCTGGGACCCAGCCAGGAACACCCATGACATATGGGTTTCCCGCATCTCGACCGCGGCCGGCGGAGGCGCGTAAGACGTCGGATTTTTGAGAAAATTTACCTTGGCGGCCAGCGTCGGCGCGGTTTTATCTCTCCCCTGTCCGTGCACGGCCCGCTCCCTCTTGACCCCGCATGCATAGCGCGGTCGGGCCCGCAGCGGTTGATACGTGTCAAACTGTCGCCGGCCGCTCGCCGCCATACTGCCAATGGAACCACGCCGGCAAGTGGACAGAGGTGGGAACACGGCATGAGGTCCCGCGAGGTCGAGATCGGACCGCACCGCCTGCCTGGCACCGTCACGGCGCCGGCGCACGCGCGTGCGCTCATCGTGTTCGCCCACGGCAGCGGCTCCAGCCGGCTCAGTCCGCGCAACCGTGCGGTCGCCGAGGCGCTGAATCGGGAAGGCATGGCGACGTTGCTGTTCGACCTGCTGACACCGGCCGAAGAACAGGACCGCGCGAATGTATTCGACATACCGCGACTGGCCGAGCGGCTGGTCGAAACCGTTCGCTGGATCGACGGAGACGGCGAGCTGTGCTGGCTGCCGCTCGGCCTGTTCGGCGCCAGCACCGGTGCCGCCGCGGCGCTCGTGGCGGCGGCGAGCCTCGACGAGCGCGTCGGCGCCGTGGTATCGCGCGGCGGCAGGCCCGATCTCGCCGACCGCGCGCTGGCTGAAGTTACCGCGCCGACACTGCTTATCGTCGGCGGGCGCGACAACGGCGTGATCGAACTGAACGAAGAAGCCTATGCGCGGCTTGCCGCAGAAAAGAAACTTGAGATCGTGCCGGGTGCCACGCATCTCTTCCCCGAGCCCGGCGCCATGGAAGCCGTGATCGAACTTGCGGCGCGATGGTTCGAAAGTCATCTCGCCGCGCGCAAATCGAAGAAATAGCGGAGCCGCCATGTCTTTCATCGATCGCCTCGATGCCGGCAATCAACTCGCCAAGGCACTCGCACAATACAAAGACCAGAAGCCGGTAGTGCTGGCGCTGCCGCGCGGCGGCGTGCCGGTGGCCGCCGAAATCGCGAGCGCGCTGGAAGCGCCGCTCGATCTTGTGCTGGTGCGCAAGATCGGCGTGCCGTTCCAGCCGGAACTCGCCATGGGGGCAGTGGTCGATGGCGCGGCGCCGGTGACTGTGCGCAACGAGGATGTGCTCGCGCTGACACACATCAGCAACCAGGAGTTCGCCGCGGTGCGCGACCGCGAGTTGGCGGAGATCGAACGCCGACGGAAACTTTATCTCGGCAACCGGCTACACCCGACTTTGGAAGATCACACCGTCATCGTCGTCGACGACGGCATCGCCACTGGCGCTACCACACGCGCGGCGCTGCGCGCTCTGCGCAAGCGCAAACCGCGACGGCTTGTCTTGGCCGTGCCGGTGGCGCCGACCGAGAGCCTGCGCGAGTTGCGCCGGGAAGCCGACGACGTGGTGTGCCTGGAGGACTACGCGGACTTCGGCGCTATCGGCAATTTCTATTCCGACTTCCGGCAGATATCGGACGATGAAGTGATCGACCTGCTGGCGAAGCATCCGATTCTGGTGCAACCGAGTTGAATTGGTGCCGGATTCGGTTCAGCCTACCCGCAAAGGCTGGCGGCGAAAAACACAACGCGAAAGCGCTAGAGCCATGAGCGACACATTCAACATCGGTGAACGCGACGTCTTCCTGGTGGTCGACCTCCAGAACGACTTTTGCCCTGGCGGGGGTTTGAGCGTGCCGGACGGCGATCAGGTGGTGCAGGTGATCAATCGGCTGGCGAAGCGGTTTCCCCATATCGTGCTGACGCAGGACTGGCACCCGCCCGGACATCTGTCGTTCGCATCCTCGCATCCCGGCAAGAAGCCGTACGACTACGTCGAAGCGCCCTACGGTGCGCAGATCCTTTGGCCCGACCATTGCGTGCAGGGCACGCGTGGCGCCGAATTCCGCAGCGATCTTGACATCGGCAAGGCCGAACTCATCTTGCGCAAGGGCTATCACCCGACGATCGATTCCTATTCGGCGTTCTACGAGAACGACCGCACGACTCCGACCGGCCTCGGCGGTTACCTGCGCGAGCGCGGCTTTACTCGCGTGTTCGCCGCCGGCCTCGCTTTCGATTTCTGCGTGCGCTACTCGGCGGAAGACGCTCACCGTGAAGGCTTCGAAACTATCGTGTTCGAAGACGCCTGCCGCGCCATCGACGTCGAGGGCTCAGCCCAAGCGACGCGCGACCTGTTCAAGCAGCGCGGTATCGGCTGCGTGATCGCGGGCGCGCTGAGCGCGGTGTAACGACGCGGGCTAGAGTGCCGCGGTGCGCGCCCACTTGAAGGCATCATCGATGGCGCGGCCAAGGTCGGCGTGGCAGCGGTCGCCCTGCTGGCCCCCAACATAGAAGTTGCGACCGTTGGGCAGCGAGAGCTCGATATTGACCTCATATGGGCCGGACGCCGGCGCTTCGCCTTTCGGCGACTTGAGCACGACGCGGCCGCCCGCGATGGGCCCGAAGCGCTTTTCGAACTGCGCGATATGTTTGATGACGGCATCACGAACGGCGGGTTGGGCATCCATGCCCTGAAAGTCGATTTCGACCGGCGTACTCATTAGTTTCTCTCGACCCGGTGTTGCGATAATTCACCCCTATCGCACGCGCGCGCTAAGTCGATTGATACACGTCAATTTTATCAATTAAACCAGTAGCATAGACGTACTACCGGCCTGCGATGAGGGTGTCATTCAGCGCTTCAGCAGCTCGCGCAATTCGGGCAGCGAACGCGTGTTGATAACGTCGTTCGCAGTGAGCCAGGCGCGGCGTGCCTGATCGATGCCGAAGCGAATGTAATCGAACGAACTGGTCGCATGGGAGTCCGTCGATACCGCGAGCTTCACGCCCTTGGTCTTGGCCATGTGAGCGTGGATGTCGTTGAGATCGAGCCGCTCGGGCTGGCCGTTGATTTCGAGGAAGCAGCCGAGTTCGCGCGCGGCCGACGTCACCCGGTCCATGTCGATGGCGTAAGGTTCGCGGCTGCCGATCAGCCGCCCGGTGGGATGGCCGATGATGTGCACATGGCGGTTTTGCATGGCGCGGATGACTCGCTCGGTCTGCGCCTCGGCCGAGAGATCGAAGAACGAGTGCACTGACGCCACCACCACGTCGAGTTTGGCAAGCGCCAAATCCGGCAGGTCGAGCTTGCCGTCCTTGAGGATGTCGACCTCGATGCCTTTGAGGACAGTGAAGTTCTTGAACCTGGTGTTAAGCTTGTCGATCTCGCGCCCCTGGCACGCCAGCCGTACCGGGTCGAGCCCATGTGCCATGGTCACGCGTTGGGAATGGTCGGTGAGCGCCATGTAGCGATAGCCGCGCCCATGCGCCGCCTTCGCCATCTCCTCGATCGGCGCGGTACCATCGGTCCAGGTCGAATGGCAGTGCAGGTCGCCACGGATATCGGCGACAGTGACGAGCTTGGGCAGCTTGCCGGCTTTGGCCAGCGCGACCTCGCCGCGGTCCTCGCGCATTTCCGGCGGGATGTAGGCAAGGCCGAGCTTCTTGTAGACCTCTTCTTCGGTCGCGCCAGCGATGCGGCGCTTGCCGGCGAAAAGGCCATACTCATTCAGCTTCCATTTGTGCGCGACGGCGATGCCGCGCAACCCGATGTTGTGCGCCTTGGAACCGGTGAAATAGAGCAGCGCGGCGCCATAACACGTTTCTTCGACCGCGCGCAGATCGATTTGAATCCCTGAGCGCAGCACCACGGTCGTGCGCGTCGGCCCGTGCGCCAGCACTTGCGCCACACTATCGTATTGCGTGAGCCTGTCGCAGGCTTTCGCCGCGTGCTTGGAGGTGACCAGGATATCGAGATCGCCGACGGTGTCGCGGCGGCGGCGATAGCTGCCGGCCACTGTCACGCGGCCGCCATCGCGCAGATAGGCGGTGAGCGCTTCGGCTTCCTCTTCGGCAACCGAAAGCTTGTAGCGCTTTTCCGTCACCGGCTTTTCCAGGGCCTGACCAAGCTTCTTTTCCATCGCTTCGCCGAAGCCGCGTAACTTGTGCAACTTGCCGGCCTTCACGACTTCGCGCAGGTCGGCGAGCGTGCGCACGTGCAGCTTGTCATAGAGCAGCTTGATGCGCTTCGGCCCCAACCCCGGCAGCGCCGCCATGTCGCCGAGATCGCCGGGCAGCTTCTTCTTCAGCGTGTCGAGCACGTCGAAATGGCCGCTTTTGACGATAGCTGCGATCTTGCCGGCGAGGTCCTCGCCGATGCCCGGCAGGTCTGAGAGGTCGGCGCCGGCGGCGAGCAGGCCGCGCACGTTCTGCGGCAGGTTTTCCACCGTGCGGGCGGCGCGGCGATAGGCGCGCACCCGGAACGGATTTTCGCCCTTGATCTCGAGCAGGTCCGCGGTCTGATCGAACATGACCGCGATTTCGGCGTTCTGGACCGGCATCGCTTCGCTCACCTCTGGCATCCAGCGCATTATTGGTAGGGCCGGCCAGCGGCAGCGGCCTTGATCCAAATCAGGGGCTTTCCGGGCTTGGTTTCAAGGGATTGTCGGAACCGCCGCGCGCTGGCCCCGGTTGACCTGGGTCAACTTCACACCGCCCCACTCCGCTAGTCTGATGACTTGCCGGCGATCCTGAAGGCGGCGCGGTCAAGAAGCGCGGCGCAAGGCGCGATCCACGTCCAACGATCATGTACGAGCCGACACAAAACCCGTTTCAACGACTGGCCTTTCTGTGGCCCGCTTTCGCCGCGGCATCCGCCAGCGAAGCGGCGGCGCTGATCGCAAGGCAGTTTGCGGAACTCGCCGCCGGCGGCACCGGCAAGCCGGCGGCCGAGCCGGGCTGGACGACGCCCAACAAGATTCCGCTCGACTTGAAGAGTGTCCGCCTGCGCGATTTTTCCACGAGCGAGACGGGCACGCCCACCCTGCTCTGCGCGCCGTTCGCGCTGCATGGCGCCAGCATCACCGACCTCGCGCCCGACCACAGCCTGGTGCAGCGTCTGCGCGCGGCCGGCGTGAGGCGGCTCTACGTCACCGACTGGCGCCCGGCCGATGAGGCCATGCGCGATCTCGGGATTGACGATTATCTCGCCACCCTCAACGTGCTGGTCGACCATGTCGGCGGCCAAATCAACGGTCAAGTCGATCTTGTTGGCTTATGTCAGGGCGGTTGGCTGGCGCTGATCTACGCCGCGCGCTTTCCTGGCAAAGTGAGAAAGCTCGTGATCGCGGGCGCCCCCATCGACCTTGCAGCGGCGACGTCCGGCCTGTCGGAAATTATCGCGCGGATGCCGGCGGCGCTGTTCGAGGAACTGGTGAAATTGGGTGACGGCCGTGTCATTGGCCGCAAGGTGCAAAAGTTCTGGGGACCGGAAACCATGGAGCGCGAGGACATCCACAGCCTGCTGGAAGTTGAAGCGCCGCTCCAATCGGAAGCGTTTGCGCGGCTGCACAAACGGTTCGAGGACTGGTACGCTTGGACCGTGGACCTGCCGGGCCGCTATTACCTCGAGGGCATCGAAAAGCTTTTCAAGCGGAACCAACTCGCCGGCGGCGAATTCATGGCCTTGGGCGAGCGGATCGACCTCTCATGCCTGACGGCGCCGCTCTATCTCTTGGCCGCGCGCGACGACGAATTGGTGGCGCCGGCGCAATTGTTCGCGCTTGCGCGTCTCACCGGCGCCGCGCCGGATGAGATCCGCACCGACTTGGCGCCCTGCCGCCATCTCGGGCTGTTCATGGGGCGCAACGTGCTGCGCGAACACTGGTCGGTGGCCGCGCACTGGCTGGCCGGAACCGCGCCCGCCGCACAATGACGAAAAATTTGAAACACAGGTGACACGATGGTCAAAGCGAACAACCAAGTTCCCGCCGACAAGGACGACGTCGATCTGGCAATCTCGCCGGAAAAAGTCTGCTTCATCATCATCAAGGCGCGCGAATACGACGCTAAGGAAGAAGTGGTCGAGCCCGACCCCGGCTCCAACCCCTCTGACGACAAGGGCGTCGAGATCCTGGAGGACTACGGTGACGACCCGGTGTTAGAAGAACTTACTTCCTTCATCAACGCGCTGTCGGAGGACGAGCAGATCGATTTGGTGGCGATGGCCTGGCTCGGACGCAATGACTATACTGCCGCAGAGTGGCCGACCGTGCGCGACGAGGCCGCCAGCGCCCACAACAATCGCACCGCGGATTATCTGCTCGGCGTGCCCAACCTTGGCGACATCCTGGAGGAAGGCCTCTCGATGCTGGGTTATTCCTGCGAGGATTATGAGATGGGCCGGCTGTAGGTTTGCGGCCAGCAGGACAACGCGCCGCAGGCGGGCTCGATCCGGTAAGATAGCAAAATATTGTGTGAGCGACCGTGGCGTGGAACCCGGGGAACGCTCGTGGACAGTAAACGTTGGCCTCCAAGACCGTCAAGAACTCACTTGGAGGGACTTAATGACTTCAAAATTTACGACGACCGCGATCGTTGCCGCCGCTACCCTGTTCGTCGCCGCAGCGCCGCCCGCCGTGGCACGCGACCATCATCATGGCTATCGCCATCACGGCAATGTGGGCGCCGGCATCGCCGGATTTGCGGCGGGCGCCATTCTGGGCGGCGCGTTGGCACCGCACCGATACTACGGCCCCGACTACTACGCTTACGAGCCGCCACCGTCCTATGGCCGGGGCGTGCACTGGTGCATGCGCCACTACCGGTCCTACAATGTGCGCACGCAAACCTATCTCGGCTACGACGGGTATCGGCATCACTGTCCGTAAGCCGGGCATCGCATCCAAGACCAGCAAAGGCGGAGCACGCGGCTTTTGATGCCGCGTGCCCCGCGTGCGTCACGCGATGTCAGAAATCGAGCTGATCCTGGATGGCGGCGAGGCCGGCCTTGGCGCAGGCCTCGTCCTTGTCGCCACCCGGCGCGCCCGCAACCCCGACCCCGCCGACCAACGATCCGGCAGCTTGGATCATGAGGCCGCCGACGAGCGGCGTCACCTTCGGCAGACCGGCAAGACCCGGGCCGATGGTGCCGTCCTTCATCGCCTGCACGAACTCACTGGTGTTGCGGGTGAAGGTCACCGCCGTCCAGGCCTTGCCCTGGGCGATATCGAGCGCGCCCACCGGCGCATAACGGTCGCGCAGGCTGACCAGCGGCGCGCCGAAGCGGTCGAGCACCACCACGGCGACCTGGAAGCCGTCCTTGCGGCATTTGTCGAGTGCCGTCTTCGCCAACGTCAAGGCGGCGTCGGGCGCAAGCGACTTGTATGTGACGACACCCTCCGCGGCGCGAGCCGGCAGCCCCGCCGCGATCGCAATCGCGGCGGCCGCCAACCAGGCGCCAAAGATGGCACCACTTTTCACCTCAGCCTCCTTACGTTGTGGGACCGAGCGTGGCCCCTGTTATGGCTTGATATAGGACCAACCTTGTTGTTGCAGCTCGTCCAGCCGAACCACGCCGCCGGGTACGACGCGCGCCTCGGAGACGATCTTGATGGGATGGCCTTCCTTCTTCTCCATCTTCGTCATGGTGGTGTGGCAGGCGGAATAAGTCAGCTTCGCCGGAAAGGCGACTTTCTTGAGGTTCGCCAAGCGGCCCTTCACGGGAGATTTGTCGTCACGCAACATTATCAGGCCCGGGCCATAAGCCACGACTTCGACTTGCAGCGGCTCGCCCTTATCGCGATAGTACTCCATCACGTTCTCAACATTGTTGAGGAGGAGATTCATCCGCGCCTTATTGTTCTCGTCAATCTGAAACACAATGTGGTGCGTCTTGGTGCTCGCCTTTTGCATCTTTTCTTTTTCGGCGGCATGGCCGGGGGTCGCCGCCATCAGGCCGAAGGCGAGCGCGGCAACGGCCGCCACCACGAGTGTCAAACGCTTCATTTCAATATCCTCCCATGAGTTGATTTTGGATTGCTTTTTTATGGACGCACCACCGTGTAGCCTTTCTCGGCCAATTCCAGGATACGGGCGACACCGACTTGCACCTTGATAGCTTTCGAATTGAGCGCAACCTTCTTGCCGGTCTCGCGCTCGATAGTGTCGACGGTGTTCATGCAGATGTCGAACTCGACGCCTTGCGAGATCAGGCTGTCGACGCGGGCGCGGTTGGGGCTCTCCGCGCGCAACAGATCGATGCCGGGCCCGAACGCCACAACGACAATGGAAATCTTGTCCGGGTCGTAGAACTTGAGCAGGTTATAGGGAACGCTGAGCGCCAAGGCCTGCTTCGCCGGCGTGCGGTCGGACAACTGGATGACCAAGCGGTGCTCGGCGAACGGCTTGTCGGGCAGCGGCGCCTGCAACTTGGTCTGCGCCAGAGCGGGCGGCACCGACACGGCCAGCGCAATAGCGGTGGTCAAAGTGGCAATGAAACCGGCGATCAGCGCTGCGCCAGCACGAGCCCTCAGCCGTTCAAACCGCGCGCGCACGAATGACATAGCGCCCCTATCCGGATACGCCAGGGTTATCGCCGACGCCCTTGAGCGCCACGCGATTGTACTTCTTCGGCTTGGCGGCCTTCTGTCCGCGCAAGTTCCCGGCGAACACCTCCCATACCGGCTTGCCCTGCTGCGGATTGACCGAGGCCCAACCAGCGACCTTGTAGCTTTTGTTCGCATCGAGCGCCTTGCCACTGTCCAGCGTCATGTCAGACAGGCGGCTGCCGACTTTCGCATTGGGCGCGCAGGCGTAGTCCATGCCGCCGATGCGCACCATGTCACCGCCCTGCTGACGGAAGGGGTCGGGATTGAACAGGTTGTCGCAGACGTCTTCCATGATCGTCTTGATCTGCGCACCGGTCATCTCGACCGCGTAGACCTCCGGATAGGTGATGGCGGTCGCCGACAGCACGTCTTCCATGGTGATGGCGTCGCCGGGCAGCACCGTGTTGCCCCAGCGGAAACCCGGCGACAGCGCGATCTCGGCATCGAGCTCCTGACGCAGCGCGTCGCAGATGAGTTGGTCCATGGTGCCATTGAAATTTCCGCGCCGGTACAGGAGATCGCCGGCGACCGCCAGCTTCTCGCCCAACGCCTTCTCGTGCGGCTTGCGCAGGCCTTCGATCAGCGCCCGCATGGCGGGATCTGGCTTCAGCAGGCCGGCGAAGACCGGCAGCAGATGGTAGCGTACGTCCTTGACCGCGCCCTTGGCGAGATCAAAATCGAGCACGGCCAGAAACTTGCCGGCGGAACCGGCGTTAGTCACCAGCGTCTTGCCGCTGGCGTTCTCGACCGTCACCGGCGCCGGCACCGCGTCATGGGTATGGCCGCCGAGGATGACGTCGATGCCCGTGACCTTGGACGCCGACCTTCAGGTCGACGTCCATGCCGTTGTGGGAGAGCAGGATGACGGCATCGACCTTGTCCTTCTCGCGCACTTGATTGACGAGCTTCTGCAATTCGTCGTCGCGGATACCGAAGGTCCAGTCGGGCACGAAACGCTTCGGGTGCGCGATCGGCACGTAAGGGAACGCCTGGCCGATGATCGCGATACGGTGGCCGCCGACCTCCTTCACGGTATAGGGCTTGAACACGCGGCCGCTGTTCTTGTCGAAGGCCGGCTTGTCGTTGAAGGCGGCTTCCTCGGTCAGGAACACGTTCTGGGCGATGAACTCGCCCTTGAAGCGCTTGATGTTGGCATTGAGGCGCTCCTGGCCATAGGTGAATTCCCAATGCCCGGTCAGCGCCTCGACGCCGAGCAGGTTGGCGGCGTCCACCATATCTTCGCCGTGCACGCTGTTCGCGAGCCCGCTGCCCTGCATGAGGTCACCGCCGTCGACCAGCAGCGCGTTGCCGGCGCCAGCCTCAGTGCGCAGGCGGTCGATCAATGTCTTAAGATGGGCAAAACCGCCGAGCCGCCCATAGCGATGGGCCGCCTCGGCGAAGTCGAGATAGGTGAAGGCGTAAGCAGCGCGCGTGTTGGGCGCGACGCCGAAATGTTTGAGGAAAGCCTTGCCGACCAGATGCGGGGGCTTTCCAGCCATGCCCGCGATGCCGAGATTGACGCTCGGCTCTCGGAAGTGGACCGGCAGGAGCTGCGCATGACTGTCGGTCATGTGCAGCACCCGCGCGTTGCCGAAGCGGCCGATGTCGTAGAGATCGTCACCGGCCGCGGCGGCGCGGTTTATGCCGTGCGGAACAACACCGGAGATCGCCGCGGCGGTGAGCACCTTCAGCACGTCGCGGCGACGCATTGCTGTTTTCTCCTCAGTCTTCTTTCTTCGTGTCGCGGCCCGCGTCAGCGGACCACGGCGTTTTGCCAGATCTTGGCCTGTTCCTTGGCCTGGGCGATCGAGGCCTCGGCCAGGGTTTCTGCCTCCTTGGCGTGCTTGACGGCGTCGTCGTACTTGCCGGCGTCGCCCGCTTTCTTGGCGGCTTTCAGCTCCTTGTCGGTCGTCGTCCACGCGGTCTTCATCTTGTGCGACTGCTTGGCCGCGGCTTCCGCCTTGGCGTAGGCCGCCTTGTAGTCGTCGGCGGAAGCAGCAAACGCCGCGGTCGCCATACCGGCGGCCGACAGAATCACCGCCAAGCGGATCAGGGTTCGGGAGCGCATAGTGTCCTCCATCCGTTTGTCGTTTTACGGGCGCGCGCCCGGGCCCGAGATCGGCAAGCCGTTGGCCATGTAGGAGAGAAAGTATTCGACGTCGCGATAGTTCTCATCCACCCCCGGCTTCAGCGAAGCCGCCCGCACCTGCGTGTTGCAGGATGTGAGGCGGCGGCTGGTGGTGCCCATGCCGCCCCAGTTCGAACGATAGATCGGCAGGGCGTTCATGATGCCGAGCGCCGGCGCCAGCACCTCGGTGCGCAGATGCTGGCCGGCCATCTGCACGTGGCAGCTCGAACAGGCGAAGTTGAACTGACCACGGCGGGTGTAGAAGTACTCTTTGCCGTTGTTGTAGGCGGCGAGCGCGCGCGGGTCGTTCGGGATCTTGATGTTCATCGGCTTGCCGCGCGAGGTAAAAGCCATGTAGGCGGTGACCGCCGCCATGTCGTCCTTCTTGTAGTTGAACGGCTTCTCGCCATTCTTGGTCAGGCACTGGTTGACCGCCACCTCGAGAGTGATGACCTCGCCCGATTTGGTGTCGAAGTAGGGATAGTTCTGGCGGACGCCGACGCCCTTGTTCGGGAAACAATCGGCCATGGTCTTGCCGTTCTTGAACTTCTTGGCGAACAACCTCTTGCCCTTGTCGATCGCGATTTCGTACGGCGGGAACTCCTCGATCGCCTGCCACTGCTTGCGCAGGCCGACGTCCATGGAATATGGACCATTGACGAAATCGTTCGGCTTCAAGTTCGGGAACTTGTTCAAGAAGTACTCACGAAACGCCTTGAAGTCCGCTTTCGGATCAACCTTCGCATTGTCAGCCAGCAAAGGCTGCGCTGTGCCGACAATGAGCGCGAGCGCGATAATAACTTTGCGCAGCATTCAATCCTCCCCTGTCGCCCTCGTTGTAGCGGGCATTATCCAATCTTGGCCGTCACCGAGTTTGATTGACCCTTGTTGTCGACCCAGCTCACTTTCAGCTCGTCGCCTTTCTTGCCGCCCTTGAAGGCGAACTTGACATAAGGGTTCTTGGAAACGGCCGGGCCCCAATAGGCGGTGAAGACGGACTTGCCGCCATGCTCGAACTCCAGCACCTGGATGAAATGCGCCGGGATTGGCTTGCCGGTCGCCTTATTCTTGACCAGGCCGGTGTCCATCGGATGCTGAATCAGCGACTGGACCACGGTCGTGTCGCCCCCCGCGACGGCGCGCACACGGATTGTTGACATTGTTCTAAGCCTCTCTGTTCTGTTCGTTACGGTCAGCCGCCGCAGCCGCCGACGGTGACTTTGACTTCTTTGCTGGCGGTGTAGAGCTTGCCGTCCAATTCAACGATCGCGACCACTTTGCTGGTCTTGGCCATCTTAAGACGGTTCGCCATCATCGCTTCCGTACCTTCCGGAATCTTGTAAGCGGTGGTCAGCGTGTTCGGGTTGTTCAGCACCATGATGGCCATCGCCGTCACCTTGGGCAGCGAACTCTTGACCGCGATCGGCACCACCGCGCCGTTCTCGGCGATTTCCGGCGCGTCAAGCGCGATCTTGTCCGAGGCGGTCGCGGTCTTGCCGTAGAGCGCCTTCAGCACGGCGGCCTCGTCCTTCTGCTTGAAGGCCTCGGCCGGCCAGCCCTTTGCGTCGGCGGCCTGCGCCTGCTCGAGCAGGAACGGCAGTTCCGCCAGCCCTAGGCCGGCGACGCCGCAGACGGCGGCGCTTTTGAGGATCATACGTCGCGCGCGATCAGGCGCGTCCGGCGACTTCTTCATGTTCTTGCTCTCCATTGTCATAGGCGTCTTGTCCTCCCGCCTCGTCATTTTGTGTAGAGGTAATCGATGATCGAATCGATTTCCTTGTCGGTGAGAATGAGGTTGCGCTTGAACGGCGGCATCACCGTCAGCGGATTGCGCTTGGTCTCGTCCGAGATGATCGCTTTCAGCTCTGCGCGCGAGAAGCGTTTCTTCATATCGTTGAGCATCGGACCAGGATTCCCAAAGTTCTGGGCACCCTTGATCTCATGGCAGGTGATGCAGTTGCCCTTGCTGCGGTTGAAGGCGAGCTTCTGCCCTTCCGCTGGCGACGCCGACGCGGCGTTAATGCCCAGCACGATCGCGCCGATCATTCCGCCGGCGACAGCCGCCGACATCATGTAAGACTTTTTCAATTCCATCTGCTTTCCTCCCCAACCGGTCGTTTCGATCGACGCTCTCTTGGTTTTGCTAGCTGTTGCCCTATCTGAGTTGCATCTCGTCAAGCGGCCCCGTGGTCCGCGGGGTTACGCCTTTTCCTTCCGCTGTCGACTTGATCTCTATTCGTTTCGGATCCGCGCAATCCTTCATGCACTCTTGCGCGTGCGTGTCGGGACGCGGATCCCGCCAAATGAAGTTGCCGCCGTTGGGCATCTCCACTTTAGGCAAGCTGTTGCGATCCGCAACGAAATTATTATCCACGACGTCATTCAAGTTTAGGATGTAGGAGGTTAGCGCATAGACATCGTTGGCGGAAAGACTGTGCGGCGCGGGAAACGGCTGCGCGCGGTTGATGTAATCCCACAGCGTGGTGGCGTAGGGCCAAAAACTGCCGACGGTCTTCTGCGGACGGTCCTGACTCAACGTCCCGACGCCACCGGCGAGCATCGGATAACGGCCCGCGCCCTCCCCGAACGTACCATGGCAAGCGGCGCATTGTTCGGCCAATACGTCAGCGCCGCGGCTGACCGTACCGCTACCCGGTGGTAGTCCCGTGCCATCGGGACGCACGTCGATGTCCCACCCGGCGACCTGTTGCGGCGTCGCCGTCTTTCCATAACCGTAATGGCCCGGCTCGCCGGCTGAGGCGCCACCGATCGCCATGGTGCCGGCCGCGAACAGCACCGCGGGCAGCGTTGCGCGACGTTCAGCCAAGCTGCACATCGAAGACGCTCCCGTCGGGTTTGACCTGCCAGGTCTGGATCGCATTGTTATGGTAGACTGAATTCGTGCCGCGCACATTGCGCAGTTCAGCCATGGTCGGCTGCACATAACCGGTGTCGTCGACCGCGCGCGACTGTAATAGCGCCGGCTTGCCATCCCAACGCCATTCGCGGGTAAAGCGCGTGAGCGCCTTCGGCTGCACCGGTTCCTGCAATTGCGCGCGTTGCCAATTGGCGCCGCCGTCGGCCGAAATGTCGACCGCCTCGATCTTGCCGCGCCCGCTCCAGGCGAGCCCGCGGATTTCATGAATGCCGCCGCCACGCAGCGGCTTTTCCGGACAGGGAAAGGTGATGACAGACTTGGCGTCCATCACATAAGTAAAGCCGCGTGCTTTGCCATCCGGCATGAGGTCGGTGTATTTCGAGGTCTCTTCGCGCGTGTACCACGGCTTGTCGCCCACTTTGATGCGGCGCAGCCATTTGATCGAGACGTTCCCCTCCCAGCCCGGAACGATGAGCCGCAGCGGAAAGCCCTGTTCGGGCCGCAAGGCCTCGCCATTCTGAGCATAGACCACGAGCACATCGTCGAGACATTTGTCGAGCGGTAGGCTGCGCGTCATGTGCGCACCATCGGCACCTTCCGCCAGCACCCATTTGGCATCTTTCTTAAGACCTACTTCGTCCAGCAGGGTCGACAACTTCACGCCGGTCCACTCGGCGCAGCCGACCATGCCGTGGGTGAACTGCAACGAGTTGAGTTGGGCGCCGCGCCATTCCATCCCGCCATTGGCCGGGCATTCGAGAAAATATGTGCGCGACACCGCAGGAAAACGCGCGACGTCCGCCATGGAGAAGACACGCGGCCGCTCCACCAGGCCGTGGATCATCAAGCGATGTTTGCCTGGATCGACATCGGGCCGGCCAGCATGATGGCGCTCGAAGAACAGCCCGTTGGGGGTAACGGTACCGCTCAAGTCCTGCAATGGCGAGAAACTGACGGAGGATTCTCTTGTGGCGGTAAGCCAGGGAACGTTGCGGCGGATGACGTCTTTGACGAAAGCTGACGGCTGGCCATAGGGACGCTCGACGACGCCGGGGCCCAATGACAATGACCACGACGGGTCCTTGGGCGGATACGCGTCGGCGGCCTCAGCGACACCCGTGCCCAACACGGCGCCGCCGGCCATGGCAGCGCCGAGTGTCAGGAACGTGCGACGTCCCGTTTGCTCGACGGCATCATCAAGTTGATGCGCGCTGTTGCGGCCGTTGTCGGGTATCCGGCGGCGCAAAGCCGGCAGCATCATTCAGCTCTCCCTAGTCAACCCGTTCCTCAAACCTATCGTTATTTTTGATTGTTCTTATCATTGTATTTTATTATTCATATTCAACTTGAACTATCTGTCTCGATCCGTCCAGAACTCTTTGCGTGCGGATTTAGTCCCCATCAAACAGGCAGTGAGCCATGGCCCGTGCGCGCAACCTGCAGAACGCCGGCCTGTTGCGTGACGGGGACGCGCGCTCGGCGGCTTTCAAGATAGTTACATGCGTTCAATGACGGGCGGCGGCCCTGGTTCGCGGCAGGCGCGAACATGCGCAAGTTGCAGCCGTTCACTGTGAACGCCGTGTGACCATTCGCCGCGCGCGCGCCACTTATGTCAACGCCATGCCCTTGCCTCCGTTGGTGCTCCAGCCGCCGTCGACGGGAATTACCGCGCCGGTAACAAAGGCAGCAAAGGGCGAGGCCAAAAATAGCGCGAGATTGGCGATGTCCTTTTTGGTGCCGATGCGGCCGAGCGGCACGTTGTCGACAATCGCCTGCATCACTTCGTGCGTAGGCGCCAGCCGCGCCATGCCTTCGGTATCTTCGATCGGACCCGGGACGATCGCGTTGACGCGCACGCCGTCGCTGCCCCATTCGATGGCGAGCACGCGCGTCAACATGTCGACGCCGGCCTTTGCGGCGCAGACGTGCGCCTGTTGCGCCATCGGCAGTGATCCTTGCGGCGCCGATATATTGATGATTGCTGCACCGGGTTTGCGCAGGAATTCGTGCGCGAGACGGGCAACGTTGAAGGTGCCGAGAAGGTCGATGTCGATCACGGCCTTGAAGCCATTGGGCGACATGCCGAGCGCAGGCGCCGGGAAATTGCCAGCGGCGCCCGAGATCAACACATCGATGTCGCCAAACGCGTCATGCGTTGCTTGAAGCGCGGTCCGAACCGCCTCGGAATTGCGGACGTCAGCGGCATAGCCGATCGTTTTGCCGCCAGATCCGCGCAAACGTTCAAGCGCCGTGTCCACACGTCGCTGCGAGCGGCTGATCACTGCGAGATTGGCGCCGGCTTCGGCAAAAGCTTCGGCAATTCCGAGATTGATGCCGCTCGTGCCGCCGGCAACAAAAACCGTGCGGCCCTTGAAATCGAAGCCCTGCATGCCCTGCCCTCACGGTTTGCACCGACGCTGGATTATCGGGCGCGGCTACGCTGCCAGCAAGGCAGCAATAACCAAGCCAGGTGGCGCTCATACCTTCAGGCTGTGCTTGCCCATCAGCTTCACGGTGCTCGCCTGCGGGCCCTTGTCACCCATCTCTTCGGAAAAGGAGACGCGCGCACCGACCATAAGGCTGGCGAAACCACCATTGAGCACGCTGTTGCGGTGGAAATAAATTTCGCGATCGTCGTCGGTCTTTATGAACCCGAACTGACCCAGCGGATCGAGCTCAACCACGGTGCCGATCGGCGATCCGCTGCTCTGCTTCACCTGCCCCTGCAATTCGCGCACATTGTCCTGCAACTGGCGCCGCGCGCGCTTGAAAGTGTCGTTGAGCGCATAATTCAGGTCGGCGAAGCGCTCATCGTCCTGACGTACGTGGCCGATATTGACCTGGCGGCCATCAGGCAGCGACAGGCGAACGCTGATCTCGTAAAGGCCGCCGGTGCGATGGCGGCCGCTCGGCGCCTTCAGCACCACCCGCCCGGCGATGATGCGCCCGAAGCGCTCCTCAAGCTGGGTTACGTGCTTCTCGATCGCGACGCGGACGTCCGGCTTGGCGTCCATGCCCTGAAAATCGATCTGGACGGGGGTTTCCATAGATCCTCTCTCCCGCTTTTCCATTCGTGTTCTTTAAGAACAAAGGCTCGGGGTTTCGGGTCCCGCAGTCATTGATTTGGCTCAAGGGGGGCATTAGTGCCCCGCTTCCGAAGTTCGTGATACATAGCAGTACCCTCTGACAAGAACGTCGGAAACCAAGGGGCACTAGCAAGCCTATGATTCTAGTGCCGCTTTCGATTTGAGGTTCCTGAATGAGCTTTGTGTGGTGCAGGAACCTGAAATCGGTGGCACCAGTGTTTAAAGTACCTCCTCCGAGATAACGCCGGACCCCATGGACGAGTTCGCGAACGATATTTCCCGCCACGTCTGGCAGACCAAATACCGCTTTGCCAACCGCGGCACCGGGGAGAGCAAAATCACCGACACCTAGCGCCGGGTGGCGCGGGCGTTGGCCGCGGTCGAGCCCGCAAGCGCCAGCTACAAGGGCTTGAAAGGCTGCACCACCTTCCGGCCCAACCCGGTGACCGGCACCTGTTGAGCGAGACCGGCGTCGAGGCCCCGCATTGTTGTACGCCCGAGCGCGAGGCGGACTGAACGCGCGAGGCGTTACTTTTTGGGCCTCTCATTGGACTTCTCTTTGGCCTTCTCTTCCACTTTGGCGAGGCCCGCCAAATGCCTGCTGACGGTGCGCGCCGGCACGATGGTGTCGTGCAGACCCAATTGCTCGCAGATTGGCAGGAACCCTTCGTCTTCGATCATGACGACCGCACGCGGAATACCGAGGTTCTTGCCGATCAGGCCGGCGATGATGTTGGTCTGGTCATGATTGGTGATGCAATAAAGAATGTGGGTTCGGCTTGGATCAACCTCCTTGAGCACGTCGGGCGTGCTGCCGTCGCCATGCAGGAAGGCGCAGTCGAGCTGCTCGCCGAGTTCCTTGATGCGATTCTCGTCGCGCTCGATGATAATCACCTCGTGGCCCTCTTCGATCAGCGCATGCGCCGTTTTCACGGTCAGGCCGGTTGCTCCAATAAAGGCCAGTCTCATGACGTCTTGCCTTTCGCTGTGGCCGCTTCCGAGTGGTCTGATTCCGAGATTTGCATCCGGTTGCTGCAAGCTCCGCAGCAAATGTCGGAATCAAAGGACCACTAGCAATTATTTTATTTTCGTGGAGCTTTGAATTTGACATTTGATGAGCGGCTTGCCGCAAATGGGTATCCAATCTCGCTCCACTAGATGGCACGGCGCCGTCCGAGCCAGGTGCGCGGCGCCAGGAATACCAAGAGCGGCAGGATTTCCAAACGGCCGAGCAGCATGTCGAGACATAATAATCCCTTGAGCGCCGGCGGCAGGCCAGATCCGCTGATGCCGGTCGTGAGACCGACCGTGCCGGTGGCGGAGACGACCTCGAATAGGGCATTGAGCGGGTTGTAGCCGTACCAGAGGAAAGGCAGCCAGGACGCCACGATCACCGATGCAAACAGGCCGATGACGGCCAGGATGCGGACCAGTTCGTCGTCGTTCCAGGTGCGACCGGCGATCGGAACCTGCACCGCGGCGTGCGGCGTCAGCCGGGTCTTCAGGATGATCAGCCGGACGAGTTTGATCAGCACCAACAACCGCAACAGCTTGATGCCACCCGCGCTGGAACCGACGCTGCCGCCGACGGCCATGGAGACGATCAACACCACCTTGGAAAAAGAATCCATGTCGTGCACGGTCGCTACCGAAAACCCAGCGGTGGTCTGAGCCGAGAATGCAGTGAACAAGAGGTCCGTCGTGTGACCGCTCATCATGCCCCGGCTCCACTGCCCGAGCGCGAGTAGCGCGAAGACGACCAGGCCGGCGATCAACAGCGCGTGCATTTCCGGATCGCGCACCAGGTCACGCCAGTTGCCGCGCGCGGCCTGCGAGAACAGCGGGATGCTAATGGCGCCAGCAACGCAGAGCAGAATAACAATCGTCTGCACCGTGCCGTTGACGCCACCAAGGCTGGCGTCAAACGGCGCGAAGCCGCCGGTGGACACCGACGACAGCGTCAAGGTAATGGCGGGGAAGACGCCGGCGCCGGACAGCCACAACGCAACAATGCCGACGGCGGTCAGCACCAGATAGACGCGGATGATGACGACGGCATAGGCGCGCGTGCCGCCCAGGATGCCCTCGTGGCTATTAAGCACCCCGTGCAGCCGCTTAGCGCTCGCGCTTTGCCCGAACAGCAGCGTGAACGTCAGCACCATGATGCCAATACCGCCCAGCCATTGCAGCCAGGCGGCTGTGAACATCAGGCTTGCCGGCTTGTCTTCGACGCTCCTAATCGTCGACAAGCCGGTGGTGGTGATCCCGGAAACGGCTTCGAACAAAGCGTCGAGGAAACCGATGCCGGCCGACATCATCGGCAGCGCCATGACCAGTGGCACCAGCAGAAAGATTGCCGCGACCACGACCACCGCCTCGTTGAGTTGGATGTCCTGCGGCTGCTTTCCAGACCGCAACACGAAGCCGGCGGCCAGCATGGCGGCGATGGCAATCGCATAGCCGGCGGCGTGGCTGAATTCCCCATCGGCGAGCGCAAAAATCAGCGGCGGCAGGCAGAGCATGCCGACCAAGAAGAGTAGCTGGCCGAGATAGTGGCCGACGACCTTCGGCCGCACCGCGTAGCTAAGGCTTACCGCAGACGCCATTTTCGGGGCCTTGGGTGGGGTTCCTCGAACGCGGCCAAGTGTGTCCGCTTCGGGCCGGCGCCCGAGACCTCAGTATAATTCCTGAGGCCGGGAATTGACCTGCGTCAAGCGGACGGGACCAGTAAAGAGGAGATTGTCGAAGTCATGGAAGTTTGAGTCATCCCGGCGCACGGCGCCGCCAAGCCGTACCGATAAGGCCAAGCCATGAATTACTCGATCGCCACCGCCGACCGTACCACCCACCTGAAGATCGTCGTAATCGCGCTGTTCTGGGCCATCCTGGTGATGGGCGCCGCTATTACATTGGCTTGAGGCCAGCAACGGCTTCTTTTTATGAGCTCACGCGGTCATCGAAGCCCGGGGTGAGGTTATCGTTGCTCGCGCGCCGCGGATGACGTCTCAGCACCCGGCCGCGTCGGCTTTTCAGCATTTTCAGATCGAGCGCCTCGAGCAGGTTCTGACCCACACGAATCCGGTTTGGGGCGTCCGACATGGTGCGCAGCCAGCGTTCCACATTGGCGCGCAGCCTAGTCCGTCGGAGATGCCGCCCGGAAACATAAGCGGCACCCGGCACGACCTGTAGATCAAGTACGATTGGATGATGGTCGGACCGCCCGCGCGCGAGCACCCGGCCATGCGAACAGCGTAAGCCCCGCGCCATGCAGCGGTCGAGCCGGAACGAAATGATGTTGCTCGGACTGTGGGTCGGCTGCCGCGGGCCGATGTCCTTGAAGTTGGCGAGCTTGATTGGCCCCACCGCATTGTAGTCGCCGACGATGGCCGCCGGGCCTTCGATCTCATTGGCGATATGCAGCAATTGCCAGCGGTTCAGGAACTGGCCGTGCGAGAGATGCACGTTGGCAAAAGCGACGTCGCCGAACTGCACAATCTGCGCGACGCGGGGCGGCACCCGGCCCGGCACCTGCGACACCGGCAGACGCAGCGCATAAGGCTGCGGCAGCGGATGCGGACTCCACACGGCCAGGCCATAGATGCGGCCATCGAGCGGTTCGCGGAAGAAGCAGCCGCCGACAATCGACGGCAAATCGGCGAGCTCTTCGGTCGCTTCCTGCAGCAGCAGCAGATCGGGGCGATGTCGATCGATCAGCGCAGCGACGTCTTTCACGCCCGCGCCCGTCAACCGCAACAGGTTCCAGCTGATGACTTTCAAGGATCCGTTCCCGGCCGGCGTTCTTGCATTCATTTTTCGCGCCCCGAACCATATTCCGCCCGGAGGGCCCGTGAATCATAAAAGTGTGCCGCAACGCCCGACCGGCACCAAGACTCCAATCGCATTGATAGGAGATTCTGGCCAATATTTGGGAAACGATAACGACGATTCAAGGCCGGTTCCGGCAACGCCTTTGGGGGTGCCAGAACCGGCATTTGCAGGCCCTGCCCCAGGCTCGCTACAAGCGGATGTCCCGCCCCCGTTTCGCGGCCATCTTGGCATCCGGTTCGATGGAATTCTTGTTTGTCACCGCCTACTCGCTGATCGCCGCCGCCGTCACGGTGCACGTGCTGCTGACCAAGAGCGACGTGCGCGCCGCGTTGGCGTGGATCGGCGTGGCGTGGTTGTCGCCTTATTTCGGCGCGTTCATCTATTTCGTCTTCGGCATCAACCGCGTCACCCGGCGCGCCCTGCATCTGGCGATGCCCGACCGTCAGGACGGCGGCGATACCGGCCCGAGCGCACAGCCGGACGTGGCAGAGAATATCTGCATCTTGGCCGATGCCGGCGAGCGCGTGACCGGCAGCCCCTTGATCGCCGGCAACGCAGTGTCGGTCTTTCACGGCGGCGACGAAGCTTACCCGGCCATGCTGGAGGCAATACGCAACGCCCAGCGCAGCGTGGCACTCGCCTCCTATATCGTCCGCCACGACGCGACCGGCCACGCCTTCGTGACGGCGCTGGCCGACGCGCACAAGCGCGGCGTCGCGGTGCGCGTGCTGATCGACAGCGTCGGCAGCGGTTACTTTTGGTCTGGAACCCTGCGCGATCTCAACGCCAATGGCGTGCCGGCCGCGCGCTTCTTGCACACTTGGCTACCGTGGCGCATGCCATTCCTCAATATGCGCAACCATAAGAAGTTATTGATCGTCGATGGCCAAGTGGGTTTCACCGGCGGCCTGAACATCGGGGCGGACCACTCCCGCCGGCTGGTGAGGAAGCGCACCGAATACGTCGACGACATGCAAGTGCGGATCGAAGGCCCGGTGGTGCACCAGCTTCTGCAGACCTTTGCGCAAGACTGGTCTTTCACCACCGACGAGGAACTTGCGGGCGATGCCTGGTGGCCCAAGATCGCGCCCAAGGGACCGGTGTTCGCGCGCGGCATCCATTCCGGCCCCGACGGCGACATCTACAAATTGGAGACGCTGGTGGGAGCGGCGCTGGCGCAGGCGCGCGAGCGGGTGCGTATCGTCACGCCCTATTTCCTGCCCGACCAGCGGCTGCAGTTCGCCATTGCGCAAGCAGGGCTGCGCGGCGTGACGGTCGAGATCCTGATTCCGGAGCATTGTGACCACGTCTTCATGGACTGGGCGATGCGAGCGCATTTGCGCTTCTTCGAGGAAGTGCCAGCAGCGGTCTATTTCACGCCGGCGCCGTTCAACCACGCCAAGCTCATGACCGTGGACGCGCAATGGTGCCTGGTCGGCAGCTCGAACTGGGACACGCGCAGCTTCCGGCTCAATTTCGAGTTCGACCTGGAGTGCTACGGCCGCGCGCTGACCGCGGAAATCGATCGTGTCATCGACCAGAAAATCGCGCGGTGCCGCAGCGTGGATCTCGCCGCGCTGGCCGCCGCGCCCCGGGCGATGCGCCTGCGCGACGCCGCCGTCCGGCTGCTGCTGCCTTACCTATAACGCGCTCGACTCGCAGGGAAATCCGGCTTCTGCGGCAGCGACGCGGCAACCTTGCCCGCCCGCCAAGCGCAGCCACCTGCAGCCACCTCCGGTAAATCCCCTATGGAGATTATCTGAATTTTCGCCTGTCGTGCCAGCGCGTATCCCAAACCATCAAATTTCGGGAGAACGCCATGCACGCCCACACCGCCATCGCCGCCCGTAGCGTCACGCCGCCGGCGGTCCGCCCGGCCCCGGTCAGCGGCCCGCGCGGCCTTGGTTCTTCGGTCGAAATGATGGGCGCGCCCATGCCGTTTTCCCGCAACGCCGAGATCTACGGCGAAAACGAGCCGGCCGATTATCTCTACAAGGTGATCAACGGCGCGGTCCGCACCTACAAGGTGCTCAGCGACGGGCGCCGGCAGATCGGCGGCTTCTATCTTCCCGGCGACATCTTCGGCATGGAATGCGGCGACGAGCACAGCTTTTCGGCGGAAGCCATCACCGACTGCAAGGTGATGGTGATCAAGCGCTCCAGCCTGGTATCCTTGGCCGCGCGCGATGGGGAAGTGGCCCACCAGCTCTGGACCATGACCGCGAACGAACTGCAGCGCGCCCAGGACCATATCATGCTGCTGATCAAGACCGCGCAGGAGCGGGTCGCCGGCTTCCTGTTGGAGATGGCCGGGCGCAGTATTTCCACCGGCGAGATCGAACTGCCGATGTCGCGCCAGGACATCGCCGATTATCTCGGCCTCACCATCGAGACCGTGTCGCGCACGCTGACGCAGCTGGAGAAATCGGCGGCGATCGCGGTGCCGACCTCGCGCCGGATCGTGCTGCGCAACCGCGCCGCACTCAACCGCATGAACGGCTGATTGGATTTTAAGGCCGAACTTCGTTCCTCCCTGACACGTTCGGCTAAACTGGCCCCGGCATTCCCCGATGCCGGGGTTTTCTTCTTGCTCTTTTTGTCAGCTCGTCTTGAGCAGCCCGAGCTCGTCGAGAGTGGCAATAAATTCGGCGCGCTCGCGGTCGAGATAAGACGTCAAAGCAGGGCCATCCTGATAGAGCCGCGACCAGCTCAAGCGCTCCAGCTCGGCACACCATATGGGCTGATCGACTGCCTGGCGCAGCACCCCTTGCCAAAATGCGATCTGCTCCGGCGCGAGCCCGGCGGGACCGGTGGCGCCGCGCCAAGCGCCAATCACGCAATCGGCGCCTTGCTCCGACCAGGTGGGCACGGGGGCGAAGGCGCCGGACAGCCGCTCCGGCGATGAAACCCCTAAGACATGCACCCCGCCCGCCTTCAGTTCCGCCAGCACGCTTGCGGCTGTGACGGCGCAGACGTCGGCCTCGCCCGCAACCACATCGGCGACGGCATCGAGCGCGGTATCGAATACGTGAATGACCGGCGCGTTGATGTCGCCGCCCGCATGCCGCGTGAGCTTGGCAAGCGCCACATGGTTGGGATTGCCGAGCGCGGTCGACAGCGCCACGCGCACGTCGGACGGTGCACGGCCGAGACGCGCCAGCAGGTCCGCGCCGACGCGCAAGGGCAAATCGTCTCGCACCGCGAATGCAATGTACTCGGTGACCAACGTCGCGATCGGCGTGTAGCGACTGTGCTCGAAATCGGCGATACCGACCAGGTAGTCGCTGGTGAGGTTCGGCGAACTGATGCCAACGACATGGCCATCGCCGGGATGTTGATCGACGAAATGGGTCCACGCCCGCCGCGCCCCGTCGCCGGGAACGTTGATGACGTCGCATGAGACATCGAGCAAATGCCCTTCGACGATCGCTTTCTGCAGGCTGCGCGCCACGCGGTCGAGGCCGCCGCCGGGCGGGGTGCCGGCGACGAGTTTCGCCGGCCCACTCGGTCGCCAACCGGTGGTCATACGCCCTGCCCCGCTGGCATGAGGCCGAGACCGCCAAGCGCGCGCGTCATCAGATCCCGTTCTCGGTCGAGGAAGGCGTGCACATCGGCGCCGGCAAGAAACGTGTCGGCCCAGTATTTCTCGTCGAGCGTGGCGCGCCAGGTGTCGGTCTTGGTTGCCGTCACCAGCACGCCGGTCCAGAACTCGGCCGCGCCCGCCGGGAGATCGCGGGGCGCGATGACGCCGCGCCACATGCCGATGTCGCAGTCGACGCCGCTCTCGCGCAAGGTCGGCACGTCGGCGAAGACTCGGCCGAGCCGCGCCGGGCCGGACAGAGTGAGCGTGCGCAAAACTCCCGCGGTCAGTTCCGGCA
The DNA here is from genome assembly GCA_963747725.1 of uncultured Pseudomonadota bacterium. Taxonomy (GTDB): domain Bacteria; phylum Pseudomonadota; class Alphaproteobacteria; order Rhizobiales; family Xanthobacteraceae; genus Pseudolabrys. The sequence continues at coordinate 407,551 of CAVVGD010000010.1, forward strand.
CCGCGCTCACTGCGGTAATGACGCCGAGCTCGGCTTTGCCCTCGACCACGTGCGCGATCGCATAGCGGGCGGAATCGAAGACATCGATGCTGAGCGCCTTGACGTCGCCGCCGGCGTGCTCGGCCAGCCGTGCGAGCGCAATGTGATTGGTATTACCTTTTGCCGTGGCGAGCGCGATGCGCAAACCCGCGGTGTCGGTCTTCAGCCGGCGCACCAGGGCGGCGACATCGGACAGCGCGGAGTCGACGCGGACGATGAACACCGGATATTCGGTGTAGAGGTTGACGAGCGGCGTGAGGCCTTCCCAGTCGTGCGGGCTGACGCCCAATAATCTATTGCTGATGACGGTCGGCGAATTGATCGCCAGCAGGTGGGCGTCGCCCAGGTGCTGGCGCAGGTGATCCCAGGCATTGCCGCCGCCGCGGCCGGGGATATTGACGAGATTGACCGGTCGGTCGAGGAGCCCGTGCGCCGCGATCACGTCGATCAACGCGCGCGCGGGCCGGTCCTGGCCGCCGCCGGGCGGGGTACCCGCCACGAGCGTAACGCCCCGACTCGGTCGCCAGCCGCGGTCACCGCCTCCGGTCATTACTTCAGCCAGCCGCGGCTTCGTCGACGGGGCTTGGCGTTGCCACGATAACCTGCTTTACGCGCCGCCCCACCTGCAACACGATCAGGACGACAAGCAGCACCGCACCGACCACATAGGTTTCGTAGAACAGCTTCTCGTGGATACCGAGGAAGAAGTCGATCATCCGATCGACCGGCAACAGCAGGATCAGAGCCGCGAGCCCTGCCAAGGTACGCTCGGTCGTGTTCGTGTGCATGAGCGCGTAGCCTTCGAGGAAGATCGCCCAGGCGATCACGCCGGCGACCGCGCCCGCGACCGAGACGACGATCTCGAGCATGGTGCCGTTGAGCAGCAAGGCCGTGTAGACGAACATGATCGGCATGAAAAAGATCATCGACGCGATCTTGGTCGCCTGAAAGCCAGTCTTGATCGGATCGGATTTGGCAATGGCGCTGGCGGCATAGGCGGCAAGGGCCACTGGCGGCGTCACCGCGCTGACCACCGCTAGCCAGTAGCTGATCATGTGCGCAGTCATCGCCGGCACGCCGAGCTGATTGAGCGCACCGACCGCGAAGATGGCGAGGATGACGTAACTTGCCGTGATCGGCAGCCCCATGCCGATGACGTAACCGGCGACGATCACCCAGAAGATGGTGATCGGCAGCAAGCCGAAGCTGAGCTGCACGAGCAACAGCGACACCCGGCCCGGAAGGTCGCTCTGCGTCGCCGCCGACAGCAGGATGCCGAGCACGCCGGCGATGCAGCTCACTACAAGCGTATTCTTGGCGCCGGTCTCGAGCGCGTCCCAGACGTTCCTGATCAAGGCGGTGCCGCAATGGACGAGGCAATCGCGCGCACCGCTGCGCGGCCGGTCGGTTTCGGTCGCCTTGTTGACGGGCAAGTCCGCCCCCTTGCCGGCGACTGCGATCTCGCCCAGCTTGAGCGCGCCGAACGCGATCACCACCCAGTAGACGCAGTCGCTCGGCGAAATGCCGTGATAGGAATCGATGAACCACATCAACGGCCCGCCGATGGCGGCAGCGCTAAAGTAAACGAACACCCCGAACGCGAGCGACAGCGCGATAAACGGCTTCCAGGATGTAGCCGACCACTTGGTGTGCACGTTGACCATGAGGTCGACGCCGCGCAGCATGACGATTAGCAGGATGGTCTTGGCGGCGGCGAGGAACGCGGAGTCGCCACGCACCAGCAGATAAACCATGAAGGGGATCGGCAGCAGCAGGTGCAGCCGAGGCAGGATCGTCATGAGCCGCGGCAGCTCCGAGACCGGCACGCCGCGCAAGCCCCGCCGCGCCGCGCGCAGGTAAACGATGAGGCCGACCGACAAGTAATAGAGCAGCGCAGGGATGGTCGCGATCTTGACGACCTGCAGATAGCTGGTCTCGGTGAGCTGCGCGAGCAGGAACGCACCGGCGCCCATGATCGGCGGCATGTAGGCGCCGCCAGTCGAGGCCGCCGCCTCCACCGCGCCGGCGAACTCCGGCTTATAGCCGATGCGCTTCATCAGCGGGATCGTGAAGGTGCCGGTGGTCATCACATTGGCGACACCGGACCCGGAGATCATGCCGAACAGCGCGCTGGAGAAGACCGCGGCGAGGCCAGGCCCGCCGGTGCGCTGGCCGGTGATGCGATAGGTCGCGTCAATAATCAGCGAGCCGAGGCCGGTCTTTTCAAGGAAGGCGCCGAGGATGACGAAGATCACGATATAGGTGGCGAACACCTCGATAATCAGCCCGGTCATGCCCGAAGTCGACAGCAGCAGGAATTCCATCACGCGCTCGACCGAGTCGCCGGCATGCCACAGCAAGCCCGGCATCGACTGCGCCACCGGCTCGAACGAGTAGACGAAGAACAGGAATCCGAGCAGCGGAATGATCGGGCCGACAATGCGGCGCGCGATCTCGAAACTGGCGGCGGCCAGGATGCCGGCATAAAAGACGACCGGCACCGGCACTGGACCGCCGATGCGCGCGGTGAGATCGGCGCGGTTGAGGATCCACCATGTGATCGCCGCCACACCGCCGATCAGAAACAGGATGTCCGACACGGTCGGCCGGTCGGGTTCTTGGCGTTGACGGCTTCATAGCCGTAGATGAGCGCGCCGACGAACCCGCCGGTCCCGGCGATCATCCAGACCCGGTCGTTGGAGAAATCGCGCCATAGCTCAATATGACTGAAGAATTGCCAGTCAATCCATATGGCCATGGCGCCGCAGAGCACGACCAGATCGACCAGCGCGAAGAACTCGTCAAGCCACACGAAGCCTTCGCGCAGCGGCCGCTGCCGCCCGCGGTAGAGCACGAGACACAGGACGGTGGTGCCGAGCAGGAACGTGCCCTTGAACACCTCGGTCGGGGGCGAGCCGAAGAAGGCGACGTCAATGAAGAACAGCGAATAGACGACCGCGACCACCGAGACCAGAACGCGGAACGGAAGCGACAATTGACGCTGCGGCACGATCTCGTCGCTCACGAGCCCGATCTTCATCAGAAGCGAAAGCGCACCTTTTGCCATGGTCGAACCGTTCCGCCGGGTGTTGGCCGTTTAAGGGGGAGCAACGCAAATGCGGAAGGGGATCGCCCCTCCCGCATTCAGTTGTTAGAAGGTCGAAGGCCGCTTTTCGTCAGGTCCCGTCTCCGAAGCCTTTCACGATCTCTTTCGGCACCTTGAAGCCGTGCGCGTCCCAGAACTTGGCCGCGGCCGGATCGACGTAGATCTTGTAATCCGCGAGCTGTTCGAATTTGCCACTCAGCGACTTCCAGTAACTCGCCGTGCTGGCCAGGGTCTTCATGTTTTTTGGATTGTAGATGACGTTGAGCATGTCGGTGATGGCCTGCTCGGACATCTTCTTGCTGACGATCCACCACACGTTATAGCCGATGGTGAGCGCCGGCTTGTCCATGCCCTTGACGTCCTTCTGCACCGGAATGGTGACCGGCGAGTAGAACTTGTAGACAGTGGTCAGCTTCTTCATCTCCGCCTGGCGTCATGCTGATATAGCGAACCGGCTTGCTGATCGAAAGCTGCGTCAGCGCCGGGATCTGATACGGCACGCCGGCCGAGCAGAACACGTCGATCTGACGGTCGCCGAGCGCGCGCGCCGAGGCGGAGAAGTCCATGTAGCGCTGCTGGATCTGGTCGAACAGACCGAGGCCCTTGAAGATGTTCACGCAGTTGGCGCTCGAGCCCGAGCCCTTGTTGAGCAGACTTACCACCTTGCCCTTCATGTCGCTGAAGGAGTGGATCGGGCTGTCCGCGAGAACGGCGACGATCTGCGTCTGCTCACGCACGTTGCCGATGACGCGGAAGTCGTGAGTCGGACCGTCCTTCTTGAACCCGCCCGTGCCAGTCCACGACTGATAGACCTGCGGCATGTGCGCCCAGCCGGAGGCGAGCTCCTGGCTGCGCACCTTGCGGGCGTTAGCCACGGCGCCGGCGGTCGGGGTGTACTGGAATTGGTATTTCGAACCGAGCTCCTGGTTCAAAAGCTGTGTCGCGGCGCTCCAGGCCGGGTGCCAGGCGCCACCCGACGGACCCCCGCCCATGCGGTAGACGTCCATCGCGCTCGCCGCGCCCGCCATGGCGAGCACGGACGCACCAATGACTACATTGCGGAAGAGTCTCATCATCGCCTCCCTTGTCGGTTTTTTTCATCCCTCTCTTGCCGGTTGGCCGGTTCTTTGCCCGAGAGGATCGCAGCATTGGGCGGGCAGCACAATGAGGGCCGCCCGCCGTTCTTGTCAGCTCGCGTGGCCGTAGCCTTTGACGATTTCGCTCGGCACCTTGAAGCCGTGCGCGTCCCAGAACTTGGCGGCGGCCGGATCAACATAAATCTTGTAGGCCTTGAGCGCATCGAAATTGCCGCTCAAGTCCTTCCAATAGCGTGCCGTGCTGACCAGCGTCTTCATGTTCTGCGGATCGGCGATGGTGGACAGCATGTCGGTAACCTCCTGTTCGGTCACCTTCTTGCTGACGATCCACCACACATTATAGCTGATACTGCGCGCGGCCTGGGTCATCCCCCTCACTTCCTTCTGCACGGGGATGGTGACTGGCGAATAGAACTTGTAGGCGTCGGTCACTTTCTTCTGCTCGGCCGGCGAAAGGCCAACGTAGCGGACCGGCTGGCTGATCGAAAGCTGGTTCAGCGCAGGGATGGTGTAAGGGCTCGCCGCCGAGCAGTAGACGTCGATCTGGCGGTCGCCGAGCGCGCGCGCCGCCGCCGAGAAGTTCATCCAGCGCGGCTGGATCGAGTCCATGAGGCCGAGCGATTTGAAGATGTTGATGCAGTTGGCGCTGCCGCCGGAGCCCTTGTTGAGCAGATTGATGACTTTGCCCTTCATGTCGCTGAAGGAATGGATCGGGCTGTCGGCCAACACCGCGATGATCTGCGAGTATTGCTGGACGTTGCCGATAACGCGGAAGTCCTGGCTGGGGCCATCCTGCTTGAAGCCGCCGGTACCGGTCCAGGCCTGGTAGACTTGCGGCATGTGCGCCCAGCCGGAGGCGAGACCACCCGACCGCACACGGCGGGCGTTTTCGACCGAGCCGGCCGTCGGCGTGTACTGGAAGCGATATTTGGAACCGAGCTTTTCATTGAGCAGTTGCGTCGCGGCACTCCATGCCGGATGCCAGCCGCCGCCCGACGGTCCGCCGCCCATGCGCAACACTTCGGCGGCCTGCGCCGCGCCTACCATCATGGCAACCGCGGATGCACCGATGACGATCCTGCGAAACAACGTCATGTTGTCCTCCCTTGTGGACGTCGCCACTTTTCGGCAGCCGGCTTTGCCGGTTCTTGCCTATCGCCAAGTCTGGCAGGCTTAGCCAGATGGCACAACGACCTCATGCTGAACAGGCGACAGAAAAGTCTCATTCAATAGGAAGCGGGACGCAATAACGAAGAGGCTTATTTCAGCTATTCAAACCATGACGTGACGGGCCTTGGGCGCGATAAGATGCGTCAACTTTGGCGCCTGGCGGCCGTTCAATCGCCTATGTCGATCCATCCTCTTTCAGCAAAGCTGCGGTAGCAAGCCTCGACGAATTGCACGTCGCGGATTCCAGCGCGCAAGTCAGACGGCAGCAGTGTACCGGCAACAACGTGGCGCAGAAACTCCTCCCACCCGCATCGATAGGGATTTGGATATGAGGCGGCACCAGCGACCTCCCGCCAGGCCGCGCGGTAATCGATGCGCGGATCGACATCCGGATTGACGTGCTGCACCGTGGGCGTGTCGGCGTTGCTCTGCGCCCAGCAGCGATGAACGCTCGCCACTGCCGAACCGCCGATGCCGTCCACCTGCAAAGTCAGCACGTCGTCGCCGCGCGCACGCGTCGCCCAGGACGAGATGATGGCGCCGGCGGCGCCATTTGCCAGTTCCACCAGGGTCATCGAGCTGTCGTCGACATCGACGGTGAACCGATGACCGTTTTCGTCGACGCGTTCGGGGATGCCGGTGGTGGCGGTCGTCACCACGCGACGGATGGGGCCGAGGATGTCTTCGATCACATAGCGCCAATGCGGATACATATCGGAGGTCATCCCGCCACCGCCGCTGCGGCGGTAATTCCAGCTCGAACGCTGGCTTGGCCTCTCGGCTCCGTCGAACACCCACCAGCCGAATTCGAGGCGGAAGCCGGTGATCCGGCCGAAGAAGCCGTCGCGCGCGAGCCCCAAGAGCTTCTGGAAACCCGGCAGATAGATCTTGTCCTCGACCGCGCCGTGCCTGAGGCCTTTGGCCTCGGCGGCCTTCAAGAGCGCCATGCCTTCGGCCACCGTCGGGGCCACCGGCTTTTCAGCTGTAGATGTGCTTTCCCGCCGCGATCGCCTTGTACAGCGTATCGACGCGCTGACGGGTGGCAGCGGCGTCAAAGAAAACAGGATAGTCGGGCCGCGCCAGTGCCGCATCGAGATCGGTCGTTACCGCGTCGATGCCGTGGCGTTGCGCGATCGACGTGAGTTTCTCGATATTGCGGCCGACCAGCAGCAGCTTCGGCACGATGCGATCGTCACCGCAGGCAACGCCCCCCGCGCCGCGCATCGGCACCAGCGCATTGGCGAGGTGCTGGGTCGAGCCGATGCGCCCGGTGGCGCCGTTGACGATGATGCCGATTTCCTTGATTGCCATTGCTTAACCCCCGCCCGCCTTTCTATCATGCCGCACCGCGTCGGCTGCAACACTTCACCCCGTGAACACCCGTGCCCCGCCATATCGTCTGCCTGACCTTCGACTTCGACACGCAATGCGGCTTCATCTCGCGCGGGCTGACCAGCCCGAACCCGCTGTCGCGCGGCGAATTCGGCGCTATCGGATCACGCCGGATACTGTCGTTCCTTAAGGCGCGCGACATTCTCGCCACCTGGTTCATCCCCGGCTTCACCATCGAAAGCTGGCCGCGCGAATGCGAGGCGGTGGTGACGGGCGGCCATGAAGTGGCGCACCACAGCTGGGCGCACATCCCGCCGGCGACGCAAAGCCGTGAGGAGGAGGAAGCCGACCTAGTCCGCGCCAACGAGGCAATCGCGCGGCTTACCGGTAAGAAGGCGCGCGGCTACCGCTCGGCGTCGTGGGACCTGAGCGAGAACACCGTCGACCTATTGCTCAAGCACGGCTTCCAATATGAAATCGAGCCTGATGGGCTCCGACTACCTGCCCTACCGGGCGCGGCGCGGCGATGCCGCGAAGCTGGGCGAGCCGTTTCATTTCGGCGAGGAAACTTCGCTGATCGAGATGCCCATCAGCTGGTCGCTCGACGACTTCCCGCATTTCGAATTCCTGCGCATGCCGTCAAGCCTGATGCCGGGGCTGCAATCGGCGCGCACGGTGATGCAGAACTGGCTCGACGAATTCATCTATATGAAGCGCAACGTGGACTGGGGCGTGCTGACCTACACCATGCATCCTTACGTGATCGGGCGCGGCTATCGCATGCTGGCGCTGGAGGAGATGGTCGACACCATGATGCGCGAGGGCGCGGTGTTCATGACCATGGAGGACGCGGCCAAGGAAGCCGGAGCAAGGCTTACCGGCTAGGCTTTGGCATCCGGTGCTTTGCGTCGGTTGTCCGCTGACGGCGCCAAGAGGCCGATTTCCAGGATCCCACTTATTGCGAAACCGCGCAGACCAAATGGGGATGGACGCGATTCCCGCGTACCGATATCCACGCGGAGATAATGATGATAGGTTTGCAGCCAAAGGGGGCCGCAAGGTATCCAAGGAAAAGCAGGGAGGAAGGAAGAATGCAAAACCGTATTTGGATCTGCGCCCGTATCGGATTGGCGGCCGCGGTGGGGCTCGCGGGACTGGCCGCGTCGGCGCACGCGCAGGAGAAGGTGTGGCGTCACGGCATGATCAAGGCCAAGGCCGACGCCGGCATCTTCATGATGGTGACGACGCGCGATTTCGCGAAAAAGCAGGGCCTCAAGCTGGAGACCTCCGAATTCCGCAACGACCAAATCGAGCTCAAGGCGCTGCTTGCCGGCCAGCTCGACAGCTACGAAGGCGGGCCGCAGGGCGTGTTCGCGGCCGACCAGCGAGGCGCCGACGTGCGCATCCTCGGCTGCCACTGGCTGGTGCTGCCGCATGGCATCTACGCCAAGGACAGCATCAAGAAGCTCGCTGACCTCAAGGGCAAGACCGTCGCGATCTCCGCGCCGAACTCGATGCCGGCCATGCTGGCGCGTTTCGCGATGGCCAAATACAACGTGGACCCCAAGACCGTTAAGCTCGCCTCGGTCGGCGGCGACCACGACCGCTACAACGCGCTGGTCGGCGGCGTGGTCGACGCCGCGGTGGTGTCGAACGAGGTCGAGCCGATCATGCCCAAGAACCTGCATCTGCTGCTGGCGGGCCGCGACGCGATGCCGATGTTCGTGCGCGACTGCATCATGACCAGCCAGAAGGTGCTCGATGAGAAGGGCGATCTGGCCGCGCATTTCCTCGCCGCCCAGATGAACGCGCTGCATTTTGCGCTGACGCATCGGGACGAGGCCATCGCGCTGACCAAGAAGATCATCCACGCCAAGCCGAACGATCCGCGTCCGGCCTTCGTCTACGACGACGCGGTCAAGCACCACGCGGTCGATGCCACCATCCCGCTGCCGATGGACAAGTTCGCCTGGCTGCAGGACCAACTGGTGAAGGTCGGCAAGCTGAAGAAGCCGGTCGATCTGAAGAAGGTCACGGCGCCGCAGGTGCGTGAACAAGCCCTTAAGATGACCGGTATGTGATCTGTCGTTCCGAGACGTCCGCCGACGCATGAATGCGCGCCGGCGGACACGCCCGGAGTCGTCAGCTAAGAGAACCACAATGGGTGAAGTCACTTTCCTCGACGTCTCCAAGCGCTTCACCTTGCGCGTCGACGGCGAGGTGCATCAGGTACAGGCGCTCGATCGCGTCAGCTTCAAGGTCAGCGACGGCGAGATCGTCGCGCTGATCGGCCCCTCAGGCTGCGGCAAGACCACTGCGTTGCGCGTCGCCATGGGGCTCGACGCCGCCAGCGGTGGCCGCGTCGTGGTCGACGGCCACGTGGTGCGCGGCTGCGGCCACGACCGCGGCATGGTGTTCCAGCACGCCGAACTGCTGCCCTGGCTGTCGGCCAGGCAGAACATCATGTTCGGCCTGGAGATGAAGGGCATGCGCGGTAAGCAGTTGCGCGAGACCGCCGAGAAATACCTCGATCTCGTCGGTCTGACCGACTCGCAGAACCGCCGCCCGCACCAGCTCTCCGGCGGCATGAAGCAGCGCGTCGGTATCGCCCGGGCGCTCGCCATCGACCCCTCCGTGCTGCTGATGGACGAGCCGTTCGGCGCGCTCGACGCACAGACCCGCGAGTCGCTGCAGGCCGAACTGCTCGACATTCACGGCCGCACCCGGAAGACCGTGCTGTTCGTCACCCACGACCTCGACGAAGCCGTGCTGATCGCCGACCGCATCGTGGTGATGCGCGAGGGCCGCGTGCAGGAGGAGATGCGCGTGCCGCTGCCGCGCCCGCGCGGCGACCTCGGCTTGATCCGCGGCACGCCGGAATTCGCTGAAACCCGTTACAAGGTCTGGCGCGCGCTGCACGGCGCGCCGGCCATCCACTGAGCCCCTCATGGCCGACATTACCGATACTCACCAGGACAGTGAAGCACCGGCGGAACCGGCCGAGCGGCGGCCGCTGCCGCGCTGGGCGATCACGACCCTGTCGGTCATCGTCGCGCTGACCGTGTGGGAAATCTTCGGCCGCAACATCAACCCGATCTTCTTCTCCTATCCGAGCGCCATCGCGGCGGCGTTCTGGCACCTGACCGTCAGCGGCGAACTGTGGGAAGCGCTGTCGAGCAGCCTGCGCTCGTTCGTGGCCGGCTACATCCTCGCCATCGTGCTCGGCGTGCCGTTCGGCCTGCTGCTCGGCCGCTTCCGCACGGCGGAGGCAGCCCTCGGCATCTACGTCACCGCCGGCTACGCCATGCCGCTGGTCGCGCTGGTGCCGCTGTTGATGCTGTGGCTCGGCCTCGGCGTCACGGTGAAGATTGCGGTAGTGTTCCTGATGTCGGTGTTCCCGATATGCATCAACACCTGGCTCGGCGTCACCGCCGTGCCGAAGACGCTGATCGAGGTCGGCAAGTCGTTCGTGGCGCCCGACGTCGTCATCCTGCGCCGCATCATCCTGCCGGCCACCCTGCCCTACATCATGGCCGGGATCCGCCTGGCGGTCGGCCGCGCAGTGGTCGGCATGGTGATCGCGGAATTCTTCACCACCATCACCGGGCTCGGCGCGGTGATCATCAACTCGGCCAACAACTACGACACCGCGACGATGTTCGTGCCGATCATCGTGCTGATGCTGTTGGCAGTCGGGCTCAACAGCTTCATCGGCTGGGTTGAGCACAAGGTCGCGCCTTGGCAGGCCGAGATCACCGGCCGGGACCGCGAGTAGCCGACCTTCGCGACGGTGCCGTCTTATCGCGACCGGCGGCGCGCCCGGCGCACCAGATAATCGAAATTGACGTCGAACTGATCCAGCCGGCCGATGGCCTCCTTCAGCTTTTCGATGTCGGCCAGCGGAAATAGCGGCCGCGTCTCGCCGGCGGCTTGCGCGATCATCTGAATCATCGCCGCGTTTTCCAGCATGATCATGCCGACGACGGTCTCGGCAATCGTCCGCCCGGCGGTGACCGCGCCGTGGTTCTTGAGCAGCACCGCCAGATTGGGCCCAAGCGCACGCGCGACGCCCGTCCCCATATCCTCGCTGCGGATGAGGTAGATCGTATCCTCATAGAGTCCGACCGCGTTGTGGAACAGCGCGCCCGGCTGGCTGTAGGCCAATAACGGATTGGCTGAGGCCGACAGGGCGACGCTGTAGGGCGGATGGGTGTGCAGCACGCACTGCACGTCCGGCCGCGCCTTGTAAATTTCGGAGTGGATATAGACCTCGCTGTGGCGCCGCGCGGTGCCGGCGACGACCTTGCCGTCGAGATCGACGGTTAGAATGTTTTCGACGGTGATTTCGTCGAGCCCCACGCTGTGCGGCTTCATGAAGAAGAGCGCGTGATCGTCAGGCAAGCGGCACGAAATGTGCCCGCGGGTGAAATCGTCCTGTCCCTCATCGACCAGGACCTTCCCCGCCCAGATCAGCTTCTCCTTGATCTCCGCATGCGTCGATCCCACGGACGTTCTCCCTTGCTATCGCTGGCAGCTTTATCATGCGGGTCCGTTCAGCGTCCCCGGCCGATCTATCGGTTAAAGGGCGCCCGAGGGCAAGCCGACCGACTGGCTTTACGAGGCAGACACCGCCTGCGCCACTTTCTCGGCGAAGGCGTCGGTGCCAAGCTTGCCGCCCATGTCGGGCGTGCGCGTGGCCGGATCGGCGATTACTTGATCGAGCGCGTCTTCGATCGCCCCCGCGGCCATGACCAGCTTGTCGTCGCCGCGCCGATCGCCCAGCCAGGCGAGCAGCATAGCCGCCGAACCGACCAGCGACGACGGATTAGCGATGTTTTTGCCGGCGATATCGGGCGCCGAGCCGTGCTGGGCCTGCGCCACCGCGTGGTCGGTGCCGGCATTCAGAGACGCCGCCAGCCCCAGGCTGCCGGAAATCTCGGCGGCTTCGTCGGAAAGAATGTCGCCGAACATGTTGGTGGAAACAATGACGTCGAACTGGCTGGCGTCGCGCACCAACAGCGCGGCCATGGCGTCGACGATGCGCTCCTCATATTCGACGTCGGGGTAGCGCGCCGCCACCGCGCGGGAGCATTCGAGATAAAGCCCGTCGGACACACGCAGCACATTGGATTTATGCACCGACGTCACCTTGCGCCGCCGCTGCCGCGCGAGCTTGAATGCAGCCTCCGCAATGCGAGTTCGAACCCCCACGGGTAATCTTGCGCACGGCCATCGCCAGATCGGGCGTCGGCATAAATTCGCCGGGACCGGCAAACATCGAACGATCGGCATAGAAGCCCTCGGTGTTCTCTCGCACGATGACGAGATCGACCGGCTTGCCGCAGCGCGGCGCAAAGCCGGGGCGCGAGCGCGCCGGGCGGATGTTGGCGTAGAGATCGAGCCGCTTGCGCAACTCGCCGGACGGGTTAAGACCGCCCTCTGCGGCCGGCGGATACTCATTGTGCGATACCGGCCCGAGCAACACACCACTGGCGGCCTTGGCCTTGTCGAGGGTCGCTTGCGGAAAAGTCGTGCCTTGATCACGATGCGCGGCCCAGCCGATGACGGCTTGGTCGAAGCCAAGACCCAGCGCGAAGACGCGGTCTGCCGCACGCAGCACCTGCAAGGTGGCAGCGGTGATCTCCGGGCCTATGCCGTCGCCTTCCAGCACCAGAAGTTTGATCGCAGCGCTCTTGCCACTCACGAGGATTACCTCCGCCGTCTGTGCGGCCGGGTATAGACCCTCCGGCCGCGCATGGCCAAGCGCGCCAAGCCGCTCCGCTCGTTTGGCGCGAGCATAGCAATAGGCTAAGATATGCTTTGACGGTATATCCTCTAGCGAGACTCCTATGGAACTGCGCGAGCTTCGAAACTTCATGCGCGTGGCGCGCGCCGGCAGCGTCAGCCGCGCGGCGCAGGAATTACGCCTGGCGCAGCCGGCCCTGAGCCGGCAGATCAAGAAGCTCGAGCACGAACTCGGCGTTTCGCTGTTCGCCCGTCATGGCCGCGGCGTACGCCTAAGCGCGGCGGGCTCGCTGCTGCTCGAGCGCGCGGAGGCAATCGCTCATCTCGTCTATCAGACCGGCGAGGAAATCAAGGAAAACCGCGGAACCGCGCACGGCCGCATCACCCTCGGCGCGCCGCCGGCGGCCGGACGCATTCTGGTGCCGAACTTCGTCGAGCGTTTCCAGAAGGCTTGGCCGCAGACCACGCTGCACATACGCGAGGGCGTCGCCAGTTCGCTGCAGGAATGGCTGTTGGAAAAGCGCATCGACATCGCCCTGATGCATAACCCTCCGCACCTGGAAACGCTTGCTATCAGCCCGCTTTTGAGCGAACGGATGATGGTGATCGGACCGACGGCGCGGCGCGGCAAGGACAGGAAACACCCGGCAAGCTTCCGCATCCGCGACCTCGGCGAGCTGCCGCTGATCCTGCCCAACATGGCGCACACCAACCGCCGGCTGGTCGAAAATGCCGCCCTCGAACACGGCGTCCGCCTGCGCATCAAGATCGAGGCCGACAGCGTCGCCTTCGCCAAGGTACTGGTCGAACGCGGCCTCGGCTACACCATCCTCACTTACGCCGCGGTGCAGGACGAAGTGCTGCGCAAGAAACTAACCATCTATCCGATCGCGCGGCCGGCGCTGTCAACGCAAGTGACCATCGTCACCCTGCGTGAACAATTGCCTAAGTTGACTTTGGATGCGAGCGCGATGCTACACGACGTCTGCCGAACATTGGTGCGCGGCAAGGCCTGGGCCGGCGCGCAACTCAACTGAGCGTGCGCCCATTCACCCTCGCGTCGCCGCACACGGGCGGCGCCGCGATTTCCATGCCGAAATAGTATTGCCCGCAGCGAGCACCGGCCATTGCGGCGCTCAGGCGATCGAACTATCGTTCGTTCAAGTCAAGAAACGTCACCATATCGGGAGGATTTCCATGCCGGGATTTATCGGTCGTTTTTGCGTTGCCGCATCGGCGGCGGCGTTGGCCCTGGTTTTCGCGGGGGCGGTCGCACCCGTGCAGGCCAAGACGCTGAAGTGGATCACCTTCAAGCCGGAAGCCGCCGGCGACGCGCAGTCGATCAGCACCAAGTGGTTCGTCGAAGAGTTCAAGAAGCGCACCGCCGGCAAGGACACCATTCAGATGTTCTGGGGCGGCAGCGTCGCCAAGTCCAAGGAAATCCCGGATGCGCTATCGGGCGGTGTCGGCGACATCGGAGATATCATCACCCCTTATTTCCCCGACAAATTCCCGCTCAACAACGCCATCGGCTACTTCATACCACAGCCGCACTCGACCATCGAGATCGCCGAGCTGCTGCAGCTCTGGCACCGCCAATATCCACAGTTCGACAAAGAACTGGCGAAGTATAATCTCAAGGTCATCGGTTTCCGGCCGCTGGAGAAATACGGCATCATCTGCAACAAGCCGATCAAGTCGATCGCCGACTTCAAGGGCAAGCGCATCCGCACCTACGGCTTCGCCTATCCGGCGCTGGTGCACGCGCTCGGCGGCACGCCGGTGTCGATGACGTCGTCCGACGGCTATACGGCGCTGCAGCGTGGCATCCTCGACTGTTCGCCGATCGGCCCGTCGCTGGCGCACGGCTGGAAGTACGACGAGGTGGCGAAATACTACGTCGATGTGCCAATCGGAGCCTCATTCGGCCACCTGATCGCCATGAACAAGAAGAGCTACGACGCGCTCGATCCGCAGACCAAGGCGATCCTTGACGGCCTCGGCCGCGAATACGCCATGCGCTACACGGTCACCCTCGACGAACTCACCCAAAAGATCCTGGCGGGCTGGAAGAAAAAGGGCGTGACCGTCACCCATCTGCCCGGCAGCGCGCTCGACGAAGCCGCCAAGTCGCAGGGCGTGCAGGCGGTACGGCAGAAGTGGGTGCAGAAGGCCAAGGCCGCCGGCCTGACAGACGACGACGTCCACACCATCGTGGACGAGATCGAAAACCGCTGATCGGCAGCTAGTGGTCCGATACCGACATTTGCATCCCGCTGCTGCAAGTTCCCGAGCAAATGTCGGAATCAAAGGACCACCAGCAACTATTTGATTCTAGTGGAGCTTTGAATTTGACATTTTGATGAGTGGCTTGCCGCAAATGGGTATCAAAATGTCAAATTCGCTCCACTAGAGCTCCGAAATCCGAAGTTTGTCAGATTCTCCAGCGTGCTCTGTGCGAACTTCGGATTCAAAAGGACACCAGCATCTTTATGTTTCTAGTGCGGTTTGGATTCGAAGTTCGTTCGAGGACTTGGCTCGCAGAAAATGGAACGAACTTAAAATCCACCGCACTAGCGGGCGGCCGCTGAGGCCGCCTGCCCTCGCCCGAGACCGCCGCTATGTCCGCCTTCCAACGCCTGTACCGGGGCTATGGCCGCCTGCTGCGCGGCTTTGGATATATTGCCGAGGTCGCCACCTTCGTCATGATGCTGCTGGTGGTGGCGAACGTCATTGGCCGCTACCTGTTCAACGCGCCGGTGACCGGCACGCTGGAGTTCACCGAATCCCTGCTGGTCATCGTCATCTTCCTCTCGATCGCGCTCACCCAATATGACGGCGGTCACATCCGGGTGAACCTGATCACGCGGCGGCTGCCAAAGCGCATCGCCCGAATCATGAGCATCATCGCCATGCTCTGCGGCTGCGCCTTCTTTACCTGGTGCGCCTATGCCGCCTGGATCTTCGCCGCCCAATCCTTTTCGTTCGGCGAGCAGGAATGGGGCGAAGTGGTGTTTCCGCTCTGGCCGATGAAGTTCATCGTATTCTTCGGCATTGCGCTGTTGGCGTTCCAGTTCATGCTCGACGCCATCGCCGAGACGATGATGCCGATCTCGGCCGACGACGAACGCGCCATGGAGCAGATCTGATGGCCGCGCTCGAACTCGGCCTCGTCGGCGTCATCGCGCTTTTCGCCGCGATCCTCGCCGGCATCAACGTGATGGTGGCGCTCGGCGCGGTCGGCGCGATCGGCCTCGTCTCGGTGGTCGGCTTCCACGCTGCCACTTCGATGCTGAGTACGGTTTTCTTCGAGACCACCCACAGTTTCCATTTCAGCGTCATTCCACTGTTCCTGCTGATGGGCATGTTCGCCATGCGTGCCGGCCTTGGCGAGGACCTGTTCGACGCCGCGCACAAGTGGTTCGGGGCGCTCCCCGGCGGGCTCGCCATCTCCACCACGCTCGGCGCCGCCGCCTTCGGCGCCGCTTCGGGGTCGTCGATCGGCACCGCCACCGTTTTCACCAAGCTGGCGCTGCCGCAGATGCTTGACCGCGGCTACGACAAGCGGCTGGCCTCCGCCTCCATCGCCATCGCCGGCACCCTGGCGGTGATGATCCCGCCGAGTGCGGTGATGGTGATCTTCGGCATCCTCACCGATTCTTCGATCGGCCAGTTGCTGATCGCCGGCGTCATTCCCGGCTTCCTGTTCGCCATCGTGCTGTGCGGGGCGACGCTCGTCACCGTCTTCCGTCACCCGGAATACGCGCCGCGCACAAAGGAAAGATACACCTTCCGCGAAAAGCTGTATTCGCTGCGGCTCGCCGGCCCGCTGGTGCTGGTGATCACCTGTATCATCCTGGGGCTCTATCTCGGCGTGTTCACGCCGACCGAGGCCGGCGGCGCCGGCGCCGGCGTGACCCTGGTGCTGGCGCTGATCCGCCAGCGCAGCATCAAGAAGCTGCAGCTCATGGAAGTGCTGCGCGAGACGGTGAAGACGTCGGCAATGATCTTCGCCATCATCATCTCCGCGCTGATCTTCTCGCGCTTCCTGGCGCTCTCGGGTGTCGCCAACACGCTCGGCGATTTCCTCACCACGCTCAACGTCAACCGCTGGGTGATCGTGCTGCTGATCACCATCATCTACCTGATTTTCGGCATGATGATGGACGCCCCGGCCCTGCTCGCCATCACGCTGCCGATCACCCATCCGGTGATGATGAAGCTCGGCTTCGATCCCGTTTGGTTCGGCGTCTTCGTGGTGCTGCTGGTGGAGATCGGCGCGGTCACGCCGCCGGTCGGCGTCAACTGCTTCGTGGTGCAGGGCACTTCGGACGGCCGGGTCGAGCTCGAGCACGTGTTCATGGGGCTGGTCCCTTACGTCATTGCCGGCTTCGTGATGCTGCTGCTGCTGTGCCTGTTCCCGCAGTTGGCGCTGTATCTGCCGCGGACGATGTAGTTGGAGCGTTTTGGAATGACGGAAAAATTCGTGCTGCGCTCGACGCTGACCTCACCGTTCGGCCGCAAGGTGCGCATGGCAATCGAGGTGCTGGGATTGCAGGATCGGATCACATTAACGCCAGCCAATACGCGCGACGAGATGGACACGCTGCGCAAGCAGAACCCCCTTGGCAAAATGCCGTGCCTGCTGCTCGAAGACGGCAGCCCGATCTTCGACAGCCGGGTAATCATCGAGTTCTTGCAGGAAGCGGCGGGCTCTCATCAACTCCTGCCGGCTCAGGGGCTCGCCCGCTACAAGGCACTGACGGCCGCCGCGCTCGCCGACGGCATCATGGATGCGGCTCTGCTCGTGGTCTATGAAGCCCGCTACCGCGACCCCGGCACTTACTCCGAGCGCTTTCTCAAATTGCAGCGTGGCAAGATCAGCCGGGGGCTCGCCGCCTTCGAAGCCGCCCCGCCCGACCAGAGCAAGACCGACATCGTGACCATCGGACTCTCCTGCGCGCTCGGCTATCTCGACCGGCGCAAGCCTGTGGACTGGCGGCCGGTCTATACGGGGTTGGTGTCCTGGTTCGACGCTTTCAGCAAGCGCGAACCCGCTTTCGACGGTACCTTCGCCGAATTCGCGGACGAGCCATGAACGCCCCTCCCAAGCACAGCGCCGACACGCCGGCCGAGCCGCCGACCTGGATCGCGACGCCGAACAAGCCGAAGCTGAAGCTGCCACCGGGCGCGTGCGACGCCCATGTACACGTGTTCGGCCCCCGTGCGCGATTTCCCTTCGCCGAGGGACGCAGCTTCACGCCGTCCGACGCGCCGAAGGAAAAGCTGTTCGCGCTGCATGAATTTCTCGGCATCGAGCGCTGCGTGATCGTGCATACGGCGGCGCACGGCTACGATCTCTCGGTCTCCGCCGACGCCATCGCCGCCAAAGGCGGCAGTTATCTGGGCGTCGGACTGATGCCGGTGGCGATTTCGGACGCCGAATTGAAGCGGCTGGACTCGCAGGGCTTCCGCGGCGCGCGCTTCCACTACATGCCGCACCTGGCCCCGGCCGCGACCATCGACGAGGCGGTGGCCTTCGGCAAGCGGCTCGCCGACATCGGCTGGCATCTGCAAATCCACATGGCGGCCGATCTGATCGGCGAGCTGACGCCGGCGCTGAAACGCTCAGCCGTCCCGGTGGTGATCGACCACATGGGCCGGATCGACGCTTCTAATGGGCTCGACCAGGAGCCGTTCAAAGACCTGCTCAAGCTGCTGGAAGACCGCAATGTCTGGGTGAAGGTGAGCGGCTCAGACCGTGCAACGCGGAAAGGACCGCCCTACGCCGATGCCGTCCCGTTCGCGCGCAAGCTGATGGAAGAAGCAGGCGACCGCTGCGTCTGGGGCCTCGACTGGCCCCATCCCAATCATCAAGGGCCGATGCCCGACGACGGCGTGCTGGTGGATATCCTGGCGGAGATCGCGCCGAGCGAAGCCGCGCGCCAGGCGCTGCTGGTCGACAACCCGCAGCGCTTCTACCGGTTCGCGCCGGCGGCCAAAAAATAAGGAGACAACAATGAGCGGGCGTCTGCATGAGAAGGTCGCCATTGTTACCGGCGCCGGTTGCATCGGCCCCGGTTGGGGTAACGGGCGCGCGACCGCCGTGCGCTTCGCCCAAGAAGGCGCCAGGATCTTCGCAGTCGATCTCAAACCGGAGAGTGTCGAGGAAACCATTCAGCAGGTGAAAGTGGCCGGCGGCGAAATCGTCGTGCACCAGTGCGACGTGACCAGCGGTGAATCCGTGGCGGCGATGGTGCAGGCTTGTGAGAAGCACTACGGCCGCGTCGACGTGCTGGTGAACAATGTCGGCGGCTCGGCACATGGCGGGCCGGTGGAGATGACGGAAGAGGTATTCCAACGGCAGGTCGACTATAATCTCAAGAGCGTGTTCCTCACCCTCAAGAACGTACTGCCCATCATGGAGCGCCAGCAGAAGGGCGCAATCGTCAACGTCGCCTCGAGCTCCGGCCTGCGCTGGACCGGCGCGGCACAGGTCGGCTACGCCTCGACCAAGGCCGGCGTCATCCAGATGTCACGGGTGGTGGCGGTGCAATACGCGAGCAAAGGCATCCGCGTGAACACGGTGATCCCCGGCCAATTGCACACGCCGATGGTGGAGGCACGGCTCGCCGGCCAGCGCGCCGGCGGCGACGTCGGGGCCCTGCTCGCCTCACGCCTCAAGCGCATTCCGCTCGGCTTCATGGGCGACGGCCGTGACACCGCGAACGCGGCGTTGTTCCTCGCGTCCGACGAAGCGCGCTTTATTACCGGTACCGAGATTGTGGTTGACGGCGGGATGACCGTGCGTTGCGATTGACGCCCGCGTTGATGGTTTCCTATTCCGCCGCCGCCACGCCGATGCCACTGATAAAAGCGGGACCACCGGCGTAAGCATCGATATCGGCGAGCGAGACGCCTTTAACCGCCTTGCCCTGGCGCCTGTTGTATTCGACTGTTTCCAATTCGGTCCAGAACGTATCGTTCAACCGGTTGATCATGTTGAACATCGCCGAGGCCATGGTGATCTCGACGATCTCGGCATCGGTGAACAGGCTCTTCATTTTCTCCCACAGCACCTTGTCGCTCTTGGCGGTATTGAGGGTGACCGCCTCGGCCCAGGCGATGGCCGCCTTCTCACGCTCGTCGAACAGATCGCTGGTCTTCCACGCGTCGCCCTGCATGGCTTCGAGCTGGGCGTCGGAGATCCCGCCGCAAGCCTGACCGTACATCGAGGTGTGTGTGGTGCAGTACGGGCAGGCGTTGACCATCGAGGTCTTGATGTTGGCGAGATTGCGGAAGTGGACGTCGGACACGGCACCGAGCGCCGGCTGGCGTGTGGCGGCGACGAAACCGATGAACCAGCGTCCAAGATACGGCGTGTGCTTGCACAGGATGCGCAGCAAGTTCGATGAGCGCCCCAGCATCTTAGTCGAGCCAGTCAGCGTGTCCTTGGCGACCCCGGTCGCCTCTTCATCGGACAATAGCGGCAAACGTTGTGTCATGATCGTCTTCCTCCCGTCCGTCAGCAAATCGGGGAATTATAGACTCATTCGGGCAACTGAAGCGACAAGTTGCGAATGTCGCCCGCCGGCGCACCGTAGCCCTCGCGCACGAGCGGAAAAGCGCTTTCCAGCCAGTTGCGGGCGAGCGGCTCCGCCGGCGCCAGCAAGTGCGGCCCCAGTTCCGCAATTTTGGCAGCGCCGAGCAGCGCCATGGCGCAGCGTAATTCGTTTTCAATGATTTCGATCATGCGCACCACCGCGTCCTCGCCCCCGGCGCTGAGCGCGATGCCCTGCGCGCGGCCCATGCCCACTGCATTGGCGCCGAGTGACAACGCCTTGATGATATCGGTGCCGCGCAAGATGGTGCCGTCGACAATGATCTCGGCGCGGCCTTTGACCGCCGCGACGATCTCCGGCAGCGCTGCGATAGAGCCTTGCGCATGGTCGAGCTGGCGGCCGCCATGGTTGGAGACGTAGACGCAATCGACGCCGTGCGCGACCGCCAGCTCGGCGTCCTCGGCGGTGGCGATGCCCTTGAGGATCAGCGGCACCTTTACATAAGAGCGGATACGGTCGACATCGTTCCAATTAAACGCCGCCTGATAGACTTCAGCGGCCGCGTTCTTTCGGGCGGTCGGGCTGTGGCCCTTGGCGAGATCACGTTCGCGGCGCCCGTAGGTGGCACGGTCGACGGTGAGAGCAATCGCGCGGTAACCGCAGATCAGCGCGCGCTTCAGAGTGTCGTCCACCCAGTCCTTGTCGCCGCGCACATATAGCTGGAAGAACTTGGGATAATCCGCGGCGCGCGCGACTTCCTCCATGCCGGGCGCGCAAACCGAGCTCAACATGTGGACGACGCCGGTGCGCGCCGCGGCTCGAGTCGGCGCCACGCCGCCTTCGGCCAGCAGGTCCTGCATTGAGCCGATCGGTGCCAGCACGATGGGCAATTTCAATTTCTGGCCGAGCAGCGTGGTCGAGGCGTCGATCTGCGAGACATCGCGCAGCACCCGCGGCCGCAGTGCCCAACGGTCAAGGGCGCGCCGGTTCTGATTGAGCGTGGTCTCGGTTTCAGCCCCGCCCATCAGGTAATCCCACGCCCCCGGCGTCAGGTTACGTTTGGCGATAGCGAGCAATTGGAACAGCGTTTCGACTTTGGCAATGTCGGTCATGCGAGGAATTTCCGAAAAAGGACGGCCTGCACCACGGTCAGGCTTTCTTGCCCAGCGATGGATGCAGGTTGCGCACGATATCGAGCTGCGATGCGATCAAGGCACACCCCGCGGCAAAGCCGACAATGTCGGTCCAGATCGCCCCGACGAACGCGCGCGCCGGCACCATCAGCGCCACGCCCGCCAGCGCGAACGCTATGCGCAACACGAAGCCGACCGGTCTCGTCATGAACCCGGCGACGGCGACCGATACTAGATAGACGCCCATGATTGCGGTGCCGACCGCGAGGACCACATCGGGTATCGGCCCCTGCATCAACAGCGTCGGCGAGGAGACGAACAGGAAGGGCACGATATAGGCCGACCACCCGAAGCGCACGCCAGCAAAGCCGGTGCGGATCGGGTCGGCCTGGGCAATGCTCGCCGCGGTGAAGGCGGCGATCGCCACCGGCGGTGTAGTCATCGACATCATGCCGAAATAGAGCACAAACA
This sequence comes from uncultured Pseudomonadota bacterium, assembly GCA_963747725.1. Taxonomy (GTDB): domain Bacteria; phylum Pseudomonadota; class Alphaproteobacteria; order Rhizobiales; family Xanthobacteraceae; genus Pseudolabrys. Next base: position 429,206 of record CAVVGD010000010.1, read on the forward strand.
AGTGCGCGGCGAGATCGGGAATGCCGACCTGGATCAGCGCCGGCGCCACCAGCGAAGCTAGCAGGACATAGACGCCCACCGTCGGCATACCCATCCCAAGCACGATCGCAATGCCCGCCGCCAACACCAGGAGCAGCGCGGTATTTCCGGCGCCGAGATGGATTAGCGTCATCGTAAGCGCGAAATTGAGCCCCGAGACGTTGAGCACGCCGATGATGAAGCCGGCAGCGGCAGCGATCATCAGGATGTCGAGCGCGCTGCGGCCGGTCTCGACCAGCGCATCGATCACCTCAATGAACCTCATGCGCTTGCCACCGTAGCTGCCGAACAGCCCGCAGACGATAAGCGACCCGGAGGCGTAAAGCGCGGCCGTGTCGGGGCTGAGATTAAATCCAAACAGGCCTGAGACGACGATGGCGAAGGGAATCGGGAAATACCAGCCCTCGCGCAGCACCTGGCGCACGGGACGCAAGTCCGAGCGCGGCACCGGGGCGATGTTGCTCTTCGCCGCTTCCAGGTCGGCCTGGATGAACAGCGCCGAATAATAAAGGATGGCTGGTATCGTCGCGGCGATGACAATGTCGCTGTAGGGTCGCGCCAGTAGTTCTGCCATGATGAAAGCGGCGGCGCCCATGATCGGCGGCATGAGTTGGCCACCGGTCGAGGCCACCGCCTCAATGGCGCCGGCGTCGTGTGCCTTGTAGCCGGATTTCTTCATCATCGGGATGGTGACGATGCCGGTCGACACCACATTGGAGACGGCGTTGCCGGAAATGGTGCCAAACAAGGACGAGGCGATGATCGCGATCTTGGCCGCGCCGCCGCGGTATTGGCCAAAGGCGGCGACTGCGAGATCGGTGAAAAAATTGGCGCCACCCGAGCGCGCCAGGAGCGAGCCGAAGAACAGGAACGACACCACGACAGTCGAGGCTACGCCGAAAACCGAGCCGAACACGCCGTTGACGTCGAGCGCGAGATAAATCAGGAGGCCATCGGGGCGGACGTAACGGCCTTGCAGATCGCCCGGCAGCAGCCAGCCGAGAAACCCGTAGGCAATAAAGACGATGAGGATGCCGGCCAGCACGTTGCCGCTGCAGCGACGCAGGCCCTCGAACACCAGCACCAAGAGGACGGTACCGATAATGACGCCATGCAGCGGTCGGAAAGCAATGGCGTCCGATAGCGCTCGATAATCGTAGGCGACGTAAAGCGCCGAGACCATACCGACCAAGGCCGCAACGATGTCGTACCACGGCACGCGACGCGAGCCGTGCTTACGCACCCGGTACGTGAGAAAGACGAGTACCAGCGCCAGCGCCAGGATGAAGGCATTGTACTGCTCGTCGATCAGCAGCAGTCCGAAAGTGCGGTAGAGATCGGCCGCCCAGGCGAGCGCCGCAAGCGTCAGCACGGCGGCGAGGATTTTCACCACCATGCCTATCCAGGGCGCCGGCTGGTCAAGCGGGTCGCCGGCGATGTCGGTCATGCCGTTTCAGGCCTTTCGCGTGCTAGTGGAGCGAATTTGACATCTGACACCCTTTTGCGGCAAGCCGTCTATCAAATTTCAAATTCGAAGCTCCACTAGAATCTTATAGTAGCTAGCGGTCCTTTGATTCCGACATTTGCCAGAGAGCTCGCAGCAGCGGGATGCAAATGTCAGAATTGGACAACCAACCAGCGGGCTTACCGCTTCCAGATACCGACTTCTTTGTAGAACTTGATGGCGCCGGGATGGAACGGAACGCCGTGATCGCGTGCCAGATCCTGCTTGTGGTAGCGGCCGTAAATCTTCGAGATTGCCACCAGCTTCGCTTGTTGCTCGTAGAGCATCTTTGCAATTTTGTATGCGGTGTCGTCGGACATCTGCGCACCACCCATGACCAGATAGTCGTGGAAGATCACGTTGGTGGGCCCGACGATGCCGATTAAAGGCTTCGCCGGCTCCAGCTTACCGATGAATGCGGCCGGCATGATTGCCTTGACCCGCTGTTCCGCCGCCTTATCGCCCGGCATGCTCAGCCAGCGGATACCGCCGACCTTGGCGTCGACTTCCGACATCTTGCCGGCGCCAATGGCGAAGGTGGAGGCCTCGACCTTGCCCTGCATGAAATCGGCGGCGCCACGAACCACGTGCGGCACCGGCACGTCCTCGAAATCCGACGGTTTGACGCCGAAGGCGGCGAGGCCCGCAAGATACGTGGTGTGCTGCGCCGAATTGGCGGTGAAGCCGGTCGCTATCTTCTTGCCCTTCAGATCGGCGAGGGTCTTATACTGCGAATTCTTGTGGACGTACCAGCTCAGATAGTATGGAAACACAGTGGCGATGACGCGCAGCTTCTTGTTGGGCGTCTTGAATGGGCCGCCATTCCCGTTGAAGGCGAAATAAGCGTCGGTCGACGACGGCAGCGCCATCTCGAGCTGCTTGCTGTTGATGAGCGGAAGGATCTGCTGGCCGCCGCCAAAGGGGACCACCCGGATCTTCAGTCCCAGCTGTTCTGTCATTACCTTGCCGAGCGCGTTGCCCAGCGCATAGTTCGAAGAGCCGACGGGGCTCGTGCCGATGCTGACGGTCTGCGCCTGCGCCGAGCCGGCAGCCAGCGCAAAAACGGCAGCAATGGCCGCCAATGACATCCTTTTCATAGGATTCTCCCCAAGGTTGCTTATTTGTTTTGAGAATTTAAACATAGCCTTTCTTCGCTGTCCACGCACCAGCTGGCAAACAAAGAAATGCGTGGCGGCGTTATCCGCTGGTCGGCGAGAAGTCAGAAACCGATGATCTCCGGATCGGACAGAGCCGACAGCGGCTTGCAGACGAAGTAGTGGCGTATCAACCCTGCTCGTCTCAACCCTTCCTGCCGATCGGGACATTTGCAGGGGACCATCGAAGCGCAGCTTTGAGCGCTCCGGAATGGGACATAGCGGAGTTGCCACAGGCTTTCCTCTGGCGCGCCGAAGATCAGAACTGTAAGCGCTTGCACGACGACTTGCGCGGTAACGCCTTGGCAATACGTCGAGAAATTAAATTCTTCGCCCGGGCGTATAGATCGCCACCAGGTCATTTGCCTCGATCGCGCTTCCAGGGCGCACCAGGACTTCTTGAATTTCTCCCTCGTGCGGCGCATGGACGGTCGCCTCCATCTTCATGGCCTCGACGGTCAATACGACATCACCGCTTTTCACCTTATCTCCCGGCTTGACAGCAACCCTCGAAACGATACCCGGCATGGGAGCCGCGATATGGAGAGGATCTGTGTCTTCAGCCTTTCGGCGCGGCAGTTGCCCTCTAACCACGCTCCGGTTTAACGCGACGATCACGCGTGACTGTCCGTTTAGCTCAAAAAATACCCTGACCCGGCCCTCCTCGTCTGCGTCCCCGACGGCCTGGAGAGAAATGACAAGCGTCTTGCCCGGCTCTAGTGCAACTTCCACTTCCTCGCCGGCCGTCATACCCCAAAAGAAAGTAGCCGTCGGCAAGGAAGAAACCGGGCCATAACATTCGACCGCAGCGTTTAAGTCCACGAACACTTCTGGATGCAGCAGATAACTGGCGAGTTCGCGATCATCAAGTGAGCGGCCGCAGCGCCCCTTTGCCTCAGTCCGGGCTCTGTCAAAATCGGCCGGTGTGGTTATCGATGCTCCGTGGCCTGTGACCGGCGGTGCGCCCTTCATTACTTTCGTCTTCAGATTTGCCGGCCATCCGCCCAGAGGATCACCGATATCTCCACGCAACATTTCGAACACCGACGCGGGAAACGGCACTTCCCGCTCCGACGCCAATACAGCGGCGGGAGTCAGCCCTCGCGATACCATAAGCAATGCCGTGTCACCGACGACCTTGGATTGACGGTGTGACCTTCACAATGTCTCCGAACATATCGTTCACTGCCCGATATGTCTTGGAGACCTCATCCCATATCACCGGCTTGCCCGCTTCGCGCACAGCGTCGACCGAGACGCGCATATTCTCAACCCAACTGAAGCAGTCGAAAATCCTGAAAAGATCGATGCCCGCACTCGCTGCCTGCTTTACAAAGAACTGCACGACTTTGTCAGCATAGTTCGCATACCCCACTCCACTTGAGCCTCGTATCAGGGCCTGCAAAAGTATTTTCGGCACCCGTGCACGGATAACCGCGAGACACTCCCACGGATCTTCGTTGAGGAAAGGCATCGCGACATCGAATGTTACGCCACCCCAACACTCGCCCGGCCGGGCTCTTGATGCCAATCCGAGTGCCCGCGCTTGCTCTTTCAGGTTCGTGTATTGACCGCCCGGGATTTCATGCAAATAGACATCAGCACCAACAGTGCGTTGATCGCTTTCGAAGCCGGCGTAAAGAGCGCGTACAGCCTCCCAATAATAGTTGATCGCCCGCACCGCTTCAGGGTCGATCCCGGTTTGCCATCCCCCATCGTGCAAAGCCGCCACCACCGATCCGAGGCAGGGCTGCGAAGTCGCACCCGATAACGCGTCCATTGCCAAATCAATGGCATCCGCACCAGCCTCGACCGCAGCCAAAACAGTCGCAGCGGATATGCCCGACGTGTCATGCGTATGAAAATGGATAGGCAGACCCACTTCCTGCTTCAACGCGCCGATCAAGCGCCGCGCGGCCCCGGGCTTGAGCAGACCCGCCATATCCTTTACGCCCAAGATATTGCAGCCTGCCCGCTCAAGGTCCCTGGCAAGGGCGACATAGTATTGCAATGAATATTTCGCACGAAGCGGGTCGTTTATATCACCGGTATAACAGATTGCTCCTTCGGCAAGCTTGCCCGCTTCGCGCGCAGCGTCGACCGAGACGCGCATATTCTCAACCCAATTGAAGCAGTCGAAAATCCTAAAAAGATCGATGCCCGCATTCGCTGCCTGCTTTACAAAGAACTGCACGACATTGTCAGCATAGTTCGCATACCCCACTCCACTTGAGCCTCGTATTAGGGCTTGCAAAAGTATATTCGGCACCCGTGCACGGATAACCGCGAGACGCTCCCACGGATCTTCGTTGAGAAAACGCATCGCGACATCGAATGTCGCGCCACCCCAACACTCCAGCGAAAACAAATTCGCCAACCCGCGCGAGTAGGACCCGGCGATAGCCGCTATATCGTGGGTTCGCAGCCGTGTCGCCAGCAACGATTGGTGAGCGTCGCGCATGGTAGTGTCCGTAATGAGAACATCGGGCGTCTCGTGCATCCATTTGATGAATTTATCCGGCCCCAATCTATCAAGACGCTGCTTGCTACCTTCGGCCATATTGGGCGAAAAAGATGGCACTTCCGCGCGGCGCGCGCCGATAGGTGGCCGCGGCCGATCCCTTAGTTCGGGATGACCATTGACTGTAACGTCTGCAATGTAGGTTAGTAGCCGGGTCGCCCGATCCCGTCGCCTCGCAAATGTCAATAGTTCCGAATTCTCATCGATGAAGCGTGTTGTGCATCTGTTATTCTGAAAGTTTGGATGGTCGAGTATTGCCTCAAGGAATGAGAGATTAGTCGCAACACCGCGGATACGATATTCGCGCAATGCACGGCTCATCCGGGCTGCGGCTTCGCGCCCGGTCGGCGCCCAGGCTGTCAGCTTTTCCAACATTGAGTCGTAATGGCGGGTCACGACGGCGCCGGAATAAGCAGTTCCCCCGTCGACACGAATGCCGAATCCATACGCGCCACGATAGGCCGTGATGCGGCCATAGTCAGGAATGAAATTGTTTTCTGGGTTCTCGGTCGTAATTCGGCATTGAATCGCGTGGCCATTAAGTGCGATCGCCTCCTGTGGCGGTATGCCGGTTTCTCCAACCTCCCCAATCCGGCCTCCCTCGGCGATCCGGATCTGCGCCTTGACAATATCGAGACCGGTAACAACTTCGGTAACGGTATGCTCGACTTGAATTCGCGGATTGACTTCGATGAAATAGAACGCGCCGCTATCGGCATCGAGCAGAAATTCTACCGTGCCAGCACTGACATACCGCGCCGCACGGCCAATCGCGAGCGCGGCCTCACACAAAGCCGCACGTGTTGCGCGGTCGATGCCTGAAGGAGGCGCTCGTTCGATGACTTTCTGATGACGACGCTGGATGGTACAGTCGCGTTCGAATAGGTGAACGAGATTGCCGTGGCTGTCGCCAAGAAGCTGCACTTCAATATGCCGTGCGTGAGTAACCAGCTTTTCGAGATATACTTCGTCATTGCCAAATGCAGATCGAGCTTCCCGCCGGCCTGCATCGACCGCATCGAGCAACATCCGCTCGTCGTCGATCGGCCGCATGCCGCGTCCGCCTCCACCCCAAGATGCTTTCAACATCAGCGGATAACCGACGATCCTGGCCAGTTGCCTAATTTCTTCTGCGTTGCCCGGAAGCGGATCAGTCGCCGGCATGATCGGCACGCCAAGCGATCTGCCGAGTTCTCGCGCGGCAACCTTATTGCCGAGGCGCCGCATCGTATCCGGCGATGGTCCGATAAAGACAATCCCCGCCGCGGTGCAGGCTTCGGCGAATTCGGGATTTTCAGACAAGAACCCGTAACCGGGATGGATTGCGTCCACGCCGGTGCCAATTGCAACCCGGATGATATCGTCCACCGATAGATAAGCTTCGACCGGCCCTTTGCCCTTGCCGAGTTGATATGCTTCATCGGCCTTAAATCGATGCAGGGAAAGTCGGTCTTCTTCTGCATAAACCGCAACCGTGCGGATGCCCAATTCGGTCGCAGCACGAAAAATACGAATCGCGACTTCAGAACGATTTGCGACCATCAAACGTCGGATGGGGCGCGCGGATTTCATGGGGGCACGCAGGAAAAAATGCGGCCCACGGCGTGAGCCGTGGGCCAGTTGAGCCCCGAACGCAGGGAGGTCGCAATCGGGACAGCGCCTCGGGGCGGTGAAGTGATGAGCATCATATTGCGGTCCTGTGACGTGCAGGTCGTTCGACAGGCCATTCTGCCAGGAACAGCGCGCTGGCCGAGTCCGGCCGCAGGTTGCCGGGCCGTGCCACGACAGTGAGAGTGACGTCAAATCATAACGGCGCCTTGATGCAATTTCGCAGGACACCGACGCCCTGCACTTCCGCCTCCACGATATCGCCGACCTGAAGCCAGCCCGGCGGGCTCATGCCGAACGCACAACCGCTGCATGTTCCGGTCGCGATAAAATCACCCGGCTCAAGCGTCAGGCCCGCCGAAAGCTCCGCGATAATGCGGTTGATGTTGAAGATCATTTGCCGTGTATTGGCCTTTTGCCGGACATTGCCATTCACGCGAAGTTCGACGCCCAACGAATGTGGGTCTGGAATTTCATCGCGATGAACCGCGACCGGTCCGATCGGGCAAAACGTATCTAACGATTTACCCTTGAACCATTGTTTGTGCAGGTCCTGAAGGTCACGAGCCGTGATATCGTTGATAACGGTGTAACCCCACACATGGTCCAATGCTTCGCTTTCTGGGATATTAGAACCGGATCTGCCGATTATGACGCCGAGCTCAACCTCATAATCCAGCTCTTTTGTCTGGCGATGCATCACGACATCAGCCTCATGACCGACGATGCTGGTGCACGGCTTTGAAAAGAAAATCGGGACCGGAGGCGGTCCGTCCTTGAAGCCGCTGGCCCGGTCGCCCTCATCGATGTGCTCGATGTAATTGCGGCCCACGCAATATATGTTTTTTGACGGTCGAGGGATCGGCGCAAGCAGACGAACTTGATCGATCGGCAAAGTTATGGCGTCAGGCGCTGCCGCCAACTTTTTGATCGCTGCAATTGCCGTATCGCCACCGGCGATCACAGCCGGCAAATCGCCAGGCAGACCAGGGCCGACGATCGGCACCACGCGATTGCCTTGTTGCAATCCGAGCGTGGGCTTATTTGATGGACCGACAAAGGTCAAAAGACGCACAATGCATGTCCTCTGCGTGAAACATTGATCGGGATTTCAACGCGACTTTTTGTCGATGTGGCGGACGTCGGCAGAGATTTGGGCCCGGCCGGTCGGTTCAGGCCGCCGCTTTGAGCTTGAGCTTCGCCCAGATGGGCTCACTCTTTTGGTCGATATGCTGCATCTCCTCGGTAGACAGCTCCCATGGCATCACGGCAGGGTAGGACGGCCGTTTTTCCCAACGCTGGAACCAGGCGCGAACATGAGGACGATTGTCGCCGAACATCTTCGAAAGGCCGAATTTTTCTGCCGATGACAGATAGGGAATGAGGGCGATATCGGCGAGCGAAATTGTTTCGCCGGCTAGCCAGGGCGAACGAGCCAGCGTTTTTTCCATTTCGCCGAGTGAGGCATCAAACACTTCCATCGACTTGGCGAATTCGGGCGAATTCAAAACCCTGCGCAAGCAACCGCGTCTGACGGTCGCGCCGTGCTGGATCGATCAGCTTGTCGAGCAAAGCGTCGACTTCCTGTTTGCTCTTCTTAAGCCAATAAGGCCGGATGAGAATAGTCCATCCAAAGCCCGGCCAGTTCGGGTGTAGCGTCTCATCGATCAGCTTGGTCCACTTCCTCATCTTGGCCTGCTCGTAAGCACCTTCCGGCTTGAGAGGCGTCTGAGGATATTTGGCATCCAGGTATTCCATAATGATGGTGGACTCGATAATCACCTTGTCATCGTCGACCAGGGCCGGAACGACACCTTTCGGATGAATCTTGAGATATTCTTGCGTCAGGTTCTCTTTCTCGATGATGTTTACAAGCACGCTTTTGTGGGCGAGCTCTTTCTCGGCGAGCACGGCCCTTGCCTTTGCCGCGCAAGGCGACGTCGTAAAGTGATACAAGGTCAGCATTCCAAATCTCCGGCGGCAATTGGCGCGCGCGGCGCCGGCATGTGACGCAAGGACGGCGGTGGAAACACCGCCGCAATCATTTTTCTAACATAGCGCATTATTGCGTTAAAGTCAAAAAGCTCTGTTTTTTGATTTTGGTTTGAAAGCCCGAAATTGCACCTTGGTAGAATCCAGCTTCCGTTACAGATCTGCTGCTGCACAGTGCGCCGATTATGGAGATCGAAACGCCCGCCCCCGAGGAAAGGGCGGGCGCTCGAATTTGGCATTGCCATGACGAGGACCGTCAGAGTGCGTGCCAAGCGATACCGGCGTACCAGGTGCTCTCGTTTGAGGGCGCCTCAAGGACATGGTCATTGCCGAATTTGTTGTACCAATAGCGGTAGCCAACAAAGACATCGATCCAGTTCGGACGCCGATTTAGAACCTTGCCGAAGTCGAGCGTCAACCGATTATCGGTCAGCAATTCTGTTTTGGTGTCGATGTTGAAGCCGTCAGGGCCTTTAGGGCCGTAGACGTTAGTGAATCCGCTAAAGCGCAGCGGAATCCCAGTGAAGTCGAGCGGCTGCATATAAGCAGTCTCGATCGCCCATTGCGGATGGTAGTTCTGGCTGTTGCCGACAATGCCGTTGTTGTTCCACTCCTTCACGGCCGCGAACGCGACATTGAAGAAGCCCGGTACGTTGAACGCCGCCTGCAAGCCTCCCACAAGCTTCCGAGTGTTGGCGGCGAAGGCGTTGTTCTTGGTGCCCCAGTCCGCACCGTAATAAAGCGATACGTCTTTGATCGGGCCAACCGCGAAAGGCTTGGCGTGCGATAGAGCGTTAAAGCTCAATGTGCTGCGCCAGACGCCATAGAAGTCAGCCAAGGTGTCCCCACCCACCGGTTGATTGTTCGACACGTCCAGAGAGTTATGAGACTTCGCCAAATCAAGATTGACGAAGTTGGTGCCGTAAGCCCACGCGTCGAAATGCGTGAGCGACACGATGTCCTTCTGCACACCATTGGTAACGGCGGGCAGATTACCATTGAACTCGTGCCAATAGCTGACCTGCGTATCCGAGTAGAAGAAGAACGGAGCGGGAGCAGCTTTTTTGGATGCTTTGGCGGCGACATCAGCGGCAGATCCAAGCCCTGCCGACAATGCAAACAGCACCGCGGCGGAAGCCGCAGTAGGTAGCAAGTGTTTGGACATTTGGTCCCCCTGAAAATTAACGTAGACGAAAATATTACCATTTTTCTCTTTTAAGTCAAAAAATTGTAATATTTGCCTCATCGCTTCTCAGTGGGCAACCCTATGATTTGTTTGGCTTTATTGGGCAGGATCAAAATAGGTCGCCCGACGCCACCTATTTCCCATCAAAAATTTTCGATCATGAAAAGCGCGCCGACACACTAGGCGTAGGGTGCGCGGTCAGCTTTTGTCGTCCCGACGGGACACCCGCCAAAAAGACGTGTATGGCCCGGCGGAACGGCTCATTGCTATTTTCCCATCCCAAGTTGTTTTGCGAAGCTGGCATCATCAGTGCGGCGCCAGTGCTGACTTATTTTGCCGTCCTTGAGCCATTCGAACTGCATTTGACCGACCTCTACTTTCTTCCCGGTTGGCGGCGAACCGAACAGCGGCCCGGTATTGGTTCCGCGCATGGTCACGCGAACCGCAACCTTGTCCTCGCCGATCACCATGTCTTCGATTGTATAGTGCAGATCCGGGAAGCCTTCACGGATTGCCTTGACGACCGGTTTCAGACCTTCCGGCCCCGGTTTTGGATTCGCGATGCCCGGACTGTGATTGATGTAGTCCGGCGCCATAATCTGATCGAGAACCTCAAGATGACCCTTGTTCCAGACCTCCTCGAAATAGGTGCGGATGAGTTTTTCGTTGGCCTTAAGTCGATCCATGCTTTCGCTCCGGCTTTGTGTCGATGCGAACACCGACAGGGACGCAATCGAAAGAGCCAAGACGATGACGGCTTTCGAAAGTTTCAACATTGCTGGTTCCTCATGTTCGTTGACGCCTTGATACTGATTCTGGGTGAGCAATTTGCACGAGCGCGCATAACGTCAACACGTTAGACCGGCGTGTCCGCCGGCCAGCCATTACGCGCGTGACTGTCCCGATTTCGCCGACCGCCTCGGCTCGTTTCACCAATGCGGCCGGCATGAAATATCGGTTGGACCAAACCGCACCTACGGGCGATAAGTCGTCGGCGCCGAAACGCCGCTCATATCGACGGTTTTCATGTTCGACGCGGTCACCAATAGGGCGGGCAGCACGACTTTGGCTTTGACCGGTTTCTTTTCAGCCGCATTAATCGCTTGTTTCGCCGCCGCCCGGCCTTGCGCAACAATTTGCTGAATGGAGGTGCAGACGAGTTGCCCTTTCGTCAGCAACGCACGCGCTGTCGGACTAAAATTGGAGGTAGAAACCTTGACCTTACTCTTGCCGGCAGATCGCAACGCGGTAATGATACCAGCCGCCATATCGTCGGAAGCCGAATAAATTCCGGACACATCCGGGAATCGTTGCGACCAATCTTCAGCCGTCTTGAGCGCCGCGTTGCGATTATCAGCGAGCCGCGACTCGGCGATGATCTTAATATTTGGATACACCTTGGCCAAGGTCTCACGGAAACCATCAGCACGGAGGTCTGCCCAAGCCTGACCGCTTGGTCCAGCCATCATGGCAACTGTCCCTTTGCCTTCGAGTGATTTGCCCAGGCATTCGGCCTGCAGCTTACCCATATCGTAGTGGTCCGCCGTGATATAAGCGGCCAGCTTTTTGCTGTTGGGTGGTGACGAGAAGCCAACCACCGGAATCCCACTGCTGATCGCGCGTTCGACCACGGCTTTGACCGCATCGCCATTGGTGGCGCCGACGATGATGGCACCGACTTTACGCTGCATTAGGTCTTGAATTTGTGCAATCTGCTGGGTCGCGTTGGCGTCGCCACCGGCGTTCAGCTTTATCACCTTATATCCGCGCGCCTTCGCCTCCTGCTCGACTTCATAGGTCGCCGATATCCAGAACGAAGAGGCTAAATTCGGCATCGCGAAGCCGATGGTCTTTTCGGCAGCGAAAGCGCCGTTGGGCAATGCCAATGCGGATACCGCCGCAAACAACACAGTCCATTTTATTTCAGAGATCCAACGCATTGCTAACCTCCAGGGGTATACGGTTGCAAGAACTGGCGAATTGCGTGCTCGAGAAGCCCCGATGAGATGATTACTGTACCGACCGCTATTTCGGCTGCGAATGGAGACACGCCGAGCAAATTCAAACCGGTGAGTAGCGTCTGGATGAAGGCTGCGCCCACCACGACCGTTGTGACGCGCGCGATTCCGCCGGTCAGCGCAACGCCGCCGATCACCGCGGCCGCAATTGACTGCAGCTCGATACCGGCACCCTCGGTCGGAAGTCCGGCGCCAGCGCGAACTGTCATCAGCAGACCACCAAAGCCCGCGAACATTCCGCAGAGCTGATAGGCCTGCACGTAAGTCAACGTCGTGTTGATACCTACAAGACCGGCCGCATCCGGGTTGGAACCCAGCATGACGATCCGTCGTCCCTGTACCGTGTAGTTGAGACTCCAGGCCGCAACCGCCATCAATGCAAATGCCAACCAATAAGCGGGTGGCAAGCCGAACCACGGATTGAACGCCAGATCGGTAACGTTCAACGCCGAATTCACCGGCACAGCCTGGCCGTCGTGGGTGATAAGCAGCGCGAGCGAGCGGGCACCGATCAGAGTTCCCAGAGTCGCAACGATGGGCTGCACACGTAGCGCACCAATCAGTAGCCCGTTGGTGGTCCCGACCAGATAGCCGGCAAGCGGCGCCGCGAGAAGTCCGGGCCATCCAATCACGTTGGCCGCAAGTGCGCCTGCTGCGCTCGATAATGCAGCCGTCGTGCCAACCGAAATGTCGAACCCGCGGGTTACGATGGCGAACATCTGGCCCACCGCGAGTAGGGCGAGAATGCAAAGCTGAGCAAGGACATTGGAGGCGTTTCCGGCGGTCAGGAAAGTCGGCGCGAGCCCCCCAAAGACGAGGACAGAGGCCAAAAGACAGATTGGTGCCACCAGAAAACGTCCGCGGGAGGCCTCAATCGTCATTGCCGCCCCTCCCCCTGCTGGGGCCGCGGGACGAAAACGTACGCACCAGATAATCGCGCAGGTTCGTCCCCAGCACGGAACCGACAATAATGACGGCAATAACAGCTTGCTGATACGCGGCTGGAAAATTCAGGAGGATCACGGCGTTCTGCATCATCGCGATAACGCAGACACCACATAACACTTGCGACGCGCGGCCTTGCCCGCCGGCAAGCGGAATGCCGCCAATCGCACAGGCAGCGACAGTTTCAAACGGCAAGCTCGGCCACAAATCGGCGTGGCCGGAGGCGATACGGCTGGTGAGAATAACGGCGGCAATTCCGCAAAAGGCGGCCGCAGTCATGTAACCGACAAACAATGCCCGCCGGACCGGAAGGCCGGCAAGACGCGCCGCTTCGGGATTGCCGCCAACGTGGTACCACGTTCGCCCAAGCAGCGTCCGCTTCAAAACAAAATCCAGCACGATCAGCGCCAGCACTGCCACGGCGATCGGCACAGGAATCCGAACACCGTGCCACGAGCCGGCCATTCGAATGCGTCGCTGACCGGCGCGTCGAGAGGCAATCCACCGACGAGCACCTCAGCAAGGCCGTGCGCCGCCATTAACATGCCGAGAGTTGCAATGAAGGGCGGCAAATCAAAGCGGGAAATCAGTGTTGCGTTGATCAAACCGATTGCCAGTACGGTCGCGAGGCCCACGCCGAAGGCGGCAGCGACACCGTAAAACGGCAAACTCAGAACCGTCGTCACGCTGGCGAGCGCAACCGCCGAGCCGAAGGAGAACTCAATGCCGCCGAGGATCAGCACGATCGCCTGCCCGCATGATACGATGCCGAGGATCGCCGCGATACGCGCTACGTTGAGTAGGTTTCCAAATGTTGCGAAACGCTCGACCGTCAGCGCAAACAAAATGAATAAGCCAAGCATCACCCAAAGGGCGAACGGCGCCCATGGCAACGAGACACGGACGGCTTTGAGACGCGGTGTGGCTAGCACTGTCATGCCGCCTCTCGTCCGGCCAAGAGGCCCATCAAGTAACCGTGATCGACTCCACCCCCAACTTCGTCAATCAATTCACCTTGCCTTACGACGAAAACGCGATGCGACAGCGCGAGGACTTCCTTGATATCACTGGATGCAATGACGATGCCGACGCCGCGCCGCGCCGCTTCCAGAATCACATCATGGATGACTTCGCGCGCACCGACATCAACACCGCGTGTTGGCTCGAGTACAACCAGCGTGCGCAAAGGATCGAGCGACAGATTGCGGCAAATCAAAAGCTTCTGCTGGTTCCCGCCGCTGAACGAAGCAGCATCGTCATCCGGCCGGAACGGGTTCAGACCAAGACGGCTAAGCAGCGGCACCGCACTTCGCTGCTCCGCGCGCTTGCTCAATATGCCGGCCCGCATATGCCGCCGCAGCGTCGAAACAGTCGTATTGCTGATCGCCGATAACAGCGGGAACAGGCCCTCGGTTTGACGGTCGCTCGGCACGTATCCGATGCCAGCGGCAACAGCTTTGGAGCGATCGCCGGCGGGGATTATGTCGTCGTTTACTGCGATCGTGCCCGATGCCACCGAGTGCGCACCAGCAAGCGCCGCACCAAGTGATAGCGCACCCGACCCCACAAGGCCAACAAACCCGACAATTTCGCCAGCACGTAGGTCGAGGTCGAATTGGCGCCGGGCACCGGGCAGCTTGAGTCCGCGCGCGCGAAGGATTGTTTGTCCGATCTCCGGCAAGACTTTAGATGACGCACCGACGTCGGCGCCGATCATAGCACGGACAATTTCCTTGCGGCTGAGCGCTTTGACCGGCTGACAATCGATCACTGTCCGGCCGTCGCGCAAGACGGAAACGTCGTCGGCGAGCGCTTCTACTTCGTCAAGTTTATGGCTTATGAATAGGATGGCAGCGCCTTCGGATGCCAGACGGCGCACGACGGCGAACAGTTTTTCAGTTTCTTCTTCGGTCAGTGCCGCTGTGGGCTCGTCGAGGACCAATATACGGCATTGCCTTCCAACGCCGCGCGCGATTTCTATCAATTGACGCTGACCGACCGATAACGTCGCGACCTGCATATCTAAAGGCAGATCGAGTTCAACGGCGGCAAGCCACGACCTCGCTTTGTCCGCGTCGACCAACACCCTCGATCGCAATACATTCGAGGTTGACCCGAGGGCGAACGCGGAGAGATTTTCGTGCACGGACATATGCGGGAACAGGCTGAGGTGCTGATAGATCGGGACGATGCACCGCGCGATCGCATCGCCGACTGAGCTGGCTGCACCGCTTTTCCCGGCGATTTCGATCGAGCCGAAATCGGCGCGGATGGCGCCGACCACGAGCTTGACCATCGTGCTTTTGCCCGCGCCATTTTCGCCGAGCAGCGCGTGGATACGGCCGGGATAGAGCGACAAATCAGCCCCGTTCAACGCGCAGGTTACGCCGAATGTCTTGGTGACCTGGTGCAATCGCAGTGCGGGCTGCGGCACAGGCACTTGTTGGCCCGCGAATTTTTGATCGTCTGTTGGCATTCCCCTCGCCCCTCCCAGTCAAGCGCCTTATCGCAGCCGGTCCCGTTCTATTTCTTGTTAACGATGGCCAGCATCTCGAGCTCGATGCGCGCGCCCTGAACGCTGAGAGCCGTCACCGTGATCATTGTGCTCGCGGGCTTCCAATCGCCAAAATACTCATTCATCACTGGCACCATCGTGTCACCATCACGCGCATCGGTGAGATACTTTGTAACCTTGACGACGTCCCGAAACGTTAGGCCGTACATATCAAGGACGAGCTTGACGTTTTCCATTGCAAGCCGCGTCTGCGATTCGATATCGATCGGCAAGTGGTGTTCCGCGAGATCGTGCGGATGTTTGTGATAAAGCGGCGACGCCGTGCACCCCGAGATGAACAATAGTCCGGTGCCACCGGCGACAAATATCCCCGGCGCATAGGACATCATGTGCGCTTTTGACGGATCGGGTTGCAGAACCTCTACGGTCATCACTATGTCTCCGTTGAATTGACGCTAGCTGTCTGCGTTGCCGACGCGGCCTATCTCCACGAGCGGTCGTTCGGCCTGCAATCGAAATTTCGGCACTCGTTTAGACAGATTGCGGCTGTGTTTCGAAACGTTGCGCAAATCCGACGGCATTTGCCGGGTGACGAGCTCGCGACGATAGAACGAACACCGCGACGGCCTTCGATGTGCAACAAGATGATTGTTGCTCCGACCAACTGGCCGGTCAAAAGCGTTCGTCCACATCGGCATGTACTGGACTACCTTCACAAGAAACCCAGACCCATGACCGGCCATCAGGCCATCGGCCCAAAAGCCAAGCTCTATTTTTCAAAAATTACTGTTTTTTGATTTTTATGCAATAGCCGAAAACATTTTCGTCCGGCCCGGTTGGCGCTACCGTTCATCAAAATTCATGCCAAAAATTGGTTGCCAGATGGGAGCTGCTATTTTGGCGGCTTCTGGCCGCAGCGCATATCAGCCACCCGGCGCTAAATAATTGATTGAAACTCAAATTCTCGTGCTATTTGATTTGGATCGAGTTGAATTCACGTAGCGGCCCTGGCGATCTCGAGGGTCGTGACCTGACCTCAGAGCCCAATTACGCGCCACTAGTTGCCTGGCAATTCGTCAATCTGCATCTTTAACGACATGAAACGAATGAAAAAAGCATCCCTTCGCAAGCCAAACCCAAAATTGGCGCCGGTCGTTCAAGACGAGAGTTTGGAAGAAATCAATTTCGGACAGCGGCTAAAGAATGCTCGCAAGCTCAAAGGCCTGAATCTCGAAAGCCTGGCAAATATGGTTGGCTGCTCGATCAGCCTCATCTCCAAGATCGAGAACGGCAAGGTTAGCCCGACTATTCCAATGTTGCGGCGCATGGCGCGTGCGCTGGACATTACACTCGGAAACTTGATGGCCAATTCCGAGCACGAAGGTGAAATTGTCGTCCGCCGCGCCGAGCGAGAAGCCCTCAACATCAATGGCCTTGGACCCGAAGCCGTCGTCCGCCGCGAACTGGTTATTCGTCATACGCCGGATAAAATGCTACAAGGCGGGATTATGGTCATGCAGCCGGGAAGTAATTCGGAGGGACCCGATTCTCACGCTGGTGAAAAATTCGGATTTGTGCTCGACGGTTTTCTGGAAATTACCATCGATAATAGGACCTATTTGTTGAGCGCCGGCGACAGCATCTGTTTTCGATCCGAACTGCCGCACAGTTACAGGAACCCTGGCCAGGTCACAATGCGGCTGTTATGGGTGAACACACCGCCGACATTCTAACGACAGCGCTTATCATTCGATCGGCTACGGCGTTCCTGTCCACACAATCAATGCCACCGAAGACGATGTCAGCTGCCTGGGAGGATTCCCGGCTCTAGCCTGTAGCAATATTTCGCAATATCGCCGGCTTTCGTGAACCAAATCTGGTCTGCGCGCTTATGTTGCAGGCAGTGTTTGATTGCTCGCTTCAGTGGCCGCAGCCGGAACGGTTGGCCGAGGATAAACCCGTGCAGCGATAGCGAAAACACCAGGGGCTGCTTTTCGGAAGCTTCCAACAGTTCCTCGAATTGATCGACGACCATGTCGGCGAAATCCCGTCCGGTATGATCCCGTAGCGCGAGCGCTCCGGCGTCATTGAGTTCCATCGGGTATGGTACCGATAGAATTGGACCAGCCCGCGTCTTCATCCATATCGGCTGATCGTCGACCGGCCAGTCGAGCAGGAACGTAAAGCCGCATTCCTTCAACAGATCCGGAGTGACATTCGTCTCGGCAGCGCCCGCACCCATCCAGCCAGTCGGCCGCACGCCGACATGTTTGCTGATGACGTCAACGCATTCCTGAATGACGCGCCGCTCGTCGTCTTCCCACATGCCGCGCAAAACCTCAGCGTTGCTGCGGCCGTGGCCAAGCACATCGTCGCCGCGCTGCTTAATCTTCTCGACGATCTCCGGATATTCGTAGCAGACGGTTGAATTTAGCAGGATCGAGGCCGGCAATTTCAATTCGTCAAGCAACTCAAAAAAACGCCAATTGCCGACCCGGTTGCCATAGTCACGCCAGGCAAAATTGCGCGTATTTTGCGATCCAGTACGGTTATGCGGGTCCATGCCAAGACCCGCCTGAAACGCAAAATGTTCGATGTTGAGTGCGATATAGAATGCCAGACGCTTGCCGCCGGGCCAGTTGTAGTCAGGTCGCTTTATGATCGGCGAATAGTCGTAACGCATGTGGCTGGGCAACTTAAGCAATCGCTCTCTCCTTCTGGAATGGTCTGATCAAGGACCTGGCGGACCACTGACGCGCAAGCCCACGGCTGCGTATTCTCGATGCAGCAGCCATGCGTTTGCCTCGCCACAATTTTTCCCTGTGACGATAAATCAATATATATTTTTATCAATACTCAAATTATGACTTTTTTTTCGGGCCGGCCGAGCTGGCACCTGCCTCCTGCCACACGGGTGGGAACGGGTCTGCGCCGACGGTCGGACCTTGTGCAACAAAGGCAGCGAATGTGCGGATGCGGTCAAAAATCTTCGCGCCGCAGCGTCGAGTTCATCAGCCAGGCCATCACTTGTGAGGATACCGGAGGGGTTTCCGTACAAGTCTTCCACGCACTCCCGTTCACACCACCGGTAATCTTCTAGGGGGAGTACGCGCGCCGCATGCATCTACCGGTGCCACAGACGGTCGGCAAATCTTACCGGAAGGCGGCAACGCCGATTGAAGCGGTGGCCGCAAAGGACCGGCAGCAGCGAAAGCAACTATTAAACGTTGCTGCCAAATAGATTCATCGGCCAAACCGGACACCGAATCGTCGCCATCACCGAATTGGCGGCGCATATTGGATGCCGCCCCGATCCCATAGACTGTTCAGACCCCGAGGAATGCCGAGCTTGGATCCGGTGCCGACATTGCGCTCATACACATCCGCATAATTACCGACCAGCCGCACGATGCGCGCGGCCCAATCTTTGGTGAGGCCGATTTGCTCACCGAAGGTGCCTTCCAGGCCAAGCAGGCGTCGTATGGACGGCTTTTTCGATTTCAGAGCGTCGTCGACATTAGTTCGATCAACGCCCAGTTCATCGGCATCGATCATGGCGAATTGCGTCCATTTGACTATATTCAACCATTGAAAGTCTTCCTGCCGGACGACCGGCCCCAGTGGCTCTTTGGAGATGACGTCAGGCAGGATGATGTGGTCGCGAGCGCCCTTAAGTTCGCTGCGCAGCGCATAGAGCTGAGAAACATCCGACGTCAGCGCCTCGCAGCTCCCGGTTTCGTAGGCCTTCAAAGCCTCGCCGGCCGTCGGATATATTGCTGCTTTGTATGTCAGGCGATTATTCCGGAAATAGTCGGCCAAATTGAGCTCCGTCGTCGTTCCGGATTTCACGCAGATCGACTTGTCTGCAAGAGCAAGCGCCGAATCGATTTTCAGCGATTTGCGAACCATGAAGCCCTGGCCGTCATAATAGTTGACGGCCGCAAAGATCAATCCAAGCCCGACCTCCCGCCCCATCGTCCAAGTGGAATTACGCGACAGGAGATCAATCTTTTTCGACGAAAGCGTCGCGAAACGATCCTCCGCCGAGAGTGCTACAAATTGGATTTTTGTTACGTCATTGAAGATTGCGGCGGCCAATGCCCGGCAAAAGTCGACATCAAGACCTGTCCACTGGCCTTTGTCGTTCTTTTCCGAAAAACCGGGCAATCCCTGGCTGACACCGCAGATCAGGTGACCTCGGCCCTTCACAGCCTGGAGCGTTTGGGCAAACGCGGTGGTCGTTGCAAAAGCGACCAATAGAAGCGTCGCAACACCATGCTTTAAGATCATGAGCAAGGTTCTCCCATGAGAGCCACTACAGCGCCGGTTTATGCTGCACGACGACCTTAGTCCCGATCGGCACGCGCCCATATAGATCGATGATATCGGGATTGGTCAGACGAAAGCAGCCGGACGACACCGCGTGCCCGATTGTCTGCGGCTGGTTCGTCCCGTGAATTCGATATACCGTATGCCCGATATAAAGTGCGCGGGCACCCAGCGGATTTCCGGGGCCGCCGGCCATGAAACGGGGCAGATAAGGTTGCCGTTCGATCATCTCTGGCGGCGGCCGCCAGTCCGGCCACTCCGCCTTGCGCGAAACGCGATGAATTCCCGACCACTGAAAACCGACACGGCCAACGCCAATCCCATATCGGATGGCGCGGTTGTTGCCTTCAACCAGATAAAGAAAGCGCTGCGAGGTGCTGACGATGATGGTACCGGGTGCTGCGGTGGTCCGATAGAACACCGGCTGCCGCTGATAGACGATATCAAGCTGTTCTTCAGTCGGATTGGGGACGTAGCCCGGCTGGTCGCGCAGGGCCATCATATCCTTTTCTTTGATACTCTGCTCTTTGGTGCTCTGGGCATTCACCGGCGATGCAACTGCCGCGAGACCCACCGCGATCAGAATCCAACCTCGGACCATGCTCGACCCTACCCTCTTGCGCACATGCCTGTTCCTGACAGAGCTATCGCCAAATCTAGATTGCAGTTTGCCACATTTTTGAGGCTAAGGCAGCAGACATCGAGATGGCCCCAGGTCCTATATCTCAGTGCCGCAACTCAAACCGGGACCATACTTGGTCGACGCTTGCTGCGAGCGTATTCTTGCGGCGATACAACCGGGGGCGCCGAACGGCGCCCGATACGGAAACATTGAGCTCGCTCCGCGGACAAGCGTCCGGCCTTGCATTGCGGCGGTGGTGGCTAGCGTTATTTCACGCCAGCATGCATGAAGGACTGCACGAACTGTCGCTGAAACAGCAGAAACACCAGCAGCAGCGGTCCGATTGAGATCAGCGTGCCGGCGGTAATAATTGACCAGTTCACCCCGGATTCCGGCGCGCCGAAAATCGCCAACCCGACCGTCATTGGCCGCGTGTCCACCGAGTTGGTCACCACCAGCGGCCACAGGAAGTTGTTCCAGTGGTAGCTGACCGACACCAGCCCATAGGCGATATAGGTCGGCCGGGCGAGCGGCACATAGACCTTGAGCAGAATCTGGAGCCAGCTGCAGCCTTCCACCCGCGCTGCTTCTTCCAGCTCCCGTGGCACGATCTTGAAAGCTTGCCGCAGCAAGAAAATGCCGAACGCGCTGGCGATGTAAGGCAGTCCGATGCCGACAATCGTGTCGACAAGCCCGAGACTGGCCATCACCTTGTAATTCTCGACAATCAGGACGTCGGGCAGAATCATCAGCTGCATGAGCACGAGAAAAAACGCCACCTCGCGTCCGAAGAAGTCGAACCGCGCAAAGGCGAACGCCGCCAGCGTGCACACAACAAACTGGCCGGCCAGCACCATCGTCACCAGCATGAAGGTGTTAAACATGTAGCGCGCGAACGGCGCCGTTGCCCAGGCCCGCGCGAAGTTGTCGAGCGTCAAGGGCGCCCCGAACTCGAAGTGCGTGGCGTAGGCCGGCGGATGAAACGCGCTCCAGAAGGCGTAGATCAAAGGCGCAGCCCAAAGCATCGCGAACATCCAGACGCCGGCGATCTCCAGGCCTCGCCACACGCGTCCGGAACCGGCATATCGAACAGCGGCCGCCTCACTCATCGATAATGAATCCGCTTCTCAAGCAGCCGATATTGCACGATCGCCAGCCCAATCAAGACCACCAGCAGGAACACCGTTTGCGCAGCGGCGTAGCTGCTGTCAAAAAAGCTGAAAGACGTCTCGTAGATATAGTACAGCAACAACATGCTGGCGTTGTCGGGCCCGCCCTTGGTCATGACAAACAGGTGGTCGACAACCCGGAATGCGTTGATCAGGGCGCTGATGAGCACGAACAACGTGGTGGGCATCAGCAGCGGGAAGGTCACGCGACGGAAAAAGGTCCAGCGCGACGCGCCCTCGACTGCTGCCGCTTCGCGCAGATCGGGTGAGATCGATTGCAGCGCGGCGAGGTAGAAAATCATAAAGAAGCCGGCCTCCTTCCAGATCATCATCACGATCAGGCACCACATGACCGTATTGG
Source organism: uncultured Pseudomonadota bacterium (assembly GCA_963747725.1). Taxonomy (GTDB): domain Bacteria; phylum Pseudomonadota; class Alphaproteobacteria; order Rhizobiales; family Xanthobacteraceae; genus Pseudolabrys. The sequence continues at coordinate 451,169 of CAVVGD010000010.1, forward strand.
GATCGCCGAGCCAGTTGTGACCGGCGAAGCCGAGAACGCTCAAAACCTGGTCGAGCAGCCCGATGTCCGGCGTATAGAAAAACAGCCAGATATTGGCGACCGCAATCATCGGCAGAATGGTGGGCGTGAAATAGGCCATACGCATCAGCGTGCGGCCCGGTAATCGCGAATCCACGATCAGCGCCATCAGGATGGCCAACGCAATCGCGGCCGGAATGGTCCCCAATGCGAACCAGACATTGTTGAACACGGCCTGACGAAAGACCGGGTCGCCAAGCATCGTGGCATAGTTGTCGAGTCCGACGAAGCGTCTCGGGCGGGTCGCCGTCGCCGGATAGAACAGACTCTGCCAAAACGAGGCGACGGTCGGATAGTGCGTGAAGATGGCGAGCAGCATCGCCGCTGGCAGCAGAAGCAGCCAGCCGTAGACGTGCGGCAGCAGCGAACGGCGAGAATGCATTGACGACATCCGGGGCGGCGGGGGAAACGCCGCCCCGGCCGATCTGCCTTATTGATATCGCTTGAGCAGGCGTCTCGGCCCGCACTTGCGCGTCGTGCAACGCCGTCTTCGGGTCTGCCTTGCCGGTCAAGGCCGATTGAAGGGCATCGTCGAGCAGCTTGCGCACGCGGCCGGTGTCGTAGGTCGACAGTTCCGCAACCGAATATTTGAGCTGGTCGCGGGCAACTGCGGCCGGAGGGAAGCTTGCGACGTACTTCTTCAACGCCGGCGTCTCGTAGGCGTCAGGCAGCGTGCCCATATAGCCGGTATTGATGCTCCATTCGGCCGTGCGCTCCGGGCTGGTCATCCATTTGATGAAGGTCAGCGCCGCCGCCTTGGCCGCCGGCTTGGCATCCTTGAAGAGGTAGAAATTGCCGCCACCCGTCGGGCTGCCGCGGCGTTTGTTCGCGGGCAGCATGGCGACGCCGAAGTGGAACTTGGCGGCGTTCTTGACTGCGGTCAGGTTGCCGGTCGAGTGCCACATGATGGCCGTCTTGCCATCGAGAAAGGCCTGACGGAGCGTACCCCACTCGACCGTGCCCTTCGGCATCACGCCGTCCTTCGCGGAGAGGTCATGCCAATATTGTAGCGCCTCAACCGAAGCCGAGCTGTCGAAGAAGGTCTTGGTACCGTCGGCGCTCATCAGCTCCTGGCCGTTCTCGATCGCCAGCGCCTGGAACATCCAGTAGGGATAGCCCGTCGACGGGATCATCACGCCCCAGCGCTTCACGTCGCCATCGGTGTCTTTCTTCACCAGCTTCTTGGCCATGTCGCGCATTTCCGCCCAGGTCGCCGGCGGATGATTGGGGTCGAGGCCGGCTTCGCGGAACGCGTCCTTATTGTAATACATGACGATGGTAGAGCGCTGGAACGGGATACTCCAGGTCTTGCCGTTGAGCGTGCCGTTACCCATCAGCGCCGGGTAGAAGCTCTTTAGCCACGCCTTGTCGGCTTCGGTCTTGACGAGATCGTCAAAGGGAGCAATGGCGCCCTGCTCGACGAGTTCGTAGAGGTCGATGGAGAACATGACCGACAGCTCGGCGGGCTTGCCGCTCTTGAGCGCGGCCAGCGCCTTGATCCGGGCGTCGTTGTAGTTGCCTGCATAGATAGCGTGCACCTTGATGTCTGGGTGCGTTTTCTCGAAATCGGCGACCATGCCATCGACTATCTTGGTGAGCGGCCCGCCTACCGCGACCGGGTAATACATGGTGAGATCGACGGCGCGGGCCGCCGCGCCCCCGAAGGCAAAGGCGGACGCTGCAGCTAGCGTAACGGCCGCGCCCCGCATGAGATTCGATAGTCGTCGCATCGCCGTTATCTCCTCAATGGTTCGAATACATTGCTGCGGCAATACCTGCCGAACTGCCGCCGGCTGGAACGATCCGATCCACTGGCGCACTGCGCCGGCCTTCTCGATCGAACACATGGATGTCACTGTCCTTCCACGACAGGTGGAGCCGCTGGCTGGGCGCCGCGCGCGCGACCGCCGACACGCACCGCGATCTCGCATCCGCAGAGATCCGCCGTGATGATGGTGTCCGCGCCGAGATAGTCGGTCGATAACAGGCGCACGCCGACGCCGCCGTGGCCGGTCAGCGTGATGGCCTCTGGTCGGATGCCGATCAGGCGATGCGCGGCAAACGGCGCGAAGGCGGACACCCGCACCTCTTCGGTGAGTTGGGCCAGATCGATGACGTTCATCGGCGGCGTGCCAATGAAGCTTGCCGCAAACGCAGTCGCCGGCCGGTCGTAAAGCTCGTCGGGGGCGCCCACCTGCTCCACCTGGCCGTCGCGCAGCAAGACGATCTTGTCGGCCATGCTCATGGCCTCGACCTGGTCGTGCGTGACATAAACCAGCGTGATGCCAAGCCTGCGCTGAAGCGTCCTTATCTCCAGCCTCATTTCGTGACGAAGCTTGGCGTCGAGATTGGACAGCGGCTCGTCCATCAGACAGATCGGATTTTCCGAAACGATGGCACGCGCCAGCGCCACGCGTTGGCGTTGGCCGCCCGACAGTTGCGCCGGTTTGCGATCGAGCAGATGGCTGAGCCCCACCAATTCGGCCACGCGATCAAGCCGGCGCGCCCGCGCGACCGCCGCAACCTTGCGCACCTTGAGCCCGAAGACGATGTTTTCGCGCACGCTCAGGTGCGGAAACAGCGCGTAAGACTGGAAGACCATCGACACCGCGCGCAGGGACGGTGGTAGGTCCGTGACCTCATTGCCGCCGATCAAGATGCGGCCTTCACTGGGTGTCTCGAGGCCCGCAATCAGCCGCAGCGCAGTCGATTTCCCGCAGCCAGACGGCCCGAGCAGCACCAGCAGGTGCCCTTCTTCCGCGGTCAAAGAAACATCGTCGACCGCAGCAGTCTCGCCAAAATGTTTGCTCACTCGATCAAGCAGGATGCTGCTCATCGGGGAGCCAACCAATGGTTATCCGCGCCATGCATCCGGCGCTTTTTAGTCAGCGCATATGACAACCGGATGACCGGCCACTCCGCATCATGGAGGTCACGAACCGGGGCTGTAATTATCGAAAAGTCGAATCGTACCTGTTCATCGAACGCAAGTGCACGGTAGCGATCGGCGGGATGTGGAAATTCGGGAGGTTGACGTTTCGGAATTGATCTTGCGGGAGTGCTTGATATTAAGCATGTGAGGCTCGCAGACGGGCGGCAGCTTCGGCCGCATACTACACCACCGGAGGTGGTCGTACCAACATTCGTTGCGTGGCCGGATTCACTGGGTTTGTCGGCTCCTGGCAGATAATGAAAAAGTCCAAGCGTCGAGGCTATCCAAAATTCCTAGCCTCGTAGGCGCGTTTTCAGAAAGCGGACGTGGGGGACGTCATCTTCTTCACGCTAACGAACAGAGCCAGATCTAAACCGGTTTGCAGTCGCAATTTTAGACGATCTCAGATTTCGACGTTATCTCGACAGCTTTTCAACGCAGATCAACTTTCGACTTTTTCAATAGAATCGATCCATTCCCGACATTGGCCGGGGTAATTACCCCCTAAGAAGTGCGTTGGAGCCGAGTAAGGAGAATGCTAGTACTCGGCGCGCATGAAATTCCCGCGCGCTTTTTTCCTTCATAACACCAGCCATGACACTTGAGCGACCTGCCCTCCTAAAATTTGATATACTTCATTTGCTCAAGGGATTTGGCGGAATTTATCTCGTCAATGCCGTCGTCGCATTTATCTTCGCGGCGTCGGCCCCGGTCGCGATTATCTTGACCGCGAGTGCGAAAGGCGGGTTGACCGAGCCGGATATAGCCTCCTGGCTGTTCGGCTGTTTTTTTATCAATGGCTTGATTTCAATTGTCTTCTGTTTGGCCTATCGCCAACCCTTGGTCTTTTTTTGGACCATTCCAGGTACGATTCTGGTCGGCCAAGCGCTCGACCATCTCAGTTTCGCACAGGTCATCGGCGCCTATTATGCGACTGGCGCGCTGATGTTTATCCTCGGACTGAGCGGGTGGGTCCGTAAATGTATGAGCCGAATGCCGATGCCGATCGTCATGGCGATGGTGGCGGGGGTATTCCTGCAATTCGGCTTGAATTTGATCTTTGCGATCCGTGACGGCGTCATGATCGCCGGCCCCATGACGGCGGTGTTCTTGCTGCTCTCTGCGCACCCCAAGTTCGCTCGTATGATGCCGCCGATGATTGGTGCGCTAATCGCCGGCATTGTTGCGATCGCTTTATTTGGCAAGTTCGACCTCCACGGACCCGTGGCATTCACCTTTGCGAAGCCCAATCTTTATGTGCCGGATTTTTCATGGGCCGCCATGGTGGAGCTGGTGTTGCCGCTGGCGATCACGGTGCTGGCCGCCCAGAACGCGCAGGGGTTTGTGATACTCGAGGCAGCCGGTCACAAGCCGCCGGTCAATGCGGTCACAGCTGCGTGCGGCCTCGGCTCTCTGATCGCCGCTTCGGTCGGCACGGTATCGACCTGCCTGACCGGTCCGGTCAACGCGATCATCTCCAGCGCGGGCGACAAAGATAAGCACTACGCGGCGGGTGTAATGGTTTCGCTGTTGGCCTTGTTGTTTGGGACATTTTCGCCGGTCTTCACACGGTTCATGCTGGCGACGCCTAAAGTCTTCATCGCGACGCTCGCAGGTCTCGCCCTCTTGAGGGTTTTGGAACGTTCCTTCGTGGTATCGTTCAATGGCACTTTCACACTCGGCGCTACGGTCACTTTCCTGGTGACGGTGGCCAATGTCCCGATCTTTTCGATCGGCGCGCCATTCTGGGCGGTGCTCATCGGCCTTGCCGTGTCCTGGACGCTTGAGAGAACCGATTTCAAGTCACTTGCCGTAGAATAGGTCAACCGAGCGACGCCCAAAGTCCACTGTTGGCCGATTGTGTTGAGAAAGTTCAGAAAGTCGAAAATTGAGCCGCGATGAAAATGCATCGCGACGATTTCGCAACCTTCGCTTAACTCGGATCGGCACTGCAACTCCATTTAGAGCTTGCTACGTTCGCCGGGGAACAAAGGATAAGGTCCCCCCGCGTCGACTTATTGAGAACGCGCATGCAGCGCTTAAAAATGTGATCGCGTCGCCACACGGATTTCTTCAACAGGCTCGGCCCTTAGCAGACGTTGTCTCCGCGTCATCCGATGCCCGCTTTCAGGGGAAAAGCGGGCTTTGAGCACATGGCCCGGTTACCACTGCCTGCCAACTTTATACCTCGGCATATTCGCAATAGCCGCAGCCTGAGCCCTGATGCTTACCTCGCCGTACCACTCCGCAGCATTGCGCGGTCGGTGCCCCTGAATGCCATCCAGGATGCGGTGCTCAATGCCTGCCTCAATGCCAACCGTCTTAGAGCGGTGCCGCCATGTGACTCCTGGAGGCAAGATGCTGAGTTGGGGGCAAGGCGTTAGGGGCGCCGTTGGGGTACGAGGCACCTGCTCTGCGCCTAAAGGCCTAAATTCCCGGTGCGCGCGATGCGTATTCGGTTTTGGCTGGGGCGCCTGGATTCGAACCAGGGAATGGCGGAATCAAAATCCGCTGCCTTACCACTTGGCTACGCCCCAATGTGCCGGGAACCCACGGCGAATTCGGCCACGGACGGGCGGACCATAGCGATGCGCCCGCGCCCGATCAACGCCTGTGAGACACCCGGCTTTTTGGCGATGAAAGGGGCACTTTTGGGCCTGCGTTGACCCCGCTCCCGCCCCCGCTAGATTGTGGGCCATGACCTACCGCGCCCCCGTTTCCGACATCGCCTTCGCGCTTCTCCACGCCGCCGGCCTGAAAGCGGCGCTGGCTGAGGGACTCTACGGCGACCTCGATGAAGAAACCGTCGACAGCGTGCTGACCGAAGCCGGCCGCTTCGCCTCGGACGTCATCGCGCCACTCAACGCGGTCGGCGACAAATTCGGTACGCCATTCAAGGACGGCGCCGTGACCACACCGCCAGGCTGGAAGGCAGCCTACACGTCATGGGCCGCTGCCGGCTGGAACGGACTCGCCGGGCCAGCGGGCAGCGGCGGTCAGGACCTGCCGCACGCGGTCAACGCCGCCTGCATCGAAATGTGGAATTCGGCCTCCATGGCCTTCGGCATCGGCCCGGTGCTGACCATGGCGGCGGCCGACGCCCTCCACGCCTATGGCAGCAATGCCCTGAAGCAGCGCTATCTGGAAAAGCTCACCACCGGCGAATGGATGGGCACCATGCAGCTCACCGAGCCGCAGGCGGGCTCCGACGTCGGCGCGCTGCGTACCAAGGCCGAGCGCGCGGACGACGGCAGCTATCGCATCACCGGCTCTAAGATCTTCATTACTTATGGCGAGCATGACCTCACCGAGAACATCATCCACTTCGTGCTCGCCCGCCTGCCCGACGCACCACCCGGCACCAAGGGCATTTCGCTGTTCCTGATTCCGAAATTCCTGCCGGACGGCACGCGCAACGACGCGCGCGCGCATTCGGTCGAGCACAAGCTCGGCATCCATGCCTCGCCCACCTGCACCATGGTCTACGGCGATAACGGCGGCGCCATCGGCTACCTCATCGGCGAGGAACACAAGGGCATGGCCTGCATGTTCACCATGATGAACCGCGCACGCCTCGCTGTCGGCTTACAGGGCGTGGCAATCGCCGAGCGCGCGCTGCAACAAGCGCTGTCTTACGCGCGCGAGCGCAAGCAGGGCGCGGCCGGCACCATCATCCATTACCCCGACGTCAAGCGCATGCTGCTGACCATGCGCGGCTTGACCGGCGCGGCACGCGCCATTTGCTATCAAACCGGCGTCGCCATCGACCGTTCGCTGCGCGGCAAGGATGAGGCCACGCGCAAGGCGGCGCACGAACGCGCTTCATTGCTGACGCCGGTGGCAAAGGCGTTCTCCACCGACATCGGCATCGAGGTGGCCTCGCTCGGCGTGCAGGTGCACGGCGGCATGGGTTTCATCGAGGAGACCGGCGCCGCCCAGCATTACCGCGACGCCCGCATCGCGGCGATCTACGAAGGCACCAACGGCATCCAGGCGCTCGACTTGGTGGCGCGCAAAGTCCCGCTGGAAGGCGGCCACACCGTTGCGCTTTATCTCGGCGAATTGCGCTCGATCATTGCTGACGTGAAGGCGAGCAACGCGCCCGCTTTCGGCGAGACCGCCGCGCGCCTGAGCGAAGCGATCGACAGTCTCGACCGCGCGACGCAATGGCTGCTGGCGCAGAAGGGCTCGCAAGCGACGCTCGCCGGCGCCACGCCTTACTTGCGGCTGTTCGGCAACGCCGCCGGCGGCTGCCTGCTGGCAAGCCAAGCACTCGCGGCGTTGCGTGACGGCGGCGACGGCGCGGGGCGCACGGCGCTGGCGCGCTTCTTCGCCGAGAACATCGCGGTGCAGGCGTCGGGGCTGGAGCGCAGCGTCACCGAAGGTGCCGACAGCATCATGCAGGCCGAGGCGGCGCTGGCCGAATGAATTAACCCGTTCGTCCCCGCGCGGAGATGGGCTCCAGCGGGGACCCAGACCTTACTGAGCTGTGATCATGGGCTGATTCCCGCTTACGCGGGAATGAGCGGAGAATGTTTCAGGCGCCAGTGAATTCAGCGGACGCGCCCCGAAATGACGGATCACTCCCCACGCACCGCCTGTTCCAGGAAATCCTCCAGCGCGGTGATGCAGGCCCTGTCGCCATAGATTTTGTCCTTCGCCATGCCCATGCGGTTGCTGATCTTGAGCCGTTCTTCGGGCGTGTTGGCGAGCCGCGCGGCGATGGCGATGTAGTCGTCAAGGTCGCGCGCGATGGTTTCGGTCACGCCCATCATTTCCAGGATGGCGGCACTGTGGCGGCCACGCATGAAGGCGCCGGGCAGCGTGACGATCGGCAAAGCGTTCGGCAGGCTCTCGATCGCCGAGTTGCAGCCTGACCATTCCAGGCTGTCGAGGAACACGTCGCACAGGCCAACGGCGCCAGCGAACTCGCTCTGGCTAAGCCGGTCGAGGAACACACAGTGACGGTCGGCATCGAGGCCGCGGTTCGCGAAAGCCTCCGTCAGCCGCGCGCGGAACACGTCGGTGACACGTGGTCCGGCGTGGTGCTTGAGGAACACAAACTGGCTTTGGGGCGCTTCGCTGGCGATGCGCGCGAACACGTCGTCGAACTGCGGCAGATATTTGTACAGCGACTGGCCGCACCAGAACACGGCGGCGTCGGTGCGCAGCCCATGTTTCGCGCGACTGGACTCGACCGCGCCGAGATCGACCGGTTCGTAATAGATCGATAGGTTCGGCAGCCGCACGAGCTTCTCGGTGTAAAGCGCGTCGGCGCCGGGCGGCTCCATCAGGTCGCTCGAGAGAAAGTAGTCGAGCGTGGCGATGCCGCTCGTTTCCGGATGGCCCCAGGAAGTGCACTGCACCGGCGCCAGCCGCTGCGCGGCAAGTTGCACGGACACGGTGTCCATCAGCAGACCCGGATAGATCAGAACGTGCGGCGCATCGAGCAGGATTTCGCGGCGCCACCCTTCGATATCGAGCGTGCGTTGGGTGAAACGTTCGCAGATATCTTCCGCGATGTCCGTTTCGGCATCGCGCAGGGAGCCTGGATAATAGCCAAAAATCCTGAAACGCGAGCGGTCGAGCTGGCTGAGCCACCCCTTGATCGGAATTTTCCAGTTGGAGTGAAGATAGAAGAAGCTGCTGACGACACCGATGCGCAGCGGCTCGTCCCGCGCCGGCGGCGGAGGCATGGCAACGGTCGGGAACTCCTGCGCCACGATATGCGAGACCATGCCGCCATAGATGCTTTGCAGATCGCGGTCGTTCCGCCCCTGATAGGCGAGCAGGAACGGCTGGCGTGGCGTGATCGCAGCGCACAGGTCACCGGCAAGCTTGCCCGTGGTGACATCGTCGCTGAGCGCGCGCAGCTTGCGCTCGTAAGCGGCGCGGCGGCGGGAGATTTCCTCGGCGGTTTCGTAGACGATCGGCAATTCGGCCATGCAGTCGGCAAACCGCGCTTCCGGAAAGTCCGGGCGTGAGCGCCAGCGCACGCTGGAAATCCGCGATTGCTTCGTCGTTGCGGTTGAGCTCGACCAAGACGGCGCCGCGCCGGTAATAGGGTTCGGCATTGTCTGGATCGTATTCCAACTGATGATCGAAAGCAGCGCAAGCCTCGTCGAAGCGGTTGAGCCGAACCAGGAGGCGGCCGAGATTGTCGGCGGCCTCGCTGAAAGTCGGGTCGATCTCCAGCGCGCGCCGGTAGCTCGCCAGCGCCGAATTCGAGCTGATCGAGCGCCTCCTGCACGGCGCCGCGGTTGTTGTGCGCCTTGGCGTATTTCGGGTTGAGCGCCAGCGCGCGGTCGAGGCTGACCAGTGCCTCGTCGTAACGGCCGAGCGTGCGCAACAGGCTGCCGCGATTGTAATGCGCCTCGGCGTAGTCTGGCTTGATGGTGATCGCCTTGCGATAGCTGTCGAGCGCCTCGTCGTGGCGGCGAAGCGCGGTCAGCACCGCGCCGCGGTTGTTGTGCGCCTCGGCGAATTTGGATTTCAGCTTGAGCGCGCGGTCGAAGCTTTCCAGCGCCTCCTCGTGGCGGTCGAGCGCGTTGAGGATGAGGCCGTGGTTGAGCAGCACCTTCGGCGACGGCGCGCGCACGCGCATGGCGGCGGAAACGAGGTTGAGCGCCTCGGCCGGCTGGCCCTTGGCGAGCTTGACCAGCGCCATCATCTGCAGTGCGTCGGCGTGATCGGGGCGCGCGGCCAAGACCTGCGCGTAGAGCGGTTCGGCCTGATCGATCTGCCCGCGCTCATGGAATTGCAGCGCCTGGGCGAAAGCCTGCGCGACGTTGAACGATCCGGCTTCGGCAGCGGTTGCGGCATGACGAATCAGTCCTCCCCCTTGAGAGGTAAAAAAGCCCGGCTGAGTTGTCCAGAGGAAATTCTCTCTAAAGTCATGGACTTGGCAGCATCGCGCGCAATTTTGAGTCCATCGCCAGGCAGACGCGCGCCGTCTGTCCTCCTCCGTAAGTCCAAAAGCGGAACGTCGCAGGGCTGACGGCGGCGGAGAATTGCCGCTATGGTCGTTTCGACGCAGAAAAGGCGGCGGATAATGACGAGGGCGCACATGTCGCTGAAGGGCAAGACACTCTTTATTACCGGCGGCTCGCGCGGGATCGGCCTGGCGATCGCGCTGAAGGCCGCCGCCGACGGCGCCAATGTCGCCATCGCCGCCAAGACGGTGGAGCCGCACCCCAAGCTCGAAGGCACCATCCACACTGCCGCCGCGGAAATCGAGAAGGCCGGCGGCAAGGCGCTGCCCTCGCCGTCGACGTGCGCGACGAGGAGGCGGTGAAGGCCGCGATCGACAAGACCGCCGCGCATTTCGGCGGCATCGACATCGTGGTCAACAACGCCAGCGCGATTTCACTGACGCCGGTGCAGCAGACCGACATGCGCCGCTTCGATCTGATGCATCAGATCAATACGCGCGGCACCTTCATGGTGTCGAAATACGCCATTCCGCTACCTGTTGAAGGCGGCGAACCCGCATATCCTCATGCTGTCGCCGCCGCTCGACATGAAGGAGAAGTGGTTCGCGCCGCACACCGCCTACACCATGGCCAAGTTCGGCATGAGCCTGGTGGTGCTGGGGCTCGCCGGCGAATTGCGCGGCAAGGTGGCGGTCAATGCGCTGTGGCCGCGCACGACCATCGCCACCGCCGCGATCAAGAACCTGCTCGGCGGCGACGCCATCATGCGGCGCTCGCGCACGCCGGCGATCCTGGCGGACGCCGCCTATCGTATTTTCGCGAAGGACAAGAGCTTCACCGGCAACTTCCTGATCGACGACAATTTCCTCAGCGCGAAGGCGTCACCGATTTCGACCCATATCGCGCCGATCCCAGCCAGCCGCTGCAAGTCGATTTCTTCGTGCCGGACGATGTTCCGCCGCCGAAGGGCGTGAGTTTGGCGGCGAAGGGATAACGTCCCGGCTGCTGCGAAGCGCCGGCCCAATTTGACTGGATCCCGCTTCGCGGGACTGAGCGGCACAACGACAGCCTCAGGCGGAGAAGGTTTGCACCGCCCGGCCCGCCCGCGTTAGAACCAGCCCCATGTCCACGACCCTCTACATCACCCATCCCGCCTGCCTGGACCACCTGACCCCGCCGGGGCATCCGGAGCGGCCCGACCGGCTGCGCGCCATCGAGCAGGCGCTCGAGGACGAGCGCTTCCAGATGCTGGCGCGCGAGCAGGCGCCGATGGCGGAACAGGACATCATCACGCTCTGCCACCCGGTCGATTACGTCGAGGCCATCCGCAACGCCTCGCCCGAGGAGGGCATGGTGCGGCTCGACGCCGACACCTCGATGTCGCCGGGCAGCTTCGAGGCGGCGCTGCGCGCGGTCGGCGGCGGTGCGCTCGCGGTCGACGAGGTGATGAGCGGCAAGGCGGCAAACGCCTTCGTCGCGGTGCGCCCGCCCGGCCACCACGCCGAGACCGCGCGGCCGATGGGCTTTTGCCTGTTCAACAGCGCGGCGATCGCGGCGCGCTACGCGCAGAAGAAGCACGGCGCCGAGCGGGTGGCGATCGTCGATTTCGACGTGCACCACGGCAACGGCTCGCAGGACATCTTCTGGGCCGACAAGAGCGTGATGTACTGCTCGACCCACGAGATGCCGCTTTATCCCGGCACCGGCGCGGTGAGCGAGCGCGGCGAGTTCCAAAACATCGTCAACGCGCCGCTGTCGGCCGGCGACGGCGGCGACGCCTTCCGCGAGGCGATGGAGACGGCCATTTTGCCGCGGCTCAACGGCTTCAAGCCGGACCTGATCGTGATCTCGGCCGGCTTCGACGCGCACACCCGCGATCCGCTCGCCAATCTCAATCTGGTGGAAGCGGACTACACCTGGGTGACGCAGAAGCTGATGGAGATCGCCGACGACAGCGCCAACGGGCGCATCGTATCGATGCTGGAAGGCGGCTACGACCTGCAAGGGCTTTCGCGCTCGGCGGCGGCGCATGTCATGGCGCTGATGCGGGGGTGACGAGAGCCGCTCCAATTATTCACCTCGCCGTCAGCCCGCCATCGATCGGCACGTCGGCGCCGGTGATGAAAGCCGCATCGTCCGACAACAGATAAACGCACAAGCTTAGCGACTTCTTCCGGCGCGCCCAGCCGGCCGAGCGGAATGTCAGCCGAGAGCCGCTGCTTCACCGTCGCCGGATCGCGCGTGCCTTGCGCAATGCCGTCGACCATCGGGCCTTCGATGAAGGCGGGGCACACGGCGTTGCAGCGCACCGGCGGCTTGTAGCGCGCGCCGTGCAGCGCCACCGATTTGGTGAGCAGCGACACGCCGCCCTTGGAGGCGCTGTAGGCGGGAAGGTTGGCGCTGCCGATCAGCCCGAGCACCGAGGACAGGTTGACGATCGATCCGCCCTTTTTGCGCAAGAGCGGGAAGGCGTATTTGCAGCCGAGGAAGGTGCCGTCGAGATTGACCGACAGCACGCGCCGCCAGTCGGCAAAATCGGCCTTCTCCACATGGGCGACGCTGGCAACGCCGGCGGCGTTGATCAGACCGTCGAGACGGCCGTGGTCGCGCTCGATGTCGGCGGCGAGACGCTGCCAGTCGGCCTCGCCCGTAACGTCGAGCGCGGCGTCGATGCCGGCGCCGCCGACAAGATCGGTGGCGATCGCGGTGCCGCCGGCGTCGCGGATGGCCGTCACCGCGGCAGAAGCCGATGGCGCCGCCTGCGCCAGTCACCAGAACGATTTTATCGGTCAGATCGGCCATGCTTGTCCAGTCTCCGCGCCACTTATGAGCGCGCTTGCCTTTATCGCGATTGTCGAGCATTCACCAGCTTATGTCACCCGTTGAGCCCGTCTGCTTCGTCACCGGCGCCTCCGCCGGCATCGGCGCCGCGCTCGCCCGCGAATTCGCCCGCCACGGCCACGCGCTGGTGCTGACCGCGCGGCGCGAAGCGCCGCTCGAGGCGCTGGCGGAGGAGATCGCCGCCGCCGGCCACACCCGGCCGGTGGTCATCACCGCCGATCTCGCGCCGCCGGAAGGCGTCGCGGCGCTCGCCGACGAGCTTAGCCGCACGCGGGCTGGAGCCGTCATACCTCGTCAACAATGCCGGCTTCGGCGTGTTCGGCGAAGCCGCCGACATCCCCATCACCGATCAGCTCAAGCTGATCGACCTCGACGTGCGCGCGCTCACCGATCTGACGCTGCGTTTCATCGACAGCGTCACCCGCCACCGCGGCGGCATCCTCAACGTCGCCTCCATCGCCGGCTTCCTGCCGGGGCCGGGCTTCGCGGCCTATCACGCCGCCAAGGCCTATGTGATCTCATTCACCGAAGCGCTGCACCAGGAGCTGGGCCGACGGCGTGCGGGTCTGCGCCCTGTGCCCGGGGCCGGTCGACACCGGCTTTTTCGACCAGGCCGGCATTCCGCCCGACTATTTCCCGGCTTTCCTCGCCCGCTCCCCCGAACGGGTGGCGCGCGACGGCTATGCAGGGCTGATGGGCGGCCACCGCATCGTGGTGCCGGGCAAGCCCAACCGGGTGATCAGCCTGCTGCCGCGGCTGTTGCCGCGCGGGCTGATCGCGGCCGGCAGCGCCTGGCGCTGGCGGCGGGCGGTTGGCCGCGGGCGCTGATCCCGGCTATGGTCTGCCCCGACGAATCCCTGGACGCGGACGAAATGGCCGACAACAACAGCGATATCAAGAAGATGCCCTTCGAGCGGGCGATCGAGGAACTGGAAACGATCGTCAAGCGGCTCGAGGAAGGCAAGGTCCCGCTCGAGGAATCGGTGGCGATCTACGAGCGCGGCGAGGCCCTGAAGGCGCGCTGCGAGGAGCTGTTGCGCCAGGCCGAGGCGCGGGTGGAGAAGATCACGCTCAACGCCTCCGGCAAGCCGACCGGCAGCGAGCCGCTCGACGTCGACTGACCCGCACGGCGGGCCGGGACGCCGCGCGCAACCGCGCGATGGTGGCCGCCACGCGCGGCAACCCGCCGGCAGCCCTTAAAATAGTACCGCTGCCGCCATGGAATTGCCCGGACCGCCTTTTCTATGGTTATGCTTGCGGGTTCCATGGGGCCCAGACCTACGCTTTGATCCCCACGCCTTTGCCGACCGTGACGTCCATTTCCGGAGTGTGTTTTGCACGAACCGTCCAAGACTCCCGCTGCTCGACCGCGTCCATGTTCCCCGCGATCTGAAGAACCTGTCGGCCGAGCAGCTCAAGCAGCTCGCCGACGAAGTGCGCTGGGAGATGATCGACGCCGTCGCCAAGACCGGCGGCCATCTCGGCGCCGGCCTCGGCGTCGTGGAACTGACGGTGGCGCTGCATTACGTCTTCGACACGCCCGACGACCGGCTGATCTGGGACGTCGGCCACCAGGCCTATCCGCACAAGATCCTCACCGGCCGGCGCGACCGCATCCGCACCATCCGCCAGGGCGGCGGCCTGTCCGGCTTCACCAAGCGCGCCGAGAGCGAATACGACCCGTTCGGCGCCGCGCATTCCTCGACCTCGATCTCCGCCGGCCTCGGCATGGCGGTGGCGCGCGACCTCGCCGGCAAGAAGAACAACGTCATCGCCGTGATCGGCGACGGCGCCATGTCGGCGGGCATGGCCTATGAGGCCATGAACAACGCCGGCGCCCGCGACGAGCGGCTGATCGTCGTCCTCAACGACAACGAGATGTCGATCGCGCCGCCGGTCGGCGCCATGTCGGCCTATCTCGCGCGGCTGATCTCCGGCAAGACCTACCGCACGCTGCGCGAGTTCGGCAAACAGGTCGCCCACCATCTGCCGAAGTTCATCGAGGAGCAGGCGCGGCGCGCCGAGGAATACGCCCGCGGCATGCTGACCGGCGGCACGCTGTTCGAGGAACTCGGCTTCTACTACGTCGGGCCGATCGACGGCCACAACATCGACCACCTGCTGCCGGTGTTGCGCAACGCGCGCGACAGCGAAACCGGCCCGATCCTGGTCCACGTCGTGACCCAGAAGGGCAAGGGCTACGCGCCGGCGGAGCAGTCCGCCGACAAGTATCACGGCGTCGTCAAGTTCGACGTCGCCACCGGCGAGCAGGTGAAAGCCAAGCCCAAGGCGCCGCAATACACCAAGGTGTTCGCGCAGAGCCTGGTCAAGGAGGCCAAGAAGGACGACAAGATCGTCGCCATCACCGCGGCGATGCCGTCCGGCACCGGGCTCGACATGTTCGGGAAGGAGTTCCCCAAGCGCACCTTCGACGTCGGCATCGCCGAGCAGCACGCGGTGACCTTCGCCGCCGGGCTCGCGACCGAAGGCTACAAGCCGTTCGCGGCGATCTATTCGACCTTCCTGCAGCGCGGCTACGACCAGGTCGTGCACGACGTCGCCATCCAGAAGCTGCCGGTGCGCTTCGCCATCGACCGCGCCGGGCTGGTCGGCGCCGACGGCGCGACCCATGCCGGCGCGTTCGACATCGCCTATCTCGGCTGCCTGCCCGGCTTCGTGCTGATGGCGGCGGCCGACGAGGCCGAGCTGGTGCACATGGTGGCGACGCAAGTCGCGATCGACGACGCGCCGAGCGCGTTGCGCTATCCGCGCGGCGAAGGCATCGGCGTCGAGATGCCGGAAGAAGGCGTGCCGCTCGAGATCGGCAAGGGCCGCGTGCTCGCCGAAGGCAGCAAGGTCGCGCTGTTCTCCTACGGCACGCGTCTGGCCGAATGCCTGAAGGCGGCCAAGGAACTCGGCGCCTATGGGCTTGTCGACCACGGTGGCGGACGCGCGCTTCGCCAAGCCGCTCGACGTCGACCTGCTGCTGCGGCTGGCGCGCGAGCACGAGGTGCTGATCACCATCGAGGAAGGCTCGATCGGCGGCTTCGGCTCGTTCGTGCTGCAGGCGCTGGCCGAGAACGGCATGCTCGACCGCGGCCTGAAGGTGCGCAGCATGGTGCTGCCGGACACGTTCATCGACCAGGATTCGCCGGGCGCCATGTACGCCGCCGCCGGCCTCGACACCAAGGGCATCGTCGCCAAGGTGTTCGAGGCGCTCGGCAAGGAAGTCGCCGACGAAACGGTGAAGCTGGCGTGATTGCGCACGGCGTGACATTCATTAATCTGTCATCGTCCGCGAAGGCGGACGGTCCAGTAATCACAGCGCTTGCTATCACTCCGAATGCCGGCGTTTACTGGATGCCCCGCCTGCGCGGGGCATGACAGTGGAGTGCGCATGACAACCTGTTCCCGCCTTCGCGCCGATCGATTGCTGGTCGAACGCGGG
>CAVVGD010000011.1:0-69404 GCA_963747725.1 uncultured Pseudomonadota bacterium
GCCCGCGGGCGACATCGACACTGCAGATGTGGAATAGTCTGAAAGCGCTTGACCCCAACCGGCCGATTAGAGAAGCGGACGTCAGCGTGCGGGCCGTACCATCACGTATTTTGGTCTCGCACCCCGTTCCAATCCTTGGATTGTTGGGGCATTATGTGACTTATTATGCGTTTATTCAGCGCCGTGCCGAGCTCTTGGGGAGGCTGATATGGTGCGAAATTATTGCGGCTTGCGGTGCCCGCGTCAGCATCATCTCGGGCGATACGCGTACGGCGTTTTCGGGTTCATCGCGGCCACTGCACTCGGTCTCGTGGTCGTTGGATTTGAGAAGCCCGTTCTGGCGCAGGGAGCGCAGACCCCGCCGCCTACCAGCCTCAGCGGTGTGTTTGGCAACCCCAGCAACGCGCTGGCGCAGGTTACGCCGGCCGGACTGGCTGCGCTCAAAGGCGCCGCCCAGAAAGCCAAGGCTGCGGCGGACTGCTATCCGCCGCGGGTCATTTTTACCGCGCGCGTGAAAAAGTTACCTGGTGATCCGAGCTTCGAGGAAACACTTGCAAAAGTCCGCGGCGACGCGCTCAAGGCGGTCCTGCCTTCGCTTGGACTCGAAGCGGATCAGGTTCGGGCTGGCTCCGCGGTTGTGGACATCGACGATGTCCGCGTGACCCATGATCCATTCAACCGCGACGACAAGGACCCGCCGAAGCTCAAGGTTACTTCGACACCGAAAAAGGGCACCAAGGTCAAACCCGGCGACAAGATCAAAGTCACGATCAAGGCGAGCGAGCACTACCGGGACGGCCACAAGAGCTGGCCGACCGGCGTGCAGAACATCCAGCTCATCGCCGATGATGGACTGGTCGACAGCAAGGATTACGGCCGCCCGCCGCAGCCGTGCTCGCGCCAGACGTTCGAGGTCACTTACACGGTACCGAAAAATCCACCGGCCATTGTGCATCTGCGCGCCATCGCCGAGGACGCCGTCGGCAACCAGGCCAGCGAAGTTGGTGAATTTCCAACGGGCGATACGTGGAAAGGCACGATGAGCGCCGAGGCGGTCTATGTCGTCGAGAAGCAACGCTGCACGGACCGTTGGAATGTCGACATGACCGTGGCTATTACAAAGGAAGACAAGGTAACCGGCGACGCCACGGCGAAGCGGGCCGCCAACGTAAAATGTACCTATCAGTATCCGGTGAACCAGACGCAGACAGTTGGTTATCGGCTCGAAGGCAGTCGCGATAAAACCTCACTCCACCTTAGATTCGTGCCGAAGGATTACCAGCCATCGGGATCGATAGACGTGACCGGCTTTGGCCACCTATTGCAGGGCCTCGGTATGCCAAGGACGGTCGACATTCCGATAGTTTCGCAGCGCGATGCCAAGGGCCATGTTTCATTCAAAGAGACGATTGGCAAAAACATTCGGAATGTTTCCGGAGAGGCGTCGCTTAAATGCACGACTTGCTGACCCAACTGGCTTCATCGGCCGCAAGACAGATTTAAATTCCGCTGGCAACCCAGGCGAGAGACGATCGATTTAAGTTGCCGAAAAAGGATAGAGTGCAATGTTATGCAGGACAATTTTTTGCGTCGCCGTGCTTTGGTTGTTGGCCGGCCCCGTCTTGGCCGGCCGGCCGAGCGACTTGCGCGATTGGTCCGGCGCCGAACTCAAGAAACAATGCGCTGCAAATGTCACCGGGCAAGGCGACCCGACGGCGTGCAACGACTTTCTGCTCGGGGTCAACAATGCTCATTCCTTGGCCGCCGGGGTCTGGAAAAAACCGGTCGACGATTTCCTGTGGTGCCTGCCCGACACGGTGAATGCTGCCGAAGTGGTCAAACCCATTCTCGATCTTCTCGAAAAGAAGCCCGAGTTCGCGGCGCAGCCGGCGATAGCCGTCATTTATGGCGCCTGGACGAAGGCATTTCCGTGCAAGAAGCGATGAAACGGTCGATCTTTATAGGTGCTGACACCACAGCGCAGGCGACTATTATTCTGTCATTGCCTATCCAAAACCGAGCACCGACGTAGCGGCGCCATAGGACGAACCCAAAGGAAGGAAACCACGGCCATGATGAAGCTTCGAACGATTTGTATTGCAGGGTGTTTTTCCTTTGCCCTGGTGACCGGTCTTTTTCATTCGAGCGCCGCGCACGCCGGCCCGATCGCGGAGGCGGATGGCGACAACCCGAATGCGCATGTTGAAATCATCGGACTAAAACGTGCGGGCAACACGATTACGCTCAGGTTCAAGGTGACAAACAACGGCGCCGAGAATATCCGTCTCGGCCCTGATTTCGCCGAGGGCAACAATAGGGCCGACTACAACAGCATTGGCGGCGTGAATTTGCTCGATACGCCGAACAAGAAAAAGTACTACGTCGTGCGTGATCAGGACAAAAACTGCATCTGCAGCCGCGGAATAGAAAACTTCAAGGCAAAGCAGACGACGAACCTATGGGCCAAGTTTCCGGCTCCGCCGGAGACCGTCGACAAGATCACGGTGTCGATTCCCCATTTCATGCCGATGGACGATGTTCCAATCTCCAAGTGATGGGGGCATGACATGTGGCGCGTGCTTATCGTTCTACTGATTTGGTCCGGGGCTGCGCTCGCGCAGGACGCCGGCGCAGGTGCCGGGCAAGTTCGGGTCGGCGATCTGAGCTTTAAGGTCGAGGACCTCGTTTTCCGGGTCGATGGGGTGCAGGGCAAGGCGCAAGACCTCGCGGTCAAGGAGACCGCCCAGGAACTGCGCATCGAACTGGCGGCCGACATCCTGTTTGATTTCGACAAGGCCGACCTCAAGCCGCAGGCGCAGCAAGCACTCAAGCAGGTCGCCCAGATCATTCGCGACCGTGCCAAGAGCACCGTCGTGATCGAGGGCTATACCGACGCCAAAGGGTCGGACCGATATAACCAGAGACTTTCCGAGCGGCGTGCCCAGTCGGTACGTAAGTGGCTTATCGAGCGCGAAGGGCTCCGCGCGGTGAAAATGAGGGCCAGAGGCTACGGCAAGAACAAGCCCGTGGCGCCCAACACCAAGCCGGACGGCTCGGACAATCCCGAGGGTCGGCAGAAGAATTCGGCGTGTCGAGATCGTGATCCGCAAGAGCTGAGTGCGCTCAAATCGTGGCCCATTCGAAGGCGCTAAGCTGATCGCGAGCACGGAATGTACGCCGAAGCTGCTCAGCGCGCGCACCCGCTCGATCGCCACCTCGCCGCGCTCGCTGAGCACGTCCGTCGCGCCGAACGCTTTGGCAAGCTCGATCCGGTCGGGATGCCGGCCCAGGACGATGATCTGCTCGGCGCCGAGCCGCTTGGCGGCGATGACGCCGCACAGGCCGACGGCGCCATCGCCGATGACGGCGGCTTTCTTGCCTTTCTCAACTTTCGCCCTCAGGGCCGCATGATGTCCTGTCCCCATCACGTCCGCGAGCGTGAGCAGCGAGGACATCAAAGCGTCGTCGGCTTTGATCGGCAGCGGGAAGAGCGTTCCGTCGGCCTGCGGGATGCGCAAGGCCTCGGCCTGCGCGCCACCGGCTTCGCCGCCCGTGCCGAAAAAGCCGCCGTGGATGCACGAAGTCTGCAGTCCCTCATCGCAGAACATGCAGGTGACGTCGGAGTAGGCGAACGGCATCACGACCACATCCCCAGGCTTGACGGTGCGCACGTCGGCGCCGACGGCCTCGACGATCCCGATCGCTTCGTGGCCCCTGCGACGGCCGGTATCGGTCGGCGCCAACTCGTTGTACGGCCACAGGTCGCTGCCGCATATACAGGCCCGGGTGATGCGGATAACCGCATCGGTCGGTTTCACGATCGTGGCGTCGGGCACGTTCTCGATCCGGACGTCGCCGGCCTTGTGCATGACAGTTGCACGCAATGGTCTATCTCCAGTTTGTGCTGGCGTGTATCACGCCTCTCATCGCTCCGGTTCTTCGACACGCTCGATCCGGGCGCTGAACGCGCCGCCGCCGGCAAGGCGCTCGACGCCCAACTCGATATGGCCAAGCCGGACGAGGCCGCGTGCGTAGCCGAAATCGCGATAGAACAGAGCCAAGTTTCCCCAGGGGGCGAAGTAGGTGATATCGCCGACGTTCGGGGCCGCATCTCACCAAGGGTCGCCTCAAGCGGGTGCTCGCCGACTGGTGTCCGGCGTATTCGGGCTATCATCTCTATTACCCGAGCCGGCGCCAATCTTCGGCCGCCTTCACGCTTTTGGCCGATGCGCTGCGCTATCGGTCTTGAAGACGTATTCGCTCTTGAAAGGCGCTTCTGAGCAGCAGGTGTTAAATCGCCCAATGACTCGCGTGATCTGAGCTGCCGCGCAGTACTTATGACTCCGCACCCTGATCCCCTACGAACTCACCGGTTGCGACACCCTCACCGCCGGGAACGCAAGCCCCTACCACGAGTTACACCGCCCGCCGCGCGCGCGGCATGGACGCAAAGCGTCACCGGCTCTTAGCCGATTTCTCCTTAACTTGCCGAGCGTTAACCGGACGCTAACCATAAGCTGGGCAAATCTTGCCGGGTCGGCGCTGCTCTTTTGTCCGCACGGTGAGGCCAATACCCGGTGCAAGGTATCTCCGCCTTTGTGAAGTCGCTCGGTGCTGCGCGTTTGGGCGCTATGGCCGCGGTAACGCTGGCCATGATCGGCTTCTTCTCCTTCATCATGGTACGCATGACGACACCCGAAATGGTGCCGCTGTTCACCGATCTGACACTCAACGATTCGGCTGCGATCTTGAAGGAGCTGGACAGTAAGGGCGTGACCTATGAGTTGAAGAATGACGGCGCCGTCATCATGGTGCCGCGCTCCTCGGTCGCCCGCCTGCGCATGACGCTCGCTGAAGATGGCCTGCCCAAAGGCGGCGGCGTCGGTTACGAGATCTTCGACAAGTCCGACACCCTCGGCGCCACGAGCTTCGTCCAGAACATCAATCATTTGCGCGCGCTGGAAGGCGAACTCGCCCGCACCATCCGCAGCCTCGATCAGGTCGAGGCCGCACGCGTGCATCTCGTGCTGCCCGAACGCCAGCTGTTCTCGCGCGACAGGGCGGACCCGTCAGCCTCTATCGTACTCAAGGTGCGCGGCACTTTGCGGCCCGGCCAGGTGCGCGCGATCCGCCACCTGGTGGCGAGCGCCGTCAACGGGCTGAAGCCCGAGCGCATTTCAGTGGTCGATGAGACCGGAAAGCTCCTTGCCGACGGTTCCGGCGACAGCAATGCGCTTACAGCGGAAGGTGCCGACGACCGCAAAATAGCGTTCGAGAATCGCATGCGAAAGGAGGTCAAGAACATCGTCGACTCAGTCGTCGGCCCCGGTCACGCACGCGTGCAGGTCACCGCCGATTTCGATTTCAACCGTATTACCGAGACCTCCAACAAATTCGACCCCGACGGCAGGGTGATCCGTTCGAGCCAGACCCGCGAGGAGAACGACACCAGCGGTCGCACCCGTGTCGGCGGCGCCGTTTCAGTCGGTAATGAATTGCCCGGGAACGACGCCAACGGAAAAGCCGCCAACACCGGCGACAGCACCCACAAAACCGAGGAAGTGGTCAACTATGAGATCTCGCACACCAGCAAGACCGAGGTAACTGAACCCGGCCGCCTCCACCGCATCTCCGCCGCGGTGCTGGTCGACGGCATTTACACCAAGAACGCCAAAGGCGAGATGGTCTACCAGCCGCGCTCCAAGCAGGAGATCGACCGCATCGCAGCGCTGGTGCGTTCGGCCATCGGCTTCGACTCCAAGCGCGGCGATCAGGTCGAGGTGGTCAATCTGCGCTTCGCCCAGCCGACGCCGATGCCGATCGACCAGCCCACCGGTTGGCTCGCCCGACTGAACTTCACAAAGAACGATATCATGCGCGCCGCCGACATCGGGGTGATGGGGCTGCTCGGCCTCTTGGTGCTGTTCATGGTGGTCAGACCGCTAGTCCGCCGCATCATCACGCCTGAGGGCCACGACGCCGGCAAAGCCGGCCGCACAGGCGTTGCCGGCGCGCTTGGAGTCGGCGAGATAGAAAACCTTGGCGGGCCCAATGTCTCAATCGTTAGCAGCGAGGAGAAGGTCGCCATCTCCAACCGAACTTCGGAGATGATCGATATCGCGCAAGTACATGGACAGGTACACGCTAAGTCGGTGCAGAAGGTGGGTGAACTCGCCGATCACAACCCGCACGAAACGGTCGCGATCATCCGCAGCTGGTTACACGAGGACGCCGCTTAACCCATGCCGCCGGCCCTAGCGCAAAACAACGAAAAGGAAATGCCGCAGGAGATCGGCGACCTGATGGCCGAGCTCGCCAAGCGCCAGCCAGGCGGCGAAGAGGGACGCAAGCTAACCGGCCCAGAGCGCGCCGCCATCCTGATGCTGGCACTCGGCGAGCAGTACGGCGGCAAGATCTTCGGCATGCTTGACGACGACGAATTGCGCCAAATCTCGATCGTGATGTCCTCGCTCGGCGTCATCGAATCGACCGCGGTCGAAAATCTGCTGCTCGAATTCGTATCTCGGCTGTCAGCCTCAGGCGCACTGCTCGGCAACCATGACGCCACCGAGCGACTGCTGCTGCAATACCTGCCGCCGGAGCGCGTGCACAGCATCATGGACGATATCCGCGGCCCCGCCGGCCGCAACATGTGGGAAAAGCTCGCCAATGTGCAGGAAGAAGTACTGGCGACCTACCTGAAGAACGAATACCCGCAGACGGTGGCGGTGGTGCTGTCCAAGCTGTACCCCGAGCACGCCGCCCGCGTTCTTGCCATCCTGCCGGAAGATCTCGCACTCGACGTGGTCAACCGAATGCTGCGGATGGAGTCGGTGCAAAAGGAAGTGATCGAGCGCGTCGAGCAGACGCTGCGCACCGAATTCATGTCCAACCTATCGCAGACCCGCCGGCGCGACGCACACGAGGTGATGGCCGAAATCTTCAACAATTTCGACCGTCAGACCGAAACCCGCTTCCTGTCCGCACTGGAAGTGGAGAGCCGCGACTCCGCCGAGCGCATCAAGGCGTTGATGTTCACCTTCGACGATCTGATCAAGCTCGACACCGGCTCGGCGCAGACGCTGATGCGCAGCATCGATAAGGACAAGCTGGCGGTGGCGCTCAAGGGCGCCAACGATACCGTGCGCCAGTTCTTCTTCACTAACATGTCGACGCGCGCGGCCAAGATGCTGGTCGACGACATGCAGGCCATGGGACCGGTTCGCTTGCGCGACGTCGACGAGGCGCAGGCGATGCTGGTCAACATGGCCAAGGATATGGCAGCCAAGGGCGAAATCCTGATCTCCAAGAGCCGCGGCGACGAAGAACTGATTTACTGATCCGATCATTGGAAAGACGATGAAGGCGACCGCCAAATATCTATTCGACGAGGATTTCGCCGCTCGCGAGAAGCCGACCATCACGATGGTCGAGCATGAGCGCCGGCGCGCCGATGCCGAATCGATCGCCTACCGCGACGGCTTCGCCGCCGGCCACGCCCAGGCCGAGAACGAGGCGACCCAGCACATCGCCACCACCCTCGAGGTGATCGCCGACGGGCTGGAACGGCTCGACCGGGCGCTCAAGGCGATCGAGGCGCAGTTGGAAATCGAGGCAGTCGAGGTCGCGGTCGCGGTCGCCTCCAAGCTCGCCCCAGAACTGATCGCGCGCGAGCCGCTGACCGAAGTGACGGCGCTCGCCACCAACTGCTTCCAGCACCTGGTGAGTGCGCCGCATGTCGTGGTGCACGTCGGTACCGACATCTACGCGGCGACCAAAGAAAGACTCACCGAAATCGCGCAAACGCGCGGTTTCGAAGGCCGGCTCCTGCTGGAGCCCGACGCCCAACTCGCGCCCGGCGACTGCCGTATTGAATGGGCTGAGGGCGGCGTCAACCGCGACGGAGCCGCCACCCGTGCCGCCATCGACGAACTGGTCGGTCGCTACATCGCTGCGCGCAGCACTGACGCCCAAACTGAATGAGCCCACGAAAACAATGCATAACGCCAACAAGACACGCGAATTCCGGAGAGCAAGGCCATGAGTGAGGACGACAACGACAACAAAGAAGTGCCGCTGCCCGATCTGGAAAACGCCGACATACCGAGCGTCGAGGACAGCGGTACGCTGGCGCCGCAGGACAGTGACGATCAGTCGACACATGGCGCCGCTGACCTGGAAGCGGTGTTTGACGTACCGGTACAGGTTTCCGCCGTGCTCGGCCGCTCGCGCATGGAGGTCGGCGAATTGCTCAATCTCGGTCCTGGCGCCGTCATCGAGCTCGACCGTAAGGTCGGCGAAGCGATCGACATCTACGTCAACAACCGGTTGGTGGCGCGCGGCGAAGTCGTGTTGGTCGAGGACAAGCTCGGCGTAACCATGACTGAAATTATCAAGGCGGAGAGGAATTGATGACCACAGTTCCCCAATATGCCGCCCCTTTCTCCCGCTCCGCTTGTGGGCACGAACTAAGAAGTGCGAGGAGCTGACCCATGCGAACTCCTGATCGTCGGCACATTACAGGGCCAGCTAACCGCCGCCACCAAGCTCGCCATGGACAAAGGCGCGAGCGTCACCCATGCCGAAGACAACACCCAGGCGCTCGCCGTGCTGCGCTCTGGCCGCGGCGCCGACCTGGTCATGGTCGACGTTGCGCTCGATATCCGCGATCTGATCGCGCGGCTTGATGCCGAGCGCATCCACGTGCCGATCGTCGCCTGTGGCGTCTCTAATGACGCGCGTGCCGCGGTCGCCGCCATTCATGCTGGCGCGAAAGAATACATCCCGCTGCCGCCCGATCCCGACTTGATCGCGGCCGTGCTCGCGGCCGTCGCCGACGACACGCGCGAGATGATCTATCGCGACGACGCCATGGCGCAGGTGGTCAAGCTCGCCCAGCAGATTGCCGGCTCCGAAGCCTCAGTGATGATCACCGGCGAGAGCGGCACCGGCAAGGAGGTGCTGGCGCGCTACGTACACGGCCGCTCGACGCGCGCAAAAAGGCCGTTCATCAGCGTTAACTGTGCGGCCATTCCGGAGAATCTGCTGGAGTCCGAATTGTTCGGCCACGAGAAAGGCGCCTTCACTGGCGCGCAGGGCCGCCGCATCGGTAAGTTCGAGGAGGCGAACGGCGGCACGCTGCTGCTCGACGAGATTTCGGAGATGGACGTACGCCTGCAGGCCAAGCTCCTGCGCGCCATCCAGGAGCGCGTGATCGATCGCGTCGGCGGCAGCCGGCCGGTGCCGGTCGACATCCGCATCATCGCGACCTCCAACCGCAACCTGGCGGAGGCGGTGCGCGAGGGCAAATTCCGCGAGGATCTGCTTTTCCGCCTCAACGTGGTGAATCTGAAGATCCCGGCGTTACGCCAGCGTCCGGCCGACATCAGCGAACTTGCCGAATACTTCATCAAAAAATACGCCGAGGTGAACAGCCTGCCGGTGCGGCCGTTGTCGGCGGAAGCACGCCGCGCGCTCTCCTTGCACCGCTGGCCGGGCAATGTGCGCGAACTGGAAAACACCCTGCACCGCGCAGTCCTGCTGTCGACCGGGCCGGAGATCGGCATCGACGGCATCCTGACACCCGACGGCAGCCGACTCGATTCCATACGCGGGGGGGACATCGCCACGCATGCGGCCATGGCCGCCGAACAGGTCACGCGTGGCCTCGTAGGGCGTACGGTGGCCGAGGTCGAGCGCGACCTGATCCTGGAGACACTCAAGCACTGTCTCGGCAACCGGACCCACGCCGCCAACATCCTCGGCATTTCAATCCGCACGTTACGCAACAAGCTCAACGAATACGCAGCCGACGGCGCGCCAATCCCACCGGCCGGCGGCGCCGAAATGCGCGGCGCGGCGTAAGCCTCACCTCGCGATCGAGTATGGCCGGACAGTCGATAGCCGAGACCAAAGCTGAACTGGTAAAAAAAGCCCGGCGCTAAGGCCGGGCTTTTGATTATCGCAGGATTCGTTCCTCTCAAGCGCCGTTGCTGTCGGCTGCCCTTTTCTTGCTTTCGTGAGTATCGAGTTCGACGGCTTTCGCCATCAATTCGTTACTCATGGCCTCCAAATCAGCGGCCAACTCGCGCCCCATGCGTGCCAGCCGGTTGCACTGGTCAGCAGTCGCAATGAGGAATTCCTCGGTATCAATCATGATGTCTCCGGTTAGCCTTTGGCGCGCCATATCCGACTTTATTGCGGTCAATTCAAGATCGTTGGTGTCCAAACTAAATTAGCATAATCTTACAGGCAATAGGAGCATCGACTCGGATGGTGATATACAAGATCTGCGCGGCGGCGCTCTGGCAGGAGGCTGAACGCCAAGGCGTCTTCAGGGGCGCCCCGGTCGATCTCGGCGACGGATTCATCCATTTTTCCACCGCCGAGCAGGCCGAAGAGACCGCCGCCAAACACTTTGCCGGCCAGTCGGGCCTCGTGCTGGTGAGCGTCGACACCGCGCGTCTTGGCAACTCGCTGAAATGGGAGCCTTCGCGCGGTGGCGCGCTTTTTCCGCATCTCTACGGCGAACTCTCGCTTTCCGCGGTCATGCGGGTGGAACCGCTGCCGCTTGGACCGGATGGACGGCACAAATTTCCGTCGCTTGCCCGCTGAGCGCGCGCAACCCTGGTCTGCGGAACCGGAACCGGCGGGTGTGTGTTACGTGCCTAATGCCTGCCCATGACCCATCAATATCCGGCGGTTCCCGATGACAGTACCAAGCAGCGCCTGGGGGATGATCGATCCGAGCGTCTACAGTCACGCCGCCGCGCTGTTGCGCTGGGTCGAAGTCACGCCGCGCCCGCATGGCGCGCTACGCTATCGTTGTCCCGTCATGGACAGCTTCGTCTGCGTCACCGATGACGCCACGCTCGCCGCGCTCGATAAGCCGCGCGCGCGCCTCCGCTGCCCTTCGTGCGGCGAAGTGCATCTTCTGACGCGGGATAGCGCCGGCGACGCAGCGATTGTCGCGGCCCAAGCGGAGCCCTAGACACATTCACCGTTTCACGGAAACGGTGAGCGTATCTAAGTTTTTCTTTTGTCGCGTTTCCGGACGGCGAACCGGTTCCTAATTCGCCTGGAAACGCTTTAGAGTACCTCGCCATGACCGGCGCGCACCGCGAGGGAGTCTCCATGCGTAACCTGCCGACTATCGTCGCGCTCTTGGGCACCACCACGATTGCATTCGCCGCCGACCCGGTCGGCGGCTATAGTCTTGCGGGCACCAATCCCGGCAATAAATCGCAATACCACGGCAGGGTCACGGTGGAACGCACCGGCAAGACCTATCGGGTGGTCTGGGTGGTCGGCGGTACTCGCTACGTCGGCACCGGCATCGGCACCGATCGCTAGTGGAGCGAATTTGACATTTGATACCCCATTTGCGGCAAACAGCTCATCAAATGTCAAATTCAAAGCTCCACAAGAATGAATTAATTGGTAGTGGTCCATTGATTCCGACATTTGCTCGGGAGCTTGCAGCGGCGGTATGCAAATGTCGGAATCGGACCACTAGCCATGGACCCTGACGGCAACCGCGCCCTGATCGCCGCTGCGCTGGCCCGCATTCCGACCGGCGACCGCGCGGCGCTGCAGACCGTCTATCGGCTGACGTCCGCGAAGCTTTTTGGCGTTTGCCTTCGTATCTTGGGAGAACGCAGCGAAGCAGAGGACGTGTTGCAGGAGATCTATGTGACGGTGTGGCACAAGGCCGCCGATTTCGACGCCGCGCGGGCGAGCCCGATGACGTGGTTGATCGCCATTGCGCGCAACCGCGCCATCGACCGCCTGCGCGCCACCCGCCGCAATCGGCGGATGGACCCGATCGACGCCGCCAACGAGATCGCCGACGATGCCGCCCCGGCCGACGACGCGCTGGAAAGCGCGCAGGACCACGCGCGCCTGCACCATTGCCTCGGCGGCCTTGCCGATCACGAACGCAGCGCCTTGCGCGCGGCATTCTTCGACGGCAACACCTATGAAGAACTGGCCGAACGCATGAAAGTGCCGCTCGGCACCATGAAAAGCTGGATCCGGCGGGCGATGATCAAACTCAAGGCCTGTCTCGAAACATGACCGACGGTCATGAACATACCGGCATGCCGGACGACGAGCTGCTCGCGGCCGAGTACGCGCTCGGCGTGCTGGCCGGTGCCGATCGTGCCGCGGCCGAGCGGCGGATCGCGGGCGACCAGGCCTTCGCGGCGTTGGTCGCCGAATGGGAAACGCGGCTTGCGCCCTGGGCCGGCGCGATCGATGAGGTCGCGCCGCCGGCCCATGTCTGGGACGCCATCGCCGCCGCCGTGCCCGCCCCCGCACCGCAACGCGCCGGTCTGTGGCAGAGCCTCGCTTTCTGGCGCGGACTCGCACTAGCCAGCGGCGCACTGGCCGCGGCCTGTCTGGGCGCACTCATCTATCTCGGCACGCTTTCACAACCGGCGCCGCTGGTGGCGGCCATCGACGGCGGCGGTCATCATCATTTCGTCGCCACCGTCGACACTCGCCGCGGCACCATCGCCGTGGTGCCGGCCGCCTTTACCAACCGGCCGAACCGCGTGCCCGAACTGTGGCTGATCCCGCCCGGCGGCAAACCGCATCCGCTCGGCCTTTTGCAGGCCGATCGCGCGGTGACCATCGTCATTCCGCACAGTCTGATCCCGCACACCACGCGCAACGCGGTGCTGGCGGTGTCGCTGGAGCCGCCGGGCGGCTCCCCTACCGGCCAGCCGACCGGCCCTGTGATCGCCACCGGCAAGCTCACAACTCTGTGATCGCGCGGACGGCATCCGCCCGCGTCGCGCTTGCGTAGCTCCCAACGTCCCCACCACGGGGACGCGCAAAACGGAGCAACGGGAGATTTTCATGAAGCGTATTCACACCATCGCGCTCGCCGGCGCCGCCGCGTTGGCGCTTGCCCTCGGCGGCGCCGCCACCGCACCGTCCTTCGCCAAGGAAATGACCAAGATGGTCGGCGGCGCGCCGATGTATCCGTCCAAGAACATCGTGCAGAACGCGGTGAATTCGAAGGACCACACCACGCTGGTCGCCGCCGTAAAAGCCGCCGGTCTGGTGAAGACGCTGGAATCGCCCGGCCCCTTCACGGTGTTCGCGCCGACCAACGAAGCCTTCAAGAAGCTGCCGGACGGCACGGTGCAGAACCTGCTCAAGCCCGAAAACAAGAAGATGCTCACCAACGTGCTGACCTATCACGTGGTGCCCGGCCGCATCACCGCCAAGCAACTGATGGCCAAGGTGAAGGCCGGCGACGGCAAGGCCGAACTCAAGACCGTGGAAGGCGAGCCGCTCACCTTCAAGATGAAGGACGGCAAGCTCTGGGTCATCGACGCCAAGGGCGACACCGCCCGGGTCACCATCGCCAACGTCATGCAGTCGAACGGCGTCATCCACGTCATCGACACCGTGCTGCTGCCGGGCTGATCCTCCTCTCAACCCGCCCGGCAAGGGTGCCCCGACCGGCGCCCATCGGTCCTCTCCCGTTCCCCGGGGAGAGGACCTTTCGCGTTACGACACAGGGGGTTACCTCCATTAACTCCCTGATAACCATAAGCTGGGCAAATATTACCGAGGGACCAGGTATAGGCCCACCACAGCCGCTACTCGAGCACCGGTTTCGGGAGCCGCATACCAGCTTGATGACCGATGTTTTGTGAGCGTCCCAGCCGCCGGGCGTGTGGCGGAACCAGGACAGTATGAGCGACATCAGCGCCGCGCCGTCCGCCCCCACCGGGGCCACTCGACGCATTAGCCTGCAGGGCCTCGGCAACGTCGGGGCACTGATGAAGCGCGGCGATATCGGCCTCGCAATCGGCGTGCTCACCATCCTCGTGGTGCTGATCCTGCCGCTGCCACCGCTACTGCTCGACTTCTCGCTCGCCATCTCGATTATCTTTTCGGTTCTGATCCTGATGACGGCGTTGTTCATTCATACGCCGCTCGAGTTCTCCGCCTTCCCAACCGTGCTGCTGATCTCGACGATGTTGCGGTTATCACTCAACCTGGCATCGACTCGGTTGATCCTTGCGCATGGTCACGAGGGCACCGGCGCCGCCGGCCACGTTATCCAGGCTTTCGGCAACTTCGTGATGGGCGGCAATTTCGTCATCGGCATCATCGTGTTCGCGATCCTGGTGATCGTGAACTTCGTGGTCATCACCAAGGGCTCCGGACGCATCGCGGAAGTGGCCGCCCGCTTCCACTTGGATGCCATGCCGGGCAAGCAGATGGCGATCGACGCCGACCTCTCATCCGGGCTGATCGACGAGAAGGAGGCGCGCACCCGCCGCAAACATCTCGAGGAAGAAGGCGGATTCTTCGGCGCCATGGACGGCGCCTCCAAGTTCGTGCGTGGCGACGCCATCGCAGGCTTGCTGGTGGTGTTCATCAACGTCATCGGCGGCATGATCATCGGCATCGCCCAGCAGGGCCTCACGTTCTCAGCCGCGGCGCATTCCTACACCGTGCTCACCGTCGGCGACGGCCTGGTGACACAGATCCCGGCGCTGATCGTCTCCACCGCGGCCGGCCTGCTGGTGGCGAAGGCGGGCGTTGCCGGCGCCGCCGACAAGGCTCTGCTCAAGCAGCTCTCAGGCTATCCGCAGGCGCTCGCCATGGCGGGCGCCGTGATGATGGTGATGTCGCTTCTGCCCGGCATTCCGATGTTGCCATTCCTGGCGCTCGGCAGTGGCGCCGCCGCGCTCGCCTTCATCGTCGACAAGCGCAACAAGGCCGCCGCCGCCACCGAGACCCAGGAAGCGGAAGCAGAAGCCGAGAAGAAAGAAGCTGACGAACCCATCACCGCGGCGCTCAAGATCGATGACCTCAAGATTGAGCTCGGCTACGCGCTATTGTCGATGGTCAACGCCCGCGACGGCAACGACCGGCTCACCGAGCAAATCAAGGCGCTGCGCCGCTCGCTGGCGATGGAGATGGGCTTCGTCATGCCCGCTGTGCGCATACTCGACAACGTGCACCTGGAGGCCAACAACTACGTCATCAAGATCAAAGAAGTGGATTTGGGCGCAGGCCAAGTCTGGGCCGGCCAATACATGGTGATGGACCCGGCGGGCGGCCAGATAGACCTGCCCGGCACCCACACCACCGAACCGACTTTCGGCCTGCCTGCAACCTGGATCGACGCCTCGCTTAAGGAAGACGCCTCGATGAAGGGCTACACGGTGGTCGACGCAGCCACCGTGCTCTCGACTCATCTCACCGAGTTGCTCAAGGGCAACATGTCGGAGTTGTTGTCCTACGGTGAGGTCCAGAAACTGCTGAAAGAGTTGCCGAAGGATCAGGTAGAACTGCTCAAGGACCTGGTGCCCGCCACCATCAACGTATCCGGCATTCAGCGCGTCTTGCAGCTTCTCTTGGCCGAGCGGGTCTCGATCCGCGATCTATCCACCATCCTGGAAGGCATCGCCGACGGCATCGCCTCCACACGCAACCCCACCATCCTGGCCGAGCACGTGCGCGCGCGGCTCGCCCGCCAGATCTGCGCCCAGCACGCCGGCCCCTCCGGCTATCTGCCGATCATCGCCTTGTCGGCCCCGTGGGAGCAGGCCTTTGCGGAATCTCTGGTCGGCCAGGGTGACGACCGCTCGCTTGCCATGCAGCCCTCCAAGCTTACCGAATTCATCACGCTGGTGCGCGACGCCTTCGAGGCCGCCGCGCGCGAAGGCGAAGCGCCGGTGCTGGTGACATCGGCCGGCATCCGCCCGTTCGTACGCGGCATCGTCGAGCGCTTCCGTGCACAAACGCCGGTGATGTCGCAAAGCGAAATTCACCCGCGGGTACGGCTCAAGACGGTGGGGAGTATCTGAGGGCTTACTCCGCCGCGGAAACCGGCGCGACGCGTTCTTCGTCAGCATGACGACCGCGGATCGCGTCGTCGCGATATTTGCGCGCCAGCGCCGCTTCTCCGCCGGTGGTGGCGTGATAAAGATCAAGGGCGTCGAACTCGTCGGCCTCCGGCGGCGCAATGGCGAGATCGCTGTATGTAAAGCGATCGGGCGCGGCGAGCGCCGCGTCCAGCATTTTCTTGCAGCACCGCCACACCCGGAAATAGCCCCAGTACTTCACTGCGCCGCCGAATAGCTGGCGGCCCCAGAACGCAACCGGATTTTCCAAAGGCATGCCGTAGCGCCGGTCGCGGCGGAATTTCAGCCGCACGGCGCCGCCCTCCAGGGGATGCACACCTTCAAAAAGGATCATCAAGTAGAACCAGAGGATGGTCGACAGCGTGGTGCCGGGTCTGAGATTCTTGGCCGCGCAAGTGCGGCGCAGGATCGTGTTGATGTGCTCCGGCGTGTAAAAGACATGCCAAGCCGCGTGATAGGCTTCCTCCCATTCCGCGTCCGACATGGTGCCGTGATGCGAAACCCGGTGGTTGAGGTCGTATTTGTTCATGTCCGGGTCCATCCAGACACCCTTCGCCGACAGCGTCTTGTGGTCTTCGGAGCCGGGCAGCGGCGTCAGGAAGAAGAACTCGAGGATATCGATCGGCAGTTCGCGCTTGATGATCTCGACATCGCGCAGGATCGATTCCTTGGTATCGGCGGGAAAGCCGAGGATGTAGCCGGCGTAAGTGATGGCCCCGTTATTACGCCACATCTGCAGCATTTCGCGATATTCCGTGATCTTGTTCTGTCGCTTCTTCGCGGCGATCAGATTGTCGGGATTGATGTTCTCCAGCCCGATGAACACGCGACGCACACCAGCGCGCGTCGCCTTCTCGATGAAACCGGGAATCTTGTGGCAAAGCGTATCGACTTGGATGGTGAAACCAATATTCATCTTCTCGCCTTCGCGCATCGAAATCATGCGATCGAACAGCGGCTCCCAATCTTTATTGCGGGCAAAATTGTCGTCCGTGATGAAGAACCGCTTGATGCCTTGCGCGAAGTTCTCGCGCACGATCCTTTCCAGATCGTCGGCGGAGCGAATTCGGCTCTTGCGCCCCTGCACATTGATGATGGTGCAGAACGAGCACTGGTAGGGACAGCCGCGGCCGAGATCAATCGACGACAGCGAACCGGAGGTGCGCCTGACGTGCTGGCGCGGCAGGATCGGCGGCGGTTCGCCGGCGAGCGCCGGTAGCGCGTCCATGTGATTGTAAAGCGGCTTGAGCTGTCCCGCGTAGGCATCTTGCAGTACCTCATCGAGCCGACGCTCCTCCGCCTCGCCAGCGAAGAACGAGATGCCCATCGCCTGGGCCGCTTTGATGTCGTCGGGCAACTCGGGCAGCATGGCGATGCAGCCGGAGACGTGGAAGCCGCCAATGCCGACCGCCAGCCCGGCCTTGAGGAACGGCCGCGCCAAGTCGACCGCGCGCGGAAACTGATTCGACTGCACACCGACAAAAGCAATCATCGCGCGCCCGCCTGCGCGGCGGATCATCGTGATGATCTTTTCGGGCCGCACCCGACGGTTCGTCTCGTCGTAAGTGTGCAGGCGGATTTCAACGCCTGAGCCCAGCACCTGACGCATGCACGCGTCTTCGGCAAGCGCGTTCAAACAGGCGAGCGTGTTGGAGGGAATCGCCGAGCGGAACCATTGGATCGGATAGCCGTCGTCGTCGTAATGCGTCGGCTTGATCATCACGAAGTGGAATAGTGCGGGATTTCGATTGGCGGCCGTTTTCGGCATGCGTGCTCCAGCACCAAGGCCACTCAGCCATCATAAGGTGCGATTTTTCGCGGAAAATGTCGAGCTTTATGTCGGCTGCCCGAAACTTGGCGCAATTTTCACCACGTTTGGAGCGTGTTCATACAGACGCCCTCCACCACTGGAAAAATCGTTCCAGCCGCCCCATATAACATCCGTTGGTTGAATAGTTTGGAGCGATCATGAACAAGTTCGATTATTCCGCGCCGGCCGAGCTGTTTCCCTCGCGCAACCGTCGGGTCATGAGCAAGGTGAAATATCGCCGCTTTGATCGCGCGGCTGAGGCGATCCGCTTCGCGGTCGAGGAATTGCCGGAGCCGCAATTGCTCGGCGCCTATATTGAAGTGGAAAGCGGCCGGTTTGGCCATAAGGACATTCGCGCGCTGTACGAAAGCGTGGACTATCCGCTGAAACGCGCCGAGCAGGCGGCATAGCGGGCAGGCGCGGGCCCTAGCTCCGCGCGCTTGATGGCGCCGATCAGCCCCAAATACAAAAAGCCGTCTCTTCGCGTCCGATGACCGCAACCGGCGGCAACGGCTCGGCCCCTTTTGGCCCCAAACGCGCCAGACCGCTGCCCGGTTCCCAGCATAACGACTCCATTCCCCTGCCTTTTGGCGCCGTTTCAAGACTGCGTGATGCCCCCTGGGGAACGGAACCGGACGTCCCCACGTTTATAGCCAGAGACGCCATTGAACCTTTCTCGAGGTCCGGCCAACCAATAGGCAAAGGACCCTGGAGGACGTCATGAACTGGTCGATCTATTCCGCCGATCGCGGCACCCACCTCAAGATCGTGGTGGTTGGCCTGTCGTTTGCGTTGCTGGTCGCCGTCATCGGAATCGCCGCCCACGAGTTCAACCTCGGCACCGACATTATGACCGCGCAAGCGCCGACGGTGATCCAGGCTCACAAGACCACCGCCTTTAGCGAGCGCACCGGCGTAACCATTCGTTAACCGCCGCCGGGGCTTCGAATTCGCTGGGCGCGGCGCCGCCACCGTTTCGTCTTCCTCCCGCCTGCCACGCCGCAATTGCGGCGTGTTTTTTTGTGACTTGAAGCGGGCGGCGGCGGCCACGGGGTTAACCCACTCCAAACCGCGAGCCGCGTATTGAGGAGATCGGATCAACCACAGCACCTCGCCGGGGCCGGACATGCAACGCCACTTTCTATCTCCGCGCCAATCCCGGGCCTGGACCCTGATCTGTATGAAGGGCCTCGCCGTGACACTCGTGGCGCTGAACGTCTCGGCCTGCGCCGAAACTACCCTCGGCCAAGCAGCCGATCCCGCCGCGGCCGAGTACCAAGCGAAGTTCGCGGCTTACGAACAGGCGCACGGCGCTTACGAGGCGGAAGCTTCAGGCTATTGGAGCGCGGTCGCCAACAAACGAAAGCTGCGCAACACCAAGCGCCGCCAGCATGCGCGCATAGTGGCCAACGACTACGTGCTCTCCCAGCCGCCGGAATATACCGGCCCGCCGAGGCCGAAAAATCCGTTCGCTCCGCCGACGCCGCCGGGCCAGAAGAAAGAGATCCCGGTGGTCGCCGATTTTCTCCAGGCCGCGCGCGAGCAATACGGTTTTGTGCCCGACCGCCCGCGCGACGAACTCGAGTTCAAGCGCGCCTATGCCCGCGCAGCCATGGCTGCGGGTCTCGACAAGAGCCAGGTGGTCGGCATCTACGCGTTCGAGACCGGCGGCCATGGCGCCTACGACACCCAGGCAGGCCTGCTCTTCGAGCGGCCGGGCGCGCGCGCGATCTCGCCAGCGCTCGGCTACAATCAGCTCTTGAGCACGCTGACCATTTCGCTGCTCGCCGAGCACGGCAACCAAGTGGTCGCGTTGTTGCGGAAAAAAGAGCTGCAGCTTTCCGGCGAAGCGCGCCACCGGATGGCGCGCAAGATCGTCGCGCTCAGACGCATGATCGCGGTCGCCCGCTCGGTGCCGCACCGCTGGAGTGCCTATGACCGGCTCGCCAAGCACTCCACCAAGGGGATGGGCATGCACGCGGTGTTGCTCGACGTGGACATCGGCCCGCTGTTGCAGGTGCAAAACCTCGCCAATTCATTGCGCTTCGCCCGTATCAAGGGTTACGAGGGCCGCATGAGCGCCGCCGAGCTGGAATTGATGAATCTCGCCGGCGCCGGCAACGGCATCGACATGATCATGATGCCGCAGGACCTGCGCGAGCGGGTGCCGACGTCGAACTTCTTCGTGCCGTCCGGCTACTGGCGCAATCCGATCGCGCGCCGCACCAAAGTGGTGGCCGGGCTGATCGCCGAGATCCAGAACCACATCAACCGCGCCGAGAAGAACCCCGGCGCGCAGGAACTGGCGGCCGCGTTTTAGCACGCGCTACCATCACTTCGGATCACCCGCTCGTGCGCGCGAAAGCGGGTACCCAGTCCAAGAACTCTTATGCTCGTACTACCGGCTCTGGATTCCGCTTGCTCGGGAATGAGCGGAAATTGAAGTCGCCGAATCAATACTCGATCTAGCGCACGGTCTCCGCCCGCGCGGCGGCGTCAGGATCAACACATCGAGATCGAGCGTCGGCCAGAAATCGGCTTTGGTGACCTCGAACCGCGTCGGCGAGACCTTCCGCACACCATCCATGCAGAAGCTGACCAGATTGTCCGGCGCGCCTTTGTCTACCGTCAGGTGGAAGTGGCGGATGGTTCCGGCCCAGTTGGCACCGGTCTTCAAGATATAGCCGAGCCGGTATTCGCCGATGACATTGCCGCCGCCTTCCGCCGGATAGCGGCGCTGCATGGCGCGCACGGCGCGCAGGAAAGACGGGTCGACGCAATAGCGCCCGCGGTATTCGTCCATTGTCTGCTCGCTCGCATGCGCCATGCCGAGCGAGGTCTGCGCCGAGCCGCCGACCGACGGTTTGTAGCGGTGCTCGATGATAACGTCCTTCTGCGCGGGGAAGATCTGCTTCCAATAGTAGCTGGTGCGTGCCGACCATAGCGGCAGCCCGCGCCGCACAATCGGCCCGCCGGTGCCGTATTCCTCGTATTTGATCATGCCCAGTTCGCGCAGCTCTTGCTGCGCCGCCGCCGGCAGCGCGACGATCATCTTGCCCAGCGCCGCGTTGTGCGAGCCCCGCTCCCGCTCATCCGATATCGGGGAATCAATTTAGCGTCGCCCAGGCCGTGGTTCTTGATGCAGCGCAAGGCAAGCAGGCGCGCGGCGGGTCTCATTTTACCGCATTCACCACATCAGGAGGCGCGCGGGTGACGAGGCGGCGTAAGGCGACCCTTGCGATCGCGTTGGCGCTCCTGCTGGTTGCCAGCGCGCTAGCCGCATACCGCTTCTGGTCGGCGGCGCACCGGGCTTGACCCACATCAAGGCAAGGCAAGCGGATTCGTGCATGTCTTTTGCCATCGATTGAAAAGGGGGGAAGCCATGTATGCCGCCGATGTCATGACCCACGATGTTGTGACGGTCCGCTTCGACGCCACGATCCAGGAAATCGCCGAGATATTGCTGGCGAAGGGCATCAGTGGCGTGCCGGTCGTCGATGAAGCCGGCACTCTGGTCGGCATTGTCAGCGAAGGCGATCTCATACACCGCGTCGAAAACGATACCGAGCGGCGCCGTTCTTGGTGGCTGCAGCTGTTTGCCGACCGTGAGCGGCTGGCACAAGAGTTCATCAAGTCGCATGCCCGCAAAGCCGGCGACGTGATGACGCGGCGGGTCTTGACCGTCAAACGGGATACGTCGTTGGCCGAGGTCTCCGCGCTGCTCGAAAAGCATCGGATCAAGCGCGTGCCCGTCGTCGAAGGCGGCAAGATCGTCGGCATCGTCAGCCGTGGCAATCTGCTCAAGGGCCTGGTGAGCTTGGCCGAAGCCGCGTCACGCCAGATTTCGGTGAGCGACGCCGCGTTGCACGACAGCGTGCTGGCTCAGTTGCAGTCGAATGCCTGGGCCGAGACGTCGCAGATCAACGTCAATGTAACCAACGGCAACGTCGAGCTGTGGGGCATCGTCAAGTCGGAAACCGAGAAAGACGCGATCCGCGTGGCCACCGAGCTGACCCCTGGCGTGCGCGCGGTTTCGAACAACCTGGTGGTCCGGCAGATCATTGCCGCGCAATAGGCGCGCGCGCCTTCGCCTGTTCTGGTAGCGTTGCCAAAGCCAAGCGAAGCCGCCGTGGTGGCGCTGGGGAGCAAGCTCGCGCGGGCGGAATGCTACGCGGAAAACCTAGGCGCGCACGCCGCCGGTGTTGAACCTCAGCGCTCCTATGCGGTCGAGTTCGGACTGTTCGCGGGCATTGGCCTCGGCGCGCTCGCGGGCCTGGTCGCGCTCATCCAGCATCTCGACCTTCTTGAGTTCCTCAAACGCCTCGCCGAGCGCGGCCTGGGCCTCGTCGAGCTGAGTTTTCAATTCACCGGCCGAGCGCACCAGGTTCTCTTTGCGCGTGATGGCCGCCTTGGCATAGGTCGGATAGGCGAAGTGACCGGGATCGTGGATACCGGCACGGTCCTGCTCGACCGAGATCTCGCGGTCGAGCTCGGTGGCGATGCGCTCGAACTCGGCGATCATCGCCTCGATCTGAGCGACCTTGCGCCGTTTCTCGTCGACCTGAAATTTCTTCAGGCGGATGAGGGTTTCGCGTGACTTCATCGACTAAATACTCCCCCGAAGCCCCGGATCTTGGCCCGCGCTGGCCCCAAGCGAACAGCGAAGTGGCGCCGCGCGGACGATACGGACCGTTCAGTGGGCTGAGATTGGCGCAATAACGTTAGTTTTCGGTTTCCGCCGAGTTCAGAATCTCGGCCAATTGGTGGTATCCTTCGGCCAAAGTGGCGGCTTCGTCCTTGTTTTGGCCCAGAAACGCCTCCAACGGGGAGTGCAGCCGGATGGCTTCGTCCACCTCCTCGCTGGTGCCGGGCCGATAGGCCCCGAGCCGGATCAACTCCTCCATATCGGAATAAGTCGCCATCACCTGGCGGGCCCGGTTGAGCACCGGCAGATAGGCCGGATCGGCCGCCCGCGGCATCGTGCGGGAGATCGACTTCAACACGTTGATGGCCGGATAGCGTCCGCGCTCGGCGATCGCCCGCTCCATCACGATGTGGCCGTCTAGGATGCCGCGCACGGCGTCGGCCACCGGCTCATTATGGTCATCGCCGTCAACCAGCACGGTGAAGATGCCGGTGATGGTGCCGGCGTCGGTGCCGGGACCGGCACGCTCCAGCAGGCGAGGCAATTCGGTGAACACGGTCGGGGTATAGCCTTTGGCGGTCGGCGGCTCGCCTGCGGAGAGGCCGATCTCGCGCTGGGCCATGGCGAAGCGGGTCACTGAATCCATCAATACCAGCACGTCCTTGTGCAGGTCGCGGAAGAACTCGGCGATGGCAAGCGTGAGATAAGCCGCCTGGCGGCGCATCAGCGCCGGCTCGTCCGATGTCGACACCACCACCACCGAGCGGGCGAGGCCGGACGGACCCAAGTCGTCCTGCAAGAACTCCTGCACCTCGCGGCCACGCTCGCCAACCAGGCCAATGACCGACACATCTGCGTGCACGTTACGGGCCAGCATCGACAGCAGCACCGACTTGCCAACGCCAGAGCCAGAGAAGATGCCCATGCGCTGGCCACGGCAGGTGGTCAGGAAGGTGTTGAGCGCGCGCACACCGAGGTCGAGCGGTTCCCCGACCCGCTGGCGGGCATGCGCCGGCGGCGGCGAATTGCGGAACGGATAGGGTGCCGGCCCTGCCGGCAACGGCCCCAGCCCGTCGATCGGCTCGCCCATGGCATTGACCACCCGGCCAAGCCAGGCCTCCGAGGGACGCACACTGCCGGCCGCAGTCTGCACCACGGCCCGGCAGCCGCGCCGGACCCCGTCGAGCGAGGCGAACGGCATGGCCAGGGCTTTTCCAGCCGCAAAGCCCACCACCTCGCAAGGAACGCCGGGCCCGGCCCCGGTCTCGATCATGAGCCGGGCGCCCACCGACATGGCATGAACCGGGCCGGCCACCTCAACCATGAGCCCGCGCACGGCGACCACCCGGCCGTAGGTCTCCACGGCGTCGAGATCGGAAATTTGTTCGGCCAAGGCCTTAATCACGGGCGATCACCTGCGAGGTACCATATGCGCAAACACGGAGCCGGCGATGATACCCGCAGCCGAGAAATCCCCGCGAACCGCCGTAAACCAAGCCTTAGGCTTACCGCCTGGGCGCCCTGTTTAACCCGATGTTTACCCGCGTCGTTAATCATTGGGTCATCGTCGATGGGACAAGGGCCGCCAGAATCGCCGGCCGGACGAGAGGAGCGGTTCGTAACGCGGCCGGGGAAACCGGCCCAGAACTGGAGCACGAGCGCGGCGTGGTCAAAAAACCTCTCAACGGCAAAAACTTACGCCAATTCGAGAGCATTTGCCTACGGCGCGCTTGCTAGAGCGAATCAGGTTTTGTTAACCATAGCTCGATAGTGTCGAATCAGTTTGTCCCAAAAGCGTTTTTAACCTTCGCCGCCATCGCGGCGCTGACCTGAGGGGCCCGGTAGCGGCGAGAAGGGGACTGGCATGCGCGTTCTACTCATTGAAGACGACGGCGCGACCGCACAGTCGATCGAGCTGATGCTCAAATCGGAGAGCTTCAACGTCTACACCACCGACCTCGGCGAAGAGGGCGTGGATCTAGGCAAGCTCTACGACTACGACATCATTCTCCTCGACCTGAACCTCCCCGACATGTCGGGTTTCGAGGTGCTGCGCTCGCTGCGGGTGTCCAAGGTCAAGACCCCGATCCTGATCCTCTCCGGCCTCGCCGGTATCGAGGATAAAGTCCGGGGACTCGGCTTCGGCGCCGACGACTACATGACCAAGCCGTTCCACAAGGACGAGCTGATCGCACGTATCCACGCCATCGTGCGTCGGTCAAAGGGCCATGCCCAATCGGTCATCAACACCGGCGACCTGGTGGTCAATCTCGACACCAAGACGGTGGAGGTCGGCGGCCAGCGGGTGCACCTGACCGGCAAGGAATACCAGATGCTCGAGCTGCTCTCGCTGCGCAAGGGCACGACGCTCACCAAGGAGATGTTCCTCAACCATCTCTACGGCGGCATGGACGAACCGGAGCTGAAGATCATCGACGTCTTCATCTGCAAGCTGCGCAAGAAGCTGGCCAATGCCTCGAGCGGCAAGAACTATATCGAGACGGTTTGGGGCCGCGGTTACGTCTTGCGAGAACCAGCCGAAACCGAAGAACGAATCCCGGCTTAAAGGGAATTCAAACGGGGCGCTTCGGCGCCCCGTTTTTTTTGCCGCAACGTCCTGGTTGCCGCCGGCTGTCTACTCCATGCGAGTAGGATCGAAGGTTTGGCCGTAAAGGCAAGCCAGAGGCGATTTGGAATCCGATGGGCCATGCGAAGCGAGCAAGGCGCGAAATCACGCCTTCGCCGCAAACCGAGTCGTCGTGCCGGCCGGCTTGATGCTATAGCGCCGATCCACATTCGGCACGTAGAGCCCGCGCTGGTCTGGCATCGGCTTGAAGACGTCGGTGAGGCCGACCACGGTTTCCGCCGCGCCCAGGATCAAGAAGCCGTCATCGGGCATCTGTTGCGCCAGCCGTTCCAGCACTTGGGTTTTGCTGGGCTGGTCGAAATAAATCAGCACGTTGCGGCAGAGCACCAAATCGAAGCGGCCGAGCGGCGAGAAGTCGTTGAGCAAATTGAGGGTGCGGAACTGCACCATGGCGCGCAATTCGGGGACGACCTGCCAGACTTCGCCGACTTGCGTGAAATACTTCACCAGCATCTGGATCGGTAGCCCACGCTGCACTTCAAACTGGCTGTAGATGCCGGCCTTGGCGCGGTCCAACACATCTCCGACGAGGTCGGTGGCGAGGATTTCGACGCGAAAGCCGTCAAGTGCCTTCTCCATGCCCCTCAGCGTCATCGCGATCGAATAAGGTTCCTGGCCGGTGGCGGCGGCCGCGCACCAGATGCGGATGCGCTTTTCGCGTGCGCGCGCCGCGATCAGCGACGGCAGCACCACGTCGCGCACGTGCTCGAACGGCACCTTGTCGCGGAAGAAGAAGGTCTCGTTGGTGGTCATGGCGTCGACCACTTGGCCGGCGAGCGCGGGCGCTGCGCGCGTCTTCAGCGCCGCGACCAGGTCGGTCAGCGTCTTCATGCCGTGCTGGCGCGCGACCGGCAGCAGGCGGCTTTCCGCCAGATACTGTTTTTCCGCCGCCAGCATGAGGCCGGAGCGCTCTTTCAGCATTCTGCGCAGATAGTCGAAATCATCGGGGGTCATGACGCCTCGCCCCCGAAAATATGCACGAGCTTGGACGCGATTTCGTCAAGCGGCAGCAGCGCGGAAGCGAGCCCCGCGTGCGCGACCTGGCCCGGCATCCCCCAGACGACACTCGAAGCTTCATCCTGCGCCAATACGTGACCGCCGGCGGCCACAATCGCTTTCGCGCCCTGCAGCCCGTCCGAGCCCATGCCGGTGAGCACCAGCGCCAACACCTTTTGGCCCCACACCTCAGCGGCTGACGCAAATAACGGGTCTACCGAGGGCTTGCAGAAATTGACCGATGGCCCGTCGTCGAGCGCAATCACGGCGGCCCCGTTGCGACGGCCGACACGCATGTGCTTGCCGCCGGGAGCAATATAGACACTGCCCGCTTTGATCGGCTCGCCATCGACCGCTTCGTGTACCGGACGGTTGATCAGACGGGCGAGATGCTCGGACAGAATGGCGGTGAATGTTGGCGGCATGTGCTGGGTTATCAGCACCGGCGCACGTTCAAACACGCCGGCAATGTGGCCGAGCACGGCATTGAGCGCCTGCGGGCCGCCAGTGGACGCCCCGATCAGCAGAACGCGCGGCGGCGTCACCGGCATCGACCGCAGTACTATCTCGTGTCCCGGCTCATGGAGCGCGGGGCGCAATGCGACAGGTCTCGTCGTCGGCGCCGGATGGGCCGGATGAAGCGGCGTCGGATGACCTGGAGGCGCACGGAAACGTTTGGCGCGCAGACCGAGTTGGCGGATTTTTTCGATAAGCTCGCGACGGAACGTGGGCGAAGTGGTGACTTCGCGAGTGGAGTCAGGCTTTGGAATGTAGTCGGTGGCGCCGAGCGACAACGCCCGCAAGCTGATCTCCGCGTTCCGGCGAGTTAGCGTCGACGCCATGATCACAACGACATCGGGCTTCTTGGCAAGGAGTTGCGGCAACGCCGCCATGCCGTCGAGGTCCGGCATGTCAATGTCGAGCACTACCACGTCCGGATCTACACGCTCGAACTGGTTCACAGCTTCGCGGCCGGTGCGCAGCGAAGCGGCTAGTTCAAGGTCTGGCTCCGCTTCCACCCAACGCGTGAACAAGCCACGCACGACAACGGCATCGTCGACAATCATGACGCGAATGCGCCGGCCTATAGCGGGCGATGGCGTGGGTGCGAAAGCGAGGCTCATCTGGGCTTCTTGTTCTTTCCGGCCGGGCGGTTGCGCCTTGGCGTCTGGTGGTCAGAGCAGCCCCACTTCCTGGAACTTTGCTTCCACAATCTCCTTATCGAAGGGTTTCATGATGTACTCATTCGCACCCGCATGCAGTGCCCGCGCGATATGCGCGACGTCGTTCTCGGTGGTACAGAACACGACCTTGGGCCCGTCGCCACCAGGAAGCCGACGCAGGGAGCGCAGAAATTCGTAGCCGTCCATCTTCGGCATGTTCCAGTCAAGCAGAATGGCTTCAGGCAGCTGGCGCCTGCAACTCTCCAAAGCTTGCTCACCGTCCTCCGCTTCCGTAATTTCGAAGTCCAAGCCTTCAAGAATTCGCCGCGCTACCTTTCGGATGACGCTCGAATCGTCAACAACCAAACATGTTTTCATCGCACAACCTCGTCTGTTTAAGCTCTCGTCGAACTGTCACTCTAATTTCGTCGAACTTTCGTTCATCGCTGCTGCCCCGCCCTCACGCCGCGATCGCGATAGGTCTGATATCGAGTACGCGTTCGACGTCGAGTATCATCA
The DNA here is from genome assembly GCA_963747725.1 of uncultured Pseudomonadota bacterium. GTDB lineage: Bacteria > Pseudomonadota > Alphaproteobacteria > Rhizobiales > Xanthobacteraceae > Pseudolabrys. The sequence continues at coordinate 27,677 of CAVVGD010000011.1, forward strand.
GCAGTTGCTCGTCCAGCCTGTGAATGCCGGCCGACATGCGAGCCAGCCCCTCATTCAAGTTGACCGGGTTCGACTCGCGCGCTTCATCGTCAAGCTTGAGCACTTCGCCGATGCTGTCGATCAGCAAGCCGTAAGATTCATTGCGCCATTCCACCCCGATCGCCATTTGCGGCTTCTCGTCCGCTCGCGGCGGCAAATCGAGCCGCTGGCGCAAATCGACGAGGGTAACGATGCGGCCGCGCAAATTGAGCACACCGGCGATTTCGGGCGGCGCCAGCGGCACGCGCGTCACTCGCTCCGGCTTAAATACGTCCTGCACGCGCAAAATCGGCAGTCCGAACTGTTGGCCGCCGACGATGGCGGTGACATATTCCTTCAAGTTGGCGCCTTCGTTGCTCATGATCGATCCGTTTTAGGCTGCACAGCCGACGTCGGTCTGCTCCTTGAGCGACGCGATCAGCCCCTGGCGGTCGAATTTAGCGACAAAATCGTGAAAGCCTGCGCGCCGGCCGCGCTCAACGGCCTCAACGGAAACAATCGAGGAGAGTCCGATCACCGGCAGACCAGCGGTCTGCGGATCGGCACGCACTGCTTCGGCGAACTCGAAGCCGTCCATCTCAGGCATCTCGACGTCCGCAATAGCGATCTCGAAGCGGCGACCGCCCTTGAGCAAGGCCAACGCTTCACGTCCCGAGCCGACGGCGCTCACCGCAAAGCCCGCAGCCTGCAGAACTGGCGTCAACATATTGCGAAAGAAAGGAGAGTCGTCGATCAACAGTACAGCGCACGGCTGCGTCCGGACCGGCTGTTCCTTGCGGCGAAACCAGTCCTCGAAGGCGAGAGGCAGGAAATGTCCAACGTCGACGACCTCGGTCGCTTGCCCTTTGATTACGGCGGAGCCGATGACGCCGGGTGTGTCACTCGCTACTTCAATGTCGAGGCGATCCTCAACGATGTCGACGATCTCGTCGACGACTAGAGCCATCGAGCGGATACCGTCGGAGAACACCAAGAGCGGTTGGGCGCCTTCGCCCTTCACGTGCACGCTATCGTTCATGCTCACAAGCGGCATAAGGTGGCCGCGGTATTGCACCATGTGGCGGCCGTTCGACAGTTCGATCTTGCGCGCGTCAATTTCTTCCAGCCGCGTGATTAGCGACAGCGGCACCGCCATCGGACGGGTCGAGCCGGCGCGGAAAACCAGCAGCGAGGTGGTCTGCTCGTCCGCGTCATCTTCCCGCGCATTGGCGGCCACTTGCGCGGCTAGCTGCGTGGTGACGGCGCTGCCGAGTGCCTGTGCGATGCCGTTCGGATCGATAATCATAATCACCGAGCCGTCACCGAGGATGGTGTTGCCGGAGAACATCGGAATATGGCGCAGCTTGCTCGACATCGGCTTCACCACGATTTCCTCGGTGTGAAACACGGCGTCGACGACTACACCAAACGTCTGGCTGCCGACCTGAGTAACGACGATATAGCCGGTTTCCGTCCCGCCGCCATTCCCGAAGCCAAGCAGTTCGGTAAGTCGTGCCAGCGGGACCAACTTGTCGCGCAAGCGGAGCACCGCTGTGTCACGGATGTGTTCGATACGGTGATCGCCGCCGCTGCGCGCGCGCACCAATTCAACCACCGACACCTGCGGGATGGCGAAGTGTTCGCCGCCTGCTTCGACGATCAACGCGGCAACGATCGCGAGCGTCAGCGGAATCTTGATAGTGAAACTCAAGCCCACGCCGACCACCGACTTCACGTCGATGGTGCCGCCGATCTGATCGATATTGGCCCGCACCACGTCCATGCCGACACCTCGGCCGGACACCGACGTCACCTTGGCGGCGGTAGAGAATCCTGGCGTGAAGATAAATTTGTGGATTTGGCCTTCCGACAGTTTTTCGATTTCCGCTTCGGAAATCAGGCCCTGTGCCACGGCCTTGGCCTTGATGCGCTCGGTGTCGAGCCCACGACCATCGTCGGCAATCTGGATGATGATGAATCCGCCTTCATGATAGGCGGAGAGGCGGATCAGCCCCTGCTCAGGTTTGCCGGCGGCGCGCCGCGCCTCGGGCGCTTCCAGGCCATGATCGGCGGAGTTGCGCACCATGTGGGTCAGCGGATCCTTGATGAGTTCGAGCACCTGCCGATCGAGTTCCGTCTCCGCGCCTTGCATTTCAAGGTTGATCTTCTTGCCGAGTTCGTTGGACAGGTCGCGCACGATGCGCGGCAGCTTCTGCCAGGCGTTGCCGATCGGCTGCATGCGAGTCTTCATCACGCCTTCCTGCAACTCGGCAGTAACGTTAGACAGCCGTTGCAGCGGCACCTTGAACTCGGAGTCCTCGTGGCGGCGCACGATCTCCAGTAATTGATTACGAGTGAGCACCAGTTCGGATACCATGGTCATCAGGTGTTCGAGCATGTCGACATTGACACGAATCGACTGATGGGCGGCCTTGCGGTTATTGTCCTCCCTCGCCATGCCTTCCGGCGAGGGTGCTTCGACCGCTTTCGCGGTCGGCGAATCGACCGGTGTCTGGCCTAACGCGCGCTCGAGTTTGTCGATCGTCTCTTGGTCCAGGGCCGGGGCGAACCCCTCGACCGGCTCCTTGGGACTCGGAGCGGGCGTGCTAGATGCAACGCGTGCCACCATCTGTTCCAGGTCGGCGATGAGATCGCTGTCAGAGCCTTCCGGCTCGCGCTGTTGCAGCTCGAGCGCATCGAGGATCTCTTTGATGCGGTCGATGGTGGCAAGAACCAGGGTCACGGCTTCGCTGGTCGCTTGCGCACCGTCGCGGAATTTTCCCATCAGCGCTTCCGCGGCGTGCGCGAGCGCTTCCAGACGCGGCAAACCGAGAAATCCGCAGGTCCCCTTGATAGTGTGGACGAGACGGAAGACGTTGTGGAGGATGGTGGCGTTATTGGGATCTTGCTCGAACCGCACGAGTTCGAGGTCTACCACATCGAGACTCTCGTTGGTCTCGGTTACGAATTCCCGCAGCAGGTCGTCCATGGACTAACGCCTTCATCGACGACCAGTCGGGCCGTCCCCCGCGCTCGGTCGAAGCTGGGCCAGTGTGTCGATGAAGGGTTTAATTTTGGTTGCGGAACGCTGCTGAGGCCGCCCGCATTAAGCAACTGTTAACCGCCAAAAGAGCGCCTATTGCGCGGTGATCACGACTGCGTCGCCTTCCATCGCCAGGCTCGCCTTGACGCCACAGGCGCGCGCCAGAAGGCCTGCATAGAACGGCTGGATGCGATGGGCGTCGAGCGGGTCGGGCCCCGCCTCGCCGGCTAGCAAAGGCGGCACAGCCGGCCCGATCTTTGCATTGGGCCCGATGGCGGTGACTTTGAAGCCCATGGTGTCGCCTTCGCCGATTGGATCAACCGTGATCTGGCCGCCGCGCGGTATCGTCTGGCCGATGATCAGCAGCATGTTGAGCAGCAGCTTGACGCGGTTCTTCGGCAGCAACAGCCGCGGCGCATTCCAGGCGAGCTTGGTCTTGTCGTCCTCGAAGAACCCGCGCGCGATCTTTTCAGCGTCCCCAAGATCGATCTGCGCGCCTGCCGATCCGGCGGCTCCGAACGCGATGCGGCAGAACTGCAGCTTGGCGGACGCCGTATCGGAGCTCTTCTTGATCAGGTCGAGCGCGAACTGCTTGGTTTCCTCGTCTTTTTCCTCTTCCAGTACCTCCAGCCCGTTGACGATAGCGCCGACCGGGCTGATCAAATCGTGGCACACGCGCGAGCACAGCAAGGCCGCGAGATCGAGTGCGTCGATGGAAGATCCGGACATGAGGCTGTCTCCGCTTTCGCGTGCAGGATTTGCAGGGATACCGGCGAATCGCTGGTGGAGTTGATGATTTTGCGTGATACACCGCACCCGGCTGAGCGCCAAGCCGCGCAGCGCTACGGAAGGGGAACCAGGAATTTGCCTGCCACGGCTGAAATTTCGCCGGCCGATGCGGTCCGGCTCATGGACGATTTGACGCAAATCCTCGTCCGCGCCGCCGCGCTGATCAGAGCGCTGCCGCCGGCCACGGTATCGCGACGGGTGAAGGACGACCAATCGCCCGTCACCGCCGCGGACGAAGCCTCTGAGGCGGCAATTCTGGAAGGGCTCGCGCAGCTGATGCCGCAGGTGCCGGTAGTCTCGGAGGAAAGCGCCGTGCCGCAGGCGCCCGGCGTGATCGAAGGCAGCTTCTTCATCGTCGACCCCCTCGACGGTACCAAGGAGTTCCTCGCCGGCACCGACGAATTCGCCGTGTTGCTGGGTATTGTCACCAACGGCGCGCCAATTGCCGGCATTGTCGCGGGACCGAACCGCGGCCAGCTCTGGCGCGGCGTCATCGGCCACGGCGCCGAGCGCCTGCGGCTCAAGCCGGAGAGCGCCGACGACGCGCAGCCGATCAAGGCACGCTCCTGGCCGGGCGCGGGCGCAGTGGCGATGGTGAGCCGCTCACACTATGACCCGAAGACCGACACGTTTCTGAAACCCTTTGGCCCGATCCAGCATGAATCTTGCGGCTCGGCGCTCAAGTTCGCGCTGATCGCCGAGGGCACCGCAGATGTCTATCCGCGGCTTGGCACCACCTGCGAATGGGATGTCGCCGCCGGCCACGCGCTCGTTGCCGCAGCTGGCGGTACAGTGCTGACGCCGGAGGGCGAAAGATTGAGCTTCGGGCGCGCCGACCGTCATTTCCGGCTGCCGGCCTTCGTCGCCTGGGGCGATCCTGCCAAGGCGGCCGCGATGCGCCCCAACCCGCAGTAGTTCAGTGGCCGATGTTCTTGGCGAGGGCCGGCCATTTGCGTTCGGCCGCGACGATGATTCGGCCGGGATCGGCGAGGAACCGGGCTCGCGCCTCGGCGTCGTAGAACAGATAGAGCCGCTCGCGGAGCAGGACCCAAATCAGGGGATGACCCGGCACCGTTTCGCCGCGGGCGATGGCCACTGGATCGTAGCCGCCGAAGCGGGGCATATAGACCTCCGGATGCTCGGCAAAGGCGGCCCGGTTGCCCTCATTGCGGAACTGCCAGACCGCTCCGCCCAGCCACAATTCCAGGCCGGAACGGCCGAGTTCCGGCTTGCGGTCGGTGAAATAGGCGACGGGGTCGAATCCGCTGATAGCAAGGCCAGTATGCCTGTCGACCTCGACCTGCGCGGTGGCAGGCCGCAGGACGGGCGGTAGAACACAACCCGCCCCAATCAGCGTGAGCGCGAGGGCCCGAACACACTTCCGTGGCTGCCGTGCTGCAGTCATAGTCCCAGAGGAGATTGCCTCGATTCGGATCGTTCAATGCTGGCGACGCTACGGCCCACGCATGAGCATCCGGTTAAATCTCGTCCCGGGGGCGATACCTCACAAAGGAGTATCCGATGCGCGTCATTTTGCGCCTGACGGTCTTGACGCTTTGCTTGTTCGTCTTTGGGGCCGATCTGGCCCTGGCCCAGGGCGCGCCGCCGCCGCGGCACCGTGACACTTTTTCCGCCGGCGAAGTCATCCGCGCTGGGCACCAATTCTTCGGCACCGTGTCGCGCGGTCTGGCCCAAGTAGTGCAGGAGGCGTTCAGTCGCTTCGGCGAACCGAACGGATATGTGCTCGGCCAGGAAGGCGGCGGCGCATTCGTGGTCGGCGTCCGTTACGGGGACGGCAAGCTCTACACCCGCAATGCCGGCGACCGGCGGGTATTTTGGGAAGGCCCGTCCGTCGGCTTCGATTGGGGCGGCGAAGGCGCACGCACCATGATGCTGGTCTATAATCTGCCGGCGACCGACGCGATCTATCAGCGTTTCGGCGGCATCGACGGCTCCGCTTATTTCATTGGCGGCTTCGGGATGACCGCCCTGACCTACAACAGGATCGTGGTTGTGCCGATCCGCTCGGGCGTTGGATTGCGTCTGGGCGCCAACGTCGGCTACCTCAAGTTCACGCCTCGGGCGACGTGGAACCCATTCTGAATGCGGCATTTTTGTGCTAGCCTAAGCGCTCCGGTCCGCAGCGTTAGTGCCCGCATCCGAAGTTCGTGCTAGATCGCGACAGGAACTTCAAATCGGCGGCACGAGCCGGGGTTCAGGTTAACGCGGGCTTGCACTGGTTGAGCTTGCCCCGCCATGCAATTATTTCGGCGGGGTTTTTGCCGAGTTAGGGCTGCGTTGGAGGCGTGCGTTCATGATTGAACCGATCATGTATTTCGGGATCGGCTTTCTCGTTGCCACCCTCCTTGGGCTGGTGATCGTCCCCTTCGTCCATGGCCGCGCCGTCCGCCTGACCATGCGCCGGCTCGAAGCCGCGACCCCGCTGTCGATGGCCGAAATCCAGGCGGATAAGGACCAGCTGCGCGCGGAATTCGCCATGTCGACACGGCGGCTCGAAATGACCGTCGAGCAACTCAAGGCCAAGAGTACCGGCCAGCTTGCCGAACTGGGCAAGAAGAGCGACGCCATCAACCGCCTCAAGATCGAACTCGGCGAGAAAACCGCCAGCATTTTCGCACTGGAAGCACGCGACAAGGAGCTGCGCAATCAATTGCGCGCCACCGAAGAAGAAACAGCGGTTAAAACTGCGGCCATGCACGACACCGAACGCGCGCTGTCCGACAAAAAATCCGAACTCGCCAAGTTGGTCAGCGAGCTCAACGAGCAGTCGACCTTCGCCGACGCGCAGAAGGTCGAGATCGTCGCACTCAAGGGGCAGATCGAAGCGCTCAAGGACCGGCTCGCCGACGCCGGCCGCGAGGTCAAGGCGGTGGAGAACCGCCGCGAAGCCGAACGGGTCGCGCTCGGGATTACGACGCGCGAATTGGATGACGAGCGCAGCAAGGTGGAAAGGCTTGGCCGCCGGGTTTCCGAACTCGAACAGCAGCTGGTGGCGCAGACCACCGAGGCGCAAATCCTCGGCCGCCGCGCTCACGACATGGAAAATCGTCTGACCGAAACTTCGCGCCTGCTTGCCCAGACCGAAACCGAACTGAAACACGCACAAGACGATATCGAAAGCGCACACAAAACTGAAACCGATCTGCACGCTGCGATCGCCAAGCTCAATGCCGAAAAAGCCGAATTGCAGGGCGAACTCGATCGCACCCGCGACGAGCGTGATCGGCTGTCGCGCGATCTCGCCGCAATGAAGCGCGAGACCGAAGAAGCCTGGAAGTCCGAGCGGGTGGAGAACTCGCTTCTGCGCGAGCGCATCACCGATGTGGCCGCCGAAGTGGCGCGCCTCGCCTCGGCGCTGGAAGGCCCCAATTCGCCGATCGACACCATCCTCGCCGCGGAAACGGCCCGCGATCGCGCTGCCGGCCCGGTGACCGTGGTCGGCATGACCGAGGTCGCGCTCAACGAAGCCGAAGCGGGCGGCGGCAACCTCGCCGACCGCATCCGGGCGCTGCAAACCCACGCTTCACGGGCGCCGAACGGCGACGAGCCGCAGAGCCACTAGTGCATAATCCCGAAAAGTGGGAAGCGGCTTTCGGAAAAGACCATGCGCAAGCAAAATGTTAGGGGCGGCGCCGAGTCAGCTTGAACGGATCGGACTCTAGCGGGGCCGGGCGGGGTTCGCTTGACAGGCCTTGAGCTCAATCCTTATATCCGCCCGGCCTGAACGGCCGGGCGCTTAGCTCAGCGGGAGAGCGTTCCCTTCACACGGGAGAGGTCATAGGTTCAATCCCTATAGCGCCCACCATTCAACGCCGCAAAGATGAAGAAGCTCGCTTCATGCGGGCTTTTTTGATGATGGCCCCGGCAAAAAAGCCGTCGGGCAATACTATGTGTGCGCAGAGTTTCGAATAAAGATTTTACCGGCTTGCCCATTATCAAGCGTAAGAAAAACCGACAACCGATCGGCGCGATCACGCCCGCGCGGGCGGATCGCGGCCCAAATTCTTCGAGGCGAGTTCGTCGAGATAATCCTGCCAATAGCGGTCGTGGTTGCGGCCGAAATCCCGCAAGGTGTCCCAGCTATAGATACCGGTCGAGTGCATGTCGTCGAACACCAGCCGCACCGCGTAATTGCCGATTGGCAGCACTTCGAGGATGGTGACGTTTTTCTTGCCGGGAACGGTCTTGCGCTCCTCGGCGGAATGGCCCTGCACTTCGGCGCTCGGGCTTTTCACCCGCAGATATTCAGCAGCGAGGTCATAGCGCTCGCCACCTTCGAAGCTGACGGTCAGCGTCTTGCGATCCTTGTGCAGGCGCAGTTCTTCCGGCCAGGCGGATGTGTCGGTGGTGCTCATGCGCCGGTTTTAACGCGAGCCGTCTCAGATCACAAACCGCACCGTGCCGCCTTCGCTCATGTCGTAACCGCCCAGTTCCTGGGCGCGAGCGGCGAGTTCCTCGGAACGCAGGAAACGGATCACCGCCTGCAACGGCGGATGGAAATAGTCGCGCTGGCGCATGACCAAGTCGAAATGCTCCCAGACGATGGGCACGAAATCGAGCCCGGCGGCATTGGCGACGCCGCGGGTGGCGATGCCGGTGTCGGCACGTCCAGCGCGCACGGCCTGGGCGATGTCGGGGCCGGTCGGAGAGACGGGGCTAACAGTCGCGAGTTGTTCGAGCGGCACCTTCGCGTCATGAAGCAGGGAGAGCAACAGCAACTGGGCGCCCGCGCCCTTCGGCCGCATGGAAAAGCGCGCCCGCTGGGCGATCACATCGTCGATGGTCCTGATGCCAAGCGGGTTGCCGGGGGCGAGTAGGAAGCCCTGTTCGCGGCGGCAGAAGCCGATCAGCACCACATCCTGGACGTCACTGCGGCTCTGCAGGGTCGCGACATTGGCGTCGGCGGCCGGGTCTTCCAAGGCATGCAGATGGATAGCGGCAGCTATACTCTCGCCCGCGAGGAAGCGGTTGAAGCCGGAATCGCTGCCGACGGCGAGCGTTGCCAAGCCCGACCCGCTCTCGCGCAGGGCCCACTCAAGCAGTGGATCATGGCTACCCGCGACGATCGGCGCCGGCTCCGGCCGCACCATACCGGGCGGGCGCGAGATGCTGGAGGCAAGCCACTGGTCAAGCTCGGCCTTGGGGAACAGCCAACGGCCGGTGACTTTGGTGCAGGGCACAGTCCCCTCCGCCACCATTTCATAAATCTTGCGCTCTTTGAGACGGAGATAGGCGGCGGCTTCGGAGGTGGTGAAGATCTGCATGAATTGCCTTGCAAATATATGCATTGTTTCTGACGCACGCAAAATAGCAATAAATCTAATGTATTTTGCAGAAAATAGTCCAACGCTATGAAATTTTGCGGTTTTTCTCCGCACAGTCAAAAAAAATACCGGCCAAAGCGAAGATTTTTTTGCTGAGAGGCCATATTGCAGAAAAGCATTACCCCGACGGTGAGGAGATCATGACCATTCAGACGAGTGCATCGCGCGGACCGCTGTCGCCGGAAGTGACCGGCTTTTATGAGCCGGACACCGGCAGCATCCAATACGTCGTCAGCGACCCCGCCAGCAAAAAGGCGGCGATCATCGACGCAGTATGGAACTTCGATCCACGCAACGCCCGCACCGACACGCATTCGGCCGACGAGATTTTGCACCACGTCAGCGATCACGGCCTGACGGTGGAGTGGATCCTCGATACCCATCCGCACGCCGACCATTTCATGGCGGGGGCCTACCTGAAAGATAGGCTCAACGCGCCGCAGGCAATTGGCGACAAGGTGCGCGAAATCGCGGGGCTTTGGTGCAAAATCTACAACGCACCGGACGCGTTCGACGTTGATGCTGCCTTCGACCGCCTGTTCGCCGACGGCGACACGTTTCACATCGGCGTGTTACCGGTGCGCGTCATGCTGTCGCCGGGGCATACGCTCGGCTCGATCACATACGTGGTCGGCGACGATGCCGCCTTCGTACACGACACGCTGATGTATCCGGACTCCGGGAGTTCACGCGCTGATTTTCCGGGCGGCGACGCCGCAGCGCTTTACCGCTCCATCCAAGCGATCCTGGCGTTACCGCCGCAAACGCGGCTGTTCGTCGGTCACGACTACGGCAAAGGTGGCCGCGCGCCGCAATGGGAAGCGACCGTCGCCGAACACAAGAAGAAGAACATCCACGTGCACGACGGCGTGTCGCAGGCGCAATTCATCAAAGTGCGCAACGAACGCGACAAGACGCTGCCGCTACCCAACCGCATGCTGCACGCGCTACAAGTCAATCTGCGCGGCGGCCGATTACCGAAGCCGGAAGCGGACGGACACAGCTATCTCAAAATTCCGGCCAACCGTTTTTGACCGGCTGGATCATTTCGAATATTCATCGTTATGGGCGCCGAGCATCGGCGCCGATAGCGGCGTCTCGGGTGGGCCGCGGAAACCGGGATCGATCGGCACCGGCAACGCGGGAATGCTCTCGCCTTGCGCATTGGTGAGCCGGTGCGCGAACACGCCGCGCGCCGCAAAGTGCGGGTCGACCAACGCGTCCTGCGCGGTCTGCACGATGGAGCAGCAGCAATCCTCTCCCTCGAGGCGGGCGCGCCAATAGGCAGCGTCCCGACTGCGGATAATCTCGGCAACCCGCGCCACGGTGGCGGCGGGATTCTTCTCTTCCGCATATTCCGCTTCCAGTCCGATCAGCCGGCAAAAGACCCCCCAGAAACGCTGCTCGATCGGTGCGGCGGCGAGAATTTTTCCGTCGCGCGTCGGGTAGAGCCGGTAGCGCGCGGTGCCGCCAGTCACCAGACTATCGCCGTTGCCAGGCCAATGGCCGGTGGCGTGGCCCTCGCCGAGCGCCCAATACATGAAGGGAAACAGGTTCTCGGTCATGGCGACGTCGAGATAGCGGCCCTTGCCGGTCTGCGCGCGCTCGGTCATCGCCAGCAGGATGTTCATCACCGCCGGATAAGCAGCGCCGGCGATGTCGGCGATCAGCGCTGGCGGCACCACCGGCTGCTCATGCGGCCCCATCGAGAGCGCCAGCAACCCGGCATCGCCGATATAATTGAGATCGTGGGCGGCGATGTCGCGCTTGGGCCCGGTCTGCCCAAAGCCGGTAATGGAACAATAAATCAGGCGCGGATTGACACTGGCGATGCTGACGTAATCGAGACCGAGGCGTGCCATGACGCCGGGGCGGAATTGCTCGACCAGGATATCGGCGCGCGACAGCAGCGGATCGAGCTTGGCGCGGTCAGCCGGATCTTTCAGGTTAAGCGCGAGGCTCTTCTTCCCGCGGTTGAGCAACGCAAAACCGACACTGTCCTTGCCCCAATGCGGCGCATAGTTGCGCATATCCTCGCCGCCGGGGCGTTCGACCTTGACCACCTCGGCGCCGGCCTCCGCCAGCAGCAAGGTCGCCATCGGCCCCGGCAAAAGGGTGGTGAAATCCAGAACCATGACGCCTTGCAGCGGTCTCACGAACGGTCCTCACTGTCGCGCGGATTCTCTCGCATCTTCTCGCGTATCTTGGCCATCGCCGCGCCGGCGCGCAACCACGGACACGTCGCACAACACGTTGACCATTTCGATGGGAACGGCGAAGGTTGAACGCCGGTCATCGCTGCTTTGAATGTCGAGGGCTTTATGGACGGATCGGTACACGTGGTTTCGCACCCGGTATTGCAGCACAAGCTGACCCTGTTGCGCCGAAGTGAGACCGAGCCGCCCGAATTCCGTGTTCTGATGCGCGACGTCGGCGCGCTATTGCTCTATGAGGCGACGCGGGAGTTGCCCTTGCGCGACGTTCAGATTGAAACGCCACTCGGGCCGTTCGCAGCGCCGACGCTCGATAGCGTAAACATTTGTCTGGCGCCGGTGCTGCGCGCTGGCCTTGGCATGGTCGAGCGCATGCTCGATCTACTTCCTTTCGCCAAGGTCGCGCATGTCGGTCTTTATCGCGATCCCAAGACGCTCGAGGCGATCGAATACTATTTCAAGGCGCCTGCCGGTTTTGCCGACCACGACGTCTTTGTCGTTGACCCCATGCTGGCGACCGGCCACTCGGCCGCCGCCGCGATCGGACGCATCAAGGAACTTTCGGTCAAACGGATAAAATTGATTTCCGTCTTGGCCGCGCCGGAGGGCATCGCCTTACTGCAAGCCGACCACCCGGACGTCCCGATTTATACCGCCTCGGTTGACAGCAAACTCGACGACCACGCCTATATCGTTCCCGGCCTGGGCGACGCCGGCGATCGCCTGTACGGCACCGGTTAACGCAACCCTGTACGGCCCAAATGGCGGTATTTTGGGCGCCTCTCGCCCTTGAGCAAAGCGGCCGTATACCCTATCTTCTTTTTTTGAAGCCACTATTCCGGTCTCCCGGAAAGGGGCTTTTTGCTTTTGTGGGGCAAGTTCATGTCCACGAACCAAGACGGCCATATCAGGCTGACATCTCATCCCGGCCACCGCGCGCCCGGCCGGTATCCGCTGAACTGGGGCGCCCAAACCGCACGCCAACGCGGGCCGGTCATCGGCACCGTCACGTCGGCAGGCGACCGCAACGCTATCGGCGCGCATGGCGGCTCCTATGCGCTTTACCGGGCGCTCGCCGTATCGTCCGGCGCCCTAAGCCCGCTGGCGCGGGCCGACCTCACGAACACGAAACCCGTCGTCGACATTGGTCCGTTCCCGCAATGGAGCGAACCAAGCCGCATTGTTTCGCTCGATCCCTGGGGCCATCGCGTCGCGGAAGATTACCGCAACGAAATCGCCGAGGGCCTCGATATCCGCCCTACCATCGCGGTCACCAAGGCGCGATTGACCATTCCGGAATTCGCCGCCGGCGACTGGGGCGTGAAGATTGATGGCGACATCGTGCGACCCGGCGGCGACATTGCGGTGACCAAAGCGGCGATCGATCCGGTCTGGTACCTGCCCGGCATCGCTGAGCGTTTTCACGTGAGCGAGGACAAACTGCGCCGGACGCTGTTCGAGCAGACCGGCGGCATTTATCCTGAGCTGGTCACGCGGCCGGACCTCACCGTGTTCCTGCCGCCCATCGGCGGCATCACGCTCTATGTCTTTGGCCATCCGGCGGCGATATCCGATCCGAAGCGCACGCTGACTTGCCGCGTGCATGACGAATGTAACGGCTCAGACGTGTTTGGCTCCGACATCTGCACCTGCCGGCCCTATCTCATCCACGGCATCGCCGAATGCGTGAAGGAAGCGCAGAACGGCGGCGCCGGACTCATCGTCTACAACCGCAAAGAAGGCCGCGCATTGGGCGAGGTCACCAAATTCCTGGTCTACAACGCGCGCAAGCGCCAGGAAGGCGGAGACCAGGCGGCCACCTATTTCGAGCGCACCGAATGCGTGGCCGGCGTGCAGGACGCGCGCTTCCAGCAATTGATGCCCGACGTGCTGCACTGGCTCGGCATCGCGCGCATCGACCGCTTCGTGTCCATGTCCGACATGAAGTACAACTCAGTCGTCGGTTCCGGCATCGAGATCGGGGAGCGCGTGTCGATCCCGCCCGAGCTGGTGCCGCCCGATGCGCAAGTCGAGATCGAGGCCAAGAAAGCGGCCGGCTACTACACGCCGGACGTCGTGGCCGACGCCGCCGGCCTCAAGGCGGTGCTCGGTCGCAAGCTCGACGAGTTCTAGCCATTTCGACGCTGGCTCATACGCTCGATTCCGAGCGCGACGCGGCACTGTCGTTATTGTCGTCTGCAGCGGTGCGCGAGCGCGCGCATGAGATACTGGAAGCGGGGTTTGCCGACTCCCTCCCCCATTTTCGCGTCGAGCTGGCGCAGCTTGCGCCAACAGCCGATTTCGTCGCCGGCGTCATCCGAGACAACTATCCGAACCTGAAGGTGCCGCTGCACGCGCGCTGGCGCCATTTTGTGTTCGGCGGCCACGATCTGTGGGCGAAGATTGCGCGTGGAGCCGCGTGGAAAGACGCCAAGGCGCGGGCGCGCGCCGAATTCGATCTCGCCATCGTCTCCGTGCTGCTCGATGCCGGCGCTGGACCGGATTGGCGCTATCACGACGCGGAAACCGGCCTGATCATCGGACGCTCGGAAGGGCTGGCGCTTGCCAGCCTGCGCATGTTCCAAAATGGGTTATTTTCAGCCGACCCGCGCGATCCCTTGCGCGCGGACGCCGAACGTCTGGCCGCTCTGACCGGCGAGGACCTTGCGTGCGGCTTCGGCGCCAATGACACCAATCCGTTGGCCGGGCTGGAAGGGCGCGCGGCCCTTCTGGCACGACTTGGCCGCACCATGCTCGCAAACCGGCAGATCTTCGCCATGAACGACACGGCGCGCTCCGGCGGCCTGTTCGATTTATTGGCCGGCAGCGCGCAAGACGCTCTGCCCGCACCTACTATCCTGCATGCGCTGCTCATTCATCTTGGGAGCATCTGGCCGGATCGTTTGACATTGGGCGGCGTGCCACTCGGCGACTGCTGGCGCCACCGCGTCATCAAGCGCGACGACGCTACAAATGGGCTCATGCCGTTGCACAAGCTGTCGCAATGGCTGAGCTATTCGCTGATCGAACCATTGCAAAGAGCCAGCGTTGCCGTCAGTCACATCGATCAACTCACCGGCTTGGCCGAATACCGCAACGGCGGCCTGTTCATCGACGGCGGCGTGATCGCGCTGCGCGATCCGGCGCAAGCCACCCTGTCCCATCCCGTTAACTCGGAACTGGTCGTTGAATGGCGCGCGTTGACCGTCGCGCTACTCGACCGTCTGCTGCCGCTGGTGCACGACAAGCTCGGTGCGAGCGCGCAATGTTTCCCGCTCGGCGCATTACTTGAGGGTGGCACCTGGGCAGCCGGACGCAAGCTCGCGCGTGAAAAACGCGCCGACAGCGGGCCGCCCTTGCAGGTCGTCAGCGACGGCACGGTTTTTTGAGAAGGCTCGAGGTAATGGCCATGGATGGCGTCACCGTCATTGATCACCCTCTCGTTCAGCACAAGCTCACTTTGCTGCGCGACAAGACGCGCTCGACCAAGGTGTTCCGCGAACTATTCAACGAGCTTGGCGCGCTGCTCTGCTATGAGGCGACGCGTGACCTACCGTTGAAGACCGTCGAAGTGGAAACGCCACTCGCCGCCATGCAATCCAAAACGCTTGACGGCAAGCAATTGGTGCTAGCGCCGGTCGGGCGCGCCGGCATGGGCTTTCTCGACGGCATCCTGAAGCTGGTGCCGACCGCGCGCGTCGCCCATGTCGGGCTCTACCGCGACCCGCGCACGCTTGTTGCGGTCGAATATTTCTTCAAGGCGCCGGACGAGATGGACGAGCGGCTGACACTGGTGCTGCATCCGATGCTCGCCACCGGCAATTCGGCGGTCGCCGCCGTCGATCGTCTGAAGGAAAGCGGTGCCAAGACCGTGCGCATCCTTTGCATGCTCGCAACCCCGTCGGCGATCGAGAAGATCAAGGCGCATCATCCCGACGTGCCGATTTATACCGCGGCGATCGATGACGCGATCACCGGTGACGGTTACATCCTGCCCGGCCTCGGCGACGTCGGCGATCGCATGTACGGAACGCGTTAGCAACAACCCGGTTCAAAATTCGCCGCCACCACGCGCTCAAGCGCAGGTAGTGCGGCGGCGAGCGCCCCATTGTCACGCATTCCGGCGCGCATCTGACCGATCACCTCGGCACGCGCCGCCGGTAAATCCACGGCGAGCACAGCACCATCCTTCACCACGGTGCGGCCGTCGACAATCATATCGCGGATGTGTCGGGCCGTTGCGCGCGAAAACAGCAAATCAAGCGGATCGATCCCCTCGTACAAACGGTCGTCGTTAAGCGCCGCCCAATCAAGCAGCAAAAGGTCGGCCGGCGCGCCGGCGGCAATCATGCCACCATCGTCGACATTGGTGACCGAGAAACGGCCATTGCCGAACGCCATGCGCAGCGCCTGCTGCCGGCTTACCCTGGCCTTAAAGCCGGGGCCGACGTGCAGCAGATGAGCAAGCCGCAATTCGCGCAAGCTATCGTCGTCTTCGTCGAGTGCGCTGCCGTCGATGCCGAGCGCGACCCGGCAATGGCGCTCCACCATGCGCGCGACCGGCGCCATGCCGGAGCGCAAATGCAGATTTGAGCTGTTGTTGTTAACCAAAGTAACGCCACGCGCCGCCAGCAGGTCGAGCTCCTCTGGCCGTGCCCAGACGCAATGAGCGAGCGTCAACCGCGACGACAACAGGCCGATGGCATCGAGGTAGTTCACAATGCCGTCGGGGAAATTGGCGTCGGCCCAAGCTCGCTGATAGCGGGTTTCCAATAGATGCATGTGCACGCGCCGACCGGTACGCGCCGAGGCTTCTGCGATCGCGTCGAGCAGCGTGTCGCTGCACCATTGCACGCCGTTCGGTCCGTATTGCACATCGAACAGCGGCCCGGCCGCGGCGGACGAAACGTCGTCGACCAGTGCGACGTATTCTTTCGGCGACAATGGCGGGCGCAGCAGACGGCGCTCGACTTCTGCCCGCGCGGCCGCCGGCAACATCGATAGCACAGGTTCGGAGTCACCGTAAACGAGTGGATTGCGGTCTCGCATGGAAACGGCAAAGCCGACACGCACGCCCACATCGCGCGCCGCCCGCGCCACTTGAACGACTTCGGTGGGCAGATCGGTGAACCCTTGCGCGCGCGTGTAATGCATCATCACCGCGCCAGCGCCGCCGAGCGCAGCATTCCCCAGCGCGACCACGGCGGCAAGATAAGGATCGACCGAAGGGATGAGCGCCAGGTGAAGCAGCCACGATTCCAGCGGCTTGTTGCCGGCGCCGACCGACGAGGTTCGCACCGGGCGGCCGTGATCGTGCGCGTTGACCAGCGCCGGCAGCACCAGCAGCGGGTCGACCGGCTTGCCCGCCGCGCCAGACACTTCCGTGATTTGTCGGCCTTCGATGGTGATCGCGCATTGCCGTGCGACCCGCTGGTCGGGCGCAGTGATGGCGTAGCTACACGTGATGGTGCGCGGCAGTGCCATATTCGTGCGCCGTCCTTGTATGCAATCGGCTGAGAATAGCTGAAACATTGACGCTCCCGCCGGCAAATTGGGCAAGCCCAAATTATGGCGCAAGCTTGGGCATGACTGCCTAATCTTCAGTCATCGGCAATCGGCGTGATGTGCGACGCGCCCTCACTGTCCGCCAAATGGCGATTTTCCACCGACGCCACCCCCTTGCCGGCGCCTTGCGCCGCCCGTCGTTTGGCACGCCCTTTGCCAACAATCTCAGGCGACAGTGGAGCCCGGGATGACGCGTGCGGCCAATCTTGAACTTGCCTCAGTCGAGAAACGCTACGGCGATACCGTGGCCGTCAACTGCATCTCGCTGAAGATTCCAGCCGGCACTTATTGCTGCCTGCTCGGGCCGTCGGGCTGTGGCAAGACGACGACCCTGCGCATGATCGCCGGTCATGAAAGTGTCAGCGGCGGAGGCATCGTCATCGGCAGCAGGGAAGTCGGCGACATGCCGCCAGCCTCGCGCGGCACCGCGATGATGTTCCAGAGCTACGCGCTGTTCCCTCATCTGTCGGTGATCGACAACGTCGCTTTCTCGCTCAAGATGAAAGGCATCGCCAAGGCGGAGCGGCGCGCGCGCGCGCTCGAAACGCTGCAGCTGGTGGCGATGGAGCCCTACGTAGCACGACTTCCGGCGCAATTGTCGGGCGGCCAGCAGCAGCGCGTCGCGCTTGCCCGGGCCCTCGTCACCGACCCGCAGATCCTGCTGCTCGACGAGCCGCTATCGGCGCTCGATCCATTCCTGCGCATCCGCATGCGCGCCGAGCTCAAGCGCTGGCAGCGCGAGCTCGGCATCTCGTTCATCCACGTCACCCATAGCCAGGAAGAGGCGATGGCGCTCGCCGACATGATCGTGGTGATGAACGAAGGCTGCATCGAGCAGATCGGCGCGCCGCGTGAGGTCTATAACAAACCTCGCACCGAATTCGTCGCCCGCTTCATGGGCGGAAACAACGTTCTGCCGATCGACGGCCGCCGTTTCGGCGTGCGCGCCGACCGGCTGCGCCTCGCGGACGGCCCCGGCAGCCTCGCCGCCACCGTTCGCGACGTCGAATACCAGGGCATCTACGTGCTCGTCAGTCTGCGTGCCGAGGGCGACCTCGACCTTACCGCCATCGTGGCGGAGCGCAGCTTCATCGACAATCCTATCGTCATCGATCAGCAACTCCGGGTCTCGTGGGACCCAAGCGATCTGCATGAATTGACCAACGCGCCGTAGCCGGGCGGCAAACACCGCAAGAAGGAATGGACAACATGAAGAAGACCAAAGGACGACAAGGGTTGAGCCGCCGCACCCTACTGAAAAGCTCGGCGGCATTCGCCGGCCTTGCCGGCACCGCGGCAGTCACCGGCTTTCCCGCCGTGCACGCGGCCGAACCGATCACGCTGCGCTATCTCGCCACGGCGGTGAACCAGTCGACCGACATCGTCAAGAAGGTGAAAGAGGATATCGGTATCAACGTCAAATACGTGACGCTGACCACCGACGAGGTGACCAAGCGCATTATTACCCAGCCGAATTCGTTCGATCTGGTCGACACTGAATATTTCGCGCTGCCCAATCTGGTGCCCTCCGGCAACTTGGTCGGCATGGACGCCAAAAAGATCAAGCTTGCCGACGAAATCACCTCGGTACTCAGCAAGGGCGTGATCGGCGGCAAAAAGATCGGTAGCCAGGGCACGGCGCCGTTCAAGGTGTTCTACCTCGAAGGCAAGCACGCCAAAAAGTTCTCCAAGACGCCGACCGAATGGCTGACGCTGATCCCGACCACCTACAACGCCGACTCGCTCGGCATCCGGCCCGACATCATCGGCCGGCCGATCGAGCACTGGAAGGAACTGCTCAACCCCGAATTCAAGGGCAAGAGCGCGCTCATCAACATTCCCTCGATCGGCATCATGGACGCCGCCATGGCGATCGAGTCCGCCGGACTGATAAAATACGGTGACAAAGGCAACCAGACCAAGGCTGAGATCGACAAGACCATCGACATCCTGACCAAGGCCAAGAAGGCTGGCCAGTTCCGCGCCTTCTGGTCCGACTTCAACGAGTTGGTGAACTTGATGGCCTCCGGCGAGGTGGTCATTCAGTCGATGTGGTCGCCGGCGGTGACTGCCGTGCGTACCAAGGGCATCAAGTGCACCTACACGGCGCTCGCCGAGGGCTATCGCGGCTGGTGCTCGGGGTTCGCGCTGCCGCGCACGCTCAAGGGCAGGGAAGAAGCCGCAGCCTATGAGTTCATCAACTGGTTCTTGTCCGGCTGGGCCGGCGCCTATCTCAGCCGCCAGGGCTATTACCCGGCCGTGATCTCGACCACCGAGAAGGCGCTGGCGCCGTATGAGTGGGCCTATTGGTACGAGGGAAAACCGGCGGCCAAGGACATCCATGCCCCGAACGGCACGGTGATTGAGAAGGCCGGCGCGGTGCGTGACGGCGGTTCCTACGAGACCCGCATGAGCCGCGTCGCCTGCTGGAACTCGGTCATGGACGAAAACGAGTATCTGATCACCAAATGGAATCAGTTCATCGCGGCCTGACGTTGGAGGCTGGCGTTTCCGCAGACGATCCTGTCGCTGCGGCGGCGCCGGCACCCCGCGCCAGCAAGGCATCGGAAGCGGAGCGGCGCGCCCGCGCCAGTTGGACGGCCTACTGGCAGGCGTCGCCAATGGCGCTCGTCTTCTTCATCTTCTTCGTGCTGCCGCTGGTGGCGACGCTGGTCGTGAGCTTCTGGCGCTTCAACCAGTATTCGATCATTCCCGCCTTCACGGCGCAAAACTACATCGGAATCTTCGACAAGTGCATCGTCGACCTACCCAAGCTGTGCACGACCTTCGGCACCTATCTCTCGACCCTGAAATTCTGCTTCGTCGTCTGGGCGGTGACCCTGGTGATCGGCTTCACCATCGCCTACTTCCTCGCCTTCCATATCCGCACGCTGACCATGCAGCTCGTGCTGGCGCTGATCTGCATCATTCCGTTCTGGACCTCCGACGTCATCCGCATGATCTCCTGGATCCCGCTGCTCGGCCGCAACGGGCTGGTGAACCAGGGACTGCTCGATCTCGGCCTGGTGCAGCAGCCGGTCGAATGGCTGCTCTATTCGCCGTTCGCGGTGACCATCGCCTTCGTGCACCTGCTCACCGCCTTCATGATCGTGCCAATCCTCAATTCCATGCTGCGCATCGACAAGTCGCTGATCGAGGCCGCGCGCGACGCTGGCGCTAGCGGCTGGCAGGTGCTGGTCAACGTGGTGATCCCGTTGTCGAAGACCGGCATTACCATCGGTTCGATCTTCGTCATTACCATGGTCATGGGCGATTTCGTCACCATCGGCGTCATGGGTGGCCAGCAGATCGCCTCCGTCGGCAAGACCATCAATGTCGAGACTGGCTTCCTGCAGTTCCCCATCGCGGCGGCCAATGCGGTGATCTTGCTCGCCGCTGTGCTCGCCATCATCTACGCCCTCACCCGCTTCATCGACATTCGCAAGGAGCTGTGAACGATGAGCGAGAAACGGCCGGCATCGTTCTATTGGCTCGCGCTTGTGTTCGGTCTGTTCGTGCTGTTCCTGTACGGCCCGGTGATCACCATCCTGGTGCTGTCGTTCCAGGGGCCGCGGGGCGGGCTGACCTTCCCGATGAACGGACTATCGGTGCATTGGTTCGTGCAGCTGTGGCATGGCATCGGGCTGGTCGACATCAGCCAAGGTCTATGGAATTCGCTCGAGCTCGGCCTCATCGTCATGGCGCTGACGGTGGCGCTGTCGGTGATGGCGGGCCTCGCATTCCGCAACCGCTTTCGCGGCTCATCGGCGCTGTTCTATACCGCGATTGCCAGCCTGATCATGCCGTCAATCGTGGTGTCGCTCGGTATCGCACTCGAATTCCGCATCATCGATGACAGCATCAAGGCACTAGGCGACGCCTGGAGCATCGAATGGATCCAGGACAACTACACCACCCTCACCGGCCTCTTCTCGTCCGGCCTCGGCGCGCACCTGTCGTGGACGCTGCCATTCGGCCTCCTCATCATGTTCGCGGTGTTCAACCGCTTCAACCGCGCCTATGAGGAGGCCGCGCGCGATCTCGGCGCCTCGCCCTGGCAGACCATTCGTTACGTGGTGCTGCCGATGATCGCGCCCTCGCTGGTTGGCGTCGCGCTGTTCGGGTTTACTTTGTCATGGGATGAACTTGCCCGCTCCAGCCAGGCCATGGGTTCGAGCAACACTCTGCCGACCCAACTGAAGGCCCTGACGACTACGGTCACCACGCCGGCCATCTATGCGCTCGGCACCACCACCACGGCGATCTCCTTCCTGGTTATCGGCATGGCGCTGATTACGGTGTTTGTGGTGCAGCGCCGCCGCCGGCAGCACGGCTCCGACGCCGGCAAGGGCACGATCTAGCGCATGACCCCGAGAAAGGGGGCGCCGTATTTCGAAAAAGATCACGCGTGTGGAAAATGTCACGAGGAACAACATGATTCAATTCAAACGCGTTGAGCCCTGACCCCAGTGCGCCTCACAATCATCAATCCCAATACCACCCGTGCGATGACCGAGAGCATCGGCGCTGCGGCGCGAGCCGCGGCGAGCGCGGCGACCGAGATCGACGCCGTGCAGCCTCAGTCCGGACCGGCTTCGATCGAAGGCGTCTACGACGGCGCTTTGGCGGCACCGGGTGTAATCGAAGAGGTTCTGCGCGCGGAGAAGGCAGGTACCGACGCGCACATTATCGCCTGCTTCGACGACACCGGGCTCGATGCCGCGCGCTCCGCCGCAGTCAAGCCGGTGATCGGCATTGGTGAAGCCGCATTTCACGTAGCGAGCCTGGTGGCATACCGCTTCACCGTCATCACTACGCTGGCCCGTTCGGTGCCGATCCTCGAGCGCAATCTCGCGGCCACCGGCTTGGCCTCGCGCTGCGCGCGGGTGCGTGCCTCCGACATCCCGGTGCTGGCGCTCGACGATCCAGCAAGCGGCGCACGCAGCCGCATTTCGGAGTTGATTACAACCGCGATCCGCGACGATAATGTTGACGGCATCGTGCTCGGCTGCGCCGGCATGGTGCATCTCGCGCAAGCGCTGAGCACCGCGCATGACCTGCCGGTGATCGAAGGCGTGTCGGCAGCGGTCAGCCTTGCCGAGGCGGTCGTCGGCCTCGGACTTACAACATCGAAGCGCGGCCTGTGGGCTTCACCGTTGGCGAAGACCTATGCCGGTAGAGCCGGCCACGGCCATTAGGCCGCAGAAGATGAGACCCCTCGGGTCCACATCTTAAAAGCTTAAAAGCGCGGCCAAGGCGCCAAAAATTTGTGGTCACGGCGTCACTCGGACTTTTTCAATACAATCGGCCCCCGGCGGACAATGCTATGGTAATCATGCGAGCCATCAAACGGGTGACGGGTGATAAGCTATGTTGGAAGCTGACAAGGTGTTCGCCGGCTCGATTCCGGAAAACTACGACCGCGGTATGGTGCCGTTGATTTTTGAGCCATACGCCGCGGATCTTGCACGACGCGCGGCGTCTTTGTCGCCAAGCGCCGTTTTGGAAACCGCCGCGGGCACCGGGGTTGTCACCCGCGCATTGGCGCCCAAACTGCCCCCCGGTGCAATCTATATCGTAACCGACCTTAACCAGCCGATGCTCGACTACGCCGCATCGCGACAACCTGCCGACACTCGTATCAAATGGCGCCAGGCGGATGCTCTGGCGCTGCCGTTTGAAAATGCGACGTTCGATCTCGTGTGTTGCCAGTTCGGCGCGATGTTTTTTCCCGACCGCTTATCCGCCTACCGCGAAGCAAAGCGGGTCCTGAAGCCCGGAGGACATTTCATATTCAACGTATGGGATCGCATCGAGGAGAACATTTTTGCGGATGACGTCACGAATGCTCTCGCAGAGATTTTTCCAAACGATCCGCCGCGCTTTATGGCACGCACGCCGCATGGTTACTACGATACGGCACTAATTCGCAGCGAGCTGGAGGAAGCAGGTTTTTCCCGTGTGGTGGTCGAGACGAGAGCCGAACAAAGCCGCGCATCCTCGCCGCGCATTCCGGCCGTTGCTTATTGTCAGGGAACCGTTCTTCGCAACGAAATCGAGGCCAGAGAAGCGGGCAAACTGGAAGCCGCAACCGACTACGTCGCATCCGTGATCGCCAACAAACATGGCCGCGGCGAGGTTGCTGCGAAAATTCAGGCACATGTAATCGTGGCTGTCGTCTAAATGTTGGGATATCGCCTTCTGGTCAATTCTATTGAAAAGCCCGCGTGGCGCCGCGATCAAAATGTTTTGGCTTCGTAGGGCGCGCTCTTAAAGCACGGAAGCAGGGGACGTCCTCTTCTGGGGCTAAACAAACGCAGCGCGCTCCAATCGGAAGCACAGCAGCAACAGGATCCAATCAAGGATATCAGCGTGATTTCGACGGATTCACAATGCGGCTGAACTTTCGACTTCTTCAATAATATCGGCCCGTAGCGGACCCGCGAACACCACCGGCCAGAATCTGCTTGCTGAGCAAGCGGGGGCAAAACTGACGTGAGCTAATCGTAAGCGCTTTCCGTCCAAAAAATTAGCTTCGAGTCCACTTTTCAAAGTGGGATAAACTCAGTCCAAAAATGCAACAATATCAAAGGTATCAATAGGTCTTGGCGCTCCCTAGGGGAATCGAACCCCTGTTTCAGCCTTGAGAGGGCCGCGTCCTAGACCGCTAGACGAAGGGAGCTAAGGGCCAGGGCGCTGGAGATAGCCTCGATCCGGCGGCGGCGCAAGCATGGGCCACCGCTTGCGGTGAACGGCCCTTCCAGCCACCCTGCCCCGAAAATCCGGGAGGCCGCCGATGATCGATAAAATTCCCGCACTCGTAAACGCCGACGCCCGCCTGGTGCATCGCGGGCGCTTCGTCGACACCACCTTCATGATCGCCGTCGGCGACGACTACACTCTGGTGCAGGTGCAGGAAGGCCGCGTCACCAGCGTGAAGCACGGGCCCTTCATCACGCCGAACTACAGCTTTTCCTTACGTGCTCCTCGTGAGGTCTGGGACCAGTTCTGGCTGCCGCTACCGCCGCGCGGCTTCACCGACATCTTCGCCCTGGTCAAACAGAAGCTGATGAAGGTGGAAGGCGACCTGCATCCCTTCATGGCGAACCTGCTCTATTTCAAGGACGTGATCGCCGCGCCGCGTAAGGAGGCCGCCCAATGAGCCCGCGTTACGAAGCGATCACCGGGCGCTACCTGCCCTGCACCATCCTCGGCGAGCCGCATCGCCTCTACGTCGAGGAAGCGGGTCAAGGCATTCCCCTGCTCTGCCTGCACACCGCCGGCGCCGACACGCGGCAATATCGCGGCCTGATGAACGACAAGCGTGTGACCGACCATTTCCGCGTCATCGCCTTCGACATGCCGTGGCACGGCAAAACCTCGCCTCCGGCCGGCTGGCAGGACCGCGACTACCAGCTCACTGCCAGCGACTATATGCGCATGATCCTCGACGTCTCCGACACGCTTGAGCTCGACAGGCCGGTGGCGATGGGTTGTTCGATCGGCGGACGCATCGTCTTGCATCTCGCCTACGAGCATCCGGACCGTTTTCGTGCATTGATCGGACTGGAGTCGGCTGCTTATGCCGAGGCCTATTACGAGCTCTCCTGGCTCAACCGGCCCGACGTACACGGCGGCATGGTCTGTGCGGGCGTCATCTCCGGCCTGGTCGCGCCGACGGTCGCGCCGGCCGAGCGTTGGGAAACGCTGTGGCACTACATGCAGAGCGGGCCCGGCGTGTTCGCGGGCGATCTTTATTTCTACACCACCGCTGACGGCGACATCCGCCACCGGCTCGGGGACATCGACATCACGCGTTGTCCGCTCTACCTGCTCACCGGCGAATACGATTATTCCTGCACGGCGGAAGGCACGCTCGAAATCGCCGAGCGCACGGGCGCGCCGGCCACCGTCATGAAAGGCCTCGGGCATTTCCCCATGAGCGAGGACCACGAGAAATTCGTGTCGTACCTGCTGCCGGTGCTGGAGCAAGTTAAAGCGCTGTGACATACACCCGTTCGTCTCCGCGAAAGCGGTGACCCAGGAGCCAAAAGCACTGGATTCCTGCTCACGCGGGAATGAACGGGGTGCGTCAAGGCTTTGATGACAACCGCAGCTGCCCCAGCGGCTTCAGCGTCTTAAGATCGAAGGTGCGTAGTTCGACCGCGCCGTTGATTTCGATAGTCAAAACGATATGGCCATCGCCGACCGCGCTGGAAAGCACTTTGGCGGCCGCCGGCAGCGTCGCGGCCGCGGGCGACGTCATGGCCGGGATGGCGCTTTCCCCGCTGCGAAAAAGACGGTAGCCGATAATGCCGAGGACCACGGCGAGCGCCAGGAAGGTAGCCCCCATCACTGTCAGCATCAGCCGGCGCGCCTTGGCGATCACCTGTGCGGCATCGGCATCGGAGGGGTTTGGATTGGACATTGGTTGAGCCATGACGGAGAGCGCAAGCGAGACAGTAACAATCGGCCCCGAAGAGGCGGGCGAGCGGCTCGATCGCGTGCTGGCCGCACGCATCCCGGCACTGTCGCGCTCGCGGCTGAAGGCGCTGATCCTCGGCGGTGAGGTGGCGATCGAGGCGCGCACAGTCCGCGATCCGGCGGCGCGCGTCAATTCCGGGGAGACGGTGCGGGTCACCTTGCCGCCACCGGAGCCGGCCGAGCCGGCGGGAGAAGCGATCCCGCTCGATATCGTCTACGAAGATGACGCGCTGATCGTCATCGACAAGCCGGCCGGGCTGGTCGTGCATCCGGCGGCGGGGCATGCCACCGGCACCTTAGTCAACGCGCTGATCGCCCATTGCGGCGACAGCCTCAGCGGCATCGGCGGCGTCAAGCGCCCCGGCATCGTGCACCGCCTCGACAAGGGCACCTCCGGCCTCATGGTCGTCGCCAAGACCGACAAGGCGCACAAGGCACTGGCCAAGCAATTCGAGAACAAGCTGGAAGGGCCGCTGGAGCGCGGCTATCTCGCCTTCGTCTGGGGCGCCCCAGACCGCCCGCGCGGTACCATCGACGCGCCACTCGACCGCCACCCGCACGCCCGCGACAAGCGCGCAGTGCGCGAAGGCGGCCGCGAAGCTGTGACGCACTGGCAAATCCTCGAGCGCTTCAACGGCCCGGACGGCAAGCCGGTGGCGAGCCTGATCGAGTGCACCCTGGAGACCGGCCGCACCCACCAAATCCGGGTGCATCTTGCGCATATCGGCCATCCAATCATGGGCGATCCGACCTACGCCACCGGCTTCCAGACCAAGATCGCCCGGCTCGCGCCTCAGGCCCGTGCCGCGCTGGAAGCTCTCGGCCGCCAGGCCCTGCACGCCTACTGTCTCGGCTTCGAACACCCGGCGACAGGGGAAATGATGGAATTCAGGACTGAATTGCCGCCCGAATTGGCCGCCTTGGGGACGGCGCTCCGGATGCCCCTTGCGAAATAGGCCGGCCGTTCCCATCTTAGGACCATCAAAAAGGTCCCAACCCAACATCTCCTGGTGTTCCCGATGGAACGCTGGGCGTTTTGCGTGGTTAACATCATGAATCGGCCGCTTTCGCCCCGTTCCGGAGCCCTAGCGCGCTGATAACTCAATATAAACAACAACATATGGGGTCACGTCGACGTGAGAAAGGTTGCCTTTCTTTCGCTCCGCTTGTCCGCTATGTTGCACCTGCGATCAGCGTTTCGCGGTCGCGAAATCACCTCTTAGCCGTCGGCTCGGGGAGCGGCGGCATCAAACCGCCCGCCGATTATCGGGGGCAACAAGGAGGGCGCTTATCATGGCCCGTTCTGCCGTTCTTCCGGCACTCAAGGCCGAATCCGGCCTGTCGCATTATCTCGAAGAAATCCGCCGGTTCCCGATGCTGGAACCGCAGGAAGAATACATGCTGGCGCGTAGCTGGCGTGAGCACGGCGATCGTGAAGCCGCGCACAAGCTCGTCACCAGCCATCTCCGCCTGGTCGCCAAGATCGCCATGGGCTATCGCGGCTACGGCCTGCCGATTTCCGAGGTGATCTCGGAAGGCAATGTCGGCCTGATGCAGGCGGTCAAGCGCTTCGAGCCCGAGAAGGGCTTCCGGCTCGCGACCTATGCCATGTGGTGGATCAAAGCCGCGATTCAGGAGTACATCCTGCGCTCGTGGTCGCTCGTGAAGATGGGCACCACCGCCAATCAGAAGAAGCTTTTCTTCAACCTGCGCAAGGCCAAGAGCAAAATCTCCGCCCTCGAGGAAGGCGATCTGCGTCCCGACCAGGTCAGCCTAATCGCCAAGCGCCTCGGCGTCACTGAGCAGGACGTCGTCGACATGAACCGCCGGCTCGGCGGCGACGCCTCGCTCAACGCGCCGATCCGCGAGGAAGGCGATTCGGGCGAGTGGATGGATTGGCTGGTGGACGAAAGCCCCAGCCAGGAGCGCATGCTGGCCGAGAGCGAGGAAAAGGATAACCGACACGAGGCGCTGATCGGCGCGCTCGACGTGCTCAATGAGCGCGAACGGCGCATCTTCGAAGCGCGCCGGCTGGCGGACGATCCGATCACGCTTGAGGATCTTGCCTCGGAATTCGGCGTATCGCGCGAACGCGTGCGCCAGATCGAGGTGCGCGCCTTCGAGAAGGTGCAGAAGGCGGTGAAGAGCCGCATGGCCGCCATGGAGCAACCGAAGGCGGCCGAAGCCCAGATCGCGGCGCATTAACCCCGCGCGAAGAAAGACACAGGTACGTCATGGCCGGGCTCCGCCCGGCCATTTTGTTTGGGTGCCCGCTTTCGGTCAGCCAAACGACCCGAATACCTCATGGAACTTTCTACGTCTCACCTTTTTATGATGACCACCGCAGGGCGCGTCTGTGCTATGCATTATCGACGGCTCGTGGCATTCCGGGTGCCCAAGGGCCAGTAAAAGTGCGCCCTGGCCGAGGGAAGCGTCACGACCCACTTCGGAGCATCGAACTCCAGGAGGGCTAAGACCATGGCGCATTCACACGTTCTCCTCGGCGCGGGAACGACCCCCGCCAAACTCTCCATCCGCCACATCGGCGCCGCCGATCTGAAAGACGCGTTGCGCAAAGGCACTGACGACTTCCTCGCGATGCCGACCCATGCACTGTTCCTCGGTGCGATCTACCCCATTGTCGGCTTGCTGCTGGCACGGCTCGCCTTCGGCTATTCGGTGCTACCATTGCTTTATCCGTTGGCTGCCGGATTTGCGCTGGTCGGCCCGCTGGCCGCGCTCGGGCTTTACGAATTGAGCCGGCGGCGGGAGGCAGGGCTCGACGTGTCGGCGACGCACGCGCTTGACGTCGTGAAGTCGTCGTCGATCGGCGCCATCGTTGCGCTCGGCCTGCTGCTGCTGGTGCTGTTCGCGCTGTGGATGGTGGCGGCAAATGCGATTTACGTCGCCATCTTCGGTTACGCCCCGCCGGCGTCGATCGGTAACTTCATCCGCAACGTGTTCACCACCGAAGCCGGCTGGCGCATGATCGTCGTCGGCAATATCGTCGGCTTCTGTTTCGCGGTGCTGGCGCTGGTGATCAGCGTAGCCTCGTTTCCGCTGCTGCTCGACCGCGACGTCGGCGCGGCGGTGGCGTTGGTGACCTCGATCCGCGTGGTGCTCGACAACCCGGTCACCATGGCGGCGTGGGGCCTGATCGTGGCGGCACTGTTGCTGATCGGCTCACTGCCGTTCTTCCTTGGCCTCGCCGTCGTGGTCCCGATCCTCGGGCACGCCACCTGGCATCTCTACCGCCGCGCGGTGGACACCGGCGACAGCCCGCGTCCGACCCAGCACGAGCCCGACCGCAAAGGGCGCTATGCCGCGGACTTCCCCTCGGTGCTGTTCCCCTGGGCGAAGTGAGGGGCGAGGTAGCGCGGGCTTAATATAAAGTAATGCGGCCCACGCATTGATTCGGGTGCGCTCGGGGTCTAGAGGACCGGTGGGGCGCATCTCGAGTCATTGCACAATGTTTGCTTCCTCGGCGTTCGAAGCCGTTGCCGCCGTGGCGATCGGGCTTATTTGCCTTGCCTATTGGAACGGTACAAAGCGCGATCCTGGACGAGAGAATGCGGCGACAGGCATGTCGCATGTCTTGTTCAGCGGGGGCATCGCCACGATGGCGCTGGCGCTACTGCCGCCAGTTGCCAGCTTGGTCGGTCATTCCTTCTGGATTCAGCAGCTGCAAACGCTGCTGCTGCGATTTGTGGCGCCCATGCTTATTATGCTTGGTACGCCGGGCGCCACGCTGATCGCAGGCTTGCCGGAACACTGGCGCGAACGCTTTCCCGTAAAAGACGACGACCCATTCTTCATGGATGACACGCCGCCGCGAGGTGCCGTTACCGTCTTAAGAAATCCAATTATTGTCACGTCGCTCTTCATCGGCGTGTTCGCGCTCTGGCAAATTCCGTTCTGCCTGAACGCCGCGGTGCTGGATCCCATCATCGCCGTCGTCATGACACTGACGATCATGGCGAGTGGTCTGGTGTTCTGGTGGCGCGCGCTCGATCCGCGCTCGCCGCCTCTCGGACCCGGCTACGGCGCGCGGCTTGGCATGCTGCTGTTCGCAACGCTCACGCAGATTGGCCTCGGCGCCTACCTGACCGTGAAAACGACAGTCCTCTATCCTTCCTATGATATCGTCGGCCGCCTGTTCCATACTACCGCCCTCGGCGATGAAACGCTCGGCGGCGCTGTGATCTGGGTGCCCGGCAGCATTATCTGCGTGCTCGCGGCCATTGCCATCATCCATCTGTGGGGCCGGCACGAAACACGCGTCGATGCCCAGCGCACGCGGTGGAGTGGCTCGAATTCGAACGCCATGCTGTTTCCCACCACCGGCGACGCGCTGGTCGAGAACGCCCAGCCAAAGAACCTCACCCTTGCAATTGGTGCCGCAGCCTTCGCCATCGCCATGTTTGCGTTCGTCATCGTATCGGGCGTGCTCAATCACGTGGACCGCAGGCACGGCACCGCAGAAGCAGCGCCGACCACACAGATGTGGACCCGATAGAACTCGGGAAATCGCTGCTGCTCCCAAATCTTCGCTTTCGCCAAGGACGGCTTCAAAACCAGTGAAAGCGAACGGCGAGCGCCGCGCCCCAGACCAGCGCGGCAAGGCACAACATGCAGAACACGGCGGCCGAGCCGAAATCCTTAACCATACCGATGGCGGGATCGCGTTCGCGAGTGACGCGGTCGGCGAGCTTCTCGATCGCCGTGTTGAGCAATTCGACGGCCAGCGTGCCCATGAGCGCGCCGATCATCGCCACGTACCAGGCAATTGACGGCGCGAGCATGGCGCCAAGCGGGAGCGCGACGACGAAGACTGCCGCCTCCTGACGCACGGCGCGCTCGAGCTTCAAGCCGTAGCTGAAGCCGCGGATGGTGTTGAGGGTCGCAGCGCACAGCATGTTGATCGTCGCGTTCATGGGTGTGCGCATCTCCGGTCCGGGGCGATAAAACCGCCGGACGCTAGGCCGCCGCGCTTAAGGCTTGGTTACGCGGAACCCGCAAATATCGAAATGTCGGCTGTAACGGGCCGTTTCGCGCGCGCACGCGGCCGATGCAGTTAACAATCGCCGTTATTCGCCCCAGGCACGGAAGGCTTCCTTGAAGGCACGGTCGCCCGGGGGTCCCTTTTCCATCGCCAGGATCGCGCGTTTGCCGGTCGTATAGACGATCGGGATGTCAAACCATTCGCGATTCTTGAGCAGGTCGATGTTGCGCTGCTTGTCGATATCGACAGACGACAGACCGATAAGGAAGTAGCCATTGGTCACCTTCACCGAAAGACCGGCAAGCGGAATGCCGCGTGCTTGCTCGCCGTTCTTCATCAGCACGCCGGGTACATTGCCGATGCCGCCTTCGTCAAAGTCGGCTGGCAGCGTGAAGGTGATCTCGATGGTGTGGCTTGCGGGCAGCGCTTTGTCGGTGTTGCGGCGCAATGACCAAGTCATGCGCAAGTGGCGGTCGGGGATTTCGACGTCGGCGCGCACGGCGAGTTCGGGCGCGAGGCCGGGGCCGGGCGAGACGGTTTCTGTATGCCAGACCGCCGAGCCGACATAA
Source organism: uncultured Pseudomonadota bacterium (assembly GCA_963747725.1). Taxonomy (GTDB): domain Bacteria; phylum Pseudomonadota; class Alphaproteobacteria; order Rhizobiales; family Xanthobacteraceae; genus Pseudolabrys. The sequence continues at coordinate 58,705 of CAVVGD010000011.1, forward strand.
CGCTTGCCCTGCGGGTTCTTGGGATCTTCCTCGTAGAGTACGACTTTCTGCGCCACCGCGGCGGTCGGGGCCGTGGCCGGCTGTTCCGATTGCTCCGCGGTCTTAGGTGCGGCGTCAGGCGTACTGCTGGAGGGGCCGATGCGGTCGGCAATCTTGGGCTGCTCCGGCGGCTTGGTCGCCTGCTCGGCGGGTGCCGGCGTGGGTGCGGGCTTGCTGCTCTGCCGGCTCGCCAACATCGACGAGATACTGTCGCGCTGCCAATAGGCGGCACCGCCAATACCCACCAACAGCAGCAAGATGGCAACAGTAGCGATCAGCCGACCATAGGAGCGCACCCGCCGCGGCTGGTAAACGTCCTCTGCATGCTCGTCAAACGGCGGCAGCGACAGTCCCTCGTGTTCGGACAGGCTGGCACGCACGCGGTGCTCGTTACGCCGGGACGCCTCGTCCTCGCGCTCACCGACAAATGCCGGCGCTGAACCAGGCTCACCTGCCGGTTCAAAATAATGGGTTTCTTCGGGCGGCGGCGCCCCCGCCTCGCCGGACACAGTGCCGTAGGTATGCCGCGCCGCGCGATTCGCTTGCGCCGAAGCATCGCCCAGGCCTTGGGCCTCAGCCATCGACTCGCGGAAGCTGCGCAGACCCCGATCGCCCAGCGACGGCCGCGGCTCGGGCGGCGGCACTTCCGCGGGCTCAGGTTTGGACTCCGGTTGAGCCCCAGGCTCCGGCGGCAGGCCCTGCACCTGCTCGTTGGCCGCAGCCTCCGCCTCTACTTTGCGGATCGCCTCTTCCAGCGCCAATCGCTCGCGGGTGATGTCGCCTTCCTCGAGCGGCGGATCGACGCCGCGCAATTGGCTGACCAAAGCGGTGCGAGCGCGCTCGTAGAGCACGCGACGATTCTCGCCGGTGCTCTGTTCGAGGCCCGCGACGGCGCGAGCGATCAGCGGTTCATAATCAGCCATTGCGCGACATTACGATCCAAGACATCACATTAACTGGAACACGGATTCTTGCAAAAAAATCCGGCTCCCTTATCCGGATTAGGTCCCTAGTGACCCGGCATCTTGTCTTTTTTCGGAATTCAGACCTCAAACGGGTTCTGCATCAGGATGGTGTCCTCGCGCTCCGGGCTGGTGGAGAGCAGGGCCACCGGACAGCCGATAAGCTCTTCGATTCGCCGGACGTATTTTATGGCCTGCGCCGGCAATTGCGCCCAAGATCGCGCGCCGGCTGTGGGTTCCTTCCAGCCGGCGATGGTCTCGTAGATGGGCTCCACCTCAGCCTGGGCCTTCTCGCCGGCGGGCAGATAGTCGAGCACACGGCCGTCGAGCCTGTAACCGGTGCAGACCTTGATTTCATCAAACCCGTCAAGGATATCGAGTTTGGTAAGCGCCAAACCGTCAATGCCGCAGGTGCGAACGGTCTGGTGCACCAAAACGGCGTCGAACCAACCGCAGCGGCGGGCACGACCGGTGACGGTGCCGAACTCGTGGCCACGCTCGCCGATCATGCGTCCGATCTCGTTTTCCTGCTCGGTGGGAAACGGCCCCTGCCCGACGCGCGTTGTGTAGGCCTTGCAGATGCCAAGCACATAGTCGATCGCATTGGGACCGAGGCCCGAGCCGGTCGCCGCCTGCGCCGCCACGGTGTTGGAGGACGTGACGTAAGGATAAGTGCCGTGGTCGATGTCGAGCAGCGCGCCTTGTGCGCCCTCAAACAGTATGCGCTTGCCCTCGCGCCGGCGCGCGTCAAGCAACGACCATACTGAATCCATATAGGGCAGCACCTTCGGCGCCACGGCGGCGAGCGAGTCGTAGATCGACTTGGCATCGATCTCCTCGATACCGAGGCCGCGCCGCAACGCATTGTGGTGGGCGAGCAAGCGCTCGATCTTGGGCATGAGTGCAGGCAGATCAGCCAAATCCATGACCCGAATCGCGCGGCGGCCAACTTTGTCCTCATAAGCCGGGCCAATGCCGCGCTTCGTGGTGCCGATGGCCGATGTCGCGTTCGAGGATTCGCGGAAAGCGTCGAGTTCCTGGTGCAGCGGCAGGATCAGGGTGGCGTTTTCGGCGATGCGTAAATTCTCGACCGTCACATCGATACCCTGGGTGCTGAGTTGGGCAATCTCGCCGATCAGCGCCGTCGGATCGAGGACCACGCCGTTGCCGATGACGGAGAGCTTCCCGCCGCGCACCACGCCAGAAGGAAGCAGCGACAATTTGTAAGTGACGCTGTCAATCACCAGTGTATGGCCGGCGTTATGCCCGCCCTGGAAGCGGACGACGATGTCGGCCTGCTCTGAGAGCCAGTCGACAATCTTGCCCTTACCTTCGTCGCCCCACTGGGCCCCGACCACTACAACATTCGCCATCGGGATCCCTTCCCCGCACCGTTAGCGCCCGGACGCTTCGCCGGGTGCCACCGGCCAGGTCCACACTCGGATAAAGGATGCGAGCGGTTGAAGCAAGGCGCGAACCGCCCTCCGGACTGCTCGCCAGGGGATAGTTTGGCTTATGTTTCAACGCCCTACCGACGGCGGGGGTCGCCGCACCGGCACCTCTTTTAGGGCTCCAACACATACAAGCCGGGGGCCGGGGTTGCGGCCGCGGCCGGCATCGCCGGCGGCGGGACCACCGAACCGGACCGGGCCTGAAGCCACGCGCTCCACTCGGGCCACCAAGAGCCAGAACGGCGTGGCATGGTCGAAAGCCAGGTGTCGGGGTCGATGTGGAGCCCCTCTGCGGGCAAAGTGGACACCCGATAACTGCGGGCCTTGTGGCTCGGCTCCGACACGATGCCCGCGTTGTGCCCGCCGGTGGTGAGCAGATAGGTCACTTCGGTGTCGGTCAGGCCGCGGATCTTGAAGGTCGAGCGCCAGGGCGCGACGTGATCGCGCACCGTGCCGACGGCGAAGACGGGTACGCGCAAGTCGCTCAGCGCGACCGGCTTGCCGCCGGCGACATAGCGGCCCTCGGCAAGATCGTTATCGAGGAATAGGCGGCGCAGATATTCCGAGTGCATGCGGTATGGCATGCGGGTGGCGTCGGCGTTCCACGCCATCAAGTCGGTCATCGGCTTGCGCTCGCCCATCAGATAATTGCGGGTCATATAGGACCAGATCAGATCGTTCGAACGTAGCATCTGGAATGCGCCAGACATTTGCGCGGTGTCGAGGAAGCCCTGCTCCCACATCATGTCTTCGAGAAAGGCGAGCTGGCTCTCGTTGATGAACAGCATCAACTCACCGGCTTCGGTGAAATCGGTCTGCGCGGCGAGCAAGGTAAGCGATTTCAGCCGCTCGTCATGGTCGCGCGCCATCGCCGCCGCGGCAATCGACAGAAGCGTTCCGCCCAGACAATAGCCAACCGCATGAACTTTCTGCTCCGGCACGGTGGCGTTGACCGCATCGAGCGCGGCCATGACGCCAAGATTGCGGTAGTCCTCCATGCCGAGGTCGCGGTCTTCGGCGTCGGGGTTCTTCCAGGAGATCATGAACACGGTGAAGCCTTGGCCGGTGAGATATTTCACCAGCGAATTATGCGGCGACAGATCGAGGATGTAGTACTTCATGATCCAGGCCGGCACGATCAGCACCGGTTCGGGACGCACGGTTGCGGTCGTCGGTGCATATTGAATCAATTCGATCAACCGGTTGCGGTAGACAACCTTGCCGGGCGTCACCGCGACGTCGCGGCCGACTTTGAAGTTCTCGGTGCCAACCGGTTTCTTGCCGCTCGACCGTCGCTCCCAATCCTCCAGCATGTTCCTGAAGCCGTCGACCAGATTCTTGCCGCCTTTTTCCAGCGTGCGGCGCATCAGCTCGGGATTGGTAAGAATGAAATTCGACGGCGAAACCATGTCGAGGATCTGACGCGACATGAACTCAGTCATCCGCTCGTGTTGCTTACTGACGCCACGCATGCCAGTTGTGGCATTGTGCCACCATTGCTGGTTGAGCAGGAAGGCTTGGTACATGACGTTGAATGGCCACCTCTGCCAATCCTCGCCGACGAAACGGCGGTCCTGCGGCAGGGGCACGATGCACTTCTCGGCGGCAGTCCCCTTGATCGCGCATTCCGACGCGTAACGCGCCAGACGCGTCGACTTGCGCACCGCCTTGTCGACGAGCTGCAGCCGCTTTCCGGGCCGGCTCGCGAGATGGATCGCCCAGTCCATGTAGGCCTGCATCATCGCGGTCGGCGACAAGCCCATGGTGAGGCGGGCCGTTGCCGCGTGCTGCGAGCGATCGATGATGTCGGCAAAGGCGGTGACCGTGTAGGAGTCCCGCTGGTCCGGTGGCAGCGCCACCGGCTCCATGTCCAGCGACACGGCTTTAGGCGCCGCGGAGGAGATCGGCGAAGCCGGGTTTTCAGGCGCAGCGTCGGCCTCGGCGAGCGGGACGTCGGCGATGATCTGATCCATCGGCGCGCGGCCTCCTTAACGGTCAGAAATGAGCCTACCCCCCGCGCTGCGGTGAGCACTGATTTAGGTCAAATCGGGGCGGATGCGGACGGCCCACTGCCCACATCCCGAGTTGACAGGCCGTTAGTGGTCCGATGCCGACATTTGCATCCCGCTGCTGCGAGCTCCCGAGCAAATGCCGGAGTCAAAGGACCACTAGCAATTATTTGAATTTAGTGGAGTTTTGAATTTGACATTTAATGAACTGCTCGCCGCAAATGGGTATCAAATGTCAAATTCGCTCCACTAGAAATGCAACGGCTTTGCCTGCTGCACCTGCGGCAATGCCCGCACCTGCTCAAGCACCTTCTCCGGCAGCTCTCCGTCGATCTCGATCAAGGCGACCGCATTGCCGCCAGGCGCCTCGCGGCCGACATGGAAGGTGGCGATATTGATGTCGGCCTCGCCCAGGGTCGAGGAGAACTTACCGATAAAGCCGGGCTTGTCGTAGTTGGTGATGTAAATCATCGACGGGCCGAACTCGGCGTCCATGCGGATGCCCTTGATGTTGACGATGCGCGGGCGGCCGTCGGCGAACACGGTGCCCGAAACCCGACGCTTCTGCTTCTCCGTCACCACCGTGACCGTGATCAAGCTCTCGTAGTCGCTCTCGGCCTCGCGGGTAACCTCTTCAACCGCCATGCCGCGCTCGCGCGCGATCACCGGCGCCGACACCACGTTAACGTCGCCGAGCATCGGCCGCAGCAGGCCGGCAAGCACCGCTGACGTGAGCGCGCGAGTGTTCAACTGCGCCACCTCCCCTTCATAGGTGATCTGCAACTCGGTGATCGGGTTCTCGGTGAGCTGGCCGGCGAACGAGCCAAGTTTCTCGGCCAGATCGACGAACGGCTTGAGCTTCGGCGCCTCTTCCGCGCTGATCGAGGGGAAGTTGATCGCGTTGGTGATGGCCCCACGCAGCAGATACTCCGACATCTGCTCGGCGACCTGTAACGCAACGTTCTCCTGCGCTTCCGAGGTGGAGGCGCCAAGATGCGGCGTGCACACCACGTTGGGTAGGCTGAACAGCGGGTTGTCGGTCGCCGGCTCCTCGACGAACACGTCGAAGGCGGCGCCCGCGACATGGCCAGACGTGAGCGCTTCGGCGATCGCGGCTTCGTCGACCAGGCCGCCGCGCGCGCAGTTGATGACGCGCACCCCCTTTTTCATCTTGGCCAGCGCCGCCGCGTCGATGATGTTGCGGGTCTTGTCGGTGAGCGGCGTATGCAGGGTGACGAAGTCGGCGCGCTTGAACAGCTCGTCGAGCTCGACTTTCTCGACGCCGAGGTCCTTGGCGCGCTCGTGCGACAGGAAGGGATCAAAGGCGATCACCTTCATGCGCAGACCAATGCCACGGTCGGCGACGATCGAGCCGATGTTGCCGCAGCCGATGACGCCGAGCGTCTTGTTGAAGATCTCCACGCCCATGAACTTGCTCTTTTCCCACTTGCCGGCGCGGGTGGAAGCGTCGGCTTCGGGGATCTGGCGAGCGAGCGCAAGCATCATGGTGATGGCATGCTCGGCGGTGGTGATGGAATTGCCGAAGGGCGTGTTCATCACGATGATGCCCTTGGCGGTGGCGGCCGGGATGTCGACATTGTCGACGCCGATGCCGGCGCGGCCGATCACCTTCAGGTTCTTGGCCTTCTCCAGGATCTTCGGCGTCACCTTGGTGGCCGAGCGAATGGCGAGGCCGTCTAAGCCGCCGATGATCTCGGCGAGCGCGTCCTTGTCCTTGCCAAGCTTGGGCTGGAAATCGACCTCGATGCCGCGGTCCTTGAATATCTGGACGGAGGCGGGAGACAGGGCGTCAGAGATGAGAACTTTGGGCATGGTGTTATCCAATCATGGCGCCGCACCTGCTGCTGTCCTCACCCGCGAAGGCGGGTGATCCAGTACACGATGTCGCCTGCGATAGAACGAACCTCTAGGGTTACTGGATGCCCCGCCTGCGCGGGGCATGACGTCCATATGTGTGGCGATAAATACGCCCGCTTACGCCGCTTTGGGCAGCGCCGCTTTGGCTTGCGCGAAGGCCCAGTCGAGCCAGGGCGTGAGCGCCTCGACGTCACTTGTCTCGACGGTCGCGCCGCACCAGATGCGTAGACCTGGTGGCGCGTCGCGGTAGTAGGCGATGTCGTAGGCGACGCCTTCCTTATCCAGGGCACCGGCGATCGCCTTAGCGAACGTCGCCTGCGCGTCGGCGGCGAGCGCGGTCACTGCCGGATCGACCACCTTGAGGCAGACCGAGGTGTTGGAGCGCTGCGACGGCTCGACCGCTAGATGGTCGACCCAGGCCGTGCGCTTGACCCAGTCGGCGAGCACCTTGGCGTTGGCATCCGAGCGCGCGACGGTGGCGGGAAGGCCGCCGACCGACTTTGCCCATTCGAGTGCGTCGAGATAATCCTCTACGCACAGCATCGACGGCGTGTTGATGGTCTCTCCGACGAAGATGCCTTCGTTGAGCTTGCCGCCCTTGGTGAGGCGGAAAATCTTGGGCAGCGGCCAGGCCGGCTTGTGGGTTTCCAGCCGCTCGACCGCGCGTGGCGAGAGAACGAGCATGCCGTGTCCCGCCTCACCGCCGAGCGCCTTCTGCCAGGAGAAGGTGACCACATCGAGCTTTGCCCAGTCGAGCTTTTGGGCAAACGCCGCCGAAGTGGCGTCGCAAATGGTGAGGCCTTGGCGGTTAGCGGCGATCCAGTCGCCGTTCGGCACGCGCACGCCGGAAGTCGTGCCGTTCCAGGTGAAGACCACGTCGGTGTTAAAATGAACCTTGGCGAGATCGGGCAACTCGCCGTAGGGCGCGCGCAATGTCGTCAGGTCTTTGAGCTTCAGCTGCTTTTCGACGTCGGTGACCCAGCCTTCGCCGAACGATTCCCAGGTCAGCATGGTGACGGGGCGTGCCCCGAGCAGCGACCATAGCGCCATTTCGACCGCGCCGGTGTCCGACGCCGGCACGATGCCGATGCGGTAATCGGCCGGTACTTCGAGGATTTCGCGGGTCAGGTCGATGGCGCGCTTGAGCTTCGCCTTGCCGATCTTGGCGCGGTGCGAACGTCCTAAAGCTGCATCGGTGAGGGCTTGCAGGTTCCAGCCGGGGCGCTTGGCGCAAGGGCCGGAAGAAAAGTGCGGAATGACCGGCCGCACGCCGGGCTTGGTCTCTGTCATTTTTATCTATCCTTCCAGATAGGCGCCCCTCGTTGGGGAGGGGTGTCCCACTGGCGGACATAGGCGAAGCCGGGCGCGCGGTCAACTGGCCGCCGCGCGATATTTGCGCAGCGGCCGAAATGAACGGCCGAAGTTGGTGATCGGGCTAGAACTTCACGCCGATGGCAGCGCGCGCGGTATTGGCGGTATAGCGGATCCCGGAGATCGGCGCGTAGGCCATGTATTCCCATTCGCCGCGCAAGAACAGATTCGATGTAAGCGCCACATCGACCCCGAGACCGACATCGAGGCCGGCAGTGAAAGCATCGTCCTTGCCACTCGTAGCGGTGTTGACGTAGTTGTCGGTGCCACTCACAGCAAGCGTGACGGTCGTCATATAATTGAAACGACCGACGGCAAGGCCGAGAAAGGCGTAAGGCAGAAACTGGCCGGTTGGATAACCGACGCGCGCGCGCAACGTAATGTAGTCTTTGAGCTGAATCGACGAGCTGGCGTCGATAGTCACCACGTCCGTGCCCGTCGATAGCGAGACCCGGCGCGTCATTGAATCGGAAGCCATGGTCGTGCCCCCGGACATGTAATTATAAGCGACTTCGCCACCAAGGACGAGATCGTCCCATCGCATATTGTATCCGAAGAAGCCGCCGAAGGAGCTTATCTGGCTCGCTCCCTTTCCAAGCGCGGTCCAGTCCTCAGGATGCTGTTCGTTTTGCAGTACCGTGTTGCGCAACATGAAGGAAATCAGGTCGTGCGCACTATCGCCGAAATCGACGCTGGAATTGCCGATGCCGTATGCGGCACCGCCATAGTAGCCATCCCAGACGGCCGGTGCGGCGACCATCGTTCCGCGCAGGGGCGTATCGCCGAGCCAGTCGGCCGCCCGCGCCGGCCCCGCAGCCGCCGTAAGAAGGACCGCTGCGAGCGCGAGGCACGCGGCCGCTGCCCTGCGATGACGCGGGGCAGCGCGATAAAGATTGCCGGAGCCGGCCATGTCAGTTCGTCGCGGCTGCATTATAGAAACTCCATCGCACACCGAGCCGCGCCTCGTGCGCGGCAACGTTCGTGAAAGACATCTGGCCGACGACGTCGCTCGCTGTCTCCACATCGTCAAAATCCATGTGGCGAGAGCCGACGTCGAGCATGGGGCTGGGCGTGATGGCGTAGCCGATCCCGGCCATCGCCGCCGCAGGGGGTGCGGCGAACGCGCCAGCGAAAACAAACCCGTCCAACCAACTCATGACCCACATTCCTCTTGCTGAGGCCACCGGCAGAGGTTTCGCTCGCCGTTGTGCGTCTCGCTTACGCAACCATGCCGCAGATAAGTAAAGCAGCGCTTAACCATGAATTTTCACCATGTCCGTGCACCGTTAACCGATCGCCAGCGGCGGACATGCGCATTCTTCGTTACCCCCTGCTGCTGATCGGCGGTGGCGGGCGATAGATGTAGCGCGGCGGCGGCGCGATCTCGCAGCAGGTCCAGCGCAGACCGAGCATGATGTCGTTGGAGTGCAGATTGCTGAATTTGTAGGAGTCGGGGTTGCAGCCGCCCACGCAATCGATCGTGTCGGTGACATCGCCGTAGTCGAGATAGCGATAGCTAAGCTCGACCTTGAGAGTCTTGCTGATGTTGTACGCGACGCCAGCATAGAGCGCCCAGGCGAAATTCAAGTTGCTGCTATTGCGGCCGATACCCCGGCCTGAGGTCCCGATACCGGTGTCGGTCAAGTCCGCCATCGTGACGTAGGCGCCGCCGACGCCGGCACCGACGAAGGGCGTGAAACACTCCCAAGTGCCAAGGTCGACGAAGGCGTTGACCAAAAACACCCAGGATTTCAGGTACCCATGGTAGGAATCGCCGAAGGTACCGCCGCCGTTGGTGTAGCTGCCGAAGGCGTTGACTTCCGTCCGAGCGCGGTATTCGACGGTGGCGTCGAAACGTAGCCAATCGTTCCATTCGATACCGCCGCCGCCGCCGATGAAAAAGGTGTCGCCGGACGAGTGCTGCTCGATAAGGAAATTGTTCGAATTCAGCGGATTGATCAGGTAATCGAGATCGTAAGCCCCGCCGATGCCGACGCCGACTTGACCGCGCAGATACCAGTTGTGGCCGAGCTCTACCTGCGGCGGCTGATAAGGCTGCGAATAGTCAGCTGCGTGCGCGGAACCAACGGCCAACGCTGCGAGCATCGCCAATGCAGAAAGCTTGAAACACCGACCAAGCATGCAATCGTCCCTCTCGAAAACCACAGGTCGCGACCGGTGGAATGAATCGGACGATGGCAGCAATTCCTTAACTGGCGCTTAACCTTGTTCTTTAACTACGCCCGTTAAACAATCTTCGGCTGACCAAAGCGCCGCGGATGCCGCGGCAGCGCACACGAGCGGGTCGCTATTAAGGACTCGGTTACGATTTCAGGAATGGGTTACCGCTTTCTCACGCGCCACAAATGGCGCGCACGGCGGCGATCGCTAGCGGTGGCGGTTTGAGACCGCGGCCGGATTAGGCGGCAACTTCGGTCAACGCATCGACAACGTCGTCAACGGCCGCCTCGACCAGGATCCTGTCGTCGCCCTCGCCCATGACGCGGATCACGGGCTCGGTGCCGGAGGGGCGCACGATCAGCCGGCCGCCGCGGCCGAGCTTCTCTTCGGCGCTGGCGATCGCCGATACCACCGCCGCATTCTGCAAAGGCGTGCCATTCTTGTAGCGCACGTTCTTCATCACCTGCGGCAGCGCCTCGAAACGGTGGCAGACTTCGGAAACCCGCTTGTCGCGGCGCTGGACCACCGAAAGAATTTGCAATGCGGCGATGAACCCGTCGCCGGTGGTGGTGTAATCCGACAGGATGATGTGGCCGGACGGTTCACCGCCGATGTTGTAGCCGTCGGCGCGCATGCGCTCGAGCACGTAGCGGTCGCCAACCGGCGTACGGACGAGTTCGAGGCCGAGACCGCCGAGATGGCGTTCGAGGCCGAGATTGGCCATCACGGTGGAGACCACGCCGGGACGTTGCAGGCGGCCATCTTCCTTGAAGCTTTCGGCGATCACGGCAATGAGCTGGTCGCCATCG
>CAVVGD010000012.1:0-1145716 GCA_963747725.1 uncultured Pseudomonadota bacterium
GGTACGAGGATCGAGCCGTCGCCGCGGTTGAGGATCGGGAAGAAACCGTGCGGGGCATGGCTTAGAAAATAGGCGAAGGCCATCTCGCCCGACATGATCAGCGCCGCCGGCCGCGTGAACAGGCCGGCGATCAGAAGCGCGCCGCCGACCAATTCGATAGCGCCGGCGAACCAGTACATGGTGAAGAGCGGCGGCGTCGGCAGCGGCGACGGCCAGCCGAACAGGCGCGAGGTGCCGTGCTCGAAAAACAGCAGCGCGGCGGCGATGCGCAGCAGGCTCAGGGCATAGGGGGCAAGACGTTCGAGCGTCGAAACGGCGGGCACGGCGGGCGGTCCTTCATGCGGGCGGCGCGCCGTGATTGGCCGCGCCGCGGCGGCGAGACCAGCGGCGCGGATTCCGGCGGGATTATGGATGCGCGCATCACGCCCGCGTGATTATCGGCGGGCTTCCGCGCCGGCCGCCGCGCGCGCCGGTTCGTTGAACGGGTCAACCGCTGCGAGGCCGCCGCGAAAGCGGCTATACGAAAACGGGGCCGCCCGGGGCGTTGTCTCGTCGGGATCGATTGACTTGCGTTCAACGGGCAAATCCGTGATCGCTGGTGCAACAATGAAGTCTATTTCCCCTTCCGAATAAACTAGCTTGAGATGATTGGCTGCTTGCGTGAATGCGTCACAGCCCCAGATACCTTCGGCCCCCTTTTCGGGAGAAAGGGAACCGAGGTACTGAGGGTCGTCGATGAAGGCATCGATATCCTTGCTGAGCCGATGACCGGTGTGAAGCATGAGCGCGGTGCCGCCACCCAAAACCCAATCGGGTGTCGGTTGCCCGCGCGCTTGTTGTCCGTCGTCAGATAAATTGCGATACAGGACGACTTGATCGACGGGGGATTCTGGCTCCTCTGCTTTCAATTTAAGCGGCTTTGTTTTGATGCAGCAAGCGACGTCTTTGGATTGTGTTTCGTTTGATCCTTTCTCTTTCCAGCAGGATTGCTTGGCCTCGCCCGAAGTACACGTCCGCCGGCGTTAGATTGTCCAGACTCTCGTGATATCGTTGGTGGTTGTAGTGGTCGACGAACCGGCCGATGCTGGCTTCGAGATCGCCCGGCAGGTGGTAGTTTTCCAGCAGGATGCGGTTCTTGAGCGTCTGATGCCAGCGTTCGATCTTGCCCTGCGTTTGCGGATGGTAGGGCGCGCCGCGAACGTGTCCCATGCTCTGGGCTTCGAGCCATTCCGCCAAGTCAGCCGAGACGTAGCTGGAACCGTTGTCGCTGAGCAGGCGCGGCTTATGGACAACCCGCGCCCGGTCGCAGCCTGACGCCGTGAGAGCCATGTCCAGCGTGTCGGTCACGTCCTGCGCCTTCATCGTCGTGCAGAGCTTCCAAGCGATGATGTAGCGCGAGAAGTCGTCCAGAACCGTGCTGAGATAGAACCAACCCCAGCCGGTCACCTTGAGATAGGTAAAGTCCGTCTGCCAGAGCTGGTTAGGCGCCGTCGTCTTGTCCTTGAACTCGTCGGCCGCCTTCACGACGATGTAGGCCGGGCTGGCAATCAGGTCATGGGCCTTGAGCAACCGATAGACCGAAGCCTCTGACACAAAATAGCCGGCTGTATCGATAAAGCGCGTGGCCAGTTCCCGCGGCGACAGCTCCGACTCATCCAGGGCCAGTTGGACGATCCGCTCGCGTATGGCGTCAGGAATACGGTTCCACACGCGCTTCGGCCTTGGCACTTTGTCTTCCAGTGCTTCTGGTCCGCCGGCCTGGAGGCGATCGTACCATCGGTAGAACCTTGAAGGCTGGATGCCCAGCTTTTCCAGCGTCCGCCGCACCGGCAGATGCGATTGCTCGACCAGGTGAATGATCTCCAGCTTCTCGGAGGCGGGATATCTCATTCCTCGTCTCCCCCATCCGCGATCATGCTTTTTTTAAGCAGCCGCAGTTCGAGCGTCTGCTCGGCCACGACCGCCTTGAGCTCCTGCGCCTCACGCCGCAGGTCCTTGACCTCGCCACTGGTCGCAGCCCGTGCCGTGTCGCCCGCCAGCCGCTTCTTGCCGGCCTCCAGGAACTCCTTGGACCATGCGTAATAGAGGCTCTCGGCGATGCCCTCACGACGGCACAGCTCGGCAATGCTGGACTCGCCACGCAGGCCGTCCAGAACGATCCGGATTTTCTCTTCGGCCGAATGGCGTTTGCGGGTTGCCCGGCGAATGTTCTTCACGATCCGCTCGGACGACGATTTCAGGGTGCTCGGATTTCTGTCTCATCTCCACTCCTTGATGGTTACGATGAGCCAGAAATCCTCCGTTCCTCAAGCCGTTAAATCTGTCTCACTGGTGCTGATGCCGGACAGGGGCACCTGAGGGACTTCCGATGTTTTTGTTGCGTAGGTGGTCGAATACGACCCTGTCATGGATGGCGACAAGTTTCGCCGTCGCGTTGATACTGACGGCAATCGTACTCGCAATGTTCGGTACCGCCCAAAGGGGGACCGATATTGCCTTGCAAGTAACAGCCCGCTGGTCGTTTCTCCTATTTTGGCTCGCCTATGCCGGAAGCGCGATAGCGAAGCTGTTTGGGCCGCAGTTCGCTGCGCTGGCGCGTCGGGGCCGCGACTTTGGGCTCGCCTACGCATCGGCGCAGGTCATCCATGTCGCTCTTGTTCTTTGGATATTCTACCTCTCGCCCCAACACATCGGCGGAATGGTCTTTTTCTGGGTCGGAATCCTTTTCACCTATTTGCTGGCGCTATTTTCGTTACAGAAGATTCGCGACGCACTCGGTGTGCGCCTGTGGCGAATGTTTCGCGTAGTCATGCTGGAATACATTGCTCTCGTGTTTGCCGCAGACTTTATTCTATTGCCGCTGCAGGAGGCGAAGGCCGTCAAGGATCCGCTGCTGACCTATGTACCCTTCGCGCTCATGCTCGTTTGCGGGTTGGGGCTACGCGTTGCCGCATCCGCGCGGTACCAATTATTTCCAAGCAAGATGGCATCATAACCTTCTGCTTGATCCTCGTTCCGGAGGGATACCGATGCTAAGTCGTTGCCAGTCTTTAATCCGCGCTCGTGATTGCTTTGCGCTCGTCAGGCATTTGAAATAAGGCGAGACGTTTTAGCCGAAGCCGAACAGAGGGCATCATACGGAGCAACCTTTGGAGCAAACTCAAATGTCCAACATATTTGCCAAAGGTACCGGGCTCTTGTTGTTTGCTTCGTTAGGTATAGGTCTCCTGGATCTCCTTCAGGGCTTAAGCGTGTTGCCGGCGATAATCGCATTGGCGTTCATTCTCGCCGGGATCTTCAATACCTGGAGCGCGCTAAACTGACATTGCCGCTAAATCCGATCCACAGCGACCGGTTCGGAGACAGACAGGGCAGATTAGGCAGCGTAATCCGCCAATTACGAATGCAGCGGCGCAATACGCTTCGCCATTGCGCCCTACGCGACGCGACGCCGCCTTGTTACGCCGCTTCCGCTTCTGTCTCCAATAGGCTGTCGAGATCGAGCAACCCGACCACGGCGTTCTCGACGTTCACCAGCCCGCACAGGAACGCGCGCGCCTTCGCCACGCTGACGTCGGGCACCGGTTTGATATCGGCGCGGTAGACCGAAACGATATCGGACACGCAGTCTGCAAGCAGGCCCACATGGCGCGCGCCGATCTGAACGACGATGAACACATGAAGCGGCGTCACCTCGGTCAGCCCCTGCCCGAAGCGGCAGCGCAGATCGACGATCGGGATATACAGGCCGCGCACGCTGCACACGCCGCGCATATACTCCGGCTGGTTCGGCAAATAGCGCACGCCCGTCCAATCGTTGATCTCCTGCACTGCCATGATGGCGACGCCGTAGTGATCGTCGCCGATCGAAAAGGTGACGAATTGCTCGGCGTCGGCGCCGGCCGCCTCGCCATCCCTTGAGACTGACTCTTGCATGACAAAGCCTCTTCGTGCGCGAACGCAACAAAACGTGCAGCGTCTTTTTCTAACGCGATTCCGGGCGGCGAACCGGTTTCCACTTCGCCTGGAAACGCTCATAGGCTAGGCGTCAGGCCTTGCCGTGGCTTTAAGTCGCCTGGTTAATTTTCTCCGAAAAAACCCGGCCAATGGGAGCAAGCCTGACCGCAATGCGGCGCCGTCACCTTTCCCGGCTTGGCCTGCGGCTGCGGGGATAACCCGCCCCAAGCGGGGATAAGATTTTTTTCACAGAAATTCTTGACCCGGCTTTTGTTCCAGACTATATTCCCATCCATCCTGCCCTCGTTACCGAGGGGTCTGCAGTCTCCAGACGCGGGGCGGGGAGCGGTGGCCGGTTCGGGGGCGTCGGAGATGCGGCGCTGAGTTTCCCGGAGCCGGCGGTCCAAGCCGCTTCGTCCCGGCGCGCCAGCCGCGCGTCAACCGGCCCCCGTGATGGCGTCGCGTTGCATCCGGTCACTGGACCGCAGCGACGACCTGGGCCAACAGCGGTGGATAAGCGGCCTGCCAATTCGAAAGGAGAGGCAGGGTCGCCTGAAAGGTACGTCCACCGGGGGCGATGCGGAGCAAACCTACCAAACACCGCGCGCGGGACGCCGAGGGACTGGCGGACTTGCGGCACTATCAGCTTCGACAAGCCTCGATGTCGCGAGGCGTCGAGGCCCGTGGGTCTGAGCACTTTCAGTTTGCGCACGCTTGCGTGAACTTCAGTGCGCCCGGACCCGACAGCGTCCCGCGCGCCCTCGGTTCTTATTCGAGAGCGGCGGACACGGAATGCGACGAGGGCCTGCCCGGGGCCGACCAAACAATACGGGCGGCGGAGCGTTGGCTGCGGAGCGTTGGCTGTTTGACAACAGAATAACGGGTGAGGGCGCGCAGGAGCGCGGCGGCACACTGTGGCTGTCATCGTCCGCGCAGGCGGACGATCCAGTAATCACGGTGATGTCGATGTTTACTGGCTCAAGCTTTCGCGGGGACGACGTCAGAGATTGCTCGCGCAGCTACTTTGGACAGCCTCACTTACACGGCGTCGGCTTTTTCAGCGTCAGTGCGGTCATCTTGCCGCTCAAGGTGAAGTCGGAATACTGCAGCAGCAACGCGCGCGAAATGCCGTTCTCGTAGAGTTCGAAGGAAATCACGTAAGTCGGGGTCTGCTCGTGGGTTTGCTGCCTTGCCACACCTTGCTGCTCGAAATAGCTGATGGTCACCGGCCAGCGCGCGAGCTTGGCCATTGCCGGCACGTTCGCCGCCGCGTCGTTCGGCGGCTTGTCACCCGGCGCGACTTCTTTTCCGATCACGGTCAGCGTGTCGTAGACCTTCAAGCCGGTGTCGGACCCGTCATAGACCGGAAACGACAGCAGCCTCTTGCCCTCGCGTGCGGCGACGATGATGCGGCGCATGTGCTCGGTCGGAAACACCGCGTGGGCGGCCACCGAGAAAGTCTGATGCTCCGGTTTGGTCAACCGCACCTGTACCGCCTTGTCGCGGCGCACGGCGTGGCCGTCGATGCGGGAGGTATTACGGTCGTTGAGCTTGTTCTCGGTGTTGAAGCGGAAAGAATCGGCCTTGCCGTCCTCCCAGGTGACCGAGCGCATGTCGCTCACGACGCTGTGGCCTTCCTGCGATTCCATGTCCGATACCTGGCGGAAGTCGAGGGTGTAGCCTTCGCAGGCGTTGCCTGAAAAATCGTACAGGATACGCCCGGCCACGGCGTCGATGCCGCGGGTGCCCCGCGATTTCAGCAGACTGAGATCGTAGACCGCCCGGTGCGGCGCCAGCATCACCTTGGGGCCCGGCGCCGACATCGCAGCCGGAGTTGCCGGAGCTACCGGCACTGCCGCGGCCGGAACGGCGAGCGCGGCTGCGACCAGTGGCGCTGCGAGCCATCGAGCGGGTGCGTGCGGGATCATGCTGTTTCCTTGGCCTCTAGTGGTCCGATTCCGACATTTGCTCCCCTTGCCGCAGGCTCTCGAGCAAATGTCGGAATCAAAAGACCACTAGCAATTATTTCATTCTAGTGGAGCCTTGAATTTAACATTTGATGAGCGGCTAGCCGCCAATGGGTATCAAATGTCAAATTCGCTCCGCCAGCGCGGACAGGTCTGTGATCCCAGGCAGAAAGATGCAAGATAAGGGCAAGATAGAGGCCGGAGCCTGCGGCCACAACGCCGGCCGGGATTTTTCCGAATTGCGACGTGAAATGGAGGACTGCTGATGGCCGGAATGGTCGAACAAACGCTGAAGAACAAGGGCATCACCCTGCCGTCGGCACCGAATCCGTCCGCCAACTACGTGCCGTACGTGCGGACCGGCAATCTCCTGGTCGTGTCCGGCCAGCTCTGTTACGGCGCCGACGGAAAGCTGGCCGTCAAAGGCCATCTCGGCGGCGATGTCTCCATCGAGGACGGCCAGAAGGCGGCGCGTGCCTGCGGCCTGAACGTCATTGCCCAGGTCAAGGCCGCCATTGGCGATCTCGACAAGGTGGTGCGCGTGGTGCGCCTCGGCGGCTTCATCAATTCGACGCCTGATTTCGGCGAAGGGCCCAAAGTGATGAATGGCGCCTCCGACCTGATGGTCGAGGTATTCGGGGACAAGGGCCGTCATGCCCGGACCACCATCGGCGTCGCCGCCCTGCCGCAGGCCGCTGCGGTGGAGGTGGAGGGCATATTCGAAGTCAGCGCATGATCCCGAAAATGCCTGTCTCCGGCTTAATCGGGGATGGGGACCGGTATTCGAACAAGATCATGCGCACTAGAAACTGACTTTCATGTCCCACCTCAACTCGCTGGTCGCGCGTCCAATCGCCCACCGCGGGCTGCACGACGCGTCAGCCGGCCGCATCGAGAACACGGCAACCGCCTTTTCCGCGGCGCTTCGCCACAATTACGGCATCGAATGCGACCTTCAGGTCAGCGCCGACGGCGAGGCGATGGTCTTTCACGACGGCGCGCTCGGTCGCCTGACCGAGGGCAACGGCACCCTCGCCGCTATGAGCGCGGCGGCAATACAGGCGGCGCGGTTCAAGGACACGACCGACCGCATCCTCTCGCTTGGCGAATTGTGCGAACTGGTGGCGGGCCGCGTCCCCTTGCTGATCGAGCTGAAAAGCCGCTTCGACGGCGACCTGCGGCTCGCTGAACACGCCGCCGCGGTGCTGGCGCGGTACCAAGGGCCGGCGGCGCTGATGTCGTTCGACCCCGCCCTTGTTGCATCATTGCATACCACGGCCCCGGCGATCGTCCGCGGCATCGTAGCGATGCGGCATTATTGCTACGCCGATGGAACCACCCTGCCCTTCGCACAGAACTTCAGCCTTGCGCATCTGTTGCACGCGCCGAAAACGCGGCCCCAGTTCATCGCCTATTCGGTCAAAGACCTGCCGGCGCCGAGCCCTTGGGCCGCGCGCAACCTGTTCGGACTGCCACTGCTGACCTGGACCGTGCGCACTGAGGACGACCGCAAGCGGGCAGTTCGTTATGCCGATCAAATGATCTTCGAAGGCTTCCGGCCATGACCGTCGTCACCATATTGAGTACACCGCTGCAGTTTCGATCGGAGCTGACTTATGCCGAAAACCGCCCCCTTCACACTGTCGCTCGTTGCCGCCCTGACGTTTGCCCTGCTCGCGACACCCCGCCCGGTCGCCGCGCAAGCGCCCGGCTGGCACACCACCCCTACTCTCACTCCGGTCGCGCAGAAGAAACGCCGGCCGCAACACGACGGTCGCATCATCGCCTGCCGGCCCCAAGGCTGCTTCCGCATTCCCTACGGCTGCCATACGGAGATGGAGCTCGACTTCTGGGACAATCCGACCGGTTTCGACAAGATCGTTTGTCCGCGCCGTCGCTAAAGCAGCCCGCGGGACGATTTTGGGCGCAAAGTCAGGTTAAAATCGCCCGATGACGGAAGTCGAGATGCGCGTCCGCATTATTAAATCGCTCGCCGATGTGCCGGCAGCGGAGTGGAACGCTTGCGCGGCCGGCGACCCGGCCAGCGCCGCGTTATGCACAAAATCTTCAACTCCAGGATATCCGGCCAACCCTTTTGTATCGCACGGATTTCTGTCCTCGCTTGAGCAGTCGAATTCGGTCGGCGGCCGGACCGGCTGGCAACCGCGTCATCTGCTCGCCGAAGACGCGAGCGGCGCCCTGCTCGGCGCCGCCCCCTGCTACGTAAAGGGTCACTCGCGCGGCGAATACGTCTTCGATCACGGCTGGGCCGAAGCCTTCGAGCACGCCGGCGGCGACTATTATCCGAAGCTGCAGGTGGCGGTTCCGTTCACGCCGGTCACCGGCCCTCGCCTGCTCGCCCGCCCCGGCAAACTCGCCGAAGCCGTGCGCGGCGGTCTCGCCGATGCGCTTGCCGAAATCACGCAAGCGAGCGATCTGTCTTCGGCCCACATTACATTCCTCACGGAAGCGGAGTGGCGTGCGCTCGGCCAACGCGATTTCCTGCAGCGCACCGACCAGCAGTTCCACTGGGAAAATCCGGGCTACGAAAGCTTCGAGGATTTCCTCGGCCGCCTTGCCTCGCGCAAGCGCAAGGCGATCCGCCGCGAACGCAAGGACGCGCTGGAAAACGGCGTCACCACTCACTGGCTCACCGGCAGCGATTTGACCGAAGAAGTGTGGGACGCGTTTTTCGACTTCTACATGGACACCGGCTCGCGCAAATGGGGCCGGCCGTATCTTACCCGCGACTTCTTCTCCATCGTTGGCGCGCAAATGGCCGATCGCATCCTGATGGTGATGGCCAAGCGCGCCGGCCGCTGGATCGCCGGTGCCATCAACTTCATTGGCGCCGATACGCTCTACGGCCGCAACTGGGGCGCCATCGAGCACCACCCGTTCCTGCATTTCGAGCTGTGCTATTACCAGGCCATGGATTTCGCCATCCAACATAAGCTCAAGCGGGTGGAGGCTGGCGCGCAAGGCGAGCACAAGCTTTCTCGCGGGTATCTGCCGAACACCACCTATTCAGCCCATTTCATCGCCAATCCGGCCCTGCGGCGGGCGATCGCCGACTATCTGATGCGCGAGCGCGCCTACGTGGAGGCCGCCGGCGAAGAGCTTGCAGCAGCCGCACCGTTCCGCAAGGATTTGATTGAGCAGGAGTGATATGATTTCGTCATGGCCGCGCTCGTCACCGCAAGTCGGGTTTGCCCGAGTTGGGTGTGCCATTCTCGTCTTACTTGATTGAAGCCGTAGGTGCCCGGCATAAAGCCGGGCATGACGGTGAAGTGGGGAAACGCCAATGCCGAGCTACGATCCCAACAACATCTTCGCCAAGATCCTGCGCGGCGAATTGCCCTGCTACAAGGTCTACGAGGATGACAAGACCTTCGCCTTCCTCGACATCATGCCGCGCGCGCCCGGCCATACGCTGGTGCTGCCGAAGGCGCCGGCGCGCAACCTCCTGGACGTCGCTCCCGACGATCTCAGCCATGTCATCAAGATCGCACAGAAAGTTGCCCAGGCCGGCATGAAGGTGTTTGCCGCCGACGGCGTCACCATGCAGCAGTTCAATGAGGGCGCCGGCGGCCAGGTGGTGTTCCACCTGCACCTCCACATCATTCCGCGCAAGGCCGGCGTGCCGATGAAGCCGCCCGCGAGCGAAAAAGAAAAACCGGACGTGTTGACCGAGTACGCCAAGCAGCTCGCCGCCGCCTTGGCAGGCTAGCGCATGATCCCGAAAAGTGGGAACCGGCTTTCGGATAAGACCATGCGCAAACTCTAGTGGCTCAGCAGAAAGCCTCCGGTGAGCAATACCGCCTCGCCCACCGCGACGCCGACGAAGACCGAGCGCTTGACGGCGAGGAAGGCGATGAAGCCGCAGGCCGCCGCCCCTACGCGCAAGCTCAGTGGAATCTTGGCCAGATCGCCGCTCGCAAATACAATCAGCTTGGCGATGACGCCCGCCAGAATCGCGGTCGCCACCGCCCGCGACCACACCACGATCTCTGATTCCTCGTTGAGTCCGCGCGCCAGGACCAGTCCCAGCGCCCGCCAAATCTCATTGGGCAGGAAGCCGACTAGTATCAGCACTGCGTAGGGCCACGTTTCGTTGAGGATCGCGTTCATTGGGTGGCCTCGCGCACGCGGTGCATCACATAGGCGAAGGTGCCGGCGCCGACCCCGGTCCACACCAGATCGAGGCCGACGTGGAAATGGCTCAGCACCGGCTCGATGCCGAGCCCCAGCGCCAGCGCCAGCCGGTCGAGCATCTGCCGCGCACTGCGCGCGGTCGTGCACAGGAACGCCATCGGCGTCAGAAACAGCAATCCGCCCGCGAGCAGCGCCGGCAAGCCGGCGGCGAGATAAAAGCCGACGAGGCCGGCGATCACCGCGTTGACCATATAACCGGTCGACATCCCGTTGCAGAACGCCACGCGCCGCTCGTGCGGCAGCGCCGGCAACAGCCGCAGCAACTCCACCCAGGTGGTCACAGACATGAAATGGCTCGGCAGCAGTAGATCGCGGGTGCGCGTACCGTGTCCGCGCAACAGCGGCAGCAGCGACACCACCATGGGGAACAGCCGCACCCCGCTCAACGATACGGCGATTGCCACGTCGACCATCGAGCCGCCACCACCAAGCGCGGTAATGAGTATGACCTGCGCCGGGCCCGCCCAGACAATCACGGTCGAGGCCGTCAGCCACCAGGCCGAGAAGCCGTAACCGTGCGCCAGCGCGCCGATGCCGATAAAGGTGCCGATCATCACCAGAAAGAACACGGTGGTCAGCGCCGATCTGAAGCCAGCAACGAAGGCGGCGGACGAACTCTTGTAGCGGTCAGGCGGGGTCATCGTCATCGCGTGGCCTCCCGCACGCGATGTACCACATAAGCGAGCGTGCCGGCGCCAAGCCCCGTCCACATCAGATCGAGGCCGACCTGGAAATGGGTCAGCACCGGCTCGACCGCCAGACCCAGCACCAGCGCCAGTCGGTCGACCAATTGCCGGGCGTTGCGCGCGGTCGAACACAGGAACGACATCGGCGTGAGGAACAGGAGCACGCCGGCGAGCAGCGGCGGCAAACCCGCGGCGAGATAAAAGCCGATGAAGCCCGCCGTCACCGCCGTGCCCAGGTAGCCGACCGAGAGGCCATTGCAGAAAGCAATGCGCCATTGATGCGGCAGCGACGGCAACAGCCTCAGCGACTCGATCCACATGCTGATCGAGGTGAAATGGGTCGGCAGCAAGAGGTCGCGGGTGCGCGTGCTCTTGCCGCGCAGTAGCGGCAACAGCGCCACCACCATGGGGAACATGCGGATCGAACTCAGACTGACGGCGAGAGCCGCCTCGGCCAGCGTGCCGCCGGTGCCGAGCGCCGAAACCAGGATAACCTGCGCCGGCGCCGCCCAGACCAAGAGGGTCGAGGCCGCCAGCCACCAGGACGAGAAGCCGTATCCGTGGGCGAGCGCGCCGATGCCGATATAAGTGCCAAGCAGCACCAGGACGAACACCGAGGTCAACGCCGATTTTACGCCGCCGAAGAAGGCGGCCGTCGCCGACTCGAATGTAATGGGAGCGGACATGGGCCCGCTCCTGTCTCACAGGGCCAGGGGCGGCGCAACCGCCGCTGCCCGCATGCGGCCCATGCAAGCACCGGCGATGCGGCGTCCGTAAAAGACGAAGGCCGGGCGCTACGGCCCGGCCCTGCATCGTCGTCCCGTTAAGGCCATCAGGCCTTGATCAGCGGCACCTTGGGCACCGAGCTGCGCTTGCCGCCATCGCCACCCTTGTCACCCTTGTCACCCTTGGACGGCCGCGGGCGCGGAGAGCGACGCTTCGCTTTCGGCTTCGGCAGCTTCTCCGGTTTGGGCGTGACCGGCCCTTCCAGGAACTCGAAGCCAATCTTGTCGCGGCCGTTCTCGTCCTTGTCGACAATCACGCGCACATGGCCGCCGCTCTTGAGATGGCCGAACAACACCTCGTCGGCGAGCGGCTTCTTGATGTGCTCCTGGATCACCCGCGCCATCGGGCGGGCGCCCATCAGCTCGTCGTAGCCGTTGGCAATCAGCCAGCGTGAGGCCTCCTCCGACAACTCGATGGTGACGTTGCGGTCGCCAAGTTGGGCCTCCAGCTGCAGCACAAACTTCTCCACCACCTGGGCGATGATGTCCTGCGACAGATGCGCGAAAGTGATGATGGCGTCGAGCCGATTGCGGAACTCCGGCGTGAACATCCGGTTGATAGCCTCGTGGTCGTCGCCTTCACGCTTGGTGCGGGTGAAACCGTAGGCGGATTTGGCCATGTCGGCGGCGCCGGCATTGGTAGTCATGATCAGGATGACGTTACGGAAGTCGACCTGCTTGCCGTTGTGGTCGGTCAGCTTGCCGTGGTCCATCACCTGCAAGAGCACATTGAAAAGGTCGGGATGCGCCTTCTCGACTTCGTCGAGCAGCAGCACGCAATGCGGATGCTGGTCAACGCCGTCGGTAAGCAGGCCGCCCTGGTCGAAGCCAACATAGCCAGGAGGCGCGCCGATAAGCCGCGACACCGTGTGACGCTCCATATACTCCGACATGTCGAAGCGGATAAGTTCGACGCCGAGCGAGGCGGCCAACTGCTTGGCAACCTCGGTCTTGCCAACGCCGGTCGGCCCCGAGAACAGGTAGCAGCCAATCGGCTTCTCCGGCTCGCGCAAGCCGGCGCGCGCCAGCTTGATCGACGCCGACAGCGCATCAATCGCCTTGTCCTGGCCGTAGACCACGGTCTTCAAGGTTTGCTCAAGATGCTGCAGCACCTCAGCATCGTCTTTGGAGACCGTCTTGGGCGGGATGCGGGCCATGGTCGAAATGGTGGTCTCAATTTCCTTGACGCCGATTGTCTTCTTGCGCCGGCTTTCCGGCAGCAGCATCTGCGCCGCACCCGATTCGTCGATCACGTCGATTGCCTTGTCCGGCAGCTTGCGGTCGTGGATGTAGCGCGACGACAGTTCCACCGCCGCCTTGATGGCGTCGTTGGTGTACTTGAGCTTGTGGTATTCCTCGAAGTAAGGCTTCAGCCCCTTGAGGATCTCGATGGCATCGAAAACCGACGGCTCGTTGACGTCGATCTTCTGAAAGCGGCGCACCAGGGCACGATCCTTCTCGAAATACTGGCGGTATTCCTTGTAGGTAGTCGAGCCGATGCAGCGGATAGTGCCGGAGGCGAGCGCCGGTTTAAGCAGATTCGACGCATCCATCGCGCCGCCGGAGGTGGCGCCGGCGCCGATCACGGTGTGGATCTCGTCGATGAACATGATCGCGCCCGGATAGGCCTCGATCTCCTTGATCACCTGCTTGAGCCGCTCCTCGAAATCGCCGCGATAGCGGGTTCCGGCGAGCAGCGTGCCCATGTCGAGGGCGAACACCGTCGCTCCTTTCAGCACATCCGGCACCTCGCCGTGGATGATGCGGCGCGCCAGCCCTTCCGCGATCGCGGTCTTGCCGACGCCAGCTTCACCGACCAGCAGTGGGTTGTTCTTCTGTCGGCGGCAGAGCACCTGGATGGTACGCTGGATCTCGGCATTGCGGCCGATCAGCGGATCGATCTTGCCGTCCTTGGCCTTCTTGTTCAGGTTGACACAATAGGCCTCAAGCGCGTCGCCTTTCTTCTTCGGCTCGTCGCCGGATTTGGAGTCCGCTTCCTCCTCCACGCCGCGCACCGGCCGCGCTTCGGACAGGCCCGGTCGTTTGGCAATGCCGTGGCTGATGTAGTTGACCGCGTCATAGCGGGTCATGTCCTGCTCTTGCAGGAAATAGGCGGCGTGACTTTCGCGCTCGGCAAAGATCGCCACCAGCACGTTGGCGCCCGTCACCTCCTCGCGCC
The DNA here is from genome assembly GCA_963747725.1 of uncultured Pseudomonadota bacterium. Lineage (GTDB taxonomy): Bacteria > Pseudomonadota > Alphaproteobacteria > Rhizobiales > Xanthobacteraceae > Pseudolabrys. Next base: position 13,790 of record CAVVGD010000012.1, read on the forward strand.
CAGAGGACTGCACGTGGATCACCGCGCGCTGGATCACGCGCTGGAAACCGGCCGTTGGTTTGGAGTTCTTCTGCCCCGTCGGTGATCAGGTTTTCCAACTCGGATTCGAGATAGGCGACCAGGCTGCGCCGCAACTTGTCGAGATCGACATTGCAGGCCCGCATTACAGCAGAAGCGTCCTGGTCATCGATCAGCGCCAGCAAAAGATGCTCAAGCGTCGCGTATTCGTGGTGGCGCTCGTTGGCGAGCGCCAGCGCACGGTGAAGCGACTGTTCGAGGCTGCGCGAGAAAGTTGGCATTAGTGTCCCGCTTTCATTTGTATTGGACGCTCCCCAGTCTTCATTTCTTTTCCATCACACACTGCAAAGGATGCTGGTGTTTGCGGGCAAAGTCCATCACTTGCGTCACTTTGGTCTCCGCTACCTCATAAGTATAGATGCCGCATTCGCCGATGCCATGGTGATGCACATGCAACATAATTCGCGTGGCCGCCTCGTGGTCCTTGCCGAAGAAGCGCTCGAGCACATGCACGACGAACTCCATAGGCGTATAGTCGTCGTTGAGGATGAGCACGCGGTACATGTTTGGCCGCTTGGTCTGCGGCTTGGTCTTGGTGATGACCGCAGTGCTGGGCGCGCCGGGCTCGCCCTTGCGCTTGTTGCGATCATCGTCAGCCATCCCGTGCGGACGGCCGCCGACGGGCAAGGCGTGAAGCGCAGGAAGTTCCATGGCAACGGTCATGGTCTGGGCCAAGGAATCGATACTTTAGACGTCAACGTTACACCTCTGACCGCCCCGGCGGACGGCTCAACGCCATCATAAAGACCCCAGCATCGGCAGTCCAAGCCGGTAATTTGCCCCTGGCCGAGGGCCGCATTGCCGCCCGATCACGGAAATGAGCCACGGCCGCCGCCGGATCCGCCGAAACGGGTTGGCGCACATGATCAAATAGCCATTGGTTAATTGACCACAAGCCGTTGACAGACAATCCGGGCCTAATTTTCCCCAAATTCGGCCTGTTCCCATGACGATATCTCAACGGGCGACCCTGCAAGTTCGGAACTCGACTGATAGCGGATTCCCGCATAGCAGGGTCTACTCACATGATTCGCCACTTTCTCCGGGACGTAAGGGGCGGCATCGCCCCATTGCTGGCGCTGACCTTTCTCCCGCTCATGGCCGCCGTCGGGGTGTCGATCGATTTCAGCCGCATCAACACCGCCCGCACCGCCATGCAGGTCGCGCTCAATTCCACCGCACTGATGTTGTCGAAAAACGTCGCAGGGCAGACGGACAGCCAGTTGCAGACCTCGGCAAACACGTATTTCAACGCCCTGCTGACCAGCAAAGAACTCATCTCCCCCTCGGTTACCGCGACCTACACCACGGCGCCAGGTTCCAAGATCGTCCTCGACGCCACCGCGATCGTTAAAACCGACATCATGCACGTCTTCGGCTACGACCAGGTTCTGGTTAAGGCCACGTCGACCTCCGAATGGGGCAACACGCGGCTCAGGGTCGCGCTGGTGCTCGATAATACCGGGTCGATGGCGCAGGATGGCAAAATGGACGCGCTGAAGACGGCGGCGCAGAAACTGCTCACACAACTCAAGAAAGTGGCGAGCAATCCCGAAGACATCTATGTGTCGATCGTACCGTTCAACAAAGACGTCAATCTGAATGCCACCAATTATGCTCAGTCCTGGTTGCGCTGGGATTTGTGGGACGCCGCAAACGGAAGCTGCTCGGGTGCGTGGGGTTCGAACTCAAAGCAAGTGCCAATCCAATGGCGGCGCCTGGATACCCGCCAGCCACAGCACCTGGAACGGCTGTGTCACCGATCGCGACCAGAATTTCGACACCACTAACGACAGCCCTCTCGTCAGTTCCACGCTCTATCCAGCGGAGCAGTATTCGTCTTGTCCCGAATCGACCATGGGGCTGAGCAACGACTGGACCGCGCTCAACGCCAAAATCACCGCCATGCAACCCCAGGGTAACACCAACCAGGCGATCGGCTTGCAGCTCGGCTGGCAATCGTTGACGCAATCGCCCTTCACCGTTCCCGCAGAGGATCCGAACTATAACTACAACAAGGTGATCATCCTGCTGACCGACGGCCTCAATACCCAGAACCGGTGGTATACGTCTGCGTCTTTGATCGACGCCCGCGAAGATACCACCTGCAATAACATCAAGGCCGCAGGCATCACCATCTATGCCGTGCAGGTCAATACCGGCGGCGACCCAACATCGACCTTGCTGCAAAGTTGCGCCAGCAGTTCGAACAAGTTTTTCCTGCTAACCTCGGCGGATCAGATCGTCACCACCTTCGATCAGATTGGTACGGCGCTCACCAATCTGCGGCTTGCGATGTAGCACTACGCCAGTGTGGCGACGGGCGCGACAGGTACGCGCCCGGTTGCGCCGCATTTTATCATTGCGATTTTAAGTTCGTTAACAATCTCGACCGATTGACAAGCGCTGTTCGTAGAATTCGCGCGTCAACACTTTCAATTTTACTCGACATTTACGACGACGGCATACGGTCGGGAACCTTTCGCATAGTGCAGGGAACGCACCAATGCTTGACCTATTCATTTATCCGCTCACCCACCTGTTGCACCGTTTCAAAGGCAACAACAGGGGCAATGTGGCTGTCATCTTCGCGCTGGCGACGCTTCCCATCATTGGGTTCGTAGGCGCCGCGGTCGACTACAGCGCCGCCAATGCGGCCAAGGCCAGTATGCAGGCCGCACTCGATTCCACCGCGCTGATGCTGGCGAAATACGCGCCGAGCCACACCGGGGCGGAAATCCAGGACCGGGCGTCCAAGTACTTCAAGGCGGTCTTCGACAGCCCCCTCGCCAAGGACGTTGCGCTCACCGCGACCTATACGTCCTCGAACTCCCAGATCTTGGTGCACGGTTCGGCGGAGGTGCCGACCAGCTTCATGTCGATTATGGGCATCCACGATGTGGTCATCAGCGGGTCTTCCACCTCGACCTGGGGCACAACGCGACTACGCGTCGCATTGGTGCTCGACAATACCGGATCAATGAGCTCCTCCGGCAAGATGGACGCACTGAAGACAGCGACGACAAACCTGCTGAGCCAGCTCAAGAGTGCCGTGACAACTGCGGGCGACGTCTATGTCTCGATCGTTCCGTTCGTCAAGGACGTCAATCTCGGCGCGGCCAACTACACGTCCGATTGGATCGATTGGACCGATTGGGACGCCGCGAACGGTACCTGCAGTGGCTATACGCACGGATCGCCCAGGAGCAAATCGACGTGCCTCGCCCGCAACGGCAGCTGGACGCCGCTGGGGCACCAATACTGGAACGGCTGCGTCATCGACCGCGGCAATTCTGGCGGGCCCAGTGTCGACGACTACGACACCAACGTGACCGCACCTTCCACCAGCATCACAGCGAGCCTCTATGCCGCCGAGCAATACTCATCGTGTCCGCAGGCGGCCAAGGGCCTGAGCTATGACTGGAACGCGATGAACACACTCGTATCCAACATGCAGCCAGCCGGCAACACCAATCAGGCCATCGGCCTGCAACTGGGCTGGCTGTCGCTGGTCGGCGGCGGACCGTTCACGGCGCCGGCGGAGACCGGCGACTATACCTACCAAAAGGTCATCATCCTGCTGACCGACGGTTTAAATACGCAGGACCGTTGGTACTCCAACCAGAGCCAGATCGACGCGCGCGAGCAGATGACCTGCAACAACATCAAAGCCTCAGGAGTCACGCTCTACACCATTCAGGTCAACACCGGCGGTGACCCGACCTCGACGCTGCTGCAGAATTGCGCGAGTTCGTCGGACAAGTTCTTCCTGTTGACCTCGGCCGATCAGATCGTGGCGACTTTCGACACCATTGGCACCAATTTGAGCAAGCTGCGGGTGATGAAATAAGCGCCCCCAATAAGCCGGCGGTACCCACGCGTCCAATACGCGTCCAATTTGAATCTTGTTCAATTCTGGTTTGTGGCTTGTTCAGGCGAACGCGACGACCACGCGTTAACGAGCGCATACGCAAATCCACGCTCGCTCTAGCGCGGCCGGTTAACCACCCAAATCGCTGACCGGCTGAGCTCGGCCGCCTCAAAGGACCGCCAAGCTTACCCGTATTGGTGGCCTTTGAGCGGATTTCGAAACCTGTGCTTCATGCGGCGCTCCCATCCTCGCGTCCGGGTTCAATTGAATTCGGTGATCCGCCATGGGTACGACTTGGGCCATGTTTTGCAGCACGCTCCGCCGCTTCGTCCGCGCACGAGAAGGCAACGTTGCCATCATCTTCGCGCTGACGTTGCTGCCGGTAATCGCCGCGGTCGGTTCGGCCATCGACTACAGCCGCGCCAACTCGGTCAAGGCGGACCTGCAAGCCTCACTCGACTCCGCGGCCCTCATGCTGTCGAAAGAAGCGGCGACCGATACCCCGGCCCAGCTGCAAGCCAAGGCGCTCGCCTATTTCAATGCCACCTTCAACCGGCCAGGTACCGATAACGTCAACATAAGCGCCAGTTTCAGCAACACCTACGGTTCGCAACTGGTGCTGAACGGCTCAGTCGACATCCATACCGATTTCATGCAGGTGTTTGGTTTCGACACCGTCACCGTTAAAGGCACGTCCACATCCCAGTGGGGCACGATGCGACTGCGAGTCGCATTGGTGCTCGACAACACCGGATCAATGAGTTCCTCCGGCAAGATGGACGCGCTGAAGACAGCGACGACGAACCTGCTGGGCCAACTCAAGGGCGTCGTGGCAACTCCGGGCGACGTCTATATCTCGATCGTTCCGTTCGTCAAAGACGTCAATCTCGGCGCAGCCAACTACATGTCCGATTGGATCGATTGGACCCAGTGGAACGCCGCGAACGGAAGCTGCTCGGGCGCGTGGGGTTCGACCCAAAGCAGGTGCAAATCCAATGGTGGCGCGTGGACACCCGCCAGCCACAGCACTTGGAATGGCTGCGTCGTCGACCGCGGCAATACTGGCGGGCCCAGTCTCGACGACTACGACACCAACGTGACCGCACCTTCCACCAGCATCACGGCGAGCCTCTATGCCGCCGAGCAGTATTCGTCCTGCCCGCAGCCGGCCATGGGCCTCAGCTACGACTGGAGCGCGATGAACACGCTCGTGTCCAACATGCAGCCAGCCGGCAACACCAATCAGGCCATCGGCCTGCAACTGGGCTGGCTTTCGCTGGTCGGCGGCGGACCGTTCACGGCGCCGGCGGAGGATGCGAACCACATTTACACGAAGGTCATCATCATGCTGACCGACGGTTTGAATACGCAGGACCGCTGGTACACCAACCAGAGCCAGATCGACGCGCGCGAGGAGATGACCTGCAACAACATCAAAGCCGCAGGCGTCACGCTCTACACCATTCAGGTCAACACCGGCGGCGATCCGACCTCGACGCTGCTGCAGAACTGCGCGAGTTCGCCGGACAAGTTCTTCCTGTTGACCTCCGCCGATCAGATCGTGGCGACTTTCGAAGCGATCGGCACCAAGTTGAGCCATTTGCGGGTGGTGAGATAGCCTGCCGCGCACCTAAACCGCCTGCGACGCCGGAGTCTCTTCGAAGGCACGAACCGAGCGTTAACGACGGCTGGCATCTGGATTGCGGCAACATCGCGCCCTGCCAGCCGGCGGATTAACCATTCAAAGCCTTGATGGTCCGGGCGTTTCAAGGATACTTGGTCGGTTTGGCTTACCGATAGCCTCGATCTTTCATCATATCGGTATACGAGACCTTTAAATCCGAGGCCTAAGACGGCAGCCGAACTCAAACGAATTCGGTGAACCGCCATGTCGATCCTTTGGGCAAAGTGCTGCAACGTGTTGCGGACGTTTGCGCACGCGCGCGAGGGCAATGTCGCCCTCATGTTCGCGATTCTGCTGCTTCCGATCATCGCCGCCACCGGCGCGGCCATCGATTACAGTCGCGCCAACTCGGTCAAGGCCGACCTGCAAGCCGCACTCGACTCTACCGCGCTCATGCTGGCGAAAGAGGCTTCGACCGACACCTACAGCCAGTTGCAGACCAACGCGCTCGCCTATGTCAAGGCCAGCTTCAACCGGCCCGGCACCAAGAACATCACTGTCAGCGCCGTTTACTCCAACGGCGCCGGCTCGTCCGTGGTGGTGAATGGCTCTGTGACTGTGCCCACAGATTTCATGGACATATTCGGCTACAACTCGGTCACCGTTTCGTCGTCGTCCACGACCCAATGGGGTACCGCTCGGCTGCGCGTCGCGCTGGTTCTCGACAACACCGGATCGATGAGCCAGGCCGGCAAGATGGACGCGCTGAAGACCGCGACCAAGAATATGCTGACCCAGTTGAAGGACGCCGTCACCACCAACGGCGACGTCTATGTGTCGATCGTTCCGTTTGTCAAAGACGTCAATCTCGGCAACGGCGACCCTACGGCCAGCTGGATTGATTGGACCGAATGGGACGCCAACAATGGCAAATGCAGCGGCTATAAGAACTACGGCGGTCAGGGGTCACCCAAGGACCAGGCCACTTGTCAGGCCTATAGCGGCAACTGGAAGCCGAAGAGCCGCAATACCTGGAACGGCTGTGTCCTCGATCGCGGCGATGCCTCTGGGCCAAATTCCGGGGACTACGACACCAACGTAGTCGCACCGACTACCACCATCAACGCGACGCTATACGCGGCCGAGCAATATTCGTCCTGCCCCCAGGCGGCCATGGGCCTCAGCTACGACTGGAGTGGGATGAATACGCTGGTGAACAACATGCAGCCGGCAGGCAATACCAACCAAGCGATCGGCCTGCAGACCGGCTGGATGTCGCTGGTCGGCGGCGGTCCGTTCACCGCGCCGGCGAAGGACGCCAACTATACCTACCAGCAGGTCATCATCCTGCTGACCGACGGTTTGAATACGCAGAACCGCTGGTACTCCAACCAGAGCCAGATCGATGCGCGCGAGCAAATGACCTGCAATAACATCAAGGCTGCAGGCGTCACGCTCTATACCATCCAGGTCAACACCGGCGGCGATCCGACTTCGACGCTGCTGCAGAACTGCGCGAGTTCTTCGGACAAGTTCTTCCTGTTGACCTCCGCCGATCAGATCGTGACGGCCTTCGAAGCGATCGGCACCAACTTGAGCAACCTGCGGGTCGCCAAATAGGCGCCCTGCGCGGCAAAATGCAAAAGCCCGGCCTCACAGGCCGGGCTTCGTCTTTCAGCAGACAGCTACGCAACGCGTACAGCGACCTACTTCGCCTTACCCATCATGAACTCGAACGGCTTGTAGGTTACCTTGGCCAGATCCGCGTACATTTCGCCGATCTTGGAGGCCTCGGCCATGAACCCCTCATAGGCGGTCTTGGCATATTCGGTCTGCACTTCGATGGCCTTGTCGAAGGACTTGACGCCGAACAGCTTTTCCATCGCGGCGGTGCTGTCCTCGAAGGCCTTCTTGGAATAGTCGGCCACTTCCACAGCGATTGCCTGGACGCCTGTCGACAGCGCGCCCATCGACTTCAGGGTGCTATCGACATTCTCTTTGCCAGCCTGCTGCAGGTCCTCGAAAGTCTTGATCATGGTAACCCTTTCCCGGCCCGCCCGTGGCGGCGCCAATGAGCCTAGCGCTCCGCTCCCGGTCCGCGCCGGGATAAACTAAAATATTTATACTGCACTGCACAAAAAACGTCAACAGCCGTTTTGCAGCGCAAAAGCGCCAATATCTCCAAGGCATTGTATTAATGATATCTAAACCTCGTCCCTTCTATTGTCATAATTTAACGCCATGCGGCGGTATGGCCGCCCTCGAATCGGGTGGCGGAGACGGCGCTGGCCGGGCACTGAAATAAGGGGTTGGGGAGAGCTGATGTTGCGTGGGGGAGCCCAAGTCCGGCGCGTTCTGCGATGGGGCGCCTTGGGACTAGCGACCCTTTTGGTCGCGACCGCCATCACCAACGATCCTGCGGACGCCCGTCGGCGCCGCCACCATCATCGCCACCACGTCGTCCGCTACCAGCCCCCCACCGCCTCGATCGTCGTCGACGCCAATTCCGGCAAGGTGATGGAGGAAAGCCACGCCGACAGCGCGCGCCATCCCGCCTCGCTCACCAAGATGATGACGCTCTACTTGCTGTTCGAACGGCTGGCGGCCGGCAAGATCAAGATGACCACCAAAATGCCGGTCTCCGCCCATGCTTCAGCAATGGCGCCGACCAAGCTCGGTCTCAAGCCGGGAGACACGCTTGAGGTCGAGGACGCCATCAAGGCGATCGTCACCAAATCAGCCAACGACGCAGCCGTGGTGGTGGCGGAAGAACTGGGCGGCAGCGAGCTCTCCTTCGGCTTGATGATGACCGCCAAGGCACGCGCGCTGGGCATGATGCGCACCAATTACCACAACGCCTCCGGGCTTCCCGATGACCGGCAACTCACCACCGCGCGCGATCAGGCGATACTCGCGCGCGCGCTGCAGGACCGTTTCCCGCAATATTTTCACTTCTTCTCGATCCGCTCCTTCGTCTGGCACGGACGTGCAATGCGTAACCATAACCACCTGCTCGGCCGCGTGCCCGGCGTCGACGGCATGAAGACCGGCTATATCCGCGCGTCCGGATTCAACATTGTGGTCGACCTCCATCGCGCCAACCGCCATCTCATCGCCGTAGTGTTCGGCGGCCACACGGCGCGGGCGCGCGATGCGCGGGTGCGCAGCTTGATCGATAAACATATCCGTTTTGCCGCCACCACCCGCACCGCCCCAATCGTGGTGGAAGGTTGGAAGACCAAGCAATTATTGGCCAAACTGCCGACGCCGGCGCCCGACCCGCGCGACGTGGGCTCAACCGCCTCGATCCCGGAGCCCGGCTCCACCGCTCCGATCAAACCGAACCGGGTCAAGACCGTAACGGTGCAGCCGGCGACCATGCGCACTGCTTCGCTGGCGCCCATGCCCGTGGGCGCTCGTAAGCTGACGGCAGCGCCGCCTACCAAGGTCACCACCGTCGCCACGCTCAAGCGTACCAAGCTGCCGCCAGACTTGCCCGCTGCGCTCCCCGCCCAGCCCCCTATCCATGCGAGCGGCGGCCTGCCGGAGCAGAAAGTCGTCTCCGCAGGCGCGGACGTCCCGCTGCCGCCGATGGCCAAGGCAAAGGGTGGCTACATGATCCAGGTTGGCGCCTTCGACGACAAAAAAGAGGCCGAGCAACGCCTGGTGACAGCCAAAGCCAAGGCCAAGGACCAGCTCATCAAGGCCGATCCGTTCACCGAAAAGGTGGCAAAAGGCTCGAAATCTCTTTACCGCGCGCGTTTTGCCGGCCTCGACCGGACTCAGGCGGAAATCGCCTGCAAGCATCTCAAGCGCAGCGACATCCCCTGCCTGATGCTCAAAAATTAAGAATTAACGATCTGCCTCTAGTGTTGCAAAGTTGAGCCCCGGCAACGGGAGCCCGCGCTTGGCTGCAAAACGCGCCGAGAGAACAACAAGAACGACAACGGGACACGCGTCGAAGAGAACAGGAGCCGCTGATGGTGACGTATGAGTACGGAGTACATCAGCGATGGCGGCGAAGAAGAATTTCCTTAGCCTCATTGATACGGGCAGCAAGGTAAGACGTTCCCCCCTGGTCGGGATGGAATTTCTTCATCAGCGTGCGGTGCGCGCGCTTGATGAGGTCGGGCCCCGCTCCGGCCTCCAAGCCAAGGATCTGGTAGGCTTCCTGGTCGGACATTTTGCCGCCCGACGCAGCAGCGCGCCCAAGGTCCGCATCCGCATGCGCGTGCTGACGCCAGCGGGAATCCCGGCGGTCAAGATACGCCATCAATAGCGCCCGGCTTTCGTCGTCGATCTCGGCGAGCAGGCTGACGAGGCTCTGGATATCGAGTTGTTCGAGAGCCGCGCCTTGATGGCGGCCGGCCAGGACACGGCCGCCCATGCGGCCGCTATCATGGTCGAGCTCCATTTCCAGATAGGCCGAGCGTACCCGCGAGGTCTGGCCGGAGCGCTTCTTCGCGCGGCCGGCGTTTTGCCACCCGAACGGCATCCAGCCGAGCAAACCGAGCCCGAACAGGCCGAGCGGAATCGCAATGCCGATTTCCCCGCGCAAACCAAGGAAGACGCCGAAGCCGATCGCCAGCAAGCCGCCGGCGATCTTGGTGACACGCGCGCCGACGCTAGGGTCGACCTTGGAAATGACGTTGAGCGCCCAAAGGCCGAGCACCAACGCCACCAGACCGAGAAGCAGGGCCGGCATCAGCGAAGCTGCGCCAAGAGTTTCTGCGCGCCGCCGGCCTGACGCGAGGACAAAGCCCGCAGCGCCTCGAGACCGCCGGCGGCATAGGCGGCAACCGCGCGCAGCAACTCGCCGAGTTCGTGGGCGGCGCCGGTGTCAAAGCGGCCGTAAGCGCCGTGGGTAAGTCGCGCAATTTCGCGATAGGTCTTTTCGGCCACGGGGTCATAGCCCTCCTGAAACATGAAGACGCGCACGCCGAGCAGGCCGAGTTCGCCGGCGATGACGCACAGATCGTCGATCCCTTCCTCCATGGCATCGCCGACGAAGACCAGCGCCTGCACTGGCCGGCGGCCGTGCTCCTGGCGGGCGTGGCCAAGCACGCGGCCGATCTGGGTCTGGCCGCCGCGGCAATCGATCGCAGTCATCAGCTTGGCGAGCTTCTCGCTGCCGGCGACCCAACCGGAGGCGCGGCATTCGTCACGTCCCCGGAAATAGACAAGCTGGATGTCGAGGCCGCCGACGCTTGCCGCCTCGCGGAACATGTCGGCCTGGAGCGCGCAGGCCGTATCCCAGGTGGGCTGCCGGCTCATGGTAGCGTCCAGCGCGAAGATCAGCCGTCCACGCTTGCCCGCGGTGTCCGCAGGCCCGAGCGCACGTACCTGCTCGAGGAATTCGGCGATTTCCGCCCGCGGCGAGGCCGATGCAGGCGCTTCCCGAGTGGAATCTCTGGTCACCTTGCTCATGGGTGAAGTCTACACTGATTTAGGACCGATCGGTGGCGCGGTTACTATTTCCGCTCGCCCCCGCGCAAGGGGGCTCAAGAAACCTTGACCACGGTGTGATTGCGGCTCCGGGTCCCCACTTTTGCGGTGACGAACGGAGCATTTGCGGGAAGACCGGTCGGCCGTTGACATCGTGGACCTGCAGCGGCTGGCCCATGACCGAACACCGCCCCGCGCGAATGGCCCAGGCGTGGCGGTTCTCGATGTAATGGGGGAAGCTCCGCTAACGGCTGTGGAGGTCGATGGCGACGACGCCCTGGCCGGCCTTGAGCAGCGCAACAGCGATATGAAGTGCGATGATCGACTTGCCGGAACCACCCTTCTCTTTGCCGTAGACGCCAACGTGCATCAATTGCGGAGCCTTCTGGATCGGCAAGATCAGCATGACGCGCCCCGCTGACTGGAGAATTGTCAAAAACTTCTTGGCTTTTGGTCAAGCTTGCCGTTGCTTAACCACCAACCCACGTGGCCGCGCAAGGGCTGATTTGCTAGGTCCTATGCCCAATTCATGACCACCAGCCCACGAGGCCCCCGCCCCATGGCCAACCGCCCCCAGGTGACGCGCACGGTGCCTGCGCTTCGCCACGCTCTGCAGCCCTATCGTCGCGGTGGCCACTCGATTGCCCTCGTCCCGACGATGGGCGCGCTGCACAAGGGTCACCTGGCGCTGGTGCGCGAGGCGCGAAAGCGAGCCAGCCGCGTGGTGGTATCGATCTTCGTCAACCCGACCCAATTCGCTCCGCATGAGGATTTCGGCAGCTATCCGCGTCGCTTCGATGCCGATCTTGAGGTGCTGCAGGAGGCCAAGGCCGACTTGGTCTGGGCGCCTTCGGCCGACGTCATGTACCCGGAAGGCTTCGCCACCCATATCGAGCCGGTCGCCGGACCTGCCACGGCAGGTCTCGAGGACACGTTCCGCCCGCACTTTTTCGGCGGCGTCGCCACGGTGGTGACCAAGCTGTTCCTGCAGGTCACGCCCGATGTCGTGCTGTTCGGCCAGAAGGATTACCAGCAACTTCGCGTCATCACCCAGATGGCCAAGGATCTCGATCTGCCACTGAAGATCGTCGGCGTGCCGACGGTCCGCGAGCAGGACGGCTTGGCGCTGTCTTCGCGCAACGTCTATCTTTCAGCGAGCGAACGCGCCGCGGCGCCGACGCTTTACCAAGTGCTGAAGCAAAGTGCCGCGCGCATCAAGAACGGCGCCGGCATTGAGCGCACGTTGGCCGCCGGCCACACACAGATCGAAGATGCCGGCTTCCAAGTCGACTATCTGGAAGCGCGTGATGCGCTGACGCTAGAGCCCCTACGCTCGCCCGAGTTCGGACCGGTGCGACTGCTTGTGGCAGCGGCCATCGGCCGGACGCGCCTGATCGATAATCTGGGCGTTTAGGTTTATTGTTGCCTCTTATCGTCGCCGTCATTCTCTGCTGTCATCACCCGCGCAAGCGGGTGATCCAGTAAGCGCTGCCCTCGTACGAATTACTGGATCGTCAGCCAATTCAGCGGCAGCCGGTCGTCGCGACGACGCCCTCAGCCGAGCCGGACGCGCACAGGATAAGGGTGCCCGAGCGCGGGGATAAGTTAGCGTGGAAAATTTTTTAGTTATGGCGCGCAGGGCACAGGGAGCAAGACCGTGTACTCATCAATCCGGCTTTGTAAGCGCGGCTCGGCCGATGCCTGCTTTGGTCCGAAAACGAACGACTTGCTGCGTCGCCGCGAAGTGACGCGATGGGCTACCGGCAGAAGTCAAAGCCACCGTTGAAATAGACACCTCCGCTCAACTTAACGGTGCGCATGAACAAGCGGAGCTGACAAAAAACGATTTCGATGATGGCCTGTTCCGTTTCAATGGCGTCGGTTTCACCCACCCGATTGTGAGAGCTCCCTCCCCAAGGTGTTAAAGCGCGCTTTCTGCTCGTTGCTTAGGGACGCGTAGAAGCTGTCTAGCGCTGGCTTCACTATGTTGGCAGCATCGATCATGGCTTGTAGCCGCTTCTCCAGGGCTTCCAGCCGCCCAGGCGGGGTAAGCGGGGTCTCTTCTGGACAGGCTGCCTGCATCAGAGAAATGGCCTTGTCGGTCGCATCCTGCAATTTGTTCAAGTCGGCTTCTTGCACATCTGTCGCGTTCACCACATCCTCGATCTTCTCAATTGGCAAGTTGGACAAGCCGGGCTTCGGCTCTTTGCAGCTCTGCAGGTCCTGCGCCAAGGCCCGGCTTGCTTCAGCATTAATGGTGGGCTTTTTCGGCCCGATCTCGTTGAAGCGCGCTTTCTGCTCGTCGGAGAGAGAGTCGTAGAACTTCTCCAGCGCTGGGCGCACGATCTGCACCGCTTCTAACGTCGCCTGAAGGCGGCTTATCATTGCCTGCAGACGGCCAGGCGGCGTTAGCGGGAAGGCCTTTTGCGAGGGACAGGAAACCTTGAACACACTCGCGGCCTTTGCAGCGGCACTGCGCACGTCGGAAAGCAATCGCCTCTGCTCGGCATCGAGACCCACTTTCTTCTCGATTTCTGCGAACGGCCAGGAGGTGATGCCGCTGCCGGGCTGCTTGCACAGCTCCTGTACGGCCGCATAGGTTGGCCGCGTTGACGGGTAAGCTCGCGGCGCTGTGTAACCATACTCCTCCGGCGGACCGACTTCGCCCCAGAACACACCGTCAAAAAAGTCGTCATAGATATAGGCCCAGTAGCCGTCATCATAGCCATAGGGCCAGAACACATAGTCGAAAATATCGGAATAGGCGTAAGGCCAAAACACGGGCCCGATCCACGCAACGAATGAGGCGCGCAGGCCACGCCGCCAAGCCCGTCGCGCAGCAACTGCTGCCGGACGCACGCGGGCATTGGCCTCTTGCGTTCGTGCGGCAAATCTTGCGGCGAAGTGGCCTTGCCGCGCCGCTTGCGGCATTACCCGGGCCTCGCCGTTGCGGCGCGGACCGCGCGCCTCAATGCTCCGCGCCGCGCGCAGTTGGCGCTGCTGATTGATTTCCCGCTGCTTCTGTACGCGCTGCGAAGGCGGTAGCGCCCGCAATTGCCGATCCTCCTGTTGACGTAGCGCGCGTTCATGAAATTGCTGACTTCGTATCAATGCGCGCGTTTGCGCGGCGGAGACGGCAGGAGCCGTAGCTGGCGCTCGTGCAGCTGGCGGCAATCCCGGACGCACCGCTGGGGCGCGCACGGCCGGAGGCAACGCAGGGCGTGAAGCCGGCGCTCGTGCGGCTGGCGGCGGTGCCGGACGCGCCGCTGGGGCGCGCACGGCCGGACGCAACACAGGGCGCGAAGCCGGCGCTCGTGCGGCTGGCGGCGGTGCCGGACGCGCTGATGGGGCGCGCACGGCCGGACGCAACACAGGACGCGGAGCCGGCGCTCGTGCGGCTGGCGGCGGTGCCGGACGCGCTGATGGGGCGCGCACGGCCGGACGCAACACAGGACGCGGAGCCGGCGCTCGTGCGGCTGGCGGCGGTGCCGGACGCGCTGATGGGGCGCGCACGGCCGGACGCAACACAGGACGCGGAGCCGGCGCTCGTGCGGCTGGCGGCGGTGCCGGACGCACCGATGGGGCGCGCACGGCCGAAGGTGGCGCCCGTCGGGCAGCAGGTGGCGCGGGTCTTGCGGCGGGTGATGTGGGTTTGCCCGGAGCGGCTCTTGCCGGCCCCTCTTTCTTCGGCTGCTGAGCATTGGCATTCAGCGGCATTACAGCAGCCGCTATCACAACGATTGCCGCGAGCCACATACTCTTAGTCATGATCAAAATACTCTTACCGGTGATCGGATTGATCGAAGTTTCACTCGTCCAGGGTTTACGGTGGCAGTTGTTCATCTGAATAAAAGCTGATTTCTAATGTCGGGAACCTTTTTGCTCGCGCATTGATATTTCGCAAAGTGCGTTGGAGTAATCCGCTACCGTCAACAAGTGAATCACATCTTCGCGGGCGAGTTCGTTCGATATTTTCTCAGATAAGTCACCCCCTTGAAGTCGCCCAACTCGAAGTATCTCGTTTGGCATCAAGGAGGATCGATATGCCGAAGAAGACATACAAGCTGGAGGAGATTGTCGCCAAGCTGCGTTAGGTTGATGTGTTGGTCTCGCAGGGAGCGAGCATGGCCGATGCGATCCGGCAGTCGACGTCACCTCGGCGTCACGTCCCAGATGCCGCCAAATTGGGATATTCGTCGTTACGACCGGCAAGTCAGCTACGGGTCAATTTCGACGGGGACGAGCCTAGCAGGTCCCGTCATGTCAACCGCTGCCCCCAAAGCATAAATAAAATTAGGGCATCAGAGGCCACCACAATGGGCCATTTGCGGCTTGATGGTAACGGCCAGCGCGTGATTCAAGCTCCCAAACCAGAACCTCAAATCATGCGCTACGAACTCAAAGACCTGAATGGACCGCCATCAAGCCAATTCTGCCGAACAAACCACGTGGCGTGCCGCGGGTGAACGACCTGCGGGTGCTCAATGGTATCTTTTGGGTCTTGCGGTCAGGCGCGCCATGGCGTGATCTTCCTGACAACTTTGGCCCTTATGCGACTTGCTAAAGACGCTTCGTTCGCTGACGCAGGGCGAGCGTCGGGGACCGCATCGTGATCAGTCTGTCGCTCTATCACGATACGGGCTTGCAGATGATCGATACGTCCATTGTCCGCGTTTACCAGCAAGGAGCATGGGAGAACATTCCACCGAAACGAGATCGACCCGATCTGCTTCAACCCGCATCTATATTGCGTGCGGAATTTGATCGAATGGCTCTTCAACAAGATCAAAGCAATGTCGGCGTGTCGCGCCCCGATATGACACGGTCGCAGTCCACTATCTGGCGTTCGTCAAACTTGCATCGATCTGAATTTGGCTGCGTGCCAATGAGTCCGCGTCCTAATTGCCTACAATAACCCCAGCTCGCGCAACTCACGCCGCATCTGCTCTGGCATCTTGTCGGCGCCGGGCGCGGCGCGCGCGAGGTCGCGCGGCGCCTCCTTGGCTTCGAGATAACGCCAACCCTGGAACGCTGCGCGCGGGCGCGGCTCGACCAGCACCACCTTGCCGTCGAGTATCAGCCGGCAGCGGCCAATGCCGTCCTTGTCGGTGAACGGGCATACATCGAGTATCCGCTCACGACACATAATCTGACCCTTGATGACCCAGTAGAGCGAGCCGCCCTCAGTAAGTTCCTCGGAGCGCTTGGGCACCATGCGGGTGGTGTGGATATGCTCCGCCTTCTGCCCGCGCCGTTTCTTCTCTTTCAGCTTCTGCCTGATCCAGTCCTGGAGGTCGGCGACGGAATCGCAGCCGACGCAGAGCTTCACGAGATGGAGCGGCATTCCACGTAGTCCACGCTTGAGACACTAGTCGGGCCCCCTGCATAGCGTGCGCGCGTGCGCAGGGAAAGCCGCAACCGGACGTTCTGCACGGGACCGTGCATTCGCGCGCGAACAGCCCTATTGTCGCAGCAAAAAGAGAGGAACGCTGCATGGACGACGACGCAAATCCGATATCCGCAACGCAGCTCGACGGATTCGACCTGCGCGCGCTGCCGGACGATTTCTATATCGATCCCTTCCCCTACTACGATGCCTTGCGCAGCCGAACGCCAATCCGCCGCCTCCCGGATGGCAGCTATCTGCTGACCCGGTTTAAGGACTGCGAGACGGTCTACAAGGACCCGGTCACTTTCAGCTCCGACAAAAAGGTAGAGTTCAAGCCAAAATTTGGCGACACGCGCGTCTACGAGCACCACACCACCAGCCTGGTGTTCAACGACCCGCCGCTGCACACCAAAGTACGCAAGCTCATCCTCGGAGCCATGAACGCCAAGGCGATCGCGGCGATGGAGCCCGGTCTCGTGCGGCTGGTCGAAAGCCTGCTCGACGAAATGGCGGAGAAAGAGGCACGCGGCGGAACGGTCGACCTGATCGCGGATTTCGCCGCTGCTATCCCCGTCGAGATCATCGGCAACCTGCTCGACATCCCGCATGGCGACCGCGCGCCGTTGCGCGGATGGTCGCTGAAGATATTGGGCGCGCTGGAGCCAACCATATCGCCAACACAACTGGCGGAAGCCGACGATGCAGTGCGCGAATTCCTCGCCTATCTCGAGGTGCTGGTGGCGGATCGCAAGAAACGTCCCGGCGATCCGCAAAGCGACGTGCTCACGCGCCTGCTCGGCGAAATCGACGGCGAGCGGCTCACCCACAGGGAACTATTGCAGAACTGCATCTTCATTCTGAACGCCGGCCATGAGACCACAACCAACCTGATCGCCAACGGGCTCGTGACGCTGGCGCGCTGGCCGACGGAGAAGCAAAGGCTGATCGCACATCGCGACCTGACGAAATCGGCGGTCGAAGAGATATTGCGCTTCGAGAGCTCCAATCAGCTCGGCAATCGGTCAACCGCCGTTGACACCGAAATCGGTGGCGTCGCCATGCCGAAAGGCACGCGCATCACGCTGTGCATCGGCGCCGCCAACCGCGACCCCGAGGTGTTTGCCGAACCGCATGTGTTTCGCATTGACCGAACGCCGAACCGGCATCTGGCCTTCGCCAGCGGCCCGCACCAATGCGCCGGCCTGGCGCTGGCGCGGCTGGAAGGCAAGGTAGCGCTGGAGTTGTTCTTGAGCCGCTTTTCGAATTATCGGCTTGAAGGCGAACCGGAGCGTTCGCGTCGCGCGCGGTTCCGCGGCTTCAATCGCATTCCGGCGGCGCTCGGCCGCGCCGACGCGGCCCATATAAGCGCGTGAACGGGCGGTCGTCGCCCCCTTATGGCAAACACCTATTGCAATTTGACCGCCAGCGCCGATGATAGCCGAGAGAATTGATGTCGGCGCATTGCGCCGAGGGGGGATCATGAAAAATCTCGCTGCGCTGCTTGTCCTGGCGGTGTTCGCGGCCGCGCCGGCCGCTGCCGCGCAGAAGAAAAAGCCGGTATACAAAAATCCGCAACAAATGACCTTCGATGAGGCCATGGTCTACAACAAGAAGAACCTGAGCCTGGTGGTGCGAGGGCTTCCGTTGATCCTGCCGAGTTGGTCGCTGCCGATCTATTTCGGCATGCAGAAGGACACTGAGAAGCCAAAGCACGGCAAGCGGAAGAAGCTCTAACCGACGCGACGGTCGCGCGTTCGCTCAGGCTTGCGACGGCGCGGCTTCGATCAGCATGATCCTGGCGCCCTCGGCGACCTGGGCATTGGGGCTGACGGCGATCTCGGCGACGGTGCCGTCGATGGGCGCGGTGAGCGTGTGCTCCATTTTCATCGCTTCAATGATCGCGAGACGCTCGCCGCGCGCCACCTGGACGCCTGGCTCGACTAGAATCGCCAGCACCTTGCCATGCATGGGCGCCCGCACCAGGCCGCCCTGCCCCTGGTCGCCGGCCTGATCAAGCGCTGGATCGCGCAAGGTCACCTTGGTCTGGCGGCCGCGCCGCAGCACATAGACAGCATCGGCAGCGGTAATCGCCACCGCATCATGCGCCGGCGTTTCGCCATCGACCGAGACCGCGGCGTCGGCCGGACCGTAAGCAACCTCGGCCACCACGCTCTCACCGTCGGCGACGATGGGCAGCGCCAGCCGACGCATGCCCGATAACTGAAAGCCGTCGTGAACGTCCCACGGCGAGACCGGCGCCTCGGGATCGCGGGTTGCGGCAATGCGCGCGCGTTCGTGCGCCAAGAGTTCGCGCGCGCCGACGGCGGCGGCGGCGCGGTCGAGACCCAATGGGGTGGCGCCGAGGTCGCTGAGATGGGCGTCGATGAAACCGGTATCGAATTCGCAATTGCGGAACGCATCGGCGCGCGCGAGCGAAGCGAGGAAGCCAGCATTGCTGCGCGGGCCCGCGACGACGGTCGCTTCGAGCGCGTTCGCCAGCCGGTCCAGCGCTTCGTCGCGTGTCGCGCCATGCGCGATCAGCTTGGCAATCATCGGATCGTAGAACGGCGTTACGGCATCTCCGGTCGCCACCCCGCTGTCGACGCGCAATCCTTCACCATCCGGAAAGCGCAGCGCGATCAGCTTGCCGGTCGACGGCAGGAACCCGCGCTCGGGATCTTCCGCATAAAGCCGCGCTTCGACCGCGTGGCCGTCGAGCCGCACCTGGTCCTGCTTGAGCGGCAGCTTTTCGCCGGCGGCGACGCGGAACTGCCATTCCACCAGATCGAGGCCGGTGACGCCTTCGGTCACAGGATGCTCGACCTGCAACCGGGTGTTCATCTCCATGAACCAGAAACCGCCCGGTTTGAGGCCGCCGGCGCCATCGGCGATGAACTCGATGGTGCCAGCGCCTTCGTAGCCGACCGCCATTGCAGCGGCGACCGCGGCCCGCCCCATGGCCGCGCGCAACGTCTCGCTCATGCCCGGCGCCGGTGCCTCCTCGATCACCTTCTGATGGCGGCGCTGCAGCGAACAGTCGCGTTCGCCGAGATGGATCACGTTGCCGTGGCGGTCGCCGAAAACCTGGAATTCGACGTGGCGCGGCGTGCCAATGTATTTCTCGATCAGTACACGGGCATCGCCGAAGGCGCCTAGCGCCTCCCGCATGCAGGAGGCGAGCGCGTCTTCGAAATCGGCGTGTCGCTCGACCCGACGCATGCCCTTGCCGCCGCCGCCGGCCACGGCCTTGATCAGGACCGGATATCCTATCTCATAGGCTTTGCGTTTCAGGAAGGCGGGGTCCTGGCTTTCACCGTGATAGCCCGGCACCACCGGTACGCCTGCGTCCTCCATCAGCGCCTTGGCTCGGTCCTTGAGGCCCATGGCGCGGATGGCTTCGGGCGACGGGCCGATAAAGGCGATACCGGCCTCGACGCAGTCTTGCGCAAAGTCGGCGTTCTCCGACAGGAAGCCGTAGCCGGGATGGATGCAATCCGCACGCGCCTCGCGCGCCGCCGCGATCAGCCTGTCGCCAACCAAGTAGCTTTCCGCCGCCGGCGCCGGACCGATTTCAATCGCTTTATCGGCGTGCCGGACGTGGAGCGCGTGCGCGTCAGCCTCGGAATAGACCGCGATGGTCCGCAGGCCCAGCCGCTTGGCAGTGCCCATGATGCGGCAGGCAATCTCCCCGCGATTGGCGATGAGTACGGAGGTGAACATCAGGGCCCCGGGCGCTCGCGGCGATCTTCCTTACGCATGATCCCGAAGACCGGTACCTGCTTTCGAGATCATGCGCTAGCGCGTGAGCTGGAGCGGCGGGCCCGGCTCTTGCGGTCTCTTCCCAGCTTCTTTTTTGGCTTTGGGTTCCTTCGCCAATGGCCTGGCTTGTCCTTCCTTGCCCTCCTTGCGCCGCTCAACCTCGGTCTTCTTAACCGTGTCGCGATCGAGTTGCTCGGCAACGGCCTTGGGCAACTTCGGCTCGGGGTTCATGATGCTGACGGCCGGAATAGAGTCGGCGGAAGGAAAGTGCCAGCGCGATGAGACGGGCTTGTGCTGCGTCGCGGCGCCGGGCCGAGTCGCTTCCGCGCGGGCCTCTTCGGCCGGCGACTTACCCGCTTGCGATGCGGGTGCTTGGGCGGCTTCTGTCCCATTCGGTGGGGCCGCTGGCAGCGCGGACACCGCCGGCCCCTTGGCCGCAGCCGGCGCGGGCACCTGCCAGCCCGCGGCATAGCGGGAGACGTATTGATCGAAGGCCTGCGCCTTGAGATTGGCTTTCAGCGTGTCGGCGTCATCGAGCATGGCGAAGATGGCGCAATTTCTGGCGGTGCAGCCGTCGCGCCGGGACAGCACGTGGGCGGCGATGCCGTAACGGTCGAGCGCGACGGCGCGGCGGGTCGAGACCAGAGCCGCCAGCGCGCCTTCGTCGCCATGCTTGGCGAGCGCATAGGCTTGGCGGAGGAGGTCAATGCGGGCACTCATATAGGCGACAGCGGCAGCGGCTGTTTGCGGGCTGGCGAACACCTTTTTCTCGCAGGCGTTGCCAACGGCCTCGCCGGCGGCGGCGTCGACGCAAGGCAGCGTGGAACCAGACGCGAGCACGCTTTGCTCGAGCATCGCCGCGCGCGCCAGCAGCGCCTGCCGTTCTGCCGCGCGCTCATTTTCACCGAGACGATCAAGCACCGCCAACACGGCGAGCACTGCCAGCGCCAGGGCGGCAGCCGGCAGAACGATGCGCGATAGCGATACCCCGCTCATGAACGGCTCACGCGGCTCCCGCCGACTTGAATCCAGATGCCAGATCGCTGGCCGCGACGACGGCGGTGCTCAGGCTCGGTCGAGCTGACTTTCTTTCGCGACGCGCTCGAAGGCCTCGCCCGAGCTCTTGATCCGGTACTGGTAATCGTCGCCTTCCGACGGCAGCAACCGGACAACCGTATAGCTGCCGGTGGCGGCGGCACGGCCGAAGGTCGGCGAGGTGTAATAGACGGTCTCGCCCACGCGGTATTTGTGGGCGCGCGCCGGCACCTCCTGGGGGGCGATCGGCTGCATGGGCGGGCTGGCGGTGCGGATCATGGCCGCCGCCGCGGCAAATTCGGGGGCGAGGCTCGGGGCCGTCGTCGTTTTGGCCGCTTTGGCCGCCGTCTTGGTCGTCGTTTTAGGCGGCCTGGCTGCTTTGGCCGGTTTTGTGGCTTTGGTGGCCTTAGCGACCGGCCGTCGCGCCGATTTTGCCGCCTTGGTCGCGGCTGCGCGCGGGCTCTTGGCCGCCTTTTTGGCAGTCTTGGTGGCCTTTTCTGTTGTCCGCCGGGCAGTTTTGGTGGACCGCCGGGCGCTTCTGGCTACATGGGTGCTCATAGGTCATTTATAGCAGCTTCTTTCGTTCGCGTACGAACTTTTTTAATCAATAAGTCAAGTAATTTCAGTACTTTATTTTGGAGGTTCCAGAATACCAATGCGTCTCGATCCGCCTGTCCGAAACGGCAGTTAGCGGCCCGCCCGGGGCCCAAACTCAGTCCCTTGGGTCCTGCTTGGAGCCCTGCCATACCACATTTCCGGGTCACGACGGCCGCTTCCCGGCTGGCGGCACTGATCAGCGCCCGACCTGCTCGCGATTACCCACTCTGAGGGCGTCTGCAATGGCCCGGCGGTCCATCCGCGTGCCATCGTCGCCCTCGATCAGCAGGGGCGTGCGCCCCTCCTTCTCCATGTGGCGCGACCAGGACAACGCCTGATCCACGGAAGTGAATTCCTTAAACAGCATCTTTTCCTTGGCGAGCGGAGATATCTCGTCCGATCCCTTGGGACCGCTGTAGACGCGATAGCGCATCGGTCGAACCTCCTCTCCCTCATGGCCCTCGCGGGGCCTGCTGCGTTGCAGAACACGCCGCCCTTTCCACTACGGCGGAATCGCGGCCGTGAGAGCCCATGGCCCTATCTTTTAGGTGGCTAGGCCGGACAACGCGCGCAAGAGCGCCCAGTTCCCTAACCCGTGGCCCGCGCCGGACACCATTGCTATCGTACAAGGGCCCTCGGGGGAGGAGACCGAAAATGCAAGCTGCCCATTACGAAAAAAACGGCGCGGCGCGCGACGTGCTGCGCGTCGGCGAGGTGGATACGCCAAAAGCCGGCACCGGCGAGGTGCGGGTCAAGCTCGCCACCTCCGGGGTCAATCCTTCCGACGTGAAATCCCGCGCCGGCATGACTGGCAAGATAACCTGGCCACGGCTGATCCCGCAGAGCGATGGCGCTGGCGTCATCGACCAAGTCGGCGACGGCGTGCCGCAGTCGCGGCTTGGCGAACGGGTCTGGGTGTGGAACGGCCAATGGCGGCGCCCATTCGGCACCGCGGCTGAATATATAACGTTGCCGGCGGCGCTCGCGGTGCCGCTCCCCGAACGCGTGACCTTCGAGGAAGGCGCTTGTCTCGGCATCCCGGCGATGACCGCAATCCACGCGGTAGCGCTGGCGCCGGTTGAGAAGGACACCACCGTGTTCGTCTCGGGCGGCGCCGGATCGGTCAGTCAATACGTCATTCAATTTGCCAAGGCGAAAGGCGCGCGCGTGATCACCACCGTGTCGTCGGACGAAAAGGCACAGGTGGCGCGCGAGGCCGGCGCCGACCACACCATCGACTATAAACGCGAGGACATCGTGGCGCGAGTTATGGAGATCACCGGGAAGCATGGCGCCGATGCGGTGATCGAAATGGATTTCGCGGCCAATGCCAACCTGCTGCCGGGCGTGCTGCGGCCCAAGGGCAGCGTGATCATCTACGGCACCAGCGGGGAAGCGACAGTGCCGGCCTACTTCTGCCTGACGCAATCGATCCGCCTGCAGTTCTTCCTGGTCTACGAACTCGACGCCACCGAGCGCGCCCGCGCCATCGCCGGAATCAACGCCGCATTGGAACAGGGCGCTTTGGTCAACCGGGTGGCGCAGCCGACCTATCCGCTCGCCGATATCGCCGCCGCTCACGAGGCGGTCGAGCGCGGCACCATCGGCAATGTGATCGTGACCATTTAATAGGTGGCCCGATTGCCTCGATCCACACGCCGCTTATTCCCCCGCAAGCGGGAATCCAGTGCCAAGGGTCGTGAGCGAAACAGCTAGCGGTCCGATTCCGACATTTGCATCCCCCCGCTGCAAGCTCCCGAGCAAATGTCGGAATCAAAGGACCACTAGCAGCCAATTGATTCTGGTGGAGCTTTGAATTTGCCATTTGATGATCGGCTTGCCGCAAATGGGGTATCAAATGGGTCTCGGCTTTCGCGGGGACCAACGGAGAGTTTGGCGCAAAAGGATACGGCTATAGGATCCGCGCGAGGTGCGGGGTAAATCGACGCCATGGCAGGCCCCACCGAAATCGCCGTCCGCGCTCACAGCATCGGGCAGTTGTTCAATTCATTCGATCCCTCGCCCTTCCGCGAGAAGGATCTCGACGCGGGCGTTGAGGAGTTCCTGGTCGGCTGGGTACGCGAGCTGCCGCACGCCGCCCCTTTTACCATCGCCGTACATCTGCCGCCGGAGGAAGCGGCCAAGCCCGAGGCTTTGCGCATTGGCGAGGCCTTTGCCCATTATTTTCGCTATCGCGCCCAAATCGCTGAACAGGAGTTGCGTGAGTTGTTCCGGGTCGGGCGGCGCACACTGGCGATCGGAGTGGCGGTGCTGGCAGCCTGCCTCGTGGCGAGCCAAACGCTGGCCGGGCTGCTGCCCAATGAGGTCGCGGCGCGTGTGGTGGAGGAAAGCCTGATCATCGTCGGCTGGGTGGCGAACTGGCGGCCGATCGAGATCTATCTCTACGACTGGCTGCCGATCCGCCGGCGCATCCGGCTGTTCGAGCGTCTCGCGGCGGCCAATGTGGAAGTGAAGGCGGATGATACCCCACTCCCCGGGCGGGGAGAGGTAAGAAGTGACTAGGGCGCCACCGCCGCGTCCTTGAAGCCGGCGGCATCAAGGGCGCGGCGCACCGCGCCGGAACGCTTGGCCTCGTCCAACAGTTGGCTTGCGAGCTTGAGCGCTGCCGGGCGGCCCTTGGGCACCGCGACGCCGATGCCGGTCTGCTGGAAGTTGCCCGGCAGCACGCGCGCACCCGGTAATTTTGGCAGCAGGCCGACGAAGGAATCCTGCGACAACGCGAAGGCGTCGCCCTCCCCCTTGCGCGCCATCTCGGTCATCAGATCGACGCCGGCGACTTCCTCGACGCTCGCCTGCGGCGCGGTGCGGCGCGCGCTGCGCATCGTCGTGGTGTTGGCTATCGCCACGATACGCACGCCCGGCCGGTTAACCTCTTCGATGGTTTTGATGGTCGAGCCGGCCGGCACCAGATAGGTGCTCTCGATAAAGTAATAGGCCGGGCCGAAATCGACCTTCTCGGCACGCGCGGCGTCCTGCGGCATGAAGGTGAGATCGCACTCGCCGCGCGCCACCGCCTCAGTCACCTGGCCGGAATTCGAGAAGACGTGCAGGTCGAGCGGCAGCTTCACGCTGTCGGCGAAACCGCGCAGCAGATCGACGGTGACGCCACTCACCTGGACGCCATCCTTGATGGCAAAGAACGCGGATGGCGCTGGCGACACCACGACGCCGCCGCGCAAGCGTCCGGCGGGAGCCAATTGTTTGATGTCGTCAAGGCTCACCATCCCATGCGTTTAGCATGGGCCCATAGGGTGAGCTACTGGGGTCGCTCGTTGCGCCGCGTTCAGGCGACGACGTCGACGTGCGAAGACAACGAGGACGTGTCGCTCGGCGGCGACTGCCCTGTCGTAGGACTGCTCGGATCGCTCTCCTTCGTCGGATCGATCGCGTCCTTGAGATTTTTCAGCGCGCCGTCGAGGATCGTGGCGGGTTGGCTGTCGAGGCTGTTCTTCTTGCTGTGCTCGTCCGGCAGTTCGCCCGGCTTCGCAAGGGGATCCTTCCCCTGCCTCGCCTGCTTGGCATCGCAGGTGGTGAAGCAAACGTAACCGTTAACGACAGCGACCATCACGCAACTCCCCGTCACGATGGAAGCTAGGGGCCTCCGGTAAATGGGGACTGAATCGGGCGCTCACGCCGCGATCACAGAAGTGTGAGGGCGCGTTTTCCCCGCTTATACTGGATGAAAGCATTGCGCTCGCGCGTCAGAAACGCTCCACCCATGGCCGCAATTCGACCTCCCAGGTCCAGGCGCTGCGTGGCTGCTGCAGGATGTTCAGATAAGTCTGGGCGATGGCGTCGGGATCGAGCATGGAGTCCGGCTTGTCCGCGGGTTGGGGGCGGCGCGCGCTCTTGATGCCACCATCAATCACGAAGTGCGCGACATGGATGCCCTGCGGCGCCAATTCCCGCGCCATGCTCTGCGCCAGGCCGCGCAGCGCGAACTTGCCCATGGCGAAGGGCGCCGACTGGGCGTAGCCCTTAATGCTCGCCGACGCGCCGGTGAACAGCACGGCGCCGCGGCCCTGCGGCAGCATGCGCTTGACCGCGGCCTGCGCCACCAGAAAGCCGGCAAAGGACGAGACCAGGATCGACTTCTGCACTTCGGCGGGATCGAGTTCGAGGAACGGACCGCGGGTACGGTAGCTGGCATTGTAGACGACGACGTCGGGCGCGCTAGCGGCATCGAGGTCGGCGAACAGCTTGTCGACCGAGGCGCCGTCGGAGGCATCGCAGGAGTAGGTGTTGGCGTTCGTTTCCTTTGCCAGCGCGGCAAGGTCATCGACCGAGCGCGCAGCAAGTGAAATTTTCATGCCGGCCTTGGCGAAGACCCGCGCCACCGAAGCCGACAGGCCGCTGCCAGCGCCGACGATGAGGGCGGATTGATAGGTTTCGGACATGGGGCTTCCTTCCCTTCGCGCGCGCTGTGTTGCGCAGAATCCTGTAGCGTGGGCTAAGCGAAGCGAGCCCACCAATGATGACTAGGCCGTCCAAACGCCTCGCGTGGGCACGGCGCTAACGCGCTTTTGCCCACCCTACAGGCATTGGGCCGCCTGAGCAGCGGCCTTGTTGCACACCGGCCAACCGAGCTTAAATCATTTCCCAGAGAGCGTCATGGTGCGGATATGGCACGGGTTCTGATCATTGCCGGGATCGTTTTAGTGGTGGCGGGCGTGTTGTGGCCCTTCATCGCCAAACTAGGCCTCGGGCGGCTGCCCGGCGACATCGTCATCAGCCGCGGCAATACCACGTTCTATTTCCCGATCGTGACGTCGATTATTTTGAGCATCGTCCTGAGCGCGGTGTTGTGGCTGTTGCAGCGATGAGAACTCACATCCTGAACACCCCAAATCGCGTCCCGCGCACCGGCGCATTGAGCGCCGCGCTGAAAGCCAAAGCCAATACGCGCCGCGTCTCGCTCGGCGCAATGATGCCATCGTCCCATAAGCGAGCCGTGGCGTAATAAGGATTACCCTCTTCCTCGTACTGGTCGCGGATCGGCGCCTTGAACTCGGCTTCCTCCACCTCCGACCACGTCCCACCGCCCGCTTCGATGTTGTCGCGCTTGACTGTCGCGAGGACCGACGCCGCCTGCTCCCCGCCCATCACCGAGATGCGCGCGTTCGGCCAGGTGAACAGGAAGCGCGGGCCGTAGGCGCGGCCGCACATGCCGTAATTACCGGCGCCGTAGGAGCCACCGACGATCACCGTCACCTTCGGCACCTGCGCGCACGCAACCGCCGTCACCATCTTGGCGCCGTCCTTGGCGATACCGCCGGCCTCGTACTCGCGGCCGACCATGAAGCCGACGATGTTCTGCAGGAACAGGAGCGGAATGCGGCGCTGGCAGCACAGCTCGATGAAATGCGCGGCCTTGAGCGCGCTTTCCGAAAACAAAATACCGTTGTTGCCGAGGATGCCGACCGGCATGCCGTAAATGTGGGCGAAGCCGGTGACCAGCGTGGTGCCGTAGAGCTGCTTGAACTCGTCGAACTCGGAGCCGTCGACCAGCCGCGCGATCACCTCGCGAATATCGTATTGCTTCTTGAGGTCGACCGGCACCAGCCCACAGAGCTCACTGATGTCGAACGCCGGCTCGCGCGGCGTCAGCAGCGGGATGTCCACGCGCTTCTTGATGTTGAGATGCGCGACGATGCGGCGCGCAATGCTCAAAGCGTGATGGTCGTCCTGCGCGTAATGGTCGGCGACGCCGGACCTGCGCGCGTGCACATCGGCGCCGCCGAGGGCTTCCGCGCTCACCACCTCGCCGGTCGCCGCCTTCACCAGCGGCGGGCCGCCGAGGAAGATGGTGCCCTGGCTTTTGACGATGACCGTCTCGTCCGACATCGCGGGCACATAGGCGCCGCCCGCCGTGCACGAGCCCATCACCACCGCGATCTGCGGGATGCGCATACTGGAGAGCGTCGCCTGGTTATAGAAGATGCGGCCGAAATGCTCGCGGTCGGGGAAGACCTCGGTCTGGTGCGGCAGGTTGGCGCCGCCCGAGTCGACCAGATAAATGCACGGCAGCCGGTTCTCGCGCGCGATCTCCTGGGCGCGCAGGTGCTTTTTCACCGTCATGGGGTAATAGGTGCCGCCTTTGATCGTCGAGTCATTGCACACGATCATGCACTCGCGGCCCTCGACCCGGCCGATGCCGGTGATCAGCCCGGCGCCATGAATGGCGTCGTCATAGAGGCCGCTGGCGGCGAGCGGCGAAAGCTCCAGGAACGGCGAGCCGGGATCGATCAGATTCATCACGCGGTCGCGCGGCAACAGCTTGCCGCGCGCCACATGGCGCTCGCGTGCCCGCGCCGGCCCGCCCGCCGCCGCCTCGGCGCGGTTCTCCTGAAGCTCCTGCACAAGCGCGCGCATGCGCTCCACATTCGCGCGGAACTCGCCCGCGTTCACGTCAACAGTGGACGACAGAATCGCCACGCTCCCCTCCCCAATTTTCGGCGCAAGCGTGCCTTGATGGGCGGAGGAAGGCAATGGCGGGAACCCGGCGGCATTCCACCGCGTCGTTCGATTGCGGAACACCGACGCCCTTAAGGCGTTGCCGCCAGCGTGAACGGGGCTGTTCGGGGGGATGTCCAGAGGAGGCATCCCAATGAGAACCACACGACTGCTATCGACCATTACCGCCACGCTGCTGCTCAGCGCAGGCGCCGCTGCGGCCGGCGACGTCAACGGGCCGGTGAAACCCGAGCGTGCCCCCGCCGCCCAGCGAAATGCGCCGGCAGACAAGATCGCGCCCAACATGCACGCCGGTCAGCGCGGCCCAGTCGGAACCACAGGCCAGGGCTCGGCGAAGGAGCTCCGCCCCGGAGCCAGTGGCAATACTCAACTGAATGAACACGGAACCGTCGGAGCCTCGCCGCAAAAAGAAGAGTTGGGCAGCGAAGCCGGTCCGAAAGCCGAAGATAACGGTCGGGACCGTCAGAAGAGCCAAACTGAATCGAACGACAAGACCCTCCATAACGAAAGCGGCGGGCATGAGCATGCCGGAGAAACCACGCATGGTTCCTCTCGATCAAGCGCGAGGGAAAATTCTGGCCACGGCAAGAGCGAAACCACTGGCCAGGGCGCAGCGGCAAGCGCCAGCAAGCTGACGACAAAGCAGCGCACACGGATCACGACCGTCTTCAAGAAGGAGAAGGTCGAACCGGCGCACGTGAATTTCTCGGTGCGCGTCGGCGTGCACGTGCCCGAACACGTGCATTACTATCCGGTGCCTACCGAAGTGGTCCGCATCTATCCGGAATGGCGCGGATACGACTACATTCTGGTGAGCAGCCAGATCCTGATCATCGATCCGCACACGCGCGTCGTGGTCGCCATTCTCGAAGTCTGAAGTCTCTCAATCGCGCTGAAAAACGAACGGCCGGGTGCGTTTCCCGGCCGTTCGGACGATTGCGGTATCGCGATATCACCTCACGCCGAAATATTTGCGCGCGCCGCGCCGGTTCCGGGAACCGAGTTTCATCGGATGAAGTTGTAGAAGGCGCCGCGGTTCCATGCGGCAAGACGCGTCAAGACACAAATCAAGACGATTACAGCCAAGGAGGCATCCGATGAAAACGCTCACGACCCTCACCGCAGTCGTCGCCCTGGTCGCCGGCATGTCCATCGCCAACGCCGCGGGCACTTCGTCGATGGGGAGCAGCACGAGTGCCGGCTCGATGAGCAAGTCGGCTCACGTCATCGGCACCAAGAAATACTGCATGAAGACCAAGACCGGCACGCTGAACTGCAAGTTCGCCAGCCTCTCCGCTTGTAAGAAGGGCGCCAAGAGCGCGAACTGCGTCCCCAATCCAAACAGCAGCAGCACCACCGGCTCCGGCTCGATGAAGAAATAACCGGGCGATCGTCGCACCGTCGATAGCCAGACGGCCCCGCGTCGGTGCACGCCGGCGCGGGGCTTATTTGCGTTCGCCGCCGCTCGCCCGCGACATCCGGTCATACCCCCGTGTTGCGAAACGCCACACGCAACCCAGGTGCGCGAATGCCGATTCCACGGAACGCGCGTTGCCGCTCATCCGTTGAATATTCAAGTATCATCCGAACACAAGGAGGCTTTGTCATGGACAGAGACCGGATCAAGGGCACCGCCGAAGAAGCCAAGGGCAAGGCGAAAGAGACCACCGGCAAGCTAACAGGTGACCAGGAGCTGCAGGGCGAAGGCAAGGCCGAGCAGGCCGCCGGCAAGATGCAGAACGCATACGGCCGGACCAAGGACGCCGCCAAGGAGGCGACCAACCAGGCCGCAGACGCGACCAAGGAAGCAGCCCAGAAGCTCAAGGAGTCGGTGAACGAGTGAGCGGCCGAACCGAGCGATTTCCGACGGGCAAACCTGGCCTCGCGGCCGGGTTTGCATTTTTGCGCCTTCACCAGAGACCAGGCGGCGATTAGGCTTCCTCCGTGCATGCGCGACGGAGGCCGGCCATGGAAACCAGATTGAGCGACTACAAGGACCTGAAGCTCACGATCGACGGCATGGTGCCGCCGGGGCAAGGCTTTCACCGCAACCTGCTGATCGACACGCTCTACGCATCGCTGCCGCGCGATCCGCAAGCCAAGGTGCAAATCTACAATGCCGAGATCGTCCCCGGCGGCTACACCAACTGGCACTGCCATAACGGGGCGACATTCTTCGTCGCGCTGCAAGGCCTGTTCGAGGCGCACTTCCAGCAAGGCACGCTGGTGAAGGCCAAGGCCGGCGACGTCTATTCCGAGCCGATCGCCAAATTCCACCGCGGCCACAATCCGCATCTGGAGCTGCCCTATCTATGCATCGGGATCGCTATCACCGCGCCTGATCGCGAACACGTGACCAATTCGACCGAACGACCGTGGTAAGGCGGCGTGGGCCCACGCAGCCAGGTCCAATTGGCACGCTTCCAACATGTAGATAGGGCAAATGTCCCGCCGTACCGAAGTCAGCGCCGGCATCCTCGTCTTCCGCCGCGACGGCCGGCAGCTGGAGCTGCTGCTCGCGCACCCTGGCGGTCCCTATTGGCGCCACCGCGACGATGGCGCCTGGTCGATCCCAAAAGGCATTGTGGAAAGCGACGACCTGCTCGCCTGCGCCAAGCGCGAATTCAACGAAGAGACCGGCCTCACCGCCCAAGGTCCCTTTGTGACGTTGACGCCACTTCGGCAGAAGAGCGGCAAACTGGTGCATGCCTTCGCGCTGGAAGCCAACTTCGATCTCACCGGATTCACCAGCAACCAATTCGAGATGGAATGGCCGCCGAAGTCCGGTAAGAAGCAGCGCTTTCCAGAGATCGACCGCGTCGCCTATTTCCACGTTAAGACGGCGCGGCGCAAGATCCTGCCCGGCCAGAAGCCGTTCATCGAAGAATTGGTGGAGCGGTTAAAGCATTGAGCCGTCACCCCTGAGGCGTTCGGTGCGCAGCAGCGAACCTCGAAGGGCGACGGCCGGGGCCTGAATGAATTTGACCGACCATCCTTCGAGGCACGCCTTGCGGCGCCCACCTCAGGAGAATAGCGTATTTATATCCTCATCACTTCTTGCTTGCGGTCCTCGCTACGCTCGGACCTCCTGTCGCTGAAACGCGATGTAACCGCCAACGAACAGAAGGATGGTCGCGGCGATCAGGCCGACGATCTGCGGCCAGGCCACCAGCAGGCTTTGCGACAGCGGCAACGGCGCGCCCATCACTGCGCCCTGCAGCTGGCTGAGGTAAACCGGTCCAAGCGTTCGCGTGGCCGGATGCAGGATCGCCAGCACGATCTCGCCGAACAAGGTGGATGGCGACAGCCGCGCCAGCATCTGCCCAGTGATTACCAGTCCCGCCTGATCCTGCGCCGGCACGATGGCCTGTGCGATCGCCGGCGCCAGCGCCGGCCAGATGAGGGTCAGGAACAGCCAGAGGCCGAGCGTTACCAGCGCCGCCGTTGCCGCCGAGCGAAATATCACCGAGAACAGCATGGCGAGCGCCAGCCAAACGCCGGCATAGACGATGGTGACCAGCAGGAACACAAAAGCGCGTCCGATCTCCTCGCCGCCCGGCGGCACGCCGAGCATTACCAAGCCGAGTCCGATCAGCAGCAGCCACAGCACGACAAGGCTGACCGTCAACGTCGCCAGACCGGCAATGAATTTGCCGAACAGCAGAGCATCCCGATAGATCGGCTGCGACAGGATGCGCGACAGCGTGCGCCGGTTATGCTCGCCGTTGACCGCGTCGAAGCCGAGCCCGATCGCCATCAGCGGCACCAGGAAGCCGAGGAACGACACGAAGGACGGCAGCGGGTCGCGCGCCGTGGTGAACAGGCGGAGGAACAGGAACGGATCCTGCGCTGTGACGTCGCGAACCTGGGTGATGGCGGCGTAGACTGCGGCGAGCGCGACCAACACCACCAGCCATTCGAGGACGCGCATGCGCGCGCTGGTGAGGTGGTCCGACAATTCCTTCAAGACCACCACGCCGAGGCCCTGGAAGGCCGATCCCTCACGCCGCATCGCGCACCTCCTGCTGCGCATTGACCGCAGCATCCTGGAAGTAGCGGGTGTAGATGGTCTCGAGACTCGGCTGGTCAAGCGAGAGCTGCTTGAGCCGGCCACCGGCCGCCACCACTTCCGCCGCAGCGTCCGACCGCATGTCGCGCTCGCAGGTCAGTCGCCAGCGCCCCTCCTCCGGGGCGATGACGCTGCGCACGCCTTGGAGCGCGCGTAGCCGCTTCGCGATGTCTTTGGCGACGTCCTTGCCGCCGTCGGCTTCCACTTCCACCGTGAAGCCGCCACCGAGCACCTGGCGGCCGAGTTCGCCCACCGTCCCCATCAGCGCGATGTTTCCGGCGTTGAACAGCGCGACCCGGTCGCAGACGCTCTGCACCCGGTCGAGCAGATGTGACGACAACAGAATGCTGACGCCGGAAGCCTTGAGCGCGCGGATCAGATCAAGCAGTTCGAGGCTCGCCTGCGGATCGAGACCGTTGGTCGGCTCGTCCAGGATGGCGATGCGCGCCTCTTTCATCACGATCTCGGCGAGGCCGAGCCGTTGACGCATACCGCGCGAGAACGCGCCCACCTTTTTCTCGGCGACTTCGGCGAGACCGACGCGCGCCAGCGCGTCGGCGATTCGTTGCTCGCGAACGATCTTGGGGATGCCGATCAGCCGCGCGGTGTAGTGCAGATTGTCGGCCGCGGTGAGGTAGTCGTAGAAGCCGACCTCGTCCGGCAGATAGCCGACGTGGCGCTTGACCGCGAGCGGCTCGCGCGCCGGGTCGTGCCCGAACACACGAGCGGTGCCGGCGCTGATGTCGCTCAAGCCGAGCAGCATCAGGATGGTGGTGGTCTTGCCGGCGCCGTTCGGGCCCAACAACCCGAAGATCTCTCCGGCGCCAACGTCGAATGTCACGCCATTGACGGCAGTCGCCGTCCCATAGCGCTTGGTGAGGCCCTTGGCCTCGATGACCAGCCTGCTCATCGCCGGCCGAACCTGGCCACGGCGCCGACCATGATCAGGAGCGCAGCGCCGATGATGCCGACGCCGGCGATGCCCCACATGGTCGAGGTGGTGACGGTGACGCGGAAATTGGCGTTGCCGGTCTGCCCGTGCGAAGCGGCCGAGATCGAGGTAGCATAATCGCCGGCGATCGCCTTGCTCGGCGGCTTGATCGTCGCCTGCACCTCCTTGTGCTGATTGGGCGCGATGCGGGCGATGGTCTGCGGGTTGAATGTGATCTTCCAACCGTTCGGCGCTGTCGAGGACAGTTTGATGTTGTCGGCCGGCGCGGTGCCGGTATTGGTGACGATAATCGGCACCGTACTGTCGTTGCCAGCGGTGGCGCGCGCCGACAACAGGCCCTGACGACCGGAAATGTCGAGCTTGGGCTGGCCGGTGATATCGAGCTTTACGCCCGTGGTGGCGCTGGCGCCGTTGGCGGCGACCTTCACCTCGACCGGATACTGGCCGGCGTCCGCCGTGGTCGGCGGGGTGACCTTGAGCTTGACGTCCTTGCTCTTGCCGGCGTCGACCGGAATGGCGGTCAGCTGCTGGCTACCATAGGCCTCGGTGAACGCGGTGTCGAAATTGGCCGGCGCGTTGGCGGCCAAGCTGACCAGGAGCTTCTTGCCGCTGTCGTTCTTGACGTGCAGCGTGTAGCTGAAATCGGAGCTCGCATTGCCGCGCAGTGCCGGCAGATCCGGATTGACCGTCAACTTGGCCGGCAGTTGCTTGGCGAGGCTGACCTCGATCGGCAAGGTTACATGCGCGCTGGCGCCGTCGGCGCTGATGGTGAGCGTATGACTGCCGATCTTGGCGTCCTTCGGCACATCAAGGCGCAGATTGAAAGAAACGCTGTCGCCGGTGGAAGGCATCGCTGCGGCAACCGGTTGACCGCCGCCGAGCAGGGTCGCTTTCCAGCCGGCGGGCACACCGGTGACAGCGAGCTTGAGCCGCTCCGGCGCCATCCCATAATTGCGCAGCCGTAAATCCACCGTCGAGGTGGTGCCGGGCTGAACGGTCACGGCCGGGTAATCGGTAATGAGGTAAAGGCCCTTGATGTTGGGCTGGTCGGCAGCAAAAGCGGGCGTAGCGAGCACGCCCAGCGCGACGATGAGCGCGAACAAGCGTTTTGTCATGGTGGCAACCCCACACATCCGGGGCGCCTACGGCCCCGCTAGAACGTCTCCCCCGAAACGAAAGCACGGCGTGCGCCGTGGAATGTTGCGGCGATGTTACCCACAACCTTGACAAAATTTTGGATCGCCATCGCCGCGATCGATCACAGGGTTAATCCGCGCGGCCGAATTCGTCACGTCGAATTCGACAATATGAACTCGTTTTAATGTTCGTTACTTAATTTCGTTACGATGAGACGGGCACGCCCCGCACGAGCGGCCAATCCGGCTCGTTATGCTGCATGATCCATCTCTCTTTCATCGCCGCGTCACACCATTCGCGCCATGCGGGCAGCGCCATCATCGCCGCCATGTAGGCGCGCGCGGCGGCGCCGACCGGAAAGCCGTAGGTATGGAAGCGCGACACCACCGGCGCGTACATGGCATCGGCGGCGGTGAACTCGCCGAACAGAAACGGCCCGCCCCGCCCGTGGCGCGCACGGCAGTCGCTCCACAGCGCTTCGACGCGGGCGACGTCGGCCATCACCTCGTCGCTCTGCGGCCGCGGCTTCGGCGGCAGCCACATGTTCATGGTGCAGGCGCGCCGGAGCGGCATGAAGCCGGCATGCATCTCCGTCGAAACCGCGCGGGCCAGGCTGCGCGCGCGCGGGTCCTGCGGCCAGAGCTGCGTTTCAGGGAAGCGCTCGGCGAGATGCTCGAGGATGGCGAGCGACTCCCAGACGTGCTCGTCGCCGTCGGTCAGCACCGGCACCTTTCCGGCCGGGGAATATTTCAGAATTTCCTCGCGGCTGCCCGGCTCGTAGAGCGGGATCACGATCTCGTCGAAGGGAATGCCCTTCACCTTAAGCGCGATCCACGGCCGCAGCGACCAGGAGGAATAGTTCTTGTTGCCGATGATTAACGTGAGCGGCATGTCTCTGCTTCTTGCTCCACTTCAAACCGGAACCCTGAGCACGGTCGGCCAATCGACTTCATCCTCGGCAAACACCCAGGTCTCCTTCACCGCCGCGGCGGACCATTGCCGCCACGCCGGCAGCGCCATCACCGCGCTCATGTAGTCGCCCGCGGTATCGCCGACGTCGGCATCGTAGGTATGAAACCGCGATATCACCGGCGCGTACATCGCGTCGGCGGCGCAAAACTCGCCGAACAGGAACGGGCCGCCTTGACCAAAACGCGCGCGGCAATCGGCCCACAAAGCTTCGATGCGCTTGACGTTCTCGACGACCGCGGGCGTCAGGTCGCGCTTGATGACCGGCCGCGCCAAATTCATCGGCAGATGACCGCGCAACGGCTGGAAACCGGCGTGCATCTCGTTGGCCACCACGCGCGCATGCGACCGCGCCGCCACGTGCTTCGGCCACAGGCCGGCCTCCGGAAACCGCTCGGCGAGATATTCGAGGATTGCGAGCAACTCCCAGATTTGGATGTCACCGTCGATCAGCACCGGCACCTTCCCGGTGCCGGATACCGCGCCGACCTGCTGCTTGAATTCGGCGGTCTCGAAGGGAACCAGCACTTCCTCGAAAGGAATGCCGGTCGCCGTCATCGCGATCCACGGCCGCAGCGACCACGACGAATAGTTTTTGTTGCCGATGATCAGCTTGAGAGCCACACCGCCCTGCCCGGTTCCGTCAGGCCGATGATGTTGCACACCTATCCGGCCACAAATGATATTTTTTGATGGCGGCCTTTCGGCGCGCGAATAGATCGACCGTTACGCCTTTTTCGGCTCGCCCGGCGCCAGCTCCGGCGGATCGACCGGGCCGCCGGCCTTCTTCCAAGCGCTGAAGCCGCCTTTGATGTGCGCAACCGGTTTCATGCCCATGCGCTGCGCGGTCTGCGCGGCGAGCGCGGAGCGCAAGCCGCCGGCGCAGAAGAACACGTACTTCTTGTCCTGGGCGAACACCGGCTTGTGGTAGGGGCTGTCGGGATCGATCCAGAATTCCAGCATGCCGCGCGGCGCGTGCACGGCGCCGGGCACCCGGCCCTCGCGCTGCAATTCGCGGATGTCGCGGATGTCGACCAGCACGACATCTTCACGGCCGGCGAGCTTGATTGCATCTTCGGTCTGCAGCGTTTCAATCTCGCGCTCGGCGGCCTCGCACAGCGCCTTGTAGCCGGTGGTAATAGTCTGCGGCATTCAGCCCTCCTCAGCGCACGGTCCTGCCAATAGACCGTGCGCAAACGGGAGCGCAATCTGGCAGAGCGCCCCGTCAGGCTCAAGCCGAGGACTGCTCGCCCTCGGTCAGACTGAACCCATCAGCACCGCAACGGTCGCGACCAGCACGACAGCCAGCGAGGCGGCCACCACCGTGACGATGCGTTCGCTCCAGTTGGGGGTGAAGTCGTCGGTTGGCGAAGCCTGATCGGCCGAATTACTGCGATGAGTAGAAGCCGGACGGATAGCCATGGGCGATCTCTCCTGAGATAGCGTTGACGGAGATGCGCGAGCACGCCGACGCGAACGCGGGCGCCCAAATCGCCCTTACCACTTAATGGTAACACCGATGGAAATAGACAATCAAAGCGCGAAAGTGCTAGTGGGCCGGAACAGGTCCCGGCAGAAGGCTGCTGGTGCGGCCGGTGAGCCAATAGGCGAACAGCCCGATCCATTCGTGTGTGGCTCTGTCTAGTTCGCGGAGGCCGAGGCTGACCTCAAACGATGGCAGCAGGCGCCGAAGGCTCAGGCGTGGCGGCGTTGTCCAGTCGACCGGATAAGCCTCCACCGGGAAGCCGACGCGGCGAAAGCAACCGATTGCGCGTGGCATGTGCAGCGCCGATGTGACCAGCAGCCAGCGCTCACCCGGTTTCGGCTTGACCAGCGCCTTGGTAAAGGCGGCGTTTTCCGCCGTGTTGCGCGAGCGGCGCTCTAACGTCACGCGATCGCGCGCAATGCCGAAGCGCTCCCAGATGGGCAAGACAAAATCGGCTTCGGGCGGCGCCGTCGGAAATAAGGCCGAATTGCCGCTCGAATAGACGATGCGCGCTTTCGGGTAGGCCCGGGCCAACCTGGCGACAGTGGTTATGCGCTCGGCGGCCCCTCCGAGTTGCGGCGTGCCGCGCGCTTGCGAAAGCTCGGGATCAATGGCCCCTCCCAGCACGATGATGCCGTCGGGCGCACCGGGTGCCGGCTTCCAGGGCGGGAACCTATCCTCCAGCAGATGACCGAGCAGCAGCCCGACCGGAATGAAGCCGGCGGCGGCGAGCAACAGGAGGCTGGTGATGGCCAACCTGACACCGGCGCGTCTGTAGTGCATGGCCAGCAGAACCACGCCCAGCAGACCGAGGAGGATCAGGAAATTGGACGGCGCCAACAGGCAAGCGATGGTCTTCGATAAGACGAAGAACATCATCGCGTCTTCTTCCAGGCCTCGTAGCGTTTCTTGTTCTCTTCATTGGGCGGATAAAGGCCGGGGAGCTTCTCGCCCTTCTCGACTTCCCGGACGAGCCAAGTTTCCAACAGCTCGTGTTCGGCACCCTCGCCCGCCACGAACTCGGCAAGCGCGGCCGGGATCACCACGGCGCCGTCGTCGTCGGCGACGATGATATCGTCGGGAAAAATGGCGCAGCCGCCGCAGCCGATCGGCTCGTT
Source organism: uncultured Pseudomonadota bacterium (assembly GCA_963747725.1). Classification (GTDB taxonomy): domain Bacteria; phylum Pseudomonadota; class Alphaproteobacteria; order Rhizobiales; family Xanthobacteraceae; genus Pseudolabrys. The sequence goes on from CAVVGD010000012.1 coordinate 51,814, forward strand.
CCAGCCGACAAACGTGAGTTGGTTGACGGAAGCTGGCGCCGCAACGCCGGCGCACCAGACCGGCAGGCCGGTGCCAAGCACGCCGTGCTTGTCGCGCATCACGCCGTCGGTGATCAGCGCGGTGACGCCGCGCTTGACCATCCTCATGCATAAGATGTCGCCGAAGATGCCGGCGCCGGTGACGCCCATGGCGTCGGCCACCACCACGCAGTTTTCCGGCATGGCTTCGATCGCCGAGCGGGTGGAAATCGGGTTCGACCAGCTCGCCGGCGTCGCCAGGTCCTCACGCACCGGCACGAAGCGCAACGTAAAAGCCGGGCCCACCACCCGCTTGCCGGAAAAGCCGAGCGGCATGGCGCCGGCCATCCAGGAGTGGCGGATGCCCTTCTTCAGCAGCATGGTGGTGATGGTGCCGGTGGTGATGGTCTTGAGCGCTTCGATGACGGCGGACATGGAGGATTCCCTTGGTGAGACGTGCAGCATACCGTAGCCGCACGCGCGCGTCATTCCGAGGCACCGCGAAGTGGCGAACCCGGAATTGCGAACATTGATTATGCTGGCGTCAGCCCGAGCCGCTCGTCGCGCCGGCGCATATAGACGATCAGCGGCAGCGCCAGCAGCACCATCCAGGTCTTGCCGATGATCTGGCCCTCCAGGAACGCGAGTGAGCCGAAGGCGAGCCACAGGAATACGATGGAGTCGACCACCAGCCCGACGATGCTGGAGGCAAACACCGCCAGCACCAGCCGGCGGCGGGCGAGCGGCGTATAAACCGCGAAGTCGGCAAACTCCGACAGCAGAAACGCCGCGGCCGAAGCGATCACCAGCGCCCGTGGCGCCAAAGCGGCTGAGATGGCTGCACCAACCAGGATCGCGGCGATGCCGAAGCCCGCCCCCAGCCGCCGCTGCACCAGATCACGCAACACCAAGGCGGCGCCGATCATGAGCACGCCCGACGGCGCCACGATGCCGGGCGCCACCGGCAGGACGCAAGGGCCGTTGAGCACGCACGCCGTGCCGACATGGCCGATCATCCAATTGGCTGCCGGAATGGTGAGGCAAAAAAGTACGAGGAATATGCCGCCTTCGAGGATCTTGCGCCGATCGATGTTCATTACGTATTCGTCTTCACTTCTTGGTTTTCTCACGCATGAATTTGCGGAACCCTTGCGCCCGCAACCGGCAGGCCGGGCATTCCCCGCAGCCATAGCCCCAATCGTGCCGGTGCACCCGGTCGCCGAGATAGCAGCTATGGCTGTCTTCGACGACGAGTTCAAGAAAGGGATGGCCGCCGAGTTCCTCGGCAAGCGTAAAGGTGTCGGCCTTGTCGCGCCACATCAGCGGCGTGTGGATGACGAGCGGCTTGCCCAGGCCGAGACCGAGCGCGACCTGCATCGCCTTCACGGTGTCGTCACGGCAGTCGGGATAGCCGGAATAGTCGGTTTCGCACATGCCGGCGACCAGATGGCGGGCCCCGCGCCGGTAGGCGAGCGCGCCGGCGAAACACAGGAAGACGAGATTGCGCCCCGGCACGAAGGTGGTCGGCAGGCCGTTGTCGGCGGTCTCGATCGCAGTCTCGCGGGTGAGCGCGGTGTCGGAAATAGCGGCGAGCGCGTCAAGGGTAACCACATGATCGTCCCCGAGCCGCGCCCTCCAGCCGGCGTTCATGGCCGCCATCTGCGTGCGCAGCCGCCCGCGCACCTCCAGTTCGACGGCGTGGCGCTGGCCGTAGTCGAAGCCTATCGTCTCCACGCACGCGAAACGGTTGAGTGCCCAGGCGAGGCACACGGTGGAGTCCTGCCCGCCGGAGAACAGGACGAGCGCGGTTTCGGGTTCGATCGTCATGGGACGCCCCTATAATATTATTTTGCCGCCCATGCTAATGGGGAGCGGGAAACGAATAGGAAAGCCGGGGATATGGACAACACCGAACATGGAATGATCGCCGTCGACAAGATGGGCGCCAAAGTGCTGTTCCTCGACCCGGAAAGTTTCGAGGTGCGCAAGGTGATCGATGGATTCCAGCGCACGGTGCACGAGCTCTTGATCGTGCCGCAAACCGGGCTTGCGTATGTGCCCATCTTTGGCGACGGCATCCATGGCCGCAATCCCAACCCCGGCCATACGCTGTGCATTTTCGATCTCGCCAAGCAGACGCATGTCGGCGACATCGACCTCCGCCCCTGCATCGCGCCGCATACGCTCAGGCTGGGGCCGGATGGGCTGATCTATATCACCTGCGAGAACAGCGGGGTCATCGCGATGATCGACCGCGCCACGCATACGGTGGTCGGCGCCATCGAGTCCGGCTCGACCAACGGGCATCGCTTGACCATCTCTCCCGACGGCAGCCGCATCTACACCGAGAACGAGGAAGACGGCACTGTGTCGGTGATCGACCTGCCCGCGCGCAAATTCCTCGGCAAGATCAAGACGCCGCAGGCGCTCGCCGGCATCGCCATCGCCGGCAACGGGGCCACCGTGGTCGCTGTCTCCGACGAAGAACCGGTGCTGTTCCTGATCGACACTAAGAGCGAAAAGGTGCGCGAGACGCTGACGCTCGAAGGCGTCGAGAAGGCCGCGCAGATCGCCCGCTACAGCCCTGACTTCAGTGTGCTCGCGGTAACCAGCCTGAACAGCGACACTGTCAGCCTGATCTCACCCTCCTTCCGCGAGCAAGCGGCTATCAAGATCGGCAGCCAGCCGATGGACATGGTCTTTCGCGGCGACGAATTGTTTGTCGCCTGCCAGGGCGACGGCTCGGTGCACGTCATCGACATCCCGGCGCGCAAGTGGAAGCAAAGCTTCGCCTGCGGCACCGGCTGCGAGTCACTCGGGTTTTACTAGGACGCAACCACAAAAAAGCGCCGTACGTCAGACTTGCTTTATCCCGCTGGGCTCAACCGGGCGATGCAACACGGGCGGTAATTCTCTCTGCTGAGCTTTCGAATCCCAATGTCTTGCGTGGTCATTCGTTCAGATGACACGCTACCTTGTTCAGATGGGTGTGCGAGTGCACCGAAAGGTCAGTTCAAAGTCGGCGGAAAGAAGTCCGACTGAAGAGGTCCGAGATATTCTACGCCGATCTCCGTGGTGGAGCGCCAAGCCCTCCGACAATAGCGGCGCCTCGTCCTGTCTCGGGAGAGGACAAGCCAAAATTCCTTTGGCAATTCCGCCGGGAATGCAATCTCAATCCGGGCACCCCCGTCGGAAACGTCCAAGACGGTGCAATTGCGCGGCTGCGAGCCGTCACCGATGTCGATCCAGGCCGGAAATTGGACGTTTTCACGTAATGACCGGCGCCGCTCGATGTAGCTCTGTTTGAAGCGCGCAAGTGCCTGAAACAACGACATGACTGCCTCCCAACGAAACGGCCACACATATCGGGGGCGGCCGCTTCAAGCCTTGGCCAGCCTAGGCGTTTTCATTTGCTTTGATGTAAACAAGATGTGGCGACTTTTAACTAAGTGAAAGCTGCGCGGTCGTGCTGTCGTTCGCGATTGGCATGTCGCCGCATTCGCCGCCACAAGCAGACACACGATGGTGGTTTAGCCTCATCACCTCATGTTTGAAGGAGATAGCCGCTGCCGACACCTCCCGCATTTGGATCGCCATAGATAGCGCCCTGGATAGGCCCACCGAGCAGCCTGTCCTGGAGGGATGTTAGTCCAGCAAGAGAAATGGCCGTCGCGAGGCGCTTTCGAAGCAGTGGGCCATCGCACGGTTTTATCGCATCGCTCAGAGGCGCCCTTGGATTGACGACCGCCGAAGCATGCATTGTAAACCAGATTACCGAAGACAAAACCTTGCATCAGATTGCCGTCCAGAACGTAATCAGCATCAATACCGTCAAGACGCATCTGAAGCCGATAATTGTCAAAGAGGAAGTCAGATCGCAAACCGAACTGGTCCACACTGTCTTGACATCTCAGCACCCGGCGAGTTGAGCGAGCGTGCGCCTTTTCGGGATGACCGGCCGGGGTCAAACCCGGTGCTACTCTCGCAGGCCAGAACATTTCGCATCGCGCGCGCCCCCGAAACGGGGCGTCTGAGCATCAATGAATACACGCCCCGGGGCATATCGATTTCCGACCCCTCGCAGGGAGGACACTTCACGGTTTAATCCCGTGCAAGCGGGAATCCAGCTCTTTTGCAATTGTCGCACTTGCGGGCCGGGGTCCTCACTCGCAGGAACGAGCGGCGGGGCACCCGCCGTCAATCCCAGTTCGGCGACCAGGACCAATCGACGATGCGATCGTTGGCGCCAGACAGCGCGTGGACTTCATGCATCTCCGCGTCCGACAGGTCGAAATCGAAAATAGCGAAGTTCTCTTCCAGCCGGTCGCGCTTGCTGGTGCGCGGAATGACAGAGATGCCCTGCTGCACCAGATAACGCAGACTGACCTGCGCCGCCGACTTCCCGTGCGTCTTGCCGATTCTCTCGAGCACCGCATTGCCTTTAGCGCCGCCGCGCGCAATCGGGCTGTAGGCGACCAGCGCCATGCCGTGCTTCTTGCAAGCGGCGATCACCTTGTCCTGATTGAGGAAGGGATGGCATTCGACCTGGTCACAGACGAGCGGCTCGGGCGAGACCTTGTTGGCCTCGTCGAGCAGCGCGACGGTGAAGTTCGACACGCCAATTGCGCGCGTGTAGCCCTCGCGCTTCATCTTGGCCATGGCGCCGAGCGTCTCGGTTAGCGGCACCCGCGGGTTCGGCCAATGGATGACCAGAAGATCGATGTAGTCGATCCGCAGTTTCGCCAGGCTCTGCTTCACCGAACGCTCGAGGTCAGGCGGCGCCAGCAGCGTTGGCTGCACCTTGGTGGTGACCATCACCTCCGGACGCAGGCCGGTGGCGCGCACGCCCTCGCCTACCTCAGCCTCGTTTTCGTACATCTGCGCGGTGTCGATATGACGGTAGCCGATGCGGATCGCCTGCTCGACCAGGCGCGCACAATCGCGCCCGCGCAACGCCCAGGTACCGAGCCCGACGAGCGGGATACGGAAGCCCTTGGCTTCGATAAATGTATTCATTACCAGTCCCTGCAATCTATTGTGCGTCCGCGCAGCCTGAACAGCCAAGCCCGAATGCCGCGCGGACGCGATAGTCGAGCCACGTCAGGGCGTATCCCACTGCGGCGCATGCGGTGGATTAACCACGCGCATATTGGTGGCGTTGAGCGCCTTCAGCTCCGCCATCTCGGCGTCCGACAGATTGAAATCGAACACGTCGAGGTTCTCCTTCATGTGCTGCGGGTTGGCGGTTCGCGGGATCGCGCAGCAGCCGAGTTGAACCAGATAGCGCAACGACACCTGCGCCGACGTTTTGTTGTGCGCCTTGGCAATGCGCTCGAGCACTTCGGCGCCCGGCACCTTGCCGCGCGCGATCGGCACATAGGCGACCACGGCCATGCCGTGTTTCTTGCTGGCGGCCAGCACCTTGTCCTGGTTGATAAACGGATGCACCTCGATCTGGTTGCACACCAGCGGCTCGGAGGTGACCGCCCAGGCCTCGTCCAGCAACTTTGTCGTGAAGTTGGCGACGCCAACATGCTTGGCAAAGCCGTCCTTCTTGGCCTGACATAGCGCCGCGACACTGGTCTTGAGGGGAATGTCCTTGTTGTTCCAGTGGATCAATAAGAGATCGACATAGGGTAATTGCAGGTTGGCAAGGCTTTCGTCGAGCGACTGACGGAATTTGTCCGGCTGCAGGTGCGTCTCGCGCACCTTGGTACAGATCAACACCTCCTCTCGCTTGACGCCGGATTGGCGCAGGCCCTCCCCGTTCTCCTTCTCGTTGCCGTAAAACCATGCGGTGTCGAGATGGCGGTAGCCCATCTGCAGCGCAGTTTTGACCGCCTGCACGCAGACATCCCCCTTGAGGGTCATGGTACCGAGGCCGATGGCCGGAATCCGGGCGCCGTGCGCTTCAACAAACTGCATTAGCATTTCTCCTTGGGGTCTTCTTTCGGTCCTCTATCCGGGCGGAACCGGCCGGCGGGAGGCGGGAGAATGCCCCCTCCCCGACAGGCTGCCAACCGGGTGTGCTCGCGGCATGTATCCGAGCTGGTCCCCAGCCGCTCCGGCACGCGGTGCGACCATAAATCACGCAAGTTTTTTTGCTGAGCGGAAGATCGACAATACTCGCGGGCCCAAGCTTTTGGCTCCGCTTCTTACATTAGAATAATTCAAAGTTAGAAAATTGCTATTGCATCAAGGGCTTTTAATGCTTTTGTGAAGACAGGTCTCTAATATTGGGAAACACATGCGCACTCTTCTTGCTCTCGCCGCCGTCGCCGTGGCGCTGTCCTTTGCCCCTGCCGGGGCCAAGGCCGCCGACTACACGCTTACGATCAAGAACCACCGGTTCACACCGGCGGAAATCAAGGTGACAGCCAACAAGCGAGTGAAATTGACCGTAGTCAATGACGACATCACCCCGGAAGAGTTCGAAAGCAAAGAAATGAAGGTGGAAAAGGTCATCTCGGGCAAGAGCAAGGGCGTGGTGCGGATCGGACCGCTGAAGCCCGGCCGCTATCCGTTCGTCGGCGAATATCATGAAGACACCGCTAAGGGTGTGGTAATCGCGGAATAACAAACATGCTCGGCGCCCTTATCATCGTCTTTCGTGAAGTCCTGGAAGCCGGCCTGATTGTCGGCATCGTCATGGCCGCCACCCGCGGCGTACCCGGGCGCGGCCGCTGGATCGTGTTCGGCATCGCGGGCGGCATCCTCGGCGCGACGGTGGTAGCCGCCTTCGCCGGCGCAATCTCGGAGGCGTTCCAGGGCTCGGGCCAAGAACTGTTCAATGCCGCCGTGCTGGCCGTCGCCGTGGTCATGCTGATGTGGCATAATGCGTGGATGGCGCGCCACGGCCGCGAGATCGCCGCCGAGATGCGCGACATCGGGACCGCGGTGAGCGAAGGATCGCGGCCATTGACGGCGCTCGCCGTCGTGGTCGGGCTTGCGGTGCTGCGCGAAGGCTCGGAAGTGGTGCTGTTTCTCTACGGCATCTTCGCGTCCGGCACCTCGGGCATGTCGCTCTTGGTTGGCGGACTGCTCGGCGTGGCGGCGGGTGCGGCCTTCACCCTGCTCACCTATGGCGGGCTGCTGGCGGTGCCGACCCGCTACATCTTCTCGGTCACCACCTGGTTGATCGCGCTCCTGGCGGCCGGGCTTGCCGCCCAGTCGGTGCAGTTCCTCAACAACGGCGGCTTCTTTTTGGTGCTCGGCAATACTGTCTGGGATACGTCCTGGCTGTTGTCGGACGGCAGCCTCTTGGGCCGGCTGCTGCACACGCTGATCGGCTATACGGACCGGCCGACTGCGCTGCAGCTCATGGTCTATCTCGGCACGCTGGCCGCGATGTACGTTCTGATGCGCATCGCACGCTATCAGCCGCAGCGCGAGCAGGTCGCGATCTAGCGCATGATCCCGAAAAGTGGGAACCGGTTTTCGGATAAGATCATGCGCAATGGAATTTAAACCCGTTTCAACCCCGCACGTGCCCCACCCAACGCCGCGAAAGCCGCCTCCGGCGCGGTGTCGATCAGCTTGAGTAGCGCGCGCGCGGGACCGCGGGGATGACGCTTGCCCTGCTCCCAGTTGCGCACGGTCTCGATCGGCACTTCGATCCGCTCGGCGAAGGCGGCCTGGGTCAGGCCGCAACGCGCCCGCACCTGGCGCACGAAACTGGCCGGATCCCGGTGGTCGAGGGGCCGTTCATCTCCGTCGGGCAGGATTTCCACGATCCGCCCGTCCGCCTTCAGCCTCACCCGCATCATGGTCCTGCTCCCCGTTGCTGGCGATGTCGGCTTAAGGGCTAGCTGATTCGCGAGGCTGAGAGGTTAACAGCGGGCAAGTCATCCACTGGATGATATGTCTCCCAGTGAACGACTGAGCCAGTGGCCCAGGCGAAAGCCGCCGTCATCGCGTCTTTTCGAAAATCTCCCGGCCGATCAGCATGCGGCGAATCTCGCTCGTCCCCGCCCCGATTTCGTAGAGCTTGGCGTCGCGCAACAGGCGGCCGGTGGGGAAGTCGTTGATGTAGCCGTTACCGCCCAGGCACTGGATGGCTTCGAGCGCCATCCAGGTCGCCCGTTCGGCGGCGTACAAAATAGCGCCGGCGGCGTCCTCGCGGGTAGTGCGGCCCTCGTCGCATGCGCGCGCCACCGCGTAGACGTAGGCCTTGGCCGCATTCATGGTGACGTACATGTCGGCAAGCTTGGCCTGCATCATTTGGAAGCGGCCGATCGGCTGGCCGAACTGCTGACGGTCGTGGGTGTAGGGAATGACCACGTCCATACAGGCCTGCATGATCCCCAGGGGTCCGGCCGCCAGCACCACCCGCTCGTAGTCGAGGCCGGACATCAGCACGTTGACGCCGTTGCCGACGGCGCCCAGCACGTTCTCCGCCGGCACCTCGCAGTCGGCGAACACCAATTCGGACGTGTCGGAACCGCGCATGCCTAGCTTGTCGAGCTTCTGCGCCGGTTGGAATCCCTTGAAGCCTTTTTCAACGATGAAGGCGGTGATGCCGCGGGCGCCGGCGGTACGGTCGGTCTTGGCATAGACCACTAAAGTATCGGCGAGCGGGCCATTGGTGATCCACATCTTCGAGCCGTTGAGGACGTAGCGGTCGCCTTGTTTGTCGGCGCGGGTGCGCATCGAGACCACGTCGGAGCCGGCGCCCGGTTCCGACATCGCCAGCGCGCCGACGTGCTCGCCGGAAATCAGCTTGGGCAGATACTTGCGCTTGTGCGCTTCAGAGCCGTTGCGGCGAATCTGGTTGATGCAGAGATTGGAATGGGCGCCATAGGATAGGCCGACCGCGGCCGAAGCACGCGAGACCTCTTCCATCGCCACGCAATGGGCGAGATAGCCGAGGCCTGCCCCGCCCAGTTCCTCTTCCACGGTGATGCCGTGCAGGCCGAGCGCACCCATCTCGGGCCACAGATCGCGCGGAAATTCGTTGCTGCGGTCGATCTCGTCGGCGCGCGGGGCGATCTTGTCCTGTGCGAAACCGCTCACGGTCTGTCGCAACATGTCGACGTCCGCACCGAGACCGAAATCGAAGCCCGTCCAGGCATTGGGGATCATGCGCGCAACTCCGGATGCGCCGATTGGCGCGATCAAAGCTGGACTCTATATTTTGCCGGTCAGGCTGTCAGCGGCGCGGCGGCAGTACTGGGCTCGTTCCCGGCCAGCTGGCCTTGCTTCAGCAGGCGATCGATCGCCCAGGCGGGCGCCGGTCGGGCGAATAGGAAGCCCTGCATTTCGTCGCAGCCGGCGAGCCGGAGCAGGACGCGCTGTTCTTCTGTCTCCACGCCCTCGACCACCACCGTCAGGCCGAGCGCACGGCCGAGCGCCACGATGGCCTGGACGATGACCCCACCGTTGGGGCTTTCGCCAAGCGCGGCGACGAAGCTGCGGTCGATCTTGAGCTTGTCGAGGGGAAAGCGCTGCAGGTAACCGAGAACTCGAATAGCCCGACCCAAAATCGTCAAGCGCGATGCGCACGCCGAGCGCATGCAGGTCCTCGATACGCTTGAGCATTTCGTCGGGATTGTCGATCAGCACGCCCTCGGTAATTTCAAGGATCAACCGCGATGGAGCGACACCGCTTTCGGCAAGCGCCGAGCGCACCAGATCGATGATGCCGCGGTCGCGCACTTGCAGCGGCGACAAGTTCACCGCCACGTCGAGACCGCGCCAACGCTTCGCCTCCATCAGCGCACGCCGCAACACGAAGACGCCGAGCTGCTCCATCAGCCCCATTTGCTCGGCGACTGGGATGAACACCGCCGGACCGATCGGCCCGCGCGTCGCGTGGGTCCAGCGCAGCAGCGCCTCCACGCCCAAGACGCGAGCGCCCTGCGCCGAAACGATCGGCTGATAGTGCAGCTCGAGTTCGTTGGCGCTCAAGGCGCGCGGCAGTTCACGCTGAATGAACCTTTCCTCGTCCGACACAGTGTCGATAGACGGATCGAACCGGACGATGGTGCCGGGGCCTTTTTTGGCGGCTTGACGCACCGCCAGTTCGGCGCGGCGCGTGAGCTCGCCGCGGGTGGCAGCGTGCTGCGGCGTCTGGGCGAAGCCGGCATGGGCACTGACCCGCACCACGGTATCGACCCAATGCGGGCGCACGATAGCGCTGACCGCCTCGCGCATCATCCCCTCGACATCGAAATCCCGCGCCGCGGTCACTGTGACGACGAATTCATTACTGCCGATGCGCCCGCACATGGCGTTTGCTGGCAGCACTTCCTGCAGCCGCTGAGCGATGGCGGCATAGAGTTCATCGCTGGCCAGCACCCCCAAAGAGGCATTGACGTCGGCCATGCCGTCGATGCCGATCAGACCGAAGGTGGTCACCTCGTCGGGTTCCCGTTCGGTCAGCGCGAGGTCGAGCAGTTCCAACGTCTTGGCGTGGTTGGGCAGGCCTGTCAGCTTGTCTTGATCGGCAGCCCGATGCGCCAGCTCCTCACTCTCCGCAAGTTGGTGGCGCGCCCGTCGCAGTTGCCACAGCGAAAATCCGGCAAAACCCACCAGCGCGACTGCGATGGCGGTAATCAGTGGAAGCAGCCGGCCCATCGTGCGGGTCATCGGATAAGTGCGCTCCCAGGTAAAGAAGCCGGCAATGCGACCGTGCCCGTCCAGCACAGGCTGCATTTCGCGCGCGCCTGACGCCGGGTCCGCCTCGAAACGCAGCCCTTTCAGGCGGGTGCTCTGCTCCACCATGCGCAGGAAGCGCGGATCGATCGACTGGTCGCTCCCGAACAGCGTGCGGAATTCAGCGATGGCGCTTCGCAGGGATGCGCGCTGATCCGACCACAGCCGCTCATCGCTTTGGCGCGCCCAGCCGTAGCCGAGGCCAGCGCACAGCAAGGTGGCCGCCAGCGCTAGGACTGCAAGCAGGACGATGAACCGGGAGGCCGACAGCAGGCGCAGGGTATGGGCGCGGGAAGCGCCGGTGCGATCCGGCATGGCGCTCGCACGCGGCCGGCGCAGGCCTCGCAGGGACAATATGCGCTTCCGGAGCTTGCCGCCTCTCGCCCCGATCCTGGCTTCGCCGTGCACGATGACTCCCCCCGCACCAGTCTGCGGCCGCTTTGCTCAACGCTTAGGGGAGCAGGCTTAATGGCGGGTCAGCAAACACGGTGAATGAATTATAACTTCACCAAAAATCACTCTTTTCGCCCGTTATTTTTCGGCGACGAAAAGTTTTTCCTCGCAATGAGGATGTCTGTGTCCGATTTTTATCGATCGCGTCAGCGCAGCCCGAACCACAAGGTGGCGATACCGAGGAAAGCAAAAAAGCCGACCACGTCGGTCACGGTGGTCACGAAATGGACTCGATGCCACCGCGGGATCGATCTTCATGCGGGACAGGCCGAGTGGGATCAGGATGCCACCGAGCGCGGCGGCCACCAGGTTGCAGATCATCGCTAGGCCGATGACCAGCGCCAGCCCCGGCACCCTGAACCAGGCATAGGCGACCGCGCCCGTGATCACCGCAAAGGCGATGCCGTTGAGCACCCCGACCATCAGTTCGCGGGTGATGACCCGCCAAGCATTGGCGTCGGTGAGATCGCGGGTCGCCAGCGCCCGCACCGCCACGGTCATGGTCTGCGTCGTGGCGTTGCCGCCCTGGCTCGCCACGATCGGCGCCAGCACGGCGAGCGCCACCATCTTCTGCAGTTGCCCCTCGAACAGGGCCAGCACCGAGGACGCCACGAACGCGGTCGCAAGATTGACAAGCAGCCAGTTGAAGCGGCCGCGGGCGATGGTCCACACGGTGTCGGAGAGTTCCTCGTCGTGGGTGACGCCACCCAGCGCCTTGATGTCTTCTTCCGCTTCCTCTTGGATGACGTCGGCGATGTCGTCGAAGGTGATGACACCGACCAGCCGATCGGTGGCGTCGACCACCGGCGCGGCCACCAGGTCGTAGCGCTGGAACAGGCGGGCGACGTCTTCCTGGTCTTCGTCGGCGCGTACGCGCCGGCGCTCCGGCTCCATCAGCTCTGAGACGGGGATCGGCCGCTTGCTGCGCAGCAGCCGGTCGAGCGGCACCGCGCCGAGAAAACGGCCGTCATCGTCGACCACGTAGAGCTCGTAGAAGCGGTCCGGCAGCTCGACAGTCTCGCGCATGTAGTCAATGGCTTGGCCGACGGTCCACAGCGGCGAGACGGCTATAAACTCGTCCTGCATCCGCCGGCCGGCGGAGTATTCCGGGTAGTTGAGGCTGCGCGCCAGGGCCACTCGCTCGGACGCCGGCAACTCGCGCAGGATCTCGGCCTGCTCTTCCTGCGGCAGGCTCTCGAGGATGGTCACCGCATCGTCGGATTCGAGATCGCGGACGCCTTCAGCGACCGTCTTGGTCGGCAATTCGTCGAGGATTTCCTCGCGGACCGTGTCGTCGACTTCGGTGAGCGCGGTAAAATCGAAGTGAAGGCCGAGCAGTTCGACCAGCCGCGGGCGCTGCTCCGGCGCAAGTGCCTCGATCAGGGCGCCGAGGTCGGCCTCGTGCAGATCGCCGGCCAGTTCCCGCAAAGCGTCGATGTCTGCCGCTTCGATCGCACGCGTGACGTGCTCGACGTAGTCGGCGCGCACCGCGCCGTCCTCTCCCCGCAGCGCCGGGGTGGTGATCTTCTCGTCGAGCATACCGGTCCTCGGCGCTGAAACATGATGGGCCGCTTGTACGCCCGCCCCTGCGGACGGGCAAATGATTAGCGCATAAAGACCGCGAGATACTTGCGAACAGTAGTCGGGCGCGCTGAACTGCCGCGCCTGGAGGTCTTCCGATGTTTCGCATTCTAACGGCCGCCGCCATCGGCGCGTTGGCGCCATTGATGGTGTTGTCGGCGGCCGCCGCGGCGGCGCCCTGCCCCGGCAATCCCCATGCGCTGGGGACCGAACGCGTGGTGACGCTCGATGCCGCGCGCACGCCACGGGTCGGCCGCAAGCAGTTCCCGCAAACCCTGCCGCTCAAGGACAAGGAGCTGGTGCTCACTTTCGACGACGGCCCCTGGCCGACCACCACCCCGAAGGTGCTGGACGCCCTCGCGCACGAATGCGTGCGCGCCACCTTCTTCCTGCTCGGCCGCAACGTGGCGGCTCATCCGGCGCTGGCGCGGCGCGAACGCATCGAGGGCCACTCGATCGGGCATCACACCTATTCGCATCGCCTGCTCAATCGCCTGCCGCCAACCAAGGCGGAAGCCGAGATCGAGCGCGGCATCGCGGCCGACGATTTGGCGCTCTATGGCCGGCGCGAAAGGAAACCGGCCGCTCGAACTCTTCAGGTTCCCCGGCTTTGCCTCCAGCCCGGCACTGCTCGATTGGCTGCAGGCGCGCGGCTTCGTGGTGTTCGGCGCCGACGTCTGGGCCAGCGACTGGAACGAGATGACGCCTGAATTCGAATTGAACCGTCTCATGCGCCGTATTGCCAAAGCCGGGCGCGGCATCGTGCTCTTGCACGACACCAAGGCGGAAACTGCGCGCATGCTGCCGGCGTTCTTGCGCACGCTGAAGGCGCGCGGTTACCGCATCGTCCATGTGGTCCCGGCCGAGAGCCCACAGCACGCCAAGCCCGCCACCAACTAAACTTCCGAAGGTTGGTGGCCACTCCTGCCGCAACTCCGGATTGTCTGACTTGGTTTGTTTTGCTTCACACTAAATTCCTCAATGTGCTCAAATGCGTCTTGGGGAAGCGAGGCCCCGGCCGGAAGAGGAGCCGGCGGGCGCCGTCAGGGGTTCGGGGGAGTAATGCGTTAGAGTTGCTTTGTTTGCGCGTTGCCTGATCGGCGGCGCGGTTGTTTGTTGCCTGTTGGGCGGATTGGCGCCGGTCCAGGCACAGGAAATGCCTCTCAAGACGGCCTCGCTCTCGAAGCCGGTTCCAGCATCGGCAGCCGCACCCGCGCCGACCGCAACGCCCGCCGCCACTCCCACAAAGCCACCGGCCTCGACACCGGTCGCAGTGAAAAAAAACTCCTGCCGCGGCGTCATCGGCACCAGCCGAACCATCATCGCCAACCCCGACCTGCCCAAGCGGATCGGGCTCATGCAGTTCAAGACGTCGCTGCCGCTCAACGACCACGAGGTGGTGCTCACCTTCGACGACGGGCCCATCCACACCTATACGGCGCGCGTGCTCGACACCCTGAAGGCGAATTGCGTGAAGGCCACCTTCTTCCTGGTCGGCAGCATGGCCCACGCCTATCCCGGCCTGGTGCGCCGGATCTATAACGAAGGCCACAGCATCGGCACGCACAGCCAACATCACCCCCTCACCTTCAACCGCATGGCGGAGCCGAGGGTCGAGCGCGAGGTGGATGCCGGCATTGCTTCGGTTCGAGCTGCGGCGGGCGATCCGCGCGCGGTGGCGCCGTTCTTCCGCGTGCCGGGGTTGCTGCACAGCAAGACGGTCGATTCATTCCTCGCCGCGCATTCGCTGACGGAGTGGAGCGCCGACGAAGTCGCCGACGACTGGCACCATGACATCACCGCAGCCCGGATCGTGCGGCTGGCGATGCGCCGGATCGCTGCGCGCGATCACCGCGGGGTGCTGCTCTTGCACGACATCCATCCTGAGACCGCGAAGGCGCTGCCGGTCCTGCTCGCCAAATTGAAGGCGCAGGGCTATCACATCGTGCATGTGACGCCGGCGGGTGAGCGGCCGAAATCGGTGCCGCCGCTGCCGGAAACGATGATCGCGCATGCACACCCAAGGCACATCAAGATCAGACGCCATCGGCATCTCACACACTTGACCCGCCACCGGCGGCTGGCGCGCCGCTGGCACCGGGCACACCGTACGCAGCCGGCGCACGCCCAGCTCCTGAGCGCGCTGGCGCACAAGAAGCACCGCCCGTACGGCACCGCCCAGGACGCAGCGGGTACGCTCGGCTGGTAGCCTTTCTGGCGGCACGCTGACTTGCGACAATTGCCTTGCGTCCGCTTTGTCACGCGCTGATTGAAATATAAAATCTACCGTCTACTGTCACCATGGTGGCACGGAGTCTCTTGTGAATTCGGGGCGACTTGACCGTTGATGTAGATCAATATTCATTTCACGCCCGAGCGATATCATTTTTTAAATAAGTGGCGACGAGCGCCGGTATTTGACTTTTGGACTGGCCCAAACACACGTCACTACGTTCATAGGTGGCGATATGCATGGTCAGCGAACGTTGACTTTCTAAATCTGCCGTTGAGACCGACGGGCCGGGACGAGAGCGTGGAATGCAATGCATTAGCCGCTGAATGTTCTACGGTCGCGACAGAGGTTGCAGCAACTCAAGTGCGCCGTATGCAGGGTACCGATCCGCTCCTTATGTGTTCGCAAAATCGCAAGGATTATGGAGAGTGCTGTGATGAAAAGGGCTCGTTTTGTACTATCACCTAATCTGACCATCATCCGCGAAGCAGAGTATGAAAACGCCTCCGCGGCTCATTTGCTGCGCCGGCTGTCGGCATGTCTAGGGATTGCATTAGTGGCTGCGCTGGGTGCGCCGATTTCGACACTCGCGCAGCAGCCTAATCCCGACCGCAATGCGTATTTCGGCGAAACACATATCCATACGAGTTGGTCCGTCGACGCCTGGCTGTTCGGCAATCACCTGACGGGCCCGGACGCTGCTCTCAAATATGCTCAAGGGGAAACCATCAAACATCCGCTGGGCTACGACATCAAGATCGAACAGCCGCTCGACTGGATGGGCGTGACCGACCACTCCGAATATGTGGGCGTCACCAAGGAGGCCAACACGCCGGGCTCCACCCTCAGCAAGCTGCCGGAGGCGCAACCGCTGATCCTGAAAGACCCGAACAATCCGGAGGATGTTCAGAAAGTTTTTAATTATTTGGTCTCGCTCATCAACAAGCCACCGATCAAGGCATTCATGAGTCGGGAGGTGGCCGGGTCGATCTGGAAGGAAAACGCCAAGATCGCCGACGAGAACAACAAGCCCGGCAAGTTCACCGCCTTCTGCGCGTACGAATACACATCGCAGTGTCCGGCATCAGCACCAGTGAGACAGATTTAACGGCTTGAGGAACGGAGGATTTCTGGCTCATCGTAACCATCAAGGAGTGGAGATGAGACAGAAATCCGAGCACCCTGAATTGTCGTCCGAGCGGATCGTGAAGAACATTCGCCGGGCAACCCGCAAACGCCATTCGGCCGAAGAGAAAATCCGGATCGTTCTGGACGGCCTGCGTGGCGAGTCCAGCATTGCCGAGCTGTGCCGTCGTGAGGGCATCGCCGAGAGCCTCTATTACGCATGGTCCAAGGAGTTCCTGGAGGCCGGCAAGAAGCGGCTGGCGGGCGACACGGCACGGGCTGCGACCAGTGGCGAGGTCAAGGACCTGCGGCGTGAGGCGCAGGAGCTCAAGGCGGTCGTGGCCGAGCAGACGCTCGAACTGCGGCTGCTTAAAAAAAGCATGATCGCGGATGGGGGAGACGAGGAATGAGATATCCCGCCTCCGAGAAGCTGGAGATCATTCACCTGGTCGAGCAATCGCATCTGCCGGTGCGGCGGACGCTGGAAAAGCTGGGCATCCAGCCTTCAAGGTTCTACCGATGGTACGATCGCCTCCAGGCCGGCGGACCAGAAGCACTGGAAGACAAAGTGCCAAGGCCGAAGCGCGTGTGGAACCGTATTCCTGACGCCATACGCGAGCGGATCGTCCAACTGGCCCTGGATGAGTCGGAGCTGTCGCCGCGGGAACTGGCCACGCGCTTTATCGATACAGCCGGCTATTTTGTGTCAGAGGCTTCGGTCTATCGGTTGCTCAAGGCCCATGACCTGATTGCCAGCCCGGCCTACATCGTCGTGAAGGCGGCCGACGAGTTCAAGGACAAGACGACGGCGCCTAACCAGCTCTGGCAGACGGACTTTACCTATCTCAAGGTGACCGGCTGGGGTTGGTTCTATCTCAGCACGGTTCTGGACGACTTCTCGCGCTACATCATCGCTTGGAAGCTCTGCACGACGATGAAGGCGCAGGACGTGACCGACACGCTGGACATGGCTCTCACGGCGTCAGGCTGCGACCGGGCGCGGGTTGTCCATAAGCCGCGCCTGCTCAGCGACAACGGTTCCAGCTACGTCTCGGCTGACTTGGCGGAATGGCTCGAAGCCCAGAGCATGGGACACGTTCGCGGCGCGCCCTACCATCCGCAAACGCAGGGCAAGATCGAACGCTGGCATCAGACGCTCAAGAACCGCATCCTGCTGGAAAACTACCACCTGCCGGGCGATCTCGAAGCCAGCATCGGCCGGTTCGTCGACCACTACAACCACCAACGATATCACGAGAGTCTGGACAATCTAACGCCGGCGGACGTGTACTTCGGGCGAGGCCAAGCAATCCTGCTGGAAAGAGAAAGGATCAAACGAAACACAATCCAAAGACGTCGCTTGCTGCATCAAAACAAAGCCGCTTAAATTGAAAGCAGAGGAGCCAGAATCCCCCGTCGATCAAGTCGTCCTGTATCGCAATTTATCTGACGACGGACACGCGCGCGCGAGGCGCCTGGGCCTGCCTAGTGGTAGCGAACCATTCGGCGTTACGCGACGATAGGCGACTTTGAGGCTTGCCGTCCTCTCCCCGGCTGGCGGTGTTGGTCGGACTGCCGAACGCCTCTCCGAGCGGGCAGCCAGGCCGTCGACAGTTCATGCCACTATTAGCTGATGCTCACGGCCCGTAGGCCAGACCTTGCGTACAGCCCGAGGCGCAGGTGAAAGGCATCGGACGATCTGTCCCATTTGGGAATTTCGGGGCCACTACGCGCGCGAGGGCCAGAATGGCAGCAAAACACAGGGGGCCATCAGCCAGCCCGCGCCCCGAACGAGTTCGCCCTAGTTGAAACGGTGCATCTATACCGTCTCCGCGTGTCTCGAACTTTAGGGGCCTGTCGCGCTGGTCGACCGCCTTGGAAAGCCAATGCGGTCCCCACACCTTTTGCAGCGCTGCTTATTGCCCCAATAGCTCGAGTAACCGGTTGAATTCATACCACCCAGAAGAAACAAGCTAGCCTAATGAGACAATTTGTCTCCTACTCCCGACTTGTGGGCCCAGAGATTGTGACGACGGCGAGCACAAAGTAGAATTCAGGTGGGTACAAGCGCCGACATTCGATTTTGGTGAGGCGCTTGAATTCGCGATGCGCTGGTTCTCGTTCTTTGCGCGTGCCCGGGAAATCCGCTGAAACGAGCTACTTTTTTTTCGCAATTAGGCCGGCGTCCTCGACACTCCGCTCAAGCAGCGCAAGACGCTGCTCAATTACTACCTCCGCATGCGGTGCGCTGCCCCTCGCATGCAGGGCGTCTAACGTCTCCGATAGTCTCATTTCGATTATCGCGACCGCCGCTTTCGATTTCGCCTGTTCCTCAAGCATCAAGTTGACGGTCTCCCTGAGATCGCGATCAGTAAATGATTGTTCGAGCCTGTGGATAATTTCCGCGTTCATTGAACGCCCATTACGGTCAGCCTCCCCCGAAATCCTGCGACGCAGGGTTTCTGGCAGACGGACCATAACTGGTCGCAACTTCGCACTTTTTTGGGCCATGGGACCTCTCAAAGATCAATCTAAAGTCCAGCATATGCCGTCCATGCTGTTTTTCAAGTTGGTGTCAGATTGAAAGGACGCCGTTGACATTATTTCAAAATGAAACCACTTTGACACTACGACGCGAATCAGCTGGAGGAATGGCCGTCCATGATCGTCACCTGTGGTAACTGAAAAGAATGCCGCGCCGCCCCGCCGAGATCACCCAAGCCGACGTTGCTCGCGCCATCCGGGCAGCGAAGCAGACGGGTGCGGCAGAAGTCGAGGTGCGTCTCGGGGGGATCGCCATTCTCATTCGCCTTGGACCGTCCACACCCGCGAAAGCAGGCCTTGAGCCTATCGAAGAAATAGTTCTGTGATACGAACCATGCCTAGGCCAAGACCACCACACCTTCAGCGGGAAACCACCCGCCATGGCAAAACTGTCTGGTACGTACGTATCGACAAGGGTCGTCGCGTCAGGATCAAAGCCCCATTCGGCACTTCAGAATTCCACGCCGAATATCAAGCGGCACTAACCGGTACAGTTCGTCCCGCAACTGTTGGCCCTACTGTGGGCACGCTCGCATGGTTGGTTCAGCGCTATCGTGATACCAGCGCTTGGCAGGAATTATCTCCAGCTACGCGCCGCAACCGCGAGAACCATTTCAGGCAGATAATTGAGACTGCCGGTGATAAGCCTTTTAGTAAGATCAATCAGGCCGCCATTTCCGCGGGCAAGGAACGGCGCGCTCATACCCCCGCGCAGGCACGAAATTTCCTCGATGCCGTGCGCGGCTTGTTCCGCTGGGCCCTAGAGGCGCAGCTTATCAAGATCGATCCCACCGCTGGAATAAAAAACCCGAAGCGCAAGAAGGGCGACGGTTTCAAGGCATGGAAGGAGGCAGACGTAGAAGCCTACGAAACGCGCTGGCCCGTCGGCACGAAGGAGCGCGTTTGGTTTGACGTTCTTTGTTTTACGGGTGCGCGCCGTGGTGATGCAGTCATGATCGGGCGCCAGCATGTCCGCGATGGGGTGTTGACCTTCCGGACAGAAAAAGGTGGCGAGGAGATCGAAGTATCAATTCCGATCCTGCCGGCATTAAAGCGTACCTTGGAGGCCGGACCGACTGGCGATCTCGCCTTTATCTGCGGCGCCAAGGGACGCCCCTTCACCAAGGAATCGTTCGGCAACGAGTTTTCGGCGGCAGCGCGCGCGGCCGGCATTCGCAAATCGGCGCATGGCGTGCGCAAGATCGCCGCCACCCGCTGCGCCGACAATGGGGCGAGCGTCCATCAGGCTGATGGCGATCTTCGGCTGGAAGTCGCCAGCAATGGCACAGCTCTATACCCAAGAAGCGAACCGCCGCCGGCTGGCGCGCGAGGCTGCGCATCTGCTGGTGAACGAAAGCGGAAAATCTATTCCCGCACCTTCGCATTAGGTGCGGGCGCCAAACGGAAAATCGCAATGAAAACAATGCTATTTTTTCATAGTGGTGCGGCCGAGAGGACTCGAACCTCCACGGTTTTACCCGCTGCCACCTCAAGGCAGTGCGTCTACCAATTCCGCCACGGCCGCATTGGAAAGGACGAGGCTTTCGCAAAACCCCGCGTCCCTATGGCGGCGACCATGTAACAAATAGGCATTGACGCCACAAGGGCTATGCGCGCGCGCTGGCGGTTCGGCCGGCGGCCGATTCGGGCGCCAGATCAGAGGTTTGCCCAAGCGGGCAGAGCGAGGTGGCACTTGCCCTACCCACATTTATATGGGGTCGGGAATGGAAAAAACGCACGAACTGGAGGCTCAGATAGGGAAAGCTGCCACTCAGCGGGTGTCGGGCCGCCGTGGCAAAAGTTCGCTGACTTCGACCGTGATCCGGTTGCCGCTGACTGCCACGGACCCCTCGGCGACCGGCAGGTTGTTGGCGAGGATCTTGACGTCGTCGTCCTCGCTCGCATCCAGCTCGATGATGGCGCCACGGCCGAGCCGGAGCACCTGATGGACCGGCATGGATGTGGTGCCGAGCACCACCGTGATATCGACTGCGACCTTGTCGAGCGTGGCCATGATTCCCCCTGCGTGGGCCCGTCTGGTGCGGGCGGAGATCAGGTCACCATGGTATAGTGAATGGATGGTTAACGTGCGCGATGAACTGACGGTTGGCCTTCTCGCCCCGCCCGGAAACGCGCCTGCAGACTGGCAGGTGAGTGGCACGCCGATCGGCTATGAGACGGCACTGCTCGCCATGGACGCGCGAGTCGCCGATATCGTGGCGGCGCGCGCCCCGGAGCTCGTCTGGCTTCTGGAGCATCCGCCGCTCTATACCGCCGGCACCAGTGCCAAGGCCGCCGACGTGATCGATGCGCGCTTTCCGGTGCACCAAACCGGGCGTGGCGGACAGCTCACCTATCATGGGCCGGGTCAGCGGGTCGCTTATGTGATGCTCGACCTGCGCCGGCGCGGCCCCGATGTGCGGCGTTATGTGGCGACACTCGAGGAATGGATTATCCGCACACTCGCTGCATTCAACGTGCGCGGCGAGCGGCGCGAGGACCGCATCGGCGTCTGGGTGCGCCGGCCCGACAAAGGCGCCGGCTGCGAAGACAAGATCGCCGCCATCGGCATCCGTGTGAAGCAGTGGGTGACGCTGCACGGCATCGCGCTCAACGTCGAACCGGAGCTGTCGCATTTCTCCGGCATCGTGCCGTGCGGGGTCAGTGAGCAACGCTACGGCGTCACCAGCCTCGTCGACCTCGGGATCCCGGTTTCGATGCCCGAGGTCGATATGGTGCTGCGGCGGGAATTCGAAGCGCTGTTCGGCGCGGCCGTCGCTCAGGCCGCCGAAGCAATACGCGCCGAAAGCTGACGCTCGATATAGCGCCGGCCCTGCGTCAGCCCTCCGTAACCATAGGCGTCGTCGCGGACGTCGTGCACGTGCACGTAGCTTTCCTCGTGCAGGGGCCCCAGCAACTTTTCCATCGATTTGTAGACCGCGGCGATGAAGGCGGCCTTCTCGTCCTTGGTGTTGCTGCCGTCGGTGACGTGGATATCGAGCCAGAAGCTGGCCAGCCATACGTCGGCCAGCGACTGGCCGCCAACAAACCAGGCGTCGGGCGCTACCCGGCTGACGATGACGGCGGTGACCTTCGGGTCCTTGTGCAAGATGGTGCCCGACAGCCGGCTGATCTCGGCGGCGATGTCGGACTTGAACAGCACTTTCGTGTGCGGCGTAGAGACGGTGACGGTGATCAACGGCATTGTGTGCCTCCTGCGATAACGGTTTGCAATCCAAGCCGCATCTTATCATTGACGTTGTAAATCGTAATTGATATCAATGATAACGATGCAAAATCATTCCTCCGCCCTCGACATCGACGCCGTGCGCGCCTTCGTGCGGGTCGCCGACCTGCAGAGCTTTACCCGCGCCGCGCAGGCCGCGGGCATGACGCAGTCGGCGGTGAGCCTGCAGTTGAAGCGGCTGGAAGCACGGCTGGAGCAGCGCCTGATCGAACGCACGCCGCGCTCGGTGCAATTGACCGCGCAAGGCGCCGCCTTCCTCGAGTGCGCCCGCGAGCTGTTGGGGGCGCACGACCGCGCGATCGCGGGCGCGCAGGTGGCCGAGCGCCGGTTGACCATCGGCATCGGCGATCACGTGGCGGGGCCCAACCTGCCGGCCCTGCTCTCGCGCCTGAGTGGTTTCGACCCCAATCTCCATCTCGACATCCGCATCGACTTTTCCGGGAGCCTTGTCGCGGCCATGGAGAAAGGCGCGTTCGACGCCGTGGTTGTTCGCCGCGAGCCGCATCAACGCGGCGGCGAGACGCTGTTCGAGGATGAACTCGCCTGGTTCGCCGCCCCCGGCTTCCGCCATACACCGGGCGACAGCCTGCGGCTTGCCATGCTAGCCGCGCCCTGTGGCGTGCGCGCCCACGCCATCCGCGTGCTCGACAGGGCCAAGGTCGCCTGGGTGGAAGCCTTCACCGGCGGCGGCGTGACGGCGATCGCCGCCGCGGTCACGGCGGGGCTGGCGGTGGCGCCGCTGGCGACGCGCGTCGCCTCCCCCGGGATGATCGATGTCGAGGCCAGCCTCGCCCTGCCTTCGCTCGGCCGCTCCAAGGTGGTGCTGCATTCACGCGTATCGGATGCGCGCGCCCGCGCCGCCATTCGCACATTGGCGGCGGCCTTCCGCGGCACGGCGAGGTGAGTGGCGCTGGCCGGCACCTTCATATGTCCAATGCGGTTAGGACGGCCGGCTCAATGTCCGTTCCGTCGCGAAGCCACGGACAAACTGCGTTATCGCCGACTGATGAGATGGGCCAGGAACGGAATCTTGTGCGGCAAGAAAAAAGATGATGCCCCCTTTCCCCTGCGTGCAAGCCTGATGTAATCGTTTCCCGTAGTCGCCAGCGGGACATGCCGAATCCCGATTGTTGCAACGGCGGCAAGAGTGCCATCGGCGGGCATCCACCCAAGTGGTATCGCGCCCATGCCCAAACTTTACGAAGCCCTCGCAGAAGCATTTCTTGCGGAGGGCGTTGACACGCAGTTCGTCCTGATGGGCGACGGCAACATGCACTGGTGCACCGCCTTTGCCAGACTGCCGGGCGTGCACAGCATCCACGTCCGGCATGAGCACGTCACCGTGGCGGCGGCGACGGCCTACAACGTCGCCACCGGCAAGATCGCGGTTGCCTCGGTCACATGCGGTCCCGGCCTGACCCAGGTGATGACGGCGCTGCCGGCCGCGGTACGCGCCCGCCTGCCGATGGTGGTCTTGGCGGGCGAGTCGCCGATCAACGCCAAGTTCTACAACCAGGCAATCGACCAGGCGCCGCTGGTGACGGCGACCGGCGCGCACTACATCGCCGCGCACAGCGTGCCGCGCATGATGGACTACGTGCGCGAGGCCTTCCACGTTGCCAAATGCGAACGGCGCCCGGTTGTGCTCGGCATTCCCTATGACCTGCAGAAGGTCGAGTACACGGCCAACGAGCCCTACGAGACCTCGGCGATTTACCAGCCCAAGGTCGGGCGCATGCACCCCGATCCCGAGATCGTGGCCGAGGCGGTCGAGCGGCTGGCCGCGGCCAAGCGGCCGATCGTCCTCGGTGGCCGCGGCGTGTTGTGGGCCGGTGCGCGCGACGTGGTGATCAAACTCGCCGACCGCTGCGGCGCCCTGCTCTCCAATACATTGCCCACGCGTGGTCTTTTCCACGACCATCCGTTCGGGCTCGGCATCACCGGCAGCTATTTCACCTCGCTGGGCCGGGAGATGTACGAGTCCGCGGACGTCGTGCTCGCGGTCGGCACCAGCCTGTCCTTCTACCTCGGCGGCGGACATTACTGGCCAAAGGCCTACAAGATTCAGATCGACGACGCCCCGCGCGGTTTGCGCGACGGGCTGAAGGCTGCCGACCTCTACGTCAAATCGGACGCCCTCATCGGCGCCGAGGCGATCCTTGCGGGCCTCGACAAGAAATTGGGCGCAGGCAAGCCGACAGCGGCCTCCATTCGCTCCAAAGAGCTCGCCCATCGCATCGCGACCGAGCCGCCGGACTCGATGCCGTTCGACATCGCGCCCGGGGAGCTCGATCCGCGCGATGTGATCCAGGCCATCGACACGGTCGTGCCAAAGGATTGGGATATCGCCGTCGGCGGCGGACATCAGGCCTACTTCAACGCCCAGATGCGTGGCAGGCCGGCGGAGCGCTACACCACGGTCCGGGAATTCGGCGCGGTCGGCAACGGCCTGTCATATGCGCTTGGAGTTCGCGGCCGCGCGCCGGCAGGGGCGCGAGGGCAAGATCGTGCTGTTTGAAGGCGACGGCGGACTCTTGTTCCACATCCAGGAGCTCGAGACGATCAAGCGTCTGGGTTTTCGCGTCCTGATCTGCGCGATGAATGACGGCGGATACGGCTCGGAGTTCCACAAGCTGCGCGCGGACGGCCTCGACGATGGCCTGGCCGTGTTCGGGCGGCCCCCGCTGGAAAACATCGCACGCGGCTTCGGCCTGCGCGGCCACGAGATTCGCGACGTGTCGGTCATCCCGAAGCTGTTCGCTGACTTCGTCGCGCAGGGCGAAAGCGAGATCTGGAACATCCAGATCTCCGACCAGGTCACGGCGCCGACCATGCGCCAGACCGTCAAGCGCGGGCACGGAAAGATGTGAGGGTTGCGATCAAGCCGGTTTTTCCGGTCGCATCGCGAAATGGCGTGACGACCGCGTGCCGTAAGGCGGCGAACACGACCGCCTCATATTCAAGCAATGCTCTCAGGTCCGCGAGGGGTCGGACATATTGCGAGCTGGACCGAAAAGGCAGCCAAGGGCAAATAGCGGCCATGGCGCTTGCTACAAGAGGCAGTGAAGCGGCTACACGCCCGGCTCGGGCGTGAACACGTAGGTATTGCCGTCCTTGGCAAAGGTACCGACGTTCGGCTGCATCCAATGCGATCCCGAAATCATCAGCTTGTCGGCAACGGCGCGATCGAAGATCTTCCGGCGCGTTTCGGAGGCCATTTGCGGATCCATGTCGATCGAGAGCTGCCAGTCCGGATTTGTTTGAATGTGGGGCGAAAGATTGACGAGGTCCGAGCTGATCAGGAACTGTTTGCCGCCAGACGATACCAGATGCGTGACCATTCCCGGGCTATGGCCGTGCGCCTGAATCACCCTTACGCCCGGCAGAAGTTCCGGTTCTCCCTCGAATGTTCTGACGTTTTTCCATTTCGCAATCGTAGCGCGAATGCGCTGGGCGAGACCTTTGCGCGTCGGTCCGAAGTTGAGCAACTCCACTCCCGGTCGCGTCCACCATTTCAATTCCGCGGCGGGCACCACGATCTCAGCATACGGGAAAACCTGCGCATCGGTCTCGTTGTTCATGAGGCCATAGATGTGGTCGCCGTGGAGATGGGAGATGAGGATCGTCTTGATTGCCTTGGGGTTAAGGCCTGCAGCCGCCATGCTTCCGAAAAGCCGGCCATTTCCCTTGCCGTAGGTTCGGTGCCCTCCCGTGCCCGAGTTCGATCAGGACCAATTGATCGTTCAGCTTGAGCGCCATGACGGCAAACCCAATGGGTATTCGATTTTCGGGAATACCGGCGGCGCGCATGGCCGCCTTTACCTGGTCGAAGTCGACATTCTTGACGAAGCCCGCCCGCAGCGGAAAGAGATGATAGCCGTCTATAAGAGAAAAGATTTCAATGTCGCCGACTTTGTATTTTCGAAACGGCCGCGTAGCGGTTTCCTCAGCGCGAGCCGCTCCGATAAAGTTAATAGGCTTGTCGATCCCAAACAGGGCGTAAGCGCTGGCCGCACCAAGCACTAAGTCGCGGCGTGAGATTTCGAACATGGCTGCCCCCCGATTAGATTGCATCTGAGTAGCGCCGGCAATCAGATTGAGCCATAATCTGAAAACAACGAAATCGAGACTTTTTGCATATGGCGGTGGACCTGAGGCGTCTTCGCTATTTTATTGTGGTTGCGGAGGAAGGTCACATGACGCGGGCCGCCGAGCGGCTCGGCATGCAGCAGCCGCCGCTCAGCCAGCAAATCAGGGCGATGGAGCGAGAGTTGGATGTGCAGCTCTTTCATCGCAAGGCACGCGGCGTCGAACTCACCCATGCCGGTCATGCGCTGCTGGCAGAGGCTAGGTTGATGCTGGCCAATTTGGATCGTGCGCTCGAAACTACGCGACGTGCTGCGCGGGGGGAGCAAGGCCGTTTGTGCGTTGGCATCGCGCCGACAGCACTATTCCACCCATTGATCCCACGAGCCATTCGCTCCTTTCGCGACGCATTTCCACTGGTGGCCTTGACGCTATGGGAAGGGCTGAGTCACGAAGTGGTCAAGCAGTTCACCGACCAACAGATGGATGTTGCTTTCGTGCGGGTCCGGGCCCTCCGTGTCGACGGACTTCTAACAAGACCACTGCTGGAAGAACCGATGGTTGTGGCATTGCCAAGTCATCACACGCTGGCGCGCGCCGCGAGTAGAAAAGAAATCCATTTCGACCACTTGGCCGGTGAAACCTTCATTTTGATGGGGCCGGCCGGAACAGGTATCCATGACGAGACCATTGCGACGTGCCGGCTAGCCGGCTTTACCCCACGTATCGGCCAGATTGCACCACGATTTACGTCCGCGCTTGGCCTTGTGGCGGCTGGGCTCGGCGTAACACTTGTTCCTGAGTCGATGCAGAACATGAGGATGGAAGGCGTGGTCTATCGATATTTAAGTGGCGCTAAACCTAGGTCATATCTGAGTTTGGCATCGCGCCGGGGTGATGCGTCTCCAGTCGTTCGCCAATTCCTTAAATCTGTTGCAGAGGTTGTGAGAAATTCGGGAATTAACTGACCCGTGCGGCGCATCCACCTGGAGGAAAGCCCATGCGCATGATCCGCGTGGTCACTTCGGTAGCGGGCCATAAGCGGTCCATATATTAACGTCGTTGCCATGTCCGCTCACCGTGCAACGGCGGCGCAAGGGCCGGCCAAGCGAATGCCTCAGGCCGTTGGGAGCACCGAGAACACGTCGCCGGCTCGGCGCAATCTGAAATCGGCAGGGCTCCCTATCCGCTGATCGATCTGGTCGACGCGGGCGGCGTAAGGACCGCGGCGGCAGGATTCGATCATGGTCTCAACGATCTCCACCTCACCGGCCAACAGCGCCTCCACCGTGCCGTCGCGGCAGTTGCGCACCCAGCCTTCCAGGCCGAGGGCAAGCGCTTCCTGCTCGACGAAGGCGCGGTAGCCGACGCCCTGCACACGGCCGCGCACCACGATGTGGCGGATCACGCTCATACGAATTCCCTTGTCGAATTCCTTTGCGGCTTCTCCCACGTCGGTTCCCGCCGCGCCTACGAAGCGCGACGGCGACCAGCGCTCGACATCGCGGATATATCGCTCCGGCAAATTCCATTCGCGCCCTGCCGCGGCGATCGATTCAATATAGCCGAGACGCGGCCGCCCCGGAACGCGATTGCGCAGGAGATAGATCAAGGCTGACATGCGCCTGCCGTCGCGCAGCGCCGCCAGGCGGCGGATGTCATAGAGCCCGGTGTGCAGCAGTTCGTATGAGTGCAGCACGGCGAGATCGCGCAGCGTCAGCCGCCACAACACGCCGTGCACTTTGCTGCGGCGGCTTGGACGCACTGAGCCCCAGCCCTCGCGACCGACAAAAAATCGGAAACCTTCCAGCACCGCCGGCCCCACCGCTTGCGCGCGGGGACAGCGATGGCGCATGGCGGCCGCGCTCATGTTCGCGCCATATGCAAAGTAAGGCGTCATGGTCCTGGCATAGCAGCGCGCGACCGGTCTTGTCAGCGCGAACCTTCATGCTGTCGGCGACCCCTCCGACGCGCCGTCCGCAACTATTCCGCGGCCTGGGCGGGCCAGGTCGCCGCCGCTTCAGCCTCGTTGTTGAGGCCGGCAAAGTCCAACTTCGGCCAGAAGTTAGCCACCCACGAAACATAGGCCTGCACCTTCGCGGGGTCGAGATCGAGCGAACGCTTGATCAGGTTTACCTCATCTTGCTGTTCGATCGGCACCTGAAGACTGTCGTTCATCCGGTTGATCATGTTGAACATGGCAGAGACAAAGGTGAGCTCGACAATCTCCGCGTCCGTGAACAGTCTCTTCATCACGGCAAAGAGGTCGTCACGCTTGGCGGCCGTATTCAGCGTCACCGCTTCCGCCCATTGCACCGCGGCCTTCTCCTTGTCCGACAGCGTTTTCGATTGCAGATAGTCATCGCTGCTCAGCTCAATGATCTCCTCGTGGGTGATGCCGGCGGCAGCACCCAGCGCGGTGTTGTGCGCGTAGCAATACTTGCAGCCGTTCACGTGGCTGGTCTTGATGACAACCAGCTCCTTGATACGTCCGGACATGCGGCTGCCCGGCCACTGGCGCTGCACGGCGGCATTGAACGGTAGCAGCAGCATGGCTAGCCACGGCGCGTGCGAGATGGTGCGATAGAAGTTGGGAACCCGGCCAAGCAGCCCGGTCACGGCCTCGTAAAAGTGCGCGAGATCGCCCGAAATGTTTTCTTTTTCGATCTTCGGTAGCCGCTGCATGTCGTCCTCCCCTGCATTCCGTCGTCGAATTGAATTTCGCAGCGGCCTTAGTGCACCAAGTTCACCGTCACATTCTTGCGCTGCGTATAGCTATCGAGCATGCCCTCCAGCGAGAACTCGCGGCCGATGCCGCTTTCCTTGTAGCCGCCGTAGGAATGACCCGGGCTCTGGCCGAGACCCTGGTTGATCTGGACCCAGCCCGACTCGATGGCGTGGGCGGCCCGCAACGCGCGTCCGATGTCGTGCGTCCAGACGTAGGCCGCGAGCCCATAGTGGCTGTCGTTCGACATGCGGATCGCATCTTCTTCATCGGTCCACGGAATGGCGACCAGCACCGGCCCGAAGATCTCCTCGCGCGCCAGCCGCCAGTCGTTCGACGTGTCCGCGAAGATCGTCGGCATAGTGTAGTAGCCCTCGCTGAGTGGACCCGAGGTCGGCGGCAGGCCGCCCATCACCACCCGCGCGTCCTTGCGCTTGAGCCCTTCGTCGACATAGCCGCACACCCGCTTGAACTGCTTCTCGTTGATGACGGTGCCGATGTCGGTCGCTTCATCGAGCGGATCGCCGAGCTTGAGCTTCTCGACTTTCTTCGCCAACGCATCGAGGAATTTGTCGAAGATGTCGCGATGCAGGAACAGGCGCGAGCCGGCGGTGCAGGACTGGCTCTGGCGCGTGAAGCGCATGGCGGCGACGATGCCGTCGACCACCCAATCTTCATCGGCGTCGGGGAAGACGATCGAGGGGCTTTTGCCGCCGAGCTCGAGCGAAACCGGCACGATGCGGTCGGAGGCCGCCCGCATGATGGATTTGCCGACCGCCGTGGAGCCCGTGAAGGAAAGCTTGGCGATGGCCGGATGATTGGCGAGCGGCGCGCCGCATTCCACGCCCAGCCCGGTGATCACGTTGAGCACGCCCGGCGGCAGAAACTGCTGGCACACCTCGGCGAGCATGAGCACGCAGAGTGGCGCGTCTTCCGCCGCCTTCAAGACCAGCGTGTTGCCGGCGACCAGCGCCGGCCCGATCTTGATCGCCGACAGGATCGCCGGCGCGTTCCAGGGCACGATGGCGCCGACCACGCCGAGCGGCTCGCGCCGCGTGTAGCTCAGGACGTGCTCGCCGAAGGGAATGGTCTCGCCTTTCAGCTCGCCGCCCAAGCCGCCGTAATAGCGCAGCATGTCGATGGTGCCGTTGGCTTCGGGCCGCGCCTGGGTGCGCAAGGCGTTGCCGGTCTCCCAGGCGATCAGGCGCGCCAGCTCCTCGACGCGGGCCTCGAGCGCATCAGCGATCTTCAGGAACAGCTTGCCGCGCTCGCGCGGCGGCACGCGCGACCAGCCGGGCAGCGCCGCGGCGGCCGCCTTGACGGCGCGGTCGACGTCCTCGGCGCGCCCGCGCGGGATTTCAGCGATCGGCCGCCGGTGCGCCGGGTCCTCAACGGTAAGAACCTCACCCGCCGCGCTGTCGACCCATTTCCCATCGATCAACATCTGCGCCTTCTTGAGCGCCGCCTGGTCCGCCCGCATCGCCACAGCCGTCATCGTTTCTCTCCCTCGTTCTTGACCCGGCCCCGCACGCGACGCCATGATGGCGCGAAACAAGTCTGAGGAGAAGCCCGCCACCGCGCCGCGGGTTCCAGCGCGTTGCTGACCGGTAGAGCGGCTTCGGTCCTTCGTGCTTAGGCGAATTCCAGAATGACCGCATCCACCGCCAGGCTGTCGCCGGGCTTGGCATGGATCTTCTTGACCGTGCCATCGATCTCGGCGCGTAGCACGTTCTCCATTTTCATCGCTTCGACCACCGCCACGGTCTCGCCGGCTTTCACTTCCTGGCCTTCCTTGACCGCGATGGAGACGACCAGACCGGGCATCGGGCACAGCACCTGCTTGCCGCTGTCGGCCTTCTCCTTGACTGGCATCAGCCGCGCGTACGCGGCCTCGCGCTCGGTATAGACGTAAGCGCGCGTCTCGACGCCGCGATAAGCAAGTGCGAAGCCATTGGGGATCATGCGCACCTGTACGGCCACCGGATGGCTTTCGATCGTGCCGCTCCACAACGGATCGCCCGGCTTCCAGTCGGAGGCGACGTGGCGCGCGCCCTTCTTCTTGTCCGGAAAGCGCACCGCGATGGTGCCGTTCTCGCGCTTGACCTCGAGCGCGATCTCTTCGCTGCCGAGCCACACCGCGCGGCGGCTGTCACGGGTCACCGGCTGGCCGCCCACCTGGCCGGAGATTCGGCGCTTGCGCTCGCCCAGCACGTGGTCGATGGCCGCGGCGACCGAAGCGATTACCTCGGCGCGCTCGCCTTCCGGCGGCTGCGGATGGAAGCCTTCGGGGAACTCCTCGGCGATGAAGGCGGTCGACAACTTGCCCGCGCGCCAGCGCGGATGCGCCATCAGCGCCGAGAGGAACGGAATGTTGTGGCGGATGCCATCGATGACAAAGGCATCGAGCGCATCCGACTGCGCCTCGATCGCCTTGTCGCGGGTGTCGGCGTGGGTCACCAGCTTGGCGATCATGGGATCGTAGAACAGCGAAATTTCGCCGCCCTCGTAAACGCCGGTGTCGTTGCGGACGGTCACGCCGTGCGTGCTGCGCTCGGCCGGAGGGCGGTAGCGCACGAGGCGCCCGGTCGAGGGCAGGAAATTGCGGTACGGGTCCTCGGCATAGATGCGGCTCTCCACCGCCCAGCCCTTGAGCTTCACGTCGCCTTGTTTGATCGACAGCTTTTCCCCGGCTGCGACGCGGATCATCTGTTCGACCAGATCGATGCCGGTAACGAGTTCGGTGACGGGATGCTCGACCTGCAGCCGCGTATTCATCTCCAGAAAGTAGAAGCTCTTGTCCTGGCCGGCGACGAATTCGACGGTACCGGCGCTGTCGTAGCCGACGGCCTTTGCAAGAGCCACAGCCTGCTCGCCCATGGCCTTGCGCGTCTTGTCATCGAGCAACGGGCTCGGCGCCTCTTCTATCACCTTCTGATTGCGGCGCTGGATCGAGCATTCGCGCTCGCCGAGATAGATGATGTTGCCGTGCTTGTCGCCGAGCACCTGGATCTCGACGTGGCGTGGATCGGTGATGAACTTCTCGATGAAGACGCGGTCGTCGCCGAAGGACGACTTCGCCTCCGAGCGAGCGCGGGCGAAGCCCTCCGCCACCTCAGCCTTTGAATACGCGATGCGCATGCCCTTGCCGCCGCCGCCGGCACTGGCCTTGATCATCACCGGGTAGCCAATCTCTTCGGCGATGACGATCGCCTCGTTGTCATCCTCGATGACGCCGAGATGGCCCGGCACGGTCGAGACCTTGGCTTTGGCGGCCGCCTTCTTGGACTCGATCTTGTCGCCCATGGCGGCGATCGCTTTTGGATTGGGCCCGATAAAGACGATGCCGTTCTCCGCAAGCGCCTTCGGAAAGGCCTCGCGTTCGGAGAGAAACCCGTAGCCCGGATGCACGGCTTCCGCGCCGCTCGCCTTGCAGGCGGCAATGATTTTGTCGATGACCAGATAACTCTCCGCCGCTGCCGGCGGGCCAATGGCGATGGCCGCATCGGCCAGTTCCACGTGCAGGGCGTCCTTGTCAGCCTCGGAATAGACCGCAACCGTCTCGATTCCCATGCGGCGGGCGGTCTTGATGATCCGGCAGGCGATTTCGCCGCGATTGGCGATCAGGATGCGCTTGAACATACTGGATAAATGACTTTCCGCCGCGGGCCGACTTGTTTCGACCTTTGCGGCAGCGCAGCGAATTGTCAACGCCGCGTCACGTTCGGCCGAAAGCCAGCGCGCCCCACAGGCCCAAGCCGCCGGCCAGCCAGCACCCGAGAGTCATCACGGCCACCTCACTGGCGAAGCGGCCGCGCCCGATCGCTGCTGCAATCACCAGCTTGCTCAGCATGTTGCTGGCGACCGCGACCAAGATGGCGGAGGCCGCGCCCAGTTCACCGAGGGGGGCGGGCACCAGCCGGCTCATGGCGATGGTCACAGAGTCGACGTCCGCGAGCCCAACGCCCGCCGCGCCCAGCAGTGCGCCGCCGGTGCCGAAGGTATCGCCGATCATGCGGCTCGCCACCATCACCAGCCCGAGAAAGATGGCGAAGCCGACCACTGGCCAGAAGCTGAATGGGTTGGTGAACTCGGCCGGTGCCGCCCCGCCGCCTTTCTCTCCGCCGCCCCAGTGCACGGTCGCGACCGCATAGAGCCCGGCCACGACGGTCGCCAGCGCGAGCCCCGGTACCACCAGCCGCAGCAGCACCGGCTGGATCACCGCGACAATGGCGATGACGCGCAGAAACGACACCGCGCTGGCGACCGCAACACCGGCGGCCAAGAGGCGCGGAGCCCCCTCACCCGCCGCCGCGCGCCGTGCGCTGGTCAGCGTCACCGCCGTCGACGACACCAGCCCGCCGGCCAACGCCCCCAACAGCACGCCGCGCTCGGTCCCGAAAACCCGCACCGCGCCATAGCCGACGAAGGAGACACCGGCGAGCACGATGGCGATCAGCCAGACCTCGCGTGGATTCACCCCCGGCGCGGGGCCAAGCGCGGTGTCGGGCACGACCGGCAGGATGACGAAGGTCATCGCCAGCAGCACCAGTGCCGAGCGCAATTCCGGCCAGGTAATGCGCGCGACCCAGCCATGGATTTCCGCGCGCGCCGCCAGGATGCCCGTGGCGGCGACCGCGGCGGCGGCGGCGACCCGCACATCGCCGGTGACCGCATAGGCGCCGAGGATGAATGTCAGCAATTCGGCGACGATGGTGGTGGCGGAAAAGCTGCCGGCCGCGCGGTCGGCATCGCGCTCGAACACGGCGATCACCGCGGCATAGACCGCGAAACCGAAGCCCAGCACCAAACCCGCGCCGACATCGCTGCCGGTTGCCCGCGCCAGCGCAGCGGTGAGGCCGCCGAGGAGACCGCAAATCGAGAAGGTGCGCACCCCGGCGGCGCGGTGGCCGGGCCTGACCTCGCGAGTCTTCCAACCGCGCTCCAGGCCGATCAGCAGACCAATGCCGAGAGCAACCGCCAGCCGGGAGAGAAGATGACCGAAATCCATGACCAACCGTACGCCGCACGCGGCTGTGCGCAACTAGAAGCCTTGTAAAAATAGCGTCTTAATTCGGGGCTATCCAACGAGGCGGTTAACACGGGGGACGACAACCACGAATCCGCGCGTTTCTGCTCGGCAGCGGGAAACCCTTCCCGATGAACTATCACGTACTGCACCGCTCCGGCGATGATGGTATCAATCGGCCAAGCCCGGTCGGTCGACACGTTTAGAAAGCCAGCAGGTCCGGCAATTCGGACTAAAGCGCGCGCATATGAATATATGCGCGAATGGTTGCGTCGACGAAGTCCATCTGCAGCATCGAATTTCCAACAGGGCTCAATTCAACACCGACTCAATAATTCGCAACGGCGACATCGTGTTTTGTGATCACCAGCAAAGGTCATGCACAAAAGCGACATTGACTGCGATAAAACCGACACAGCGCTGTCATCGGTCGCGGATAAAGGGGCATAGGGCGACACACTCTTGAGGCAAACCAATGAAAACCAAACTTCTTTCCACGGTCGCGATGTCCGTGCTTACTGCAGCAGTTGCATGCAGCAGCGTGGCCTTCGCGAAACCACTGGTTGGTCACGACCATGACCATGACCATCAACACGTCGCGCGCACCGCAACCCCGATCAAGCATCTCGTGATCATCTTCAACGAGAACCGCTCGTTCGACCACTACTTCGCCACCTACCCGACCGCGAGCAACCCGCCGGGTGAAATCGCTTTCAAGGCGAAGAAGCACACACCGAAAGTGAATAACCTCGCCAATGCCAACCTGTTGGTCAACAATCCGAACTTCACGAACGCGGACAATGGCGCTGGCGCGGCCGACCCTTTCCGTCTCGATCGCACGCAGGCCGACACGCGCTCGCAGAACCACGCCTACACCGCCGAGCAGCAAGCCTATGACGACGGCAAGGCCGACCTATTCCCGAAATTCACGGGTCGCGGCACGGCCGGCGGCGTCGGCGCCTTCGGTACCAACGGCCAGGTTATGGGCTATTTCGACGGTAATACCATCGCGGCACTGTGGAACTACGCCCAGAACTTCGCCATGAGCGACAATGCCTATACCGACACCTATGGTCCGTCGACGCCGGGTGCGATCTCCGTGGTCTCAGGCCAGAACAACGGCGCGCTGCCCGTCGTGAACGCATCGGGCTTGGTTGCTGATGGCCAAGGCGGATTCAGCTTGATCGGCGACCCCGAACCGGCCAACGACGTCTGCTCGAAGACATCCAGCGGTACGCTGTTGTCGGGCAAGAATATCGGTAACCTGCTCAACGACGCGCACGTCAGCTGGGGCAGCTTCATGGGCGGTTTCGATCTGACCCTCACCAACTCAAATGGCACCACGGGCTGCACGCGCAGCACCGTTTCGCCCGTCACGGCCCGCACCGTCACCGACTACATCCCGCACCACGCGTGGTTCCAGTACTACCAATCAACCGCCAACCCGACCCATGCGCGTCCGAGCTCGATCGCCGCGATTGGCCACAGCAAGCAGAAGAACGGCAAGACGGCTGACCCGGCCAACCACGAGTACGATCTCAATGATTTCTTTGCAGCGGTGAAGGCCGGCAATTTCCCGGCAGTCTCCTACATCAAATTGTCAGCCTTCCAGGACGCTCACCCCGGCAACTCCAATCCGCTCGACGAGCAAGCGGGAACGGTAGAGGTAATCAACTTTCTCCAGAAGCTGCCGGCGTGGAAAGACACAGCCGTGATCGTCACCTACGACGACTCCGACGGTTGGTACGACCACGCCTACGCCACCCCGACCAGCGCGTCCTATGACTCGGCCGCGGATCAGGTCAATGGCCCCGGCCAGTGCGGCAAAGGCCCCGACGTGCAGCCGCAGCCCAAGGGCGTCAACGGCCTGCCGGTCAACGGCCGTTGCGGTCCCGGCACGCGCGTCCCCTTCCTGGTGATCTCGCCGTTCGCCAAGAAGAACTTCGTGAGCCACACGCGCATTTCGCATGCGTCCGTGGTGCGCTTCATCGAAGATAACTGGCTGCACCGCAAGCGTCTGGGCGGCGGCTCGATCGACGCCAGCGCGGGCTCGATCATGGACATGTTCGATTTCCATCGCCATGACGAGAAGAAGCTGTTCCTCGATCCGGACTCGGGCACGGTCGTCTTCTCCGTGCCGAACGGCCACCACCACTACTATTGATCGCAATACGATGCGACACCGCCACCTTTTGTGGCTGATCGGCGCCGGCCTGCTCGCGCTGGCCGGCGCCGCCCTAGCCGGCGAACCGCAAGGTTCGCCCGGCGAGAACCCACATCCCGTTCATCTCCGCCGCCCTCGCGCCGCGCCCCTATCGGCGATGGCGCAGCTCGGCAAGCAGATTTTTTATGACGCGAGCCTCTCGTCATCGGGCAAACTTTCCTGTGCGTCGTGCCATAGCCCCGCCCACGCATACGGCCCGCCGAACGCGGCGCCGGTCATGCTCGGCGGCCCCACGCTGTCGCACCCAGGCGCGCGTGCGGTGCCATCTTTGACTTATCTCGCGCGGCAACCCAGCTTCAGTATCGGGCCCGAAAGCTCAGACGAAGACGCCAAAGAGAACATGAGCCTCGCGCAGATGGCGGCGGCCGCCAAAAGCACTAAGCTCGTACAAAAGGTCGCAACCGACACCCGACAAGCCGCGGCCAACATGGTGCCGCAGGGTGGCTTGTTCTGGGATGGCCGCGCCGAAACGCTACAGGATCAGGCTGTCTTTCCGTTGCTTGCGCCGAACGAAATGGACGGCGGCAGCATCGACAAGGTAGCCGCGAAATTGCGCCAAGCATCCTACTCGAAAGGTTTCGTCGGACTGTTCGGTCCTCGTATCTTAAGCAATGCAAAGCTTCTGGTGTCGGAAGCGATGTTCGCCGTCGCGCGCTATCAGATCGAAGATGTGAGCTTCCATCCCTATACCAGCAAGTTCGACTACTGGCTCGAAGGTAGAGCGCGGCTGACGGCGGCCGAAATGCGCGGCTACAACCTGTTCAACGATCCCAAGAAGGCCAACTGCGGCGGTTGCCACGTGGATCTGGCGAGCCGCGATGGCTTGCCACCGCTATTCACGGATCACGAATACGAGGCCTTGGGCGCACCACGCAATGAGGCTCTCGCCGATAACAAAGACCCGGCGCATTTCGACCTCGGTATATGCGGACCCATCCGGAAGGACATTGCTGAGCAAACCCAATATTGCGGCATGTTCCTCACCCCGACATTGCGCAATGTTGCCACCCGCCATGTTTTCTTCCACAACGGCATCTTTAAGTCGCTGCAGGAGGCCCTCGACTTCTATAACTTCCGCGACACCAATCCGGAGAAAGTCTATCCGCGCGCCGCCGACGGAACGGTTCAGAAGTACAACGACATCCCGAAGCGTTACTGGGCCAATGTTGACGTGGCGGATCCGCCCTTCGATCGACACCTCGGCGAAACGCCGCCGATGACAGCGCGGGACGAGGCCGACATCATCGCGTTCCTGAAAACACTCACGGATGGATACACGCCGGACCGGTGAGCCGGCCGGACGCGCCCGAGCTAGACCGCCGAAGCCGACACCGCGGTCGGTCCGTAACCTACCCGGTCCATCAACGCAGGAAATTTTTGCAACGCCAGTTCGGTCACCGCGCGGCGGTTGTCATTGTCGGGCGCCGGCATCCAGGCCAAGGTGCCGGCCTGCACCACATTGATGTTGCGCGACGGCGGCACCAGTTGCCTTGGTTGCAGGCCGAGCCGACGCCCCAGGCGCCTGATCGTGTCATCGTAGCGTTCAGCGAGGTCTTCGTAGCGCACGATATGGATGTTGTTCGCCCGGCGTGCTGCGTCGACCCAGTGTTCGACATGGTTGGCCCATCGGTCGAGCATCGTGGGATATTGGCGAAACTGATAGCGCATCAATTGACCCATCGGCTCCGCATTCGCAAAGCCGAGGGCGGTGTCGACCGTCGGCCCTTCCGCCCAATCCCAAGTGTGCAAGAAACGCCAGAACGACGACATCACGTCGGCGGGATTGCGGTAGACATAGACGATATTGACTACGCCCTCGGTCGCAGGCGCAAACCGCTTGAAGAATTCGAATTCGTGGTGGCTTTTCACCAGATTGGCCGAACGCATCGTCGCTACGTTAAGCAACAGCGTCTTGAGGCTCGCGGCGTGGAAATAATTGATGTTGAACCGATGCCGGTCGATATCGATCCACGGGCTCGAGACGTAATCGAAACACGACGCCAAGGCATTCATGGTGAAATGCGTGCCCGAACGCTCGTGGCTCACGACCATGATCGGGAGGCGACCATTGGGCAGCGGGGTTGATTCGTTCGGCATGAATCATGTCTATACTGTCCCTTCGTAATGTCCATCGCGGCTGCCCTCCGCCGGGAATGGCCGTCCGGTGCGCGATAGAGACCGAGCGTCAAGCGCAGCCACCGGTGACGTCAAAAGTCACCCGGCACGGGAAATCCTTTCCCCTTGGCGCCCGGCAGTTGAAACGCTGTGCTGTTTGAAGGTCTGGGAGCGGGCCGCGGATACTCTTTATGCACTGACTATTCCGCGCCGAGAGTGTTTTCCCTATATAGGCCGGAACAGCTTACCTCATGAGCTAGAATTTGGAGGCTTGAGATGACATTGGCAATCGGCGACACCGCGCCGGATTTCGAGGCGGACACGACCGAAGGAAAAATCCGCTTTCATCAATGGCTGGGCAATTCCTGGGGGTTGTTATTCTCGCACCCCAAGGATTTTACGCCGGTATGCACCACAGAGCTGGGCACGGTCGCACGGCTCAAACCGGAATTCGACAAGCGCAATACGAAGATCATCGGGCTCTCGGTCGATCCGGTCGACAACCACGCCAAATGGGCAGTCGACATTAAGGACGTGGTCGGCTTCGCGCCGAACTATCCGATGATCGGCGACCCCGATCTGAAGATATCCAAGGCCTACGGCATGTTGCCGGCCGCGACCGGCGGAACGTCGGAAGGCCGCACCCCCGCCGATAACCAGACCGTGCGCAACGTCTTCATCGTCGGTCCGGACAAGAAGATCAAGCTGATCCTGGTCTACCCGATGAGCACCGGCCGTAATTTCGATGAGATCCTGCGCGTGCTCAACTCGCTGCAGCTCACCGCCAAGCATCGCGTGGCGACGCCGGCGAACTGGAAACAGGGCGACGACGTCATCCTCACCAGCGCCATCAGCAACGAAGAAGCCGACAAGCTTTATCCGGGGGGCTACAAGACACTGAAACCCTATTTGCGCGTGGCGCCGCAGCCGCGTGATTGATTTTTCGCTGACGTTGCGGCGGGGCGCTGGGAATCACCCGAGCCCCCCTTTGGGCTTTAGAGTGCCCACCGCAAGTAGGGTTGAAAGTGCCGCGCTAATATGATCCGTGGGGTTGCGCACGCCGGCTTGAGCAATCGTCCGTCCTCGATCTGGGAGCAAGCGCATGGCGATGCCGGTCATCCTCGGCGCCACCGGCCCGACCGGCTTTCATCTCGCCGCCGCACTGCGCAAAGCGGGAACGCCAGTGCGCGTGGTCGCCCGCGATCACGCCAAACTTGCACGGCTATTCCAGGACAGCACAATCGACAAGCACCCGGCCGACGTGCTCGACGCACAGCAGACCCTGCGCGCGATCGACGGCTGCGATCTCGTCTACGACTGCATCGGGCTGCCCGGCGACCAGATGCATCTGCACCCCGTGACCGCCCGCAATATCGCGCAAGCGCTGGAGCGAACTAAGGCGCGCTGCGTACAAGTGTCGAGCTACTGGTCTTATTACCCGCAGGTACACATGCAAATGGACGAGGCCCACCCGCGCCGCGGCGGCCCGCCCTGGATCGTCTGGCGCCGCGACGCCGAGGACATCCTGTTCGCCGCCGGCGCCGCCATCCTGCACCTGCCGGACTTCTACGGCTCACAGGTCCATGTCAGCACCTTGCAAAACGCGCTGATGGAGGCGGTCCAGGGCAAGACCGTCAACTGGCTCGGCAAGCCGATCACCCCACGTGAGTACATCTACGTGCCGGACGCGATGCGCATCGCCGCCGCCATCGGCGGCAAGGATGGCGCCTTCGGCGCCCATTGGTGCCTGCCCGGCAGTGGACCTCTAAGCGGTCGCCAGTTCGCCGACATTACGGGCCGCCATCTCGGCCGAGCGGTGAAACTGCGAGGCGCCGGCCTGATGACACTGCGGCTGATATCGCTATTCAAGAAGGACCTGCGCGGGCTCATGCAGGTCGCGCCGGAATACATGAAGCCGGTGCGCTACGACGCAAGCAAGCTCACAAGCCTGATGGGACCCCAGCAGATGACGTCCTATGAGGATGGCATCGGAGCGACGCTTGACTGGCTCGCCAGGCGCGACCGGCCGGCTGCCGGCTAGCCGCCTTTGCCCCTGCCCGCGCCCTGGCGCAATGTCGCTCTTGCTTTCCGGCGCCTGCCTGAGATTAATGCCGGCCGCAAGAAGCTGGAGCATTTCGACATGAACGATTTCAATGCGATGGCGCTCGAACAGCCACCGTTCGCCGAATTCCTCGGCATGAAAGTAACCCACGTCTCGGCCGAGCGGGTGACCGCCGAATTGCGGGCGCGAGACGAACTCAACAACCGCTTCGGTATCCTGCACGGCGGGGCCATCATGGCGCTGGCCGACAATCTCGGCGGCACTGCCGCGACCGCGAATTTGAAGGAAGGCCAGCAGACGACGACGATCGAAAGCAAAACCAATTTCTTTGCTGCGGTTCCCATCGGCGACATCGCTTACGCCGAGTGCACGCCGCTGCACCGCGGCCGTTCCACCATGGTCTGGCAGACCCGCGTCACCCGCGGCGACGGCCGGCTGTGCGCGATCGTCACCCAGACGCAGATGGTGCTCGAAAAGCGAAAGTGAGATTAAGCCTCGGACGCCACCGCCGGCGCCGGCTTCACGCGGGCAGCGCGATTGGCCAGCACAACGCCTACTGCACACACCACCATGCCGGCGACAGACAGGGCGTCGAGCCGCTCGCCGAACAGGATATAAGCGAGCAAAGCGGTGGTGGCCGGCACCAGATAGAACAGGCTAGCGAAACTCGTTGCCGCCGAGCGGCGGATCAACCAATACATCAACGCCACCGCCAGAATCGACAGCACGATCACCAGCCAGGCGATGGCGAAGATTAGCTGCCCGGTCCAATGAATGACTTGCGTTTCAAAGCCGAACGAACCGATCGCGAATAAAATCGCGGCGCCGATATATTGCACGGTGTTGCCGGCACGCCAGTCGATCGCTCCGCAATAACGCTTCTGATAGAGCGTGCCGAGCGTGATGCCGAACAACGACACGAAGCTCGCCGTCCAGCCGAGCGCGGAGCCTGCCGCCAAGATATGGTGGTCGTGCAAGACCATCAGCACGCCGACGAGACCGAGCACGAGACCGAGCCATTGCAGCGGCGTGACACGCTCACCCATGAAGCGGTTGGCAATCGTCGAGGTCAGGATCGGTTGCAAGCCGGGGATCAGGGCCGAAATGCCGGCCGGCACGCCCTGACTGATGGCGACGAAGACGCCGCCGAGATAGGCTCCATGCACAAGCGAGCCGGCGACCAGGCTGTGACCAACTCCTGGCAGGCGCGGCCAGCTGGCGCGCGCGATCAACGCGATCGCCAGCATGACCATGACCACAAAGGTCATGCGCACGGCCAGGAACGTCATCGGCTCGATATAGGGCAGCCCGAAACGCGCGCCAATGAAGCCGGTGCTCCAAAGCAGGACAAAGACGACAGGCGCGGCGGCGACAACGGCGCGGTTCAGCGACATGAGGATCCCGGCGTGGGAGGGCAGTGCGGCGAATTTCGGCCTGCGCTATAGCACCCCGATACCGCTTTGGCTCCCCTCTTTTGGTGATTTCACCGGGAACAAGCGAAGGGGTAACGGGTTTCCACCATTCGCATGATCAGGCGCATCCAAGCGATGGAGGATTGCCATGACTGATCCACGCCACCCCAAATCCGGATACAACGATCCGCCACCAGTTAATACAAACCTGCGCCGCGACCGAGGCAACGTTACCATGTGGGGCTGGGTCGCCGGCATCGCTGTCGTGATCTTGATCGCGTTCATCCTGGCCGCCGGCTGGAACAGCAACACACAGACCGCCAGCAAGGCGCCGCCGACGACGACCGGTTCCGGCGCGGCAACACAAACCGTCCCGCCGCCCGCAACGACGGCGCCGAAGCCGGCCCCCAGTATGGCGCCCACAACCAAGTAACGCTCGTTCATCTGGATCGTGCCGGCGCCATGCGGCGCCGGGATGGTGCTTCACACGCCTAGCGCACCGTGATGGTGATCGGCTTCAACTCCACCGGCGGCGAGAACGGCACGTGTGACCGGTCGGCGAAGACGAGCTGCAAAGTGTGCTTCCCTTTCGGCAGCATGACCATAGCCTCGGTCTGCCCGCCGCCGAAATGCTTGTGATGGTCGTCGGCCGGGGGCGGCGCTTTCGTCTGCTCGGGCGTGAGCGTGGTGTCGATCAGCAGATGATGGTGGCCGGCGTTCGGCTTTTCCACACCGGCCGGGGCGACGCCCATGCCCGGAAGGCCGAACTGCACCAGGAACGGACTTCTGACCTTGGCGCCGTTCTTGATGTTGATGATGTAGACCTTGGCGTCCTTGGGCGACGACGTTTGCGAAGCGGCGGCATTCAGTCCGGCGATGGCGAAAACCGTGACGACAGCAAGCCGAAGCAGCGATGACATGTTCTTCCTCCCGACGTGTTCACGTCTCTCGGAAATCCGGCGGCATGGGTCGTGGCATTTGATTCTGAATTCTCGAACAAGGCAGCATGCGCGGCTCTCGTGCGCCCCCTGCGTATCAAGACGCGCGCCCGGCGTTAATCCTGCGCCCTGCGAGGTCGCGGGCGGTCACTTCTCATAAGCCTCATCGATCGGCACCCGATAACCGTTCACCAGCCGGTTGGTCTCGTTGGCCATGCCGACGACTGCCATCAACTCACCGAACATCTCTTCGGTCATACCGGCCTTACGCGCCGCCGCGGTGTGGCTGGCGATGCAGTAGCCGCAGCCGTTGCTGACGCTGACCGCGACATAGATCATTTCCTTGGTAAGTGCATCGAGGGCACCCGGCACCATGATCTCCTTGATGCTCTCCCAGGTCCGCTTGAGGGTGACGGGGTCGCGCGCCAGATACTTCCAGAAGTTGTTCACGTCGGGAACGTTGCGCGTCTTTTTGATGTCGTCATAGACCGCTCTCACCTCAGGCGAGGCATCGGCGTATTCGATCGGTGGCGGGGTGGGCATGGTGCTAAATTCTCCTCCCATTCGACAATTGATGTCGACCGATTATAGTCGCGCGGACCGTTGACGGGATAAGCTATTTTCAGCTTGACGACCGCCGACAGCAGGAATGAAGGAAAAGCGCCAATGCCGAAGACGCCGGACTATTTCAGCGGGAAAACCATCATCATCACCGGCGCAGGCAGCGGCATCGGCCGCGCCACCGCGCTGATCTTTGCCCGCGAAGGCGCCAACGTGGTTTGCGCTGACATCAACGGCAAAGGCGCAACTGAGACGGTCGAGAAGATCAACGCGACGGGCGGCCAGTCGCTGGCGCTCGAAATCGACGTCACCAAGCGCGCGGCGGTCGAGGACATGGTGCAGCTCGCGATCAACGATTTCGGGCGTGTGCATTTTCTGTTCAACTCGGCCGGCTCAGCTCTCCGACGCTCTAAGTTCCTCGACATTGACGAGGACCTGTTGGACCGCACATTCGACTTGAATTTCAAAGGCACCTTCTACGCCACGCAGACCATCCTGCCACACATGCTGGAAAACGGTGGCGGCGTCATCGTCAACGTCGCCAGTATGGCGGTCAAACGCGGCGGCCCTGGCACGTCGGTGCATTACGCCGCCGCCAAGGGCGCGGTGAATTCTTTGACCATGGGCGTAGCGCGGGAATTCGCCACTCAGAACATCCGGTGCCTGTCGATTTCACCCGGGCCGATCGATACCGCTTTCGCCGCCGCGGCCTCGACCTCACCCGAACTTAAGCAGCGGATGCTGGACGACATACCGATGAAGCGCTTCGGCCGGGCGGAGGAAATTGGCGAACTTGTGCTGTTTATGTGCTCGGATGCCTGCGAATTCATGACCGCGGACACGGTCTATGTGAACGGCGGAGGCGGCTGGCGGTAATCACCAGGTTCCCACGATTTCGTGAATTCACGCGCGGTAAACGTGACC
Organism: uncultured Pseudomonadota bacterium; assembly: GCA_963747725.1. Classification (GTDB taxonomy): domain Bacteria; phylum Pseudomonadota; class Alphaproteobacteria; order Rhizobiales; family Xanthobacteraceae; genus Pseudolabrys. The sequence continues at coordinate 95,741 of CAVVGD010000012.1, forward strand.
GCGGCTGAGTGCTCAACTTGCTAGATAACGGTCGATCAATCCGCTCATTGAGAGGTCGTTTCATGCTCAACCGTCGTCATGTAATCATGACTGCCGCCGGCGCACTCGTGTTCGGCACCGCTCTCACCTTTGCTCCGCTCGCCCAGGCGACACCGCAGACCTACAGCCGGCAGGCCTTCACCGCTGCGCAGAACGCCGGCAAGCCGATCCTACTGCACATCACCGCGCCCTGGTGCCCCACCTGCAAGGCGCAGAAGCCGATCCTTGGCAAAATCGAGGCCGAGCCGAAATTCAAAAGCCTGGTGGTGCTCAACATCGACTTCGATTCCCAGAAGGCCTTGCTGCGCAAGTTGCGCGTCAACCAGCAGAGCACGCTGATCGCCTACAAGGGCAAGACAGAAGTCGGCCGCTCGGTCGGCGACACCAACCCCGCCTCGATCGCGGCGCTGCTGGGCAAGACCCTCTAGGGCGGCGGAACCGATGGCCGCGATTTTCCTTGCACTAGCGGCTGGCGTCCTGTCGACGCTCTCCCCGTGCGTGCTACCGCTATTACCGATCGTGCTAGGCGCGGCGCTGAGCGAGCACAAGTTCGGTCCTGTCGCGCTCGCCGCCGGCGTCGCGGTGTCGTTCGTGGCGGTCGGGCTGTTCGTCGCCACCGTCGGCTTTTCACTTGGCATCAACCAGGACATCTTCCGCCTGATCGCGGCCTCGCTGCTGATTGCGATCGGGGCCGTGCTGCTGCTGCCGCGCCTGCAGGGGCAGCTCGCGGTCGCCGCCGGGCCATTCGGCCATTGGGCGCAGACCCAAGGCGGCGACTTTTCCCGCTCCGGCCTTACCGGTCAGTTCCTGCTCGGGCTCCTGCTCGGCGCGGTGTGGAGCCCCTGCGTCGGCCCGACTTTGGGTGCTGCCTCCGTACTGGCGGCACAGGGCAAAGACCTGGGCCACGTGGCGCTGACCATGTTTGCTTTCGGCATCGGCACCGCCGCGCCGCTGCTGCTGCTGGGGCTGTTGTCGCGCGAAACTTTAATGCGCTGGCGCAACCGCCTGATAGCGGCGGGCAAGGCCGGCAAATACGCACTCGGCGGCTTGCTGGTGGCGGTCGGACTTATGATTGTCAGCGGGCTCGACAAGGCGGCAGAGACGGCGCTAGTCAACGCTTCACCGGCCTGGCTTACGGCACTCACCACGCGGTTCTGATGCGAGCTTACGGCAGCACCAGTGCTGCCCCGACCACCAGCACCAAGAGGATCGCCGGAAACGCCAGCGCTAGGCCAAGGGCGACGCGGGATGCGCGATTCATGACGGCCAGCACCAGGGCCGGTAGGCCGGTCAGCACGAATAAGACAGTGATCGCGTAACCGCCGAGTTGATCGAGGCCCCGTGTGGCCGGGTCGCCGTCTGCGATTAGCAGATTGAACGCCGCCAGGCCCCATCCAATGGCATCGAGCACGGCGATGACCACCGCCGTCAGTCGTGTCGTCACGTGCCGCCCCCGCGATAATCGTGCCGCACTATGACACGACCCGCGCGCCTCCGCTATCTTGCGCGGGGCAACCGTTGTCCCGATACTCCTGCCGTCCAGCGCCCAAAAACGGGGAAAACGATGACGGCGTGGTGCCGCTTCAGCAAAGAGGGGGCGATCCGCTTCGGCGTGATCGAGGGCGACCAGGTGACTGCCGTCGAAGGCAGTCCATGGGGTGAGAATAAGCGCACCGACCGCGCCTACTCTCTCAAGCACGTCAAGCTGGAGGTGCCGGTGATCCCCTCGGTGTTTTACTGCGTCGGCATCAACTATGAGGACCATATCCGCCGCATGGCCGCCAAGCGCGGAACCGAGCCGGCGTTCCCCAAGAAGCCGGACATCGGCTATCGCGCCAACAACGCGCTGATCGCCCACGAAGAGAACATCGTGAAGCCAGCCAATGCGGGCGAGGCCTTCCAATACGAGGGCGAACTGGTGGCGGTGTTCGGCAAGCGCGCACGCAACGTCAGCGAAGAGAACGCACTCGACCATGTGTTCGGCTGGACCATAGGCAACGACATCAGCGAGCGCACGTGGCAAAAGGAAGACCGAACCATGTGGCGCGCCAAGAACGCGGATACCTTCAAACCGATGGGGCCCTGGATCGTGACCGGGCTGAACCCGGCGGACATGCGCACCGTCATCCGTGTCAACGGCAAGGTGACCGACGACTTCGCGACCAACAACATGATTTTCGACACCGCCACCTATATCGCAGAGGTGAGCAAGTACTGCACCATCGAGCCGGGCGACGTGATGTGGATGGGCACCGACGGCGTGCCACAGAACATCAGGCCGGGCGACACGGTGGAGATCGAAATCACCGGGATCGGCACCCTGCGCAACAAGGTGGTGGCGGGAACCTGAGCCGCGCCGCGCTTGCCCTGCCGAACTCGGCTACGCATAGCGCTCTTCCGCCAGCGTGACCTTGTCCCAGGTCCGGGTGACGCTTTTCGGCCAGCTCTTGTTGAAGTCGGCAACTAGGTCCTTGAACTCATCGCGCGCGAGCGCGGCTTCGAGCGCAGTCATGTCGGCGAACTGGTACGCCGCGTAGTGCACGCCCGGCTCCGCCACGCTCCAAAAGCGCCAGGCCTTCTCGCATTGGAAGATCTTGAACGCCCACGGCAGATGATCGCTCGAGTACCAATGATCGAATTTGTCCCGATGGACTTCGGCAACAACGGCACGAACGATGAAGAGCGATTTCGGCATCGGCACCTCACGGATTGAAGATCAGCACCACGAAAGTGGCGAACAGCACCAGATGAACGGCGCCAAGCAGGATGTTGGTGGGCGCGCCGGAGAACGTCATCTGCGCGATGAACAAGGTAAGCACCAGCAATATCGCTTCCGCCGGCACGAGGCCGAGCTCCAGCGGCGTGCCGGTAATCAGGCTGATCCCCAACATGGTGGGGATGGTGAGGCCGATGGTCGAGAGCGCCGAGCCGAGCGACAGATTGACCGAGCGCTGCAACTGGTTGCGCCGCGCGGCCTGGAACGAGGTCAGCCCTTCCGGCGACAGCACCAGGATGGCGATGATGACGCCGCCGAGAGCGGTCGGCGCGTGCAGTTCCTCGATGCCGTAGTCGATAATGTGGGCGAGCGGCTTCGACAGCAGCACCACCGGCAGCAGCGTCAGCACCAGCAGCAGCGTATGCACCGGAATCGAATAGCGCGGGCCGTCGCCCGGCGCATGGCCCGTTTTGGCGTGGGCGCCGTGGCCGGCCTCCGCCGGGTCCCCCGCCTCCAAGAAGAAGGCGCGGTGGCGTGTGGTCTGGATGCCGAGGAAGCCGGCGTAGATGCCAACCGTGAGTACGCCGAACGCTGTCGCCTGCAGTACCGTCAGCGTCGGACCCTTGGTCGAGGTGGTGAAGGTCGGCATCACCAGCGCGAGCACCGCGAGGCATGAGATCACCGCCAGGAACGCGACCGCACCCTGTAAGCTGTACTGCTGCTGGCGGTGGCGCCAGGCGCCCATCATCACCGACAGGCCGACCATGCCGTTGAGCACGATCATCATCACGGCGAACACAGTGTCGCGCGGCAGCGTCGGGTTGGGCCCGCCGTGCAGCATCACGGTCGCCATGATGGTGACTTCGATCGTGACGACGGAGATGGTGAGGATCAGCGTGCCGAAGGGCTCGCCGAGATATTCGGCCAGCGCCTCGGCGTGGCGCACGACACCGAAGGCGCACCATATCATGGCGAGGAACAGCCAGACGAAGATGGCAGCGGTGAACGCCGGGTGAGTGAAATTCGCGGTCCAGCCTGCGCCGACCGTGAAGAAGATGGCGGTGGTCGCAGCACCCGCGAGCACCGGCGCCTCGGCGCGGAGATTGGTGAGGAAAGAGGCGGACGTTTTCGGCATGAAAGGTGCGCTTCCCCGGGGAATGACCAAACCACATTGCAGCGCGGCAAGCTTACCGCGAGAATCGGCCGGAACGAACCCTACCCCGTTCATTCTCGCGCAAGCGGGATTCCAGTTTTTTCGCAGACGCGGTGTCCTTGGCGCCGGGTCCCCGCTGGAGCCTGTGCTCGGGCCAGCCGAATGCTGCACCCGAATACGGAGACGAACGGAACGTGTTGCGCGCGCATTCACTCACCTGTTCTCTCGTCACGACGCAGCTTGACTTTCGACTTTTAACGGAATCAGCCGACAAGCGACGACGCCCGCCTTGCTTGACATCACAGAGACCACCAACTGCGGCAGAACACCCGCATGCCGACGATTATGATTTTTTCGCAATTGCAGCGATGCGAATTGAACCGGCGGGTCGCATAGTCGCGGTCGACGCGCAGATCGATGAGAGCAGCCGGAATAGTCTACCTACAATTTGATCAGAATGTTCGCTTTGCGAACTTAGGCGGATCAAGGTGAGGGCTCATCAAGCAGATGCGCCTTTTCCAATTTATCGAGTCTATCCGCCAATTTCATGTTGCGGCCGACCAGGCCCGTCTTCAAATTTTCTGCATGATCGTACATCACCTTAAATATGTGATTGAGCCAAGCAATCTCCATTTCCATTCTTTCAAATCGTTTGTCTGCCACAATGATGTTAAACCCCAACAATACAAACACGCTTACAATCACCACGATATTCGCCAATTCAGCCGATGAATGATTTTGCTTCTCATGAAACCACATTGCTGTTGCAACGATCAGGAATAGCGCGCCCAAGATATGCAAACTCCAACACGCACACTCGAACTTCACTACGTCTTTCCAATTGTTGTGTTCGGCAGCCTTAAGGGCATTCGATCTTTCTACTTCCTCCTCAGCAAGACCCCATTGTTTGGCGTGGTTTTGCTTGCGTTTCATAAGCTCAAGTTGATTCGCGCGATCTTCCATACGCTCGAACCGCCTGTATGCGCCCCAAAACAAAACGAAGCAGCCGATAAAAAGCATCGCCGTTGACATGACTTCGCTCCATCTTAACTGCGTTCGTACACCCATCGTTTCGTTGATCGTCCGCTCTAATTTACGCCCAACAATTGAATTCGTTCAGTGAACAACCGCTCTTTAAGCCAGTATTGGTTTTCATATTGGAAAGCCAATCTATAAAATTGTCTTCGAAAACACATGACGAGTTAGAATGAAAAGAGGACGCTAATGACCTGCGGCCTTTAGATGTGGCAGCGTTAGGCGCCGGATTTTGCAAGGTCGCAGTTCGGCGAGTACCCGACAATGGTGACTGCCCGCTGTGGGTCAGTCGCGACAAAGTGATCCGGCGAGATCGCCGCCCGTGAAGAAGGTGGCGGTGGTCGCAGCACCGGCGCCTCGGCGCGAAGATTGGTGAGGAAAGAGGCGAACGTTTTCGGCATGGAAGGTGCGCTTCGCCCCGGGGAATGACCAAACCTCATTGCAGCGCGGCAAGCATAACGGCGCGAATCGGTTGGAGCATTCCCGTTTCCGCCTGCGCGGTGACGAACGGAGGAATGCGTCCAGGCGTAGGAATGGTTAGCCGAAGGCGTAACCCGCCAGGAGCGCCGATGCTGTTGTGAAAATCGCGCGGCGGATTACGCTTCGCTCATCCGCGCTACGTCCTCACGTACTTCTGCACGCGCCAGTTCAGCGTATCGGCGACGAAGATCTCGCCGCGCGGGCTCAGCGCGATGTAATGCGCCTCGCCGTATTTGCCGAGCGTCTTGCCCTGCCCGGCGCCTTCGATCTGGCCGACGACGTTGCCGGCCAGATCGAGCTTCATGATTTCGCCGCAGTGGCCGTGCGCCAGCCAGATGTGCTGCCGGTCGGTATCCATGAACAGCCCGCACGGCGTACCCGGGTGCGAGGACTCAGCGAGATAGTTGCCGTCGGCGTCGAACACCTGGATGCGCGCGTTGTTGCGGTCGGCGATGTAGAGCAGCCCCGCATCGTCGAACACCAGCGAATGCGGCAGGTCGAACTGGCCCGGCCCCTTGCCGGTGCCGCCCCAGGTCTTGATGAAGTTGCCGTCGCGGTCGAACTTGAGCGACCAGCAACTCCGCCTTGCCGTGCCCCTGCAGCACGAAGATGTCGCTGGTCGGCCCTACCACCGCCTCGTTCGGCTCGTGAAAGAGGCGCAGGTGCCCGTAGGGGTGCCACTCGCCGGTCTGGCCCTTGCAGCCGAGCACCATGGCGAGCCGCCCGGCGGGATCGAACTTGTAGACCAGGTTCGCCGCCACATCCGTCGCCCAGATGTTGTCGTCGGCGTCGATGCGCAGACCGTGCGGCCGCTCGAACAGGCCGTCGCCGAAGCCGCGGATGAAATTGCCGTCGGCATCGAATTCCATCAGCGGCATCGGCCCGCGATGGATGACGAAGATGTTGCCCTTCGAATTGAACGCGACGCCCGACGTGCCGCCGAAATTCGCGCCGGGCGGCAGGCGGAAGGATTCGGGAACGGCGGTGTAGGGTAAAGGTGGGGGCGGCATATTCGAGACTTGTGAGGCGGCGAGATGGACGGCTTAGAGCTTAGCGTGCGGCTCAAGATGCGGCCAACGAAATCAGTGCCTTCGCTGGAACCTGTCATGCCCGGCCTTGTGCCGGGCATCCACATCTTTGAATAATTGCGGCAAAACAGACGTGGATGGCCGGGACAAGCCCGGCCAAGACGACAGAAAGGTCTCGCAAAACTCCCGGCTTACCTGTGGGCAACAGCCGGCTTTCGCGCGGCCGGGGATGCGCCGCGCGCAAAAGGCTTCAGTGTCGTTCCAATGCCTAATTCAGCCCAACGAAGCTGCGCAGCGTCCTCACCGTCGCCTCGGCTTCCTGGACCGGCTCGGTGGTGAGCACGGTGGTCTCGCCGGACCGCCGGTGCATGACGCTGTGATAGAGCGTGGCGCTCGACATGGGGTCCGTCTCCGACTTCACCGCAATGTCGTCGATCTCGGCGAGAGGTAACACGTCCGGCTTCCTGGTCTAGAACAGAAGCTTGCGCTGCAACACCGCCTCGCCAGCCGCCTTGTCGAGCGTCAGCGTCGTTCCGCCATCGTGCAGAATGCCCCTGTCTGATTCAGTCTCGATACTGGCCATGGCAGGTCCCCTATCATTGGTTTCCTACGCGGCAGGTCCCCTCTTGGTTCCCTGCGCGGCCATTTTAGCAGAGTCGGCCAAAGGGACGGCGCGACCCGGCGTCGCGGGTTGGCGTGGCGTTGACGGCTAGAGAAACGCGTTATCGCGCTTCCGCAGCGGCATTTCCAAGTGCTTGTTGGGAAGCCCAGACAACATGTAGCCCGCGTGGAGCGCCAGCGAAATGCGGGACGATGCAGTCATCATACCAATCCCGGATTTCGCTTCGCTCCATCCGGACTACGCCCGCTAAGTCCTCTTGTTCAATCGTAAACTCACCCCCTTTTCAGGCAACCAAATTTCTTCGACGCCTTGGTCGATCGCAGCATTGATGTTCAAATCGCGAACAATTTTGACCTCAGAAGGCAAGTCGCTCCTCTGCAGTTTCTGATTTTTCGCTCTTAAGAGCGGCATATAAAGCTCGCTGATATAAGGCATCAAAACTCCAAGAATAAAATATCTTTGAAGCTCGAACATATCTTGGTCAAAGCCGCCTTCGGCATTCCTATGATCCTCTATGTCTAGGTAAAGAGCCCTGTTCATGTTTGGCCGCAAATCTTGGGTTTGTTTGACAAGCCTAACGAGCACGTCGGCGGTGGTGTCGAAAGTGTCGTTACTTAGGACCAAGTGATAAATGGCGACTTTCTCACTCCGCAGTGCACCTTCATAGTTTGCATCCCGAGCAATTTCATAAGGCACTTCGCTGATCGAGGGGCTTGTCAAATCTTTTTGCCTCTCGGCCATCAATTCCCACCAATGATCTCTCATCTGTGTGAGTGTCTTTCTCTTTTCAGGATTACCGCCAAAAAGATCATGGCAAGATGCACACAACGGCGCGGCATTTGATAATTCATTTGGACCACCATCTGCCTCAGGAATGAGATGGTGAACTTCAACAAACGGCTTATGACAGACACAACAACGGAACGCCGCCTTGGCCTTCGCAATGTATTTTACGCGCTCGCTGAATGGCATCCACTTACACCGGCAAATTATCGTGCTTCCTGGCGGGCCACTCCACGTGCTTGTTCCTCAGCATCGCCAATGCCCTGACCACCCGTTTGTGCGTCACACGCGGCACGTTCACGTCATCGATACGGCCGCGCGCGGCGGCGACGCCACTATTACGCCCCGCCCTCAGTATCGGGCATCTTACCACCCGCAGTCTGATAGAAACCAGCAAGTTGCCTGGCGAGCATGCCGCCCAGCAATTCTTCCATTTTGGAAACGTCTGTTTGGCCGCTCCGCCACGCCGTATCCGCCGCATCCAGTGCGTCGAAATAGGGCGACCGATTCTCAACGATTTGATCGGGGATCGTGGGCGTGCCCGGAGGAATAGCGCCGGCACGGATCGCCAGCATTACGTAAGAAAGAATGCGTGACGTCCGGCCGTTGCCGTCCGCAAAGGGATGAATCCAATTCAAACGCCACATGATATAGGCGGCGAGATGGATGGGCGTGCTCGTCTCCCAATGCTCATTGACGTAATCGCACATGTCCTCGATGAGCTCGGGCACGAGATGCGCCCCGGCCGGCTCGTGCTTGCTGCCCTCGATCTGCACGCCCGCCGGACGATAATTGCCGGCATAGCTGCTGATGCCGGCGAGTGCTTCGCGATGAAGGGCGAGAACGAGAGAAGGCCGCAGCTTGAACGACCCGCGCTCAAGCGCGGTCTGTATGGTCCTGATCCCGGCGTCGTATTGGCGAAGGCCGTTGCGCGCTTCGGCTGCGGCGCGAGCCCTGGGATCGGCAATAAGCGGGGCCTCGAGAGCCCGGCTATTCCGCCGCTCGCTCCCGCTTTCCGACATCGGCCTCTCGCGCCAGCTTCTCGGCCTCCTGATCGACCATTTCCCGGGTGATCAGGCTGTTTTCAAAGGCCGTGTTGCCATAGACGAAGCTGCGGCGCTGCTCTTCCTGCTGCGCCGGGCTTTGTTTGGCCGTTTTGGCCGCTTCCAGGAGCTTTTTAAGGCTTTCGTTCATGGCGCTAACATAAGCGGAGTCGCGGCCGATTGCCACCGTACAATTCCCCCACCCCGGCGCGCGTGCCGCGCGCCGACCCACCCCAACCCTTGCGTTGGCGAACTCGGAAACATCCGAGTTCGCATAGGGAGGGTGAAAGAGAAAATCACACCGGCAAATTATCGTGCTTCCTACTCGGCCACTCCACGTGTTTGTTCCGCAGCATCGCCAGCGCCCGAGCGATACGCTTGCGGGTCGCGTGCGGCATGATCACGTCGCCGATAGTGCCGCGCTCGGCGGCGGCGAAGAGCGACGAAACCCCGCATACCGCCCCGCCCATCCTCACGCCCGCCGGTAGCCCGCAAGCAGCGCGTCGTCGACGTCGGGCAGATTGATCACGATGTTCTCCGGCGTGCGGCAAGCCAGCCACCATAATTCCTCGGTCGTGCTCATGTTGCATTCAAGGTGATGGATGAGCGGCGGCACGAACATGAAGTCGCCGGCCGCAAGATCGACGAACTCCCCATAGTCCGTGCCCCAGAAAACGCGGGCGCGGCCGCTCAACACATAAGCGCCGGTCTCGGCCTCGCCGTGATGATGCGGCAGCGAACGGAAGCCGGGTGGATTGCCGGCGGTGCCGAACCAGAGCCTCGTCGCCGGCGTGTTTTGCGGGCCAACCCCGGTCATCAATTTCAGGCCGCCGGACTGGCCGGTGTTGCCGCTGCCCTCGCCTTTGCGGGTGACGATCGGTCTATCGTATGCGCTCATTTTCGTTCCTGGGACTTTGCCCGTCATGCCCGGCGCCTTGTGCCGGGCATGACGATCGAGAGGCAAATTGTCGTGCTTCCGCGCCGGCCACTCCACGTGCTTGTTCCGCAGCATCGCCAGCGCCCGCGCCACGCGCTTCCTCGTCGCGTGCGGCATGATCACGTCGTCGATATAGCCGCGCTCGGCGGCGACGAAGGGTGACAGGAAGCGGTCCTCGTATTGCTTGGTCTGCGCCGAGATCTCCTCCGCCGTGCGCCCGCGGAAGATGATCTCCACCGCGCCCTTGGCGCCCATCACCGCGATCTGCGCGGTCGGCCAGGCGTAGTTGACGTCGCCGCCGACATGCTTACTGGCCATCACGTCATAGGCGCCGCCGAAGGCCTTGCGGGTGATGACGGTGACGAGCGGCACCGTGCATTGCGAATAGGCGAACAGGAGCTTGGCGCCGTGCTTGATCAGCCCGCCATATTCCTGGTCGGTGCCAGGCAGGAAGCCGGGCACGTCGACGAAGGTGACGATCGGGATATTGAAGGCATCACAAAAACGGACAAACCGCGCGGCCTTGCGGCTGGCGTCGCTGTCGAGCACGCCGGCCAGCACCATCGGCTGGTTGGCGACGAAGCCGACGGTGCGGCCCTCGATGCGGCCGAAGCCGGTGACGATGTTCTTGGCGTAGGCCTGCGAGATTTCGAAGAAGTCGCCCTCGTCGGCGACTTTGTGGATCAGCTCCTTGATGTCGTAGGGCTTGTTCGGGTTGTCGGGCACCAGCGTGTCGAGGGATGTCATCGACGCGGTCGGTGGCGTCCTGCGTCGGCCAAGCCGGCACGCCACTTTCGTTGTTGGACGGGAGGAAGTCGATCAGCCGGCGCATCTGCAGGAGACACTCAACGTCGTTCTCGAAGGCGCCGTCGGCGACGCTCGACTTGGTGGTGTGCACGCTCGCGCCGCCGAGTTCTTCCGCGGTGACCACCTCGTTGGTGACGGTCTTCACCACGTCCGGACCGGTGACGAACATGTAGGAGGTGTCGCGCACCATGAAGATGAAATCGGTCATCGCCGGCGAATAGACGTCGCCGCCGGCGCAGGGGCCCATGATGACGCTGATCTGGGGAATGACGCCGGAGGCGATGACGTTGCGCTTGAACACCTCGCCGTAACCACCCAGCGCCGCGACGCCTTCCTGGATGCGGGCGCCGCCGGCGTCGAACAGGCCGATGATGGGCGCGCGCGCCTTCAGCGCCATGTCCTGTACCTTCATGATCTTCTGGGCATGCGCCTCCGACAGCGAACCGCCAAACACGGTAAAGTCCTTGGAGAAGAGATAGACCGCGCGGCCGTTGATGGTGCCCCAGCCGGTCACGACGCCGTCGCCGGGGATCTTCTGCTTCTCCATGCCGAAGTCGATGGAGCGGTGCTCCACGAACATGTCGAACTCCTCGAAGGAACCCTTGTCGAGCAGCAGTTCGATGCGCTCTCTTGCCGTCAATTTTCCGCGCGCGTGCTGGGCCTCGATGCGCTTCTCGCCGCCGCCCAGGAGGGCCTCCGCCCGCCGCTTGTCCAGTTTGTCGAGGATGTCCTTCATGTCGCTTCCAGCGCCCTGCCCTGCGGATTCCAGTTGTCCGAGCCATAGCATGGCGACCCGAAACCGTCATTCCGGCGCGCGGCCCTTAGGCCGCGAACCCGGAATCCATACGCCATAGCGACCGAGGCTACGGCCAGACAGGGGTTATGGATTCCAGGCCCGCGGGCTTGCAGCCCGCGTCCCGGAATGACCGCTTGGAGAGACTTGGCTACGCCCCAAATCCCTGCTTAGACCTGTTCATGACCGATTCTGCCGCGCAGCTCCTCCAACAGGCCCTTTTCCATCACCGCCAGGGCCAGCTGGCCCAGGCCATGGAGAGCTACACCGAGGTGCTGCGCAACGACCCCAAGAACGCCGAGGCGCTCTACTACGTGGCCATGGTGGCCTGCCAGGAGGGCCAGTACGAGCAGGGCATCGATCTCGCCGAGCGCGCCCTCAAGGTCGGCAAGCCGGACGCGCGGCTGCACAACCTGATCGGCAAGGCCCACGAGCGGCTGGGCGCGTTCACCGAGGCGGCCAGGTGCTACGACACGGCGATCGCGGTCGACCCCAATTTCGCCGAGGCGCACGGCAACCGCGCCAATCTGGTGGCGCAGGCCGGCTTCCCCGAGGAGGCGCTGAAAAGCTTCAACCGGGCGGTGGCGCTCGACCCGCTGTCGGCGCCGGATTGGATCAACCGCGGCGCGCTGCTGCAGGAGATGGGCCGCCACCTCGAGGCGCTCGAAAGCTACGACAAGGCGGTGAAGCTGGCGCCCAAGGAGCCCGCCTTCCTGCTCAACCGCGCCAACGCGCTGGCCATGCTCGGCCGGCTGGAGGAGGCCGACGCGGCCTACGAGCAAGTCATCGTGCTGCAGCCGAAAATGTATCTCGCCTATCTGCAAAAGGGCGTGGCGGCGAAATACCGCGGCAACTTCGACGAGGCGCGCAAGCTGATGGAGCACGCGCGCACGCTCGCGCCCGACGAGCCGGGCCCGCGCGCGGCGCTCGCCGAGATCATGCTGCTCACCGGCGACTGGCGCCCCGCCTGGCCGCTGTACGAATTCGCGCCCCACCCGCCCGCTGCTTCCCGACGTGCCGTCCTGGAGGGGCGAGCCGGCCGGACCTTTCCGCCTGGTGCTGCTGTCGGAAGATCGCGTCGCCGACAGCGTGATGTTTTCCCGCTACGCCGCGCTGCTCGCGGGCCGCGGCTACGACGTCACCCTGTTGACGCCAAGCGAACTGATGCCGCTACTTTCCACGCTGCCGAAGGTCGAGCGCGTGATCGATAATCCCGCCGCGCTCGCCGACGATCCGCGCCGCATGCTCCAGTTCCCGCTGCAGTCGGTGATGGGTTCCTTGCATCTGACGCCCGACACGGTCCCGGAGCAGGAAGCTTATCTCACCGCACCCGAGGAACGTGTTAAGACCTGGGCGCAGAGGCTCGCCGGCATGGACCTGAAGGTCGGCATCTGCTGGCGCGGCGAAGCCGGCGGCGTGGCGCTCGCCGAATTCGCGCCGCTCGCGGCCTTGCGCGGCGTGCGGTTGATCGCGCTGCATACGCAAGGCGTGTTGCGCGCGACCGCGCCGGTGCCGTTCAGCGACAAGGTCGAGCGGCCGCTCTCCGACGCGCAGGTCAATGCCGAGACTATGCTCGAGATCGCCGCCATCATCTCCAATCTCGATCTGGTGGTCGGCGTCGACGCCCTGCCCATCCATATCGCCGGCGCGCTCGGCCACCCGGCTTGGCTGGCGACCCCGTTAGTGCCGGACTGGCGCTGGCTGCTCGAACGCGAGGACAGCCCCTGGTACCCGGAGATGCGCCTGTTCCGGCAGGACGATCCCGGACAATGGGCGCCGGTCTTCGCGCAAATCGCCGCCGCCCTGCGCGAACGGCTGGGCTGATGCGCCCAACGGGGCGCTTCACAAGACGGCCAGCCCGGCAGCATCGCGACGCCGCCGCTAGATAGCGCTGGAATATCGCTGCGCGGCCAGTTCTGTTATACGGCGCACCTGTCTCAGGGGAATCGATTCGACGACCGCCGATGAAGACCGCGGCCCTGCTCCAGGAGGCGATCACCCTTGAAGCGCGCGGCGACCTGGCCGGCGCCGCCGCGAGCTATCGGCAAATCCTGGCCGCCGAACCCGACCACATCGACGCGCTCTTTCTGCTCGGGCGCGCGCATTGCCAGCGCGGCCAGTTCCAGGCCGGCGGTGAGGCTTTACTCAAACTGATTGAATTGCGGCCCGACCATGCGCCGGCGCACAACCTCGCCGGCATGGTCCTGGATCGCCTCGGCAACGCAAAGGAAGCGCTCGTGTGCTTTGAGCGCGCTATCGCCATCGATCCGAATTTCGAAATGGCGATCGTCAACATGGCGGATTCGCAGGCGGCGATGGGCCGCCACGCCGAAGCCCTCATGGGCTACGACCGCGCGCTGGCGATCGACGCCAGCAATGTTGTGTCGTGGTGCAATCGTGGCCACACGCTGGCGGCGCTCGATCGAGATACCGAAGCGGTGGAAAGCTTCACCTATGCGTTGGCGTTCGCGCCCGATCTGGCGGAAGCGCATTTCGGCATGGCCAAGGCCTGCGAGCGCCTGCAGCGCGACGAGGTGGCGATCGCCCATTACCGGACGACGGTCGGCCTGCAGCCGCAAATCGTCGACGCGCATGCGAGCCTGGGAGACTTGTTTTGGCGCCGCCGCCAGTGGGAGGAAGCCGTCGCGTGTTTCCGGGAAGTCGTGGCCCTGAAGCCCGCCGCAGCGGCCTCGCACTACCTTCTCGGCCGGGCGTTATTCGAGGCGCAACGCTATGACGAGAAGTCTCGCCAGTCTCGATGCGGCGCTGGCGATCGAAGCCGGCATGGCCGACGCTTTAAGGCAGCGCGGCCAGGTGCTGTTCGCCCTCGGCCGGACGGAAGAAGCGCGCGCTTCGCTCGAACGCGCGCTGGGCGCCGATCCGCGCGACGCCGCCGCCTATCGCCTGCTCGGCGCGGTAAAGCGCTTTAGCGCCGACGATCCGTTCCTCGCCACCATGGAACGGTTGCTGGAAGCACCCGACACGCTCGCAACCGAAGCCCAGACTGACCTGCACTTCGCCTTGGCCAAGGCCTACGGCGACATCGGCCAGCCGATGCGTATGTTCCAGCATCTCGTGCGAGGTAACGCGCTGAAGCGCAAGCAGATCGACTACGACGAAGCCGCGGTGTTGAGCGTGCTCGCGCGCATCTCCGAGACCTTCACCCCCGACCTGATGCGCCGCATGGCGGAAAACGGCGATCCATCCGCGCAACCGATCTTCATCGTCGGCATGCCGCGCTCCGGCACCACCCTGGTCGAGCAGATCCTCGCCGCGCATCCGGCGGTGCAGGCCGGCGGTGAACGGCAGGACTTCGCCATGGCGCTCGCTGCGACCGTCCCAGGGAACTATCCTGAGATCGTCCCGGCGATGGCGCCCGGCCGCCTTGCCGCTCTAGGCGCGGCTTATCTGTCGCGCATTGCCGATGCTCTGCCGGCGGCGGAGCGCTTCACCGACAAGCTTCCGTCCAACTACATCTTTGCTGGATTGATCCATCTGGCGCTGCCGAACGCGCGCATCATCCATACGAAACGCGATCCGCTGGACACGTGCCTGTCGTGCTTTTCGATTCTGTTCGCCGGGCAACAGAAATTCGCTTACGACCTCGGCGAGCTCGGCCGCTATTTCCGCGCCTACGAAGCGCTTATGGCGCATTGGTGCAGTGTGCTGCCAGCAGAGGTCATGCTCGATGTGCAATACGAAGACATGGTGGCGGACACCGAGCGCCTGGCGCGGCGCATCGTCGCCCATTGCGGCCTGCCTTGGGACGACGCCTGCCTGCGATTTCACGAAGTGCAGCGGCCGGTGCTGACCGCAAGCGCCGCGCAGGTGCGCCAACCGATCTACCGCAATTCGGTAGGCCGCTCACGCGCCTATGAACAAGAACTCGGCCCCCTGATCGAGGCGTTGGGCATCGAACGCTAACCGCGTCAGCGCAGAACGGTGAGCACCCTCGCCGCGGCTTCGAGTTCGGCTTGGCGATAGGCGCGGCGAGCCAGCGCGACTTCATCGCGGCCCCATTGCTTCATCTGCCAATCCTCATCCACGTGCGCGGCGGCCCATGCGGTTTCCGCATCGAGCCGGCCGTGCGCCAGCGCTATTGCGAGCAACGCCGAACCGGTGAGCGTGGTGATCGACGACACGGCGCCGAGCCGCCAGGGATCCGACGGGATTGCGTTACGCGCGGCGGCGACGGCTTCAAGCGGCTGCGCGGCGTGCATCACACCTTCGATCTGCACGAACCGCGCGCCGAGCGCGTCGTGCGCCCAAGCCAGTACCGGATCCCAGGCTGACGCCTGCATCTCGACCAGGCCGGCGGGCGCATCGGCGCGATAACAGACAAGATCCGAACCGAGGTATTTCTCGACCTCCGCCGTCACCGGACCGGACGCGTCAGTGACTGCGTCAATGACTGCATTGGCGAGCCGGGTGAGCGGCATGCGGCCGGGGTCAATGACCTGTTCCTGCGCGTTCCATTCGTCCGCAATGGCTTGCGCCAGGGCCGGCCTCGGCGCGGCCAAAAATCGCCGCAGCGGAGTCCGCACTGGCTTCTCGTCAAGCGCGACCGGGAAGCCCTGCGGCGTGCCCTCGCCGGCCGCGGCGCGCGCATAGAAGCGCTTGCGCAGCGGCGGCCGCATGGCACGGCGCGCCGCTTCCATGGGGTCGGCCGTCTGGTCCTCGAAAATGTCGTCGAATATCTCGCGCATGGTCTGTTCGGGAACCGAAGGGATGGCTGGTCGGCTGGCGATGTTCCCAATATGGGAAGACATGACGCTTTCGTCTACCGCGGCAACAAAACGCTCCAGCAGCGTCGGGTTTTGCCGACCCAGCCGTTTCTACAATTGGGGGCACCAAAAACCCAAGACGCACGGGCCGACGTGTCGTCGATGGAGGTGGATATGGCTCTCAGGAACATCACCGTACCAGTGGCGGCACTGATCTTTGCCTCTGCGATCGCCTGCGCACCGGCCATGGCAGCGCCCCCCAACAGTGGCGTCCGCGGAGGTGCCCGCGCCGGCGCAGCCGCCCCAAGCCACGGGCCTTCCAGAAGCGGCGCTCGAATGCGCTCCGGCGGCGGCCACGTGTCAGGCGGACAGCGCTATGCTGGCCATCGCTCGAGCGGCCGCTCTCATCGCGTCCACAGGGGCGGCGGCTTCGTCTTCGGCTTCGGCTTTGGTGCGCCCTACCCTTATCATTCCTCGCCTTATTATTATGGGGACGACGGCTACATCGTCTGCCGCTACCGGCGGGTGCGATATCACCGCCGCTGGGTGCGCCGGCGCTATTGCTGGCGCCAATACTGATGACGCGAATACGGGGGCACCAAAGGCGCGGTATATTTTCATAGGGCGGCAAAATAGCCGCCTTCGAATCCCGTGATGGTGCACCAGATCCCGTGATGGTGCACCGCAACAGGCATCGTCGGGGCCGCGGATTCCGCCAGCTTTCCAGCGCCGGAAGCCGCCATGCGCGCGCCTTATTGATGCTTTGGAAAGTGCCGCCAAGGCCGTCTATGGCAAGTTTCACAGGGCGGGAAACATAAGGCGTCACTTGCGGTTGATAGGACAGAGCCATGACGGAGGGATAGGTAGCCTTAACGCTTATTCCGCAATAATATCCATCCTCGGAATCGCGCCGAATGACAAGGCCGATCGGGGGAAAATACCAGCCGCCTGCGGCTGCGACGCACCACCGTCGAGTAACCCGCGTAGCGGAGGGGCGTTTCGAGGAGTCAATGAAGAATACCGATATCGCGGCGCCCGACTACTTCCACAAGGTCGTCGATTGCCAATGGGCCTGTCCGGCCCACACACCGGTCCCCGAATACATCCGGCTGATCGCGCATGGGCGTTATACCGACGCCTATATGATCAATTGGCATTCGAACGTGTTTCCGGGCGTACTGGGCCGCACCTGCGATCGCCCGTGTGAACCGGCATGCCGGCGCGTGCGCGTCGAGAACGAGCCGGTGGCAATCTGCCGTTTGAAACGCGTCGCCGCCGATTACAAAGACGATGTCAAAGACCGTATGCCGAAGCCCGCCGCGCGCAAGAACGGCAAGCGCGTGGCGCTGGTCGGCGCCGGACCGGCGTCGTTGACGGTAGCGCGCGACCTCGCCCCGCTCGGTTACATTGCGTCGTATTCGACGGGGATCCGAAAGCAGGCGGCATGATCCGCACGCAGATCCCGAAATTCCGTTTGCCGGATTCTGTGATCGACGAGGAATGCGGCTACATCCTCGATCTCGGAGTTGAGTTCCGCAGCGGCACGCGCATCGACAGCCTGAAGGAACTGCTGGCGGAAGGCTGGGACGCGGTGTTCGTCGGCTCCGGCGCGCCGCGCGGGCGCGATCTCGACATCCCGGGCCGGCAGGAAGCGGCCGCGAGCATCCATATCGGCATCGACTGGCTTAACTCAGTGTCGTTCGGCCACACCACCAAGATCGGCAAGCGCGTGGTCGTGCTCGGCGGCGGCAACACCGCCATGGACTGCTGCCGCTCGGCGCGCCGGCTTGGCGGCGAAAAGGTCGACGTGGTCGTGCGCTCGGGCTTCGAAGAGATGAAGGCGTCGCCTTGGGAAAAGGAAGACGCCATGCACGAGGGCATCCCGATCAATAATTTCCTGGTGCCCACCGAATTCACTCACGAGAACGGCAAGCTCACCGGCGTCACCTTCCAGAAGGTGAAGGCCGAATACGATGCCAGCGGCAGGCGCAAGCTGGTGCCGTCGGGCGAGCCCGACCAGCATTTCCCCTGCGACGACGTGCTGGTGGCGGTCGGCCAGGAGAACGCTTTCCCGTGGATCGAGCGCGACATTGGCATCGATTTCGACAAGTGGGGAATGCCCAAGGTCGATACGCAGACTTTTGTCTCGACCAATCCCAAGGTGTTCTTCGGCGGCGACGCCGCCTTCGGGCCGAAGAACATCATCTGGGCGGTGGCGCACGGCCACGAGGCCGCGGTGTCGATCGACAAGATGCTCAACGGCGAGGACATCGCCGACCGCCCTCTCCCGGCGGTCGAGCTGATCAGCCAGAAGATGGGCATCCACGAATGGTCCTACGACAACGAGGTCGAGCTCGATAAGCGCTACAAGGTGCCGCATCGCGACACCGTGGTGGCGCTGAAAGACATCAAGGCCGAGGTCGAGCTTGGCTATGACGTGCAGTTGGCGCTGAAGGAAGCCGGGCGCTGCCTGAACTGCGACGTGCAGACGGTGTTCAGCGCGCCGTTGTGCATCGAGTGCGATGCCTGCGTCGACATCTGCCCGATGGACTGCATCACCTTCACCCCGAACGGCGAGGAAGCCGATCTGCGCTCCCGCCTCAACGCCCCCTCGCCGCACCTGACGCAGGACCTCTACGTGCAGGACGGGCTAAAGACCGGGCGGGTGATGGTGAAGGACGAAGACGTCTGTCTGCATTGCAGCCTGTGCGCCGAGCGTTGTCCGACAGGCGCCTGGGACATGCAGAAATTCATGCTGGATATGACCTACGCAGGTAATTCATGTCGACCGCCACGCCGATCAGCCGCGTAAACGACTTCGTCGTCCGCTTCGCGAACGTCAACGGCTCCGGTTCGGCGAGCGCGAACGAGATGTTCGCCCGCGCCATCCTGCGCATGGGCATTCCGGCGGCGCCGCGCAACATCTTCCCCTCCAACATCCAGGGCCTGCCGACCTGGTACGAGGTGCGCGTCTCCGAAGCCGGCCATCTCGGCGCCCGCGGCGGCACCGACCTGATGGTGGCGATGAACCCGCAGACCTTCGACAAGGATATCGCGGGTATCGAGCCGGGCGGCTATCTGCTCTACGACTCGACCAAGCCGCTGCCGGCCTCGAAATTCCGCGACGACATCACCGTCATCGGCGTGCCGCTGACCGCGATCTGCAATCGCGAATACACCGATCCGCGCCAGCGCCAGCTGTTCAAGAATATCATCTATATCGGCGCCCTCACCGCGCTCATCGACATGGACGTCGAGGTGGTCGAGAAGCTGATCGGCGAGCAGTACAAGGGCAAGGACAAGCTGATCGCGCCCAACATCAAGGCGCTGCACATCGGCCGCGACTACGCCACGCTCAATCTCGACTGCCCGCTCGGCCTGCGCCTGAAGAAGAGCGACAAGGTCGGCAATCGCATCTTCATCGAGGGCAATTCGGCGGCGGCCTTGGGCGCAGTCTACGGCGGCGCCACCGTCTGCGCCTGGTATCCGATCACGCCCTCCTCCTCGCTCGCCGACGCCTTCACGCGGCACTGTGCCAAGCTGCGGCTCGATGCGCAAACGGGCCAGGCCAAATACGCCATCATCCAGGCCGAGGACGAGCTCGCCTCCATCGGCATGGTGATCGGCGCCGGCTGGAACGGCGCGCGGTCGTTCACCGCCACCTCGGGCCCGGGCATCTCGCTGATGCAGGAGTTCATCGGGCTTGCCTACTTCGCCGAAATCCCGGCCGTGATCTTCGACGTGCAGCGCGCGGGGCCCTCGACCGGCATGCCGACGCGCACCCAGCAGTGCGACATCATCTCCTGCGCCTATGCCTCGCACGGCGACACCAAGCACGTATTGCTCTTCCCCGAGAACCCGGCGGAAGCCTTCGAGTTCGGCGCCAAGGCCTTCGACCTCGCCGACCGGCTGCAGACGCCGATCTTCGTCATGCTCGACCTCGACATCGGCATGAACCACCACCTCTGCCGGCCGCTGCAATGGGACGACGCCAAGGTCTACGACCGCGGCAAGATCATGACGGCGGAAGAGCTGGAGGCCGGCAAGGAGTTCGGCCGTTATCTCGACGTCGACGGCGACGGCGTCACGTACCGCACCTATCCCGGCACCCACCCGACCAAGGGCTCGTTCTTCACCCGCGGCACCTCGCGCGACCGCTACGCGCGCTACACCGAGGACGGCGCGGCCTACGTCGACAATATGCAGCGGCTGATCCGCAAGTTCGACACCGCCAAGGACCTGGTGCCGCGGCCGCTGCAGGCCAATGCGACCAAAGCCTCCAAATACGGCGTCATCTATTACGGCTCGACCGCGCCAGCGATGGATGAGGCCATCCACATGATCGAGGCGCGCGGGCACAGCGTCGACCGCCTGCGCATCCGCGCCTTCCCGTTCCATTCGAGCGTGGCGAGCTTCGTCGCCGATCATGACTTCGTCTATGTGGTCGAGCAGAACCGCGATGCGCAATTGCGCTCGCTGATCGTCAACGAGGTCGGCATCGACCCGGTGCGGCTGGTGCCTATCCTGCACTACGACGGCACGCCGATCACCGCGCGCTTCATTGCAAAATCGATCGGCGACCATCTCGACCAGATGTCGGTCAAGCCGGCCAAGGTGACGTCATGACGATCGATGCACAGGGTGTCATCGTCCGCGAAGGCGGACGATCCAGTAATCACGATCGCCGAGACCGCCGACAAGTGCTGCGGCGTACTGGATGCCCGCTTTCGCGGGCATGACAGCGGAGAGAAAGCGGAAAGCGAAATGACCTATCTCGCCAAGCCGAAGTTCCATCACCCCAACCTGCCGAAAAACGATCTCGGCTATACCCACCGCGACTATGAGGGCACCGTTTCGACCCTGTGCGCGGGCTGCGGGCACAACTCGATCACCGCCTCGATCATCCAGGCCTGCTTCGAGCTATCGATCGAGCCGCACCGGGTCGCCAAGATTTCCGGCATTGGCTGCTCGTCGAAAACGCCGACGTACTTCCTCGGCAATTCGCACGGCTTCAATTCGGTGCACGGGCGCATGCCGTCGGTCCTGACCGGCGCCAACCTCGCCAACCGCGATCTCATCTATCTCGGCGTCTCCGGCGATGGCGACTCGGCCTCGATCGGCCTCGGCCAGTTCGCGCATTGCCTGCGGCGCGGCGTCAACATGGTCTATATCGTGGAGAACAACGGCGTTTACGGTCTCACCAAGGGCCAGTTCTCCGCCACCGCCGACCGCGGCTCGAAGTCCAAGCGCGGCATGATCAATACCGACAACTCCATCGACCTCGCGGCGATGGCGCTGCAAATCGGGGCAAGCTTCGTCGCCCGCTCCTTCTCCGGCGACAAGCAGCAACTGGTGCCGATCATCAAGGCGGCGATCGCCCACAAGGGCGCCGCCTTCATCGACGTCATTTCGCCGTGCGTCGCCTTCAACAACCACGCCGGCTCGACCAAGAGCTTCGATTTCGTACGCGAGCACAACGAGGCGGTGAACCGGCTCGATTTCATGTCCAGCCGCATGCCGATCGAGGTGAGGTACGAGCCCGGTTCGGTCGAGGTGGTGGAGCAGCACGACGGCTCCAAGCTGACCTTGCGCAAGCTCGACGCCGACTACGAGGTCCACGACCGTACGGCAGCGCTCGGCTTTCTGCAGCACCACGCCGCCAAGGGCCAGGTTGTCACCGGCCTGCTCTACATGGAGCCGGAAGCCGAAGACCTGCACGCGCACCTGCGCACGGTCGAGAGGCCTCTCAACGCTTTGGGCGAAAAGGATCTCTGCCCGGGTCAGGCAGCGCTCGACAAGATCAACGCCAGCTTGCGGTAACATCCTTTTCGGACGTCTCGGTCTCCAACAAGCTCTCCGCCGTCATTGCCGGACTTGACCCGGCAATCCATGATGACTATCCGCGAGGATTAATCGTAAGGAATTCGTGTGAGGCGTCGCCGCATGAATGTCGTCCGAACCCGGGCATGCCTGGGTTCGGGCTTTTAAATTATTGTTGCAAGTCGAGAAAACCCGACTTGCAGTGTCAAGCCCGGGCATGACGCCGAGTACTTGGAACGGCATGTGACAATGATGAAAATGCGCCCGCTCGGCCGCTCTGGATTCTCGATCGCCCCGCTGATGCTCGGCGGCAATGTGTTCGGCTGGAACGTCGATCTCGCGGACTCGTGCGCGATCCTCGATGCCTTCGTCGATGCCGGCTTCAACGCCGTCGACACCGCCGACAGCTATTCACGCTGGGCGCCGGGCCATGAAGGCGGCGAGTCCGAAATCGTCATCGGCAAATGGCTCAAGCACAGCGGCAGGCGCGACAAGGTGGTGATCGCCACCAAGGTCGGCTCCGACATGGGCGAAGGGCGCACTGTGCGCCGGGAATATATTTTGCGCGCCTGCGAGGCTTCGTTACGGCGATTGCAGGTCGATTGCATCGATCTCTACCAAACCCATTTCGACGACGATGTCACGCCGGTTGAAGAGACGATGGAAGCCCATGCCCAGCTCATCAAGGCCGGTAAGGTGCGGGTCATCGGCGCCTCCAATATCAGCCCTGCGCGGCTCACCGCATCGCTGGTCGCGAGCCGGGCGCACGGCATCCCGCGCTACGAAGCCTTGCAGCCGCTCTATAACCTTTACGACCGCGCGGAGTTTGAAACCGACTATGCGCCAATTTGCCAGCGCCAGACGCTCGGCGTCGTCACTTATTATTCGCTGGCCGCGGGGTTTCTCACGGGGAAATACCGCTCGGCCGCCGATGCTACCCTCAACGCCGCCCGTGGCGGCAAGGTGAAAGGCTATTTCAACGAACGCGGTTTGCGCATCCTCAAGGCGCTCGACACGATCGCCGGCCGCCATGATGCAACGCCGGCACAAATCGCGCTCGCATGGCTCATCGCGCAGCCGTTGGTCACCGCGCCCATCGTCAGCGCCACCAGCCTCGATCAGCTTCGAGATATCCTGAGGGCGCCGTCGATTGCGCTGACGCCCGAGGACATCGCGACTCTTGACAAAGCCAGCGCTTAGCCAGCCAGGGCGATGCCCTGCGTCGGCATCGGCAGAAGCGCCGGACGCTGCCCGAGCGCGCCGCTCAAGGAACGGTCGCGCCCGACGTCCTTGGCGGCGTAGAGCAGCCGATCGGCCAGCGCCACCAGTGCCTCCGGACTGCTGGTGAGGTCGTGGGCGGTGGCAACGCCGATGCTGATGGTAAGCCGAGATCCCGACGGCGAGCACGGGTGCGCGATATCCACTGCACGAACGGCGCGCAGCAGCCGGCCGGCGACCGCTCGCGCCCCAACTTCGTCGATGGCGGGCAGGAGGCAAACAAACTCCTCGCCTCCGTAACGCGCGACCAGATCGCCGGGACGGCCCACCGTGTCGACCAGAACCCGCGCCACCTGGCGCAGGCATTCATCGCCGCGCTGGTGGCCGCAATGGTCGTTGAAGGCTTTAAAATGGTCGACGTCAATCATCAAAAGTGAAAGCGGCAGGTGCTCGCGCGTCGCGCGGCGCCATTCGCGCTCCAGCGCCGCATCGAAGCGGCGGCGATTGGCGATGCCAGTGAGTGCGTCGGTTGACAACAGTTCTTGCAACACCTGGCTCTGGGCGTATTGCATCCGCTGGCTGCGTTGCAGGGCATTGGCGGCGATGAAACCGAGCGCGTTCGCCAGCAATAGCCACAAAATGCCGCGATAAATCTCACCGCCGGGCATCGCGCCGTGCGGGATCAACGCCCACCACAGCGGCGCAATGGTGGAAAAAGTAACGGCGAGCCCGATCGAAACCGTGAAACGAACCGGTAGATAGAGATAGATGACGAATAACGTGGTCACGATCAGCGGCAACCACATGGCCAACAGAGCCGGTTGGAGCGTCAGCATCAGCAGTCGCAGGGCTGTCCCCGCGGTGCAGATCGCCACCACGGCGATCTCCAGCGACTGTGGCGTACGGCGCGGTCGGAAGACCAGCGCGGCCGCGAGCGGAATCGACATGGAGACCAGTGGCGGAAACAACGCAGCCTCGCTGCCGCCGCCATAAAGAAAGCTGAAGAGGCGGCCAAGAAAGATCAACAAACCGGCGGCGGCCACAACGCCCATTAAGAACAACAAGCGGCGCCTGTCGTCGGCGAAACGCTCTTGCCGATAGGCCTGCTCGCATTGGGGATCGACAAGTTGCGCGGTCCAGCGCGTGACGGCAACCGGCCGCAGATCCGGCAATGCGACGTCGATGCCGGCAAGTGAAGTACTGGGTTGGGTTGTCATCGGAGGGTCGGCCCGCGGTGGAAGCCTATCTCTTAGGCCCGAGCCGTTGATAAACCCCTAGCGTGTTTGCGGATTCTAGCCCCGCGTCCGCGCTCGTGTTCATGGAGTACTAACCATCACACGAACGTCTGCGCGCCCGCGAGGACGAAGGTGTGGGGTAGAAGGCGGTCACTGATTGATGCAACTGCCGATATAGGCGTTGCGGTTGCCGGCGGCGTCGCCATAAACGCCGGCCTGGTGGGAGCAGCGGGCGGCGCGGTCCTGGAAGGACTCGGTGCCGTGCGGACCGGACGGCGACAGCGTTGGAAAATTGGGCAAGGCGCGGCCCGTTTCGGGTGCGATGATCGGCGGCGGCACCCTCGCCGCCCGTGGCGGCGGAGGTGGCGGCTCACGCCGCGGCGGCGTGATGTGCTGCTTGGTGCCGCGCGGTGAGCGGTATTTCGGAGCGAGCCAGGGCTCCGGGTTTTCTTGCGGCTGGCCCGGTTCCGGCCGCATGATGGTGTAGGGATCATCGGCCGATTGCGCATGCGCCGGCAGCGCCGGGACAAGGGCTACCAGCGCGAACAAAGTCATCGGCAGGATGCGCCGCATCAAACTTAAATAGGAAGCGCCCGCCCCCAAGGCTACTCCTCGGGGGCGTCTTCGATCGGGTCGTAGCGGCTGGTATCGAAACCAAGCAGGTTCCAGCTTTGCTGCATGTGCGGCGGCAGCGGCGCCGAGACGTCAATGATACCACCGCGCGGGTGCGGCACCGCGATGCGGCGCGCCAGCAGATGCAGCCTCTGCTGAATACCGCCCGGAAGTTCCCAATTCTCGATGTTAAAATATTTGGGATCGCCGACGATCGGGTGGCCGATGTGTGCCATGTGGGCGCGCAATTGGTGGGTGCGCCCGGTCACCGGCTTGAGCGACAGCCAGGCGAGCCGCTGCGCCGCCGTCTCCACCACGGCATAATAGGTGACCGCGTGCACCGCGTCCTTTTCGCCGTGCTTGGCGACGCGCATGAACGAGTCCTCCTCGCGCTCCTCCTTGGCGAGATAGGTGGAGACGCGGCCCTGCCGCGGCTTCGGCACGCCGGCAACCAGCGCCCAATAGATCTTGCGGGTCGAACGCGAGCGGAAGCTCTTGGCGAGCGCGGCCGCGGCAAAGCGCGTCTTGGCGACCAGCAGGCAGCCGGCGGTGTCCTTGTCGATCCGGTGCACCAGGCGCGGACGCTGGGCGTCGGCACCGGGACCGCGTAAGGCGCCGAGCATGCCGTCGATATGGCGCGTGGTGCCGGAGCCGCCCTGCACGGCAAGGCCCATCGGCTTATTGAGCACCATGACGTCGTCGTCTTCGTAGAGCGTGATCGATTTGAGGAAGGCGCGATCCTGCTGCGCGCCTGGGGCGTCCGCGCGCGGCGCCGGCGCTTCCAGCTTGAGCGGCGGGATGCGTACCGACTGGCCGGTGGAAAGCCGCGTCTTCGGCTCGGTGCGCTTGCCGTTTACCCGCACCTCGCCTTTGCGAACGATGCGCTGGATATGGCTGAACGATAGGCCGGGAAAGCGCGCCTCGAAGAAGCGGTCGACGCGCATGTCGTTTTCGTCGGCGCTGACGGTGACGGTCTGCACGCCTGTGGGCAGGATGAGCTCGGGCTTGGCCTCCTTCTGCAGCGCGCGCGGCGGGCGCACTTCGAAAGCCGGCGGACGCGCGCCTGCCCCCTTGGCGGCGCGGTGCTTGAGACCGGGCGTACCCGCATGGCGCGCGGACGCGTGGCGCTTGCCGCCCGGCCGTTGGCGTGGCCCCGCTTGCTGCTTGCCGCCGCCCGGCTGGCGCGGGCCGCTTCGACCGCGGCTCATGATAGGTTTGCTTCCCTGCTGCGTTTCGGCGGGCCAGCGAACGGCCGCACCGGCGTGCTTTTGGCACGGTTTCCCGCCAGGGTCACCACTTTCCGGCAAGCGCGACGGCGCGCCAGGAGGCATGAACGGACCGCCATGCCGCGCTATTATTGTTCCCGCATCCAGGGGAGGAACCGTTTGCAATGAATGCCATGCCGCCCGATCTCGCCAAAAACCTGGCCGCCATCGGCCGCGCCATCGACCCGCCGGCGACCGCGGCGCTCTATGCGCCGTTGCACGGCCAGGCGCCCTACCCCGGCGTCCGCATCGCGCGCGATATTCAATACGGCCCGGCGGAGCGCAACCGGCTCGATGTCTTCACCGCGGAGCCAGCCGGAGCGACGGCAAGACCGGTGCTCATCTTCGTCCATGGCGGCGGCTTTGTCGGCGGCGACAAGCTGACGCCCGGCACGCCCTTCTACGATAATATCGGGGCCTGGGCGGCGCGCCACGGCCTGGTCGGGGTCACCATGACCTACCGGCTGGCACCCGATGCGCCGTGGCCGGCGGGCGCAGAGGACGTCGCCGCCGCGGTGCGCTGGGTGCGAGAATATACGGGCGAGTACGGCGGCGATCCCGCCCGCCTCTATCTGATGGGCCATTCGGCCGGCGCCACCCATGCCGCGACCTACGCAAGCCGAACGGCGCTACATGAACCGGTCGGACACGGCCTCGCCGGTCTGATCCTATCGTCCGGCATCTACGATCTGTCGAGGTTCACGCTGAGCGACCCGCGCTACCGCAGCTATTACGGCGAGGACGAAGGCCTCTATGCCGAGCGCTCGGCGCTGCCGGGTCTGTTACGGCATAGGCTGCCGATCCTAGTGATCCATGCCGAGCTCGATCCGCCGCCCTTCGTGCAGCAGGCCGAGGTATTGCGCGGCGCATTGGCCCAAGCCGGCCACCCGCCGCGCTTCGTTGCGCTCGCCGGCCATAACCATCTGTCGGGCGGCTATTCAATCGGCACCGCGGACACGTCGATGAGCGGGGAGGTTTTGGATTTTGTCGGCCACGATTAATCAAAACGGGTCGAAGCAAACTCCGTTCAATCCCGCGCAGGCGGGAATCCAGAGCGACCGCTGATAATTGCGGAAATCCAGCCTGGGTCCCCGCTTTCGGGGGGGACGAACGGTCGCGAACGCAATCCGCTCTACTGCCCGCCCCGCTCTTTCCTCAGCTTGGCCCAGTAATCGAGCCGCTTCCTGATCTCGCGCTCAAAGCCGCGCTCGGGCGGGTCATAGAACTGCTGGCGCGGCAGGCTTTCCGGAAAATAGTTCTGGCCGGAGAAAGCTTCCTCCTGGTCGTGGTCGTAGGCATAGCCGCGGCCGTAGCCCTCTTCCTTCATGAGATTGGTCGGCGAATTGAGGATGTGCTTGGGCGGCAGCAGCGAGCCGGCCTGTTTGGCGGTGCGCATGGCGGCGCCGTAGGCGGCATAGCCGGCGTTTGATTTCGGCGCGGTGGCGCAATAGAGCACGGCCTGCGCGATCGCCAATTCGCCTTCGGGCGAACCCAGAAAATCATAGGCATCCTTAGCGGCGTTGGCGATGACCAGCGCTTGCGGATCGGCCAAGCCGATGTCCTCGATCGCCATGCGCACCACCCGGCGCGCGATGTAGAGCGGCGGCTCGCCCGCGTCCAACATGCGGCAGAGGTAATAGAGCGCGGCGTCTGGATCCGAGCCGCGCACCGACTTGTGCAGGGCGGAAATCAGATTGTAGTGACCGTCCTGCGACTTGTCGTAGATCGGCGCGCGCCGCTGCACGATCTCCTGCAGCTTGGCGGCATCGAACACTTCATTTGCGCGCGCGGCGCGCCAGACTTCTTCCGCCAGCGTCAGCGAGGCGCGGCCGTCGCCGTCGGCCATGCCGACCAGGGCTTCGCGCGCCTGGGCATCCAGCGGCAGCGGCTTACCCTCGATCTTTTCCGCGCGCGCCAGCAGCTTCTCGATTGCCGCGGCATCGAGCGATTTGAACACCAGCACACGCGCCCGCGATAGCAGCGGCGCATTGAGTTCAAAGCTCGGATTCTCGGTGGTGGCGCCGACCAGCACGATGGTGCCGTCCTCCATCACCGGGAGGAACGAGTCCTGTTGCGCGCGGTTGAAGCGGTGAATCTCGTCGACGAACAGAAGCGTGCCCTGCCCCAGTTCGCGGCGGTGGCGCGCTTCCTCGAAGACTTTCTTGAGATCGGCGACACCGGTGAAGATGGCGGAGATCTGATCGAAATTCAGATCGGTCGCCTGCGCCAGGAGCCGCGCCACCGTGGTCTTACCGGTACCGGGCGGCCCCCAGAACACCAGCGAGCCGAGCGAACGGGTCGCCAGCATGCGCGTGAGCGCACCGTCAGGACCGAGCAGATGGTCCTGCCCCACCACCTCGTCAAGGGTCTGCGGTCTCAGGCGGTCGGCGAGCGGCCGCGGCGCGTCACGCTCGAGTCCGGCGGCGGCGAACAAGGTCGGTCCGGTCGCCTTGGCGCGCGAGGTCATGGCGGAATCGGCCTCACCCGCTGAACTCCACCGAAATATTGCGCCCGCGGCGCCGCACCACCATGCGCCAGCGGTCGGTGCGAACGTTGGCAACCTGCGCCAGCTCGCGCGTGTCGTCGATATGCTCGCCATTGATAGACACGATGATATCGCCGCGCCGGAAATTGAAGCGCTCGGCGTAGGAGCCGCCTTCAATGTCGACGATGACGACGCCGGAATCGGTATTTTCGAGCCCCATCTCGTCGGCCAGCGCCGGCGACAAGTTCGCGACCTTGGCGCCGCCGAGCGGCGTGCGCGAGCGGATCACGACTTCCGCGCGTGGCCGATCCGGCGCCGTGCGCAAGGCCACCGTCGCGTTTATGGCGCGGCCGTTGCGCAGGACGTCGAGCTTGGCGGTGCCGCCGAGCGGCTTGGTCGCGAAGCGATAATCAAAGGCTTTGGGATCGCCCACTTCCTGACCGTCGACCGAGGTGATGACATCGCCCGGCTTCAAGCCCGCGCGCGTAGCCGGCCCGTCAGGATAGACACTGGCGATCAGCGCGCCGGTCGGACGCTTGAGCCCCAAGCCCTCGGCGATGTCCTGTGTCACTGCCTGCAGCTTGGCGCCGAGCCAAGGCCGCCGCACCGCGTGGCTTCCGGCTTCGGCCGAGGCGGCGACGACCTTCACCATGTTGGAGGGAATGGCGAAGCCAATGCCCTGCGAGCCGCCCGAGCGCGACAGGATCATGTTGTTGATGCCGACCAGCTTGCCCTCAAGATCGACCAGCGCCCCGCCGGAATTGCCGGGATTGATGGCGGCGTCGGTCTGGATGAAGAACTGGTAGTTGTTGGAGCCGACGTCGGTGCGCGCCACCGCCGACACAATTCCGTGGGTCACTGTCTGTCCGACCCCAAACGGATTGCCGATCGCGAGCACCACATCGCCCACCTGCAAGGCGTCCGAATTGGCGAACTGCAGGAACGGGAACGATTTGCCCCCGTCCTTGATGCGCAGCACGGCCAGATCGCTGCGTTTGTCCTCAAGCACGACCGAGGCCTCGAACTCGCGCTTGTCAGTAAGCGCGATCTTGATGTCTGTGGCACCCCTGATCACGTGTACATTGGTAACGATGAGGCCGGAAGGATCGACGATCACGCCCGAGCCGAGCGAGCGCTGTACCTGCTGGCCGCTACTGCCGGGCACGCCAAAGAAGTGGCGGAAGATCGGATCGTCGAACAGCGGATTGCGGTTCCGCACCACCTTGGCGGCGTAGACATTCACCACCGCCGGCGCCACGCGCTTCACCACCGGCGCATAGGACAGCAGTAGCCGCTGCTGCGTCGGCACAACGCGCTGCTGCGCCCGGGCTGGCGCTGGCGCGCCGCCCGGCAGGACCAGCAGGCCGGCGAACGTGACAGCGGCGAAGGCGGAAGCGAAGCGTGCGGTCAGGTGCATAGGTGAGTTTCCCGGCGCGGCTGTCGTCAGGTGCGGTAACCAGCCTGACGATGTGAGGAGTCGCCAATATAGGCCGCCGAGGAGACCAAATGAAGGCAGCACGCTCCCTCTCCCCGCGCGCCGGCCTGCGGGATTCTCACATCCCCTATAGCCGCCGCTCACTCCCCTTCCCCCATTCGCACTGCGAATGGCGGAAAGGGGTTGGGATAGCGGCCGCGCGTCACTGCAAATGCAGCGAGGTTCTGAAGGCGCCCCCGCCTCGCTCCACATCGCCATGGCAATGTGGAGCGACCGTGTTCACTGCTTTGCATTCCCGAGAGATGCGTGAATGCCGTAGCTTGCGAGGAGAGGTGAGCGAGCGCCTACTCCTTCGCCGGCAGGGTATGCAGCCAGGCGATGATGTCGTTGATGTCGGACCGCTTCATCTGGGCGTAGTAGCCGAAGCCCATCGGCGGCTTGAGATGACTGCCGTCCTTGGCGACGCCGGTGGTGATGGCACGCCTGATCTGAGCGTCGGTCCAGGAACCGATGCCCTTGGACTTGCTCTGCGTGATGTTGCGCGAGACCGACTTGCCCCAGGGGCCGGGAAACTCCATGCCGCCGGTGCCAGTCTTGGCCCAGTCGTGGTGGCCCTTCTCCAGCGGCGTATGGCACTCCATGCAGTGGCCGATGGTGGCAAGATAGAAGCCATTCTTCGTCTTGTTCTTCAGCATCGCCTCGGTATAGGGCTTCTCGGAACCTGGGAAAATCTGCCGCGGCGCCGGGAAGCGATAGATCGGGTCCGGCACCTTGTTCATGATCGGCTTGAGCGTACGCAGGTAGGCGACGATCGCGTTCATGTCGCGCTCGGTAATGATGCCATAGAAGCCCGTCGGCATAATCGGCGCGAGCGGCGTGCCGTTCGGCCGCACCCCCGTGCGCAGCAGCTTCTTGATGTCGGCGTCGCTCCACTTGCCGATGCCGGTGTCCTTGTCCTGGGTGATGTTGGGCGCGGTCACCTTGAACGGCGGCTCGTCCCAGGAGAGCCCGCCGGAGAAGGCCTTCGCCATGACTGGGCCCTTCGGCCCCTGCGGCGTATGGCAGTTGCCGCAGGTCAAGATGGTGTTGACCAGATAGCTGCCGCGTTTGACCAAAGCGGCATTGCCGGCCGCCTGCGCATGCGTCGTGCCGATCAGCGCCGCGGCCAGCGCCAACCCCATTATTCCATTACGGATCATATTCGTTCCCCTCTCGCCTGCCTTAGCTTCGTTCGACCCTATGCAGACGGCGGGACACATTAGCGCAGGCTAAATCCGGCGACCACGCGATTGGCGTTGTCTCAACAGGCCTCGCCGCAACCAGCGATGGGTGAACGCATCCACGGCCCAAATGAAAAAGGCGGTGCCGCAGCACCGCCTATTTGCAGATAGTTGAGCCGAGTTGCAGGCGTTACGCCGCGGTCGCTTCTTCCGCGACCTTCTTCTCCTGCACGGGCCCGGAATCCTTTCCCTTGGCCTCGACGTCGCGGTCGACGAATTCGATCACCGCCACCGGCGCATTGTCGCCGTAACGGAAACCGGCCTTCATGATGCGGGTGTAGCCACCGTTACGCTCCTTGTAGCGGGGGCCGATCACCTCGAACAGTTTCTTGACCTGGGCGATGTCACGCATTTCGGAAATCGCCTGACGGCGGGCATGCAGACCGCCCTTCTTGGCGAGCGTCACCAGCTTTTCCACCACCGGACGCAATTCCTTGGCCTTCGGCAGCGTAGTGACGATCTGTTCGTGCTTGATCAAGGCGGCGCACATGTTGGCGAACATGGCGCGACGATGCGCCGGCTTCTTGCCGAGCTTGCGATGAACCTTGCCGTGACGCATCGAACTAGTCTCTCTCTATCTCTGTGTCACGACGGTTCGTCGGACGCTGTGCTCAGGTGGGCTTCCTGCGTTCGCCCTATTTATCTATTTCTTATCTACTTCCATCATTCCGGAGGCCGCGTAGCGGCGTTCCGGAATCCAGCAGCAGGTTCTTTGCAACAACATCTGGATTCCGGGCTCGCGCCTTCGGCGCGCCCCGGAATGACAGTGCTCAGTAGTGATCCTCGAAGCGCTTGGCCAGTTCTTCGATGTTCTCCGGCGGCCAACCCGGCACTTCCATGCCGAGATGCAGGCCCATTTGCGCCAGCACTTCCTTGATCTCATTAAGCGACTTGCGGCCGAAGTTCGGCGTGCGAAGCATCTCGGCCTCGGTCTTCTGAACGAGATCGCCGATATAGACGATGTTGTCGTTCTTCAGGCAGTTGGCCGAACGCACGCTGAGTTCGAGCTCGTCCACTTTCTTGAGGAAGGCCGGATTGAACGCAAGATCCGGGATCAACTCCGCGGCCTGCTCCTTGCGCGGCTCTTCGAAGTTGACGAACACGTTGAGCTGATCCTGCAGGATGCGCGCGGCATAAGCGACCGCGTCATCCGGCGACAGGCTGCCGTTGGTCTCGATCGTCATGGTCAGCTTGTCGTAGTCGAGGATCTGGCCCTCGCGGGTGTTCTCGACCTTGTAGGAGACCTTACGCACCGGCGAATACAGGCTGTCGACCGGGATCAGGCCGATCGGCGCATCTTCGGGACGGTTGCGCTCAGCCGGCACATAACCCTTGCCGGTGTTGACGGTGAATTCCATGCGGATCTCGGCGCCCTCGTCCAACGTGCACAGCACGAGGTCGGGGTTGAGCACGACGACGTCGCCCACGGTCTGGATGTCGCCGGCGGTCACGGTGCCGGGGCCCTGTTTTTTCACCACCATGCGCTTGGGGCCTTCGCCCTGCATCTTGATGGCGATGTCTTTGATGTTGAGCACGATGTCGGTCACGTCCTCGCGCACGCCGGCGATCGAGGAGAACTCGTGCAGCACGCCGTCGATGTGCACCGACTGCACCGCGGCGCCCTGCAGCGACGACAGCAGAATGCGGCGTAGCGCATTACCAAGCGTCAGACCAAAGCCGCGTTCCAGCGGCTCGGCGACCATAGTCGCGACGCGCGCGGCATCGCTGCCCGCGGTGACCTGGAGCTTGTTCGGCCTGATCAGTTCCTGCCAATTCTTTTGGATCACGTCTTCACCTTTTGAGCGGCGAAGGTTCAAAGCCCTCGCAACCCCACCCGCCGCATGGGGACAAGCTCGGCGGAAGCGGATGCGCGCGCCATCGCGCGTCCGCTCGAAAAACAATCAGACGCGACGACGCTTACGCGGACGACAGCCGTTATGCGGAATCGACGTCACGTCACGGATCGAAGTAACGGTGAAGCCGGCCGCCTGCAGCGCGCGCAGCGCCGATTCCCGGCCCGAACCGGGACCGGATACCTCGACCTCGAGCGTGCGCATGCCGTGCTCCTGCGCCTTCTTGGCAGCGTCTTCAGCGGCCACCTGAGCGGCGTAAGGCGTCGACTTGCGCGAACCCTTGAAGCCCATGGTCCCCGCCGACGACCAGGCAATCGCGTTGCCCTGCGCGTCGGTGATGGTGATCATGGTATTGTTGAACGACGCGTTCACGTGCGCGACGCCTGACGCGATATTCTTGCGTTCGCGCCGGCGGACGCGGGTGGCTTCCTTGCCCATTCCTCAATCCTTTCGCGGCTCTGCGCGGTTCGACGCGCGGCCGATGATTTAAGATCAACTAGTCTTCTTCTTGCCGGCGATGGCCTTGGCAGGCCCTTTGCGGGTGCGCGCATTGGTATGCGTGCGCTGACCGCGCACCGGCAGGCCCTTGCGATGGCGCAGACCCCGGTAGCAGCCCAGATCCATCAGCCGCTTGATGTTCATGGCCGTCTCGCGGCGCAGATCGCCCTCGACCATGTAGTCGCGGTCGATGATCTCGCGAATCTGCAGCACTTCGGCGTCAGTGAGTTGCGACACGCGCCGCTCCGCCGGGAGGCTCACTTTGCCCACAATATCGTTGGCAATTTTCGGCCCGATACCATGGATGTATTGGAGCGCGATGACGACGCGCTTGTTGGTCGGAAGATTGACGCCCGCGATACGAGCCACTGACTGCTCTCCTGCTATTGGCCGGCGCCGCTCGGCGCGCCGAATTCTTTAGTTCCCGGAAGGGGATAGCGCAAAGCGTAACACGACACCCGTCCCCGCCGCTTTGGGGCCCGGCATCGTGTCAGACTTCTGAATACGCTGCTTATTAGGGGATTCATCGCCGCCTCGTCAACCTCCGACTGGTACGAGATTTGCGCTTCCTAGGTTTTCGGCTGGCGGCAACGACGCGGCCGGCTTTGCGGCCGGCAGAGCGCCCCTTGGGCCCCGCAGGTCGGCCGCGACGGCCGGTAGAGGCCTTTTTCGAGGCTTTGGACCGGGTCTTTTTAACCTTCTTCTTGGCGACCGGCTTTTTAGTGGTTCTTTTCGCCGTCTTCCTGGCCGAGGTCCGCTTCTTGGCAACCTTGCGTCGGCCTGCGGCGGCCTTGGCTTTCTGCCTGGCCTTGCCGCCGGAAAGGGCCGCATCGGCCCTGGCGGGCCCCAGGATGCGGTCGAGGGCGGCGCTCACCTCGTCGACCGGGGCCATGCCGTCGACCGTCCGCAGCGTCCCCTTGACGTCATAGTAGTCGACCAGCGGCGCGGTCTGGGCCCGGTAGGCGGCGAGCCGCCCCCGCAAAATTTCGGAATTGTCGTCGGAGCGCACCGCTTCCCCGCGGGCCGCCATCTCGGCCGCCCGCTTCTCGATGCGGTCGAGCAGGATGCCCTCGTTGACCTTGAGCTCGACCACCGCTTCGAGCTTGAGCCCGCGCTCGGCCAACAGCCGGTCCAGCGCCTCGGCCTGCGGGACGGTGCGCGGGAAGCCGTCGAGCACGAAGCCGCGCGCGGCGTCGGGCTGATCGATGCGGTTGGCGACGATCGCCACCACGACGTCGTCCGGCACCAGTTCGCCGCGTTCCATGGTGTCTTTGGCGCGAAGCCCCACTGGAGTGCCGGCGGCCACCGCCGCGCGCAGCATGTCGCCGGTCGAGAGCTGGACGATGCCGTGCTTGGAAACCAGGCGTTGCGCTTGCGTGCCCTTCCCCGCCCCCGGCGGGCCGAGCAGGATCAACCTCATCTATTCCGTCCCCGCAACTTCGAGCGCTTGATCAGACCTTCGTACTGGTGCGCCAGCAGGTAGCCCTGAATCTGGGCAACCGTGTCCATGGTGACGCTCACCACGATCAGCAGCGAGGTGCCTCCGAAATAGAACGGCACCGCCGCATAGGAGATCAGGATTTCCGGTATCAAGCACACGATGGCGAGATAGAGCGCACCCACGGCCGTGATGCGCGACAATACATAATCGATATATTCCGCGGTGCGCTCGCCCGGCCGAATGCCGGGAATGAATCCGCCGTGCTTCTTCAGATTGTCAGCGGTCTCGGTCGGATTGAACACGATCGCCGTATAGAAGAAGGCGAAGAAAACGATCAGCCCGATGTAGAGCGTGAGAAATAGCGGTTGGCCATGGCCGAGCAGCGTGGTCACGGTCGTCAGCCAACCGGGTCCGCCGCCGGCGTTGAAGTTGGCGACCGTGGTCGGCAGCAACAAGAGCGACGAGGCGAAGATCGGCGGGATCACGCCCGAGGTGTTGAGCTTGAGCGGCAGATGCGAGGACTGCCCCTCGAACATGCGGTTGCCGACCTGGCGTTTGGGATACTGGATCAGGAGCCGGCGCTGGGCGCGCTCCATGAACACGATGAAGGCGATGACGGCGACCGCCATCACCATGACTGCGAGGATGAGGCCGGTCGATAGAGCTCCCTGGCGTCCAAGTTCCAGCGTGCCGGCGATCGCCGAAGGCAACTGCGCAACGATGCCAGACAAGATGATCAGCGAAATGCCGTTGCCGATGCCACGCGAGGTGATCTGCTCGCCCAGCCACATCAAGAACATGGTGCCGCCGGTGAGCGTAATCGTGGTCGACATCAGGAAGAACAAGCCGGGACTGCTGACCACGCGGCCCGTCCCCTCCAGGCCGACGGCGATGCCGTAGGACTGGAACGCAGCCAGCACCACCGTCAGGTAGCGCGTGTACTGGTTCATGGTCTTCTGGCCCTGCTCACCCTCTTTCTTGAGCGCTTCGAGCGTGGGCGAGACCGTGGTCATCAACTGAATGATGATGGAGGCCGAGATGTAGGGCATGATGTTCAAGGCGAAGATCGCCATCCGGTGGATGCCGCCACCGGAGAACATGTTGAACATGCCGAGAATGCCACCCGCCTGGCTATTGAATATCTGTTCCCAGGCGGCAGGATCGATGCCGGGCAGCGGGATATACGTCCCGAGCCGATAAACCAGCAGCGCACCAACCGTAAACCAGATGCGTTTCTTGAGTTCTTCGGCCTTGGCGAGCGCCGAGAAGTTGAGATTGGCCGCCAGTTGTTCTGCTGCGGAAACCATCAGTCGCTCCTGCCCGCCCTGCCCTCGTGCCCCTCATCGGGGCCTGTCGTCGCCGCCCGCCCTTATCTAGGCGCGCACGTCCGGCCTCGGTAGTCAGGGGCCGTCAGATCCCGCGCCCGCAGCCGGCACAATCAGCCAATTCGACGCAACCCCCTTGACGGTTACTCTTCCTTACCGCGCTTACCGTCGCCCTTGGCTGCCGCCAGCGCCGCGCGCTTGTTCTTGCCGCGCGGCTCTTCGTCTTCTTCCTTCGGCTTGGCCAGGATGGTGATCGACCCACCCGCCTTCTCGACCGCCGCTACCGCCGAGCTGGAGGCGCGGTAGACCGAGAACGCCACCTTGGCCTTGAACTCACCGCCGCCGAGCAGCTTCACCCCGCCCTTGGCGCGCCGCATCAGGCCAGCCTTGACCAGGGTGTCGACGTCGACCGGGGCCTTGGCATCGAGCTTGCCGGCGTCGATCGCCGCCTGCACGGTGCCGAGATTGATCTCGTTGAGCTTGACCGCGAACGGCGTATTGCGGAAGCCGCGCTTGGGAAGCCGCCGATGCAGCGGCATCTGGCCGCCTTCGAAGCCTTTGATGGCCACGCCCGCGCGCGCAGTCTGACCCTTGCCGCCGCGGCCGCCGGTCTTGCCCATGCCGGAGCCGATGCCGCGGCCGATGCGCATGCGCTTCTTGCGCGCGCCCGGCTTGTCGGCGATCTCGTTGAGTTTCATCGCACGTCCTCGTTATTTCGCTTCGCCGACCACGCGAACCATGTGCCGCACCTTGCGGATCATGCCACGGGTCGCCGGCGTATCCGGCAATTCCCTCACGCGTCCGATCTTGTTCAAACCGAGCCCGACCAAGGTGGCGCGCTGATCGTTGCTGCGGCGCAGCGGGCTGCCCACCTGCTCGACCTTGATGGTCTTGTCTGCCTTCGCCATGGATCAGCCCTTCATTTTCCGTTTGCGCATGGTCTTATTCCAAAACCGCTTCCCACTTTCGGGATCATGCGCTAGTCAGCCGCCTGCTCGGCCTCGCCGCCTTCGCGGCGGCGCGCCTGCAATGCGGAAACCTTGATGTTGCGGCGTGCGGCAACCGAGCGCGGCGAGTCCTGGTTCTTCAGCGCGTCGAAGGTGGCGCGCACGACGTTGTACGGGTTCGACGAGCCGAGCGACTTCGCCACCACGTCCTGCATGCCGAGCGTCTCGAACACCGCGCGCATTGGGCCGCCGGCGATGATACCGGTACCGGCCGGAGCCGCGCGCAAGAACACCTTGCCGGCGCCGTGACGGCCGGCAACGTCGTGATGAAGTGTACGGCCCTCGCGCAGCGGCACGCGGGTCAGCCCACGCTTGGCGGCGTCGGTAGCTTTGCGGATCGCCTCCGGTACTTCGCGCGCCTTGCCGTGACCGAAGCCGACGCGGCCCTTCTGGTCGCCAACCACCACCAGCGCGGCAAATCCGAAGCGGCGGCCACCCTTCACCACCTTGGCCACGCGGTTGATGTGCACCAGCTTGTCGATGAACTCGCTGTCGCGGTCATCGCGGTCGCGGCCGCCGCGCTCACGATCTCGTCGAGGTTCATGTGCCATATGATCTATCCGTCAGGCTCTAGTCCGTTTCATTTCGCTTGCGCATCATCATTGTCCGAAAACCGGTTCCCACTTTTCGGGATGATGCTGCGTTAGAAGTTGAGGCCGCCTTCACGCGCGGCGTCGGCCAGCGCCTTGATGCGTCCGTGATAGAGATAGCTGCCGCGGTCGAACACGACTTCCTTGATGTTGTGCTGTTTGGCGCGCTCGGCGATCAGCGTGCCGACCGCCTTGGCCGCGTCGATGTCGGCGCCCTTGGTGCCGGCGTCACGCAGCGTCTTCTCCAGTGACGAGGCGGCAGCCAGCGTCACGCCCTTATCGTCGTCGATGACTTGGGCGTAGATGTGCTTGGAGGAGCGGAACACCGACAAGCGCGCGCGCCCACGGGCGGACCGCCTGATCTTGCGCCGCACCGACGCCTTGCGCCGCGCCGTCCTGTCACTCAGTCTCGACATGGCCCTCTCGTCCTTTACTTCTTCTTGCCTTCCTTGCGGAAGATGTATTCGCCGGCATATTTCACGCCCTTGCCCTTGTAGGGCTCCGGCGGACGCCAGCCGCGGATTTCGGCAGCGACCTGGCCGACCTGCTGCTTGTCCGTACCGGTGATCACGATCTCGGTCGGCTTCGGCGTCGCGATGGTCACCCCTTGCGGGATCGGATAAGTCACGTCGTGCGAGAAACCGAGCTGCAGGTTGAGGCTCTTGCCCTGCACCGCCGCGCGATAGCCGACGCCGTTGATCTCCAACTTTTCCTCGAAGCCCTTGCTCACGCCAGTAACCAGGTTGGAGACGAGCGTGCGGGCGGTACCCCACATCTGGCGCGATCGCTTCGTCTGGTTGCGCGGATCGACTTTGATCGCTCCGTCTTCCATCTTCACGATCACCTCGTCGATCAGGGCAAGCTCCATCGCGCCCTTGGGGCCCTTCACCTTGACCGTCTGACCTTCCACGCTGGCGGTGACGCCGGCGGGGACTTTGACTGGGCGTTTGCCAATACGAGACATCAGAACACCGTGCAGAGGATTTCGCCGCCAACATTGGCTTCGCGCGCAGCGTGGTCGGCCATCACGCCCTTCGGCGTGGAGACGATGGCGACGCCGAGGCCGTTGTTGATGCGCGGCAGCGCCTTGACAGACGCGTAAACGCGCCGGCCGGGCTTGGAGACACGGGCAATCTCGCGGATCACCGGGGTGCCGTCGAAATATTTCAGCTCGATCTCAAGCTCGCTGCGGCCGTTCTGGTGGGCGACGCTGGCGTAGCCGCGGATAAAGCCTTCGCTCTTGAGCACCTCGGCCACGCGCTCGCGCTGCTTGGAGCCGGGCATCGAGACCTTGGGCTTGTTCCGCATCTGCGCGTTGCGGATGCGGGTGATCATATCGCCGATCGGATCGTTCACGGACATCTCGATCCTCCTCACCAGCTCGACTTGACGAGGCCCGGAATCAGGCCCTTGGAGCCGAGCTCGCGCAGCGCGATGCGGCTAAGCTTATGCTTGCGGTAGAATGCGCGCGGACGGCCGGTAAGCTCGCAACGATTGCGGATGCGGGTGGCCGACGAATTGCGCGGCAGCTCGGCAAGCTTCAGGGTGGCGGCGAACCGCTCCTCCATCGGCAGCGCCTTGTCGTGCGCAATCGCCTTCAGCCGCGCGCGCTTGCCGGCGAATTTCTTCGCCATCTTGCGCCGCCGGTTGTTCTTCTCGATCGAACTCGTCTTCGCCATTCTTATCGCTCCTTGCGGTTCCGCGTATGAAGAGGCCTCAAGGCCGCCTCACTGCCGGAACGGAAAGTTGAATGCCGCGAGCAAAGCCCGCGCCTCGTCGTCGGTCGGCGCGCTCGTGCACACGGTCACATCAAGGCCCCAGGAATCGGTGACCTTGTCGAAATCGATCTCCGGGAACACGATGTGCTCGCGAATCCCGAGGCTATAGTTGCCGCGGCCATCGAAGCTCTTCGCGTTCAGGCCCCGGAAGTCGCGGATACGTGGCAGCGCGATAGTCACCAGCCGGTCGATGAAGTCGTACATGCGCGCCTTGCGCAGCGTGACCATGCAACCGATCGCCTGGCCGTCGCGCAGTTTGTAGTTCGCGATCGACTTGCGCGCCCGGGTGATCACCGCCTTCTGGCCGGCGATCAGGCTGAGGTCGTTCGCCGCGTTTTCGACCTTCTTGCGGTCGGCGACGCCCTCGCCGATGCCCATGTTGAGCACGACCTTGGTGATGGTCGGCACCTGCATGGGGTTTCGGTATTCGAATTGCTTGGTGAGCGCGCCACGGATCACCTGATCGTAGTGCGTCTTCAGCCGCGCAACGTAAGGCGGTCCGGCCGGCTTCGCGGCTTTCGGCGCAGCTTCCTTGGCCGCAGCCTCCTTGCCGGCAGCCTTGGGGGCCGCCTTCGCCTTACCGGCCTTCTTTTCTTCGTTCGCTTGCGTATCAGCCATCGATCTCAACTCCGGAACGCTTGGCAAAGCGCACCTTCTTGCGCTCGTCGCCCTTACCGACGAACTTGAAGCCGACGCGGGTGGGCTTGCCGTCCTTGGGGTCGGCAAGCGCCAGGTTGGACAGGTGGATCGGCCCCTCTTTCGAGATGATGCCGCCTTCCTGCTGCGCACTTTGGCGCTGATGGCGCTTGACCATGTGGATGCCGCGCACCAGGGCGCGGTCGTCGGCCGGGCGCACTTCCAGCACCTCGCCGCTGCGGCCCTTGTCGCGGCCGGTGAGGACCACGACCTTGTCGCCCTTCTTGATCTTGGCGGCCATCACAGCACCTCCGGGGCGAGCGAGATGATCTTCATGTGATTCTTGGCGCGCAGCTCGCGCGGCACCGGCCCGAAGATGCGGGTACCGACCGGCTCGGCCTGCGCGTTGATCAGCACGGCAGCGTTGCGGTCGAAGCGGATAACCGAACCGTCGGCGCGCTTGATGTCCTTGGAAATGCGCACCACCACGGCCTTCATCACGTCGCCCTTCTTGACGCGGCCGCGCGGGATCGCCTCCTTCACCGAGACGACGATGACGTCGCCGATGGTGGCGTATTTGCGCTTCGAGCCGCCCAGCACCTTGATGCACATGACACGGCGCGCGCCGGAATTGTCCGCCACGTCGAGATTGGTCTGCATCTGAATCATGATGCGGCTCTCACTGTCTTTGCGTCCGTTTTATTGACGTACATGACGTTTATTGAACTTTCTGTCGCTTCTCGCCGCGGATCACTTCCCAGCATTTAAGCTTGGAAATCGGGCGGCGCTCCTCGATCCACACCATGTCGCCGACCGCGAACTCGTTGGCCGCGTCATGGGCATGGTACTTCTTCGACCGGCGCACGGTCTTCTTCATCACCGGATGGGTAAACCGGCGGTCAACACGGACGACCACCGTCTTGTTTTCTTTGTCGCTGACGACGACGCCATGCAGCGTACGCTTCGGCATCTTCTTATTCCTTCGATTTCGACGTGGCGCGCTTCTGCGCCGCAATGGTCTTCAAGCGCGCGATGTCGCGGCGGATGACTCGCACCCGCGAGGTGTTCTCGAGCTGCCCGGTAGCCCGCTGGAAGCGCAGATTGAACTGCTCCTTCTTCAGCTTGAGCACCTCGTCGGCGATCTGGTCGACCGTCATTGATCTTGCGTCGGCGGATTTCATGACCATCACTCGGCGATGCGTTCGATGAATCGGGTCTTGATCGGCAGCTTGGCGGCGGCGAGCGTGAGCGCTTCGCGCGCGACCGCGTGCGGGATGCCGTCAACCTCGAACAGGATCTTGCCCGGCTTGACGCGGACCACCCACAATTCCGGCGAGCCCTTGCCCTTGCCCATGCGCACTTCGATCGGCTTCTTCGACACCGGCACGTCGGGGAACACGCGGATCCAGACACGGCCAGCGCGCTTCATGAAGCGGGTGAGCGCCCGGCGCGCGGCTTCGATCTGGCGCGCGGTGACACGCTCAGGCTCCAGCGCCTTGAGGCCGTATTGGCCGAAGGCGAGCTGGTTACCGCTCGAGGCGACGCCGTGGATGCGGCCCTTGTGCGCCTTGCGAAACTTGGTGCGGGTCGGTTGCAGCATGACTTCTTACTCTCTGTCCCCTTAGGCCGCGGTTTCGCGGCGCGGGCGGCCGGCATCGCCTTCGGCCATCTTTTTGTCCTGCGCCATCGGATCGTGCTCAAGGATCTCGCCCTTGAATATCCAGACCTTGACGCCGCAGGTGCCGTAGGTGGTGAAGGCGGTGGCGACGCCATAGTCGACGTCGGCGCGCAGCGTATGCAGCGGCACGCGGCCTTCGCGGTACCACTCCATGCGCGCGATCTCGGCGCCGCCGAGCCGGCCTGAGCAGTTGATGCGGATGCCCTCGGCGCCAAGCCGCATGGCCGACTGCACCGCCCGCTTCATGGCGCGGCGGAAAGCGACGCGGCGCTCAAGCTGCTGCGCGATCGATTCGGCGACCAG
Source organism: uncultured Pseudomonadota bacterium (assembly GCA_963747725.1). Lineage (GTDB taxonomy): Bacteria > Pseudomonadota > Alphaproteobacteria > Rhizobiales > Xanthobacteraceae > Pseudolabrys. The sequence continues at coordinate 138,360 of CAVVGD010000012.1, forward strand.
TTGCGCGTCGAGCTCCGGCTTGCGAATTTCGACGATGTTGATGACCACATCGCTGTCGGTCAGCTTGGCCACCGAACGGCGTAGCTTCTCGATGTCGGCGCCCTTCTTGCCGATGACCACGCCCGGCCGCGCCGAATGAATGGTGACGCGGCACTTCTTGTGCGGACGCTCGATCACGATGTGCGACACCGCCGCCTGCTTGAGCTGCTTCATCAACTCTTTGCGGATCTTGATGTCCTCGTGCAGCAACGTGCCGTACTCGGCCTTGCCGGCGTACCAGCGCGAATCCCAGGTACGGTTGATGCCGACCCGAAGCCCGACCGGATTGACTTTTTGACCCATACGTCTCTCCTCAGGCTTTAAGAGGCCTGCGCCTCGACCTGACGCACCACGATGGTCAGGTTCGAGAACGGTTTCATGATGCCCCCAACCCGGCCGCGTCCGCGGGGGGTGAAGCGCTTGATGACCAGCGCCTTGCCGACATGGGCCTCGGCGACGACCAAATCGTCGACATCGAGGTCATGATTGTTCTCGGCATTGGCGATCGCCGATTCCAGGCACTTGCGCACATCTTTGGCGATGCGCTTGCGCGAAAATTGCAGGTCGGCGAGCGCGCTCGCAACCTTCTTGCCGCGGATCAACTGCGCGACCAGATTGAGCTTCTGCGGGGAAACCCGCAACATCCGGCTCACCGCTTGGGCCTCGTTATCCGCGAGGCTACGCTTGTGTGCGCTCTTGCCCATGACTTCTTCTCTCGATCCTGTCGCGCTCTAAGTCTGCTTAAACCTTCTTGGCCTTGCGATCCGCACTATGGCCGTGGAACGTCCGGGACGGCGCAAACTCGCCGAATTTGTGACCGACCATTTCCTCGGTCACCATCACCGGAATGTGCTTCTGGCCGTTGTAGACGCCGAAATTCAGGCCGACGAACTGCGGCAGAATGGTCGAACGCCGACTCCAGATCTTGATCACGTCGTGACGGCCGGACGCGCGCGCGGCTTCCGCCTTCTTAAGCAGGAAACCGTCGACGAACGGACCTTTCCACAATGAACGGGACATGGTGCTGATCCTTAGCTCTTCTTCTTACGCACGTGACGGCTGGCGACGATGAACTTGGTGGTGCGCTTGTTCTTGCGCGTCTTCTTGCCCTTAGTCGGGAAGCCCCATGGCGTTACCCAGTTGCCGCCGCCATTGGTGCGGCCGCCGTGCGGATGATCGACCGGGTTCATGGTGATGCCGCGGTTGTGCGGCCGACGGCCCATCCAGCGCTTGCGCCCGGCCTTGCCGATGGTGGTGTTCATGTTGTCGGGGTTCGACACCGCGCCGACGGTCGCCATGCAGCGGCCGTGCACCAGGCGCTGTTCGGCCGAGCTCAGCCGCATGATGACGTAGTCCCCGTCGCGCCCGACGATCTGCGCGTAGCTACCGGCGGAGCGCGCAATCTGGCCGCCTTTGCCGATCTTGATCTCGATGTTGTGCACGATGGTGCCGACCGGGATCGAGGCGAGCGGCATCGCGTTGCCCGGCTTCACGTCGACGTGCTCGCCGGCCACCACGCTGTCACCGGGCGAAAGCCGCTGCGGCGCCAGGATGTAAGCGAGCTCACCGTCCTCGTACTTGATCAGCGCGATGAAGGCGGTGCGGTTCGGATCGTATTCCAGCCGCTCGACCGTCGCCGGCGTGTCGAACTTGCGGCGCTTGAAGTCGATGACGCGATAGGCTTGCTTGTGGCCGCCGCCACGGAAGCGCACGGTGGTGCGGCCGGCGTTGTTGCGGCCGCCGCTCGAGCTCTTGCCCTCGGTCAGCGCCTTGACCGGTGCGCCCTTATGGAGCAGCGAACGGTCGACGATGACCAGATGACGCTGGCTCGGCGTGGTCGGATTGTAGCTCTTCAAAGCCATGACAACGCTTCCTTACAACCCCGTGGTCACGTCGATGCGGTGACCCTCTTCGAGCGTCACGATCGCGCGCTTGACGTCGGACTGGCGCCCGACGCGGTTCTTGAACACCTTGACCTTGCCCTGCCGGGTGAGCGTGTTGACGCGCTTGACCTTGACGTCGAACAACTTCTCGATTGCTTCCTTGATCTGCGGCTTGGTCGCGTTCTTCGCAACTTTGAAGATGACCTTATTGTGCTCGGACGCCATGGTCGCTTTCTCGGTAATCACCGGCGCGAGGATGACATCGTAATGACGGGGATCGCTGGTGCTCATTTGAAGCGCGCCTCCAGCGCATCGAGCGCCGCCTTGGTCAGCACCAGGGTCTTGCGCCGCATGATGTCGTAGACGTTGATGCCCTGCACCGGCAGCACGTCGATGTTCGGGATGTTGCGCGCCGCCGTGCGGAAGTTGGCCTCGATCTCGGCGCCATCGATGATCAGCGCGTTTTGAAGCCCGAGCTTGCCGAATTGCGCGACCAACGCCTTGGTCTTGGGCTCCTTTACCGTGGCCTTGTCGAGCACGACGATGCCGCCGTCCTTGGCCTTGGCGGAGAGCGCGTGCTTGAGCGCGAGCGCGCGCACCTTCTTGGGCAGTTCGTGAGCATGGCTGCGCACGACCGGACCGAAGGCGCGGCCGCCGCCGCGGAACTGCGGAGCGCTGGCGGCGCCGTGACGGGCCTGGCCGGTGCCCTTCTGCGCATAGACCTTCTTGCCGGTGCGGGCGATCTCGCCGCGCAGCTTGGTCTTGTGCGTGCCGGCCTGGCGCTTGGCGAGCTGCCAGTTGACGCAGCGTTGCACGATGTCGGCGCGCGGCTCGAGGCCGAAGATCGCGTCCGGCAAATCCACCGAACCAGCCTGCTTGCCCTCAAGAGTGGTGATCTTCATTTCCATCTCAGGCGCCCTCTTGCTCTGCGGGGGCTTGCGCCGCGGGCGCTTCCGCCGGGGCTACATCCGATGCAGGTGCCGCTTCCGCACCGCTGACGCGGAACTTGCCCGGCTTCGGCGCATCCTTTGGCAGCGGCTTCTTCACCGCGTCGCGCACCATGATCCAGCCGCCCTTGGCGCCCGGCACCGCGCCTTCGACCAAGATCAGGCCGCGCTCAACGTCGGTGGACACCACCTTGAGATTGAGCGTGGTCACCCGCTCGGTGCCGAGATGGCCGGCCATCTTCTTGTTCTTGAAGACCTTGCCGGGATCCTGGCGGCCGCCGGTCGAACCGTGCGAGCGATGCGAGATCGAAACGCCGTGCGAGGCACGCAACCCGCCGAAGTTCCAGCGCTTCATCGGACCCGCAAAACCCTTGCCGATCGAGGTGCCGCAGACGTCGACGAACTGACCCGGCACGAAATGGTCGGCCGTGATCTCGGCGCCAACCGGGATCAGCGCATCCTCGCTGACGCGGAACTCAGCCAGCTTGCGCTTGGGCTCCACGTTGGCCTTGGCGAAATAGCCGCGGTCGGCCTTGATCATATTGTTGGTACGGCGCTCGCCCGAACCGAGCTGCAACGCGACGTAACCGTTCTGCTCCTTGGTGCGATGAGCGACCACCTGACACTGCGCCAGGCGCAGCACCGTGACCGGGATGTGCTCACCGGCCTCGGTGAACACCCGGGTCATACCGACCTTTTGCGCAACAACTCCGGAACGCATGGCTGTCCCCATCACCCTTAGAGCTTGATTTCGACGTCGACGCCGGCGGCGAGGTCGAGCTTCATCAGGGCATCCACGGTTTGTGGCGTCGGATCGACAATGTCCAAGAGGCGCTTGTGAGTGCGCATCTCGAACTGTTCGCGGCTCTTCTTGTCGATGTGCGGCGAGCGGTTCACCGTGAACTTCTCGATCCGCGTCGGCAGCGGGATCGGGCCACGGACTTGCGCGCCAGTGCGCTTGGCCGTGTTCACGATCTCACGGGTCGACGCATCGAGGATTCGATGATCGAACGCCTTGAGCCGGATCCGGATATTCTGGCCGTTCATTGTCGTTTCTCTTCTCGGCTGTCATCGTCCGCGAAGGCGGACGATCCAGTAATCGCTAAACCTTCAGTTCACCTGCGAACCCGCAGAGTACTGGGCGCCCCCGCCTTCGCGGGGGACGACAGCAGTGCTCAGTTACTCGATGATGCTCGCCACCACGCCGGCGCCGACGGTGCGGCCGCCTTCGCGAATGGCGAAACGGAGTTTCTCTTCCATGGCGATCGGCACGATCAGGTGCACTTCCATCGCCACGTTGTCGCCCGGCATCACCATCTCGGTGCCCTGCGGCAGGTGCACCACACCGGTCACGTCGGTGGTGCGGAAGTAGAACTGCGGGCGGTAGTTGGTGAAGAACGGGGTATGACGGCCGCCCTCTTCCTTGGTCAGGATGTAGGCCTCGGCCTTGAACTTCGTGTGCGGCTTCACCGAGCCGGGCTTGCAAAGCACCTGGCCGCGCTCGACATCCTCGCGCTTGGTGCCGCGCAGCAGCGCGCCGATGTTGTCGCCCGCCTCGCCCTGATCGAGCAGCTTGCGGAACATTTCGACGCCGGTGACGGTGGTCTTGGTGGTCGGCTTAATCCCGACAATCTCGACTTCCTCGCCGACCTTGATGATGCCGCGCTCGACGCGACCGGTGCAGACGGTGCCGCGACCGGAGATCGAGAACACGTCTTCCACCGGCATCAGGAACGGCTGATCCTTCGGACGCTCCGGCTGCGGGATGTAAGCGTCGACCTGCTTCATGAGCTCAAGGATGGCTTCCTTGCCGAGCTTGTCGTCGGTGCCATCGAGTGCCTTGAGCGCCGAGCCCTTGACGATCGGGATCGTGTCGCCCGGGAAATTGTATTTGGAGAGAAGTTCACGAACCTCGAGCTCGACCAGCTCGAGCAGCTCCGGATCGTCGACCATGTCGCACTTGTTGAGGAACACGACGATCGCCGGCACGCCGACTTGGCGGGCGAGCAGGATGTGCTCGCGGGTCTGCGGCATCGGGCCGTCGGCGGCGGACACCACCAGGATGGCGCCGTCCATCTGCGCCGCGCCGGTGATCATGTTCTTCACATAGTCGGCGTGGCCGGGGCAGTCGACGTGCGCGTAGTGGCGGTTCGCCGTCTCATACTCGACGTGTGCGGTCGAGATGGTAATGCCGCGAGCCTTCTCTTCCGGCGCCTTGTCGATCTGGTCGTAGGCGGTGAAGGTGGCGCCGCCCGTCTCGGCCAGCACCTTGGTGATCGCCGCTGTCAACGTGGTCTTGCCGTGGTCGACGTGACCGATCGTCCCGATGTTGCAGTGGGGCTTGCTGCGGTTGAATTTCTCTTTAGCCATGGATCTCTCCGTTCAGACTCTCATGTTGCGAGCGGTCGCAATCACGCGAACTTCTTTTGAACCTCTGCCGACACGTTTGCGGGCAGTTCCGCATAGTGATCGAATTGCATGGTGAAGGTGGCGCGCCCCTGAGACATGGAGCGCAGATTATTGACGTAGCCGAACATGTTCATCAGCGGCACCATCGCGTTGATCACGTTGGCGTTGCCGCGCATGTCCTGGCCCTGGATCTGCCCGCGCCGCGAATTCAGGTCGCCGATGACCGAACCGGTGTAATCCTCCGGGGTCACAACCTCGACCTTCATGATCGGCTCGAGCAAGACCGGCTTGCCCTTCTGCAGCGCTTCGCGCAGGGCCGCCCGCGCGGCGATTTCGAACGCGAGCGCCGAGGAGTCCACTTCATGGTAAGCGCCGTCGATGAGCGCAACCTTGACGTCAACCACCGGGAAGCCGGCGACGACCCCCGAGCCAAGCACGCTGTTGAGGCCCTTCTCGACACCGGGGATGTATTCCTTCGGCACGTTGCCGCCGACGATCTTAGATTCGAACTCAAAGCCTTTGCCCGGCTCATTCGGCTCAACCACGATCTTTACGCGCGCAAATTGACCGGTACCACCGGTCTGCTTTTTGTGGGTGTAGTCGACTTCGGCCGACTTGGTGATCTTCTCGCGGAACGCCACCTGCGGCGCGCCGATATTGGCGTCGACTTTGTAGGTGCGTTTAAGGATGTCGACCTTAATGTCGAGATGCAGTTCGCCCATGCCCTTGAGGATGGTCTGACCGCTCTCATAGTCGGTCGACACCCGGAACGACGGGTCCTCGGCCGCCAGCTTGGCAAGCGCCACGCCGAGCTTCTCCTGGTCGGCCTTCGACTTCGGCTCAATGGCGATCTCGATCACCGGATCGGGAAATTCCATTTTTTCAAGGATGACCGGCTGCTTGGGGTCGCACAGCGTGTCGCCGGTGCGTACCTCCTTGAGACCGGCCAGCGCGACGATGTCGCCGGCATAGGCCTCTTTGATGTCTTCGCGGTCGTTGGCGTGCATCAACAGCATGCGGCCAATGCGTTCCTTGCGCTCCTTGGTCGAATTGATCACGCCAGTACCGCTCTGCAGCGTTCCCGAATAAATGCGGCAGAAGGTGATGGTGCCGACGAAGGGATCGTCCATGATCTTGAATGCGAGCAGCGCGAGGGGCGCGTTATCCTTGGGCTCGCGCACGACGTCTTCGCCGTTGTCGGGATTGATGCCGTGAATCGGCGGCACGTCGACCGGCGACGGCAGATAGTCGACCACCGCGTCGAGCAGAGACTGCACTCCCTTGTTCTTGAAGGCGGAGCCGCACAGCACCGGAAAGAACGCCCCGTCGATCACCGCCTCGCGGATCAGCCGGCGCAGCGTCGCCTCATCGGGCTCGTTGCCATCGAGATAGGCGGCCATGACGTCGTCATCGAGATCGACCGCCGCTTCGATCATGATCTCGCGATACTCCTTGGCCTGCGCGAGCAGGTCTTCGGGAATGTCACTATCCTCAAACTTGGCGCCGAGCGATTCGTCGTCCCAAATGCGCGCCTTCATGCGCACCAGATCGATCAAGCCCTTGAAATTGCTTTCGGCGCCGATCGGGAGCTGGATGGCTACCGGCTTGGCGCCGAGGCGGGTCTTGATGTCGTCCATGCACTTAAAGAAGTCGGCGCCGATCTTGTCCATCTTGTTGGCGAAGACAATGCGCGGAACTTTGTATTTGTCGCCTTGGCGCCAAACGGTCTCGGTCTGCGGCTCCACGCCCTGGTTCGAAGTCAAGCACTACGACGGCGCCGTCGAGCACGCGCAGCGAACGCTCCACTTCGATGGTGAAGTCGACGTGGCCGGGCGTGTCGATGATGTTAAGGCGTTTGCCGTTCCAAAAGGCGGTGGTCGCGGCGGACGTGATCGTGATGCCACGCTCCTGCTCCTGCTCCATCCAGTCCATCGTCGCGGCGCCTTCGTGCACCTCGCCGATCTTGTGGCTCTTGCCCGTGTAGAAGAGGATCCGCTCCGTGGTCGTGGTCTTGCCGGCATCGATGTGGGCCATGATGCCGAAGTTGCGGTAGTCCTCGATTGCGTGCGTGCGTGGCATATTGGGGAGTCCTTGAATTCCTTTCGCCGTCACCAGCGGTAATGCGAGAAGGCGCGGTTTGCTTCCGCCATCTTGTGCGTGTCCTCACGCTTCTTGACGGCGTTCCCCCTGTTGTTCGACGCGTCGAGCAGCTCGGCCGACAGCCGCTCGGTCATGGTTTTTTCGTTGCGGTCACGCGCCGCTGAAATGATCCAGCGGATGCCCAGCGCCTGCCGGCGCGAGGTGCGCACTTCGACCGGCACCTGGTAGGTGGCGCCACCGACGCGGCGCGAACGCACCTCGATCGACGGCATCACATTGTCGAGCGCCTGCTGGAACACCGTGAGCGGGTTCTGCTTGGTCTTGCCCTCGATAACGTCGAAAGCGCCGTAGACGATCTGCTCGGCCACCGACTTCTTGCCGTCGTACATGATGGCGTTCATGAACTTGCTGACGACAACGTTACCGAACTTGGGGTCCGGGATGATCTCGCGCTTCTCTGCGGCGTGACGGCGGGACATGAGCGTTCTCTTCTATCTCTCTGCTGCTCTGGCGATCCCGGGTCTCGCTTCGCTCGTCCGGGATAACCATCGCTTCGCTCCGGTTACTTCGGACGCTTGGCGCCGTATTTCGAACGGCGCTGTTTGCGGTTCTTGACGCCCTGGGTGTCGAGCACGCCACGTAGGATGTGGTAGCGCACGCCCGGCAGATCCTTCACGCGGCCGCCGCGAACCATGACCACCGAGTGCTCCTGAAGGTTATGCCCCTCGCCCGGGATGTAACCGATCACCTCGAAGCCGTTGGTCAGGCGGACCTTGGCCACCTTGCGAAGCGCCGAGTTCGGCTTCTTCGGGGTGGTGGTGTAGACACGCGTGCACACGCCGCGCTTCTGCGGTGAGGACTGGAGCGCCGGCGCGGTGTTGCGCGCCTTCAGCGGCTTGCGCGGCTTGGCAATCAGCTGGTTGATCGTCGGCATCGTTTAGCCTTCGCTTACCTTCGTTTGGGCATTGACGCCCGGAATTGTCGGGGCCTGCCGCCCTTTTCATGGCCCGTGCGGACGTTGCCGTCCGCGCACATTTTTCGGGCTGTACGCCCCGGCACGGTGCGCGCAAAACGAATTTGCACGCGCAAAACGAAATCGCGCCATCCGCCAGATGCGGGGGCGCTCTTCCGTTCGGACGACCGCGTTGCGGTTAAGTGCGCCGCGGCCGGTCACAGTCCAAGTCTGACATCGGCTGTCAGAGGCAGCGTCTGAGCTTCATCGTCGAGGTGTTGCGCCGGTCCGATCTCGAGAAAATGTTATTATTCTCAGGGACTTAACCGGGCGGTCCGTTCCGAACAAGCGAAGCTCACCGCCTGCCGTAAAGTGTGGCGTATGTATCGGCGGGATTCGCTCAAGTCAAGGCGGAAAGCAGCCAAAAATAGCCGTTTCCGGGGCTCCTCACGATTTCGCCCCGGGGGCCGGTCGCCGGCACCCTAAAGCGAAGGGCCGCCCGCGCATACGGGCGGCCCCAATCCATTGATCGCCTAGCCGCCCTACTCGGCCGCAGGCAGCGCCGGAGCCTCTTCCGCCTGGGCGGCGGCCTTGGCGGCGGCTTCCTTCTCGCGCTCCTCGAGAATGAGGGCGTCGCGCTTGGTGGCGACCTCGCGCAGTTGGTTCATCATGGCGCCGGTGCCGGCCGGGATCAGACGGCCAACGATGACGTTCTCCTTGAGGCCGTCGAGGGTATCCACCTTGCCGTGAACGGCGGCCTCGGTGAGCACCCGCGTGGTCTCCTGGAACGACGCCGCCGAGATGAAGGAGCGCGTCTGCAGACTCGCCTTGGTGATGCCGAGCAGCACGGGGTGGCCGGACGCCGGCTTCTTGCCCTCCTCGACAGCGCGAACGTTGATCTCGTCCATCTCGCTGCGATCGATCTGCTCGCCTTGCAACAGCTCGGTTTCGCCGGCGTCGTCGATTTCGACCTTCTGCAGCATCTGGCGAACGATCACCTCGATGTGCTTGTCGTTAATCAAGACGCCTTGCAACCGGTAGACCTCCTGGATCTCGTTGACCAGATAGGCTGCCAGTTCCTCCACGCCCTTGACGGCGAGGATGTCGTGCGGGGCCGGATTACCGTCGACGATGTAGTCGCCCTTCTCGATGACGTCGCCATCCTGCAGATGGATGTGCTTGCCCTTCGCGACCAGGTACTCCATCGGCTCCTCGGACTTGTCCGTCGGCTCGATCGAGATGCGCCTCTTGTTCTTGTAGTCGCGGCCGAAGCGCACCGTGCCGCCGATCTCGGCAATGACCGCCGCATCCTTCGGCTTGCGGGCTTCGAACAGTTCCGCCACCCGCGGCAGACCGCCGGTGATGTCGCGGGTCTTGGCGCTTTCGGTCGGGATACGCGCGATGACGTCGCCCGCCTTGACCTTGCTGCCCGGATCAACCGACAGAATGGCGTCGACCGCCAAGAGATAGCGGGCGTCGCCGCCGCGGGCGAGCTTCAGCAGATTGCCGTCGGCGCCCTTGATGACGATGGCCGGGCGCAGGTCCTGCTGGTTGCGGGACGAGCCCGTGCGCCAGTCGATGACCACGCGCTTGGCGATACCGGTCGAACTCATCGAGCTGTTCCGACATCGACAGGCCGTCGACCATGTCCTCAAAGTCGATTGAGCCTTCCAGCTCCGTCAGGATCGGCCGCGTGTAGGGATCCCACTCCGCCATGCGCTGGCCGCGTTTGATCACGTCGCCGTCGTCGACCCTGAGACGCGCGCCATAGGGTACGCGATGATGCGCGCGCTCGGTGCCGTCGGGGTCGACCACCGCCACCACCGTATTGCGGGCCATAACGACCAGGTCGTTATCCGAGTTGCGCGCCACGTTCTTATTGATGAACTTGATCGTGCCCTCGAAGTTCGACTCGATGAACGACTGCTCGGAGATCTGCGCCGCGCCGCCGATGTGGAAGGTGCGCATGGTGAGCTGGGTGCCCGGCTCGCCGATCGACTGGGCAGCGATGACGCCCACCGCCTCACCCATGTTGACCGGGGTGCCGCGAGCAAGATCGCGCCCGTAGCAAGCACCGCAAACGCCGTTCTTCGACTCGCAGGTGAGCACGGAGCGGATCTTGAGCTCCTGCACGCCCGCTTTGACGATCTTGTCGACTTCCGGTTCTCCGAGCAGCGTGCCGCCCGGGATCACGATGTCGCTGCTCGACGGATCCTTCACGTCCTCCGCCGTGGTGCGGCCCAGGATACGGCTGGCGAGGGAGGCCACCACGGTGCCGGCATCGATGATGGCGCGCACCTTGATGCCGCGGGTGGTGCCGCAATCCGGCTCGGTGATGATGCAGTCTTGCGCGACGTCGACCAGACGCCGGGTCAGATAGCCAGAGTTCGCCGTCTTCAAGGCAGTGTCGGCGAGACCCTTGCGTGCCCCGTGGGTCGAGTTGAAGTACTCGAGCACCGACAGGCCTTCTTTGAAGTTGGAGATAATCGGGCTCTCGATGATCTCACCAGACGGCTTGGCCATCAGGCCGCGCATGCCGGCGAGCTGACGCATCTGGGCGGGCGAACCGCGCGCGCCCGAATGCGCCATCATATAGATCGAGTTGACCTGCAGGTCGCGGCCCTTCGCGTCCTTCTTGGAAGCCGAGATTTCCTTCATCATCGCTTCCGCGATGGTTTCGGTGCACTTCGACCAGGCATCGACCACCTTATTGTACTTCTCTCCCTGGGTGATCAGGCCGTCGTTGTACTGCTGCTCAAACTCCTTGGCGAGATCCTGGGTGGTCTCAACGGTCTTCCACTTGGAGTGCGGCACCACCATGTCGTCCTTGCCGAACGAGATGCCGGCCTTGAAGGCGTGGTGGAAGCCGAGCGCCATGATGCGGTCGCAGAAAATGACCGTCTCCTTCTGACCGCAGTGGCGGTAGACGGTGTCGATCATCGACGAGATCTCGCGCTTGGTCATCAAGCGGTTGACGATATCGAACGAAATCTTCGGGCTCCTCGGCAGCACGCTGCCGAGCACAACGCGGCCGGGCGTGGTGTCGTACATGCGCTTGACCGGATTGCCGTCGGCGTCGAGCCCTTCCCAGCGGTACTTGATCTTGCTGTGCAGGTCGATCGCCTTCACGTTCAGCGCATGGTCGATCTCGGCCATGTTGCTGAACAACATGCCATCACCGGGGCCGCCCTCACGCATGACGGAGAGATAGTAGAGCCCGAGCACGATATCCTGCGACGGCACGATGATCGGTTGACCGTTGGCCGGATGCAGAATGTTGTTGGTCGACATCATCAGGACGCGCGCTTCCAACTGCGCTTCCAGCGACAGCGGCACGTGTACCGCCATCTGGTCGCCGTCGAAGTCGGCGTTGAACGCCGCGCACACCAGCGGATGCAGCTGGATCGCCTTGCCCTCGATCAGCACCGGCTCGAAGGCCTGGATGCCGAGTCGGTGCAGGGTGGGCGCGCGGTTGAGCAACACCGGATGCTCGCGGATCACCTCGTCGAGGATGTCCCAGACTTCCGGCTTTTCCTTCTCGACCAGCTTCTTGGCCTGCTTGACCGTGGTGGAGAGACCCTTGGCGTCGAGCCGCGAATAGATGAACGGCTTGAACAGCTCCAGCGCCATCTTCTTCGGCAGGCCGCACTGGTGCAGCTTGAGCTCCGGGCCAACCACGATCACCGAGCGGCCGGAATAGTCGACGCGCTTGCCGAGCAGGTTCTGGCGGAACCGGCCCTGCTTGCCCTTCAGCATGTCGGCGAGCGACTTCAGCGGGCGCTTGTTGGCGCCGGTGATGACGCGGCCGCGGCGGCCGTTGTCGAACAGCGCATCAACCGCTTCCTGCAGCATTCGCTTTTCGTTGCGGATGATGATGTCCGGCGCGCGCAGCTCGATCAGCCGCTTCAGACGATTGTTACGATTGATGACGCGGCGATAGAGATCGTTCAGGTCGGACGTGGCGAAGCGCCCGCCGTCGAGCGGCACCAGCGGCCGCAGGTCCGGCGGGATCACCGGCACCACGGTCAGGATCATCCACTCCGGCTTGTTGCCGGAAGCGAGGAAGGCCTCGATCAGCTTCAGCCGCTTGGCGATCTTCTTCTTCTTGATGTCGCTCTCGGTCTCCCCCATCTCAGTGCGCAACTCGACCTGCAGCTTGGCGAGGTCCATGCCCTTGAGCATCTCACGGATAGCCTCCGCGCCGATCAGCGCGGTGAAGCTGTCGGCGCCGAACTCGTCCTGCGCCTTAAGATACTCGTCCTCCGATAGAAGCTGACGGTCCTTGAGCGGGGTCAGGCCCGGCTCGAGCACGACGTAATATTCGAAGTACAAAATGCGCTCGAGGTCCTTCAGCGTCATGTCGAGCAGGAGGCCGATGCGGCTCGGCAGCGACTTCAGGAACCAGATGTGCGCGACCGGAGCCGCAAGCTCGATGTGGCCCATGCGCTCGCGCCGTACGCGCGACAGCGTCACTTCGACAGAGCACTTTTCGCAGATAATGCCCTTGTACTTCATGCGCTTGTACTTGCCGCACAAGCACTCGTAGTCCTTGATCGGCCCGAAAATGCGCGCGCAGAACAGGCCGTCGCGCTCGGGCTTGAAGGTACGGTAGTTGATCGTTTCGGGCTTTTTGATTTCGCCGTAGGACCAGGACAGAATCTTTTCCGGGCTCGCGATGGAGATCCGGATCTGGTCGAAGACCTGCGCCGGCGCCTGCGGGCTGAAAAGATTCATGACTTCTTGGTTCATCGCATTCTCTCCGCTTGCCGACCTCGGTCGGCCCTAATCTCTCTGCTGTCATGCCCCGCGAAGGCGGGGCATCCAGTAATCACCGTCGTCGCGGGTTACTGGATCGTCCGCCTCCGCGGACGATGACGCCCGAGGGGAGCGGCGCGTCCGCCGTTCCCCTTTCAGTTTACTCGGCCGCTTCCGCCGTCGGCTCGTTGCCCTGCCGCTGCTGCTTGGAATTGTGCAGATCGACGTTGAGGCCGAGCGAACGCATTTCCTTGACCAGCACGTTGAAGCTTTCGGGAATGCCCGCCTCGAACGTGTCGTCGCCGCGCACGATCGCCTCGTACACCTTGGTACGGCCGGCGACGTCGTCCGACTTCACGGTGAGCATTTCCTGCAGCGTGTAGGCAGCGCCGTAGGCTTCCAGCGCCCAGACCTCCATTTCGCCGAAGCGTTGGCCACCAAACTGCGCCTTGCCGCCCAGCGGCTGCTGGGTGACCAGTGAGTACGGGCCGATCGAACGGGCGTGGATCTTGTCGTCCACCAGATGGTGCAGCTTGAGCATGTAGATGTAGCCCACCGTCACCTGCCGATCGAACGCCTCACCGGTACGCCCGTCGTAGACGGTCGACTGGCCGGAGTGATCGACACCGGCGAGATCGAGCATCTGTTCGATGTCTTTCTCCTTGGCGCCGTCGAACACCGGCGTGGCGATCGGAACGCCGTGCGCCAGATTGCCGCCAAGCTCGACCAGTTGGTCCTCATCGAGCGTCTTAATGGTCTCCTCGTCGCCGTAGACCTTCTTGAGCATCTCTTTGAGGGGCTTGACGTCCTTCTTGTTGTTGTAGGATTCGACCGCCTCGCCGATCTTGAGGCCGAGGCCGGCGCAGGCCCAGCCAAGATGCGTCTCGAGGATCTGGCCGACATTCATGCGGCTCGGCACGCCAAGCGGATTGAGCACGATGTCGACCGGACGGCCATCCGCCATGAACGGCATGTCTTCCGCCGGCACGATCTTGGACACCACGCCCTTGTTGCCGTGGCGGCCCGCCATCTTGTCGCCGGGCTGAATCTTGCGCTTCACCGCGACAAAGACCTTGACCATCTTCATCACGCCCGGAGGCAGTTCGTCGCCGCGCTGCAGCTTCTCGACCTTGTCGAGGAAGCGCTGCTCGAGCAGCTTCTTCAACTCGTCGTACTGTTTCCGGATCGCTTCGATCTCGGCCATCAGCTTGTCGTTCGGTGACGCAAACTGCCACCACTGGGCGCGCGGATATTCGTCGAGCACCGCGCGGGTGATCTTCGAATCCTTCTTGAATCCCTTGGGACCTGCGATGCCCTGGCGGCCTTCCAGCAACTCGGCCAAACGGCCATAGACGTTGCGGTCGAGGATCGCCTGCTCGTCGTCGCGGTCCTTGGCGAGTCGCTCGATCTCCTCACGCTCAATGGCGAGCGCGCGCTCGTCCTTCTCGACGCCGTGCCGGTTGAACACGCGCACTTCGACGACAGTGCCCTGCACGCCCGGCGGCACCCGCAGCGACGTATCGCGAACATCGGAGGCCTTCTCGCCGAAGATGGCGCGTAGCAGTTTCTCTTCCGGCGTCATCGGGCTTTCGCCCTTGGGCGTGATCTTGCCGACAAGGATGTCGCCGGCATGGACCTCGGCGCCGATGTAGACGATGCCCGCTTCATCCAGGTTCTTGAGCGCCTCTTCCGAGACGTTCGGGATGTCGCGAGTAATTTCCTCGGGACCGAGCTTGGTGTCACGCGCCATCACCTCGAATTCCTCGATGTGGATGGAGGTGAACACGTCGTCCTTCACGATCCGCTCGGAGAGCAGGATCGAGTCCTCGAAGTTGTAGCCGTTCCACGGCATGAACGCGACCAGCACGTTGCGGCCGAGCGCGAGCTCGCCGAGATCGGTCGACGGTCCGTCGGCAATGATGTCGCCCTTGTTCACCTGGTCGCCCACCTTCACCAACGGACGCTGGTTGATGCAGGTATTCTGGTTGGAGCGCTGGTATTTCATCAGCCGGTAGATATCGACGCCGGGCTTGGTCGGGTCGGTCTCTTCCGTGGCGCGGATGACGATACGGGTAGCGTCGACCTGGTCGACAATGCCGGTACGGCGGGCGCCGATGGCGGCGCCGGAGTCACGGGCCACCACGCCTTCCATGCCGGTGCCGACATAGGGCGCTTCGGCGCGCACCAGCGGCACGGCCTGACGCTGCATGTTCGAACCCATCAGCGCGCGGTTTGCGTCGTCGTTCTCGAGGAACGGGATGAGCGCCGCGGCCACCGAGACGAGTTGCTTCGGCGACACGTCCATGTAGTCGACCTTGTCGCGCGGCACCATGTGCACGTCGCGATTGCCGCCGTCACGGCAGACGATCAGGTCTTCCGTCAGCTTGCCCTTGTTGTCGATCGGCGCGTTGGCCTGGGCGACGGCGTAGCGGCTCTCTTCCATGGCCGAGAGATAGACCACCTCGTCGGTAACACGGCCGTCCTTCACCTTGCGGTAGGGCGTTTCCACGAAGCCATACTTGTTCACCCGCGCATAAGTCGCGAGCGAATTGATCAGACCGATGTTGGGCCCTTCCGGCGTTTCGATCGGGCAGATGCGGCCGTAGTGAGTCGGGTGCACGTCGCGCACCTCGAAGCCGGCGCGCTCGCGGGTCAGACCGCCGGGCCCAAGCGCCGACAGGCGCCGCTTGTGAGTGATCTCCGACAGCGGGTTGGTCTGGTCCATGAACTGCGAGAGCTGCGAGGAGCCGAAGAACTCGCGCACCGCGGCAGCCGCCGGCTTGGCGTTGATCAGGTCCTGCGGCATGACGGTGTCGATATCGACCGACGACATGCGCTCCTTGATCGCGCGCTCCATGCGCAACAGACCGATGCGGTACTGGTTCTCCATGAGTTCGCCGACCGAGCGCACCCGGCGATTGCCGAGATTGTCGATGTCGTCGATCTCGCCCTTGCCGTCGCGCAGGTCGACCAGCGTCTTGATGACCGCGAGGATGTCCTCCTTGCGTAGCACACGATGGGTGTCGGGCGCATCGAGGTCGAGACGCATGTTCATCTTCACGCGGCCGACGGCCGAGAGGTCGTAGCGGTCGGAGTCGAAGAACAGCGAGCGGAACATCGCCTCCGCGGTGTCGACCGTCGGCGGCTCGCCCGGACGCATGACGCGGTAGATGTCGAACAGCGCGTCCTCGCGCGTCATATTCTTGTCGACCGACAGCGTGTTGCGGATGTAAGCGCCGACATTGACGTGGTCGATGTCGAGCAGCGGCAGTTCCTTGTAGCCTTCCTCGATCAGAGCCTTGAGGTTCTTCTCGGTGATCTCCTCGCCGGCTTCCATGTAGATTTCGCCGGTCTTTGGATTAGCGAGATCCTCGGCGATGTAATGGCCGATCAGTTCCTCATCGGCCATGCGCAGGGCCTTGAGGCCCTTCTCGGCAAGCTGACGCGCCTGGCGCACGGTCAGTTTCTTGCCCGCTTCCAGCACAACCTTGCCGCTGTCTGCGTCAACCAGATCGTTGATCGCCTTGTAGCCGCGCAGCCGATTGGCATCGAACGGCACGCGCCAGCCTTCCTTCGCTCGCTTGTAGACGATGTGCTTGTAGAACGTGGAAAGGATATCTTCGCCGTCGAGGCCCAGCGCATAGAGCAGCGACGTCACCGGAATCTTGCGGCGGCGGTCGATGCGCGCATAGACGATGTCCTTGGCGTCGAACTCGATGTCGAGCCAGGAGCCGCGATAGGGGATGATGCGGGCGGCAAACAAGAGCTTGCCCGACGAGTGCGTCTTGCCCTTGTCGTGGTCGAAGAATACGCCCGGCGAACGGTGCATCTGCGAGACAATGACGCGCTCGGTGCCGTTGACGATGAAGGTACCATTGTTGGTCATGAGCGGAATGTCGCCCATGTAGACATCCTGCTCCTTGATGTCCTTGACCGACTTGGCGCCCGTTTCCTCGTCGATATCGAATACGATCAGCCGCAGCGTCACTTTCAGCGGCGCGGCATAGGTCATACCGCGCTGGCGGCATTCGTCGACGTCATATTTCGGCGGCTCGAACTCGTACTTGACGAATTCCAGCATCGACGAACCGGAGAAGTCCGAGATCGGGAAAACCGATTTGAAAACCGCCTGCAGGC
The DNA here is from genome assembly GCA_963747725.1 of uncultured Pseudomonadota bacterium. Lineage (GTDB taxonomy): Bacteria > Pseudomonadota > Alphaproteobacteria > Rhizobiales > Xanthobacteraceae > Pseudolabrys. The sequence goes on from CAVVGD010000012.1 coordinate 155,582, forward strand.
CCTCGTCGGGACGACCGCCTTGGGGCTCGTCCACCAGCAAGAACTGGTCGTACGATGCCTTCTGAACCTCGATGAGGTTCGGCATCTCCGCGACTTCCTTGATTGATCCGAAAAATTTCCTAACGCGCTTGCGACCGGTAAACGTCTGCGCCATCTCGTCTCTCTTTCGATTCGATTGTGGCGGCCAGCATCGGGCGCCTCTCCGGACAGCCGCCATCCAATCGCGACCATCCGGACAGGCGTCGGAACTGTCCGTTACTATGTGATTCGGGCCTTCCCCGAACCGCCGCACTCTTCACATTTCATCGTGACCAGAACTTTGCCGTTCACGAGCGCCTCTTGCGGGACCCGCCGGTAGCCGGCCGCCGCACCGCCAATTTGAATTATCCGCCGTCCTTGAGCCCGGTTCGCCCGGGTCGCTGCCTCACCTTATTTGGGGAACCGGACCCCATCCGGCTACCCCATTCTTTGAAACTCTGATCTCTAAAATCGCCTCCAAGCGCGGCCTGACGCCGCATCCGGAACCGAAATTCGGTCCCCGAACCCGCCTTGCGCGGGTCCGGGAACCGGAACTCGGATCCCCGCTCACGACCTCGCCCGGAGACTCTCAGCTGACGCTCGCCCCGGGGGTTTCGCTTAAGTAAGCTTGGCTTACTTAAGCTCAACCTTGGCGCCGGCCTTCTCGAGCTGGGCCTTGACCTTCTCGGCCTCTTCCTTCGGCACGCCTTCCTTGACCGGCTTTGGCGCGCCCTCGACCAGGTCCTTGGCCTCCTTGAGGCCGAGACCGGTGAGCGCACGCACTTCCTTGATCACCTCGATCTTCTTGTCGCCGGCGGCGGCAAGCACCACGGTGAACTCGGTCTTCTCTTCAGCGGCAGCAGCGCCAGCACCGCCGGCAGCCGGGCCGGCGGCCACCGCCACCGCGGCGGCGGCCGAGACGCCCCACTTCTCTTCCAGCATCTTGGCAAGGTCCGCCGCCTCGAGGACGGTCAGCGTCGACAGTTCGTCGACGATCTTCTGCAGGTCAGCCATTGTTCAATTCCTATCGGTTCGAACCAGTTGAGACGTTGTCTTGAGCCGTCAGGCCGCTTCACCCTTGGAGGCATAGGCCTGGACCACGCGCGCGACCTTGGCCGCGGGAGCGACGGTGAGCTGGGCGATCTTGGTCGCCGGAGCCTGGATCAGGCCGACGATCTTGGCGCGCAACTCATCCAGTGACGGCAACGAGGCGAGTGCCTTGACGCCGTCGGAGTCCAGAGCCGTCTTGCCCATCGACCCGCCGAGGATGACGAACGCTTCGTTCGCCTTGGCGAAATCGACGGCCACCTTCGGCGCCGCCACCGGATCGCCCGAGAAGGCGAGCACGGTCGGCCCCTTCAACAGGGGCTCGATGGAGGCGGCATCGGTGTCCTTGAGCGCGATCTTGGCGAGACGGTTTTTCGCGACCTTCACGCTCGCGCCCACCTGCTTCATCTGCTGACGCAGGGTCTGCATTTGGGCAACGGTCAGGCCGGAATAATGAGCCACCACCACGACGTTCGAAGCCTTGAAGGCTCCGTTCAATTCGGTGATGGACTCCTGCTTTTCCGCTCGGTCCACTGCAAGCTCTTTCCGGTTTGACGGCCGCCGCGAGATTTGCGGAGACCATCGGGTTGCTACCCGTCATCCCCCCAAACCGCTCACGCGGAACAAGCCCGGGCAGGACGACGTCTTCGCGAAAGCCTGCCCCCCATCGAGTGGCCAACGGCCGCCTTTGGGTCTTCCGAGGTTCGAACCAAACTGGCGCAGCTTTTGACTGCGCGAATTCGCTCGTGCCCCATCTATGCTGGCCCTTTGCAGAATTAAGCGTCAGCCCGAAAGCTTCAGCGCCGGCAGTCTTGGACAGGTTGGCCCTCAAGCCCGTTACCGGACCAGAAGGCCGCGCGCCATCACCTAAAATCGCCTAAAACCCTGCCCTGCCTCTCAGATGTCCCGCTGGGATGTCCAAAAGGTCGTAGCCGAGCTCACCGTTGATATTGTAAGGACGCGCAAAGGCGTGCCGACAAACGGGCCGGCACGCCCAATAACGCTACTTAGACCCTTGCCGCGCCTTTGCCAACCCCTCTTTTTGAGGATTGGTCGAGGCGGCTCCGTCAGTGCTGCGCAGCGCCGGGGCCAAACAAGCTCGGAATGTCGATCTTGACGCCCGGGCCCATGGTCGAAGACACCGCCACCCGGTTGATGTAGTGGCCCTTGGCCCCTGGGGGCTTGGCCTTCTGCACCGCGTCGGCGAACGCCTTGATGTTCTCGACCAGCTTGTCCTCCGAGAACGAGGCCTTGCCGACGCCGGCCTGTATGATGCCGGCCTTTTCCACGCGGAACTCGACCGCACCGCCCTTGGCGTTCTTCACCGCACCGGCGATGTCCATCGAGACGGTGCCGACCTTGGGGTTCGGCATCATGCCGCGCGGGCCCAGCACCTTACCGAGACGGCCGACCAGCGGCATCATGTCGGGGGTGGCGATGCAGCGGTCGAAGTCGATCTGACCGCCCTGCACCTTCTCAACCAAGTCCTCTGCACCCACCACGTCGGCGCCGGCGGCGGTCGCTTCCTCGGCCTTGGCGCCACGGGCAAACACGCCAACGCGCACGGTGCGGCCGGTGCCGTTCGGCAGGTTGACCACGCCGCGCACCATCTGGTCGGCGTGCTTGGGATCGACCCCGAGATTCATTGCGATCTCGATGGTCTCGTCGAACTTGGCCTTGGCGCGCTCCTTCACCAGCTTGATCGCTTCTACGAGCGGGTAAAGATGTTCGCGATCGATGCCCTCGCGGGCGGTCTTGATGCGTTTTGCGATTGCCATGACCGTTACTCCGACACCGTGATGCCCATCGAGCGGGCGGAGCCTTCGACCATCTTCATGGCCGCCTCGATCGTTGTGCAGTTCAGGTCCTTCATCTTCTGCTCGGCAATCTCGCGCACCTGCTTCTTGTTCACCGAGCCGGCAAAATCGCGGCCGGGCGCCTTGGAAGCGCTCTGCAGGTTGGCGGCCTTCTTGAGGAAGTAGGATACCGGCGGGGTCTTCATCTCGAAGGTGAAGGAGCGGTCCTGATAGGTCGTGATGACGACCGGGATCGGAATGCCCTTCTCCATCTTCTGGGTCTGCGCGTTGAACGCCTTGCAGAACTCCATGATGTTGAGCCCGCGCTGGCCCAGGGCCGGCCCGATCGGCGGTGACGGGTTGGCGGCGCCGGCGGGCACCTGCAGTTTCAAATAGCCTGTGATTTTCTTCGCCATCTCTTCACTCCTGCAAAAGAGCCGGCGTGCCGGCCCGTTTTTGGTCAGGTCCGTGGTGCGGATCTTGACGGTTGGCGGCCGCCTCACCTCCCACGTCTGCTCTATCGGCCTCTTCGGCCGCGGGGGTATTTAGTGGGTTGTGGGGGGCATGTCCAGCGGCGCCCTGCCCTAAAGGCGTGTGCTAAATCCGTTGAGCGCCATGTCCGCTTTACACGTGATTTCGACCCTCGTCAGCGCGAATGTTATGTCCGCGAAGGGCCGAACGCCTCACACCCTCGTTGCTGATCTCGATCTGGAAGATTTCGGACAAGCCGGCCCTTCCAGACGACGTGAGCTGCAGTGCACGGCTGCCCGACACAGGTTTGAGCCAGCCGAACTCCAATAGACGGTCCAGAATCCGAGCGCCGACGAGTCCCTTGATGTGATAACGACGCTCGCTCCAGTCGAGACAAGGCTGGCAGAAAATCCGCCGAGTCCGCGGCCGCAGATCAACGCCGAATGCGGAAAGGAAACCCTCGCCCGAAGACGTGACCTCACCGCCTTCATCGGTGAGTACGATGTGCCCCATCGCCACAAGCGCATCGGTAACTGCAACCCCGACCTGACCAGCCAGATGATCGTAGCAACTTCGGGCAAAACGGAGTGCATCCTCGTTTGCTGACCGCGGTTGACGGCGCGGTGGCACCTCTATGGCGGCGACGACCTTGATGCTTTCCAGCATTGTCGCGACCAGCGGCGACGCGATCCGATAATAACTGAAGCGACGGTTGCGCGTGACAGTCAAAAGTCGCGCGGCAACCAGCTTGCTCAGGTGGTCGCTCGCCGTCGAGCGAGAGATATTGGCGCAGTAAGCAAGCTCAGTCGCCGTCAGCGACTGGCCGCCCATCAGGGCGTTAAGCATCGTCGCTCGCGCAGTGTCACCCACGAGAGCGGCCACCTCCACCAGATTTGCCGCCGCGACCATCCTTAACCCTATCGCCGATGCCGGAAGCACATCAATCGAAAACAGTTCGGCATGGGCCGAACTGTTCGCGCGAGACAATCTGCGAACCTCGCAGCAAGAATGCGCTGCAGCCCTCCTCTAGCAAGGGCGCTCACGGTCGGCATGGAGGATGAGATGGTCGCCTATTGGATCGCGCGCTCGAAGGTCAACAATCCCAATCAGTACAAGAAGTACGCCGACCTGGTGCCGGGCATCCTGCAAAAGTTCGGCGGCAAGTTCCTGGCGCGCGGCGGTAAGTTCAAGATCCTCGAGGGCCCGGAGAAATTCCACCGCTTCATCGTCATCGAGTTTCCGAGCTTCGAGAAGGCGGTCTCCTGCCACGAATCGCCCGAGTACGTTGAGGCCGCGGCGCACCGCAAGAAGGACGGCGCGGGCGAGTTGGAGATCGTCATCGTCGAAAGCGTCTAGGCCCGGCGACCCGTCATGTTGATCCACACCCTTTATTTCGAGCAAGAAAGCATCATTGCTGCTGTGGTTTGCAGCTTGATCGCTGCCGGCCTCCTGAAGGGGACAATCGGGGTCGGCATGCCAGTCGTCGCGCTACCGCTGCTGTCGCTGTTCATCGACATCAAATCAGCGGCCATGCTGCTGAGCATGCCTTTGATCGTCAGCAACCTGCCGCAGGCGCTGGAGGGCGGAAAGACCGGACGGTGCCTCATGCAATTGATGCCGGTGATTCTCGGCATGATTCCCGGCCTCTTCCTCGGAGTTCGAGTCCTGTTGGCGCTCGATGCGAACGTTGCAAAGATTATCGCAGGCCTGGTGCTTATGGGTGTCGGCGGCGTCACGCTGCTCGCGCCGAAGCTACAGCTTCAGTCTCGCTTGGTTTTACCAGCCGGCATCACATTCGGATTTTTCGGTGGGGTTCTGGGAGGCATCGCAGCGATGGCGGGACCGCTTGTTTTCATATTTCTGCTTGCAAAGGGACTGCGCGGAAAGGCGTTCACAAAGGAGGCATCGCTGTATCTCGTCGTTTCCGCCGGCTTGCTGGCAATTCTTCTGACGGCCAGCAGCTAATTCAATTGGTTTGACGTTTCAGTCTCGATGGCTGCGACGTTGCCAGTCGTGCTCGGCATGTACGCCGGACAACATGTGCGCGATAAAATTGCACCTGAGACATTCAAGAAGCTGGTGTTGCTCGCGGTCATTGCCGCGGGCGCCGAACTGCTGCGACATGGTTTCTTGAATTGACCGGCTTGCCGGTGCCGCTGCGGTTGATTCGTCAGATGCCGCCGCAGCGTCGTGAGGGCCGCCGCGCCAGACGCGGTCAGAGCTTTTCCACCTGCCCGAATTCTAGCTCCACCGGGGTGGCGCGGCCGAAGATCGACACCGCCACCTTCACGCGCGAACGGGCTTCGTCCACTTCCTCCACCGTGCCGTTGAACGAAGCAAAGGGCCCGTCGGACACCCGCACCTGCTCGCCGACCTCGAACGACACCGAGGGCTTCGGCCGCTCGATGCCTTCCTGCACCTGCTGCAGGATGCGGTCGGCCTGAGGGGCGAAGGAACCGGCAATAAAACCGGCAAAATATGACGTTATATTGTCAATAAGCTAGCTTTACATGCTATAGAATTTACCGGCAAAGAAAGCGGCAAAAATGGCGACAATATCTCGCCTGGAACCGGTACTTCCCGAAGAAGGCCGCAAGAACCTGGAGGATTTGGCCACCGATCTGGTCGCCAAATCGAGCGCCCTGGCGGGCAAGCTTCCTCCGGTGCTGCGGGCGTCGATGGGCGATCTCGTCCGCTCGATGAATTGCTACTATTCAAACCTCATCGAGGGCCACAACACCTATCCCGTCGACATCGACCGGGCCCTGGCCGGCGACCTCGACCAGGACCATGAAAAGCGCAATCTCCAGCTGGAGGCCAAGGCCCACATCGAGGTGCAGCGGATGATTGACTTCGGTGAGGCGCCCTCGCCGACCGTGTCCTCGGATTTCATTCTGTGGGTGCACCGGGAATTCTGCCAGAGAATGCCCGAGGAACTGCTCCGGGTCGAAAACCCCGACACCAAGGAGAGGATCAAGGTCGTCCCCGGCGAGTTGCGCGACCGCCACGTCAAGGTCGGCCGCCACATCCCGCCCGACCCTGATGAGCTGAAAGCGTTCCTTGCCCGCTTTGTAGAAGCTTACACCGCAACGCACCTGTCGAAGCTGCGCAAGATCATCGGCGTGGCGGCAGCCCATCACAGACTGCTTTGGATACACCCCTTCCTCGATGGCAACGGTCGCGTCACTCGGCTGTTTTCGCACGCATGGCTGCGCGAACTGGAAGTCGGCTCGGAGCTTTGGTCGGTATCGCGCGGCCTCGCCCGCAACGACGTCGAATACAAAAGCCGCCTGATAGCGGCTGACGAGCCTCGGCGCGGTGGCCTCGACGGCCGCGGCAACCTGAGCCAGACCACGCTCACCGAGTTCTGCCAGTTTTTCCTGTCGACCTGCGTCGACCAGCTTACCTTTATGGAAAGTCTGCTTGAGCCTTCGGCGCTGCTGAACCGCATTCAGATTTGGGCCGAGGAAGAACTCCGCGCCAAGCGGATACCGCGCGGTTCGTGGCCGCTGCTGCGCGAAGCGGTGCTTGCTGGGGAATTCCCGCGTGGACGCGCCCCCGAGCTGACAGGCTACGAGGAACGTCAGGCCAGAACGGTGCTCAACAACCTGATTGATGCCGGCTACCTGGTTTCGGAAACCACGCGAAGCAACGTCAGGCTCGGCCTCCCCATCAAGGTGGTCGACCGCTGGTTTCCCCGCCTCTATGTCGTTGCCGCTTGAGCCTCGCACGCCCCCGCGCAAATTACCATTTGCAAAGCTGGTAGTGCCGCCGGCGACATTTTATTTGATCCAGCCACGCGCAATGACGCCAACACTGCGTTCACCGCCTTCAGGTGAGGGGACTCTCAGGGGCGCTCAGGCTCGCTGATACGCACCCTCACCCGGATCGTCTCGCTTCGCTCGCCGATCCGACCTCTCCCCGCACGCGGGGAGAGTTGAACCCTACAGCTTCTCCACCTGGCCGAATTCCAGCTCGACCGGGGTGGCGCGACCGAAGATCGACACCGCCACCTTCACGCGCGAGCGGCGCTTCGTCCACTTCCTCCACCGTGCCGTTGAACGAGGCAAAGGGCCCATCGGACACCCTCACCTGCTCGCCGACCTCGAAGGTCACCGAGGGCTTCGGCCGCTCGATGCCTTCCTGCACCTGCTGCAGGATGCGGTCGGCTTCGGCGTCGGAAATCGGCATCGGCTTCTTGTCGGTGCCGAGGAAGCCGGTGACCTTGGGCGTGTTCTTAATCAGATGGTAGACGTCGTCGGTCAGGTCCATCTTCACCAGCACGTAGCCGGGGAAGAACTTGCGTTCGGCCTCGACCTTGCGGCCGCGGCGCACCTCGGTGACCTTTTCCTTCGGCACCATGATCTCTTCGAAATGGTCGGCAAGCCCGCGCTGCTTGGCCTGCTCGCGGATCGAGTCGGCGACCTTGTTCTCGAAGTTCGAATAGGCGTGCACGATGTACCAGCGCTTGGGCCGGGTCGAGGTCGTGGCAGTCGCAGTGTCGCTCATCGTTTCAGCCTTGGAATACATCCAGCGGAATGTTGATCAAACGGGTTGTCGACTTTTTCGGGATCAGGTCCCGATCCCGAGCACGAAGGTCACAGCGATGCGGATGAGTTGATCCGCCACCAGGAAGAACACCGCCGCGATCGCCACCATGACGAACACCATGGCGGTGGTGATCGCGGTTTCCTTCCGCGAAGGCCACGTGACCTTGCGGGTCTCCTCACGCACTTCCTGCAGAAACTTGAACGGAGACGTTGCCATTCAATTAAGTCCTGTAAGCCCTGTTAGCCAAGTCGGCCTGTCTGTTCAGTCTGTAACGCGCCCGCTATGTAGTGACCGCCGGCGGGTTTTGCCCGACTTTCACGGCCTGGTGGTCCGATTCCGACATTTGCATCCCGCTGCGGCAAAGTCCCGAGCAAATGTCGAAATCAAAGGACCAGCAGCAACTATTTGATTTTAGTGGAGCTTTGAATTTGACATTTGATAGGCGGCTTGCCGCAAATGGGTATCAAATGTCAAATTCGCTCCACTAGACTACGAGAAATACACCGCCTGGCAGGAGTGGAGGGACTCGAACCCCCAACCCCCGGTTTTGGAGACCGGTGCTCTAGCCATTGAGCTACACTCCTCCGGAAGCGGATGCGGCGGACCATACAAGGCCCGCCGCGGGGATGTCATGCATTATACTTTGGGGCATTGCAAGGGCGTTGCGGGCCGTTAGCTGGCGGGAATCAGACGGTTTTTTGCCGCATGGCGCTGCCCCACCGGCTCCCGGCACCCCATATCGGCCGTTGCGGCCTTTGACCGCCGTGCCGTTCAAGGCTACCCGGACCGGACAACCCGGTAAGACCCTGACGCGGCCGGTGAAGCCCCGACCGGCAGCAAGCAAGGCAACAAGTCGAGGAAATGGCTCCTCCCCTCCTGCAGCTCAAGGACATCGCACTCACCTTCGGTGGCACCCCGTTGCTGACCGGGGTCGAATTATCGGTTTCGACGGCCGAGCGGGTGTCGCTGGTCGGCCGCAACGGCTCGGGCAAATCGACGCTCCTCAAGGTCGCCGCCGGCCTGGTCGAACCCGATCGCGGCTCAGTGTTCGTGCAGCCGGGGGCATTGGTCCGGTATCTGCCGCAAGAGCCGAATTTCTCCGGGTTCCCGACGACGCTGGCCTATGTCGAAGCAGGCCTCGCCGCCAGCGACGACCCCCATGTCGCCCGCGCCATGCTGGAGCAACTCGGTCTCACCGGCGAAGAAGACCCCGCCCACCTCTCCGGCGGAGAAGCGCGGCGGGCCTCGCTCGCCCGTGTGCTCGCGCCCAACCCCGACATCCTGCTGCTGGATGAACCCACCAATCATCTCGATCTGACCACCATCGAATGGCTGGAGCGCGATCTCGACTCTCGCCGCACGGCGCTGGTCATCATCAGCCACGACCGGCGCTTCCTCGCAAACCTCACCCGTCAGACGGTCTGGCTCGACCGCGGCGAAACGCGGCGCATCGAGCGCGGTTTCGCCCATTTCGAGGAATGGCGTGACCGGTTGCTGGCGGAGGAAGAGCGCGAGCAGCACAAGCTGGCGCGCAAGATCGCGGCGGAAGAGCACTGGATGCGTTACGGCGTCACGGCGCGCCGGAAGAGGAATATGCGCCGGGTGGGGCAATTGCAGGCGCTGCGCGAGGCGCGCCGCAGCTATCGCGGCGCGGCTGGCAACGCAGTCATTGCCGCCGGTATGGCCGACCCTTCCGGTAAGCTGGTGATCGAGGCCGAACAGCTGTCGAAAAGCTATGACGGCCGGCCCATCGTCACCGACTTCTCCACCCGCATTCAGCGCGGCGACCGCATCGGCATCGTCGGCCCCAACGGCAGCGGCAAGACCACGCTGATCGGCCTGCTCACCGGCACGCTCAAACCCGACAGCGGCACGCTGCGCCTCGGCGCCAACCTCGCCGTCGCCAGCCTCGACCAGCATCGCGACAGCCTCGACCCCGATACGACCGTCGCCGCGGCGCTGACCGGCGGCAGTGGCGACACCGTGATGGTCAACGGCAAGCCGAAGCACGTGGTCGGCTACATGAAGGACTTCCTGTTTTCGACCGAGCAGGCCCGCACGCCGCTTTCCAAGCTTTCGGGCGGCGAACGCGGCCGGCTGATGCTGGCGCAGGCGCTCGCCAGACCATCGAACCTGCTGGTCCTCGACGAGCCGACCAACGATCTCGACATGGAAACGCTCGACGTACTCGAGGACATGCTGGCCGACTACGCCGGTACCGTGCTGCTGATCAGTCACGATCGCGATTTCCTCGACCGGCTGGTGGGCGGGGTGATCGTGCCCCAAGGCGACGGCCGCTGGACCGAATATGCCGGCGGCTATTCCGACATGCTCAGTCAGCGCGGTTCCGATCTGACGCGCGCCCCGCGCAAAACGGAGCCAGATAAGCCGGCCAAGGCGGCCGCGAAACCCGCAGAGCCAGCGCCGGCCAAGCGCAAGATGACCTTCAAGGACAAGCACGCGCTGGAAACATTGCCGAAGACGATTGCCAAGCTGCAGCAGAAGGCCCTAACGCTCCAGCAAGAGCTCGACGAGCCTGAATTTTACGCGCGCGACCGCGCCGGCTTCGAAAAAACCACGACCGCGCTCGGCGAGATCCAGCACCAAATCGCCGCCGCCGAGGAGCAGTGGCTGGAACTCGAAATTTTGCGCGAAGAAATTGCCGGAAGCGGCTGAACTTCGTCCGTCTTCGCCCGTCGGGCCACGACGGGCAGTCTTCGCTACGCGAAGACTGGAGCGGGTGAAGGGAATCGAACCCTCGTCATCAGCTTGGAAGGCTGTTGCTCTACCATTGAGCTACACCCGCATCGCGGCGCTCATTTAGGGGATTCCGCCGCGGTTCGCAAAGCCTTTGCCGCCGGCCGCATGCCACCTTAACGTTACCGAAAGGTTGTGGGCCACAACGATTGCGGGTCCCGCGTGCGGTGGTATCTTGGCCGGCGAAATTGAGGAGGCTACCCATGACAGAACGACGCAAGACCGTGCGCAACCGCACCTATCTCGGCGGAGTCATCGCCTTCAACGATCAGGCCTCGACCATGGACTGCCTGATCCGCAACCTGTCGCCGGAGGGCGCGCGCCTATCGTTTGACGAGGTGCGGATCATGCCCGACCTGTTCGAGTTGACCATCACCCGCCGCGACCGCGCCTATCAAGCGCGCATCGCCTGGCGCGGTCCCAGCGAGGCCGGCGTCGTCTTCGAGACCAACGATAACCCGCCAGTTCCGCTCGACTGGGCGCGACGACTGCGCAGCAGCGAAGCCGAGAAAACCGCCCTGCGCCAGCGCATCGCGCAGCTCAGCGAGAGCTACTGACGTCTTGCTCGGCGAGGCTGGCCGGGCGCGTCGAGCGCAGGGTGCAGCACTTAGCCAGATGGCGATGGTGGGGGAAGTAGGACTTCGAACCTACGAAGGCGTAAGCCAGCGGATTTACAGTTGTCTCTCATTCATTGTTTTTACTGAATAATTTAGCTCCATGTTGCATATGTGTCGCGTCAAGCGAACAAGGCCGCTGCCGAGGCCGCCAGCTCGGCGCGGTCATCCCCGCGAGGGAACAAATGACCATACCGATCCAGCGTCATGACAATCGACGAGTGCCCGAGCAGGTGCTGAACGACCTTGGCCGGTAGTTCGCGCCCGCCCCGGTCCTTGGGGTTTATGCACCACGATGCGAAGAAGTGCCGGAAGGCGTGCAAGGCATACTTGGGATCGCGCTTCCCGTCGACCACCCCGGCAGCCTTCATAATAGGCGCCAGGCTGCGCAGCATGTTGGCGTGATGCTCGACATTGCCCTCGGATGTCGGGAACACGAGATCACCTTCGTTCGGTGGGCAGGCCAGCTTCCACTGCTTGAGCGCCGGCACCAGCACGCCGGAGTTGAGCGGGACCGTGCGCCGGCTCGACGCCGACTTTGGCGGCCCTATTTCGTTCCAGCGGTCGGCTCGCTGGCGAACGTGAAGCTCACCCGCCCTTAGATCCACGTCGCCCCACCGCAGCCCCCGCAGTTCGCTGGCCCGCAGGCCCGTCAGCGCCGCCGTCAGGAGCAGCGCGCGGCGCTTGGCATCCGTGGCGGCGTCGACCATGCGCTTGATCTCGGCGGCAGTCGGGATATCGCGGCCGACCTCCAGTTTGCGCTCGCTGCGCCTGTCCCTGCCGATGGATGCGTCGGCGGCGACATGAGCGTACTTGGACGCCTTCAGCAGCGACTTGAAGCTGGTCAGCACTTTGCGCGCGGTCGGGCGTTTCAGGTTTGCGAGCAGATCGTTGCGGAAAGCCTTGACCTTGTCCAGCGTCAGTTCGGCCAGCCGCCAGCGCCCGATCCGGGAACGATATGGAGATTAACGTGCTGTCGATACTGGCGGACGGTGGCACGCTCCCTGCCCTCCGCCTCTACGCAGTTGATCCACAATTCGGCGGCCTCCGCGACCGTGGCGCTCTTGCTCGGCGCCATGTGGATGCCCTTGCTGACGTCGACGCGGACCTTCGCGTGATAGTCGTCGGCGTCCTTCTTGCGCTGAAACGTTTCAATGTGCCGGTTGCCGTGTTGGTCGGTGTAGTCGACGATCCAGGCTTCCTTGCGCTCGCCCTTGCGCGTCGTCCATGTGCGTTTTCGAACTGACACAGGTCTATCCCCTCCGCGGCATGAAATGACCGCGACCCATTTGTACTATGTTGCAATATGTCGCATTTAGTCCGCTTGTCAACACGATGCCGCCGACTTTCTGCGGAAAAAAACCTCCCTCAAGCCAGGCCGAACTATGCGTTTTTCAAAATGAACACCGCGACTGGCGAACGCTACATTTGCAAAACGGAGTGTAAGCTCCTGAAGACGAGCAAAATAGCGCAGGCTGCGCCGTGCGATTTAGCCGGCGTGGCTGCGTCGCGTCGGGGCACCGCTGCGAGTTTTCAAGAGGCCATGCAGGCGTTCAAAGCGCGGTGACTTGTAGTGAGCGCAAGCGGCAGGCCACGACTGCCGTAAGTGCTGCCGTCCTATGGGCCTTGCCGAACCACCGTATTTGATTAATTCCGCGGGTATGGGCGCCGCCGTATCCCCCCAACTGTGGCGGAGGCTCCGATGTTGAGCAACAGTGACGCATTAGAACTGCAGATAGTAGACAATCTTGAGCGCATCGACGATATCGACCGGCGGAACACTGCGAGATATCAGCAGGGATCCTGGTACGCGGATGGTCTGGCGACCCGAGCGTGCCTAAAGGAACAGCGGCAGGAACTGCTTCGTGCAAACGACATCGCGCGCGATGCCCTGTTGCGGCTTACGGCCTTGTAAGCGGAAAGACCCTGGCGTCCCCCGGCGACGGCGATGGCAACGCCGCGCCGGGCCTTTTGTCGACTGTGCTCGTCAGCGGCCGACCGATGCCGCAGTCCTACCGGCGAGTTCCTGAACGTCCGCTCAAACTGAAGAACAACCCGGCCACGTAGCGTGTACGTCGATTCCCACCTCGATGACCGTGGTGGCGACCATTACCAGCCGAGCCCGCTTCCGCTTCCCCCCTCAAAGCGGTCATCGGCGGTACGAATGACACGTCGGCTAAGGGTCGATTCTGTCGAAAAAGTCGAAAGTTGAGCCGCACGGCAAAACTGTCGAAATGTTTACGACTTCTTCGAAAGACTGAGATCACCGCAACATATCTATTTGGAGTTCGCTACGTTCGTCCGACCGCAAAAAATGAGGTCCCGCGCGTCCGCATTACAAAAACGCGCCTATGAGGCTAAAAAATTTTGGTCGCCCCGGCACTCGGACTTTTTCAACAGTATCGGCCAACAGCAGACATCGCCTCAATATTGCGGTAGCAATGGACGTCACCGTTAATTCGCGCAAACAACGTTAATAGCATGACGCTTATCGTCGCAGGCATAAACGAGGGGGCTGCGTGGATTGTTTCGGACACGCTGATTACCGGCGGCAACATCCCGCTTAGGGACCGCGAATTCCAAGTCAAGTGCGTATCATCGTGCGACAAAAAAGCCTTAATCGGTTTCGCGGGCGAAGCTCATCATGGCGCGCGATTGATGGAGCAAGCTGCAAACGAGCCAAGCGGTAAAAGTGTCATCCAAATGCTATCGCACGTGCAACAAGAGCACGCTGGCGTTGATTTTGTCTATGCATTTCTTGATCAGGGGCAACCGCGCTTGTTCAAAATTTCAGGCGGCATGGAATCCGAAGTCGCAGCTACGTATATCGGAGAGAAAAAGGCCTTTGAGGACTTTCAAAGTATTAGGCACGCTGCCGACATCGATCCTGTTCCAAAATCCGTCGAGACTTTTCTTTTTGGAACCAGAGCACCGAGAAAAATTCCAGAAGCTATTAGGACAGCTACTGAATTAATGCTGCGGCTGTTTATGCAGCGCGGAGAAAGAGACGTAGGAGGCTGGGCGGTGCCTTACGTGCTTGTGAAGGAAGGCGCCTTTATGTGCGGGTACGGTTATTCGGTTTCTGATCCGATTCTTGACAAAATTGCACCGGGCTCAGTTGTTCCGCACGGGACGGCCGAAGCCGGCGGTTATGGGGTGTCAGTTACGGAGCTTGGGAAAGGAGAAGGGCTTGTAGTCTATTGGCGTCAGCTTCCGGGCGGTCTTATACTAACGAGACAGGGCAGCGGTTACAGCACGCTTGAGATCGGAGGTCATCCGTCCGAATTTAAGGCCACCGCGCTCGACATTATTAAAAAATCTGTTGACGTTCTTTTTGGTGATATGCCTCTCGGACATTCCGAAAGCCTGATAATTCTGCGCGACGAGTACGGCAAGCCAGCAGTGACAATAGCTAAACGCGGAAATAATTTATCGTTCGCAGTTCTAAACGTGGAGACGGTCTTCAGATCGCGCGCATCTTTGGATTTGCTAGGAAGGGGACTGAGAACCGTGACTGTGCAGAATTTAACTCTCACGCTGGCCGAAGATAAAAGCCATGTACTCCTGAAATTACTGGAAGACAACAAGCCTGTAGGCCAAGCTACGCTCAATGCAACCGAGCTAGATAACGTAATCTCAGGCCTCGCTGAGTTTCGGGCATCTTTAGTAGAGCCGGTCAGTGCGGAGCCGAAACAAGACGCGGGGTCCCGTGAGCTCCTTGTGATCGATCCAGCGTGGCGGACAGAAAGGTCGCCGCATGGGGAAATTGACGGCATCGTAATGCGTCTCAGACACATCGGCCTTGGATGGGTTTCGTTCCTTCTGCCGCGCAACGAAAGTTCTGCATTGGGCAAATGGCTTTCAGACAATTCGGGGGCTGAATAGAACCCCGCAAGCTCAGCGGAAGTGCGCCGGGCGCGTCTGTTCCGGATCACTGGCGGATATTTGCAGTGCACAAGCCCATGTCCGATTTACCCCCGAAAGCCGAAATTCGTCGGTGGCTGGTGCGAGTTGGTGCCTGCTACGTTTTTATGAGTTCACGCCCTAGTTGAGCATATGTCATGGCCTCGCTCGGGCGTGCGGCTGAGGCCAAACCGCCCTGCCCGCCGATCAATTAATTCAAGCCAGCCATCGGCTATTTCAAGCCAAGCCGCTTGGTCTTGGGGGCTAATGGCACGCTCGGTCATATACGGAGCTTCCGCGGCATTGCGTTTATATTCTTCGTTTTTTCCATGCCGGTTCCTCGCGTGCGCATGGAGGTGGGCCTGTATAGAAATTCCATATTGTCTGATCGGTTCCAGCCACAATTAAAAATAGGAGACCTATCCCGGATCCCATTTGCGAAAGACCATAGCCGCACCGCCGAAACGCTAAAAAAGAACGGCCCGGTGTGAGGGCACCGGGCCGTAGCCGGCTTTCAGCGCCGTGTTATGCTTCTCGTGGGGCCAGCTAGTGAGCTTGTTGACGGAGGGAAGCACCATGATTGCGAACGGACAAACATTCAAGAATATCCCAGTCTACCTCGACGGCGGCACATTTATTGACTGCACATTTGAACATTGCGAATTGATATTCTCCGGATATCAAGGGGTGCATATAGAGAGATGCAGAATTAACGATTGCAGGCCGAATTTCATTGGTCCAGCTGGTCTCACGATTCAAATGATGCGAGCCGTTTATCACGGGTGGGGACCAAATGGCCGTAAGCTCATAGACAACACATTCGATCAAATTAAGCAGCCACCGAATCCCGAAAGTGCCGGGCCAGGTGGAGCGAGTGTCTCGAACTAACGTTTCATCTTCCGGGGCTCATGACTGCGTGGTTGCCGTCTCTTATAGTGATGGCATGGCTGCTGAGGCGAGAAGAACCCGTCGAATAATGATGCTGAAATTCGAGCTGCTGAGGCCGCCGAAGGTGGCGGCCCCGAACGGCCCTGGTTCTGGTCGATCGCCTGCAAGGTGCCGAACGCGCCGGCGGACCGGGGCAACGCGGCGAGCCTCGACGACGCCATGCAGGCGTTCAAGGCGCGATGGTTGGTGGCGGCTACCAGCGGTCGGCCGCGGCCGCCGTAATTCGCGCTTGGTGGGATGTTAGGCGACCTGGTTTTGCGGCGTGATCCCGTAGAGCCGTGAGCGAAACTGCTTTCCCGCCGGCATATTTGGCCAGTGTCGCGGCGGGTCAACCGCGTCGGCAATAATCGTGCACCGGCGCAGATCGAGATGATCCACCTGCCACGCCCATGCGTCCGTTGATGACAGCGCGTCAAACGGTTGCAATTAAAGAGCCTATTCCCCGCCATTGACGCCCCATAGAGAGCGGCTCGGGCAGAAGACCTCTTCCGGTTACAACCTCCCGCGGTCTCGCGGTTTTGTTCCGGTGCCAAGCAACTCATGCCATTGAAATGGGTCCAAGTGTTCAAATGAAACCACAATACTCTAAGATCAGTCTGGATCCCCAACAAAGAAGCGCCGATACCGTGGGGGCAAGTCGCCGAGTAAGTCGCGGATAAATTCCTCCTGAATTTCGTACGCGGAATTTTGCCGAAGTCCCAACGTTGATACTCGGACAAGCACACCATCTGGGACGACGCCGCGCAGGCCATATTCCCATCTGACAATTTTGCTATCGAAAAATCCTGACGCAATCTTGCTTCCCACCCGCATCCAATAGGTGATGGGCTCAAATCGCGGTCCTCTTTGGGCGACTAGCCGAATGACTTTCAGTGGGGGGGCGCCGTCACGATACGGAAACTTGGCACTGAGCAGGTGCGATATTCGAAATCCGGCGGCCGGATAGCAGATCTCGGGGCGATGCAGGGTTAACCCATATTCCTGTTTTGGCCCATAAGCGACGAGCAACATAACTATGTGACCATCGGGGTCCTTATAACCCAGACCAAGTTCCTTGCTGTAGATCTTGCGGTCAAGAGTTTCGAGTTCTGCAGGTTTGATCAAAGCAATATTCGGCACGAGCTTCCATCGACCGAATTGCTTGGGAACAACCTTATCAAGATCGAGAGAGCCCCATGCGGCAGCCATAAACTCTTTAGGGATCATTGCATGTGCAAGAGCCGCTGAGCAAAGAATCACGGCCGACGCTAAGATTGCATGCAGCGAATGAAGTCGCATGATGGAAGATTATTCAAATGGGAGATTCATTAACCATTGGAATCCTTGTAATTTAATTATGCACCCTATGGCATCTATTTTCAACGGGCCCAATGTTACGGGCCATGTTATGCTTGATATTGCGCGAGCCAATTTCATGACGCTTTCACGCTGTCACGTCGCTATATTTGTCTTGCTTCTCGGCCTCGTGCTGACGGCATGCAATCAGTCGGCAACTCCGTCTGGGCAAGTCATTGCTCGCGTCGGCGATGAAGATATAACTCAACAAGAACTGCAGAATGAGTTCCGGTGGCAGAAGGTTTCGGCCGATCAACAAAAGAACCCCGCGGTCGTAAAGCGAGTTTTGGGCGAAATTGTACTGCGCAAATATTTGTTGCGAGAAGCCGTTGCGGCAAAGTTAGATCGCGAACCGACCATTCTCTTGAATATTCTTCGATCTCGTGAACAAGTCCTTAGCGCTGCTATCATTCAGCGGCGCATTTTAACCCAATCGAACGCTCTAGATGACTTAGATGTGGAACAGTACATAAATTCCAATCCATTGCGGTTTGCAAAGCGCAAACTTTTGAAAATCGATCAGGTGGTAACGCCCCTGAACGCCAAAACTGGGCCTGCCATCAAGGCTGCGAGGAGTCTTAACAATATCGATCAGGTAGAGCGAAAGCTACACGACATGGCAGTACCGTTTCGTCGCTTTATCGGAGTTCTTCGTACCAGCGATATTCCCGAAGGCATCATTGGCCAGATCGAGGCAAAAAAAGCAGAAGACATTTTCTTCATACATTCTGGCCAAAGCGGTGTTTTCTTCAAGGTCATCGGCGAGGAATCGAGCCCGATAACCGGGGAGCAGGCCACGAAACTCGCGCGTCAGATTTTGAGAAATGGCCTGCACCCGGTTTGGATGACACCGACTTAAGCGAATCCGGCCTGCCGCTCGAACTCCATCGGGCTTAGATAGCCGATCGTCGAGTGCCGGCGTTTCGCATTGTAGAAGCGCTCAATGTAGTCGAACACATCGGCTTTGGCCTCATCTCTGGTTCTGTAAGTCTTGCGATCTATGCGCTCTGTTTTGAGCGACGAGAAGAAGCTCTCCATCGCCGCGTTGTCCCAGACGTTGCCCGAGCGGCTCATCGAGCAGACGACGCCGTGATCCGCCATCAGCCGCTGGAACTGCTCGCTGGTGTATTGGCTGCCACGGTCCGAATGATGCACCAGCGCATCGGGCTTGCCCCGCCGCCAGATCGCCATCACCAGCGCGTCGGTGACGAGCTGAGCGTCATCGCCGCACTCATCGACCAGCCGACCACCCGGCGAGAGAACAGGTCGACCACGGCCGCCACGTAGAGCCAGCCCTCCGCGGTCCAGATATACGTGAAGTCCGCAATCCATCGACGGTTGGGTGCAGGAGCGACGAAGGCGCGATCGAGCACGTTCGGAGCGACGGCGGCGGCCTGCCGCTCACCCAGGTCGGGCGGCAGCCGACGCCGGCGCGGGCGTGCTTTAAAGCCTTGGCTGCGCATCAATCGCTCGATCCGGTGCAGGCCGCAGTCTCACGCCTTCAGCCAGCAGGTCGTGCCACACGCGCCTGGCGCCATAGGTCCGGGCGCTGCCGATGAAGCTGGCCCGCACCTTGGCAGAGAGCACTTCATCGGTTCGTCTGCGCCTGCTGGGCGGCCGCTTCAGCCACGCATAGAACCCGCCGCGCGAGACACCGAGCGCCCCGCACATCCAATCCGCCGGCCAGATCCCCCGGTGCTTCGCGATGAAGGCGAACTTCACGTCAATTCCTTCGCGAAGTAGGCCGCGGCTTTTTTTAGGATGTCGCGCTCGGCCTTGAGCTTGATGACCTCGCGCTTGAGCCGGGCAATCTCCAACTGCTCCGGCTTCATCTGCCCGTGGCCGGGGAAGGCATGCTGCGGATCCTCCGCAAACTTCTTCACCCAACTGCGTAGCTGAGAGACATGCACGCCCAGGTCTTCGGATGCCTGATTGAACGATACGCCTCGATCCCTGATCAGGCGCACAGCCTCAAGCTTGAACTCCTGCGTAAACTTCCGCCTCTCCATGACCCACCTCCGGTCCCATTGTCACACCAAACTTGGTGTCTTCGGAACCGGGTGCAGGCCAAAATCAGATTTTTACGAAGGAAATTAGACACTCCAGGGCCGCGGCAGAAGCGCAAGCTGAGTTCGAGGGAGACTATGCCAAGATTATGGGAAAATCGGATCACCCTGCTAAAACGAAGACGGTCAAGCACAATATATTAATAGGAGTTTGGAGGGAAAACATGATTTCGACCCTTATAGCTCTTATCGTTGGATTTGTGCTTGGATTTGGTATTCGCGATCTTCAATCGCGACGTCGCCGCGCTGCGGCACGTAGGCGAGCGCAGGTCTAGGCGTTAGCGAATGCCCAAGCCGCAAGACTCTTCGGCAAAGAACTCCTTAGCCGTATGGGAAATTGCATCCGAAGGCCTTTTAGTTGCTGTCGTTATCATCACTTATATTCCGACATTCGTAAAGTTAGCCGAAGGCCCGTGGCGCACCGAGCAGGCGGGCCACGGACCGCTTATTATTGGGGCGGCTGTTTGGCTCGCTTGGCAGTGTCGCGAAAAACTCAAGTCTGCCTCATTAGACCCGGCCCCAATTGCCGGCTGGGCAATCCTCTTAACTGGTCTTGTAGGACTTATCCTTGCGCGGTCCCAGAATATCTTGTTTATCGAGTGCCTATCCGAGATTCCCGTAATTGGAGGCTGTGTTGTTCTATTTGCGGGGTGGGCGGTCTTTCGAATCGTCGCGTTTCCAATTGGCCTTCTGATCTTCGCGGCGCCACCACCCAGTTGGATGCTCGACACCGTGACGCTGCCACTAAAGATATTCGTGTCGGATTTTACTACGCAAATCCTCTATTCCTCCGGCTATCCAGTCGCGCAGAATGGTGTGGTGATCATGATCGGAACATATCAGCTACTGGTGAAGAACGCCTGTTCTGGTCTGAACTCGATCTATGCACTGACGGCGATTGGAATGATATACGTATATTTATTTCGATCAGGGTCAAAAGTTCGCGCTTCTATTCTCCTTTTGTCGATCTTGCCCATCACAATTGCGGCAAACGGTGTGCGCGTAATGGCTTTGGCCTTGGCGACATACTATGGTGGCGTAAATACGGTTACAGGTGACCTTCATGACCTGACAGGGATAGCACTCTTTATTGCCGCCATTATTTTGTTGGTTTCATTTGACGGATTGTTAGGTGCACTTAGCGGTATATTTCGAAGGTCTAGAATGCTTTAAACACAAAATAGCACCGAGCCACTTTAGTTAGACAGTGCATTGGATTTCGCCTTACGCCGATAGGCAATAAAGCCAATGCCGGCAAAGCCGATTATCATCATCGCCCATGTGGAAGGCTCTGGAACACCGGGGATGACAGCGGCGTAGCCGAAGCTAAACCCTTCGCCCCCGCTCAATAGCTCATCAAATGCCAACTGGAATTCGTTAGAGCCCGCGCTAAATGGTACTTTAATGAGATTATTTGAGAAAAACGATTTTGCAGCGGCAAGCTCAGCGAAGGACTGGCTAAGAACAACGCTGCCATTCGACAAAATTTGGAAGGTTGCGCTCTCAAAACCGCTGCCGAGCGAGTTGCTGCCTAGCATGTCAACCAGAAAACTACCGCCGACTATATTATTGGTTAGGAAACTTGCGGTCTCTTGAAAGCTGAGTGGCGTGCCCGTACCAGCGGCACCCATCGAGCCCGTAGCAAACGTCAGAAGACCCGCTGAAGTCCCGTTTATCGTGGAAAAGCTTTGTCCTGCGGCGAGAGTAACGGGGGCTGAAATTGCACCGCCGAACGCTGTCTCGGTTATCGCGTTGGCAGGTGTGATCGAGCCGAGAGCAGAAGTTGCCGAGGCAATAATGCTTTGGCCATAGGGTCCGCTCGACTTGCTAGTTGCATTCGCGGCACCACCACCGGTACCTGTTGCTGTCGCATTCGCAGCGGCAACGCCGGAACCGGATGCTGATGCGAAGGCTATTGATTTGGCAGTTCCTGCAGAACCGTCTTCTGCATAGCCGTATACTTGCCCTCCGGTAATTGGAGAGTTATTCGTTCCGCCTTTTCCCCCGACCGCAGTAGACATCGAACTCACATCAACCCCGCCCCGCGTTGATGTAAGCGCAATGTAGGAGTATGCATCACCGCCCGTACCGCCCGTTCCAAGCCCGTTTGTTGAACCGCCACTGCCAGCCACACTTGTCACGGTTCCGGTCAGATGACTTGCGGACCCGTCTTTGGCAATAAGAGTTGAGTTTGCATTGCCCCCATTGCCTGAAGTCCCCGGGACGCCTTCGACATTAATTCCTTTCCCGCCATTGCCGCCGTAGGCTGACTGGGACAAATTCAAGGCACCCGATGTCGAACCACTGACAACGCTATTCAAAGTTGCCGAGCCGCCAGCACCGCTTAAGCTAACGAAATTATCGGCTCCACCATTGCCGCCACGCGCTAGGACCGAAACATCCACGGGCCCACTACGCGATGAGCCATTGACGCTGCCGGCAGTTAGCGACACAGAAGCGCCTGCACCACCAGTACCAAAGCCTGCCAAATGGTCGATTGCGTCGCCGCCGTTACCGCCTATTGAAGTTGCCGCGACGGTTACAGCGCCCGTAACTGAATTGCCGGTTGCGGACGAGAGGGCACTGCCGCCTGCCCCGCCAAGCCCGCCATTAGATGAATCGCCTCCGTTACCTCCAATTGCCGTCGAGGTCACTTGGACATTTCCACTGGCGGAGGAACCAAAGGCGGAGGCGCTCGCTGTACCACCTGCGGACCCGTCGCCGCGGCCGAGAGGGATAGGGGGTTCGCCCGGCAATGTGCCCGGGCTTCCTGACAGCGCCCCGTTTCCGCCAGTCGCAATAGCGGTCGCACTGACGGGGCCAAAATTGTTACTTGTCGAGTCTGCAATTGCTGACGCGTTTCCACCATTGCCGCTTGTGATGGCTGTTCCCGTACCTATGCCTCCGGCGCCAGCGTTACCTCCGGTGGCAACCGCCCGCGCATTTGCCGATCCCGAAGAGACCCCTACAATGGCGATAGACGTTCCGGAGCCTCCACCTGCCCCTGTCCCGCCTGCACCGAAGATGGATGCGTTTAAACAGTCGCTGCAGCCGTTGCCGCCGTTTCCACCATTTCCGCCGACACTCGTCGCTGTGGCAAGGCCACCGCCGGCACCGCCAACTGTCGCTGCAATTGCAGCTGCATTTCCAGCGGCTGCGCCATTGCCACCGTTGTATGCACCGTAATCAGAAGCGCTGCCAGGTCCGCCACTGCCGCCGTTTCCACCATTTCCACCAGTTGCATCTGCGGTGTTGATGGAATCCGCCCTCGACGCGATAGCACTTGCGTCTCCGCCCGATGTTCCGTCGCCGCCAGCCGCGCCAACGCCGTTCACACCGTCAATGCCGGACGTGCCGGTTAGAACAACCACTCCTGCTTTTGCTGCAAGAGGATGCGCCGCATAAAACGCGGCGGAACTGACCAAGCATGTGGCAAGAAATACACTCCGGAGCTTCATGGCCCCACCCTTATCGCCACAATAGATTATTCAACTATATTATTAATATTAAACAAGTACATCTTCGCACGTCAACGCAATTTTTGCGGGATTTTTTCCTTATTCCAATGCCGATTGCACTTTTTTCGAAAAATTTCTCCGCACAAAGCCATTAGTTGGCGCGGCCTGCCTCCGTTCGTTTTGTGGCCCGCCGCGCGGAGCGGAGAGGCCAGCGGCGGGGTGGCCGGCGTTATTAGCGACACCTCCGGCTGGTCGCACCTCAGCGAGTAGCGCTCCGGGACTCATGAAACATCCGGCAGCGGCGCGTCGGCATCCGTTTCCAGCGCCAGCAGCGCCGCGCGCCACGGTGCCTCGCTCGGTGTGACGGCATTCGACGGCCACGAACCCCAATGTCGAAATTCTTGCGGAAGGCCGAGGGCGATCACGTTTAGCGCCGCGGCGGCGTCGATCATCGTTTCGCGCGCTTTCCTGTGCCGATCAAACAACTCTCGCGTCGCCGGATCGGCGGCGATCACCGCGTGGATCGCCTGATCGATCCTGTCCTGCGACCAGCGCAGTTCGCTGTCGAACTCGCGGATCTCACCGTCCAACGCGTCGCGGATCTTTCGCGCTCGGTCGAGCGCGGCTTCCGCCATGGTCGCCGCGGCGCTTTTCGCTTCAATGTCGGGCGCCTTATTCGCGCCGGTGACGTAGTCGGCGACGAGGTTTTCTTCCTCCGCCGCTTTCGCTTCCGCGAGCTCGGCATGCGCCTTGTCGGTTGCGCGGCTGGCGGCAAAAATGTCGTTCTGCGCGCGCTCGGCCGCGTGGCGCAATTTCGCGAGCTTCGCTTTGAGCGCTTCATGTTCGCCGATCACTTCGGCGAGCCGCTGACGTTCGTGTGAACGTTCGGGCGGCACTGTTTTTAACGCATGTTTCACTTCACACTCCTAGGTCAGAAGCCGCGCGACGTTCGGCATACACTCGGCGAAGTCATCCGACCGGGCTCCTTCGTCCCACGCCATCATGTTGTCGCCCCTGTTGCCGGCAAGCGGGCGTCCATCCGCATGGAGCCTCGCAACACTCGGCCAGTCTTCGGCGAAGCGTTTCATCCGCGCGGCTTGCCGCACACTCAATGCTGCACTCACCTTTGCCCGCAGCGCGCGAGGCATCGTGTCCACAGCCTTTTCAATCTTTTGTTCGGCCCTCGGCGTCGTCACATCGTCGGCCGCTTGCTCTCCGAGCAACATCTTGGCGAGCGCCCGGAGCTCAGCTTCGTCGAAGCCCTTGCTCGCGCAGAACTGCAAGACCCTGTCGAACAATTCTTCGTCGGTGTTCAACGGCGCACGTGCTGCATCCGACGCGAGCCGACGCGGTCGTTCGTCCATGGCCATGCCATGGTTCGGCCAGCCGACCGGTAAAAACAATCGAGCGAAGTTCGTGCCGTTCGGCGACGGCATCGGTGTCAGACGAGCGGTCATCGTGTGATCTCCCTTCGGTTCACAGTCCAAGAGTTGTGGGCATCAGCCCCGGTGAGGCCAGCATGACGCCGGAGCGCAAAAGGTGTTCGAGCTTGCGCTCGGTCGCGTCGTCCCGGTAGAGCGCGCGCGTGCTGCGCACCTCAAAAATTGCCTCAATGATGACGCGCTTCACCCGGCCGACCATTTGCGCCACGGTGACCGCGTCGTCGCGCACGGCGGCAACCGCCATTTTCTCGAATACCTCGACGACGCCGTCGACATTTTCGTTGAGGCCGCCCATCTCGATCAGTGCGCCGATCTGATGGGCGAAGGTGTCGACGAAGTCGGTCAGTTCGGTGTTTGAATTCATCGTCACCCCCTCGGCCTGAAGCGCACGCGCGACATCGGCGCATGGCGCGCCAGGGCGGCGTGGTATCTGGCGTCGGGGTTTTCGCCGCCGAGCCGCATGTGCGGCGGGACGTGATTCCGTGCGCGAGCCACAACTGCCGCGGTGACGCGCAGCGGCGCCTTGGCACTCGCCAAAAGAGCGATGCAGCCGCAAAGCGCATTAGCATGGTCCTCGCTGGTGCCGCGCGGCGCGTCGACGAGGTCACGGCCCGCGCGGCTCGTGCGCCGTTCCAGTAACCGTAGCTCGCGGACGGTTGCCTTGTGGCTGGGGATGCGCAGCGCGCCGCGCATGAACCAGGGCAACGATTCCAAGTACAACTCGCTTTTGTTCTGCTCGCTCCGGCGATGCTCGATGTGGTTTGCGCGCAGCTCGGCGGAAACCCACTCGCCAGCATAGGCATCCGAAACCACTTCGCGGACGTGATACTGCTTCAGCAGCGCCGCATATTCGGCGGTAACGATTTTCGGGTTCAGCGGTGCCTTGGTGCCGCGGACGAGGTCGACGATGATCTCGTCGCGCACCTTGTGAGCGATGCAGAGCGTATAGGCATCGTGCCTGCCACCGCTGGCGTCCAGGAAGCCGCAGTAGCGGATGCCCGGCTGCGGCGGCAGTTCGAGCGGGCGGTCGCTGTCCACCGCGCGGTCGATGATCTCGTCGTCAAGGAACGCGGCGATGTCGGACCTGAACTGGCCCTCCCACTCGGCCCGCGCAGCTTCAGGGTCAGACGCAACAGCCCGCGCGATGGTCTTCGCGTCCAGGGTGCTGTTGAACAGCCTGCTCGGTCCGCCGACGACAAGCACATCATCATCGTCGACACCGAAGTGGTCGCGATGTTTTTCAAACAAAAGTCCGGCGCGTCGATAGGGCGAGCTGATGCCGATGAGCATGCCCTTCGTCGTCATTAGCGCCGGCAAAATTGCGCGATACAGCTCACGGTCTGGCGTGGCGGTCGTGTCGTCCCTGAGAAAGGAAACCTCGTCGATGATGGCGGCGAGCAGCGAGCGACCTCTAATCGTTCGGTAACTTCCCGTCCGCACCGCGATCACCACGCCGGAGCGCAAGCGCACCTCGGACCGCGTGATGGTGTCGACCTCTTGCCTCAGCACGGGCGAACTCTCGAGGAAGCCGACCACGTACTGGAACACGACCGAAGCTTGCTCGCGCGCCGCGGCGATGATGGCGACCTCGCCGACCTCGCCGGCCGCGAGGCGATGCGGAACGAAGCAGGCGGCATAGACGCCGAGTGCAGCAGCGATGCGGCTCTTACCGCCGCGCCGGCCGATGACACACCACAGCTCTTGCACCTTGCGACGCGGTGGTTTCCGGCTGCCGGCAACGGCCTTGAAGGCGCGGCGCTGATTGCGGTCGAGTTGGCCGCCGAACGCAGAGACGAGAACTGCAAGCCATGTTTTCCACGTCGCCAGATCGCCGAATGCGGCGCCGAGCAGCTGGCGATCTTCAAGCGCTTGCTTGATGCTGATGCCGGTCGCCGTCATCGGCCTGCCTCTTTCGGCCTACGGCGGCCGCTGATGCGTGCTTCGGCGGTGTCAGGCGGTTTCACGGCGGTCCGGTACCTTCACGTCGCTCTCAGACGTCTCGCCGGCCGTCCGCGATGCCAAGTATTCGGCCAAGCTCGGCACCGCCGGCTTCGCAGCCGCGCCGGGCTTCAGGCCAAGCGACCGAAGTTGACGGTCGGCGATGTTGCCCATGCGCACGATGTCCGCCAACGAAACGCTCGCATCGCCGGCGAGCCGCCGGGCGCGCGCGTCTTCGGCGAGCACGATAGATGCGGCGGCGTTCTGTACCGCTGCTGCCTGGCTTGGAGAAGGAGCGCCGCCGAGGTCGCGCACGAACGTCGCGACGAGCTCTCGAACCCGCCGTGCCACCCGCGTGCGGCCGTCCAAGTCTCGGATACTCCGCAGTCTGAGCTTACCGGCCCCTTTCGGAGCCGCATCCGCCGAGCGTTTCGGCTTCATAGCGCTCGCTTCAGCGTGCATTTCTTCGTCCCGAATCTCAGGGGCCAAGTTCATTACCAGCGGATATCATATCCTCTATCGATTTAAAAGTGCCTGTAAAACCTGCACTACTGCAGGCCATGTCGCACACGTGTCGCGCCGGCCGAGCCTCGACGAGGGCCGAACTGCGGCCGAGCGTCGGCAGCGCACCAAAAATGAGCGCCGCCGGTGGACACGTAAAACCACCCCAGCACCTATTTCCCGGACCGCCCTGGCGCCGTGGAGGGATAGTGCCGGTGGTCTCTCTCAAGCGTTTTTGATGTGTGTCTTGGTGGGGTGGCGACGGAGATGTCCGAGACGTTGCGCACGCGACGCTCCGGCCCTCAGAACGCAAGTCCGCGTGAGACAAGTGTGTCGCCGTAGGTCGCAAGCCCCCGCCGAACAGCCTCACCATCCTCTCTGACCGTCGACGAGCCCTCTGCCAACGTCGTTCTCCTCTTCGGGAGTCCCTGGCAGCGTCACCGCGAGCACGGCTGTGAGACAGGTGTGTCGGCAGCATTAGAGAGTCTCTGCCGGCGACATACCTGTCTCAGTCCGACGTCTGTGGCGGCGATACCATGTCGCCCGGCTGACGCCCTCGGCCTGCCACGGCTTTTGACGGCTCAAAGAATGCTTGGCGAGATAAACGTCGCGCGGCGTTTTTCTTCGGCGGCGCCGCGCCTGCATCCGCTTCTTGAACTTTCGGTACTCCGCCGCCGCCTCCGCCGTCATGTCGAACGCGCCAATCGTCCAGGCCCGCAGCCTTTCGCGGTCCGCGCTCGTTAACTGCATCGCCTGACCGAGGTCGGCTGCGCTGCGCCAGCGCTGGCGGCGCGGCGTGCGCATGACGTCATCCAACAGCGCTGCGGCTTCTTCTGCGCCCAGCCAAGGCGCCAAGATTTCAATTTCGTTCTGCATCTTGGCTACGACTTCTGCCGGCGCCAGCGACACCACGAGGAGCAGCTCGTGAAGATCCTCGCGGCCGGCATCGTCGTCTGGCAAGGTGGGCCCGTACCTATCCCGGAATAGCCGACGCAGATCACCGAGGCGGACGCGACGCACCCTCTCTTGTTTGGTGTAGGCCGCCTTCATCGCGAGTCCTCGACGCGCTTGGCAAATCCTTCAAGGACGAGACGCTCGGATTCCTCAGCGGCGCGCAAGGCATGCTCGCCCTCAGCAAACGGGGCCATGGTCGCCAGGTGAAGCAGCCGTGGTAGCAGGGACAGCATCCAGCCCTCGCTGGTTTTGGAGCCGTCCCTCTCAACGGCTCGTAGTTACCTGATGCTCAAGATCCCCCGCCGGCCGCGCCTTTAGCCTAGGCGCCGCCGGTTCTCTTACGCCGCAACGGAACGCCGGAAGCGCGCGCGCAGCGCGTAGCGGTCGGCGCACAGCTTGCCGCCGACCTTCTTGATGACGTCGTCGAGCTGACCGCTTTTGGCCAGGTGGAAGACTTGCCGCGGCGTGAGACTAATTCTTTGGCAATCGCCTCGGCGCCCCAAAGAAGAGCGAGCGGTCGCTCGTCGACTGATTGTTGAAGATTTTCCTGCTGCATGGCGCACCCCGGATGTAGACGGCCCTGCCGCCCACGCGGGGCGGCGCCCAGTTGATAAATTTTGCTCTGGGTATGATCCGGGCCGGTCATCTGCCGGGGGGATCAGCGTGCCTCTCGCCTTTGCCGGGGGCGTTTCGCCGTCGGCGCTGGTCGCTGCAAGCGTAGTGACAATATCGCGGCACCCGAGACTAGCTGTCAATAGGTGGGGTACCGTTGCGCCAAGTATCCACACGATGCGGCGTCATCATCGATTCCTGTGTCGCGCCCATGTTGCACGGAACCGCCGGAAGCTCGTGACAGCGATTGAAAACGCTTTGCAATTTCTGCGACATACGCGACATGAAAGCGGCCTATTTTAAACCGGCAAATTCATCAATTTTTACTGTAATATCAAAGTGGTGGGGGAAGTAGGACTCGAACCTACGAAGGCGTAAGCCAGCGGATTTACAGTCCGCCCCCTTTGCCACTCGGGACATTCCCCCTGAAAAGCCGCGCGCCGTCTCGTCGGGAAGACAAACGGCGCCGCCTGTCGGGATTTGCGCGTTTTATGGTCAGCCACTCCCCCGGTGTCAATGGAGGGCCGGCAGGAATGCCGCGCGTTTGCCAAGCCGTCTGCCCCATGGGAATAACCGCGCCATGAGCCGTAAACCTTGGCAGCACAGCCCACAGGATCGCCGGCGCCGGCCGCCGTCGCGCGCGCGGGCGCGTCCAGCCCCGCTCAGCCCCGAGGGGCCTGCTATTCTTTACGGCTGGCACACGGTCAAGGCAGCGCTCGAAAACCCCAACCGCCGAATTCTGCGTTTGCTCGCCACCGAAAACGCCGTCCGCAAGCTCGCCACCGAAGGCGTAATCCTGCCGGTTCAGCCGGAGTTGGTGCGACCTGACGCGATAGACGCCCGGCTCGGGCCCGACGCCGTGCATCAGGGCTTGTTGGCTGAAGCCGAGCCGCTGCAGGCGCCGACAATTGCGACGCTCGAGCCCGCCGGTCTGGTGCTGGTGCTCGACCAGATCACCGATCCGCACAATGTCGGTGCCATCATGCGATCGGCCGCCGCCTTTGCAGTGCAGGCAATCGTCACCACCGCGCGCCATAGCCCGGAAGCAACCGGCGTGCTGGCGAAATCCGCCTCCGGCGCGCTCGAATTGGTGCCGTTGGTCACGGTGCAGAACCTGGCGCGCGGATTGGAGGAACTGCGCCAGCGCGGATTCCTGCTGGTCGGGCTCGACTCGGAGGGCGAGAGCGATCTTGCCGGTATTGGCCTACGCAGTCCGCTGGCGCTGGTGCTCGGCGCGGAGGGCAAGGGCTTGCGACAATTGACCAAGACGACCTGCGACCATCTTGCGCGCATCGACGTTCCGGGCGCGATCAGAAGCCTGAACGTGTCGAACGCGGCCGCCTTGGCGCTCTATGTGGCGAGCCGGGCGACGCGGTCCTCCTGAGCGAAAAAGACAAATGGCCGGGTTCTCATTCGCCGCCCGCAGCCCCGACTGACTTGATCGCATTACTTCACTTCTTGCGCCACGCGTGCGCATTGAGATCGAGCCGCTTCCCATCCTTACGAATGAGGCGGATGCTCATGCGGTCCGGGCCGAGAATAGTGATTTCGGCATCGGCGTGGATCACGCGCGGATTTGCTGTGACTGGCCAGCTTCCGAACGGTCTTGGCAAGGTGGCGATGGCGCCGCGGTGCACGCGCACGATGGGCGTAGCGGCGGCGCGTCATCACCTTGGGCGGATCATGAACCACGCGGCGCCTTTCGATCACCAGCGGCTCCTCATGCAGGACTCTGCGGGTTTTGATGACCCTGTCCGCATGCCGCCCCCCCGGGTGATGGATCACGTAGGTGCCCGGGGCCACTTCCACCGCGTAGGGCTGCCCGCGCTGCGGCTCATAAGGATAAAACGGCGGCTGCCGGCTTGCGCCGTCGCCATACCATTGCGCCTCGGCGGCCGTGACCGGCAGAAGGCCGGCGGCGCAAACGATGAGAATTGCGAAACGGCGGACGATACGGCTCATGGCTCTCACTCGCGGCAACTGGTTCCTCATGGTTTGGCCACAGCAGGCGGAGGATTGCGGCGGAGGCGGCGCCGCGGCGGGTCGACATCGCGCGTAAGCAGCGGCGATGAATCGAGCACATAGACCGGCGGGTTGGTCCAATAGCGCGTGTAGGTTCGCGCCGGCCGCGGCCGGCTGCGATCGGCGTGGTGACCGTCGCTGGTCTTCAATTTTCGGCCGCCGTGGGGGAAATAGTGGCGATTGCGCCAGGGCGGCAGCCACCAGGCGCGCATCACCACGCCGGGCTGGTCGTCGTAGATCACCACCGGCGCGACCGGCCCGTAACCGACGTAACAGCAGCTCCCATTGCCCGACGACTCGAGCGGCAGGTCTGCGGCCCACGCCGTCGCGCTACCGGCAAGGATGCCGGCGAGTGACGCGGCGATGACAACGGGCGCGCGCATGACGAAAACACTCCAACAAATTGCCCACCACTCTATACGAACGCTTCACTCTGCTGCCTCCCAATCACCGGGTAACATTAATTGCACCCCCAGGTGACTTGCACGTAAACGCTGCGCGGGAGGCGCGCCCGCGTCCTCGCCCCCCTCGGCGGCGCAGGCAGCGTTAACCGTTCCGTCGGGTTAACGCTTGGCGCGCCCAGCGGAGCCGTCGCCCCCAGGGGACACCAGGGCCGGCACGGCCGCTGCGGCTGCGCGTCCTTCCGCTTGTGACAGGCCGCCGACGCTGATAGCTCTCGCGGGGACGGAGCCGGGTTAGCTCAGTGGTAGAGCAGCGGTTTTGTAAACCGTTGGTCGGGGGTTCAAATCCCTCACCCGGCACCGCGATTCGGTGGCGCTCCGAGCGGCCAAAAATAAGCAACGGCAGGGGTATTCGACCTTTCCGACCCGGTCGGACTGTGTCACACTGTTAATGTTGCAATACCTCGGAGAAACTAGCATGCCTCAGGGCACCGTGAAGTGGTTCAACCCGACGAAAGGATACGGCTTCATCCAGCCGCAGGAAGGCGGGAAGGATGTATTCGTGCACATTTCGGCGGTTGAACGTGCCGGCCTTAACACCTTGAATGAAGGTCAGGTCGTTCAGTTCGAGCTCGTTGAAAACCGCGGAAAGACATCTGCGGAGAACCTCAAGGTCAAGTGACCGCGGCGCCCGCGCTTACTTTCGGCCTCTAATTTTAAAATAGCTGCCGCCGCGTCCGCGCGGCGGTGGATGCGCGTGTGGCTTTTCGCACGCGCGTTGATGCTTTTGCCGCGCATCTAGCGCGTGAGCTCCGTGAGTTCGGGGAACGGCCCGAACACGGCATCCTTGCACATCGTCTTGGCCTTAAGCCCCGAATCGATGAAGCGGTCGAGCTTGCCGGAGACATAGGTCGCCGCGCCGACCTTGACGCCCTCGTAGTGGCCCTTGTCGTCGCGCGCATTGTAGCGCACGCATGCGACGTAACGCTTGCCGGGCCCTATATCCATCAAAGTCGGCTGCGAGACCCCGGCGCTGCGGATATGAGTCGGATCGTTGAGATAAGTGCGCAGGAAGGCCAACAGGTCGGCCCTGTAGGTTTGTGGATGGACGTTTTGCGCCTCCCACTGCGCGCGCACCTCCGCCGGGCTTGGCCCAAGATCGTCACTGGCGCAGCCGCCCAGCGCCAATACGCCGGCCAGGATGGCCATTCCTAAACTCAATCGCATGTCGTCGAACTCGTAACGGCCCCAGTTCGTGCCCGTGCCGCGATCATAGCCGCATGCAGGGGCCAGGCAAAAGCGAAGGCCGCCCACGAAGGGCGGCCTTGCATGAGGCAATCCACAGGCAACCGTCAGCGCGCCGGCTCGAGCTCCAAGCCGCTCACCGCCACGGCCAGATCCAGTCCCTTCTGGGCACCGATCGACAGCGGCTGTAACGTAATCGAATGGCGCGAGCCGCCCACCAAGGCGTTAGCACCCACGCCGGCACCGACGGTCGCCTCGCCACTGGCGCCGACATAAGTGCCGGCGAGCGCGCCGCGGCTGCGCCGCGCCGGCGCATAAACCGCCCAGGCGATCGTGCCGCCGCTGGTATAGCCGATGTCGAGACCGACGCGGGTGATGCGGCCGATGTAGTGCTCGCGCCAACCGGTCACCGACTTGAAGCTGCAGGTCAGCGTCTTCTGCGAACCGATGACATAGCCGACGCCGGGTGAGACCTGGCAGGTCAAAAGGTCGACGCGGACGCGTGCTTGCGCCGGACCGCCGGCAGCCACGAGAGCGCCGGCGACAGCCAGTCCGAACAGCGCAAGAAAGGATTTCTTCATAACGACAGTCTCCGTGCTTTGTATGGCGCGCGCGACCGCAAGGCCGCGCGCGCCTGCACAATCAACCGCGTGATGGCTTCCACCGCTTTGATCTAGGTCATCTAAGGTCCCGCAACCCTGCCCCGCTATTCCATATCGAAACCGGCTCGCAGCATGAATGTGCGGCCGGGCTGCGGATAGGCATTAAATCGACCGATGGTCGTCGTGCTGGCAATCCCGTAGTCGTAATACATGTCGTTGAACACGTTCTGTACGGTGAACGACCAGAAGGCGTTCTTTACACGGCCGGCGACCGGAATCTGCCCGCCGATGCGCATGTCGACCACGGCGTGGGCCGGAATCAGTGGCTGCGCATTGGCGGAGTCGTTGTCGAGCCGTCGCTCCCCGGCAAAGTGCAACATCACGTCATAAATCACCCATCTGCGCCAGATGCCCCAGGTCAGTCCGGCATTGGCGGTCCAGGGCGAGATCAGCGGAATGTCGTTACCGGCAAAGACGCCCTCGCGGAAAGTGGCGCGGGTATAGGTGACGTTGCCGTGCAGCGAGACCGCGTCACTCAGCGCCAGCGAAGCGGTTGTTTCAACACCCCAGTGCCGGGTGGGATCGAGATTGACGTTGGTGAAGGTGGCTGGGCTGAAGAAGATCTCGTCGTTGAGCTCCATGTCGTAGACACTCGACTGCAGCTTGACGCGGCCGAAGCGCAGGCGAGCGCCACCCTCGATTTCGTTTGACGTCTGCGTGCGCAGATCGAAATTGGTCTGCGCACCCAAGCCGATGCGCTCGTCCGCGTTGGGCACGCGGAAGGCATGCGCAACGTGCCCGAATACCGCGAACATTTCGTTGAAGCGATGTTCGATGCCCAATTGCGCCGCCCACTGGCCTTCGCGGCGGTCGAGCGGCAGCCCCTGCATCCCAAATGCGCCTGGCGCCGTCGGATCATACATATCCCGCGCCGATATCTTGTCTTGCTGGAAACGGGCGCCGAGCGTGATGTCGGTATCGGGGCGGATGCCGAGCGTACCATTGGCATAGACCGCAGCGGTGTCCTGCTTGAGACCGTAGACATGGTAGGGGGCCGAATTGAGATCCTGGCCGCGGTCCGAACTGTAGTCGGTGTGGTAGTAGTCGATGCCGGCGAGCAACTTTGCCGGCATGCCGCCAAAGTCGGCATCTACCTTCATCCGTGGTGTCACCGACGCAACAGTCGTGTCGGTATTGACGCCATTGAAGGGCGACCCCGCGAAGAATAATTCCGCCTGCTGCTGCTTCGTCCGCAGGCTGCCGTCGAAGATCAACTCGGCGCCCGGCGCCAGCACGCGGGTGAAGCCAAGCGTATAGTTCTGCCCCTGCTTGTTGGCGAAATCGTTCGGCGTGGCGGCCCCGGTGCGGTCGGTGACAAGCTGATTGATGCCCGCGGAAAGGTCGACCAGCCGACCGCCCGGCAGGCCGAGTTTCTGGTCATCGGCAATCACGTTGAAATAGACGCTGCCTTCGTCGGTGGTGTAGCGAATATCGCCGTTCACCCCGCGCTGGCGTAGCTGGCCATTCTGGCGGTAACCGTCGGTGCGGATGCCGATGGCGTCAAATGCCGCCGACCATGGCCCTTTCGAACCACTCGCCGACACGCGTGCGTCCCGGTAGCGGAACGAACCAAATCCGGATTCGACCCTGAAAGAGGGCGGCAGATTGACGCCGGTCTTGGTGACAATGTTGATGACGCCGCCGATAGCGCCATCTCCGTAGAGCACCGCGCCGCTGTTGCCGCGAGTGATCTCGATACGCTCAATGGCGTTGAGCGGAATGGACGAAAAGTCGAAGCCCTGCAGGTCGAAGTCGTTGAAACGTCTGCCGTTAACCAGCACCAGCACGTTGGCGGGGGCGCTGGCGCCGAAGCCGCGCAGATCGACCGAATTGCGGGCGCCGTTGGCGCCGGCGCTGACGTGCTGCAGCTGGATGCCGGCCTGATGACTGAGGATGTCCGGCAGGTTTTGCGCCGGCGATTTCTGGATGTCTTCGGCAGTGATGACGCTGGACGAGGTGCCGACAATGGTCGAGCCGTCGCCGAGCCGGCTCGTCGACACGTCGATGGTCGGCAACACCACCGTGCCGCTGCTTTGCGCGCGCGCGGCGCTGTGGGCCAGCAGAGCGACGAACACAACCGTGGCCGAAATCGAAACCGTACGCCACATGGCACTACGTTTCTTCGTTTGCGTTCGCGGTTCAGCGCGAGCGCATGGGGTGAGACCAAGCCCGGTAGCGAAGGACACGTCAGCGGCGCGCAATTAGCGCGATGCTTACGTGCAAATTGTCGTGAAAGGACAAACTCTCACGGCTTTCGCACCGGCATTGACGTCACCGCTGCGAAAGACCGCTCCGTATGGACGCCCCGTCCACCGGTTGGGTGACCGCGCTGGCAGGTCTCCTGGCTCGCGGGTCTCAGCTTCGTCCGGCCTTCCCAGTTTCCCAGTGGCCTAAATTGGAGAAGCTCGCCGCTCACAGTTGCGGGGGCAGCCACGGATGACCGTCAAGATACGGATTCCGTGTTCCCTCTTTCGTCCCCGGCACGCCCCGGGGAACCAGCACGCCAAAAATGTGGCCTCGAATTCGCCGACAAGTCAAGCGCGGCCTCAGCGCAATTTTTTCATCCGGCGGGGACTAGGCGCCGCCTGCCGATTGTTTGTCTGTCATCCCAAGAGAGTCACTCGATGGAGGTTATGGCAATGACCCAAACGCTGCGCCGCATCTGCATCCTGGCCGCCGCCACCTTGCTGGCGACGGGGATCAGCATGAAGACGGTTCACGCCATTGGCACCGACAATCCCCCGCCGCCGTCCGATGCCGGCAGCAAAAAGAAAACAGACCACAAGAAAAGTGAAAGTGGTGGAATGCACAAAAAGAAGCCCGGCAAAAAGCACAGCAAGAAAGAAAGACAGTCGTACCGGCACTTCCTCAAAGGCTACCGCGCCGCCCGCGCGATGATCCTGGCGAAGCATTACAACGACGGTATCGTCGCGATGCACGCGCTCGGCCATGACGAGCATCCGGACGTGGCCAATTATATCGGCTATGCCTACCGCAAGATGGGCGACTACGCCGATTCCAAGATCTGGTACGAGAAGGCGCTGGCCGCTGACCCCAACCACGTGCGGACTTGGTCCTACTACGGCATGTGGCAGATGGAACAAGGCCACCGCGGCATGGCTCTCGCGGACCTCGCCAAGGTCAGGCTGATCTGCGGCAACACCCAATGCCGGGAATACCGCGAGCTCAAAGAGGTTATCGAGGGTAAAGAGCACTACTGAGGAAATGTCTCCCGGGGCGCGCTGCGTCGACGCAGCCCCCGGGAGCCCCTTCAGCCCTTCGCCTCCCCGATGATCCAGGCGTGGCAATCGGGATCGAGGCGTTCGACCGGCAGCACCATGATCGCGGGCGTTTCGTAGGCGTGCATTTCCTTCACCGCCGCCCCGACCGCCTCGCTCAGCGACATGCACCTCGTTACCATCATCACCACTTCCTCCGCGCGCTCGATCGCCAGCCGCCGCTCGACGATTTGACGCCCGGCGCCCTCCGCCTCGACAACGGAGGGCCAATTCGTATAGACGAGCACCGCACGTTCCATCGTCTTAGGCCTTCCGAACATGAGCCGTCCGGCCCCCCGCCTTCAGCACATCGCCTTCGTGGCAGCCGTCAGCCCCGAGGCGCGCGAGGCCTACGACAAGCTTGAACAGCGCTACGGTAACACCGACCCCAATACTGCCGACGTGATCGTGGCGCTCGGCGGCGACGGCTTGATGCTGCAAACCCTGCACCGCTTCATGAACTCCGGCAAGCCGATCTACGGCATGCATCGCGGCACCGTCGGCTTCCTGATGAACGAATACGCCGAAGATGGCTTGCTCGAACGGCTCACCGCGGCGCAAGACACCATCATCCACCCGCTGCTGATGTGCGCGCGCGATCCGCAGGGGCGCGTGCACGAGCACCGCGCCATCAACGAGGTCTCGCTGTTCCGCCAGAGCGCGCAGGCCGCGCACCTGCGCATCCTGATCGACGGCCAGGAGCGGCTCGCCGAACTCGTCGCCGATGGCGTGCTGGTGGCGACGCCCGCCGGCTCCACCGCCTATAACTTGTCGGTGCAAGGACCGATCATTCCGATCAATGCCTCGCTGATGGCGCTCACACCGATCAGCCCGTTCCGTCCGCGCCGTTGGCGCGGGGCGTTGCTGCCGGACAAGGCCAAGGTCACCATCGAAGTGCTGGATGCCGAGAAGCGCCCGGTCGCGGCGGTCGCTGACCATGACGAGGTGCGCTCGGTGCGGCAAGTCGATATCAGCATGGATCACGGCATCAAGCTCAACATGCTGTTCGACCCCGGACACAATCTCGACGAACGTATCCTGCGCGAGCAGTTCGTCCTTTAACAGGATGATCCCGAAAAGTGGGTACCGGTTTTCGGATAGATCGTGCTCAAACATGAACATTTCCGCCCACCAAGTGAGCCGCCGATGAGCCAACGCTTCGATTTCACCGTCAATGGCAAGCCGGCGAGCGTCACGCTCGACAATCAAGACACGCCGCTGCTCGACGTCTTGCGCAACGCG
Organism: uncultured Pseudomonadota bacterium; assembly: GCA_963747725.1. Classification (GTDB taxonomy): domain Bacteria; phylum Pseudomonadota; class Alphaproteobacteria; order Rhizobiales; family Xanthobacteraceae; genus Pseudolabrys. The sequence continues at coordinate 192,843 of CAVVGD010000012.1, forward strand.
CTCGGCCTGATGGGCACGCGCTTTGGCTGCGGGCTCGAACAATGCGGCTGCTGCATGGTGCTGATTGACGGCCAGCCGGAGAAGGCCTGCGCGCGGCCGATCTTCGCGGTCGCGGGCAGGTCGGTCACCACCATTGAAGGACTCGGCACGGCGGAAAAGCCGCATCCGCTGCAGCAGGCGTTTCTGGATGAGCAAGCTGGACAATGCGGCTATTGCCTCTCCGGGATCATCGTGTCGGCCAAGGCGCTGCTCGACCGCAATCCTGCCCCACGGCGCGCGGAGATCGCGGCCGCACTGGACGGCAACATTTGCCGCTGCGGCAGCCATAACCGTATCCTGCGCGCGGTGGAGAAGGCCGCCGCGATGATGAAGGCGGAGGCGCGCGCATGAACGCTCCCGCCGCTTCTTCTTTGCCTGGCCCGCTCGCCAGCAACCCCAACCTCGACAAATGGGTCGCCTTTCCCGCGCCCGGCCACGTGACGATCTTCACCGGCCGCGTCGAATTCGGCCAGGGCGTGCTCACCGCGATGGCGCAGATCGCAGCCGACGCACTCGTCGTGGCGCTTGAGTCCATCACAGTGCGCTCGGGCGATACTGAGTTGACGCCCAACGAAGGCTACACTGCCGGCAGCCAGTCAATGCAGTTCGGCGGCGTGGCGCTGAGGCAGGCCTGCGCCGACGTGCGCGCGCTGTTACTGGCGAAAGCGGCCGAGAAGGTGGGCTGCGATGTCAGTTCGCTTTCCGTCAGCGACGGAAAAATACTGCGCGACGGCAAGGCGAGCGGCCATGATTACTGGACGCTTGCACCTTCAGTGACCCTCGCGGTGCCGGCAACCGGCCACGGCGTCATCAACCCTGACTTCAAGTCGGTCGGCCACAGCACACCGCGCCTCGACCTGCCGGCCAAGGTGTTCGGGCAAGCAACCTTCATCCACGACCTGAAGCTCGGCGGCATGCGACACGCGCGCGTGGTGCGCCAACCCAACCGCGGCGCCACACTTGCCTCCGTCGACGAAGCCGCCATCCGCCGGGCCGCCAAAGGCGCGATCAAAAGCGAGATCGCATTCGTGCGCACCGGTAACTTCCTCGCCATCGTCGGCGACGATGAAGTCGCGATCGATGCAGCCGCCGCGGTCGCCGGCAACCACGTCCATTGGCAGAATGTGGAAGCCCCGACACCGCTGCAGCAGGAAGCCAGCTGGCTGATGCAGCGCCCGACCATCGACCACATTATCGGCGCGTCCGAGCCGGCCGATGCGCAAGGCCGCCAGCGCTTCGAAGCGACGTTCTCGCGCGGCTATCTTGCGCACGCCTCGATCTCGCCGTCCTGCGGCCTTGCCGTCTACAAAGACGGTCATCTCACGGTCTGGACCCATTGCCAGGGCGTGTTCCCCTTGCGCGGCGCGCTGGCGCGCACGCTCAAGCTCGAGCCATCGGCCATCACCGTGCATCACGTGCAGGGTGCCGGCTGCTACGGGCACAACGGCGCCGACGATGCCGCCGCCGATGCCGCCATCATCGCCATGCAGCGGCCCGGCGAGACCATCCGCGTGCGCTGGCGGCGCGAGGAGGAATTCGTCTACGAGCCCAAGAGCACCGCCATGACCGTCAAGGTGCGCGCGCTCATCGACGCCGACGGCAAGCCGAGCGACTGGACCGCGGAAATCTGGAGTGGCACCCACCAGGGCCGCCCCGGCGGCGGCGCGCCGCTGCTCGGCGGCGAGGCCCTGCCCGACCCCGTGCCGCTGCCGCCGCCATCGGACGTGCCCGAATCGAACGGTGGCGGCGCCACCCGCAACGCCGAGCCGCTCTACGACATCGCGCAGAAGCGCATCGTGCATCATCTGGTGCCGGAGACGCCGGTGCGCGTGTCGTCGCTGCGCGGGCTCGGCGCCATGCCCAACGTGTTCGCGCTCGAATGCGCGATCGACGAGCTGGCTGCCCGCGCGGGCAAGGATCCGGTCGAATATCGGTTGTCGATCACCGCCGACCCGCGCGCCCGCGCGGTGATCGAGAAGGCCGCGACGATGGCGAACTGGCGGCCCGGACATACCTGGCGGCGCTGGCAGCGGCCGCGGCTTTGCCTTCGCGCGCTACAAGAACAAGGCCGGCTATGCCGCCGTGGTGGTCGATCTCGACGTCGACGAGGAAATCCGCCTGCGCCAAGTCTGGTGCGCCGCCAACTCCGGGCTGGTGATCAATCCCGACGGCGTCATCAACCAGCTCGAAGGCGGCATCATCCAGTCGGCGAGCTGGGTGCTGAAGGAACAAGTGCGATTCGGCAACGGCGAACAGGATTCGGGCGTCGCGGCGATCGACTGGGAGAGTTATCCGGTGCTGAAGTTCAGCGAGGTGCCGGAGATCGACATCGAACTCATCAACACCCGGGCCGATCCGCCGCTTGGCGTTGGCGAGGTTACCGCCGGCCCAACCGCCGCGGCGATCGGCAATGCCGTCAGCCACGCTCTTGGCACCCGCATCCGCGACCTGCCGCTCACCCGCGAGCGCATCATGGCGGCGCTGCTGAGGGAGTAGCGCTCAAATCCGCCGCATCGGATGCCCGATCGTCAGCAGGAAGTTGGCGGCGGTGAAGGCGGCAATCAGCAGGAAGGCAGCGCGGAAGGCGCTGGTAATCTCGGCCTGCAGCAAGGCACCATGCGGCCCGTGCAACGCTGCCTCAGCGCCGGCCGCGCGTTCGACCATCAGGCCGAAGACGCGCGCGGCCTCCGGGTCTTTGAGCGACAGCACGGCGAACAAGACGAACGCCACCAGCGCGGTGCCGAAGGCAGCGCCGATTGAGCGCGAGAACTGCACCGAGGCCGCGGCCTCGCCCAGCCGCTGCGGCCCCGAGGCCTGCTGCACCATCACTTGCACCACTCCCATCACCGTGCCGAGGAACACGCCGGTCCACAGTAACAGCCCGGCGAAGGCGACCGTGCCGAGCGTCGGCGCCCACAACGCCAGCACGACCAGACTGCAGGTGAGAATGCCGAGCCCGACCGAGGGAAACACGGTGGTCAACCCGGTCCTGCTGACTAGGCGCCCGGTCACCATCGAGCCGGCGCCGACGCCGACGGTCAGCGGCACCAGGAGCAGGCCCGTTTCGGAGGGCGACTGTCCGCGCACAACGATCAGGTAGACCGGTAGGAAGGTGATCAGTGAAACCAGCGTGCCGCCATGAAGCGCGGCCATGGCGTCGCTCCGCCAGATCGCCGGCATGCGCAACAGTCCGAGCGGAATGAGCGGAGACGCCGCCCAATTCTCTTGGCGGATCAGCAGCGCCAGCGCGATCAGTCCGAGGAGCAGCAGGCTGCTTACAGCCGGCAGCGATTGAAGATCGACATCCTGGGCCTGTTCCAGCGCGAGCAGAATGGCGGCCACCGTCACCGAGAACAGCACCAGGCCGTAAGGGTCGGCGCGCCATTGCTGATGGGGATTCGGCTTGACCGACGGCAGCCGCGTGGCAAGCCACACCGCCAAAAGCCCAATCGGCACGTTGATCAGGAAGATCGACTGCCAGCCGAAATGCTGGGTCAGATAGCCGCCCGCCACCGGCCCGAACGAATTGGCGGTGACCGCCACGGTCGCGATGTAACCCTGGTAACGGGCGCGCTCGCGCGGCGGGATCAATTCGCCGATCAACGCCTGCGACAGCGTCATCAGCCCGCCGCCGCCGAGGCCCTGCAGCACGCGCCCCAACGTCAACAACTCGATAGTCGGCGCGGCGGCGCAAACCAGCGACGCCGCCATGAACACGGCGAGCGCAACGAACATCAGTCGGCGGCGGCCGAAGGCGTCGCCAAGCCGGCCGTAGATCGGCGCCGCGATCGTTGCTGCGATCAGATAACCGACCACGATCCAGGACGCCCGCTCGACCGCGCCGGTCGACGCCGCGATCGCCGGCAAAGCGGTCGCGACGATCGTCTGGTCGACGATCGCCAGGAACATCGGCAACGCGAGCGACGGAAAGACCGTGAGGAAGCCGGCATATTGCGGCGGTGGCGGGGCCGCGAGGCGCTCGCTCTTTTTTGGCCGGTTCGACACCGATATCGGTCCTGGTGGGTACGCCTAACTACTCTTATTCAAAACGGTCGTGACGCTCAATGCGCCATGAAGACCGGGACGGTCGCGTTGGCCAGGATGTGGCGGGTGGCACCGCCGAAGATCATTTGACGCAGACGGCTTTGCGTGTAGGCGCCTTTGATCAACAGATCGCAGCCGAGGTTGCTGACGTGGTCGAGGATCGCTTCACCGGTGGTGCGCGATTCAGGTTTCACCATCAACGCGGTTGCCTTGATCCCGTTCCGGCGCAAGTGCTGCGCGGCCTGCTCGGCGCTCGGGCCAGGGGTCATACCGCCCTCCACCGCCAGCACCGTCACCTTATCGGCTTTGTGCAAGAGCGGCATGGCGAAGACGTTGGTATAAGCCTGCTCGGTACTGCCATTCCACGCCACGAGGATATTGCGGCCGATCGTATTCGGCGCTTCCGGCGGTACGATCAGCACCGGGCGCCCGCTTTCGAACAGCGCGGCCTCAAGCGGAGCCATGCGGGGATTTTGCGGCGCGCGGCCGGGCCGGCCAAGCACGATCAAATCGAAGACGCGGCCGTAACTGCCGAGGAAGGCATCATCGGCGGCTTCCGCCATTGGCCAACCGTACGAGAGCACAGAGGGTTCCTGTACGCCCTGCGGCACTTCGTGGCTCTTCATGAACTCTTCGAACACCTCACGCGCGTGCTTGGCGGCCTCACTGTCGAAAGCGCCGGTGAGCGCCAGGCTCGAGACCGGTTCCAGCGTCACATAGGTCCCAGCCATCGGGCGGACGGCGAACCCTTCCAAGTAGCTGTTGAAGTTGCGCGCCATCAGCCAAGCGGCTTCCAACACCGTCGGCATGGCGTCGTGGTCTTCCGTCGGAACCAGGATGGTCTTCATGGCGTAGCCCCTCTGTCTCGGTACGTTTTTCGCCAACCTTCGCGAATCGAAGCGGGACGAAGCATCCGCCGCAAGCTTAGCCTATGCTGGTCCCGACGCCACGCCGCGCCCCACGCCTGGCGTGCGTCCGCGGCAATCCTAAACCGATCGTTAAGGACGCCTCGATAGGCTGGCGGCATTCGATATCCGGCCAGGCCAGGGGCAAAATGGTCCGCATCGATTTCAATCGCCTGCGATTTCTCGTGATCGATGACAATGCTCATATGCGCCGCATCTTGCGCACGCTGCTGAACGGGTTCGGCTCGCGTGAGGTTTACGAGGCGGAGGACGGCCCTTCCGGGCTCGAAGCCTTCACCCAATACAGCCCCGAAATCGTCATCACCGACTGGGTGATGCCCGGCCTCGACGGGCTCGAACTGACGCGCATGATGCGTCAGCCCGACGCGCACGGCAACGCCTATGTGTCGATCATCATGCTTACCGGCCACTCGGAAAAGGCGCGTGTGGTAGCGGCACGCGACGCCGGCATCACCGAATTCCTGGCCAAGCCTATCTCGGCCAAGGGGCTTTATCAGCGCATCATCAACGTGGTGGCCAACCCGCGTCCGTTCATCCGCACCAAGACGTATTTCGGACCCGACCGCCGCCGCAACGTCAACCCGAACTACACCGGTCCCGAGCGCCGCAAGGGCGATCTGACCAACGTAATCCAACTGCCTCCGCTTGTCGCACAAACGAGCGAAGAGAGTTGAACGAGAGAGCAGCATGGCCCCGAGCAAGCAAGACGCCTCTGTCAAGAATTTCGGCGATCACGAGGTGATCACGCCGGTCAACAAGCTGCGTAAGGCGATTTCGCGTCGTCCGCCGGTGCCGGGCGAAGAAGACCCAGTCGCGCGCGCCGAACAGGCGTTGGCCGGGCTTGCCGGCGAATTCGAGTCCTGGATGGAGTCCGAATGCGAACGGCTCGATAAGGCCCGCAAGGCAGTCGGCAAGGACGGCTTCAACGATTCCACACGCGAGGTTCTGTTTCGCGTCGCTCACGACATCAAGGGCGAAGCTGCAACCTTCGGCTATCCGGCGCTGGCTTCGGCCGCGGACAGCTTATGCCGGCTGATTGATCTCAGCCCGGATGTGACGTGCATTCCGTTCAAGCTGGTGGAACAACACGTCGACGCGGTGCGCGCAATTTACCGCGAATACGCGAGCTCTGACGCCCAAGAGATGGCAAAACAATTGACCGCGCGGCTGCGCGAAGTAACCGACGAATTCCTGCTGCATGAAAACCGCGATCGCCCCGAGGTGATCGAGCAGATCAAGGCGCCGTCGCTCGTGCCGGATCAGGGGGCCTAGCGCCCTTCCCTCCAGACGACCGGAAGGACGGGTCGCAGGCCGGCACAAGTTCTACGCCACCAGTCGCACCTCAGGGACGTGCGCCGTCTGCGTGGCGTCAATTTGCGCGTCCTTCAGCACCGGTGCGACGACGGAATCGTCATTGCTCGCAACCAGATCCTGACAGAAGCTGCGCGCCTCCTCGCGCGCCGCCTCGACGGCGAACCTGCGCAGCAATGCCAACAACGTGACCATGTCGGGCGCGCGCTCCCGCGCGCAGGCGCTAAACACGCGCTCGACCATGCGCCGCTTGAGCTGCGCCACGCCTCCCCGCTCGCCGACCAGAACGCCCTGGCGCATGGCCGCGATCGCCTCGCGAAACGCGGGGTAAGCGGCATCCGGCAGGCCTGCCTTGCGATAGAGCGCGTGAAATCCGGAAATGGTCTTGTCGTGTATGTGGCCGGTGACGCGGTCGATCGGTAGGCCGGATAGTTCCGCCAGCGCTTCCTCGACCAGCACCACATTGCCCGAGAGCATGGCGCGCAGGATCATGCCGGCGGTGAGCTGCTGGGTTTCGCGCAGGTGCTGCACCAGCGTGCCGACCTCCTCGTAGGGCGCCTCTGCGGCGAGTGCCACCGTCGCCTTTTCGCAGGCTTCGCGCGCGGTATTTTCGGCGTGTTCCGGCTCCAACCACTCTCGCGCGCTGACAAAGTTAGCAAGAGTTTGCGACAACTTGCTCACCAGCGCCTGGCGCATTGCCATCGGGAGATCTTCGTGATCGAGCAGATTTTCGCGGATCGGCGCCAGATGACCGAACCGATCGACGATACGACGGACCGAGAACGCTGGAATGACGGCGTCGGGATTTTCCAACAGCGCAAGGCAGGCCTCCGCACAGCCGACCTCGGCGACGGCGGCGGCGACCGGTCGCGGCAGCAGCGCGCGGCCGGCGATCGCGACTTGCGCGTCGGTGTGACCGGTCGCGATCAGGTCGACCAGATCGTCGGCCGCCAAGAGCGGTGAGCGCGCTAGCACCGGTAGCGCCACGTCCAACTGATCGGCGGCGAGTGCATGCACCACCACCGGCGGCGCCTTTTGAGACGAAGCGAACACTTCCGACATGGCCCGGCGCACGAGCGGCGACGGGTCGTCGAGCAGCATGATCATGGCGCCTTCGGCGGCAGCGAGATCGTCGGTGGAAAGTTCGGAGTGGAGATAGGCCCGCGCCAGCGTGGAGGTGGCGTCCGCCCGTTCACCGGCAGACGCATTACGGACCCATTGCAGGAACTGACGAACAATCATGACTAATATCACCACACGCGCCGACGGTGCCATCGTCAGGATGGCACCGTCGAAAGCGTAGCACCTTACCACTTAACAAAGCGTTCACCATAGACTTTGAACCGCCGTTAACGACGATCGCTCGAAAAAGCCTTTGTCTTCAGGCCTTCTTGGTGCCGAACAGGGTCTGCGGGTCGCGTCGGTGGTCGACGAACAGATCGAGCGGATTGAGCTGGCCCTGCGCGGCCGCAGCCTTGGCTTCGGCCTGGCTGGCCTCAGCAGACTTGGTGGAGGCCCACAGCCGCTGTACCGCCGGCGTCACTGGTGCGCCGGCACGGTCGCTGAACATGGTCCGGAAGAACGGCAACCCGTCGCTCACCGGCCGTGACGGCGACTCGTTACGCGCGACCGCGAAGGCTTGGCTGGTGCCAGCCGGGTCGGGCATCAGTTGTGGCGCGCGCCTCACGGCGGCGAGTGCCTGCGTCGCGGGCGTTGATTCGGCGCTGGCTTGGGGCATGGACGCAGACGCGGATATGGACGCAATCTTCGATGCGGTCCCAGTTGCCGGATCGTATGTGCCGCGCAGGAGGCCAAGGTTGAAAGCCGTGGTGCGCGCCACTTGGTAGCGCCTGTTGAGCTCGCGATAGACGCCGGCAATGCTGCGGGCTTGGCCTTGCCGGTCGTAGAACACGCTGCGATTGGCGCTTGCCGCGCGGGGGAACATGTGGACCGCGTTGGCCTGCGGACGATTGGCAGCTGCCGCGATCAGCTTGCCGGCGCCGCTGGAGCCGAGGAAGTGCGCGATGTACAGCTCGCCCTCACTCGGCTGCCGGCCGATCGCCGAAGCAAGCTGTGTCTCGTTATTGCGGGTGAAAGCACCCGCCATCAGCGCGCTCGCGCGCGGATCGTGGCGCAACTGCAGGATCGCCGCACGCATATCTGGATCGTCGACAGTGTAGCGTCCGCCCGCGGACTCGCTGATGGAGCTGGCATACTGGCCAAGCCCAAGTGAAGGCCCCGCTCTTTTCAGGGTGCCGAGCCAGGTCTGGTCGATGAATTGGTAGAGACCGGAGGCCGAAGAGGTCGGCGCCTGCGCCTTCGGATTGAACCGGGACTCGATCTGGGCGGTGGTGACCAGGTATTCGAAGCTGATGCCGGTGGAACGCGCCGCCTGACTGATGGCGCCGGTGATCTTCGAGGCCGCATTGCTGATGACGGAAGCGACCGACATTGCGGGATTTCGCGCCTTTGGGCCTTGCCGGGGCCGCGGGTTTCGTCCTAATCGACGCCACTGAGTGTGAAGGCCCCTGGACCATGGGCATTTATGGTAAACGAGAGGTTAACGGCGGCCGTCGGGCAGCCGGCAACAGCGGAGCGCGGAGTACGGCGATGACGGCGACGATCCAGCGGCACAAACGTGGCGGGCTCTATTTCGAGGACATCGAAGTCGGCCGCACCTACGAACATCCTCTCACTCGGACGGTGACGCAGATGGACAACATGTTGTTCTCCAACATGACGCTCAACCCGCAGCCGCTGCACATCGACCGGCATTTCTGCGAGGAAGAAACGGAGTTCGGTCAGCCGCTGATGAACTCGCTGTTCACGCTCGGCCTGATGATCGGCATCCAGGTCTCCGACATGACCGTCGGCACCACCATCGCCAATCTCGGCATGAAGGAAGTGCGTTTTCCTGCGCCGCTGTTCGAGGGCGACACGGTGCATTGCGAAACAATCGTGCTGGGCAAGCGCGAATCGAAGTCGCGCCCGGGCGCCGGCATCGTCGAATTCCACCACAAGACCTACAAGCAAGACGGCACGCTGGTCGCCGAATGCCAGCGTCAGGTGTTCATGCGCATGCGGCCCAAGGAATGAGGCGTGACGCCAACCCTAATTTTGAGGCCTTGCAGCGCACTGAACGGTAGCGCGCAATCCTTGGCGGCGTTGCGTCGTCTGGCTCGCGCGGTTCGTCGCTGGACTACGCGCCGCATTCGTGCGGCCTACCGTTGTGCTGCGCGGCAATTTGAATGGATTGCGGTAGCCGTGGATCGGCGGCTTCCAATGATGGGGAATAGGCTCGTCAGGATGACCTTGCGCGGAGGCACCCGTTGAAATCGTGGTCGCCATGGCAACGGCGGCAAGCGTCAGCGCCAGCCGAGTTGGCCGTTGCAAGGACTTCAAGGTGTGCTTGATCCCCTAGTGTCTCCTCGTTGATGCAATCTCAGATGCCAGATCCAACCAGCCTGGATATGCTCGCCATGGCGACGCACGCCGGTCTTGCCGGGCAAGAAGCAGCGCATCCCCTTCGTTCGCACATGATTGCTCGCCCGCCGGTCAGGCCCCGCCCGACCCCTTGCCAACGACGGCCCCCTCGGCCATGACACCGCGGGCTTTAATGGCAACCAAGGTTCGGCCGGCATGCGCTCGCTTCTCTTCGTTCCCGCCGATGGCGGGACCAAGCTAGACAAGGCATTCGCAAGCGGCGCCGACGGCGTCATCCTCGATCTTGAGGATTCGATCGCGCCCGAGCGCAAGGATGTGGCGCGCCAGGCCGCGCTCGAATTCCTCAACAAAGCCGGCGATGCCAGGGAGCGCCCGCGCCTCTTGGTGCGCATCAACGGGCTCGAGACCGGCATGACCGACGCCGACCTCGACGCCATCGTGCCCGGCAAGCCGGACGCCGTACTGTTCCCGAAGGCTGAAGGCGCCGCCACTGTCGCCCATCTCGACGCGAAGCTGACCGCGCGTGAAGCGATTGCCGGGCTCGCCGAAGGCCACATCAAGATCCTGGCGCAGGCGGTTGAGAGCGCCGCCGGGATGTTCACCGCCGGCACTTATCGCGATTCCAGCAAGCGGCTGATCGGCCTCACCTGGGGGCCGGAGGACATTTCAGCCGAACTCGGCGCCGAGGCCAACCGCGAGCCCGACGGCACGCTCACCGAGCCCTATCGTCTCGCCCGCTCCATGTGTCTCTACGGCGCGGCGGCCGCGCGCGTGCCGGCGATCGAGACCATCCATGTCAACTTCCGCGACCCGGACGTCCTGCGCGCCGATACCGAAATGGCCCGCCGCGACGGTTTCACCGGGCGGCTTGCCATTCATCCGGCGCAGGTGCCGGTGATCAACGCCGTGTTCACGCCCGGGCCGGAGCAGATCGAAAAAGCCAAGGCGATCATTGCGGCGTTCGCAGCCAAGCCCGGCGCCGGCGCCGTCGGCATCGACGGCAAGATGTACGACCGCCCGCATCTGGCGCGCGCGCAGGCGCTGCTGGCGAGGATGAACGCGAAGAACTGAGGCATATCCTCTACCGCCCGTCCCCGCGAAGTGGGGATCCAGAGCAATACATATTGGCTTGCAATTGACACGCCGGATTCCCGCTTGCGCGAAAATGAGCGGAGAGTTAGGTGCCCGCTCAATCCCGCTTGCGGTTGACGAAAGCCGACAGCAGGCGCCTCGGTTCGTCGGTTTCGTAGGCTCTTTCAAAAGCGTCGATGCCGGCGGCAATCGCTTGATCAATCGGTAGCTTCTCCCACGCCTGCATCAAGGCCTTCTGATGGCGAATGGCGTGGGCGCCGGCGCTCAGCAAAGACGCGATAACCTTCTCCACTTCCGCATCAAGTGCTTCCGGCGCCACCACGCGCTCGACCAATCCCCAACGTAGCGCGGTATCGGCATTGATGATTTCACCAAGCATCAGCAGCTCTCGCGCGCGGCCGAAGCCGATGAGCGGTGGAATGAGCGCCGCCTCCACCACCGACGGCAGCCCGACCTTCACTTCCGGCATGCCGAACTTCGCGCGGGCCGTCGCCACCCGCAGATCGCACGACACCGCGACTTCCAGCCCGGCACCGAGCGCATAGCCGTCGATTCTAGCTATCACCGGCACCGGCAGCCGGCGCAGACAATCGCAAGTCTTGTGCACTAATGTGATGAAATCGCGCGCGCCATCGCGGTCGAGCGCCGCCATCTCCGGAATGCTGGCGCCGCCGATGAACGCCTTGTCGCCGGCGCCCTTCAGCACCAGCGCGCGCAGTTCGTCACGCGCGGCTAGCCCGTCGACCTTGCCGATGAAGTCGGCCATCAGCGCGCGATTGAGGGTATTGAGCTTGGCGCGGTTGTCGACGGTGAGAAACGCGACAAGACCGCCATCGCGCGTCTCCAAGCGCAGATCGACGCGGGATGACGCGGCCTCGCTCATGGCTCTAGTGGTCCGATTCCGACATTTGCATCCCGCTGCTGCAAGCTCCCGAGCAAATGTCGGAATCGAAGGACCACTAGCAACTATTAGAATTCTAGTGGAGCTTTGAATTTGACATTTGATGAGCGACCGGCCGCATACAGGTATCGCCGCATACAGGTATCAAATGTCAAATTCGCTCCACTAGTCCGGTTTGTTATAGACCGCCTTCGGATCGAAGGTCTTGTCGCCGTCGCGGAATTCGAGCCGGACGTCGCCGATCTGTCCGAGCGGAATCGCGCGATAGAAACACGAGCGCCGGCCCGTATGGCAGGCGCCCGGCCCTTGCTGCTCCACGCGCAGCCACATCGCGTCCTGGTCGCAGTCGACGCGCATCTCGACGATGCGCTGGACGTGACCGGAGCTCTCGCCCTTCTTCCAGAGTTTTTGACGCGAGCGGCTAAAGTACCACGCTTCGCCCGTGGCGATGGTCTTGGCGAGCGCCTCTTCGTTCATGTGCGCGACCATCAGCAGGTCGCCGTTGCCGGCATCGGTTACCACCGCGGTGACGAGACCATCGGCGTCGAACTTGGGCAGGAAGGTCAAGCCTTCTTCGTTGTCGAGTGATGTAGACAAGGGATGCTCCCAGCTATCGCCGTCATCCTGAGGTGCGAGCGCGAAGCGCGACCCATCACCAGTCGGGTTTACCCGACTGGTGCGCGCAAGAACGGATATCGGGTACACCCGATATCCGGGGGCGACGGCCCGGGCTGTCATCCTTCGAGGCGCGCCTTAAGGCGCGCACCTCAGGATGACGGAAAATCGCTGTAGAAACAATCGGCGACGCTTACCGCTGCCCACGCAGCAGCGTCATGAAGCGGACCTGCTCGCTGGCGTCCTTGAAGGCACCGGTGAAATGCGTGGTCACGGTGAGCGCGCCGGGCTTGGTCACGCCGCGCAGCGACATGCACATATGCTCGGCTTCCATCATCACTGCAACGCCGCGCGGGCGCAACACCTCCTCGATGGCCGTCGCCACCTGCGAGGTCATGTGTTCCTGTGTCTGCAGCCGCTTGGCGTAGACATCGACGAGGCGCGCCAGCTTCGACAAGCCCACCACCCGGTCTGTCGGCATATAGGCGACGTGCGCCTTGCCGAAGAACGGCATCATGTGGTGCTCACAATGGGAGTTGAAGCCGATGTCCTTGACCAGCACAAAGTCCTCGTAACCGGCGGTCTCGCCAAAAGTGCGGTCGAGCACGTCGGCCGGGCATTCGCGGTAGCCCTGATAGATTTCCTCGTAGGCGTCGATCACGCGCTTCGGCGTGTCGAGCACGCCTTCGCGCGACGGATTATCGCCGGCATAGGCGATCAAGGTGCGCACGGCGGCTTCCGCCTCCTCGCGCGAGGGCCGAGGGCCGACCGGTTCGGGCGCCGCCCGCACATGGTCGGACAGGCCCTTCTTCGGCCATGGCTCGATTGTCGCCTTGGTACTCTTCGCGTCCATCTGCGGACTCTCCGTTCGACCGGCGCCAAGCCCCTTGGTTTCAAGAGGTGCACCGGGAGTGTCACCGGGGTGGCCGCGTCAGTTACCGGACCGGACGTTTTTCGTCCAATACCGGGCGCCTGGACGCTGCATTCCCATTCAGCATGGCTCGAATAAGGCCCGAAACCCATGCCGGGCGCGGGGAACCCCTTCTCGCGCCCTTCTACCAGTCCCTATATATTCGTTTGCGCTGTAGAGGCAATCCGCACTTCTAGTGGAGCGAATTTGACATTTGATGCCCATTTGCGGCGAGCCGCTCATCAAATGTCAAATTAAAATATCCACTAGAATCAAATAGTTGCGAGAGGTCCTTTGATTCCGACATTTGCTCGGGGGCTTGCAGCAGCGGGATGCAATGTCGGAATCGGACCACTAGAACCGGTCGGAATAATGCTAAACGACGTTTATAATAGCAAAATCTTGGAATTGGCGGGCAATATCCCCCGCCTGGGCAGGCTACCCGCGCCCGACGCCAGCGCCCGGGCCCATTCCAAGCTGTGTGGCTCGACCGTCACCGTCGATCTCAAAGTCGACGGCAAGACGGTCACGGATTTTGCCCACGACGTAAAGGCCTGCGCCCTCGGCCAAGCGTCTTCCTCGTTGATGGCCCGTCATATTATTGGCGCCAAGGCCGACGAGCTGCGCGGATTACGCGAGACCATGCGCAAGATGCTGAAGGAGAACGGCCCAGCGCCCTCCGGCAAATGGGCCGACTTCGCGGTGCTGGAGCCGGTGCGCGACTACAAGGCGCGCCACGCCTCTACCATGCTCACTTTCGACGCGGTGGTCCAGGCGCTCGACGAGATCGAGGCCAAGCGCGCGCAAGCGGCAGAGTAATCGCTACTTTTCAACGACCTCGCCGCCGGTTTGGTCGATCGACAAATCGGCGCGATCACCCAGCCCCTTACGGCATGTTACCGCGAGGTGGGGCAGGCTCTCGTGTGCGCCGGTATTGCCGACCCGGATGCCGGTGACGAGCCCGGTACTGCGCGTCTCCACTCTCATGGAATGGTCGCCGGATCCGGCAAAGGCGTCGATCACCTGCGCTGGCACCGCTGCGGTCGCATAGGTGATGAGCTGGCCGGAATCGCCGCCCCGGCGCGATGAGACCACCTTAAGGTCGGTCGCGGTGTTGCCGGCCGCCATGCGCACGCCGTGCACCGCATGCGGCAGCGGCCGATCGGGACGGTCGTGCCGACGCTCGACATAGCTGACCGCATAGCCGCCGTTGCTGCCGCAGGAAACCAACAGATCGAAATTGCCGATTGCCTCGCCCTCCACCGTGAGGGGCTGGCTTCGCGCCAGCGTCGCCACGCCGGCGCGATCGACCACCGCCCAGCGGCGCTCGCTGATCCCGGCAGCATGCTCGCCCCCGGTAACGTGCAGCAACACCGGATGCGGCTGCGGCGCCGCGCGGCCGGTCGCCGCGACCTTGGCCTCCGGCCTGTCGATATCGGCGTTGGCGACCCGGGTGCGGTCGATCTCCGCCCGGCTCAGCAGATGCATCGGCTCCCAGGGCGGGATGCGCAAGGCAAGATCGAGCAACTCGACGGAGGCGCCCATATCATGGGTGTAGTGCGCGAGCCGACCGATATCGCGCTGCACCAGCACCAGATCCTCTGCCGAATAGCTTGCCGCAGTCGGATCGCTACGGCGGTCACCGAGCCAAATTTGATGCACCATGACCCTCGCATCGGCTGGCACCGTGCGATGAACGCCTGCGAGCAGCACGAAAGCGCACATGGACTCGCAGTCGGCGCGCGGCGAGATGCTGGCGCGCCTCAGGCCCGGATTCTGGTGCTCAAGATCGATGACACGACCGACGATGGTATCAACCCCCAGCTTGCGCATTGCACGGCCAAGCTTGATGGCGCCATGCACCGAGCCGCCATCGGACTCAAGTACGACCAGCGCACCTTTGAGCTTGCGGCCCTTGGCAAAGGCCTTGAAGTCGACCGGCGTGTCGGCGGTAATCGCTCCGCTCGCCCCGACAACGAGGCGGCAATGTTCGCCGCAAGTCTTCGCCGGCCCCTCAAGGCGCAGCGAGAACTGCATCGGCATGTTCCGATCGATAGGCTTGGAAGAAGCCGGCAACACCAACACCGGTACGGCCAACGCCAGCGCGACGATTATCGCGAGGGAGCGACCCATTATAACCCCCGATTTCTGGCCACTTGTCCCTGGTTCTTGGCGTGTGGTTGTCCCACATTCTGGTCGGGCTTGCAGCCGTTAGCCCCCATATGAGGCAGGCTAGAAAATAAGCAGCCAGCAGATTCGCGTCCAGACTAAAATGATGGCTTGGTCACACCTGCTTTGGTGAATTATTGCGCAGTTGCAGAGGCTTGGAACCAGCAACGGAACTATGGCGAGGACCCTTCAACATGAAACTTATGTTGTTTGTCTTGGATATCATCCGAACTTTGCCATGAACGGACCACTTAGGCGCGGATACCCCCTGGCGGCAGAAGCGATTACGCGGCTGCCGCGGCTCGCTGGCCGCGGGTTGGTGCTCTTTTATCGTTACACGGTGTTGGCGCTGATAGGCCCGCGCTGCCGCCATCTGCCGGGCTGCTCGGAATATACCGAGGAAGCCATCACTCGCTTCGGCCTTTGGGCGGGCGGATGGATGGCGCTGGCGCGCATTCTGCGCTGCAACCCGTGGGGCACTCACGGCCTCGACTTCGTGCCGGGCGAATTGCCGACGGGAGCGCACTGGTGGACGCCGTGGCGGTATGGCCGCTGGCGCGGCACCAACGAGCACCCGCCGCACTGATCGCTTAATCCCTTACGTCCATCCGCAAACCGGGTGGACAACGTGCCGGCTTGCGCGTGAAGTGGCCGCCCCGCGCATTTCATGCGCCGCTACCGCACCAGGCCTGCCATCCATGGCGAATCCGGCGAAAGCCGCTCTCGAGATGCACCGCCAAGACTGGCTGCTGCTGCTGCTGCTGTCGGTGCTGTGGGGCGGCGCGTTTTTTTTCGTCGGCGTCGCCATCCGCGAACTGCCGCCAACGACCATCGTGCTGGCGCGGGTCGGCCTCGGCGCGCTCATGCTGCTGCCGCTCGTGCGCGTGTTCGGTGGCGCATTGCCCAGGCGCCCTACCGAATGGCTGCCCTACGCAGTGATGGGGATGCTCAGCAACGTCATCCCGTTTTCGCTGTCGGCCACCGGGCAGACTTATGTCACCAGCGGCATGGCCTCGGTGCTCAATGCCACCACGCCGCTGTTCACCGTGCTGGTGCTGGCCGGCTTTCGCGAGGAGCGGCTGAGCGCGCGCCGCGTCGTCGGCGTGATTATCGGCCTTGCCGGCGTCGTCGTCCTGCGCCAGCCGGGCCCCGCCGCATCGGACCAAGTTGTCGGCATCGTGCTGTGCCTCGGTGCGGCGCTGAGCTACGGCTTCTCCGGCCTGTGGGCGCGGCGCAAGCTCGCGGGCGTGCCACCCATCACCTCGGCAGCCGGCCAACTCGTCTGCTCGAGCATCGTGATGGCGGTCATAGCCGGTGCAGTCGACCGGCCTTGGATTTTGCCGATGCCGAGCCTCGCCACCTGGCTGGCGCTGATCGGGGTTGCGGCCGTTTCCACCGCGCTCGCTTACATCGTGTTCTTCCGCATCCTCGCCCGCTCCGGCGCGAGCAACGTAATGCTGGTGACCCTGCTGATTCCGGTCACCGCCATCCTGCTCGGCTGGCTGGTGCTGGGCGAGCCCCTGGCGCCCCGCGAGGTGGTCGGCGCCTTGGTGATCGGCAGCGCGCTCATCGTCATCGACGGACGGGTTTTTGGTTGGGTGCGCCAACGACTTGCGCCCCGCAAGGCCTGATATTCCGCAACTTGCATCCTCGCGACGGTTTCTATATCTCCCTGCCCGACGCTTACCTGCATTCGTAGGCAGCGAGTGAGCAAAAAAGGAGACCGCTATGGCCGAACAAGTCGGCACCGCGGGCGTTACCCCCGCCCCATCCGCGAAAGCCATTACCCTCACCTTCCCCGACGGCGCCGCCCGGCAATACCCCGCCGGTTCGAGCGGCCATGATATCGCCAAGGGCATCTCGCCGTCGCTCGCCAAACGCACCGTGGCGATGGCACTCGACGGTGTGCTGACCGACCTCAACGATCCGATCACCCAAGACGCCAAGATCGAATTCATCAACCGCGAGGATCCGCGCGCGCTGGAGCTCATCCGTCACGACGCCGCGCACGTGCTGGCGGAAGCGGTACAGAACCTGTGGCCGGGCACGCAGGTGACCATCGGCCCGGTGATCGAGAACGGCTTCTATTACGACTTCTACCGCAACCAGCCCTTCACGCCGGACGACCTGCCGATCATCGAGAAGAAGATGAAGGAGCTCATCTCGCTCGACCGGCCGTTCAGCAAGGAAGTGTGGTCGCGCGAGAAGGCCAAGCGGACCTTCCGCGACATGGGCGAGAACTTCAAAGTCGAGCTGGTGGACGCCATTCCGGACGACCAGCAGATCAAGATCTACCGCCAGGGCGAGTGGTTCGATCTCTGCCGCGGTCCGCACATGACCTCGACCGGCAAGATCGGCAACGCCGTCAAGCTGATGAAGGTGGCGGGCGCCTATTGGCGCGGCGATTCGCGCAACCCGATGCTCACCCGCATCTATGGCACGGCGTTCGCCAAGCAGGGCGAGCTCGATGACTACCTCAAGCAGATGGAAGAGGCCGAGAAACGCGACCACCGCAAGCTCGGCCGCGAGATGGATCTCTTCCACTTCCAGGAGGAAGGCCCCGGCACCGTGTTCTGGCACGCCGGCGGCTGGACCATCTTCCAGGAGATCGTCGCCTATATGCGCCGCCGCCTGAAGGGCGACTACCAGGAAGTCAACGCGCCACAACTGCTCGACAAGTCGCTGTGGGAGACGTCCGGCCACTGGGGCTGGTTCCGCGAGAACATGTTCCAGGCAACGTCAGCCGGCGACGACACCGAGGACGAACGCGTCTACGCCATCAAGCCGATGAACTGCCCGGGCCACATTCAGATCTTCAAGCACGGCCTGAAATCGTATCGCGACCTGCCGCTGCGGCTGGCCGAATTCGGCATCGTGCACCGCTACGAGCCGTCCGGCGCCCTTCACGGGCTGTTGCGCGTGCGCGCTTTCACCCAGGACGACGCGCACGTCTTCTGCACCGAAGAACAGATGGCCGAGGAGTGCCTGAAGATCAACGATCTGATCCTGTCGACCTATCAGGACTTCGGCTTCAGCGGCACACTCACGGTCAAACTCTCCACCCGGCCCGAGAAGCGCGTCGGCTCCGACGCGGCGTGGGACCACGCCGAGAACATCATGATGGGCGTGCTCAAGCAGATCGAAGCACGCGGTCACAACCAGAAGATCGAGACCGCGATCAACCCGGGCGAAGGCGCCTTCTACGGGCCGAAGTTCGAATACGTGCTGCGCGACGCTATCGGCCGCGACTGGCAGTGCGGCACCACGCAAGTGGACTTCAACCTGCCGGAGCGGTTCGACGCCTTCTACATCGCGCCCGATGGTTCGAAAAGGGCGCCGGTGATGATCCACCGCGCCATCTGCGGCTCGATGGAGCGTTTCCTCGGCGTCGTGCTCGAGCATTACGCCGGGCATCTACCGCTGTGGCTTTCGCCGAAGCAGGCGGTCGTCGCCACCATCACCTCGGACGGCGACGACTACGCCGCCGAAGTGACCGCGGCGGCGCGCAAAGCCGGCCTGCGCGTCGACGCCGACCTGCGCAACGAGAAGATCAATTACAAGGTGCGCGAACACTCGCTCGCCAAGGTCCCGTTGCTGCTCGTCGTCGGCAAGAAGGAAGCCGCCGAGCGCTTGGTCTCGGTGCGCCGCCTTGGCAAGGAAGGCCAGCAGGTCATGCCGCTCGACGAGGCCATGAAAGCGCTTGCTGACGAAGCGGTGCCACCGGACGTGAAGCGGGGAAGCTAGGACGACGCCGGGCGCCCTACTTCAGACTTACGATATACGCCGCCAAATCACCCGCCTCGTTGCGGCTGAGGTTCATGTCCGGCATAGGCGGGTGCGGCCGCAGCAGAAACAGCGCGATCGACGCTGCCGTTAACCCCTTCTTCTTGGCAAGTTCCGAAAACGGCGGCGCCTGGGTGCTGCCGCGCGCCTGGTCGGCTGCGACCACGTGGCAGCTCGCGCACCAACGTTTGGCCAGCACGCCGCCTTGATACGCGTCGGCCGCGGCGGCGGGGTTCGCCAGCGATGCGAAAAAGGAGAAGGCTACGAGCGCCGCGATCGTACGTTTCATGAAAAAGCCTCGGACGGTGGGATGTTCATTGTAATCGTACGCCGGTGCCGGCCGTGGCGAAAGCGCCTGCGGGCATATTTCACCCACGACTGCCAGCGGCACGGGCAGCCGGCATCTCGGCTGACGCCGCCGGCGGCTCCAGCATGTCGAGGAAACGCTCCGCCCAATGCGTGATGTCGTTTTCCACCAGCACCCGGTAGTTCTGCGCCTGGCGCTGGCGGCGCTCGGTCAGCGGCATCGACAGCGCGCGGTTGATGGCCATTGCCACGCCTTCCGGATCGTACGGGTTGACCAGGAGCGCCGCGCCCAGCTCATGCGCGGCGCCGGCAAAGCGCGACAGGATCAGCACGCCGGGATCCTCGGGATCCTGCGCCGCCACGTATTCCTTGGCCACGAGGTTCATGCCGTCGCGCAGTGGCGTCACCAGCGCGGCCCGCGCACCGCGGTAGAGGCCGGCGAGCGCGGTGCGGCTGTGTGCCTTGTTGATGTAGCGCAGCGGCGTCCACGACGCCTCGCCGAAGGTGCCGTTGATGTGACCCACCGCCTCGCCGACCTGCCGCTCAATGTCGGCGTATTCCTGGATGGCGGAGCGGCTGCGCGGGGTGATCTGCAGATAGGTGACCTTGCCGCGCAAACCGGGATAGTTGATCAGGAAACGCTCGAAGGCGTACATCCGCTCCGGGATGCCCTTCGAATAATCGAGCCGGTCGACGCCGATAATCATGGCCCGGCCAGAGAGACTCTCCAGCACCTCGCACACGAAGGAGGACTCGATGGCGCGTCGCGACAAGCGCTGGAACGCTTCGGTCTCCACGCCGACCGGAAACACGCCGACCTCCAGCACGCGATCGCCGACTCTGAAACGGCGTTGACTGCCGATGCGCTTGAGACCGCATTCGCGGGCGAGATAGCGCGCACAATTGCTGGCGTCCGTCTCTGTCTGGAAGCCGGCCAGGTCATAATATTCAAGCGAGGGAATGAGCTGCTCGTGGTTGGGCAGTGCGGTGAGAATTTCCGGCGGCGGGCACGGGATGTGGATGAAGAAGCCGATGCGGTTCTTGTGGCCGCGCTCGCGTAAGGCTTTGGCGAAGGGGATCAGGTGATAGTCGTGCACCCAGATCACGTCGTCGGGCCGAAGCTCCTTCTCCAAATGACGCGCAAAATGCTCATTGACGCGGAAATAACCGCCGAGATCGCGCCGTGTGAATTCGGCCAGATCAAGTCGGTAGTGCAGGATCGGCCACAGCACACGATTGGCGAAGCCGTTGTAAAATTCGTCGTAGTCTTCCTTGCGCAAATCGGTTGTGACGTAGGAAATGTTGTCTTGGACGACCGTCTTGGTCTCGCCATCGTATTCGCCGATGCGTCCGCTCCAGCCGAACCAGAGCCCGCCCCGCTTCTTTAGCGCCGCCCGGATCGCCACTTCCAGGCCACCGGCCCGGGCGCTGCCATCCGGCACACCAACACGATTGGATACGACAACGAGCCGCGACAAAATCGGTCTCCTTACCCCCGCGGCGGGCCGGCCGCGGCCAAATCAATTTTCACAGCGTATGGACTGGCAAAAACGGCCCCGACTTCACCAATTCTCCCGCTTGTGCGCCCTCTTACAACGTCCGCAAACATGGGTCGCAATTAAACCGCTTGGTATTCATCTCCGCGGTCTTGCGCCGTCAATTTCGCCATTACATCATCGAATACCCGGCCCCGGCAAATTAAAAAGCGCTTAAACCGCGCTTCATATGAAGCGGATAACGTTCAAATTGCGCAAAAGTTCAGTCATTTATGATTTAAGACAAAATGTTATTCTGCATTGATCTGCCTCAAGGCATTTTGCGCGCCCGCTCATCGTCGCGCGACGCCAGCTCGCGCCAGCTGCTGCAGGACGTTGCGCACCGCGGCTGGCGACGCGAAAATGCCGGCGAGGCCATCATAGTCTAGATCGACCGAAAAGCCGATGCCACCGAATTCGGGCAACAGTGCAAACAACGTCTTGTCCGTTTCATCATCGCCGATGAAAACGGGCGTGCGGCCTGCAAAAGGTGCATGCGCGAGCAGCGCTCGGACACCCTCTCCTTTGCTGACGCCAGTGCGCTTGATTTCGAACAGCGCCTTGCCCGGTAGCATCTCCATCAACTCGTCGGGATACTCCGCACACACGGCTTCGATGTGAGCGCGCAAACGCGCCGCCACTGCAGGCGCCTGGCGGTAGTGCAGCGCCATTGAATAACCCTTGTCCTCGGCCAGGATGCCAGGATCAAATCTTTCAGCGGCCGCCAGCTTGCGCCGCAGTTCTACGGGCAGCGGCGCGACCGCACTGATGATCTCGTCGTCACGCAGCCGCATTTCTGCGCCATGGCCACCGACCACCGGCAGCTTGAGTGGCGCAAACCAAGCGTCAATATCCCGGATCGGCCGCCCGCTAACCACCCCCAGCGCCCCACCGGTCAAACCCAGCAGTCGTGCCAGGGAATCGCGCAAATCGTCGGGGACATGTACTGCGTCCGGCCTAGGCGCTATATCGACCAGCGTACCGTCGAAATCGAGTAGCAGCGCGATCCTTCCCACATCGAGTTTGAGGAAGGCCGCCACCGCCGCATCGTTCGGTGTCAACACGATCTCTTCCGATACCGCACGGCCGTCACCGCGCCAGCACTTCGACGTCGCCATCGACGCCGGCGGTCACTTTGAAATCGCGCTGGTAGATCTTGCCCTCGTTGCGAGCGATGGCGCGATATTCGCCGGTGGCCAAGATCACGCGTGGAAAGGCACCAATCAATTCCTTGATGACGTCGCCGCCCGGCGTCAGCACCGACCAGGCGGTGTTGGCGAGCGCCTCCCCGCCTTTCTGCGTCACGAGCTTTAGCGTGATAGCGGCGGCGCGGTGGTTGATGGTGATATCGGTGAGCTTGCCGGCCTGCACGCGGATATCGGAGCGCACCACCGCGTTGGCGTCGCCGTAATGGGAGACGATGTGGTAGACGCCCTCCGGCACCACGACGAGTTGGCCGGTCAAGACATGTTGCGCGATTGGCCGATGGTCGCCGCTGGTCTCAAATTGACTGCCCTTGAACACGTCGAACGAAATCTGAGTGGCCGGGACCTTCACCTCCCCGACCTGGCCCTGCATCCGCAGCGCGCCGGCCGGGAGATCGAAAACCTCGCGCACGGTCGCCCCATGCAAGGTCACCGGCCTCACTGCCGTCGCAAGACCGAAATCGACATGCACGATATACGCGCCGGCCGGCAGCACGATGAGCGGCGCTGCTGCCTTGTCTTCCTTAACGAGTCGGAAATTGCCGTCGGCGTCCGGCTTAGCGGCGAACACTCGCCAAATCAGACCGCCACCGATCCGGGGCGCTTGTTTACCGAAGCGTGCGCTCAAGCCGAGCGCCACTTTGCCAGCCGGCACCATCGGCATTTTTTCGCCCACCGGCGGCATCATCAGCGGTGTCTGCGGCGGCGCCAGTACGTCGCCCGGGTTGAAAAGGTCGCCGCGCAATCCCGAATTGGGCGCAAAGCCGCCACTGGGTGCCGTCGAGAATAGCGAGTTTCGGTCCGCAGACTGAGCCCACAACGTAGGCGGCGCCAATAACCCAGCCATCATGATGGCAATGAGCCACGTGAATAGCGCGAAGGGTGGCCAGAGCCGGGCGTGGGTGGGTTCGCTGCGCATGACCCGGACTTTTTCGGGCCAAATCGCGGCGATTTCAAGCCGGGACCATTGCGTCCGCCCCTCTCAGTTCTCTCTTTATCTCCGCGCGCCGAGGCCTCGCGACAAGATACCATCAAAATCCCACGGGTAGATTTCCTTCGCGAGAGGCTCCCGCAGATCAGGGAGCACATCAAAGAATGCCACGAAGGCGCGGAGCAAGCCGGGCGCCGCGCCGCAGAAGACCTCCAATTCTGGACGCAGAACCGACCACGAATTGGCAGAGCGAAACTGGCTTCGGTTGGCCGACAGCTAAGCCCTGTCCGAGCGGCTCGAGCGCTACCCGATGAAGCACAATTCCAAGATCGCATGCCGCCAAGAAGCCGGTCTCAGAAACGCCCTTCGGCTGCGACCTCGGAATCCCCGTCATCAAAGGCA
The DNA here is from genome assembly GCA_963747725.1 of uncultured Pseudomonadota bacterium. Taxonomy (GTDB): domain Bacteria; phylum Pseudomonadota; class Alphaproteobacteria; order Rhizobiales; family Xanthobacteraceae; genus Pseudolabrys. Next base: position 216,456 of record CAVVGD010000012.1, read on the forward strand.
CAGTCCTAGACGCGGTCACGTTTCCCTGCCGCCGCATTCTCGGTGACTGGATGGACGCCGAGACCAAAGGGCGCCTCAACCTGCAGCCGACCCACCGGCACGATTGGGCCGGTGTCCTGCATGTATCGTCGGCCGCCCCTGCCGTGACGGCGTGACCCCGGCGTCATCGACCGAAGAGAAGAAATGACCAAGCCGAAATCTCACAGGGGAGTGAGCGCATCGACGATCGTCACAACCGATATGCTTATCCGCCGAATCTCGTTCCGGGCTCAGACAGGCTCGCCAATTTAGCTAATTCTTCGGCGAGCAGGCGCCTGATCATGGCCCGTTTGACTTCGTCGGTCTCTTCGTCCAGTCGTTTTCGATAGAAATCGATATTCAACCGAACAATGGTTGCGTCCACGGCGATACGCTCCGTGCGTGACTACCTTTTAGCGTATCCCATAAGTTCATTGGCGGAAAGAAAAAGCGGGGGCGCTGGGCGGCCGCACCGTACCTCCCGGATCCGCTCGCGAAGCAGAAGGCCTTCATCACTTCGGCCGGTCAGCCGCCGCGACGGCGACGGAAGCGCCTTTACGTCAGCGTCATTGTACCAACTCTGTGCATCTGCCCGATCAAGATGGACTTGCCGCCTCATCTTGTCCTGCGGACGGTAACGGCAGAACGATCGTGCACGTTAATCCTTTCGGTGCGAATTCGCGTCGTACTGTCGCATTCGGAATACTATTATCTATCAAGACACTGCCGAATCCCCGCTTGACCGAGCGTTTTCGCAGCGGCGTATTTTTCTCCTGCCAAACGACCGTGAGCGAACGTTCCTTGTCCACACCGTTCACACTCCAGTGCAGATCGACCTTTCCCTCGTCGACCGACAATGCGCCATATTTGGCTGCATTGGCCGCGAGTTCGTGCATGACCAAACCGAACGGCGTGGCATTTCCGGGAGACAGGGGAACTCTTTCTCCTTCGATATGCAGCCGACCCGAGTTATCGAGGCGTGCGGCTCGAGTTACGTCCGCGCCATCGCTTCCAAATCCGCGCCCTCCCAGTCCGACTGCACCAGCAGACCGTGGGCGGCCGAGAGCGCCGCCAGCCGGCCGCTGAAACGTTCCACGAACTGTTCGCGTGAACGGGTATTGCGTAGGGTCTGGTTAGCGATCGACTGCACGATGGCTGACGTATGCTTCACTCGGTGGGTGAGCTCGCGCAACAGCAATTCCTGACGCAGTTCCCAAACCTTGCGCTCGCTGACGTCGCGCGTGCTTTCCAGTACCAGTCGCCTGCCGTCGACAAATTCGAGCTGGATGCGGCTTTCCACAGTAATCGAGCGCCCATCTTTGGCCGTCTATTGTAGCTCGCCTGACCAGTGACCGTCGCGCAAAATCGCCGCCTTCAACTCACCAAAGGATGAACCGGGCACCCTCGTGCGGAGCAACTCTTGTTTGGATTTACCAATCGCTTCCGCTGCCCTGTAGCCGTAGAGTTCCTCGCTCCCGCAATTCCATACCAAGATGCCGCCGTCGAAGTCCCACACGAAACTCGGATCGCGCGACAGATCGATCAGGCGCTTCTGCTGCAACGTCAGTCCTTCATTCTGTTGCAGCGCCGCCTCCGAATTGAGCAGGTCGGCCAATTTTCGCCCCACACTACCAGGCGCTAGAAGCATAGCTACCAGTTTGGTTCATGACTAATAGCGTCGATCCGGTCGCGTTTTCGAACCTCGGGCGCAGTCGGGGCGGACATTGACGACGGATGTTTATCTCTCCTGTGGGCGCGCTGTCAGCGGCCCACGCCGCGCCCGCGCGCTGGAAGTCAACTCAACCGCAGGGAACGCACCGCGTTGCTCGCGCCGAGGCCCCCCTTTGTCAGACTCTGAACGCTGTGCTAGGCGCAGCCGTTCGATTGCCGCCACCGCCCGGCGCATCGTATTTCGCCACCTTCGGATTCTCGGCCCAATAGAGATTGACCCGACCAGGACGCAAGCGAATGCCCGACGCACTTGAACTTCTGAAAACCCGTCGCTCGGTCAAACCGATGGAATTGATCGGCCCGGCCCCGACCGCCACCGAGATCGACGCGCTTCTCACGATTGCCGCACGCGTCCCCGACCATGGCAAGCTCAAACCCTGGCGCTTCATCGTGTTCGAAGGTCACGCCCGCGACGTCGCCGGCGACATCATCGCCGAGATATTCCGCGCCGCGCACCCCGAGGCGGCATCAGATCAGATCGAGTTCGAGCGCAAGCGGCTTGCCCGCGCGCCGTTAGTCATCGCTGTCGTGAGCCGCGCGGGCCCGCACGTGAAAATCCCGGAATGGGAGCAACAGCTGTCGGCTGGCGCCGCCGCCATGAACTTAGTGACCGCCGCGCACGCCATGGGCTTCGCGGCGAGCTGGATCACCGAATGGTATGCCTATGACCGCAACGTGCTCACAAAGCTCGGCCTCAAAGATGGCGAGCGCATCGCCGGCTTCGTGCATATCGGCCGTCCGGCGAAGCCGCCGGAAGACCGCGACCGCCCGCAATTGGCCGAGATCGTGACGCGCTTTGGCGCGTGAAGCGAGTGAGGATCGCCACGGTATCGAGGTTGAAATGTTCTACGAACCAGACAAGCGCAATCACGGCCTCCGCGGCGATCCGTTCAAGGCCATCGTGGCGCCGCGCCCGATCGGCTGGATTAGCTCTATTGACTTAAAGGGCAACGTCAATCTGGCGCCCTACTCGTTCTTCAATGGCATCGGCAGCCGCCCCGCGCTGGTCATGTTCAGCTCCGAGGGCCACAAGGACTCGGTGAATAACATCGCCGAGACCGGCGAGTTCGTATGCAGCCTCGCCACGTGGGACCTGCGCGAGGCAATGAACGCGACGTCGGCGCCTCTTGAGCATGGCGTGAACGAGATGGAGCGTGCGGGGCTGACGCCAGCACCGTCGAAGTTGGTGAAGCCGCCGCGGGTCGCCGCCTCCCCTTGCGCGCTCGAATGCCAGCTGCTGCAGATCGTGGCCATCGACGACGCCCACGGCGTGCCCGCCGACGTCCGGGTGGTGATCGGTCACGTACTCGGCGTCCACGTCGACGACCGTTTCATCGTCGACGGCCGTCTTGACACCGCCGCCCTCAAGCCGATCGCCCGCTGCGGCTACGACCAATATGCGGTAGTCGAAAGCCTGTTCGCGATGACCCGGCCGACTGCTTAACGCCGCGCAAAATCGTCGTTAACCAACGGTGTCGCCATTAACCTTGGCTTGAGTATTGAACCAAACCGCTTCTGTCACGTTTCCGACATAAGATTCCTTCAGCAATTTTCACCATGATGGTGTGAACGGCTTGTCGAAGGGCTGGCCCGGTCCGATCATTGGACCAGGGGAGATAGTATTGGTGTTTGAGGGATTTTTCGCGCGCGGGCGCGCTACCGACTCAACGGCAGAAGCGACGCCTGGGGCGCAGCCGGAGGCGACGCGGCCGACCATCGGCCTGGCGCTCGGAGGCGGGGCCGCGCGCGGCTTTGCCCATATTGGCGTGGTTCGCACACTCGCTGCCCACGGCATCGTCCCCGACGTCATCGTCGGCACGTCGATCGGCGCGGTTGTCGGCGGCTGTTACGCCGCCAAGCAACTCGACGGCCTAGAGACCTGGGCGCGCAGCCTCACCGTGCGCAGCGTCCTCGGCCATCTCGACATCAGTCTTTCCGGCTCCGGCATCATCCGCGGCGGGCATCTCGCCCACCGGCTGCAGGCGGCGCTGACCGACACCCGCATCGACGATCTGCCGATCCGTTTCGCGGCCATCGCCACGGAATTCAATACCGGACACGAGATCTGGCTCACCCGCGGCCGCCTCACCGACGCGTTGCGCGCATCCTATGCATTGCCGGGCATTTTTCCGCCGGTGCTGATCGGCGGGCGCTGGCTGGTCGACGGCGCACTGGTCAATCCGGTGCCCGTGTCGGCGGCGCGCGCGCTCGGCGCGCGCCTGGTGATCGCGGTCAATCTCAATTCCGATCTATTCGGCCGCGGCACCATTATCGCTAGTCACGGCTCCGACGATGAAGACGAAGCCACGCACATCGCGCCTGCGAAAGTCAACGGCTTCCGAAGTATCTTCAACCGCGATCGCACGCTCCGTCGGCAAATTCTTGGCCGGCGCGGACGCCCCGGCATTCCGACCGTGATGGTCGAGGCCTTTAACGTCATGCAGGACCGCATAACGCGCGCACGGCTCGCCGGCGATCCGCCCGACGTCCTGATCAGCCCACGCCTCGGCTCGGTCGGCTGGTTCGACTTTCATCGCGCAGCCGATGCGGTCAGCATCGGCACGGAGGCGGCAGAAAAGTCGATTGATGCGGTCACCGAGGCGATCACTGCGCTATCGCAATCTTATGACGGAAACGGCGGTAGCGCTGCCAAATAGGCGGAAAATGCCGTTGCGGCTTCAGGCAGTGCGAATGTAATCGCGCAGCGCTTCCGACTCACGCTCGATCGTTTCGACCCGCTGCTTTACCACGTCACCGATCGACACCAAGCCGACCAGCTTGCCGTCGCGCAGCACCGGCAGATGACGGAAACGCCCGGCGGTCATGCGCTCCATCAAGCTGGCGACGTCGTCGTCCTCACTGCAGGTCATGACGTTACGCGTCATCACTTGGCCGACCGACAAAGTCAACGCGTCAGCGCCCTGTTCAGCGAGCGCGCGAATGATGTCGCGCTCTGACAGAATGCCAGCGAGGCGTCCGGCTGTCCCGTAGATCACCACGGCGCCAATCTTGTGCGCCGCAAGCAGTTCGGCCGCCGCCGCCAGATTCGCCGTTGGTTCGATAGTGATGGTATCGCCGCCTTTGGCGGCCAGAATTGTTTTTACATTCATGGCAGCCTCCCTGCGCATGGCCGAAGCTTGTCGGACCATGCGCAATCCATTTGAGCCCGGCGCTCAACGGCACCCGCAGGCTACCGGGCCGCCATGCAACGATCCCGCCGGACTTCCGGTTCCGTCAACCCCTGATTTTCGAAATGCAGGGTCTACTTCAACGGCGGCGGCTATTGCCGCATTGCATCAAAATCGTCGGTTTGCGGTATTTCCGGTGCCGGATCGAACCAGGAAAACAGGAACAGCCCGGCCAGGAAGCCGCCCATATGCGCCTGCCAGGCCACTACCTCACCGCCACCGAGCCCTCTACCAACCGGCAATGACGTTGCACCGAACAGATAATTGATAGCAAACCACACGCCCAGGAAGATCAGCACCCGCGGGTCGCGCAACACACCAGTCAGCGGAATGGCCGGCACGCGGTAATCGACATCTTCGCCAGTGCGCAGGAAGTGTAGCGGTCCACCAGGCTGGAACACGAAACGCATGGCGCCCGCCATGGTACCGGAGATCGCCGCTGAGGCACCAATTACCGGCGCGTTCTGCCCTACATAGGCGATGAGATGGGCGAAAGCGCCGATCGCCGCGGTGACGGCGAAGAAGGCCATGAACCGCCATGGACCGAATCGGCGCGCCATCGCGCTGCCGAACGGCAACAGCCAGATCGCGTTGACGCCGTAATGCAGCCAGCTCCCGTGGATTAGCGCGTAGGTGAAGAAGGTCCACACTTCGGCGCCGAGCCCACCCGGCAGAACGCCCCCGGGCAGAATACTCGAATTCATAACGTATCGGATCGAACGCCAGGAGCGCGAGCATCATTTCGTCCTGGCTTTGCGTCAGCAGCTCCGTGCGCACGAAATGGATGGCCGCCAGGATGGCGAGCAGGCCGACGATCACCGATGGGACATTAAAAGCCGGTTCGCGTTGCAAGAGGCATTGGGTCCGGTGGGGAGGAGCCCCTTGTTTCGCCTATTGCCCGTCTCCTCGCAAGGCCAAAGGAACGAAGATGTGGCAAACGAGCGGCAAAGAAAAAGGGAGGGCTTTCGCCCTCCCTGAGCCGCGCATTGCAGGGTTGTCAGTCTGCGCCTTGCTGGCGCCGGTCACATCCCCACGCCTCCCCGTGGCTCTCAACAGTTGCGGCGTCGGTCGCGTGGTGCGGTTCGTCGGCTAACGCCGGTGTGGATCGCCTGCGACGCTAAACAAGGGCGCGCGCAGCGGCAACGCGATTGCGATCTTAACACTAACCCACGAGGCGCCGGCGGCCGGCATGCGCGCGGCATAGCACCTGCTCCCTCACCTCCGTCGCGACAACAAGCCGGCACGGATGTCCTGAACGGGCACAACAGGCCGCCGGCGGCGTCCCGCGATGCAACAGGTGGGCCCTATGAGACACCCGTCAACCAAAGCCGTGTTCAATTATTGGAACTCGCAACGGAGAGCACGTCCGGCGCCCGAGCGTGCCGACATCGATCCGACTGCCATCCGGCACGCGCTCGGTGATACCTTCATGCTGGCGGCGGATTTCGTCGATGAGTGCCGGTTCCGCCTGGCCGGGACCAGGGTTTGCGCGCTATTCTGCCGCGAGGTCAAAGGTGAAGCCTTCGGCTCGCTGTGGAGCGAGACCAGCCGCGATCTCATTCAGGAACTACTCAACATCGCGACCAATGAACATGCGGGCACGGTTGCGGGCTTGCGTGGCGGCACCGACGACGGCGACTTCGTCGACCTCGAAATGCTTCTATTGCCGCTCGCCCATGGTGGCCATGCCCGTATCCGCGCCCTAGGGGTGCTGGCGCCAACCGATCCGCCCTATTGGCTGGGCGAGAAGCCCATAATCGAACTCGAACTCACCACCCTGCGGCACATTGGCCAGGATCTCGAGACCAAAGGGGCGCCATACTTCGGCCAAGGGGCGAACGGAGTCCCGAAAGGTGGCCGACTGCGTCACGGCTTCGTGGTTTACAGCGGTGGGCGCCAAACGCCTGGTGAGCGGACCGGTTAACGCGGCGTTAACGTTGCGGCTCTAGGCTGATGGTGATCAGGTCGATCGATCCAAAATTACAGATTTGCCATGGCTTTGCCACTGACCAAGCCAAAATCCCGGCCCTTGGCTGAGGAACGTCGGCGCCACCAGCGCGTCAAGGTAAACTTGCTCGGCCGCTACATGTTGGCGGACCGTCGAGAATTTCCTTGTCAGGTGCTCAATATGTCCCCCGGTGGCATGGCGCTCGTCGCGCCTGTGACCGGCAAGCCGGGGGAACGGGTGATTGCCTATGTCGACCACCTTGGCCGCCTGGAAGGCACCATTGCCCGCACGATTGAAAACGGTTTCGCCATGACCATCTCGGCGACCGCCCGCAAACGCGACAAGCTCGCCGCCCAACTCACCTGGCTTGCCAACCGCAATATCCTCAACCTGCCGGAAGACCGCCGCCATGGCCGCTTCACCCCGCGCCGGTCGCTGGCGCGGCTGATCCTGACGGACGGGCGCAATGTGGGTTGCCGGATCATCGATCTGTCGCAATCGGGCGCAGCGGTCGCCATAGCTTCCGATCTTCGGCCGGTGGTCGGCAGCATGGTCACCCTCGGAAAGACGCAAGGCCGCGTGGTCCGTCATATCGAGGATGGCTTCGCCATCGAATTCACCCGCCTGCAGCACCCCGACTTCGTCGAAGAAAACGTCACCGGCGAATAGCGTCAGCGGCCGGTAAACGAAACGCGTCGAATTGTCGGCCGCGGGCTTGTCCCGATATGGCCGCCCCCGCTCCGGGTACGGTGCGTAGCAGGACACCGGCCGCCGCCCCGACATCCTTCACAACCTACCTTCGGCACGCGAAAAGCCTCGTAATTGCGGGTTTTCCGCGCGCGATCTCTGCAATTTTAGACAAATTGTATTTGTTTGCATTTTAATAGAACTCGAATCTAAATTTCGAAGTATTCGTCGATAATTTTATTTTCGTTATTCTAAAAACTACTTGTTCCACTTAGCGGCGATGCAAAACGTCTGTGGCAATTGTGGTCCCAATAAGACGGGAAGGGACCATAAACATGGGCGGGCGTTTCAAACATCTTTGTCGCTCAGGCGCGGCACTGGGCATTGCCTTGGCGGCGACGCTCGCCGCCATTCCGGGCACCGCTGCCGCAGCGCCGCATGCCAACTTGCAGAAGTTGCCGGTGGGACTGCATGCGACCTATGTCTCGGTCGGCCAAGACACCAACGCGCCGATCGGCTGGATCGATTTTTGCATCGAATACAAGTCCGAATGCAAAACCGGGCCGTCGATGCCGCGCGACGTCGTGCTCACGTCCAAAGCGTGGAACGACATGGTCAAGGTTAATCTCTGGGTCAACCAGACCATCAAGCCGCTCACTGACATGGAGCATTGGGGCGTGGTGGAGCGCTGGAGCTATCCGAGCGACGGCTACGGCGACTGCGAGGACTACGTGCTGCTCAAGCGGCGCATGCTGATGCGCGCCGGCTGGCCGCGCGAGGCGCTGCTGATCACGGTGGTGCGCGACAAGAACGATGACGGTCACGCCGTGCTCACGGTCAAGACTAACCGCGGCGAATTCATCCTCGACAACCAGACCAACCGAGTCATGCCCTGGAACAAGACCGGCTATGCCTTCGTAAAGCGGCAGTCGCAGTCCGACCCCAATACCTGGGTCTCGCTCGGCGCGCCACAACTGGCGCCGCCCGCGGTGTCCGCGCGCTAGCGCAGAGCTCAAGAATGAGGCTTTCGGCAATCCAAACACGAAACTGATTCACGGAATCGCGCTCCCGGTCACGTCCCCACCCCTCCCCGTCCCCAGACCGGGTTCGCGAGCGGCCGGCCCTCCCCCAGGGGTCGGCCGCACTGCTTTTGAAAGGCCGTAAGTCGGCGATCGGGAAATTTGGAGGACGATCTTTATTAAGGCGCGTGACGCACCCTTACACCATCCGCTTCAGGCCCTTCGTATATTGCTTGGAGCGCTGGACATAATTGTCGGCGCCCTTGCGGATCATCTCCGTCGACTTTTCATCGACCGTGCGGATGACGCGCGCCGGCGCGCCGACGATGAGCGAATTGTCGGGAAAGGACTTGCCCTCGGTCACTACCGCGCCCGCACCGACGATGCAGTTTCGTCCTATCTTGGAGCCGTTGAGCATGATCGCGCCCATGCCGACCAGGCTGTTGTCGCCGATGGTGCAGCCATGCAGGATGACGTTGTGGCCGATCACGCAATCGCGGCCGATTACCATTGGAAATCCCGGATCGGTGTGCAGCGTGCAATTGTCCTGGATCTGCGAACGCTCGCCGAGCTCGATCCACTCGTTGTCGCCGCGCAGCACTGCACCAAACCAGACGCTGGTCTTAGACTTTAGCCGCACCCGACCGATCAGCACCGCGCTGTCGGCAATGTAGTATTGCCCCTCGCCCGGAAACTCCGGCGCTTGCCCGTCTAGCTCGTAGATAGCCATTCCCGTCTCCTTCGAGACGGGACGTTTGCACGAAGATCGGAAGCGGGAAAAGGGGTCAGGCGACCAATATACCGCAAGCGTGCAGCGCCATCACCAGCACGACCCCCGACATCAGGCTCCAAAAGCCCGCGATGAGGGTGGCAACGAACACGAATTCAAACCGGCGACCCTCCTGCCGGCGGCCGAGCAGCGTGTTACGCATGATCAGAAATGGGGCCGACAGCATCAAGAGCGGCACCATAGCGAACGTACCGGCGCTGGGGCCGGCCTGCAGCATGCCAAAGCTCGGCAGCCGGCTGGTGGCGACGCGATAGCCAGAAGCGCACAGGCCCGCAAACGCAAAGCCGAGCGCCACCATCAGGAACATGTGCAGGGAATGCGCACTCATCGCACTGGCCTCGGACGCAGCTACAACGCGGACCTGGCCCTACCTGTGCCGGAACCGACCGGCCCGCGCCAGCCAAACCTTAATGAAAGGTTAACAAGTAAGCCTCCCCGGTCGATCTGAGGATGCAAAGGGCGTCCGTGGCATAATCGCTGGCGATTCGACTCCAGTACCAAAGCGATCGGATAAGAACTTGGCCTATCTCGCCCAGCAGCCCGCAGAATCTCGCGAAAGCCCACCGGCGCCGGCGCCGTCGGCAATCCGGGCCTAACCCGCTGCTAGCGCCGCTCCTGCTCTTTGGCACGGTGACCGTCGTGGCCGCTTCCTACGTTGGCTATGTGCTGTGGCCGCGTTGGCCAGAGCCGCCGGTAACGCGGAACGCGCCGTCGATGCCGATCGTGGTAGCCGGCGTCACCTTCAACATCCAGCCGGCGGCGATCCGCCGGAGTATCCAGCGGCACCCGGGCGTGCAGCCACGCGTCGACATGGTCTACCTATGGCCGTCGCTCGCGCCCCCCGATCCGGCCGCCATGCCGACCGTACACACGCGGGTCAGTCCTGACCTGCGGCTGTTCGTCAGTATCGAGTCCGGCGACGACACGCTGCCGCTGATGCAGCGGGTGGAGAAAATCTATCCGCGTTATCTGGTGCCGCAGCCGACTGCCGGCCCGCCCGGCCTGACACTACGCGGCTTCCGCGACGGAACGCCCTATCAGGACGAGGAACTCGTGTTCGAGTTCGCGGACGCCGGCCCATTTCCTCGCCCGCTGCACGCGTCGCGGCGTGGTCAATTCCGGTAATTGCCTGTTGGAGCGGCGCATCGGCGAAGCCGATATCACCTTTCGCTTCCCGCGCGCCTGGCTGACGGATTGGCAGAGCGTGGCAAAGGGCATCGACACGCTGATGGCGCGATTGCATGGACGCTAAGCATTTCGCCGTTTGTCCCCGCGCAAGCGGGGCCCTATGTAGCTCGGCAGGTTAGTGATAATAGCTGGACTTCCGCTTACGCTAAAATGAGCGGAGGATGGTTTCGTGGGCAGACGTCGCGTCAGTCGACCAAGTCGACGTCGAGAATGGGCAGCTCAAAGATATAGGACTTGCGTCCCTTCTCGTCTTCGACGAACAGCACGCCGAGGAACTCCTCACCGATATAGGCCTCTAGTGAGTCGGTTTTTTTCGGCCGTGTGACGACACGAATGTTCTCGTTGTCGAAGCGATGGCGCAAATAGGCGTTTAATGCCGGCACCGGCTGTATCGACGGATCGCTGCCGAGTTGGATTACCATACGGAAATTGTACGAGCGCTCGCCCTCATCGTCTTCGGCGGTCAATTCGCCGAGTTCGTCTTCGCCCGCATAGACCCGCGCGGAACTCCCCGCCCTCTGGCACCACGCGGATGCGCGCATTACCGAAAAGCTTCTTCAAATAGCTGTCGAGTTGTCTGATTTCCTGGACGTCCAATGGGCCGCTCCTTGCGCTTAAGCAAGCGCCTCCTTGCCTCATTGCGCGGGCGGACGCAAGCCGCCGAAAGACCGCGCCCTCAGCCGTCGAGCATCACCCCGTAAAGCATCTGGTCCATGGCGCGCGAGGGCTCCGGACAACCGGCCTCGCCCACCACCTTGGCCGGCACGCCGGCCACGGTGACGTTGTTCGGCACCGGTTTGATAACCACGGAGCCAGCCGCGATGCGCGCGCAATGGCCAACCTCGATATTGCCGAGGATCTTGGCGCCGGCACCGATCATCACGCCGTGGCGGATTTTCGGATGACGGTCCTCGTGCTCCTTCCCGGTGCCGCCCAGCGTCACGCCGTGCAGGATGGAGACGTCGTCATCGATTACCGCGGTCTCGCCGACCACCAGCCCCGTAGCGTGGTCGAGGAAGATACCGCGACCGATTTTGGCCGCCGGGTTTATGTCGCACTGGAACACCGCCGATGATCGGCTTTGCAGGTAGAGCGCGAAATCGCGGCGCGATTTGCCGTTCAACCAATGCGCCAGCCGGTGCGTCTGGATGGCGTGGAAGCCCTTGAAATAGAGCACCGGCTCCATGAAGCGGCTACAAGCCGGATCGCGGTCGACAGTGGCTACGATATCGGCGCGAAAGGCGTCGCCGATCGCCGGCTCGTCGTCGAGCGCGTCGGCATAGGCCTGGCGAATCAACTCGGCGGAAACGTCACCGTGGTCGAGGCGCTGGCTGACCCGATTCACCACTGCACCTTCCAGCGAGTCGTGATGCAGGATGCTTTCATAGAGGAAGGTGGCGAGTTCCGGTTCGCGGCGCGCGCTTTCCTCCGCCTCCTGGCGGATGCGCGCCCAAACTGGATCGACCTTGTCGAGCCCCTTGGAGGCCTTCGTCTGATACTGCACCATTCTCGTTCTCCCGGCACCTCTCAGCGCCAATCCCCTCGGCGGTTTCTTACCACATTCTCCCCTGCGCCACGAGGCCGCCCTCGGCGCCCCGCGCATAGCTCAAGAGCTAGGGACGCGCTTCAAGAAAGTCGAGCACCCCAGCTTTATAGACCCGGTCGCCGACCGCCAGCATGTGGTCGCGGTCTGGGATAGCTAGCGCCCTCGCCCCGGGAATCAAATCGGCCAGCGCCTCTCCCGAACCTGCGACGTCGTCCTTGGTTCCAACCGCAACCAGAACCGGCACCTTGATGCCGGCCACCCGCTCGCGGGTTAATTTCTCGCGCGGGCTCGCCATGCAGGCGGCAAGCGCCTTGAGGTCTGACTTAGTCTGCTCGGCGAAGCTGCGGAAGGTGCGGCCGGTCGGATCGGTCACATCGGCTAACGAAGGCGCCTCAAGCGCGGCGACGATGACGGCGGTCATGGCGCCGGTCTGGCCATCCACCAGCTTGATGCCGAGACCGCCGATGATGGCCGAGCGCACGCGCGCGGGATGATTGACGGCGAGAAACGCCGTGATGCGCGCGCCCATGGAATAGCCCATCACGTCGGCGCGCCCGATGTGGAGATGGTCGAGCAGCGCACGCACGTCTTCCGCCATCAGCGGCGCGCCATAGGCGGCGGTATCGTAAAGCTTGCTCGACTGGCCATGGCCGCGGTTGTCGAGCGCGATCACCCGCCGCCCGGCCCGCGTCAGGATCGAGACCCAACTGGGGTTGACCCAATTGACGTCCTTGTTGGAGGCAAAGCCGTGTACCAGCACGATCGGCTCGCCCTCTCCTTCGTCGAAATAGGCGATCTCGACGTCACCATGTTTGAAACTCGGCATAATTTCTCAGACCTCTCCGTCGTCATGGCCGAGCTTAGGCGTTCTGAAGAACGCCGTTCTTCGAACGGCTATCCCGGCCATCGACGTCTTGCTTCTTGCATACATAAGACGTGGATGCCCGGCACAAGGCCGGGCATGACGCCGAGATAATCCGCCTCGCCGAAGGAAGCAACCGTTGTCGCTACCGGTGATACCACGGCGCAATCCAGTGCCGGGTCCGGATCATCAGCGCGCGCACGCCGACCGCGAAGACGCCCAAACACACGACGTATACCAGCGAGGCGTTTTCGTTAAGCTCGTTCGACTTGGTGAACACTGACATGCCCATGCCCGGCACGCTCGCCAGCACCTCCACGGCAATGGCATTGGTGATGCCGCGGGCAAAGCCTAGCTCGATGCCGGCCACGATGAACGGTATCGCCGACGGCAAGGCGATGCCAAACCATACGTTGTGGGTGCGCGCGCCGAACATTCTGCCGACGTCGAGAAAATCCTTGGGGATCGCACGCGTGCCGTCGGCAGTGGTGACTGCCACCGGCAGGAACACCGAGATGACGACAATGACGAGGCGCGAGGCCGGCGAATAGCCGACCCAGATGATGACGATCGGCACCAGCGCGATCAGCGGCAGCGCGTAGAGCGCGCGAATGTAGGTGGACAAGAACCAATTGATCTCGCGCACCCGTCCCATGGCGACGCCGACCAGGATACCCGCGACCGAGCCGATGAAGACGCCCTCCAGGATTGCGCCCAAGCTGACGACGACGTCGGTCCAGAACTCCGCGCTCGCCACCGTCGATGGAAACGCCATGATGATGCCGCTCGGCCGCCCGACGAAATCGGGCAATTGCGTCATCACCACCACTTGCCACACTGCCAGAATCGCGAGCCCCGTGACGACTGGCGCGACGCGCTCGCGCGTCACCCAGCGCTTGAGTGCGCTCTTGAAGACGCTGTCGCGGGGCGCGATGTCCGCCGCTATCCGACTGCTGAGTGTCGCCATCGTACCAAGTAATATTCGATGAGCTCGCCGACGCCGACCAGCACCACCGCGATCGCCGCCACGAAAACGGTAATCGCCAGCACCTTAGCCGAGTCGACCACGGTCGTGCCTTCCAGCATGACCGCGGCGATGCCATCGGGATTGAGGAAGAATTCCGCCACCAGCGTGCCGACCATCGACAGCGCCACCGACTGCTTGATGCCGGTCATGGCGTAGGGCGTGACGTAAGGGATGATCACGTCGCGCCAGAGCTGGCGCTCGTTGGAGCCGAAGATCGCCGCCACGTCGAGATGCTGGCGCGGAATGCTGCGCGCGCCCTCCACCGTGCCGAGCAGCACGGGAAAGATCGAGATCAGCACCGACACCAGCACGCGCGGCCAGAACTCGAAGCCGAACATCACCGACACGAACGGCACCAGCGAGATGGTCGGCGTGGCGTAGAGGATGTAGACGTAAGGCTCGAACGCCGCCGAGAATAGATTGCTGCGGGCTAGCAGCAGTCCGACCGTGACGCCGACCACGATGTTGATCACGAGAGTGACGAGGTAGAGCTGGCCCGACACCCACGTCGCGTCGAGCAGCGAGCCGTTAACAAGCATCTCCCACAGCCGCGCCATCGTGTTCGTGAACGGCACAAACAGGACGCCGAAGCTGTTGCCGAAGGCCTGCCACGCCCCAAGCAACAGCACAATGCTCAGGACGTAGCAGGCTAACCTGATCCACCAGGCATTGACGGCACGGAAGCGATCGATGCGGCCGGCAATTGTTTCCGCTCTTGCCATGTTCACCTAATCCGCTTCCGGCCGCTAGTGGAGCGAATTCGACATTTGATATCCATTTGCGGCGAGTTGCTCATCAAATGTCAAATTCAAAGCTCCACTAGGATCAAATAGGTACTAGTGGTCCTTTAATTCCGACATTTGCTAGGGAGCCCGCAGCAGCGGGACGCAAATGTCGGAATCGGACCACTAGTGCCGGGTCACCTCTTCATCTTGCCCATCTTGCCGACGCGCTTTGCCGCTTCCGCGTAGAGGGAGGTGTCGACGAGCTGCGCATAGGTTGGGGGCTTGGCCTTCATCGAGCCGACCTTCACCAGTTCGTTGACCTGGCTCATGACCTGCTTTTCGTTGAGGCCGTTGTTGTTGACCCAGTAGTTCTTGGCCTGGAACGCCTTAATCGCGCTCAGCGCCACCGACTTGTCGACATTCTTGGCCTTGGCGGCGATCTCGGCGACCTTCTCCATGGTCGCGGGATCTTTACTGCCCATCATCTTCTGGGTCTCGATCCAGCCGACCAGGAAGCGCACGAGGGCTTCGCGGTTGTTCTTGATCGCGTTATCGTTCGCGACCAGCACCGCGTAGTGGAGGCCTTCGGCGATCGAGGCCGGCACGTCCATGATGTTCCACTTCTTGGTGGCATGCTCGACCTGCGCCAGCTCGTCGATGTGGAACACGCCGCTATGGACCTGCTTGGCGATGCCGGCTTTCACCAGCGGCGTGTTGGCGAGATTGATCGCCTTAACGTCGGTGATTTTCAGCCCGCAGGTCGCCAGATACGACTGCAGGTAAAGATAACGGGTATTGTTGATGCCGTCGGCCGCGACAGTTTTGCCCTTGAGGCCCTTGCAGTCCTTGGCCTCGTCGGAGGCGATGACCCAGTCCTGGTTGGGCATGCCGGCGACGATCTTGATTTTGGCGCCGGACGCGATCAGGTTCGCCGCCGGTGGCGTCGCCGTGAAGCCGATGGCGGCGTCACCGGTCACCACCGCCTTGGCAGTGTCGGTGCCGCGCTGGAACCAGCGGAAGGTGACGTCAAGGCCGGCCTTCTTCCAGAAGCCCATGGCCTCGCCGACGTCAGCGAAGGTGTTGGAGAAAATCGGCGGGCGGCCAATCGCGGTCGCCGTCAGCTTCATGTCGGCGGCGGAAGCGCCGCCGGGTGCGAGAAACGTCATGGCCGACAGCGCGGTCATAACGCCAAACAGCGATTTCCTCAGCATCTGTCAGTTCCTCCCTGTTATTGAGCACATTGGTTATTGCTGCACGCGTGCTCCGTTGCTCTTGGTGCTACCTGCCGGTTGATCGAACAGGTCGTGCCAGACCTGCTCCCGCAGATTAATAAATTCAGAGCTCGACACGACGCTGCGGTCGCGTGGGCGCGGCAGGTTGACCTGGCGCAACGCGCGCACGTGCGATGGCCGCCCTGCCAGCACCACCACGCGGTCGCCCATCAGCACTGCCTCATCGATCGAATGTGTGACGAACATCATCGCCGTCGGCCGCGCGTCCCAGATGCGCAGCATTTCAAATTGCAGCTGCTCACGTGTCTGCGCGTCGATGGCGGAAAACGGTTCGTCCATCAGCAAGAGCTTCGGTTCCATCACCAGTGCGCGTGCGAGGCCCGCGCGCTGCTGCATGCCGCCGGACAACTGATGCGGATAGGATTTTTCAAAACCCTTCAGACCCACGAGTTCGATCGCCTCGCTCACCCGGCGCGCGATCTCCACTTTTGGCACGTGCTTGAGCGCCAGCCCATAGGCGATGTTGTTCCACAGGTTCTTCCAAGGGAACAGACCGAAATGCTGGAACACCATCGACACGCTCGGCAACGGCTTCTCGACCAGTTGCCCGTCGATGCGAATCTCGCCTTCGTTAAGCTGGTTCAGGCCGCCGACGCAGCGCAGCAGCGTGGTCTTACCGCAGCCGGAGGGCCCGACAATGCTCACGATCTCGTGGCTACCGACCTTGAGGCTCAAATCGGAGAGCACGTCGAGCGCGCCATAGCGCAGGCTCGCGTTCTCGACCACCAGGCGAGCGTCATTCAGGGCATTCATGGCAGACGCACCGCGGCCCTTGGCGGCCGGCGCCAGATAGATGAATCGCGGCGGCTCACGTGCTTTCTCCCACCTCGTGCCGGCGAATAGTGCCGCCGACAGCAGACGCCCCTTGCCTGGTCCGTTCTTGTCATTGTTCGTTTCATTGTTGAAACGATTGTTTGCATGATGGAATGCGGCTTCGGCTTTTTCAAGCCGGTCCTATTGAGGCCACTGTCCCTTTCAAACCGATCTTGTAGGGTGAGAATCGACCTGGCCGTTTTCACATGGCTGAAACGTTTGGGGTGCCTCAAGCGCGCGCAGCGATTAGCGCCGCATAGCGCTCCCGCTCTCTTTGCCGGCGGCGTTCCTTGCGGCGACGCACCAACCGCAAGGTGACGCGCTCGGTCATGCCTTTAAGCGCAGCAATGAAACCGACAAGCGTGAACAGTGCGCCGAGTATCCAGACCCCGAGATCGAAAGCGCCGATGGTGAGCATGATGGCGCCACGCCCAAGCAGCTTGATGATCGCACGCGTCTTGCCGCCTTCCTTGGCCGCAAGCTTGGCGACGCGCGAGACCTCAGCCGGCGTCTGCGCGATTTGCAAGGTTTCCATGGCCGCGCGCGCGCTGGCCTTGCGCTCGATGCGGCCAATATCGGAAGCGAGGTTCAACAGCCCGCCGGCGCGTTCGACTTTCACCGCATCACGTGCGGCGTGGGCGGCGGCCGCGGGCTCCATGGGAGACACACTAGGTATTGCCCTGCGCATGCGGCTCCAGTCCACCGCCTGCCGCACCATGCGGCCGATCGCGAGCGCCAACCGCCCGCTGAGCCGGCCGGTTTTATGCGCGACCTTGGCGAGTGTCAGCCCGATGCGCGCCGGCGCCGCCAAGCCCGCGGTGGCATAGGTGCCGGCAGTGATCGCTAAGCCGACGCCGGCCAACCCCAGGATCATCTTGTCGGTCGGTTCGCCGAGCGCCCAATGAGTACCCTCGCGCGCGGCGTCGCGAATGTCGCCGAACACGAACAGATCGCCGAGCGCGGTGCCGGCGAGCGCTGCGCCGTCCTCCGGCACTCCGGTGACGAAGCCGCGCGCGAAGCTCACCAGCGTGTGCCGCGTGGACGACGCTTCGGCCGTTGCGGCGTTTACCTTGGCGGTCAGCACAGGGTCGAGCGTCACATGGCGTTCAACGGCGAGATCGACGAAGCTCCGGGCGAGATCGGCGTCGTTGTCGGCAAGCGCGGCCTTGATCTCACGCGTCGCCACCGCGCTGTTAAATTTGGCGGCAAGCGCATGGTCGGCGATCCGCACGGGATCGTCGGCCATGGCGAGCGCATCGTGCGCCACGATCCCGCGCGGCACAGCATAAACCGCCAGCGCCGCAAACAGCCCGGCGGCAATCATGACTGACGCGAGCCGCGTCTCGCGCAGGGCGGGCTGCTCCTTCGGCACGAATTTATCCTGCATGGCCATGACATATAGTGAGCTGGAAAATCGGCAGAACGGCGGCTTGCGGATAGCGTTAAGACGCGCCGGCAACCGAAAAAGTGGCCCGAATCGCCCGTTGACGGGCTATTTCGGCACCTAGCAACCAGCCATCCGCCTCGCTATGGTGCCACCGCAACCGACACGAAAGGTTCCCTGATGGCGGAGCACGTCATTCCCCATTTTCACAATGATCCCGGCGTGCCGGTAATCGAGATCGGCGCCAAGGAATTCATGTGCGTGGGCGCGACCCCACCATTCGACCACCCGCATGTCTTCGTCGACATGGGCGACGACAGCGAAGCCGTCTGCCCCTATTGCTCCACCCTCTACCGCTTCGACCCCACGCTCGATCCGCATGCCGCCCGGCCGCCGGAATGCGAATTGCACCACACCGAAGCCGCTTGATCTGAGGCCTGGAGCGTTAAATCTTGGCGTCCGAGCGTCACGTCATTGTCGCCGGCGCCGGCATCGCGGGGCTGACTACGGCCCTGGCGCTGGCGCGCGCAGGCTTGCGCTCCACCGTGCTCGAACAGGCGCCGCGGCTTGAAGAGGCCGGCGCCGGGCTTCAACTCGGACCCAATGCAACACGCGTTCTGCTCGCCCTCGGCCTTGGACCGCGGTTGGCGCCCATGACGACAATACCGCAGGCGATCCGCGTCATGGCCAGCAGTTCGGGACGCGAAATCGTCCGTATCCCACTGGGGCGCCGGATCGAGCAGCGCTATGGCGCGCCCTATTGGGTGCTCCATCGCGGCGATCTGCAGATCGCTCTCGCCGATGCCGCCGGCGAGGAGCAGGACGTTGAGGTCGAACTCGGCACACGGTTCGAGGGCTTCGCGCCCCACGGCAATGGCATCACCGTGCAGGCGCGCCGCGGCAAGGATGTGGTCGATGAGCGCGGCATCGCGCTGATCGGCGCTGACGGTCTGTGGTCGCAGGTGGGCGAGCGTCTGCACCGGCAGCATCCGCCACGCTTCAGCCACCGCACCGCGTGGCGCGCGCTGGTCGCAGCCGACCAAGTCGCGCCGGAATTCCGCGAGCCATTGGTACATTTGTGGCTCGGGCTCGACGCCCACCTAGTGCACTACCCGGTCAAAAGCGGCCGTGTCATCAACATCGTCGGCATCGTCCATGACGAATGGAACGAGGCCGGCTGGTCGGCGCCGGGAAAACGCGACGAGATGTTACGCCACTACGCACGCTTCACCTGGTCGGAGACCGCGCGCGATCTGGTGGCGATGCCGGAGCGCTGGCTGAAATGGGCGCTCTTTGAGCGCAGCCAGCCGTTTCGTGGCGGCACCGGCCCGGTGACCCTGGTCGGGGACGCGGCCCATCCGATGCTGCCGTTCCTGGCGCAAGGCGCCGGCATGGCGATCGAGGACGCCGCGGTAATCGCCGACTGCCTCGCCCAATACCGCAACCCGCCTGACGCCTTGCGCAATTACGAAGCCGCCCGCGCCGCCCGGACCCAGCGCGTCCGCGATGCCTCACGCAAGCAGGGCAAAATCTATGGCTTGAGCAGGCCGGAGGCGCTGATCCGCGATTTCGGCATGCGCTTGTTGGGCGGCGAAAGACTGCTCGCGCGCCAGGATTGGCTTTATAGTTGGAAACCGCCGGCACGCCTTCGCAGCGCCTGAGCCCTACCGCGTGCCAGGCGTCATAAATTCAATCGACCAAGAACAACAATCATTTCAGAAGGAGCCATCTTATGCTTTTTCCCGCCACCGTCGCTGGCAGCCTGCCGAAGCCGTCCTGGCTCGCCGAGCCCAACAAGCTATGGCCGCAGTGGAAGCTCTCGGGCCCGGAACTGGCGCAGGCCAAGCTCGACGCCACATTGCTTGCGATCAAATTCCAGGAAGACGCCGGCATAGACATTGTCTGCGACGGTGAGATGTCGCGCCAACACTTCGTGCACGGCTTTCTCGAATTCGTCGACGGCATCGATTTCGCCAACAAAGTTGAGATGGGAATCCGCGCCGACCGCTACAAAGCCATGGTGCCGGTGGTGCGCGGACAACTTAAATTGAAAGGGCGCGTGCACGCGACCGAGGCACGTCACGCCCGCGCCCACACCAAACGTAAACTGAAGATCACGATGCCGGGGCCGATGACCATTTCTGACACCATTGCCGATGCCCATTACGGCGATAAGGTGAAGATGGCGTTGGCCTTCGCGGACCTGCTGAATACGGAAGCGCGCGCGCTCGAACGCGACGGCGTCGATGTCATCCAGTTCGACGAGCCCGCCTTCAACGTCTTCATGGACGAAGTTACTGGTTGGGGCGTCGAAGCACTCGAGCGCGCCATCGACGGGCTCAAATGCACGACCGCCGTCCACATCTGTTACGGCTACGGCATCAAGGCCAACATCGACTGGAAGAATTCGCTCGGCGCAGAATGGCGGCAATACGAGAAAATCTTTCCAGCGCTCGCCAAGAGCCGCATCGGCCAAGTGTCGATCGAGTGCATTCACAGCCACGTGCCGCTGCAACTATTGTCGCTGCTGGACGGCAAGGACATCCTTGCCGGCGTCATCGATGTCGCCAATGAGCTCGTGGAGACCCCGGAAGAAATCGCCGGCGTCATCAGCGAGGTGATGAAATACGTGCCGAAGGAGCGCATCTTCGCCTGTACCAATTGCGGCATGGCGCCGATGCGCCGCGAGGTGGCCGAGGCCAAGATGGTGGCGCTCGGCAAAGGCGCGGCGTTGGCAAGGGAGCGGTTTGGGTGAAGCGCTGCCCCACCCCTCGGCGTCATGCCCGGGCTTGACCTGGGCATCCATGCTGAGTTTCGGCAATCAAGAACATTACATCTGGCTCAAGTTACGCCACCGCCCTATGGATTGCCGGGTCAAGCCCGGCAATGACGGCAGAGAGTCCATTGCTCTCGGCCGCTTGATCTTTATCAACGCCGCCCGACGGAACCCGCCTAAGCTTCCTGCGCATTCATTGCCGGAGGCTTTGCCATGTCTCTCAATGTCGGAATGTTCGATCGTATCGCGCGCGTGATCGTCGGCATCGCGTTGATCGCTTTAGCGCTCGGCTACATCGCTCCAGGCACGAGTTGGGCCTGGGTCGGCTGGATCGGCGTAGTGCCGATCCTGACCGCGATTTTCGGCGTCTGCCCCGCCTACAGCCTGCTCGGCCTGTCGTCGAAGTGATACGGCACGCGCCGTCTAGCGCCCCGCGCGCCCCATCACGTCGATCAGCTCGGCGACCTTCTGGCGCTGGTCGGCCTTGTCGCCGCTGCGAATAGCGTGTTCCACGCAGTGCGCCACGTGCGCGCGCAGGATCTCCTCCTCCACGCGCCGCAACGCCGCCCGCACCGCGGAGATTTGCGTCACGATGTCAATGCAGTAGCGGTCGTCCGCGACCATGCGCGCGAGCCCGCGCACCTGGCCTTCGATTCGTCCAAGCCTTTTCAGCGTCGAGGTCTTGCTGGTCTGTTTCATGCCCGCTATATACCCCCTACGGGTATATAGTACAAGCCACTACCGGGGACTGTCATGAGTGCCGCCGAGCACGACTATAGCCACCATCATCACGACCAGCACGCAGGCGGCGTGCTCGATCCTGTCTGCGGCATGACGGTCGACCCGCACACCGCCCAGCATCGCGCCGACCTGCACGGTCATCCTTATTATTTCTGCTCGGCCGGCTGCCGAACCAAGTTCGTCGCCGATCCGGAAAAATATCTGGGCGAGCGTGAGCCCGAGCCCGTCATCGAAGGCGCCATCTACACCTGCCCGATGCATCCGGAAATCCGCCAGGTCGGCCCCGGCACTTGCCCGATCTGCGGCATGGCGCTGGAGCCGGAGGTCGCCACCGCCGACACCGGCCCCAATCCCGAACTAATCGACATGACGCGCCAATTCTGGATCGGCCTCGTGCTGACGCTACCGGTGTTCGCCCTCGAAATGGGCGCGCATATCGTCGGCGCGCACGGGTGGGTCGATCCCGTCCTCTCTAGCTACATCCAGTTCACCTTTGCCACGCCGGTGGTGCTCTGGGCCGGCTGGCCGTTTTTCGTGCGCGGCTACCAGTCGCTCGTCACCCGCAACCTCAACATGTTTACGCTCATCGGCATGGGCACGGGCGTCGCCTACGGCTACAGCGTGGTCGCCGTGTTCGCACCGGGCGTGTTCCCGGCGGCGTTCCGCGGCGCCCAAGGCCAGGTTGCGGTCTACTTCGAAGCCGCCGCCGTGATCACGGTGCTGGTGCTGCTCGGCCAAGTACTGGAATTGCGCGCGCGCGAAGCGACCTCGGGCGCGATCAAGGCACTGCTCAATCTCGCCCCCACCACCGCGCGCCGCGTCAAGGACGACGGCAGCGACGAGGAAGTTTCGCTCGATGCGGTTCAGGTTGGCGACAAATTGCGCGTGCGTCCCGGCGACAAGGTGCCGCTCGACGGCGTCGTGCTGGAAGGCCATTCGTCGGTCGACGAATCCATGGTCACCGGCGAATCCATGCCGGTGAGCAAAGACAAAGACGCCCGCGTCATCGGCGGCACGCTTAACACCTCGGGCAGCTTCGTCATGCGCGCCGACAAAGTCGGCCGCGATACGCTGCTCTCTCAAATCGTGCAGATGGTCGCGACCGCGCAGCGCAGCCGCGCGCCGATCCAACGCCTCGCCGACCAGGTCGCCGGCTGGTTCGTGCCGACCGTGATCGCGGTAGCGCTCATCGCATTCGCCTCATGGGCGACCTTCGGGCCAGAGCCGCGCTTTGCCTTCGGCCTGGTCGCCGCCGTCAGCGTCTTGATCATCGCCTGCCCCTGCGCGCTCGGCCTCGCTACGCCGATGTCGATCATGGTCGGCGTCGGGCGCGGCGCCCACGCCGGCGTCCTGATCAAGAACGCCGAAAGCCTCGAGCGCATGGAAAAGATCGACACCCTTGTCGTCGACAAAACCGGCACGCTCACCGAAGGAAAACCAAAAGTGACCGCGGTAGTGCCGCTCGAAGGTTTCGACGAAGCAGAGGTCTTGCGCCTGGCGGCCAGTGTCGAGCGCGGCAGCGAGCATCCGCTGGCCGCCGCTATCGTCGCCGCCGCGCAGGAGCGTTCAATTGAACTTGGCACCGTGCGCGGCTTCGACGCGCCTGCCGGCAAGGGCGTCATCGGCATGGTCGATGGTCAACGGTTGGCGCTCGGCACCGCCGCGTTCCTGAAAGAACTCAATATCGACCCTGCCCCGTTGGCCGGCGAAGCCGAGAAGCTGCGCCGCGAAGGCGCCACCGCCGTCATGCTCGCCGTCAACGGCAAGCCCGCCGGCGTCATCGCCATCGCCGATCCGGTCAAGGCCACTACGCCGGAGGCGCTGAAGGCGCTCGCCGCCGCTGGGCTGCGCGTGGTCATGCTGACCGGCGACAACCGCACCACTGCCGAGGCTGTCGCCAAGCGGCTCGGCATCAAGGAGGTCGAAGCGGAAGTGCTGCCCGATCAGAAGGGCGCGGTGATCGAGAAATTGCGCAAGGAAGGCCGCGTCGTCGCCATGGCCGGCGACGGCGTCAACGACGCACCCGCCCTCGCCGCCGCCGAAATCGGCATCGCCATGGGCTCGGGTTCGGATGTGGCCATCGAAAGCGCCGGCATCACGCTGCTCAAGGGCGATCTTAACGGAATTGTGAAAGCGCGTGTGCTGTCGGCTGCGGTAATGAACAACATCCGGCAGAATCTGTTCTTCGCCTTTATATACAATTCCGCCGGTGTGCCGATCGCCGCGGGCATTCTCTATCCGGTGTTCGGCATCCTGCTGTCGCCCATCATCGCGGCGGCGGCGATGGCGTTGTCGTCGGTCAGCGTGGTCGGCAACGCGCTAAGGCTGCGCCGCGTTCACCTGTAACGAGGTTCATTCCGCGTGCGCCAGCACCTCGCCCTACTCTCCTTTTCTGTGTTGGCCCTTCTGCCGGCGGCCGCGCAAGCGGCCGACTGGCATCTCGAACAGCATCAAGACGCCGACGAAGGTCGAGGCGCTCGACACGATCGATGGCCAAGTGCGCCTGCAGGCCGGCGGGCATTGGTACGCGGTCGCGCGCAAGGGCGGTCACATCAGCATGCGCTTTCTCATTGCGCCGGCGCCGCCGACCTTACCCGAGCGCGCCCTGCCCGACGGCCGCGTAGCCCACGGCACCAAAGACATTCGCCGCGCCTGGCTCGCCGATCCGACCACGCGCTACGACCACGGCGTACTTGGCGACAAGATCGAAGCCGCCAGCGTCGTCATCGAAACCCGCAACGGCACACGCCACACCGTCAACGCCGGCCCCGACGCAGTGTTCGAGGACCTCCGGCTACGGCTCGCCGATTTCGGCGACAAGCACGACTCCATCGTCGTGGTGAAGTCCTATCTGAAACGCGGCTCCAGCCTCGCCGTCATCGGCCGCCGGCATGGCCGCTATAAAGTTGTGGCGGAGACGCCGCCCATCGGCCGACCGCACCGTTGGCTCGATCCTGCCGGCATCGCTGACTTCACCGGCGATGGCAAACCGGACATTGCCTTGGTGCGCATGCCCCACGCCCTGGGCCAGCTCGAACTGTGGACCTTTGACGGCCACAGCCTCACGAAGCGCGAGCAAATGCCTGACTTCTCCAATCACATCGCCGGAACGCGCGCGCTTCAGATGGCGGCGGTGATCGACGTTGACGGCGACGGTGCGGCCGACCTGGCGCTCCCCTCACTCGACCGCAGCCGTCTGCGTCTTGTCTCGTTCGTGCCGCATCCGCGCGAGTTCAAAAGTCTGTCGCTTCCCGCCAAGGCGGTGACCAATTTCGGCATGGTCGGCGGCAAAGATTCGCCGGCGATTCTCTTCGGGCTCGCCGACGGTACGCTGATGATGCTGACGCGCTAAAGCGCGCCTCAGCGGCGCGTGGCCTGCTTCATCGGCTTTTTGGCCGGCGGCGGCAACTCAACCGCCGGCGCCATCCCCGGAACGAAGTCGCAATGATTCTCCGCGGCCACGCGGCGCAGTTCATTCATCTTGCCACGCAGGGTGACGTATTCCGGCTCATAGGTGCTCGCGCTGATAAACCCACCGGCGGGGCCGCTTTTGGCGCGCGCCATCAGGCCCTCCAATTCGCGCTGGCGTTTAACAATTCCTGTTACCGCCACCTTTATCGCCGGACAATCATAGTAGTCGTATTGGCCAGGCGCGGTCAGCGTAGCGGCCAGCGGATCGCTTGCCGTGCCGCAACCCGCCAGCGGTAGAGCCGCCGCGAGCACAACGAGCAGCGCCGCGGCGGCGATACAAGCGTTAGGTCGTGACATGACGGCGGCGCTCCGAGGTTTCTCTTTGCTGTGGACAAGCAGCCCGCAAACTGTGGCGGAATTCGCGGGTTCGCCGCCGTCCTCTTTAAACGGATCAACTCGCTGATATCACACAGCTATTATCAACCGAAGCGCCCCGTCGGCGAGCACTCCGAGGTACGCCACCTTAATACTTTGTAATGCGCCGCGAAGTGTCTGTCATCGAACTGAAATAGAGCGGGCCTAACTGCCAGCGTACCGGGTCTTGGGTGAGGGCGACGCCGGAAAGACCCGCATTCCGCGGGGAGATTCCTCATGCGCTCTCAACTGGTGGCGGCCGTGGCCGCCGCAGCTCTTTCGTTTGCAGCCACAAATGCACAAGCTGCCACCATCAATGGCGCCGGCAGCTCGTGGGTCTATCCTCTGGTCGCCAAATGGGCGGCCGCGTACCAAAAAGAGACCGGCGACAAAGTAAACTATGCGTCCATCGGTTCAGGCGGTGGCATCAAGCAAATCGAGGGCGGGGTCGTGGCGTTCGGCGCCAGCGACATGCCGCTCACGCCCGCGACGCTCGCCAAGCACGGGCTGATCCAGTTCCCCACCGCCATCGCGGGTGAGGATTTGGTCTATAATGTGCCCGGCATCAAGTCCGGCAAGCTTATTCTGTCCGGCCCGGTCGTGGCTAAGATCTATATGGCGGAGATCAAGAAGTGGAACGATCCGGCCATCGTCAAGCTCAACCCGGGCCTGAAGCTGCCCGACATGGCCATCACCGTGGTGCATCGTTCGGACGGTTCGGGCACGACCTTCACCTTCGCAAACTACCTGTCCAAGGTCAGCCCCGAATGGAAGCAGAAGCTGGGCGCCAACACCTCGATCAATTGGCCGACCGGCATCGGCGGCAAGGGCAACGAAGGCGTTTCAGCCTACGTGCAGAAGGAACAAGGCTCGATCGGCTACGTGGAATACGCCTACATCCTGCAAAACAAGCTCGACTATGCCCGCATGATCAACAAAGCCGGCAAGACGGTGAGCCCGAGCCTGAAGGGCTTCCAGGCCGCCGCCGGGCACGTCGACTTCACCAAGGCGAAGGACTTCTACGTCATCCTGACCGGCCAGCCGGGCAACGACACCTGGCCGATCTCGGGCTGCACCTGGCAGATCCTGCGCAAGAAGGCGCCGAAGGAGACCATCGAGGAAGTCACCAAGTTCTTCGCCTGGGGCTTTGAGAAGGGTCAGAAGATGGCGACCGACATCGCCTTCGGCCCGCTGCCGCCCAGCACGGTGTCGGCGATCAAGGCCTACTGGGCGACCAACCTCGGCATCAAGATGGCGGCGAAGTAAACGCCGATACGAATGCTAATCGCCGCGGGCATAGCGCGTGATCCCGAAAAGTGGGAACCGGTTTTCGGATAAGATCACGCGCCACCTAAAGACCTCGCGGCGATCCGAAATGGGGGCGAGCTAAGGGCTCTCTCCAAGCCTTGACTGGGAGGCCGGATGATCAATCCGGCCTCTTTTTTTTGCTGTTTGCAGATCCTCGAAAGTTGCAGATCCTCGTCAGCGCGGCGCCCGCCGATTGTCGGCCCCGGCGTTATCGGCTTAACTCCCCGCAAAACGGTTCGAGAAAACCATGGGGAGGCGACGTTTGCACGCGATCCGGGTGGCGCTGTTCGCGCCAGGCAGCAAGGAACGGGTGATGACCAAGGCGCTGGAAAGCGGCGCCGATGCGGTCATTCTCGATCTGGAAGATTCGGTTCCGCTCAGCGGCAAGGCGGAGGCGCGCATGCTGGTCGCCGGGGTGATCGATAGCGCCGCCGCCCGCCCGCGCCCGCTCGTCACCGTGCGCACCAACAGCGCCGCCACGGCGTTTCTCGACGACGACCTCGCCGCCGTGGTGCGCCCCGGCCTCGCCGCCGTGATCCTGCCCAAGGCGGAAACCGTCGACGAGGTGCGCTCCACCGCCGCGACCATCGACCGCCACGAAAAGGCGCACGGCATGCAAGCTGGCTCCGTCCCGCTCATGCTCATGATTGAAAGCGCCCTCGGCGTTCATGCGTGCTTCGATCTGATCAAGGCCTCTCCGCGCGTCGCCGCCACCTGCTTCGGCAGCGCGCGCGACGGCGACCTGCAGACCGACCTCGGCTGTGCCTGGTCGATCGATGGCACCGAGTTGCTCTATGCCCGCTCCAAGGTGCTGCTCGACACGCGCGCGGCCGGCGCCATGCCGCTCGACGGCGTGTTCAGTGACCTCAACGATGAAGTGGCCCTTACCACCGACAGCCGCCTCTCCGCCCGCCTCGGCTATGTCGGCCGCACCGCCATCCACCCCAAGCAGATCGCGCCCATCCGCGCCGCCTATGCGGTGCCGGAAAGCGAAATCGCCTATTACGAAAAAGTGGTGCGCGAATTCGAAGCCGTGGAGAGGGCCGGCACCGCCGCCATCACGGTCGACGGCAAGCTGATCGATTACGCCATGTTCGAGCGCGCCAAGCGCGTGCTCGAACTGGCAAAGCTTGATGCGGGGGCGTGAACCATGGACTTCTCCTTCACCGCCGAGCAGGACGACCTGCGCCGCCACATCTGCGACCTGCTCGATAAAGTCTGCCCGCCCGACTACGCCAAGCGCTGCGACGACGCCATGACGCCGCCGCGCGAAGCCTTCCAGGCGCTCGCCAGTCACGGCTGGTTCGGCCTCATCCTGCCGCCCGAACACGGCGGCAGCGGCGGTAGTTCAATCGACCTCGCCATCGCGCTGGAGGAGCTCGGGCACCACTACGAAGAACTCGCCATGTGGTTCTTCCGCACGCTGACCTACGGCGCCTACGCCATTCTGCGCGACGGCAGCGATGCGCAGAAACGCGACCTGCTGCCGCGCATCCTACGCGGCGAAATCTCATTCTGCTTCGGCCTCACCGAACCGCATTCTGGCTCCGACGCCGCGGCGCTGACGACGCGCGCCGTGAGTGACGGCGACGATTACATCATCAACGGCCAGAAGGTGTTCACCTCCGGCATGGACATCAGCAACTATTGCCTGCTGGTGGCGCGCACCTCGACCGGCGAAAAGAAACAACAAGGCATCACCACCTTCCTGGTCGACACCAAGCTTCCCGGCATCGAGATCAAGAAGATCGAAACGCTGGGTCACCGGGCCATCGGCACCACGCAAGTTTTCTATTCCGACGTGCGCGTGCCCGCCTCCGCCGTGCTCGGTAAGGTCGACCGCGGCTGGGAAGCGGTCGACGCCTATCTCTGGTACGAGCGCTTATGTCTTTCCGCCGCGCGCACCGGCGCGGCGCTTGCCGCCTTCGACTACGCATTGGACTACGCCAAGGAGCGCAAGCAGTTCGGCAAGACCATCGGCAGCTATCAGGCGATCTCGCACAAGCTCGCCGACATGAAGGTGATGCTCGACGTCTCGCGCCTGCTCGTCTACCGCTTCGCCTGGTCGATGGCGCAAGGCCAGGCCACCCGCAACGACGCCGCCGTGCTCAAGCTCTACGGCGGCGAGACCTACAAGGCGGTCGCCGACCTCGGCCTGCAGATCCTCGGCGGCTATGGCTACTGCATGGAATATCCCATGCAGCGCTTCTTCCGCGAATTCAAGGCTCGCGACCATCGGCGGCGGCACCTCTGAAATCCAGCGCAACATCATCGCCAAGGGTCTGGGGCTGTGACGCATATGGACGCACAAACCCGTCATTCCGGGGCGCATGCAAAGCATGCGTACCCGGAATCCAGACGCACACGATGCGTTGCAATTGGCCTCTGGATTCCGGGTTCCGGCCCACCGGGCCGGCTCGGGAATGACGACGGAAAACGCTAGCCATGTCATTCCCGCTCGAAGGTGTCCGCATTCTGGAGCTTGGCCAGATCATCGCCGGCACATATGGCAGCCAGTTGTTGTCCGATCTCGGCGCAGAGGTGATCAAGATCGAAACGCCACATGGCGATCTCGGCCGCATTCCCTCGGTCGGCCCCTACAAGGGCCAGAGCGCCCTCTTCCTCACCTTCAACCGCAATAAGAAAAGCGTGGTTGTCGACCTCAAGACCGAGGCCGGGCAAAAGTTGTTCTACGATCTGGTCAAAGTGTCCGATGTGGTGATCGACAACTTCCGCCCCGGCGTGCTGGAGCGGCTGAAGATCGATTACGCCACGCTGTCGGCGCTCAACCCGCGCCTCATCCAATGCTCGGTCACCGGCTTCGGCGCAGAGGGTGAATACAAGGACTACCCGGCGCTCGATCTCGTCATCCAGGCGATCAGCGGCCACATGGCGATCACCGGCGAGCCCGGCCGGCCGCCAGCGCGCGTCGGCATCCCGCTCGCCGATCTCAGTGGCGGCTTCTTCTCCGCCCAGGGCATCCTCGCCGCGCTCTACGACCGCGAGCGCACCGGTCGGGGCCGCCAGGTCGAGCTATCGATGTTCGACGGCATGCTCGCGCTCCTGAGCTACATCGGCACCATCTGGCTGACGAAGGGCGAGCTGCCGAAGCCGCAAGGCTCGGCGCACGAGTATTCGGTGCCCTGGCAGGCTTTCGAATCGAGCGACGGCTATTTGGTCGTCGCGACAAGGCAGGAAGTCTTCTGGCAGAAGCTGTGCACGGCTATTGGCGCGCCCGAACTCGCCGACGACGCGCGCTACAAGACCAACCCCGACCGCCTGGCAAACCGCGCCACGCTGGTCCCACAGCTCGAAGAAATCTTCCGCACGCGCACCGTCGCCGACTGGCTCAAGGTCTTGCGCGCGGCGGAGGTGCCGGCAGCGCCGGTCAACAATCTCGACGCCGCGTTCGCCGAACCACCGGTCGTGCAGCGCGAAATGATCGTCGAATACGATCATCCTGAAGTGGGCAAGGTCCGCCTTCCCGGCAACCCGATCAAGATGTCCGGCATGGAGGGGACCATCTCGAACCCCGCGCCGCGTGTGGGCGAACACACCGACGCCGTGCTCGGCGAATTGCTCGGCCTTTCTGCCCCAGAAATCGCGAACTTACGCGCGCGCGGCGCGGTCAAGTAAACACGGCGCCCGGCGATCCTGCGCCAGAATTCCGCATTTGCCCCGAGATCCGCGTCAGGCTGCGCCGCTCGCCTTCAATGCCGGTGCGATAAAATATTGCGCCACCTCGTGAGCAGGCTTGGCACGGCTGAACAGATAACCCTGCATCTCGGTACAGCCAATCGACTGCAGCGTCTCGAGTTGCTGTTGCGTCTCAACGCCTTCAGCGGTCGAAATCATATTGAGGCACTTCGCCAGACCTGCAACGGCGTGGACAATGGCGAGAGGCTCCGCTCCGTTCGACATGTCCTGAATGAAGGATCGGTCGATCTTGATCTTGTCGAATGGAAAGCTGCGAAGATAGCTGAGCGAGGAATACCCGGTGCCGAAATCGTCGAGCGCAATCTGTACCCCCAGCTTCCGCAACTCATGGAGCGTCGCCAGGGTCGCGAACGTGTTTTGCATCAAGACGTTTTCGGTAATTTCAAGTTGCAGCTTGCCTGACGGCAGGTTGGATTCCGTTAGCACCTCACTTACCACTTTCAGCAAATTGCGGCTCTTCAACTGAGCGGGCGAAAGGTTGACGGCGACCTTGATATGATCCGGCCACGAAGCAGCCTCCTTGCACGCCGTCTTGATCACCCATTCGCCAAGCGGCACGATGAGCCCCATTTCCTCAGCCACCGGGATGAATTCGGCCGGCGAGACCATGCCGCGCGTCGGATGGTTCCAGCGCAGGAGCGCTTCAACCGCGGTGATTTCGTTTGTCTCGAGGCTGACGAGCGGCTGATAGTACAGCTCGAAATCCTTTTGCGCGAGCGCCTGGCGAAGATCCATTTCCAGATCCCGCCGCGCCCTCATGCGCGTGTCCATCTCTGCTTCGAAGAACCGATACGTGCCGCGGCCGTCGTCCTTAGCCCCATACAAAGCCATGTCCGCGTTTTTCAGAAGAACATCCGGCTCAACTCCGTCCTCGGGCGAAACTGAAATGCCGATGCTGATATCGGTGACGATTTGATGGCCGTCGATCTGGTAGGGCCTGATAATGGATTCCCTGACGCGCCGGGCAAGCGCGGCGGCGTCCGTCGGCTGCTCCATCTGCGTCATGATAATCGCAAACTCGTCACCGCCCAGGCGGGCGACGGTGTCCGGCTCCCGCGTGCATCCCCGCAGACGGTCGCCGACAAGTCTCAGCAATTCGTCGCCAACGGGGTGGCCCAGCGCGTCGTTGACGCTCTTGAACTGGTCGAGGTCGAGACAGAGAACGGCCAGACACTCACCGCGCTTGACGCGCTTGAGCTCGTGCTCGAGCCGGTCGCGCAACAACACCCGGTTAGGCAGGTCCGTCAGGGCATCGTGGCGCGCCATATGCGCAATTCGCTCTTCCGAGCGCTGGCGCTCGGTGACGTCTTCATGGGTCGCCAGCCATCCGCCGCCATCGATCGGCTTGCTCACGATCGAATAGGCGCGCCCGTCTGCCAGATACGTCATGTCGGTGAACGTGCCGCCGGTCGCCATCTCATCCCGAAGGCGGGCGATATAGTCATCCGCATCGCCCGAAAACATTCCGACCTGAGATCGATGATCGAGAAGATCCTTGAGGGAACAACCGGGCTTCACGACATCGCCAGACAGCCCGTACATCTCGATATAGCGCTGGTTACAAAAAGCCAATCGGGCGTCGGCATCGAACAATAGGACGCCTTGCAGCAAATTGTTCAAGACAGCTTGGAGCTGGCTCTCGCCCCGCTTGGACATCTTGGGGAACGTCAAGATGTCGGCGAGATGGGATCCGTGTTTGCTCTTATCCATAACGGCTCCTGAGATCAGTACATCCCCGTACGGGTCTGCCGATCTTTAAACGGGGCCTGTGAGGAACCAATCAAAGAATTAAATTCGCTTTTAATAAAACAGAATCCGCGACGCCAAATACGCCACGTTCGGATTCTCATTCATTTGTTTCAAATTTTCTTCGATCTTTCAGCATGTGCCTTCACCGAGCCGACGGCGGCGCAGCGCGAGATGATCGTCACCTACGATCACCCGGAGGTCGGCCCCGTGCGCCTGCCCGGCAACCCGATCAAGATGTCGGGCATGGAGGGCACCATCTTCCACCCCGCCCCGCGCATGGGCGAGCATACGGATGAGGTGTGCCGATGATGGGCGCCGTCATGGTGACCATGCTGATGGTGGCCAGGATGCTGTTGCCATCGACCCTATCGAACTAAAGCTGTCTGACGCAACATACGAAACGGCTCGCGTTTGAAGGCGTGTTTGGAGCGCTACGTGACTCCGGGTCGGATTATTGGGGCCGACGCATCATTGAAAAGCACGCCGGCAAGGCACAGCTCGGTGAACTCGATTACCTGCTCGAATCCCTGATGATCGGGCCGGCGCGCTCGGATTTGGACTCGGGCAAACGTCGCCTGCCCCGCTGGAGGGACTCGAACCCTCACGGGAATACCGCATGAGCGCGCTTGAGCTATAAAACATCTTCCTATAACTCATGAAATGCATTAATATGAGCTATAGAAAGGCATTCTATAGCTCATGAGCTGGAACTGGCAGAATCCGAACTGGCCTGATTTTATTTACGACTCAAAGGCTTTGGAGCCATTGGAGCGTGATTTCCTGATGCGCTCCGGCGAGTTCATTGGGGCGTTCAAGCATATCGGCGCCCAGGACCAGGATTCACTGAAAATCGAGCTTATTGGCGACGAGGCGCTCAAGACCTCCCAGATCGAGGGCGAAATTCTCGACCGGGACAGCGTGCAGTCCTCGCTGAAGCGCCAGTTCGGCCTGGGCCACGACGATCGTCCCATTCCACCGGCCGAACGCGGGATCGCCGAGATGATGGTCGATCTCTACAAGAACTTTGAGACGGCACTTACCCACGACACGTTGTTCAACTGGCATCGCATGCTGATGAGCGACGATCGGCGCATCGCCGTTATTGGCGCTTATCGCACGCATACGGAGCCGATGCAGGTCGTCTCGAATAGAGCGCATGAGCCCAGAGTGTATTTCGAAGCTCCGCCCTCGTCGAAGATGAGCGAGGAAATGGATGCTTTCCTGAACTGGTTCAACGATAGCGCACCGAACGGCGCGCGGCCCTTGCCGGCGCTCACGCGCTCAGGGATCGCGCATCTTTACTTCGTCAGCGTCCATCCCTTTGAAGACGGAAATGGCCGCATCGGGCGCGCCATTGCCGAAAAATCGCTCGCCCAAAACCTGGGGCGTCCGACGCTTCTTGCCCTGGCCTGGACGATAGAGCGCGCGCGCAAGGCTTACTACGATGCGCTTGAGCGCAACAACAAGGATACTGAAATTACCGACTGGCTCATCTACTTCGCCAATACAATTCTCGAAGCTCAAGGCAACACGATCAAGCGCGTCGATTTCTACGTCGCGAAGGCAAAATTCTATGAGAAATTCCGCGGCGCCTTCAATGAACGGCAGGACAAGGTTATCGCCCGCATGTTCCGCGCGGGGATAGACGGCTTCAAGGGAGGCCTGAGCGCCGAAAACTATATCAGCATTACCAGGACATCGCGCGCGACAGCGACACGCGATCTGCAAGAGCTTGTTGAAAAGGGCGCGCTCGGAAAGAAAGGCGAGCTACGCTACACGCGCTACTTTCTAAATTTGCCTGAAAAGGCCAGGTGATCGCGCTGCATATCATTCGCCTCTTACGATCACCCGGATCGGCGAAGTGCGCCTGCCGGGCAACCCGAGATGTCGGGCATGGAACGCGCCTTCTCCCCCTCGCCCCGCGCGTGGGTAAGCATACGGATGAGGTGCTGGGGAAGTTGTTGGGGCTGTCGGGGGAGCAGGTGGCGGAATTGAGGATGAAGGGGGCGGTGAAGTGAACCCGGCACTGATCAATTCAGAATACGGAGCAGAGCCTAGGCAAAATACAAGCCAGGACCATATTAGCCTACTGCGTCACCTTCGCTTTGCCGAAGACGCCAGCATCAGTGAACTCGTGAGCGGCCACGTTACGAACCATGTTGCGGCCACGGTCGGCGGAAACATGGGGCTCCGAAGGTCGTGGATATAGCTTCGGCGCCCGAAAAGCTTCCGCGCTACGAAGCTTGATCCAAGGCTATAGCAATTGCTCAAGCTGAACGTCGTCAGAATTTCATACTTCTCGGAATTAATACGTATCACTATCTGCGATTTGCATAGGGGCAGAACCGCCTCGAACTCCGCTATCGGCACAGGAATTGAAAAGTCGCTTCCGTCGTCAATCGCATTATGAAGGGGCCACCAATCTTCGAAAGCGTTATAAGCAGGGTCGCAACCAGCCGCCGACGCGATCAATCGCCTAATCCCAATACTATCCTTTTTTGTTATCAGGTTGCCCTTGTCGTCCATCGCAGGCAGACCGTTGCTTATCAGATAAATGCCTGCATCGCCCACTAGACACAACGACCGTTTTCGCAGCCTCTTACCATAAAAGGTCATTGAGCGCCTTGCGGTTCGGGCATGATCAACCAGACGCCACACAGTTGCCACATCGAATTTCAGAATTACATCGCCATCTGCAGTTATCAGTTTTTTTGCTGCGATTGCACTTTCGAGCGATGAAATCAGAAAACAGCATATCGAGCCTGCTAAATTGATTGCCAGCTCCGCGTGATGACGTGACACCGGAAAACTTAAATTTCCTTTCCCATGAGCATCCCCAAGCTTATTCCGCATTTCACCGACACTATTTGCAACAGTTTGAGCAGCGCCAAAAACCGAACGAAGCAAAACATCGGTATGCTGCTTCGGTGAGAGCCCAAGCTCTGTAGCTGCCTCATGATATAGCTTTGGCAAATCCCAGGTCTCTTTGTACGAAACCTTCATTTCATCAAGCACCATTTTTACTGTTGTCTCGATAAGGGAGCGCGCTGCTGTAACCGACCCGTCTCTATCATCTTCAAGCCAACTCAGAGCTTTTTGCCATAAAAAATAAATTTTGTCGTGTCGCGGTGGGCAAGTCGTTCGGCAATAACATTGTCCAGTGGCGTTTCTGTCATGGCGCACGCGCCCCCTCACACTGGCGTATTGGCCTTAAAATGGCAACGTCACATACGAAAGCCATTGTGTGACGTGCTCAACTATACCTGCAATTTGCTGGATAAGGGATGGGATCAACAACGCGCCGCCAGTGAGCACTGCCCCGGCAGCAGCAACTCCTAATGTCTTTCCAAATCCTTTGGCAAAGCTGTCCGCAGCCGCGTCAAGTTTTTTACCGAGCCATCCAAGCGCAGTCTGTAGACGAAAAGTCGCGTTCGCGATCTCAAGCGCATCAGGCTCTTGTTTTGCCAATTCACGGTTAATCGTCTCTCCAGCATCACGCACTTCGACGACAACAACTGCCTGCAGGCTTTCCTCATCTGGCGGCGGCTTGTTGTGGCCAATGCCGCCATGAGCAGGAGAGACTTGTGCAAGTGCAGTCTTGAGCTGGTCTAGCTCACTTTGGATTGCGCGGCGCCGCTTCAAGCTCATAGCCGTCGCCGTACGATGGTCTGGCACCCGATTTGAGCCGATCAATTATCTGGTTCAAATCCTCTGGCTGCGACGCCTCTTCTTCCCGCTCCTCTTGTTCCCCCAGCCATTCTTCCTCGCGCTGCCGCGTGTCGGGATGATCCGACCCGGGTGCCCAATCGTAAATCCCATCTTCCCCCTCAATCTCGTTTGCGATTTCCTCAAGCCGATCTTCCGGTACAAGCTAACCGAACTCGCCATAAAGCTCATCATGGGCGTTATAAGGTCCGCCCCAGATGTAGAGATAGCCACCTTCTCGGCTGTTGTAGGGCGTCTCTTGGGCAGGGTCTTCAAAGTTGCTATGAAACCAATGGCGAATATATTCTTTTTGACGCTCACGCCCCATCCGCTTTAGCTCCGAGCGCGTGACGCCCCTTTCAATATCTTCGTCGGAATAATACCGTTGCCCCCGCGCCATATCCAACTTGGCTCCCTTATTCTCCAGCCAGCAATAGAGCTACATCTTCACTCTGCAGTACAAGAAATTTCAGGCCGCATTCGATGCCGCCAACTATGTAATCGGACTGGACGAAAAGAATAGCGACACGCCTTCTATATCTGCTGGCACCTCCACAAAAATACAGTAGCAAATTGCAATCATCGTGCGCCGCAAATCTTAATCTCTCGTCGTCCGACTTTTGAAGCGGCCTGCGCGCGAGTTAATGGTGCGGACGGAGGGACTCGAACCCTCACGGGATTACTCCCAAGGGATTTTAAGTCCCTTGCGTCTACCATTCCGCCACGTCCGCGTAGCGCTTCACCTCGCCGCCGGCGCGCGGCGGCAGGACCACGCGGGCGGCTCATCAATTCACTTGGCTAATAACGCGCCCCAGACTTCATCCCAATCCTTGCCGCTGGAGTCGGTCACGCGACCGTCCTTTTCGTAGAACTTGTTGGGGATCTGGAACATGGCGACGAAGGTGCCGCCCTTCGGCGACCACGCGCTATGCCTGCTGCCGGCCGGGCGCCAGACGAACTCGCCCGCGCTCCACCTCGATGCCGGCGTCGGGGCCTTCTTTGTCGACCAGCGAGCCTTCCAGCACATAGGTCTGCTCGATCAGGACGTGTTCATGGTCGGGCAGCTCCGCGCCCGGCTCCATCTTGAACAGCAGCGTCACCAGCCCGCTCTTGGGATCGAACAGCAGCGTCTTGGTCTTGCAGCCGGGAAACCGCGTCTCCTGCCAGGGCACGTCGTTGGCGCGCACGACATGCGAGAGCAGGTCTTGCGGCTCGGCCTTTTGTGCGATGGCGGCGGTCATGGCGGTTCTCCCTGGCTGGCGCGATCTTAGAACGAGACGCGCCGAACTGGAAGCGCGTGTCCCGGGCGCGGTGCAGCGTGAGCGTCAGCGAACGGTGCGCTGCAGACCCGGGACCCCGGTTCATGGGAAGAAAGCGGGACCCCGGATCAGCGCCGCACCACTTCGTGCTGCGTCGCATCCGGGGCACCAAATCTCCTCAATCCCCGCCCGGGCGGATCGGCGGCATGAAGGCAAGCCCCGTATCCCAGGGGAAATAGATCCAGGTGTCCTGCGACACCTCGGTGATGAAGGTGTCGACCAGCGGCCGCCCCATGGGCTTGGCATAGACGGTGGCGAAATGCGCCGCCGGCAGGATGTCGCGCACCACGCGCGCGGTCTTGCCGGTGTCGACCAGGTCGTCGACGATCAGCACGCCCTTGCCCTCCCCGCGCATCGAGGTCACTTCCGGCGCCACGCCCTTGAGCACCTGCAATTCGCCCTGGTTCTTGTAGTCCTGATAGCTGGCGATGCAGACGGTCTCGATCAGCCGCACGTTCAGTTCACGCGCCACGATCGCCGCCGGCACCAGCCCTCCGCGGGTGATGCACACGATGGCGTCGAACGGCCCTGCCGCGTGCAGCCGCCAGGCCAGCGCACGGGCGTCGCGATGAAACTGGTCCCAGGAAACCGGGAAGGCCTTTTCCGGCGTCAATGGAATGCTTTGTGGCATGTCGATTCTAAATCCTCGGCGTTCTCGAATACACATCCGCGCGACAATCGGCGTCGGTTGACCCCTCCTTATTCCTCCTCCTTGCAGGGGAGGAAAGAGCTTGCGGCACCCTTCTCTCTCCCCCTGCAAGAAAGAGGGCCGGGGTGGGGGCCAAGAACGCGAACCGCAATCGCATGCGATCCGAATTCACCGCGCCGCGCCGGAAACCTGCGCACGCACCGTCACCAGCATCGTCTCCACCGCGGCCGTCGCCGCCTTCAACGTCTCGGGGTCGCGCGCGCGCACCACGATGTTGGTGTTGGGCCCGCCGCTCTTCTCGTCGAAGAATGGATAGCTGCCGAACAGCGCGCCCGGATGCGCCTTGGCGATGGCGCCGAGCGGCGTGCCGACATCGCCTTCCTTGACGTCGCCGCGGATGGTCTCCGAGATCAGCTTGGCGCCGGTCTTGAGCTTGGGCGCCACCTCGTCGAGCATGCCCTGCATGACCGACGGGATGCCCGCCATGGTGATGACATTGCCCATCCAGAAGCCGGGCGCGCCCGACACCTTGTTGGCGACGAGCTGCGCACCTTCCGGGATGCGCGTCATGCGCATGCGCGCCTCGTTCAACTCGCCGCCGGTCTTGGCGACGCGCTCCTTCATGATGGCGACCGCTTCCGGATGATAGGGCAGCGCGACGCCGAAGGCTTTCGCCACGCAATCGGCGGTGATGTCGTCGTGGGTCGGGCCGATGCCGCCGGTGGTGAAGACATATGAGTACGTGTGACGCAGCGCGTTGAGCGCCCCGACGATCGCGTCCTCGTCGTCCGAGACCACCCGTACTTCCTTGAGGTCGATGCCGAGCGCGGTCAGGAAGTCGGCGATATAGCCGATGTTCTTGTCCTTGGTGCGCCCCGACAGGATCTCGTCACCGATCACCAGCACGGCCGCGGTGACGATCTCGGGGCTGGCACTGGTCATGACGCTCATCGCTTTTTTTGATGGTTTTAAACACCTAACCCGCCGCCCGCAGCCGCTCAAGCGGGCCCGGAAACCGCCCCCTTTGCCTTTTGGTCAGAATAGCACAAAAATTAGGCACGCACCTCCGGCCGCCTCCAAGCCGCAAGACAAATACTTGTTTTTCAGTGGTTTCGCCTTGGCCTGAAGCTTGCAAAGTACGAGCTGAGAAAGACATACGCGCGGTCAGGGGGGCCGCGGAACTTGGGGACAAGCCTTGCCGTTCATGACCGGGGGTCAGGAATGATCAATGCCTTCGACGAAATGGGCCAACACGGCGCCGTGCGCCCCGCCTACGGGGAACTGGCCAACTGGCTGGGCGAGGTGCCGCCCGACGTGCTGGATCACCGCCGGCGCGAGGCCGAGCTTCTGTTCCGCCGCATCGGCATCACCTTCGCGGTCTACGGCGAAGCCGAGGCTCAGGAACGGCTGATCCCCTTCGACGTCATCCCGCGCATCATCTCCGGGCCCGAATGGCGGCTGCTGGAGACCGGCCTCACCCAGCGCGTGCGCGCGCTCAACGCCTTCATCAAGGACATCTACGGCGCGCGCGAAATCCTGCGCGCCGGCGTCGTGCCCGACGACCTCGTGTTCCGCAATCCCGCCTTCCGCCCGGAGATGAGCGGACAGGCGGTGCCGCACAACATCTACATCCACATCGCCGGCATCGACATCGTGCGGGTCGACGCCGACACATTCTACGTGCTCGAGGACAATGCCCGCACGCCTTCCGGCGTCTCCTACATGCTGGAGAACCGCGAGATCATGATGCGGCTGTTCCCGGAGCTGTTCGCGCGCCACCGCGTGGCGCCGGTGGAGAATTATCCGGACGAACTTCTCGCCACGCTGACGTCGATCGCGCCGCTCACCGCCACGCGCGAGCCGACCGTGGCGCTGCTCACTCCCGGTGTCCACAACTCGGCTTATTACGAACACTCGTTCCTCGGCGACAAGCTCGGCGTCGAACTGGTCGAGGGCCGCGATCTCTTCGTCAAGGACGAAGTCGTCTACATGCGGACCACGCAAGGCCCCAAGCGGGTCGACGTGATCTACCGCCGACTCGACGACGACTTCCTCGATCCCCTCACCTTCCGCCCCGACACCATGCTCGGCGTTCCCGGGCTGATGTCGGCCTATCAGGCCGGCAACGTGACGCTCGCCAACGCGGTCGGCACCGGCATCGCCGACGACAAGGCGGTCTACAGCTTCATGCCGGAGGTGGTGAAGTTCTATCTCGGCGAGGAACCGATCCTGAAGAACGTGCCGACCTGGCGCTGCCGCGAACCCGATCAGCTCGCTTACGTGCTCGATCACCTGCCCGAACTGGTCGTTAAAGAAGTGCACGGTTCCGGCGGCTACGGCATGCTGATCGGCCCGACCGCCAGCAAGGTGGCGATCGAACAGTTCCGCACCAAGCTGAAAGCAAGCCCTAAGAATTTCATCGCCCAGCCGACCTTGGCGCTCTCCACCTGCCCGACCTGCGTCGAAGCGGGCGTGGCGCCGCGTCATGTCGATCTGCGGCCCTTCGTCCTGACGGGGCGCGACCGCGTGCGCATCGTGCCCGGCGGCCTCACGCGTGTCGCATTGAAGGAAGGCTCGCTGGTGGTCAATTCCAGCCAGGGCGGCGGCACGAAAGATACGTGGGTGTTGGACGGATGAGGCGCGATACATAAACCATGCTCTCCCGTACCGCCGATAATCTGTTCTGGCTGTCGCGTTATGTCGAACGCGCGGAATATCTCGCGCGCATCCTCGAAGCCACGCAGCGCCTGTCCGCCTTGCCGCTGTCCTACGTCGGCAGCACCAATGAATGGGAATCGGCGGTCGCCACCGCCGGCTGCTCCGCCGCGTTTTTCCGCGTCTACGAAGAAGCCAACGAAGAGAATGTCACCGACTTTCTGGTGTTCTCCGGCAACAATGCCTCCTCG
This sequence comes from uncultured Pseudomonadota bacterium, assembly GCA_963747725.1. Taxonomy (GTDB): domain Bacteria; phylum Pseudomonadota; class Alphaproteobacteria; order Rhizobiales; family Xanthobacteraceae; genus Pseudolabrys. The sequence goes on from CAVVGD010000012.1 coordinate 257,369, forward strand.
ATCCGCTCCTGCTTCGAGCACGCGCGATCGAACGCGCGCGCCGTGCGCACCGCGCTCACCGTCGAAATGTGGGAGGCGATCAACGGCGCCTGGCTGGAACTCAAACGTTACGGCAACGGCACAAGCTCGCGCGAGGAACTGACCCGCTTCCTGCGCTGGGTGCAGGAGACCTCGCTGCGCTACGACGGCTCCGCCTACCGCACCATGCTGCGCAACGACGCCTATTGGTTCTCGCGCCTCGGCGTCTACATCGAGCGCGCCGACAACACCGCGCGCATCCTCGACGTCAAATACCATCTTTTGCTGCCGGAGGATCAGCGCGTCGGCGGCCCGCTCGATTATTTCCAGTGGGCGGCGATATTGCGCTCGGTCTCCGCGCTCACCTCCTATCACTGGGTCTACCGCGAGAGTCTCAAGCCATGGTTGATCGCCGACCTGCTCATCTTGCGCGAGGAAATGCCCCGCTCGCTGGCGTCCTGCTACGAAGCCATCGTGCGCAACCTCGACCAGATCGCCGGCGCCTACGGCCGGCAAGGCCCGTCCCAGCGCCAGGGGCGCGGCATCCGCACCCGCCTGCAGAACAGCCGCATGGATGCCATCTTCCAGCGCGGCCTGCACGAGTTCATCGGCGAATTCATCACGGAGAACAACCGTTTGGGCAGCGCCATCACCGAACAGTATCTGCTATGAGGCGCCCGTTTTTTCGCCCGGTTTGTGCTAAAAACGACTACCCTCACGAATCCGAAGTTCGTTTGAGGACTCGCTGCAAATATTGGAGCGAACTTCAAATCCACCGCACTAGCAGCAGCGTCCAGGGCCCATGCGGATTCGCGTTTCCCACGCCACCACCTACACCTACGACACGCCGCCTACCGGCGTGACGCAGCTGTTGCGCAAGACTCCGCGCAACCACGACGGCCAATACGTGCTCAGCTGGCGGCTCGACCTCTCGCAGGACTGCCTCCTGCATCAGCATGAGGACGCCTTCGGCAACATTACCCATTCGTTCACCGCCGAAGGCGGGTTCACCGAATTGACGGTCGCGGTCGAGGGCGAGGTCGACACGCAAGATACCGGCGGCGTGGTCGCCGGCACGCTCGAGCGCTTTCCGCCGAGCCTGTTCCTGCGCGAGACTCCCCTCACCGAGACCGATCCGGCGATCACCGAATTCGCCGAAGATGCGCGTGCGACCGCCGACGGCGATGCGCTGACCCAGCTGCACGGGCTGCTGCGTGCCCTGCACGAGGAAATGACCTTCGACCCCGACCCGACCCACACCACCACCACCGCGGCAGAGGCTTTCAAGCTGCGGCGCGGCGTCTGCCAGGATCTCGCCCATGTCTTCATCGCCGCGGCGCGCGGCCTGGGCGTGCCGGCACGCTATATCGGCGGCCATTTCTTCCGCAGCGACGGCGTCACCGTGCAAGATGCCGGCCACGCCTGGGCGGAAGCCTATGTGGAGGACCTCGGCTGGGTCGGCTTCGATCCGACCCACGGCATGTGCGTCTCCGAGGCCTATGTGCGGGTCGCGGTCGGGCTCGACTACCTGGGCGCGGCGCCCGTTCGCGGTAGCCGCTATGGCGGTGGCGGCGAGACGCTGAAGGTAGCCGTGCATGTGGATCAGGCGCAACGGCAATCGCAAACCTGACGCCCGATATGCCGAAAAGTGGACACCGGTTTTCGGCTAAGGTCACACGCCATGCAAAATGTTACGCTTCTGCTCGAATCGAAATCTCGCCCGGACCGCCTATGACCAGAATCGACCATGCCCGTTCAGCACGGTAATCTCTTTGCCCGCGACACCAGGAAAACGATTACGCCCATGACGTATTGCTGTGGAATTCTCGTCGATGACGGCCTGGTGATGATCGCGGACACGCGCACAAATGCCGGCCTCGACAACGTCTCAACCTTCCGCAAACTGCACGTTTACACCGAGCCGGGCGAGCGCATTATGGCGCTGGCATCCGCCGGTAACCTGTCGCTTAGCCAGTCGGTGCGCTCCACGTTGACCGAAGGCATGGAAAACCCCGAGACCGGCGAACTCGAGACGCTGATGAACGCGCCCAGCATGTTCAAGGCGGCCCAGCGCGTCGGCAAGGCCATTCGCACCGTGCAGAACATGGAGGGCAAGGCGCTCGTCAGCGCCGATGTAGACAACGACGTCTCGTTTCTCTTCGGTGGCCAGATCAAGGGCGGCCGCTTGCGGCTGTTCATGATCTATTCGGCTGGCAACTTCATCGAATGCACCACCGACACGCCCTATCTGCAGATCGGTGAGCACAAATACGGCAAGCCGGTGCTCGATCGCGCTATCAGCTTCGACACCGATCTCTATGACGCGCTCAAGATCGGGCTGATTTCCATGGATTCGACCATGCGCTCCAACCTCGGCGTCGGCCTGCCGATCGACATTCTGGTAGCGCGCCGCGACGCCTACGCCGCCGAGCTCGATTACCGCATCGAGCCGACCGAGCCGTACTTTCAGGACTTGCGCGAACGCTGGTCGGCGGCCCTGCGCGCCGCCCACATGGCCATCCCCCGTCCGCCTTATGGCGACGGTTGAGGACAAGTTCAGCCTGTATTTTTACCGCCGGTTAACACCGTTGCGCAAATTGGCGCCGGTTGTGCTCGCGCACGCGCGCGCGTGACCGCCGATACAAGCCAATAGCAAGCTTTGTCGCCTAATCCTCGAGGCCGAAAAGACCAGGCCTGGACACGTCTTAGGGGACACAACGATCTTGCCGGCCCGCCGCCCGCGCGTTATTGAGGAGCGCCCACTTACCAATTGGGATCGCGCACGCTTGAGCGTAGTGGTCCCTATCGGCGTCATTGTGGCCGTGGCCATCGTCTGTATCGTCGTTGCGGTGCTGTCCTCGGCCGAGCGCGCCGATGAGGTCGCCATCCTGCACGAAGAGCAATTGTTCTCGCAGGCGCTGAATACGCAAGGCCTCCGCGTGCTGCGCGAAGTCGAAAGCGTTGCCAATTCGCCTTCGGCGATCCGCAACATCCGCAACCACTTCGATTTTAAATGGGCGGACGGCCAAGTTGGCCTCTGGCTGCAGACCTTCTTCAACCACGACTACGTGTTCATTTTCGATTCCGGCGATATGCCGGTTTACGCCCGCGCTGGCAGCGGCGCCATGGCGCCGAGCTGGCTCCACGCGGTGGTGCCTGATCTCAAGTCCATGCTCGCCTATATGCGCGGCCGCACGTCCGTGCTGGATGCCGCCATCCCGGTCGGCAACGGCATTCAGGTCCGGCAAGCGCAAGCTGCCATAATCCGCAGCGTCCACGGCGAGCCGGCGGTGATAGCCGCCGCTACTGTCGGTCCGGCGCTGGACAAGGCCGGCGTGGCCGCGCCGATCCTGATGTCGGTAAAATTCATCGCAGGCGGACTGCTCGCCGGCATTGCCGATCAATTGCAGCTCACCCATTTGCGCAGCATCGATTCAGGGCCAGTGTCGGCCGGCGACCACGTCTACAGCCTCAAGAATTTGCGTGGTGAGCAAATCGCGCGGTTCGCCTGGACGCCGAAGCAGCCCGGAGCCGAAATCGTTCAGAGCGTCGTTCCTTTCATCGCGGTGGCGCTTGCCGGCTTCGCATTGCTCGCCGCCTTCGTGCTGCGTTACATGCGGCGTACCGCGACAGCGATTGCTGTCGGCGAAACTCGGCTGCGCCACCTCGCCATGCACGATCCGTTGTGCGGCCTGCCCAACCGCATTTTCTTCGGCGAGCGCCTGCAGGCAGTGATCGAGCAGGTGCGCAACGGCAGCACGCCAGCGGCAGTGTTCTACATCGATCTCGACCATTTCAAAGACGTCAACGACACGCTCGGCCATCCAATAGGCGACGAACTAATCCGCGACGTCACACTGCGCCTGTCGCGTACGCTACGCGGCGACGACCTGGTGGCCCGGCTCGGTGGCGACGAGTTCGCGGTGATCTCTTCGATTGGAGACGATTGCGACAAGATATTGTTACTCGCCCAGCGCATCATCGATACAATCTGCGCGCCCTATTCCATCAACGGCCAGAATATTATCATCGGTGCCTCGATCGGCATCGCGGTGATCGACCCCAATTGCGCCGGCGCCGCCGACATCATGCGGTACGCGGACATGGCTCTCTACCGCGCAAAAAATGAAGGCCGCAACCGCGCCTGCATCTATGACGCAGCAATGGACGCGGATCTCTCCAGCCGCAAACTCCTGGAAGCCGACCTGCGTGAGGCCATCGAGCACGACCACCTCGAACTGCACTATCAGCCGATTGTCAGCAATGACGGCGAGACCGTACTCGGAGTTGAAGCGCTGTGCCGATGGACTCATCCGAAACGTGGGGCGATTCCGCCGAGCGAGTTCATTCCCGTTGCCGAGCGCAGCGGGCTGATCATCGAGCTCGGCGCCTGGGTATTGCGGCGCGCCTGCCTCGACGGCGAGGCCTGGCCGAACCTGTCTGTGTCGGTCAACGTATCGTCGCTCCAGTTCCGCCGTGTCGATTTTGTCGACGTCGTCGAGCGAACGCTGGAAGAAACCGGCTTCGACCCTTCCCGGCTTGAGCTCGAACTGACCGAGAGTGTATTGCTTGGCAATGTCGACACTGCAGAAGCAGCGATGCGCCGCCTGCAGGCGCTCGGTGTGAAGGTTGCGCTCGATGATTTCGGCACCGGCTACTCCAGCCTGCTTTATCTACGCCGCTTTCCCTTCGATAAGCTCAAGATCGACCGCAGCTTCGTGCACTCGATCGAAAAGGCGGCCGACGCCGCCGCGATCGTACACGCCGTGGTCAGTCTCGGCCGCGGCCTCGGCATGCAGGTCACTGCAGAAGGCGTGGAGACCGCCGACCAGCAACTGTTCTTGCGCGCAGCCGGCGTGCACTCCATGCAAGGCTTCCGCTTCGGCAAACCGGTTCCACCCGCAGAGCTAACCAAACGCCTGCGCCTGCCCGGCGCCTTCAAACCCGTCGACACGGCGCTGGCGAGCTAGCGTGGTCCGATAAGTCCGCATAAAGGCCACTTACCGGCTTAAGGCGGAATCCACTCACGTGGCGCAATATGTAGGCTTTTCAGCCAAAGCCGATAAATCAAATCAGACAATCACGGTTGCGCCCTTCAATCACAATTGGGCATGTCGTGCTTCCCCGTGAGCCAGCTCTGATTGATCCCTCAGTGGCGTGCTTTCACGTTTCGCCCGAGACGCCTGACGAACGCACCAGTCGAGATATCCCAAATGCGCACGTCCGAACCGAGTGAAGTTGTAACGGCGTACTTACCATCCGGGCTGACATCGACGGAGTAGCAGAGATCCGTGAAGGGACCGAAGCGCCGAACGATTTTGCCGCTCGCGATATTCCACAGCACGGGATACAGGCGACACGTCAAGAGTCCCTTGCCATCGGCCGTAAATGCGACGTCAAAGGTATTGAAGAGAGGGTGAGTGACGACCTTCTGCACGATGCGCCGGTTCGGCAGGTCGTAGACGACGACGGTGCCGCCGAATGCAACGGCAAGCTCGGTGCCGTCGCGCGAGAAGGCCATTGCGGTTGGCGCTCGAATCCCAGCATAGGGGATTTCGCCGGTCCTTTCGCCGGTTTCGAGCTTCCATAACCAAACAACAACTCTGTGCTTGTCCAATTTTGTGCCGGTGGCAACAAGGCTGGCAGCATCAGAGACCGCCACGGCGGTATCCTCCCGGCTGTCATGGCCGCCAAGCCGGTAACGCACGGAATTGGTCGCCGTGTCATACGCAAGAACGTCCGAATTCTTCCCGGCGATGAATACAAGACCCTTTGTCGTCGCCTCGACGCGCGGGGCGCGGCCAAGATACGTCCGAAATGGAACGATGGCGACCTTGCCGGTTGTCGGTTCCAGCACATGAACCGGACTCTCGCCATTCGAGACCGCAATCTTGCTCCCGTCACCGACGAAAGCCGCGCTGCGCACTTTAAATTTCCAAGCCTCTTTTGATCCGGGAAAAGTGTCCGGCACGCCGATTTTGAGAATAGATTTTCCGGTCTGCGCATTCCATAAGCGCAGCGTACCGTCCTCGCTGGCGGAGAGGATGGTCTTGCCGTCGCTACTATAATGAGCGTCGTGGACCACGTCGGTATGGGAAGCCCCATGATCGGCATTGATGGTATCGTTCTGCGGTGCTGTCGGCATTCCGAGCACTGCGCATTCTTCGTCGAGATCAAAGGCATTGATGGCGCGATTTCTTTTGTCGCCCGAGACCCGATCAAGCAAGGCTTTCTTCAAATCGGCATTCTTGCAAACCGGACGCAGCAAATCGGGATTGGTCCGGTACTGCGCTAAGGCCTGCTGAGTGCTGAAGGCAGTCAATCCGAGGAAGATTGTCACCACGACCACGGGCCACAGGCGAAACATAGGCATGGTACTGCCTCTAAAACTGGGGGCCGGCGTCGCACAATGAGAGCATTCATGGGGCCGCCAAGCAATAGTGGCCCATCGGTCAAGCCAATCTCTGGGCGCGCAATTCATAGGGAACCCCTGCACGGCGAGTGTTCCGTGTTTGGTTTGCCTACTTCCCGGGCTAGCCCTTGGCCGACACGCTAGCCGGTTAGATCGAGCACGCATTGAGAGGAAGAGCGGACATGACATCCGGCGAAGTTAAAGTAGATGACCTCGTTCCAAATTCCTTTTCCTCCCGGTGCGGGCTGGCGACGGCCCCCCTTTGTGCTATTGCGGTTTCCGGCAATAATTCGCGCGCGGAAGGACACGAGCAATGACGGCATCTGCAAAAATCGCCCTGGTCACAGGCGCTGGCACCGGCGTCGGCAAGGCAGTAGCGATCGCACTCGCCAAAGCTGGGTACAATCTGGTGCTGGCCGGCCGCCGAGCCAGGGCCGCTGAAAGAGACGGCTGCCGAAATCAACGCCATCGGCGGCCAGGCGCTGGCCGTGCCGACCGACGTCTCCAAGCGCGAGTCGATCCTTGCTCTGTTCGACAAAGTGAAAGCGAGCTTCGGGCGCCTCGATGTGTTGTTCAACAATGCCGGCATGGGCGCGCCGCCGGTGCCGCTCGAGGACCTGCCGTTCGAGACCTGGCAGAACGTGGTCGCCACCAATTTCACCGGCATGTTCCTCTGCACTCAGGAAGCCATCAAAATTATGAAGGCGCAGAACCCGCGCGGCGGCCGCATCATCAACAACGGCTCGATCTCCGCGCACGCGCCGCGGCCGTTCTCGGTCGCCTATACGTCAACCAAACACGCCGTCACCGGCCTCACCAAGTCGACTTCGCTCGACTGCCGGCAATACGACATCTGCTGCGGGCAGATCGACATCGGCAACGCGGAGTCGCCGCTCACCGAGCGCATGGTCCAGGGCGAAGGCGTGCTGCAACCCAATGGCACGAAGATGATCGAGCCGCGCATGCCAGCCGAGCACGTCGGCAACGCGGTCGTCTACATGGCGAGCCTGCCGCTCAACTCCAACGTGCTGTTCATGACGGTGATGGCGAACAAGATGCCGTTCGTGGGCAGGGGCTAATATAAGCTACCACCGCGCGCGAGCGCCTTGCTCGCCCGCGCCGACCGGAGCACCCGTTGAGCGACCTTACGCCCTCGCAGCGGATCGGGCTCTTGCGCGTCGCGACCGCGCTGGCGCTGCTGCTCGTCATTGCGTTAGGCGTGCTGACCTGGTGGAGCAACGCCGCCGGCATCGCGCCCACGCCCAAAGGCATCGAGGCGGAAATCAAGTCCTGGGGGAATTGGGCGGTGGCGGCCTCCATCGCCATGATGGTCGCGCACAGCCTGGTGCCGTTCCCGGCTGAGTTCGTCACCTTCGCCAACGGCATGCTGTTCGGCCCAATCTGGGGTGTTGTCATCACATGGACCGGCGCCATGCTCGGCGCCGCGCTGGCATTCGCTCTGGCGCGCTGGTTCGGCCGGCCCTTCGTCGACGCGCTAATGAACGAGCGCCATCGCGCCGTGATGGATCGCTGGATGCGCCGCCAGGGCGTCGGCGTGCTGCTGATGAGCCGCCTGATGCCGCTGATCTCGTTCAACGTCATCAACTATGCCGCCGGCCTCGCGCCGATTCCCTGGTGGACCTTCCTGTGGACGACCGGGCTCGGCATCCTGCCGATCACCACGCTCCTGGTCGTCACTGGCGACCAGGTCTGGAACGGCAGCGGCAATGCCTGGATTTATCTCACCGCCGTCGCCGTCGTCGGCGTCCTGCTCTGGTTCGTCGTCGCGCGGAGGCAGCAACGCAGCACCGAATGAGTATGCGTGCATCCCGGGTGCAGCGCGTAACGCAGTGGAGCGCTGCACCGCATCCGGGACAAGTCACTCCACCTTGCTCACCGTCACCTTCGTCCCCGCCCTCACCGCTTTCAGCGCCTTCACGTCGGAGAGCGCCTTGGCCCAGATGTTGACCGGGCTCGCCAGCCGGATCTCATCGCCGCGCGACACCGGCGTGCGGCCAAATCCAATCGCGATGGCCGTGCCGTCCGGCCAGTAGGCGATCTCGCCGGCGGTGACCACCGCGCCCGCGTCGGCCTCGCGCGCGACATCCACCGGCACGTCGAAATAGACCTCCTCGCCCCAGGTCATCACCGAGGACGTCACCGGCAGCACGGCGGCAATCGCCCTCGCGGTCGGCGTTTCGAGCAACTCTGCCTCGAGCGCGAGGCCGCCGAAATCGAAGCGAATGCGGGGCATAAGCGTCATCTCCGTCGTTGCCTGGCTCAAACGTCCGGGGTATCGAACGAAGGATTACCGCGTGGGTCAACCCTCGCGGGCAAGCATCGTTGGGGGGACCAATGCAGCACCTGCAGTCGGCGCTCGGCGTCATGGTTTTGCTCGCGTTCGCCTGGCTGATCAGCGAGAACCGACGGGCGGTCGATTGGAAGAGCGCCGCCATGGCGCTCGTGACGGCCTTCATCACCGCCGTGCTGCTGTTGGAGGTCCCGCAGATCGAGCGGGCCATCGCGCTCGTGAAGCACTTGGTCGACGCCATCAGCGCAGCCTCGCTCGCCGGTACCTCATTCGTGTTCGGCTATATCGGCGGCGGCCCCGCGCCGTTTACGGCCACCAGCCCGACCAACGAATTCGTGCTCGCCTTCCAGGCGCTGCCCATCGTGTTGGTGATGAGCGTGCTCACCACCTTGCTGTTCTACTGGCGCATCCTGCCGCCGATCGTGCGCGCCTTCTCCTACATCCTCGAGCGCACCATCGGCGTCGGCGGCGCGGTGGGCTTGTCCACCGCCGCCAACATCTTCCTCGGCATGGTGGAATCACCGCTGTTCGTGCGGCCTTATCTCAACATGCTGGCCCGCGGCGAATTGTTCATGATCATGACTGGCGGTATGGCCACCATCGCCGGCACCGTCTACGTGCTCTATGCCACCATCCTGCAGAACGTCATCCCCGACGTCGCCGGCCATCTACTGATTGCCTCGATCATTAGCGCGCCGGCGGCGCTACTCGTCAGCCAGTTGATGGTGCCGGTGCCGGAGGGCGAACGCACCGACATCGGCGAGATCCAGATCGGCCGCGTCGCCGACAACACCATGGACGCCATCGTGCGCGGCACCGTGGCCGGGCTTGAACTATTATTGAATATCGTCGCCATGCTGATCGTGCTGGTGGCGCTGGTGCATCTCGTCAACGCCCTCCTCGGCCTGCTGCCCGGCGTCGGCGGCTCGGCGATCACGCTGCAACGCCTCCTCGGTTACGTCATGGCGCCGGTGTGCTGGCTGATGGGCGTACCTTGGCACCAGGCGGTCACCGCCGGCTCGCTGATGGGCATCAAGACGGTGCTCAATGAGCTGATTGCTTATGTCGAGCTCGCCAAGTTGCCGGCCGGCGCCCTCGATCCGCGCTCGCGGCTGATCATGATCTACGCCATGTGCGGCTTCGCCAATTTCGGTTCACTCGGCATCATGCTCGCGGGGCTGACCGTGATGGCGCCGGAGCGCCGCGCCGACATCATTTCGCTCGGCGGCAAGTCGATCGTATCCGGCACGCTGGCGACCTGCCTCACGGGCGCGATCGTCGGGGTGCTCACCTGATGCGTATGTTCGCGGGTCTTCTCGCGGTCTTCCTGATCGGGAGCGCCGCCTCTGCACGTCAGATCCACATCGTCGCTCTCGGCGACAGCCTCACCTCCGGCTGGCTCTTGCCGCACAATCACGCCTATCCTGCGCAGTTGCAGGCCGCGCTTCGCATAAAAGGCTACGACGTCGTGGTGAAGAATGCCGGCATCGGCGGCGATACCGCCAGGAACGCGCTGCGCCGCTTCGATCTGGCGATCGATCCCGGCACCGACATCTGCATCGTCGAATTCGGCCTCAATGACCGCGATGCCGGCGCCTCACTCAAGACCGTGCACGCTCGCGTCGCCGGGCTGGTGCGAACGTTGCGCTCCCGCCGCATCGAAGTGCTAGTGCTCGGCCTCGGCGGCATGCACTTCGACAAGCTCGCCGCGGCCCATGGCGCCCTGTCGCTCGACTTCACCCTGCCGCCGCACAAATACCGCGCCCGCGACGGCACCCATTTCAACGCGCAGGGTTACGCCATGTTGGTCGCCCGGATGCTGCCGCAGGTCGAGGCGCTCATTCGGCAGGTGCAGGCTGCGCACGGAAACAGATGAGTACACGCGCGGGCAAGAGACTCGGCCTCATGCGCGGGTTTGACCCGCACATCCAAGAAGAGATGCAGCGTGGGAAGCGTTATGTCGCTCTGAATTTGTTGCGCTGCCTCATGGATTGCCGGGCCAAGCCCGGAAATGACCGCGAAGAGGCACGCGCTTAATGCAGCCTGAACTCGCCATTTATCGGCTTCAGCTCGGCAGGCTTGATCAGATTGCAATGCGCGACCTGCACCGAATGCAAGGGCCCCTCCAGCTTCTCCTGCCAGAACTGGAGGAAGCGCTGCAGCTCGGGAAACTTGGGGAACATGTCGTAGGCCTGCCAGACGTAGGACTGCAGCAACCAGTGATGATCGGGTCGGCGGTAAAGGATGTGCGCCGTCGTGAGGCCGTACCCGTTGACCTGCTTCAAGAAGTCTTTCGAAACCATTCCAGTCCTCCGTCTAGGTAGGACGACAAGTTTCCGATTCCGGCGTCTTTCATTGCAAGCCGAAAAGGTAAACAAAATGTTTAAAATCAAGGCTTTAGCAGCAACCCTGCAAGCCTGCTAACAGGCAGCGCGCCGGATGGGCACCGCGTCCTCCCAGGCGCCAACCAGCGGGCCGCCGCCAGGTTTCGGACCTTGCGTTAACCATTGTTTCTGCGGCTCTTTCAAAGATTGTTGGCACTCAACCGAGATGAGTGCTAAAAATTTTGCTGAGCCCTCTTGCGGCCGCCAAAATTCGCTCCCACTTGGGCGGACAGGTGCTGGCAGGGGGTCCAGCCAGATACCAAAAAACTAGTCTAACCAAATCTTTAGGAGGACTGCCATGAAGTTCCGCCCGCTTCACGACCGCGTCGTCGTCAAGCGCCTCGATGCCGAGGAAAAAACTGCCTCCGGCATCATCATTCCCGACACCGCGCAGGAAAAGCCGAGCCAGGGCGAGATCGTCGCCGTCGGTCCCGGCGGCCGCGACGAGGCCGGCAAACTAGTCCCGCTCGACCTCAAGGTCGGCGACACCGTTCTGTTCGGCAAGTGGTCGGGCACCGAGGTCAAGATCGACGGCAAGGATCTCCTGATCATGAAGGAGTCCGACATCATGGGCGTGCTGGAAGTGACCACCGCCAAGAAGAAAGCCGCGTAAGGCAAAACCCCAGGAGCAAACCGAAATGTCTGCCAAGGACGTCAAATTCTCTACCGACGCGCGCGACCGCATGTTGCGCGGCGTCGACATCCTCGCCAACGCGGTGAAGGTGACGCTGGGCCCCAAGGGCCGCAACGTCGTGCTCGACAAGAGCTTCGGCGCCCCGCGCATCACCAAGGACGGTGTGACGGTCGCCAAGGAAATCGAACTCGAGGACAAGTTCGAGAACATGGGTGCGCAGATGGTGCGCGAAGTCGCCTCGAAGTCGTCCGACTTCGCCGGCGACGGCACCACCACCGCCACCGTGCTGGCCCAGGCCATCGTCAAGGAAGGCACCAAGGCGGTCGCCGCCGGCATGAACCCGATGGACCTCAAGCGCGGCATCGATCTCGCCGTTGAGGCCATCGTCGAAGACCTCAAGAAGAACTCCAAGAAGGTCACCTCCAACGACGAGATCGCCCAGGTCGGCACCATCTCGGCGAACGGCGACCAGGAGATCGGCAAGTTCCTCGCCGAGGCCATGAAGAAGGTCGGCAACGAGGGCGTCATCACGGTTGAAGAGGCCAAGAGCCTGGAGACCGAGCTTGACGTGGTCGAGGGCATGCAGTTCGACCGCGGCTACATCTCCCCCTACTTCATCACAAACGCCGACAAGATGCGGGTCGAGTTCGAAGACCCCTATCTCCTGATCTACGAGAAGAAGCTGTCGGGCCTGCAGGAACTGCTGCCGCTGCTGGAAGCCGTGGTGCAGACCGGCAAGCCGCTGCTGATCGTGGCCGAGGACGTGGAAGGCGAAGCGCTCGCCACCCTCGTCGTCAACAAGCTGCGCGGCGGCCTCAAGGTCGCGGCCGTTAAGGCCCCTGGTTTCGGCGATCGCCGAAAGGCCATGCTGCAGGACATCGCGATCCTGACCGGCGGCCAGGCCATCAGCGAGGACCTCGGCATCAAGCTCGAGAACGTCACCATCAACATGCTTGGCCGCGCCAAGAAGGTGACCATCGACAAGGAGAACACCACGATCGTCAACGGCGCCGGCAAGAAGGCCGACATCGAGGCGCGCGTGGCTCAGATCAAGGCGCAGATCGAGGAGACCACCTCGGATTACGACAAGGAGAAGCTGCAGGAACGGCTGGCGAAACTCGCCGGCGGCGTAGCAGTGATCCGCGTCGGCGGTGCCACCGAGATCGAGGTGAAGGAGCGCAAGGATCGCGTCGACGACGCGATGCATGCGACCCGCGCTGCCGTCGAGGAAGGCATCCTGCCGGGCGGCGGCGTCGCCCTGCTGCGTTCGGTCGATGCGCTCAAGCGCGTCCGCACCCAGAACGAGGACCAGAAGCATGGCGTCGAAATCGTCCGCAAGGCGATCCAGGCTCCGGCGCGTCAGATCGCCAGCAATGCTGGCGCTGACGGCTCGGTCATCGTCGGCAAGGTGCTGGAGAAGGACCAGTACTCGTTCGGCTACGACGCCCAGAACGGCGAGTACGTCAACATGATGTCCAAGGGCATCATCGATCCGACCAAAGTGGTGCGCGCGGCGCTGCAGAACGCCGGTTCCGTGGCGGCGCTCCTGATCACCACCGAGGCCATGGTCGCCGAACTGCCACCGAAGAAGGGCGCCGGCGCTGCCGCCGGCGGCATGCCGGGCGGAATGGGCGGAATGGATTTCTAAGGCGTCCAGCCGACCTCTGACACATGCGAAGGCCCGGGAGCGATCCCGGGCCTTTTGCTGTTACCAGATACCGGGTCGCGCGCTGCTGACACAGGGGCTATGCTTGCGCGATGAAATCGGGAAAAATCTACACCGGCATTGGCGGCTGGACCTTTGAGCCCTGGCGCGGCGTGTTCTACCCACGAGGCCTACCGCACGCGCGCGAATTGGAATACGCCGCACAGCATCTCACCGCCATCGAGGTGAACGGCACTTTCTACCGCACGCAGACGCCAAAAACATTCCGCGATTGGGCCAGCCGCGTCCCCGACGGCTTCATATTTTCGCTGAAAGGCCCGCGCTACGCGGTCAACCGGCGCGTGCTAGGTGAAGCGGGCGACTCCATTAAGCGGTTCCTGGAGTCCGGCATCACCGAACTCGGCGCTCATCTTGGTCCCCTACTCTGGCAGTTCGCGGCCACCAAGAAATTCGACGAGCCCGACTTCGATGCTTTCCTCGAACTCTTGCCCAAGACTTTCGACGGCCATACCCTGCGCCACGTCTTCGAAGTCCGCCACGACAGCTTCAAGACACCGGCTTTCATCGCATTGCTACGCAAGTTTAGACATCCCGTCGTTTTCGCCGATCACGCGACCTATCCGGCGATCGCCGACATCACCGGCGATTTCGTCTACGCTCGGCTGCAGAAGGGCGAGGAAAACCTCAAGACCAGCTATCCACCTAAGTCCCTCGACCAATGGGCGGCGCGCGCCAAGACCTGGGCGCAAGGCGGCGAGCCGGCGGACTTGCCGCGCGTCGACAAAGCCAAAGCCAAGAAGGCGCCGCGCGACGCCTTCATCTATTTCATCCACGAAGCCAAGGTGCGCGCGCCGGCGGCCGCCATGGCGCTGATCGAGCGGCTGTCGGCAGGGGGCAGCGCTGAATGAGCGATATCTCTCAGCTCAGTGCAGCCGACCTTCTTCGGCTCTATCGCCACCGCGAAGTGTCACCTGTCGAAGTCGCGCGCAATGCGCTCGACCGCATTGAACGCTTCCAGCCACAGATCAACGCTTTCGTGCTGGTCGATGCCGACGGCGCGCTCGCCGCCGCCCGCGCTTCCGAAACGCGCTGGGCCAAGGGCGAACCCAAGGGCCTGGTCGACGGCCTACCGGCCACCATCAAGGACATCATCGACGTCGCGGGAAAGCCGACGCGCAAGGGCTCGCTCACCACCGCCGACACACCGGCTGCACACGACGCGCCGGCGGTCGCACGGCTCAAGGAGCAAGGCGCCGTCATCCTCGGCAAGACCTGCACGCCGGAATTCGGCTGGATCGGCGCGTGCCATTCGCCGCTGACAGGCATCACCCGCAACCCTTGGAACCTGGAACGGACCACCGGCGGTTCCTCGGGTGGCGCAGCGGCGGCGGCGCTTCTTAATCTTGGCGTGCTGCATCTCGGTACCGACGGCGCGGGGTCGATCCGTATCCCGTCGGCGTTCTGCGGCACGTTCGGCATCAAGCCGAGCTACGGCCGCGTGCCAGCCTATCCGGCATCGGCCTTCACGGTGCTCGCGCACCAGGGCCCCCTCACCCGCACCGTCGCCGACGCCGCGCTGATGCTCAGCGTCATCGGCCAGCCCGACATGCGCGACACCACCGCCTGGAACACGCCGGCGCCAGATTTCCGCATCGGCCTCGAGGACGGGGTGCGCGGCCTGCGCGTCGCCTGGAGCCCGCGCCTCGGTTACGTCAAGGAGCTCGACACTGACGTCGAAGCGGCGGCGCGCAAAGCGGCTCAAGTCTTTGCCGATCTCGGCGCCCATGTCGAAGAAGTCGATCCCGGCTTCGCCGAGCCGATCGATATGGAGAAGAAGGTCTGGTACGCGGTCGCCGCAACGCTCGTGGACGCGGTGCCGCCGGCCGAGCAGGAAAAGATGGATGAGGGCTTGCGCCAGATGGCCGAGCAAGGCCGCGTTACTCGCTCGCCGACTATCTTTCCGCGCATACGCAGCGCACGGAACTGGCGCTGCACATGCTGCGCTTCCACGAACGCTACGACCTGCTGCTGACGCCGCAGATGCCGGTGCCGGCCATCGAAGCCGGCCGCGTGACGCCGGCGGATGGCCGATTTCGGCGACGAGTGGATCAACTGGTCGCCCTACACCTACCCGTTCAATCTGACGCAACAGCCGGCGGCTTCGGTGCCCTGCGGGTTTGCATCTGACGGATTGCCGGTCGCGCTGCAGATCGTCGGTCCGCCGCGTCGTGGTGAATGGTGCTGCGCGCGGCCCGCGCCTATGAAAGCGCCTGTCCGTTCCCCAGGCTCTCCGCGCCGCGCGACGGCCAACTGACGGAGATCCAGAAATGGAAACGACCACTAACGAAAAGGCGCGGTTACATCCGCCGTCACCTCGTCGTAGTGGCCGTTGCGGCAGTTGGCAGGCACCGCCGCATACGTATCGTCTCTAGCCGCGCCGCATGACAGGGCCATGACAGCGCCGTTAAGGAATATATAGTGCGGCACAGAAACCTGACGCGGAATTTGGCATGACCACCCTGTTTACCATCGGCTACGAGAAGGCGGCGCCGGCCGCGGTCATGGGCGAGCTGAAGCGGGCCAAGATCGAACTCCTGGTCGACACCCGCGCGGTCGCTGCCTCGCGCCGGCCCGGCTTCTCCAAGCGCCAGCTTGCCGCCACCCTGGACGAAGCCGGCATCGCCTACGTCCATCTGCAGAAACTCGGCACACCGACTGAAGGCCGCCAGGCTGCGCGCGCCGGCGACTTCGAGACGCTCTGGCGCATCTACGACAAGCACATTCAAAAGCCCGAGCCGCAGCAGGCGCTCGACGAGCTGATTGGCCTGGTCAAATCTGGCAAGCGCGTCGCGCTCCTGTGCTATTGCCGCGACCCGAAAACCTGCCACCGCAGCCGCATCGTCGCGCGGGTCAAAAAGCGCATGCGGGTCAAGGTGGAAAACCTGATCCCGCCACTCTTTTAGGGCCTCCGGACAACGGGTCGCGGCCCGTCCTTGATCTGAATCAAGGCAGAAAGTTACGGCCACAACCACCTTGCTTTCGGCGAATTCCGTACATCGGCCGCAAGGGGGAGAGATGCTCGACGTTGCGCGTAAACCTGAAAAATCCACATCTGCCCCGCCGGTCAAAGACATCCTCAATTTCATTGCCGGCGAATACGTTGCCGCCAAGAGCGGCAAGACCTTCGACAAGCGCGCTCCGGTCGACGGCGCGCTGATCGCCCGCGTTTCCGAAGCCGGCGAAGCGGAAGTCAACGCCGCGGTCGAAGCCGCGCGCGCGGCGCTCGAAGGCCCCTGGGGCAAGATGAGCACGGCCGAACGCGGCGACCTGCTCTATGCGCTCGCCAACGGCATCAATGCCCGCTTTGACGATTTCCTCGCAGCCGAGGTCGCCGACACCGGCAAGCCGGTATCGCTCGCCCGCCATATCGACATTCCGCGCGGCGCCGCCAACTTCAAGGTGTTTGCCGACACCATCAAGAACGTCGCCACCGAGTTCTTCGAAATGGCGACACCGGACGGCGCCGACGCGATCAACTACGCGATGCGCCGGCCCATCGGCGTGGTCGGCGTCATCTGTCCATGGAATCTGCCGCTGCTGCTGATGACCTGGAAGGTCGCGCCGGCCATGGCCTGCGGCAACACGGTCGTCGTCAAGCCCTCCGAGGAAAGCCCGCAGACCGCGGCCCTGCTCGGCGAGGTGATGAACACGGTCGGCATTCCGAAGGGCGTCTACAACGTCGTGCACGGCTTCGGCCCCGGTTCGGCCGGCGAGTTCCTCACGCGTCATCCGCACGTCAATGCCATCACCTTCACCGGCGAGACCCGCACCGGCGCCGCCATCATGAAGGCGGCCGCCGACAGCGCCCGGCCGGTGTCGCTCGAAATGGGCGGCAAGAACCCGGCGGTGATCTTCGCCGATTGCGATTTCGAGGCGGCGATCGAGGGCACCATGCGCTCGTGCTTCGCCAATTGCGGCCAGGTCTGCCTCGGCACCGAGCGCGTCTATGTCGAGCGCCCGCTGTTCGAGAAATTCGTCGCCGCGCTCAAGGAACGAGCCGAGAAGCTCAAGCTCGGCCGCCCGCAAGACGGCACCACCACCATGGGTCCGCTCATCAGCCACGAACACCGCGACAAAGTGCTCTTCTACTATCATAAGGCGGTCGAGGAAGGCGCTACGGTCGTGACAGGCGGCGGCATTCCCAACATGCCCGGGGATCTCGCCAGGGGCGCCTGGGTCGAACCGACCATCTGGACCGGTCTGCCCGACACTGCGGCCACCGTCACTGAAGAGATCTTCGGGCCCTGCACCCACATCGCGCCGTTCGACACGGAAGAAGAAGTGATCAAGCGCGCCAATGCCCTCGACTACGGCTTGGCCGCCTCGGTGTGGACCACCAGCCTCACCCGCGCGCATCGCGTCGCGGCGCGGATCGAAGCCGGCATCGTCTGGGTCAACAGCTGGTTCCTGCGCGACCTGCGCACGCCCTTCGGCGGCATGAAACAATCCGGCATCGGCCGCGAAGGAGGCGTGCACTCGCTCGAGTTCTATACCGAACTCAAGAACGTCTGCATAAAACTGTAACCGCGCATGATCCCGAAAAATGGGAACCGGCTTTCGGAAAAGATCATGCGCAAACGAAACTAAATCTGCGGGACTTCCGTCATGGCCAGGATCATTGGCGCCGTCGCTGCCTCGCACACACCGACTATCGGCTTTGCCTACGACCGGCACAAAGAGAACGATCCGGTCTGGAAGCCGATCTTCGAGGCGTTCAAGCCGGTGCAGCAATGGCTCGCCGAGCAGAAGCCCGACGTGCTGCTGGTGATCTTCAACGACCACGTCACCTCTTTCTTCTTCGACCACTACTCCGCCTTCGCGCTGGGGATCGACGAAAATTATTCGGTCGCTGACGAAGGCGGCGGCGTCCGCGACCTACCGCCGGTCAAGGGTCACGCTGGCCTCTCGCAACACATTGGCGCCTCGCTGATGGCCGACGAATTCGACATGTCGTTCTTCCAGGGCAAGCCGCTCGACCACGGCTGCTTCTCACCACTGTCGATGATGTGGCCGCATGAGCCGCAATGGCCGGGCGCGATTGTGCCGTTGCAGGTTGGCGTGCTGCAATTCCCGATTCCGACCGCGTCGCGCTGCTACAAACTCGGCCAGGCGCTGCGTCGCGCCATCGAAAGCTATCCGGATGACCTGAAAGTGGCGCTGGTCGCGACCGGCGGACTCTCGCACCAGGTGCATGGCGAACGCGCGGGCTTCAACAACACCGCTTGGGATGAGCAGTTCCTCGACATGATCGAGAAGGATCCGGTGGCGCTCACCCGCATGACGCAAGCCGATTACGCCCAACTCGGCGGCATGGAAGGCGCCGAGGTGATCATGTGGCTGGTCATGCGAGGAGCGCTGTCCGCCAAAATCAAGCACTTGCACCGCAGCTATTACTTGCCGTCGATGACCGGTATCGCGACTGCCATCTACGAGAATCAGGCGATCGAGCCACCGGCCGACATCTATGCGGATCATCGTCAACATATGGCGCACCAGCTCGCCGGCGCCGAGGCGCTGGAAGGCACCTACCCATTCACCCAGGCGCAGAGCGTTAAGAGCTTCCGGATCAACAAGTTCCTGCATGACCTGATCAACGCAGGTTCGCGCGCCGCTTTCATCGCCGACCAGGAGAAGGCCTTCGAAGCCGCTGGCCTCAGCGCCGAGGAGCGCGGTTTGATCCACCGGCGTGACTGGCGCGGCATGATCCACTATGGCGTCAGCTTCTTCATGTTGGAGAAGTTGGGCGCGGTAACCGGCGTCTCCAACCTGCACATCTATGCCGCTATGCGCGGGGAGACGCTGGAGCAGTTCCAGAAGACCCGCAATGCGCCGGGCGCGCTCTATTCAGTGGCCGGCGCTGAAACGCCCAACCTCGCTTGGGACAAGGAGCCGGCGGAATAGCGCCGTTGTCGGCCTTTCCGTCGTCATGCCCACGGTTGACCTGGGCATCCAGGAGTTTCGGCAATTTACGCGGGCAAAAAGACGTGGACGGCCAGGACAAGCCCTGGCCATGCCGAATTCAAGGTGTCCAGTTGAGTCCGCTCGGGCCAGCACTTATTTTCAGAAAGACAAATTTCCGAGTTTCGGGCGATCGCCGCGGTGACGCGGTAGGCTCTTCACTCTCCGCAAGGCGGCGATGCACTGGACGCCGACGAGCCGAAAGAGCGGGAGTAACGCCCCGTATCGCCCGACCCCTTCCCAACCTCAGATTTCGGAACGGCGCGAAGCGCCGGGCCCGGAATCCAGATACACACGCAGAACTCGTTTCAGGGTTCGCGGGCTGACGTTCGCGTCCTGGAATGACGGAATAGATTACTCTGCAGCTTCAGCCGCCGTCCGCCGTCCCTCGACGCTGGTGACGAGCAGCGCCAGCGCCGTGGTGGTCGCGAAAACGGTGAACGCGATCCCCGCATTCACAGCCAACACCAGGGGGAAGCCGCCGTTCGCGTGCAGAAACGAGAGCATGCCGATCGCGGCGGCGGCACTGACGAAGAGCAAGAAATAGCGTACCGCGTAGACGCGGCCGCGCCAAGCGTCAGCGGTGTAGCGCGCCAGTACGATGTCGTTGACCGTGACCTGGCCGTAAATCGCCGCGACCGCCACGGCTAGCGCCACCATCAGCGGAATTCCGTCGGCGTTCGCCGCCCACAGATTGCCGAGAAACCCAAGCCCGGTGATGACCGCGAACATGCCGTGCGCCGAGAATCGTTCCACCAGCCGGCCGACCGCGAGCTGCGCCAGCGCGCCGCAGACCAGCACCAAGGTCGCGACGCTGCCGGCGAGCAGCAGCGGCACGTGCGCGGCCAGCCGCTCGTCGACGATCTTCGGCAGCGCAATGGTGAGCAAGTTGAAGATGGTGCCGCCGCACATGGTGATAGTGATGAATAGCCCGAACAGCACCACCATCGAGCCGCGCGTCAACCGCACCGCCGGCACCGACTTGCGGTGCTTGGCGTGATGGCCGTCATCGGGCGTCAGCCATACATAGACCACGCCGACCGCGACACACAGCACGGCGGGCACCAGGAAGGCGGCGCGCCAGCCGAGCCAGGTGGCAAGGCCTGCGCTGATGCCGGCGGCGAGCGACACGCCCAGATTGCCGCACACGCCGTTGAAGGCAAGCGTGCGTCCCCTCGCCTGTGACGCCTCGATCAACATCGCCATGCCGACCGGATGATAGATCGAGGCGAACATACCGACCCCGAACAACGCCACCGCCAGCACCTCCATGTTCGGTGCGAAGGCGGCACCGGCGAGCGACACTCCGCAGCCGAAATAGAACGCCGCCATCATGTTGCGCCGGCTCCAGCGGTCGGCGAGCCAGCCGGCCGGCAGCGAAAACACGCCGAAGGCAACGAAGGCAGCGGTCGAGAGCGCAATCAACTCACTGTAAGAGCGGTGGTAGACCGTCGCCAGGCCGATCACCACGGTCGGGAAGATCAGCAGCACAAAATGGTCGAGGCCATGCGCCAAGTTCAGGAAGGCGATGGAACGCCGGGTGGCCTTATCGTAGGTCGCGGGCATGAGGGAGGTCGGATTCATAGGGTTCCGGTTTTGGCTACTGACGCTAACATATACCCTTGCCATTTGGCGATGTTCGGTCGATTTTCGTCGCGATTAGGCCAAGCCGGGGTCTGGACCGCAATGCCCGAAAACGCCCCCATCTACCGTCGCAACATGGATGACGCTCCCCGCCCGGTGGCGGTCATGGCGCGGACGCTCGAACTCCGCCACCGCATCCCGCTGCATGTGCACCGGCGAGGCCAATTGCTCTATGCGGTGAGCGGCATCATGCGGGTGGAAACTGCAGCTGCGGCCTGGATCGTGCCTCCAGCCCGTGGCCTTTGGCTACCGCCGCAATGGCCACACAGCGTTACCATGCGCAGCCATATCGAGATGCGCACAGTCTATATCGCGCCCTCCGCCTGCAGCGCCCTGCCCGCTCAGCCGATGCTGGCCGAGATTTCTGGCCTGTTGCGCGAATTGATCCTGACGCTCCTGGAAGAGCCGGTCGACTACGACGAAAATGGGCGCGGCGGCATCGTCGCCCGGTTGATGCTGACGGAATTGACGCGACTGTCAGCGCGCCGCTTCGAGGTGCCCATGCCACGCGACGAACGCGCCTTGCGGATAGCACGCGCCCTGCTCGAAGACTGCGCGATCGCCCACGACCTGGACCGCTGGGCCGGCGAGGCAGGCGCGAGTCGGCGCACCCTGGCCCGACTGTTCCGCAGCGAAACCGGCCTCGGGTTCGCCGAATGGCGAGCGCGGCTGCGCGCGATCGATGGCCTGGCCCGGCTTTCGGACGGCGCCTCGGT
Source organism: uncultured Pseudomonadota bacterium (assembly GCA_963747725.1). Taxonomy (GTDB): domain Bacteria; phylum Pseudomonadota; class Alphaproteobacteria; order Rhizobiales; family Xanthobacteraceae; genus Pseudolabrys. Next base: position 279,172 of record CAVVGD010000012.1, read on the forward strand.
CGCCGACACCGCCGCCGCGGTTGGATACGCTAGCCCGAGCGCTTTTTCAGCAATGATCCACCGCACGCTCGGCAGCGCGCCACGGCGGCTGGCGCGCCATCCCATCTGAAAATACAATTTACACGTGTAAATATGATTGTAGACAATTACCATATATCTCGCTTTAGTTGCAATTGTTGATCGGGGCGGTTGTAGCCGGTTTGTACTGGGGCGCTTGGGGGCCTCAATGCGTTGCGGGAGGCGTGTTCGCGCGGCGATAATCGTCGCCACGACCTTATTGATTTGCGTCGTGTGCGTCGCGCGAAGGGTCGTACGAGCCGGCGGCGTTGATGACGATTTTACCCATTACATCCTGTTCTCCGGCCGCGACCTCTGGCGCAATGGCGTATTCGGCTATCGCGGCCTGCTCTGGGCGCCAGGTGGGCTCGACACGAACGGATTCATGCTCAAGGCGCAGCTATCGGCCGGGGCCTACCGATACAATTCCGGCAGTCTTGGAAACGTGACAATTTACGGCGGTGAATTGAAGGGCCAGGTGCTGCCGGGCTGGGGTTTCCGGCGCGGGCATTTCGAACTCAAACTGTTCGCCGGGCTCGATTTCGAAAGCCATTGGCTGTGGCCGAACGACCCGAGCAGCGACTTGCGCGGGATAACCTTCGGGCTCGCGTTGGCGATGGAGTTGTGGAACGAGCCGACGTCAGACACCATGCTCGCTGCGGATGCCTCGTTTTCTTCCGTAGGCCAAAACTCAAGCGCCCGGATCGCATTCGGTTGGCGCGTGCTCGATCAGTTCTATGTCGGGCCCGAAATGCAGATTTACGGTGGCAACGGCTACGGCCAAATGCGCTACGGCATGCATGTCACGAGCCTGAAGACCGAAGCAACCGAGTGGTCGGCCGCGGTCGGCTGGGCCATCGACACCGACAAGCGCGACAGTCCCTATTTGCGGCTCGGGTTCCTGCAACGGCTTTGACAGGCGGCGCGGGCCTTGCTTCGTGCCTCCCGCCGCGTACGCAACTGGCGCCCACCCCCAATCTTGCAAGCGAGGGCCGACGCAAAATTAGTCCAGCGTCCGCCGGAAGCGAGTGACTGCGATGGTCATGGCGATCAGCATCAGCACGGTGAGAGCGGCTGCATCGTAGCGCAGATCCGAAATCGACGAACCCTTCAACATGATCGCGCGCACGATGCGCAAGTAATGTGTGAGCGGCAATGCCTCGCCCACCCATTGTGCCCACACTGGCATGCCGGCGAACGGGAACAGAAAGCCGGAAAGTAGAATGTTAGGCAGGAAAAACATGATCGTCATCTGCATCGCCTGCAACTGGTTCTGTGCGACGGTAGAGAACGTGTAGCCGATCGACAGGTTCGCAGCGATGAACAGCGTGCTGAGCGCCGCCAGCACCACCAAACTACCGAGGATCGGCACGCCGAACAGGAATACGCCGATGGCGATGATCATCGACGCCTGCACGATACCAACCACGATATAGGGGATAATCTTGCCGAGCATGATCTCGACCGGCGTGATCGGCATCGACAGCAGGTTTTCCATGGTTCCGCGCTCAATCTCCCGCGTCACCGAAAGCGCGGTGAAGATCAGCATAGTCATGGTGAGAATGGTGCCGACGAGGCCTGGCACGATGTTGAGCTGCGTCTCGGCGGCCGGGTTATAGCGGGCATGGACGCGGATATTGAATGGTGGCGACGTGTTCGCAGGGATAGCACGGTCGTGCGCGAGCGCGGTCTGCACCAGTTGCCCAAGTGCGGACAAGGCCGAGCCGGACGCGACCGGATCGGTGGCGTCCGCTATCACCAGCATGGATGGATCCTTGCCGCGCCGGACGTCGCGCTCGAAATTGGTTGGGATTTCGACCGCAAACAACACCTTGCCTGAGGCCAGCAGCCGATCGAGTTCGGTCTCGTTGCGCGGGAATTGCGTGACCTTGAAATAGCGTGTGTTCTGCAGCGCGGCCAGAATTGAGCGCGACAGATCGCTTTTCTCCTGCAAGAGCACGGCGGTCGGTAAATCCCGCGGCGTGGTGTTGATGGCGTAGCCGAACAGCATCAACTGCACCAGCGGGATCATGATGATCATGGCGAACGAAACGCGGTCGCGCTTGAGCTGGATGAACTCCTTGACCAGCACCGCCCAGGTCTTGCGCCAGAAGCCGCTGCCCGGCAGCCGGCGCGGCGCTTCGGTCGGAATCAAGTGGGTCATTGGAAGTTGTCCTGCGCCTTGCCCATCAGATCGATGAACACATCCTCGAGCGAGGGCGCCGCGTGCTGCCAATGGAGGTCCGCCCGCGCGTGATAGGGCGCGATCGCAGCTTCCAGCGCGGCGGCGTCGCGCCCGGAAACGTGCAGGCTGGTGCCGAACGGCGCCACCATGTCGACGCCCGGCTTGCCGGTGAGTTCCTCGGTCAGCTTGGCGAGACCCTCGCCATGATCGGCGCTGACGAAATAGGTCGTCAGGTGCGCGGAAATGATCACTTCATCGACGGTGCCGTGCGCCAGCAACTGGCCGTAGGCGATATAAGCGATCTCATGGCAACGCTCGGCCTCGTCCATGTAGTGGGTGGAGACAAGCACGGTGAGGCCTTCGGCGGCGAGCGCGTGGATTTCGTTCCAGAACTCGCGCCGCGCCTTCGGATCGACGCCGGCGGTGGGCTCGTCGAGCAGCAACAGTTGGGGGCTCGGCAGCGTGCAGGCGCCGAGCGCCAACCGCTGCTTCCAGCCGCCAGACAATTCATGCGCAAGCTGGTCCTCGCGCCCGGTGAGGCCGAGCCGCGCGATCGCCGCGCGCGCCGCCGCGCGCGGGCGCGCGATGCCGTAGATGCGGCCGATGAACTCCAAATTCTCGCGCACCGACAGATCTTCGTAGAGACTGAAGCGCTGGGTCATGTAGCCGACCCGCGGCTTGATCTTGTCGGTCTCGAAGCGGATGTCGTAGCCGAGACATGTGCCGGTGCCCTCGTCCGGCGTGAGCAGGCCGCACAACATGCGGATCGTCGTGGTCTTGCCGGAGCCGTTGGGGCCGAGGAAGCCGTAGATCGTGCCACGCTTGACCTGCATCGACAGGTCGCGCACCACGGCACGGCCGTCGAAGCGCTTGGTCAGACCGTGCACATCGATGACGACATCGGCGGCGTTCACGGCGTGAGGCCCCTCGGCAGCGTGACGGTGACCGGCTGGCCAACGCGAAACTTGTCGGGTTCGGCCGGCCGCGCCTCGATCAGATAGACGAGCTTGGCGCGCTCCTCACGGCTGTAGATCACCGGCGGGGTATATTCCGCACTCTGCGCGATGAAGCTCACCTTGGCGGTCAGGCGCTTGGCGCAGGCATCGCAGCTCACGCCAACGGTCTCGCCGATCTTGATCGTGGCGAGCTTGGTTTCCGGCGCGAAGAAACGGATCTTGAGATTGGGCGGCGGCAACAGCGCAATCACCGGCTTGGCCGGCTGCACGGTTTCACCGGGACGGAAGTAGACCTTCTGAATGGTGCCGCTCGTCGGGCTCAAGACGCGCCGGCGCGTCAGCCGCGTTTGGGCGGCCTCCAGGTTGGCTTTGGCCTGGCGCAGCGCGGCGTCGGCATCGTCGAGCGCCTTGCGCGTGCCAGAGGCCGATCTCAATAGTTCCTCGGCACGGTTGTACGCCTGCTGCGCGTTGATAAGCGCCGCCTTCCGTACTGCTACGTCGGCTTTCTGCAAATCGTCGTCGAGGGTGAACAAGAGCTTCCCCTTCTGCACGCGATCGCCCTCGCGCACGTTGAGCATTTCTACCCGGCCCTGCTCGTCAGGGCTGACGAACACCATGTCGCCCTCGACCCAGCCTTGCAGGGCGCCGGTGTCGGGATTGTCGCAACCGGCAAGCAGGAGCGTTGCGAGCATCGCCAAGGACAACAGGATGAGACGGTTCACGATGGACTCCTCGGCGAAAACAACAGATCGAGATGGGCTTTCATCATCGCACGCACGTCGAGCGGCTCGTAGGCATCGAATAAGCCTGACCAGATGATGGCGATGATTCCCGGCGCCACGATGATCTGTGGAAATTTCACCACTGCTTCGGGAACCTCGCCGCGCGCAAGGGCGCGCTTTAGCGTGGTGCGCACAGCGGCGATGATGTGCGACAGCACCTCGCGGTAATAGAACTCGGCAAGCTTGGGAAAGTGGCTGCCTTCGGTCAGCATCAGCCGGACAACGTCCTTGCGCCGGGTCTCGTAGACTTCGCGCACAAATAGATCGACGATGCGCTCGGCGAGCACGTTCGTCGGCAGATCGGCCTTACCGAGCGCCTCTATGACGCCGATCATCGGTGCCAGCATGTCGCGCACCAAGTCCTGGAACAGGCTCTCCTTGTCGCGGAAGTAGAGATAGATGGTGCCCTTGGCGACGCCGGCGCGCTTGGCGACATCGTCGAGCCGCGTGGCGGCAAAGCCGCGGTCGGAGAATTCGTCGAGGGCCGCAGCAAGGATCGCCTCGCGCCGGGCGGCACTGCGCGCTTCGCGGGCGCCGGGCTTAACACCGGATTTGGCGTCGGATTTCGAGGCGCCAGCGGTTATCGCAGGGCGGCCCGACGCCCTGCCCCCCGCGCGCTTGCGGCGCGGCTTGGCGGCAATGCTGCGGGGGCGGCGCTCTCGCATGATGACATGCAATCCAAATGACTGACTGGTCAGTCATTTTATATAGCAAAACAATGGCCCGCGCAAGCGCGGATAAATTGCGCGGGATCAAGCGGTTGGGCAGATTGTAAAGGTGGGGTCGAGGTTCCGCTCCGGAATGACGGACCGGCGGCTTGAAACCCCTCTACCCCTTGGCGTCGCAGAAAAACGTGCGGTTAACGCACTCCTTGCCACCGTCGTGGTAGCAGGAGCGCAACGCTACATTCTGCGCGTGACCGAGTACCGGGCCCTTACCCCAGCCCTGGCCGCCGCACGGATCGGTGAAATCAACCGCGAAGGCGGCGCAACCGCGCTTGACGGTCGCGACCACCTGGCAGGCCTTGCCATTGCACTTCGACCGGGCACTGATGCGCGCTTCCTTGACCGAGTGGTAGTCGTAGGCCTCGCCGTAGGCACCACAGGAGCCGATCGCCAGTGCACCAGCCGCGCGCGCCCGGGTGACGGCGACCAACATCACGGTCGCCGACGCCATCAACAGCGTCGCAACCACGAGGGCGCGCATCACCGGTGTGAAGCTGTCCGTCATCGTCTCTTACCCATACTTCCGGTCTAGATAAGGGGTGAGTTGCCGCGGCGATCAATGATTCGAGTCGTCAAGCGCGTTCGATTTCGGCCTTGACCGCAGAAAGCGACTCAGGGGTGTCCACATCGGTCAGCGCCGCCGCGCCGTCGACCGGCACCTCAACTACCGCCTCGGTGTAGCTGCCGATGAGATGGCGGGCACCGATATCGCCTTTGATCGACATCAGGTCGTGGAAGAAGCGGCGCGACCATAGCACAGGGTTGCCCCGTCGACCGCCAATGCTCGGCACTACGACCAGCGCGCCATGCTCGGGATCGAAGGCCGTGATCAACTTATCGATTAGCGCAGCGTCGACCTGCGGCATGTCGCCGAGGCATACGATGGCGCCATCGACGTCCTCGGGTACCGCGGCGATGCCCACTTTCAGCGATGTGCCGAGCCCTTCGGCGTAATCGGGATTGTGCACCAGCTTGACCGGCAGGCCAACAAGCGCCGCCTCCACCTTCTCATGCTCGTGACCGGTGACCACGATCACCGGCGATGCGCGCGACGCCAGTGCTTGCTCGGCAGCGATGCGCACCAGCGGCTTGCCACCAATTTCAGCGATCAGCTTGTTGACCGCGCCCATCCGGGTCGAGCGCCCCGCTGCCAACACAAGCGCAGCGATGGGGCGGCCCTTCTCGGGCTTGAGTTCCTCGCGCGGCTGCGGCCGGGTGACGATTTCCATCAGCAGACCGCCGACGCCCATGCCGGTGACGTCGGCGCGCGACACTGGCAGGCCTGCGAGCAGACGCATCAATACCCAGTCGAAGCCGTTTTCCTTCGGGCTGCGCGCGCAGCCGGGCGCACCTAGCACCGTCTGTCCGCGCAAATTGCCGATCAGCATTAGATTGCCGGGATCGACCGGCATGCCGAAATGCTCGATCACCCCGCCCGCTGCTTCCACCGCCGCCGGGATGACATCGCGGCGATCGGCGATGGCAGAGGCGCCGAACACGATGACGAGCTCCGCGCCTTCTTTCAGCAGTTCGTCGATGGCTTGCGCGAGCGCGGCCTGCTCGTGTGGAATGCGGCGCTCGGCGACGATCGTCGCGCCGGCCGGCGCGATGCGCGCAGCGGTAATCTTCATGGTCTTGTCGACCACCTTGGGCGCCAGCCCTGGCAGCAGGGTCGAGACCACAGCCACTTTGCGGATCTTGTAGGATGCAACGCGGATGACCGGCTTGGCCTTGGCGGCCGCCGCCACCGCAACATCGCGGATGCCGCCAGCGACGGCGAAAGGAATGATCTTGACGGTGGCGATCATCTCGCCTTCCACCACCGGCTTGAACGCGGACAGCGTCGCCAGCGTCACCGCCTCGTCGATGCGATTGAGACGGTCGATCGCATCCTTTTCGACCACCAGCACGCCACCGCTGTCGGCGAACAGATTGCAGCGCCCCGTGAAAGCGCGGTCGACCCGCACGCCCTCGCCGGAGATGGCGGTGGCGATGTCGGCAGCGGCCTGGTCTTCGGATACGTCGCCCGGCTCGAGCCGCGCCGCCACAATTTCCTTGACGCCGGCGCGCATGAGCGCTTCGACTTCCTTCTCGCCGATCTTGGTGCCCTTCTTGAGCACCAGATCGCCCTGGCGGATCGAGTGCACCGCCGTGGCGCCGAGCGCTTCCTTGACCGGGACCGCGCCGAACTTCATGCCGCCTCCGCCTTGTTCGCCTTCAACCGCAGCGTCTGCGTGATTTCGGCCATGATGGCGGCTGCAATCTCTGCCGGCGAAACCGCGCCGATCGGAAGGCCAATCGGCGCGTGGATGCGCGCGATATCGGACTCCTTCACACCGGCCTGTTTCAAGCGTTCGAGCCGCTTGGCGTGCGTCTTCTTTGAACCGAGTGCGCCGATATAAAAGCAGTCGCGCGACAGTGCGTGCAGTAGCGCGGGATCGTCGATCTTCGGGTCGTGGGTGAGCGCAACGAAGGCGGTATAGTGATCGACATTGAGGGGCGGCAACGCCTCGTCAGGCCATTCCGCGATCACCTTGACGTCGGGAAACCGTTCGACGGAAGCAAAAGCCGAACGCGGGTCGACGATGGTCACGTCATAGCCGAGCAGTGCGCCGATCGGCGCCAGCGCCTGACTGATGTGCACGGCGCCGGTGATGATGAGCTGCGGCGACGGCACGTGCACGGTGAGGAAAACGCGCCCCTGCGAGGATTCCTCCATGCCGCTCTTTGCCATGCGCAGACGTTTTTCGATGACGTCCTTCAGCGGGTCTTTGGCGACGTCGGCGGCTTTCACCAGCCGCTGCTCGCCGCTCTTCACGTCGGTAACCACCACCACCGCGCGGCGCGCGGCGCGCTCGGAATTGAGGGTGTGCAGAAGTTCGAGTTTCACTTAGCTCACCTTTTCAACGAATACCCGTATGGTGCCGCCGCACGACAGGCCCACCTGCCAGGCATCCTCGTCGGCGACGCCGAATTCCAGCATCTTGGGCTTGCCGCTGTCGATGACGTCGACGGCTTCCGCCACCACGGCGCCCTCGACGCAGCCGCCCGACACGGAACCTAGGAAATTGCCTTCCTCGTCGATCACCAAATTCGAACCGACGGGCCGCGGCGCCGAGCCCCAGGTCTCCACCACCGTCGCCAGCGCCACGCCGCGCCCCGCCCTGCGCCAGTCTTCTGCGGCTTTGAGGATGTCTTCATCGCGTGAGAGCATTTCGAGCACCTTCAGTTGTTCTCCCTCTCCCCGCGCGCGGGAAGAGGTCAAAGAGGGAATTACGCCACCTTCTTTAACAACGCCTTCGGATCGTAGCCCCTTACCGCCCGACCCGACAGCGCGGCCACCAGTTCGGTCATGGAATCGAGATTGTGGATCGGCCGCAGTTCGTCGACATGCTCCATAATGGTGCGCACGCCCTTTGCGCGCGCCTCGAAGCCTTCGAAGCGCAGCAGCGGATTGAGCCAGATCAGCCGCCGGCAGGAGCGGTGCAGCCGATCCATCTCGAAGGCAAGCGTGTCGTCGGCGTCGCGCTCCAGCCCGTCGGTGATCAAGAGCACCACCGCACCCTGGCTCAGCACCCGGCGCGACCAGTGCTTGTTGAAGTCGTGCAGCGACGAGGCGATGCGCGTACCGCCCGACCAGTCCACCACATGCGCCGAACACGAGGCCAGCGCCTCGTCGGGGTCGCGCTGGCGGATGGCGCGCGTGACGTTGGTCAGCCGTGTGCCGAACAGGAAGGTGGTCACGCGCTTGCGCGCGTCGGTGATCGAATGCAGGAAATGCAGGAACAGCCGCGTGTACTGGCTCATGGAGCCGGAGATGTCCAAGAGCGCGACGATCGGCGGCTCCTTCTCGCGCGGCCCGAAATATTTGAGGTCGATCACCGCCCCGCCCGCCTTCATACTTGAACGAAGCGTGCGGCGCACGTCGATCATGTGCCCGCGGCGGGCGGCGGCAAGCCGCCGCGTCTTGATCATGTCGAGCGGCAGCGCCAGCCGCGCAATCGCGTCCTTGGCGGCGGAGATCTCGGCGGCGGTCATTTGCGCGAAGTCCTTCTTCTGCAACACCTCGCGGTCGGAGACAGTGAGGCTGGCGTCGACCTCGATCTCCTGTTTCTCCTCCTCGCGCCGGTTCATGCCGGAATAGAGCGCTTCCTGGACACGCTGCGCGCCGGGCGGCGGGGCTTTGGGCGCCCCCGGCAGCGTCTCCGGCAGCATGGACGCGATCAGCTTGTCGAGATAGCCGCGCTTGCGGAAGAACAGCTTGAACGCCTGGTCGAACAGGATGGTGTGCTCGTGCCGCTTCACGAACACCGCGTGCAGCGTCCAGTAGAAGTCTTCGCGATTGCCGATGCACGCGACATCGACGGCTTCCAGCGCATCGAGCACCGCGCCCGGCCCCACGGGCAAGCCCGCCGCCCGCAGCGCGCGCGCAAAATAGAGAATGTTCTCGGCGAGCCGGCCCGATCCTTCGCCGCTCGTCGCAGCGTGACCTCCCCCCTTGTGGGGGAGGTCGACGGCCGAAGGCTGTCGGGAGGGGGGTGTTATTTCAGTCATGGTTCAAATCGCAATGCTCTCGCCGGTCTCTACCCCCCTCCCCACCCTCCCCCACAAGGGGGAGGGCGCGCGAGGCCAGGTGGGCAGTTCCCATTCTTATTCCGCCGCCCGCAATTCGGATTTCACCTCATCCAGCAGCGCCTTCACCTTGCTGCCGTCGAGGCGGGCGATGTCGTCCTGATACTTGAGCAATGCGCCGAGCGTGTCCGACACCGTCGCCGGATCGAGCGCCACCACGTCGAGTTCGGTCAGCGCGCCGGCCCAGTCCAGTGTCTCGGCAACGCCCGGCACCTTGAACAGGTCCTCCTTGCGTAAGCCTTGCACGAAGGCGACTACCTGCTCGGACAATTTCTTGGAAATGCCCGGCACCTTGGTGCGCAGGATCTTCAGTTCGCGTTCCGCGTTGGGATAGCCGACCCAGTGAAAGAGACAGCGGCGCTTGAGCGCGTCGTGCACTTCGCGGGTGCGGTTGGAGGTGATCACGACGATGGGTGGATGCGGCGCCTTGATGGTGCCGAGTTCCGGCACCGTCACCTGGAAGTCGGCCAGCACTTCCAACAGAAAGGCTTCGAACGCCTCGTCCGTGCGGTCGATCTCGTCGATCAACAGCACCGGCGGCCCCTCCGGGTCCGGCTCAAGCGCTTGCAACAGCGGCCGCTTGATCAGGAACCGCTCGGAGAACACGTCGTGCTCGATGCGCTCGCGGTCACCCTCGCCTTCCGCCTCGGCCAGCCGGATGGCAATCATCTGCGCGCCGTAATTCCACTCATAGACCGCGGCCGAGACGTCGAGCCCCTCGTAGCATTGCAGCCGGATCAGCCGGCGGCCGAGGCTTTCGGCCAGCACTTTGGCGATCTCGGTCTTGCCGACGCCGGCCTCGCCCTCCAGGAACAGTGGCCGGCCCATGCGCAGCGCCAGATAAAGCACCGTCGAGAGCGAGCGGTCGGCGATGTAGCCGGCCTTGGCCAGCAGCCCCAGGGTCGCGTCGATGCTGTCGGGGAGCGGTGTAATAGACATTCCTAGGTCACCTCGAAGACACTTTAACCGATTGTGGCACCGGCCTACATGTGGGGTGCCAGGCTGTCGCCGGCCACCCGAGGATTTTCATCCATGTCAAACGCCTCCGAGCTCGAAAAACAAGCCCTCCAGAGCGCCCGCGGTCGACCCGCGGGTGCGCATCGGCCATGTCCACCTCAAGGTCGCCGATCTGCAACGGGCGCTCGATTTCTACTGCGGCGTTCTGGGCTTCGAACTGACGACCAGCGTCCCTGGCGCGGCTTTCATCTCCGCCGGCGGCTACCACCACCACATCGGGCTCAACACCTGGGATAGCCTGGGCGGCGCCCCGCCCCCGCCCAGCGCCACGGGCCTCTATCACACCGCCATTCTCTACCCGACCCGCAAGCTCCTGGCCGATGCCCTGCGCCGGCTGATCGCCGCCAAGATCCCACTCGAAGGCGCCAGCGACCACGGCGTCTCGGAAGCGCTCTATTTGCGCGACCCGGACGACAACGGTGTAGAGCTTTACTGGGACAAGCCGAAGGAGCTGTGGCCACAGAAGCCCGACGGCACTTTGCAGATGTTCACCAATCCGCTCGACCTGCACGATCTGCTAAATGAGCTGGAACGGGACAACTAGGCAGTAGCCGCAATCGACGAGGCCGCGCTTATTTCGCGGCCTCTCAAGACGAAATGTGCGGGCCCATGCCGGCCGCGCGGTCTTAACTTCACTTCGTCGCTTTCGCCACCGCGCGGCGCGCCAGCACGCCGACCAGATGCGCGCGGTATTCGGGGCTGGCGTGAATGTCCGCGTTCATGCCCGTCGCAGGAATGCTCATGCCATCCAGCGACTTCGCGGCGAAGCGCTTCTTCAGCGCCTCTTCGAAGGAAGTTACCCGGAACACGCCATTGCTGCCGGCGCCGGTCACCGCCACGCGGATGTCGGAGCCGCGCTTCGAAACGAACACGCCGACCAGCGCGAAGCCCGAGGCCGGATGCTTGAACTTCTCGTAGGCCGCCTTCTTGGCGATCGGGAAGCTCACCTTGGTGATGATCTCGCCTTCTTCCAGCGCGGTCGAGAACATGCCGGTGAAGAAGTCGTCGGCAGCGATGCGGCGTTTGTTGGTGATGATGGTGGCACCGAGGCCCAGCACCGCCGCCGGATAGTCGGCATTGGGGTCGTTGTTGGCGATGGAGCCCCCAATGGTGCCGCGGTTGCGCACCTGCGGATCGCCGACCGCGCCCGGCACGTCGGCGAGACCCGGCATGCATCTCGTGCAGCACCGGTGATTTGGCGACGTCGGCGTGGCGCGCCATGGCGCCGATCACAATGGAGCGGCCCTTCTGCTCGATGGTGTCCATGCCTTCGACCAGCGACAGGTCGACCAGCGCCGAGGGGCTGGCAAGCCGCTGCTTCATCACCGGCAGCAGAGAGTGGCCGCCGGCGAGCAATTTGGCTTCCGGGTTGCGCGCGAGCAGGCCGGCCGCCTGGCGAACCGTGGTGGGACGATGGAAGGTGAAATTATACATCGGTCTCTCCTGATGAGGCGGCTTATTAGGCAGCGTGGCGCGGCTTGGCGCGCTGGAGCGCCGACCACACTGTGTTGGCGGTGGCCGGCATGGGAACGTCTTCGCTGCCGAGGGCGTCGGTGATGGCGTTGATCACTGCCGCCGGCGAGGCGATCGCGCCGGCCTCGCCGCAGCCCTTGATGCCGAGCGGGTTGGACGGCGACTTGGTTTCGGTGGTCTCCACCTTGAACGACGGCAGGTCGTGGGCGTGCGGCATGGCATAGTCCATGAGCGAGCCGCTCACGAGCTGGCCGCTGGAGTCGTAGACGGCGCCTTCCAGCAGCGCCTGCCCGACCCCTTGCGCGATGCCGCCGTGCACCTGGCCTTCGACGATCATCGGGTTGATGATCGTACCGAAGTCGTCGACCGCGGTCCAATTGACGATCTCGGTCTTGCCGGTGTCGGTATCGATCTCCACTTCGCAGATGTGGCAGCCGGCCGGGAAGGTGAAGTTGGTCGGGTCGTAGAAGGCCCCTTCCGAAAGACCGGGCTCGACGTCGCCCCAGGGAATCTTGTGCGCGACGTAAGCCTGCAGCGTGATGTCGCCCCAGGCTGCCGACTTGTCGGTCCCGGCCACCGTGAACTTGCCGTCCTTGAACTCGATGTCGCTTTCGGATGCCTCGAGCACGTGCGAGGCAACCCTCTTGGCCTTGGCCTCGACCTTGTCGAGCGCCTTGACCAACGCCGACATGCCGACCGCGCCCGAGCGCGAGCCGTACGTGCCCATGCCGAACTGCACCTTGTCGGTGTCGCCGTGCACGACGGTGATGTCGTCGATCGGAATGCCGAGCCGCTCCGATACGAGCTGGGCGAAGGTGGTCTCGTGGCCCTGCCCGTGCGCGTGGCAGCCGGTGAGCACTTCCACCGAGCCGGTCGGGTTGACCCGCACCTCGGCCGATTCCCACAGGCCCACGCCGCAACCCAGCGAGCCAACCGCCTGGCTCGGCGCGATGCCGCAGGCCTCGATATAGGTCGAGTAGCCGAGGCCGCGCAGCTTGCCATTTCGCGCAGACTCGCGTTTGCGCTTGTTGAAGCCCTTCACGTCGGCGATCTCCATCGCCTTCTTGAGCGAGGCGTTATAGTCGCCCGCGTCGTAGGCCATGATCACAGGCGTCTGGTGCGGGAACGACTTGATGAAGTTGCGCCTGCGCAGGTCGGGCGGATCGATGCCCATCTCGCGCGCCGCCACTTCCACTAGCCGCTCGACCACGAAGGTCGCTTCCGGCCGGCCAGCGCCGCGATAAGCATCGACCGGCGCGGTGTTGGTGTAGACCGCATCGACCTCGCAATAAATCAGCGGAATGTCGTACTGACCCGACAACAGCGTGGCGTAGAGATAGGTCGGCACTGACGACGAGAAAGTCGACATATAGGCGCCGAGATTGGCGATGGTGTGCGCGCGCAGCGCCAATATCTTGCCGTTCTCGTCGAGCGCCAGTTCGGCCTTGGTGACGTGGTCGCGGCCATGCGCGTCGGTGAGGAAGGATTCGCTGCGATCCGCCGTCCATTTCACCGGCCGGCGCACCTTGCGCGCCGCCCAGAGACAAACGACCTCCTCCGGATAGATGAAGATCTTGGAGCCGAAGCCGCCGCCGACGTCGGGCGCGATCACCCGCAACTTGTGCTCGGGCGCAATGCCAACGAAGGCCGAGATGACGAGCCGCGCGACGTGCGGGTTCTGAGACGTGTTCCAGAGCGTCAGCGAGTCGTTGCCCGCGTCGTATTCGGCAAGCGCCGCGCGCGGCTCGATCGCATTAGGCACCAGCCGGTTATTGATGATGTCGAGCTTGGTAACGTGCTTGGCGGAGGCGAATATCGCATTCACCGCCCCGGCCTCACCAAGCGCCCATTCGTAGATCGTGTTGTTGGGCGCGATCTCGTGGATCTGCGGCCCCGATTTGGCCTTGGCTGGGTCGATCACCGCCGGCAGCACCTCGTAATCGACCACCACCTTCTCGGCGGCGTCGCGCCCTTGCGCTTGCGTTTCTGCGATTACTACCGCCACCGCGTCGCCGACATGATTGACCGTCTCGGCGGCAAGCGCCGGATGCGGCGCCATCTTCATCGGCGAGCCGTCTTTGGAGTGGATCATCCAGCCGCAGATGAGGCTGCCGATCTTGTCGCTGGCGAGTTGTGCGCCGGTGAGCACGTCGATCACGCCCGGCATGCGCTTGGCCGCGCTGACGTCGATCTTCTTGATCTTGGCGCGGGCGTGCGGCGAGCGCACGAACACGGCGCGCGTCTCGCCCGGCCGCACTACGTCGTCTGTGTATTTGCCGTTTCCGGTCACGAAGCGGATGTCTTCCTTACGGCGCACCGCCGCGCCGATGCCGGTCGCGCTCATGGCGGTCTCCTCCCTGGTTGTTATGAAAGACGCTTCTTGTTGTTCGGCCGCTTGCTGCGACGCTCCTTTTTCTTAGGTTTTGTGCCAATCAGGCCATGGCCTTGGCGCCGGCGGCGATCGCCTTGACGATGTTGTGGTAGCCGGTGCAGCGGCAGATGTTGCCGTCGAGTTGCTCGCGGATCGTGTGCTCGTCGAGGTCGTTGCCGTTGCGGCGTACGATGTCGAGCGCGGCCATGATCATGCCCGGGGTGCAGTAGCCGCACTGCAGGCCGTGGTTCTCACGGAATGCCTCCTGCATCGGATGCAGGGTGCCGTCGGGCTTGGCCAGACCCTCGATGGTGGTGATGTTGGCACCCTCGCATTGCAGGGCAAGTGTGGTGCAGGACTTGGCGGCGATACCGTCGATATGGATGACACAAGCGCCGCACTGGGAGGTGTCGCAGCCGACATGGGTGCCCGTGAGCCGTAGGTTCTCGCGCAGGAATTGCACCAGTAACGTGCGGGCTTCGACCTCGCCGCTAACCGGCTTGCCGTTCACCGTCATGGAGACCGTTGGCATGACCATCCTCCCAAATTCGGGGCAAAAAGCCCTCTTTTCGACGCGCCCGCTCCCGGACGGCAAGCGCTCGGGCTCGAAACTGAGCCGATTTCGATCCGGAACCGGAAAGACTTTGAACCCCGGCGCTATTGCTGGTCAAGCAATTCAAAAGTCCGAAGCGGTGAATTCACGACCGGAGAAATTGGAACACGCGTCGGCGCATTCCTCCTGCGTCGCGGCTAACGTTTTGCTGGCGCATGAACTTTTCGGAAAGGGCGTGTTTCCCTTTTGGAAAGAAGGGGCTAACCACCTGCAACCTGTGCGGCAAATTTCTGAAAAAAATCGTCCGCGAGTTTCTTGGCTGCGCCGTTGACCAGACGCTGACCGAGCTGGGCGAGCTTACCGCCGATCTGCGCTTCCACATTGTAGGTCAGCAGGGTGCCGCCATCCTTTTCGGCGAGCGCCACCGTCGCCCCACCTTTGGCGAATCCGGCAACCCCGCCACTTCCCTCGCCGGAAATCTTGTAGCCGTTCGGCGGGTCTAGGTCGGTCAGATGCACATGGCCTTTGAAGCGCGCTTTGACCGGACCGATCTTGGTAGTGGCAACCGCGTCGAATTCGGTGTCGGAGGTCTTGTTGAGTTCCTCGCAGCCGGGGATGCAGGCCTTTAGTACTTCCGCATCGTTGAGTTTCGCCCAGACCACCTCGCGCGTGGCAGGAAGCTGAACCTCTCCGGTCATGGTCATCGCCATGGGTGTCGTCTCCTAAACACTGGTGTCCCGTTTCCGAATTGCCGACCACATTACAGCAAACACCGATCGGAAATTCAGAAACGAAGGGATACTAGCAAGTTATTGTTTCTAGTGCGGCATTTGTCTCGAAATTGCCAATCAGAGTGCGCTGAGAACGGGGAGGCAATTGCGAGACGCCGCGTTGGTGCCGCGGCCGCTTGGGCCCATCCTGACACCCGGCTTAAGCCCTCAAGGCCCGCCTGAAAAGGGGCTTTGCAGCAGCAGCCAAGGCCTTTAAGGGTGGAACCGAACGCCGAATTGGCCCTTTACACCGCCCGCGCGGGCGCACCAATCACATGCAGGGGGAAATACATGCCGAAGATTGAGGTCGACGACGGCTGCAAGATCAATGTAGAGGTCGAAGGTCCCGAAGGCGCGCCTGCGCTGATGCTGTCGAATTCCCTCGGCACCAATCTGCACATGTGGAACGCGCAGGTCCCCGAATTTGCCAAGCGTTTCCGCGTCATCCGCTACGACCGCCGCGGTCACGGCCAGTCCGGCGTGCCGCAAGGCCCCTACTCCATGGAGCGCTTCGGCCGCGACGTGATCGCAGTGCTCGACGCGCTCGACATCGAGAAGACCAACTGGTGCGGGCTATCGATGGGCGGCATGGTCGGGCAATGGCTGGGCGCCAACGCCCCCGACCGAATGGAGAAGCTTGTGCTCTCCAATACCCATTCCCATTACCCCGACAAGACGCCGTGGAACGACCGCATCAAGTTCGTCGAGGAGAACGGGCTCGATCAACTGGTTGACGCCAACATGCAGCGCTGGTTCACGGAAGGCTTCCGTCAGCGCGCGCCGGAGACGATCGCGCATATGAAGAAGATGTTCGTCGCCACCGACCCCAACGGCTACATCGGCTGCTGCCAGGCGATCATGGCGATGGACATGCGTCCGAGCAATCCGAACATCAGCGCGCCCACCATGGTGATCGTCGGCGCCCAGGATGCCGCCACTCCGCCGGCGGCGGGTGAAGCAATCCAAAAGCAGATCAAGGGCGCCAAGCTTCACAGCATCGATGCCGCCCATATTTCCAATATGGAACAGCCGCAGGCCTATACTAAGGCTGTGCTCGATTTCCTGAGCTGAGGCCGCTGTCATGGATGAGAAGGAACGCTATGAAAAAGGCATGGCTCAACGCCGCAAGGTGCTGGGCAATGCTTGGGTGGACCGCGCCAATACCAACAAGAGCGCCTTCACCGAGGAATTTCAGGACTTCATCACCCGCGCCGCCTGGGGCGAAGTCTGGACGCGCCCTCATTTCGACGAGCGCACCCGCCGTATTCTGGTAATCGGCACCATGCTTGCACTCGACAAATGGGACGAGTTCAAGATGCACGTGCGCGCGGCGCTAGTCGAGGGCGGCTTTTCCGCCGACGACATCAAGGAAATCGTTCTGCAACAGGCAATCTATTGCGGGTTGCCGGCGGCCAACCACGCCTTCAAGCTGGCGGGCGAAGTGATGGCGGAGGTCACGAAGTCGAAATAAGCGCATCACGGCCCGGTGACGCACTCGTCATTTCGGCTTGAATGCGCTTTTAACGTAGCCATGGCCCGGCTCCGTTGGGAGGATACCATGGCCAAGATCAAAGTGCGCACCGGCATGCCGAGCGTTCAGCTCGGCAAACGCGAATTCAGGCAGCGCTTCCTGGCAAAATTCTACGATCCCTTGTTCGCGCCGCTGCAGGGCGAACTCGACAAGATCGTCGATGCCGCCTGGACCGCCTACGACGATTATCACAAGAGCCCGCGCACGCGGAAAGCCGGCAAAGGCTTCGCCGACCCCAATTTCGACTTGCCGATCGAGTGGCTCGCCACCCGCGACGCCGTGCAGAAGGCGGAGCGCCAGCAAAAAGCTGCGAAATCGCCGTCGCGCGTGCTGATCGTCAACGGTTCTCCGCGCAACGACCAGACCTGCCCCGGCGAAATGTCGAAGACCTTCCGCCTGGCAATGATGGCCAAGGAGACAATTGAGAAAGTGCCCGGCTTCGAGACCGAGTTGCTCGACTTGTCGCGGCTCTCCGCCGAATACGGCCGTGTGATCTACCCGTGCAAGGCTTGCGTTTCCACCGCGCAGCCGCTCTGCCACTGGCCGTGCAGCTGCTATCCCAACCACGCGCTCGGCCAGGCCGGCGACTGGATGGCGGAGATCTATCCGAAATGGGTGGCCGCGCACGGCGTGATGATCGTCACCCCGGTCAACTGGTACCAGGCGCCGTCGGTGCTTAAGCTGATGATCGACCGGCTGGTGTGCGCCGACGGCGGCAATCCGGACCCGACCTCGACCAACGGCAAGGACCCGAAGAAGGCCAAGGAAATTGAATTGAAGGGCTGGCCCTATCCGCGCCACCTTGCTGGCCGGGTATTCTCGGTGGTCGTGCACGGCGATGCCGCCGGTACCGAAAATCTGCGCCGCATCCTCGCGGACTGGCTGCAGGACATCGGCATGATCCCGTCAGGACATTTGTCGCTGCTCGACCGTTATGTCGGTTATCTGATGCCCTACGCCACCAGTCACGACGATCTCGACCGCGACGTCGATTTCCAGGATGACGTGCGCAACGCGGCACGTGCACTGATACAGGCGGTGAAGGATCGGCGCAGCGGGAAATTGCAGCCGCCCGACCGCGGGCTGCACGAAGCGCGCCCGAAATAGCGCGCGCAAGAGCGCCGTTACATCGAGCCGAGCGCGCGCGCGACCTCGTTCAGTTTCTCGGCCGCAAATAGCCCCGCTTCATGCGCGACGAACCATGCCATACCGCCGCGAATACCCAGAAAAATAACTATGGCAATGACACGATTGACCATGGCCCCGTCGTCCCCATCGGATTTCCGCCGCCCCCACGAGCGTCATCCGGTACAGCCGGCCGCCGCGAACGGCGCCCGGCTCGATTGATCATCAGAAGCGAGACCGCGTCATCGTCGTCTCAAACGCCGGTTTCGCCACCTCCGGCTTCAGGTCGGTAGAGTCGCTCTTTCGGCTGTTGGCCCGCTCGCGCAAGCAGAGCGCCGCGGCCAGAGCTGCGAGCGACAACTGGATCGCGCTCTCGCGCACGAGTTCAGCGTTCTGCGACCATACCGCCGGACCGACAGACAAAATGCTGATTGCCACAACCAGAATCAGGCCCGCCTCGAGGACTTCGTTGTCGGCCTTGCCGCTGATCAGGCTGCGCACGCGATCGAAGATGTGCACCGCGCAAATGGCGGCGATTGCCAGCTTGAGCGTTGCGAAGAAGGCGGCAAGCTTGATCAGACCGACCGGCGTCAGGAGGAAATAACTGCCGATCGCGAACACGAATTGCGAGCGCCACGCATCATCCAGACCATAGGTCGGCGAAGTCAGCATGCGCAGGCCACCGGAGCCCCAAAACAACATGAAATAGACGGAAATCCCGAGAACCATCGCTACGGATGCGTACGAGAGTTTGCGCATGAGCACCTCCTTTGGTAGTGCTTCATGGGTATTCGGGTTAGATGGGGAGTTCAAAAGAAACTAAATCTTTACCTTACTTGTTAGCCGTTTACCAAAAAGCCTGTGAGTTCCGTGCGCCCGCATGGCGCAGGCTCAATCCCCCCGGCCCTCACGGAAGACCTGCGGCGTCGTGCCTGTCTGCTTGCGGAAGAAGCGCGTGAAGTGCGACGGATCGGAAAAGGCGAGATCGTAGGCGATCTCGTGAATCGGCTGATTGGTAAACACGAGCTGGCGCTTGGCTTCGGTCAACACGCGCTGGCGGATCAGATGACCGGCGGTGACGCCGGTCGCGCGCTTGACGTGGTCATTCAGCCGGTCGGCCGTCATCGCCAGCCTCTCGGCGTAGAAACTGATCAGCCGCTCTTTACGGAAATGTTCGTCGATCAACCGACGCAATAGTTCCACTTGCGCGTCCGCGCGCGACAGCGTCACCGCGCCGCTGCGCGCCCGGCTCGCCGCCAAACGCACCACTTCGATGGCGACCAGCGCCATAACCGCGCGCATCGCCAGCCGGTAGCCTTCGCGCGCCAATGAACTCTCCTCGTCGAGTTCGGCGCACAGCGCCGAAAGACGCCTCGTCTCGTTCAAGTCCTTGAGCGGCACCAGCGGCTGCGCCGCCAGCGCCTTCAATCGCGCCAGCGCCTCGCCCGATTGGTCGCCGAGTGCGTCGGCAACGTCCTCGGTGAAGCTTACCACCCAACCATTGGTGACCTGCGGCCTGAAGCGAAAGCCGTGCGCGGTGGTGGCGGGCACCAAGATCATCGCTGGCGCAGCGAACGGCACGATCGCCGTTTCGAAGCTCATCTCGCCGCCGCCTTGCTCGATCAGCAACACCTGGAACAGATTGCGGTGGCGGTGGGCGCGGATGGTCCAGTCGTGCACCGAGGAACGCGAGGCAATGGTCTCGATATGGATAAAGTCGAATGCGGAATCGTCCGGCGGATCGCCGTAGAGGTGGAACAGCGGAAGCGCGGGGTTAGCCATAGGTCTAAGCATAGGCGAGCCTGCGGGCTCTGACCACTGCGCCTTGCGCCCGTTTCACCGTGCAAAACGGCCAGGGCGGCGCAACATGCCGAGCCAGCTCCGGCCGCAGGTGCCGGAACCGGGCGCGTGCTGCGAGTTAGTCACACGCGCCGCAGCGGCAAACGTTGCTGCTTGCGGCCCCGCCTGTTAAGCCTTTCCCGGGGCTTATACGGTTGTCGGCCGGGCAGCCATGCGGAAGGAAGGGGTCGCATGGATTATTTCCTCCAGCAGCTGATCAATGGGGCAACGCTCGGCGCCATCTACGGCCTTATCGCCATCGGCTACACCATGGTCTATGGCATCATCGGCATGATCAATTTCGCGCACGGCGACGTGTTCATGATCGGCGCATTCATTGCCCTCATCACCTTCCTCTGTCTGGTCGCAATCGGCATCACCGCGGTCCCACTCGCCCTTTTCCTGGTGCTGTTGATCGCCATGGCATTGACCGCGCTCTACGGCTGGACGCTTGAGCGCTTCGCCTACCGTCCGTTGCGCCAGTCCTTCCGTTTGGCGCCGCTGATCTCCGCCATCGGCATGTCGATCGCGCTGGAAAACTACGCGCAGGTCGCGCAAGGCGCCCGCGTCAAGCCGCTGCCGCCGTTGATCCATGGCGGCTACACGTTGATGCAGCAGGGCAGCTTCACGGTACAATTGTCCAACATCCAGATCATCGTGATGATCACTACCGTAGTGCTGATGGCCATCTTCTCCTGGCTGGTGGCGCGAACGCGGCTCGGCCGCGACATGCGCGCCTGCGAGCAGGACCTCAAGATGGCCTCGCTGCTCGGCGTCGACGTCAACCGCACCATTGCCTACACATTCGTCATCGGCGCTGCGCTCGCCGCCGTCGCCGGCGTCATGCACCTGCTCTATTACGGCGTAATTGACTTCTACATCGGCTTCGTCGCCGGCGTGAAGGCGTTCACCGCCGCGGTGCTCGGCGGCATCGGTTCGCTGCCCGGCGCGATGATCGGCGGCCTGCTGATCGGCCTGATCGAGACCCTATGGTCGGCCTATTTCTCCATCGAGTACAAGGACGTGGCCGCCTTCTCCATCCTGGTCATCGTGCTTATCTTCCTGCCGACGGGTCTTTTCGGCCGGCCGGAAGTGGAAAAAGTTTAAAAGAGAGCATAACGGCGTGTCGTCCTTGTCCGCCCCGAGCAGCAAGCGCCGTTTCGATCCCGTTGTCGCGCTCAAGCGCGCGCTCTTTTCAGCGCTGGTCGCCTTCGGCCTGTTCTCGTTGATGATCGGATTGCGCACCCACACGGGTGAGAATGGCGCGCTCTATCTCACCGGCCGGCCCGGCCTGCTGGCCATCATGGTCGGGGTCGTCTTCGTCGGAGCCTTTGTGCGCGAGGCGCTCCTCGGCGAACGTGTTATCGAATTCGGCCCCAGACTGCCGGCGGGCCTGCGCGCGCGTCTCCATCAGCTGCCCATGCTTGCGGCGCCGCTGTTGCTCGCCTTTGCGATCGCGCTACCGATCGTGTTCTACCACAATCGTTATTTGCTCGATCTCGGCATCGTGATCCTCACTTACACGATGCTGGGCTGGGGCCTGAACATCGTGGTAGGCTTGGCCGGCCTGCTCGATCTCGGTTACGTCGCCTTCTATGCGGTCGGCGCCTATTCCTACGCGCTGTTGGCGGAGCACTTCGGCTTCTCGTTCTGGATTTGCCTGCCGCTTGCCGGCATCCTAGCTTCGTTCTGGGGCATCATTCTTGGTTTCCCGGTGCTGCGGCTGCGCGGCGACTATCTCGCCATCGTCACCATGGCCTTCGGTGAGATCATCCGGCTGGTGCTGTTGAACTTTCAATCGTTGACCCACGGTCCCGACGGCATCAGCGGCATCCCGCGACCGAGCTTCTTCGGCCTCCCGTTCACGCGCGGCGACGACGGCTTCGCGCACTTCTTCGGGCTGGAATATTCGTTCACCCACCGCATCGTCTTCCTCTATTATTTGATCCTGGTGCTGGCGTTGATCACCAACATGGTGACCATTCGCCTGCGCCGGCTGCCGATCGGGCGCGCCTGGGAGGCATTGCGCGAGGACGAGATCGCTTGCCGCTCGCTCGGCATCAACACCACCAACACCAAGCTTACCGCTTTCGCCATGGGCGCGATGTTCGCCGGTTTCGCCGGCTCGTTCTTCGCCACCCGTCAGGGCTTTATCTCGCCGGAGAGCTTCACCTTCACCGAATCTGCGCTGGTGCTGGCGATCGTGGTGCTCGGCGGCATGGGCTCGCAGATCGGCGTCGCTGTGGCGGCGGCCGCGATGCTCGGCGGGTTCGAACTCTTCCGCGAGTTCGCCCAGTTCCGCATGCTGGTATTCGGGCTCGCCATGGTGCTGATCATGATCTGGCGCCCGCGCGGCCTGGTGGCGACGCGCACGCCCACCATCTTCCTGGGCCGGGAGCACGAAGTCGGCGCAGAATTTGTCAGGCAGGCACGGACCAAATCGTGGTCCTGGAGGCGCGCCCGTCATGACTGATGCCGCCGACGCCATCCTCTCCGTCCAGCACCTCACCATGCGCTTTGGCGGCCTGATCGCGATCGACGACGTCTCCTTCAGCGCCGAGCGCGGCAAGATCACGGCGCTGATCGGACCCAACGGCGCCGGTAAGACCACGGTGTTCAACTGCATCACCGGCTTCTACAAGCCGACCACGGGCATGTTGAAACTCACCCACGCCGACGGCAACTTCTATCTGCTCGAGCGCCTGTTCGACTTCCGCATCAACAAGCTCGCCCGCGTCGCCCGCACCTTCCAGAACATCCGTTTGTTCCAGGGCATGACCGCGCTCGAGAACCTGATGGTGGCGCAGCACAATCGGCTTATGCGCGCCTCGGGCATGACTGTGCTCGGCATGTTTGGCATCGCCACTTTCACCGCCGCCGAGCGTACCGCCAAAGACAAGGCACGCTACTGGCTCGACCGCATCGGCTTGCTCGACCGCGCCGACGATCCGGCCGGCGCCTTGCCCTACGGCGCCCAGCGCCGGCTCGAAGTCGCGCGTGCCATGTGCGCCGACCCGGTGCTGCTCTGCCTCGACGAGCCGGCCGCGGGTCTCAATGCGCGCGAAAGCGGCGAACTCAATGAACTGCTGCTGTTCATCCGCGCCGAACACGCCACGTCGATTCTGCTGATCGAGCACGACATGTCGGTGGTGATGGAGATTTCCGACCACATCGTCGTACTCGACTATGGCGTCAAGATCGCAGACGGCGCTCCGGCCGGCGTGCGCGACGATCCCAAAGTCATCGCCGCTTATCTCGGCGTCGCCGACGAGGAGATCGAAATCGCCCACGCGGAGGCCGGCCTATGAGCGCGGTCGAAGCCACCGCCGCCACCACGCCGCTCCTCTCCGTGCGCGGCGTGAAAACCTATTACGGCAACATCATTGCGCTGAAGGGTGTCGACATCGACATCCACGCCGGAGAAATCGTCGCCATGATCGGCGCAAACGGCGCCGGGAAGTCGACCCTCATAATGACCATCTTCGGCGACCCACACCCGCGCGAGGGCCACGTCTACTACGACGGCCGCGACATCACCGGCCTGCCCGCCCACGAAATCGCCCGGCTGAAAATTGCGCAATCGCCGGAGGGCCGCCGCATCTTCGGCCGCATGACGGTAATGGAAAACCTGCAAATGGGCGCCACCGTCACGGACGAGCGACACTTCGATGAAGATCTCGCGCGCGTGTTCGAACTGTTTCCGCGACTGAAGGAGCGCAGGCACCAGCGCGGCGGCACATTGTCGGGCGGCGAGCAGCAAATGCTGGCGATCGGCCGCGCGTTGATGAGCAGGCCGCGGCTTTTGCTGCTTGACGAACCGTCGCTCGGTCTGGCACCGCTCCTGGTCAAGCAGATCTTCGACGCCATCCGCGCGCTCAACGAGCGCGAAAAGCTAACCGTGTTCCTGGTCGAACAGAACGCCTATCATGCGCTCAAGCTCGCGCATCGCGGCTACGTCATGGTCAACGGGCTGGTCACCATGTCCGGGCCCGGCCGCGAATTGCTGCAGCGGCCCGAAGTGCGCGCCGCCTATCTCGAAGGCGGTCGGCATTGACATGAGGCAGCCTCGGCCATGACCGCGCTTTACGCCACGGAATCCTGGCTTCAGGTCTTGATGGTGACCTGCATCATTGGCGGCGGCGCGGCAGCCCTCGCCGGCCGTGCTATCGCCGCGACTTGGCGGCCATACTGGTACGTGATCGTCTACATGCTGATGCTGGGTGCGGGTGTGCGCTTTCTGCATTTCGCGCTGTTTCAGGCCCACATCTTGGCGTTGGAGTCCTACTTGGTGGACACACTCTACCTCGTGGCCGTCGCCTCGATCTCATTCCGGATAGCCCGCACCAACCAGATGACGCGGCAATATCCCTGGCTTTATGAGCGTAACGGGCCCTTTACGTGGCGCGACCGGAACCCGGCGGGCGAAAATTCAACTTAGGAACAAGGCGCCAGATGGTGACTTCCCGGCAAATTCTGAGAGAATAGAATGATCTGTCGGGCCTTTCCGTTGCGGGCCTTGAGGCCCGCCGACGTCCTTCCCTGCTAAAAGGAGCGTATCATGAAACTGTTGCGGCTCACTGGATTGGCGGCCGGCCTGTCGCTCGCGCTTGCCGGCGCGGCATCGGCTGCGGACATCACCATCGGCGTCGCCGGTCCGTTGACCGGGCAATATGCCACGTTCGGCCAGCAGTTCAAGAACGGCGCGACGGTGGCAATCGAGGACATCAACAAGGCTGGCGGCGTGCTCGGCAAGAAGATCAAGATGGACATCGAGGACGACGCCTGCGATCCCAAGCAGGCGCGGTCGGTGGCCGAGAAGCTGGTTCAGGCAAACGTACCGGTCGTGATCGGCCACTTCTGCTCGGGTTCCTCGATTCCGGCTTCCGACGTCTATACCGACGCCGGCGTAATCGAGATCACCCCCGCCTCGACCAACCCAAAGTTCACCGAGCGCGGCAATTGGAACCTGTTCCGCGTCTGCGGCCGTGACGACCAGCAGGGCGAGGTCGCCGGCAACTACATCGCGGCGCACTACAAGGGCAAGAACATCGCCATCGTCCACGACAAGCAGACCTACAGCCAGGGTCTCGCCGACGAGGTGAAGAAGACGCTCGACAAGAAGGGCGTGAAGGTCAAGATGATGGAAGCCTACGGCAAGGACGACAAGGACTTCAACGCGCTGGTCTCGCGCATGAAGGCGAATTCGATCGACGTCGTCTACGTCGGCGGCTATCACACCTCAGCCGGCCTGATGCTGCGCCAGATGCGGTCGCAGGGGCTGAAGGCGCAGATGATCTCCGGCGACGCCATCGCCACCGACGAGTTTTGGTCGATCACCGGCGACGCCGGCGTCGGCATGATGTTCACCTTCGGTCCCGATCCGACCAAGCGCGCGGTCGCAGCCGCGGTCGTGAAGCGTTTCAAGGACAAGGGCATCAACCCAGAGGGCTACACGCTCTATACCTACGCTGCCATCCAGATCTGGGCGGAGGCCGCCAAGAAGGCCAAGACCACGGATCCCAAGAAGGTCGCGGCCGAGATCCACAAGGGCAAGTGGGACACCGTGCTGGGCCCGATCGGTTACGACAAGAAGGGCGACATCACCAAGCTCGACTACGTGTTCTACCAATGGCAGAAGGGCGGTAAGTACGTCGAGATGGGTCAATAAGCGACACGCTTCCGCACCGAACAACGAGAAGCCCGCCGGTTTCGGCGGGCTTTTCATTTGCATCATCCGATACTACCCAGGCCCGGGAATAACTGCAGCAGCCACACGCTCACCTGATTGAGGCTGCCGGTCAGGAACGCGACGCCGGTGAGCACCAGAAGCGCGCCCATCGCCTGCTCGACCCGGTGCAGATAGTTCTTGAACCGCGCCAGGAACGCCGCGAAAGGCTCGACGGCAAAGGCCGCAACGACGAACGGGATGCCGAGCCCCAGCGAATAGATCGCCAATAGTCCCGCGCCTTTCGCCACCGTCTGTTCGGAGGCAGCGACCGCCAGAATTGCCGCCAGGATCGGTCCAATGCAGGGCGTCCAGCCAAATGCAAATGCCAGCCCGATGACATAGGCGCCCCACAGCCCAACTGGCTTGGCGACGTCCAACCGCTTCTGCCGGTGCAGGAAGGAGATCGGTGTGATGCCGAGGAAGTGCAAGCCCATCACGATGATCACTACGCCGGCGATAATGCCGAGCGGGTGGGAATAGGCGCGGATCACCGAGCCGACGACGCTGGCGCTCGCGCCCAACGCCACGAACACGGTGGAAAAGCCAGCGACGAACAGAAGCGCCGCGACCACCGTCTCGCGCTTGACCTGGCGCTCCGGCTCCTTGTCGGCGAAGCGCTCCAGCGAGGTGCCGGTGAGGAACACCAGATAGGGCGGCACCAGCGGCAGCACGCAGGGTGAGAGGAAGCTGACCAGGCCGGCGATGAGCGCGGCCGCGAGGGTGACGTCACTGTGCATGGGCGCCGATATGCCCGCTCAAGTGTGGCGATGGCAAGGTTGCACTGAACGATGTGGCGAGGATGTGATAGGCGGTTGAACGGGACCCCCACCCCGACCCTCCCCCTTTCAGGGGGAGGGAGGACCGTGCCGCGCGACCTCCCTCCCCCTGAAAGGGGAGGAATGAGGTGGAGGTCAGCAAATTGATTCGAAGCGAAAGATGCCGGGAAGAACGCCATGCCATCACGCAACCTGATCACCGACGTTCCCGGCGTACGCGTGGGCCATGCTGGCGACGCCACGCTCGGTTCCGGGGCCACCGCGCTGGTGTTCGACAAGGCCGTTGTCGCCTCGATCGACGTGCGCGGCGGCGGGCCCGGCACGCGTGAGAGCGCCCTGCTCGACCCGGCGCAGACCGTGGAAGGTATCGACGCCATCGTGCTCTCCGGCGGTTCGGCTTTCGGGCTCGACGCCGCCTCGGGCGCGCAGGCCTATTTGCGCGAACAAGGCCGCGGCTTCCGCGTGCGCGAGGCGGTGGTGCCGATCGTGCCGGCGGCGATCCTGTTCGACCTGCTCTCCGGCGGCAACAAGGATTGGGGCCGCTACCCGCCCTACCGCGAGCTCGGCTACGAGGCGGCGAAGAACGCAGGCAGCGATTGCGCCCTTGGGTCAGTTGGCGCCGGCTTGGGCGCGACCAGCGTCAATCTCAAGGGCGGTCTCGGCTCCGCCTCGGCTAAGACCGCGGGCGGCATCACCGTCGGCGCCATTGTCGCGGTCAACGCCGCCGGCAGCACGACCATCGGCGACGGCCCGCATTTCTGGGCGGCGCCTTTCGAGCAGGGCAACGAGTTCGGCGGCCGCGGCTGGCCGCAACCGTTTCCGCCGGAAGCGCTCGCCTTCCGCAGCAAGGGGGCGCCGGGCGAGAACACGACGCTCGCCGTTGTCGCCACCGACGCCACGCTCACAAAAGCGCAATGCAAGCGGCTCGCGGTGATGGCACAGACCGGCCTCGGGCGCGCCATCTATCCGGTTCACACGCCGCTTGACGGCGACGTTGTGTTCGCCGCGGCCTTGGGTGCGAAGCCCCTGCCCGACCCGGTTTACGGGTTGAGCGAGCTCGGCATGGTCGCGGCCAACGTGTTGGCGCGTGCGATTGCCCGCGGCGTCTACGAGGCCGACGCGCTGCCGTTTCGGGGCGCGTTGCCGAGTTGGAAGGACAAGTTCGGCGGCTAAAGAAACCGCTCCGCCGCGTAGGCCGCCGGATCGCAGAACGGCGTCTCACCCGCCATCATCTCACCGAGCAGGACGCCGGTGACCGGCCCAAGCGTCAGACCCCAATGGGCATGGCCAATGGCGAGCCAAAGTCCCTTGATCCCCGGCGCGCGGCCGATGACGGGCCGCGAATCCGGGAAGCACGGCCGCGACCCCATCCAGGTCTTGTCGTCGGCGCGCTCGCCGAGCGGAAACAACTTGCGCGCATACGGCATCAAGCGGTCGAACTGCACCGGCGTCGGCTGAGCATCGCGCGCGGCAAATTCGGCACCGGTGGTCAAGCGAATGCCCTGCTCCATCGTCGTGATCAGATAGCCGTATTCGACATCGACCACCGGCCGCGCCAATGTCGCGCCACCTTGCGCGCGGAAGTGCCGGTGATAGCCGCGCTTGAAGGCCATGGGCAGTTTCAATCCCATGGGCTCAAGCAGATCCGGCGCCCAGGGTCCCAGCGCTACCACCACTTGCCCAGAGTCGACACCGCCTTCGTTGGTTTCCACGCGCCAGCGATCGCCGTTGCGATGCAACGTTCGTGCGTCGCCATTGACCATCACGCCGCCGAGTGCTGCAAAGCGGGCGGCATAGGCACGTGTCACCGCTAGGGGATCACTGATGCTCGCCGCCTTCGGCCAGAACACCGCGCGCTTGAACGCCGGATTAAGTGAGGGCTCCAACTTCTGCGCACCGGCGGCATCTAGCGCCTCGAGCGGCAGGCCGAACTCCTTGGCGAGATCGAACTCGAGCTGCAGCGCGTCGAAGGCGCGCGCGTCGCGATAAAGCTTCATCCAGCCGGTCTTGCGCAGGTAATGCGTGGCGCCGGATTCGGCCATCAGCATTTCGTGTTCGGCGAGCGCGCGCGCAAATAGCGGCCGGTTCGCCCGCGCGTTCTCCGCCAGACGCGTTGGGCTCGAATTGGCGCGGAACCTCAGCAACCAGGGCGCCACGCGCGGCAGGAATGAAAGGTGATAATTCGCCTCGCTCGCTCGCTTGAGCGCCACCCGCGCGATTGCTCGCAGGCTCGATGGGAACGCCGGCGGCAGGATGGTGCTGCCCTCGATAACGCCGGAATTGCCGTAGGAGGTCGCTTCGCCCACACCAACGCGGTCGACGAGCGCCACGCCCATCCCGCGCTTCGCCAATTGCAACGCGACCGAAGTGCCAACAATGCCGGCCCCCAGGACGATGGCATCGGTGCGAGCCATGGGTATTTCCTTTCGCCTCTCCCTGCTTGCTGGGGAGAGCAGCCTGCCTCCCGTAGATCGCCGCTCTTTAAGGCGCTATCAAGGGGCCGATTGGCTTGCGCATGACCTTTTCCGAAACCTGGCGCCACCGGTCGTGCGCCTGCCGCCAGGAGTCGAACTGCTCATGAAACTGCTGGCGCCGCTCGCGGCCGCGCTGTCGCTGATCGGCCGCCACGGCACGCTGATCGCCGCCGGTTCGATCTTCGTCGGCCTTGCCGCGCCGCCGCTGGCCGCCGCCTTCAAGCCCTATCTCGGCCCCGCCATCATCATCATGGTGACGCTGGCCTTCCTGCGCGTCGACCCTGTGGAACTGCGCTGGCACCTGGCGCGGCCCCGCCTGACCGTCGCGGCCGTTGCCTGGTCGATGCTGGTGCTGCCGGCAGCGCTCGGCGCGCTCGCGCTCGCGGCCGGACTAAGCCACCTGATGCCCGGCCTCTACTTCATGGTGGTTCTGCAATTGGCGGCGCCTGGCCTGATGTCCTCGCCGGCGCTCGCGGCGCTGCTCGGCCTCGACGTGGCGCTGACACTCGCGAGTTTGATCGTGAGCGCCGCCGTCGTACCCCTGACCTCCGGCCTGTTCACCCACTTCTTGCTCGGCCAGGCGCTGATCTCACCGGTCAACTTTAGCCTCATCCTGTTCGCCTACATCGCCGGCAGCGCGCTCGCTGCCGCGGTCATCCGCCGTCTCGCGGGCCGCGCCTTCATCGAGGCGCAAAGGCTGCGGATCGACGGCCTGAGCGTGATCGCGTTCGCCTATTTCGCGATCGCCGCCATGGACGGCGTCACCGCGCATTTCCTGTCGGACCCGCTTCTCGTCGTCGGTCTCACCGCGCTCGCCTTCACGCTGGCGCTGGGACAGATTGTCGTCACGGCGCTGGTGTTCCTGCCCGCCGGCCGCGCCCGCGCGCTGGCGATCGGGTTGATCGCGGGAAACCGCAATATCGGTTTGATGCTAGCGGCCACCGGCTTCGCGGTGTCCGACGTGGCGTGGCTCTATTTCGCGCTCGCCCAGTTTCCGATCTACCTATTGCCGCACTTGCTCAAGCCGCTCGCCCAGCGACTGCAGCAAAATCCGGACTAGGCCGTCGTCGAGGTCGCGGCCGACGAGCGCGCGGTCAGTTGCGACTGCAGCTTGATGAGTTGCTCAAGCAGATTGGCCTGCTGCGTTCCGCCCGTCTTGCTATCCGATGTACTTCCCGCACTACCGCTTGCCGCCGGCGTGGTCATGCTCACGGTGCTGCCGTCAGCATACGTAACGGTAGTCGTGCTGGAACCATCGGAGTTGGCGCTGGTCTGCGTACTGGCGCCGGTGACGTCGGTCGAATTCAGCAGGCTCGACAGCCCGCCCTCCCCGCCATGATGGTGGTGATGATGGCCGCCCCGCGCCTTCGCCAATTCGCCCTGGCTAATGCTGCCGTCGCCATTGGCGTCGAGCTTGCTGAACAGCGAGTTGGCGCTTGAGGAATTGATACCTGCTTCGCCGAGCGCGCTTTCGAAATCGCTCTTGTTGATTTGGCCGTCACCGTCCGCGTCAAGTTGAGAAAACAAGCCGCCCTGCCCGCTGACGCCGCCCTGGCCGCGCACGCCCTGGCCCTGCAATGCGATCAACGTCGCTAGCGTGCCGCTCGACAAGGGCGCCGAGCCCTGGCCCGAGCCGGCGACGGCCGGCGACGGCTGACTACCGCCGCCAGTCAGCGTTTGCCCCAGCGAAGACAAAGGATTGTTGCCAGCGGATTTGGTATTGCTCGCTGCGCTCGATTGCAGGAGCGACGACAGGATGGATAGCGCGCTGCCAGCGGCACCGATCAACGGAAACATGACCCAACGCTCCTTGGCACGCCGGCAACGTCCGGCGGACTTCACCCCGTGACAAGAGCCACGCAAGAGCCGGGCCAATCGTCGCCGACAACGGAAAACCCATGCTAGCGTTGAACTTTTCCACAGGCTGCGCGCTGTTGCCGCCCGCTGCCGGCGCACTCGGCCCGGCAAATTTTGCCGGTTTCCCGGGGCAAAATTGCCGGCACGGGCGCGACAGCAGCTTTCGTTGCCCGCCGCCCCGACCCGTGTTACCCGACTGCCGCCGCCTGGTGCGGCGGATTTGACGTTTCGCCACCAAGCGCAGCTCGCTCTTTCGCAGAACGTCAAATACAAAGCCGCACTAGAGCCAAATATTTGCCAGTGTCCCTTCGGTTCCGCCGTTCGTAGACGAGCGCGCCGCAACAGGATACGAACGTCGGAACCAGGACACTGGAGGTTTACTGCCGATGCGTCCTCTCCTGATCGCCCCCTCGATCCTGTCCGCCGATTTCGCCAAGCTCGGCGAGGAAGTCCGCGCCATCGAAGCGGCCGGGGCCGACTGGATCCACGTCGACGTGATGGACGGCCATTTTGTGCCCAACATTTCCATCGGCCCGGCCATGGTGCAGGCGATCCGGCCGATCACACAGAAACCATTCGACGTGCATCTGATGATCGCCCCCTGCGATCCCTATCTCGAAGCCTTCGCCAAGGCCGGCTCCGACATCATCACCGTGCATGTGGAAGCTGGCCCGCACGTCCACCGCTCGCTGCAGGCGATCCGCGCACTCGGCAAGAAGGCGGGCGTGACACTCAACCCTGGCACGCCGGTCGCGACGCTGGAAAATTTGATCGATATGGTCGATCTGGTTCTGGTAATGTCGGTCAATCCCGGCTTCGGCGGCCAGAGCTTTATCAAGTCGCAACTCGATAAGATCGCCGCCGTGAGCGCGCTCTGCGGCGGCCGGCCGATCGACATCGAGATCGACGGCGGCGTGACACCCGACAACGCGGCCGACGTCGTGCGCGCTGGCGCCAATGTGCTGGTCGCCGGCTCCGCCGTATTCAAGGGCGGCAACTACAAGAGCAACATCGACGCCATCCGCAACGCGGCCATGCTCGCGCGCGGAGAAGCGGCGTAACACCTCTCTCCTCCATGGCGAGAGGCAAAGGATGAAAGTGTTGAAATGATCCCACGCTATTCCCGCCCCCAGATGAGTGCGATCTGGTCCCCCGAAACCAAGTTCCGCATCTGGTTCGAAATCGAGGCGCATGCCGCCGACGCCATGGCCGAACTCGGCATCATTCCGAAGGACGCCGCCAAGAAGATCTGGGAAAAAGGCAAAGCCGCCAAGTTCGACGTCGCCCGCATCGACGCCATCGAAGCGGAAGTGAAGCACGACGTCATCGCGTTCCTCACCCATCTCTCGGAGATTGTCGGGCCGGAGGCGCGCTTCGTGCACGCCGGCATGACCTCGTCCGACGTGCTCGACACCTGCTTCAATGTGCAACTCGTGCGCGCCGCCGACATCCTGCTCACCGACGTCGACAAGCTGCTTGAAGCGCTCAAGCGCCGCGCCTTCGAGCACAAGAACACGGTCACCGTCGGCCGCTCGCACGGCATCCATGCCGAGCCCACGACGTTCGGCCTCAAGATGGCTCAGGCCTACGCCGAATTCGCGCGCGCGCGGCGCCGTCTGCACGCGGCACGTGAGGAAGTCGCGACCTGCGCCATCTCCGGCGCGGTCGGCACCTTCGCCCAAGTCGATCCGCGCGTAGAAGAATACGTCGCCAAGGCAATGGGTCTCGCGGTCGAGCCGATATCGACCCAGGTGATCCCGCGCGACCGCCACGCCATGTTCTTCGCAACCCTTGGCGTCGTCGCCTCATCCATGGAGCGGCTCGCCACCGAGATCCGCCATCTGCAGCGCACCGAGGTGCTGGAAGCCGAAGAGTTCTTCTCCGAGAAGCAGAAGGGCTCCTCCGCCATGCCGCACAAGCGCAACCCGGTGCTGTCGGAAAACCTCACCGGGCTCGCCCGCATGGTGCGCGCCTACGCCCTGCCTGCCATGGAGAACGTGGCGCTCTGGCACGAGCGCGATATCTCGCACTCGTCGGTCGAACGCATGATCGGCCCCGACGCCACGGTGACGCTCGACTTCGCGCTGGCACGATTGACCGGCCTCATCGACAAGCTCGTCGTCTATCCCTCGAATATGCAGAAGAACTTGGACAAGCTCGGCGGCCTGATCCACTCCCAACGCGTCCTGATCGCGCTGACGCAAAAGGGCGTGCCGCGCGAGGACGCCTACCGCCTCGTCCAGCGCAACGCCATGAAGGTGTGGGGCGGCGAGAGCAACGACTTCCTCGGCCTGCTCAAGGCCGACCCCGACGTCTCCGCCAAGCTTTCCGACAAGGAACTCGAGGCCAACTTCGACCTCGACTACCACCTCAAGCATGTCGACACGATCTTCAAGCGGGTGTTCGCGAGCGCGTGACGCCGTGCGCGACGCCACCACCGATTACGACCTTCTGGTCCTCCCGGGCCTCGGCAATTCGGGCGTCGACCACTGGCAGTTGCAGCCCGTTGTCGCTAATTTTCGTTCGTGTCCAGGTTCGCGAAACGTAAACGAGTTTTCCGCAACGTCCCGCTGTCATCGTCCCATCTCCATGTCTACCGCCGATCCCGCCACCATCCTCATGTTCGACTCCGGTCTCGGTGGCCTCACCGTATTCCGCGAGGTCAAACGCACACGGCCCGATGCGGGTTTCATCTATGTCGCGGACGATGCCGCCTTCCCCTATGGCGACCTCCCCGAGGACGCGCTGATCGCGCGCGTGCGGTCGCAAGTTGACGCGGCAATCACGCAGCACGCGCCTGATCTGGTGGTGATCGCCTGCAACACAGCCTCGACATTGGCGCTCGGCGACCTGCGCGCGCATTTCAGCGTGCCCTTTGTCGGCACCGTGCCAGCAATCAAGCCGGCCTGCGCCCAATCGGCGACCAAACGCATCGCCGTACTCGGTACGCTGGCCACTGTCAGCCGCGAATACACCCACGCGTTGATCCGCGAGTTCGCCGCCGATTGCGACGTCGATCTGGTCGGCTCACCGCGCCTCGCCCCACTCGCAGAAGCCGCACTCGCCGGTGAGCCGGTCGACGACGCCGAGATCGCGCGCGAGATCGCGCCCTGCTTCGTCGACAAGGATGGCCGCCGCACCGACACGGTGGTGCTAGCCTGCACGCACTATCCACTGCTGCTCGACCATTTCTGCAAGCTGGCACCGTGGCCGGTCACCTGGCTCGATCCGGCGCCGGCAATCGCGCGCCGCGTCGTCGATTTGTTGCAGGCGCGCCCGCGCCGGGACACGCCCGCACCGCCGCCGCAGATCGTCTTCACCTCGGGCAAAACGCCTCCGCCGAAATTGAAGTCAGCATTGGCCGGCTTCGGGTTCTGACTCTCCTCTTCAGAAAGCATGCGCGTGGATCTCCCACGCGCCACGCCAGATCATGTCCAGCGCTACATAAAGGATGATGACGAGCCCGATATAGGCGATCCAGCGGTGCCGGTTGAGCAGCCGGGCGATGAAGCTCGCGGCGACGCCCATCAGCACGATCGACAGGCCGAGCCCGAACACCAGCGCGATCGGATGATCGCGCGCGGCGCCCGCCACCGCCAGCACGTTGTCGAGCGACATCGAAACGTCTGCCAGCACGATCTGCCAGGCAGCCTGCGCAAAGGTCTTGCGCGGCACATGCGCGTCGCCCTTGGTCAGGGCCGCTTCGGTGTCCTCCGCATTCGGCCCGCGCAGCTCCCGCCACATCTTCCAGCTTACCCAGAGGAGCAGGATGCCGCCGGCGAACAGCAGGCCGACGATCGCCAATAGCTCGATGGCAACGCCGGCAAATGCGATGCGCAGCACCGTGGCAGCGATGATGCCGACCAGGATAGCGCGCCCGCGCTTTTCCGGCGGCAGGCCGGCGGCGGCCAGGCCGATGACGACGGCGTTGTCGCCGGCCAGCACCAGGTCGATCATGATGACCTGGAGAAAGGCGGCGATTGAGGCTTGGGTGAAAAGATCGCTGAACAGATCGGCCATCCGGTGTCCCGAATCGGAAGTTCGTCAGATTGTTCGACTTGCCCTGTACGAACTTCAGATTCGAGAGGACACTGGAAATCTCATGATTCTAGTGCGGTCTTGGATTTGAAGTTCGTTTTGAGGACTCGCTGCAAATACTGTAACGAACTTCAAATCCACCGCACTAGGGGCCCTTGGCAGCTCAATCAGTCCGACATCGCAGTCCCATAACTGCCAGAGGGGCCCGGCCCGAGGGCCCCAAAATGGCCTCGGATGGCGTCAGCGACAAGTCCCGCCAAGGCCGGTTTTGAGCCCAAATTGGCCCCATCAGGCGATCCTCGCCCCCAGGTTTGACACCCGGCCCCCAACCCCCTAAATACCCCGCGCGCGGCGGGTTTCGGCCCGCCGCCCGACGTTTCGCGACCCGCGGCAAGGCCTTGCGCTTTCGAGGCTTAGCCTGTCGGTCCCGGCCTTAGGCCGGGGCAAAGGAGGGCGCGATCCTCAACCAATTTGACCAAGACACGAGGACGCGATGACCAAGCGCATGGAATCCAAGTACAAGATCGACCGCCGGATGGGCGAGAACATCTGGGGTCGCCCGAAGAGCCCGGTCAACCGGCGCGAATACGGCCCCGGCCAGCACGGCCAGCGCCGCAAGGGCAAGCTCTCCGACTACGGCGTGCAGCTCAAGGCAAAGCAGAAGCTGCGCGGCTATTACGGCAACATCTCCGAGAAGCAGTTCCGCCGCATCTATTTCGACGCCATCCGCATGAAGGGCGACTCGGGCGCCAACATGATCGGCCTGCTGGAGTGCCGGCTCGACGCGGTCGTCTACCGCGCCAAGTTCGTGCCGACCGTGTTCGCGGCTCGCCAGTTCATCAACCACGGCCACATCAAGGTGAACGGCCGCCGCGTGAACATCCCGAGCTACCGGGTCAAGGTCGGAGACGTCATCGAGGTCAAGGATAAGTCCAAGGAGCTCGCGCTGGTGCTCGAGGCGCAGTCGCTCGCCGAGCGCGATGTGCCGGACTATATCGACGTCGATGCGTCCAAGAAGTCCGCCACCTTCTCCCGTGTTCCGGTGCTATCCGACGTGCCCTATGCCGTGCAAATGGAACCGCACCTGGTGGTGGAGTACTATTCGCGCTGACCCAAACGCGCGCCCGCTACCGTCTTGGACCCCCCAACCCCCGCCCGCCCGGCGGGGGTTCGCCGTTTTAGGGCTATTGCACCGTCCGCTAAATAGTGCGGCGCACAATATCTGGTACACAGCCTGCCTTATTTTTCTACATTTGGCCCAGGCACCGCGCTAATTTTGTGCGTCCCCGAATCACGGGGCTGCCTAGGGAGCAAACGACCATGAAAGGGATAGAATTGGTCAAAGGCTGGGTCGCAGAGTTGACCGAGCTTGGTTTGATGTTGCTCGCGTTGGCGATCGTGTTGGCTTTGTTGGTTGGTTCGAATTTGCCGTTTTTCGGCGCGGTAACAGCCAACATCATGGCCTGGGTGAAGGATCTTGGGTCGAACGGGCTGGTCGGCCTGATCACCCTCGGGATCGTCCTATGGCTGTTCTCGAACCGCAAGCTCGCCTGAGCGGACCGATTCGAAAACGATCAAGTTTGGTTCAAGCGGTCCGGTGGGGAGCCAGGAAAGCTCCCCACCGTATTTTGCCCCTGTCCTTTTGCGGGCCTTCGCGCCCGCCGTGAGGTTCGAGTCATGGCGAAATTCGCGGCCACTGCAAAGCGGGTGTTGTGGGAGTTCGTAGAGATCGCTTTTCTGGCGGTGCTGGCGCTGCTGCTGATCTTCCTGCTGCTCGGCAAGGACGCCGGACCCTATGTGGTCTCGGTCGCCGACAACGTGACCAAGTTCGCAGCCGGAGCAAGCTCCGGCATGCTCGGCATCGTGCTGGTGCTGGCGA
This sequence comes from uncultured Pseudomonadota bacterium, assembly GCA_963747725.1. Lineage (GTDB taxonomy): Bacteria > Pseudomonadota > Alphaproteobacteria > Rhizobiales > Xanthobacteraceae > Pseudolabrys. Next base: position 315,940 of record CAVVGD010000012.1, read on the forward strand.
TCATCTTCTTGGCGTTACGCCGCGTGAAGACGGACAACGCAACACAGTCGTGAATGAGCATGGATCAGGCGCGCTTCCACTTTCGAGCGGGAACGGTGTTGCGATGGCGTGCTAATACGGTGCCGGCGCTACAAGCGCCACCAGCGCGCCCACGCCCGGCAGCCAGGCGACAAATTGGGCCGGCAACACGCGACCGATACTGTTGAGCATGAAGGCCGCGATCGGTGCCGCCACGCACGCGATGATGCCGGCGGCGTAGACGACTTCCACACCGCCGCTGGCGCGCAAGCTCTCGGGCCCAGTCCCGAACAGGAAGCCCGAGACCGCAACCAGCAGCACGGCGATGACGAGATCGATGACGGTCGCCAGAACCAGGGATGCCTTGGCCATGCGGCCTGCCCTGCCCGCGGTCACACCTCAGGCGGTCTGGCGGACCTCGACGCCTTTTTCCTTCAGCGTTTGCTGCAATTCACCAGCCTGGAACATCTCGCGGATGATGTCGCAGCCGCCGACGAATTCGCCCTTCACATAGAGCTGCGGAATGGTCGGCCAATTGGAATAAGCCTTAATGCCGTTGCGCAGGTCGTCGGACTCCAGGACGTTAAGGCCCTTATAGGCGACGCCGAGATGGTCGAGGATCTGCACCACCTGGCCGGAGAATCCGCATTGCGGAAACTGCGGGGTGCCCTTCATGAACAGCACCACGTCGTTGCCCTTCACTTCGTTGTCGATGAATTGCTCGATGCCCATGGAATTCTTGTCCTTTTTCGCAGTGCCGGGCGCGCCGCCAAAGCCGCGCGCGAGGTCATGCCGTCTCGCTTGCCGATATATGTAGCGCAGAAGACGCCGCCACCCCAAGGGCAAATCGCGTAAAATCAGGCCGTTTTCGGGGCGTAAAACGTGCCTTCCACTTCAAACACGTCGCCTTGGGCAAGACCTGTCACTTCGACGATGGTGCGCGGCGGACAAGGACCGCCGCCCCAGAGTTCCTCCTGCACCTTGTTCACCAGCGGCCTTAAGCGCCCGAGATCGGTGACATAGACCACGATTCTCACACAGTCGGTATGCTTGGCGCCTTCCGAGGCGGCGATCTCAAGCATGTTGAGAAAACTGCGGCGCACGCGGGCCCCGTCGCCTTCGACCATTTTGTTGGTGGCTGGATCGATGCCGCGCATGCCGGCGATAAAAACGAAATCGCCGGCGCGGGTCCCCAGGCTCCAGGCGCCGGTAGGGGCGATGGCGCCAGCAGGCGCGAGGATCTTCACACCGCCCATCGGCTTTAGTCCTTCCCGCGCATGATCTGGTCCGAAAACCGGTTCCCACTTTTCGGGATCATGCGCCTAATCCGGCGTGCCGGTCTGTAGCGCTAGCGCGTGCAGGACGCCGCCCATCTGGCCTTTCAGCGCGTCATAGACCAATTGGTGCTGCTGCACCCGCGATTTGCCCACGAACGAGGGTGAAATCACCGTCGCGGCGTAATGGTCGCCGTCCCCGGCCAGATCCCGGATGGTAACCTGGGCATCCGGAATGCTCGCCTTGATCAATCGCTCGATCTCATCGGCATCCATCGCCATATCGGAACTCCTTTTCCCTCACCGGGTCCCCCACCTCAGGTACAACCGGCGGCGAATCCGAGAGGTTCGATCAGGCGTCATTTGCGCCCAAAAAACTACAGATGACAATATCCGAATGCCGGACATGTTTCGACCCGCGGCCCAGACCGGATTCCGAAACGTCGACAGAGCGGAGACCGCGATTACCTCGCGCTGGTTCCACTTGCCTCTCGTCGCTGTCATGACTTCTGGAGTTCAAATTAGCCATGCGCTAGGCTGTTGACGTGGTTGGACTGACACAGGGGTGACGCCATGACTTTGGCAATTAGTCGGCCAGTCCGCGCGGCCGCACGAACGGCGATCTTTTCCGCTTTCTGCCTCGTGCTGATCGCATCCGGGGCGCATGCACTAGTGACAAAGGCGCAGAAGGACGCAATCAAAGCGTCCTGCCGCTCTGACTACATATCGGACTGCTTGGGCATTACGCCCGACACCAAGGAGGCGCTGCAATGCCTGCAGCGCAACCTCCCCAAACTGTCAGGCGCCTGCAAGACCGCGGTGAACGCGACCATGGCACCGCCGCCTGCTTCCGCGACAGCCGCTCCGCCCGCGGCTGCTGCGAAACCGAAGCCAGCGGTCGACGCCACGCCGCCGAAGGCAGCGCCGCCCCCTTCGAGCTCCGCCCAAAACGACGCGCTAAAGGCCGCGTGTGATAACGATTATTTGGCCCATTGCGCCAGCGTGGCGCCTGGCGGCACGGAAGCGGTGGTGTGCCTACGCCAGCACGCCATGGAGCTGTCAGTCCCGTGCAAACAGGCGCTGAGCGGGATAGTCGAACCGCATCGTCCCAGCCCGCCGAAAAAAGCTGTCAGCGCGCCGCCGCCCCCCGCTGCCGCGGCGCCGCCCCCGGCAGCTCCTGTGCCGGTCGCAGCCAGACCCACAGCGCAACAATTAAAAGCTGTCAGATTCACTTGCCGTCGCGACTTCCGGGTCCATTGCCGCGGCGTTCCCGCAGGCGGATCGGAAGCATTCGCCTGTCTGGTGCGAAACACCGCACGGCTGTCGCCAAACTGTCGGACCTCGGTCACCGCCATCGAACAGTCGATGCCGGCGGCAGCCGCGCTGCCGGCCGCCATGCCCGCTCCCGCCCTCCCGGTCGCCAAAATCGAGAGTATGCCGATGCGCGAACGGCTCGCCATCTTCCGCGCCTGCGATCGGGACCAGGCCGTCCTATGCCCGCAGGTCACTCCCGGCGGCGGACGCCTCATCATCTGCTTGGCGTCGCACCCGCAAGCGCTGACACGGCGGTGCGGGCGCGCGCTGAAGCGAGCGCTTTACTGAGCGGGCAGACCTTTACGGCATGAGCTCGCCGGCCATGTAGGCCGGCAGCCAGCCCTCGAACCGCGCCTGCAGCGCCGCGACCAGCATCGGCACCTCCCCCGGCAGCGCCAAGGCCTCGCCGCCGGTCGTGCCGATGCGCCAGACCAGCACGCTCGCCTCGCGCGCGCGGGCCAGCACAGCGTCCGCCTGGCCAGGTTTTACCGTGACGAGATAGCGCGCCTGGTCTTCGCCGAACCAATGAGCGTGTGCCGGAATGTCCTGCGGCGCTTCAGTCAGCACCGCGCCGATACCGGAGGCCATCGCCATCTCGGCCACCGCCACCAGCAGGCCGCCGTCAGAAAGATCGTGCACCGCGCTCGCGGTGCCGTCGGCAATGAGCGAACGCACGAAGTCGCCATTCTCGCGTTCCTCGATCAGGTCGACCGGCGGCGGCGCACCCTCTTCCCGGCCGCACACGTCGCGCAGATACATAGATTGGCCGAGCCAGCCGGTGGTTTCACCTACCTGCAGAATCGCCTCACCTTCCGCCTTGAAGGCGAGCGACGCCGAACGCCGGAAATCCTCAAGCAGCCCGACGCCACCGATCGACGGCGTCGGCAGGATGGCACGGCCGAAATCCTCGCCCGCCACCTTGGTCTCGTTGTAGAGCGACACATTGCCGGACACGACCGGGAAGTCGAGCGCCTTGCAGGCTTCCGCGATGCCGCGGATGCAGCCGACGAACTGGCCCATGATTTCCGGCCGCTCCGGATTGCCGAAATTGAGGTTGTCGGTGATAGCGAGCGGCGTGGCACCGACCGCGGTGAGATTGCGCCAGCATTCGGCGACCGCCTGCTTGCCGCCCTCGAACGGATCGGCCTCGCAATAGCGCGGCGTCACGTCGGTGGTGAGCGCGAGCCCCTTCGGCCCGTCTTCGACGCGCACCACCGCGGCGTCGCCGCCCGGACGCTGCACCGTGTTGCCGCCGATGACGTGGTCGTATTGCTCCCACACCCAACGCTTCGAGCAGAGATCGGGCGAGCCGAGCAGCTTCTCAAGCGCCTCGACAATGCCGACCGGCGCTTCGATCTTGGTCGCATCGACCGGCGCGAGCTTTTCCTGCAGCACGAACGGCCGGTGATAGACCGGCGCCTCGGTGCCCAGTTCCTTGATCGGCAGGTCGACCATCACCTCGCCCCGGTGGCGCACGATGAAGCGCTTGGTGTCGGTGGTCTCGCCCACCACGGCGAAGTCTAGCCCCCATTTGCGGAAGATCGACTCCGCTTCCTGCTCCTTCTCCGGCTTGAGCACCATGAGCATGCGCTCCTGGCTTTCCGAGAGCATCATCTCATAGGCACTCATGCCCTCTTCGCGGCACGGTACTTTGTCGAGATCGAGGGTGACGCCGAGATCGCCCTTGGCGCCCATCTCGGTGGACGACGAGGTGAGGCCCGCCGCCCCCATGTCCTGGATCGCGATGACGCAGCCCTTGGCCATGATCTCGAGACAGGCTTCGAGCAGAAGCTTTTCAGAGAAGGGATCGCCCACCTGCACGGTCGGACGTTTTTCTTCCGAGTCCTCGCCGAATTCGGCCGAGGCCATGGTGGCGCCGTGGATGCCGTCGCGTCCGGTCTTGGAGCCGAGATAGACGATGGGCATGCCGATGCCCGAGGCCGCCGCGTAGAAAATCTCGTCCTTCTTGGCGATGCCGACCGCCATGGCGTTGACCAGGCAATTGCCGTCATAGCGCGGATGAAAGCGCACCGAGCCGCCGACCGTAGGGACGCCGAACGAGTTGCCGTAACCGCCGATGCCGGCCACGACGCCGCCGACCAGGTGCCGGGTCTTGGCGTGCGACGGCGCGCCGAAGCTCAAGGCATTGAGGCATGCAATCGGCCGCGCACCCATAGTGAACACGTCGCGCAAGATGCCGCCGACGCCGGTCGCCGCGCCCTGATAGGGCTCGATGTAGCTCGGGTGGTTGTGGCTCTCCATCTTGAACACGACGGCGAGCCCGTCGCCGATGTCGACCACGCCAGCATTCTCGCCCGGCCCCTGGATCACATGCGGGCCGCTCGTCGGCAGCCCGCGCAAATGCAGGCGCGAGGATTTGTACGAGCAGTGCTCGTTCCACATGGCCGAGAAGATGCCGAGCTCGGTCAGTGTCGGCTCGCGGCCGATCAGATCGAGAATGCGCTGATATTCGTCCGGCTTAAGGCCGTGCGCAGCGACCAATTCCGGGGTGATGGGGGTGTCGCTGGGGATCACTAGGCCGCTTTCTCCAACGCCTTCACCAATCCCGCGAACAGCCCGCGGCCGTCGGTCGGGCCGATGACATCTTCCACGTGGTTTTCCGGATGCGGCATCATACCGAGCACGTTGCCCTTGTCGCTGACGATGCCGGCGATGGCGTTGATGGCGCCGTTGTGGTTCCAGTTCGGGTCGATCATGCCGTCGGGCGAGGAATAGCGGAAAATCACCCGCCCCTCGCCTTCCAGGCGCGCGATGGTCGCGCCGTCGGCGATGTAATTGCCCTCGCCATGGGCAACCGGCACCCGGACCACCTGCCCGGCGTTATAGCCGCGGGTAAAGGCCAAGTCCGAGCGCTCCACGCGCAGATACACGTCGCGGCAGATGAAGCGCAGGTTCTCGTTGCGCATCAGCACGCCCGGCAGCAGTCCCGCTTCGCACAGGATTTGGAAGCCGTTGCAGACGCCCAGCACCAACCCGCCGCCTGCCGCAAATTTGCGCACCGCGTCCATCACCGGGGAGCGTGCGGCGATCGCCCCGCAGCGCAGGTAGTCGCCGTAGGAGAACCCACCCGGGATGACTACCAAGTCGGTACCTGCCGGCAGTTCCGGCTCGGTGTGCCAGACCATGGCCGGCGCCTGCCCCGACACGAGGCGGAGCGTGCGCGCCATGTCCCTCTCTCGATTGATCCCGGGAAAGACAAGAAGTGCTGCTTTCATGGTCGCCACTAAGCCCAACGGAAGGGGCGTTTCAACTCAGCTCTGGCGCCTTGGGGATACCACCTCCCACGCGCCAGAATCACCTGCGCCGGCTGCATTCCAGCATGCGCCGGACCGCATGACGAACGCGCCACCGCGGCTACAGCACCTCGACCCGATAATTCTCGATCACCGTGTTCGCCAACAGCTTGTCGGCGGCCTGCTTGAGCAGCGCCTCGGCCTTGGCCGGGTCGCCGCCCTCGATCTCGATGTCGAACACCTTGCCCTGGCGCACGCTGGCGACGCCCTCGATGCCAAGCGAGCGCAGCGCACCTTCGATCGCCTTGCCTTGCGGATCGAGAATGCCGGTTTTCAGGGTGACGGTGACGCGGGCTTTCATTTCTCTCTCTATCCTGTCGTTCCGGGCGACCCGAAGGCGAGGCCCGGAACCTATAACCACCCGTATCTCATACGACAACGAGAGCCGGTGGTTATGGGTCTCCGCCGGAGCCTTTGCTCGGGTCGGCGAAGCCGGACCCGAGTGCGGGGACGAAACGCCAAATTGGTACTCCCAAGCAGAACGGGGGCCTTTCGGCCCCCGGTTAACATCCTCAGCGGTTCACCTCAATCGGCACGGCAACGCGTGCTCAGCTCTTTACCAGCACCGGGCCGACGCCGCGCGGCGGCTCGCCCTCGTTCATGATGCCGAGTCGCTTGGCGACCTCGGTATAAGCCTCGACCAGCCCGCCCAGGTCGCGGCGGAAGCGGTCTTTATCGAGCTTGTCGTTCGACTTGATGTCCCACAGCCGGCAGGAGTTCGGGCTGATCTCGTCGGCCACCACGATGCGCATCACGTCATTTTCCCACAGCCGGCCGCATTCCATCTTGAAATCGACCAGGCGGATGCCGACGCCGAGGAACAGGCCAGACAGGAAGTCGTTGACGCGGATGGCCAGCGCCATGATGTCGTCGATCTCCTGCGGGCTTGCCCAGCCGAAGGCTGTAATGTGTTCTTCCGATACCATCGGATCGTTGAGCGCGTCGTTTTTATAGTAAAATTCGATTATCGAGCGCGGGAGCTGGGTGCCTTCCTCGATGCCGAGACGCTGTGACAGAGAGCCGGCGGCAACGTTGCGCACCACCACTTCCAGCGGAATGATCTCCACCTCGCGGATCAACTGCTCGCGCATGTTGAGGCGGCGGATGAAGTGCGTTGGTACCCCGATATCGTTGAGGTGCTGGAAGACGTACTCCGAGATGCGGTTGTTCAGTACACCTTTTCCTTCAATCACCTCGTGCTTTTTGGCATTGAAGGCGGTGGCGTCGTCCTTGAAGTGCTGGATCAGTGTACCTGGCTCGGGGCCTTCATAGAGGACCTTCGCCTTGCCTTCATAAATGCGGCGACGGCGGCTCATAGGCGTGTACCGTGTTTTGTGAAAATCCATCGGGTTTGCCGTGGCTCCTCTGAACGTTTGTGAATCCGCGGCGGCATGCCGGTATAAGAAACGCGCTTTCCACGCGCAACCGCTCCGGGCATGAGGTCAACCTAGCCGATCAGTCAGGACAGTACAATCGCGCTCGACAGGCGTTTCCACCTCGCATTTTCGCCGCAATGGCGGGACCTATGTTGCCTTGACCGGAGTCCGGCGATATGCAAGGCGCCAGACATATAGGGGCGACTCAACCGGTCGCAAGTAACAAAGACTGAGTGAGGGCGGCATGACGACGTTCGACAAGCGCGAAGAAGGCTTTGAGAAGAAATTCGCGCACGACGAGGAATTGCGTTTCAAGTCCATGGCCCGGCGCAACAAACTACTCGGATTGTGGGCGGCTGGGGTGCTCGGCAAGAGCGGCGCCGACGCCGATGCCTATGCCAAGGAAGTCGTGCTCGCCGATTTCGAGGAAGCAGGCGACAATGACGTCGTCCGTAAGGTCGTCAAGGACCTCGAGGGCAAGGGCGTGAGCGAGCAAGATATCCGCGCCAAGATGGCCGAGTTGCTGGGGCAAGCGGTCGAGCAGATCCAGGCGGGGAAATAAGTCTATCGCCTCGCGTGGGCGGGGCCTGACAATACCGGCTTTGAGATCAATCGGGACCGCTAGCCGGCCCGGATCGTGCATTTTGTGAGCATTTCTTGCGAGCATTTCTTGTGAGCATTTCATGACCCAAGCGCCCTTCGCCCTGGCCCGCGCCCTCCGCGCCGGCGAAACCGTGTTTGCCGGATGGTGCACGATGGCCTCCCCGCTCGCAGCCGAGACGCTCGGCCGCGACGGCTTTCCGGCGGTCGTGCTCGACGTCCAGCACGGGCTGTGGGACACAGCCTCGCTCATCGCCGGCATCAGCGCCCTGCATCATGCCTGCGCCGCCCCAGTCGTGCGGGTCCCTCTCAACGATTTCGCGTCTGTTTCACGCGCACTCGATTTCGGCGCCGACGCGATCATCGCGCCGATGATCAATAGCGCGAGCGATGCCCGCGCCTTCGCCGCTGTGGCCAAATATCCACCACTCGGGGAACGGAGCTGGGGCCCGCAGCGCGCCATGGTGCTGCAAGGCCGGACCGTCACCACCGACTATCTGCGCGAGGCCAACGAAGGCACGCTGACGCTGGCCATGATCGAGACCCCGACCGCGCTCAACGACGTCGACGACATCGCCCAAACCGATGGCATCGATGCCCTCTTCATCGGCCCCTATGACCTCTCTACCGCCCTTTCCGGCGGCACCGCACAGAACCTCGCCGCGCCTGAAGTCGAGCGGGCCATCGACCGAATCGGCGCGGCGGCGGTGAAGGCCGGCAAGATTCCCGGTATCTATTGCCGCGACGCCGAGCGCGCGCTGGCGATGGCCAAGCGCGGCTTCAAGTTCATCACCATCGGCAGCGACCATGCCTTCCTGCGCGCCGGCATCGCCGCGCAGGTGAAGGCCATCAAGGGCTAGAGCAGCCTATTTAAGCTTGATGTGATAGCTAAAGTTACCGCTGGCATTCAGCCGCGGCTCCTGCTGACCGTAGCCCGGCGTCATCCGCATGCTGACGTTGATCCCCTCCAGCCGGCACTCGCTGGCGACCGTCGCTCGCAGCACGTCGCACTCCTTGCCGGCGCTTTCATAAAGTATCCGACGCGTACGTTCCTGCGCCTTCATCGAGGCGTCGCTATCATCGAGGGGCGCAGGCACGAAGAAATTCATGCTGACATTCACCCGCACTTCGCTCTTGAAGGCCGACGATCTGGGGCCATGATCGATGATGATGCGCTCGCCGGCATTCGTCGAAGCAGACACCAGCAGCATCAGGGGGACGGCCAGAACGAGGGGGCGCAACATCGGCTTCTCCTTCGATTGTCGCTACCTGACATAGCGTTCAGACGTTGCCGGTCGGTTGCAGGCAAAGGCCAATGCGCCGCACGCGGGTTTACGAATTGGGAACTATACCGCGCTCGCATCAGCCGATGGCTTGCGCCAAACGCTCCAATACCGCGGCCAAATCCAGCTCAACGTCCGCTCCCAGTACTTCCACCACGCGATAGCCGCGCTCGGTCAAATACGTGCGTTTCTCCGCGCGGCCCTTGGTCGCCTCGCCGGCTTCTGCCGCCGGCACAAGATCAATGACACATTTGAGCGGAAATGAGACGAAGTCGGTGATGTGCGGGCCGACCGGCACCTGGCGCTTGAAGCCGCGGCCGGCAAAGCGGCGGTCGTTGGTCAGCGCCTGCCAAAGGACACGCTCTGCCTCAGTCGGATTCCTGCGAAGAAGCCGCGCCAGCCCACGCACCGGCCCGCGTTCGCCCGGCACCCGACCGGAGCCGTGTTCGGCAATCAGGTCGCGCAAGCGCTGCGCTTCCTCGCTGTCGAGCACGCCGCCACGCGCCGGCCCTTTGCGCCCTTGCACGAGCGCGGTGATCACCCCATGCAGCGTGCGGATGTCCTGCTGCGTCGGCTGCATACGGCGGAAGATATTATGCAGATTGATGGTCATGGTGCCGCGTTTTTCTTCCGGCCGGAAGAACTCGACCTTCTCCAACTCGCGGTCGAGGTCGGCGAAGAATGAGGCAAGTTGCTGCTTGGCCGCAGGCGGCGATTTTTCGGGCTGGCTGAACGGCAGATCGCCGCCGCCCGCGCATTTGAACCATTCGTAGGCCACGATCACCACTGCCTGCGCCAGATTCAGCGAGGCGAAAGCAGGATTGACCGGCAGCGTCACAATGGCGTCGGCCATCGCTACCTCATGGTTCTCGAGCCCGATGCGCTCACGGCCAAACACCAGTGCCACTGTCTCGCCGCCCGCGATCCGCACCGCTACTGCGGCGGCCGCCTCGTCCGCCCCCATCACCGGCTTGGCCTGGTCGTGCACGCGCGCGGTGGTGGCGAGCACGAACGTGCAGTCGGCGATCGCGTCGCTGAGGCGTTCGTAGAGCACGGCGCCGTCGAGGATCCGGTCAGCGCCCGAGGCCATTACTCGCGCTCGCTCGTTCGGCCAACCCTGCAGCGGATTGACCACGCGCAGCTTCGACAGGCCGAAGTTGGCCATAGCTCGGGCGGCCGCCCCGATGTTCTCGCCGAGCTGGGGCTCGACCAGAACGACCATCGGGGCTGGCGTCTCGATCCAGCGTCGCGTCTTGTCGGTGCCGGCTCCAGGCATGAGCGTTCTCAGCTGCAATCCGGCGTCGAATGGCCAATCAAACAAAACGTGCAAATAATATTGTTTCGTGTCATAATTGTAAAATATTGTTCCGATTGAATCTTGGCGGTCTGGGAGGACGTCATGGACATATTGGAAACGAGGACCAATTTTCAAAGCCTGTCAGTGAAAGACTTGCTCGAGGCCCGCGATCTTTATCACTATCATCTCCTGCACAAAAAGAACGTCATCGGGACTGCGATCGGCCTCTATCTCATTCGCGACGACGAACCACGACCACCAGACGACCGGTCAGCCGCAGTTGGCGACAACCGCAAATCGTTGCCCAAAGGCGAGCGGCGCTTCGACAACTCCAGCGTCCGCGATTATTCCTGGCCTTGCGTCATCGTCGTCGTCAGAGATTGGCATCCCGCACGGGATTTCGGCGGCGAACACGGAAAGTTCGACGCGCAAGACATGGTACCGAAGACGCTATACCTGCCCGACGGGCGCACTGTGCCAGTCTGCGTGGTCAAAGCTACCCCGGCAGAAGCGGATGGCAGCGACCTGCCGGATTGGCACTGGCCGAACTCGGTCATGGGCGGCGGCTTTCCTTTGCTTGTCGACGTCCAGCAGCAGGAGCGCGTCGCCAGCGTCGGCTGCCTGGTATCGGATGGCCACCTGACCTATGCGCTGACCAATCGCCATGTCTGTGGCTCCGCTGGCGAGCCGGTCTATTCGATCGTCCGCGGCCGGCGCGTGTTGATCGGACGCGCCAGCGACAAGCAGTTCACGCGTCTGCTGTTTTCCAAGGTCTATCCCGATTACCCCGCCCGCCGCTCCTACTTGAACTTGGATGTCGGCTTGATCGCGCTCGACGATCTCAACGATTGGACTTCCGAGGTCTATGGAATCGGCGAGATCGGAGAACTGGCCGACATTAGCGAACAGAACATCACGCTGCGTCTCATCGATGCCGGCGTCATCGCGCATGGCGCCGCCTCGGGCCAGATGAAAGGAACGATCAAAGCGTTATTTTACCGCTACAAATCTGTCGGCGGCTACGACTATATTTCCGACTTCCTGATCGCGCCGACCGACGGACAATCGCAGACCCGTCACGGCGATTCCGGCACGGTCTGGCATTTGATGCCGGACACAGACAATCCCCTGCCTCGCCCGCTCTGCATCGAGTGGGGAGGGCAGACGCTGCTGCACGGCGACACGCCCGGCCAATTTCAGTTCGCGCTGGCGACAAGCCTCAGCAATGTCTGCAAGCTACTCGATGTGGAGTTGGTCCGCGCCCACAACACCGGCTTTCAGCCCTATTGGGGAAAAATGGGCCATTACAGCATCGGCACATTTGCCTGCGAGATCGTCCATCCGAAGAAGTTGAATGACTTGTTCAAAGACAACGAGGATCGCGTCAGCTTCGAAAAGACATTTTTGTCGGCCAAGGATGTCTCGGCGGCGCTAAAAGAAGCAAAGGACAACGACGACTTTATCCCGCTCGCCGATGTGCCCGATCTGGTCTGGAAAAACTTCCCGCAAAAGATCGCTGGTGGCCGAGACGATCGCTCAGCCGGAATGGGCCGCTCCACCGGCCCGGAACACCCGACCCATTACGCCGACATCGATCAGCCACGCGCCGACGGCAAGACGTTGATCCAGCTCTGTCTCGAAGATACCGACAATATCGACGTCGATTTCTGGCGCCACTTCTACGACGACACTGGTCGCACCCAGCAACACGAGCGCGGCCTTCTGCCCTTCCGCGTCTGGCAATTCTTCGACGCCATGGTCGAATTCGTCGCGGCCGAAAACGTCACGAGCTACCTCTGCGCGGCCGGCCTGCTCGCTCACTACGTCGGCGACGCCTGCCAGCCGCTGCACGGCTCGATGCTGGCCGACGGCTACGCCGACCATGAGACCACCGTCACGGTTCACCACCGCGACGGCACTACGTCTGAGGAGAAGTCGCATCTCGGCGCCGGGGTCCACAGCGCCTATGAGACCAACATGATCGACCGCTTCACGCCCCAGCTTCGCGATGGGCTCGAGGCCGCACTCGCCCAGGTCGATGAGCCGCAGTTGGTTACCACCGGCAAGGAGGCCGCCATCGCGACCATCAAACTCATGAACCGAACCGCCGCGCTCGTTCAGCCCAAGAACACTCATCGAGGCCTACATCGAGGCCGGCGGCGTCAAGCGGGTGGCGGTCTACGACGCGCTGTGGGAGAAATTCGGCGACGACACGATTGCGATGATGGCCGACGGCGCGCGCACGCTGGCGATGTTGTGGGAAAGCGCCTGGGTTGCCGGCCAGGGCGCGAAGATCAGCGCCAGCAAGTTGAAGCCCCTGGATAAAAAGGCACTGGCCAAGCTATATCGCGACCCAAATTTCGTGCCGTCGCTCGACATCGACCATATCGGTCCGGTCCTGCGTTAGCAGCCTCCGCCCGCGGCGCGGGCAAGGTCTGCCGGTCCCCGGCTCCGGGCATGAAATCCTACGTTGCGCGGGCTCCATAGCGACCTCCCGGCACCGGGAACGATCGCGAGCGGGGCGGCTTTCGCCAGCCTAGTGCGGATGCTATAGGGCCCGCGCCGAACTCCCCGTCAGTCGAATTCCCGGTTGGCGGTGTCCGCGCCGAGAACAATTCATTTAAGGGCCGACGGAGGAGCCAAACCACCGCGCCCGTCAATGTTCAGTTTCCGGTCGGCCCAAACAAGCACGGCGACCAGAGGGTTGAAGCATGCCAGATCTCGAAATTATGTGGACAAAGGTCGATGAAGCGCCGGCGCTCGCGACCTATTCCCTGCTGCCGATCGTCGAAGCCTTCGTGGGCGCGGCGGGTGTGTCCGTGAAGCTGAAGGACATCTCGCTGGCCGGTCGCATCCTCGCCACCTTCCCCGAGAAGCTCACCCCTGCGCAACGGATCAACGACGAACTCACCGAACTCGGCGAGCTCACGTTGCGGCCCGAAGCCAACATCATGAAGCTGCCCAACATCTCCGCCTCGATCCCGCAGCTCAAGGCCGCGATCAAGGAGCTGCAAGGCAAGGGCTACGACATTCCGGACTATCCGGATAATGCGACGACGGACACCGAGAAGGACATCAAGGCTCGCTACGCCAAGGTGTTCGGCAGCGTCGTCAACCCGGTCTTGCGCGAGGGCAATTCCGACCGTCGCGCGGCCGGCGCCGTCAAGCAATACGCCCGCAACAATCCGCACAAGATGGGCACCTGGAGCAAGGACTCCAAATCGCATGTCACCTACATGTCGAGCGGCGACTACTTCGGCTCGGAAATCGCGACCACTGTTCCCGCCGCGACCAACGTCCGCATCGAACTGGTCGGCGCTGACGGCACCGTCACGGTGCTGAAGCCCAAGACGCAGATCGCGGCCGGCGAGATCATCGACGCCGCCGTGATGAGCGCCAAGGCGCTGCGCGCCTTCTTCGACCAGCAGATCGAAACCGCCAAGAAGGAAGGCGTGCTGTTCTCGCTGCACGTCAAGGCGACCATGATGAAGATCGCCGATCCGATCATTTTCGGCCATGCCGTGTCGGCCTTCTTCTCGGACGTGATCGCAAAGCACGCCGCCACGCTGAAGAAGCTTGGCGTCAATCTCAACAACGGTTTCGGCGATCTCTTGTCGAAGATCGAGACGCTGCCTGAGCCTGAGAAAAAGGCGATCAAGGACGACATCGCGGCCGAATACGCCAAGCGTCCGGCTCTCGCAATGGTGAACTCCGACAAGGGGATCACCGGCCTGCATGTGCCCAGCGACTTCATCATCGACGCGACCATGCCGGCGATGATCCGCGAATCCGGCCGCATGTGGGGACCCGACGGCAAACTGCACGACACCATGGCCGTCATCCCGGATCGCGCTTACGCGCGGCTGTATCAGGCGGTCATCGACGACTGTAAGGCGCACGGCGCCTTCGACCCAAAGACCATGGGCACGGTTCCGAACGTGGGGTTGATGGCGCAGAAGGCTGAGGAATACGGTTCGCACGACAAGACGTTCGAGGTTCCCACAGACGGAACGGTCCGCGTTGTCGCGGACGACGGCAAAGTGCTGCTGGAGCGTCCGGTCGAGACCGGCGACATCTTCCGCATGTGCGAGCTCAAGGACGCGGCGGTGCAGGATTGGGTGAATCTCGGCGTGCGCCGCGCGCGCCTCACCAACACCCCGGCGGTGTTCTGGCTCGACAAGAACCGCGCGCACGACGCGCAGCTCATCGCCAAGGTCGAGAAGTATCTGAAGGATCACGACACGTCGGGGCTCGACATCCGCATTTTGGCCCCGGTCGAAGCGATGAAATTTTCACTCGAGCGGATTCGCAAGGGCCAGGACACAATTTCCGTCACCGGCAACATTCTGCGTGATTATCTGACCGACCTGTTTCCGATCATGGAGCTCGGCACTTCGTCCAAGATGCTGTCGATCGTTCCACTGCTGGCGGGCGGAGGTCTTTTCGAGACCGGCGCCGGCGGCTCCGCTCCCAAGCACGTGCAGCAGTTCCAGGAAGAGGGCTATCTGCGCTGGGATTCGCTCGGCGAGTTTCTCGCCCTCGGCGCGTCGCTTGAACATCTGGCGCAGACCTACAAGAACGCCAAGGCGCAGGTGCTGGCCGAGACGCTCGACACAGCCATCGGAAAGTTCCTCGAATTCAACCGCAATCCTGCGCGCAAGGTCGGCCAAATCGACAACCGGGGAAGCCATTTCTACCTCGCCCTGTATTGGGCCGAGGCGCTGGCCGCGCAGACCAAAGACGCGGGACTGCAAGCCCGCTTCAAACCGCTGGCCGAGACGCTTGCCAAAAACGAGGCCAAGATCAATGCCGAGCTGATCGGCGCGCAAGGCAAGCCGGCCGATATCGGCGGTTACTATCTGCCCGACGATGCCAAGGCATCGGCCGCGATGAGGCCGAGTGCCACACTGAACGCCGCCCTCGCCTCGCTCTGACGGCGATTCCGCCAACGGCCTTTCCGAATCCATGACCCGCTCGATGAAGAACTCATCGAGCGGGTCAAAGATTTCTCGTCGGGTTTTGCTCGCGACCACGCGCCCCTGGACACGGCCAGAGTCCACAGGCTGACGCGGCTTTCGCGGTACGAAAGTCAATGCTATAGAGCCCGCCACGCCGGCTCTCAAAAAGTGGCTTCCTAAAATGGCGAAGATCAAGGTTAAAAGCCCCGTCGTCGAAATGGACGGCGATGAAATGACCCGCATCATATGGCAGCTCATCAAGGACAAGCTGATCCACCCTTATCTCGACATCGATCTGCTGTACTACGACCTCAGCATCCAGAAGCGCGACGAGACCGACGATCAGATCACCATTGAGGCGGCCAACAAGACCAAGGAGGTCGGCGTCGGCATCAAGTGCGCCACCATCACCCCCGACGAAGCGCGGGTGAAGGAATTCAACCTCAAGAAGATGTGGCGCTCGCCCAACGGCACCATCCGCAACATCATCGGTGGCGTCATCTTCCGCGAGCCGATCATCTGCAAGAACGTGCCGCGTCTGGTGCCGGGCTGGACGCAGCCGATCATCATCGGCCGCCATGCCTACGGCGACCAGTACCGCGCGACCGACATCAAGGTGCCGGCCGGCGCCAAGCTCACCATGAGCTACGTCACCCCGGACGGTCAGAAGATCGAGCACGAGGTGTTCGAGTTCCCCGGCGCCGGCATCGCCATGTCGATGTACAACCTCGACAACTCGATCCGCGACTTTGCCATGGCCTCGTTCAACTACGGCCTGTCACGCGGCTATCCGGTGTACCTATCGACCAAGAACACCATCCTCAAGGTCTACGACGGCCGCTTCAAGGACATCTTCCAGGAAGTGTTCGACAGTCAGTTCAAGGACGCGTTCGAAAAGAAGAAACTCACCTACGAGCACCGCCTGATCGACGACATGGTGGCGGCCTCGCTGAAGTGGTCGGGCGGCTACGTCTGGGCCTGCAAGAACTACGATGGCGACGTGCAGTCGGACATCGTGGCGCAGGGCTTCGGCTCGCTCGGCCTGATGACCTCGGTTCTGATGACGCCGGACGGCAAGACGGTGGAATCGGAAGCCGCCCACGGCACCGTCACCCGCCACTATCGCCAGCATCAGAAGGGCGAGCAAACCTCGACCAACTCGATCGCCTCGATCTTCGCCTGGACCCGCGGCCTGGCGCATCGCGCCAAGCTCGACGACAATGCGGCCCTCGCCAAGTTCGCCGCGACCCTGGAGAAGGTGTGCATCGACACGGTCGAAGCCGGCTTCATGACCAAGGACCTGGCGCTTCTGGTCGGTCCCGACCAGAAGTGGCTCTCGACCACAGGCTTCCTCGACAAGGTCGACGAGAACCTTAAAAAGGCGATGGGGTAATTCCCTCTCCCCGCAATCAAACTGTCATGCCCCGCGAAAGCGGGGAATCCAGGACTCACTGTCGTGATTGGCGCACGCCCCATTCGCGACACCGGGCATACTGGATCGCCCGCTATCGCGGGCGATGACAGCAGAGAAGCCAGCGCGCACTCGGCCCCTGTTATTTCTCCTCCGCGGGCTCGATCTCCTCCTTCACGATATCGCCCTTCGGCGACACCACCTCGCGGCTGAGGCGGCTTTCCACGACCTCGTTGATGCGCTCGGCGATGCGCGGGTCGCGCTCCATCAACGCATGCAGATCCTGGGCGTCGAGCGCCAAGAGATTGGTGCGGGTGAGCGCGGTGGCAGTGGCCGAGCGTCGCGCCTTGCGCAGCACCGCCACCTCGCCGAAGAACTGACCGGGCCCGAGCCGCAGCCTCTCTTTTTTGAGCGCCACTTCCACCTCGCCCGCGGCGATGAAATACATTGAATGCGCCGGATCGCCGGCGTGCACGATCACCTGCCCCGGCTCCACCACGCGCGCCCGCAGCAGCCCCATGATGTCGGAAATTTCGGCAGCGTCCAGTTCGGCGAATAGCGGCACGCGTGCAATCATGCTCCACGTGACAACGAATTGCCGGCGGTGGATCTCGTTGGCGAAAGCTGTAGCGATGATGCCAACCGGCAGCGCGATCATGATCACGCTGGCGAAGATGGTGCCGCTGGCGATGAGCTTGCCAAGCACCGTCACCGGCACCACATCGCCATAGCCGATGGTGCCGAGCGTGACGATCGCCCACCACAGCGCGTCGGGGATGGTGCCTAGCTTGTCGGGCTGCGCCTTGCCTTCGGCGAGATGCATGAGCGTGGCGGAAACGAGCGCGATGCCGAGCGCAATCACCAGGCAGCCGAACAGCGCGCGCCGCTCGCGGTAGAGCACGTCGAGCAGCGAGCGCATGGCCGGCGAATAGCGCGTGATCTTGAAGAAACGCACGATGCGGAACACCTGCAGTACGCGCAGGTCATCGGGCAACAATGGCGAAAACCAGAATGGCAAAACGGCGATCAGGTCGACAAGGCCGGCGGGGCTCAGGATGTATTTGAGCCGCGCCCGGGTTGGCGTGAGATGCTTGTTAGGCCCGTGCTCGACCGCACACCAGATACGCAGGAAATATTCGACCGTGAACACGACCAGCGAGAGATATTCGATGCTCGCGAAGATCGGCCGGTCGGCTTGGCGCAGGCTCGGCACCGACTCGAGCACGACCGCGACGAGATTGACAAGGATGAGCGTGACCAGCGTGCGGTCGACGATCACGCTGACGCGGTCGCCCACCGGGCCCTGTTCGAGCACCTGGTAGACGCGCCGCCGCACCTCTTTGAGCATATCGCGGGCCATCGCGCGGTATCCTAACAACAATAAATTTAGGACGGATTACCCTCCCCGCCTTTGCGCTCGATCAAGGGCTCGGGGACGGCGGGCTCCGTCACGGCTTCTTTGGCAGCCTCCTTTGCGAGCCGGCCCAATTCGGCGGCGCGCATGGCCGCTACCCGCTCGATCACCAATTCATCGGGCAGGTCCAGCCCTTCCAGCAGGCGGGCGGCCAGCTGCAGGCCGCCTTCCACCGTCTCGGGGATGACGCTGACCGCGCCGCAGTCCATCAGCCGCACCGCGTGGGCGGAATCGACCGCCCGGGCGAAGATCATGGCCTTGGGCTGCAGCCGCAGCGCCGCGGCGACCATGCGCTCCGCCGCGTGCGGGTTGTTGAGCGTCACGACGAAGGCGCGCGCCCGCCTCGCTCCCACCCGCTCCAGCAACTCCGGCCGACCGGCGTCGCCAAAGAACACCGGCTGGTGTTGGAGGCGCATGCGCGCGACCAGTTCGCCATTGGTGTCGAGCCCGACATAGAGCACGTTCTCGGCCTGCAACGCCTGGGCGATCAGCGTCCCCACCCGGCCGAAGCCGCCGATGATCACGTGGTTGCCAAGTCCGGCGAGGTCCGGCCCCGGCGCGTGCTTGCCGTGTTCGGCCTCGCCGAGACGCGCCGAAAGCCTGCGGCCGGCGACGGCGAGCAACGGCGTCGCCAGCATGCTGAGGCCCACCACCGCGACGGCGCCGGCGGCAAGCCGGGGCGGCAGCAGCGAACCCGACACGCCGATCACCACGAAGGCGAACTCGCCGGCCTGCGCCAGCAGCAGCGCGACCTCGGCGGCGTCGGACCGCGGCACGCGGAAGGCGCGCGCCACCGCGTAAAGGATCGCCGCCTTTATGCCGATCAGCATGACGACGCCGAGCACGATCCAGCCCGCGTCCGCGGCCATGCCGGTGACGTCGACATTGGTGCCGACCGTGATGAAGAAGATACCGAGCAGCAGGCCCTTGAACGGCTCGAGATCAACCTCGATGTTGTGGCGCGCCTCGGTGTCCGAGAGCAGCAGGCCGGCGAGAAACGCGCCCAGCGCCACCGACAGGCCCGCGAGACCGGTGGCCAGCGAGAACACCACCAGGATCAGCAGCGTGATCGCCATGATCAGGTCGCGGCTGCCGGTGCGCACCGCCGAGCGCAGCAGCGGCCGCACCACGAAACGGCCGACAAACAAGATGACCATCACCGCAGCGAGCGCTTCGACGAACGGCCGGACCAGCGGCATGATGCCGGCGCCGGTGATTTCCTTGCTGCCGGCAAGGATGCCGACCACGAACAGGATCGGCACCACCATCAGGTCCTGGAACAGGAGCACCGACAGCGCAATGCGGCCGACCTGGTTGGCGGCGCGATGCTGCTCGATCAAAAGCTGCATGACGATCGCCGTCGACGACAGCGCCAGGCACAGGCCGAGCACGATGCCGGATGGCGGCACGCCGCCGGCAAGCCGCACGCTGGCGCCGATCGCCACCGTGCTGAGTGCGACCTGGGCGAGGCCGACGCCGAGCACGTAGCGGCGCAACTGCCACAGACGTTGCAAGGAGAGTTCGAGCCCGAGCAGGAACAGCAGCACGACGATGCCGAACTCGGCCAGCACGGCACCCTGCTCCGGATTGTCGAAGGTGACGTAGTGCAGCCACGGGTGGGTGCCGGCGAGATGGCCGAGCCCGTGCGGCCCCAGCACGACGCCGGCGATCAGGAAGCCGAGCACGGTGCCAATGCGCGCGCGGTGGAACAGCGGCACGATGATGCCGGCGACGACCAGGAAGATGATGAGGCCCTTGAGGCCTTCCGCGTGCAGCACGGTCCTAAGTCTCCGTACTCGCTAATCATCGCCGGGCTTGTCCCGGCGCGCCCGACGAGAGATGCGCAGTGCCCCTCTGATGCGGGATGGCCGGGACATAGGTGTTCGTGAAGGAACGCGCGTCTCTTCGAACGGCTATGGCTGGCCATGACCACGGCGTGTTGAACCGGCGACTTCCCCTTTCGCGCGCGACAGTAGATTATCCGCCCGAAAGCGCCGCTTCGACCGCCTTCAGCGCGTCCTCGGCCTTGGCGCCGTCGGGGCCGCCGGCCTGCGCCATGTCGGGTTTTCCGCCACCGCCCTTGCCGCCCAAAACCTCAGACGCCTTGCGCACCAAGTCGACGGCTGAGAACCGGGCGGTCAAATCAGGCGTGACACCGACGACGATGCTCGCCTTGCCGTCATCGCTGGTGGCCACCAAGGCGACAACGCCGGACCCAAGCTGCTTCTTGCCTTCGTCGGCGAGGCCCTTGAGTTCCTTGACGTCGATGCCGGTGACGGCGCGCGCCAAGAGCTTGATATCGCCCACCGTGCGAACGCCATCGGCCGCCGCCGCTTTGCCGCCGCCACCGCCGCCCATGGCGAGCTTCTTGCGGGCGTCGGAGAGATCGCGCTCGAGCTTCTTGCGCTCTTCGAGCAGCGCGGCGATGCGCGCCGGCATGTCCTCGGGCGTGGCTTTCAGCTCCGCAGCCGCGGTCTTGACGAGTTGAATCTGGTTGTTGGCGGCGTGACGGGCGGCGCGGCCGGTCAGCGCCTCGATGCGGCGAACGCCGGCAGCAACGCCACTGTCGCCCAGCACAGAGATCAGGCCGATGTCGCCGGTGCGCTTGACGTGGGTGCCGCCGCAGAGTTCCACCGACCAGCCCAGCGCATTGCCCAAAGAACCTGAAGGAGGCTCGCCCATCGCCACCACGCGCACCTCGTCGCCGTATTTCTCGCCGAACAGCGCCCGCGCGCCAGAGGCAATGGCGTCGTCCTGCGCCATCAGCCGCGTGGTGACGGGCGAATTCTGCAGCACGATGTCGTTGGCGATGTCCTCGACGCGTGTGAGCTCGGAGGCCGAGATCGGCTTCGGATGCGAGAAGTCGAAACGCAGGCGATCGGGTGCGACCAATGAACCCTTCTGCGCCACGTGGTCGCCGAGCACCTGGCGCAGCGCCTCGTGCAGAATGATGCGTCGCTGAGTGGTTGCGGCGGATGTTGGCACGGCGATCCGCGATCCACGTCAAGCAGCAGGGATCGCCAACTTTGAGACCCGGCCATTTCGATGTCGACAACATTATGCGCAATCAGGCCGTCGGCTTCTTTATGAACAGTCGACTACCTTCGCAACTTTTTCTCCACCTGGCATTCGCCTGATCCAGCCGGTGTCCGATTCCTGGCCACCGGATTGCGCCGTAAAATGGCGTCTGATTGACGACGACTTCGCCGCCCCGATGCTCAGGTTTGAGTTCGTCAAGTTGAGGCCCCCCGTTGATGATTGCCTTGAACGACGGCTTCGCTGGATAGGGTCTGATAGCCGAAAAATTCGGTCGCACCATATTTCTCACGCAGGGGGAACCAATAGTCGGCGGTTTTAGCGTCGCCAGAACCGCGCCAGGACTCACGCGCCTTCTCGCGCTGGCGTTCCATGGCGTCGGTGAAGGCGGCAAGATCGACCCCGATGCCGCGCGCGCGCAGCGCATCCTGCGTCAGGTCGAGCGGAAAGCCAAAGGTGTCGTAGAGCGTGAAGGCGGTGTCGCCGTCGAACATGTCGCCGCGCTTGAGGCTGCCGCTCTTTTCGTCGAGAAGCGCCAGCCCGCGCGTCAGCATGGCGCGGAAGCGGGTTTCCTCCAGCTTCAGCGTCTCGGTGATCAGCGCCTCGGCGCGGATGAGTTCGGGATAGGCCTGGCCCATTTCGCGGATGAGCGCCGGCACCAGCTTGAACATCAGCGGATCCTTGGCGCCGAGCAGTTCGGCGTGGCGCATGGCGCGGCGCATGATGCGGCGAAGCACGTAGCCGCGCCCCTCGTTCGAGGGCAGCACGCCGTCGGCGATGAGGAACGCGGAGGCGCGCAGATGGTCGGCGATCACCCGGTGCGAGGCCTTTTGCGGGCCTTCGGCGTCGACGCCGGTCAGCTCGGCGATGGCGCGGATGAGCGTCGCGAACAGATCGATGGCGTAGTTGTCGTGGGTGCCCTGCAGGACGGCGGCGATGCGCTCGAGCCCCATGCCGGTGTCGATCGACGGGCGTGGCAGGTCGAGCCTGCGGCCGTCGGCAAGCTGCTCGTACTGCATGAACACCAGATTCCAGATCTCGATGAAGCGATCGCCGTCCTGCTCCGGCGAGCCGGGCGGGCCGCCGGGGATGTGCTCGCCGTGGTCGTAGAAGATTTCCGCGCAGGGGCCGCAGGGGCCGGTCTCGCCCATGGACCAGAAATTGTCGGCGCCGGCGATGCGCAGGATCCTGCTGTCGGGCAGGCCGGTGATCTTCTTCCACAGATTGAAGGCGTCGTCGTCGTCGATATAGACGGTGGCGAGCAGTCGCTCCTTCGGCAGGCCGTATTCCTTGGTGATCAGGTTCCAGGCCAGCTCGATCGCGCGTTCCTTGAAGTAGTCGCCGAACGAGAAGTTGCCGAGCATCTCGAAGAAGGTGTGGTGACGCGCGGTGTAGCCGACGTTGTCGAGGTCGTTGTGCTTACCGCCGGCGCGCACGCATTTCTGAGCCGTCACCGCCCGGCTGTAGGGCCGGCTCTCCAGGCCGGTGAACACGTTCTTGAACTGCACCATGCCGGCGTTGGTGAACATCAGCGTCGGGTCGTTGCGCGGCACCAGCGGCGACGACGCCACGACCGCGTGGTCGTTGCGCGCGAAGAAGTCGAGAAAGCTCTTACGGATGTCGTTGACGCCACTCATGAAACCACGCCGCTTGTCGCCCCTTGTCGCACCTTGTCGCCGCCCGCCGCCCCGGCGGGTTCGCGCGGGGATGGCGCCGGGACCGTTAAATGCCCATCCGGCTTGACGTTTTGTCCGGTTGCTATTTAGCGACGGGGGGTCAAGGAGTCCAGGAAGGGCATGGGCCGACCTCATCCCAAACCGTGAGGGAGGGCGATCCGAGCGGAAGCGCGGGCCGGGCAGCTTCGTTTGCCTGCGCGGCCCCATGCGGCCGCCGCAAAGCTGCGGCGCCGTCTCCCCTCTCCATACGGAGGATCTCGTCGAAGGCCCAAAAACGCGCTTCGCCCCCGTCCTCGGTGGCGGCCACTTTACGCAGCCGGGTGCCGACGGGGGCGATACGCTTAGACCTGCTTTTAGACCTTGAGCTGTTCAGAACTGGTGCGGCGGAATACTGGCGCCGCCGCCACGCCTTACAACCTTTTTGTCCTATGCCTCCGCGGCCTCCTCGCCGTCGTCGTCCTCGGCGGTCTCGCCGCTCATGATCGCTTCTTCGATCAAGCCGGAGTTCTGGCGCACAGCCGCCTCGATCTTGGCGGCAACGTCGGGGTTAGCCTTAAGGAACTGCTTGGCGTTCTCGCGGCCCTGGCCGATACGCTGGCTGTCGCACGAGAACCAGGCGCCCGACTTCTCTACCACGCCGGCCTTGACGCCGAGATCGATCAACTCGCCAAGCTTGGAGACGCCCTCTCCGTACATGATGTCGAACTCGACCTGCTTGAACGGCGGCGCCAGCTTGTTCTTGACCACCTTGACGCGGGTCTGGTTGCCGACCACCTCGTCGCGGTCCTTGATGGCGCCGATGCGGCGGATGTCGAGGCGCACGGAAGCGTAGAACTTGAGCGCGTTGCCGCCCGAGGTGACCTCCGGCGAGCCGTACATCACGCCGATCTTCATGCGGATCTGGTTGATGAAAATCACCATGGTGCGCGAGCGCGAGATCGACGAGGTCAGCTTGCGCAGCGCCTGGCTCATCAGCCGCGCCTGGCTGCCTGGCTGCACGTCGCCCATCTCGCCTTCGAGCTCGGAGCGCGGCACCAGCGCGGCAACCGAATCCACGACCAGCACGTCGATGGCGCCGGAGCGCACCAGCGTGTCGGCGATTTCCAGCGCCTGCTCGCCGGTGTCCGGCTGCGAGATCAGGAGGTCATCGGTGTTCACGCCGAGCTTCCTGGCATAGACCGGGTCGAGCGCATGCTCGGCGTCGACGAAGGCGCAGATGCCGCCCTTCTTCTGGGCTTCGGCGATGGTGTGCAGCGCCAGCGTGGTCTTGCCGGAGGATTCCGGCCCATAGATTTCCACCACCCGGCCGCGCGGCAGGCCGCCGATGCCGAGCGCGATGTCGAGCCCGAGCGAGCCCGTGGATATCGCTTCGACATCCATGCTCTTGTCGTTCTTGCCGAGCTTCATGATCGAGCCCTTGCCGAACTGGCGCTCAATCTGGGAGAGCGCGGCGCTAAGGGCTTTCGACTTGTCCATGGACGATCCTTCGACGACACGCAAAGCTGGCTGACTCATCGTTCGCGCTCCTTATGGCCGTGATTCCCCTCTCCGACAACGCAGGCTTTTGGCCCGCCCGCCGGAATCGACTATCTGAGCACTGTACCCCATTTGTTCTTGGTTCGCAATATGTTCTTTTTGGGAGCTGGGTACTGTCCGTATCTAAGCCCCTGTGTCCCAATTTGAATTTGGAATGTCTTATTTTCGATTTTCAGTTGATGCAGCTAATTAACATGAGTTGAGATAATAAATTGAAGTTCTACATCCGTTCACGCGGCTATTAACTAAGCAACAACCTTAAATAGTCCATAACGCCCCGGTACTGGTGTGCTATAGTGCCTTTCTGTGTTGAGACCCCGGCCGTTATCCCACGGTCGGGGTCTTTGCTTTCGGGCGCTTCGGTATGGACCTGTTTCGACTCCTAGTGGCCCACTATGCTTTTGGTCGCAAGATGCTTGCGTTGCACGGGGGCGCACAGAACGAATGGGGAAATAAATGACCAAGCTTTGTAGATTATTGCTGGCCACTCTCATGGGCGCCACTTTGATTGTGATGCCGATCACGGCGTCGGCCAGAAAAAAGGACTTCCCTAATTCCGGATTCTGCAAGAGCGGGAAGCACGTCAAAAACCTCAAGAAGTGCAAAGAATATGGGGGCAAGAAATAAGCGTCCCTCAAATCACCACGCATAACAAATGAGGCCGCCTCGGTTGGCGGCCTCTTTCATTTCATCGCCCTAAGTTGTGCAGGTCACATCCTTGGAGACGGCCCCACACACATCGCCTGAATGAATTCTACGCGTAAACTCTGCTATTCGAGCAAGAGTGGAGGTGACCTGTTGTGCTTGCTCTCGCTGCGCCAAATTCAAAATCTGGTGCTGTGCTGTTTCGATCCTGGTGGCCTGGTTTGAACTAGAGAGTGGCCCGATTTGGATCGGCCGTCTTAACCCATAGATTGTCTATCTTTGTTCTATTGAACCATAACGCGAATTTATATGTTCTGTTAATATGTCACGATCTGTATATGTGTACCGCCACACGGGCCGTTTCCCGCGTTAAGGCTGTCCCCTGGTGGGGGGATGCCATTAGGGAGCGACCGGGATCGATGAAAGCATTTCTTCTGGGCTATATGACCGCGTGGTTGCCGTCTCTCATTGTAATCGCATGGTCGCTGCGGAGCGCGAAAGTCAGCAGGTGATCCTGCCACTTGAGACTTATAGAGGCCGCCTCAGTCGGCAAATCCCTCATAGCTCCCCGAACAAATAACTCACCCCCACGCGCACGGCGTGCTCGGTAATGGCGTGGTCGTTGGTGTAGCCAGTCCAGAATCGCCCGGCCGCAGCGCCGGTGGTGTCCGAGACGGTGCCGAAATCGCTGTAGCGATATTCGACACGCGCGATCCAATGGGCGTCGAAGGCGTATTCCAGCCCGCCGCCGACCGTATAGCCGGCTTTGATCCGCCGGAACGATTCCGAGCTCACCACCGCGCCCACCGTTTGCGTGTAGGTCGTCTTGATGTCGGCAAAGGCAACGCCACCGGTCGCGTAGATGAGCGCGTTCTTCCAAGCGTAACCGACCCGCCCGCGCACCGACGCCTGCCAGAAGATCTGCGTGCTGAAATCCTGCACGCCCGGGAAGCAAGCGCCGGGCGTCGCGTTGCCGGCGCCCGCATCCTGGATGAGGCATGTGTCGGTTGTCTTTAGGGTCGTGCCTTCGATGTCGGCCTCAGGGCCGAACACGAAGTCGCCCATCTGCCAATTGTAGCCGGCATGGCCACCGCCGATGAAGCTCGTGGCATTTTCCGTTGCGCTGCCCGTTACCGGCGGCACGAGGCTCGTCGTTTCCGTCAGCCGGTCGCGCGTCCAGGCGGCGCCGATCTGCGCGCCGGCATAGAAGCCGGCCCAGAGTGGCGCCAGCGCGGGCGTTATCGGCGGCGCCTTCACGGGCAGGTCCGCCGCAAAGACCGGCGTTGCGATCAGCGCGGCGATGAGGGCAAGTCCGTTTCGCGTCTTGTTCAGAAGATACATATGACCGAGCCGCAATGTAGCTGTTCGTTCCTATTAACAATATGCCGTTGGAAATTGAAAGGGTGTGCCTTGGCGGCCACACGCTCCGGAATAGGGAGCGGGATTATGCAAGTAATTGCATATCGCGAAGAATATATGGACTGAAGCGACAACGCTGTTTCTCGCGCGCAACTGGGCGACGTAAACGCGGCATTCCCGGGAACGATTCCGGTTCGTTACACATTGTTACAGCGCCAGCGGTAAGGCGCTACGGCGCGGCTGTGCCGCCAACGCCCAAGGACCCGAACAACGCTTTCGCCCGCTGGTGTGAGGGAGCGACGTGGACGTGTCCGACGACAACACCAACCCGACGACCGGCCGCCCGCGGGTTTGCCAGCGCTGCGGCGGGGCTTTGGAAGACGCCTTCCACTTGCCCGAACGAATCGGACAGCCGGCCTATGACATCTTCCGGTGCGTTGCATGTGGCCTGATCGATTGGGTTGCGCAAGGCGCGGGCAAGGGTTCTTGAGCCGCCGCGCCCCTCATTGCAGACGCCTTGGGAGCATCGTGCCAGCACCGCGCGGGGACGAGGACGAATAAGGGACGCCCAGTGTTCTTAACAGGATGGATACTCCGAGCCACAGGCACGCCGCGCGCGGACAACGCGGTCTGCACACAAAATGCGCCGTCTGCGGCGGAGAGTTGAACGTCCTCGTTGAAATTCCGCCCCGGGGCCGGCCCTACGAGCAGGACCACCCTTTCACCCGGTATTTCCGCTGCACGCACTGTACCCAGATCCAGATTGTCGACGAGTGACTTAAGGCCCGGCCCGCAGCCCAATTTGCAGCGATTTCTTGGATTTTCGCCACAATCCTTAAAATTAAGTCCGACGGCATGAACAAATTTTTATCCGTCATTTGCAATGGTCTTTCCGAAAAGGACGGTCGCGGTGGCGCGGGCAGGACGGGTCTGCGCGGGCGCAGAGGAGACGATGTCGGCACCAGAATTCAATCCACCGCTGCGCGATTGCGTGGCCTGTGGCGGCCCGGCGAAAATGGTCGCCACCCTGCCCCCCGTCCGGGGCACGCCGTCGCTCGCCATTTTCCGCTGTGGGCTCTGCGGCGCCGTCGATTGGATGACCCCGCAGCAATTGCCGATCAGGAGTGCGCGCGCCCGGGTCAAGAACTCCAGGGAATTCACGCCGATCCGGTGCGAGCCGCCGGCCCGCCTGAAGTTTACCGTTGAGGCCTAGCGCCGCACCGGCTCCCTGCCGTCAGCCGGTGGCTAGGCCTTTTCTCGCCAGTCTCGCGCGCCAAAGGCCCAAATGGACACGCCATGAGCCACATGCTGCTTGCAGGCCTCTTGGTCATCGTGATTCTGGGGTGCCAGTGGCTCCTCGGTTACATTCTGGCGCGCGCCGAGATCGACATGTAGCGGGCGAGAGGCCCGCCCGCGTCCCCACCCCGCAGACCCGACGCTGGCGTCCACTACGGGAAACTCCTTAGTTGCCGAAAAGCCGGTGTTGCGGCCAAAAATTACAGATGTCCGAGTCCGCTTCGCCCTCCTGCCCGGCCTGCGCCCTCCCCATGGAGTTGGCCCGCGTGACGCCCGCCGTCGCCGGCCATCCGGAGTTGCGCAGCTACGAATGCCCCGATTGCGGCGAGGTCATCACCAGGGAAGCGCCTGCGGCCCCGGAGGGCGTCTAGCGGCCCCGGGAACGCCGACGGCAATACCGGCGCCTTCCCAGAAAAGAGGTTTCGAACTGCGCGCCCTGCGCCTAATATGGCGACCGAAGAATGTCAGGGAGCGCGAGGGCGCCATGGACCGCACGGTCGCCCGGCTGAACATCGAGCATTTCCGTCGGCTTCTGGCCGCGGAAATCGACGAGTCCCGGCGTCAAATCCTGCGGCGCCTGCTCGCCGAGGAAGAAGCCAAACTCACCGACCCAAGCCCCGGTGCCCGCAAGTGTGAGCCCGGCTAAAGCCGCGAGGCTTGGCCCCCCTTTCAATCGCCAGAACCCGCCCCGTCGAACAGGTCGCGCCCGTGCCATTCGCGCCAATGGGTCGGGTGAACGTCAAGCCGCTCGCGGGTGCCGGAGTTCATCCAGCCGCCCACGATCCGCCGACACGGAAATACCAGCGCATGAGCGCCACCCCTATCGAGAACAGCCAGCTCGAGATCCCGATCGAAGGGTGCTGTCGAAATATCCAGCCACATATTTATAAAATTGAGCGGCTTCCCCGTCCCGGCATTGAGATAGATCACATCCGATCGATAAGCCTGTCCCGCCTGACAGTTGTTGTTTTGATTTAAATCAAGGTCACCCGGCGCCGGTCGGCGATGAAGGAACAATGAAATCGCGTCGCGCCGCCCCGACCACGGCCAATCCCGCCGCCATCCGCCATTGCCCGCTCTGCGGCGTCGCCATGCAGGCCAGCAAATCGCGGGAAGATTTGAAGAGTTTTGACACCTTCCGGTGCCTGACCTGCCACACCACCGTCGTGGAAGCCGCGCACCTCCCCGCCAACCCCAGGCGCGAGCAATAGCCGACGGCAACATCGGTGGAAGATCGCCGACTTGTGTCACGAGATGGCCGCCAAACGAGGCGCGGCCGCGTCCGACACAAATCATTTTGTTCCCGGAACCGAACGTCACGTTGCGCGTTACGCCGTGGCCGGTTGCCGCAGTCCATCTGCGGCCAGCCGGGAACTCGCAAGGGGGAGCCCAATGAAGTCACCCATCATCAAGCGTTCAGTCGTCATCCACGGCCACAAGACCAGTGTAAGCCTCGAGCAGCCGTTTTGGGACGCATTCCGAGACCTC
The DNA here is from genome assembly GCA_963747725.1 of uncultured Pseudomonadota bacterium. Classification (GTDB taxonomy): domain Bacteria; phylum Pseudomonadota; class Alphaproteobacteria; order Rhizobiales; family Xanthobacteraceae; genus Pseudolabrys. The sequence goes on from CAVVGD010000012.1 coordinate 345,235, forward strand.
GCCGAAGGCGAGCACATCAGCACCTCGGCCCTGCTGCGCAAGGTCGACGCTGAACGCAGCCATGCCAATCTGTCGTCGGCAATCCGCGTCTTCGTGCTCCGCCGCACGCGCGAATTGGTAGACGCCCGGCCGCCGCAACACGATGGCGAGCGCGCCCGCCCGGATTGGTGGTCACAGCCGTCTCTCAATACGACGATCTGATCGCCACGGTTCGTGCCGCGTGAAGGGCGCGCCGCCTTGGCGGCCGCAAACTTCATGTCGGCAACGAGCTTGGGAAGCGGACTTGGCGGGCGGACTTAGCAGGCGGACTTGGCAGGCGGACTTGGCAGGCGGACTTGCTCTCGCTAGCGTGCCGGAAAACTCGAATCCGGAAAGCGCCGCATGGCCGATTCCCTCCTCGTCGCGCCGTCCGAACCCATCGCCTCGCCGCTGCGGCCCGCATACGTCTTGGCCGCCGCTTGCGGCCTTGCGGTGATGATCGCGGCGGTCCTCGGCTCCAGCCTCTGGTTCCTCAACTTCGTGCACGTGATGAGCGGCGCGCTGTGGACCGGCATCGATCTGTTCATGGGCTTCATCGTCGGTCCGGTGATGCGCCGGGTCTCGCTCGACACCCGCCGCGCCATGATTGCCGGGCTGATGCCGCGCACCTTGGTCCTGATGCCGACCATCTCCACCATGACCACCACAGCCGGCTGGTTCCTGGCGGTGCGGCTCGGCTTCCTGCAGCTTGGCTTTCCGGAGTTCTGGTGGGTAATTGCCGCGCTCGCCATCGTCACCGTACTGACGGTACAGGGCCTCGGCTATCTGCTGCCGATGAATATCAAGCTCTATTTCGAGATCCAGAAGCCCATGCCCGATCACGCCAAGCTGGCGCGCTGGATGAAGACTTACGTGCGCATCGTCGCCATCCAGGGCTCAATGCAGGTCGCCATCATCGTGGTGATGGCGCGCTTCGCTACGGGGTTTTGAAGGTTTCCGCAATATGCAAAGCCAAACCGGGGCCCTTGCGGGCCCCGACCTGGTCTCGATTCCGATTGACGCGGGACGCGTCACTCGCCTTCGGGAATCGCGTTGTCGTGCACGTAGGAAATCACCTTCAGGGCGTCGTCGGCGGCCTGGGTAAAAGCTGAGACGTTGGTGCTCGTGTAGGCGGTGCTGTTGAACAGCGTGTCATAGACATTGACCGTGGTCGGCACATAGCTACCGTCCGATTGCTTGACCAGTACGTTGACCGTCACGTCGCCGTAGACGCTCTGGCGATCGTAGCTGTAGGTCGAATAGTCGACGTAGGTCGCGCCGGTGCTGTCGGTCAGCGTGCCGGTGACGCCCAGGATCGTATTCATGTCGACGACCTTATCGATCGTCAGCGTGCTGGTCTTGTCTGAGGCTGCCGCCAGGAACGACGCCGCCGAGACGAGGTCCGTCGAGGTCTTCGTGCCATCCACAAGGTACTGAATGTTGGTCGCGAACTTGGTGGTATCGGTCACGCCAGTGATCGTGCCGGTATTGAGCAACTCGACATAGAGCGCAAGATTCTCCAGCGGTGCGTCAATCGTTTTGGTCACGCCGTCGGTGGTGAGTAACAACCGGCCGCTGGCGTCGAGCGTCACCGAGTCGGCCGCATTGATCGCCGCCAGCGCCTCCTCGTAACGCGTGCTCAGCACGGTCAGCGGCGAACGGCCGACGTTGAGCCGTCCCAGTTCGACTGCGATGGCCAGTTCGGGATTGATCAGGTTGCCCTCGACGTCAAGCGGCAGCACGTTGCCGTCCTTGTCGACCGGCTGCACCACCCAAGTGCCGTCCGCCAGTTGCTTCAGAATCGGAACCCCGTTGGCGTCACGCAAGAGCACGTACATGTCGCCATAGACGTCACCCTTCTTGGTGCCGGAGGCCACGTTACCGCGGCCTGGCTTGCCGTCACGGCCGGACGTTCCGGCCCAGGCCGGACGATCGGAATCTTCTTCCTCAGTCGCCTTGATTGTAGACTTGCCGGACTTCTTGCCGCTGGCAGTCGAACCTTTCTTCGCCGTGCTGGCCGAGCCCTTCTTACCGCCCTTGCTCGACGAACCCTGGTTTTCGCTGGTCGCCGACGAATGCTCGGTCGTCGAGCCGGATTCCATTTCGTGGAAAACGTCGCGAAGAGACTGGCTGCCGCCGCCGCCACGGCCCATGCCCTGACCACCACGCTGGCCGCCCTTGCTGCCGTGATCGCTGTCGGTGTGCTCGGTGCCGCTGGCGCTCGACCCACCGCTGTGCTTCTGCGCAAAGGCGGGCGTCAGATTGATGGTCAGCGCCGCAGCCAAAAATCCGATCGGCGCAAGCGCCAATAACTGTTTGATTCGATTGAGCTTCATGGAAATCTCCGTTCGTTTGGTGTGGTAAAAAAAGACCACACGGCAACGAAATTCCTTTGACGTGCGTCAAACGGAGAAAATTTTTCGACGTGCCGTCTTTTTTGGCACAAACGCGGCGTGACTGCCGCCTATCGCGCGGCGAATTGGTGCAAAATCCCTAGCCGAAACAGATCGTCTTTCGGGCGAAATTGTTCGACTTCGCCGCCCGGCGGCGTCACCATCTCGAACTGCGGATAGCTGGTGTGGGTGTAGTCCAGCCGGACGATGAAATCGTCTGCCACCGGAAACTCCATGCCGCCACCGAATCGCACGCCAGTTTCATCATAATTCGACGACAGACTGTTGTTGCCGCGCGAGTAATCGACGTTGAAGCGAGTCTGTACCACGCCGACACGGGCATAGAGCAGCGCCGTGTTGTTGACCACATAGCCGCCGCGCAGGCTGGCGCCGTAGCTCCACTGCTTCTCGACCAGAAAGCTGCGGCCACCGCCCTGGCGATCCTGGTCGCCGTGCACTTTGGCGAGCTCAGCCTCCAGTTCTCCGCCGACATAGAAGTTGCCGAATTGCGCGCCATAACCACCCAACGCACCGCCGGTATAGCCAAGGTCGCCGAAATTGGCCGTTCGCGTGGTACCGGAGTCGCGCGGGCCGGTAGTCCAGGTCGACAGCGCGTCGTGGCCGACTTGGCCGCCTACGTAGAAGCCCTGGTAGTTGATGTTGGCCGATGACATGGCCCCCGGTACGCCGCCAAAGGTGTAGACCAGCCCGAACGACGTTATCGCCTCATCGTTCGTGAAATTATCAGGCGTCCCGGTCCTTGGCGGCGCGATGCAGCAGTCGATGTTGTAACTGCTGAAGGCCGAATAGGTGTGCTCCATCCGCACCGCCAAGTCTGGCGTGATCGGCGCGGTGGCGCCGAGGCCGACGCGGATGCCGGCCTCCGTGCGCCGGTCGTTGGTGCCGCGGTTGTTGAGCTGATAGTCGGTCTTGAAGTCGGCCGCCACCACGCCGGCCTTGCCGTAGAGCATGGTGCCGCCGGTGAAGGTGCGGCCTATTACACCGGACAGGCCATATTCCCAATCGCGCTCGACCGAATAGACTCGCTCGCCTGGCACGTGCTCGTGATTCCAGCCGCCCGTCGACTTCCCCACGTCGGCTTCGAGCGCCAGGTACCATTTGCCGAGATAGACGCCGTAGCCGCCGAACAGGCTGCTGGCCCAGGTTTCGTCACCGAAATCGGCCTGCAGCGTGCCGCTGCTGCCGCGCGAACCCCGTAGCTTGGTCTCGAGATTGCCGACGCCCGTCTGCAGACCGACGAAGAAACGGCCTTGTGAATTGAGCGGCACCTCCGGCCTCTTGAAATCTTCCGCCTTGTAGGCCGGCGCCTGCACCAGCCCGGCGGTAACCATCGCGCGCGAGTCGATATAGCTGTAATCGAGGTTCGTGGAATCGCGCGTCGTCCGCGAGAAATCGGCCCCGATATAGAAGTGCGGCGTCAGGTAGTTGCGAATACCGATGCCGTAGGTCTGCACCTGGTCAGTGCGCGAAATCCCATTGAATTTGTCGAGCGCATAGGAGGCGCGGCCATCAACCCGCAGGTCCGGCCGGATCCAGTGTTGGACATTGACGCTTGCCTCTGTTTGCACGTAGCCGGAAGCGCCTTGGACGTCGGTCTCCTGGATTGTGCGCTCCAGCTTGGCAAAGATCGTGGTGCCGGGGAGCCCGGTCCATCTCACCTGCCCGCCGAAATCCGGCACGAACACGGTGCCAAACCGCGGGTCGTCGTAGCGCTGGTAGATGCCGCCGCCGTAGACCTCTCCGTCGAGAGTCCCGCTCACCCGGTGATGCAGACCGGCGGAAAAGCGCACGCCATCGGAATCTTTCTGGTAGCCGTAGTCGTCCGTTGGCAGCCGGTAATCGCGGCCGTCGAAGGTAAACATGCCGAACACTTCGTTCGACGTGTCGAGCCAGCGGCCGACCCGGGTGCCGACCGTAAACACGTCGCGGTCGCGGTCCTCGTTGTTAATCGTGCCGCCACCGATAGCGGCGACGTTGTCGTAATCGAAATGATCGAAGGTGCCGCCGATACGGACCGAACTCTTGTCGTCCGGTTTGAGCAGCACCGCGCCGAAGGCGCGGGTCACGTTGTAGATTGTAGGCGTTACACCTTGACGGGCATCAGGAGAGGAGCGCGACTCGTGCTGATGATCATAGGCCGCGCCACCTGTGACACTCAGCATTGGTGAGAAATTGTAGCGCCCGTTTGTATAGACGCTGTAGTCGTTGTAATTCTCGTTACCATAGGTCGCATAGCGGCCGATCGACGCGTTGCCGCCGACGTTCACCTCACCCTTGTCACTGCGCAGGCGCAGATTGGCGAACGGATTGACTGCCGTGATCCAATCGGCCGTCTTGTCGGTGCGGGTCGCGTAGATGTTGTCGTCGTACGTTTCGGACAGGGAAACGCCGGACGTCAGCTCCGGCGTATTCGACAGAGCCTGCTGCGCCGACTGTTTCGGCTGCACATCGGCCGCCCAGGGAAATCTCAGCTCCGGACCGTTCCACTGCGGCCATTGGACCTGTTTTTGCTCCTGCGTCGGCGGTTGTGCCTTAACCGCCAAGGGGACCGCCAATACTGCCAAGGCAACGCCGGTCAGGAAGGTTAGTGCCAGTCGCGTCATAGCCGGGCCGAAACTGCTTCCAAGGATTTAACCCGGCAAGACGCAGCCTTGCCAACGGCCCAAGAAGCGCCTGCAATGACGCTACGTCTGAGTTTGCGGAAACCGCTCATGCCCATATCTTCAACACGCCCATGTCTTCAATACGCTTGTCGGAAGCAAAACCAACCGCGGGAATGCGCGCTGGTGTTCGCTTCGACGCGAGAACTCTCCGCCTGCGCAGACCCGTGACCTGCGCGTGCGCCGCGCCGCATCGTCAGCGCCGCTCTCGGGTTGCCGCCTTTGCATCCGTCGCCCAATCGTTTTACCCCCAACGCTGCAACCGCTGACGAGCCGTGTTGGACTCGTAGCGTCGAAGCGCGGCGTCTGACGGAATGAAGAAGTTGAATTGAATCAACGCAGCGCCGCAGAGCCTCGTGCGACTTTAAAAACCTTTTTGCGCAGAACAAGATCGCGCACGTTGTGCCGAAGCTTCGCCGCGCAATTTACATGACGGTGTTGCAATTCGATCCGCAATCAATAATTGTGATCAACATTTGTGCACGCAAGAGTCGCGATAAGCGACCGCTTTACGATCAACATCCGATTATGTCGCTTCTCTTTGATGGTGTCGCTGGCTGCCGCGGCTGCGCTTAATCAATCCTGATCATCAACGCGGGCGAACAATCCATAGGGCGCCGGCAAGGCGCCAGACATCAACCGTCGGCGTAGCCCAACAAACGGAGCGTCGAAACGCCGCGGACAGCACCGCACACGCTCACCTTGTTGGCTATCGATCGCAGGCAAGGCCTTGCCGCTTACGGATGACGCTTCACGCGCGGCAGAGGATTCAAACAGCCCGCCCGAACCTCATACGCCCAGATGCCGCTGCAACACTTCCGGGTCGGCCTTAAGCTCGGCCGCCGGACCTTCGTGCACGATGTGGCCGTTGTTGATGATGTAGGCGCGGTTGGCGAGCGCCAGCGTGGCGGCGAGGTTCTGCTCGACCAGCACGATGGTCTGCCCTTCCTTAACCAGTGCGCGGCAGGCCTGCATCAGGTCGCGCACAATCACGGGCGCGAGACCCTCGAACGGCTCATCGAGCAGAATGATCTTGGGGTCGCGCACCAGCGCGCGCGCAATCGCCAGCATCTGCTGCTCGCCGCCCGACAGGTCGGTGCCGCGGCTGCGTCGCCGTTCGGCGAGCCGCGGGAATATCTGGTAGATGCGCTCCAGCGGCCAGGCGTTCGACGCCGTCAGGCTCGCCAGCACAATATTCTCCTCGACGTCGAGGCTCCCGAAGATGCGGCGTTCCTCCGGCACGAGCTGCATGCCGGCCTGGGCGATGGCATGCGCCGGCCGGCCGGCGACGTCCTTGCCGTCGAAAGTGACCGCGCCCGAGCGCGGCCGCACCACGCCCATCAGGCTCTTCAGAGTCGTGCTCTTGCCGGCGCCGTTGCGCCCGAGCAGCGCCACCACTTCGTGCGCCTCAACGCGCAAGGCAACGTCGAACAGGATGTGCGAGTCGCCGTAATAGCTGTTCAGTCCTGTGACCTCGAGCAGGCTCATGCTTCGTGCACTCCGCCGAGATAGGCTTCCTGGACCGCCGAGTTGGCCTTGATCTCTTCCGGCGTCCCCTCCACCAGCACCGAACCTTCACGCAGCACCGTAATCTTTTCCGCCAGTTCGAAGATCGCATCCATGTCGTGATCGATGACGATCATGGTGCGGCCGCGGCCGATCGCCTTGAGCAGTTTGACCGTCTGGACGCGCTCGCGCGGGCTCATACCGGCAAGCGGTTCGTCGAGCAGCAGGAGCGATGGCGAGGTCGCCAGCGCAAGCCCGATTTCGAGACGCCGCTTCTCGCCATAAGCGAGCTCAGACACCTTCCGGTCGGCGCGCTTGGTGAGATGAACCAGCGCCAGCGTCTCGTCCACGCGCCGGTTCGAGGCCCTCGACCTTCGCAATGCTGCGGAAGAGGTCGAGTTTGAAGGAGCCGCGCTTCTGCGCCAACGCCGCGATGGTGATGTTCTCGCGCACGGTCAACCGATTGAACAGTTGATTGACCTGATAGCTCTTGGTCAGGCCGAGCTGGCACACCCGCGTCACGTCGAAGCCGGTGATGTCCTGACCTTCGAACGTAATCTGGCCCGACGTCGGAGGGATTTCGCAGGTCAGCATCTTGAAAAAAGTCGATTTTCCGGCCCCATTCGGCCCGATGATGCCGCGCAATTCGCCGCGTTCGACCGCGAAATTGACGTCGTCGTTGGCGACCACGCCGCCATATCGTTTGGACAAGCCGGTCGCTTGCAGGATCACGTCGGACTTCGCGACCGCAGAGCCCAGCGCCGCCGGCGCGGCCGACGATCCGACCTCCATATCCTCGTCATTGATATCGATGTCAGGTTCGATCGGCTCCCGGGCGCGACCACCGCGCCGTATCCAGCCCGCAACGTCCACCAGCCCACCCGCGATACCACGGCGCAGGAACACCACCAGCAGTACGAAGACGAGCCCGAGGGCCAGCTTCCAGGTGGCGCCGAGATGCAGCGTCATCTGGAAGAAGTCGGAGAGATAGAACCAGACCGTGGCGCCGATCAGTGGGCCGAACAGCGTCCCGGCGCCCCCGATCGCGGTTTGCATGACGAGCTGGCCGGAGGTCTCGAAGGTAAAGGCGTCCGGCGGCATGAAGCCCTGCATCAGGCCGAGCAGCCCGCCGGCAAAGCCGGCATAGGCCGCGGCGATGATGAAGGCGGTGTGCTTGTAGGCGTGGATGTTGTGTCCCACGGCCTGCGCGCGCAGCGGATTTTCGCGGATCGCGCTCAGGATGTGCCCGACCGGCGATCGCACGATACGCAGCGCGAGCACGATGCCGACGAAGTACCAGAACGCCAGAAACGCATAGAGCGATTTGTCGGTGTTGAACTGGAGCGTCGTGAATCCGAGATTGAACGTCGGCGTCGGCACGCCCGGCAGACCGTTCTCGCCGCCGGTATAGGCCGACAGCGGATTGAACTCGACGAAGAAGAACACTTCCGCGATCGCTACCGTGATCATGGCAAAATAGATGCCGGTGCGCCTGAGCGCGATCAGCCCGATCACGTAGCCGACGGCGGCCGTTGCGATCGTGCCGATGAACACCGCCGTCATGACGTCCGGGTAGTTTGCCTCCGTTAGCAAATAGGCGGCGACCATGCCGCCGGTGCCGAAGAAGGCCGACTGGCCGAACGACAGGAGCCCGGTGAAGCCGAACAGGATATCGAAGCCGAGGCCGAACAGGCCCCAGACCAGGATGCGATTGATCGTGGCCGGCGCAAACCCGAGATGGGGCAGGATGAATGGCGCGGCGATCAGCCCGGCGGCGGTCAGAGCCTCGACAACGAAGGGACGGCGTCTGGTCATGGTGGAACCGCGCTCATTCGCGGCCGGCCGTGCCGAGCAGGCCGTAGGGCCGCAGCACCAGCACCAGCGTCATGGCCACAAACAACATGACGTAGGAATAACCGGGATTGAACATGGAGGTGATGCTGATGATTTCGCCGGCGATCAAGCCGCCGAGCACGGCCCCCGGAAACGAGCCGACGCCGCCGATGACGACGACGACGAAGGTCTGCACCAGAATCTCCTCCCCGACGTCGGGCGCAATCGAAACCACCGGCGCGTTGACGATACCGGCAAAACCGGCCGCCATGGCGCCGATGCCGAACACCAGCATGAAGACCTTGTAGACGTCGATGCCGAGAGCATCGACCATGACGGAATCCTCGATGCCCGCGCGCACGATCATGCCGATGCGGGTGCGGTAAAGCACAATGTAGAGCGCGAGCAGCGCCACCGCGACGATGCCGAGCAGCGCTATCCGGTAGGTCGGATAGAACATGAATCCGAGATTGATGATGCCGCCCAGTCCCGGCGGCGGCGGCACGGCCTTCGACAGGCTGCCGAAGAAGAACCGGACGGCCTCCACGAACACGATGCCGAGACCGAAGGTGACCAGGATCTGGTCCTCGTGCGGCCGGCTGTAGAACGAACGGATGATCACCCGCTCGATCACCACGCCCACCAGCATGACGAACAGCGAGCCGGCAATGACGGCGACGACGAAGGAGTGCGTATAGGTGAAGGCGACCCAGCCGGCGTAGCCGCCGAGCATGAACATGGCGCCGTGCGCGAGATTGAGAACGCCGAGCGTGCCGTAGATGATGGTCAAGCCGGACGAGATCAGCGCCAGCAAAGCGCCGAGCACCAATCCGTTGAAACATTGCGATACGAAGTTAGCCCAGTTGATCACGCTGTCGTCCGCAAATTGTCGCGATGCATTTCAGCCCCGGCACCATCGTACCCGCCTTTATGCCGGGCAACCGTGCCTGCTTGCAACAGGCAAGTAGCCGGGCTTCGAGGCGCGAAGGCAGGCCTTCGCGTCTGTTGCCCGGCTGTTCCGCCATGAAGGGCCCTCTCCGCATCGGCCGATGCGGAGAGGGTGACAATCAGCGACCGTCAGGTGTAGGCGCCGAGCTTGCAGCCGAACGCGTCGGACTTCTGCATCAGCGGCGCGCCGGGCACGACCTCGAGGACGTTCCAGTAGTCTTCCTTGTTCTTCATGTCCTTCGGCGCCTTGCCTTCGACGATGACGACAGGACGGACCAGTTGGTGGTCTTCGGGACGGAAGTGCACCTGACCCACGGTGGAGTCGAAGGTCTCGCCCTTCTCGTAGGTCTTGATGACGTCCGGCGGATAGAAAGTGCCGGCCTCCGAGACCATGCGCGCCCAGATGGCGAACTGCATATAGGCGTTGTTGGCGCCCCATTCGGGCTTGTAGCCGTATTTCTTGTCGAAGGCCTCGACGAACATCTTGGCCAGCGGATACTTGTCCTCCAGCGTCCACCAGAAATCGGTGGCGGCCAGCACGCCTTCGGTAAGCGCCGGGCCCGTTTCCTTGGCGAGGAACGGGATCTGGTAGGGCACCACCATCTTCATCTTCGGCGTCAGGCCGAACTGCTTGGCCTGCTGGATCGACAGCACCGCGTCACGGCCCCAGTTCACGTTGATGATGAACTCGGCGCCGGAGTTGGCGATGTTGGTCAGGAACTGGCTGAAGTCCTGGGTGCCCAGCTTGGAGACCTGGTTGGTCACCATCTTCCAGCCGCCGTTCTTGCTCAGGTAGTCGTTCACCGACTTGGTCACCGTATGACCGTAGGTATAGTCCGGCGTCATGAACGCGGCTTTGCGGTTCTTGCCGTACTTCTTGATCATCACCGGGCCGATCGCGTTGGCCGCGGTCTCGCCGTAGAAGCACTGGCGGAACGAGTAGCGGCTGCAATCCTTGCCGGTGGTGTCGTTGGAACCGGAGATCGCCACCAGATAGAGGATCTTCTCGCGCTCAGCGAACTTGTTGAGCGCAACCGCCACCGCCGACGAGGTCGAGCCGGTCATGGCGACGACCTTGTTCTCGTTGATGAAGCGCTGCTGCTCCTGCACCGCGTTGTTCGGCTTGGCGCCCGAGTCGGCGACCACCAGCTTCACCTGCTTGCCGAGCAGGCCCTTCGAAACCTTCGGCGCGATCTTCTTGATCAGCGCGTGGCCTTCGTTGATGTGCTCAACGGCGAGCTGCATGCCCTTGAGTTCGTCTTCGCCCTGCACCGCGTAGGCGCCGGTGCGCGGCACGGTCGCGCCGATGGTGACGAGTCGAGCCCTTCGAGCCGGCCGGCCAGGTGCCCATCGGTGGCTGGTCCGCAGCGAACACCGGCGTGAACATTGGCGGCAGCATCGCGCTGCCGGCAAGACCGGCGCCGACTTGCAACAGCGTACGGCGGGATACGCCGTTATCGTCGTGAGAAAATGCCATGTCAATTCCTCCCTATGAGGTTCATTCGAGTCGCCTCTCGAATTGTGCTTCCTGTTATCGAACGCTTTCGTTTGGCGGTTGCTGCTTGTTGCGCCCCCTTCTCTTCTACAAAGCTCGCCGGTCTTGCGGCGGCCGCGGAAATCCGCGGCGGGAAACCGGCCTTTCTAGGCCATAGCCGACGACAGCACCGTGTCTCAATGCCACTTTCGTTTAGGCCGGACGCCGCAGACGCGGCCAAAATCGTGAAATGCGTTGCAACATGCGTCGCCCGCCGATGCGCGAGCCACTGTGCCGCACCGCTATGAAATGGATGTTTGCGCTGCAGCAAAATGTGCCCGCGGGGCGCGCGGCACGTCAATTGTCACAGCATGCTTAATGCCGGCGCGGCATACATAATAATGATAGTAATAATGAGCGGCATCACCAACTGCACGATGTGCGAGACCAAGGCGTGCGGCGCTCCCGGCACGGCGGTCATTCGGGCGCACAACGATCGACGCCAGCGGTTGACGCACACCAACGACGACGCCCGTCCCTCTGTCCGGCCAAGCCCGCCGCGGTTCAAATGCGCACCGCTCCGTCGCCGGGTTCGCCATCGGCCCGATCGCGCTCGATGAACAACCACAAACCGCCCCGCCGCGCCGACTGCACGCGGATGCGCAGTTCGCGCGTGAGATCGCCAAAGTCGCACGGCCAGCCAAATTCGAGATCGACCTTGCCCGCCTCCTGCGCCCGCACGACACGGCCGCGGAAATCCTCGTTGCCGAAGCAGCGCGAGATGTCGAACAGGTTTTGCCCGAGCGGCCGACCCTCGAAGCCGGACTGGCGCCGCTCGGTCTCGCTGTAGAACAGGATGACGCCCTCCCGGTCGAGCAGGATGACGCCGAACGGCAGGTGGTCGAGATCGTATTGGCTCAGCTGCTCGATATCGCCGGCGAGATCCGGTGCGTCGAAGTCGATAACGGCCGTCATTGCCGCGCCCCTTTTTGTCCGGGCCAATTCCCGTTGGCGTAGTGTTGTTTTCAGTCTCCACGCAATACGTGTAGCGAAACTGCCACGGGGTTTCCCAATTCGCCAAGAGCGTACTTGAGCGAACTTGAGCGTACTTGAGCGCGTTTGAGCGCGTTTGATGGTCTTTTGGGGGAGACGGCCTACCCCAAATTCAATTCCTTGAAGAAGTCGTTGCCCTTGTCGTCGATGACGATGAAGGCGGGGAAGTTCTCGACCTCGATGCGCCAGATGGCTTCCATGCCGAGCTCGGGGTATTCGTGCACCTCGACGCGTCTGATGCAGTGCTCGGCGAGGTTGGCCGCCGAGCCGCCGATCGAGGCGAGATAGAAGCCGCCGTGCTTCTTGCAGGCTTCCCGCACCTGCGCGGAGCGGTTGCCTTTCGCGACCGAGATCATCGAGCCGCCGGCTGCCTGGAACTGGTCGATGTACAAATCCATCCGTCCCGCCGTGGTCGGCCCGAACGAGCCGGAGGCGTGGCCTTCCGGCGTCTTGGCCGGCCCGGCGTAATAGACCGGATGGTTCTTGAAATAGTCCGGCAGCCCCTGCCCGCTTTCCAGCCGCTCGCGTAACTTCGAATGCGCGAGGTCGCGCGCCACGATCATCGGCCCGGTGAGCGAGAGCCGCGTCTTCACCGGATACTTTGAAAGCTGCGCCAGAATTTCCTTCATCGGCTTGTTGAGGTCGACCTTCACCACCTCGCCGCCGAGGCTCGATTGGTCCACCTCCGGCAGATACTGCGCCGGATGCTGCTCGAGCGCCTCCAGGAACACGCCGTCCTTGGTGATCTTCCCCATGGCCTGGCGGTCGGCCGAGCACGACACGCCGAGCCCGATCGGCAAGCTCGCGCCGTGGCGCGGCAATCTAATCACGCGCACGTCGTGACAGAAATACTTGCCGCCGAACTGCGCGCCGACGCCCATCTGTTGCGTCAGCTTGTGGACTTCCTTTTCCATCTCGAGATCGCGGAAAGCGTGGCCGCCCTCGCGAGCCCTTGCGTCGGCAGGGTGTCGAGATATTTGGTGGAGGCGAGCTTCACCGTCTTCAGGTTCAGTTCGGCCTGACGTGCCGCCGATGACGATCGCGAGATGATACGGCGGGCACGCCGCGGTGCCGAGCGTGAGGATCTTCTCCTTCAGGAACGCCAGCATCCTGTCATGCGTCAGGATCGAGGGCGTCGCCTGGAACAGGAAGGTCTTGTTGGCCGAGCCGCCGCCCTTGGCGATGAACAGGAACTTGTAGGCGTCATCTGCCCCTTCCGCGTAGATCTCCACCTGCGCCGGCATGTTCGACTTGGTGTTGGTCTCCTCGAACATGGAGAGCGGCGCGAGCTGCGAATAGCGCAGGTTCTTTTTCAGATACGCGTCGCGCGCGCCCTCGGCCAGCGCGCCCTCGTCCTCCCCTCGGTGAAGACGTTGCGGCCTTTCTTAGCGCTGATGATGGCGGTGCCGGTGTCCTGGCACATGGGCAGCACGCCGCCGGCGGCGATGTTGGCGTTCTTCAGAAGGTCATAGGCGACGAACTTGTCGTTCGCGGTCGCCTCCGGGTCGTCGAGGATGGCGCGCAGCTGCTTCAAATGCGCCGGCCGCAGCAGGTGGTTGATGTCGGTGAAGGCGGCCTCGGCCAGCGCCCTTAAGGTCTCGCGCTCGATCACCAGCACGTCGCGGCCCATGACCTTCTCGTGCGCGACCCCGCCGACATCGAGCTTGCGGTAGGGCGTGGTGTCGGGCCCGAGCGGGAACAGGGGCGTGTGGGTGTACGGGGGCAGCGGGGATTTGGTGGGGGCGTTCATGGGGGCTCCGGACACATGCGGCGAATGCGTGACACTTACTCTCTTATTTCTGCTGATATTGTCTAGTAGAAAACCATCTGTTGCCAATTTCTCGATATTTCACTTCAACACCCGTCACCTCACAGGGCGCACAGTTGATCGGTTCTGCATCACCCAAATCAAAGAGAGCCACGTTGTACCCTTTCTCACCGAACTGGCTACGATAGATAATCGCTTCGTAGCCGGTACTTCGGAATAGCTCTGCAAGAATCTGGGTTGGAACATAATCACCCCAGAGTCATCTGACAGCGTTATGGGGCGCGAGAATGCATTGTCGATATCAATCCAAATAGCCTTCTCAATCTTTTCAGCCGCCGGCGTCCTGTCACCCGAAAGTTCTGAAAACATCATTTCGGCCACCGAAGTTTGGCCATGCCCTAGCGACAAATTGATTGCTCGAACGTCTCGAAGTACTTTGAATTGCGCTATTGAAACATTGGACCCAACCCACGGCCTGATTTCGGAAATAGCTGTTTGTTCTTGAGAAGCGAGATAAAGCACCGCAATCCCCGCTGGATTGGCCCTGCCCTCCCTAGCACGGCTCGCTAGCGGCTTCATTCGCTCAGCGCCGAACCCAACTACATCCATCCCAATCTCTTCGCCATCTTCATCTAAATGTGGCGCAAGCTCTGTTCCACGTTGCGCGCGAAATAAGATTGTGTCCTTCGAAATTTTCACATCGCGATCCGCTACCGTCGCGAGCACCGTGTCCAAGAACGCCTGAATTGCAAAATCCCAAACAAATCGCCTTGAATGTTGAACCCTATGGGCAAATTCCGCATAGCTTCGCCAAGACGCAAACCGAGGCTTTCGTGGATCATCAAATTCCATAAAGATCTAGCCTCTGACTACTAAGCCGTAGCAAGCGTAGCCCGGATGGAGCGCAGCGAAATCCGGAACTCCCGCCCTCCCCGCATTCCGCGTCGCTCCATGCGGGCTAGAGGCCACGAGCCTCCGAAGCGCCTCACCGCAATGCTGAACCTACTTGCCGCCTCCCCCCTTCGTTTTAAGTCTGATGGCATATTCTCCTGCCAATACGCGCGCCCTCTCCGACCATTCGCGGGGCGGATCGCCATGGCCCGCCCATACGGTCCACTCACCCGTCTTCGGATCGCGGACCATATGCGCTGACGACGGGAAATCCCGCCCGGCCTCGCGGATCAAGTCCAACATGTCGTCAATCGCGACAAACCACAATCCTCGACGCTTGGTCTGATCAGACGCGAAATAAAAACCGGAAATTGACTGTCTAACTCCCTCGACCTCAACAAACACATAACTGTGAATTAGACGATGGCAAAGCTCAAGCGCAGTAAGAAAATCCGCCTTTGGACTCTCCAAATTGAAATGCTCATCGATGCGATGCCAATTTAATCTGTCCGGCTCACGTTTCTTGAGTGGATGAACGATACAAGGAACTCTCCTGTCTTCCCAGGCAGTGGAAAGCTTGCGTGCCTCCCAAAGCTTTCTCATGATGTAGGCGGAAAGGAACATTGCCCGCTCCAGCAAGAAAGAGCGACGCTCAGATCGCCTCTTGAACCGAATTGCCTCTATGGCGCGAGCATTGGAAAGCAGCTCATCCTTCCATCCCTTGCTGTCCCAAATCATCAGGTATCTCTTAGTCCGTAGGGCGGATTAGCGAAGCGTAATCCGCCACCGTCGCCAAACCGGCGCGTTACGCTTCGCGAACGCGCGCCTCATGCAACGACCACTTCCATCTCCCCCACCCGCTTTCTTGTCGGCTTCACCGTGAGCGCTAAGCCCTGGCCGGGCGCGGTCAGGAACTCGAACAGCCGGCCGACCAAAAGTACTCACGCGCGCAGCGGCCTTGAGCGAAAACGAGCCTCTTCGACAATCGTAAAGCGCCCGCGCAACCCCTCCTCGCCAAACCGGGAGATGGCCGCATCGAGCCGCCGCCGCTTCAGCGCATGCTGCGCGGGATCGAGGCGCAGCACCACGATTCCCGGCACCGGCGCACCATGACGAAACGCTAGGTCGCCGAAGTCCTTGTCCTCGGTCAGCAGCAGGCGATCTTCGTGCTGCGCGCGCGCCATCACGTCGGTATCGCTCGTCGATGGCGCCAACTCGGCCATATAGACGACGTCTTCGCCCCGTTCGCGGAGATGAGCGACGAGCGCGGAGTCCATGCACTCGTCGACCAGCCAGCGCACGGCTAGCCGTAGACGAGGTCTTCGTCGGCCATGTAGTCGGCGGCAAAGGCCTGCGCCGCGAGCACGTCCTCGCGCGCGAGTCGCGGATGATCGGCGAGGATGGCTTCTACCGGCATGCCGGCGCCGAGCTTGCGCAACACGGTCTCGACCGGAATGCGCGTGCCGCGGATCACCGGCTTGCCGCCCATGATCTCCGGGTTGATCTCGATCCGCTCGTGCGTCATGGCGACCTCATGGTTCTGACGTTAAGCATAGCACGGTGCACGTAGGGTGGGCAAAGGCGCGGAACGCGCCGTGCCCACCGGGACCGCTCGCGGTACCGAGCCTGCATCCGCAAGCACTTCCCTCAGCGCGCCGCCGCCCGCCGCTTGCCATTCGCTCCCTTCCCCTTCACCGGCTCGAAGCTGATCTTCAGCCGGTGCCCGGTCGCCTTGGCGAAGCGCGCGAGCGTGCGTGTCGAGGGCTGGCCGCGCCCGCTTTCCAGCCGCGCTACCGTCGACTGCGTCGTCTTCATGCGCTTGGCGAGTTGCGCCTGCGTCAGCCCGGCGCGCAGGCGCGCCTTGGCGACCTCGGCGATCAGCGCGAACTCTTCCTCCAGCGCGTCGTATTCTTTCCGGTATTCCGGGTTCTTCATCCACTTCTTGTGCAGATCGCGAAACTTAATCATCTGACCTCCTTGGCGCGCTGCCGCGCAAGCTCCAGTTCCCGGGGCGGCGTCCGCTGGGTCTTCTTGACGAAGGCCCGCAGGATGACGACGCGCTGGCCGCTCGCCGTGAGGTAAATCGCGCGAGAAATTCCGTCGCGTCCTGCTACGCGCAGTTTCCACAGTTTACCTTCGATATGCTTGATGGCGTCGCGCGGCAAAGCCGTTAGGCCCGCCTGCTCAATGATTGTGGTTAGCCGCCGAAACTTCAGGCAGCGCATCAAGCTCGGCGGCGACGTCGGCATTGAGGGCCAACACCGTCCAGCGCATTTTTGCTATATAGCAAAATTGCGATTTTGCCGCAAGTGTCGGCCTCCCGTCATCGGGCTTGACCCGGTGACGGCAGACGGCGGCGCCAATGGTTCAAAGCGTCGGGCCGCTTACAGCGTCGGTTTCACGTCCTTCACCAAAGGCCCGCTCGCGCCCGCGCCGTGCCAGTCCTCGCCGCGCTCTTCTTCCTGCGCGAAGCAGCTCGGCTGGTGCTCGTCCGCGAGCGACGGCGCCATCGGCGGCGCCGGCTCGGCGTGCGTGCCGCCGGCGTTTTCCATGTAGAACAGGCCGTGTGACGCGCGCTTCATGTTGTCGTCGAGACTGGCCATGATCCTGTCTCCTCTTCTTGGCTCTTTTTGACGACGCGGTATCAAGTCGACCGTATGCCACGCCTGCATGAATGCGGCGCGGCCACTCGCCCGCATAGATATGCCTCCGCTCGTTTCGTCGCCAGTGCGGGCAAGCCTGTAGGACGGATTGGCGCGGCGCCGCCCACCGTTCGGCGTCACGGCCTCGCGTAAGCGTCGCGCCAGGTTACGCCTTCGGCTCACCCGCCGACTAAGTTATCCGCGCGGGGATAACTCGCCCCAAGCGGGGATAAGATTTTTTTCACAGAAATTCTTGACCCGGCTTTCGTTCCAGACTATATTCCCATCCATCCCGCCCTCGTTACCGAGGGGTCTGCAGTCTCCAGACGCGGGGCGGGGAGCGGTGGCCGGTTCGGGGGCGTCGGAGATGCGGCGCTGAGTTTCCCCGAGCCGGCGGTCCAAGCCGCATTCGTCCCGGCGCGCCAGCCGCGCGTCAACCGGCCCCCGTGATGGCGTCGCGTTGCATCCGGTCACTGGACCGCAGCGACGACCTGGGCCAACAGCGGTGGATAGGCGGCCTGCCAATTCGAAAGGAGAGGCAGGGTCGCCTGAAAGGTACGTCCACCGGGGGCGATGCGGAGCAAACCTACCAAACACCGCGCGCGGGACGCCGAGGGACTGGCGGACTTGCGGTTTACCCGTCGTCGCTCGTGAAGCGAGCGAAGACGGGCACCGGACTTCGACAAGCCTCGATGTCGCGAGGCGTCGAGGCCCGTGGGTCTGAGCACTTTCAGTTTGCGCACGCTTGCGTGAACTTGAGTGCGCCTGGACCCGACAGCGTCCCGCGCGCCCTCGGTTCTTTCGAAGGCGGCGGATGCCGGATCGGAATGATGGACGAGGGCCTGCCCGGGGCCGACCAAAGAATACGGGCGATGACGCGTGGCTGTTTGAAATGTGAATGGTCAAGGCATGAGCGTACGGCACGCTCACTTCCCTCGCCCCGCGTAGCGGGGAGAGGGTAAAGCGCCCTCACCCAAACCCGCTCCCCGGCTTCTTGTATTCCGGCCGCGGCGGCGAGAAGATGTCGAGCACGCGGCAGCCCTCCGGCCCCGCGCGCATGGTGTGCGGCACGTTGCCGGGCGTGCGCCAGAAGTCGCCCTGCTTCACCGGGATTTCCTCGTCGCCCTGATAGCGGATGGCGGAGCCTTGAAGGCACACGCCCCATTGCTCCTCGGGGTGATGATGCATCTTGCCTTCCGCGTTGGGCGCGATGGTCACCACCGACAGCATGGCCTGCTCGCCGGCAAAGATGCGCGTGGTGACGCCGGCGGCGAGCTCGCGCATGCAGGCCGTCGTCGGGTTTGTCGAGATTGTGGAATTCGGCCTTCTGGCTCATCGGTGTTGTCCTCCCTCTTCTTCTGTCATTCCGGACGCGCGCTCTTGCGCGCGATCCGGAATCCAGCTGCAAACTCCGCGCATTTACTGGATTCCGGGTTCGCGGCCTGACGGCCGCGCGCCGGAATGACAATAACGTTAGCTCCTGCCGTAACTGCCCTGGTAGCGCCCCTCGCGGATCGCGGTCATGGTGTCGGCTTCGCGTTTGATCTGCGCCTTCACCTTTTCGAGCAGGCTCTCGCGCGATCCATTGCGGAAACGACACGATGCCGTCCTCGTCGCCGACCACGATGTCGCCCGGCGCAATCACCAAGCCGCCGATCGAAACCGGCACGTTGATCTCGCCCGGCCCGCTCTTGTAGGGGCCGCGGTGAATGGCCGTACGCGCAAAGAACGGATAGGTGTCGGCGGCGATTGCCGCGGCGTCGCGGATGGCGCCGTCGATCACGTAGCCTTCGGCGCCGCGCCACTGCGCGATTGTTTTCATGATCTCGCCGACCAGCGCCCGGCTTTCGTCGCCGCCGCCGTCGACCACGATGACGTCGCCCGGCCCCACCAGCTCGAGCGCCTTGTGGATGGCGAGGTTGTCGCCCGGCCGCGTCTTCACGGTGAAGGCGACGCCCACCAGCGCGGCGCCCTTGTGAAAGGGCTTGAGGCCCACCGCGCCCGGCAGGCGCTGAAGATTGTCGCTGATGATCGGGGTCGGCGCGTCGCGGAACGCCGCGATGAGCGCGGGCGCGGGCTTCGGGACGCTTTCCATGGCGATGGTGATGTTATCCATTCAAGTAGTCCCCTCATTGCGGCGGATGGGCGCCCGCTCTCTTACACCACCCTGCACTTCCCCGCCTCCCCCATCGCGCATTCGAGCGCGGCGCGGTCCCATTTCGCCAGATCGGCCGCCGCGTCATAGGTGCTGGTGAGAAATTCCATCAGCGCCCGGTCGGGATCGTCCGCGTTGCGCATGGCTTCGTAAGGCAACAGAAACTCGCCGAGCTCGGCAGAGAAATACGCACCCTTGGGCTTCACCTTCGCGGCGCTGAAACCCTCCGGCGCCGGATAGGCATACGCGTAGAAGGCCGCCTCCTCCATCGGCCCGCCGCCGCCGGGCCAGAAGCCGGCGCTCGATACCTCGTGCGAATAGGCCTCGCGCGCCACGCTGTCCGGCAGATGCGGCACGCCGCCCGGATGCATCGGCGCGCGGCGGCCGGAAAACCGCGTCACCGCAAGATCGAACGAGCCCCAGAAGAAATGCACCGGGCTCGCCTTGCCGAGGAAGGCGGTGCGGAATTCGCTCATCGCCTCGTGCGCGCTCAAGAGCACGCGCCAGAACCGGTTGGCGTAATCGGCGTCGTAGGAAGCTGTGCGTGCGGTCCCGGTCGAACGGGATGGCGTCGGCGATCTCGCAGGGCATGGTGGTGATGGGCGCCTGAACGCCGAGGGCGGCCAGCGCGCCCATCGTGGCGGCGTAGAACTCCGCCACCGCCATCGGCTTCAGCGGGATGTCGCGCGTGGGGCCGTCGCTCATATTCAACCGCAACACGTGATCGATGAAGTCGAAATCGATCTGGAGCTCGCGTCCGCCGGCCGGCATCGGTCCGGTGGTCAGCCCGCGCGCGGTCACATAGAGCGCGACGTGCCAGGAATGGTTCAGCCATGGCGTCAGCGTGAGGCGGATCTTGCCGATCACCTGGGTCCACAGATGCAGCGTCGCGCGGGTGTCGCGCCAATTCGCGGCCGGCAGCGCGGGCCAGCGTTCCGCTTGAGATACCTGCACCATCTCGTTTTTCTCCTGCCCACCCCCCGCCGGCATCTTGGCTCAGTGAGGCTCCGGCGCAAAGATGGGGCTGCGTCCGCGACATACCCACACCTGATCGCATTATGGGCACGCCATTGCATTGACCAAGCGCATAACATCTGGCATTGGCGCTTGCCGTCTTTGACTTAAAGCGAATCTGTCGTAACCGAATGGCTCCCAGACCCTTCCGTATCGCCCGCGCGCGTACCGGCCTCGGCCTGTTCGCCACAAGGCCGATCAAGAAGCGCACCCGCATCGCCGAGTACAAAGGCCCGATCCTCGACTCCGAAGCGGCCGACAAGGCGGAGCGACGCGGCAACCGCTACCTCTACGAAGTCAGCAAGAACCGCACCATCGACGGCACCCCGCGCACCAACGTCGCGCGTTACGCCAACCATTCCTGCAACCCGAATGCGGAATCGATCACCTGGCGCGGCCGCGTCTTCATCAAGTCGATCCGCAATATCAAGCCGGGCGAGGAAATCGTCTACGATTACGGCACCGACTACCTGAAGAACGTGATCGGCCGCGCCAACTGCCAGTGCTCGCGCTGCCGGCGGCGGCGTGCCCGCCACGCCAAGGAACTGCGCGAGGCGCGCAAGCGGCGCGAAGCCCGCCTCGCCCGCAAGGCGGCGGCCGCGAAGACCCGAAGCAAAACCAGAAAAACAACCAGGAAGAAGACCGGGCGCGCCCGCTAGTCCGAAGTCCCAACCAACAAAAACATGTCCCGTACCTCATCGAGGCCGTTCCGCGTCGGCCGCGCCAAGACCGGTCTTGGCCTGTTCGCCACCGAAGCCATCCGCAAAGGGCAGACAATCGTGGAATACCGCGGCCGCCGCATCACGGCGGAACAGGCCTGGGAGATCGAGCGCAAGGGCGGGAACCGCTATCTGTTCGAGATCAATAAACGCTGGACCATCGACGGCGCCTCCCGCCGCAATCTCGGCCGTTACATCAACCACGCCTGCGAGCCCAATGCGCAAGCAATCCTGCGTCGCACCGGCAAGCTGGAGTTCGCCGCCAGCCGAAGGATCGAGCCGGGCGAGGAGATCACCATCGACTACGGCGAGGACTATTTCGACTTGCTGCTGGCGCCGAAGGGCTGCAGATGCATGGCCTGCGCCGCCAGAGGCCCGCGCAAGACCCGCAAGGTGGGAAAAGGCAAGAAGGCCAACAAGAAGCCCGGCAAGAAGAGCGGCGAGGCTCGCTAGAGCGGCCTCCATTGGCACCGCCCCTTCCCGCTCATTCCAGCCCAAGCAGAAATCCTGCGAGGCGAGACCGAACGAGCCGCACGAGCGGGGGTGCGATCCGTGGGGAACTCGTGCCTGGAATTTCGCGATGGCGAATAGACCCAACATGCAAGGCGGCTATTCGCTCGGGCCCCTGACCCGGCCCCGGCCCGTGTGTTAGGCAGAGCGCCCCGCCGGCACCAACCTCGAGACATCGTGACCTCCGTCGAATACCCCGCCCGCAGCGATCGCGTCCCCCTCGGCATCCTGTTCATGATCAGCGCAACGCTGCTGTTCTCGGCATCGTTCGCGATTTCGAAATGGCAGGTGGCGAGTTATTCCTTCGCCGAGGTGCTCTTCTTCCGCTGCTTCGGTTCGCTTCTGATGTGCGCGCTGCTGATCCTGCCGCGAAAGGGCTTCGCGGTATTCCGCACGCGTCGCCTCGGCGCGCACATCGCGCGCAACGCGACACAGTCCGTGGCGCAGAGCTGCATCACCATCGCGGTCGGGCTGATGCCGCTCGGCGGCGCCGCGGCG
Source organism: uncultured Pseudomonadota bacterium (assembly GCA_963747725.1). Classification (GTDB taxonomy): domain Bacteria; phylum Pseudomonadota; class Alphaproteobacteria; order Rhizobiales; family Xanthobacteraceae; genus Pseudolabrys. The sequence continues at coordinate 367,338 of CAVVGD010000012.1, forward strand.
ATCAACTTCTCGGCGCCGCTGTTCGCGACGCTGGCTGCGGCGCTCTGGTTGAAAGAGAAGGTCGGAAAGGTGCGCGGGCTGGTGCTCGTCATCGGCTTTGCCGGCGTGCTGCTGGTGGCTGGGCCCGGCGCCGATAGCTTCCGCATCGGCGCCTTGTTCGCGATCGCCAACGCGGTGCTTTACGGCAGCGTCACCGCCGCCGTGCGCGGCATGAGCAACACCGAATCCGCCGAAACGCTGACGATGTATTCGATGCTGTTCCTCACCGTCATCTTTGCGCTGGCCCTGCCGGCCGCCGGCTTCATTTGGCCGGCCAACCGCGATCTCGCCGCCATGCTGATCAATGGGCTGGCCAATGGCATCGGGCAATATCTGTGGACCCGCTCGCTGACTTTGGCGCCGCCGGCCGCCGTCGGGCCATTCTATTATTTCTCGCTTGTGTGGGCGATGGTGCTGGGCTTCGTGTTCTGGGGCGACATTCCCTCGCTCACGCTGCTTGCCGGCTCGGCCGTGGTGGTCGGCTCCGGGCTATTCCTGCTGTGGCACGAGAGCGGCAAGAAGCCGGTCGCGGAACCGGTCGAGATATGATCAACGATCGATACAGACACGTTCAACGCTTCACAGAAGCGGCGAACGCGTCCAAGTTTTTATTTTATCGCGCTTCCGGACGGCGAACCGGTTCACACTTCGCCTGGAAACGCTCTAGGGAGAACGAACCGATGAGCCTCACCCTCCGCCGCGTCGTCACCGGCCACGATTCCAATGGAAGAGCCAAGGTGCTGATCGATGAACAGGTACACAATGTCTTTTCACATCGGCAAGGTGCAGAATTCAGCGTGATCTGGTCGACCGAATCTTTGCCGGCCGTCAACGACGGCAGCGAAGATCCTTCCGGCAAGAAGATCGGCACGACCATCGAGGGCGGCTCGGTGTTCCGCGTCGTCAGCTTCGGCCCCGGGGTGGCGCCGCGCAACCATCGTACCGATTCCATAGACTACGCGGTGGTGATGTCGGGCGAGATCGACATGGTCCTTGACGGTGAGACCGTGCGCCTGAAGGCCGGCGACCTCCTGGTGCAGCGCGGGACGGTGCATAACTGGGTCAACAATGGCAGCGAGCCTTGCGTCATCGCCTTCGCGCTGATCTCGGCCAAACCGGTGGAAATAGACGGCAAGCCGCTGCCGGCGCACGGGTGACGATGGTCATTCGTCCAGCTCCGGATAGCGCCGGAAAATGCCGTCCTCGTTGAAGGGGATGCGCCGTTCCGAGGCGAGATAAGCCTTGATATTCGGCCGTTTCGCGACACGCCCGTGCACGCCGACGAGGCCGGGGACGTCGCGCTCCAGCTGCTTCATCGCCCTGGGAAACGCGTAGCGCAGCCCTTCGATCAACTGGAATATGGACAGGTCGATGTAGGTGAACTTGCGGCCGATGAGCCACGGTCCGCCGCTCTTCTTCAGCGCGGCCTCGAAATAGCCGAGATATTTTGGCGCTCGCCGGCTCAGGAAGCCTTCCGTATAGCGCTTCGCCTCAGGCTTGGCGTCTTCGTAGTAATGCGCCGAGCCGAGCGGATGATGGGTGTCGTGGATCTCCTTGACGAAATCGGTGACGGTGAGCTGCAACTGGTGCAGCCACAGCCGGCCGGCTTCGTCCGCGGGTGCGAGCTTCAGCCGGGGCCCGAGATAGAAGAGGATCTCTGCGACATGACCGAGGGTCAGTTTTCCGGCCTTGAGAAACGGCGGCGCGTATGGCGCGCGCTTCTCGCTACGCCCTTCCATCATCGCCATCATCTGCGCCATGCCACGGCTCTCGCGCGCAACATCGTCGTACGCGGCACCGGTGTCTTCCAACGCCAGCCGCACGAACTCGCCGCGGCCCTGGATCTCCGGCCAATAGAAAAGCTGATAGCGCATGGGAATTCTCCGCCGCCGTCATGCCCCGCGGGGGTCGCGCGGCATCCACGTCTCCCGCATTCAAGCAAGACGGAGGTCGCCGGCACAAGGCCGCCATGACACATCAAGGCGGTTGAAACTAGCCCGCCTGAGCGAAACCTAGCGGCAATTCCGCCGGCGGCGGTTCCGCGCCGACCACGCGGTTGCGGCCGGCGGCCTTGGCCTCATAGATGCGCTTGTCGGCGAAGTCGAACAGTTCGTCGTAGTCGGCGGCGTCAGCCGGACAGGTGGCAACGCCGCTCGAGGCGGTCACCGCATCGCGCACCGCAAGGCCGGCAATCGCGCTGCGGATGCGTTCAGCAAGCGTAACCGCATCGCCGTCGCCGATACCATCGGCGATGACGACAAACTCCTCGCCTCCGAAGCGATAGGTGAAGTCGACCACGCGCGCCGCTGCCATGATCGCGGCAACGATCTGCTTGAGCTTACGACCGCCTGCGGCGTGGCCGAAAGGATTGAACGCCTTGAAGTGGTCGATGTTGATCAGCAGCAGAGCCAGCGGCCGGCCAGCGGCGGCGGCGCTCTCGACCGCGCGCCGGCCATAGGACTCCAGCGAATGGCGGTCGAGCGCGCCGGTCAGCGCGTCGCTACCGGTGCGCGCCAACAGGTCCTCGTAGCGCTCGCGGTAGGTCAGCGTATCGAACACGTCCCAGATGCGCGGTTCGGCACGGCGGCGACCGATCGGCCTTTCGAAATAGATCAGATAGACCGCGGCCATCACACTATAGACTACGATCGAGCCCATCTTCGCGATCCAGCCACCGACCAGAACGGGCAGGCCGGCGCCGGTCAACATGTGCAGGCCAGTCCAAAACGCCGCCTGATCGAAGCTCAGGACCAGCACACTGCCGATGAGCAAGCGCGGAAACACAAGATCGCCGAACCAGACGCGCGAGCGCTCATAGAGCAGAATGATAAGGGCGCAGTCGAAGAACAGGATCGCCGTTCCCTACACCATAAGTGCGCCCAGCTCATTGAGGAATGGGAGATTGGCGCTCCGGTCGGCGCTTAGCGTCACCAGCACGTGATGCCGCATGATGAACGCGAGTGCAAACAAAGCACGTTGCCGAACAAGAGCCCGTAGATCGGCTGGCGCACCACCGTTGCGTCCTCGCGGATGTAGAGCAGCAGCAACATCATCAGCTTGCCGGTGAACAGCACCGTAGAGCCGGGCGAGGTGATGATGCCGAACGGCAGCGAAACGTAGAAGATGCTGGCGAGTTAAGTCTCTAGGAAGTGCATTACCCCGAGCGCGCAGAAAAAGGCGCCGAGCCCGATCCGATTGCGCGCGCGCATGAGCGCGGCGAGCACAACGAAATAAAACACCGCTTCGCCGGCAAGCAGCAGAAGGTTCTGTAGTCCCGTCAGCGCGCCGACCGCCCCAAGCACCGATCCGGAATGGGGCGCGCATGCCACGGCCGGGCCAATATGCCGGACATTCTAGCGGCCCAACGGTTAAGAAGTTCCGCTCAAACGGGGTACCGGTTCCCCAACAGTCCGGGCGAGAGCGTTACCGCCCTCGCCCGCGGCCGGCCGATTTTCACCCGCCTCAATTCATCGCAAAGCAGTAAAGGAGGCCATCGCCGCCAGTCGAGCGCAGGTCGGCTTGGCTGCAACCGCCATCTTTGCCGCGCGAGGGATGCGATGAGTTCCACGAATGCGAGGGGGCATCGTCGCGCAGCCCCATGCGGTCTGCGTGCCCAACCATGGCCGAACCTTTGGTGCTGCTGGTCCAATTCTGGCAGGTCCGGTCCTGTCCGGACGGAAAGGCAGCGCCGTCCGATTGCGAACCGGTGAGGATGTCATGGCGGTTGGGCTTGTCGCCGCGGCCATTGATGACGTCGCCCTTTTCCGACAGCGCGGTCTGCTTGGTCAGGTTGTTGGCGCCGTGCAAATCGGCAACGTCTTTGGCGACCACGACGCCCTTGGCGTTTGTCCACGGCCCCTTGCCAATACGGTCGCGCGCGTTGACCGAGCGGTCACCTTGCGTCGACAGATAAGCATGCCAGGTCTTCGCCCCTGCCCCGACCGAAGCCGCCAGTTGCTGACAGTGCTTGTCGGCCCCGGCAAGCCCGCCGAGATCTGCGCCTTTACCCGGTCCGTGGCTGGTAACGAAGAAACTCATCTCCGCCGCTTGCGCCACCGGCGCGACGCAGAATAGCGCCAAGCACGCCGCAACCGGCATGCCAATCCGAAAAGCCGTCATGGTTGTCTCTCCCGTTGTTGGCGGAAGCCCGCCGCCCCGCCATCGGCAAAAGACAACACCGGTGGCGTGGCGCTATTCCGGCGAGCGCCCCGGCGGCCTTTTGCCGCTGTGGGAACCGTTCAACCGGCCTTGCTGCCGCCGTACTGCGCGTCAGTCACCGGCTCCAGCCAGACGACGTGCTCGCCGTCCTTTGCCTCCTGCATCGCGAGATGCTCCATGGCGTGATCGGGCGCGGCGCCGTGCCAGTGTTTTTCATCCGGCAGAATCCAGACGGTATCCCCGGGCCGGATTTCGCGGATGGGACCGCCCCAGGTCTGCACCCGCCCCACGCCGGAGACGACGTGCAGGGTCTGCCCGAGCGGATGGGTGTGCCAGGCGGTGCGCGCCCCCGGCTCGAAGCGCACCCAGGCCGCGCGCAAGATTGCCGGTTCGGGCGCCTGGATGATCGGGTCCTGCCACACCGTGCCGGTGAAACTCGGCGGCCCGACTTTGCGCGACGGTCGCGATCCGCAAGCGATGATATCCATGCTGCCTTCCTCCCTGATAAAGTGCGTTGCTTGGACAACACTGCAACACGCCAAGCGCCGTCTTGTCTCACACAAGCGCCCCAAATTTATAAGCACACAAATAAAAAGCCCGGCGTCGCCGCCGGGCTTTCATCTCAAAGCGAAGTCCTTCGCGCGAGGTCAGGCCGGCTGCAGATTGCCGGCGGCCTGCTTACCGCGCTCGGTGACGATCTCGTAGCTGATCTTCTGACCCTCGGCCAGCGAGCGCATACCAGCCCGCTCAACCGCCGTGATGTGCACGAACACATCCTTCGAGCCGTCGTCCGGCTGGATAAAGCCGTAGCCTTTTTGGGTATTGAAGAACTTCACCGTTCCGGTAGCCATTCAGAGTTCCTTTCACGCCTTTCCGTTAATCGCCCGCGCATTTGCACTGACGTGCAACTGTCCGAGTTTTGGGAGATCTCTTGAGTCGCAGCCCAAAGCCGGGAGCCGGGAGCGTGGCAGCAAGATGAAGCCGAAAACCAGGTTGCAGGGGCGGCCAAATAGACTGATTTCAGCTTTTGGTCAACGAATAAACGCGTAAATCAATAATCCCGGCCAGTGGGCTGCACAATTAAGAATATATGAACGCCAATTGACAACCTGCGCCCGACATTTGCCTCCCGCAGGTCACTCATGACGTCATGGTCTGCTTCACCGCAGCTACCAATTGCTTAAGGGTGAAGGGCTTCGGCAGGAAGGCGTATTGCTCTTTGCCCTGCTCGTTGTTGGGCAGATTCTTGCTGAAGGCGTCCTCGGCATAGCCAGATACGAATATGATCTTCACGCCCGGGTCCCGCCGGCGTAGTTCCTTGAGCAGGGTCGGACCGTCCATCTCCGGCATCACCACGTCGGACACCACCAGATCAACGTGGCCGTGGGCGTCCAGCACCTCGATCGCTTCGACGCCGTTACCCGCTTCCAGCACTGTGTAGCCGCGCGAGCTCAAGCCGCGGGCATTGAGCGCGCGCAAACCCTCTTCGTCTTCGACGAGCAGGATAGTGCCTTGCCCGGTCAGATCGGTACTCGCCGCGCGCACCGCACTCTCAGCGGCAAATTCGACGGTGGCGATCGCTGGCGCCGCGCTTTCTGCGGCCAATTCCTCGACGCCGGGCACGTGGCGCGGCAGAAAGATGCGGAACGACGTGCGACCCGGCTCGCTGTCGGCATAGATGAACCCGCCGGTCTGCTTGACGATGCCGTAGACTGTCGACAGGCCGAGGCCGGTGCCCTTACCGACTTCCTTGGTCGAAAAGAACGGCTCGAATATCTTTTCGATAATCTCCGGCGGGATGCCGGAGCCGGTGTCACTGACCTCAACCAGCACGTAATCCGCGCGCGGCATGCCCTTATAGCCAAAAGTGGCGCTTTCGTCCGCCGTGACATTGGCGGTGTGCACGGTGAGCTTGCCGCCTTCGGGCATGGCATCGCGTGCGTTCACCGCTAGGTTGACGATTACCTGCTCGAATTGCGACAGGTCGGCCTTCACCGGCCATAGATCCCGCCCGAGCGCCGGGCTGAGCGTCACCCGCTCGCCGAGCAGCCGGCGTAGCAGCATCGTGAGATCGCTCAGCGTCTCATTGAGGTCGAGCACCTGCGGCCGCAGAGTCTGTTTGCGCGAGAACGCCAGGAGTTGCCGCACCAAAGCGGCGGCGCGGTTGGCGTTCTGCTTGATCTGCATGATGTCCTTGAAGGACGGATCGGTCGGCCGGTGCGAATTGAGCAGGAAGTCGGTTGCCATCATGATGGCGGAGAGCACGTTGTTAAAGTCGTGTGCGATGCCGCCGGCGAGTTGGCCGACCAACTCCATCTTCTGCTGCTGATTGATGCGGTCTTCCAGCGTCCGCTGAGCCGTGGTCTCCAGTGCGTAAACGATGGCCGCCTCACCGTCGCGGTCAGCCTCCTCGACGGCGGATACGAAGAAATTGGCCCAGCGTTCATTCTTACCGGCAAGCTTGGCTTCGACCGACGCAATATCGCCCTCGCCCGCGGCCGCTTTGGTAATGGCGGCTTCCAGCGCCTGGCGGTCGCGTTCGACCACCACCGACAGGATCGAGCGGTCGTCGCTCTTGAGCACGTCCTCGAAGGCGTTCGCAAAACGCGCATTGCTACGCGCAATGCCGCCGAATTTGTCCACGGTGGCAATCGCCATCGGCGTGTTCTGGAAGAAACGCATGAAGCGCACTTCTGCCGCGCGCTGGGGATCGTCGCCGGCTTCACGCGCGCGGTTGAGCACCAAAGTGCGCGAGGCGCCCGGCGCGCCGTCGGCGCCGAACGCAACCTTGTGAAACAAGCGCACCGGCACCGGTTTGCCGGTGCGGGTCTTCAGATCGAGATCAAGCACCTCGGTCTTCACTTCGCTGGGCGCGGCGCTGAGCGTTCTCAGAAGCGCCGCGCCTTCACCGGCGACGACATCGCGGAGCTTGAGCGAGCCGGTACCCACCTGGGCGAGGTCGTGGTCAAGCCAGTTCGCCAGGGTGGCATTGAGATAGACGATGTCGCCGTCGGCATCGACCGAAAAAAAGCCGGCCGGCGCGTGGTCGAGGTAGTCGATGGCGTGCTGCAGTTCTTGGAACACGTTCTCCTGGCGTTCGCGATCGCGGGTGACGTCCGCGATAGACCACACTGTCAGATGGGCATCGCGCTTGCTTTCACCGAGCGGGCGCACGCGCATGCGCAGCCAGCGACCGCCCCCGCCGGCCTGACCGGCAACGCGCACCTCTTCCTGCAGCCGGCGCCCCTCCCGCGCCGCCTTGAGCAGGCGGTAGATCGATTCGGAAACATCCGGGTCGCCGATGAACACCCGTTCGATCGGCCGCACGTCGCCGGCGCCGGCGGCTCCGATTAGATCGAGATAGGCCGCGTTGGCGTAGAAGACGCGACCGTTCAGGTCGGTTACCACGACGCCGTCAAAGGCGTTGTCGACCACCGTCTTGAGCAGCGGATTGCCCTGCTCGCGACCGCCAAGGCGCAAGACGCCCGCGGCCAGCGCGAACAGGGCGAAGACGCCGACGGTTCCGAGGAAGGCAAGCAGGGCGAGAATGTAGTTTTCAGCATGGCCGCGACCGAGATACATCAGCCCTGCTGCCGCGCCGACTAGCAGCACCGCGACCAAGAGGATCATGCCGATCGAACCGCCGCGCGGGGCGCTCTGGCTCTGGTCGAAGGCCCGCCCTTCCCCTTCGCCGCGGTGCTGCGCCGGCGTCCGCGTGGTGCGATCCTGACCTGCCATAACGGTGCCGAACCTTGTTTCGCCGCGGCGCGTTTCGGCGCCCGATCCTCCAACTGCCTTAAGCGGCCCTATGCGCGCAAGGGCCTGTGGGACGCTAACCCAATCTTTGCATATTAGCGGATAACAGCCCGACGCAGGCGCATAACATAGCCAATCACCTCAGCCACCGCCTTGTAGTGTTCCGGCGGAATCGCCTGGTCAATCTCGACCGTCGCGTGCAGGGCGCGCGCAAGTGGCGGATTTTCGATCACCGGGACGCGGTGTTCCGCCGCAATTTCACGGATCTTGAGGGCGACGGCGTCGACACCCTTGGCAACGCAGACCGGCGCCTCCATGCCGCGCTCGTATTGCAAAGCGATGGCATAATGGGTCGGGTTGGTGATCACCACCGCCGCCTTGGGCACCTGCGCCATCATGCGCTTGCGCTGACGCGAGTGGCGCATCTGCTTGAGCTTGCCCTTGATGGTCGGATCGCCTTCCGACTGCTTGTACTCCTCCTTGATATCCCTGATCGACATTTTCTGCTTTTCATACCAGCGCCGGTATTGAAACAGGAAATCGGCGGCCGCTACGACCGCCATGATGGCGACCACCGCGCCCATGAGCTTGAGCGCCAGCGTGCGCGTGAGCGGCAGAATCGCCGCCGGGTCGGTGCGCGCTAGGGCCATGATGCGGTCTCGCTCGGGCCACAGCAGCGCCGTAAGAATCGCACCCAACACCAAGATCTTGACGATGCCTTTGATGAGATTGGCCACCGCCTGCATAGAGAACAGGCGCTTCAGCCCCGCCATCGGCGAAATCTTTGACAGCTTGGGGGCAAGTGCCTCGGCCGACCATACGAGCCGGTGCTGAATCATGTTGCCTGCCAGAGCCGCCAGCACCAACAACAACACCGGCACGGCCATTGCCGCCAGCATCCTCACACCAATGGCTTCGTAGAGGTGTGGCAGCGCCGTCGCATCGACACGAATTTGATAGGAATTGGCGATCAGCCCGCGCATGGTATCGCTGAGGCTGGCACTCATGCCGCCGGAAAAGACCATCAGCACCAGTGTGGCACCGGCCATGATGAACCAAGTGCCGACTTCCTGACTCTTGACAACATCGCCGTGCTCGAGCGCCTGGTCTAGCTTCTTTTGTGTCGGGTCTTCTGTTTTTTCGGCGTCATCGTTTTCGTCGGCCATGGCGCGCCATCCTCAGTTCAGCGCGATCCCGGCGAGCACGCCTTCGAGATAACCGACGAAGGTGCTCATCATGGCCCCGATCACCAGCACCAGCAACAGCAGCCCGAGCAGGATCGACAGCGGCAGGCCGATGAAAAACACCTGCATCTGCGGCATTAGCCGCGACAGCACGCCGAGACCGAGATTGAATAACAGGCCGAACACCAGAAACGGCGCAGCAAGCTGGATGCCGATACGGAAAGAGACGGCGATGACGCGAGTGATATGCTGGGCGACATCACCGACCAGCGGCAACTCGCCCGGCTTGAAGATATTGTAGCTGTCGTTGAGCGCGGCGATCACCAGGTAGTGCAAGTCGGTGGAGAAGACCAGCGTGATGCCGAGCACGGTGAGGAAGTTGCCGACCAGCGCGCCCTGCTGGTTCTGCGTCGGATCGATCGCGGTGACGAAGCCGAGCCCGAGCTGCTGTGCCACCACGGTGCCGGTGACCTGCAGCGCCGAAATCGCCAACCGCGCCGTCATGCCTAGAATGACGCCGATCATGATCTCCTGGATCAGCATGGTAATTGCCGGCGCCAGTGTCGTCCTTACATCGATGGCATAGGCCTTTTCATGCGCCGGAAGCAGGATTGCGGTGAGTACCAGCGCCAGCGCCAGCCGCACCCGCGACGGCATGGTCAATTCGCCCACCCCCGGCAGAAGCATGACCATGGTGCCTATGCGCGCGAATGTCAGCAAAAAGGCGGCGGCAAGCGTCGGCAGGAATGAAACGTCGATCTGCATCGGTTAACCAGTTCAATAATACGCACAGCCGGCGACGGCGAAACGAAGGGCGACCTCTCCCTGTAGGAAAGGTGAAAGCGGGCCCTTGGCGCTATCCGGACACGATGCGGGCCGCGATGCGCAGCATTTCTGCGTGCAGCTTTTCCGCCATGAATGGCAACGCGAGCAATAACGCAAGAAAGATCGCCAGGATTTTCGGCACGAAGGCGATGGTCATTTCCTGGATCTGCGTGAGCGCCTGCAGCAGCGAAATTGCAACGCCAACCGCGAGCCCCACCAGCATGACCGGGGCGCACACTTCCACCAGCGTGAAAATGGCTTCGCGGGCGATATCGAGAACTTCCGGTCCTGTCATATTTTTTCCTTTTGGCCTGCCCGCCGTGGGTGAACGCGAAGCGCCCCGTGTCAGATCGGCATCTTCATAATCTCATCGTAGGCGGCGATCACCTTGTCGCGCACCGCCACTACGGCATCGATTGCAACCTCGGTCTCAGACACGGCGGTCACGACATCGACCATATTGGACTTGCCATTGACCGCGGCGCGCATCTGCGTGTCGGTTTTGTGGCCCAGATCGTTGACATGGTCGATTGCCTCTTTGAGCACCGAGGTAAAGCTCGCGCTGTTCGGTGTTCCGCCATTGCCGGCAAGGCCGGCGCCGAGCGAACGTTGGGGGTCGGCGGCAAGGCGCGCGATATTGGCGTAGCTGCTGGCGGCGGCGAGCGGTGAGGCCATAACGGTTCACTCCTTCTGTCGCATGCGCGTCATTACGTATTCCGCAAACCCCTGCTAGGCTTTGAGGATATCGATGGTGCGCTGGATCATACGCCTTGTTGCGGTGACCACGTTGATATTGGCTTGGTACGACCGCTGCGCTTCCTGCATATCGGTCATTTCCACCAGGGAATTGACGTTGGGGTATTTCACGTCGCCGTTTGCGTCGGCGGCTGGGTGACCTGGTTCGTGCTTGATGTGGAACGCCGACTGATCGGGTTGCACATTGCCGAGCGCCACCTCTTCAACACCGAGCGTGCGGTTGAATTCTGCCTCGAAGGTTGGAATTTTCCGCCGGTAGGGATTGCCGCCGGGGGTGGTGGCAGTTGAATCCGCATTGGCGATATTTTCCGAGATGATGCGCATGCGGCCGGCCTGGGCATGCAAGCCTGAAGCGGCGACCGCGAGCGTTTTGAAAAAGTCCACGAATGCCCTCCTTGCGATGCCGATCAGCGCTTGCCGAGCGCGGTCTTTATGAGATTGAGGCTATGCGTGTAGAGTGTGGTCGCGATTTGATAGTCCATCTGGTTGCCGGCCACCTTCATCATCTGGTCCTCGAGATTGACCGCGTTACCGGTCGGCCGCACATCGAAGTTGCCTTTGCTGGTCGACCGGAACTCCGAGCCGGTGCCGGCGAAGCCGGCGAGGTGCAGCGGCTCCGTGCGAGCGAGCGCGACATTGGAAACATCGGGACGCGCGAGATGACTCGGGCCTTCGAATTTCGGCGCCACCAGATCGTGAGGCTGGAACCCGGGTGTGTCCGCGTTGGCCACGTTTTGGGCCAGCACTCGCTGGCGCGCCTGAGACCATTCCATGCGGGTGCGCAACATTGATAGAATCGGGAGGTCACCTAATCCGAATCCCATTGCCTTTCCCCAGTGCCCCCCCTTGGCGGCCCCATGGCAGCCCCATCGGCGCTCGCGCCGCAGTAGGCAGACTTTGCCTGGACTATGGTTAATGACGGGTTAAATTGGGCCAAATCGGCAAGGAAGGCGTTTACGGCTCATTAACTACGATAGATATGGACTTATGCGGGCGAGGTGCCAAAAAGTCCTTTATTTGTTAAGAGTCTGTTAGTATTCGGAGCGGCAAATAGTGCCCAGAACGTTAACCAATCGGGCGATTCCGACCATGAGCCGTAGTCTAAGGTAGGGGAGCACGATCGATGTTCGACCTGTTCGGCTCGGAGCTGCCGTTGGCTGCGCGGTTCTTTATTGCCTTCCTGGTGGTACTGGCGCTGATCGGGCTGACCGCCTGGGTTGTGCGCCGTTTCGGCGCCAATCGGCTGGGCGGCGCCGGGGCACGAGGGCGTCAACCGCGGCTGGCGGTGATCGACGCGGCGAGCGTAGACGGCCGGCGGCGCCTCGTTCTGATCCGTCGCGACAACATCGAACATCTGTTGATGATTGGCGGCCCGACTGACGTCGTGATCGAGCCCAACATTGTACGGGCCGCGGCAGTGCGCGAAGCGCCGCGTGAGCCGATGCGGCCCGCGGCGCCGCAGGAATTGCCAGTGCGCTCCGTGCCGACCGCCGAAACCGCCTGGCCGTTGCAGCCCACGAGCGAGCCGCCGCCGGTGGCACCGCCGCCTGCCCACCGCGCGCCGGCGACCGAAGAGCCCTGGCTGCCATCCGAACCTAGTGCGCGGGCTCGTCCCCCCAACAGCCTGAGTGGCCTTGCCGCGGAGCTGTCGACGAAACTGGCACAGCCTGAACAGGGTGCACCCAGCGGGCGTCACGAATCTCGGGTCGCACCGCCGGCCGCCACCGAACGAGCGCAGGCAGCCGCGACCGACCACAATCTTTTGGAAATGGCTCAGCAACTCGAAGCCGCTTTGCGCCGCACGCCATTGCCGGAAGGCCGGCCGCCGGTCACCGATCCCCTCGTCGCGCATGCGCCAAGCCCGCCGCGGCCGGAGCCCAAGTTCGAACCAAGGTTCGAGTCCAAGTTGGAGCCTCGCGTGGAAGCTAGGCCTCAGCCAAAGATCGAGCGCGAACCCATACCTGAACCCAAGATCGAGCCGAAGATCGAGCCGAAGGTCGAACCAAAACTCGAGACCAAACCCGAACCAAAATCGGCATCCGCACCGGCCTCCGATAAAAATCTTTACGACAATCTGGAAGAGGAGATGGCCAGCTTGCTCGGCCGTCCATCAGGTAAATCGTGACAGGCATCTTCGATTGCCGCGTCCGTCTGTCGACGGTGGTGATCGGAGTAGTCGGGTTGACGATCGCGGCGATGAGCTCACCGGCCGTCGCGCAACAGATCAGCGTCAATTTCGCCCAAGGCAACGGGCTGACCGAACGCGTCATCCAGATGATCGCGCTGCTTACGGTGCTGTCACTGGCGCCCTCCATCCTCGTGATGATGACGTCGTTCACCCGCATCGTGGTGGTGCTGTCACTCTTGCGCACGGCGCTCGGCACCGCCACCGCACCGCCCAATGCGGTGATTGTGTCATTGGCGCTGTTTCTGACCGCGTTCGTCATGGGCCCGGCGCTGCAACGCGCCTACGACACCGGTGTGCAACCGCTGATCGCCAACAAGATCACCGCCGAGCAGGCCTTCGAACGCGGCTCCCAGCCCTTGCGGGCATTCATGGAGAAGAACGTTTCACCGAAGGACCTCAAGCTGTTCGTTGACATGTCGAAACAGCCGGTGCCTAAGAATCCTCAGGACCTGTCGCTACGCGTCTTAGTACCAGCCTTCATGATCTCCGAGCTCAAGCGCGCCTTCGAGATCGGCTTCCTGCTTTTCCTGCCGTTTTTGATCATCGACTTGGTGGTCGCCTCAGTGCTGATGTCGATGGGCATGATGATGCTGCCGCCGGTGGTGGTGTCGCTACCATTCAAGCTGATCTTCTTCGTGCTGGTGGACGGCTGGAGCCTGGTGGCGGGAAGCTTAATCCAGAGCTACGGAAGTTAGCGGGCGGGCCGCGACGGCGGGGTGCCTAAGATCGTAGACATTATGGCGCGTCGTTCGAGGCTTCGTTTAGGGGCCTGAATCGCATCCAGGCGGCCGCTGCACCTGTGACCCGCCGCGCCCCCTCACCGCCTGCCAATCGAGCCAGTCGGCGCATCGGGCGTCAGCGGCACGCCTTGCATCGCCTTCGGCTGCACTGGCGTGTTGGCAGCGGAGCGCCCCTTCGCCGAGAGCTTCGGCATCTTCTTGGGTTCAGCATTCAACGTTGTACCGGGTGCCTCCCTAGACGCTCCTTCGCCGGGCTTGATGCCCTTAGACGGCACCGCGTTGGGCCGCGACGGCTTCGGTGCCGTCTCCTTGTCGGCCTCGCCCTGCGCCGAGATTGCGTTTGAATCCGGATAACGCTTGCGCATGTCATTCAGGAAGGCGTCGAGCGTGTCGAGACTAGCGATACGGGTAGAAACCGAGCGGAATTCGGCATTGCTGGTACCGATCGGCGCGCTCACCACGTCGAAGGCGTGTCCGTCAGGCCCGCCTTCCATCTTGGCCGCATATTTTTCGCGGAATCGCTGCAGTCCGAGCGCGTCATTCGCCAGTGCGTAGCCGATTGCCGCGCGCAGGATGTCAAAGCGCTCACGCGAGTTCAGCGGCTGGAAGTCACGCCACCGATTGCCGTAGAGCAACTCGATCTGCTCCCCCGCCTTATCCCAGCGGTGAGCGGCCCACAGAACGTCGGCGCGCAGGCGCATCGCCTGATGGCCCTTGATACTCTGGATCACCTCCAGCGCGAGATCGTAACGGCCGAGGTCGGACAACGCTCGCGCCTGCAAAAGAAGCCGCTGATCGCGCAGTTCGCCATTGAGCTGCGCTGTACGCGTCGATTGCAACGTGGCGAGCGCGCGGTCCGGCTTGTGATCCATGAGATAAATGACCGCGAGGCGCGTCGCCACCTGCGCACGCGCGGCGCCCTGGAGGCGGTGATCAACCTGATGCTGCAAGAGCTTCGCCGCCTGGTCGAGCAGGTCGACGGCCACCAGCCGGTCGGCAAGCCGACGGATCATCTCGTCGCCGCGGCGACCGATCGGCGTCAGTTCGCGGTAATCGTAGAATAGTCCGAGCGCTTCGATCGGCGGCAGCGTGTCACCCTTGTGCGACAGGAACAAACTCTCAAAAGTGGCCGCAGCCTCATCCTGGATTTTCCGCGTGAGGTCGGAATTGGGGTGCGCCAGGAGCGCCACCCGCATCACGTGGAAAGCTGCTCGGTAGCGCGCTTCCTTGGTGTAGAGATGGGCGAGCAGCCGCAGGCCTTCTGCCTCAATCGCATCGCCCCGCCATATGGTGGTGAGCGTCTCCAGCGCGTCGACGGTATCCTTCGGAGACATCTGGCCGAGACGATCCCGCAATTCGATCTCGCGCAGCCTACCCTCCGCGGCCGCCGGTCCCGACCACGACTCAGCGGCGGCCTGATACTTGGCCAGCGCGTCGTCATTGCGACCGAGCCCTTCGTCCAGACGACCGACCAGCACGTTAAATTCGGACTTCATACGGGGCGGCATGCCGATGCCGTCGCAAAGATTGGCCAACCGCTCGGCCTGGCTGAAATCGCGCACCTCGTCCGCCGCGCGCAGCGCGTCCAGCAGTGCCATGCGCTGCAATTCCAGCGGCAACGCCGCCACCGCGGTTTCGACGTTCCTGAACAATTTGTGCGCCTCGCCCCAATTTCCCTGGCGCGCATAGGCAATCGCGCGCCAGATTGGCGCGTCGAGCTGATTGCCCACCTGTGGCTGCGACAGGTCTTTGAGTGCGTCCTTGGGCCGCCCGAGCATGATATTGGCGACCGATTTGAGCACGCTGCCGGTCACGTCGTCGCTATTGCCGGAGAAAGCCACATTGAGCACGCCTATGGCCTCGGCCGACATGTGCCGCGCGAGATAAAAACGCGCGAGATTAAGCCGGGCCACCCGCTGTCTTCCCGGGGCCGCCGCAGCGGCCGTCCGGATCAGATCCGATTGCCGCCGATAGTAGCTCCCGTCGCGATCGAGGCTCCAGAGCCGGTTGTCGAATGTGGTTGCGCGGAAACTGGCTGCCGATTGTTGCTGTGCGTCCATCGCAGCCGACAGCGCCAGCCCGCCAGGACGGCTGAAGGTGACGCTGCTGGGGCCGATTATGCCGGTCACGTCGTCCGCGATCGGCCGTACGACAACGCCTTGCCTCGACGCCAGAGCATCGATCTCGACGAAGTCCTGCGAACGCAAAAACCCGCGCACCGGGGCGAGCCCGGTCATCACCAAAAGGTGGTCGCCGACCTCCGGATCAAACAACCGATGCAGCTTACCGGGATGCTCGAACGGAACAATGAGCTCAGCGCGATCTCGCGCGATCATGCTGCGCACGGCGCTGAGCGGCTTACTGGCGATCGTAACAGAGTCGGCGATGGTCACCATCCAGGCCGGCCCATCGCTGTCAACGCTGATCAGCCGCGGGCGGTTCAGTCGGATGCGCACGACCGCAGCGCCGTCCTGGCTGCGTTTAACCGTAGCGCCAAGGATGGCGCCGTCGGAATCGGCGGAAAGTTTGCCGAGGTCGATCTTGGCTAGGTTGTCGAAAACCAGCCACAGTATGTCGTCGCGGCGGAATACTGCTGCCGCCGTTGGCACCGCGAAGGGGAATTCGATCTGTAACGTTTCTCCGTCACGATGCAAACCAACGACCACCGGCGCCTTCGGGTTCGGCGCCAACCTTTGCGCATCCGCCTTCTTAGCCGGAGCAGCCCGATGCTGTACGACCTTGCGCTCGGCGGTCTCTGGGGTAACCGGCGCAATGGGCTCGAGTGGTTTGAGGATGGCCTTGGGTGCGTCGTGCTTTGACGGCGCCACTTGTTCGGCTGTGTCTGCCTTGGACATGGCTTTAGGCATGGGTTCGGCCGTCTCGGGCTTCACCATCCCGGGCTTGGCCATATCCGGCTTGTCCGGCTCCACCATGGCCGGCTTCTTCATCGCAGTCTTGGGCGCCGGCAATTCCGGCTTAACAGGCGCTTCACTTTGCGCCTTCGTTACCTTCATTGCCGGCGATGGCTTCGCCGCCTGCCGCGCCGCATTCGGCGTCCCGATTGTGGGCGACGGCGGCGGCGCGGGGCGCGCGCCGGGCGGCGCGTCCGGCGCCGGCATATCCACCATCGGCGGCGCATCGCCATCTTCCGAAGTTGGCTGAGTCATCGCGGCCGGATTGGTGGATTGGGCCGATTTGCCCCCCTGCGCCGGCATTGTCTCCGGCGCCGCGATCGCCGGCGCGCCCGGCTCGCTCGCTGCAAGTCGCGCGCCACCCGCCGCCAGCGCCTGCTTTGGCGTGACGCCGCTTTGGCCAATATCGACCACGAAGCTGCTGCCGTCGCGGAAGGTACGCACTTGCGGGTCGTCTTTTAATTTGAAGCGCACCGTTGCGGAATGGATCGAGCGCACACTGTCGATCAATTGCACCGTTTCCGGCAGCGCCGTCAGCGCATCTGCCAAATCCCATTTGATCGGCTTGTCGAAGAGTAGCGTGTAGATCGCCTTGCCGCGCTCGGGATCGACATGTGTGGCGATCGGCAGGTCGAAGACGTAGCGGGTGAAGGTCGGCTGAGTCGCGACCTTGACCCGGACCGGTTTGGCCAATGCCTTTCTGTCGGCGAGCCTGGCCTCGTCGATCAGCTTTTCAGCCTCGCCGGCGCGGCGCGCCAGTTCCTCGATCACCTCCTGCGGTAGGCCAGGCAGCAAGCCGCTCCAGCTTTCCGGCAGCAGGTCGATAAATAGCCGGTCGCCGGCCGGAATGACGTGGTACTTCACATTGTGCACCAGCGCGATGCGGATCGCGGTTCCATCGGGATCGCGGCGCGCCGCGCTGATGTACGTGGGTGCGCCTTCATTCAGCCTGTCGACAGACACATTCACGGGCTTGTCAAAATGAATGATCATGATCGGAAAGGTGAGGCTAATCCGGGCCGGCACCGGCTGGTCAAATTTGAAGACCAGCCGTGTGAACCCATGGTCGGTCGTCGCCGTCACTCGGCCGTCGAGCGGATCGTCGGCGCGGGCCGGCCCGACGACGAGCGCCACCGTGACCAGCAACAATGCCGACAGAACCCGGGCATGGGCGCGCCAGCCACGCGCGCGCGGCCGCGCGCAGGCGTGAACATCCGTCCCGAAAAGGCGGTCAGACCAAGCCTTCATGTACTCTTCCAGCCGGTGAGACTCCCGGTCGCAATAGCCTAGGCAAGGGCATTTAACGGCGTCTTAACCGTCTGCCGGTTAGCGCCCGTTACCGCCGCTGCCGATCTTGGGCAATTGGCCCGGATTAGGCGCCTTGGGGGCATCATCGGCGCTTGCGCGATTGGCGAGTTCGACAGTCAGCCGCTCGGCCAATTCCGGGGTCATCTGGGCCATGATGGCGGACATGTTGCGCGCCTTCATCCCGGTGGCGACCTCAACCAGGATACCGAGATCGAGCCTGTCGAAGATCCGCGCGGCATCCTTCGGCCGCATTGCCTCATACATGTCGACCAAGCTCTTGAAGTGCTGCTTTTGCTTCTTGTTGCGGTTACCGAGCGCGACGTTAATCTTTTTCTCCAGATCTTTGAGTTCGTTCACTCGGGATTCGACCCGCTTTTCCGCGGCTTTAAGCAGGCTCTCGCGCAGGTCGAGATTGCTGGTGCGCTTGTCGAGATCCTTGCGACGTTGCTGCAATCGCTCAAGGATGGCCCGCTCGCCCGCCGAGGTAATACGGCCTGCGCCGATCATGCTCGAATCCCCGCTGGGTTCGAGTTTGGTCGGTGCGGGTGGCTTGTTGCTAGTCTTGAGCTTCGGTCCATTCTCCGGCTCGGGCACCGAGCCGGTGATATCGGGATTGGCACTGCCGTAATTGAGCATTTGCCGTGCCCAGGACGGGTGCCCATCAGGTGATGCTGACGGGGATCCGGGCGGCGACTTGCTATTGCCGTCGGCCATGACAATCTTCGGGTAGGCTGGGATGCTGTCGGCGGTGGTGATCGCCATCTGGGGTTTGCCACGCTCGGCGAGCCGCTCTCCCAATGTGTAGCCGCCGTCGAACAACAGCCCCGACACTTTCAGCGCGAACAGGCTGACCGCAGCGATAATGACGAGCGGCAACAGACGAACCGTACGCGCAAATCGCATCATGCCGCCCGGCCACCGTGTCGCGCGCGTGCCCGCTCTGCCAACACCTGAGCCGCCGCCGCCACTGCCCGAACATCGTTGACGGGCGGCGGAGGCGCCGGGAAATCGTCCGGCGCGGCTGCGCCGGCGATGCGCGAAATCTTGGCGAGCAGGCCCTCGCCCGCCGCGACTTGGCGCTCAAGGTCGGACGACAGATCCTCCATCCGCTGCAGCCGCGGGCCCAGCACCTGTTCGCCGTCGCGCATGGTCGTTTTGAGGCCGGCGATCGCGCGTTCGGCGATTTCGGTCGCGGTGATGAGCTCGGAAATGGTCGCACGCAGCGATTGCTCGTCGGCCTTGAGCAGGCGGAGTTGCTTGTTGAGCCGCACGCAATAAAGGATGGTGAGCAGCAGGAGGATCGAGACCATGCTCTCGACCGCGTAGCCAAGGTTCACGGCGCTTCCCTCCGGGTGGTCGCGTTTTCTGCATTCTCAAACATAGCGAAAGTGGTACGAGGTTTGCGCAACGGCTTGGCCACACGCACGGCGACGCGCTCGCCGACCCGCCCCATGCGACCCTCCGTGAGGGTGATATCGCCGGCGCGCACCGTCACCAGCGCGTCGGGCTTCATTTCGAGCGTCAGCGTGTCGCCGACCTCGAGTTCCATCATCTGCCTGAGCGGCAGGCGCGCCTCGTAGAGTACGGCTTCCACGCCAATCTGCGCCTGCGCAATTTCGGTGGCGAGATGGCCCTCCCAGATCGGATCACGGCCGAACTTCTCGCCCATGAACATCTGCAGCAACACGGCGCGGATCGGTTCGATGGTCGCGTAAGGCAGCAACAACTCGATATTGCCGCCGCGGTCTTCCATATCAATACGCAGGCGCACCAGGATCGCCGCATTGGCCGGCCGCGTGATGGCGGCAAAGCGCGGATTAGTCTCCAGCCGATCGATATTGAATTTGACCGGCGACAGCGGCTTGAAAGCGAGCTCAGCGTCGGCCAGGATCACCTCGATCATGCGTTTGACCAGATTGCTCTCGATCGTGGTATAGGGCCGGCCCTCAACGCGCACCGCCGACGCACCGCGTCGGCCACCGAGCAGGACGTCGATTATCGAATAGATCAAGTTCGAATTGACGGTAGCGAGCCCGAAGTTGTCCCACTCCTCGGCCTTGAACACCGCCAGAATGGCAGGCAACGGAATCGAATTGAGATAATCGCCGAAACGCACCGAGGTGATGCGGTCGAGCGAGACTTCCACGTTGTCCGAGGTGAAGTTGCGCAAGGAGGTCGTCATCAGCCGCACCAAGCGGTCGAAGACGATTTCGAGCATGGGCAGACGCTCATAAGACACCATCGCCGAGTCGATGATGGCGCGAATGCCCGAATTATCGTTGAGCGTTACGTCCGCGAGCGAGAAGCCGAGCAGACTATCGATTTCATCCTGGTTAAGGATGCGCTCGGCACCGCCCTTGCCGCCCTGCGCGCCGCCGTTTTCGTCGACCATCGCTGCCCATTGTGCGGCGGCCTCGTCCGGGTCGAGATCGGCAGGCTGCGACGAGGGGCCCTGCTCCGCTTGCAGCGCTTGGCCCCATTCGGCAGCCAGCGCGTCCTTATCGATTGGGTCGTTGGGCGCCATGGGCCTCAAGCCGTCACTGGACGACAATCTCTTTGAATAGAACGGCGGTGATGTGGCTCGGCGCAACAGCGGCGTTGACCCGACGGGTCAAGGCCTCCTTGAGCCGGTAGAGGCCGGCCGAGCCGTCGAGGTCGGTTGGTCGCAACTCGCGCAAATAGGTCTGGAAGGTGTCCAACACTCGCGGCATCAGCGGCTTGATCTTATCGACCAGGCTCTGGTTCGGCAGTTCGAGGGTAATCTTGACCTTGAGATATTGCGTACGATCGCCGCCACTGTTCGACAGGTTGACCAGCACGTCAGGCAGATCGACGAAGACCGCAGGCTTACTTTCAACTTTCTTCGTTGCCTGGTGCGCAGGCTTGCTGAAGTAGATGTATCCGGCTGTGCCGCCGCCAGCGAGAACCAGAACGCCGGCTGCGGCCATCCCGATGAGCTTGATGGGAAGCTTCTTCTTGCCCTTGGCCTGGCCGGTGTCTGCTTCCGCCTCGTCGTCTTCCGCGTCAGCCTGTTTCTTTGCCTTGGCCGCCATCACTTTGATATCCCGCGCCACATTTCCATTGACTGGTGCATCGACAGGGCCGCCAACCGGCGACCTCGCCAGGAATTTCCGCCGATCGCGCAAGCCTCGCGCCCGTTTTTGGAAGGTAGGCCGGTATGGTTAACAGAATCTTGCTACGCCCCTCGAAGCGGCAAGTTTTGCCGGGCAAGAGCGGCCGCGCCGGTTTTTTTTGCCCGGCCAACGCCATCTTCAGATCACGCTAAATATCTGAATTTACTATGGTTTATCACTTGGCACGGCAACTGCAATCTCCCTGGCTGCGATCGGCTTGGGAGAGCCGATGGCAGTGGATACGGCAAGACGGGCCTCGGGAGGGCTCGGACCTATGCCGGAGCAAATGGGGAGTTACCGATGCAGAACGCCCTTCTGGTCGGACTATCGCGCCAAGTTGCGCTCGGGCGGCAGCTCGACGTGATCGCGAACAACATCGCCAACCTCAATACCACGGGGTTCAAGTCGGACGGCGCCCTGTTCGAGGCCTATATCTCGCCCAACGCCCGCGCCGGCGACCTACCTGGAAGCGACAGCCAGGTGGACTTCGTGCGAGACCGCGCGACCTGGATCGACTGGAGCCAGGGCCCGCTCAAGCGCACCGGCGATCCGCTCGATTTGGCGGTCGACGGCAAAGGTTTCCTGACGGTAGGAACCGCAAACGGCGAGCGCTATACGCGCAACGGCTCTCTCAAGATCAATACCCAAGGCCAATTGGTGACCAGCGCCGGCGATCCGGTGCTCGGCGAAAACGGTCCGATTGTTTTCCAGCGCACCGATCGCGGCATCACAATCAGCAAGGACGGCACCATCAGCGCGCGCACAGCTGGCAGCAACGCTGAAGTGACGCGCGGCCGCCTGCGCCTGGTCAGCTTCCCGAACATCAATCAACTGCAAAAGGACGGCAACAGCTACTACGCCGCCCCCCAGGGCGTGACGCCCGATCCGGACACACAGTCGAGCTTTCTGCAAGGCTCCATCGAGCAATCCAACACCAGTGCCGTCCTTGAAATGACGCATATGATCGCGGCGACACGCAGCTACACACAGACTGCGGCACTGCTCGCGCGGCAGAACGATTTACAGTCGACGGCGATCGACAAGCTCGCCGCCGTAACGAACTGAGCCAGGGGCAGCAGGAGATAGGTCATGCGCGCACTTAACACCGCAGCCACTGGAATGATGGCCCAGGAACTCAATGTCCAGGTCATCTCCAACAACATCGCGAACATGCGCACCACCGGCTACAAGCGCCAGCGTGCGGAATTCCAGGATTTGCTCTACGAGCACGTCAATCGCGTCGGCACCCAGACGTCCGCCCAGGGCACAATCCTGCCCGCCGGCATCGAGCTCGGTTCCGGCGTGAAGACCGTCGGCACGCCACGCCTAATGACGCAGGGCGATCTGATACAGACCGGCAAGAACTACGACCTCGCCATCCGGGGTGAAGGATTCTTCAAGATCCTGCTGCCGGACGGGCGCACCGCCTATACGCGCGACGGTTCGTTCGAACTGGACGCACAAGGCCGACTGGTCACCGCCCAAGGCAATGTCGTGCAGCCTGGCATCACCATTCCGCAAAACGCGGCCTCAGTGTCGATCAACTCGCAAGGTCAAGTCTCGGTGACCCTGCCCGGCTCCAACACACAGAGCCAACTCGGCCAGATCGCGCTGACCAATTTCATAAACAAAGCCGGCTTGGAAAGCATGGGCGACAACCTCTACCTGGAAACGCCGGCTTCCGGGTCGCCGCAGGACGGCACACCGGCGGCCGACGGTTTTGGCAACCTGCAGCAGGGCTATCTGGAACAAGCCAATGTTCAGGCGGTGAGCGAAATCTCCGATCTGATCGCGGCGCAGCGCGCCTATGAGATGAACGCGAAGGTGATCACCGCTGCCGACCAGATGTTGTCGGCAACCTCAAACCTGATGCGCTGAGGCATGATCATGATGCGCAAACTCATCATTGCTTCCGCGGCCATCGCGGCCTTGGTCTTGTCGGTAACCGCACCCGCGACCGCCGCTTCCGACCAGCCCCGACCGCGTCTGAAGTCATCGGCAACGGTCACTGGCAATATTGTGCGCATCGGCGACCTGATCGAGCATGCTGGCATCGTTGCAGATGTGCCGATCTTCCGCTCTCCGGATCTTGGCTCGACCGGCGTGGTATCGGCTCAGGCCGTGCTTGCTGCGGTACGCCCCCACGCGCTCGTGGGAATCGATCCCGGCGACGTGCACGAGGTGATGGTGACGCGCGCGAGCCGCACCATCGCCCCGAGCGAAATCGAGGAGCGCATCGCCGCCACACTGTCTATGCAGTTCTCGCTCGGCAATCCCAAGAATCTGGCGCTGCTGTTCGACAACGGCGTGCAAGCCGTGCATGTCGAGCCGACGGTCACCGGCAACGTGCGCATCGTGCACATCACCTACGACCCGCGCAGCACTCGATTCAATGCGCTGGTCGCGGTCCCGAGCCGGCAGCCGTTGCGGCTGACCGGCCACGTCACCGCAATGGAAGAGGTTGCGACGGTGGCGCGAACGGTGGCACGCGGCAACCTGCTCAAACGGGGCGACGTGGTGATGGCGCGGCGCCCCCGCCGCGGAATCCCGCCCGACGCCATCGTCGATCGCAATCATGCAGTGGGGCTCGCCGCCCGCCATGCACTGCAGCCGGGTCAGCCACTGCGCAGCGCCGACCTGATGAAGCCCGAGTTGGTGCGCCGCAACGACATGGTGGTGCTGATCTATCAGGTGCCCGGCATCATGCTGACGGTGCGCGGCCGCGCCACCGAGAGTGGCGCCGAAGGTGACGTGATCGGTGTGCTCAATGAACAGACCAAGCGGACCCTGCACGGCATCGTTATCGGCTCCGGCCGGGTAATGATTGGCACGGGCGCGACGCAGATTGCCACCAACGGAAATGGTGCGCAAACGACCGGCGCCTTCGGTGGTGCGCGCTGAACTCATGCTTTGCAAAGGAACGATCTTCGAATTCTGGAAAAGAAAGCGCGCAGGGAAGCAACGATCATGCGCAACGGCAACCACGGACTACACCATGATTTGGCCTGATCCAGGCAGGCGCCGGACGGAGAAACCGGCACAACTCTTCACCTCGGCCAACGCGTGGCCGCGCGGCCCCGGCCGTCGAAATCCAAACCCGTACCAACCGTGAAAGCGAAGCCGATGAAATGTCTTCCTGTGATGCGTGGTGTGCTGCTGGCGACAACGGCGGCATCGCTGCTGAGCGGCTGTGCCGCAATCGACCGACTGAAGAATATCGGCGAGGCGCCGAAACTGTCGGCGATCAAAAACCCGACCACGCGGCCGGGCTACAAACCGGTACAGATGCCGATGCCGGCGGCGCAGCCGGCCTCCTATAATCCCAACTCGCTTTGGCGCAACGGCTCTCGCGCCTTTTTCAAGGACCAACGCGCGCACCAGGTCGGCGATATCCTAACGGTGAAGGTGAACATCACCGACAAGGCCAACATCGCCAACGAGACGCAGCGCAGCCGCACCAACGCCGACGATACCACCGTCAGCAGTCTGTTCGGTTGGAGCAAGTTGCCGTTGTTCGGCTCGCCGATCCCGGGGAGTATCGCCAACACCGACTCGAGCACCGCGCTCGATGGCAAGGGTTCGGTCAACCGTTCGGAAGCTTTGACCACAAACGTCGCCGCCGTGGTGACGCAGGTTCTGCCCAACGGCAACCTGGTGATCGAGGGCAAGCAGGACATCCGTGTCAACTTCGAGATGCGCGAACTGATCGTCGGTGGGATCGTGCGGCCGGAGGACATCGAGAGCGACAACACCATCGAGTCCAGCAAGATTGCTGAAGCACGCATCGCCTATGGCGGCCGCGGTCAGCTCACCGACGTGCAGCAGCAGCGCTACGGCTCGCAGGTGCTGGACGTGCTGCTGCCGTTCTAGGGTACGCGTGACCGGTGGAAATGTCCGAGGCCGCAGAATGGTCCCTGCCGTGCTGACGGCACGAGCGAACGCCAAACGCGGAGGCTCCTTTGCCGAAGCGGCGCAACGGCTTTTTGATTGCCCTCCTCGTCTGCCGGGGAGTGGTCAGGCCCGCCGGGCAACCGGCCGGCCGGGGAGTGGAGGCGACAATTGGAGGCTGGCGCGGGGTTCCTGAGCGGCCCGCCGGCAATGGGGTTATGACGCTGACGATTTCGTAACGTCTGGAGCTCCCACGCCGTTTTCGGTTCGCGAACGGAAATGGCGGCAACGCCCGGCCCCCGGCTTCTCCCCAGCCGGGGGCCGCGGTGTTTTTGGCAAGCCCGCCGACAAATCGTGAATCACCCGAAAAACGACAACGCCCGGCACGACAGCCGGGCATTACAACAATCAGCGTCTCAATTCCGCAACTCGATCGCGCCGCGCGGACACGCGCGGCTTGCGCATTTGCGCGGCGGCTTCGAGCCGGCGTCAGTCGTCGCGGTAGACCCGCTCGCGTCGTTCGTGCCGTTCCTGCGCTTCAACCGAAAGCGTTGCGATGGGCCTCGCCTCCAGCCGGCGCAGCGAGATCGGCTCGCCGGTCTCCTCGCAATAGCCATAAGTGCCGTCGTCGATACGAGCCAGCGCCTCGTCAATCTTGGCAATCAGCTTGCGCTGGCGATCGCGGGCCCTAAGCTCGATGGCGCGATCGGTCTCCGATGATGCCCGGTCGGCGAGATCCGGGTGATTCTGATTCTCTTCCTGCAGGTGCTGCAGAGTCTCCTTGGCTTCCTTCAAGATATCCTCGCGCCAAGCCAGCAATTTCGCGCGGAAATACTCCCGCTGGCGCTCGTTCATAAACGGCTCCTTGTCGGACGGTCGGTAGCTCTTGTTCTTGGCCAACATCCCACTGACTCCCTCGTGTCTTCTTATATTTTTGAATCCGAAGTCCACCCCTCCTGGTGCGGCAGGCTTATATACGCGCGCTGCGATCCGGACAACATCCGAATACATTCGGAGCTCTTGGCAGATTCCGATGACGGCCCAATGACTTGCGGCAACCAGGCCGTGTCGGTGAGGCCTTGCTGGTTGTGCGTAACGTTAGCTCGCCCCGGCCTTTGCGAGTTCCACCGCCACACGCAGGTCGATTTCGCGCATCAGCGCGTCGAGATGAGCGTCGCCGGTCTCTTCGGTCAGTCCTTCCGCCGCCACTTTCAGCCGGGCAAGCGTGGAATTGTCGAAACTGCCGTCGAGAAGCTCCACCTTCAGCGAATCGAGGGCGTCCAGCGCATTGCGGCCCTTGGCGACCGCTCGCTTCTTACGGGCGGTGAAGTCCTCCACACCCTGCAGCGCAAGCAGCGCATCGAGGGTCGAAATCGTCCGTAGCGAACCGGCGGCCGGGGATTGGCGTGCGCCTGCCTGCTCGCCGACGGAAAAGCCGCTGCCGGCCGCGCGCCGTGCGCCGGCGGGCGCCTTGGAGACCGCGGTTCCATTGGTTCCATAGATGCGCATGGCGTGGTCCCCAGCCGGGCCCTACTTCGGTCCCCGGATACCAGCCAGCCTGGGCTGCCATGGTTAATGCCCAGTAAAGACACCGGCAAAAATTGCCGCCTCCCGATCATTCCTGCCGGGCACTCACGCTGGCCATCGTTACTGTCTGAATAAAAATACATTACGTATCAATATCTTAAGTTCGTAGCACCGGTTGGCACGGCACTCGCATTGGTATCGGCAGTCGAACGTCACATTGGGGAGAGTGATGACGAAGACGTGGCAGGCCGTCCTGTTGGCGGTATTCGTGGCTTTCGCCACCTTGGTGGTCCCGGTGACCGCTGGGGCGACGTCGCGCATCAAGGATCTCGCCAATGTGGAGGGCGTGCGCGAGAATCAATTGATCGGCTACGGCCTGGTGGTCGGCCTCAACGGCACCGGTGATACCCTCAACAACATTCCCTTCACCAAGCAATCGCTGACCGCCATGCTGGAGCGGCTCGGCGTCAATGTCCGCGGCCAGAACTTGCGCACCGGCAACGTGGCAGCAGTGATGGTGACCGCCAACCTGCCGGCCTTCGCCACGCAGGGCACCCGCATCGACGTCACCGTCTCCGCCCTCGGCGACTCCAAGAGCCTGGAAGGTGGCACGCTGCTGGTCACCCCGTTGCTCGGCGCCGACGGCAATGTCTACGCGGTCGGCCAGGGATCGGTCGCGATCGGCGGCTTCCAGGCGCAGGGCCAGGCCGCCAAGATCACCCGCGGTGTGCCGACGGTCGGTCGCATCGCCAACGGCGCGCTGGTCGAGCGCGAGATTGAATTTCAACTCAATCGTCTGCATCAGCTGCGCCTGGCGCTGCGCAATCCCGATTTCACCACTGCCAAGCGCATGGCCGTGGCGATCAACGATTTCATCGGCGCTCCGACCGCAGAACCGCTCGACCCCGGCACCATCGGCATCAACGTTCCTAAAACCTACCACGGCAACGTGGTGTCGCTCTTGACCGACATCGAACAGCTTCGGGTCGAGCCCGACCAGGAAGCCAAGATCGTGATCGACGAGCGCTCCGGGATCATCGTCATGGGCAGCGATGTGCGGGTGTCCACGGTCGCGGTGGCGCAGGGTAATCTCACGGTCTCCGTCACCGAAACACCGCAGGTCAGCCAACCGGCGCCATTTTCTCGCGGCCGGACCACAACGGTGCCGCGCACGCGCATTGGCGTGCAGGAAGACGGCAAGGGGCTCGCCGTGGTCAAGAACAGCGTATCGCTGCAGCAACTCGTCGACGGTCTCAATGCCCTCGGCATTGGCCCGCGCGATCTGATCGCCATCCTGCAGGCGATCAAGGCGGCCGGCGCCATCCAAGCCGACATCGTGGTGATGTGATGACCGGTTTTGCCCTGCCCTCACCTGGCCTGAAGCCGATCGACCTGATCATGGCGGGTCAGGCCGGCACGCCCAAGCCCACCACGAACCAGACCAAGGCGCGCGCTGCGGCACAGGACTTTGAGGCCGTGTTCCTCAATTCCATGTTTGAACAGATGTACACCGGCATCGACGGCGATGGCCCGTTCGGCGGCAGCGGCGCGACCGGCGTCTGGCGCTCGTTCCTAACGCAGTCGTACGCCAAGTCGTTCGCCAAGGCCGGCGGCATCGGCATCGCCAACTCCGTCTATCAGACGCTGCTCGCGCAACAGGGGGCCGGCCAATGAGCGCCAGACCGCAGCCAATCGCCAGCGCCAACGAAGCCACGCAGGCGATCGAAAACCTTGCCGCGATCGTGGACCGGCTCATCGCCACTGTCGAAGATGAGACGGCGCACATGCGAGCTGGGCGACTGCGCGCGGCGCTCGCGCTCGAGGAAACAAAGTCCGAGCTCGCCCATAGCTACGCGACCGAAAGCGGACGGCTAAAGGTAGCCGAGGCCCTGGTCGTCCGCGCGCTGCCGGCCGCGCTTAAAGATTTGCGCCGCAGGCACGAACGCTTCCAGAACTCTGCTGCAAACCAATCTCACGGTACTGGCCACCGCCCATGCAGTGTCGGAAGGCATCATCCGCGGGGTGTCCGGCGAGATGGCCAAGAAACGCGCGCCCTCGACCTACGGCGCGAGTGGCCGCGCCAACGCGCCGAGCGCGACGGCGGCGCAGCCGATGGCGGTGAGCCGGAGTTTGTAGGGCCACCACGCCCGGATGGCGGGCGGGCCCGCACCCCCGTGGAATCACAATAGCGTCTTCTGCCATACTTGCCTTGTGGGCGGACGGCCGGGGGGCGATGCGCGCGCAAGTAGTGGTCTCTCCCCGCCGGCACAAAAAGATCTGTCAGGTCAATCTGGCAGCGCCCTGCCAGTGAGGTGTCGTGCTGACTCAAGTAAAGAACGCGAACATCAACGAGCTTGCCAAAGATGCTTTGTATGCGTTGCAGAACACGATGGTGCTGGATGGCCGGGTTAGTTCTTATCCGGCCAGCACCGCCGGCTATTCAGTCTCGAATTGCTATCTGCTCAAGCAGCCCGACGCCGCCTGGCTGATCGACACAGGCTTTGGTGGTCACGAGCCGGCGCTGCGCTCGCAAATCGAATCGCTTATCCCGCGCACGCTGCCCCTCTCGCTGCTACCGATGCGGCTGAACGAATTCATGTCGATCCAAAACGTCGACCCGTTCACGCTCTACTTTAATGTCAAGGAGTGCTTCACCGGCAATCCCGACGCGGCGTTCTGGTTCGACTTCGGCGCGGGCTCCGACTCGGGGCAGGACACGCTGGGCCGCCTGAAGATCACCACCCTATCCCGCGAGGAGACGATTCCGATCGGCGCACACGGCCGGCCCATCGTCGTCTACCAGGCGCCGATCCGATTGATCGCGACACGCTGGATCTACGACGCGGCGACCAAGACCTTGTTCACTTCCGACATGTTTACCCACACCTGGCGCGACCGGCCGGACGGCCCCTGGATCATCGAGGACGGCGACGACGATCCGACCGATTTCGACCACGTGCGCTCGTTCCTACTCAACACCCGCTATTGGTGGCTGGAAGGGGTCGATACCGAGAAACTGCGGCGCGGCATCGACGCGATCCTGAACAAGCACGACATCGAGACGCTGGCGCCCGGCTACGGCTGCATCCTGCGGGGCAAGAAAACGGTGGAGAAACACATGCAACTGCTCGATGATGTGCTGCGCTCGTTGGACAAAAGCGTCGCCACGTCACGTTACGTCGACCGCGACGAGGAAAGATAAGAAAAATGGTTCAATCCGTCCCCACCCGCAAGCCTCCCGTCCAATCCACCCTCAACCGTCCCAATCCACTGCCGCGCGAAGTTGCGCCCGGCGTGTTCTGGCTGGGCGAGTGCCTGGAGCAGCGCCAGCAGGGCAAGATTTATCATGGCTGCAATGCCTGCTTCCTGATCGTCGGCGAGGCCGCATCCCTGCTGGTTGAAACCGGCCACCCGAAGGACTTTCCCATCATCGAGGGACAGCTCAACAAGCTGCTGCCCGGCAGGGCGCCGCTCAAATATCTCTTCATCACGCATCAGGAGACGCCGCATTCTGGGGGGCTCGGCCGCGTGCTGTCACGCTATCCGGAAGCCGTGCTGTGCGGTGACGTCAGCGACTATCACCTGGCCTTCCCGCAATACGAACACCGCATGCGCGCGATGAAGGAAGGCGACGAAATCGATCTCGGCGGGCGCGGCTTCCGCGCGGTCGAGCCGGTGGTGCGCGACATGCGCACCACGTGGTGGGGCTTCGAGACGCGCGAGCGCGTGCTTTTTCCCGGCGACGGCTTCGCCTACAGCCACTATCACGAGGACGGCCACTGCGGGCTGGTCGCGGAGGAGGCGACTTCGCTCGATCTGCAGGACACCACCGCCGTATTCGCCGACCTGGCGCTGTGGTGGACCAAGTGGGCCGACATGCGGAACTATTGCGACCGGCTCGACGTGCTGATCGAAACGCTGGGCGTGAACACCGTGGCGCCGACGCATGGCCTTGTCATCACCGACGTTGCCCGGACCATGCCGAAGGTGAAGGAGGGCCTGCTTTACGGCTCATCCGTCGCGGAGCGGGGCACCAACGACGCCGGATTCGGCAAGAAGGCTGTTCCGGCCTCTTCGATAGCGGGCAAATAGCGCGGATGAAGCGCGGCGAAACCCGGGGAAGCCTATCAATCCCGCCCCGGATCAAACGCTCCCTCATTTCGCTTCGCCTGATCCGAGCGAGTTGCTACATTAAGCCCATGCGCAAGAGCCAAGGATCGCCGCATGCGCAATCACAATTCCGATTACTATCGCGAGGAAGCCGCGCGCTACAGAAAGCTCGCCGAAGCGGCCACGGATCCGGTCAAGAAGCAGGAACTCCTCGAACTGGCTGAGGCTTGCGAAGCCGTCGCCGACAACATCGACGACCTACGGGCAAGCGGATAGAAGCAGGCAGCTCGGATTAAGCGGGACTTGTAGGGTGGCTCATGCGCCTCCCGCGCTAACCCACCCTGCCCAGTCGCCGCCTAATGCAAATGCCTGAGCTTATCCGGGTTGCGCACCACATAGATCGCCGCGATCTTGCCGTCCTCGATGTCGAGCGCGGTGGTTTGCAACTCGCCGTCGGCCTCCAGCGTGACGAAGCCGGGCAAGCCGTTGATGAATCCGGCCCGCACGAGCTTCGACTCCCTATGCTTGAAGAGCACCGCCAGTCTTTCATGTGCCTTCATCACGGCGTCGAAGCCAACGATCGGCTTCAGCACCGCCGGACGTTTGCCGCCGCCGTCCGTGTGAGCGCTGACATCGGCCGCCAGCATAGAAGCCAGCGCCTTCATGTCGCCGCTGCGTGAGGCATTGAAGAACGCCTCGGCCATTTCAATGCCACGCTGCTTCTCCACCTGGAAGCGCGGCCGCGCGTCGCGCAAATGGGCGCGTGCCCGCGCCGCCAGCTGGCGGCAGGCGGCCGTGTCACGCCCGATCGTCGCCGCGACTTCCTCGAAGCCGAGCCCGAACACGTCGTGCAGCAGGAAGGCCGCGCGTTCGAGCGGCGACAGCCGCTCCAGTGCCAGCATCAGCGGCAGCGTGACGTCCTCCTCTTCCGCCTCCTCGACGATCGGGTCGGGGAGCCACGGTCCGAGATAGGTCTCGCGCTGGCGCCGCGCCGACTTGAGCTGGTCGAGACAGAGACGGGTAACCGTGCGGCGCAGGAACGCCTCGGGCTCGCGTACCTCGCCTCGGTCGGCCCCCATCCAGCGGATAAAGGCCTCCTGCAGCACGTCCTCGGCATCGGCCACGGAGCCGAGCATGCGGTAAGCGACCCGCATGAGCTTCGGGCGCAGCGGATCGAAGCTTTCCGCTGCGTCCCGGGGTTCGAGGCCCGCCATCAGGCGGCCGCCTTGGCAGCGGCCCTGGCCGCGTTCGGATCCTCGGCGAACAGGCCGAAGCCGACCGCGATGCGGTTCCAGCCGTTGATGACGTTGATCATCATGGTGAGCTTCATCTGCTCCTCCTCGCTGAACTCAGCCTTCAGGCCTTCGCGGGCGCGCTCGAGGTCGTGGCTTTGCGAGAGCCGCGTCAGCGCGTCGGTCCAGGCCAGCGCCGCGCGTTCGCGCTTGGTGTAGCACGGCGCCTCGTGCCAGGCCGAAAGCAGATAGATGCGCTGCTCGGTCTCGCCCCTCGCGCGTGCGTCCTGCGCGTGCATGTTGATGCAGTTGGCGCAGCCGTTGATCTGCGAGGCGCGGATCTCAACGAGCGCCACGAGCGAGGGTTCCAGGCTCGCCGCGGTGGCGAGCGAGACGGCCATCCACTTCTTCATGAGGTCGGGGGCGGCGGCAAAGGGATCGATCTTGGCAGTCATGGTTGGTCTCCTTGAGATGGTTCGACCTCATGACGCGTGGGGCGCCGCCGGTGTGACATCCCCGCCTAAATTTTATCGCTGCCGCCCGCCGGCCGATAGCTGACATGGGCGAGCATTCATTATATCGAGGTCTCGTCATATCGAAGTCTCGTCCGTTGGAGAGCACACCATGGTCACGGCAGGCCGAAAGAAGAGCGCCCCGCAGGCCGCAAAGGGCAGCAACTCCCCGCCCGGCTGATCGACGCGAAGATCAAGAAACTCAGCGGCTGGCGCGGCAAGACGCTGGCGCGGCTGCGCAAGCTCATTAGGCAAGCCGACCCCGGCATCGTCGAAGAGGTGAAATGGCGCAAGCCGTCGAACCCGACCGGGGTTCCGGTTTGGGAGCACGCCGGCATCATCTGCACCGGCGAGACCTATATGGACAAGGTCAAGCTGACCTTCGCCCATGGCGCTTCTTTGGACGACCCGTCCGGCCTGTTCAATGCGAGCCTCGACGGAAACGTCCGCCGCGCCATCGATTTCCATGAGGGCGACGGGATCGATGAAAAGGCGTTCAAAGCGCTCATTCGCGCCGCCGTGGATCTGAATTCAGCCAGGTCCGCCAAGGGGCGAGGGACGAAAAATCCCTAAAGCGCCCGCCCCTCCTCAGGCCGAGGTATCGACCTTCAAGCCTGTAACCGTGTCGATTTTGGTGCCGTCGCTCAAGGTCAGAATATTGGTCTGGGTATTGAGATAGGACCCATTGCCCAATTGAATGAGGTTCGTAGGGTCGATGATTTCGGCGCCGGTCGTAATGTCGATCTGGGTGCCGTCCTTCCGCGTCAGAATCCCTTTGTCGGTATCGAGCGACGCGCCATCGCCGATGTATATGAAGGACGGCAGCGTATTGTGCGGCTTCACCTGTTGCTGAGCAGCATTCAGTGCGTCCAGTGCCTTCTTCAGTCTTGAGTCGGCAGCTTTCTTTTGGTTGGCGCTGGCGACTTGCGCATAGAAGCTGCCGTTATTGGTGACGTTCGATTGCACAATCGTGGCGAAGTTATTGGCGAAGGCGGAGCTTTGCCCGAGAAAGGAACTGATCGTGCCGCTATTGCCTGAGTTCGCGAGCGCACCAAGGATACCGGCCGGATGGGCCGAGTTCTTGATCGAGGTCACTGTGCTCGCGAGCCAGTCCGGTCCTCGAGCCGATGACGACAGCGAATTGTAGTAAGCTGCCGTTGAGGCGCTAATTGCAACCATTGTACTCTACCCTATTGATCTAAAAATACCGCCGCGCCGTTAACAAAATACAACCATTACCAAATTCCTTCCCGCCGCCCGCGCCTTATGCATTGCCTGTAATTCGGTGCTTTGTGAATTCCGCGGTCAATTCAAGTTTGCCGCAAACAAAACTCGCCACGGTAAATAAGTGACAAACCATTAACCATGATTTTTTACGGGCCGTTTGCGGAGCCCATGCGATGACAGTTTCGATCCTCGAGATCACCTGAAGAGTTGCCAGTAGGCAAAATCACCAGAAAGGTACCTTGTAATGTCAGGCATCATCCTCTCCGCTGGCGTGCGGTCCAACCTGCTGCAGCTGCAGCAGACCTCGGACCTGATCACCAGCACCCAGACCAAGCTGGCCACCGGCCGGCGGGTCAACTCGGCTCTCGATAATCCGCTGAACTTCTTCACCGCACAGGCCCTGGACAACCGCGCCAGCGACCTGAGCGGCCTGCTCGACTCAATGTCGACGGCCATCAATACGATCCAGGCCGCCAACAACGGCATTTCGTCGATCACCAAGCTGGTGCAGTCTGCCCAGTCCCTGGTCAGCCAGGCGCAGCAGACCACCGACACCACAGTGCGTGCCAGCCTGTCGACCCAGTTCAGCAACCTGCTGACCCAGATCGGTCAGCTGGCGAGCGACTCTGGCTTCAACGGCATCAACCTGCTCGGCGGCGACGACCTCACCGTCATTCTGAACGAAAAGTCGGGTTCGGCGCAGTCGAGTGTCACCGTCAGCGGCGTCAACTACACCGACGCCACGGCCAACACCTCGTTGAGCATCGCCAACGCTACGGGCAACTGGGCGAGCAGCACCGACATCACCTCGGCTTCGACCGATCTGACTGCCGCGCTGACCACCCTGCGCTCGGAATCGCAGGCCCTGGGCTCAAGCTTGTCGACCGTGCAGGTCCGCCAGGACTTCACCAAGGCCACGATCAACACCCTCCAGTCCGGTTCCGACTCTCTCACGTTGGCGGACTCCAACCAGGAAGGCGCGAACTTGCTGGCCTTGCAGACTCGCCAGCAGCTCTCGACCACCGCTCTGTCGCTTGCTTCGCAGGCCGACCAGAACGTCCTGCGTTTGTTCGGCTAAGCCGACCGACCACACGAAACGGAACGGCGGCCTTCGGGCCGCCGTTTTTTTTCGTTCGGCAGGTCATGGTTAACGATTAATTAATTTCTCGCAGTAAGGATCGATTAACCTTAACAATTTACTTTCGCGAAACGAACTATAAGGCCGGCAGCGACGGACCTGACGAAAACGGGGATTGCCATGAGCGACATTGTTCTTTCCAGCGGCGTCCGTTCGAATCTATTGGAATTGCAGAAGACCTCGGATCTGATCACCCGAACCCAGGGACGGCTAGCGACGGGTAAGCGGGTCAATTCCGCGCTCGACAATCCGATTAACTTCTTCACCGCGCAGGGCCTCAGCGTCCGTGCCAACGACCTGAACTCGCTGCTCGACAACATGTCGACGGCGATCAACACCATTCAGGCCGCCAACAACGGTCTGACGGCGATAACCAGGCTGATCCAGTCCGCAGAATCACTGGCGACGCAGGCGCAGCAGACCACAGACACCGCAGTACGCAAGGATCTGTCGACGCAGTTCACCGCGCTTCTCACCCAGATCGATCAGCTCGCCTCCGACTCCGGGCTCAACGGCATCAATCTGCTCAACGGAGACAACCTCACCGTCAAGCTGAACGAAACCAGCACATCGACCGTTACCATTACGGGCGTCAACGATACCGCCAACGGCTCTCTGGCGATCAATGCGGCGGCGAACAACTGGGCGACGACAGCCGACATCAACATCTCGTCCAGCGAGTTGTCGACCGCTCTCGTGACGGTGCGCTCGCAAGCGCAATCTCTGAGTTCCAATCTGGCGACTGTTCAGGTTAGGCAAGAATTTACCAAAGCCATGGTCAATACACTGAACACCGGAGCCGACAGCCTGACCTTGGCCGACAGTAACGAAGAGGGCGCTAACCTGCTCGCCTTGCAGACACGCCAGCAGCTTTCAAGCACAGCCCTGTCGCTGGCGGCGCAGGCCGACCAGAACGTGCTGCGGCTGTTCCAGTAATCGGCGCGCCGGCCGGCGAACGAACCTTCTGAAAACCGCGCCGGCTAGACGACCGCAAGGAGCGGCGACGAATGGGCCTCAAAGTCGAACTCAAACCCGGCGAGCGCCTGATCATCGGCGAATGCGTGGTCACCAACGGCGACCAGCGCACGCGGCTCCTGGTGGAGGGGCAGGCGCCGATCCTGCGAGAAAAAGACATCATGACGCCCGCTCTGGCGGACACGCCCGCCAAGCGGATCTATCTCGCGGTGCAGTTCATGTACACCGCGCGCGATCCGCGCGTGCATCATGAGAGTTATTTCGCCCTCATGCGCGACCTGGTCCAGGCCGCGCCCAGCGCATGGCCATACATCGAGGCTGTCAGCAATCACATCATGGCCGGCGAAATGTACAAGGCGCTCAAAAGCGCCAGGAAACTGATCGACTACGAAAGGGAGCTGCTCGATCATGCAACACGCGGCGCAAGCCTACAGCTCGATCGCGAAAAAGACCGGAAATCCGCGTGAGCTGGAAGCCGACCTGCTGCTCGACGCGGCGGCGCGGCTGCAAGCGGTGCGGGATGGCTGGGACAGCAAGCGTTCCGAACTGGACGCGGCGCTGGTCAACAACCGGCGGCTATGGTCCATCTTCGTGACGTCGGCAACCAGCGTAGACAATCCATTGCCTGCCAATGTGCGCCAGAACGTCGCCAACCTCGGTCTTTTCGTATTCAAGCAGACCATGACCGTGCTGATCGACCCCAAACCGGACAACTTGGTATCGCTGATCAACATCAATCGCGAATTGGCGGCCGGACTGCTCGGCCGCGGCTGACCCAAGGTCATCGATCACAACGCCCCATGCCGCGGCTCAGGCCGCGGCTTTTTTTCACGCGGTCGAACGGCTCTCGCTTAGAGGAAATTGACCAGGCTGGTCCGGAACAGCAGGGCGGTCGTTTGCATCGAGGCCTGCATGCGCGTCTGCAGCGCCAAAAGCTCGGTGCCGACCTGCTCGTTGGAAACGCCCTCGACCTGCTGCAAGAACGAACCCAACGTATTACTGGTCTGCTGGTGGTTCGCCTTCACGTTATTCAACGATGTCTGCACGCCGGCAAGATCGGCCTGGATATCTGCCAACGTCTGCACGCCGCCAGTGCCGTCGATATTGGCGCTCAACCGCGTATCGAGCGCCCCGACCAGGTTGGCCGCGTTCGGATCGGACGGCGAAACGGTGAGCGCCGCCCGCGTCGCCACGTTCTGCACCAGATTGCGGATGCCGGTCTCGTTGGCGCGCGTGCCGTAGTTCACCACCAGCGACTGGTCGATGCGCGCGGTGGCGGAATCGCGGGGGGGATCCGAGGCGACTTCGCCCGTGTACCAGATCACCGAGTTGGCGCTCGTGCCGGCAACTAGACTAGTTGCAGTGTCGAACGGCGGACCGTTGACCCGTAGCGGCGGATTGTTGACGTCGGCATCGAAAAATTCGTTTGAGGCTTGCACCGCGGACGCTGCTTTCAAAGTCGTATTGGCGAGCGTGCCGAGTGCAGTGGTGAGCGCGGTCTGCAGATTGGCGGTTGTCGCCGACGGTGTGGCGCCGATCGTGAATTGATTGGCGTCGGGCGGCGACGTCGTCGTCGCAGTCAGCTTCAGATTGGTGGTGGTGCCGTCGGGCAGATTGAGGCCGAGCGTGATCGTCTCGCCGTTGCTGGGCTGCCCGGTCAAACTGACCGACAGCGAGGCGGGCGAGCCGCTCGGACCGGTCACGGTGGCGTTGCTCAGGTTCGAATTGGCCGAACCGAGTTTGAAGCCGAACGGCGAAACGGCGTCTTCGTCAACCTGCACCGAAGTCGCAGTCGGCGAGGTAACCGTCAGCCGGCCAAGACCGCTGGCTCCAAGATCGGCCTGATTGCGTTCGGAAATGACCTGTGTCAGGCCCGCGCGCGCGCCGTCGCCATTGAGAATGTGGTCGTAGCTCTCAATTGCCGGCTGATCGGTGGCGCGGCCGGAGAAAATATAGCGGTCGCCGGCCTGGGTGTTGAGCAGGGCGACGAGCTGTTGGAGCGAGGATTGCGCACTCGTTTGGGTGATGTTGGTATTGCCGGCACTGCCGGCACCCTGCACAAGCGCCGCGCGCATGGTGCCGGCGACATCGGACATGGCGCCGAGCGCGCTTTGCGCCACGTTGATGCGCGTCATCACGTTGTCGGTCGTCGTGGAGAAGCCATCAATCGCCGCGAGCTGCGCGTTCAGGCTGACGGTCAACCCGCGGTCGATGCCGAGACCGGCATAAGTATCCGATTTCAGCCCCGTGCTGAGTTGGCGCTGCAGGTCGCTGAACTGCGTGCGCATGTCGAGCAGCGACTGCACCAGCTGATTTGTTGTTGATCCGACGGCACTGATGGCCATGTTACGCCCCGATCTGCATCAACGCCGTGAGCATGTCCTTAATGGTGGTCATCACCCGGGCGTTGGCGGCATAGGTATTCTGCAGGCTGAGGAGATTGCTCATCTCCTGGTCGATATTCACGCCCGAAGCCGAGTCGAAGCGCTGCTGCAGCGAATTGAGCACAACATCCTGGCCCTGCTTGAGGTTGTTGGCGTTGCTGGCGGCCTGGCCTTGCTGGCTGATGAACTGGCGCAGGAACGTGCTGATGGTGCCGCTATACGGCGCACTCGCCGTGCCGATGCCGGTCGACGGCGCGTAGTCGTGCGAAGCGCTGACCAACTGGTCATAGATGAAATTCGGCCGTGTGGCGTCGCTTGCCGCGATGCCGGTCGTGTAGTTCACCAGCGTAGCCGGATCGTTGACCAGCGCCTGGTTGACGGTGATGCGGCCGGCCAAGCCGACACTCTCGGCCGCGGTCGAGGCGATGGCGCCCGTATACGGCGCGGTGCCATCAAGAAAGAGAGGCAATTCGACCCCGCCCGTAAGCGAGGTGGCAGTGGTCGTGGCCGACAGCGCGTTGACGTCCGAAAGATTGGGGGCGCCGTCATCGAGCACGCGCAAGGTCGTACCGCTCGGATTCGACGCGGTGACATTGGTGCCGGCCAGCGCCGCATTGATCTGGGTGATCACCGAAGCGATGCCGCCGGAGAAATCGAGACCGACAACGGTGTCATTGGGATTAGCCGTAGCAGTGTTCGACAACGGCAGCGCCGAGGTGTCGTCGACCCGTACGAAGGTCACTTGGTGTTGGGTAGGGCCGCTGTTGTCGGTGTAAGTGAGGCTGATGGAATTGCCGTCTTGCAGGCTACCGATATCGACGTCGAAGCCGGTTTGAGCGCCGACGGTTGCCGCAGTGCCGGCGGTCTGCGTGTTCGACAGCGCGCTCGACATGGCAGCGGCAAACTGATCGACTTGCGCCTGCGCCTCCACCAGCACGTTGTCGCGCATATCGAGATAGCCGGCGATCTCGCCGGACCGTATTGCGCCGGTCGCGACCAGATCTGTCGTTGTGCCGCCCGGTGAGGTCAGCGTGATGGTGCCAAGCGTGCGATCGGCCGCGGTGGCGCTCCATTTCGACTGCGGAGTGACCGTCGCGTGGGCGTCGAACGACAACGTCGAGGCCTGCGCGCCGACGAGCTGCACCCCGGACGTGGTCGATATCATGACCTGATTGTTGTCACCCTTGACCACGCGGATGTCCATAAGCTTGGAAAGGTTATCGATGTAACTGTCTCGCTGGTCCTGCAGCGCAGCACTCGCCGAATCGGGCTGCGGGGAACGGCCCAACTGTATATTGAGCGCGGCGATCTGCTGGAGGTCATTATTGGCCTGGGTCACGTCGTCCGACAATCCGAGCTCAGCCTGACTGCGCAGGGTCTGGATCCCGGACGTCGTCTGATTGAGCGTCTGCGCGAGCTGCTGGGCAGCGCTGATCACCGCGATCTGGGTCGGCCGGTCGCCAGGGCTGGTCGTCAACGCTTGCAGCGTGTTGGTGAAATTATTGAAAACACTCTCGAGCGTGCTGCCGCTACTTGGATCGCCATAGATGCTTTGTAGCTGGTCGTACATGCTGGAGCGCAGGTCGGCATAGGCAGCGCCTGCCGACTCCGTGCGCAACTGGGTCTGCACGAACTGATCGAGAACGCGGTTGATTGACGCGACCTGTACGTAAGAACCGACGGTACCGGTCGAGTTGGCGACCAGGGTCGGGGTTTTGCGCACATAGCCGGGCGTCTGCGCGTTGGCGACGTTGCCCGCGACCAGCGACAGCCCGGTCTGCGCCGCGTTCAATCCGGTTAAGGCTGAGGATAGTGCCTCGGTCAGACTCATGCGCTAAGGCTTCATGGTGCTTTGCGAACGCCCCTGATGGCTATCGCAACATGTTGAGCAGTTCCTGCGACATCGAATTGGCGGTCGTGATGACCTTGGTGTTGGCCGAATAGGCCTGCTGGGTCACGATCAACTTGGTGAACTGGTCGGCGATATCGGCGTTGGAGCCTTCCAGCGAACTGCCGACGATCTTGCCGCTGGCGCCGGTGAGCGGTGTGCCGGAATCGCCGGTGGCGGCGTAGGCGCCGCCGTCAAGCGCTTTCAGATTGTTGGGGCTCGCAAAATGCGTCAGCGGAACTTCCGCCAGATCGACGGTCTTGCCGTTGGTGAAGGTGCCGGCGATGCGGCCGTCCTTGGTGACGGAAACCGTCTGTAACTGGCCGGCCGGATAGCCATCCTGCTGCAGCGTATTGACGGTCACCGAGCCGCTGGAGTCGGCGAATTGACTCAAGCCATTGAGCTGCAGCGTCAGGTTGCCGACGGAAATACCGTCGACGCTCACGCCCGTCACCGCAACCGAACTGGAAGCCGGACTCGTGAGAACGCCGGCCGAATTGAACTGGAAATCGGTGCCGACGTTGTTCCAGCCGACGGTCGCACCGGTGGCGGTGGAGTCGGTCTGGTAAAAGAGCTGCCAAGTGTCGGTGCCGCCGTAGGCCGCGGCGTCGGACTTGGCCCAGCGGAACTGGACGTTGGCGGCCTGGCCGGAAGCGTCGTATGCCGTTACCGCGCCGCCATCGAGCGATTCACTCAGGAAGGTCGTGACATCACTGCCAACCACCGTTCCGGTGCCGGACGTGGTCGGGTCGGTGCCGAAGTCGGCAGCCTTGAGCAATTCGGATTGCGGGACCGTGGTATCGGAGTTGGTAGTTTTCGGATAGCTCGGCAAATTGGCGCCATAATTGATCGTCGTGGTCGCGGTCGCCGCCAAGAAGGAGTTGCCCAGTTGCAGGGGCGCCAGCGCGCTGCCGACCGGATTGCCGGTGGTCGGATCGACTGGAATGCCTTCAAGGAAATAGCCGGCGCCATTCACCAGGTATCCGTGCTGATCCATCGAGAAGTCGCCGCGGCGCGTATAGAGGTCGGTGCCACCGAACTGCAGCGTGGTGCCCGAGGTACCGGTCGGCTGCTTGACGGCGAAGAAACCGTCTCCGCTGATCGCCATATAGGTGCCGACCGCTGCGTTTTGGATCGCGCCTTGCACGTCGTTGCTCGGCGTGGACTGCGCGCTCACACCGCCGGCGCTCTGCTGGCTCGGCGGCGCGTCGGGAATCATGTTGATGAAGCTCGTGCCGATCGACTTGTAGGCGATGGTCTGCGAGTTCGCGATATTTCCGGAGATGTTCTGCAGCGCGTAGGACTGGCTTTGCAGGCCGCTGACCGCTGTATTGAGCGCACCGAAAACACCCATCACTGTTCTCCACGTTTTAAGAGCGCAGCGCCCTCACCGGATGGCTGGCGGCCGGCACACTTTGTCGGTGATCGCATTCGCAAGCCGCATGCCAGAGAAAAAACATATATTTTTCAATTATTTAAACGAAAGTGGCGGCCCGCCAAGGCCGCCGCTTCAGGTTATTTCTGCCGCCCGCAGGCAGATTTTGCCGGGCACCGGGCGCCTGCATCGACCGATTTCGCGGCCGGCGGGGCGCGGGAAAGATCAACTCGAGGACGCCGACGCCGGTTCGAATTTCAGCGCCACGCCGTTCATGCAGTAGCGCAGACCGGTGGGCGGCGGACCGTCGTCGAACACGTGGCCGAGATGACCGAGACAGCGCCGGCAGTGCACCTCGGTACGCTTCATGAAGAACGAGCGGTCGGTCTTGGTCGCGACTGCATTCGGCAACGGCTCGTAGAAGCTCGGCCAGCCGGTGCCGCTTTCGAACTTGGTTGCCGAGGAGAACAGCGGCAGGTCGCAGCCCGCACAGGTGAAAGTGCCCTTGCGGTGCTCGTGCAGCAGTTTGCTTGTGCCAGCGCGCTCGGTGCCGTGGCCACGCAGCACGATGTATTGCTCCGCCGTAAGCCGCTTGCGCCACTCGGCATCGGGAAGCTTGGCCCAGTCGATATCTTGTTCTGTCGCGGTCGTCATTTGTCCTGCCTTACCGGGTTTGCTGCCAACGATAAGCGCAGCAAGCGCCACGCCACTCGTCAAGAGGGCACGTCTGTTCATCATATCAGCCTTCTCCCTTTTCGACGTTGCCCCAGATCTGCTTGATCCGCTGATCGCGCCCGCAGTTCCAACGATAGAACTCGTATTTCAGTGTATTCTTCTTGTAGAAATCCTGGTGATACTCCTCGGCCTTGTAGAACGGGCCAGCATTGTCGATCTCGGTGTAGATGTGCTTGCCGAGCTCCCCTGCCACCTTCTTCTTCGACGCTTCCGCCAGCTTCCGCTGCGCGGCGTTGTGCACGAAAATGGCAGTCCGGTATTGATGGCCAACATCGCAGAACTGACGATCTTTCACCGTCGGGTCGACGTGATGCCAGAAGTAAGTCAGCAATTGGCTGTAGGTCACGAGGTTCGGGTCGTAGACCACTTCCACCGATTCAGCATGGCCGGTGCCGCCGGCCGAAACCTGGTGGTAGGTCGGGTTGCCGACATGGCCGCCGGTATAGCCCGAGGTGGTCGAGATGACGCCCTTGACCTTGTCGAAGTCGCTTTCCACGCACCAGAAGCAACCGCCGGCGAAGGTCGCCACCGCCCGCGCCGGCTTTTGCATCGTCGCGCCCTGCGCGCCGGCCGTACCGGCAGCCGCCAGCACAAGGATGAGGCTAAGCAGCAGGCGTCGCATGATGGATTCCTCCCGTTGGGACCGGCCTCTGACATATACCGTTTCGGCACAAGCGGAATTCACGTTGCCATCACCGTGCATTCACGTTGCCGAGAGGTAATCTCGGGCCCATGTCCCGCATTCGGGTCCGGCCTCCAGGCGCCTCGAGCATGAACCTTGTGCCGCGCATCCACGCCTTCTATGCAAGAGGCAAGACGGAAATAGCCGGAACGAGCCCGGTCATGACGGCGGAATGTGAGGAAATCCATGCGTTTTGAAGGCACCAAAGGCTACGTGGCGACCGACGACCTGAAGGTCGCCGTTAATGCCGCGATAACCCTGGAACGGCCGCTGCTGGTCAAGGGCGAGCCCGGCACGGGTAAGACCGTGCTGGCGCTCGAGATTGCCAAGGCGATTGGCGCGCCGCTGCTCGAATGGCACGTCAAGTCGACCACCAAGGCGCAACAGGGGCTGTATGAATACGATGCGGTCTCGCGCCTGCGCGACAGTCAGCTCGGCGACGAGCGCGTCAAGGACATCCGCAACTACATCAAGCGCGGTAAATTATGGGATGCTTTCGTCGCCGACGAGCGCCCGGTGCTGCTGATCGACGAGATCGACAAGGCCGACATCGAGTTTCCCAACGACCTGTTGCAGGAACTCGACCGCATGGAGTTCTTCGTCTACGAGACCGGCGAGACTGTGAAGGCGCGGCGGCGACCGATCGTCGTCATCACCTCCAATAACGAGAAGGAGCTGCCGGACGCCTTCCTGCGCCGCTGCTTCTTCCACTACATCCGCTTTCCCGACACCGACACCATGCATGCGATCGTCGAGGTGCATTTTCCCGGCATCAAACAACGGCTGGTTTCGGAAGCACTGCGCCTTTTCTACGAGATCCGCGAAGTGCCGGGCATGAAGAAGAAGCCGTCGACATCGGAACTGCTCGACTGGCTGAAGCTGTTGATGGTCGAAGACATTGGGCCGGAACTACTGCGCGAACGCGATCCCAAGAAGTTGATCCCGCCGTTGCACGGCGCATTGCTCAAGAACGAACAGGACGTGCATTTATTTGAGCGGCTGGCGTTCATGGCGCGGCGCGAGGGGCGCTGAGGCCCTACTCCGCCGCCTACGTCCGCACCGCCTGCCGCTCTGCCTTGCGCGCGCGCGAACGCGCGCGGCGCTGCGCCAGCGCCTCGGCGACTTTGTCGCCCGTGCTGCGCGTCCAATAAAGCCCCTGCGCCACCGCGCGGCCGGCGACGCCGCCGGCCCACACCAATTCGTAAGGCGCAAACAGCCGCCAAGTGTCGTCCTTCTCGACAATCCCGCGCGCGATCAGTTCGCCGGCCATTGCGGTCGTGTTGAGGCCGTGCCCGCCGAACCCGCTCGCCACCCATTGCCCGGGCTCGATCTCCCCGATCTGCGGCATGCGGTGCACCGAACGGCCGAGTGTGCCGCGCCACAGATGCGCGATCTCGACCAGGCCAAGAGCCGGAAAGGCGCGACGAATGTCGCGTTGCAGCGCGCGCGCGAACGACCGTGGGTTCGCCTCCCACACCCGCATACGGCCCGACCATTGCAGCCGCTCACCGGCCTCCTTGTGGCCGACGATACGGTAATGATTGTCGGCGCGGTTCGTGTCGCTGACCGCGCCGCGATAGCGGATCATGTGCGACAGTTGAGGGCCGATCGGCTCGCTCACCATGACGAAGGTGTTGACCGGCACCAAAGTCGACGTCAACTCCGGCATCAGGGCGCCGAGATGAACGCTGCCAGCGAGCACCACATGTGGCGCGCGCACCCGAGCGTGCGGCGTGGCGATGCGCTTGCGCACGCCGGTGGGATCGATGGAGAGCGCCGGCGTGTGCTCGAAGATGCGCGCGCCGGCCGCTTCTGCGGCGGCGGCCAGCCCCAGCGCATAATTGAGCGGATGGATGTGGAATGCAGTCGGATAATGCACGGCGCTGAAATAGCGCGGGTTCGGCAGCAGCTCATGCACGCGCTCGGTGGGCCAGGCCTCGACCTCGCCGCCGATCCAACGCAGCCGTTCGACGTAGGAGCGGCTCGCCTTGCCACTGTCGTCGGTCTTGGATACGTGCAGCCAGCCGTCCACCGGATCGACGCCGGCCATGCCAGTCTCGGCAATGGTGCGGCGGACGTAAGCGAGACCGCGCTCCGATAGCGCCCACAGTTCTTTGGTGTGATCGAGCCCGATGCGCTCGATCATGGTGTCGACATCCTGCTGGAAGCCCGGCAGCACGAAGCCGGTATTGCGGCCCGACGCGGCACAGGCCACACGATTGGCCTCCAGCACCGCCACCGACCAGCCGCGTTG
Organism: uncultured Pseudomonadota bacterium; assembly: GCA_963747725.1. Taxonomy (GTDB): domain Bacteria; phylum Pseudomonadota; class Alphaproteobacteria; order Rhizobiales; family Xanthobacteraceae; genus Pseudolabrys. The sequence goes on from CAVVGD010000012.1 coordinate 412,265, forward strand.
GGCGACCTCGCGCGCCACCGTCAGGCCGGCAAGCCCGGCGCCGACAACGCAGACGTCGACGTCGTAGTCGAACGTGAGCTGCGGGCGCTCGGGCGCCCCCACCCGCGTCGCCTCGTACCAAGTGTCGGCGGTGCTGTCGTTTTCGCTCATCGAATCCCGGTCTTGGTTATCTGACCTTGCGTCAAAACGGCGCTCCCAGCCGCAGCGCCGCGCATGCTAAACTGAGTAGAATTCGAAAGCGATTCCCATCATCCACATACCTGTTTGTCATCCGCATACCTGTTTGCAAATCCTTATCCGATAGCTAAGTCACCGGTATGGCGGATTTGACGCTCGTAACGAAACGCACAGAAACGGGATTCGAACGTCGGAACCGGGACACTAGCCATGCGCCGCCTCCTCTTGTTTCGTCACGCCAAGGCCGAACGCTCGATTCCCGGGGTCCCTGACCGTGAGCGGCCCCTTATTGAGCGCGGCCGCAAGGATGCCGGCAGAATTGGCGCCTATATGGCCGCGCACGACCTCGTGCCGGACCGCGTGCTGGTCTCGATAGCTTCGCGCACCCAGCAAACTTGGAAGGCCGCGGAAGGCGCTTTCAAACCTGCGCCTGCGGCGACTTCAATCGAAAAGCTTTACGATGCCACGCCACACGCCATCCTGGCGGCGATCAAGGATGTGCCGGCCAAAGCGCATACGCTGATGGTCATCGGCCATAATCCCGGCCTGCACGAGATCGCCTTGATGCTGATCGCCTCCGGCGACGTCGAGGCGCGCGAAAGGCTGCGAGAGAAGCTGCCGACGTCGGGGTTGGTGATCATCGACTTCGCCTTCGACGACTGGAACAAGCTGCATCCACAATCCGGGCGGCTGGAACGCTTTGTCAGCCCGAAGTCGCTGGACGCCGCAGAACGCTGAAGCGCTTCGCGCCGCGGCCGAGCCGTGTCATGATTGTCTTTCCTGCCAGACGATTGGGGTGACGGCATGTACAAGCAAATCCTGGTGCCGGTCGATATCTCCGACCCGGAGCTTGCCAAGCCTGCGGTTTCGACCGCGGTGAACATGGCGCGTGCAGCCGGCGGTGCGGTGCGGTTTGTGCACGTCGTACCACTGACCTCCGGTATGTTGGTCGAATATGTACCGCCCGACTTCGAAGCTGAGCAATGCAAGGCAGCGGAAGAGGCGCTGGCGGAAATCGCGCGCGACACGGGGCTTGGCGGTTCGCAGGTATCGTTCACCGTGCGCCAGGGCGGCATCTATCATGAAGTGCTGGAAGAGGCCAAAGCGATCGACGCTGACCTGATCGTGATGAGTTCGCACCGGCCGGCGATGCGCACTTATTTTCTCGGCTCCAATGCCGGGCACATCGTGCGCTACGCGCCCTGCTCGGTGCTCGTGGTGCGCGAGCCGGCCAGCGCCGGCAAGACGCCATGAAGGAGGCCGCCCAGGACGGGCGGCCTCCCCTTGCGATCGACGCCGTCGGGGAGCGGCGCGATCAGTAGTCGGCGGGGTTGGGGCCCCGATCGTAGACCGGCTGCGTCACCGGCACCGAAGCCTGCGCGCGGGTCGCCTCGTTCTTCTGTATCTGCGACATCGCGTGCCCGCGATGAACCGGTTTGCTATCCTTGGCGAACGCTGGCGCGGCGGCCGCAATGGCGAGAACGGCAGCGGCGGTGAGCTTGGTGAAGGTCTTCATGGTTTGAACTCCATTCGTGGCAAACAAGAACGATCTCTTGTTGATGCCAATATCATTCGGCAATGCGATCACCTGCAATCCACATTGAAGTCACAACGGCGATGGCGCGCTTCACGGCGGCGAGATCGCGCCGTGACGTCACGCACCACGAACGCCATGAAACTGCCGCAGCTGCGCCGCAATCAAACGAACCCGTCCGACATCCGCCGCGATCGAGAGCGAACATCCGGATTCAAACACGCGGCATCAGTTCGTCCGGTAATGCCTCGGGACTGTACGTTCCGGGCCGATTGCGACGAAAGAAATTGCCGCCCTGCCAGAGAAACAGGGCGACGAAGGCGCCAATGAAGGCCGCGCCACCTATTGCATGCACCTCCAGCGCGCGCACGAACACGGCGGCCAGTGCAAGCGCGACCACTGTGTAAAGGACCAGCCCCGGCCAATAGACGAACGGGCTCGCGCCCTGATCGTAACGCACCGACCCGCGCTCGCGCGCGATGCGGGCGTGCAGTTCGGTAACAAAGGCCGCATAGGGACCGTCGCGCCGTTCTTGCTCGACCATGCTTTTCCAGGACGACGACACAATCTGGAGCTTGGGCGCGCCCTCCGCCCAGATTTCGGTAAGGAAACGGTGCGTCTGCATACTGACCGGTTTGAACGACAGGCGCAGGCGGCGCACGTCGCGGTAGCGCACGCGGCCCGAGCGGCTGCCGGCCGACCAGCTCATACCGTGGTCGGTAAGCGTGAATTCCCAGGGTGCGCCGAGTAATGACGGCCGGTAGCTGTAGGTTAGGTCGCCGTTAGCGGCGGTGCCTGTGGGGTCAAGGGTCATAATGGGGTCCAAGAAAAGGTGCGGCGAGACGTTCGCTTTCACGCTTGATTTGCCGTTAACCATGCTGGCGGTCGGCACTGCATAAAGCACTGCATAAAACTTGAGGGAACCACCGCCAAGGTTCCAATCCGCGATGGTTTATAATATCCTAATACCGCGTTTGTGGAACGCGTCGGCTGGAGGCGTGGGAATGGCAAGGTTGACGGAATTGTTCGGCCGCAAGGTCGAAGGCGGCGTTTCCGCGATGCCGAAACCTGGAAGCCAGCCCAACGGCTCCGACGCGCCAGCAACGCCTGAGACCACCTCCGACGTCGGTTCGCGCATCGGCGAGGAGAACGAAGCCCTCCGCAATCTTTTGATCGACGCGGGCCGCAAAATCGGCGAACTCGATGAGCTCAAGGACGCTTTCGACAAGCTGGTCAATCCTTTCAACGCCACGTTGCGCGCGTTGGAGGAAGAGAAATCGCAGTCGCTCAGCCTTTCCGGCATGCTAGCGGAATCGCGCACCGCCTACGAGACATTGCGCGCAGAATTCTACGAGATCGAGAGGAAGGCCACCGCGCTGGAGGCTGAAGCCGAGCGGCTGCGCGAAAACCTCGAACTCGCCAGCGAAACTGTCCGCGCGCTGGAAAGCAACGGGCTAGAACTCGGCAACGAGATTTCCGCCAACCGCGCGCAGATCGCCGAACTCGAGCGCCAGCTTGCGCAGGAGAGCGCGCAGCGCCGTTCTTTGAGCGAAAGCCGCCGCGGTGCGCAGGAGCAGCTAGACGCCGCCGAGAAGCATATCGTCGAATTGGAAGGCGAGCTCGCCGCCGCACGCGAGAAGCTTGCGCTTTTGGAGGACGACCGGCGCTCGCTGCAGACCGCGGTTGATCATGAGTTGAACGAGAACGCTCGGCTCACCCGCCGCCTGACCGAGAGCGAAAACGCGCTGACTGCGACCCGCGCCCAGCTGGGCAAGGTCGAGTCAAGCTTCGCGGAAGCCTACGCCGAGCGCGGCCGACTCGCCGCCGTGCTCGACGAGACCAAAGAACAGCACCAGGCCGAGCGCAACACCTTGACCATGCGGCTCGACGCGCTGAGCTCGCGCGCGGCGACGGCCGAGCGGCTGTTGGCGGAAGCGCGGCAGAACCTGCTCGCGCGCACCGAAGAAGTGCGCGCATTCGACCGCAAGGCGGTCGAAGCGACCATCGCGCGCAACGCGTCCGAGAAGCGGCTGGGTCAGATCGAGGCCTCGCACGAAGTCCGCGAACGTCAGGTCAAGGAGCTGGAGCAGGCGCGTAACGCGCTCGCCGAGCGCAACAGCGCACTCACCAAGCAGGTCAAGGCGCGCGAGACCGCGGTGACGCGGGCCGAAGAGAAGATCTCCGCCCTCACCGAGCGAAACGCACGTCTCGAGGCGGACGTGCAGGTCATCCGCACCAGCATCGAGAAGCGGGTCGAGGATCTTGGCAGCGCCTTGCAGCGCGAGCGCCTGGAGCGCGCGGTAATCGAGGGTGCATTGGAAGCCGCCCGCAAGGACAATGCGCGGCTGCAAAGCGAAGTCACCGCCATGCGCTCGGCGCTGCGCCGCGGCCTGCCGGTTGAAGACACACTGGCGCCGAGCGAGCCGGCCAACGAAGACGAGAACGCCCGCATCGAGGCGGTAGCCGGGGGGCGCGCCGCCAACGACAAGGCCTAAGCGTTCCCTCGAAACGCAGCGGCGCAGCGCCGCACCTCAGCAATTATCGGTGATGGAACGCGGGACGCACGTCCCGCGTTTGTCTTTCAAGCGGCGCGCGTTTGCGTGCGCCGGACAATGATTACGTTCCCTGATTGGAATCAACGAGGAGGCTTTTGATGCTCAAGCATGCATTGACCGCAGCAGCTTTGGCCGCGGCGCTGGCCACGCCAGCATTGGCGCAGCAGCAAAATGTGCCCGATACCAACAGTACCAACAAACAAATGGCGCAGCCGGCCCCGCTCCGTGCCATGCCGAAGCCAGACCAGACCATGAATAAGAACGACATGGCCGAGAAGGACGCCAGCACGCAACCGGCTGGCTTCATGCACAGCCAGGACGCCAACGAGTGGCGCGGCAGCAAGTTGATCGGCGCGTCAGTCTACGGGCCGAACAAGAAGTCGATTGGCGACGTCAACGACGTGCTGATCGACAAGGACGGCCGCGTAACCGCCGTTGTGGTCGGCGTCGGTGGTTTCCTCGGCGTCGGAGAGAAGAACGTGGCTTTGCCGTTCCAGGCGCTCAATGTCGAACGCAAGAGCGGCGCCAGCGAGATCGGCAAGATCACCGTCAGCTACACAAAGAAGCAACTAACGAATGCGCCGAGCTTCGCCTATTACAAGGGTGGGCAGGCCGAGACAACCGGCATGAAGGCGGACGAGAGCGCCCATACGCCGATGACCCCCGACAAGTCCGACCGCAAGATGATACCGGGCAGGCAGAAGCAGTAAGCAGGCAACCGTAAAAGCGGCGTCCGGCCGGCATGGTCGGGCGTCGCTTTGCGCCTGGAATCCGGGCGCATCGGTGGCTTTCGCCACCGCCGTGACAAGGCCCCGCCCCCACCCTATATGTGCCGGCATGCGGAGTTGGTTGGCCCTGATCCCTCTGTTCGCCCTGCTGGCACTGGCATTCTGGTTCGCCGGCACCAGCTGGATGCATATCCGCGGCGGCGAAATTCCGTTCATCGGCTGGCTCGCCATTGGCGGCGGGGTGTTTTTCTCGCTGCTGGTCGGCGGCGGGCTGATGGCGCTGTTGTTCTATTCGAGCCGCCACGGTTATGACGACCTCAGCGGCGGCGACCGCACCAAGCACGACGAGCCCCCGGAAGCCTCCTGGAAGCGCACCGATTCCACCTAAAACGGAAAAACACCTTTTCCACGACGCCATCTCGCATCCGGGACGCGGACCGGCTATGAAGACGCCAATTGTGCCGTCACACCGTTCGGAAACCGCATTCCATGAACAAGACCTTGGTCCAGGAACAATTCGGCAAGACGGCTGCCACCTATCTCACCAGCAAACCGCACAAGCTCGGCAAGAGCCTGGAGCGTATGGTGACCCTCACCGCCCCACAGCAAGACTGGCGCATGCTCGATGTTGCCACCGGCGGCGGCCACGTCGCCTATGCCTTCGCACCCCACGTTGCGCGCGTATGGGCGACCGACATCACTCAGGAAATGCTCGACCTGGTGAAGGCCGAATCCGAGAAACGCGGTCTCGTCAATGTACGCACCGCGTACGCCAAAGCCGAAGCGCTGCCGTTCGAGGACGCGACGTTTGATCTGGTGACCTGCCGCATCGCGCCGCATCACTTCGACTCGATCCCAGCCTTCCTTGCCGAAGTGCGTCGCGTGCTCAAGCCGGGCGGGCTGTTCGCGCTGGTCGACAACGTCGTGCCTCCCGGTAGCGTCGGCGATTACGTCAACGCCTTCGAGCGCTTCCGCGACTCCAGCCACCTGCGCGCCTGGACCATGGACGAATGGCGCGACGCGCTGAAAGCGACCGGCCTCGCGGTCGATCACGAAGAGCAGATCGGCAAGACCATGGAATTCATGCCGTGGGCTGCGCGCCACGACGCCACCATGCAGGCGCTGCTAACGTCCATGCTCAAGGAGGTAACGCCGGCGGTGAAGGCGGTGCTCGACCCGCAGGAGAAGGAGGACGTCGCGTTCACCTTCCGCCTTACCGAAGGGTTGTTCATCACGAAACGGAACTGATCGCTTCGCGCGGTCCCCTCACCTGCTCCGCTCTCGACAAAAAACCACGCGTTCCCGCTGCTGCGGAAACGCGTGGCTTAAAGGCGGTCGAATTCGGATCAGTGCTTGCTGCGATGATGGCGCCTCTTCACGTAGTGCACCTTCGCCGGGTGTACATGCTCCCATTCCGGGTGGTCGTCATAGAGCTTGTCGACGATGATCGGGCCAATGATCGGGATCACGCAGCCGACCGTCAGCTTGCCCGCCTCGCGATAGGTCAGCGGCCGCTCGACCAGGACGGTGGCAATCATCGGGGCGACGGCGGCGCAGCCGATGGTCGTGAGCGTCATGGCGCCCGCCTGCGATATACCGGCCGCCGAAGCGTCCCAGTCCCAGTTCCAGTGATTGATACCGAAATAGGCGGCAGTGGAGCCGGCTCCGGCGATGGTGCCCGCGGTGCTGACCGGCCCGGAGAAGGGATTGATCGCGTCCCAAAGACTGCGCTCGCCGGCATGCGCGCTCGGCCCCACAAATGCAAAAGCCGCGAGCGCGGCGGCGAAAACAGTGGTCTTACGGTTCATCCTCTACCCCCTTTGGGTCGGGCCAGGTCTTCAATTCATTGTTAGTTGCGCCGGGAATCGCGTCGAGCAACCGGCATACTAACTGGGTAACTTATGCACAGATCGCCTTTCACGCATAGCGGTCTGCGCCCCGCCAGCGGCCAGAAGGTTAAAAAAGCTGCCGTTGAGGACATGTTGCCGCATTCCGGGGCAAATGCCCGTCACTATCGTTAGCCAAGAAATGCGCGCGGAAGGCTCATGTCGAACGGATTGATTTAGCGCAATGAGCGCACGCACCCGGCGGGCTAGTTTTTTCTACCATTCCGGCGGGGGCCGAAAACCGGCGGCGAATATCAGAGGGCGCATGCCTTACCGCCTGAATTCCGACCTGCCGCCCTCTGTACGCAACCATCTATGTCAAGGCTGGCGGCGAGTGGGTGCCGCGCGGCGCGTGAGTTGAACCCATGAACACACCGCTCGCCCTCGCCGAACGCAATGTACCGCGCTACACATCTTACCCGACCGCACCGCACTTCACCGCCGCGGTCGGCCCCGAGCGCTACGCCGAATGGCTCGGCGCGCTGCCGCACGATACCGCGCTCTCGCTTTATATCCACGTCCCCTTCTGCAGCGAGCTCTGCCACTACTGCGGCTGCAACACGCGCGCCGTGCGCAAGCGCGAGCCGGTCGACCTCTACGCGGCCCGGCTGATCGAGGAGGTCGAGCTGCTCGCCGCGCTCAAGGACCACAAGCTCACCCATCTGCATTGGGGTGGCGGTACGCCGTCAATCCTGGGGCCGCAACGGTTGGAGACGATCGCCGCGCGGCTCGCCTCGCTGTTCGATCTGTCGGGCCTGAAAGAACATGCCATCGAGCTCGACCCGCGCCGGCTCGACCGCCCGCTTGTCCGCACCCTTGCCGCGATCGGCATCAACCGCGCCAGCCTTGGCGTGCAGGATGCTTCGCCACATGTGCAGCAGCTGATCGGCCGCGTACAGCCGTTCGAGATGGTCGAGCGCGCCGTCGAAGATTTGCGCGCCGCCGGCATTGCAAACCTCAACATCGACCTGATGTACGGCCTGCCCGGGCAGGGCACGCGCGAGGTGGCGCGCAGCGCCGAACTGGCGGCGTCGCTTTCGCCGCAGCGGCTGGCGCTGTTCGGCTATGCCCATGTACCGTGGTTCAAGACCCACCAGCGGCTGATCGCAGAGGCCGAACTGCCGGGAGTCGAAGCGCGGCTGGAGCAAGCGCAGGTCGCCGCCGAGACCCTGCAAAGTTTTGGGTATCGATTGATCGGGCTCGACCATTTCGCCCTGCCCGACGACGAGCTGGCGACGGCCGCGGCCGAGCACTGGTTGCACCGTAATTTCCAAGGCTACACCGCCGACGACGCCGGCGCGCTGATCGGTCTCGGCGCCAGCGCCATCGGCAAGCTGCCACAGGGCTTCGTGCAAAACGCGGCGGATCTTGCGGGTTATTCCCGCGCTGTGAACGGCGGGCGCTTCGCGACGGTGAAGGGCCTCACCTTGAGCGGCGACGATCGCCTGCGCGGACGCATCATCGAACGGCTGATGTGCGACCTCGCCGTCGATCTCGATTCAATGGGCGGCGCGGCGGCGTTCACGGAAGAACTGGCGGCGCTCAAGCCGCTCGCCGAGGAAGGCCTGCTGGTTATTACCGGCGACCGAATCGTCATCGCCGAACGCGGCCGGCCCTACGTGCGCATCGCCGCGGCCGCCTTCGACACCTATCTGAAGACCGGCCACAAGCGGCATTCGGTCGCGGTGTAGATTTTCATCGTCATTGCGGGGCGCAAGCGCGAGCGAGCGAACCCGGAATGACGATGACCGATGACAGACAAAGAAGAACCCCGGACCGCACCTTTGCCGCGCTACCGACGACGAAAGCGGATCCGGGGCACGCCGCCCCCGCCGGCGTTACTGTTATGGGCGCATGATCTTGTCCGGAAACCGGTCCCGCGGGCCTTGCGGGATCGCGCGCTAGCCGCGCGACTTTGTCCTATTCATACGGGTGAATTCGGCTGCGTTGGGGCAGAACTCGGGCGGCAATTGGATCGAATTGGGCGCACGCTCGAGCCAGTCGGCGCAGACCGCGTCGGCGTCGCAGCGCCGGCAGGCCTCGTAGGCCTGCGTGAGTTGCGACATACCGCTCGGCCACGCCGCCGCCACAGGCGTCCCCATCTTTTGCACCATGGCCGAGAAGTTGCGTGCCAGATCGGGTTTAGGCTTTGGCATCTGCGCCATCATGGCTCATCGATCTCCCGAACGGTTGCCACCACAAATTGCCCGAAAGCGCGACAAATTCATTGATCCAGCACAAGTGGACGGTTCCAGGAAAATACATAAGCAGGCGGGTGCTCTGACGATGAACAAAGGCGGACGGCGTACCCGCGCGCCCGCGTGACCGCCTGCGGGCAAGGTGTTAGCGTCCACCTGATACCGTTCCCACAAGCTCCGCGAGACATCCGCATGGCCCGCTATTTCTTTCGCCTCACCGACGGCAACCAGGTGCTCAACAACCACAAGGGCATCGACTTGCCCGGCCCCGCCGCCGCACGCGAGGACGCGGTGGCCTTGGCGCGCGACCTTAGGCTCGGCACGGTGATGCCGGGGTTCAATTGGGGCGGCTGGTTCGTCCTCGTCGTCGACGAACACGGGAAGCAAGTCGACGAGGTGCCGATTGGGGATGAGGTGGGGGAGCGGTAGGCTAACAATTTGAGGCCTTCCCGCGCGGAGATGCAACGCCGTTCGGACTATGGTAGTGTATAATTATGGCCGATACCAAGCCCCTTGACGCCCTGATGGAACGCGCCGCCTCGTGGCCCGAAGAGGCCCAGGCGGAATTGGTGCAGTTCATGCTCGACATCGAAGTTAAATATTACGGCGCCTATCGCCTCGACGACGATGACCGGGCCCGCATCCAGAAGAGCATTGACGCGTCAAAGCGCGGAGAGTTCGCAAGCGACGAGGACGTCGCCGCGTTGTTTGCGCGCTATCGCTGATGCGCCTGCGCTATACGCGCGAGGCACTACGCGATCTCGATGAGATCTCATCCTATATCGCCGAACAGAACAGGACAGCGGCAACCGCGTTTCTCAATGCGATTGCCGCCGTCGCTCAGCGCCTCGTGCAGTTTCCCCTCTCAGCCGCAGAGACAGAAATAACCGGCGTGCGCGCGGCGCAGGTGCCGCGCTTCCCGTATATCATCTTCTACACTGTCGAGGACAACGACGGCGTCGTCATACACTATGTCCGACACGCGGCGCGGCTGAGACCGTGGGACGAGCGACAAACTCGAAGCAAACCGCAATGGCCGCGCGCATGAAGACCAGCCGGCGGCGGTTGGATCGGCTGCTCGATCCGGAGAATACGTCGGTGACACTGGCGACACTGCGGCGCGCGGCGAGTGCGGTGGGGAGGAATTTGAGGGTGGAGTTGGAGTAATATTGGCGTTCAGAGCACAATAAACTTGTGGATTGCGTTTTCTACGTCAACATTTGCGCTCGTTTCGCCCCGAAATTTGCATTCGAATTTTCGTCTGAAAATTTGAGGAGACCAAAAATGAAGATCGAACAATCCGCGAAATCTCTCGCCGAGCTTGCGAGAGCGAACAGTCCTGACGGAACAGAAAAAGCCAAGCACGAGCGCCACAGTCTTTGTATGTACCGGCGCGAAATGAACCCGATTGACGTCGCCAATGGACTTGCAGAAGCTTTTTCAAAAATAGCTCCTAGCAACGACTTGGCGCAGCTTATGAAAGAAGCGATACTAAGTCCGTGAGCATCTTAGCGCGTCGGAAGGCATTTGGGGATGAACAACCATTCGCGGTTATCGCGGCCATCCATGTCTAGGTCTTTGCTGCTCTCAGCCGCAACGCAATACCACTGACCCGCTTTAATTGCAAAATTGTTGTCCTTGTAGGGCGTTGCCGTTTTCGAAGAACTGCTGACCTAACGCAATAGCGGCGGGCGGCCGGAATTTTTCACATGGGCCCGTTGAGCTTGTGAGCCATCCATTCCGAAACGAATTAAATTTAATTACTCTATCTAGGCTTTGCGCTTCAGAAATGCGGAAGTCTCTTGCGACGGCGGCCGTCGCAAACGTCGAAATCAGAATGACGCATACAACATTTCGCATTTTTCGCTCGCCTTCAGATTGGTGAAGTGTAATCGGCCCATTAAATAGTCGCCATTCGACCGAGCGGCGGGTTGGGCGTTCGTGTAATACGCTTCACCTCACCAACTCCCGCATCGCCCGGTCTAACCCGTCGAGCGTCAGCGGATACATCCTCCCGCCCATGAGCTGCCGCACCATCTGAATGGAATAGGTGTAGTCCCATTCTTTCTCGGGCACCGGATTGAGCCACACCGCCGCCGGATAGGTGCGCATGACGCGCTCGAGCCACGCGGCGCCTGGCTCGTCGTTGAAATGCTCGACCGAGCCGCCCGGCGCGGTGATCTCGTAAGGGCTCATCGAAGCATCGCCAACGAACACTACTTTGTAATCGTGCGGATAGGTGTGCAGCACGTCCCAGGTCGGCGTCGTCTCTTGGAAGCGGCGGCGGTTCTCCTTCCACACTTTCTCGTACAGGCAATTGTGAAAGTAGAAATGCTCCATGTGCTTGAACTCGGAGCGCGCGGCGGAGAACAATTCTTCGGTCGCCTTGATGTGCCAGTCCATCGAGCCGCCGATGTCGAAGAACAGCAGCACCTTCACCGCGTTGTGACGCTCCGGCCGCATGTGGATGTCGAGATAGCCCTTGTGCGCGGTGCCCTTGATGGTGCCGTCGAGATCGAGCTCGTCGGGTGCGCCGGTGCGCGCGAACTTGCGTAGCCGCCGCAGCGCGATCTTGATGTTGCGGGTGCCGAGCTCGACGTCGTCGTCGAGGTCCTTGAACTCGCGCTTGTCCCACACCTTGACGGCGCGGAAGTTGCGATTACCCTCCTGGCCGATGCGGATGCCTTCCGGGTTGTAACCGTAAGCCCCATAAGGAGAAGTGCCGGCGGTGCCGATCCACTTGTTGCCACCCTGGTGGCGGCCTTTCTGTTCGGCGAGACGATTCTTCAAAGTCTCCAGCAGCTTGTCGAGCCCGCCCATGGCCTCGATCTGCTTCTTTTCTTCTTCGGTGAGGTATTTCTCGGCGAGCTTGCGCAGCCATTCCTCGGGAATCTCGGCTTCCACCGCCTCGCTCATCAGATCGAGGCCCTTAAACACGTGGCCGAACACGCGGTCGAACTTGTCGAGGTTGCGCTCGTCCTTGATGAGCGCCGCCCGCGACAGAAAATAGAAGTCCTCGACCCGGCGCCCGGCAAGGTCCGCCTCCATCGCCTGCATGAGCGTGAGGTATTCGCGCAAAGACACCGGCACGCCGGCGCTTTTGAGTTCCTGGAAGAAGGTAACGAACATAGCCGCCATCTTCGCACGTCCGCCACGTCCAAGGCCACTCCCCGGCAGCACCCCCCGGTGAAACCGCGATGCGAGCGTGCTAAGCGAAGCGCGAATTCTTGGGGCGCGATAGCTGCCGCACCCTTTTCAATCGATTGGAGCCGACCCCATGGCCGATGCCGCCGTCTTGAAAGAACTTGCGCCGACCGGGACGCTGCGCGCAGCCATCAATCTCGGCAATAGCGTGCTGGCGCAGAAGGACCAGGCGACCGGAAGCCCCAAAGGTATCACGGCGGAACTTGCCCACGAACTCGGCAAGCGGCTTGGCGTGCCGGTCGAGCTCGTCCCTTTCGAGGCGGCCGGAAAGGTGTTCGAGGCCATCAAAGCCGGCGCCGTGGATATCGCCTTTGTCGCCAACGAGCCGGTGCGCGCGGCCGAGATCGAATTCACCGCACCCTATGTGCTTATCTACGGCAACTACATGGTCCCGAAGGATTCGACCCTCAAGACCGCCGCCGATGTCGACAAGCCCGGCATCCGGATCGCCGTCGGCGTCAATTCGGCCTACGATCTCTACCTCACCCGCACTATCAAGAACGCCACGATTGTCCGCGCTTCGACCGGCGGCGGCCGCGCCATGATCGAGCTCTTCGTAAATGACAAGCTGGAAGTCGTGGCCGGCGTGAGACAGCCGCTGCTCGCCTATGCCAAGGACCATCCAGACGTGCGTCTGATTGACGAGCCGTTCATGGAGATCAAACAGTCGATGGGCGCGCGCAAGGGACATCTCGCCGGCGCGGCTTACTTGCGCACCTTCATCGAAGAGATGAAAGCCTCCGGCTTCGTGGCCGATGCGTTGAAGCGCAGCGGGCAGACCGCCACCGTCGCGCCGCCGGCCGCGGCCTGATCAAATCCCGTCATGAGCGAACAGTCCCCTGCACGGCCCAAGAACCCGAAGCCGACGCCACGCCTTGAACATTATCCGTATCAGGTGGCCGACATCGTGCGTTTCGGCGATATGGATGTACAAGGCCATGTGAACAATGCCGTGTTTGCGACCTATTTCGAGAGCGGCCGCGTCGCCCTGTTCCGCAAACCCGATCTTGGCATCGGCGTCCCCAACGCCACTTATGTGCTGGTGCGGCAGGAGATCGATTTCCTGCGCGAACTGCACTGGCCCGGCGATGTATTGATCGGCACCGGGCTTGCTGAACGCGGCCGCACCTCGTTCACCCTCGCGCAGGCCGTTTTCGCCGGCGAAACCTGCGTGGCGGCCGCCCGCGCGACCATGGTCATGCTCGATGCGACGACGCGACAACCAAGGCCGTTGACACCAGAGACGATTGCGCGGCTCGAGGAGTGGAAATACCGCGGCCCTTGAAGGGCTACGCTATGCGTTGCGCGCCGGCACAGCCTCCGGCGTCCGCACATGCTCCGGCCTGATCCCCAGCCCGATGATGCGCGCCGGCAGCCGCTGCAACATCGGAAACCAGTTCAGCAGCTTGGCCGGGAATGGCGGCTTGGGACGCTCGGCAGTCCCCAGCACGGCGCTGAGAATATTGTTTTGAATAAAAACCTGAAGCCATTGGATGATGCGCATCGGCATGGTGCGCCGTTTCTGCACCGCGTCCAGCAGCGCTTCCGTGACGCGGCCTTCGTTGAGCGGTGCGGCCAGGATGTTGGCCGCAGCCACCGCGTCCTGGATAGCCAGATTGATGCCAACTCCGCCGATCGGCGACATGGCGTGCGCGGCATCGCCAATGCAGAGCAATCCGGGTTTGTGCCAGCGTGGCAGCCGGTCGACCGCGACCGTCAACAGTTTCACATCGTCCCAGCGCTTTATCTCTTCCATCCGGTCGCGCAGGAACGGCGACATGAACGCGACGCTCTCGCGGAAGGCGCCGAGGCCCGCCGCCTTCACTTTGTCGATGCCGCCCTTCGGGATCACGTAGGCGCACTGCCAATAGTCGTTGCGGTTGAGCATCACCATCATGCGGCCGGCCTCCATATGGCCGAACGTCTCACCGGTGTCGTCCTCGCGGCGCGAGACGCGGAACCAGAGCACGTCCATCGGCGCGCCAATGTCCTCGACATGGAAGCCAGCGCACTCACGCAACGTCGAATGACGGCCGTCGGTGCCAACGACAAGATCGGCGCTGATTTCGAGTTCACCCTCCGGCGACTTGGCGCGCACGCCGGTGACGCGGCCACCCTCCTCGATCAAGCCGGTGGCTTCGGTTCGCATGCGCAGATCGAAGGCGGCATAGCCCTTGCCGTGATCGGCCAGGAAGTCGAGAAAATCCCACTGCGGCATCAGCGCGATGAATTTGCAGTGCGTCGGCAGGTGGCTGAAATCCGCCAGCATGATGGTGGTCTCACCCACCTCGCCGCCCAGACGCTCAATGCGCGAATGCGGCAGCTTGAGGAATTCCTCGAGCAGGCCAAGCTCGTACATCAATTCGAGCGTCGAAGGATGGATGGTGTCGCCGCGAAAGTCGCGCAGGAAGTCGGCGTGCTTTTCCAACACCGTCACCTTCACGCCGGCGCGCGCCAGGAGAAAGCCGAGCATCATGCCCGCCGGCCCGCCGCCGACGATGCAGCAAGTGGTTTTGATGACGTTTGACGACACGTGGGAACCTCTCGGTTCCCTCCCCTGAAAGGGGGAGGGCTAGGGAGGGGGTCTTGTTATGGAGGTCAGTGAGAGACCCCCACCCGACCCGCCGTCGCTAAAGCTACGGCGGGTCGACCTCCCCCTTTCAGGGAGAGGTACAAAGAAGACTACGCCTGCTTTTCCGGCGTGCGTACCACCAGTCCGTCGAGTTCGTCACTCACCTTGATCTGGCATGACAGCCGCGAATTCGGCCGCACATCGTAGCCGAAGTCGAGCATGTCCTCTTCCATCGGCGAAGGCTCGCCGGTCTTCTCGCGCCAGGCCTCGTCGACATAGACGTGGCAGGTCGCGCAGGCGCAGGCGCCACCGCACTCGGCCTCGATGCCAGGAACGTTGTTACGGATCGCGGTTTCCATCACGGTGGAGCCAACCTCGGCGTCGACCGTGCGCGCCGTCCCTTCAGAGTCGATGTAAGTGATCTTCGGCATGAACGGATGGCCGCCCGCATAAATAAAGGGAAAGCCACACGTCGGAACCGGCGCGGGCGGGCTTCCTATATAGGCATTCGGCCGGGGGCGCTATCCCTTCGGTCAGCCATCCAATAGTGCTGCGATCTCCGGCCGCAACCGCTCGACCGCGGCGGCCAGCCGGTCGACGGCGGCACCGCGCTCAGGCTGCGACATGGCGGCGGCGCGCTCCGCCGCGGCAGCGGCTTGCGCCACCCAGGCGGCGCCGATACCAACCGCCGAGCCCTTCAAGGTGTGCGCCAGCGCCGCGAGAGCGGCAGCGTCGCTGTCACGCATGCGCGCGAGCAGGATCGTCGCCTGCCGGTCGAAAAGCTCCAACAGCTCGCGCTCAAGCCCACGGTCGCCGAAGGTCATCCGCGCCAGATGGGCGCGGTCGATGACCGGCGCGTCGGTCGACACATCCTCCGCCGCAAGCCCGGCTCTTTCCGTCAGATTGATGGCAACTTGCGTCATCTGTGGGCCTCCCTTGACCCTTCTTTGGCCCCGGGCTTGCCGCCCATGATCGTTGCGGGGGAGCTTGCCGCGGCCACAGCCAAGACCAAGTAAATGCGCGGGCGTCGGTTCGCCCGGTGGTTAACAGCCAGGCAATCGCGCCACCAAGAAACCGGGGATGGCTCTGTTCCGAGACGTTCTTGGCCGCATCCGCGCCCCAATTCCGCCGCCATGTAACTCAGCCCGTTACCGCTAAAGACTTCAAAATCATGGTGAATAAGAAGTTAACGATGATGGGAAACTCTTGATCGGACTGGTTTCTTTCGTACGGTCAAGCCGATAGGATGAGCGCGCCGGCGGTATGGGACGGAAGCGCCGGGCCCCACAGGTTCCCGCGCTCGTCGCGCGGCCCGAACTCATGTCCGAAACGGGCCGCGAGCAGCAGTCCGGCGTTCAAACGAGGCGACGACCGAAATGGCCAACAGCCCCCAGAAATCCGAAGATCCGATGGCTGATACCCTCAGCGCCATAGAGGCCGCGCTCAAGCTCGGCGACGGCGAAAGCGACAAGGCTCCGGCCGTCAAGTCCCCAATCGAGAACAAAAGCGCCGATAAGTCGGCCGGCACAGAACTCGAGCTTTCAGTGGAAGAGCCACAGCAGACCTGGCAGGCTGACGAGACTCCGCCCCGTCCGGCCAACGACGACCGCGCCAATATCGGTCAGATGCTGCAGGCGCTGCAGCAGCGTCCGGCCTCACGCACACCGTTCCTGCTCGCCACCATTGCCGCCGTTGCCTGGGTCGCCGGTGCCGTCGGCACCGCGCTCATGTTCCGTCCCGAAGTGGAGGGGCTTTTCACCAGTCCGCGCATGAGCGCGCTGGTCGTCATCGGCGCCGTCGCCGTGGTCGTCCTGCCGATCGTTGCTTTCTACGTACTCGCCCAGCTCATCCGCCGCTCGCACGAAATGCACGCGGTCGCTGGATCCATGGCCGCCGTGGCGCTGCGTCTGGCGCAGCCCGAGACTGCCGCATCCGAGTCCGTGATGTCGGTCGGCCAGGCGATCCGCCGCGAAGTCGCCGCCATGGGCGATGGCGTCGAACGAGCGCTAGCCCGCGCCGCCGAGTTGGAATCGCTGGTTCACAACGAAGTCTCGTCCATCGAGCGCGCATATAACGACAACGAAGTCCGCATCCGTGGCCTGCTCAGCGATCTCGCCAACCAGCGCGAGACGCTCGTGGCGCAGGCCGAACACGTGCGCACCGCCATTTCCAGCGTCCATCTCGACCTGTCGCACGACATCACCTCAGTCGGCGATCTGGTCGCTGACAAGGTGCAGGAGGTGGCGCAGCGCGTCACCCGTTCGCTCACCGAAAAAGGCGAATACATAACGCTGGCGCTCGGCCATGCCGGCGATTCAATGATCGACGCCTTGAGCGAGCGTGGCTCAAGCCTGCTCGAGCGGCTGGAATCGACCAGCGAGCGATCAACCAGCGCCGTCACCAACGCCGGCGAGCGTACCGCCCAGTCGATCGCGACCTCGGCCGACCAAGTCACCCAGATCATCACCGCGGCCAATCAGCAGCTCACCGAAAGTCTCAAATTCAAGGGCGACACGGTCGCGCAGGAATTCGACGATCTCGCCGCCCGTCTGCAGCAGATGATGGGCGCGCGGCTCGACCAGGTTGCACACGGCTTCGCGCAGAACGCGGCGTTGACCATCGAGAACATGGGCGTGCGATCGGAGGCTTTCACCAGCGCCCTCTCCGAGACCAGCAAGCGCGTGGTCGACGACATGGCGACGCGCGCAGAAGACCTGCACAGAACCTTGCAGAACACCGGAGACTCGCTGGTGTTCAGCCTCGGCCAGCGCGGCGACGAGGTCGTCGGCCGCATGGAGCAGACCGGCAACCGCGTCAACGAGACGCTCAACACCCGCAGCACGGCGATTGCCGAAACCTTCCGCGACAGCACCGAAATGCTTATTGGCACGCTCAACGAGCGCGGCGAAGCCGTCAAGGAAATGCTGCTCACGCGGCTGAAATCATTCGACGACATGTTCCAGCACGGCGGCACCGAACTCACCGAAAAGATTTCACGCGACGCCACCACGCTCGGCAACCTGATCACGCGCCACATCACCGAATTCGATCGCACCGTGAAGACCTACGGCGGCGAACTGGTGGAACGGCTCGGCCAGCGCACAACGGACGTCTCCGAAGCCATGCGCTCGCATCTCGAGAGCTTCGACCGGCGTGTCGGCGAGCAGATCAGCACTGCGGCCGAGACCATCACCGCACGCGGCAACGAGGTGGCGGACACCCTCGACACCCACATCAACCGCTTCGAGGAGCTGCTGGTCGGCCGCGCCGAAGCGGTGGCCGAGCACATCGAGAACCGCACCAAGCAGGCCGCCGACGCCGTGCATGCGCGGATGGAGCAGCTGACCGAGTCGATCAAGGTCAACGCCATGGATGCCGAGCGCTCGCTCGGCGACCTCACCCAGTCGACCACAGCGGCCATTCGCGGCAGCGCCGGCGATGCCGAGAACCTCCTGCGCAGCGTTAGCGACGAGATCGCCGCCGCCATAGGCCAGCGCGCCGAGGAGTTGACCACCCTCCTCTCCGACCGCAGCGGCGGCGTGATCGCCGCGCTGTCAGAACAGGGCGAGCATTTCGCCTTCACGGTCGGCAGCGCCACCGACCGGGCGCTGGAGGCGATCGAAGAAAAGGGGCTGTCGTTCTCGCGCACCGTACTCGATAACAGCACCGAGATATCCAACCTCATCAACACGGCCGGCGAGAACGCCTCCAATACGGTCAACCGCACCCTGACCGATCTGCAGGAGACGACGCAGCAGGCGATCGCGCGCTCGAAGGACAGCGCCGATGCCGCCGTTCAGGCGATGGAACAGACCCAAGGCATGCTGCGATCCGACGGCATCGCGCTGTTCGAGCGGCTGCGCGAAGCCAATACCATGCTGCAGGAGGTTCTCTCCGGCGCGCATGAAAACATGAACTCGTTGGAAAACACCTTGATGCTGCGGGTGTCGGAATTCGTCACTGCCATGAACGAAGTGACCGGCGCCACCACCGAGGTCACCACCCGGGTGGAAAACAACATCACCGGCTTCCGCGAAATCACCGCCCACCTCGTCACCGATCTCGGCCAACTCGCCAACCAGTTCGATGAACATGGCCGCGAGCTGTCGCAGTCGCTCGAGATGATGGACCGCAGCAACCAGCGCACAGAAGAATCGGTCAACCAACGTCGCATTCAGATCGACGACCTCGTCAAAACGATGGACGCCCGCACCGAAGACATCCAGCAGCGGCTCAACCGCTTTTCCGGCCTGCTCGACGAGTCGCTCGAAGCGGCCGCTGCCCGCGCCCGCGACGTCGCCCGCGTGGTGTCGGAAACCACTGCCGAAGGCACGCGCGCCATCAGCGACCAGTACGAGCGCGTGCGCGAGCACGCCGAGGACGTCGCCCGCGCCATGCTGGAGAGCAGTGCCGAGGGTACGCGCATGATCGGCGAGCAGTACGAGCACATGCGCACGCAGGCCGCGGATGTCGCCCGCGCGGTTTCCGCGAGCAACCAGGAAAGCGTGCGCGCGCTGAGCGAACAATACGACCGCATCCGCACCAACGCCGAGGAGGAACGCCAGCGCACGGTCGAGACCATGCACTCTGTCTACCAGCAGACCTCCGGTGACACGCAAGCGCTGTTCCGCGACGCCAGCACCCGCTTTGCCGAGGTCATGGCAAACATGAAGGAAATGGCCACGGAGATGCAGCGCGAGCTGGAGACCACCCGCGCCGAGCTGCGCCGTGGCATCTTCGAGCTGCCGCAGGAGACCGCCGAAAGCGCCGCGCAGATGCGACGCGTGATCGTCGATCAGATCGAGGCGCTGGCCGAACTCAACCGCATCGTCGCTCGCCACGGCCGCAACATCGACGCCGCCGAACCGACGCGCCGGCCGACGCGCGAGGAGCCGACGCTCGCCGTGGTTGGCGGCCGCAGCAGCGATCTCGGCTCGCGCAGCGAAACGCCGCTGCCGCCGCCGCGCTCCGAGCCGGCCGCGCGCAGCGCACCGCCGCGTCCAAGCCAGCCACGAAACGAGATCCCCGGCTTCACGCCGGCGCCGCGCCGGCCCGAGCCGCCCTCGCCTGCCGCAACGCCGGCCCCGAGCGACGGCAGCAACCGCGGCTGGCTCAGCGATCTGCTAAACCGCGCTTCGCAGGAGCCGGAACCGCCGACGCGCGAATTCCCGCGCGAACCGCAACGCAGCGCCGATGAGCGCTCGCCGCGCCACACCATCGAGTCGCTGGACTCGCTGTCGGTCGACATCGCGCGCATGATCGACCACGAGGCCGCGGCCGATTTGTGGGATCGTTACAAGCGCGGCGAACGCAATGTGTTCACGCGCCGGCTCTATACCCTGCAGGGCCAGAAGGCATTCGACGAAGTCCGTCGCAAATATCGCACCGATCGCGAGTTCAAGCAGACCGTCGACGGGTATATCAGCCACTTCGAACGGCTGCTCGAAGATGCTTCGCGCGATGATCCGAGCGGGATGATGGCGCGGACTTACCTCACCTCGGAAACCGGCAAGGTCTACACCATGCTGGCGCACGCGGCCGGACGCTTCGACTGAACTCGCGCCGACACGCAATATCGTTAATAACGTTAATGACGACCGCCGGCCCTGGCCGGCGGTCGTTCGTTATGCGGCGTGCGCAAGTTCGATGCGAATGCGACCAATTTCCGCAACGCAGTACGTCGCGACGCCATTTTTTGAAATGCTGAAAGTACGCTGAACAATTATTGGGCGGAGCCGTCGAAAACGATTGCAGGAATGGCGCTATATGACGGTCCTAAAAGCGAAATTTCGAATTGCCATGGCTCGCCAACTGGACGATAGTACGCCCCGCCACCGCCTCTCATGAGGCGATACCGTGGCCAAAGAGCGTGCAACCAAGCACCGCCATCGAAGAAGAAACGGCGGAGCGGAGGTTTTTCTTTCTGGCGTTGATGACAGCGCCAATGAACATACGGCTAGTCTTGGGAGGATAAGAAGCCATGCGCAAACGCAAATTTTCTGTCCGTGCAGGTATTGCACCGGGCGTTGCTGCGGGATTATTTGCAGCCTTTACTTTTGCTTTGATCGGAATGTCGGGAACGGCTAACGCCGCGCCGAAGGATATTCGCTGGGGCACCGGCCCGGCCGGCTCGTCGGGCGGCAAGGCGCTGGTCGTGCTGTCACAGATCCTCAACAAGAACATGCCGGAGTACCGCATCACGGTGCTGCCGACGCCGGGCGCCGTGGGCACGGTGAAGGGCTTCGCCCTCAACCAGTTCGATGGCTACTACGGCTCCGACGTGGCGCTGAACGAGTTCGCCAACAATAACCAACGCTTCAAGGGCTTCAAGTCGCACGTCAAGCGCATGCCCGTGCAATCGTTCTGGTGCTACACGCTCGACGTCGGCCTGGCGATCAAGGCGAGCAACCGCGACAAGATCAAGTCCTGGGCCGATCTCGCCGGCAAGCCGGTGTTCACCGGTCCCGCGCCGTTCGATACCCGCAAGCAGGTTGAGAACGCGCTGGCCGCCATGGGCGTCAAGCACCACTACACTGAGGTCTCTCTCTCGACCGCCGGCTCCCAGCTCCAAAACGGCACGATCGACGCGATGATCATCTACGCCGCCGGCGGCAAGACCCCGCCGCCGTGGCTGTCGGAGGCTTCGCTGACCGTCGACTGGGCGGCGCTCAATCCGAGCAAGGAAGAGATCAAGAAGCTCGAAGCGCACGGCCTCGACACCGTCGAAGTGCCGCCGTCGAACTTCCACAAGAAGGACGACTACGTCAAACACATCACGCTGGTCCCCACCTACTGGGGCTTTGACCTCGGCCTCAACGTGCCGGAAGACGACATGTACAAGATGCTGAAGGTCATCGACGCGCATTCCGACGAACTGGCCAAGCTCGACCCGAGCTTCCGTGAGATCGCCGGCGGCAAGATGGCCGAGTTCGAGGCGCACGCGCTGAAGTCGACCTGGAAGCTCGTTCCCATTCATCCCGGACTCGCGAAGTACCTGAAGGAAAAGGGCAAGTGGGACAAGAAGTGGGACGCCAACGTCGCCAAGGGCAATGGCTGATCGCCTGATCGCGTGATGCTCACAAAGGGGCGGGTGCGCCGACGGCGCACCCGCCTCGCATCATTGTGCCACAAATGGCCACCGGAATCGGCGGCCGCTCTGCCCGGTAAACGCTACAGCACCGTCTTGAAGAGATAGAACTCATGAGCGAGTCCACGACGACCGCTTCCGCCATGGTCGAACCGGCCGGCTTTCGATCGCCGCTGGCACTCGAAGCCATCTACTACGCGACCGCGATCGGTTTCGCGCTTTATATGTTCTACTATTACTGGACCAGTGCCGGCGGCCCAGTGATCCTCGCTGTCACCATGGTGCCGGTGACGTATATTCTCTTCACGCTGCAGGCGCTGCGTACCGACCAGCTCTATCCCTATCTGCCGCGCTGGCTGAACTACATGATCGCCGGCGCATATTGCGCATTTGCCGTGTATTGCGCCTGGTACATGAGAACGAATTACCGGGCGCTGGGCGAAGAGCGCGCCGGCATTCCGAACTTCCAAGACTGCTGATCGGCGGCGTGATGGTGCTGCTGATCATCGAATACGCCCGCAAGCGCCACATGCCGCTGTTTATCCTCAATATCGTGCTCGCGCTCTACGCGGTCTACGGCTACGTGGTTCCCGGCATGTTCTACCATGCCGGCATGACGTGGGATCGCGTCATCGCCGCCTCCAGCGTCGAGATGGCGACCGGCATCTTCTCCACCTGCCGCAGCTCGCACTCACGCTGGTCGGCTCGTTCCTGCTGGTGCTCGGCCTGCTGCGCGGTTTCGGCTGCGTCAACTCGCTGCTGCGCGCGACCAAGCGCATCGCCATGCGCTCGCACCACGCCATCCCGCAGTCGGCGGTGATCGGCTCGATGGCGATCGGCACCGTGAGCGGCTCGGGCGCCGCCAATTCGATCACCGTCGGTTCAGCCACCATTCCGGCGATGATCGGCGCCGGCCTGCCGCCGGCGACCGCGGCGGCGATTGAGAACGCCTCCTCCATGGGCGGACAGCTTATGCCGCCGGTGATGGGCATCGCCGCCTTCCTCATGGCCGAGTTTCTCGGCGTCGACTATTTCCAGGTGGTGGCGCGCGGCTGGGTGCCCGCGCTGATTTATTACATCACCGTCGCCATGTCGGTATACTTGCTCGCCATCCACTACCGCACCCGTATGGTGATCGACAAAAAGGCGCAGGGCCTCGACTGGCGCGACAAGGTCAATCTGATCGCCTTTATCGTCACCGTCGGCGGGCTGGTCTCGCTGATGGCCGCCTTATTCTTGGCGCCTCAGTTCGCCGCCCTCGACATGTTCTGCATGGTCGGTGCGGCGATGCTGCTGATCCATACCATTGCCACGCTCGACAACTGGTCATGGCGCGACTTCTTCGCCCCGCTGCAGCGCTTCCTCGATTCCTACGTCGACATGATCGCCGACCTGACGCTGCTGCTGGCGACGCTCTCGATCATGACCGGCTCCCTGGTGATCACCGGCGTGCCGACCAAGCTGGGCTTCCTGATGGTCGAGGCGGCCGGCATCAGCCTCGCCGCCATGGTGGCATGGGCTTCCTGTTCGGCGCCGTGCTCGGCATCGGCCTGCCGCCGGCGCCGGTTTACATCCTGGTCGCCATCGTGATCGCGCCACCTTTCATGCAGGCCGGTGTCAATCCGTGGGTGGTGCACTTCTTCGCCTTCTTCGTGGCGGTGTTCGGCGAATTGACGCCGCCGACATCGATCACGGCCGCGATCACCTCGAAAATCGCCAATGCTTCGTTCTACGTGACGCTCTGGCGTTCGGTGCAGATCTGCATGTCGTTGTTCACGCTGATGGTCGGCATGTTCATCCATCCCGAACTGGTCGAGTCGAGCCAGGCCTGGACCAGCTCGGGCCGCCTATCTCGTATTGGCGTGGCGACCATCGGCATGACCTTCAGCGTGCAGGGCAATCTACTTCGAAAATATTCTCGACGACCGGAGCGTGCGATCCTGCTGGCGGCATTCGCGCTGGTGCTGCTGCTCAGTTCAAACGAATACATCGGCACGCTGGCCACCTTCCGTGCTGGCGGCGTATCGCCTACTGGTTGACTACGCCGGCGCAACATCGAGGAACCGGCGATGACGGGCGTGGTCGAGGTCGACATCTCGGTTGCGGCGCAGCCTCCGGCCGAAGTCGCCGCACTCGGCAAGATGAACTGACCCTTGGCCGGCCGCGACATTAAAGCGCCGCGGCTTCGGCGCCGCGGCGATTGCTGTTTCAGCGCCCGCCTGCCGGCGCCGAGCTGCCGCCCCAGAGCAGCCGGCTCGGATTCTTGTCGATGTTCTTGATGGTGCGGTCGAGCGTGCCAAGGGTGCGCCGGGCCTCGCTCGAAAGCGCGTCAAGCTGCTTCTTGCCGCTGGTGGCGAGATCGCTGAGGCCGTTGGTCACCGCTGCGGTGCGCTCGTCGAGCTTTTGAGCGAGCCCGCGGATCGAGCGTGCCGCCTCGTTGATCTGCCCGCTCTTGCCGTCGTCGCCGCCGGTCAGGTCCTGCATGCCCTGCACGATCTTGTCGATGCGTCCGGAATTGCGCGCCAACATGGCGCTGAACTTGTCGACATTGGCGAGCGTGCTGTCGATGTGCTTGGAGTTGTCGGCGAGTGCCGCGGTGAAGGTGTTGATGTTGGCGAGCGCAGTGCTCAACGCTTTTTGGTTATCGCTTAACAGCTTGTCGAGCTTGTTCAGAACATCGCGCGCGGTCTGCGCCACATCCTGGGTGGCGACCGACGGCGCGATCAGATCAGCCGGATGGCCCCTGGTGCCGCTGAGCACCGGCGAGTCCGCAGTGCCGCCTTTAAGTGACAGCGAGGCGATGCCGGTCAGCCCCTGAAACTGCATGCCGACCTGGGTGTCTTTGTGCACCGGCACCGATTGCTGGATCGCGATATTGGCGATCACCCGCTCCGGATGCTTGGGATCGAGCGCAAGGCCGGTGACCTGGCCGACCCGAATGCCATTAAACAGCACCGGCCCGCCAGTGGTCAGACCGGAGACCGAGCCGTCGAATACGACGCGATAGTAGGCGCGCGCGCCGCTACCGCCGACGCTCTGGAACCAGTAGACGAATCCGAACGCCCCGACGATGACCGCCAGCGTGAATAGCCCGATCAATGAATAGCTCGCCTTGGTTTCCATCACGGTCCCGTTCAAAAGTCCCTTGCCGGCCGCGCTCGCACCGGCTGCCGGTCGGGTTATGCGGGGGTTCCTGGCGCAGGAATTTGTCGGAAAACCGGCCCCAGGGCCCGCTCAAGCTATGCGCTATACGCAGGACTAGCGCCCCACCTCCTAAATTCGCGAGACATTGGAGGACTCCCTGACACGGACTTCGGACGCAGGTGGCACAGACAATTTTATGATCCTGGTGTCGCTTTTCGATTTGAAGTTCCTGAAAGCAGATTGCTGCAAGTCGCGCAGGAACTTCAAATCGGCGGCACTAGACGCGGACAGTCGCCTCGGTCGCGGGCCCCACCCGCGACCGCTTGCCGCGGAAATACTCTTTCAGCCACGGGTGCTCAGACGCGAGCATGGTTTCCATGGTGCCGGCGGCGATCACTTTGCCATCGGCCAGCACGGCGATGCGATCACAGACCGTGTGCAGGCTATCGAGGTCATGGGTTACCATGAAAACCGTCAAGCCTAAAGTCCGCTGCAGGGTGGCGATCAGACTGTCGAAATCGCCCGCACCGATCGGGTCGAGGCCCGACGTCGGCTCGTCGAGGAAGACGATATCGGGGTCGAGCGCCAGGGCGCGAGCGAGCGCCACGCGCTTGGTCATGCCACCGGAGAGCTCGGAAGGGAACTTCTCCAGCACGCTGCCGTCGAGCCCGACCATTTCGAGCTTGGCCAGCGCCAATTCGTCAAGCAACCGCTGCGAGACTTTGAGGTATTCGCGGATCGGGAATTGCAGGTTTTCGCGCACGGTCAGCGAGGAGAACAGCGCGCCCTGCTGGAACAAGACGCCCCAGCGCCGCTCGACCGCTTGCCGTTCGTCATCGCTTGCTTCGGCGAGATTGACACCGAGCACCTTGATCATGCCCTCCCGCTTCGGCAGCAGGCCGATGATGGTGCGCATCAGCACCGACTTGCCTGCGCCCGAACCGCCGACAAAGCCGAGAATCTCGCCGCGATAGACGTCGAGATCGATGTGGTTGAGCACGATGTGATCGCCGAAGCCGACCACCACGTCGCGCACCTCGATCACCGTCTCTTTGTGTCCGTTGCCAGCCATCGCTCACATCCCGATCGAAGCGAAGAAGATGGCGAACAGGCCGTCGACCACGATCACCAGGAAGATCGATTCCACCACCGAGGCCGTGGTTTGCAGGCCGAGCGATTCCGCGCTGCCCTTGACATTCAACCCCTCCACGCAAGCGACGACGCCGATGATCAGCGCCATAAACGGAGCCTTGATCAGCCCGACCTCGAAATGATCGATAGTGATCGCCTCCTTCAGGCGCTGGATAAAGATGTCGGGATCGATGCCGCCATAAAGCCAGGCCACCAGGCCGCCGCCATAGAGCGCCGCCATGGAGCCGAGGAAGGTGAGGATTGGCACCGCGATGATCAGCGCGACGACACGCGGCAGGATCAGCACCTCGACCGGATCGAAACCCATGGTGTGCAGGGCATCGATCTCCTCGCGCATCTTCATGGCGCCGAGCTCGGCAGTGTAGGCGCTGCCTGAGCGGCCGGCCACCATGATCGACACGATCAAGACACCGATCTCGCGCAACACCAAGATACCGACCATGTCGACCACATAGATGTCGGCGCCGAATTTGCGGAAATGAAAAATTCCCTGCTGCGCGATGATCGCGCCGATCAGAAAGGTGATGAGAAGGATGATCGGCACCGCGCGCCAGCCTACATTGTCGAGCTGATGCACCATCGACGTGAAGCGGAAGCGGCGAGGATTGACCGCTACCCGGGCGACGGCGACAGCCAGCGCGCCCAACATGTTGGTGATAGCGGCGAGCATTTCGCCGACCGAGACGATGGCAATTCCGATGGTGCCGAGCGCAAAGATGGGGCCGCCGCGGCGCTTGGCCTCGGGTTTCGCCGGCTCGACCGCGTGCAGCTCATCGATGAGCGGCTTGTAGTCGTCGCTGAGGCCGCTGACCTTGGCTTCCGCCCCGCGAGTGGAAAAGGCCCGCACCAGCCGCTCCAGAAGCCAGGCGCCGAACGTGTCGAGCCGCTTCACCTTGCCCATGTCGATGTCGACGTGGCGGGCCGCGGCGTTGCGCCTGATCTCGCCGTCGACTTGCGCTTCGAGCTGGCGGGCGTTCTCGGCAATCCAGTCGCCGCCGGCCGCGATTCTGAGCCGGTCGCCTTCGGAAGTAGCTTCGAGCAGCGCGTCGCTCACGGCCTATGACCCCTGATGTCGCTCTCCGCCCCACGACGGGACGGCCGGCGCGGTTCTTACGAGGGTCACCCTCGCTTCGGCCGCAAGATGACGTCGCCCGCGCCCACGCGGCGAGCCGGCCCAGGGCGGGAAACCGATACTTGACCATCGCAGGCGAACCTGTCGAGGGTCTGACGATATTTGACCCTTATATCCGAACTTGGCCGTTCATGCCTCTTACCCTCAACGTTTCCGTCGAAAGGTGGCCCATCCGCGACGGATTCGCCATCAGCCGCGGCGCCAAGACGCAAGCGGTGGTGGTGGTCGCGGAACTGGGCAATGGCAAGGCGCGTGGCCGCGGCGAATGTGTGCCCTATGCCCGCTACGCCGAAATCGGTCGACAGCGTGGTGGCAGCGCTTCGTGCCATGGAGCCGGCGCTCGCCGCCGGTCTGAGTCGCGAGGCCCTGCAAGCCGACATGCCGGCCGGCGCCGCCCGCAATGCGCTCGACTGCGCGTTCTGGGATCTGGAGGCCAAGCGAAGCGGGCATCGGGCCTATGAACTCGCGGGCCTCGCGACCCCCGGCCCGCTCACCACCGCACTGACCATTTCGCTTGGGACCCCGGGCGATATGGCGAAAGCAGCCGAAAGGGCCGCCGGCCGCGCGCTCTTGAAGGTGAAACTCGGCGCCGACGGCGACCCCGGCCGCATCAGCGCGGTACGCGCGGCCGCGCCCCAGGCGATGCTGATCGTCGACGCCAATGAGGGTTGGAACGATGCGAACCTCGAAGCCAATTTAGCTGCCTGCGCGCACGCCCGAGTGGCGCTGGTGGAGCAGCCCCTGCCCGCGGAACGCGACGCCCTGTTGGCGCGGGTCAAGCGCGCCATCCCGATCTGCGCCGACGAGAGTGCCCTTGACCGGGCCTCCTTGCCGGGGCTGGTCGGCAAATACGATGCGGTCAACATCAAGCTCGACAAGGCCGGTGGGCTCACAGAAGCGCTGGCCATGGCCGCCATTGCGCGCAAGCAAGGTTTTACCGTCATGGCCGGCTGCATGGTGGCGACGTCGCTGGCGATGGCGCCGGCGGTGCTGCTGGCGCAAACCGCACAATTCGTCGACCTCGACGGTCCCCTGCTCCTGGAGGAAGACCGGCCCGACGGCCTCGTCTACCGTGACAGCCTGGTCTTTCCGCCGGCCCCCGCCCTTTGGGGCTGAGCCCGGCCGCAGGTTCCCTGCGTGTTGATCTCTCTCAATGCGGCCCGCAGGATCGCTAGCATAAAGAAAATTATGCAAAAGCGGAGTTCTACTCTTCCGGCCAGCCCTGCACTGCCGGCTTCTAAGGTCGCCGAGCGGCTGCGGGCCCATGCGCGGCTGTGCCAGCAAGTCGCCCGTGAAAGCCGGAACGAAACGATCGCCGTCGAGCTCACCCGCCTCGCCGATCGGTGCATCGAGGCCGCCGACACCATCGAGCCAAAACCTCGTCGCCGTCTGCATTGACCGTCGGCTCAGGTTTAAATGCCTGAGTTTGTTCCCGGATTGTCCCCGGCTTTTGGTTAACCAAGTCTTTCCGACCCGCCCACGCATGTATTAAACTTCCGTAAATTCCCTGCCATTGTCGGAGCGGCGGGGCGCCAACAATAGTGGGGACGGGCCGATGCGGATTCGGGGACTGCTGCTAGCCGCCATGCTCTTGGCCGCGTATGCGACGCCGGCTTCGGCGACCATGCGCATCTCTGAGGACCGCGGCGGCCAGATCGGCCATTACCTGCAGACCTTTGCGATGCTGCGCTCCTCCGGCGAGCGGGTGGTTATCGACGGCAACTGCCTGTCGGCCTGCACGCTCGTCCTCGGCATGATACCGAGCAGCCGCATATGCGCGACCTCGCGCGCCGTGTTCGGCTTTCACGCCGCCTGGATGCCGGGCCGCGATGGCCAGCCGGTCACCAGCAATCTCGGCACGCGGGAGTTATGGAAAGTTTATCCCATACGGGTACGGCATTGGATCAACCGCCACGGTGGCCTGTCGCGCCATATGATCTATCTGCAGGGCCGCGACCTTTATAGCATCGTACCGAGCTGCGCCACACAGACGGCACAGCATCGGGTCCGCCACCGGGCCCGTTCACGGCACCGCTATGTCGCGCGTTCGGTGCGCTATCAACGCGCAGCCGCCGCCAATGACAGCCGCTAGCGCCATAGCACCGTAGGCGGCACTGCCAAAAGCGCCGTAAAGCCAACCGGCCAATCCCATCGACGACGCCATGGCCAACCCAAGGGCGATGGCGAGATACCCCTGCGCGGTGGCCCCCTGTCCGGATGGGGCGCGGCGGGCGATGAAGGTGAGCGCGCCGAGGTGAGTGGCGCCGAATGACAGCGCGTGCAGCATTTGCAGAAACGGCAGCACGGCCGCGGGCGGATCGAACGCCATGCCGGCCCAGCGCACCGCGCCGCCGATTGCGCCCGCCATCAAGAGCACGGTGGGCCGGAAGAACGGCGGCAGCCTGCCCTGCAGGGCGAACAGTACGATCTCGGCAATGACGCCGAGACCCCACAACGCGGCAATGGTCGCGCCGCCGAGACCATCGGCGCGCCAAGCCAGCGCTGAGAAGCCGTAGTAGACCGCGTGGCTCGACTGGATCAGCGCCGCCGCCGCTACCACCGCCAGGAAGGCGCGGTCACGCAACAAGCTACTCCGCGCGACCGGTGACGCGACGCCATGAGCGCTCGCGCTGGGTAGCGGCGCCAGCGCTAGTCCGGCCAGCGCCAATCCTGCGCTCGCCGCCACGATCAGCCAGATCAGATCGCCCGCGGGAAGCGCGTCACTCGCCAGGCCTGCGACGAAGGTGCCGGCGATGAACGCGGCCGAGCCCCATAGCCGTACCGGCCCATAGACGCGGCCATGCGCGGTCAATCCTCTGAGCGCATAGGTGTCGGCCAGCGGCATCACCGGCGTGAAGGCGAACGCGACCAGCGCATAGACAACGACGACGGCGGTGGCGCCGGGCGTCGAACGCGAGCAATCCGTAGCCGGCACAACTCGCAATACCCGCGACCATCAGCGCCGCACGCAAAGCGTCGCGCCTGTCGGCGGTTCGGGTTGCCAGCGGAACGGCCACCACACGGGCGACCATCGGCAGTGCGAGCGCAATACCGATCAGCCCGGAGTCGAGCCCCTTGGCCTTGAGCCAAACGGGCAAGAACGGCAGCTGCACGCCCATGAGAACGAACAGCGCAGCGTAGAACGACGCCAGGCGGCCAGCGAAATCCAAATCTGGGCAGGTGGAATAAGAACATTTCCCAGTCGGTCCCTGGTCTTTTACGAGCGAATCAGGCCGTTCGATTGATAAACTGTCGGCAACGGATTGCCCATGTCGAAGCAGACCATCGCGCTTGCCTATACGCGGCCGGCCGGCGCACTAGAAGAATCCGAATATCAGGCGCTGGCCGAGGCGCTCTCTGAAAGTGCGCGCGGTCGCGGCTTCCTCACCGAACACGCCCGCCGCAGCCGCAGCGCCGAGACCAATATTTTGCTCACCGCCATCGAGCGCATCGAAGCGCAAGTGCGGCCGCGAACGGCCGCGCCAGAGCTTGGGCTGTTGCATGATGAATTGCGTGGCGTGCTCGACGACGTGCGCACGGCGCGCGCCCGGATCGAGAGCGGTGGCGCGGCGCCCAAGGCGGAGCAACTCGCCGCCTTGCTTGACATCCTGCAGCGCCGCCTGGGCAAGCTGCTGCCACCGCCACCGGCCGCCGACGCTCCGCCTGCCACGCGGCCGATGCCGGAAATCGCCGCGCCGGCGGCACCGCCTCGTCCCGCGGCCGGGCGCTGGCTCGACGAGACGCTCGAACCACCGCCCGCCGTCAACGACGCGAGCCCGCCGCCGCGGCCAGCGACCGCAGAGCGCGAGACGGGCATGCCGCGTATCTCACCGACCGCGGCAATCAAACCGGGCGCGCCGCCGGTGCCCGTTTTCGAGATCGAAGCCGAGATCAAGGCGGTGGTTGCCGCCGAAGTCGAGAGCAGGATAAAGACGCAGCCCACGACCGTCGCTCAAACCGACAAGACCGCCGACGATCTCCTCACCGCCATCATGGCGCTGAGCGAGGACGAGCGTATCGCCTTGTTTACGTAAGCTCAGCCCGCAATCAATTTCGCAAACAGCGCGGCGTCCACATTGCCGCCCGACAGCACGGCGGCAACGACCTTGCCGTTGACGTCGAGTTTGCCGGCGAGCAAAGCCGCCAGGCCCACCGCGCCGCCCGGCTCCACCACCAGCTTCAGCTCCTCGAAGGCGTAATGGACCGCGCGCGCCACTTCATCGTCGCTGACGGTGAAACCCTGCCCTATCAGCTTTTGCGTGATCGGAAACGTGAGCGCGCCGGGCGTGCCGCTCATCAGCGCGTCGCAGATGGTGCCGCTCATGCGCACGTTGGATTCGCGCCGCCCGCTCTTGAACGAGCGCAGGGTATCGTCGAAGCCTTCCGGCTCGACCGCATAGATCGCGGATTCCGGCGCCGCGTCCTTGACGGCCAGCGCAATGCCGGCGGCAAGCCCGCCACCGGACGCGCCAACCAGCACGATATCAGGTTTCAGGTTCAGCGCCGCGAGGTCTTCCATCATTTCGCGGCCGGCAGTGCCCTGGCCGGCGATGATCAGCGGATCGTCGTAAGGCGGCACCAGGGTGGCGCCGCGTTCCTCAGCGATGCGTTCGGCGATGGCTGCGCGGTCTTCGGTGTCGCGGTCGTAGGGCACGATCTCGGCGCCGAGCGCCTTCGTGCGCTCGCGCTTTGCGCGCGGCGCGTCGGCCGGCATCACGATGGTCGCGCGCATGCCGCACAGCCGCGCGGCCGATGCCACCCCTTGCGCGTGATTGCCCGACGAATAGGCCACCACGCCGCCGGCGCGGTTCTCCGGCGGGATCGACGATATCTTGTTATAGGCGCCGCGGAACTTGAACGAGCCGGTGCGCTGCAAGGTTTCGGCTTTGAGGAAGACGCGTGCGTTTAGGCGCTCATCGAGCACAGGCGCATTGATCAGCGGCGTGCGCACCGCGATGCCTTTGAGGCGCTCGGCGGCACGCGCGACATCGGCGGCGGTGGGAAGGGTATCGGCGGCGTTCATGGCGAGCAAAGGTAGCGCGCGACATATACCGTTGTCATCATCCGCGAAAGCGGATGATCCAGTAACCCCTGTGCTGACGGTTGACGGCAGGGCTGCGGTGGCCTGGATCCCCCACCGTCGCGGGGGATGACAGCTGTGGCGATGCTAAGCTGCCGCCCCCGCTGCTGGCTCCGCGATGTGAGCGTCCCTGACCGCCTCGGTGACGTGCTGGACGAACAGCTTCGCGCTCTGTTCCCAGGTCATGGTCAGCGCGAAATCGCGGCAGGCCTGCCGCGAAACGTCCAAGGCGTCGAGACAGGCGCGCCGCAGATCCTCGTCCAGCGCGCCGACCGGCGCGCCGGCGAGCACGTCGCGCGGTGCCGGCGCCGGGAAAGCTGCCACCGGCACGCCGCTCGCGAGCGCCTCCAACAGCACCAGGCCGAACGTGTCGGTCCGGCTCGGAAACACGAACACATCGGCGGCGGCGTATGCCTCCGCCAGTGCTTCTCCGTGCCGCGCGCCCAGGAACACGGCGTCGGGATAAGCCCTCTCCAGCGAAGCGCGCGCCGGCCCGTCGCCAACCACCACCTTGCTGCCGGGCAGATCGAGCGCGAGAAACGCCTCCAGGTTCTTCTCCACCGCTACCCGGCCGACGGTCAAAAAGATCGGCTGCGGCAGATCGAGCAGCCGGCGCTCGCGCGGCCGGAACAGTTGGGCGTCGACGCCGCGCGACCACAGCTTGACGTTCTTGAAGCCGCGCGCTTCGAGCTCGGCGGCCAGCGTCGGCGTCGCCGCCAGCACCGCGGCGGCGGCGCCGTGAAAGCGGCGCAGATAGCCCCACGTCAATTCCTCGGTCCAGCGCGCCGGTATCGGCAGCCGCTCGGCCAGATAATCGGGAAAGCGAGTGTGGAAGCTGGTGGTGAAGGGCAAGCCGCGCCTGATGCATAGGCGCCGCATGGCGTGGCCGACCGGCCCTTCGGTCGCCACATGAATGGCGTCGGGACGCACGCGTTCCAGCCGGCGCTCGACCGCGCCCGGTGCAATCAGCGCCAGCCGGATCTCCGGATAGTTCGGCAGCGGCACTGTCCGGAATTCGGCAGGGTTGAGGAACTCCATCTCCACGCCGAAGGCGCGCGCTTCCTGCGCGACATGGCCAAGCGTGCGCACCACGCCATTGACCTGCGGGTGCCAGGCGTCGGTGGCGACCAGGATCTTCATGGGCCGACCGGGTTCACGCCGCCGCCTGCGCCAGGCCTTCGGTCTCGCCGTCCGCCTCGGCCGACGCCGCCTCGCCCATCGCCTCGGTCCAGGTGATGATCTCGAAGGTGCCGTCTGCGCGCTCGCCGACCGCCGTGCAGCTTTCCACCCAGTCGCCGCAATTGATGTAATGCAGGCCGAAATCGTGGTGGATCGTCGCGTAGTGGATATGGCCGCAGATCACGCCGTCCGCCTTGTGATGCTTGGCTTCGGTGGCCAGCGCCTTCTCGAACGCACCGATGTAATTGACCGCGTTCTTCACCTTCAGCTTGGCCCATTGCGAGAGCGACCAGTACGGCGCCCCCAGGATCCGGCGAAGGATGTTGAACAGCCGGTTGGCGGTGAGCGCGAAGTCGTAGGCCCTGTCGCCAAGCAGCGCCAGCCAGCGCGCTTGCGTCACCACGAGATCGAAGATGTCGCCGTGCACCACCAGATAGCGCTTTCCGCCGGCGGCCTCGTGCACGGTGTGCTCGACTACCTCGATGCCACCGAAATGGGTGCCGTAATAACCGCGCAGAAATTCGTCATGGTTGCCTGGGATGTAGATGAGCCGCGCACCTTTGCGTGCCTTGCGCAAGAGCTTCTGCACCACGTCGTTGTGCGCCTGCGGCCAATACCACGACGAGCGCAGCGCCCAGCCGTCGACGATGTCGCCGACGAGGTAGATGATGTCAGCGTCGTAGTGGCGGAGGAAGTCGAGGAGTTTGTCGGCCTGACAGCCGCGCGTGCCGAGATGCACGTCCGAGATGAAAAGCGCGCGATATCGCTTCGTGGCGTCTTCCGTCACGAGACGATGCTCTTTCTGTCCATCCTCATATGGGAAAGTATCTAGCATGCGTTGATTGCAGTTTTGTGACAGCGCGTCTGGCGCGTCAGGCGGCAATGGTTTGTGTCAACGCACGTTGGAAACGCACCAAGGTGTAGACGCCGAAAGGCCTGACTTTGCGCCGCTCGATCAACGCGGCGCCGCCATGCGCCTCGGCCCACGCCGCCAACCGCTGGAACGGGAATTCGGGGCGCAGACCCAGCCGCCGCGCCTTCTGCGCCAGCAGCCGCTCGACTGCCGCGGCCAAGCCGCGCTCGGAGTAAAGATGGTTCACCAGAATGATCTGCCCGCCCGGCCGCACCACCCGCGCGCATTCCGACAGCACGCGCTCGGGGTCTTCCACCAGCGTAATGACGAACTGACCCACCACGCAGTCGAAGCTCGCGTCCTCGAACGTGAGGGCGTGCGCATCCATCACCGCCAGGCCTTTGACGTAGGGGTAGCGGCCCGATGCCACCCGCTCACGGGCGCGCGCGATCATCGGCTCGGAAATGTCGATGCCGGTGATCTCGGTCGTGGCGTCGTAGTCGTCGAACGATAAGCCGGTGCCGACACCGATCTCCAGAATCCGCCCGCCAACGTCGCGGGCGGCCTGCGCCGCTGCGCGCCTGCCGTTGACGAAGATGGGGCCGCACAGCGTATCGTAAACCGGCGCCCAGCGGGCATAGGCTTTTTCCATGACCTGACGATCGGGATCGCGCAGCATGTTCCTCCCCACGAATCAAGAGTTTGAACCTGTTCTGGGGTAGCAACGCTGTGCGACAGTCAGGCGACAAGACGGCAATGAAATCGCGCGCGCGGGGCGCTCGGTCGGAAACAAGCTGCCACGTGCTGCTATCGGGTACGACCAGACGCGCAAGCTCTGCTTACCGCGGAAACAACGCGAAGGGACGCTTCGGCACCGTCCGCCATTCCCTTTTCGAAGTCTCCCTCGATACGGCCCATCTGATTGGTGACGTGCGCGAGACACAAAACAGGCTGATTGCGTGCTCTTGAAAACGCATAGAGCGCGGCTGCTTCCATTTCGACCGCGAGGATACCCGCCTTCGACGCCGCCTCGATCGCCTCATGCGTTTCCCGAAACGGCGCATCAGTCGTCCAGGTCGGACCGACTTGCGCGGTTATGCCGGCGCCCATGAGCGCCTCGCTAGCACGGGCAACCAGCCCGGTATCGGCCTCGCTGTAGTCGGACGGCGGCATATAGTGATAGCTCGTACCCTCGTCACGCAGTGCGCGATCGATGACGATGAAATACGGTGGCGCTTGCACTGGCAGGATTTGGCCGGCCGACGTGACGCTGATGAGAAACCGGCACCCCGAGGCGAACAGCTCTTCCGCAATCAGAACCGCAAACGCGGCGCCCACGCCACACCCCACGATGCCGTATTCGCGGTCGTCGTGGTGAAAGGCGTAGAGATCGGTATGGTAGCAGGCCCACCCCGAAAGGCGCGTCGCGCGCTCCGTGGCGCGCAGATATCGGACGATGTCACCGTCCGGATCGAGGATGCAGACCTCAGGAACCGCAACGACTGGCACGCCTTTTTGGCGGCGGGCTTCGCGCAATAGGTTCTCGGGCGTAAACGCCGAGGAGGCAGAGAAATGCTTATGGGAAAGGATCGGCGGCTTTTCCATCTCACTCACTAGTCAAAACACCAAGACCTTGTCCGCTTCCGCGGTGGCGTTCGCCAACGCGTCCGTCGAGCTGCGTCGCGCGCCCTCGATCAGCTCCGCATCGCCCTGTCCGCGTGCATCCATGCATTGTCCAAGCAGGAGAAGCCGGTGATTACCGCCGACAAATCGCTTCAACATACGTTCCAGATTGCGAGAGCCTTCGGGCGTCTTCTGACCCTTCTTTGCGCAAGCGACAGCATCCGCCGTCAGGAAAATCGTGATCTCACTCGCCGGATCGGCCTCTACCAAGGCATTTGCGAGTCGCAAGGCATTGTAACTGCGCTCAGTCCCGTAAGGCGCATCATTGAGAATGAAGAGGATTTTCATTGAGCCTCCACCGCTTCTGGTCCGCCTTTTTTTGCGCGCCGACGTTCACCGTGCGAATGTCAACCGCGCTCGCAGGAGACGGATGGATCTCCGCCGTCGTTGCAATGACAAACGCCGCCTCGTCGACAATCCTCCACGCAGCGTTATAATGGAACTTGATGCCGATGAGGGACACGGCTTGCCGCCCTCGGCGTTGAGAGCGCGTTCAACGCCTTCTCATGGTTTGTAGGGAGCATCCTTTTTCCAACCTTCCAGCCCGGTTTGGAGGACGAGGACGTTATCGCGTCCTGCGACTCGTAATGCGAACGCTGCCTGCGCCGACAGGCTGCCGGTATTGCAGAACAGAATAACCTTTTTGTCTTTCGGAATCTCGTCGATGCGGGTCAGCACTTCGCGCCACTCGATGTTGCGGGCTCCCGGAATCGTGCCCTTTGCAAATTGGCCGGCATCCCGCGTGTCGATGAACACAACCTTGTCGAAAATATCCTTCGTGAGCTGCTGCGGCACGATGATGCCGGCCTCATAAGGCGCAAATTCCATATATTCCTGCATCGCCTTTATAGTCGGACTTTCAGCAGCAGCCGGGCTTGCAAGAAGCATTGCGGCCACCAACGCTACGGACAGGCGGTAAATCGTGATTATCATCGGTTCCTCGCGATCTCTTTTCTTCAGGTGTTGCTTGTTAGTTGGTTTGGTGAATTTCGCCTGAGAGGCACTCCTTCGAACGGAGGCTGTGCTAGTGCGGTAATTTGAGGTTCGTTCCATTCTTTGCGAGCCAAGTCCTCAAACGAACTTCAAATCCAAAACCGCACTAGAATCATAAAGTTACTAGTGTCCTGTCGAATCCGAAGTTCGTATAGAGCAGGCTGAACAATCTGACGAACTTCGGATTCGGGACACTAGAAAATCAAGACCTTGTCGGCTTCCGCGGTAGCCGCCGCGAGATCATCCATCGTGCTCCGGCGCGCACCTTCCATGAGAGCCGTGTCATTTAGTGCGCGTGCGTCCATGCAGGTTCCGCACAGCAGTATCGTGCCATTGGCCGCCAAAACACGCTTGAGCATCCGCTCGACGTTGTAATAGCCGTCGGGCGTCTTCTGACCGGCCTTGGCGGCAACAACCGAGTCCGCCATAAGGAACACGGTCACGATCATTTGCGGCTCTTTCTTCATCAGTGCATGCGCGAGTCTCAGCGCGTTGTAGATGCGCTCGGTGCCGTAGGGCGGATCGTTCAGAATGAAGAGAATCTTCATGCTCGGCCTCATCTAGTGGAGCGAATTTGACATTTGACACCCATTTGCGGCGAGCGGCTCATCAAATGTAGAATTCAAAGTTCCACTAGAATCAAATAATTGCTAGTGGTCTTTTGATTCCGACAATTGCTCCGGAATTTGCGGCAGCGGGATGCAAATGTCGGAATCGGATCACTAGGCTGCCGCCTCGATCGAACGTCCTTCTACCGGCAAGCCCTGTTCGTTCCAATGCTCCATTCCGTGGCGCAAGACGCTGACGCGGGTGAAGCCGGCATCGCGCAGCGTTTGTGCCGCGGCTGCCGAACGCTTTTCGGTCCGGCAGACGAGAACCACGGGCTCCGCTTCGAGGCCGGCGAGTTCGGCCAAGCGCCCGCTCAACGCGGCGACCGGAATGTTCCGCGCGGTCGCGATGTGACCCAACGGTCCGTTGAACTCATCGCTTCCTCGCACGTCGACCATAGCAACGGGTTCGCCGCCATCGAGCCGCCGTTTGAGATCGTCAGTCTCGATCCACCGGAATGGCCTGCGCAAACGCCGGATCAGCCGTGGCAGCAGCGCAATCGCCGCGAGCAGACCGAGGGCGAGCAGTCCGTAGCGCACCGAATCGGTATGACCGGCGAGCGCCCCACGTCCGGCATATCCCAGCCAGGTGTAGGCGGTGGCTCCCGGCGCCATGCAGATAAAAGACGCGATGACATACTGGTGCAGCGGGATGCGGGTAAGCCCCAGCACGTAGTTGGAAAGGTTGAAGGGAAACAGCGGAACCAGCCGCACGAAAGCGACGAAGCGCCAACCCTCCGCATCGACGCCATCGATCAGCCGCTTCAGCAGTCCGCCGGCCTTGCTGGCAACCCAGTCGCCCGCAATGTAGCGTGCGATCAGGAAAGCAAGGGTGGCGCCAAAGGTGGCGCCCGTCAGGTTCCAGACGGTTCCCCAGATAGGGCCAAACAGCGCGCCGCCGGCGAGACCAAATACTGCACCGGGCGCGAAGGCCACCGTCGCAAGAGCGTAAAGCACCACATAGCCGAGCGGCGCCCATAGACCAAGCGAACCGAGCCAGGCATCGAGCGTCGCGAGATTAATCTGATCGCGGTGCGATACGGCCCACCCTGTTGCCGCGACAAGCAACAGGAGCAGCGCGAGGCGTGGCAGCGGACGGCGCGCGCTCATCGTTCGGGCTCCCGGCGCCCGAGCGGATATTGGCCGGTGCCGCTATGGAACGGTTGAATCAGCATCCGATCGAGCCAGAGTTCGCGCGGCTCACGGAACTGCTCAATGCCGATGGTCATGGCCTCATGCCCCGCCGTCGGCTGCGGACGGTAGGTGCCGAACAGGCGGTCCCACCAGGGCAAGTTGAATCCGAAATTGCTGTTGGTTTCACGCACCAAGATCGAGTGGTGAACGCGGTGCATGTCCGGCGTGACGACGATCCAGCGCAGAACGCGGTCTAACTTTGTCGGAATGCGGACATTGCCATGGTTGAACATCGACGTGGCGTTGAGCAGCACTTCGAAGACCAGGACCGACACTGCCGGCGCGCCGAGGGCGGCGACCACGGCGAACTTGATCAGCATCGACAGCAGAATCTCGATCGGGTGGAAGCGAAAGCCTGTGGTCACATCGAACTCGAGATCGGCGTGGTGCATGCGGTGCAGCCGCCACAGCGCCGGCACGGCATGGAAGAGCACGTGTTGAAGATAGATCGCGAGGTCGAGGACGACGACGGATGCCAACACCGCGATCCAGACCGGAACGCTAATTACGTTGAACATGCCGAAGCCGCGCGCCTCGGCAAGCAGGGCGACCCCGACGGCAGTGGTCGGATAGAGAATGCGCACCAGCAGCGTATCCACGACGACCACGCCAAGATTGTTGGGCCACCGCCGGCCGCGCCCGATCGCCTGCTTCCGGCGTGGCACGACCAACTCCCAAGCCGCCATGACGATGAACACGCCGGCGAAAGCAGACAGCCGGATAAAGGGTTCATAGGCGAACATGGCGTTGCGCATGGCTCGGATGCCCTGGACCGGTTGACAAAACGGCTGCAATGCTTATCATTCAATCATTCACTATAATAAGATATAGAGGCTATTCTGGCGTGTCAACTCTGAGCCCAAAACTGGCGCTGTTCGCCCAGTTCGCCGCCGTCGCCAAATCGCTCGGGCATGCCCATCGCTTGGAGCTTCTGGAGCAATTGGCCCAGGGCGAGCGCAGCGTCGACGTGCTGGCGGACCGCACCGGCCTCTCGATCGCCAATGCCTCGCAGCATCTCCAGCAGCTGCGGCGCGCCGGGCTGGTGACAAACCGCCGTGACGGGAAATTCATTTATTATCGGCTCACCGACGACGCCGTTCTCGACGTGCTGGCGGCTCTCCGAACGGTCGCCGAGCGCAATGTGGCCGAGGTCGAGCGCGTGGTGCGCGGCTATTTCGACGAGCGCGACAGCATGGAGGCTGTATCGCGCGAGGAGCTTCTGGAGCGGTCTCGGGTAGGCACAGTCACGATTCTCGACGTCCGCCCGGAAGACGAATTCACCCTCGGGCATCTGCCCGGCGCTTTGAACATTCCATTGCGCGAACTGAAATCCCGACTCGGTGACATCGATCCGAAGCAAGAAATCGTTGCCTACTGTCGCGGCCCATACTGTGTGTTGTCCTATGAAGCCGTCGCGCAGCTCCGCGCGCGCGGATTCAAGGCGCGGCGACTGGAAGACGGCCTTCCGGAGTGGCGCGCCGCGGGACTGCCCGTAGCCGGTGGAAACGGCTGACTGTTAGCGACCTGTCATGGCAAGCCGGTACACGGCTTGACGCCCCTGTTCCAGCCTCTAACACTCCCCGCCGACACGCCATTTTCTGCTGAAGAGGGGCTCCCATGGATCTCGGAATTGCCGGCCGCAAGGCCATCGTCTGCGCTTCGAGCCGCGGGCTCGGCCGCGCCTGCGCGCACGCGCTGGCCGAGGCCGGCTGTGAGGTCGTGATGAACGGCCGTAACGGCGGCACGCTTGTTACCGCCGCCACCGAGATCGCCAAGGTCACCGGCGCCAAGATCACCCCCGTCGCCGCCGACGTCGCCACGCCTGAGGGCCAGAAGGCGCTGCTCGCCGCCTGCCCGCAGCCCGATATCCTGATCAACAACAACGCCGGCCCGCACCTGCGCGACTTCCGCGAACTGACCCGGCAGCAAATGATCGACGGTGTCGTCGCCAACATGATCGCGGCAATCGAACTCATTCAGAAGGTGATCGACCCGATGTGCGAGAAGAAGTTCGGCCGCATCGTCAACATCACCTCGGGTTCGGTGAAGATGCCGCTCGCCGGCCTCGACCTCTCCTCCGGCGCGCGCGCGGGGCTAACCGCGTTCCTCGCCGGCGTCGCGCGCTCGGTCGCGGGAAACAACGTCACCATCAACAACATCCTGCCCGGCGCCTTCGACACCGACCGCCTGCGTGGCACGCTCAAGGTCAATGCCGAAAAGCAGGGCAAGAGCCTGGAGGAGGTCTCGGCCGCGCGCATGGCCTCGATCCCGGCCAAGCGCTTCGGCCAGCCGGGCGAGTTCGGCGCGGCCTGCGCCTTCCTGTGCTCGACCCAGGCCGGCTACATCACCGGGCAGAACCTGCTGATCGACGGCGGTGTATTCAACGGGGCGTTCTGAGGCCGATTCCGCGCAATTTCCGCTCGTCCGCGCCAAACCGGGGACGAGGACGCGTGTGCAAAGATAATTAGCACTACTTTGGCAGAATCTGTTTGCGCCAACAAATCGGGCTTTCAGCCGACCCTTCGTCCCGCTGCGCCAACTCACGGATTTCCACTTGGCGCTGGCCAGCATGTCTTCGGCCGCGATCGATAAAATATCTGGCACGTGGCGCTTTCGAGGTCGACCTCGAACTTTGGTAACCGGCCAGATGAGCTGCACATCGACCGGATAAACCTTGAGATGTCGAGGGATGCCGACCGCCCAAGCCAATCCGCGTGCCGTTAGTCCCTGTCGAAACGGCGCACTGAGCCCGTATCCTGCATCCGCCAGCGCACACCCAAAGCGCACGTTGGCTGAGATCGCGCGGTCAATCTCAGCCAAAGCAATTTCCGGCTTGGATCGTGGCGTTCGGTATTCGACCGGTACGCGGGCGCGCTTCAATCGAGGCACGTCGCTTGTCCAACTCTCAGGCAGAAAGAGACGCAACGCGACCATCACCGGCACTTCGCCGCGCGCAAGTGTCAATGACACCAGCGTCTGGCAATTTGCCGTTTTGCCAAGAGCTGACGCATATTGGGCCGCGACACCAACCGAGCGCTCGCCCTTCT
This sequence comes from uncultured Pseudomonadota bacterium, assembly GCA_963747725.1. Taxonomy (GTDB): domain Bacteria; phylum Pseudomonadota; class Alphaproteobacteria; order Rhizobiales; family Xanthobacteraceae; genus Pseudolabrys. The sequence continues at coordinate 454,271 of CAVVGD010000012.1, forward strand.
TCGGCATTGCCGTGTCGTCAATAACCAGCACGGCATCCTTGCCGCCGACAAGCCGGTCCGCCTGGTTGAGAAGTTCCGATTCCAGCGGTGTCGCGTCCCAAACACCATCGGCGATGAAATGGTGCAGCTGATCGTAGTTGCCCGATGCAACGCGTTCCGCCATCGGCTGAACGCTTTTGCGGTCGCCGGGACCGATTAATCCCGCAACGTACAGCGGACACATCCGCTGTCGGGTCTTATGACCCAACCGATCCAGGAAAGGCTTCAGCCAGCGTTCGAGTTCGTCTTCCCATTCCGCCATGGTCAGCCCTTCAAGAGCCGACCACCCATGAATCATTGAAAAATCGATTCGGGAATCCTAATAAAGCGCCCAAATCCAACAATCTGCCAAAGTAGTGCTAGTAATCTCGTCCCTTAGCACCACAGGCTTGAATCCCACGCGGCCCGGAGTTCGTTTGTCTTGCGGACTTAATGATACCGTGGCGATCGACAATAACATCCACATAACAGGTCGATACTCTGTGATATTCATCAACAAGGCGTTTGTGAAAGATGACTTCCTGACCACCGCCGGCCAAGTTGAAGATATGAGTAGGCGGACCGCCCTGGTAGTCTAGCAGCCAGTGCTCTGATCGGCCAATATACGCACGAGCTTCATAGGCAAGAGAGGGCCCCATCATCCAGCTGCTCCAAAAAACGATTGCGGCACTTAGAAACAAATACTTTGATATCATTTTTTCGCGCCTGCACACGTCGCCGATAGTGCCAGCGCCAACCTCATCAGCAGATCGTGATTGCATATCTAGAAGAACGTTCGAAGTAGAGATTAGCGAATTTATGCTGAACATTTATCCGTCCTTCCTAACATTGCGTGAGTAAATTTTGTAAAATAAAAGGACGCACCCGCCCGAATGTCAAGTTGGCGATTTGCGCGCTGGGCTCTCCACCGCGCATTTCAAGGCCCCCTTATCCACCGTTGTCTTCCTCCAATACTTCACTGGCTGAACATTTTTATTAAGCCTCGAACGGTCCGCCGTTCTCGAATTGCGTCCTGCGTGAATAGGCCATTTCGGTCATTTCCATTCCTTGTGCCGCTCGGCGCTCTGCTACCCTTCGCGCTGCCGTGCATTCGGCATGGACGCCGAGGCCGTAAGTATCACGACAGAGGTGCCGTTCGATGACTGCTATCACAAGCGGACATCAGACTGCGCGAATGGCATGTCCGCTTTGGTGGTGGACTCAACAGGTCAGCGCAACACTCTAATCGTTTAGCGAAGATGGAGTGTGGACATGAAACGACGACGACGCATCAATTACTCAGTGGCTCAGCGGTCTGAGATTTGAGATCGCTGGCAGGCTGGCGAGCCAATGAGTTCGATAGGACGTCGGTTTGACCGAGATTCCTCATTGGTCTTCTCGGTGATCTCGCCGACCGGCGGCATTCGACCGCCAGATCGGCATCGTGCCAAAAAAGCGCTCAGCCTTTTTGACCGAGAGGAGATATCTCGATGGCTGAGCATGGGCCGCTCGTTGCGGTCGATCGCGCGCCACTTGGGACGGTCTCCGTCAACTATCAGCCGTGAAGTCCAGCGCAATGGTGGCGCGGATCGTTATCGGGCGGCGAAGTCCGATCAGGCAGCCTGGGATAGGGCGCGGCGTCCTAAGCTTTGCAAGCTGGCTTGCCGCCCGTTCTTGAGGCGGACAGTATCAACTCTGCTGCGGCGGCAGTGGTCGCCGGAGCAAATTGCTGGCTGGCTCAAACGCACATATCCGATGGACCTTCAAAAGCAGGAGTCGCACGAGACGATCTATCGCAGCCTATTCATTCAGGCGCGCGGAGTGCTGAAAGGAGCTTCTTGCGCACCTGAGGGCGAGGCGCACAGTCCGTCGATCCAGGCACGCCAGCATGAAAAGAAACGGGCTCGGCCAGATCAAGAACGTCGTATCCATCAGCGAACGACCACAGTCTGTTGAAGATCGTGCGGTTCCCGGCCATTGGGAGGGCGACTTGATCGGCGGGTCGGGGAACAGCTATGTCGCAACGCTTGTTGAGCGCCATTCGCGCTATGTGATGCTGGTCAAGGTCGCGAACAAGGACACTGAAAGCGTCGTCTCGGCGCTGATCAAGCAATCGCACCGTTTGCCGACCGAGCTTTACAGGTCGCTGACTTGGGACCGAGGCAAGGAGTTTGCCGACCATCAACGCCTGACATTGGCGACCCAGGTCGAGGTCTATTTTTGCGATCCTCAATCGCCCTGGCAGCGCGGATCCAACGAAAACACCAACAGATTGCTGCGCCAGTACCTGCCACGCGGCACTGACCTATCCTTGCATAGTCAGGCCAAGCTCAGTGCCATCGCAAGGCAGCTCAATGAAAGGCCGAGAAAGACCTTGCTCTATCAGACGCCGGCTGAAAAGTTCGCCGAATGTGTTGCAGCGATCGGTTGAGCCCACCGCCAATAGATGGGGTAATCGGCCTGCGTTTGTAGATATCTGAGGGTTGAGGGTGCTGCGCTTCAGGCTGATGGTGAAACGAGGTCACCGTGTGAGCGGGCCTCAAGCATCAGAAGGAGAAGCGCAGCATGGATCATTTTGGCGGGTTGGACGTATCGGTCAAGGAGAGCAGCGTCTGCATTGTGGATGAGACGGGCAAGATCGTTCGCGAAGTAAAGGTGGCGAGCGAGCCTGCCGCGTTGCTGGCGGTGCTGAAGAGCCCCACCTACCACTTCAAGCGGATTGGGCTGGAAGCTGGACCGCTGTCGCAATGGCTATTCAGTGCATTAGCCGAAGCAGAGTTACCAGTGATCTGTGTCGAGACTCGGCACATGCGGGCGGTGTTGAAGGCCCAGATCAACAAGACCGACCGCAACGATGCCCGCGGCATGGCGCAGATGATGCGGGCGGGGCTCTATCGCCCGGTGCATGTGAAGACACTACGCAGTCAGAAGCTGCGGATGCTGCTGACGCACCGCAAGCTGCTGCAGTCGAAGGCCATCGCCGTCGAGAACGACCTGCGAGCCACATTGCGCAACTTCGGTCTCAAGGTGGGCATGGTGGGGACGGCCACGTTCGAGGCACGGATCAGGGAGTTGGTCGAGAACCTCTCCGATCTGGCCGTCCTGGTTGAACCGCTGCTCATTGTCCGACGTGTGCTGCGCGAACAGATCGCCATTCTGCATCGCCGTCTATTGGCCATTGTCCGGGACGACGACGTGTGTCGGCGCTTGATGACGATCCCAGGCGTCGGGCCTGTTGTGGCATTGACCTATCGCGCCACCGTCGATGTGCCGGCCCGGTTCCGCAAATCCAAGTCCGTGGGGGCGGTGTTTGGCTTGACCTGTTCCAAGTATCAATCGGGCGAGATTAACCGCAGCGGCGCCATATCACGCTGCGGCGACGAGATGATGCGGGCGATGCTCTACGAGGCCGCCCACATCATGCTGGTGCGCTCGACGAAATGGTCCTGGCTCAAGGCCTGGGCGATGAAGATTGCCAGGCATCGCGGACTGAAGAAGGCCATCGTCGCCCTGGCGCGCCGGTTGGCCGTAATCATGCATCGCATCTGGGTGGATGGCACCGAGTTCCGCTGGACCCGGGAGCAGGTCGCGGCAGCAGTATGACAAACGTACCAGATCATATCCGATAGGAGGAAAATCGAGTTCCGCCCAGCGGTGGAATGGTGTCCCTCGCGGGACGATGGATAAGGCGAGTTCGTATGTCCGCTTGGATCTGCCGTCAGCTTGACGGCAAGGCCGACCAAAAGATCGTTCCGCCTCGTCCTCGAATCCCATGATGGAAGGGCCTTGGTGCCGAATCCGGAGAGAAGCACGAGCCCGCGGGCGACATCGACACTGCAGATGTGGAATAGTCTGAAAGCGCTTGACCCCAACCGGCCGATTAGAGAAGCGGACATTTGCGCTGCAAAACGCCATGCCCACTTTGCCCCCAAGAGCAGACATTAGGCGGCCCGTCACGGCTTTTGGCTGCCTGTTTATAAGTCCACGCCCTAATAGGCCGTGAACCCATAAATCTGTCGAACGCATGGCTTGTCTAAGTCCGCTATGCACCAATAGCTACCGAATTGCTGCGTTGCCTCGGAATGACGCAACGGGCCAAAAGGCGACACCGCGCATGCGATTTTCCGGGAAACCAAGAAGCCGCCGATCAAGGCGGCCCCTACTGTCGCGACCTACCTGGGAGCCCCTGGCTTAGCGGTGGCGCACAACGCAACCTTTCGGATAGCCAACCCTCTTGCAGTAGACCACATGACGAGGGTGAGCCGGACGCGCAACGCAACCTTTCGGATAACCGACCCTTTTGCAATAGACCACAGCATTTGCATTGGTAGAGTTGACGCTTATCGTAGCGACAAACGCGGTGACAGCGAGGGCGGCAACTGCAAGCATGCGCATAATCGTCTCCATGTTTCGAGGGAGTATTAAACTGCGCATGCGGTCAGGATCGACGTATTGACTCAAATCAAAATCGCGCGGGCGCCAGCACGGTCCAAGTCCATCATGCCTCCGATAACGAGCATTTTTGGGGCGCGTCCTCATAGACTCGGCTTGTTGAGCGTCGCGGACGCGGGCTTCAGCCGAGGTTCCGAGGTGCTCGCTCGATCAACAACAAGCCTGGCCCGCACCCGGTTTGGATGACACGGAAAGGGTGAACTGCCCGACGGAGTATATCCCCAGCACCTTGATATCGGCGGTGTGGGTGCCGTCGGCCACCATCAGCGTGCCGCTGGTGTTGTAGCAAGCCTCGACAACGCTCGCCAACGTGGTCCCGGATATGTACGAGATATCCCGCAGCTCGATAGCATTCGGCAATTCATTTGTAGGTTTTGCCGCTCCACCTAAAGACTTTGTGGGCGTCGTCGAATTTCAGGTCGTGCATGCCATGGTGGGACGCGTCGAGGATTGCAACGTGTTCGGTGAAGTTCGGAAGCGTAATTGCCTTCGCAGAGTAACCCTTGGCAACGGCCAAAACTGCTACCGCCGAGCAGCCGCCAGAACCGCACCACATGCCGCCCTGATACTGGGCGATCAGATCGAGTCTACCGTCCCCGTTTAGGTCGGCTGTGCCCACTGTGAATTTCCCATCCCGCATGCCAGGTGTCACCGCTTTTAGGACTGCAGCGGCTTGGCCAGGCGTCGGCTTGGCATTGGGTTCAACAACCGTGGCCGCTTTGGCCGCCGTGGCAATTGTTAGGCCGATAGCAACAACTGCCGCACCCCACTGTAATCGCTTGGTCATCGGCCCATTCTCCCTGGCGCGCTACGAAATATCGCGCTTCGGCCAAATATACTTTCCACCCGTCACCCCACAAAAGAATATCAAACGGCGGAGCAGCTTGTCACGCCGATGTCAGGTGGACTGCCGGGCGAACTCCTATTCCCTCCAGCCCGATACTCGGCAAAGCGCGGGAAAGACACTAGGGGGCGTGCTCATGAATTTGGCTTGTTGAGCCTAGCGGGCTGAATGTCCGCTCCAACCCCATTAGCGACCGTTGTACGGGCATTCAGCAAACCGACCAGCGCATGGCGGCCGTTCTTGCCGATACGCGCATCGGCGAGCATCTCGGTGGCCATTGCGCTGAGACCAAGGGCGTCGTCGAGTTCGCGATAGGCCAGCAATCCGGCATCGGAGCTGATGCGAGAACCTCGAAACTCAAGCCTCAGGCGGCGGTCGAAAGCGAGCCTGAGAGGACCATCGGCTGATTTACCCGTTGGGTCCTCCATGACGGCCTCGTGCGTTCCAGATTAAGCTGCTGATTATTATATCTGAATCGCGACAGAACCGCAGCAAATCGCCGCGTCACCCGGCGAATGCGGGCTAAGTTCCGTATCGGTAATGGAACTTCGCTAAGTTCCGCATCGAACAAGGGAACTTGCCCGAGTTCAGCATCGGCAATGGAACAATTTCCATATGACGCGCGTTGCTGGGCGGACGTTAGCGAATAATGCGCCCATCAGTTAATCCGCAGCCTGGCCACACACTATCAAACAGCATTCGCTTACCGTCTACACTCGAGGCAACGCGGTGAACACGCGCGCGATTAACTACAACCGAAGGAACCCAAGATGATCATACTTCAAACATAAAGATCATCGACTTTTGTTGTATACGGGTTGGTACGAAGGGCTGGGTCATTGGCTACGGGTGACACCGAACATCAGCCAAATAACTTCAATCGAAACGTTCCAAGAAGAAGAATACTGCAAGCGGCGTTCGGTTTGACAAAGCACTTCGGCCCCTAACGTCCGACATGCGTTCGGCCTCAACCAATGAACGCACCGGACGGTGAAAGAAAGGCTCTGTGTGGTCAATCGAAATGCTACCGCCACTTCACGCATGTGCGCGCGTAAGCGATGGGGGAGGATATGTTCGGGAATACGAAGCGCCGCTGGTTTCGGCGCAATTTGAGCGGCCAAACTGCGTCGCAAGGCATCCGCTGCCTTGGCTTTCCTGCGACCGTGATACGACGCGTCGCAAGCACCGCAGCCCTGGTACTGGTCGTCGCATGGACCTTCGCGATTGCGCCAGCAGCGGCACAGACGATTCCCAAATCGCTTGAGCAACCGCGCTCCGAATCGCAGATGCGAGCAGCGAAAAACGCATGGACGGTTGGCATCGTCGGCGGTCTTTTTTCAGGGACTTACATGCGGTTCGCGGTCGAACTGGCGCAAGCGCTCGACGACGGCGACAATCTCCGCATCTTGCCGATCGTCTCGTTCGGCGCCGCCTCCAATCTGTCCGATTTGCTGTATCTGCGCGGCGTTGACGTTGCCGTGACGCAATCCGACGTATTCGAGTACTTCAAAACCGTGCGCAAGATTTCGAACCTTAATCGACGGGTGAACTACATCATTCGGCTGCCGTTGTCGGAAGTCCACATTCTCGCGCGCGACGAAATCCGCGACATCAGGGACCTGCGCGGAAAGACGGTGAACCTCGGCCCGGTGGGCAGCGCATCGAGTTCTGACCGGCGCGATCGCGTTTCAGCGCCTCGGCATCCCGATCAAGCAGACCAACCTGAGCTATCCGATCGCCTTGAAGAAGCTGAAGGCGGGAGAAATAGCCGCGCTCATTCGCGTGGTCGGCAAGCCCGTCGACGCGCTCACCCGGATCCCACCTGGTTCCGGACTGCATCTTCTGGCTATCCCGTTCTCGAATAAATTCGCCGACTACTACACGCTTGGCGAACTTTCTCACAAAGACTATCCGAACCTGATCCCCGCGGGACAACAGATCGATACGATCGCCGTGCCAGCGGTGCTCGCTGTTTACGACTGGTCGCACAATTCGTCCCGCTATCGCAAGGTCAAGCGCTTCGTCGAGCGGTTTTTTCAGAATTGGGACAAACTTCAACATCCGCCGTATCACCCGAAATGGCGCGACGTGAATCTTGCCGCGACGGTCCCCGGCTGGACGCGCTTCCCTGTTGCTGAAGACATGTTGAGTAGGGTGACAAAGGAAGAAGCGCCGGCGCCGCAAAAGCTGAAAAAGTCCTTCGAGGCCTTCCTGAGCCAGCGCGGCAAAGCAGTTCCCGCGCACAACACGGCGGAGCGCGACGCCCTGTTTCGCGAATTTATGTCATGGCGCCAAAGTCATGGAGCAAGCGCGCGTTGAAAGTCACTTGATGCCCGGCATGACGCCGGACTCGTAGTCTTGGTCGAACACGTGGGAGTGTATCATGAGTAGTCCCATAGATCATCGATCGTCCGATCCAAATGAAGTACTCGCCTATGCGCCGAAATGGATGCGCAATCTCGACGCGGGGTCCCGAGGAGAGACCCATTCTCATCCTGCTGGTGCAAACGACATGAGCAACGATCCGTTCGCAAACGATCCGAATTTGGGCGTCAGTCGACTGCCACGAGCGGCAACACTGCCACGAGCGGCAACACTCAACCCAAACCTTGTGCCCGATCCCCCGGAGCCGGACTCCTGGCATGTTCGCGGACGGCCATCCATGCAGGAAGACAGTGGCGGACGCACGATCTTTCGTTCCTTCCTCGTCGTTTCTGTCGCCGCGGTGGGCGCGCTCGTCCTTGTCGTGGGTGTTCCAACGGCGCGAACATTTTTCGCAAAGTCGAAACCGCTCCCGGATCTGGTGTCGGCATACGGTGAGAATCCAACGAAACCGCGGGCCGAGGCGGTTCGGACAAGCGCTGTGACGGCGGCTACGGCTGAGCGTGTCCGCCCGGCACCGTCGAGCGTCGATCCGGCGAAACCCGCGCCTGAACGCGCCGCGGTCGACTTTGGCGGTGCGATGGCGGCTGCGTCTGCGGCGGAGCGTGTCCACGCGGCACCGACGAGCGTCGAGCCGCCGAAACCCGCGCCTGAACGCGCGGCAGATTTTGGCGCGGTCGGTGTTGGCGCGGTCGAGGTTGGCGCGGGCAATACCGCCTGGCGGCCGCCGGTACCCGCGCCCGACAACCCGTCGGTTTGGAACAGCGCCCCCACGGCGAGCGCGTTAGACATAGCCTCGGCGCACGCCGCCGCGACAACGCGTGCTGCGAGAAACCCGGCGAGGCCGGTCGTTGCGGCCCCTGCCCCGGCGGCACCGCGCGTCGCCAGTATCGCGCCGAGCGCGCCGCCTCCAGAGACAACGGCGAAGGCGGCACCGCAAGCACAACAAATCCGCCACCTGGGGCGCAGCGAGATCGAAACCTTGATGAGGCAAGGCAACGAATTTGTTTCGATCGGTGACGTTTCCAGCGCGCGTATCGTTTTTGGCCGAGCTGCGGAAGCCGGCGATGCGCGGGGAGCGTTGGCGGTTGCCGCAACCTATGATCCAATCGCGCTTGCCAAGATCGGCATGAAAGGTGTCACGCCGGACGCTGCGAAGGCCCGCGAATGGTATCAGAAAGCCGAAGCGCTTGGGTCAACTGAGACTCGCGCGCGGCTTGAAGCGCTCGACCGACACCGGCAGTGACGGCCCGCACCAGCTACGCCGGCGACATTATCGGTAGATCTTGCTGACCGGCGGCGGCGCGCTTGATTGACGCGTGCGTAAAGCCACCCAAGCGTCCCCGCCCCAACGCGAGGCGGAATCGTGGCTCTGCAGACGGGACCGGGGATTCCCGCTACCGAGGGAATGAGCGGAGATCAGGTCGGCTCGACCGAAAAGCCTTTGGCTCGACCGAAACAGTCTCTAAGCCGCCTTCGGCGTGTCGTCCGCCTCGGTCTGGAACTCGACGCCCATACGGTTGCCGATGCGCCAGATCACGTGGCACGGCTGGTGCAGGTGATCGTTTTCGATCATCAACACGAAGTCTTCGGGAATGCCGAACGGACTGGCGATGTCCAGACAGGCGCCGGCCGTGGACAGATTCCGCACGCGGCAGCTGATGCCGGCGGCGCGGTTGAAGCCGATGCTGCCGGCCTTGAGCACGCGGTGACGTTGTATCTTGCGACGTTCTTCCATTGCCTTCCTCCACTCGTTCGCGGCACGCCCGCTGGCTCCATTCCATGGCGCGCCTCTTGAGCGGTCGATGACATGCACCGTAGCCGCCCTCCTTTATCCGACCGTAAAACTGAACATCGAAAGCCGGGCTTTGCTGTTAGCATTCGTTCACCATGCTGGCGCCGCCGGGATTTTCTCAAGGCACGCCATGAGCTTGCCGCCGGCAACCGGCATTTTTGCCGCCGCGGTTGCGCCGAACCCTGCTCAATTTATTCGCAATTTATCCGGCTGGGCGGCGACGCAGCCTACGATGCGGGACGGCCCAACAGCCCGCGGGGGCCGAAAGGCGCGAGCCTTCAAGCGGCGGACATTGATCAACGGACTAAAGACGATGCTGCATTGGTTGGTCGGCAGTTGCCGGGTTCTCGGGCTCAACGGGCAGAACTGGATGCTGGTCATCGCCGGCGCGCTCGCGGTCTACCTCGCGGTGCTGGTGCTGCTGCGCCGGCGGCGGCAACCGCGCTGAGCCCCCGGCTCCGCACCGAATGCGCCACAAAATTCGCCCGGCAACCGGGTTGCCCAGCGCCCGGCGCCAGCGCAATATCCGCCTCGATTTGCCTCACATCGCCTGGCGCAGACTGCCTTTTCGGCGGTTTTCACCATGCCCCACCGGGCCGCAAGCCCCGCCACCTGCCCCCCACGGGGGGAATAAAACAAACGCCACGCCCCAAGGAGATCGATTGACATGAAGCTCGTCCGCTACGGCGCGCCCGGCCGCGAGAAACCCGGCATCATCGCCGACGACGGCAAGATCCGCGATCTGTCCCGCATCGTCAAAGACATCGACGGCGCCATGCTCGCCTCCGGCGGGCTCGCCAAGATCAAAAAGGCCAATCTGAAAAGGATGAAACCGGTCGCCGGCAAGCCGCGGCTCGGCCCCTGCCTCGGCAACGTCAGGAACTTCATCGCCATCGGGCTGAACTACTCCGACCACGCGGCGGAAGCCGGCATGCCGATCCCGAAGGAGCCGATCATCTTCAACAAGATGACCACCTGCCTCTGCGGGCCGAACGACGACACCATCACCCCGCACGAGTCGACCAAGCTCGACTACGAGGTCGAGCTCGGCATCGTCATCGGCAAGCGCGCGCGCTACCTCACCAAGGAGAACACCAAGGCCGCCATCGCCGGCTATTTCCTCTCCAACGACGTCTCCGAGCGCGCCTTCCAGATCGAGCGCTCCGGCGGCCAGTGGGACAAGGGCAAGGGCTGCGAGACCTTCGGGCCGATCGGGCCGTGGTTCGTCACCAAGGACGAGATCAGGGACCCGCAGAACCTCGGCATGTGGCTCGACGTCAACGGCAAGCGCCGGCAGACCGGCAACACCAAGACCATGATCTTCGGCGCCGAACACATCGTGTGGTACTGCTCGCAGTTCTTCGTCATGGAGCCGGGCGACATCATCATCACCGGCACGCCGCCCGGCGTCGCGCTCGGCATGAAGCCGGAGCCGCAGTTCCTTCAGGTCGGCGACGTGGTGACCCTCGGCATCGACAAGCTCGGCGAGCAGCGGCAGAAGATCGTCGCGCCGAAGAAGTGATCTGAGGCGATGCCTGTCCGTCGTCGTGGCCGGGCTTGACCCGGCCATCCACGCCGTTCTCGCTGTCATCGCCCTGAGACGTGGATGCCCGGCACAAAGCCGGGCATGACGGACGCTGACGGCCTGACGGCAAGGCTGGCCGCACAAAAAACGGCCCCGCAATTGGCGGAGCCGAAGTCGTCACCAGAAACCACGCGTGCCAATAGCACACCAATTCCTGCCATTCTTTTTCGCCGACCGGTAAAATTTTACTCAATTTCCGGGTGCGCCGGCCGTTTGTCGTCAACCCGCGCTGCCTAAATTCACCCCGCTTGCATCGGCGCCGAAGGCGGGAGGGCGGCGCCGGGCTTGGGAGCTTTGAGGCCGGTGATTGGCGCTGCGGTCAATTTCGCGGGGCAGTATGCGTTCGGCAGCTTCGGATCGGGGCTCGCCGGCGGCGGGCGCACTTACGCCGACAGCCGTCTGTTGTCCGGCTCCGCTCTGCGGTCTCTCGGTAACAGCCGCGCCAGCGTCGACGAGATCAAGGCGGCGCTCCAAAGCTTGCGCGACGCGCTGATCGGCGCGCGCGACAGCGCCGACGCCGTGCCCGGCCGCACCACGCTGAAGGCGGTCACCACGGATATCACCCATTACGTCGACAAGCCGACCTTTGTCACCATCGACGGCAAGCCGGTTCGGAACGGCACCGTGACGGTGGCCGACGGCACGCAGAAGGTCGTCACCGCCTACGAGCGCGTCAACCGCTCGCGCCCCGACATCGGCAGGGCGCTCAAGGCACTCCTGAACGCGACGGTGAACGTGGGCTCCGCCCCCGGCCTCGACAACGCCGGCACCTTCGGTTCGCAGATCGCCGCGTTCCTCAAGAACACCGATGTCACAACCGCGGTGACGCGGCCCGACAAGGCCTCGCTCGACGGCGCGCTGCAGCAGATCGATGGCCTGCTGGCGAGCGCATCAGGTCTCGGCTTCACCGTGAACCACCGTGCCGCGGCGGCGGCGCAGGTCGATCTCGGTTCGTTGTTGCTGGGCGCCGCTCCCAGCACCATCGGCGGTTCAGCCACGTCGACGAGTTCAAGTGGCGCCAGCGCCTATCAGGCGGCGTCGACTTCGACGTCGAACACGTCGAGCGGAAGCACGGTGTCGGCGGTGGCGTGAGACGACACCGTCCCGCCGGGACGTCGCAAAGTCTCCTTTTAAAGGCAAAGCAGAGCCAGGTCGCAGGCCAAACCCGCGATCCTTGCGGGCATAGGGATATGGTCAACGAGCGGAACTTGCCGGCGCTCTCCGAATTGCCCGTTTGTGACACTGGTGAGGCGAATTGGCGGACACAGGCATCATCGGCTTCTGCTCTGGATTGCGAGGGCAGGTTATGCCGGTCGTGGCGTCGCCTTCCTCGTGCTTGGAGGTTTGGCCGCCAGCAGCATGATTGGCCACCGGCGTCCGCCCGGAACAACCGAAGCGTTGTGGGGCCTATCAATGACGCCCGCCGGACGGGCCGCCGTAATAGCCATTCTCATAGGTCTCCTTACGTTTGCGCTGTTTCGCATGATCGAGGCGGTGACCGACGTGCATGGCTACGGGAATGACCTGCTTGGTGTCTCTCGCAGGCTTGGGCTGGCCGCGGCCGGGGTCACCTACGCAGTATACGTGGGCCTTGTCGGCTCCGTCATATTCGGTTGGCGCGCTGCCCGAAGCAGCGACCAGACGGCCCGAGATTGGGTGGCGTGGCTGCTTTCATTTCCCGCCGGCGCATGGATCGTCGGTCTGCTCGGTTTCGTAATTATCGGCACCGGAATTGGATTGGCGGTCGCGGGTGTCGCTGAAGGCTATCGCCGTCGTGTGCGAGTGGAGCGGGACGTTCGGCCTTACGTGAGGATTCTCGGGAATATCGGTTTCATAGCGCGATCGATAATAATGCTTTTGATCGGCGCCTTTCTGGTTTTTGCAGCCGTAACGGCCAACCCTTCACACGTGAAGGGCTCCGCCGGCGCGCTGCAAACGATAGCCGGTGAGCCCTACGGCGAATGGCTGCTGGGACTGTTAACCGCCGGATTACTGGCATTCGGGGTCTTTGGGCTCGCTGAAGCGGCTTTCGCCGAAATCAAAGAGCGACACTGATCGTCGGCCGGCAGCACGATTGCCCGACAAGCACGGCGGTTTCACGCGTGAAGCTGCCGTCTTTTTGCGCCCTCTCCCGTCGGGAGAGGGCACAAATGTCGGCGCCGTGAACTTCAAACGCGATCGCTTGCAGCGAAGTTCTGCTCACCACTATTGAGCATTAACCCAGGTATCGATGGCATCCCGCGCCTGGTCTTTCGCGTAGCCGTAACGTTCCTGCAGCTTGCCTTCGAGTTGGTCGCGACGTCCGTTGATCGTATCAAGATCGTCGTCCGTCAACTTGCCCCATTGCTCCTTCACCTGACCTTTGACCTGCTTCCAATTTCCTTCAACGCGATCCCAATCCATTGTCTCCTCCATTTTTGTGGAGTGACAACGCCCGTCTCGGTCAATGGTTTCTGTTCAAATGCTTGGAACCGACATTTGGCTGCGGCGTTAGGTCTGGCGAAGGAGGCTGTCATGCTTAAATGGGCGTTGATCTTTTTTGTTGTTGCAATCGTCGCCGCAATTTTCGGCTTTGGCGGCATCGCGGCCGGGGCGGCGACCATCGCGAAGTGGCTGTTCTTTATCGCCGTCGCGATCTTCCTCGTTTTCCTTGTGATGGGATTGATGGCGGGCAAGGCCATATTCTGACGCGCCGAGCGGCGAGGCGTCGCAAGCCTATCGCGGCGTCTTTAAGCTTCACTGTGAGCCACCGTGCTTACGGGGCGGCGCGGGCTTGCGGCAGAAAAGGTTCCGGTCCCGAACAAGCCGAAACAAGCGGCCACCATCAATCGTGCCCGCGCAATTTACAAATCCCCTCCAGGATTGGTTCATTGCGGCCGGAGTCCTGATAGGGTTGCCACTCCGTGCGGGCGGCAACAAACCCGGGTTGGATTCGTTCGCACCGGGCAAGGGCCACTTCCGCCTCCTTGATGCGCCCCAGATGTGCTAGCGCGGCCGCCAACAAATATTGCGCGTTGGGATTATCGGGGTCTGCGTTGATTCCCCGTCTTGCCCATTTGACCCCCTGTTCATATCGCTTTGCGCAGATCAGGGCGCGGGCCAGGAACCCGTAGATATGCCGCATATTTGGCGCGTCCGGGTTCAATCGGATCCCTTCTTCCATCATCGTGATGCCGTCTTCGGACCGCCCCATCAGATCGATGATGTTTCCCAGCGACGCGCGCGCGTACCCGTTGTTCGGGTTCAGTTCGACCGACCGCTCGAACGACAATTTCGCTTCTTCCTGCTGGCCGGACCACAGGAACGCCATGCCCAGAATGCTCTGGGGATACGAGTTCGGATCGGTCCAATGCGACTGCTTTCCGGGCGTTCTTGAGGGCGCAGTCGATCGCCTGTTCGCGCGAACTCTCATAGCCCAACATAAGATCGCGGTTATAGCTCAACGCGATACCGGCAAACGCCCTGCTATAGTGCGGATCAAGCTCGAGCGCTCGCCCGAACATCTCGCGCGCGCGGATGTTGCCTTCCCTGGTATACGTGTCGAGCTCTGCGGTGCCGCGCTGAACGAAATGCCAGGCATCGAGATTTTGCGGCTTCTGTGTCGACAGCCGGCGAATTTCCGCGCGTTCCACCTCAGGCGTGACGACTGCGGCTATCTTTCTCGTCAATTCATTTTGCAGATCGAACAGGTCCGTGAGTTGGCGGTCGAATGTTTCGGCCCAGACATGGTGACCCGTCTCCGAATCGACAAGCTGAGCCGCGACCCGAACCCTGCCCGCGCTCTTGCGGACGCTACCTTCGAGGACGTAGCGGGCGGCGAGTGTCTTGCCGACCTCCTGAATATTGACGGCCTTGTCCTTGAACACGAAGGACGAGTTTCGCGCAATGACGGGGAACGAACGCCAGAGCGACAACGCTGTGATGATGTCCTCCGTGAGGCCGTCGGCAAAAAACCCCTGTTCGGGATCATCGCTCAAATTGGAAAACGGAAGCACCGCGACCGCGGGCTCGTCGGGCAACGAAAGCGCCGGCGGGGTCCGCGAGCCCGGTTCGTCAGACGGCTCAACCGTTGAGACCGCCGGCCCGACATAGCGGTAGCCACGACGCGGCAAGGTCTCGATCCAGGCCGCACAACCGCCGTTCTCCTCGAAAACCCGGCGCAGCGCCGCGATCTGCACCGTCAAATTGCTGTCTTCGATCGCCAGGCCCGGCCACGCGGCCCCGATCAGCGCATCCTTTGAAAGCGGCATACCCGCCTGGTCCAGAAGGTGTCGAAGCAGCAGGACCGCGCGCCGGCCCAGCACGACGGGTTCGGCGCCGCAAAACAGCATGTCGGCGCCGGTATCCAGGTGGAATGGGCCAAATGTCCGGATATTCGCCATAGCTCAGCGGCTACCGTTTGGAACTATTTTAGAGCTTTTTCGGAACGAATTCACGACCTCCGGGGGCGGCGGGACCATCCTGCATGGGTTGCCGCGCAACGCCAAGCGCCAAACCACAGGGGATATGAAATGAGCCCACAAGCAGTCATCCGGATGCCCGGCGAGGGCAAGGCCGTCACGTTGGCCGGCAAGCCCATGACGTTTCTCGTGACCGGAGAAGACACCAAACACACGAGCATGTTCGATTGGACGCTGCCCCCCGGCTTCTCCACCGGGCTCCACGTTCACCGCGTCCAGGAAGAAACCTTTTACGTGCTGGAGGGCGAGTGCACGTGGCAGGTCGGTGACCAAAAAATCCGCGCCACACCCGGCACATACCTGTTTCTTCCGCCCGGCGTGCCTCACAATATCGCCAACGCCAGCGACAAGCCGGCAAGGATGATCATGACCGTCTCGCCGCCCGGTCACGAGCATTATTTCGAGGAGCTCGTGAAGCTGGTTGCGCAGAGCAACCCGCCGGATGCCAAAGCCATTGGCGATTTGCGCCGCCGCTATGACACCGAGCAGATCTCGGAGCTGAAAGCCAATCGGCAATAGCGACCCGGACTTTCCCGGACGCCCCGGCTTCCCGGCGCTCCGCCCGGTCCAATAATCAGGACCGTCTCGACGAAACGTCGCCGCCACGAAGGCGTGGCGGCTTCTCGAAGCTCCATTTTCGCATGCGGCTTCGGGCTGCCATTGAAAAGGACGACAGCGTGTCGATGATCGCCAACCATTTTCTTCCGGCGCAAGGTATCGGCCGCGGATATCGGTTCTTCACCGAAGTAAGCCGATGTGCATCTGCGGCGATGCGCGCCTGGCAAGTCCATGCGCGTCTGCGACGTGAGCTTCTTATGCTCAACGACGTTGAACTGCGCGATCTATCGCTCACTCAAGCGGATGTGGATTTCGAGGCAAGAAAACATTTCTGGAAGCGCGTCAACCTGACCGGCCGCTGACGCGCCGGGAACGATCAGCCATGAGTATTCGACTTTCCCGGGCGCGGCCTTTGCCCGCCCCGTTCGATAGCGCGCTTGGCCAGATCGAGACGTTTGATATCGGCTTGCGGGGCAAGGCGGTCCTTCAACAACCCGTCACGGGACTTGTGCAACTCCGGTTGCACCGGGACCGGCTGCGTGCTCCTTTTCGCAGGGGCCGCAAGGCAATTGTCTATTCCGGGGGAGCGCATGAGCGATCTGACGCGCGAGGCACTCAATATCGAGGACCTGCGTCGCATGGCGCGTCGCCGTCTGACGAAGGCGCTGTTCGAGTTCTGCGACCGCGGCAGCGAGGACGAAATCGCGATGCGCGACAACCGCGCCGCGCTGGACCGCATCAAACTGCTGCCGCGTGTGCTCAAAGACGTCTCCGGCCGCGACCCGGGCATCACCCTGTTCGGCAAGAAGCACGCGCTGCCGTTGCTGATCGGCCCCACCGGGATCGCCGGCTGGGTCTGGTACCGCGCCGAGATCGAACTGGCGCGGGCCGCGGCGCACGCTGGCATCCCCTTTACCCTGGCGAGCACGTCGAGCACCGCGATGGAGAAAGTCCTCGCCGAGGGCGGCGGCACCCAGTGGTATCAGCTTTATGTCTGGCGCAACGTCGAGGCCGCGCTGGTAACCGTCGCGCGGGCGCGCGATGCCGGCTTCGAGGCGCTGGTGCTCACGGTCAACTCGCCGACCTATAACAACCGCGAGTTCGATATCCGGAACGGCGCCAACTTCCCGCCACGGGTGACGCTGCAGAGTGCGATCGATGGCCTCCGCCATCCGCGCTGGCTGTTCGGCACGCTCGCGCGCTACATCCTCGCGGAGGGGCGTCTGCCGCGTTTTCCCAACATCCATTTTCCGCCCGAGGCCGCCGACGAGAAGGACTACACGGCCGGCAAGGTCGCCGGCTTCATGAGCCGCAACGAAACGCTCGACTGGGATTTCCTAAAGCGGCTGCGCGATCTCTGGCCGCGTCCGCTGATAGTCAAGGGCATCCTGCATCCCGACGATGCGGTGAAGGCGGCCGCCTGCGGCGCCGACGGCATCATCGTCTCGAACCATGCCGGCAACGTGCTCGATGCGGCGGCCCAGCCGATCGAGATGCTGCCGCACATCGCCGCGGCGGCCGGCAACCGGCTGACGATCATCGTCGATTCAGGCTTTCGGCGCGGCAGCGACGTCCTGAAGGGGCTGGCGCTCGGTGCCGACGCGGTGGCCATCGGACGCGCCTCGCTTTACGGCGTCGGCGCAGCGGGCGAGCCCGGCGTGCGCCGGGCGATCGCCATTTTCGACGCCGAAATACGCCGCACCATGGCCAATATCGGCGTTCGCGATATTGCGTCCCTCGGACGCGACAATATCGTTCTGCCAGGGCAAGTGCCGTCGTTCGGTGAGGTGGACGGCGGGCTGGGCGTTGCAGCGAGCGGGATGTCCTGAGACCGTCATCGCCTGACAGCAAATATCTGCGGCTCGGGCGTCGGCAACGGCGGCGGCATGAATGGCGCCCCCGGCTTTATAGCCGCCAACGCCATTGGTGACGATTTCGGGCTGGCGCGGGACTGGACGCCGGTGCCGGCACCCGAGCAGCGGAGCTAGGGCGGCCGGCGGGAGTGCGGTGGAGACGGTGGCGTGAGGGCAATTCTTCGTCTGCTTCCTGCTGCGGACCCGACACCGCTTGTCAACAAGCCTCAAGCCGGTGTTTGACCCAATTCGGATGCGCCGTCCCAATGACGAGGAAACGAAATATGATGCTATTCCACCTGAGCGGAAGAAAAGATCAGAGTTACGGCTGTACCTGACGCCATGTCCCAGCGAAGACTCTGCGCGCGCTTGATCTGCTAATTGTTCGATCAAACGCAGCCCTGACCCTCTATCCATCACATGCGGATCGCGTGCACCGACGCCATTATCTTTGAAAACCAGCCTTATATTTCCTTCGCCCATCTGCTCCAACATCACAGAAATTGTGCCACGACCATCCGGAAAGGCGTGCTTCATACTGTTCGATATAAATTCATTTGCAATCAGCCCAAGTGGAAAAGCTTGCTCTACGTCCAAAAGAAGCGAGGTGCAGTGCATTTCGAGATTGATCGTCTTTCGCTCTGGTATGAGTACTAAGCCTTTGCATATTTCTTCAACGTAATCGCAAAAATCAACCACTCGTTGGCCATCCGTCGGCAGCAGGCGGTCATATAACGTGCTCAACGCGTGAACCCGGCTGGATATCGCAGCCAGCGGTGCCAGAGCGTCCTCATTGCCGATTTTTTTCCGCTCCAAGGCTACGAATGCAGAAATGATTTGGAGAGTATTCTTTACCCGATGCTGTAATTCGCGCAGAAGGACGTTTCTTTGCTTGACAAGTTCGGTAAGCTCTCGGCGAGATTTCAAGCGATCAATTGCCGCCGCCATCAAATTTGCATATGACTGCAGAAAATTGACGTCGTCGTGGTTGAAGCTGCGCGTTTCTTGGCTATCGACTTCTAGCACGCCGAATGGCGTTTCGCTTCCCGAGATAATGACATTAATCGCGCTTTTGATGCCATGTTGCCTGAGCACCGCTGGATAGGAGAAGCGTTCGTCATGCTCGGCATCGTCAGAAATGACCGGCTTGCCTGTGAGAAGGGCAAATCCGGCAGCCGAGCCGTGGTCGGCATCAATCGTAACCGTGCCAACCACGTCCGGTTTCCAACCGACACCGGCGCGGATCAGAAGCTTTTTGTCTGGCTCAATGAGTTCAAGCACCTTGGCCCTTTCTACGCCCAAACCCCGCGCAACCAAGGCGGCACCCTTGGTCAAAAGGGCGTCGAGCTCATCAGTTCGGAACGCCTCGACGCCGAACTCTGCAATAGCTGCTCTCTGGGCCCTGGCTTCAGCGATGAGAGTAGCTTCATTCTGGATGCCGGCCATGCTCTCGCCCGAAAATAAATAGTGAGCCATGAAAAGGGAAACTTGTGTTGGACGGATATTGTTCCGCTTTCGGCGAGAGTACCCTGATGGGAGCGCACTGAGCGCTTTTTACAGTGCCTTATCGCGGTGCAGCAAAACGTCGCCGCAGTCGATAGCCTCTTTCACGTTCCACCAAACGGTCCGTGTCGCATCTTGGCCGTTAGCGGCATTTCATCGCGGGACGTCGGCCGCTCTCGGAGCGAAGCGGACATTGAGCAAGCTGCAGAACTGTTTTTGAGCGGCCCCATAAACCGCGGCACCAGCGGATCCCGGCCCAGGCTCCTGATCCTTGGCCCCTCCCACCCCCGACTCTGTCAGCGCCGTCACCGCCCAACACCAGCGCATCGAGCCGGTCCGGCGAGGCGCCGGTAGAAAGGCCGCCAAGGCCGAAGTGCACATTTCGTCCTCGAGCGCGATCAACGGCGGGTCGACGTGCTTGACGCGCCCTGTGCATACAACGCGGCCACCGGCTCGGTGCGCAGGCCGCGAGATGAAGCGCTACGCCCCCCCCCGCGAATCAACAGTCCACCCTGCGCCGCGGCACGCGCACCACGCTGCAAGGCTTCCTGATAGGCCGCGTCCAAGGCTTCCTTGCCTTCGGCTTGCGCTCTGATTTGGGGACTTGAATTGAAAAGAACGTTCGCGATGTTGCCGCCCTCAATCAGCAGACGGTCCCACACGTTTGCGGGCCGCGTGCCCTGGCGGACGCCGAAAAGCTCCAACTGCTTGCTGGTGACCAGTTCTCCATCGGCGAACGTCATGTAATAGCGAAAGCAGTTTTTCAGCACGAGGTATGAAATATTGCCATTCTGTTCGAGGAAGATGTCGTGCACCCGCCCCTTGTACATAATGATACGCGCGTCATCGACGATGGCCGTCATGACGAAAGCCGTCACAACCCCGCCCTTTCGATCAACGTCGATGATGTCGTAAATCCATTTGTGCCGCGCCAGCCGCCGCAGGCGGCCCGACACGATGTTGATGGCGACAACGAAGCCGAATGCGAAGCCGAGAAACGTCGTGGCGGTGAAATAGACCGCCACCGGCATCAGACGATCGAACGCACGCTGTACGAAAACGTCCGTAGGGATCTTGGAATACTCGGCAAGCGGCTCGATAAATTGGCTCAGCCGAAAACCAAAGATGCTGAGGACAGAAATCGATACAAAATGTATGACGAGCGCGATGGCGCATGCCATCGCCACTTCGCTGACTACGCTGCTGCGGATGATCTCCGGCGATAGCCTCTCGTAGCTCGCAAGCCCTATGAAGAAGAAAATGCCGGGTGGAGAAATACGATTAAAGCGATGGTCGCCCATGCCAATGACATAGGCGTATCATAGCAAGAATTTATCTAGGCTGCAGCCGGAGATTGTACGCGGTGCGCCTGGATGTATTCAACGACTTTCTTCAAGTCGGCCCCACCGCCGGCGCCCTCGGCACAGGCCAAGATGGCCTGTTGGACGAGATCAAAATTGCCGTCCGCGATCACCACGAGCTTGTCGATCAGCTCGGAGTTTTTCATCGTGACGAGCATGCTGGCACTCCAGAAGGCGCTTCTTCAGCGCGCCCTTTGCCGATTTGTTCGACAGGTTGGCATCCCTGCCCGACCGCGCCAAGAGCAAGCGCGCCATGATATCAGGATGATTGGCGGGCCTGTAGATCAGGTTAAGTTATCACAACCCTTTGGAATCACGGCAAGAATTTATGTAGGATTCGTGGCCGATAACGCAAGGGCCGATGGCATCCCTACCCACCGACCCGCCCAAGTACCCACCGCGGCACCAGATGCGGGTCCCGGCCCAAACTCCTGATCCTTGGCCCCTCCCACCCCCTGCTCGTCAGCGCGGTGACCGCCCACACCAGCGCGTCGAGCCGGTCCGGCGAGGCGCCGGTGGAAAGGCCGCCGAGGCCGAAGTCGCACATTTCGTCCTCCAGCGCGATCAACGGCGGGTCGACGTGCTTGACGCGGCCTTGGCTGTACAAGGCCGCCACCGGTTCGGCGCGCAGGAATTTGCCGCGCGTGGCGCGCACCTCGCGCACCGGCACGCTGCGATCCACCTGCCGCAGCACCGCGCTCACCATGTCGCCGCCCTGGTTGACCTCGGCGATGAGGGCGTCGGCCTTAAGCCGGCGATAAAGCGCGATCGCGGCCTGCGCCCAGCCGGCGGGCTGAAGCCCGCCGCGGCTTTCGTCCGCCAGCACGTAGACGATGCCTTCCTCGGAGAGGCCCGCCGCCACGATGCCGCACAGGTCGGCGCCGTCGCGGTGCGAGGCCGGCGGGTCGATGCCGACGACGATGCGCATCAGCGGCGGCGCTGCCTTGACGCGCGCGGCCTCGATCATGGCGCGCGTCCATAGCGCGTCGGGGCGGTCCTCGATGATTTCGCCGTCGATCTCCTGCCGCCCCAGCCGCGTGCCCTGGTAACGCGCCAGCACCTCGTCGAGGAAAGCGGGCGAGAGAAACGCGGCATTGGCGTGGGTGGAAGCGCGCGTCACGGCGGTGCGCGGGTCGGCAAGCAAGCGTTTGATCAAGCGAAGCGGCCGCGGCGTGGTGGTGACGAGCTGGCGCGGCCGCGCGCCCAGACGCAGGCCGAACTGCAGCATGTCGAAGGTGGCGTCGGGATAATTCCACTTGGCGAGTTCGTCGCACCAGGCGGCGTCGAACTGCGGCCCGCGCAACTGCTCGGGGTCCTCTGCCGAGAAGCAGAGGCCCACCGCGCCGTTCGGCCATTCCAGCCGCCGGCGCGAGGGCGTCCAGCTTGGCCGCTCGCCGTGCGGAGAAGAACGCAGGAGCCCCGCCGGCCCTTCCACCATCACCTCGCGCGCGTCGTGCTCGGTCTCGCCGACCAGCGCGATGTGCAGATGACGATGTTCGGCATAAGGCCCCTCGCCTTTCGCCAGCGCGCGCACCCATTCGGCACCGAGCCGTGTCTTGCCGGCGCCGCGGCCGGCCAGCACCATCCAGGTCGTCCAAGGCCTGCCGTTGGCGGCGGCAAGCGGCGGCTCCTGATGGCGATGCGCCAGCGCGATGAAGTCGTGCTCAAGCGCCGTCAGAATGCGCGGCGTCAGCCTGCGCAGCGTCGTCCTCGTCCGCCCGGCTCTCCATGAACGCTTCAATGCGCAGCGCAAGCGCCTCACGGAGTTCATCGATATCGGTGGGGATGTCGTCGTCTGTGTCGTCATAAGAAGCCATCGCGGTTTGCCCGGCGCGCATGCGCCGCAAGGTGTCCAGGGTCGAAGTGAGGGAGCCGAGGTTGTGCGCGGTCTTAAGCGCTTCGCGCTGGCCTTGCGGCTCGCTCTTCAGTGTCGCACGCAGGTTTTCGTAGACGCCGATCTCGGCGCTCACGAGCCGCAGCAGCCGCTCGATCTGCTGGTCGATGTCGACGGGCTCGGTTTCTGGCTCAGGTGGCGCGGCATCTGACTGAGGCAGCGCGACGCTTTCGTTCCCTCCCCCTGAAAGGGGGAGGGTTGGGGTGGGAATCGCTGCGGCGCCGACCGTCTTCTCCAACGCCTTCGCTTCCGCCGCCAATTGTTCCGCGCGAGAAAGATCGCGCGGCCCCGGCTCGGCGGGCGTCCAGCCCTGCTCCCGCACCAGCCGCTGGATCGTCGCCTTGGCGACGCCGACACTGCGGGCGATGACCTCGGGGCTGTCGCCGGCTTGCTCATAGCGCTGGCGGATATGCGCCGTCAGGCGCGAGGTGAATTCGATGCGGCGGCTCAAGCAGCGGCCGTCGAGCCTGACGGGCGCCCTCTCCTTCTTCGCGGTAACAGGCTTATTCCTGGCAGCCGGCTTGGTGGCGGCGCGCGCACGGGTGCGCACGCTGGTGCGTTTCGCCATGGCAAAGCTCCATTGCGTTTGGATGTGGATTCGGTTTTCGTGGGGCTAAGGCGCCGGCCGCGGCGACAGCCCGCCGACGATGCCGCAAAGCTAGCGAAGCAGCGTCACGCTGTCAAGGATTTTATTCCAGTTAACGGCGGCCCGTGACACTTGCGCTCAACAACGCTGCGGCTGCTTCGTCGTCGTCGATCGCCGTTACTATGACACTACTGGCGGACGGACGCGCGGGCGACACCCGACGCAGCCTCGCTCGGCGCCAGCAAGGCGAATATCAACGGCGTGCTGGCAACGGCCCAGGACTTCGGTTTTCGATAACTTCGGTTTTCGATGGCTTCGGTTTTCGCGAGCTTCGATTTTACAGTGAGCACGCGCGCTTTCCCGTGCCCGCCGAAATCCGGCTAACGTGCCCGGCCCGTTCCTCGTATCAGAACACACGACCGGAGAGCATGGAATGGCGACGACCGAGCCCGTGCGACGCCCGTTCACGTCCCGGGACGTGCTCAACATGGCCGATGCGCTGCAGCTCAAATCGTTCGATTGGCCGCTCAATGCCAGAAGCAAGGACACCTATATCGACAGCCATTCCAAGCGGTACGCACACCTTCTGAATACGGTCGGCACCACGGCCCTGGGGCTCAATAAAATCCCCCGGACCGTTGCCGGTCCGGGGGTCAAATCGCGCCGCTTTCGGGGGGAGCAAGGCGCCACGCCGCTCGGGGACGGGACGGACAACGGCGCCAAGACGCGACTCGTCACGCGGTTACAAACGCAGTTACTCACGCGGTTACCGACGCAATTACTGACGCGGTTACTTCTGGTCTTCGCCTTCGGGCTTCGACTCCTTGCTGTCTTCGCCCGTGGTGCTCGGCTCTTCCTGTTGCGACTGCGCGAGCACGAAACCGCGCTCGGTGGCGGCGGCCTGCGCCGCAGAAGCCGGGCTCTGAAGGGCCGCGCTGTGTGCATGCTGTTCGCACGCGACCGCAAGCCCACCGGTGCCGAGAACCAGCGCCGACACCGCAACACCATAGACAAACCGTTTCATCTGACTCTCCATGATAGCCGGATCAGCGTCCGGTCATGGAGGACAGTCGCCGCCGGCGGCGTCTTTTAGATGGCGTCGGAATATCGGCTGCGTAAAAACGTGCGGCAACGCAATAAAGCGCCGGGATAGACGGTGCGGAATTTCAGGCGGAATTGCGGCGCGGCGCAGCCGTCAGGCGCTCAGCGCGTGCTCGTCGCTTGCAGCGATGTGGTGGTAAAGCCGTTCCTCGGCGCCGGCGAGCGTCGCGGTACGCTCGCAGTCGTCTTGAAACCACAGGCACTCGAACACTGGATTTTCGTCCGCCGCCGCCTGCTCGAGGATGATCCATTCGACGCCGTGCGCGCTGTAGATGTGGGCGCCGACGGCGTGTCCGGCGCGGTCAAAACCGACAATGCGGATGGCGTTGACGAACTGTTCGCCGCCGCGCTGGTAGTCGCTGACGCGGCTGGCGCGGAAGGTCTCGAGGTCGAGCGGAAGATCCTGCATCCTCACCATGGTCGCCTCGCTTTGCGGCCACGTTACGCGGGCCGCCTTGCCGTTGAAGCCACGGGGCTCGTCCCTGTTATCAGCGTCAAAGGCTAGGGGCCCGGCGGTCAACATTGTGTTGATGTTTAGATTAATCCGGCCGGTCGCCGCCCTTTCCTTTACGTGCGATGAACGCCGGGTTAACCCGTTCTTCTCCATCCGTCGCGCCGAAGCGCCGGATGGTTCAAAGCCCGTTAACGGGGTGGCGCTTGACGAAAAGCCCCGGGCGATGAGGCCCGGGGCGTTGTCGGTTCGTCCGGCAGCGGCGGGCCGCTAGAAGCGGTAGTTGATGCCGCCGCGCAACATGTTGGCCTTGAAGTCGACCGAGTCAGAGCCTGACGCGCTGCAGGTGTTGCAGTCGAAGCTGCCGAGATCGGCGTAGAGGTATTCGAACTTCGCGCTCCAGTTCGGCGTGAAGGCGTATTCGAAACCGGCGCCGGCGGTCCAGCCGAACTGGGTCGCGCTCGCCGATCCGAGGACGGAGCTCGCCTGCAGGCCGGCCGCGGCGGCGCCGCCGGTGATGTAGGGCATGAAACTGTTCCAGCCGGCATAGCCGATGCGCAGCCGCGCCGTCCCAATCCAGGTGGCTTTGGTTTCGCACGAGCCGGCGGCGCAGGTGTCGTCGCTGTTCTTCATCCCGGCAAAATCGACGTCGCCTTCCGCACCCCACACCCAGGTGCCGGTCTGCAAGTTGTAGCCGAGCGTGGCGCCGACGACGTAGCCCTTTGGGCTCACGCCTGTAACCGGGTCGGACCAGTCCGACTTGCCGAAGCCGTAGCCGCCGTTGAGACCGAGATAAAACCCCGACCAGGTCGCAAACACGGGCTCGGCCGGTACATAGGCGGGCGCCTTGTAGAATTCAGGTGGAAGATCGGCCGCGCGGACGGCCATCGGCGCAACTATCAGCAAGAGGGCGGCTGCAAGACCGCTTCGAATCAATTTGGTCGTCATTTGGCACGGCCCTTTACTAGGATACTAAGGTTGCTGGTGGCCGATCTCGCCTGGTCGACCCGATGACGTACGCAAGCTGCGTCCGAGTCCTCCAGACGCACGGAAACAGCATCCGCACGACCACGTCTTGCCGCCCAGAGAAGCCTGAAAATCGTAAAGGTGGGGTTAACCATAGGTCGTAACCATACCAGGCAGCCGCCCAAACCTTTCGCTGTCGCTAACGTGCAACAGCCGTGTCGTCTAGGCGTTAACGGCTGGTGAACAAACGACTGGTTTGATGAACGACACGAACGTCGACTGCGACAATGCGCGGCACGATGATGACGCGTCGCGCTGTATCGCGCTGGTTCAGCCCTGATGCAGCGGCGTGGTGCCGGTGATGCCGGTGTCGAGCCTCCAGCCGCCGCGCCAGCGGCGCCAGATCATCCAGACGCCGAAAATCAGTAGAGCGGCTGCGGCGATCGGTCGTACCCAGCCCCCCATGAGAAAGAGCGGCAGCGAGAGTGCGATCGAAAGCGCCGGCGCATAGCCGAGTGTCCATTTCTGCCGGCCGCGCGCGCGCTCGAACCACGGATAGAGCAAGGAAAACACTGCCAGGATGACGAAGAACAGCGACCAATGCCGGGTGACGAACAGGCTCAAATCGCTGCTGGTGGCAAGCGAGCGCGACAGATTCACCTCCGCCACCGGCCCTAGCACGACACCGAGAATCATCGGCGTCAACGGAAAGCCGAGCCGCACCATCACGTAACCGATCAGGCCAAAGATGAACAGCGTCCATAGATCGAAGTCGACGTTATGAAGCGAGAACACGCCGATGGCACAGTAAGCGAGGATCACCGCCGCAAGCACATAGAGCGGAACCCGTATGATCAGCACGAATAGGCGCAGCGAAAACGACTGGCAGGCGACCATGATGAAGTGCGCGAGGAAGAATGCGACGATAATCGCATAGGCAAGCTGCGGCTGCGTGCTGATGAAAGTCGGGCTCGGCGCGATATCGTGGACGAGCAGAGCCCCCAGCATGACCGCTGTCACCGCGTCGCCGGGGATGCCGAGCGCCATCATGGTAATCAGCGCGCCGCCGGCAGTCGCGTTGTTGGCCAACTCCGACGCGATGATGCCGTCGGGGATGCCGGTGCCGAACTTCTCCGGATACTTGGATGCCTTCTTGGCCTGGTCGTAGGCGAGAATGTTCGAAATCGAACCGCCGGCCGCCGGCAGCACGCCGATGAACACGCCGATCAACGAAGAGCGCAGCCAGACGTTCCAGCGCGCGAAGATCGCTTTGATCGAGTTCAGGTGCTCGATCTTGACGGCGGTGGCGCCGCGCTTGGTCAGCGCTTCGGTGGCCGAGGCAGGGTCTCGCACATCCGACATCAACTGACTGAAGGCGAACAAGCCGACCAGGACGGGCAGGAATGCAAAGCCCTGTTCGAGCGCGTCAATGCCGAAGCTGAAGCGGGCGACGCCGTTGACCTGGTCCTCCCCGAAACAGGCGACCAGGAACCCGAACACGCCCGCGATCAGTCCCTTGAGCAAATCCTCGTCCGACAGGCTGGCGGCGATGGTGAGCGCAAACGCGACGAGCGAGAAGAAGTCCCACGGCCCGAATTCCAAACCGATGCGCGCGAGTTGCGGCGCGAAGATCGTCAGCAGCACGGCGCTCAGCAGACCGCCGAAGAAGGACGACCAAACGCCGATGCCGAGTGCGAGACCGGGTTTACCGGCGCGCGCCATGGTGAAGCCGTCGAAGGTGGTGGCGACGGCGGATGGCGTGCCAGGAATCCCGGTGAGGATCGCCGACATCAGGCCACCCGAGAGTCCGCCGACGAAGACGCCGAGCATGGTGGACAGGCCTTCTACCGGCGGCATGCCGAACGTGAATGGCAGTGTCAGTACGATCGCCATCGTGATCGTGAAACCGGGAATGGCCCCAGCGATGAGGCCGGCGACTACGCCGACCGTCATCAGAATCAAATTCCGCAGTTCGAAAACAGCGCCGAACGCCGCGATCACATGATCAAGATGCTGCATCGCCGGATCGCCGGGTTAGATGTGGACGAGACTGCCGACCGGCAGAATGACGCCGATGGCATAGGTGAAGACGAGCCACATGAAGCCGACCGCGACGACCGCGATCGTCGCATGGCGCAAATATGCGCGCAGCGAACGCTCGCCCACCGCCGCCTGCATCAGCCATACGAACAGAACGCCGCCAACCAGCATGCCGAGATACGGCAAGGTGACTAGGAAGGCGAGGAACAGGCCGTAGCACCACAACGGATTGCGATAATGGGCGATCCACTCGCGAAACGATCGTCTCTCCTCATCGCCCGCGCCTCGGCGCATCGAGCGGACGAGATAAATGGCGCACAGCGCGAAGAATACGACGAGGACGAAGCGCGGCCACACGCTGGAGGCCATGGTCGAATAGGGCGTGCGCCGCCACTGGAAGGTGTCCCAGAAGAGCACCCCACCTGCCAGCAGCAGCATCGTTGCGACAATGGAATCGAGACTGAGACGGCGCACGCGCCTGCTCCTCCGGCCGGCCAACGAGCGGCAGGCTCGGCGTGAAGGCCGATGCGCGCCGCTCGCGCGTTTCGCAGACGACTATTTTTTCTTGTACATCCCGATCGAAATCGCGAGCTTCTCGTACTGGGCATACGATTTCTTGAAGAAGCTCGTGTATTCGGCCGGCCCCCTGAAGTCGACGGACGTTCCCTTGTTGCCGAGCGATCCTTCGACCGCCTTGCTTTCGGCGGCCTTCTTGATGACGCCCTCCCAATATTTGATGACGTCGGGCTTGGTGCCCTTGGGCGCCACGATCCCGCGCGTGAGCCCATAGACGACGTCGACACCCTGTTCCTTGAGCGTCGGCAGGTTTGGCGCCAATGGATCGCGTTTGTCCGTGGCGATACCGAGACCCTTTAGCGATCCCTCTTTCATGTATTGTTTGGCGGTCAGGATGTTCATCTCGCCAACCTGGATATTTTTGGCGAGCAGCGCGGTCAGCCGCTGACGCGTGCCTTCATACGGCACGTACTTCAGCTTGATTTTCGCTGCATCCTCGACCAGCAGAAAGACGAACTGACTGGTGGAGCCGAGCGTCACCCCGGCAGTGATCGTGCCAGGCGCCTTCTTGGCGGCGGCGACGAATTGCTTCACGTTGCCGAACGAAGTGCCAACGTTGGCGCCGATGACCGACGGCGTGTACGCGACGCTGGCGATCGGTTCGAACGCGTCCCATGTAAAATTCACTCGGCCCGCCAGATAACTGATGATGGCGCTGTCGTGGATTGCGAACAAGGTGCACCCGTCGGGAGCCGCCGCCTTGGCGTCCTTCGCGCCCTTGTTGCCGCCCTGGCCGCCCACGTTGACGACCTGCAGCTTGGGTTTCGCGCCCTGCTTGTTGGCTTCGTCGGCAACCAGGCGGAAAATGAGGTCCGTATCACCACCCGCGCCCCATGGAACGATCAGCTTGGCGGTGCTGCACGGCAGTTCCACGGCTTTGGCGGGTGCAATCGCTACGACTGCAAAGGCAGAAATCGCGGTGGCAAGCGTCAATAGCGGCTTTTTGTAACGCATCGGTCTGGCTCCCCTGCACACTGAACGCGACAGCGTACCCCGCCCATCCGTGCCTTGGCCAGATGAAATTGCCGGCTCGTTGGAACTAAAGTGCGCATCGCAAAGGAAGCGGGATCCTCAGGCCGCTCGCCGCTGCGTGGGCCACGGCGCGACCATCAGGTGCTCCAGTCGGCTGAATCGGTGCGCTTCACCTTCGGCGCCGGAAAGCAGCTGTCGAGGTCGAGCGCCCGGCCGATATGGCCACGCAGCCAGACGTTGGCGGGATCCTTGTCGAGTCGCTTGTGCCAGTAGAGGCAGACGCCAATCTTGGGCGGATCGTAGGGCGGCAGGTAGATATCGAGCGGAAGCGATGCCGCCACGTGCTGCGCGAAATGCACCGGCAAGCTGCCGAGCAGAGTACTTGCCGCAACCGCAAACGCCACCGCCTGGAAGTGCGGCACCGTCATGGCCACGGTGCGTGCAAGCCCGTGCTCCTTGAGCGTGCCGTCGACCGTTCCGGTCTTGCCGCCGTCCATCGACAACATGACCTGCGGGATTTCGCAAAAAACATCCGCCGGAATGCGGGCGCCGGGTTCGACGCTGTGACGCCTCAACACGGGGTGATCCTTGGCCGCGACGCACAGCAGATAGGAGTTGAACAGCGTCTGTCGTGCGATCCAATCCGGCGGCTCCATCTCGCGGTCGACGGCGGCATCGGTGAAGCCTTCGCTCAGCAGCCGGAAAACTTCGCCGCTCGGATAGTCGAGCATCTGCAGTGTCACCGACGGCGCTTCCGGCACGACCTCCTGTGCGAGCCGTGGCATCAGCAGGGTCGAGAAATAGTCCGAGCCAAGCAGCACGAAGGTTTGCTCGGAGGTCGCCGGTTCGAACTGGGCCGCACCGGCGAGCGCCTCTTCCATTTGCTGCAGAGCCGTGCGCACCGGTTCTTTCAGTTGCAGCGCGCGCGGCGTCGGCACCATGCGGTTGCCGTCCCGCACGAACAGTTCGTCGCCGACGATATGGCGCAGCCGCCCGAGCGCCGAGGACACCGCCGGCTGGCTGAGGCCCACCCGCTCCCCGGCCCGCACCGTGCTCAACTCCAGCATCATGGCGTCGAAGACGCGCAGCAGATTGAGATCGACCGCCGCAAAATTCATCGAACGAATAGCCCCGATACGATCATTTAATTTCCGTGGGCCCGGGGGCGCGGCTAGAGCCAATAGCAGAAACCGCCACGCCACTCCGGGTCAGCGGCGCGCATCTGAAAAAAGAGCAAGCAATGAACATCGCAGTCAATGTGGGCCGGCCGCCGCGGACCGTTTCCTGGTTGGGCAGCCAGTATACGATAACCGTGGACCGCCAGGCCAGTGGCGGCATCGTGGGGATGTTCGAGGGCACGGTGCCGGCTGGCGAGGGACCGCCGATCCACATCCACCACAACGAAGACGAGGTGATCCACGTGCTGGCGGGGGAGTATCAGTTCTGGCTCGACGGCGCCATTTCTCGCGCCGGGCCGGGCACCTCGATTTTCTTGCCGCGCGGGGTGCCGCACACCTTCCGCATCGTCAGCAAAATGCCGGGCCGCAACGTAACCGTGCTGACGCCCGGCGGGTTCGAGACGTTCTTTGCCGACGCGGTCGCACACGACCTGCGCCTTCCCCCAGACCCCGGCGTGCTCAAGGAAATGACCGAACGCTACGGCATCGAATTTCACGGGGCCCCGCAGTGGCCAGCGTGAACAATCAAGACCGAAGGGGAATCAAACTATGACTGGATATCCGATCGCTCTATTTTTCCACTTTCTTTCGTTGCTCTTGGCCGTTGTCTGCATATCCCTAACCGGCTATGCCGCGCTCCGCCTGCGCGCGGCCGGCACGGCCGACGAGGCGAGGCAATGGCTCACGTTGAATGGCCGAGTTCGTGCGGCTGTTTCCCGCCGCGGGAACAGGCCTGCTTGGGACAGGTGCCTATATGGCGCACAGCCTATCTGGCTGGTCGGAGCCATGGCTGTTGGCTTCACTAACCGGCCTCGCCGTCATCATCATGCTCGGCGCTGGCGTCGAGGCTAGCCGCAGCCGCGCTTTGGGGCGTGAGCTTCACGTTCACGGCTTATCCCATCGCGCGCGCGCCCTCTCGCGGGATCCGATAGCCTGGACCGCCAAACTGATGGCGCCGGCGCTCATGCTGGCAGTGATGTTCATTATGACGACCAAGCCGACGGGGACGACCAGCGCTGTAGCATTGTTCCTGGCGATGATCGCGGGTGCGATCGGCGCCGTGCCCTTCTGGAATGAGCCGAGCGCGGTCGACGCGACAAGCAAGGCCTGAACCGCGGCGGACCCTCAAGCCTCCCGCGCCCTGAGCACGGCCTCGATCGACACTCGCGACCAGGGCGCGGTGCGGGCGCGGAAACCGGCGTAGGACTTGTGCACCTTCGTCGTCATGGAGTCGCGGGCGGCGAGTTCGCCGAGCACATCCATCGCCTCTTTGCGCGCGGCGTTGACCATATCGGCCGGGAACGCGGCAAGCTTGACGTGGTGCTGGCCGGTGAGCGCTTCCAGCGCCACGGCATCGAGCCGCTCCATTTCGGCTAGAGCATATGTTGCTTCCGCCGCGCAGGCATGCATCACCACCGCCTTCAGCTCATCGGCCAGCGCGGTCCACACTTTCAGCGCAACGATGCATTCGCCAGTGCCGTTCGGCTTGTTGAAGCCGGGGTAGTAGTAAAACGGCGCCACGCGGTAGAGCCCGAGCGCGATATCGGAGCCAGGCCCGACAAATTCGGCGGCGTCGAGCACACCCGATTGCAAGCTGGTGAGGATTTCCGCCGGCGGCGTGGTCTGCGGCGTGGCGCCAAGGCGGCGATAAACTTCGCCGCCGAGGCCGAGCGAGCGAATCTTCACGCCCTTCAGATCGGTGAGACTCTTCAGTTCCCGGCGGAACCAGCCGCCCATGCAAACGCCGGTATTGCCGCCCATGAACGGCTTGACGCCGAACGGCCTGTAGAGCTCGTCCCACAGCATCTGGCCGCCGCCGGCGTCGATCCAGGCGACGTGCTCGCCGGGTGTGAGTCCGAAGGGCACGGTGGTGAAAAAGGCGGCCGCCGGCATCTTGCCCTGCCAGTAGAACGCTGCGGTGTGGCCGATATCGGCGACCCCGTTGCCGACCGCGTCGAGCACGCCAAAGGCCGGCACTACTTCGCCGGCGGCATAGACGGTGATATCAATGCGCCCGCCCGAAAGCTTGCGGATGCGCTCGGCGATGCGCTCGGCCGACATCCCCGGCCCCGGCAGCCGCTTCGGCCATGAGGTGACCATGCGCCATTTGTGCGTTTCGGCACGCACGATCGCTGGCGCGGCGACAAGACCGGCGGCCGCGGCGCCGGCGGCCAGGGTGAAGCGGCGACGGGTGGTGGTCATGACGAACTCCCTTTTCCTTGCGCGTGATCTTGTCCGCAAGCCGGTTCCCACATATTCAGATCGTGCGCGTACGCGCAGAAATGATGCAACGGCCCATGCCCGTGGCCAACGGCAAGGGTTTCGGCGCCGGCGATGGCCGCAGTGACGTACGTTTTGGCCGCTCGCACAGCGGCGGTGAGGTCGAGGCCCTTGGCGAGGCCGGTGGCAACGGCCGATGACATCGTGCAGCCGGTGCCGTGAGTGTTCTTGGTGGCGACGCGCGGAGCGGCGAGCCGTATGACCGCGCCGCCTGCCCCGACCAGCAAATCGACGCTCTCGGCTCCGGCGCCGTGGCCGCCCTTGATCAGCACGGCTTGCGTATGGAAGCGCTCGATCAGCATGCGCGCCTGCGCTTCCATTTCGGATTCGTCGCGCGCCGGCTCATTGTCGAGCAGCAGGGCGGCTTCCGGCAAATTGGGCGTAATCACGCGCGCGCGCGGCACCAACAGCCGGCGCAAGCCTTCGACCGCGCCGTTCGCCAGGAGGCGGTCCCCCGACGACGCGACCATCACCGGGTCGAGCACAACATCTTTTACGCGATGACGATCGAGCGCCTGCGCCACCGCCTCGATGGTAGCGCTTTGCGACAACATGCCGATCTTGACCGCGCCGACGTCGAGATCGGCGAACACGGCGTCGATCTGCGCTGCGACAAACTCTGGCGGTACGTCGTGGATGGCGCTAACGCCTTGCGTATTCTGCGCGGTCAGCGCCGTAATGGCGCTTGCGCCATAGACCCCGAGCGCGGCGAAGGTTTTCAGGTCCGCCTGGATGCCGGCGCCGCCGCTCGAAGTCCGAGCCGGCGATGGTCAAGGCAATCGCCGTCATCCCTGCCCTCGCCGCTCGAGCGCGCGATCGACGACGTCGCGCAGCCGGCGCGCCGCGATGCCGGGACTGGACGCTTTCGAGATTGCCGAGATCACCGCCACGCCGTCGGCGCCGGCGCCGATCACTTTGCCGGCGTTGCTCGAGTCGATGCCGGCAATGGCGCAGATCGGGAACCGCGGCGCACGCTTGCGCACCGCCCGCACCACCTCGCGCAGGCCTGCAAGACCGATTGGCCGCGAGCCGGTCTTTTTCGACGTGGTGGCATAGACGCCGCCGACAGCGACATAGTCGAGCAGGTATAGCGGAGCGGTTTCGGCGTCGCGCAGGGTTTTCAGGCTGAGGCCGATGATGGCGGTGCGGCCGAGCAGCGTCCGTGCGTCCTGCGGCGCCATGTCGTCCTGGCCGATATGCACCCCATCGGCGCGCGACGCCAACGCCACGTCGACACGGTCGTTGATCATGAGCGGGATCTGCGCCGGCGCCAGCACGCTGCGCAGGGCGCGCGCTTCCTCGACCATGGCGCGGGTCGACGAATGCTTGTCGCGCAGCTGCACCAGCGTCGCGCTGTCGAGGATGCGGCCGGCGAGGTCGGTGAGCGTGCGACCGCCGGCGACCGCCGGATCGACCAGAGCGTAGAGGCGCAAATCGACGTCCATCATGTCACCCGTGCATGCCGGAGAAAGTTCGGCTCATCGAGCCGGTAGAGCGCATCGAGAATAGCGACTGCGAAACTGCCGGGGCCTTCCGAGCGCACGCCGGCGAGTTCGCCGGCAACGCCGATCAGCAATAACCCGGCAGCGGCAGCGCGCCAGGGGTCCGGCTCGACGGCGAGACACGCCGCGACCAGCGCCGAACCGGCACAGCCCATGGCGGTCACCTTGGCCATCAAGGGATGCCCGTTGGCCACCGCCGCGAGCCGCGAACCGTCACCGACGAGATCCGTCTCGCCCGACAGCGCCACCACGGTGGCATGCTCCTGAGCATAAGCTTTGAGCGACTCGGCCGTGGGCTCCGCGTCCGTCAGCGCGGCGAATTCGCCCGCATTGAGACGCACCACGCTGGGCGCGCGACTGGCCAGCGCGCGTGCGAAGGCGGCGCGCGGCGCCGCCCGGTCGATGAACACCGGGTCGAGCACCCAGGGCACCTTGCCTTGGCCGGCGGTCTCCACTGCAATTTCGGTGGCCTCGCGCCGCTCGAGGTCGAATGTGCCGAGATTGACCAACAGCGCATCGGCGCGCGCGACAAAGGGCGCGATCTCCTCAGGCGAGAGCGTCATGGAGGGTACGCAGCTGACGGCGAGCAGCACGTTGGCCGTGAAGTTCTGTGCCACCGTATTGGTGATGCAGTGCACCTTGGGCCCGCGCGCACGCAGGCGCCCGAGCACAACGGCCGCGGCCTGCGCCATGTCGGCGGCACCTGGCGATACGTCGCGGGGCAAATCGGGAGGCAAGTCAGAAGTCTTGTGCATCTCTGTTCCCTCCGCCGGCATAACCCGGATCAGGTTCGTTGGGTTAGCCTTTCGGCCTCTCAGCCCGGCGGCTCCGGGCACCCCACGAGATTGCTGCGGCCTTACCTAGTCCGGCCCGTCGGCCAAGGCAAGGGTGGGCGCTTGGCCCTCTTCGGCTTGCCAGCGGGCCCCGATTTTGCTGGATTGCCCGACGCATGATCCCGAAAAGCATGTCCTCGACTTGGTCGGAGATGGGAACCGGTTTTCGGACAAGATCGTGCGCCAATAGAAGGCGTCCGGAGGCCCGAAATGACCCCCTTCTTCGTCCAGATCAAATGCGAGCTCGGCAAGTCATACCAGGTGGCGAACGAACTGGCCGAGGCCGAGATCGCCTCCGAGATCTACTCCACCGCCGGCGACTACGACCTGCTCGTGAAGTTCTATGTTGATGCTGGCACCGACATTGGCCACTTCGTCAACGAGAAGGTACAGTGCATTCCCGGCATCAGGGACACCTATACCATCATCACATTCAAAGCGTTCCAGGCCTAGCGCACAATCCTAATAGGCGGGCCTGTCCCGTCCGCCCTGGCCGTGTGCGGCGCGCTCACGCCGCCCGGACGTGCTGAAGGAAACTGTCCACCTGCTCCTGCAGTTCGGCGGCATAGGCGAGCAGACGCTTGGCCCCTTCTAGCGCCTGTCCAGAGGCGCTTTCGTTTTCGTGCGTCTTTTCATCCAATTCGGTGATATTACTCACCACCGTACGCGAGCGGTCAGCGGCCAGCTGCGCGTTCCTGGAAATCTCCTGCGTCGCCGACGACTGATGGTTGACTGCTGCGGCCATCACGGTCGTGC
Source organism: uncultured Pseudomonadota bacterium (assembly GCA_963747725.1). Classification (GTDB taxonomy): domain Bacteria; phylum Pseudomonadota; class Alphaproteobacteria; order Rhizobiales; family Xanthobacteraceae; genus Pseudolabrys. The sequence continues at coordinate 490,217 of CAVVGD010000012.1, forward strand.
CTTCACCGAGACGTGTGACCGCATCGATGACCTGACCCATGATGGCGACGACGGCATCGCATGAGGCATTGACCGCCACAATCTTTTGATTGATCTCGTCAGTGGCGCTCGCTGTCTGCGCGGCCAGCGATTTCACCTCAGCTGCCACCACCGTGAAGCCTTTGCCGGCGGCACCGGCGCGGGCGGCTTCGATGGTCGCATTAAGCGCAAGCAGGTTGGTCTGCTGCGCAATCGACTGGATCAGGCCGGTGATCGGTACGATCTGGCGCACTGCGTCGACAAGCTGTTGCACCTTCTCCCGCGCATCTTCCGATTCCGCCACCGTATTGCCAGTCAGATCTTTCGCGCTATGGGTTTGCGTCGCCAGATGTTCGATGGTGCGCGCAAGCTCCTCGGCGGCATTCGCCACCAAATCTACATTCGACCGGGTGTCGACGACAACGTCGGAGGCCGCTTTCGATTTGGCGCGGGTTTGCGCTGCAATCAGCGACATGGCCTGCGAATTGTCGTGCATGCCAACCACCGCCTCGGTCAACTCCTTGGCAATTCGCTGGACTGATTTCTCGAACTCTCCCGCAAGCTGCTGCATCTCCGCGCCCCGTTCGGCGGCACGGCGCTGCTCGGCTTGGTAATTCGACTGCTCCAATGTATGCATCTCAATTGTGTTTTTTCGAAACACATTGATCGCTTCGACCATCCTGCCGATCTCGTCTCGACTCCCGCGATAGCCGATCGCTACTTCGGTTTTACCGGTCGACAACTCCTGCATCACGTCGGTAATGGCCCTGATCGGCCGCACGATCGAAGCGCCGACGACGGCCGCGGTCGCGATACTCACCAGCAATCCAGCAAGCGTTCCGCCGATGAGGATGCCCTTGTTGCTTTCCGCGTCCTTATAGAGGCCATCCTGCACGAAATTGGCCTTTGCGGTAAGCGCCATGGACATCGTCTGAATCTCACCGTCCACCGCATTGAAGCCGTCGTCGGTCTGGCCGAGCAACATCGTCGCCATGGCGGGGTCGGCGCGACCGACGTCGATGTTGTCCTTGGCCTGCTGCTTGCATTTTTTCCAGTCGGCCAAGAGCACATGCACTGCATTGCGTTCGTAATCAGACAAATCCTGGCGGTGGGCGAAATCGTTGATCTGCACCGAGAGGCTGTCGAGATCGACGTTTATTTCGTGGTAGAGCTTGTCCAGCAGCGTCTTGCTGACGCTGTTGCTGCCCCACGACACATAACGAAAGATCTTCATGTGCGTCGCGGCGACGGCATCGCTGACGTCGGTGAAGGCCCGCAATTTCGGCTCAAGGCGGTGCGATAGTGTGCGCAAGCCTTCGGCTGTGCGATTCGAGGTGAAGTAGGCATTCATGCCGACCGCCACCAGGCAAACCAGAAGCACCGCAGACGCCGCAGAAGCCTTTATTGGAAGCGACAAATCGAAAAGCCGATCCAGTAGACCACGGCGAAGACCCGACACCATCGTGTGCACCTTGCCTTCAGGCGAAGTCCTGTCGGAGCCCAAGGATGATTACTTGTAGATTCCAACACCGACAAAATATTTGCCGCCAAGCTTTTCGACGTAGCTCGATTTGTCTTCAATCTTGTTGGTCAGCGGGTTCGGCCATTTGTAGTCGATCCAGCCGTGCCCCGTGCCTTTGGCAAGCTTGACCATCTCGCGGATCAGATACTTGCCATCCTGGTCCTTGAGATTCATGAGGTTCTTCCCGATGAGCACGGGCCGCGCCCCGTGGGCGACGCAAACCCCCTTCAAGTCGTAGATAAAGGGATAGAGGTCGCGATCGTGGAAGGACTTGGTGGATTTATCGTCGACTTCCTTGAAGGTCGCTTCGGCGCCGGCCTTCTTAAATTCCGCCTGGACGCGCTGGACCATTGCGACCGCCTCAGCACGCGAACCGTGGTCGGCAGCGGCGGCGGGTGACGTCAAGGCAATTAACGAGGCGAACAAGATGACTGCGAGAGCACGCATAGCTTGCCTCATGGAATATGATGATTGTCCATAATCGAACGGTGGTATTAACGGACAATTAACAGTCATTGCCCCGCCAACGAATTTGATGTGGTCCGAGCAGCACGCTTCAAGAGCCAAGGTGAGCGCGCGTGCCGACCTCGTACGCTGCTATTTCTTTGGTTTGCGCGGGCCTTCGACCGGCGGCAGCGATTTAATATAGGTCGCGATTGCCATGCGATCGGCGTCGCTAATCAGCGCTGTATTGGCCACCACCTCGGCCATGCTGGAGCCGACCGAGTTCGCCGTCGAGCGTCATGCCGGTTTCGAGCAGATAGGCGATGTCCTTCACCGACCAATCGGCGAGGCCCTTCTGCGTGATGTTGGGCACCCAGCCCTTGCCTTCCGGATTGGGGCCGCCGGCGAAGCGCTGGCTCGGAACGATGGCGCCGAATATGTCACGCGGGCTGTGGCACTCGGCGCAATGGCCGGGGCCGTTGACGAGATAAGCGCCGCGATTCCATTGCGCTGATTTTGAGGGATCAGGCTTGAAAGTAGTGCGGTCTAGAAAAAACCTCTGCCAGAGGCCGATGCCGCGGCGGACGGTAAACGGAAACGAGAGGTCGTGCGCGGGCGCCTGGCCAGCCACCGCCGGCAGGATCTTCAGATAGGCGAACAGGTCGCGCAGATCGTTGAACGGCATGTGCGCATAGGACGTGTAGGGAAAGGCCGGATAAAGATGCGCACCGCTTGGGCCGACGCCGTCATGCATGGCGGTGATGAATTGCGCTTCGCTCCATCCGCCGACGCCGTCTTTTGCGTCAGACGAGATGTTGGGCGGAAAGAATGTGCCGAACGGCGTCTTCAGCGCGCGCCCACCGCCGAGCTGGGTGCGATCCTTCTGTTTGGGAGTGGCGTGACAGGAGGAGCAGTCGCCGACTTCGAACAGCGTCTTGCCATTGGCGAGATCGGGTGTGTGCGGAGCCAGCGCGTTAGCTGATGTCGATCGCGGCGCGGTCAGGATCCAGAAACCGGCAACGCCAATGGCGGCGAGCGCCGCGGCCGCAACGATCAATTTGCGTAGCATGGGGCCCCCGTCGGCAACTCCACATTCATAGCCCAAGGGCGGCGCGCCCTTGCGGCGCACCGCCCTTAACTATCTCGCGAGGCCGCCTGCTTCAGTTCTTCTTGATGCGGTATTCGTGATGGCAGCCGCCGCAATCCTTGCCGATGGCGCCGAAGGCGGTCTTGAAGCTGGCAAGATCGGTGACCGAAGCTTCCGCATTCTTGGCGTCGTCGCCAAGCTTCTTGAAGCGGGCTTTGAAGTCGGCCATGTCCTCCCAGACCTTGGGGGCGACCGTGGTCTTGTGGCCGGTCTTGGAATCGGACGGGAACAGGTCGGGCATTTTTTGCGCCGACGCTTCAAAAGTGGCGAAAATCTTCTTGGCCGTAGCAAGATTGAACGGCTTTTCGCCCTTGGCCATAGCCGCACCGGCCTTGGCGTGCTTGCCATTGGCCTTCATCAACTCCTGACGCGCGAGGATCGGGTTTTCCGCGGCCAGTACCGTCGTACCGAGTGCGGCCGCCGCCAGCGCAGCGACCGAAATGACTGCCGTCAACTTCATGGGGATTCCTTTACATGGTGAATCGCGCAGTAACCTGCAAACACCAACGTAAAGGTGGTATTCCGGCTTTCCCGTGGAGGCCGTTTGACGCAGGTATTCACGAGTTTGTGATCTGCTGCCGTCAGGACTGTCCCGTCTTGGCGGCCTGGATCGCTGCCCAAACTTTATGCGGCGTCGCCGGCATGTCGATATGACGGACGCCGTAACCGCGCGAGAGGGCGTCGATAACGGCGTTGATCAGCGCCGGACAGGAGCCGATGGCGCCGGCTTCTCCCGCACCTTTGACCCCCAAGGGGTTGGTCTGGCACGGGACGTTGCGGGTCTCGAACGTAAAGGACGGAACGTTGTCCGCGCGCGGCAACGCGTAGTCCATCAACGTCGCGCTCAGGAGTTGCCCCGAAGCGGGATCGTAGACGGTGTCCTCCATCAGCGCCTGGCCGATACCCTGCACGACGCCACCGTGCACCTGGCCGGCAAGCAACAATGGATTGAGCGTACGGCCGAAGTCGTCGACGACGACGTAGTTGACGATCGTCGTGCCGCCGGTATCGGGATCGACCTCCACCTCCGCGATATGGGCACCGTTGGGAAAGGTCGGGGGCTCATTGCCGAACTCGTTTGCCGCGCTAAGCCGCTCCGCCGTCGCCGATGGATGGGCCGCGATTTCGGCGAAGGAGACGACCTTGTCGGTGCCGGCGACACGCACGGTGCCCTCCGCCATTTCAAGGTCGCCGGTCGACGCCTCCAGCGCCTCAGCCGCGATCTCCTTGAGCTGGTCGCCGAGCGTCTTGCTGGCGCGGTCAACCGAGACGCCGCCGATCGGGATCGAACTAGAACCGCCGGTGCCGGCGCCGCTCGCGATCAGATCGGTGTCGCCCTGAATCACGTTCACCCGCTCGGGCGGCAGGTCCAGGCGGTCAGCGACGAGCTGGGCGTAGGAGGTCGCGTGGCCCTGCCCGCTCGACTGCGAGCCGATCAGCACGGTGACGCTGCCGTCTTTCTCCAGCCGCACATGCGCCGTCTCGGGTCCGTTGTTGCCGCAGGCCTCGATATAGGTGGCGAGCCCAATGCCGCGCAGGCGGCCGGCTCGCTTGGACTCGGCGGCGCGTTTCTTGAAGCCGTTCCAGTCGGCGAGTTCCTGGGCGCGCATCAGGATGCCGGCGAAATCGCCGGAGTCGTACACCTTGCCGGTCGGCGTCGTGTAAGGCATGGCCTTCGGCTTGATGAAGTTCTTCTTGCGCAGAGCATCGGGCGGGATGCCAAGCTCGCGCGCGGCAGTATCGACCGCGCGCTCGATCAGATAGGCGGCCTCCGGACGGCCAGCGCCGCGATAGGCGTCGACCGGCACGGTGTTGGTATAGACCGCGCGCAGGCGCACATGCGCGGCCGGGATGTCATAGACGCCAGTCGCCATGCCCACGCCGAGCCAAGGGATATAGGGCGCGTAGGAGTGAAGATAGGCACCCATGTCGGCGACGATGTCGAGCTCGAGGCCAATGATGCGGTTGTTAGCGTCAAGCGCTAGCCGCGCGGTCGAGATGTTGTCTCGGCCCTGGCTGTCGGCGAGGAAATGCTCCGAGCGGTCGCTCTCCCATTTGACCGGCTTGCCGGTGCGTTCCGCCGCGACCGCGGCCAGCGCGTATTCACGGTAGGGAAACAGTTTTGTGCCGAAGCCGCCGCCAACGTCATTGGTAACGACGCGCATACGCTCGGACGGCAACTTCATCACCATGTTGCCAATGACGTCGCGGATGATGTGGCTGCCCTGGCTGCCCAGAGTCAGCGTATAGCGGCTGCCGTCGTATTCGGCGACGACACCGCGGGTATCCATGTAGTTGGTCACCAGCCGCTGATTGACAATCGTCGTTTCGATCACGCGCGCGGCGTTCGCGAAAGCCGCTTTGGTGGCGTCGGCATCGCCGTCCTCGGTCTCGAAGGCAAGATTGCGCTGGCCCTCCCAGGCCGCCGCGGCGCCGGGCTTGAGCGCTTCGACTGCGCCGATGATGTGCGGCAACGGCAGCCAGTCGATGGTGATGGCCTCGGCAGCATCCTTCGCCTGATCGACCGTATCGGCGACCACGAAGGCGACGGCGTCGCCGACATAGCGCACAACGTCGCGGGCAAGCACAAGGTAAGGCCGCACGTCGGTCTCGACGCCGGGCAGCACGCCGAGGCAGGGCATCGGATCGAGATCGGCGACGTCAGCGCCGGTCAGCACCAGCCGTACGCCTGGCATGGCGCGCACGCGCGCAAGATCATGGATGGTGAAGCGGGCATGCGCGTGCGGCGAACGCACCACGACCGCGTGCAACGCGTTTGCCGGCAGCACGTCGGCAACGTAGCGACCCTTGCCCCGCAGCAGCGGAGCATCCTCCTTGCGCGTGAGCGCCTGACCGAATCCAAATTTCATGATGGGGAACAGTCTCTGCTTTGTCGTAACGCCGATCATGCTTAACACGATGGATGCGCCATCGCCACCGCTGCCGGCACGGTGTCGACCGAACTTGCTATTCGGCCGCCTGCTCTGCTTCGTCTGCCGTGCGCCGGCGCTCGAAGCGCGACGCGATCCAACGCGCCACCACGTAGAACACCGGCGTGAACACCAGGCCGAAGGCGGTGACGCCGATCATGCCGGAGAACACGGTGGTGCCGAGCACCTGGCGCAATTCGGCGCCAGCGCCTACCGCCCAGGCCAGCGGCGTGACGCCGAGGATGAACGACAGCGAGGTCATCAAAATGGGGCGGAAACGCAGCCGCGCCGCTTCCTGCGCGGCGGTGTGGCGCTCGTGGCCCTGGTCGTCTTCGAGCTGCTTGGCGAACTCCACGATCAGGATGGCGTTCTTGGCGGCCAAGCCGATCAGCACGATGAATCCGACCTGCGTGAGGATGTTGTTGTCCTGGCCGCGCAGCACCACGCCGACGATGGAGGCGACGAGACACATAGGCACGATCAGGATCACCGCCAGCGGCAGCGTCAGGCTTTCGAACTGCGCCGCCAGCACCAGGAACACGAACACCACGCCCAGCGCGAAGGCGAAGATCGAGGTATTGCCGGCGCGCAATTGTTGGAAGGCGAGCGTGGTCCATTCGTAGGAGAAGCCCGGCGGCAGCACGTGCGCGGCGATGTTCTCCATGATCTTGATGGCCTGACCCTGACTGTAGCCGGGCGCCGGCTGGCCGTCGAGCTCGGCGGCCGGATAAAGGTTATAGCGCGGCACGCGGTACGGGCCGGCGATGTTGCTCACGGTGGTGAAGGAGCCGAGCGGCACGGTCTCGCCCGATGAATTGCGCACCCGCAAGGCCAACACGTCCTTCGACTCCAGCCGGTACGGCGCGTCGGCCTGCGCCTGCACCCGGAAGGTACGGCCGAACAAATTGAAGTCGTTGACGTAGATCGAGCCCAGATAGATCTGCAGCGTAGAAAATACGTCGGGGATGCTGACGCCGAGCAGTTGCGCCTTGGTGCGGTCGATATCGAGATAGAGCTGCGGCGTCTGCGTCTCGAACAGCGAGAACACACGGCTGAGGCCCGTCGTCTTGTTCGCAGCGCCCATCATGGCGAAGACCGCCTTCTGCAGCGCCTGCGGTCCTTCGCCGCCGCGATCCTCGACCATCATGCGGAATCCGCCCGAGGTGCCGATGCCGTTCACCGAGGGCGGCTGGATGACGAAGACCTGGGCCGCCTGAATGCTCGCAAGCTTACCGAACAGCGCGCCCTGGATAGCATCCGCCGACTGGTGCGGGTCTTTCGCCCGATCGTCGAAAGGATCGAGCACCAGGAACATGGCGCCGGAATTCGGCGCGTTGGTGAAGGTGGCGCCGGAAAAGCCGACGATTCGGATCGCGTGCGCCACACCAGGCTGCTTCGAGGCGATATCATAAGCGCGCTTCATCACCGCGTCGGTGCGCGCGAGCGAAGCGCCCGGCGGAAGTTGCGCCGCCACGATCAAGAAGCCGCGATCCTGCTGCGGAATGAAGCCTTGCGGCGTCTTGCGGAATTCGTTGAGACCGAAGGCGATCACGCCGCCATAAATGACCAGCATGATCAGCGCGAAACGCACGACCTTGCCGGCAAGCCAGCCGTAGCCGCGGCCTACGCGCTCGAAGCCCCAGTTGAACATGCGGAAGAAGGCGCGGAACGGCGCGCCCCACCAATGCTGGCGCTGCCTCGCATCGCGGCCCTTGAGCAGCAGCGCGCATAGCGCCGGTGACAGCGTCAATGACACAATTAGCGAGATAATGGTGGAGCCGGCGATGGTGAGCGCGAACTGACGATAAAACTGCCCGGATATGCCGGTGATGAAGGCCGACGGCACGAACACGGCGGTGAGCACCAGCGCGATCGCCACCAGCGCGTAGCCCACTTCGTCCATGCTCTTGCGCGCGGCTTCCGGCGGCGGCAAACCGCTATCGATGTTGCGCTCGACGTTCTCAACCACGACGATGGCGTCGTCCACCACGATGCCGATCGCCAGCACCAGGCCGAACAGCGACAGGTTATTGAGCGTGAAGCCGAACAGGCTCATGACAAAGAACGTGCCGATGAGCGAGATCGGGATCGCCAGGATCGGAATGATCGCGGCCCGCCAGGTCTGCAGGAACAGCAGCACCACCAGTACGACCAGCGCCATCGCTTCCAGGATAGTCTGCACCACCGCGTCGACCGACTGGCGGATGAACTGGGTGGGGTCGTAGATGATGGTGTACTTTATCCCTTGCGGGAAATCCTTGGAGACCTGCACCATCGCCTTGCGGATGTTGTCGCCGGTCTTCAACGCGTTGGAGCCGGGGCGCTGGAACACGGCGAGCGCGACCGAGGGATTGCGGTCGAGATAGGAGTTCGAGGCGTAGTTCTGCGCCTCGAGCTTGACGCGGGCTACGTTCTTGAGCCGCACCACCGCATTGGGCGTCTGCTTGATGACAATATTGCCGAACTCCTCCGGCGTTGTCAGGCGTCCCTGCGTGCGCACGGCGATCTGGAAGGCGAGTTGATGCGGCACCGGCGGCGCGTCGAGCTCGCCGGAGGCGACTTGCACGTTCTGGCCGCGCAAGGCGGCGACGACGTCGCTGGCGGTCAGGTTGAGCGATTGCAGGCGGTCGGGATCGAGCCAGACCTGCATGGCATAGTCGCGCGCGCCGAAGATCACCAGCGAGCCCACGCCGTCGACACGTGTGAGCACGTTGGTAATCTCCAAATTCGCGTAGTTCGACATGAACACCGCGTCGCGCGAGTTGTCGGGCGAATAGAGGTTCACCACCATCAGGATGTCGGGCGAGCGCTTGTCGACGGTGACGCCCACCTGCTGCACCGCCGCCGGCAGCCGCGGGATGGCGGTGGCGACGCGGTTCTGCACCTGTACCTGCGCGGTATCGAGTTCGGTGCCGACGTCGAAGGTGACCGAGATCGTGAACTTGCCGTCGGCGGTCGAGTTCGAGGAGATATAGAGCATCCCCTCGACCCCGTTGACCGCCTGCTCGATCGGCGTGACCACGGTGTCGGCCACGATCTCGGCGCTAGCGCCGGAATACTGGCCGCTGACGGTGATGGTCGGCGGCGCGATCTCAGGGTACTGCGCGACCGGCAGGCGGAAATAAGAGACGCCGCCGAGGATCAGGAACACGATCGAGAGGACCGAGGCGAAGATCGGGCGATCGATGAAAAACCGCGAGATGCGCATGGCGCCCTCGCCTCAGTTCGCCTGGACGCGCGAGGCTGGCTTGGCGCTGGCCTCCGGCGCGCTCTTCGGCGCGGCGCCCTGTTCTTGCGCCTTCACCTTCTGCCCCGGACGCACGCGCGCCAAGCCGTTGACCACGATCTTGTCGTCAGGCGAAAGCCCGCTCTTGATCACCCGCAGCGGGCCGACAAGCTGTCCAAGCGTCACGTATTTCGGCTTGACGACGCTCTTGGCGTCGACCACCAGCACGTATTTCTTGGTCTGTTCGCTGGCGATGGCGACGTCGGGCACCAGAAGAGCTTCATAGGGCGCCGAAGCCGGCACGCGCACCCGCGCGAACATGCCGGGGGTGAACAAGCCGGTCGGGTTTTGGAAGACGGCACGGCCGAGAATTGTGCCGGTCGACTTGCTGATCACGTTGTTGACGAAGTCCATGCGGCCTTTGTGGTCAAAGGTCTTTTCGTCGATGAGCTTGAGCGTGACCGATACGCCGCCGCTGCGGCTGGCGACGTCGTGACCGGCATTCCCGACCCGGTGGTAACGCAGGAACGAGGCCTCGTCGAAGGTGAACTCGAAATAGATCGGATTAGTCGAGACGATCGTGGCCAACAGCGTGGTATTGCCGGAGGTGCCGCCGGTGACCAGGTTGCCCGGCGACACCTGGCGGGCGCCGATGCGGCCGTCGATCGGCGCGCGCAGTTCGGTGAATTGCAAATCGAGCTCGGCCTGGCGCACCGCTGCTTCGGCGCGCGTGAGCGCGGCCTCCGCGATACGGGCGGCCTGGGTGCGCTGCTCGAAGGTCTGCTGGGTGATCGTCTTTTCCTTCATTAGCGATTGACCGCGCTCAAGGTCGGCCTGCGTGTAAGACAGAGTGGCCTTGGCCTGAGTCAAGGTGGCTTGCGCCTGATCGAGCGCGTTCTGGAAGGGCCGCTTGTCGATGGTGAACAACAGGTCGCCTTGCTTGACCAACTGGCCGTCCTTGAAATGCACACCGTCGAGATAGCCGGAGACGCGCGCGCGTACCTCGACCGAATTCACCGCGGCGAAGCGGCCGACATAGTCGTCATGGTCGGTGACGGTCTGCTTGACCGGATTGGCGACGGTCACCGCCGGCGGCGGCGGCGCCTTCGCTTGCTGCTGCTGTTGTGCTGTCCGCAACCGGCCAGCAAGGCGGCAAGCGCCAGCGGCAACAGCGCGCGCCGGCCGGCGCGATGCAGCGGCGTGGAAGCGGGCCAAGGCGTTGGCCATAAGGCCTTCAGCGCTGTGGGGTTCATGCAGAGCCTGCGGTCATCGGGCGGCGCGGCCCGGCCCGTCCCCATAGACCCGGCCGGTGGTGTTGTCCACCTTGCGCAAGGGTTCCAGGGGAAGGTGAAATTTCGTTTCAGGACTAGCGCTTGGCGCGAAACGCCGTGAGCCATGCGCGCCCGAAAAATACCGCAATCAGCCCGCCGTAGACCGCGCCGCCAAGCGCCGCCAGCACCGCCAGGACGGCGACCGCACGCACATGACGGTCCAGGCCTTCCAGCCAGCCGCTGACCGGCGCGTAAGCCAGGAATAGCACGGCCGCCAGCACCAAGCCGGCGATCGCCAGCCGCACCGCCGATTGCCGCAAGCGCCGATCGATCCGGAGATGACCGGCCCGGTGGCCGAACCACACCACCAAGCCGAGATTGATCCAGGCGCCAATCGAGGTCGCCAGGGCCAGGCCGACCTGGGCGAGTGGGCCCATGAGCAGAAACTTGAAGCCGATATTGATTGATGCAGCCGCCACAGCCGCCTTGACCGGTGTTGCGGTGTCGCCGCGCGCAAAGAAGGTGGCGACCGCGCTGCGGATCAGCACAAAGGGCAAGAGCCCGATCGAATAGGCCGCGAGCGTATGCCCGGCGGCAACCGCGTCGGCGGCCGTGAAGGCGCCGCGCATGAAGAGCGCCCGCATGATCAGGTCGGGGACGGTGACAAAGGCGGCGAGGCACGGCACCGCCAGCAGGAGCGTGAACTCGACGGCGCGGTTCTGCGCATGCATGGCCCCGGTGCCATCGCCAGCGGCAATGCGCTGCGCCATCTCTGGAAGTATCACGGTGCCCGCGGCAATGCCGATGACCCCGATCGGGAGCTGATTGAGGCGGTCGGCGTAATAGAGCGCCGAAAGCGCGCCGGCAGGCAGGAAGCTGGCGATGATCGTGTCGGCGAACAGCGCCAGTTGCACCCCCGCCGAGCCGACAGTGGCCGGCCCCAGCGCGCGAAAGAACGCGCGTACATCGGCGTCGAGCTCCGGCCAGCGCAAACGGGGCAACGCACCGGAGCGCCAAGCATCACCACCGACCAGCAAGGCCTGCAGGATCCCGGACGCAAGCACGCCCCAGGCCGCAGCATGGCCGGCCGTGGGGAAGAAGGCGGCGAGCAGCAGCGCCACGATCAACGACAGATTGAGCAGGATTGGCGCGGCGGCCGCGGCTGCGAACCGCTGCGTCGCGTTGAGGATGCCGCCATAGAGCGTCACCAGCGTGATCAGCAGCAGATAAGGAAAGGTGATGCGGGTGAGATTGACCGCCAGCGCATAGCGCTCGGGGTCGTAGGCAAAGCCGGGCGCCAGGAGGTCGATGACGGCGGGCGTGAAAAAGAGCGCCACCGCCAGCAGCAGCAGCTGCGTCAGCAGCAGCAGCGTGAAGATGCGGTCAGCGAACAGCCCGGCCCGCACCGGACCGCCCTGTTCGCGGATGCGGGCATAGGCCGGGACGTAAGCGGCGTTAAAGGCGCCCTCGGCGAAGATGGCGCGGAAATGGTTGGGCAGGCGCAAGGCGACGAAAAAGGCGTCGGCCACCGGCCCCGCGCCCAGGATCGCCGCCAGAATGATGTCGCGGACGAAGCCGGTCAGCCGCGACAGCAAGGTGAATCCGCCGACCGTGAGGATGCGCTTAATCATCGATCAATCCTGCCGCGCTCCAGCGCTGGTCGGTAAACAGGTGGACGCAGAATCAACGCGCCTGTTGAAGCGGGCATTATACCGTTTTCGGCATGGGTGGGGCATAGCGGTCGCTGGAAAACCCGGCGCACGCGCGCGATGCGGGAAGAAAATTCCCATTGTCGGGGATTGCGATGCTTACGACTTGCGGCGACGAATCTCACGCCACCGGGACCAGGCGAACCAGGCAGCGCCCGCGACAATGACGAACGCGATGACAAGGTCGAACTGGTGAAAGATTTTGCGGAAGGTCGGATCGCTGTGCCACCGGTCGCCCAAGACGTAACCGACATAGGCGAGTGCGAAACACCACGGCCAGGAGCCGAGAAATGTGTAGACTTGGAACTTCATCATCGGCATCCGTGCGAGCCCGGCCGGAAACGCGATGAAAGTTCGCACGACCGGAAGCAGACGACCGACGAAGACGGTCGCCGATCCATAGCGCGCGAAGAAACGTTCGGCGCGCTCGATGTCCGCATGACTGACCAGGACGTAGGATCCCCAGCGTTCAAATACCGTCCGCCCGCCTTTGGCGGCCACGTAGTATGCCATCGTCGAACCGACATTGCAGCCAATCGCCCCCATGGTCGCGGCGCCGACCAAGCTGAACTGGCCGATGGATACGAGATAGCCGGCGAACGGCATGATCACCTCGGAGGGAAGCGGTATGCACGCCAACTCGATGGCCATCAGAATGACGATGCCGGCATAGCCGGCCGCCGAAATCACTTCTACAATCGGCGCTACGACAATGGAGACGAGATGCTCGATCATTATTGGTTGACATCCTCGATTGACGAGCGGGCGCCCGATGGCGTTATTTTCAATCTGGCAAGCCGCACTACTTATTGAAGGTCTTCCGGACCTCGGCCGGCAAGGTGAGCGCGCCGCCGGAGGAGGCCTCGCCGCGCCGAGTTGCCCTGGATAAAATCGACTCACACTGTTAGACTAATTATTGAGTAAACTCATCCGCCCATGAAACGCCCCATCATCCCCGTCTTGCTGGCCGGCGGCGCCGGGACCCGGCTGTGGCCGGTGTCGCGTGACGCCCTGCCCAAGCAGTTTCTACCCCTGGTCGGCGAGCGCTCCAGCTATCAGGAGACCCTGCTGCGGGTGCAAGACCCGATGTTCGCGGCGCCGATCGTCATCACCGGGCCGGATTTTCATTTCTTCGCCCGCCGTCAGGCGGAGGCCATCGGGGTCGACGCGATGGTGGTAGTCGAGCCCCTGCGGCGCGATTCCGGCCCGGCCATCGCGGCCGCCGCCGCGGTCGCCCGCCAGCGCGACCCGGACGCAATCGTGCTCGCGCTTGCCGCCGATCACGTCATCCTTGACGCGCCCGAATTCCGCGCCACCTGCCTCGCCGGCCGCGCAGCCGCCGAAGCCGGCCGCATCGTCACCTTCGGCATCAAGCCGAACGAGCCGAAGACCAGCTATGGCTATGTGCTCCCAGGCGAGGCGCTCGGCGCCGAGGGCGTCAACGTCGTCGCGCGCTTTGTCGAGAAGCCCGACGCCACCCTCGCCGCGCGCTATGTGCGCGAAGGCTATTTGTGGAATTCCGGCAACTTCCTGTTCCGCGCCGACGTGCTGCTCAACGAGGTGGCGCGGCTCGAACCCGAAATGTCTGCGGCGGTCCAGACGGCGGTCGCCGATGCTTCAACTGATCTCGGTTTCCTGCGGCTTGCGCCAGAGGCATTCGCGCGGGCGCCGCAGATATCTGATCGACTATGCCGTGATGGAAAAGACCGACCGCGCCGCGGTGGTATCCGGCAATTTCCGCTGGTCGGACATCGGCAGCTGGGATGCGCTGTTCGACATCGTGGCGCGCGACGAAAGCGGCAACGTGACACATGGTCCGATCGTCATCGAGGACACGCAGGATTGCATCGTCCATTCTGACGGACGATTGACCGCGGTGGTCGGCGTCAAGGACCTGGTCGTGGTGAGCACCGCCGACGCGGTGATGGTGCTGCCGCGCGCGCGCAGCCAGCAGGTGCGCGAGCTGGTCGCCAGGCTGAAGGCGGAGAAGCGCAAGGAAGCGACCGAACACAAGCGTGGTCACCGGCCCTGGGGCTATTACGAGTTGATCGATCTCGGCGAGCGCTTCCAGGTCAAGCGCATCGTGGTCAATCCGGGCGGCATGCTGTCATTGCAGAAGCATCTCCACCGCGCCGAGCATTGGGTCGTGGTGCGCGGCACCGCCGAGGTCACCATCGGCGAGGAAACCAAAGCCATGCACGAGAACGAGTTCGATCTTCATTCCGATCGGCAGCGTTCATCGCCTCGCCAACCAGGGCAAGATCCCGCTCGAATTGATCGAGGTGCAGACCGGCAGCTATCTCGGCGAGGACGACATCGTGCGGCTCGACGATATTTACAAGCGGGAGTGACGCGCCGAGCCTATTTCGTTCGGGGACGATGCAAACTCCGTTCATTCCCGCGCAAGCGGGAATCCAGAGCTAATATCTCAGACCATTGGGCTTGCCTTCTTGGTCCTCGCTTTCGAGGAGACGAGCGGCTGATTTCAGCCGAGCCGAAACTGCGCTAGGCGCTGGCCAGCGACTCCGCCATCGCTGCGTCGAAGGCCTTGGAGTCGACCTTGAGATAGGCGAGTTTTTCCTCCGCGATCACCACGGCGTCGGCGACGCCCGGCACCTGACGCAGGCGCGCGGCCAACGTCATGGCGTCGGCGCCGTCGCCGATACGCACCAGCCGGGTGGTCAGATAGCTCGGCTGCTTCATGGTAACGGCCGCGATGAGCCATAGGAGCGCGATCAGCGCCGTCAGGGCGAAGACCAGGGTGCTGCCGCCGTGCTGATTGGCCCAGCCGCCGACAATGCCGCCGACGAAAATACCGAGGAACTGCGAGCTCGAATAAACGCCGGAAGCCGTGCCCTTGGCGTCCGGCGGCGCCGCCTTGGTAATCAGCGACGGCAGGCTGGCTTCCATAACATTGAAGGCGGCAAAGAAGATGGTGAGCGCAGCAAGCAGCACATAAACGTTCTTGGCGCCGGCATAGAGCATGACCTGGCTGACGAGCAGCGCGGCAACCGCGGCGACGAACACGCCCTTCATGCGGCGATGCTTCTCGGCCACGATGATTGCCGGGATCATCACGACAACCGAAATTACCAGCACCGGCAGGTACACGATCCACTGGTCGTGGCTGGTGACGCCGAGCGCGCCGTGCAGCAGGCCAGGCACCACCAGAAAGCTCGCGGTCAGCATGGCGTGCAGGGCGAAGATGCCGAAATCGAGCCGCAAGAGCTCCAGGTTATTCAGGACCGAGCCGATCATGGCTGGCACGGCTTCCGCGTCGCGGTGCACGCGCAGGCGCGGCGGCGTCGGCACGACGAACAGGGTGATGGCGATGCCGACGAAGGCGAGCG
The DNA here is from genome assembly GCA_963747725.1 of uncultured Pseudomonadota bacterium. Classification (GTDB taxonomy): domain Bacteria; phylum Pseudomonadota; class Alphaproteobacteria; order Rhizobiales; family Xanthobacteraceae; genus Pseudolabrys. Next base: position 505,834 of record CAVVGD010000012.1, read on the forward strand.
CCACCATCAGCCAGAAGATGCCGTCGACCGCGATGAAGTTCGCGACGATCGGGCCGGCGACCAGCGCGATCATGAAAGAAAAGCCGATGGTGATGCCGACCATCGCCATCGCCTTAGTGCGGTTGTCCTCCCGCGTCAGGTCGGCGACCAGCGCCAGGATCACCGAGCCCACGGCGCCGGCGCCCTGCAGCGCTCGGCCGATGATGACGCCGCCGATCGAGGTGGACATGGCCGCTACTGCGCTGCCGAGCGCGAACAGGAGGAGCCCCAGCACGATCATGGTCTTGCGGCCGATCCTGTCGGACAGGAGACCGAAGGGAATCTGCAAAAGCCCCTGGCTCAGGCCGTAGACGCCGAGCGCTTCGCCGATCAGGTAGGGGGTGGCGCCGTCTAGATGCCGGGCATAGGCCACGAACACCGGGTAGATCATGAACAGGCCGAGCAGCCTGACCGAGAAGACCGCCGCGAGGGCACTGGCGGCCCGGAACTCTTGTTTTTCCATCGTGCTCAATTCCACCTGCGCAAGACCAGGCCCGCCCACCAGGCGGACCAGCTGCGCCCCCAGCACGGGGATAGCCCGATGGGGCCTGGACCCGCAAGAAGCGGGATTGCAGCCTAGGGAGGTGATTTCTGAGAGCGCTCGTGCCCCCGGGGAGCGCGGTCCGAAATCGATTATGGGCGGGGGTTTCTTACACCCACTGGGTTCGTTTGCCAAAAATCAATTGGTCGCGTCGTTGGGTTCGTTCTGCCAAAACCAGGGCTGCAGGCTTTTATTCCCATTTCGAGGAATTTGAGATATCTTTTCGCCTTTTCGCAGCGCCCAAACAGATGGTGAGCATGCGCGCGGCATATTTGCGCCTTGATCGTGCGCGCATCTCATAGCGGTCAATTTTTAAGAGTTGTTCCAGGATGTATCTCCGGGCCTGTTCTGGTATTTTGAGACTGCGTAACTCTTCGGCACTGGGCTTTTCCGATGACATCGAGCCGATAGCCCACGCTGTCGAATTCAGATGCCCCCGATAGCGCCGTAGATAGTCGTATCGGACGCGATATATCCGCTCAAGATCAACCAGTGCTTCTGCGAGCAGACGCGCTGCTTCCAGGGCCTCGGGATCTCGACTGCCGCCAGCCACCTTCTGAGCTAGGTCCTCAACTTCTTTCGAGAGAGACGGATTGAGCAAAACTGAAAGGCTCAAGCCGTGACGGTGTGCATTTTGTGCAGCACGCGACTTGCCTTTGCGAGATTTTGGCCCCGTGCTTAGTCGGCTATTGGCCCAATTAGCCGCGATCTTGCGTGCACTGGTCATCTGGATCCTTATTCCCCTCGGGTGCCGTTTCCGAGTTCGACGGCTTTGAACTCACCATCGATCACGTCCGTCGCTGCACGGAGCCTCTGCGCAAAGCCGGCGCGCCAATCTTCAATTTGATGCAAAACAGCAACGCAACTCGATTCAGACTGCGCCACTAGTTGATTGATCACTCTGATTTCATCGAGTGCCAGCACCATGGCGCGAGCTTCGATGTCTGCCATCGTCAGGCCGGTCTTGCGCAACGACGATTTGATCCAATTGATCGTATCGGTTTTGCCCCGGCACCAGCCCTGAACGACCATTTGCGTCGGGGTTGGAGTGAGACCAACTTGAACTCGAATCTTCTGTAAGTCAAACTCGCGTTCTTCGATTTCACCGTTGACAATGGGCTCCAACACCTCTTCCAGCACGTTGGGCACCTGCGCTTTGATCAATCGATCGATGTAGCTGCGATAACGCAAGATTTCCCAAGTCAGCCTGACGTAATCACGGATCCAGATGGCTTCGACAATATCCTTCGGCCCCACCATGTCCGATACGCGCTTGAACAACTCATTGTAGGCATCCAAATCCTCGCCCTCGAGTATCGGCGAGGAAGCGAAGATTGATTTTGTTAAATCGAGTTCTGAAAGCTGCTCATTCTTCCGCACCAATGCCACATTTTTCTTGCCCATTGCCCACGCTCCCCGATTGCAAATCTCGCAGTGAAATCGAGCTTGATTGCGCGGCTTCGGCTAAATCGCGACAAATCAATTAGCCTTTACTACTTCATGTGACCGCAATACGTCGAGGCAGAAAGCGAGTTGTATGAGTTGTTAACAAGCAATTCGACAGCCCGTAACCACCACTGCGTAACCAATGCCGTGTAACCAATGCCGTGTAACCAATGCCGCGTAACCACCGCTGCGTAACCAATGCCGCGTAACCAATGCCGCGTAACCACCGCTGCGTAACCAATGCCGCGTAACCAATGCCGCGTAACCAATGCCGCGTAACCAATGCCGCGTAACCAATGCCGCGTAACCAATGCCGCGTAACCAATGCCGCGTAACCAATGCCGCGTAACCAATGCCGCGTAACCAATGCCGCGTAACCAATGCCGCCAAGGCGGAACGAAAATTCTGCGTGAATTGAGCGTGTCAAATTAAAAAAGGTGGCCCTCGCGAGATCGCTCGTCCAGCAAGACCCACTACGAAAAAATATCTGTTTCAAACGATTGTGTTTCGCGCTGGCCCTGCATGGGTAAATTTTGGCGCTTCCGTCAGTGAAATTTGCAAGAATTGGCCTTCAACCTGGAGGGACCAAGCCCAATTCGCTCTCCAGCGCTCCGCAGAGCAGCTGGCCGAGGATGATATGCATCTCCTGGATGCGCGCGGTATCTCCGACGGCACCACCAGCAGATGTTCGGCAAGACCCGGCATGTCGCCGCCGTCCTTGCCGCTGAAGGCCACCGTGACGAGGCCCATGGACTTTGCCTGGCGCAGGCCAGCAATGACATTCGGGCTCTTCCCCGAGGTCGAGATGCGACGCGATATCGCCCGGACGCCGAGCGCCTCGATTTGGCGTGCGAAAATTTGTCAAAGCCGAAATCGTTACCTGCGGCTGTAAGCGCGGAGGTGTCGGTGGTTAGGGCCATGGCGGCGATGGGGGCCCGCGGTTCCTTATAGCGGATCGTCAGTTCGGTCGCGAGGTGCTGGGCGTCCGCAGCACTGCCGCCATTGCCGAAGAACAAGAGCTTGCCGCCACCGCGCACCGAAAGCGCGCAAGCCTCAACCAGCGGCAACGAACGCGTTCGACAACGCCGCTTCGGTGCGGCGGGCCACGTCGTAATGCTCGACCAGTTCAGCCTTGAAGAACGCCGACAAGTCCATGTTTGAGACCCTACCCCCTCGCGGGCTCCTTACCAAAGCGCGCAAGACCAAATTGGCAAAATTAGGCGCGAAGCCGTAATCGCCTCCACACTACACGTCTCGAGAGATCACACCATCCCCCGCCGCACCAGCTCCCCAATGATCTTTTCGGCCAAGGTGCCGGGATCGCCGCTCCCGGCCATGATGATGGAGTTCGGGCCGCTCCGGCGCCTCGTAGGCCTGATCGACGCCGGTGAAATTCTTGATCTCGCCGGCCAGCGCGCGGGCGTAGAGGCCCTTGGGATCGCGCGCGATACATTCCTCGAGCGGGGTGTCCACGAAGACCTCGATGAACTCACCATCCTCCAAAAGCTCTCGCACCATGCGCCGCTCCGCCTTGAACGGCGAGATGAACGAACACAGCACGATCAGCCCGGCGTCGGTCATCAGTTTGGCGACCTCGCCGATACGGCGGATGTTCTCGACGCGGTCGGTCTCCGTGAAGCCGAGATCCTTGTTGAGTCCGTGGCGCACGTTGTCGCCGTCGAGCAGCACGGTGTGCACCCCGCGGGCATGCAGACCGGCCTCAACCAGATTGGCGATGGTCGACTTGCCGGCGCCGGGCAAGCCGGTAAACCACAGCACCGCAGGCTTGTGGGTCATAAGCTCGGCCCGCTCGGCCTTGCTGACGACCAAGTGCTGGTGATGGATGTTGCTGGCGCGGCGCAGCGCGAAATCGATCATCCCCGCCGCGACCGTCTCGCCGGAATAACGATCGACGAGGATGAAAGCGCCCGTGTCGCGGTTGTCGGCATAAGCGTCGAAGGCAATCGGCCGTGCGACCGAGAGATTGCAGACACCGACTTCGTCGCGCGCCAGGGACTTCGCCGCCAGATGTGACAGCGTATCGAGGTCGAGCCGGTGCTTGAGTTCGGTGACGGTGGCCGGCAGCGCGTTGTTGTTGATCTTGATCAGGTAGGAGCGCCCCGGCTGCAGGCGGTCGCTCGACATCCAGACCAGATGCGCGGCGAACTGGTCGGCGACTTGCGGGCGCGCACGCGCGGCGGCCAGCATGTCGCCGCGGGCGATATCGATCTCGTCGGCAATCGTCACGATGACCGCATCGCCCGCCTCCGCAGCATCGGACTCACTGCCGCCATTGATGATCGTCTTGACGGTCGTCGTCCGTCCGGACGGCAATACAGCAATCTCGTCACCCGGCCGCAGCCTGCCGCCGGCGATGATGCCGGTAATAGCGCAGTGGCCGGGTCTCAGCCGGTCGACAGCTTGCACCGGCAGGCGGAAGGGCTTGGCGGCGCGGCCGTCCTCGCCCTCAATCGCCTTCATTTCTTCGAGCAGGGTCGACTTGTCATCGCGGACCGAACCGCGGGTCAGGAAGCGCAACGCAGCGCGGGTGTCGGCCGCAAGCGATGCGGTCGCTTCCCTGCCGATACGGGCGCGGTCGTCCATCAGAATGTGCCCTCGCGCTTCTTTTCCATCGGCCCGGCTTCGTCCCCGTCAAGCTTGCGGCCGCGCAATCCCACCGAGACCGCATCGGGCGTGCCACAGCAAACTGGTGAAGCCGCCACGTCATCGGGCCGGCGGCTCCAGAAATTTCATTAATTCTACCGCTTTTCCGTTATTCGGGGGAACAGGGCATCTTTTCGGCGCGCCCGGCTGGCAGGAAAATTCCGTTCGGCTACCGTTTGAGAACACGGCGCACGGCGTCGATGACGCGGTCCTGCGTCGGCGCATCGAGATAAGCATGCATCGGCAGGCTGATGACCTCGTCTGCCAGCTGCTCACTGACGGACAAACCGCCCTCGCCCATCGGATAGTGCTTGTAGGCCTGCTGGCGATGCAGCGGGATCGGGTAATAGATCGCGGTCGGAATGCCCTCAGCCTTGAGCGCGGCGGCAAAGGCGTCGCGGCGACCGGGCGCAAGACGAATGGTGTATTGCGCCCAGACCGAGAGATAACCGTCCGGCACCGTCGGCACGGTCACGACGTCGCACAAGGCTTCCGAGTACCGGCGCGCGGCCGCATTGCGCGCCTCGATCTCTTCCGGGAATATTTTCAGCTTCTCGCGCAAAATGGCCGCCTGGATGGTGTCGAGCCGCGAGGCGAGGCCGATGCGGACATTGTCGTAGCGGTCGCTGCCCTGCCCGTGCATACGCAGGCTGCGCAGCAAGCCGTCGAGCTCATCGTCGTCGGTGAGCACCGCGCCGCCGTCGCCATAACAGCCGAGCGGCTTCGCGGGAAAGAAGCTGGTGGCGGTCATGGTACCGAAGGCGCCGAGCTTGCGGCCACCGATGCTGGCGCCAAATCCTTGCGCCGCGTCATCGAGCACAAACAGATTCTCGGCCTCGGCGATGGCGGCGACTGCCGCGTGGTCGGCAGGCAGACCGAACAAGTCGACCGGAATGATCGCCTTGGGCGTGAGGCCCGCCGCTTTCGCGGCCTTGATGGCGTCGGCAATGGCCTTCGGATCAATGTTGAAGGTGTCGGCATCGACATCCACAAACAACGGCGTAGCACCGACCAGCGCCGCCACTTCGGCTGTGGCGCAGAAGGTGAACGACGGACAAATGACGGCGTCGCCCGGGCCCACGCCCTTGGCGCGCAGCGCAAGCACCAGCGCGTCGGTGCCGCTGGCGCAGGTGACGGCATGTTTCGCGCCGCAGAAGGCGGCGAGTTCCGCCTCGAAAGCGCGCACCTCCGGACCGAGCATGAACTGGCAGTGATCGAGCACACGCGCGACCGCGTTGTCGATGGCGGCGCCGAGACGGTGGCGCTGGGCCGCGACGTCGATGAACGGAATCGGGGGCGGTTCGATACGCTTATTCATTGATTTGCTGTTTCCTGCGCCGCGGCTCAACCGGCCACCACGCGCGGCGCCTGTCGGCGCGCCGCATCGATATGGGCGGGGCGTGCATCGAGGCAACGGGTCGCGATTTCCAGGCTGGCCACGCCCTCCTCGCCAGTCACCGCCGCGGGCGCGCCGGAGCGCACCGCGCGTACGAAGGCCAGCAATTCCGAGCGCAACGGCTCGGCATGACCGACCGAAAGATGGCGCATGGAATAGCTGCCGTCGGGCTGGAAGCCGAAGCATTCGGTTACCTGCCGTGTGAGCAGGTCGGCCGTAACGTATTTGCCGCGGGTCGCGACGGTGACGCTGCGCGCCTTGAAGGGCGTCAACCAGTTGGTGTTGATGTGCGCGAGCACGCCGGAAGCGGTGCGGAACTGCAGGAGCGCGATATCTTCGCGTTCGGCCACTGCATTAGAGAGCTGGGGCTGCACTTCGACGATATCGGAATCGGTGAACCAGCGGATCAGGTCAATATCGTGCACCGCAAGATCGATCACCACGCCGACATTCGACATGCGCGGCGGAAAGGGGCCGACGCGGGTAATGGCGATCGAAAGAATGTCCTCGTTGCGGATGGCGTCCTTGACCGCTTCCACCGCCGGATTGAAGCGCTCCACGTGGCCGATCATCAGCGTGACTCGGGCCTCACGCGCGGCATTGATGATGTCGCGCCCCTGCTCGACCGTAGAGGCGATCGGCTTTTCCACCATGACGTGGACGCCGCGGCCGATACAGGTCAATGCGATCGGGTGATGGAGATGCGTGGGCGCTGCAATGGTCAGCGCATCGATGCCAAGATCGAGCAGTTCCTCGACGTCCGCGACCGCGGCACAGCCGAGCGTATTGGCGACGAATTCCGCCTGCCCGCGATCGGGATCCGCGACGCCGACCAGTTCGATGCCCGGCAGGCCAGCAAAGACCCGGGCATGGTTGCTCCCCATAACACCCACGCCAACAACGCCGATCCGCAACGGATGCTCGGCGTCCGGTTTTCTGGTCTGCGTCATGGTCCGAAAGCGTCCCCTGGCCGACGAAATGGCCCCTCGCTGTCCCTTAGCACGCTGCGCTATGGCTGGCGACAATTCCCCGAAAACGGGCGAACACGTTTTGATTCAAAGCGTTACATTAAGACTGGCGGCGGCTCATTCGGCCGCCCGCGATGCGGCCGCGTCGAGCCGTAGGCCGGCCGCAACGGCATCGTCCCGGAACGCCTGCACCGCCGCCAGCGAGAGTTCGGCGGCCGTCTTGGTGCCTATCGACGGCAGCTTCTTCAGCACATCCGCCGGGGCTGTGATGATGTGGCAGCCCATGGCGTCCGCTTCCACCACATTGAAGGCCTCGCGGGTGGAGGCCCAGATGATCTCGACATTGCGGGTCTTGCGCGCGAGCGCCACCGCGCCTTGCATGGTCGGCCGGTAATCGATACCGAAATCGGCCAACCGGCCGGCGAATACCGACACGCAGGCCGGCGCGCCACCATCGAGCGCCGCGACGGCGCTGGCTACCTGCTCATCGGTGAAAATCGCGGTCATGTTGATCTTGACTCCGTCGCGCGAAAGGTCGCGCACGGCTTCGAATAGCGGTTCGCCTCGGGTGGTGGTCACCGGCAGCTTGACGTGGACGTTCTCGCCCCACGTGGCGATCACGCGCGCCTGCGCCACCATCTCCGGAATATCGTCGGAGATCACCTCGAAAGAGATGTGGCGGTCGGGAACCGCGGCGACCAGATCGCGTGCATACGCCTCATAGTCGCTCACGCCCGCCTTCTTGAGCAGCGAGGGATTGGTCGTGAAACCGGCGATCCAGGGCTGCTTGGCCATTTCCACGATCTGCGCTTTATCGGCGCCGTCCGTGAACAGCTTTACTTTCAGGTCCTTGAGCATCATTCCATTCGTCCGATCAAATGCAGGAATTCATGCGAACTCGTAGCAGACTGGAAAAGGAGCGTTAAGCAGAATTCCGATCATCGCCGCGAAAACCACTCCCGGGGGGCATACGCTAGAGATATCCGAATTGCCGCGCATGCTTTTTGGTGATGTCATCCACCAAGGCCAACTCTCTCTCTGTCAAGGCCAGTCTTGCATCCCGGGGCATGCGGATTTGCCCATCAAAACCGATCATCGATGAATTGCCCAGCCAATGAAGCCCTTCGCTGATCGGTCGCTGCAAAGCTTGCTCGCGCAATCCCATCCAGGATTGCAGCCGACTCAGTTCCCGGTCCGGATTCAGGCACAGATCTTCATAGCGGATTTGAAAGACTTTTTCTCTGTTCCATTTGGTGACGGCGGAAATCAAATAATGGAGATACGACCATTTTCGCGCAGACTTCCGAACTGGCATTCCGCTCCGTTTTGCGGATCCCGCAAACGCCCGGGGATCGCGAACAAGATGTATGGCGCCGGCTATGTTGAAACCGGCCGCCTTGAGGGCCGCGTAGCGAGACAGGCTTTTGTACCCATCGATAAAAATATCGAAGCGCTCGAACTCCCGGCAGACCTGCAAGAATTGTTCATTTGACCACACAAATTCGCCGTATCGATAGGTAATTCCGAGCCGTGTCGCCGCAAGGCTGCTCGCGTTGACAAGCCATCTATTCAAGGCAGGCCAGGATGAAATTCTTGGCCTCGAAATGACGGGCTCCGCAAGTGGATCCGTCATGCCGGTGGCGACCCGCACTTGCTGCCAGAAAGCACAGTTCGCCATCGACGCGCCGCAACCGCACTGACTTGGAACCGACCCGGCCGGTATAGTGTCGCCCAGCGCAAAGATACGACTGTGGTTGCCCAAGACCAGAGATAGAAGTGTCGCGCCATGGAAAGAGGGGCACAGGATCATGTAAATCGGAGTGCCGCTCGCTCTGGCTTTCGGCTCGATCTGCGCGCTCTTCAACGGCAACGAATCCACGGAACAGTCGATTTCGTTTGACAATGCTCCTATTCCCGCCCTCCCGAATAAAGCTGTGCCCTCGCGGACACGGTTTTAGAAGTCTACTGGCCGCTTCACTCTGCATCAACAAACAGGCACCCGAATAAGAACCAAGCGGGAAGACCGTGCAGCAGTTGGCGCCCATGCGCAAAGCGCTCCCCTTTATTCTTAAATTGATCTTATCCGGCTTGCTACTCTATTTCGCCGTAAGCCTGGTCAATATTGGGACTATCGCCACTCGCTTGCGCCAAGTGCAGCCGGGCTGGCTCGCCCTCGCGGTCCTGGTGCTGCTGGTGCAAGCGGTCCTGCTGGCATTGCGTTGGCAGCTGATCGTACGACGCTGCGGCGCGGAACTCCCTCTGGAGCGGCTGTTCCGTTTCGGCATGATTGGCGCCTTCTTCAACCAGACGCTCCCTTCCAGTGTGGGTGGCGACGCCATGCGCATCTGGCTGCTCGGCAAGCGGCACGACTGGCGAGTGGCGAGCTATTCCGTGCTCCTCGACCGGTTAATCGGGCTCGTCGCGCTGGCGAGCATGGTGGTTCTCTGCCTGCCGTGGACCTTTGCCTTGGTGCAAGATCCGGTCGGGCGCATCGCGCTCTTGGTCATCGGCCTAGGTAGCTTTGCCGGCTGGTTGGTCTTCCTCGTTCTCGGCTTTGAACGCTGGCACGTGCTGCAGCGCTGGTCGCTGACGCGGCACCTCGCCGCTACGGCGATAGTCGCTATTAGCATCCTGCGCACCCCTCGCTCCTTGGGGCCGGTCGCGCTGATTTCGGTGCTAAGCCATATGCTGACGGCGCTGTGTGCCTGGTGCGTGGCGCACTCGGTCAATGCCGACCTGTCATTGCTCAATTCCGTGTTCGTCGTCCTGCCGGTCGCCCTGATCACCGTGGTGCCGATTTCGATAGCCGGCTGGGGCGTGCGCGAGGGCGCGATGGTAGCGGCCTTCGCCTATGCCGGGCTACCGCAGACCGACGGCTTGCTCGTCTCCATCCTGTTCGGCGTGAGTTATCTGATCCTGGGCGTGCTCGGCGGCGTGGTCTGGATCATGAGCACGCAGCGGGCGGACGGCGAATCAGTCGTCGACGGCAGCGTCAATCGGTCTTGACGGCGCGGATCGCCTCGATATCACTCATCACCATTTGAGTGACCAGTTCGTCGAAGCTCACGCGATGCTTCCAGCCGAGCTTGGCGTGCGCTTTCGAGGCATCGCCGAGCAAAAGACCAACTTCGGTCGGACGGAAATAGCGCGGGTCGACCCGGATCAAGACCTTGCCGGTCGCCTCGTCGATGCCGACTTCGTCCACCCCCTCCCCTTGCCAGCGGATTCGCCGGCCGACGACCGCGAAGGCCCGCTCGCAAAACTCTCGCACGGTATAGCTTTCACCGGTCGCGAGCACGTAATCGTCCGGGGTCGGCTGCTGCAGCATCATCCACATGCCTTCGACATAGTCACGGGCGTGGCCCCAGTCGCGCCGGGCATTGAGGTTGCCGATAAAAAGCGTCTCCTGCTGTCCAGTCTCGATCGCAGCTACCGCTCGGGTAATCTTGCGGGTGACAAAGGTTTCGCCGCGGATCGGACTTTCGTGGTTGAACAGGATGCCGTTCGATGCATGCATGCCATAGGCCTCACGATAATTCACCGTGATCCAATACGCGTAGAGCTTGGCAACGCCATAAGGACTGCGCGGGGCGAACGGCGTCGCTTCGTTCTGAGGCGCCGGCGCGGACCCATAGAGCTCCGAGGTCGAGGCCTGATAGAACCGCACGCGCTCTTCCATCCTCAGGATGCGGATCGCTTCGAGCAGACGCAGCGTGCCCAACCCATCGGCGTTTGCGGTGTATTCCGGCGTCTCAAAGCTGACCTGCACGTGGCTCTGCGCCGCGAGGTTATAAATCTCAGTCGGTTGCGTCTCCTGGATCAGCCGGATCAGGTTGGTCGCGTCGGTCATATCGCCGTAATGGAGAAAGAACCTGGCATTCGCCACATGCGGATCAACGTAGAGATGATCGACGCGCTGCGTATTGAGCGACGAAGACCGTCGCTTGACACCGTGCACAATGTAGCCCTTGTTCAGCAGAAACTCGGCCAGATAGGCGCCGTCCTGGCCGGTGGCACCCGTAATCAGTGCGACGCGATCCGCCATGGCTTGGTCAATCCATGCCCCTCAATGTCAACTAACGGCCGTGGTAATCCCGATACCATTCAATGAAACGTGCGACGCCTTCGCCAATCGGCGTCGCCGGCTTGAAATCAACCTCACGCGTCAAATCATCAACGTCGGCATAGGTCGCAGGCACGTCGCCAGGTTGCATCGGCAAAAGCTCGCGCTTGGCCTTTTTGCCGATCGCCTCTTCCATGAGGCGCACGACCTCCAGCAACTCGACCGGATTGTTGTTGCCGATATTGTAGACCCGCCATGGCGCATTGCTCGAACCGGGATCGGGCGCCTCAGCCGACCATGCCGGATTAGGCGCCGGCGCATGTTCGACCAACCGCACGATCGCCTCAACGATGTCGTCGATATAGGTGAAGTCGCGCCGCATATCGCCGTTGTTGAACAGCTTGATCGGCTCGCCCGCCAAGATGGCCTTGGCGAAAAGCCACATCGCCATGTCGGGACGGCCCCAAGGGCCATAGACCGTGAAGAATCGCAAGCCCGTCGTCGGCAACTGGAACAGGTGGGCGTAAGCATGCGACATCAACTCGTTGGCCTTCTTGGAGGCGCCGTAAAGGCTGAGTGGATGATCGACGTTGTCATGCACAGAGAATGGCATATGCGTGTTGGCGCCGTAGACCGATGACGAAGACGCATAAAGCAAGTGCTGGCATCCGTTGTGGCGACAGCCTTCGAGGATGTTGGTGAATCCAACCAGGTTAGCGTCCACATAGGCATGCGGATCGACCAGCGAATGGCGCACGCCAGCCTGTGCGGCGAGATGGACGACATAAGGAAAACAATGCTGTGCGAACAGTGCGGCCATGCCTGAACGGTCGGCTAGATTGAGCCGGGCGAATGCGAAACCATTCAACTTCGCTAGCTCGGCAAGTCGCGCCTCCTTCAGCTTGGGATCGTAATAGTCATTGACGTTATCAAGACCAACGACGCTCCGTCCATCACGCAGCAAGCGCCGCGCAACATGGAAGCCGATGAAGCCGGCGGCACCGGTGATCAGGATAGGAGCTACAGCCGCCATAAATCAATGCCTTCCGGTTTTTGTTCGCGCGCAAGTCTCGATTTCACGTCGAGCACGGTGCCTTTACCGCCGCGCAGCAGCTTCTGCATCAGCGGCCAGCCGTCGTTCAGATAGTCGCGGTGCGCCACCGCCAGCACGACGGCATCGGCAGGTTCAAGCGCCTCATGGGGCGTCAACGCAATGCCATATTCATGCTGCGTTTCGTTGGCCAAGGCCAAGGGATCGTGCACCTGCGTGCGGATGCCGAAGCGTTCAAGCTCCCGGACGATATCAATGACCTTGGAATTACGAATATCCGGAACGTCTTCCTTGAAAGTCATGCCAAGAACCGTGACCACGGCATTTGTGCAGTTGCGCAGGGTAAGGCTGCGGACGCATTCGTGGGCGATCCACTGTCCCATACCGTCATTAATGCGTCGGCCGGCGAGGATGATTTCCGGGTGATACCCGGCCCTTTCGGCACGATAGGTCAGATAATAGGGGTCGACGCCGATGCAGTGACCTCCGACCAAACCAGGTTGATAGTTAAGGAAATTCCATTTGGTCGCGGCGGCGGCGAGCACGTCGCCGGTGTCAATGCCGAGCTGATGGAAGATCGCCGACAGTTCGTTCATGAAGGCGATGTTTAAATCGCGCTGGGTGTTCTCGATGACCTTGGCGGCTTCCGCCACCTTGATCGAGGGGGCGCGGTGAATGCCGGCGCTGACCACCGAACCGTAGACATCAGCAATAATGTCGAGCGTCTTTGGGTCCTGCCCCGAAACGACCTTGGTGATGGTCTCAAAGCGATGCATCTTGTCGCCGGGATTGATGCGCTCGGGTGAATAGCCGACAGTGAAATCACGACCCGCGACGAGACCGGAGTTCGTCTCCAACACCGGTACGCAATCTTCCTCGACCGCGCCGGGGTAGACAGTCAACTCGTAGACGACGATATCGCCGCGCTTGAGCATCGATCCGACGGTCTTGGAGGCCGCCAACATGGCGCCGAGATCGGGCCGATGCGCGTCGTCGATCGGTGTGGGCACTGTGATGATGTAGAAATCGGCATCGCGCAAGTAGGCCGGATCGCATTCGTAGCGCAGATTCTTCTGGACGAGTTCCGCTTCCTCGACTTCGCCAGTCCGGTCATGGCCGCTGCGCAGCTCGTCGACGCGTTTGCGATCGATGTCGAAGCCGATGACTGGCTCGCCCGAGCGAGCGAAAGCGACGGCGACAGGCAGACCAACGTAGCCTAGCCCGATGACCGCGATAATTCTTCCGTGCGACAACGCGAAACCCCTAAATGCCTGCTTCTATCTAGCTGGACCTTGTACGCCCCTGCAACAGCTCACCGGCCACCTGTTGCGCCGGCGCTGCGCGCTCCCACATCTGCCCCTTCGGAGTGAGCCGGTTGCCGAACGACGCTCCGGCGGAGGCTTTATTGCCACACCCGCAATGGGCCGGCCACATATAAAACCGGCGCAGATTCTGTTTCCACGGAAACGTGTCTTTGCCCCCTGAATTTGGACCATCGTGGTGCTGCCATTGGACGAGAATGGGATGGCTCGGAAGCAGTATTCGGACGAGGATTGCCTGAAGATCTTGCGACAGGTTGAGGTGGAACTGACTGCTGGAGCGGATATGGCAACGGCCTTCCGGTCGGCGGAGATCAGCGATGCGCCTTGCGCCGGGAGGTGCTGAACGCCAAATGGCTCGCCACCGCCAGGCAGGCCTAGATGGTCATCAATGGCTGCGCCAGTACAAAAACATCCGGCCGCACCACGCCCTCGGTATACGACCGCCGATCCCCGAAACAATCTTAGTAAACCGCCAAATCACGGGTGCTAACTAAGGGGACTAGACAGGCGGTCATGTTCCTCGCTTTTTTTCCCATCCAAGGAATAGAGCGAAACAAGCGATTCGATCATGGACCCGGCAGAAAATGTTCTTTCGACAGCTTTTGGACTTTCCCGCCGCAGCTCTGCCAACGTCTCTGGATCATTTAAAAAACGCAATACCGCCGCTCCAAACTTTGCCGGATCCGAGCCGGGGATCGAAACACCACCAGCGCCATGCACTAGCGCCTCTTTAGCCCCACCGACGTCGGCCGTTACAACAGCAACGCCATAGTATTGCGCCTCAATGATAACATTCGGCAGGCCTTCAACTCTTGACGTTAAGAGAAACACATTTGTAGCCGCTAGAGCGATAGAAACATCCTCAACAAGCCCCGGCGTAAAAAATCGCCCTCCAATGCCAATTTTGTCCGCATACTCGCGCGCGGCCTTACGCAGCGGCCCATCGCCGATCCACAAAAAATTTACATTAGAATGCCTTTCACCGACCCATCGTGCAGCGTCGAGCCATAAAAACGGCCGCTTTTCTTCCGCGAAACGTCCTATCATTGCAATTATCGGCCCTTCATCCATGCCAAGTCGAGCCCGTAGCGCAGCCACTTCCCATGCCTCTACATCCTTCGTTGACGAGAAATCAAATCCATTCGGAATAACCTGTATGCGTTCCCGCGGGACTCCTAGCCAATCCGCATAATTCTCTGCCCCAGCGCGGCTATTGTTAATCATTGAGACATTCGGCAGCTTCAACAATGCTCGGTAGGCTGAGCGCATGTAGGTTCGATAGAATTTGAAATGTTGTGGAGCAACCGACCTGCAACCCAATATTATCCGAGGCACCCCACACAGCGCGGCGGCCACACCAGCCGCTATGTTAGGTTCGTCCAGCCAAGCGTGGACCACCGATGGGCGGATCCTTCTAAATTCAAGCATAAAGCCTCCAACTGAGTCGCCGAGAGCGGTGCCAGTCAAGCCCAGCTGATCAATCGCACGAGACACCTCCATGCGCTCCGATTTGGAGTAAGTTGTAGACGTTGATTTTGATGTCGCCCCTGACGGCAACACCATGCCCGTCAATTCGCTTTAAGAAGAATTCGCCTCCATCGGCAAGCTTCGACTGACAGAGAATTTGTACTTCATTTTTCACGCGCTTCTTGATGCCAACTGCAGCAAGCACAAGTTGCCGCTCCGACCCCCCCGCTCCGAGTGAACCGCTCGCCAGAACAATCGGACCAGTTTCAAGGCTCGCCTCCGCTTCCTGGCGTGGCACCCGTGAAAGGTTTGGCGCCCATCGACCATTCAGTGTTTCAGCTAATCGACGTACTACTCCGACAGTTCTAATCACTTCATCCGGTAAAATGTGGTGGCGCATCGCCACCACAGAATCCTTGAGCAGATGCGTTAACAGATGATTTAAAAGCCACTGACGTCGATGCGCACGTTTCCAAGGCGTAAGCACGAACACACGACGCACGCCCCTTCGCATAAGCGCCACCCCCGCGCGAACGCCGAGGCGTTCGCGCAACACCATGAACAATACCCTCGGTATCGGGAGGGGAACAATTTCACGTCCGCCATTGCGATCAACGAAAAGCGCGCCGCCCCAAGGATCATCTACTGAAGTCTCCCCCCGGA
Organism: uncultured Pseudomonadota bacterium; assembly: GCA_963747725.1. GTDB lineage: Bacteria > Pseudomonadota > Alphaproteobacteria > Rhizobiales > Xanthobacteraceae > Pseudolabrys. The sequence goes on from CAVVGD010000012.1 coordinate 521,454, forward strand.
TAATCCCGAAAACGCCACGATTATCCAGAACCCGCTTAATGAGCGCTGGCGACAATGCGGTCCCAATGAGAATTGTAACCTGACCATCGGCGAGGAAATCGAGCGCGTCCGCAATATCACGCTCAACATCTTCCTCGACTTTATCTACTGCCGTCGTCATCATACGATCGCAACAAAGGTTCCTCGGTGCTAAGGCTGATGAAGGATCATTAAGGCGCAAGTTTGGTTTGCGCTATTAACGAACGCATCAATCGTTGCTGATGGAAGGCGCAACGCTGCGCGCTGGTGGGACAGTCGAGCTCGCCTCAAGGATGCAGGTCGAATAGCGATGCCACAACCCGTTGGGCCGCCCGACCATCCCATAGCGGGATGACCGGTCGAGCTTTACGCGGCTGATCTAGGACCTCAAGAGCACTGCTTGCAATTTCCTCCGCCCGAATGAGACGATTAGTCCCCCGTGTCACAGTAATCGGCCGCTCAGTTGAATTTCGAACAGTCAAGCAGGGAACACCAAGGTAGGTTGTCTCCTCCTGAATACCGCCGGAGTCTGTGATGACAACAGCCGCATCAGATACAACCTTCATAAAGTCGATGTAACCGAGAGGAGGCAGCAAGCGCAGCCGATTATTATCACTTTCAGCCTCGGATGCGAGAGCCTTAAGCATGTTTCGGGTCCGCGGATGCACTGGAAAGATAAGCGGTAGATCACGTGAGAGCCGACGCAGCTCATGCATCAAATTAGAGAGCGTTTGAGCATTATCAACATTCACCGGACGATGGAGGGTCACGACACCGTAGCCTCCCACCTTCAGTCCAAGGTCGTGGACGGCGGAAGACGATAAAATCCTCGGCGCCAACATTTCGTAAGCGTCAATCATAATATTGCCGACTCGCACGATACGTTCGATCGCAACACCCTCACGCGCCAGATTAGCGTCAGCATCTTCTGATGGTGTCCATAGCACATCCGAAATCGCATCCGTTACAATGCGATTGATCTCTTCAGGCATCGTCCGATCGAAACTCCGCAATCCGGACTCGAGGTGCGCAACTGACAATCCACGCTTTTTCGCACAGAGCGCCACGGCAACCGTCAAATCTACATCGCCGACAACAACAACCCAATCCGGCCGCTTCGTCACACACACTTGTTCGTAAGCCGTCATAACAGCCGCAGTTGTTTGCGCGTGGCTCCCACTGCCGACACCTAAATAAAAATCCGGCGTCGGCAAGCCGATTTCAGCCAAAAAAATGTCCGACATGGACGGATCATAATGTTGCCCCGTGTGGACCAGGACCGGACACGCCCAATCGGTCTGCGCCAATGCGTGATAAAGCGGCCCAACTTTCATAAAATTTGGCCGAGCGCCCGCAATCAGGTGAACAATTCACAGTCATGCTGAGCTCACTTCCGGCACACTTTGCTCGCCGGGTTCGCTCTCAATCGCCGCTTTGACCGCGTTCTCAAATTTGGCCGTTGTTGTAACGATGTCATATTCTGCCGGTGGCCGAAACGACAGCTCGCCACTGCGCCACCGGCTCACGAGCGCAACAATCGCTGTTGCGACCGCGTCAACGTCGCCAGGAGCGACGCAAGTATGCCCCAATGGCATGAGTACGTCCGCAGTTGCACTGTTCGGCGGCGTCACAGCCAAGATCGGCTTTCCAAACATAAGATAGTCTACAATTTTGCTGGGAAAAAACACGCTATTTTCAGCGTCAGCATCGAAACTCAAAAGAACATCTGCCTCGGCCGCCGCATTAAGCGCATCCAAGTATCCCACGCTGGGCAAGAATTCGACGAGGTCCGCGAGTCCGAGTTCATGCGCGCGCGCGACAAACTCCGACGAGCTATTGCCGACAAACCTGACGTTAGGCAGCACGAACTGCGGGCGATCGCGTCGGATCTTGCTCAGCCCACTAAGCAACGGCATCGGATGACGCTTGCCGTAGAGGTTTCCGGTGTAAACGAACTGGAGCCGTTCTTTATCGTTGGCCGATTGCGCGTTCGATTGGCCTTGCTGCAGGTCAAGATCGTAGCCGTGCGGAACGATGTGTACTTTCTTCCGCCATTCGGCCAAATACTTTGCCATCACAAGGTCAGCAGTACGCTCGGTCACAAAGACAACCACGTCGGCGTCCCTGATGATTGCGTGCTCCTGTCGCCGCCACATCCGCAATAACCGGCTGTCCTCATCCTGATCGTAGAGGTTGTCGACCCAAGGGTCGCTGAAATGCGCGACCCATGGCAATGCCGGATACCTCGCCTTGACGCGCAGTCCGACCAAATGATCTACCCAAGGTTGGGCGAAGGTGACCAGCGCATCCGGCGATCGCCGCTTAATCAGATCGAGCGCCTTCGCCTCTGCGTCGACTCGCCAATCGTCGACCAGGCGATCATATTTCGGAATCAGGTAGCCCTTGAGAGCCGAGACGGCGCGATCCGCAATTGGCTTGTGGCGCTTGGTATAGTCCCGCGCTCCCACCTCATGAATTCCATAAGATTCCGCATAGCGGGCAGCGAAAGCGTCGTCATTGACGGCCTCCGATATTGACCCCGGTTTGTTGGCGACCACATCGACGTGCCAGCCATTCTGCGTCATTATTTTGAGCGTTCGCGACACTTGAATCGAACGCGGATATACCTGCGGCGGCATGCACCATGAAACGGCCAGAAGACGTCGTCCAGTCACAGCCATCGTCGCATCCACTGCTCAAGAATGATCAGGTGCCAGAGGCGGTGCCGCGCCAGTCCGTCAGCCTGCGCCGCCGTTCCGCAGCGAAACATTTCATCAATCGCCGCGTCTTCCAGCCAATCGCGTACGCGCGCACCGGGACCAAGCTGATCTCGTACCCATCCGGCAAGATCGCCCGACAACCAATCATATACGGGCACAGGAAAACCTAGCTTCGGTCGGTCAATGATGATCTGCGGCAAACGGGTTGCTGCATAGCGTCGGAGAATAAGCTTGGTCCGATAGTTCACTGGGTCAGGGCCAACTTTCAAGCGCGGCGGCAATCGCCAAGCCCATTCAACCAGCCGATAGTCTAGAAACGGTGTGCGCAATTCCAGTGATGTCGCCATCGACATCCGGTCGGCCTTCATGAGCAGGTCTTCGACCAGCCAATCCTGACAATATACGTAAAGCGCCTGGTTGAGCGGTTCATGCTCGCCAATCCGAACAAGGTCTGCACGCGATCGATTATGGCTGTCCGGATAATCCGCTCCATCCCGCAACCAAGTCCGCTTTTCAGCGCTCGTGGCGTAGTTGGTCATTACCAATGGAACCGGAAGACGCCGCAGATCCGTCTCGACATCGGCAAGCGCCGAACCCGCGAAGCGCGGCATGACGCGTGCCAACACGCGGGACGCCCAACTAAATCCCGGAAACGCCGGACGCTTGCGGGTAGCCGCGGCCTGATCCCATTGCGCCGCCCAGCGGTCAAAAGTATAGCCGCCAAAGATCTCGTCGCTCCCCTCCCCCGACAGAGCCACCTTCACAGAGCCCCGAGCGAGCCGGCTCACATAGTACAGCGGGATCGAGGCAAGATCTGCCAACGGCTCGTCAGTCAGATAAACAAATTCCGGCAAGAAATCCAGAAACTCTCGACGCCCGATTTCAATCTCGCGATGATGCGTGCCGAGGTGTTTTGACACGATGCGCGCATATTCGCGCTCGTCAATATCAGAAGCACCTTCGAAGGCAACGGCGAAAGTTTCCACGGCAGAACCATTTCGCGCCGCCGCAGCGGCAACCGCCCCAGAATCAAGCCCGCCACTGAGCATGATGCCGACCGGTACATCGGCCACCATGCGCAAATCGACCGCATTTTCGAACAAAGCGGTAAATTCTTCCAGCAGCTCATCGTCGCTCGCGTTGCATGGCAGCTGTTCGCCGGCCATATCCCACCAACGCTCGATGTTAGGCGTTGCGTCCGCCGCCTTGATCGTCATCCAATGACCGGGCGCCAACTTGAAGACGTCGCGCCATATGGTCTCCGGCGCCGGGACGTAGCGCAACGTCAGATAGTCCCAGATCGCCCGTCGATTGACTTCCTTTGCAATCAGACCGGACTCGATAAATGCCTTAATTTCGGAAGCGAAGGCTATGCCTGTGCCGCATCTTGCATAATAGAGAGGTTTGATGCCAAGTCGATCGCGCACGAGATGAAGTGTCCGCGCGCGACCGTCCCAGAGCGCAATCGCGAACATACCATTGAACTTACGGAAGCCCTCGCGCCCCTCATATTCATAGGTACGCAGAATGACCTCGGTGTCCGACCGGGTACGGAACTGCGCCCCGCGCGCGATGAGGCGCGCTCGCAGTTCGGCGTGATTGTAAATCTCGCCGTTGAATACGACCTGGATGGCACCGTCTGCACTCGCCATCGGCTGATGCCCGCCACTCAAATCGATGATGGCGAGACGCTGCATCCCCAAAGCCACCTCACGATCGAGGTATGTCCCGCGATCGTCCGGACCGCGATGCACTATGCTTCCGCACATGCGGGCGAGCGTCGCCTGCGCCACGTCCGGCGCAATATCAACGTTTATCCAGCCTGCAATGCCGCACATTGAGATTATGAAGTTTGATGCTGTTCAGACTGCAAACGCGAGCACCGACGACCTAATTGGTGGGAAGCGCCTGGTCCATGAGCGCCGCGAGATCACGCCCGCCCAGCGACCTGATCTTGCGTTCCGCGATCAAGTCCATCGCCTTGAGGAATGGTTTCTGCTCCCACACATGGGATGGATCGGCATACCAGGTTAGAATTGCGGGCATCTTCTTCGCCATCAGACAATCAATCGTTTCAGCGAACAGTTCAAAGTATTCCTCGCCGAGCGCGTAACGGCGCCGGTCGGTCAGGTAGGTCCAACTGTCCAGAATGGTTGCAGGATTGCGAGCCGAACCAAAGACCGGCAATTCAATGATACCGCCGGCACGGTAAGCCGGACCACGCTCCAGCCCTTTATCGGGACTCGTCGTTGACGCATAATGATAGCCGAGGGGCTTAATCGTTCGATAGATCAGGCCGAGATCCTCCGGCGACTGAAATCCGCCGAAATGCGGTGCGCGGAACCCAACGGGAATGCAGCCCGTGACATCGGAAACTATGGCGTGACCCTGCTTTATGTCTTCAACCACTTCGTTCGCCGACATCTCCTGATAGAACGTCACCGGAACATAGCGATCGCCCTGCCATGCGGCATGCGCGCGCGCGCCATGATTCATAAATTCACTGCCTCCCCGCCCGAGTGCGCGATATTCGTCATACCCGCGTTCGAGCTGAGCGCCCGGCACCGCATAGGTCGCGACAATTCCCCGCTCACGCAGGAATGCATTGAGCGGCTCGACCAGGGGGATATCCCAATCAGTGTCGCAATCAAACGACAGGAACAAGCATAGCCCATCGAGCTTGAGCCTTTTTGCCGCCGCTTGATAGCGGTCGAACTCCGACAAACGCCGGGCCGGCCGAATATCGCGCGCCGAAAATCTGCCAAGGATTGAGCGAAATCGCGCGTGCGCCCGACGCAGGAGCGACTGCGTCATGCTTCAGGCTTCCGGCCGGTGATCCATAAACTCCAGCCGATCCGACGCGCTAGTGCCTCAATCATGGCCTTGCTCATCAGGCGCGTAACCGATGGCAGCCAAGTGTTCAAAATATCGGGCACGTCTGTACCAAACACGTCAATTTCGATGTTTTCGAATGCCGGCAGCAGATCGCGTCGCACCTCCCGCTTGGTGACCGGCCAAGTGTGCGGGTTTCCCTCTTCGCGCCCGCCGTCGCCGTAGCGGCTGGCCAGCCCGAGTTCGTCAAGAAAACAGCGCTCTGCGTTCACGACCCCCTCTTGATAGCCGACGGTATAACGATAAAGCAGGGAACGACGGTTGTAGAGCATCAGACCAATGCGACCGCCCGGCACCAGCACGCGCTTGATTTCATCGATCGCTCGGCGAATTCCGGGGGTATGATGCAGCACGCCCCACGAATAGACGAATTCGAAACTCTCGTCTGCGAACGGCAACGCCTCTGCATCCGCCTCCCGAATATCGCCGTCGAGTTCCGAACGTAGAAAACCGAAGCTTGGTTTCTTTGACCGCGACCGGGTTAAGGTCTACGGCAGTAATCTTGGCACCCTGCAGGGCCCAATTCATCGCCATAAACCCCATGCCGCAGCCTATTTCGAGAACGTGCTTTCCGCGCAGACCCTGATAATCGAATATCTTGGCGAAAGGCGCGTGTTCTTCGTGCAGCGGCTTGTTCCAACGCAAAAACGTCTGGTCGGCCAACTCGAAAAATCGCCGCGATCCAATCTCGACACGCTCCATGCTGCCGTCCGGCAGCCGGTATTCGGTCGTCCCGTGCGCTTCGGCATAGGTCATCGGCGCCGCCGCCCACCAGTCGCGAATCCGGCTTTTGATTTCTGCGTCGGCCACGTCCAACGCATCCCCGTTCTTTGCCATGGCTATTTCGACACCATCCGAACGCGATCGAAAATCGCCAACAGCGCCGCCAACGGCACAACCACAATGCCGGCGGCCATCTCCACCAATCGCGTTTCCGCCAAAAAGCGACGCCATCTCAACGCGCGCCGCGAATGTTCAGTCAATGGGAACAACCTGCGGCGTCCGTTAGCGACAGCAGCGTGACGCACGCCTGCCGCGATAATCCGGCGCTCCAAAGCCTCGAAGCCGAGCCCGAGCGGATCCGGATAAACCAGCAACACCGTATCGACCTCAGCCAAAGGCGGAAGCCCTTCGGCCAATACTACCATCTCCGGGTTCGCATCAAACGGAAGCGGTTCCAGCGTTCCAGCAACCAGTGGCGCGTCTACCAGGCAACGAACCGACTTCGGTTGCCCCGTCGCTAGCGCCGCCTGGGCGATCCCCACCTGAACCGCAAACGACCGCGGATTGGCATAATGATCGCGCATCTGCGCGACAAAGTTCCGCAGACGATGCAGGGTGACCAGATCAATGCCCGCCGCGAAGAGCCGCCCCAGCCTGTTGCCCTTGCCGGGACAGCCCCAAGGTTTTCTCTGACCGACTCCGCCCCGATAAGCGCACAGGATAACCAGCGTACGCCCAACGATGGGCGCCGGACCGAATTCACCGAGCCGCATCACCCCAAAACACGAGGTCGAAGTTGGCATCCAACGGCAACGGCTTTGTCAGATCGTGTTGAAAGCACCGTACGTTCTCACCGAATTCCGCACATGCAGCACGCGTATGCGCGACGCCGGAAGCGGATTGGTCAACAGCAGTGACGTGGGCACCAAGATGCGCGAGAGCCCATGAAAACCGGCCCGACCCGCAACCGGCATCCAACACGCGCTTGCCGGCAAACCAGTCGGCTGGTAACTTGGTGTATTGGCAGAGCAGCTGCGGCTCCCGCTCCTTTAGCTCCGGCCGCGTCGTAGTCCAATTGCCGTCACGTGTGTCGCCCCATTGAAAATCAAAACTGTCGTGCGTTTGCCGCTGCAACGGCAATTCATTGATTTTGTCCGCGCTTAGATAGCGAACAATAGACCGCAACCGACTTATCTCCATCAAAAGGTAGTCAATTTCGTATTGCATCAGTTGGATATCAGGCTTTTTGTTCATGACTTACGCACACATTGTTGCGCTGGGCACGCGGGATGGTCCTGCCAGTCTCGCCGATCACCGCGGTACTTCGCTCATCGCGAACACCGGGTCAAGCCGGAAAGAAATTAGAAAAGCTCACCCTCGAACTCCGAAGACGAATTGGGGAGCCGCGTCGCCGGCGCTTCCGTTGCTGCGCGACGACGACAAGGAAGCGTCAAAGCACCGCCATGCCGATCGTTGATCAACGGACAATCCGGTCTGCAGACTTCTCAGCACCACTTTCTTGAGCTGCCTGAGCCTGTTGCCGTGCTCGGTTCACCGAACCGCATCTTCCCACCGCTTCGCTACACAAGACCCTTGGAGTTCAACAGTCTCTGACGTTATTGCGCAAACAGCCTGCGCGCGCGTCCCTCGGCAGCCTTTGCTCATCGAGCCGCGTCGGCACTCCGCTTAGCTATAAGATAAAGTGAAGATGCCTGTCGTGGCAGCACCCTACTGCCAACGAATTCGAAAGCATCATCGACAAACTTATATTTCCGGATACGGCCATCGAGCCGCCAGTCGGGCGGCCCCCACCCCATGTGCTTAATCTCAACCACATCGAGCCCGACGCTCTTCATCTTGGCCGCAATGCTATCCGCCGTATAGAAATGCACGTGGTCCGTGCTGGCGCGCAGCTTCGGCGCGCGTCGATACGCGAGCTGCCACCACCATGCGCCCTCATTTGGCGTACCGAGAATTACGACGCCTCCCGGTGCCAGGATACGTTCCACCGTCGCCAACGCAGCCACGTCGTCATGAATATGCTCGATAACGTGGTTGAAGAAAACAACGTCAAAGGCACCATCCTCCACCGGCAGATTAAGAATATCTCCCAGGAAAAGCACGGCATCCGGGAAACGTGCGCGTGCACGAGCAAGCCGCACCGCATTATAGTCGCAACCGTAAATCGCGTTGGCGTAACCTCTCAGCCACACCAGATTGTTGCCGTCGCCGCAACCGAGATCAAGAAGACGGCCAATCCCGCCGCCTTGATTCACCTTTCGCCGCAGCAATCCCTCGACGTAAAGCCGGCGCTTCCTAATGTGATGCCGCCAGGGGCTCACCTCTTCCGCCGGCTGCTCCGCCTGGTACCAGCCCGGATTTACCCGGCGGGCTTCTTCGATTTCGTTCGCCAGCCTGGCCGGATCGCACACCAGCGCAGGAACTCCGCCAGCCAGAGGAAACCGTCTGTCGCAGTCCGTACAGATCACCGCCTCAGCACCGACAACAAGTTGGTTGCCGGTGCAGTCAGGGCAACGCAGCACCGAATCAAGCCGCATTTTGGGCCGTCAAAAATTGCCGATAAATGTCGGCGTATATTGCCTCGGTCTTTTCCGGCGCCCAGTGCGCTTGCGCATGCGCAAAGGCGCGACGGCCGAGGTCGGCGCGGCCGGCGTCGTCCTCAAGCAGGGACCTAATGGCCGCGAAGTAAGACTCTTCCGTGTTTTCCACCAGCCGCACGAAGTCGGCCTCCTCGAATTCGGGAACCGCCTCGCCAACACGACGGTTGATGACCACAGGCAACCCGGTCAACAATGCCTCCAACACCGATTTGTTAATCTCCCAGTATTCCGTGTGCACGACGAAAATATCAAACGTTGGAAGCATTCGACACAACTCGTCATTTCGAATTGCCGGAGCAAACCGCACCCGTTCGCCGACCCCTAACCGCGAAACCAACGCTTCCAGTTCTGCCCGTTTCGCGCCATCGCCGACGATAAGAAGTTCGACGTCCGGCAAACGCCGCACCGCCTTTATTATATTGACGGGGTTCTTCTCCTCGAGAAGCCGGCCAACACAAATGAGCTTCCGCGGCCGAGCAAGCGAATAATCGCTCTTCTGTTTCAAATGAACGCTATTCAGAACATTATAGCAGACCTTCGTGCGAACGACGCCCTTTCGAGCAAGGTAAGGAAGGATCGGACGATAAACAGGCATCACCAAATCCGCATTACGGAGCCCCTCCTGCTCAAGATATTCGTAAAAGCGATTGTGCCACTTTTCCGCGTCACTAAGTGCCTCGCCCTGATAACGACGCACGGGATTTACATCGGGATTGATATGAAGTGATGCCACATACGGAATTCCAAGAGCCTCCTTAGCTTGACTAGCAAGATAAAGATTCCAATCCGCCCCGTGACAACGTATGAGGTCTGGTCGCGCACGTCGGACGATTTCAACGCCTCCCCTCGCCCAACGCCGCAATCTCCATCTACGAAGGCCTTCCGGCCAAGAAGCAATCAACGTTAGGTCATCGGAGTAAAATGCGACATCCAATTTGGCATCACCGACCATATATTGCAAAGCATCGCGATCAGGCTCATCTGGCGTCGTCGACAAAATCGTCACTTCATCGAATAGGTTTCCGGGATTGTAATACCGAGGCTGCACCTCGCCCTTATTGACCAAATCACTCAACCGATCAGGAATTATCACCAATAGGCGACTCATCTACCCCACCGCTTGTCCTTGTTTAAGGATCACTAGCATCTTAAGTTCGTCCAGGAATTTCGCAGGCGGAGCGCGCAATGGAACGTCTTCCTAATGTAATATATATTGGTTTGCAAAAGACAGGCTCGACATTCTTACGACATTATTTTTGGAATCATGACGAAATTTATTGTGATCGTCATGGTATCTTCTTTCAAACGCCTGCTGCAGATATCAAGGCGCGCAGCGCCGAGTTAGTACGCGCCGACTACGCCGCACATTTCAAGCCGCGCCCACCACGCCCATGCCATATGGATATGTACGAAGGGCTCGGACTTGGATATGTCTTCCGGAACAGATCCACTTGGGACGGCAAGCTTTTCATCAACCCCCACGAGACCCTGAGGTACGGCCCCGCCATCCCCAAGCCCGCCACACTCGCGGCCCGCATCAAAGCCGTGGTTCCTGATGCGAAGATACTGATCACAATTCGCAATCAATTGACGTGGCTTGATTCCAATTATCGACATTACTTTTCCCAACTACCCTCATCCCGCAGACAATTTATCGACTTTCTCGCCACTCCCGAGGGTAAAATGAGTCTCGACGCCGCACATTTTGACCGTATCGTAAGCATGTATGACGATCTGTTCGGCACAGACAAAGTATTAGCATTGCCGCTTGAGCAGATCGAGGGAGACGAAGAGACCGCATTGCGCCGGCTTACTGCCTTCCTTGGCGTAAGCTGGAAACCCTATGATCCTGATACTAAGAACCTGAATACCGGAGTTAGGCTAACGCTCGACGACCTCACTGCTCCAAAGAACCAAACGCCGCTTTTGGTACGCATCTTTCGAAATATTAGGCCCCGCCAGACAGAACTAATCCCGACCGAGGCATTGGACATCTTAAGCTGCGTCTACGCAGCCGGCAATGTAAGGCTATCAATGCGATTAGACACCGACCTTCAACAATTAGGCTATCCTACATAGCCCGACCCGAATTAGCCCGTCACTTCGAGCGGAGCGCGTTTTACTTGGCGCCTTCGCTCGGAATCGAGCCGGCCGCACGGCATTTCTTACTCTTTCAATTATCGGTTCGAAATGGTGAACCACAAGAGCGGCCGTCCCAATCGAAACCATCACGACCAGCATCGCCTCAACAGTCGAGTCGGGTGGCACGCCCAATCGCGCCGTCACAATACGAACCAAGCCTAGGCAAAATAGGTGAAGGAGAAAAATTGGATAACTGAGATCGCCGAGCCATCGATCCATGCCTGAGCTGCGTCTGACATTGAGTGCGACTACAAAAAGGGGTAGAAACAGCACGGTCGACCCGTAATATCCGAGCATTCGCAGATCACCACCAAACAATTCCACCAACAGCGGAAAAACGCAGAAAAATGCCAGCAGAGACCACCAGGCCGCCAGTCTCACTCGCCAGCCGGCAAAATTCTCCCGCCAGAAATATAGAACTGCACCAATACTGAAAAACAGGGATGAAGCACCGAACGTGGAATATCGCGTTCCGAAGCTAGCCCCAACAACGACCAAATAGATCGTGAACCCGAGGCTCGCAACAAACCACATTGCCGCGATGGCTCTGTGGCGACTTAAAAGCAACCCCATCGCAATATAGAAAAAACATTCAATATTGAGTGACCACGCCGGTGGCACGATCCTGATCGGCGCATCGACAAGACCAACGAGAGTCAAGTTTTGAACCCAAAGGGCTGCGTCGCTCGGAAGCTTGATGGCAGAGTGGATATTCAGAAACGTTCCCGGAATGAGCAGCATGAAAAAAAATGTCACGCTCAACGCCACCCAATAAAGCGGAAAGATTCTCAAAAGCCGATTTAGAAAATATCGCCCCAATCCTCGGTAGCCGAGATAGGTCTGGTTTAATATCGTCGTCATTAGATAACCTGATATTATATAAAAACCGGTCACCGCGTGCGCGCCAACCTTGTTAGCGGTCGGTAGCCACACGTGGTTAATTACCACTAAGAGAGCCAATACAAATCGTAATGTCCCAACCATCGGTCTACCTTCGTTCATTCGGACTGTGCAACGATGAAGTTTTCTGCACAGCGACCAAATGGCGGTAAGCAAATGGCGCGAACAAACGCGAGCTGCTAATCCACTCGTCGATCATGCGTCCCTTTATGCGCTGCTTCAAAAGCTTTTTCCAAGCCGGATGCAAGAGCGGCCAAAGCCATTTCGGCTTATCTGCCCATAGCGGCAAAATCTGATACGCGCGATGCTCCACAACGACTAGCTGTCGTGAGCGCAATACTCCAATCATCGAAGGAATCGTCATTGAATTCATAGGCGGCAAATCCGGATACGCTCGATTGCATATCGCATTGATAGAGCGCGGATTCGCCAAGTCGAGAATTGCCCGGCCGCCCGGCTTCAACACGCGCCCTATCTCCGAAAAGACATCCTCGATATCCGGAATGTGATAAAGTGCGCTCAAACAATACAGCGTAGCGGTGCAATTCGATGGAACAGGAAGTTTCGTCGCGTCGGCAACTGCGAATCGTACATTAGGTCGTCGGCTGGCCACAGCGTCGACCCTCGCTTTCGATATGTAGGGAAGGCTAAAATCCAGCCCCAGTCCCTCGCGATCGGCATCGCACAAGTCGAGAAGGTGCCCCCCGGTTGCGCAGCATAAATCGACAATCAAACCTGGTTGGATATGTCGCTTTACCGTTTCAAGTTTGTCGGCCAAGAGTTCGTCCGCATACTCTCGCGCCCCAGATTCGCTCCTTCGGCAAATAGTCTCCTTTGAATAAACGCCTTCGGCTTCATACGTTCGCCGGAGCATTTGACGTAAGTCATTCTCATGCAAACCGGACAATTGCGAGTCCTCGCCTACTAGCCGATATCCACGACACAAGCCGCGAGATACGCCACTTTGGCTAACCACACCGGCTTACATCCCACTCAACTGAAAGATCTTGGATTTAACGAAATGCTTCAGGCCTCCGAGGATAGATCCAGGTCCAAAGCATTTGCCTGCACCTTCTTCTGCTGATTCATACTTCTTCGCCACGCGCCTAAATGGCTTTGCTGTTCCGCCGAACCGCGTCTTAAAAAATGTGAGGCCTGCGCTTTTTCCTTGATCGACGTTCGGAAACACCTCGCCACAATCGAAGAAACGTCGACCGGACAATTTCGCTCCCCGTAGCGCCTCCCAAAACAATAAATAATTCGCCCCTTTTTGCAGCCCCAATTGGGTTGAACATCCTGTATGGTACCATGCCCCAGCGCGGAAATGCATATCGTTATGGAAACCGATTGCTCTGCCTTCGGGATCACGTGCAACCCAAAGCACCGAATACCCAAGTGGTGCCATGTGTTCGGCAATTCCATAGAAATACGCTCGCGGGTGCGGTGATACTCCTGTGCGCCTGTAGTTCTCCTGATGAACACCGCAATACTCATCGACGCAACTCGCCCAATCTTCGCGCCCGACTAAAATGCCAGTAGCTCGAGCTTTCCGTATGGTCTGACGAGTTGTCGACGAACTGGCCGCCAAAAGGTCTGACTCGCAAGCCCTGAGATCTATGACTTGAGCCATCCCCGACCGGTCTTCGAAGCCGCGCCCCAAATACACTTCGATCCCGTCGGCACCCTCTATTCCAACCTCGGTCACGGGGGGCATCGAAAAATGAAATAGACACGCGTGGACTGATCGCGCGATCAATTCGGTCTCGTTGAGCATCGCAGCCAAAACCGCGGCTCGATGGTCTCCGACGACGCCACGCGCTAAGATCGGCCCGCAACCACCCCAGCCGGTCGCCCCCAATTGTCGGTTGCGAGGGTCAAATTGCAACGGCATAAGCCCTACCAAGTCCTCCCCGTCGGCGATTCCGAAAGAATGGTCACTTAATTTCCATTCCTCAACTCCGAGTATCACACGGCGCCATGCTGTTAGAGCAATCGGCCAACCGTTCGGAGACTCCCGCACGATCAAATCCCATGCAAGCGGGATCGATTTTATCGAAGCGAACGACTTTCATTGCTTTAAATGCTGTGGTCGCATCGCTATCCAGCATTCGTAAGAGAAAGTGGCTGCCGATCCAACCAAACTCCAAGCATGAAGCCCGCCATTGCGGCTCCAGCCGTCCCCGAAGGCCTCCTTCCAGCGCGTAAATCTTCCGTGAAAGCCGTCCATGCTGCCCGGAATGGGCTTACGTCTATGCCTGCTTCGTTAATCCATTCGAGCGACCGGCGAGCCATCAGGTCAAAGTTAGGATCTTTTCCGAAGCTCTCCCCGTATCGGACGTTCATCGCCATGCCCTTCTTTGGAGCTCCAGGCGATTTCCTCGGGAACGTAGCGCGCATAAACCGTCCTGGGTAAGAACTTCACAACCTTGGAACTTCCCACATCTCCAACCTTGAGGTGGCCAGGGAGACGTGCAGCGAATTCAACTAACCGATAGTCAAGAAATGGCGAACGGACCTCGACCTGCGCCCGCAGCCCGGTAATATCGGGTAGTCGAAAGTTTGCTTCTGCACCGAAAAAATATGTCGACATGAATTGACGCAAATCCAGATGGGTCTCAACCTCCGACTTTTCGATTGCGTCCATGATACCAATGACTGCCGTCAACGCCGCGTCATCGGGAGCACAATCTCCAAGTCCGCCCTTGAGATAATCTCCTTGATATCTGGCAAAGTCATTGCTGTTGGTAAAATGCAAATTTAGCAAGCTTTGCATGGTTCGCGGCAGTCGATTTAGCAGCCATCTCGGAGCCATCTGAGCGAACGGGTGCGTCCGGTCGCGCGCAAAAATATGTTCATCCCCCGAATATCCGGTGAATAACTCATCCGCCCCGGCGCCGCACAGGGCGACCTTCGCGTGCGGGCGAATTGAGTTGTAAAGCCGCTGAGAATAGGCCATCGCCAACTGACTGCACGGCTGGTCAAATGCACGGACTGCGTCGATCGCGTCCTCAAATAAAATGTTGCGATAGTCGTATTGAAGATGAGTCCACTCAAGATCAAGATGGCGCGCAGCGGCCTGAGCAATAGCCGTTTCCGGGCTCCGATCTTCGGGTGAGTCGTAATCAATTGTATAGCACGAGAGATCAACGTTTAGTCGTCGCTTGGCCAATGCCGCTATGGTACCGGAGTCGACGCCTCCGGAAAAAGTCAGGGTGAGCGGCACATCAGCCCGCAGGCGGATCCGAATCGCGTCCGTCAATAGGGCCTCGTAAGCATCCGCCGCTTCATTCAGGTTCATTTTGAACTTGTCGGCAAAACACAACTGCCAGTACCGCGTGACACGTGGTTCGTTGCCGTCGGCACGCGCGAATGCATAGCTTCCCGGTGGCAATGCTTTCGCCTGCTCATACACACATAGTTCGTTCGGAAAACAACCGAGACGGGCGTAAAGCGAAATGGCGGAAGCGTGCAGACGACCGCTCCAGCCCGGCAATTCTCTGAACAAGTCAAGCGTCGAGCTAAAATATAATTTCCCTTGAAGCACAACCCAAAACAGGGGCTTTTTGCCAAGACGATCACGCGCCAGAAACAGCGTTTGCTCCTGCGCGTCCCAAATGGCGAATGCGAACATTCCATTTAGGTCGCGACAAACATTTGCCCCCTTTAAACGAAAGCCTTCGAGAATGATCTCGGTGTCGCTGGAAGTTGCGAAACGAGCTCCCTGCTCCGCATAGAGTTGACGCAACTCGAGATAATTATAAATTTCGCCATTATAGACAATCGTATAGCGCCCGCCCACATCCCTCATCGGCTGGGCGCCATCGTCCAACGCAATAATGGCCAGTCTCGAATGAAATAGAAGAACGCGTCGACCGTCCGACCATCGGCCGTTGCCATCTCGCCCACGGTAACGGATCGATGATGCCATCGGGATGTCTACCGTATCCGACGGCGGAAGTTCGTTCGAAATCACGCCTGCAATGCCGCACATAGGATTGTCGACGCTATGAGTATTGAAAGAACTCAGAAAACCGGCTCAATTCATGCTCAAAAGAATTGATTATTGGAACCGGCAATTCGTGCCGAAAGCCGCCAATCTCACCCTTTCTGACATGATATGCATTTGGATTTTCGCGGTCCCCGTCACCGAAAATATTAAATCCAGAAGACGAATACAAAATTGATTCGCCCTCATGCTCCATCCTTTTCATGTTATCAAACGACGCATATTCCACTGCGCTTTCCGCAACCTTCTCGCAATAGGGCCACTGCAGGAATCTCACCAATTCCTCGAGTCCCCCCAATGGGTTCGCCCTTGCGCACTCGTATCGCCAAAGGAAACAATTGCTCGCACGATCTTGATAGTCACGCCATAACTCATAAAACCTAAAGAGCTTTTGAAGGCCAAAGACTGGATCATAAATGAAATCTTCAATCGTTCCCGGATAGGCCTTAGCTGCCGGGAGTTTATATTTGACGTGCATGTAGAAAGAGACAGCTACGTCTAAAGGATGACGCGTCAGGAGTATAACTTTCAGGCCCTTAAACGGGGCAACGGTGTTTTCGTAAGTCAGGTCGCTTGCCGTTTGATTTTGCCACTTCAGAGGATCATGAGTAAAATAACCAATTCCTTTCCCTCCCAACTTGTCCTCGAGCGCAGCAAATTCGCCAATATCGAACAATGGGATTTTCGGCAGGTTCGCGATGTCCTGGAAATAACGACCGAGCGTCAGCCGCAACCATGTGTTCCCTACCTTTGGGTATCCCACCGCGACAAACGCCGGGCGCCGTTGCCGCCCCAAGTAGCGATCAAGCAGCTTTAATCGCTTAAACATTACTTCGCCAGCGCCCCTGAAGTAACTTCCGCCAAATTTGACGATTTAACACACTTCCATCGACTCTTGTGAACCGCACCCCGAAATGCATCATGGCCCGTACCACTCAAATACCCGTCAAGTGACACCTCGAATTGCGCGGCGTTCGATACACAGTCCATTGAAATCATGCTGTTCGCCATCCCGGGAAACGATCCAAAATCCACCATAACAAAATAGGACCCATCTCCGAGTCTCACATCATCGACCTCACATTCGACAACTCCGCTGCCCAAAATCGGGAGGTCTTCTCTGACATGCGTGCTATGAAACGTCGCGACACGGTCTCCAAGACTATTATGGATTAAGATTGCTAAATACGGATATCGCGTATCAACGTTCTCGTACCCAATACGAAATCGAATTGTCTCCCCCGTCTTGAACCGGGACGTCGGATTTCCTTTCGAATCGTGCAGAGAAATCCAAGAGATGGCCTTTCGGACTGGCGGCGCAAGCCGGGCCGTTGACGTCAGATCCCAACGCGCCTTAGCGGGATCCACATTATCGAGATTGATGTTGTAGATCGTCCTGAGATATTGGGCAGATGCATCTCCAGCAGAGCCCTCGAATATTTTCAAACCCTCATCGAGGATCAACGCGCTTCGACACAACGATGCGACCGCTTTTGTATTGTGGCTTACAAATAGGACCGTTCTACCGTCGTTTGCGGCCTTCTCGATATTTCTTTGGCTCTTTTCTCGAAAGGCCGCATCCCCGACCGCCATCACCTCGTCGAGTATCAAAATGTCTGAACGGAGCATCGAGGCGACCGAATAGGCAAGGCGCACATACATTCCGCTCGAATAGCGCTTAACCGGCATGTCGATAAATTCTTCAATGCCAGAAAAATCGACGATTTCGTCGAATTTTGCGCGAATTTCCTTTTGGCCTAATCCGATCAAAGCGCCAGAGAAGAAGATGTTTTCACGCCCCGTCATGTCCGGATGAAATCCGGTACCTACTTCAAGCAAAGATCCAACGCGCCCCTTCAGACTTGCATGGCCTTTCGTAGGCAACGTGACGCCTGAGAGTATTTTCAGCAGGGTACTCTTTCCGGATCCGTTGCGACCGAGAATGCCCAATATATCGCCCCGCTTAACTTCGAAAGAGACATCCTTGAGCGCCCAGAAATAATCATGCTCCTCGTGGCGCAGGGATGGCAAAAACTCCTTTAAGTGGTTCTTCAAGCGCGACGATACCGAGCCGCCGTTTTGTCGTTGGGGCGCGACATAACGTTTGCCGATACCTTCGACGCGAATTGCTATTTCACTGGACATCGACGATCTTCTTTTGACCCGCGTTGAAAATAACAAGACCGCAAACCAGAAATGTCATAACAATTGCGATCGATACGTAGAAGGAGGACGTCAGCGTCACTTCACGTCGAAGCAATACCCAACGGAAGAATTCGACGCACCAGTACATCGGATTAAGCTGGTAATACGGCAGGATCGAGGGCGGGACCAATGTCGGCGGGTATACAATTGGCGTTGCATACATGCCCGCTTGCAGTGCAAGTGACAAAAGAGGCCGAACGTCTCTGAATGGAACCATGATTGCGGCGAGCCATAGTCCGACGACAAGCGCCGCAATCAACGTATATACAAATAGGAACGGCACAACGAGCAAATTGATCGTTGGAAAGTAGCCATATGCGGCGGCAAGCACGAATAAGATTAGCACCATGATCGTGCTGTCGAATCCTTCACGCAGCACAGCCACTATCGGCAGAATTAGACGCGGGATCTCAACCTTTGATATGACGCCCATATTGTCAACCAAGCTGGAGGAGGCCGCGGTCGATGCACGGCTAAATAGCAACCAAGGAATAAGTCCTGCGAAGGCAAAAACCGGGTACGGATAACCTCCTGTATCGACGTGCAACAACCGTCCGAACACCAGCGTCATGATTAGCAAAAGCGCAAGCGGCTCAAACAAAGCCCAAAAGAGCCCTAAAATCATTTGCCGGTATCGTACGGCAATTTGCCGTTTCAAAAAAATCCATAAGAGTTCACGTCGACGCCAAAGCTCAGCCATGGCGACGCGTAATTTGCCACCTTCTGGGCTTACGATACGAACACTTGATGAAGCATCAGCCATTCTTTGCGCCATTTGTTCTGCCCAATAGAGCCACCATTCCCTTATCCGTACTCGGGCGCTCAAAAGTCATTGCGCCTCTACAGGACAGCCGCTACGCTGATATAGAGTTGAGAGCCTGTTCGGTTGGACACTGCGTGGTGAGGGGCGCCGGCGGCCATTTCTCGTTCGCCAAAAGACAGCGATAAAGATCCAAATACTTGGCGACATTTGATTCGATCGAAAATCGCTCTTCGACGGTTCGCCGCGCCGCATAGCCGAGCTTGGAACGCAAGGCCACGTCCTGCGCAAGGCGCAGGATTGCTGCTCCGAGCTTCGCCGGATTCCGTTTTGGTACCAGTAGGCCGTCGACACCATCGCTGATAATGTCGATAACACCACCCACGCTTGTTGCTACCATGGGCAGAGATGCGGCCATTCCTTCGAGCAGGCTATTGGGCATGCCCTCTTCATGAGAGGCCATAACGCCTATGTCGGCAGCCCTAAGAATTGTTGGCACGTCAGAACGCTGGCCAAGCCATTGTACGTTGCCGTTAAGTCCGTAATTCTGTGCCGATCTCATGAGGTCGGGCAGCATGCCGTCGTCTCTTCCGACCAATAACAGCTTCCAATTGGCTGGCAATTGCTCCCGGATCCCGCCGAACGCCGCGATCAAATCCAAGTGCCCCTTGTAGGGAATAAGATTTGCGACCGTGACAAAAGTCAGCAAATCCTCGTCAAGACCAAGTTGCGCACGGGCTTGTGGCCGCGCAGGGGCACCATCGATTTGAGCGCAGTCGACGCCATTATGCAGAAGCAGACATCGTTCGCGCGGCGCTCCTTCCTCGACAAGCTGTTCCAAGCTCGCCTGGGCATTTGCCGACAGAACGAGCATGCGCCGATGGAGGAAATGTTCAATGCGAGTCGCTAGCTTATGTCCACGTTGATAGTTGTTCAGGCTCCGCCGGCTCATGACGCAATTCCGGAATCGAGCCGCATAAGCGGCCATTCCACCGACGATATACGCCCCAGGAAGATAGTAATGCGCCACCCGCACTCGGCCACTGCGATAGAGGCGGATCAAATCGATTGACGACAGCAGATGTCTCGCTAAATGCCGTAATCGGCTATTCCCAACCGCATAGCCGCGATCCAGACAGACGACATCGACTCCACTCGATCGAACCTCGTTTGCAAGCGCCCCTTCGCTCACCAGGGTGACAATTCCGACCTTTAATCCGGCACTTGCGAGACGCGGAAAAACGGTTGCGAGGTGTCGCTCACATCCGCCGACATCGAGCGAGCCGATAAAAGCGAGGACGTCCCATGGTTCGTGCCGCCGCGCGGCGGCCGCAAGCACGTGGTTCTCGGGTTGGCGCAACACCTTAGTCCCGCCGGATTGGCCGTCGTCCCGGAGCCGGGCTCATGTCGCACCAAACGCAACGGTTCGCCGTGAATTATTGGGCGCGCTGACGCCTGCACCGGCGTTGCTCCGCCAAGCACTATTCCAAGCCTGAAACATCAAGATATCCCACAGAAAATAATGATGGCGGTCAGAGCCGGCGAGATGCTCGCGCCATGCCTCACGGATCGGTGCGACATCAAAAACGTCATCGGCCTTGAGCGCTTGCTCCGATAACAAATCTTCTCCCCACTCGCGCAACGGCCCACGCAGCCACTCGCCCAATGGGACGCCAAACCCCATCTTCGGCCGATCGGTGAGACGAGTCGGAACGTATTTCGCGAGCACGCGACGCAACAAATGTTTTGGTCGCACGGCGCGCGAATTTAAATGCCGTGGCAAGCGCCACACCCATTCGACAATGCGGTGATCAAGAAGCGGCACACGGACCTCCAGCGCCACCGCCATCGACGCCCGATCAACTTTCGTCAATATATCGTCCGGCAGATAGGTTTGCATGTCCAGAAAGCGCATCCGATCGACCGGGTCCGGGACGAGCGCACGCAAGTCATGATCCCAGATCGGACTGCGAACCTCGGTTGAATTCAGGACAAAAGCTTCCGGCGTTTCTGTGTGGGAAACGAGCCGACGATAGACTGCATCAATTGACGGTACTGCAAGCAGATCCGCAACACGGTGGGCCTTATACCCGACGTGCCTGATGAAGCGCGCGCCCGGCAGCACCGCCGCAAGGCGATCATAAGCTCGGTGCGGCACCGCACAAATCGCCGATGCGGCAATACTTCGGGCACCGTGCGGAGCCCAGGAAAAAGGCTTCCAAACCGTTTCGGCCCACTGGTAGCGATTGTAGCCACTGAACAATTCATCACCACCGTCGCCCGATAAGGCCACCGTCACATGCTGACGGGTCAGGGCGGAGATTAGATGCGTTGGAATCTGGGAGGAATCCGCAAAAGGCTCGTCATACATGGCAGCAA
Organism: uncultured Pseudomonadota bacterium; assembly: GCA_963747725.1. Taxonomy (GTDB): domain Bacteria; phylum Pseudomonadota; class Alphaproteobacteria; order Rhizobiales; family Xanthobacteraceae; genus Pseudolabrys. Next base: position 542,820 of record CAVVGD010000012.1, read on the forward strand.
GCTTAGGAACGACCTGCAACGCATCTGCCCCAGTGACCGAAAATGTCGTATGGTCGGTCCCAAGGTGGTGAGCAATGGCCTCAGCATGAGGAGATTCGTCAAACGCGGGATCCTCAAAGCCTATTGTAAATGTCTTTACTGCGCGCGTTGAATTGGCCTGCATGAGCGCAACGATGGCGCTCGAATCGTATCCGCCGGAAAGAAATGCGCCGAGCGGAACGTCTGAAACCATACGTCTCGCAACCGCGTCGTTCAGCAGCGACTCAAGTGCCTCCAGTGCATCATCTTCACTTTCGACGAGTTGATTTTGACGACCATCCCTGATCGCATCAGCAATATCCCAGTAGAAATGCTCCTTCGGAGGCCCGCATTCCTGGACAACGACGAACTTGCCCGGCGCAAGTTTGCGCACACCTTCATATATCGAAAAAGGTCCCGGCACGTAGTTGTGACGCAAGAAAGCCGCGACCGCACCGCGGTCAAGCCGCGGCGACCAGTCGGTATTGGCCCGCAGGGCCTTTAATTCGGACCCAAACAAGACGAGAGAACCGAACACACCATAATAAAGCGGCTTCTCGCCCATACGATCTCTTGCAAGATAGAGCTTTCGTTCTCGATTATCCCACAGAGCAATGGCGAACATTCCATTCAACTTGCGAATGGTCTGTTGAACCCCGAAATGGACGCATCCTTCGATAATCACCTCAGTATCTGAATTACCGCGAAACCGCCCGCCCCGCAACTCGAGTTCTCGACGAATTTCTCTGAAATTATAGATCTCACCGTTGAAGCTGATTACGTAGCGCCCATCGGACGACACCATCGGCTGATGCCCGGCGGGAGACAGATCGATAATCGAAAGTCTCCGTTGCCCCAGCGCAATACCCTGTTCTGCGCTAACCCAAATACCGAAATCGTCCGGGCCTCGGTGGCTAATCGCGTCACTCATAGCAACGACTGACGACGATAACCGCTCGACCTGACCGCCGCCGCGAGCCCAGATGCCTGCAATGCCACACATTTCAGATTGATCTTCGCCGCGTGAGTTGCTTTGAGAAAGCAGTCAAGCCCATAGTATTATCGGCACATCTTATGCCACGCTACCGCACTTCGGGTGACTCCAGTCGCCCGAGTGCTGATTGTATTTCGACGTCGGGCCGAATTGACCTCGCGTTCAGGCCCGCGCGTTCTTCTCCGCCCAGACCCCATACGTGAGACGGGCTGCGCGCCGACGCACGATAGCCATCATCGACGACGGCGCGAACATCTTGGCTTAGCCTAAGCTGCCACCACCGCCCCTATGTCGACCGTCACCCGTACCTTGCGGCCGAGCATGTCGAGGAGAATGGCAACCCGGTCGCTATCCTTCATCCCCTCATAGAGTCCGAGGCAATCGGCAAAGGCGCCATCTAGGACACGTATCTTCTCGCCAGGGCAAAACCTAGGGCGCTGATCGAGCCGAACGAAACCATTGTCGTCTTCGCGCGCTTTTAGGGCGGCGATAACGCTGTCCGCGATTGGCGCCGGCAATTCGCCATTGGAGATCAGCCGCGATACACCGACGGTTGAAAAGATCGAACGCCATCGTTGCGCGCTCAGGTCGACGGCGACGAAGAGATATCGAGGAAAGAGGGAGGCCGGAACGATTTCTATCCGCCGAGCATGTCGCCGTCGCTTCAAATAGCGAGGAAGATAGGTAGCAAAACCCTGCCGGTTGAGATGCACAACGGCCTTTGCTTCCGCATTCGGCTGCGACTGGACGACATACCATCGCTGTCCCTCTGTCGTCATTCAGTCCTTCTCCCCCAACTCAGAGGCTCGCACCCGTAGCAGCGCCGGGATCAGCACGCGCTCAGCACCGAACCGCCCCAGAGCCGTTTCGCTGGTTCGTCGTGCATCAGCGACATTCGTCACAAGAACCACATCGAATGGCGCAGAGACCGCGTCAAAGTCGCCGAAGACAGGAACCCCGATGAACTCTTCGTCCTGCGCTCCATCCTGCACCAACCCAACGATCTGGACGCCTTGCTCGAGTGCACATAGCGCGGCAATCTCGGCAAGATCAGACCGGCCGACCAGCAGGACTTTGCCAACCCCGCGCGCTTTCGCCGCTTGCAGAAGTTCAGAGCAATCGGTCTTGGCCTGGCGGAAAAAGGAAAAAGAATATGACAAATATTCGACGGTAAGCCGTGACTTTTCGGCGAAACCCTGCGGTGTCAGGTAATAGGCGTAACGCCGTGCTGGCGCCTCGCCAATCTTGATCAATCCCTTTTTGACACAACGCTTGAGATACGCATTGACGAGGCCTAGAGCGATGCCGAGTTCAGAAGCCAAGTGCCGCTGCGACTGCGCGCGGTCTTGCTCCACCGCATCCAGCAGCCCCAGCATGATGCGGGACGCTTCAGCGTTATCGTCCGCCACGCGGCGCATGGAAAACCCCTCGAAACCGAGGATTTCTAGCGCGTTCATGCGATGAACGTCAAGCTGATCGTTCACCTTGTGAACAACATTTATTGCAGTGTTTTACATGACTTAGTGGGATCTGGCTTGGGCCCGATGTGCCGGTTTCGGGTGCGTCCGCAGCCAAAATACCCGCTCCGCCACATCCCGATGTTAAGCCTTCGGACCGGCAGCAGAGGCACTTGATATCCCGCGGTCAGGCACACCCACCTTTCTTCGGCTCTCCTCCCATAGCCCTCTTGCGATTTCCAGGGCATTGATCTCAAGGTCTTCCCACCACGCCAGCTCATTGCCTGCATCGTGGAGCTGTCGGTGATGCGTACGGCACAAAGGCACCGTGAATTCATCGCTGACCTTCATGCCGGTTGCGCGAGGTTGAGCAAACCTCAGATGATGCGCGTCGCAGGGCTGGCGGCCACACAGAAGGCAAGGCTGCGAGGCGACGAACTTCAAATGCTCCTTGTCGCGAATTCGCTTTGGCTCGCCGAGGGGAAGCTGGCTTTTGTCGATCCGACCAGGGGTGTCCGGAGTTGCCGGCGCAAGCGGGGGCGCCGCGTCACGTTCGGCGTCGCGCCGCTCCTTGCGAAGCGGCTCATGCGCTGGGGGATGGTTGCGGCGGCCGTAATACCGCGAAGGCCTGGGGATCGGCGTCGTATCATCCGGATGAAAGCCCAGCGGGCTGTCCGCTTGCCCCGCGGTGGCCGTTGACGGTATGCGCTTGCGCGCTGCGACGCGTCCGCTGCCATAGAGATCTAGCCCAAATGGGCTGCCGAAGGTCGCGAGCGCTCGCTTGGTGGCGTCTGTCTCGGCAGCCTTGAGCGCGATGTCGTGGACCTCGCCGGGAAAGTCGCCACGCCCCTCCCCGGTGCCATGGCCTTCCCGCACAATGGTTTTGCCACGGGCCTGCACGGTGACCCGCACCTTGGCGGTGTAGACGGCCAGGAAGCTTCCGCGGTTCTCTCGGGCCAGCACGCAGCGCGCCTCGACGCTTTCCCGGTTCCAGCCGTCAAACCCGAAGATGCGGTTGGCTTCGGAGAGAGCGTACCAGCCCTCGATGTATTTAAGCTCTCGGCCATTTACTTCCCGATGGCGGACGAAGCGGTGATCGAGCGGTCGCCGCAAGGCCTGCATCTGTTTGACTGAGAATCCCATCACCGCGTCCTCACGCTTAGAACGGGCTCGGGATTGGAAAGCGTGGCTCCGCTTACCTCGCCACCCTGTTTGAGTTCGGCGACCAAGCCTTTCCGGTCGAGTTTAGGCCCTTGAGGCTCCCAATAGATGCTGGGGATGGCCGCCTCATCGATCACCATCAGGCCGGGGGTACCCGCACGGATAGAGGCGGTGAAGTCCGGCGCAGTAACCTTCTTCAAGTCAAGCTCGATCATGACATCTTTGGCGATCTGACGCCGCTTAGAGGCCCGGTCCTTGAGCCGCTCTAGGCGGCTTTCCATTTCTGCGATCCGGCCTTTGAGACCAGTGGCCAGGGCCTCGTCCTCTATGGCCGCCCGGAGAATGGCTTCAAGTATCTCATGGAGGTCGGTGAGGCCTTCGACGGTGTCGGCAAGGGTCTGTTCGTCGATTGACGGGTCTTGGGCCCGGATGCGGTCTCGGACGGCCCGGTAGTGGATCGCGGAAAATTCGAGGTTCATTACCTCACTCCTTCAGAGATTATGTTTAATAACGATATATATATTTATATTCGACATATTCGCCTGTCAACTATTTTCGTCAGGATTGACGAAAAACACCGGATCTCAGATGTTCCAAATATGATCACGCCTCCACAATGCCGCGCCGCGAGAGGACTCCTAGAGTGGACGCAACAACGTCTTGCGAGGGAAGCTCAAGTTGGAGTTGTAACGATCAGGCAGTTTGAGAGTGGCGGCAGCCCGCGGCGGGCAACCGTCGAGGTGATAAGGCGCGCTTTTGAGAGTGCTGGCGTAGAATTTATCGACGAAAATGGGGGCGGACCTGGAGTTCGCCTTCGAAAAGCGCGCTGGTCCGACAAATAAATGGACCTCGACGGTAACTCCGCCCAAAAGGCTGCGGGCGAAAATTACTGACCGCTTCGCTCAGATCATTGCGAGAACTTATGGGGCGCAACGCTCTTACGAATGGCTTTCTGTTGCCGACGCGAACCAAAGCCACCAAAAAGGCGCCGGGATAGGACCTCCGCCAATCGTCCTGCCGAACATCACTTCTCGGACCTGGTGGCAATTGATTCCAATCTTGAATTCTCCTCATCTTGAAAGACAAACCGACCTGGGACCCATGCCGCCTAAGCTCGTCTACCTCGTCTCGGAAGACTGGTACTTCATCTCCCACCGCTTACCGATGGCACAGGCGGCACGAGACGCTGGCTTCGAGGTCCACGTCATGACGCGCGTTGTCGATTACGGGCCGCAGATCGAGCGGGAAGGCTTCATACTGCATCCGATCCCATGGTCGCGCGGCTCGATCCACCCGCTGCGAGCCATGGCGACTATCCGAGCGGTGCGCTCGCTCTATCGCGAGCTAAACCCAGACATCGTACATCACGTCGCGCTTGTGCCTTCGTTGCTGGGCTCGATTGCGGCGCTCGGCCTGCCTATGGCGAAGCTCAACGCGCTGGCCGGACTCGGCTTTATATTTACGTCCGATAGCGCCAAAGCCCGGCTGTTGCGTCCCATCGCGACGCTCGTGCTCCGGTCATTACTGACGCGTCCAGAATACGACGGTGCTGGTGCAGAACCCAGACGACGAAGCATTGATGGAGAAGCTCGGGGTCGCCAAAACGCACATCGCACGCATCCCCGGTTCGGGCGTGGATACCGACACTCTGCAGCCGCTGCCCGAGCCGCCGGAGCCGGTGACCATCGGCTATGTCGGCCGCCTGCTCGACGATAAGGGCGTGGCGGTCCTGGTCCGCGCTCATGACCGGCTGCGAAAGCGAGGACTGGCTATCCGCACTCTGCTTGCCGGCACGCCCGATCCTTCCAATCCGGCATCGATTTCGCCCGAAACACTAAACGAATGGCGGGGGCACGACGGTCTGGAACTACTCGGCTATGTTTCCGACATCGCGAGCTTTTGGGCCAAGGCTCACATCGCCGTGTTGCCCTCGCGACGCGAGGGACTGCCCAAGAGCCTACTCGAGGCGGCCGCCTGCGGCCGACCAATCGTGGCTACTAATGTGCCGGGCTGCCGAGAGATTGCTAGGCCGGATATGAATGCGTTGCTGATCCCGATTGACGACGACAACGCTTTGGCCGACGCCATCGCAAAGCTGGCACAGGATGCCAGTCTACGGACGCAGCTTGGCAAGGCCGGCCGCGCGATGGTCGAGCGCGAATTTTCAAGCGCTCGCATCGGCGCCGAGATCGTCGCGCTTTATCGCAAACTGCTGCAATGACTGCAGGGATCGTCGTATCGTGACGGAGATGCCCCTTTCCCGCCCAGAACTGCTGGCGATTTGTGCTGTTGCAGCGGCGCTGATCAGCGCGACGCTGATCGTGCTTCTACGCCCGTTACTCGTCCGCTATGCCTTAGCACGACCAAATGCCCGTTCGTCCCATCGCGAGCCCACCCCACAAGGCGGCGGGATGGCGGTAATCGCGGCCATCGTACTCGTCACCGGCGCTGCCGCCTTATTCGCGCCCGAAGTGATTGGCGTTTCCGCTGGCCTGGGGCCATTCCTCATCGCCACCGTCGGGCTAGCGGTGCTCGGCGCCATCGACGACATTCGCCCGTTGGACCCGATTCCGCGGCTGGTCTTCCAAACCGTCGCTGTCGGTGCCGTGATTGCGGCCCTGCCCGCTGACCTCCGGGCTGTCCCGGAAGTTCCTTGGTGGATCGAACGCGCTGGACTTCTGTTCGGTGGAATCTGGTTCGTGAACCTCGTCAACTTCATGGACGGCATCGACTGGATCACCGTCGCGGAAGTCGTGCCGCTCTCCGCTGCCCTCGTCCTGTTCGGCGCCATGGGTGCCCTGCCCGCCGATGGGACGCTCGTCGCTATGGCGCTTTGCGGCGCCATGATCGGCTTCGCACCGTTCAACCGGCCGGTCGCGCGGCTATTTCTTGGCGATGTCGGGAGCCTGCCGATCGGCTTGCTGCTAGCGTGGCTACTGATCCTGTTGGCCGGCGACGGGCACTGGGCCGCCGCCCTGCTGTTGCCGCTCTACTACCTAGCGGACTCGACCATCACCCTACTGCGCCGCTTCGTGAAAGGCGAGCCAGTCATGAAGGCGCACCGCAGCCATTTTTATCAACGAGCGCTCAACAATGGCTTCAGCGTCCCGGCTGTCGTCACCCGTGTGTTCCTTGCCAATGTTCTGCTGATTGGTCTCGCGGCGACGACTTTGCTGAGTGCGGCTCCTATCCTTCATGTAGCCGCTCTGGTGGGAGGCTGCATCGTTGTCGGCGTGCTGCTCGTCCACTTGTCGCAACCCACCCGGTGAGCCTTCGAACTACCGGCTTAATCTTTCGAAAGCCGTTGCGCGTCCTGTTGCCGCCGTAACATGCCAGCAGCTACCCCAACGCCGAAGATGTAAAGCCAGCCTTCGGTAAAATCGAAGATGAAAGAATTAAACAGCGAGCCGACCAGATTCTGAACCACCACGACCAGACCAATCCAGGCCACCAACCCGGGCCCACTGAACAGGTAAAGCTGGGCCAGCCACATTGCCCACAATACCATCGCGCCGACGATGCCAATCTGGATCGCCACAGCGAAGGTAAGATTATGAGGATTGGTGGATACCTCGCCGCGCACGCCCGTATGGCCGATCGCGGCCTGCCGGAACAATGCGGTGATCGAGCCGGTGCCATGGCCGAACACCGGAGCGCTGGCAATGAAATGCAGCGATTTGGTCCAGAAAACGATCCGCTCTCCGGTCGAGGTGACCGCATCCTTTGTCTCAAAAGCTTCTGTCTGCGTGTAAATGCTGGCAACTCGGTGGCGCAGATAAGGTGATGTAGTCCACGCCGCTGCCGCGACGACCACAACGATCGCGCCAGCCCCCATTAGGCCACGCCAGCCAAACTTGCGAAGGCCGTAGACAACTGCCAATGCCGGCAAAATCACTAGCGTCGTCCGGCTAGTGACGACGAACAAGATATCGGCCAGGAAAGCAGTTCCCAACAACGCCGGCCCTGCTGCGGCGCGCCACGCTCCATCCCGTACTCGCCCGATAGCAATGTCGAGCAGTACCGCCGCACAGATGGCGAACTCGGCACTCTGCACGATGTAGTTCTTCACCGCGACGCCGGCGTCGAGCGACCCCCGCGGCATTTCTGGCCACATCTTGACAACTACCGAGGCAATCAGCAGCGCCACACAAGCAACCAGGAACCCGATGAGCACCCGCTCGCCCTTGGCGGAGCGCCGGAATTGCACGATCAGCGGCGGCAGGACCAACAGTTTGGCGAACCCGTCGAGCCCACCCAGTCGGTCGGCCAGCGACACATCGGCCCACATCATGCCGAGGGCACCGAGCAGGAACAGCAGCACCGGCAAGCCGCCGGCAGCCGTCGTCAATTCGTAGCGCATATCTGGCCAGGTCAACGTCGGAACGAGCGCCAACAACCAGACCACGATGAAAATGCTGGTCGCCGAAGTCGACCAGGGCAACGATATGGCGACGGCCACGGCCAGCCAGTCCGCTCTAGCCTCCATCCGTTCGCGATCGAACACCTTGGCAAGTGCCGTTCCGGCCATCGGTCAGCCTGCCGCCATCACAGCCGAAGACCCTATCTCGATCTCGGACAAGCCCCGGCGCGCCTTGATGCGGTCGCTCGTCAACATCTCCGCGAGCTTACGTTCGTTGGCAGGCAAATCGCTCCGGTCCGCTTCCGCGTGCCACAAGTGCAGCACGCCGGTGGCAAACACTCCGTCCTTGCGGCGCACCCCGGCATGCAGCAAGCGCACAATGATGTCGGAATCCTCCTTGCCCCAACCGCTGTAATCGGCATCGAAACCATCGACACGATCGAGGTCGGACCGCCAGATCGCGAGATTGCAGGAGCGCGCACCGCGCCAGGCCCTCTGCCGCAACCGACGCAACGGGCCCAGTGGCAGATGCAGCAGCGCCGACAACCGGTTGACGCCGCCGCGCCACCGCTCGGTAAGCCAGCGGCCAAAACCCCACGTCTCCGGCGTCAGGCCATCCCGAAGCACGTGTGCGGTGAGTGCGGGCGACAACAAGGCCCGGTTGCCGGTGACGAACCACCCCGGTTCGGCGAGGTGCCGGTGGACCGCGATAAAGTCCGGCCGTACGACGCAATCGCCATCGAGAAAGACGCAATATTCGCCGTGCGACGCCGCGATCGCCTGGTTGCGGATTTCGGACGCACGGAAACCCCGATCTTCATGCCAGACATGTGCCAACGGTTTTCCGAGCTTAGCCTTCCAGGCGTCTACCAATTCAGCCGTGGCCGACCCGGAACCGTCGTCGGCAACGATCACCTCGAAGTCGGGGTCGGTCTGGTGCGACAGACTGCGCAGCACCGCCGCCAACGCATCCTCGCGCCGATACGTCGTCACAATAACGGAAATCAATCTAGACACGGCGGACCCCGGAAAAGGTCAAGACCAAAATTTGGTGTAAGCTCTAGCCGAAGTCATCTTGCCCGACAAATCCCCGCCCCCGATGCCAGGGGCTATAGTGATAACTGGAAAAGTGGGCCACTCCATACCTTCGCGTTTACGGTCCCTTGTTCGTTATCTGAGTGCGGGCGTGATCAACGATCTGCCATTGCAGCGGCAAACACACGACAGCTTCGACTTTCAATGGCGTGACACGCAAGATGGCGATTGGACCGCAAGTCGGCCGGAGTTGAAGGAACGCGAACCGCGCCTTCTTTGCGAATATACCAAACTTACGCCGGATTGGTTTGCGGGCAAGCGTGTGTTGGATGCCGGTTGCGGCTCGGGTCGCTTTTCATGGGCGCTTGCGCACCTCGGTGCTCACGTCACCGCTGTTGATCAATCCGCGTCCGGTGTCGAGCACACACGGGCTGCATGTGCAGAATTCGGGGATCGTGTCCGTTGCCTTCAGCACGACCTCACAAAACCATTGCCGTTGGATGCTGATTTCGATCTTGTGTACTCCTTCGGAGTGCTGCATCACACCGGTGATACATATGGTGCTTTCAGCAACATTTCACGGCTGGTAAAGCCTGGTGGCTATATCTTTCTCATGCTCTACGGAGAGCCGGACGGCGATCCCGGAGCATTCAAATATTACGCCGAGGTCGAACGTCACCGGCGAGCCGTCGCCGATAAAACGCTAAAGGATAGGTACGAATATTTTCAAGAAGTAAAAGGGCGGGAAGCGGGGGGCTGGTTTGATGCGGTCTCTCCAGGGATAAACGACACCTACCCATTGCACGAAATAAAAGTATGGCTCATCAATCACAACTTTATTGAGATTGAGAGAACGATTGAACACCCAAGCCATCACGTTAGGGCTCGCTTGTCTTCCGCGGCGCAACGAGCAGTAATCTCTTAGCCGTCCTGTATCGCGATTTATCGGACGACGGGCACCTTGTAACGGCTAGTAGTTTTCGTGATTATGTCGCGAATTATAAGTTATCACGTGGCATGGAGTTTTATCATCATGTGCACGACATGCTTGGCGGTTATCCTTATGAACCAGCGCTTGCGCCTGAATTGGAGACCAAGCTAACAAGTCTCGGTTTTGAAGCTGAACGAGTTCAATTATCGCGGCTAAAAGTTCGGAATTTTAGCCCAGGGATGGAATGAATACGTGTCGGTCAAATCGGACGGATAGGCAATAAGGACATTAGATGCAGAACGCTACCGAATACGTCTCAGATCAACGGGCATTTCACGATCAGGTCGCGGCGACGGCATGGGACACCTTCAATTGGGGCCGCCGCGCTGTCCGCGAAAAATACGAGGCCGACCAGATATTCGCACTTGTCGGAGAACCGCACAGAATTCTCCAGGTAGGTTGCGGTGTCGGATCACAAGACCCGATTCTTGCTTCTTATGATTTTGTCGAAGAAGTTCATGGCGTCGATCCGTCACCAAAAACTATCGAGCGGGCGAATTCACATTTTTCGCACGAAAAGATCACTCGGTGGGTAAGCGGATTTAAGGATTTGCAGGAAAACCAGCGTTACGACCTGACCTTGAGCGTGGATGTTTTTGAGCATATCGACGAACCGGATGCATTCATCAAGAAGATGATAAAAGTGGTAAAGCCCGGCGGAAATATCGTCATCATAACGCCAAATAGACTTCGATGGCAGAACATTGCGCTAATGACACGTGGAAAGCCGCCAGTACTCCTTTCGGCTCTCCATTATCGAGAATATTCGGTTGGGGACCTGCGGAAGCTCGGACACCGGCATGGTCTTCGTTACGTGGGCTATTTTGGTGAAGAATTTTACGGGCCAGGCGCCACGTCTCTCGGCATCGATCGGTCCATTATGATAGGCAAATGGCTGAAGCCAATTTCACACGTTATCGGGGTAGTATTCAAAACAACAAGTGAAATAACGAAAGACTAATTGCCGGCAATGGTGCCGACGGCTGCGATTATTATCGCCGTCCCAGTGCGAACAAATTGCAGTCAGAAAGAGCTTGTGTTGACGCCACAGTGCGAACAACCAAACGCGCTATCTCCGGATTCAGCCTACGCACCCCTTCCGCCAGTCAAGTACAAAATGTCTTTGCTTTGCGGCTATAGAAAAGGCAACGCTATCTGCTACGCACACCCTTACCTACACCGAGCACTGCGAAATCGTCTCTGTTGGGCGTTCGCAAGATTAGCGTATAGAATTCAACACGTATGCCCTCGAGGAACCAGGGGACTGGGCCGCGGTTATGCACGAGTAACCAATTAAAAGATGTGATAAGAATAACGCCGACTACTATCAGCAGAAGACCAATGATTCGGAGTACCTAGCGCCGCATCAGGATGATTTTCAACAACAACGATATCGATTAAATGGCGTTGCTAATTGAGGGATGTCATCATGCCCGCTCCAATCGAGCATGCAGCCATCTGTCCAGCGACCACCAAAACACGAATGAAAGTCGCTTGGATCGCCCGCAATTGCGGCCCAGGTTATGTCAATTTTGCTTTAATATTAGATATTTAGCGCATTATCGGGTTACCAAGTGTCGCTAAGCGGGCGACCCAAGCCGCAGTTAGACAAGCGTTAAGCTCCAAGTGGTTCGCTGCGGTAGTTCGAGTCGTTCCGGCGCTGGCAGGAGTGCCTTAAATCCCGGCGTTGCGTTGATCTGATTGTTTGCGGCAACTGTGACAGCAAGTGTCGATGATTCGTCGGTATGAGGAAGGGTGCCGGTAGCATCATGTCGTTTCTAACAACGAAGAGATTGGTCTTGTCTGCAGAGGGTTGCTGATGGCAAAGCCCACGGGAACAATCGCCCAGCTTGCCGACTACTTGTTAAATGGCTTCTGGCAGTATGCCGGTGAGATTCCCCATTACTGGGGAACGAATGTCATCTCTTACAACATCAGCGGGCTGAATGCGGCGGAGCAGTTTCTCGCGCAGTCGGCGTTAAATGCTTGGCACGAAGTCGCCAATATCACGTTCGTGCAGAAAACGGGCTCGGCGAACATCACGTTCACGCACAACGGCTCATTCAGCGCTTACGAGAACAACTCCTACACCAGCGCGGGTGTGACCACAGCGGCGTACGTCAATATCAGTTCCGATTGGATCGCTTCCGACGGCGGCGCCTACGACGGCAAAACCGGAATCGACAGTTACGGCTACCAGACCTATCTCCACGAAATCGGTCACGCGCTTGGCCTCGGTCATCAGGGGCCGTACAACGGCGGTGCGGACTATTCTAGCGATGCGCTCTACGCGAACGACACCTGGCAATACTCGGTGATGTCGTATTTCTCGGAGCCGAATTACAACGGCGGCTCCTATCGATACGTCATCACGCCGCAGATGGCCGACATCTACGCCGTGCAGTCGATTTACGGCGCGGCGAGCACTCGAACCGGCGATACCGTTTACGGATTCCATAATACCGCAGGCTCGATCTACAATTTCTCATCCTATTCGCCGGCCCCGGCCCTCACCATTTACGATGCCGGCGGCAACGATACGCTCGACTGTTCCGGCTACAGCGCCAATCAGACCGTCGACCTGCATCCTGGCTCGTTTTCCTCGGTTGGCGGCCTCGTTCACAATATTGGAATTGCGACAAATACGACGATTGAGAATGCAATCGGCGGCAGCGGCAATGACACGCTGATCGCCAACGATCTCGGCTGTTCGCTCGACGGCCGCAGCGGCAACGACACGCTGACCGGCGGGGCCGGGAATGATCGGATGATCGGCGGCGCTGGCCGCGACACCATGACCGGCAATGGCGGAGCTGACACCTTCGCGTTTGCGACCGGCGACAGTTCGGCCACGACGGGCCAGCACGACCTCATTACAGATTTCGCCGTGGGGACCGACAAGATCGATCTGACCGGGATCGACGCCGATACCAGCACGCCTGGCATTATTGACGCGTTCCATTTCCTAGCCAGCGCCGCGTTCGACGGACTGGCGGCGGCGCTCGACTATTTCTTTGATGCTTTGCGCAATGTGACGGTGCTGCAGGGAGATGTGAATGGCGACCGGATCGCCGATTTCGCCGATCGACCTGAGTGGAAATTTGGCCCTCACCAGCGCCGACTTTTCACCCGGCAGCATCCGTCTCGTTTCGCCGCTCACTCTCACCGGTACGGCCGGCAACGATACGCTGGTCGGCAACATGCTCGACGACCATTTATACGGCCTTGGCGGTAATGACACGCTGGTGGGTAATGCCGGAGACGACTATCTGGACGGCGGGGCAGGCAACGACAACATGGCGGGCGGGCCCGGCAACGACACCTATGTGGTGGACAGCGCCGGGGACGTGGTGACGGAGACGAGCAGTTCGTCCTTTGCGCCGCCTGCGGGGTTCACCATCAAGGGCACGGCGGACCTTAACGGCGACGGCGAGACCGACGTGCTTCTGGTCAACGCGACGACCAATGTCACCGAGCTGCAGCTGATCAAGAACGGGGTGGGTCAGACGCCGGTGGTGCTGCCGAGCTGGCCGGCCTGGCCGGCGCAGGGCTTTGTCGATGCCAACGGCGACGGGCACAAGGACGTGCTCTACCAGAACAGTCTGGGGGAGCAATACGCGGTGTACCTCAACGGCACGACGCAGCTGGGCAAGGGCTATGTGTCCGGCCAGTCGCCGGATGCGGTTGGAGGGCTGAGCATCAACCAGGGCACCGACACGGTGCAGGCCTCGATCGACTACACGCCGCCTGCGGGGTTCACCATCAAGGGCACGGCGGATCTTAACGGCGACGGCGAGACCGACGTGCTTCTGGTCAACGCGACGACCAATGTCACCGAGCTACAGCTGATCAAGAACGGGGTGGGTCAGACGCCGGTGGTGCTGCCGAGCTGGCCGGCCTGGCCGGCGCAGGGCTTTGTCGATGCCAACGGCGACGGGCACAAGGACGTGCTCTACCAGAACAGTCTGGGGGAGCAATACGCGGTGTACCTCAACGGCACGACGCAGCTGGGCAAGGGCTATGTGTCCGGCCAGTCGCCGGATGCGGTTGGGGGGCTGAGCATCAACCAGGGCACCGACACGGTGCAGGCCTCGATCGACTACACGTTGCCGGCGGGGGTGGAGAATCTGACGCTGACCGGCACCGCCAACCTCAACGGCACCGGCAATGCTCTCAACAACGTCATCACCGGCAACAGCGGTGACAACATCCTCACCGGCGGGGCCGGGGCGGATACACTGACCGGCAATGGCGGGGCCAATACCTTCGTATTTGCGGACGGCGATAGCGGGACGACCTCGGGCCACCGCGACCTGATCACGGACTTCGTGTCGGGGACCGACAAGATCGACCTGACCGGCATCGATGCTGACAGCACGGCGGCCGGCCATGACGCGTTCCACTTTCTTGCCAGCGCGGCCTTTGACGGGACAGCGGGGGCGCTCCACACCACCTATGATGCGGTCAATAACGTCACCATCCTGGAAGGCGACACTAACGGCGACAAGGTGGCGGACTTCGGCATCGAGCTTAGCGGCCATGTGACGCTGAGCCAGTCCGACTTCACCGCCGGCAGCCTGCTGCTGCCGGTGGATGCGACCGCGATCGCTGCGGACCAGACGCTCACCGGCGGGTTGCTCGGCGACACGCTGTCGGACGGGGGCTATAGCGGGGTGACGCTGGTGGGGGGCAAGGGCGACGACACCTATGTCGTCGACAATGCCTCCACGGTGGTGACGGAGACGAGCAGTTCGTCCTTTGCGCCGCCTGCGGGGTTCACCATCAAGGGCACGGCGGACCTTAATGGCGACGGCGAGACCGACGTGCTGCTGGTCAACGGGGCGACCAATGTCACCGAGCTGCAGCTGATCAAGAACGGGGTGGGTCAGACGCCGGTGGTGCTGCCGAGCTGGCCGGCCTGGCCGGCGCAGGGCTTTGTCGATGCCAACGGCGACGGTCACAAGGACGTGCTCTACCAGAACAGTCTGGGGGAGCAATACGCGGTGTACCTCAACGGCACGACGCAGCTGGGCAAGGGCTATGTGTCCGGCCAGTCGCCGGATGCGGTTGAAGGGCTGAGCATCAACCATGGCACCGACACGGTGCAGGCCTCGATCGACTACACGCCGCCTGCGGGGTTCACCATCAAGGGCACGGCGGACCTTAATGGCGACGGCGAGACCGACGTGCTTCTGGTCAACGCGACGACCAATGTCACCGAGCTACAGCTGATCAAGAACGGGGTGGGTCAGACGCCGGTGGTGCTGCCGAGCTGGCCGGCCTGGCCGGCGCAGGGCTTTGTCGATGCCAACGGCGACGGTCACAAGGACGTGCTCTACCAGAACAGTCTGGGGGAGCAATACGCGGTGTACCTCAACGGCACGACGCAGCTGGGCAAGGGCTATGTGTCCGGCCAGTCGCCGGATGCGGTTGGGGGGCTGAGCATCAACCAGGGCACCGACACGGTGCAGGCCTCGATCGACTACACATTGCCGGCGGGGGTGGAGAATCTGACGCTGACCGGCACCGCCAACCTCAACGGCACCGGCAATGCGCTCAACAACGTCATCACCGGCAACAGCGGTGACAACATCCTCACCGGCGGGGCGGGGGCGGATACCTTTGTATTCAACACCAATTTTGGTCACGATGTCGTCGCAGACTTCCATCCCGAAGAGGATATTATCCAGTTCGATCATTTGATATTTGCAACCGTGTCCGATGTGTACTCACACGCGGCTGACGACGGGCTTGGCAATGTAACCATCACTGCCAGTGTGAACGACACTGTGACGCTACAACATCTGACGATGAACACGCTGCAGCAGCATTTGGCCGATCTTCACATCATTTGAGAATTGAGTGAATTACTGAGTGAAAGCTCGACAACGGAACTGCCTGGCTAAGACACTTGGGAAGTCTCGTTGACCGATCCGGTGGCGACTGCGAATTGCCGCATTCCAAAAACTCTATCGCACCACCAATAGCCGCAGTCTGCCAGAACACGTATGCCCTCGACGAACGAGGGGACTGGGCTGCGGATATGCACGAGCAACCAATTAAAGGATGTTGTAAGAATAACGCCGACTACCATCAGCAGAAGACCAATAATTCGGAATACCCAGCGCCACATCACGGTGATTTCCAACAAAAACGATGTAGCGTGTAAATGGCGTTGCGAGTTCAGAAATGTCACTACGCCCGCTCCAATCGGGCACGCAGTATTAGTTGGGCGCTATGGTCGCGACACGACTGTATTAGTCACGCGGCGGCATAGCATCGATACGTTGGCTACCCCACACAAAAAGCAGGGCCTTGCGTACTTCAATCTTACAGTTTAACTGCCGAGGCTGATATACGTATATCTTGCGGCGCGGCATGTTTGGGAGGTAATATAGGCCTCTTAACGGACACCCCTCAAGTCGCCACGCTAACTCCGCGCCTTCAGAGCATCTAATATGACAGATCTTACATCGCGCAATTCCCATTTCGAATTTGGAAAGAACTGGTCTGATTTTCTCGCCAGCATCGATGATGTGCGTGTATTAAGCGCCGTCGAGGGCGTTCGGAAATTGCTTCCTGACCTAACTGGAAAGTCGTTTTTGGACGTGGGAAGCGGCTCGGGGTTATCGTCACTGGCCGCCTTGATGCTCGGTGCGTCCCGAGTCTTGGCCGTCGATATCGATGAAAATTCAGTCGCGGCAACGCAAAAACTTCTCTCCGAAAGAAAAAGTGAAGGGGAATGGGAGGTTAGGCAAGCTTCTGTCTTTGAACTCGCGCCGGAACTCATAGCTCGATTTGACTTCGTCCATTCATGGGGGGTTTTACATCATACGGGAAACATGCGGAGAGCATTTGAATGCGCTGCAAAGTGCGTAGCGCCGGGCGGTTCTTTTGCATTCGCGATCTACAATAAGACTTCGATGTGTGGGTTTTGGAGGAACGAAAAGCGGTTCTATTCAAGTTGCCCCTCTTTTATTCAAGCATGCGTGCGATACGCCTATGCGGGCGCATTCTTGGCCGCATGCCCCCTCGCCGGACACAACCCAATTCGCTATGTGCGAGAATATGGCCGTAGTCGAGGAATGAGATGGCTGAACGATGTTCACGATTGGCTTGGTGGATATCCCTATAAGTCCGCATCGCCCTCCGAAATCGATGAAATAATGACGCGATTGGGATTTCGGATGGAGCGTCAATTTTTGAAGAACTCGGGGGTCAGCATTTTTGGGAGTGGTTGCAGCGAGTATGTTTACCGACGCCCCTAAAATGGCCTGACCGATATTTTGTACCAGGACGGCCGGTAGTCTATCTTTGAGGTTATCACTATACTCCCCGCCTTCAATGCCAGGGCGTGGTCCGGCGGATCTCTCGCGCCGTATTAATCGTTGAAAAGTGCCCTGCAAGAATGTAAGTGGGCCGGCGCTACGCGAATGCTCTCTTACTCCCCTTACACCTAGCTGCCTCCATGACATCATTGTCCTGATGAGACCGACGAACAAAGGTGAGCCTCGCCCTGCCGCCTTCCTCGACCGGGACGGCGTCATCAACTTCGACGACGGCTACATTGGCACACGCGAGCGCTTCCGCTGGATACCGGGCGTTGCCGCCGCCATTCGTCAGCTCAACGAAGCCGGCTTTTTTGTGTTTATCGTCTCCAACCAGTCCGGCGTCGCACGCGATTGCTTCACCGAGCAACAGATGTGGGACCTCGACACCTGGATGCGCCAGGAACTCGCCGCTCAAGGGGCGCGCATTGACGACGTGCGCTATTGCCCGTTTCATCCAGACGCCTCAGTGGCGGCCTATCGCCGGAGCTCCAACTGGCGCAAGCCGGCGCCGGGCATGATCCTCGACCTAGCGCGCCACTGGCCGATCGACAAATCCCGCAGCCTCCTCATCGGTGACAAGGAGATCGATCTGCAGGCCGCCTGTGCCGCCGGCATTGCCGGCAAGCTGTTCACTGGTGGCGACCTCTCGGAATTCGTCGCGAAATGCCTGGAGCAAGCGTAAGGTGGGGGCGGTTACAGGACGCGATCGCGCAAGCGATCAGCGAGACCCTCTCCTAACCAGGGCTGGCTGGCGCCGCGTTTTCTGCCGCAGACGCGACTTTTAATCCCGGACCGGATTAGCTAGACCAATCAACCTATTGCAATCGCCCGCCCCGCTGATGAATTACGGCAAATACGCTACTATGGTCCGAGCTGATACCGGAAATCCCAACTATGATCCGACTGCCAATCCTGACGCCGCGCCAGATATTGATCATGTTGCACGACGTCGTCGCCACTGCGGCCGCGATCGTCCTTACCTTCGTGATGCGCTTTGAGGAGCCGCAGCTTTCAACCAAGCTCGTGGCGCTTCCTTACCTGCCGCTTTTTGTCGCCTACGCGGCGGTCGTTTATTTCGCTTTCGGCCTGCACCGGAACAAGTGGCGCTTCACGTCGCTGCCAGACCTCTTCAATATCTTCCGCGTCAGCACGGTCTTGGCCGGTACGCTGCTTGCCGTCGATTACGTCCTGGTGGCGCCGAACGTTTATGGTGAGTTCTTCTTTGGCAAGATCACCATCCTACTCTACTGGTTCCTGCAGATCTTTTTCCTCGGCGGTTCCCGGATTGCCTACCGCTATTTCCGTTATACGCGCGTGATCCAGCACGCGCGCGTCGCCGACGCCACGCCAACGCTAGCGCTCGGCCGTGCCGCCGATGTGGAAGTCCTGCTGCGCGCCGTCGAAAGCGGCGCAGTCAAGAACATCTGGACGGTCGGCGTGCTGTCACCGTCGCGCGCCGATCGCGGGCAATCGATCCGCGGCGTGCCGGTGCTCGGCGACGTCGACGAAGTGGAAACGGTTGTCAACGACCTGGCCGGTCGCGGCACTCGGGTCGCTCGCCTGGTGATGACGCCCTCGGCGCTCTCGCCGGAAGCGCGCCCGGAATCGATCCTCGTGCGCGCCCGCAAACTCGGCCTGACGGTGAACCAAATGCCCTCGCTCAATTCACCGGGGCCAACCATGCAACTGGCGCCGGTCGCCATGGAAGACCTGCTGCTGCGCCCGAGTGTCACAATCGACTATGGGCGGCTGGAAAGCTTCGTCAGCGGGAAGTCGGTGGTCGTCACCGGCGGCGGCGGCTCGATCGGCTCGGAGATCTGCGACCGGCTGGTTACCTTTGGCGCCGCTCGCCTTCTGGTCATCGAAAATTCGGAACCGGCGCTGCATGCCGTCCTCGAAGCGCTGAACGGCAAGCAGTCGAAGGCTGAGATCGCCGGGCGGATTGCCGACATACGCGACCGCGGCCGCATCATGCGCTTGATAAGCCAATTCAAGCCCGACTTCGTATTCCACGCCGCCGCGCTCAAACACGTGCCCTTGCTCGAACGGGATTGGGATGAAGCGATCAAAACGAACGTCTTCGGTTCGATGAATGTCGCCGACGCGGCGGCCGCTGCCGGCGCCGCCGCAATGGTGATGATCTCCACCGACAAAGCGATCGAACCGGTCTCCATGCTGGGCGCCACCAAGCGGCTGGCGGAAATGTATTGCCAAGCCCTCGACAGCGAATTCGCAAGCCGCGCCGATGGCACGAACGCCATGCGCCTGATCTCAGTGCGCTTCGGCAACGTGCTCGCCTCCAACGGATCGGTCGTGCCCAAGTTCAAGGCGCAGATCGAGGCCGGCGGGCCGGTCACGGTCACGCATCCTGACATGGTGCGCTACTTCATGACCATCCGCGAGGCCTGCGATCTGGTCGTCACAGCGGCCAGCCACGCACTCGGTTCCAGGAACGGCGACGTATCGGTCTACGTGCTCAATATGGGCCAGCCGGTCAAAATCGTCGATCTCGCCGAGCGCGTCATCCGTCTGAGCGGGCTCGAGCCCGGCCGCGACATCGAAATTGTCTTTACCGGCATTCGCCCGGGCGAGCGGCTACACGAAATCCTGTTTGCGCGCGAGGAGGAAAGCGCGGAGATTGGCATTCCCGGCATCGTCGCCGCGCGGCCGGTGGAACCCTCGCTGCAGGCGATCCGCGCCTGGCTTGCACGGTTGGAACAGGGCCTGGCGCACAACGAACGCTCCGCGATTTACAGCGTGTTGCGCGATGCTGTGCCGGAGTTTCGTGGCGCTGCTGCCTGACACGGCGTTGCCGAGTCACTTGCCGCGCCGTCCGGCCAGCCACGCCTTCATGTACTTGTAGTAAGTGCCTTCCGCGTTGGCGACCGCCAGCAGGAAGCCTTCGCGGCCGTCGAGGAAGCCGGCTCGCAGCACGTAGGTGCGCAAGAACATCCACAGACCGTGGCCGATGCCGCTGAAGAATGAGACGCGTTTGCCGCGGGCGATCAGCATGTCGGCGGCGAGCGTTGAATAGTGGTCCATACGCCGCAGCGCCTGCTCGATGCGCAGCACGGGATGGTGGTCGAGCGGCGCTTTGAGGCGGGCCACCGGTCCGTCGCAGACTGGGTGCGGATGTACCAGATCCTCGGTCCAGCGCGCGCGGCCGCGCCGCCACAGCCGCAACACATAGTCGGGGAACCAGCCACAATGACGCATCTCGCGGCCGCAGAAGGTGGAGAGTCGTGGCATTTCGTAGCCGTCGGCCACGCCCTCGCGCATCGCCTGCTGTAATTCGGCTGCGAGCGCCGGGCCCACTCGCTCGTCGGCGTCAATGGAGAACACCCACTCACCCTCGGCCAGCGACAGAGCGTAATTGAACTGGCGGCCGAAGCCCTCGAAGGCATGGTACTCGACACGGGCGCCCTTGCCTCGCGCAATCGCCACCGTGTCATCCGTGCTGCCGCTATCGACCACGATGCGCTCGTCGGCGAAAGCGACGCTGTCGAGGCACGCGCCGATATTGGCGGCCTCGTCCTGTGCGATGATGATGACGCTCAGCCTCGGCATGCGATCCCCTTGCCATCCCCTTGCGCCGGACCTTCCCGGCTCTTCCGACTAAGCCAGTCTAGCCTGCACGGCCCATCGCGGTCGCGCATCGCGCGACGGTCCTTGTATGGCTGGCGCAAGCGGCGTGAATAGTTGCGCAGCATACGGATAGGCAGAGCCAGATAGTATTTGCGCCAGACCTCCCAGCGGTCGGACCAGCCGAAATTAACATCCGCGTCGTCCGGCACGTACCAACTGTTAGTGTCGGTGCGCCGCACCAGGCGGTAATGCACTTGCCGCATGAAACGGTGCTTGGCGAGATCGGAAACGTGGTCCTCGAGCAGGACCAGGCGGGGGCGCCAGCGGGCAAAATCGAAGCCCCTGAGCGCCTCGATCTCATGGCCTTCGACGTCTACCGACAGAAATGGCAGCGGCGCCGGCGCACCGACTTCCTGCAGAATTTCGTCGAGGGTGCGTACCGGGACGGCGATCGTCTTTTCCGGTATGGCGCCCGGCGCCATGCGGTCGCGGTCGAGCGCCGACATCGGCCCGGCGACGTGCAGAGAGAGGGATCGGCCGGCATTGCTCGGCGAAGAACAGGCCACCGCGAAGACCTGCGCCTTGCGGGTCTCGCGCAGGCGCGCGGCAAGTTCGGGCTGCGGCTCGACCAGAATGCCGCGCCAGCCGAGCTGTTCGAGATGCCAGCTCTGCGAGCCTAGCGTCGGATCGTTGGCGCCGACGTCGACGAAAAACCCTCGGGTGCCGGCGAAGAACTCCCGCACCAGCTGCTTTTCCCGTTCCGGTGCGGTGAGGATCTGCGCCATGTTAAATCAAAATGCCGGGCTTCAGCGCGGCTTGATCTTAGTCGTGGTCTTGGATTTGGGCGCCTGCGTGCGCTTGACCATGTCGGTGGTCGAATGCCCCGGCACCAGATCGACCAGGACGACCTGGCCGCCGAGCGACTCCACCAGCTCGGCGCCGACCACTTGGTCGCGCGTATAGTCGCCGCCCTTGACCAGCACGGTCGGCTCGACGCGGGCAATCAGTTCGAGCGGCGTGTCCTCGTCGAACACGACGACGAGATCGACCGCCTCGAGCGCGGCCAGCACCTCGGCGCGCGCCTCGACCGGCTGCACCGGCCGGCCCGGCCCTTTCAGCCGGGTGACGGAAGCGTCGCCGTTCAAGCCCAGCACCAGCCGGTCGCAGGCGGCGCGCGCCGCCGTCAGCAGGCGCACGTGGCCGGGATGCAGCAGATCGAAACAGCCGTTGGTGAAGCCGATGCGCAGGCCCTGGCGACGCCATGCCACGAGATGCTCGTCGAGCTGCGCCCAGTCGAAAACGATCTTTTCTTCCGGTGCGAGCGTGGAGGCCGGCAGGATGCGGGATCGCAATTCGGCGACGGTCAACGTGGCGGTCCCGCGTTTTCCCACGACGACCGCGGCGGCCGCGTTGGCCGCGCGCATGGCGGATTCGAAATCGGCGTTCATCGCCAGCATGGCGGCGAGCACCGCCACCACCGTGTCGCCGGCGCCCGACACGTCGCGCACCCGCACCGGATAAGCCGGCACGTGCACGGCGCCATCGACATTGATAAGCGTCATGCCGTCCTCGCTGCGGGTCACCAGCACCGCTTTCGCGTCGAGGCTCGCACCGAGGTCCGCGGCAGCGGCGGCGATCTCATCGTCGGTGCGTGCGGCGCTATGGGTGGCGTCGGCGAGCTCCTGCCGGTTCGGCGTGATCAGCGTGGCGCCGCGGTAGATGCTGTAGTCGCGGCCCTTGGGGTCGACGACGACCGGTTTGTCGGCTGCGTTGGCTGCATCAATCACGGCGCGGATGACGCGCGGCGTCAGCGCGCCCTTGGCATAGTCGGACAGGATCACCGCGCCGGCCCCCGGCAAGGCATCGACGACAGAACCGATCAACGCCTCCTCGGTCTCGCGGTCGACCGGCGCCGCCATCTCCCAGTCGGCGCGCAGCAGATGGGTCGAAAAGTGCTCTGAAACGAAACGTACCTTGCGCGTGGTCTGGCGCGCCACATCGATTACCAGGCGGGCTTGGATCAACGAATAGCCGTCGAGCGCCTCCGTCAGCGCGCGGCCGGCATCGTCCTCGCCCACCACGCCGACGAAAACGCAGCGCGCGCCGAGCGCCACCAGGTTGCGCGCCACGTTGCCAGCGCCGCCGATCATCAATTCGCTGCGCTTGACCGCGAGCACCGGCGTCGGCGCTTCCGGCGAAATGCGCGAAACCTCGCCGTAGACGAATTCGTCGAGCATCAGGTCGCCGATGCAGAGCACGGTCTGCCCGGCGATGTCGGCGAGATGCTTGTCGAAGTCGAACATGGGGTTATCTATAATGATCTTCCTTATCGAGATAACCGGTCACGTATTGCGCGACCGCCGTCTCGAGCGGGGTGAAGCCGGCGTTATAGCCGGCGCGGCGCAGATTCTCGACGCTCGCCTGCGTGAAATACTGATACTGGCCGCGGATCGCTTCCGGCATATCGATATATTCGATGTTCGGCGCGCGGCCCATGGCCTTGAACATGGCGCCGATCATGTCGCTGAAGCTTTCGGCCTTGCCGGTGCCGACATTGAAGATGCCGTTCACCTTCGCGTTGTCCAGGAACCAGCGCATCACGGCGATCGCATCGTCGACATAGATGAAGTCGCGCCGCTGGTCGCCGTCGGCAATACCTTCCTTGTGCGACTTGAACAGCCGCACCGGCTGGCCCGCCCTGGCGGGTGCAAACACCTTGGAGAGCACGCTCGCCATCGCGCCCTTGTGGTATTCGTTCGGGCCGTAGACGTTGAAAAACTTCAGTCCCACCCAGTACGGCGGCAGCTTCTGCTTCCTGGCGTGGCGGTCAACCACAACGCGGTCGAAAGCGTGCTTGCTCCACCCGTAGAGGTTCATGGGCCTCAGCTTCGCGAGGGCTTCCGGCGACCAATCGTCGACGAAGCCCTGCTCGCCGTCGCCATAAGTGGCGGCCGAGGACGCGTAGATGAGCGGCGTGCCGGTCTCCGTGCACCAGTCGAGCAGGCGCAGCGATAGCCGGTAGTTGCTTTCCATCACCAGGTCGCCGTCGGTGGCGGTGGTGTCGGAGATGGCGCCCATGTGGATGACGGCGTCGAGCTTGCGGCCTTCGAGCCAGCCCATCAGGTCGGCGGGCGGCACAAAATCGGCAATCCGGTGGTGGGCGAGATTCCGCCACTTGTCGCTTGCGCCGAGCACGTCGTTGACGGCGATATCGGAGCCCCCGGCCTCGCCCAGGCTCGCGACCACGTTCGATCCGATGAAGCCGGCCCCGCCGGTGACCAAAAACATGCCTGCCCCTTACCACCGCCGGGCTTAACAACAGCCATCCTTTGCCCCAGTCCCGCCACCGGCGCAATTGTTGCGGTGCATTCGCCCGCAAATGGCTCAGGAGAGGGTAAAAACACGCCTGGACAGGCAGGAACCCTCGGGCTAACGCCTGCGCTGCCCGGCCAAAAGTCGGGAAATTGAGGGCGAACGGCGCACAACCGATGAACCAAAATTCCACGCGCGCGTCTCGGCCAGTTGTGATCGTGCCCTATGTTTGGATCGGCGACTTCGTCCGCTGCCACTCGGTGGTGAAACTCTTGCGGGCGCAAGACCCCGAGCGTCCGGTCGACATGGTCAGCAGCAGCCTGTGCGCGCCGCTCGCCGACTACATGCCCGGCGTGCGCCGAGTGATTGTCGCCGACCTGCCGCGGCGGCGGCTCGGTTTGGCATTGCAGTGGAAATTGGTCCGCAAGCTGCGCGAGGGCCACTACGGCCAGGCGCTCGTCATGTCGCGCAAATGGAAGGCGGCGCTCGCGCCCTTTCTGGCCGGCATACTGGTGCGCACCGGCTTTTTTGGCGAGGCCCGGCTGGGGCTCATCAACGATCTGCGGCCGGGCGAGCGCGGGCTGCCTCGCATGATCGACCAGATGGGCGCCCTGGCGCTGCCCAAGGGCGCCGGGTTGCCGGCGGAGTGGCCCCTGCCCGAACTCAAGGTGCCGGCCGAGGAACTGGCCGCCTGGCGCGCACGGCAAGACTTGGCCGGTGAGAGCCGGCAAATCGTGACCCTCTCGCCTGGCGCGGTGGGCGTCGGTAAGGCTTGGCCGCTCGGGCACTATTCCGCGCTGGCACGAGCGCTGGCCGAGGACGGCGTCGCGGTCTGGGTACTGGGCGGGCCGAATGAGAGTCCAATTGCGCGCGAGATCGCAGCCGCCGGCCCCCATGTCCGTGACCTCACAAGCAATGACCTGCGCAACGCCATCCTGGCGCTGGCCGCGGCCGATGCCTCAGTCACCAATGATTCTGGCCTCATGCACGTCTCGGCCGCGATCGGAACTCCCACCGTAGCGATATTCGGGCCCACCAGCCCCTGGCACTGGAAGCCGCTCAACCCCATCGCCGCCATCCTCGAGCCGCCCGGCGACGAAGCCGCCCGCGATCGCGCGCGGATGATAGGGAATGACGCCGTCCGCCACCGCACGACTGCCGATGTCCCTGTGGAAACTGTGCTCAGGGCCGTGCGCGACGTCCTCGCGCAGCGCAAACAAGGCACATAGCGGCGCCCCTACCGCTGTTAACGGTCTGAGCGCCGCAATCCTGACCAACCCTTGCGTTTCATGCTATCAACAAGACCGAATTAGAAGGACAGCTCCGAACCGATGGCCATGCCCCAGTCCGCCGGCGAAACCGGTGAACGCACCCAAAGCGCGATCAATTCCGCCCTGCGCACGCTCGAGGCCGAAGCGAGCGGCATCGACGCGCTCTCCACAGCGCTACGCGACGGCTTGGGCGCCACCTTCGTCGCCGCGGTCGATCTGATCCGCGCCGCCCAAGGCAGGGTGATCGTTACCGGCATGGGCAAGTCCGGTCACGTGGCACGCAAGATGGCCTCCACGTTTGCCTCCACCGGCACCCCTGCCCTTTACGTGCACCCGGGCGAGGCCAGCCATGGCGATCTCGGCATGATCGCCAACAATGATGTCATCATCGCGCTGTCGTGGTCGGGCGAAACGGTCGAGCTGAAGAACATCACCGACTATTCGCGCCGCTTCCAGATCGGGTTGATCGCAATGACCGCCAACCCGGATTCGACGCTGGCCAAGACGGCCGACGTGGTGCTGGCGCTGCCGCAAGCGCGCGAGGCCTGCCCGCATAATCTTGCGCCGACCACATCTTCGATCATGCAGCTCGCGCTCGGCGACGCGCTGGCGATCGCGCTGCTCGAAAGCCGCGGCTTCACCGCCGTCGATTTCGGCCTACTGCATCCCGGCGGCAGGCTCGGCGCGCAGCTCAAGCTGGTGCGCGACGTCATGCATACCGGCGACGCCATGCCGGTTGCGCCGCTCGGCACCCGCATGTCCGACGCCATCATCGAAATGACGACCAAGGGCTTCGGCTGCGTCGGCATTGTCGATACGCGCGGACAGCTGCTCGGCATCATCACCGACGGCGACCTACGCCGCCACATGCGCCCCGACCTGCTCGATACCGGCGTCGACGCGGTGATGACGCGCGGGCCCAAGACCGTGCGGCCCGATCAGCTCATCAGCGAGACGCTGGAACTTCTCAATACGCGCAAAGTGACGGCGCTGTTCGCGATCGAAAACGGCAAGCCGGTCGGCATTGTGCATTTCCACGATCTCTTGCGCGCCGGCGCGGCGTAGGTTTATCTCTTTATCGCGTTTCCGGACGGCGAACCGGTTCCCACTTCGCCTGGAAACGCTCTAATCAGCGCGCCAGCTTCTCGACCGTTTCGATCACCTCGTCCGCCCCGGGCGCCGCGCCGTGCGTCCCAAGCACAGTGATCGGGCCGTTGCCCACCGGGCCGGTCAGGCGGGGTTCGCTGCCGGCGAAAATCGCCACGAGCGGCGCGTCAAGCGCGGCGGCGAGATGCAGCAGCCCGGTATCGACCCCGACCACCAGTTCGGCGCCGGAGATCAGGCGAGCCACAGTGTCCAACGGACGGCGCTCGGGCACCCGCGCCTGCGGCAAAGCCGCGGCGATCTCTTCGCTGCGCGCACGTTCGGTATCGGTGCCCCAAGGCAAGACCGGGGTCAGCCCGCGCGCCGCCAGCGCAGAGCCGAGCGTGATCCAGTGTGCCGTCGGCCATTCCTTTTCGGGCCGCGCGGTCGCATGCAGCAGCACCGCATAGCGTTCGCTTGGCGCGGCGAAACGGGCTCGATCGAGGCCGAAATCCGGCGCGCCCTGCGGCGTATACCCCAGCGCAAGACCGCTCAGCATGCGATTGCGATCAACCGCGTGCAGCGCGCGGCTGACGCGGTGGCGGATGTCATAGAAAGCCGAGGCGAGCGGCTCGCGGATGCTCGCCCGGTCGTAGCCATGCCGCCGGCCGCGCATCATGCGCGCCATCAGCGCGGTTCGCACCAGGCCTTGGCTGTCGATGATCTCATCATACCGGTGGGCGCGGATGCGACGCAGTCCGGCGATGATCTCGTTGAGCGTTGCCGGCGTGTAGAGCGAGCGGCGCCAACGCCGCCAAGCGACTGGAATGACCTCTCCGACCGCCGGGTGCAGCCGCACCAGCGGCGCATAGGCTTCTTCGACCAGCCAAGTGAAATGCGCGTCGGGCCGCCGCGCGCGCGCTTCGGTCAGCGCCGGCATGTGGTGCACGACGTCGCCCAGCGAAGAGGTCTTGATGAATAGGATATCGGCCATGACCGTTGCGTTGCGTCCATACACGCCTTGTTAATCATGCCGCCAAAAGCACGACGGCATATTGGTTAGCAATAATCGCTCATTCACAGCGTCTATGTAGACGGTTAAGCAAAGCTGTGGAGGGCGCATGACAATCCTGGTGACCGGTGGAGCCGGCTATATCGGCAGCCATATGGTGCACGCGCTGATGGACATCGGCGAAGACGTCGTCGTGCTGGACAATCTATCCACAGGTTTTCGCTTCCTGATCCCGGCGACGGTGCCGATTGTGGTCGGCAGCACCGGCGATCGGGAGCTGGTCGCCAAGCTGATCGAGACCCACCGCGTCACCGCCATCGTGCATTTTGCTGCCTCCATCGTGGTGCCGGATTCGGTGCGCGATCCGCTCGGCTATTACCGCAACAACACCATGAACACCTGCCTGCTGCTGCAGGCCGCGGTCGCCAGCGGTGTGCGGCACTTCATCTTTTCCTCCACCGCCGCAGTCTATGGCAACCCCGAACATTCGCCGGTGCGCGAGGATGTCGTGACCCATCCGATCTCGCCTTACGGCAGTTCGAAGCTGATGTCGGAGATCATGCTGCACGATACCGCGCGCGCCCACGACCTGCGCTTCGTCGTGCTGCGCTATTTCAACGTGGCCGGCGCCGATCCGCAGCAGCGCACCGGCCAGTCCACCGCCGGCGCCACCCATCTTATCAAGGTCGCCTGCGAGACCGCGCTCGGCAAGCGGCCCAAGATCGAAGTCTACGGCTCCGACTATCCGACCCCGGACGGAACCTGCATCCGCGATTACATCCACGTCAGCGATCTGGTGCGCGCGCATTCGGCGGCACTCGCTTATCTACGCCGCGGCGGTGCCAGCGTTACCTTCAATTGCGGCTACGGCCATGGCGCCTCGGTGCTCGACGTACTGGCCGCCGTCAAGCGCGTGAGCGGCCGCGACTTCCCGGTCGAGGTGGCGGACCGCCGTCCGGGCGATCCTGCCGCCCTGGTGGCCGATGTCGGGCGGATTCGCCGGAAACTCGACTGGCAGCCACAATTCGATGACCTCGACACCATCGTCGGTCATGCGCTCGCCTGGGAGCGCCGGCTGATGAGCAGCGGCCGCGGCGCCGCTCGTTGATCCAACGTAACCTCTTCCGAAAAGGGCGGTTTTTCGCCCTCTTTCCAACTTGAAAATTCCCTCCGTTACGGGCAAGGAAGCGCTTGATCAGCCGATCCGCGGCGGAACCCGCTCGGAAAATGTCGGCCTTTCTGCCTTTTTCGAGGGTGAATGAACGACCCCCTTCATTCGGCGTCCGACGACCCGCGCTATAGCGCGGTCGCCTTGGTGCGCCGCCTGTTCCTGGAACAGGGCTTGGTGCATTGGAAGAAATATGTCCTTGCCTTCCTGCTGATGGCGGTCGCCGCGGGCTGCACCGCGTTCAGCGCCTATCTGATCGGCGACGTCATCAACGAGGCTTACATCAATCGCAACCTGCCCGGCATCATCTCGCTGGGCGCGCTCACCGCGGTGCTGTTCACCACCAAGGGCGTCGCGACCTACGGCCAGAGCGTGATGATGTCGCGCATCGGCAACCGCATTATCGCCGACAACCAGCGCGCCGTGTTCGCCAAGTTGCTCAACGAGGGCCTCGGCTTCTTCTCCGAACGGCATTCGACCGAATTCATCATGCGGCTGTCTGCCGGGGCCGCCGCCGCCACCCAAGTGATCAACCTGATGATCACCTCGGTCGGGCGCGACTTCTTCTCGCTGGTCGGGCTGGTCATCGTGATGGTGGTGCAGGACCCGCTCATGTCGTTCTTCAGCTTCGTGGTGGCGCCGCCGGCGCTGTTCGTGCTGCGAAAGCTGATCCGCCGCATCTACGCCATCGGGCGCAGCCAGTACCACGGCAACGAGCGCATCATCGAAACCCTACAGGAAACGTTGCAGGGCATCCGCATCGTCAAGGCGTTCACGCTCGAAGATGTGATGCGCGAGCGCTTTGCGCGCCACGTCGCGACTGTCGAATACGAATCCAACAAGATGGCGCGTGTCTCCAACCGCGCGAGCCCCTTGATGGAGACGCTGGGCGGCGTCGCCATCGCCATCGCCATTACCTATGGCGGCTATCGCGTGATCGATACCGGCGCTACCCCCGGCCAGTTCTTCTCCTTCATCACCGCCTTCCTGCTCGCCTATGAGCCGGCCAAGCGCTTGGCGCGCCTTAACCTCCAGCTCAACACGGCGCTGGTCGGCGTGCGCATCCTGTTCGAGGTGCTCGACAGCCCGCCGAGCGAGCCGAGTGACGCCGGCTTGCCGGAACTGCAGATCAAGAACCCGCGGCTCGAATTCGAGCACGTCTATTTCGGATATCGCGGTGACGAGTCCGTGCTGAAGGACATGTCGTTCGTGGCCGAACCCGGCACGCTGACCGCGCTGGTCGGGCCGTCCGGCGGCGGCAAGTCGACGGTGTTCAACCTGATCATGCGCTTCTACGACCCGGACAGCGGCAAGATCATCGTCGACGAGCAGGAGATCGGCCAGGTGTCGCGGCAATCGCTGCGCCAGCATATCGCCTATGTCGGCCAGGACGTCTTTCTGTTCCGCGGCACCATTCGCGAAAACATCGCCTTCGGCAAGCCGGGCGCCAGCGAAGACGAGATCGTGGCGGCCGCCAAGGCAGCCTATGCCCATGACTTCATCACATCGTTCCCGCGCGGCTATGACGCTCCTGTCGGCGAACAGGGGCTGCAACTGTCGGGCGGTCAGCGCCAGCGTATCGCCATAGCGCGCGCGCTGATCAAGAACGCACCGATCATCCTGCTCGACGAGGCCACCGCCGCGCTCAACTCGGAATCGGAACTGCAGGTGCGCGAAGCCATGGAGCACCTGTTCCGCGGCCGCACCACGCTCGCCATCGCCCACCGCCTGCACACGGTCTCACATGCCGATCGCATCTATGTGGTCGAAGGCGGACGCGTCACCGAGGCCGGCCGCCACGATGATTTGCTGCGCCAGAACGGCCGCTACGCCTCGTTCTATCGGCTCCAGCTCAAGGAGCAGGAAGCGGAGCATGCGCCAGTGGCCGCAGCGGCGCCATCATAAGAGATTTCGCCTTGAGTTGAACTGGTGCAGCCCACAACACTCTGTTTGCGCATGATCTTGCCCGAAAACCGGTTCCCACTTTTCGGGATCATGCGCGCAATCGGGGCGTTGACGGCTGCGCGTCGCACCTGATACCCCATGGCCGCCTTTGCCCCAGGGCGCGGTCCCGCGTTCCGGGTTTTCCCGTAAGCACAACCAAATCATACGGCAATCGATCATGGCCTCTGACAGTCACTACGTTATTCCGCCGCCGCCGCAAGCCAGCATCGCGGTCGCCGGCACCGACAAGGTTTTTCCGGTTCGCCGCATCTGGTGCGTCGGCCGTAACTACGTCGAACATATTCGCGAGATGGGCCAGGACGAACGGCTGCCGCCGTTCTATTTCGCCAAGCCAGCCGACGCGGTTGTGCCGGACGGCGGTATTGTGCCCTACCCGTCGCTCACCAAGGACATGCACCACGAGGTCGAACTCGTGGTCGTGCTCAAGAGCGGCGGCCGCAACATCCCGGTCGCAAAGGCCAACGACTGCATCTACGGCTATTGCGTCGGCATCGACCTCACCCGCCGCGACTTGCAGATCGCTTCCCGCGACCTGAAGCGGCCGTGGGAAATCGGCAAAGCCTTCGACCATTCGGCACCCTGCGGAGCGATCAAGCCGGCAAGCGAGATCGGCCACCCGACCAAGGGCAAGATCACGCTCAAGTGCAACGGTCAGGTTCGGCAGGATGGCGACCTCAATCAACTCATCTGGAACGTGCCGGAAATCATTTCCAACCTGTCGGAAATGGTGGAACTGGTTGCCGGCGACATCATCATGACCGGCACCCCGGCCGGGGTCGCGGCCACGGTCGCGGGCGACAAGCTGGAATGCGCGGTCGAGGGCGTCGGCACGCTCACGGTGACGATCGGGCCGCCGTTGAAATAAGCCTTAAGTCCATGCGGAGACGGCCGCCGGCCGACGGAACCGCCGACGGCCCGGTTCGTTAACGACTTCCTAACGAGATGACCGCAAACTGCAGTTGCCGGGCCTCGAAACATGCGGTTTTTCGTAAGAACCGCACGGGACCAAACTGATGGGCCAAATTTTCAACGGTGAGCGTGCCGCTTTTTCTTCGGCCATGAATTCAGAGCGCATGGCCGCCTGGATCATGCAATTTTCCCCGGCCACCGACGCCGAAGCGCTCAAGCTCTTGCGCGCCAGTTTTCCCGATCGCCCGCTCAGCCAAAGGGTGGCGGCGCTCGATTTCTTGACGCGGCGGGGAACGCGACGCCCGAGTGCGGCGGATTTGAAGTCCGTTTCATCATTTGCCGCGCACACGTAAACGGAATTCAAATCCAAAGGCGCATTAAAAATTTAAGTTGCTAGTGTCCTTCCAAATCCGAAGTTCGGATCGAGCAAGCCGGACGATTTGACGAACTTCGGATTCGGGACACGAATTTCGACATTTCCCCGGTGCTGCAAGCTCGAGCAAACTCGAAGCACTAGTGTGAGCTTTGAATTTGACATTTGATGAGCAACTCGCCTCAAATCGGTATCAAATGTCAAATTCGCTCCACTAGCCTACAGCCCGAGAGCCTACAGCCCCAGATAAGCCTGCCGCACCCGGTCGTCGCCGAGCAACGCTTCGCCTGAGCCGGCGAGCGTGATGCGGCCGTTCTCCAGCACATAGGCGTGGCTGGCGAGCTTGAGCGAGACCGCCACGTTCTGTTCCACCAGCACACAGGTGAGGCCCTCGCGGTTCAAATCGCGCACGGTCTTCAGGACGTTCTGCACAATCGCGGGCGCGAGACCCAGCGACGGCTCATCGAACATCACCAGTTCAGGCGCGCCCATCAGGCAGCGGCCAATGGCGAGCATCTGCTGCTCGCCGCCCGACAGCGTGCCAGACGATTGATTGCGCCGTTCGGCAAGCACCGGAAACATGGCGTAAACTTTCTCGAGGTTCTGCGCGCGGGTAGCGCGGGCGCGCGGTACCATGGCGCCCATTTCGAGATTTTCGGCCACCGACAGGGCCGGAAACACCTGGCGGCCTTCCGCAACCTGGCCAATGCCGAGATCACAGACCTTGTGACTCGGCCACCCGGCAATATCCTCTCCGCGATAGATAATGCGTCCGCGCGCCGGATTATGCATACCGGCAATCGTGCGAATCAGAGAAGTCTTGCCGGCGCCGTTGGCCCCGACGATAGCGACGATGGCGCCCTGCTCGATCTCCAGCGTCACGCCGTCGAGTGCCTGGGCGTCGCCGTGGAAGACGTCGAGATTTTCGACGGTGAGCATCAGGGGGCGTCCTTGGTATCATAGACGCTGTCATTCCGGGACGGCGCGGAGCGTCGGACCCGGAATCCATAAACTGCAGCGCTGGGGATTATGGATTCCGGGTTCGCTCGCTGGCGCTCGCGCCCCGGAATGACGAATTGGGTCGGCATCACGCGACATCCTCCGCGCCGAGGTAGGAGTGGATCACGGCGGGATCGCGCACCACTTCTTCCGGCGGCCCTTCGGCGATGGCCGCGCCGTGGTGTAGCACCAGGATGCGGCCGGCGAGCGCCATCACCGCGCGCATGACGTGCTCGATCAAAAGGATGGTGACGCCGTGGTCCTTGTTCAGCCGGCGGAACACCTCGACCATGCGGTCGGTCTCGGTCGGCCTGAGACCCGCCATGACTTCGTCGAGTAGCAAGAGCTTCGGCTCGGTGGCGACCGCGCGCGCCACTTCCAGCCGCTTACGGTCCGGCAATGTCAGCGACGACGCCCGTTGATGGCGCTTGTCGTAAAGATCGAGCCGGTCGAGGATGAGATCGACCCATTCCTTCGCCTCGCGCGGACTGCGCCGGTGCAGCAGCGCGCCGATGGTGACGTTTTCTTCCACTGTCAGCGCCGGGAATGGCCGCACGATCTGGAACGTGCGGCCGACACCGCGGCGGCAGATCCGATCCGGCGGCAGACCATCGATGCGCTCGCCGGCGAAGGCGATCGAGCCGCCGTTGGGCGCGAACACCCCGGCGATCATGTTGAATAGGGTCGTCTTGCCGGCGCCGTTCGGACCGATGACAGCGAAGATCGCGCCTTCCGGCACCTCGAAGCTGACCTGATCCACCGCGAGCAGGCCGCGGAAGCGTTTGCTGACGCCGTCAACCGAAAGAAGCGCGCTCATTTCGGCTCCCCCGTCAGTCGCAGCCGTCGGCTCAGCCACGGCCATACGCCGTCCGGCAGCGCCATGATCACCAGCAGCAGGCAGATTCCGTAGAACACCTGCTTAGCACCGGGCAGATCGACGCCGATGGCGACAAGAAAGTGGGTGAGCGCTTCAGCGAGGCCCGTCAGCACGAAGGCGCCGAGGATCGGCCCGAACAACGTGCCGACACCGCCGACGATCGGCGCCAGGATGATCTCGATCGACTGGCCGATGTTGAACACCTGCTCGGGAAACAGGTTGTTGTAATAAAAGGCGAAGATCACGCCGGCGAAGGCCGTCATGCCGGCGGAGATCACCACGGCAACCATCTTGTAGCGGAAGGTGTCGATGCCGAGCGCGCGGGCGGCTTCCTCGTCCTCACGGATTGCCCGCCAGAAATAGCCGACACGGCTTTGCAGCAGCATGCGGCAGCCGACAAAGGCGGCCACGGTGGCGACCAACAGCACGTAATAGAACATCACTGGATGGCCGCGCAGCAGCCAGAGATTGTTGTGGGCGTATTGCTTGACCGGCAGAAACAGCCCGGCCGATGCCCCGGTCCAGCTCAGGTGATCGAAACCGACGCGGGCGAATTCGGCAAAGGCGATCGTCAGGATGGCGAAGTAGACCCCGCCGACCCGAAAGCGAAACGCCAGAAAGCCGATGAAGGCGCCGGCAAGGCCCGCGACCGGGACCGCCACCAATAGGCCGAGCCAGGGGCCGACGCCGAAATGCACATAGAGTGCGGCCGCGGTATAGGCGCCAAGCCCGACATAAAGCGCATGGCCAAGCGAGAGCTGGCCTGCAAATCCCATCATGATATTCCAAGCTTGGCCGACATAGGCAAAATAGAAGATCAGGATCAGCACAGTGAGCAGATAATCGCCGGCATAAAGCGGCGCGGTGAGACCGAGCACCAACAGCAGAGCGAGTAGGACAACCGTCCGGCGCGGCAAGCCGTCGAACAGGTGCGCGATCATGCCGTCCTCTTGCCCATGATGCCCTGCGGGCGGAACAGCAGCACCAGCACCAGAATGGCGAACGAGAACATACTCTTGGCCGATGGGTTGAACAGCAGGCCGGCCATGGCCTCGGTCAGCCCGATCATGATGCCGCCGAGCAGCGCACCCGGCATTGAGCCCAAGCCGCCGGTGATCACGATGACAAAGGCGAGCAGCGTGTAGGACGGCCCGACCGCCGGCGTGACGTCGAAGATCAACAGCAGCATGGTGCCGGCGGCGCCGACGCAGGCGAGCCCCAAGCCGAAGGTCAGCGCGTAGAGATGCTTGACGTCGAGGCCGACCACCAGCGCGCCGGTGTAATTGTCGGCGCAGGCGCGGATCGCCGTGCCGAGGCGGGTGTATTGAAAGAAGCCAAACAGCGCGCCCGCCACCACGATGGCGCCAATGGCGGCATAGAGCTTGGTGGCGTCGATGATGATCGGACCGATCTTGAAGCTGTCGAAGGCGTAGCCGACCTGGACGTTCTGGGCGTCTGGGCCGTACACAATCAGCAGCACGTTAGCGATGATCAGCCCAATGCCGACCAGCAGCAGGAACTGGCTGTGCTCGGGCCGGGTGATGAAGGGATTGATCAGGCTCTTCTGCAGCAAATAGCCGAAGGCGAACATGGCCGCCGCGATCGGCACCAGCATCACCAGCGGGTCGAGGTGGAAGGCGGAAAACAGCGTGATCGCGATGTACATCGCGACGGTCATCATCTCGCCATGGGCGAAATTGACCACACGCACCACGCCGAAGATCACCGACAGGCCGAGCGCCATCAGGCCGTAGACGAGGCCGGTCAGGATGCCGCCGATGGCGACGTTGAAATAGATTTCGGCGGGCAAGAGGTCGACCCCAGTGACGCGAAGCTCCGGCCGTTGGTCACGGCCGGAGCGTTGACGCGACGTGCAGCATCAGCCGCGCTTGTCGTAGGGTTTCAGCGGCCATTCAACCTTGGCGTTAGCGGCCGCCTGCGGCGCCACCGTCACCGTCTTGCCACCGCGGTTCTGGATCGCGGAGTCCTTGAGCTTGTCGTTCTGGCCCTTGGCGTTGAACATGATGCCGGCGCCGGGGCTGACATTGTTGGTGATGTGGGTTTTGCGAATAGCCTCGGCCAGCGCCTTCGGATCGGCGGAGCCGGCGCGCTTATAGGCGTCGGCCGCGATCAGCAGCGCCTCGAACGTGTAGACCTGGTTGGTGTTGAGGTTGAGGCCCGGATATTTCTTGGCCATCGCCGCTTCCAGCGTCTTGGCCAGCGGCTTGTTGGGGTCGTACCAGGGCACGAAGCTGAGCGGTCCGTCGGACAGCTTGCCGAGCGTCTTGAGGTACTGGTCCTCGTACCAGCCCGGACCCATGCTGAGGATCGCCGTCGGCGACCAGCGCTGCTTGACCATTTCGCGGGTCAGCAGAATGGAGTCGTTGAGGCGGCTGACCGCCAGGATCGCTTCTGCGCCTGAAGCCTTGGCCTTGGCGACTTCGACCGAGAGGTCACGCGCCGCCGGGTCGTAGGGGATCTCCTGCAGGATTTTATAGGGCATCTTGAAGTGCGGCATGACGTGGCCGATGCCCTTCGACATGGCGGTGCCGAACGTGTCGTTGACGTGCATGAACACGACCGATTTCGGCGCCGCGCCAGCCTGCTTGAACACTTCGAGCTGGTTGGCGAAGGCGTCGCCGAGAATCATAGCCGCGGTCGGGAAGTTGCGGAACACGAACTTGTAGCCCTGCTCGGTGATCTGCGGAGCGGCGGCGATGTTGATGACGAGCGGGACGCCCTTCTGCTCGGCGACCTGCGCAATCGCGGTGGTCTGACCGGAGTCGAAGGCGCCGATCAGGAGCTGCGCGCCCTGACCAATGAGCTGTTCGGCGCGCGAGCGGGCGACATCCACCTTCGTTTCGGTATCACCGCTCATGATGTGCAGTTCGGGCAGGCCGAGACCCTTCAGGATGGGGTTCGCCAATTCGGCGCCACGCCAGCAGTCCTGGCCGATACCGGCCTGCACGCCGGAGCGCGGCAGCAGTACGCCCACTTTCAAGGGCGCGTTGGCGGCGCGCACGAAGTTGAAGGGCGCGGTGCCGGCGATGAGACCGGCGGCGCCGAGGCCCGCATTAAAGGTGCGGCGCGTCAGATTCGTGGTCGATTGCGATTTGCGCTTCATATTGAATTCCTCCCATCAGGCCCTGAATGTCAGCCTGTACATAGCCTTTGTGCCGGATGATGCCGGATTTTTTCCGGTCACCACAAGCGCGAATGACGCCGCATCGACGGCGGCGACGCGCGCCATTTGCGGTTGCACGGTCCCTCTCTGTCGCGGCATATTGTTGACGTGGACAACAAATTTCGTCAACAAGCATTATCGTTCCGCGCGGCGGGGCCAAATACCCCGCGCAGCGGTTGATCGAGGATCTTGCCGATGGCTCCTGCAAAGCGCTCCGCGAGGCCGGCCACCGGCGCCGCCCCCTTGCGTAAAACGGCGCCTGTGCGGTGCAGCAATAAGCCCTCGATCCAACTCGACCTCCTCAACGAAAGACTCGGCTATTTCGTGCGGCGCGCGCAGGTATGGATTTTCCAGGACTTCATCGGACGGCTGGCATCGATCGACTTCAGCCCGGCACAGTTCTCGGTCCTGGTGGTGGTCGATGCCAATCGCGGGCTGTCGCAGGCTGAGCTTGCCGCCACGCTAGGCATCGAGCGCGCCCGGCTGGTGCGGCTGCTGCATCGGCTGGAGCAGCGCGGCCTGATCCAGCGCCTGCCCTCCTCCGCCGACGGACGCCGCCACGCCCTGCGGCTGACGCGCGACGGCCAGCGCATGCTGGCGCGCGCCAAGGCGCTGTCGGAAGAGCACGAGGCCGGCCTGATCAGGCGGCTCGGGCCCGAGCGTTATCAGCTGCTGCTGGAAGCGTTCCGGGAGTTTTGAAGCAGGGTTTGCACTTACGCCGATCCGTCACCCTGAGGTGGCCGCCATCCTTCGAGGCTCGCTTCGCTCGCACCTCAGGATGACGGATCGAGACTAGGTTACGACCCTCTCCACCGCCGCGGCGATACGGAACAGGCGATGGTCGTGGCCGTTGCGCGCGACCAGCATCAGGCCGACGTTCTGACCGCCCTGCTTTGGCAGCGGCAGCGAAATGGCGCAGCAATCGAAGAAATTCCAGATCGAGGTATTGCGCAGACACATGGCATTCCGGCGCGCGAAGTCTTCGGGCTTTTCGAGGTCGGATTGTAGCGGTGCAATCACCGCGGCGGTCGGCATGGCCAGCACGTCGACATCGGCCATCGCTGCGTCCATCTCGCGGATCAAATGCAGGCGGCGCTGCGTCATCTCAATGTAGTCGGCCGCCGAATTGTCCTTGGCGCGTTCGATGCGGCGGCGGATGAGTTGATCGATATCGTCGCCGCGGCGTGCGAGGCGGTCCCGATGGATTGCATAAGCCTCGGTCGGCGTGATGCCGCCGCCGAGCTTGTTGACCTCATTCATGCCATCGATGGCTGATAGCACTTCGTCGGAAAGGCGCACGCCGGCTTTACCAAGCACGTCGAGGGCGGCGGCAAAGCCCCTGGCGACGCCGTCGTCGAGCGCCTCAAGCGGCATGCCTTGTGCGATACCGATACGCAAATTGGCAAGCGGCGCGGCGTGCAGTACTCGCGGGCTTTCATTCGCCATCACCGCATCGGCGGCCGCGCATTCGGCCACACTCTTCGCCAGCGGACCGATGGAATCGAGCGTGTAGGAGAGCGGGAAAGCGCCCACGGTCGGAATGCGCTGCTTGCTCGGCTTGTAGCCGACGACACCGCAGAACGCCGCCGGCGTGCGGCAGGAGCCGCCGGTGTCGCTGCCGATGGCAATCTCACACATGTCATCGGCAACCGCCACCGCGCCGCCGGCGGTGGAGCCGCCGGGCGCACGCCTGCGGTCGGCCGGATTTCCCGGCGTGCCGTAGTGCGGATTGACGCCGACCCCGGAGAAGGCGAATTCGCTCATATTGTTCTTGGCGACAATGACCGCGCCGGCCGAGCGCAGGCGGCGCACAACGGGCGCATCTTCTGCTGCGGGGGAGCCTTCCTCGGCGATCACTTTGGAACCGGCGCGAGTCACTTCGCCGGCGACGTCGAACAAGTCCTTGATGGTGAGGATCGCGCCATCAAGCGGCCCGAGCGTAATGCCGGCCTTGGCGCGGGCGTCGGCGGCATCGGCCGCGGCTTGAGCACCCTCTCGATAGACTGTGAGGCAGGCGCGCGCGCCCTCACCTTTCGGGTCGTCAATGCGGGCGAGTGCAGCCGCAAGGCGCTCACGGGAGGAAGACTTATTCTTACTCATGCGCCTAGCCCACCCTTTTGTTCGATGAACTTGGTTATTTCCTCGACGCCCTGACCGGTGCGCAAGTTCGTCATGACGAAGGGCCGCTGCCCTCGCATCTTTTTGGCGTCACGCTCCATCACCTCGAGCGAAGCGCCAACATAAGGCGCGAGATCGACCTTGTTGATAACCAGGAGATCGGAACGCGTGATGCCGGGGCCGCCCTTCGACGGGATCTTGTCGCCGGCGGCGACGTCGATGACGTAGATCGTGAGGTCGGCGAGCTCCGGTGAGAAGGTGGCGGCGAGATTGTCACCACCGGACTCGATCAACACCAGATCGAGGTCGGGAAATCTGGCGCGCATGTCGGCGACGGCGGCGAGATTGATCGACGCGTCCTCGCGGATAGCAGTGTGCGGACAACCGCCGGTCTCGACACCGGCGATGCGCTCGGCCTCGAGCGCGCCCGAGCGTACCAGATAGTCTGCGTCCCATTTGGTGTAGATATCGTTGGTGATGGCGGCGATCTGATATTTATCGCGCAATTTCTTGCAGAGCGCGTCCATCAGCGCGGTCTTGCCGGAGCCGACCGGACCGCCGACACCGACGCGTAAGGGGCCGTGAGGGGTGTTCATGGTGGTTTGAGTCCTTATGGCGCGCTACTAATCAGCATCGTCGGCGATTTTCAACGGGTCACGACCGGAACAGCCGCGTGTATTGGGTTTCGTGGCGGATGCTGGCGAGGTCGGCACGGAAAGCCGCGCTGCCGATGTCGTCCAGCTGCGCGGGGAGCGCGCGTTGCGCGGTTTGGGTGACGAGCGGCTCAAGCGCCGCCAGCACGCGCTGACCATCCGTTTGACCAAGTGGAATAAGTCGCACGCCGGCCGACACCCAGTTGGCGGCAATCGCTTGCAGGAACGCGGAGAGCACCACCTCAAGCGCGATGCCGTGACCGGCGGCAGCGACTGCCACCGCGACCGGATAGGCGACAGGTCCGTCCCAGAGCTTTTTAAGCCGGTCGAGGGCCGCGCACGGCCAGGCGGCACGCGTCGCCTCGATGAAGGCATTGCCCTGCGCAGTGGTTTCGAGATGACGTTCCTTGGTCGGCGCCAGTGCGGCGGCAAGTTCGGCGACCGCGCATAAGGCCTTGTCATCTTCGCGTTGGACTGCACGATGAGCATGCGCCAGCAACACCGCATCGCAAAAGCCGCCACCCTCGCCGAGCATGACGCCGAGCCAGGCGCGAAGAGAAACGGCGTCCCTGATGGCGCCAGTCTCCACCGCCCATTCGATGCCGCTGGAATAAGAGAAGCCGCCGATCGGATAGGCCGGCGACAGCCAGGCCATCAAGCGGTAAAGGGCGGCACCTTCGCCGCGTGCCGCAGCATGTTCCCTCCCCCCTTGCGGGGGAGCGTTAAGGAGGGGGGTAGATACGAGCGCCTCGCTTGAGGCCACCCCCCTCCCGCCGCGCTTCGCGCGGTGACCTCCCCCGCAAGGGGGGAGGTGACCGAGCGTCTGTCGATGCCTAGTCGTCATGGCGACGCTCGTGATGATGCGAAGCTTGCGGCGCGCCCACCTCCGGATCGAACGGCGCGGTGAGCGGCTCTAACTGCGCGCCGAGACCGCGCAGCATATCCTCAAGTACGTGGTCGCGGCGGATACGAAGCCTGTCGCCCATGACCTGCACGTCGGTGTGGCGGTTGCCGAGATGCCAGGCGAGCCGCACCGCGTCGCGCACGTTGCCGGCAGCGATCTCGATTAGCTCTTCCGGCGCGCCTGCGACCAGAACGACCGATCCATCATCGAACACCAAGCCGTCGCCGTCACGCAGACTGACCGGCTTGGCAAAATCGAGCAGCAACTCGATACCACTTTCAGTTGTCAGCACGATGCGGCGGCGCTGGCGGTCGCCGGCATCGAGCACGATGCGGTCGCACCCTTTGCCTGTGTCCCACGCCCCTGATCGCCTGACATCCGCAACACGCCGCATCGTTCGGTTTCCTGGCACCGCGTTTCCACCGCGCGGGCTTGCCGACCGCGCCGCGTCGTCATTATGCCATGAAGGTCGTGTCATAGGCACGGCCCCGCAAGTTCCGCTCGTCCCGATAGGAGCCTCATTCATGCACGCCCGCTTGATCGCCGCTCTCGCCGCCCTGCTTTCCGGCCTGACACTCGTGAGCGCGCAAGCCGCCGAACCAACCGGCACTTGGCTCACGCAGAAGCGGGACGCCCGCATCCGCGTCGCGCACTGCGGCATGGCGCTGTGTGGCACAATCATCTGGATCAAGGACAAGGTCGACCCCAAAACCGGCAAGCCGCCGGTCGACGTCGACAATCCTAACCCGCACCTGCGCCACCGCCGTATCGTCGGCCTGCGAATTTTCGCGATGATGCCGGACGGCCATGGTCGCTGGACCGGCCGCATCTACAATTCCGACGACGGCCAGACCTACGATGCCAAACTGATCCCGCAAGACGCGCATCGCCTTGAAGTGAAAGGCTGCGTCGGCCTGATCTGCGGCTCGGAGACCTGGCGCAAGATCGGGAAGTGACGCACATAAACCAAGATGCATAAATTGACGTGTCATGCCCCGCGAAAACGGGGCATCCAGGACTCCGTAACGGCTCGAACTCTTTCACAGAAAATCCAATTCCGCGTTTACTGGGTCCCCGTCGGAGCCTGTGCTCGGGCCGGCCAAGCCGGACCCGAGTACGGGGACGACAGCTGAAGTTGTGGCAGCGCTCAGAATAAGAAATAGCGCTGCGCCATCGGCAACGATTCCGCCGGGGCGCAGGTGAGCAATTCACCGTCGGCGCGCACCTCGTAGGTCTCCGGATCGACATCGATCTCGGGAGTCGCCGAATTGTGAATCATGTTCTTCTTGCCGATCTTGCGGGTGTTCTCGACCGCAACCAGTTCCTTCTCGACGCCCAGCTTGTCGCCGAGTTTTGTCCGCACTGCGGCCTTCGACACGAACATCAGCGACGAGGCGGTCAACGCCTTGCCGAAGGCGCCGAACATCGGCCGGTAGTGCACCGGCTGCGGCGTCGGGATCGAGGCGTTGGGATCGCCCATTTGCGCGGCGACGATCGAGCCGCCCTTGATGATCACCTCGGGCTTCACGCCGAAGAAGGCCGGCGACCAAATCACCAGATCGGCGAGCTTGCCCTTTTCAATCGAGCCGATGTGCTTCGACATGCCGTGGGCGATGGCCGGGTTGATGGTGTACTTGGCGACGTAGCGCTTCACGCGCATGTTGTCGTTATCGCCCTTCTCTTCTTTCAGTCGTCCGCGCTGTTTCTTCATCTTGTCGGCGGTCTGCCATGTGCGGATAATGACCTCGCCAACGCGGCCCATGGCTTGTGAGTCCGACGACATCATCGAGAGCGCGCCGATGTCGTGCAGGATGTCTTCGGCCGCGATGGTCTCCTTGCGGATGCGGCTTTCGGCAAACGCAAGGTCTTCCGGAATCGACGGATCGAGATGATGGCACACCATCAGCATGTCGAGGTGTTCGTCGATGGTATTGCGGGTGAACGGCCGCGTCGGGTTGGTCGAGGACGGCAGCACGTTCTTCAGCCCCGCCACCTTGATGATGTCGGGGGCATGGCCGCCGCCGGCGCCTTCGGTGTGAAAGGCATGAATGGTGCGTCCCTTGAACGCCTTGATGGTGTCCTCGACGAAGCCGGATTCGTTGAGCGTGTCGGTATGGATCATCACCTGCACGTCGAGCTGATCGGCAACCGACAGACAGCAGTCGATGGCAGCGGGCGTCGTGCCCCAGTCCTCATGCAGCTTGAGCGCACAAGCGCCGGCCTTGACCTGCTCTTCCAGCGCGGCCGGGCGCGAGGCGTTGCCTTTGCCGGCAAAGCCGAGATTGACCGGGAAAGCATCAGAGGCCTGGATCATGCGGCCGATATGCCAGGGTCCCGGCGTGCAGGTCGTCGCATTCGTGCCCGCCGCCGGACCGGTGCCGCCGCCGAGCATGGAGGTGACGCCGCTCATCAGCGCTTCCTCCACCTGCTGCGGACAAATGAAATGGATGTGGGCGTCGAAGCCGCCGGCGGTGATGATCTTTCCTTCGCCGGCGATGATCTCGGTGCCGGGGCCGACGACGATGGTGACGCCCGGCTGGATGTCGGGATTGCCGGCCTTGCCGATGGCCGCGACGCGGCCGTCCTTCAAGCCGATGTCGGCCTTAACGATACCCCAGTGATCGAGGATCAGTGCGTTGGTGATGACGGTGTCGACCGCGCCCTGCCGCCGCGTCATCTGCGATTGGCCCATGCCGTCGCGGATGACCTTGCCGCCGCCGAACTTCACCTCTTCACCGTAGGTGGTGAAATCTTTCTCGACTTCGATGACGAGATCGGTATCGGCGAGCCGTACCTTGTCGCCAACGGTCGGCCCGAACATATCGGCATAGGCCGCGCGTTTCAGTTTAATCGCCATCGTTCGCACTCCCCCGCGGTCCTGATTGCGCAGATTGTGACCGCGATTTTTCATCCTCAAAGTTATCCACAGCCCATCGCACGGCCTCAAAACGCTTGCGCCACGGACAGGGCGGCGTAGCATTCACCGCAGGTCATCCATCTCTGGCTCTGCCGGACACGGATGAACCGCCATGACCGAAGCGGCCATGGGACGTGGGGTCCTGCTTGCAGGATGTCGTGGTCCATGACTGCCGGCCCTGGCTCTCAAATAGCTACTATCCGGGCCCGCGCGCCTCACGGCCGCGCCGGATTGGGATCCGAGAGCTTGTGACGGGCAGACGACGGTCTGCCCGTTATGGCTTTTGGGGGCAGCCGAACCGACGAGCCACGTACCGTTCACAGGCTGCGGCCATCGAAAGTCATCACCTCGAATGAACCCGGATCGACGCCGTCCAGACAGCGCACGTTGATCATCACCATGTCCGCCCCACCGGGCCCCTTGCCGCTGGCGAAAGCCTGGATGCCGCAGGTGGGGCAGAAATAGTGATGGATGACGCGTTTGTTGAACTGGAATTCCGTCATCTCGTCCTCGCCCGACAAGAGCTTGAAATCCGACGCCCGCGCGGCAACCAACAGCGAGCCGAGCTTGGCACAGCGCGAGCAGTTGCAGGAAATCACTTTGTCGATTTCGGTCGTCACCTCGTAGCGGACTTTGCCGCACTGGCAGCCGCCCGTGTAGGTCTGCATCATGAGCTCCTCCCGGCAGGATTGGCATCATCGCAAACATCCGAACCACCTTAAAGTTTCCCCATCACGCCTTGCCGGAATCCGTAGACGGTGCGTTTTCCCGCGAGCGCGACCAGCGTCACTTCGCGGGTCTGGCCCGGCTCGAAGCGCACCGCGGTGCCGGCGGCGATGTCGAGCCGCATGCCGCGCGCGCGTCTGCGCTCGAACTTGAGCGCCGGGTTGGTCTCGAAGAAGTGGTAATGCGATCCCACCTGGATCGGCCGGTCGCCGGTGTTGGCGACGGCGAGCGCTACCGTCTTGCGACCCTTATTGAGCTCGATCTCGCCGTCCTGGATGAACATTTCGCCGGGGATC
The DNA here is from genome assembly GCA_963747725.1 of uncultured Pseudomonadota bacterium. Classification (GTDB taxonomy): domain Bacteria; phylum Pseudomonadota; class Alphaproteobacteria; order Rhizobiales; family Xanthobacteraceae; genus Pseudolabrys. Next base: position 587,519 of record CAVVGD010000012.1, read on the forward strand.
ATGATTTTTTCCTTTTGCGCATGATCTTATCCGAAAGCCGGTATCCATCCCCTATCAAGCCGGGGACAGGCTTTTTCGGGATCATGCGCTAGATAACCCCCGCCATCAGCCCCATGCCGACGAGCGCGCAGGCCGCCCCCGCGGTGCGAACCACACCGCACATGCGGGCTTGAGTAAGACCGAGCGCAAGGCCGATGCCGAGCGCGTGCAGTGTCGCCGTGGCAAGCGCAAAGCCGGCCATGTATTCGAAGCCGCCGACGGTCTCGGCCACTTCGGTGCCATGGGCGTGGCCATGGAACAGCGCGAATACCGCGACCGTCGCGGCACCCGCCCAAACCGGCAGATCGACCGCTAGCGCGACCAGCAATCCGAGCACAACAACTGAAGCGAGAATGGCCGGTTCGACGACGAAGGGCAGCGCCACATGCGCCATACCGAGCGCACCGCCGATCAGCATCACGCCGACGAAGGTCGCCGGCCAGACCCAGAGCGCACGGTGGCCCTTAAGCGCGGCCCACAGGCCGACCGCGACCATCACTGTCACGTGGTCGATGCCCATCAGCGGATGCGCGACACCGGCGGCGAACGAGGCGGTCGACCGTGGCCGACATGGGCGAAGACGGGGCTCGCGCCGAACGCGAGCACGAGCAATGCGGGAAGGAGACGCTTCATCGGTTCAGTCCTTTCAGCGGATCGGGTTATGCACGGTGACGAGCTTGGAGCCGTCGGGGAACGTGGCTTCCACCTGGATGTCGTAAATCATCTCGGCGATGCCATCCATGACCTCGGCGCGGGTGATGACGTGGGCGCCGGCTTCCATCAGATCGGCGACAGTACGGCCATCGCGCGCGCCTTCCATGATGAAGTCGGTAATCAGCGCCACCGCTTCCGGATGATTGAGCTTGACGCCGCGTTCGAGCCGGCGGCGCGCGACCATCGCGGCGACCGCGACCAGCAGCTTGTCCTTTTCCCGGGGCGTCAGGTTCATCGTTTCCTCATCTTACTTTCTACTTTGCGCATGATCTTATCCGAAAACCGGTGTCCACTTTTCGGGATCATGCGCGATACGTTGCGCATGATCTTATCCAAAATCTGGTGTCCACTTTTCGGGATCATGCGCGATACGTTGCGCATGATCTTATCCAAAAACCGGCCTCACTTATCGAGATCGTGCGCGATGCTTCTCTTGACGCTGTTCATTGCAACCATAGCCGCGGCACGCTGATGCCCAGCGAGGCCAACAGTGCGATCAGATCATGGCGAAGCGCAGCGCCATCGCGCGCGCATAACCGCGCCACCGCGATGCCGTTCCAGGCCGAGATGCCAACCTCGCCGATGAATTGGTCTTCGGCCGCGCGTACGGCGCCAAGCGCTGAAGTCGTCACCGGGCGCGATCATGCACCGTGGCGAGCGCGATGCCGCCTGCTGCGACCGCAGGCAGCGCCAGCTTTTCGGCGACGGCGCCGTCGAGCCGCACATTTTCGGCGAACACCAATTTGTCACCAACTCGCAGACGCCAGCGATCGGACCAGAAACCATCACGTACGGCCTCGTTCATCGCAGTCCGTCCGAACACAATCGCTTCCGCCATTACCAGCGACGCGCCCTCGGCGAGGGCGATGTCGATGCGGCGCTCAAGCCGAGCGCGGTCAAACAGGATCGTTTCCTGCGGGAGCCAGACCAGCCGGCCCCCCGAAGCGACCGACAACGCGACGTCCACTTCCGCGTTGGCGCCGGTCGAACGATATATCTTTTCGGCCGCGGTCGTGCCGGCGACCAGGCTTGCACCCTCCCCCACGTCGAGGTCGACCGCGAAACGGTCGCCGCCGGTCATGCCGCCGCCTGTGTTGACGATCACCGCTTCCAGCGGATCGCCGGTCACATTGGGAAAGCGGATCCGCAGCGAGCCATCCTCGTGCACCCGCTCGCGGCGCGTGCGCCCCTCCGTCGCCGTGACAGACAGCGCGATGCGTCCGGTGGCGCGGTTGGCGGCGAAGGTGTGCAGGCTGTCAGTGGAGTTAAGCACGACCATGATTCTCGGCTGTCATGGCCCGCGGAAGCGAGGCATCCAGTAAACACGAAGCCTTCGGCCGAAGCGATAAGCTGTGGCGTACTGGGTCCCCCGCTTTCGCGGGGGATGACATCCAGAGCGTATTGCACGCCGCGCCATCATATCGCCATCGCCCGCTTCAGCGCGGTCTCGTCCATGCCCGCCCTGTCGCTGGCATAGACGATCGAACCGCGGTCCATTACCGCAAAATTGTCGCCAAGCTCCTGGGCAAAGTCGAGATACTGCTCGACCAGCACGATCGCCATCTGGCCAAGCGAGCGCAGATAGCTGATGGCGCGGCCGATGTCCTTGATGATCGACGGTTGAATGCCTTCGGTCGGCTCGTCGAGCAGCAGCAGTTTGGGCCGCATCACCAGCGCGCGACCGATGGCGAGTTGCTGCTGCTGGCCACCGGAAAGGTCGCCGCCGCGACGCTTGAGCATGTCGTTCAACACCGGGAAAAGCGAAAATACGTCGTCGGGCACGCTGCGGTCATTACGTGGCAGCGGCGCGAAGCCGGTTTCGAGATTTTCCTCCACCGTCAGCAGCGGGAATATCTCACGCCCCTGCGGCACATAAGCGATGCCACGGCGCGCGCGCTCGGCCGTGCGCAGATGCGTGATGTCGTTATCGGCAAGCTTGATGGTGCCGGCGCTGACGGGATGCTGGCCGACCAGCGCGCGCAGCAAGCTGGTCTTGCCGACCCCATTGCGGCCGAGCACGCAGGTCACCTTGCCGGGCTCGGCTTTCAACGAAATACCGCGCAGAGCTTGGGCGGCGCCGTAGTGGAGATTGATGGAAGAGACTTCGAGCATGGCTAAAGACGACCTCCACGAAGGAAGACCCCCACCCCAACCCTCCCCCTTTCAGGGGGAGGGAGAACCGCGCAGCACGACCTTCCTCCCCCTAAAAGTGGGAGGAAGGAGGAGGGGTTCAAATGAAGCGCACCATCCATCATCATCGTCCGAGATAAACCTCAACGACCCGCTCATTCGCCGACACGTCGTCGATGGTGCCTTCCGCCAGCACCGCGCCTTCGTGCAGGCAGGTGACCTTGACGCCGAGCTCGCGCACGAAGGTCATGTCGTGCTCGACCACCACCACGGTGCGTTCGCGGTTGATCTCCTTGAGAAGCTCGGCGGTCTGGTGGGTCTCGACGTCGGTCATGCCGGCGACCGGCTCGTCGACGAGCAGCAGTTTGGGGTCCTGGGCGAGCAACATGCCGATCTCCAGCCATTGCTTCTGCCCGTGCGAGAGACTACCGGCAATGCGCGACCGCATGGGTCCAAGCCGGATGGTCTCCAAGATATCGTCGATGCGCTTTCGCTGCGGGCTCGAGCTTTCCCAGAGCAGGGTTGCGCGGACGTTGCGGTCGTTCTTCAGCGCCAGCAGCAGATTGTCTTCAACCGTATGCATATCGAACACGGTCGGTTTCTGGAACTTGCGGCCGATGCCGAGCTCGGCGATCTCGGTCTCGTCAAGCTTGGCGAGGTCGTGGGCGCCCCGCTCGAAATAGACATCGCCGGCGTCGGGCCGAGTTTTGCCGGTGACCACGTCCATCATGGTGGTCTTGCCGGCGCCGTTGGGGCCGATGATGGCGCGCATCTCGCCGGGCTCGATAATGAACGACAATTCGTTGAGCGCCTTGAAGCCGTCGAATGAGACGGTGATGCCATCAAGATAAAGCAGCGCGGAGGTGGTGTTGACGTCCATGGCGTGGCTTCCCTATTCGGCCGGGCGCGTGGCGGCGCCCGGCGGCGCGACCTCGGCGTCCTCGCCCTCCTCAGCCGCCGCCGACTTGGCGTCGGCGCGCAGGCCCAAGCCGTAATTGAGCGTGCCGATGATGCCGCGCGGCAAGAGCAGGGTGACAAGGACGAACAATCCGCCCAGCACGAACAGCCAGTAGGGCGCCAGCGCCCCGCTGGTGAACAGCGTCTTGCCGTAGTTGACCAGGATGGCGCCGAGCACCGCCCCGGTCAGCGTGCCGCGGCCGCCGACCGCGACCCATATCACGGCCTCGATGGAATTTGCCGGGGTGAATTCGCTCGGATTGATGATGCCGATCTGCGGCACATAGAGCGCGCCGGCAACGCCCGCCATGCATGCCGAGAGCACGAACACGAACAGTTTGTAGTTCTCCACGCGGTAACCGAAGAAACGGGTGCGCGATTCGGCGTCGCGGATGGCGATCAGCACCTTCCCGAACTTGGACGTAACGATGGCCCGGCAGATCAGAAAGCCGACGGCAAGCGCGACGCAGGACATCACCAACAGCGCGTTGCGAGTGGCGTCGGCCTGCACGTTGAAGCCCAGGATGTCCTTGAAGTCGGTCAGGCCGTTGTTGCCGCCGAAACCGAAATTATTGCGGAAGAAGCCTAGCATCAGCGCGTAGGTCATGGCCTGCGTGATGATGGAGAGATAGACGCCGGTGACGCGGCTGCGGAACGCGAACCAGCCGAACACGAAGGCGAGCAGACCCGGCACCAACAAGATCATCACCGCCGCGTAGACGAACCAGTTGAAGCCGTACCAGTAGACCGGCAATTCATGCCAGTTCAGGAACACCATGAAGTCGGGCAGGATCGGGTTGGCATAGACACCGCGTGTGCCGATCTGGCGCATCAGGTACATGCCCATGGCATAGCCGCCGAGCGCGAAGAAAGCGCCGTGGCCAAGCGAGAGAATGCCGGCGTACCCCCAGATAAGATCGATCGAGAGCGCCAGCAGCGCGTAGCAGATGTATTTGCCGAACAGCGCGACGTAGTAGGTCGACAAATGCAGGCCGGATCCCGCCGGCATCAGGAGATTGAGCACCGGCACCGCGATGGCAAAGGCGGCGAGCAGCACCAGGAAGACACTTGAGCCCCGGTCGATCAGGCGGGTGAGCGGGAAGGCCTTCGTCATGCCTCCACCGCCCGGCCCTTGAGTGCGAACATGCCGCGCGGGCGCTTTTGAATGAACAGGATAATGAAGACGAGGATGGCGATCTTGCCGAGCACGGCGCCCGCGAAGGGCTCGAGGAACTTGTTGGCAACGCCGAGTGTGAGCGCGCCCACCAGCGTGCCCCACAGGTTTCCGACACCACCGAATACCACCACCATGAACGAGTCGATGATATAGCCTTGTCCCAGGTTCGGACTGACATTGTCTATCTGCGAAAGCGCCACCCCGGCGATACCGGCGATACCCGAGCCGAGACCAAACGTGAGTGCATCGATGCGCGCGGTACGGATGCCCATGGCCGCGGCCATGGCGCGGTTCTGCGTCACCGCCCGCATTTCGAGACCCAGCCGGGTGAAACGCAACATGGCGAGCAGCGCGACGAACACCGCTAGCGCGAAGCAAATGATCCACAGCCGGTTGTACGTGATGGTGATCTGCCCGAGATCAAAGGCGCCGCTCATCCAAGACGGATTGCCGACGTCCTTGTTGGTCGGGCCGAAGACGGTGCGCACCACCTGCTGCAATATCAGCGAGAGACCCCAAGTGGCGAGCAGCGTCTCCAGCGGGCGGCCGTACAGGAAACGGATGATGGTGCGCTCGACCAGCACGCCGACCGCGCCGGAAACCAGGAAGGCAAGCGGCAGCGCGATGACCAACGAGTAGTCGAACAGCGCCGGGTTATAAGCTCGGATGAGGTCCTGCACCACGAAGGTGGTGTAAGCGCCGAGCATCACCATCTCGCCATGGGCCATATTGATGACGCCCATGACTCCGAAGGTGATGGCAAGTCCGATGGCCGCGAGCAGCAATACCGAGCCGAGCGACAGCCCGTACCAGGCGTTTTGCACCGTGCTCCAGAGTTCCAGTGTGCGTCGGATCGACGTTTTGGCCGCGGTTGCCGCCTGCACCACTGCCGGTCTCTGGCCGGCCGGCAGTCCATCGAGCAGGCCGAGCGCATCCTGATCGCCACGGTCGCGGATCACGGCAATGGCGGCGACCTTAGCTTCCGGCTTGGCGTCCTTCTGATTGAGGACGATGGCGGCACGCGCCTGCTCGAGCGCGGCTTTCACCCGCGGGTCCTTCTCCTTGGCGAGCGCCTTGTCGAGACTGGTAAGCGCGCCCGCGTCGCGCGACTTGAACACGGCTTGCGCGGCGTCGTAGCGGGTATTGGCGTTCGGCGACATCAGCGTCAACGCGCCGAGATCGGCGCTTATGATGTTGCGCAGCCGGTTGTTGACGATGACATTGTCAATGTCGTCCGGCGGCGTGCCGGTGAACGGCTTACCGGTGGCCGCGTCAAGAAGCTTGTCGCCCTTTGTCTTGATGAAGACCTGTTTCTTTTCGGCGCTGAACATCAGGCGCGCATCCTGCAGCGCCTCGAGCAGCGGCTTGACCAGCGGATTGCCGCTGGCGATGACCTTTTCGATGGCCTCGCCGGTATCGTGCAGCGAGCCTTCGGTGAAGCCGGCGAGCGCGTCCTCGTAAGGTCCGGCGTGCGCCGCCGCGGCCGCCAAGACCATACAAAGGGCGACCGCAAAGGCGATCAGACGATCGTGTAAAGTTCTCATCTCCAGCGTTCCCGGCGTCCAGAGCATTTCGAAGGAAGTCGGAAGGCGGCGGTGAGGCCGCCTCCCTTTTTCTTGGCGCATGATCTAGCCGAAAACCGGTTCCCACTTTTCGGGATCATGCGCGCGTGGCGCATGATCTAGCCGAAAACCGGTTCCCACTTTTCGGGATCATGGCTCGCCGTCAGTCGATCAGGAGCCTTGGCCGCCGCACTTCTTGGTGACGGTGTTGTAGTTGCCGCACTTGAGCTTGACCCAGTCGGAGACCAGATCCTTCGAGCCCGGCAGATAGTTGGACCAGGCGTCGCCGGGCACCAGCTTCTTGGTCTTCCACACCACGTCGAACTGACCGTCGCCACGGATTTCGCCAATGTAGACGGGCTTGGTGATGTGGTGGTTAGGAAGCATGGTCGACATGCCGCCGGTGAGGTTCGGCGCCTTGGTGCCGGGCAGCGCGGCGATAACCTTGTCGGCGTTCGTGGTACCGGCCTTCTCCACCGCCTTCACCCACATGTTGAAGCCGATGTAGTGGGCTTCCATCGGGTCGTTGGTGGTGCGCTTCGGGTTCTTCGTGAAGGCGTGCCATTCCTTGATAAACTTGGCGTTCGCCTTCGTCTTGATCGACTCGAAGTAGTTCCAGGCGGCGAGATGGCCGACCAGCGGCTTGGTGTCGAGACCGGCAAGTTCTTCTTCGCCGACGGAGAACGCCACCACCGGGATGTTGGTGGCCTTGATACCCTGGTTGCCGAGTTCCTTATAGAAAGGAACGTTGGCGTCGCCGTTGATGGTGGAGACCACCGCCGTCTTCTTGCCGGCGGAGCCGAACTTCTTGATCTTGGAGACCTCAGTCTGCCAGTCGGAGAACCCGAACGGCGTGTAGTTGACCATGATGTCCTCGGGCCTAACGCCCTTGGACTTGAGATAGGCTTCCAGGATCTTGTTGGTGGTGCGCGGATAGACGTAGTCGGTGCCTTCCAGCACCCAGCGCTTCACCGAACCGCCGTCCTTGCTCATCAGATAGTCGACGGCAGGGATGGCCTGCTGGTTGGGAGCAGCACCGGTGTAGAACACGTTGCGCTCCGATTCCTCGCCTTCGTACTGCACCGGATAGAAGAGGATCGAGTTGAGTTCCTTGAATACCGGCAGCACGGACTTTCGCGACACGGAGGTCCAGCAGCCGAACACGACGGCAACCTTGTCCTTCGAGATCAGTTCGCGCGCCTTTTCAGCGAACAGCGGCCAGTTCGACGCCGGGTCGACGACGACCGGCTCGAGCTTCTTGCCGAGCAGGCCGCCCTTGGCGTTCTGCTCCTTGATCAACATCAGCATCACGTCCTTCAGCGTGGTCTCGCTGATGGCCATCGTGCCCGAGAGCGAATGGAGAATGCCGACCTTGATGGTATCGGCGGCATGGGCGGCGCTGATCGAACCAGACGCTGCCAACGCCAAACCAGCAGCGGCCGATAACCACCGCCGGGCATTCGGCCGCGAAGCGACCGCCTTTACAGTTGTAAGCATGAGCGAAATCCCCTGCATATGGACACGCGCGGACGCCTGCGACGTTCCGCGCATAGAGGAGTTCGCAAGCCCTGTGCCAAGCGGCTATCCCGTCGCTAACCTGTTGTTTCGGCTACGTTGTCGACAACTGGCTGGCGATTGCCTAGTTTTCAGTCATAGGTGGATGATTATTTTTTAGGCAAAAATGGCTGTTTATGCGCCAAGACAACCGCGAAAAATAGCTTCTGCCCATTCTCGGGATCGAGCCTAGACCAAAAAGCCCTGAATTCGCCGGGAAGCTACCAAAGTTCGTCGGCTTTCAGGGCGCGCGCCAGCAACCCCTGCTGCGTCGCATAAGAAATAAGCAGCTCGAGCGCCGGTCGGTTGCCATCCTTGCCGAAGGGCGCCATGTCGGGTCCGCCCACTGCCGGCAGGCCGGCCGCCTGTTTGCTCGCTTGCAGCATGCGATAGAGCTCGGCCACCGCCTCCGGCTTAGCCGCCGCCAATTCGTCCGGCACCACCACCATATGGTTGACGGGCACCAGGCCGTGCTTGGCCCCCCAGACGCGGCCGGCCGCGTCCGGACCGGGATGACGCTTTGCAGCCGTGCGTCCTTGGGCATGGCGGCGCCATAGATGGCGGCGTCGATCTCGCCGTCGATCAGCATCTGGGTGATGTCCTGGCCGGTGCCGGCGCGGATCACGCTGGGCGGATCGGGGAATTCGGCGAGGTGACCGTCCTCGAAGGTGACCCATTGCACCCCGCTGAGGTCCACGCCGTAATCATTTTGCAGGATGCCGCGGATCCAGACGCCCGTGGTCTGGGTATAGGAGCGCACGCCAATGCGCTTGCCGGCGAGATCGGCGGGCGTGAGCTTCCCCTTCTCGACATTGTGCAGCACCGTGCCGTGCTGGAAGCGCGCTAGCATCGTTGCCGGCAGTAGCTTCAGCCCTTTGTTGTAGATCTTGGCCTGCAGCGCCGTGACCAGCGCCAGTTCGCTAGCGTCATAGGCATGCTCGCGCACCATTGGCTTGAACGCCTTGTGCATCGGCTTGACCTCCTGGAAGTCGAGGATGAGCCAGGGCGAGGTGATCTCCCCGCGCTTGAGCGGCAGGGTGTGCGGATAGTCGCCGATGGCGATGCGCAGGGTCGTGGGAGCGGGCATGGGGAGGCTTCCTTTCAGGGCCATTCCTAGTCTAAAGAGGCCCCGCCAATAAAGGGAGTTGTGCGCACCATGGCCGACCAGAAGACCGGGCTCGTCATCACCGCCCATCCGGGCGATTTCGTCTGGCGCAGCGGAGGCGCCATCGCGCTGCACGCCAAGAAGGGTTACAGGATGAAGATCGTGTGCCTGTCCTTCGGCGAGCGCGGCGAAAGCCAGTTCGCCTGGAAGGAAGCGGGCGCCACGCTCGAAAGCGTCAAGGCGGGCCGCAAGGACGAGGCCGAACGCGCCGCCGCCCTGCTCGGCGCCGAGATCGAGTTCTTCGACTGCGGTGACTATCCGCTGCGGCTGACGGAAGCGCATTTCGACCGCATGGTCGACATCTACCGCGAACTCAATCCGTTCTTCGTGCTCACCCACGCACTGGAGGATCCCTATAACTTCGACCATCCCAACGCCGCTCATTTCGCGCAGGAAACCCGCGTGGTGGCGCAGGCCATGGGCCACAAGCCCGGCGCCAAGTACAAGTACTCCGCGCCGCCGGTGCTGCTGTTCGAGCCGCACCAGCCGGAGCAGTGCAATTTCAAGCCGCAGGTCATCCTCAAGATCGACGAGGTGTGGGAGCAGAAATACGCCGCTTTCCAGATCCTCGCCGCGCAGAAGCACCTCTGGCACTACTACGAGCGCGTGGCGCTCAACCGCGGCATCCAGGGCTCGCGCAACACCGGCGTGCCGATGACCTACGGCGAGGCCTACCAGCGCCTGTTCCCGACGGTCGAGTTGGAGCTGGGCTGAGCGCCCTAACCGCGGTGTCATTGCCCGCGAAGGCAGGCAATCCAGTAACCACAGTGTTTTCGAAAATGCACAGCGTCACCCCTTGCCTACTCTCGCGTTTACTGGATGCTCCGCCTTCGCAGAGCATGACAGCCGAGAGCGCTGACGCGGCCGAATGAATTGAAGATCAGGGAGTCACCCCATGAAACCCGTCGTCGTCCGCAACATCCAACGCGCCGAATCCAATGCTATCGGCACTTTCGAAGCACTCGGCGTCTCAACCGTCCACGAGGCGCTCGGCCGCTCCGGCCTGATGAAGCCCTATATGCGGCCGATCTACCCGGGCGCGTCGATTGCCGGCCCCGCCGTCACCATCCTGGCGCAGCCGGGCGACAACTGGATGCTGCACGTGGCGATCGAGCAATGCCGCGAAGGCGACGTGGTGGTGGTCGGCTGCACCGCCGGCAACACCGACGGCATGTTCGGCGAGCTGCTCGCCACCTCGATGCGGGCGCGCGGCATCAAGGGATTGATCATCGACGCCGGCTGCCGCGACGTCAGGCCGCTGCACGACATGAATTTTCCGGTCTGGTCGAAGGCGATCTCGGCCAAGGGCACGGTCAAGGCGACCTTGGGCGCGGTCAACGTTCCGGTGGTCTGCGCCGGCGTCAACGTCGAGCCGGGCGACGCGGTGGTCGCCGACGACGACGGCGTGGTCGTCGTGCCGAAGAAGCTCGCGGTCGAGGTGGCGCAGAAGGCGCAGAAACGTCACGACGAGGAAGACGCCAAGCGCAAGCAGCTCGCGTCCGGCGTGCTCGGCCTCGACATGTACAAGATGCGCGAGCCGCTGGAGAAGGCGGGCCTGCGCTACGTCGACAATCCGGAAGACGTGTGACGCGGGCGGGGCGGGTTCGGCCCCGATGATCGGCGTATAATGCTGTCACCGAACGCTGCCAGCGATTCGGCAGCGGATTTGCGTTTGGCTTGAGCGCCATCATCGACCACGCACCGGGGGTAAGGCGATGCCGGCTATCAAGACCGACGATCGCAAGTGGTGGGTGCTGGCGGCGATGGGCGCCATCCTCGGCGTCATCCTGCTCGACGAGACGGTGGTCGGCGTCGCGCTGCCCACGATCCAGCGCGATCTCGGGATGTCGGACGTCGCGGCGCACTGGGTCGTCAACGTCTACATGCTCGTGCTGGCGGGGCTCGCGGCCGCCGCCGGCAAATTCGGCGACATCGCCGGCCACAAGATGGTCATGAACGCCGGCTTGGCGATCTTCGGGGTGGCGTCGCTGACTTGCGGTTTCGCCGAAAGCGGCGCGTGGTTGATTGCCGCCCGCGCCATCCAGGGCATCGGCGCGGCGATCATCTTCCCCGCGTCGCTGGCGATGCTGACCATCGCCTTCCCCGAACAGCAACGCGGCCTGGCGCTCGGCATGGCCGGCGCCATCGGCACCGTCTTCCTCGCGCTCGGGCCGCTGGTCGGCGGCTTTCTCACCGATGTCGCCTCATGGCGCTGGATCTTCTGGGTCAACCCGCCGATCGTCTTTCTGGTCGGCCTGATCGTGTCGGCCGCCTGGATCGAGCCGGCGCGCGACGGCGCTCCCGAACGCGTCGACTGGATCGGCTTGGCCCTGCTGGTGGGCGGGCTGTCCATGCTGATCTTCGCCATCATGGAAGGGCCGCAATGGGGATGGAACGATCCTGTCATCCTCATTCTCACCACCGACGGCGTCGTTCTTCTCTTCGTCTTTGTCCTGGTGGAGCGGCGCCGGCGCGCGCCGCTGATGGAAGTCGACCTGTTCGCCGATCCGACCTTCACCGCCTGCAACCTGGTCATCTTCGCCGCCCAGTTCACCAAGATGGCGGTGTTCATCTTTGGCGCCCTCTATCTCCAGAATGTCCTCAAGATGTCGCCGCTGCTGGCGGGCCTCGCCCTGCTGCCGACGGTCGCGCCGCAACCGTTCACGGCGCCGCTCGCCGGGCGCGCCGCCGACCGCTACGGCGCCCGCTGGCCGTCGCTCGGCGGCCTCGTCTTCATGTTCGTGGGGCTCGTCTGGGTCGGCGCCGCCATGGCGTGGCCGATCTACGGCCTGTTGTTCCCCGGCCTGCTGTTCTGGGGCCTGTCGATGGCCTTCCTATTCGTGCCGCCGCAGCGTGCGGTGATGAACGCGGTGCCGCCCTTCAAGCGCGGCCAGGCCGGCGGCATCGCCATGTCGTCTCAACTACTCGGCGCCACCGTCGGCATGGCCGTCAGCAGCACGATCTTCAGCATGACCGGCAGCTTCCAGGCCGTATTCCTGGCCAATGCCGCGTTGACCTTCCCCGTGCTGGCCATCGCCTGGCTCGCCATTGAGCGAGCACCCGTCGTCAAGGCGGCCGGCGCAGCGGCGGCGGATTAGCGGCCAGCCTCCCAAGAAATCCGCCCCCTTGATCCAGATCATGGCCGGCCCGCTGCCACCGGCTATGCAGAGCCCATCAAGAAAGGCAGGCGATTCATGGCTCTGACCGCCACGGCACAAACTCATCGACCGGTCTATCTGCGTGAAATGATGCGGCGCCTCGATATCGATCCGGCGGATGCCATCCTGCCGCAAACGAGCCTGAGCTACTGCACCGCCCTGCACCGCTGCGAATCGTGCCCCTGCAAGGGGGCCTGCGGCGACTGGCTCGCCGAGATGCCGTCGGCCGTGAGCGCACCGCCGCGCTTCTGCCCCAGCGCCGACATCCTGTTCGAGCTGCAATTCGACTGGCTGCACCATTAGCCGGACGCCGGCGCGGCTTCGCGCTAGGCCGGCCGCAGCGCGATCGGGCGGAACCTGATCGCCGCCACAATCCCCAACGCCACGAACAGCAGCAACGCCACCGTCTGTGCGATCAGGAACTGCGGCTCGTTGCCGTTCGGCGCCAGCGAATGCAGGAATGGCACCTTCAGGAAGGCCTGCACGATCAGCACCAGCACGTTGAAATAGAGCGCGGCGATCGCCGTCACCACGTAGATCCAGCGCCAGGCGCCGGCGAGGTGCTTGCCGTAAAACGCGACCAGCGCCACCGCCAGCACGAGGAGTGAAATCGCGCCGGTGCCCAGGGCCGGTGTGAAATGGGTGATCGGAAACAGAAAGCCGGTCGCGCTGGTCAGCACCGTCGTCAGAAGAAATAGCGCCGTCCAGCCCGCGGGCTTGCTGCCGGCCACCATGGCAATGACGACGTATGTACCGCTGACGATGGCGATAAGGCTGATGATGACATGCAAAATAGTGAATGCCGCAATGGACAGACCTAAGATCACGATCGCCTCCCTGCTGAACCGGAAGCGATAATTATAGGCCGCTGCCGCCCATGTGGCGACGGCACATGTCTATTACCTTAGCCGCCCGCAAAAGCAGCGTGATCGCACCTTTACCGATTGGCGTGGCTCCACGGCGCGATGCGCCGCTCCAGCCACTTCAGGCCAGTGGTCAGCGAAACGCCGAGGATCATCAGCATGATGACCGGCACGAAGGTCTTGTCCATTTCGAAATTGTTGGCGTAGCGCGTGATCATGAAGCCGAGACCCGAAATGGTGGTGTAGAACTCGGCCACCACCATGCCGACCAGTCCACGCCCGATGGCAAGCCGAATGCCCGCGGCAATGTACGGCAGTGCGAATGGCAACAGCACGTCCTGCCACACCCGCCGCTCGGTCGAGCGGAACGAACGCGCGACCTCCAGCATGTTCTTGTCGCACTCGCGCACGCCCTGATAGGTATTAATCAATATTGGGAATACCGCGAACAGGAACACGACGATGATCTTGGCCTTGAGGTAGATGCCGAACCACAGCACCAGCAGCGGTACCAGCGCCACCATCGGGGTCGCGTAGAGCGCATTGATCGGCAAATCCAATGCCCAATCGAGCCAGCGCACCCGCGCCATCGCAACCGCCACCGGAATCCCGACAACAATCGCCGAAAGCAAGCCGTAGAACATCACCTCCAGGCTCTGCGACAGGTAATAAGGCAGGTCTCCACTGATGGTCAGCTGCCAGAACGCGATCGCGATCTTGCTCGGATAGGTGAAAAAGATCGGGCTGATGTGCGGCCCAACGATCTGCCAGACGATCAAGATCAGCGCGAGGAAGCCATAACGGAACACCGCCCGGTGCTGCCACCAAGGCGCTGCCCTGACCACTGCCGAGCCCTGCTGCCCGGCCGTCATCTGGCCGGTATGAACCTCATTGGCGACGCTCATCGAATCCCTCTCCGAGTTCCTCTCCAGAGTCGCCCGCAATCGGGCGGTCTCTTAGTTGCGGGCGGACGCCGCCGAGCCGGCGGCGCCCGTCCGTGTCGTTCGTCGTTCCCGCCGGCTTAGAACGCCGCGGTCGGGCAAACCGGTCCCTTCCAGACGCCGAGCTTCTTGATCGCCTTCTCGGCGAACTCCTTGTCGACGATCTGGTCGTAGGTTGGTGCCTTGCCCTTGGCGATGTTGCCGACCTTTTCCATCAGTTTAGAGGTGAAGTTGACGCGCGCCGGCGACAGGCCGGTATTGGCGTCCCAGATGCAGCTCTTCACCAGGAAGTCATAGGTCTGCTCGACAACCTTCGGCGGATAGCCAGTGTGCTTGATCATGATCGGCAGCACCTTGGCCTTGTCGGTGTACATGATGCGGGTGGCTTCGATCACGGAATCGACAAAAGCCTGCAGAGCCTTCGGCTGCTTCTTGATCGTCTCTTCCTTCACGCCGTAGTAAGTGTACATCTGCTTCGGCGCCAGTTCCCACATGCGCGCGATCGCGTGCAGGGTCGGCACCTTCTCCTTGGCGAGCATTTCCTGCTCGACATGCAGGATCGCGGTGTCGACTTGGTCGGCCACCAACGCCGGCACGTCTTCGGTGGCGATGCTGACGAAGTTGACGTCCTTCGGGCTGATGTGCGCATGGCGCAGCACGTTCTTGCTCAGGATGTCGGCGAAGCCGCCCGGCTGCTGAATGCCGATACGCTTGCCTTTGAGGTCAGCCATGGTCTTGATGTTGTCCCGCACGACCATCGAGGCCTCGAACTTGTAGAGCGTGCCGAGGATGGCCTTGACCTTCGAACCCTTGGAGATCGCAATCGAGGTAACCGTGCCGGGCGATTGAGCGATGTCGAGATTGCCGGCCAGCATGGCACGGAACACTTTCACGCCGCCATCGAGCGCGACGAACTTGACCGTGAGGCCGTGCTTCTTGAACAGGCCGAGATCATTGGCGACGATCGCCGGCATGTGCACGACGTTCGGTGGCGTCGTCGGCATGCCGAGCGTCAAACTCATGTCTTCGGCCGTCGCTGCGCCCGGCAGCGACAGCGCCGCCACAGCCAGCACAGCAGGAATTAGGTGTCGATTGCGCATTGTTATCCTCCCTCATTTTTTTCGGCGTTGTCGCCTTTGGCCGGCGTCGTTCTCGAAATTCGGCGTTGCCGACGCCGCCGTATCGTCCTCCTGCGTCGCCCCGCGCCGGGAGAACCGAAAACGGTCCGACCGATCGCGGGAGTGTGCCCGATCGCTGCATTAAAAACAACGAAACAGGGCCATTCTTCCGGCGGCCTATTTGTTCAGCAATTCGCCTTTGACCGCGGAACGCCCTCAGGGCTAAGTGCCCTAGGTTAATCGTTGCCGGACGCAACTATGTCGAAATTCGTCGTTGAATACGGAAAGGATACCGGACCACCGGCGGCCGACGGCCGCTTGGACGGCCCGGCTTATCACCGCAATCACGATGCGATCTGGTCGGCGCTGTCCCGTATCCTGAACCGCGAGACGGGCGACGTTTTGGAACTGGGTAGCGGAACTGGTCAGCACGCCACCGAATACGCCCGGCGCTCGCCCAACCTGACATGGTGGCCGAGCGACATCGCCCCTGCCCACCTCACGAGCATCGCCGCCTGGGGACAGCAGGCCGGCCTTGTTAACCTGCGGCCGCCCCAACCCATCGACCTTATGAATCCGGATTGGATTTGGCAGGGTGAAAACGGCCTCGGCACGCCGCTCACTGCCGTGGTCTGTAACAATGTGCTGCATATCTCACCCTGGGCCGTATCGCAGAACCTGATCGCCGGCGCCGGCCGCCTGCTGCGCGGCGGCGGTCACTTGTTCATCTATGGTCCGTTCAAGCGCGGCGGCGAACACACCGCACCGAGCAATGCCGGGTTCGACGCCAGCCTGCGCGCCCGCAACCCGGACTGGGGCGTGCGCGACATCGACGACCTCGCAGGGCTCGCCAAGGACGCCGGCCTGACGCTCGCCGGAACGGTCGCGATGCCGGCCAACAACTTGGTGCTGGTGTTCACCCGTGCCA
This sequence comes from uncultured Pseudomonadota bacterium, assembly GCA_963747725.1. Lineage (GTDB taxonomy): Bacteria > Pseudomonadota > Alphaproteobacteria > Rhizobiales > Xanthobacteraceae > Pseudolabrys. The sequence goes on from CAVVGD010000012.1 coordinate 603,825, forward strand.
GCGGAGAACTTTGACTATAAACAAGACAGGATGCTCATGCAGCCCGAACCGATTTGCGACGTCGCCCATCTCGGCCATCTGGAACTGCTCACGCCCAAGTTCGAAGAAAGCCGCAAGTTCTTCGTAGACGTCATGGGCATGACCCAGAGCGGCGAGAAGGGCGACAGCATTTATCTGCGCGCCTACGACGACTATGAGCGCTATACGCTCAAGCTCACCGCATCGAGGACCAACGGCATGGGTCACGTCGCCTATCGCTGTCGCTCGCCGCAGGCGCTGGAACGGCGCGCCGCCGCGTTGAAGGGCTCCGGCTTCGATGTCGGCTGGAGCGATGGCGACCTCGGTCACGGCAAGACATTTGTGTGCAAGGATCCAGACGGCCACGTCATCGAGCTCTACTACGACACCGAATGGTACGAGCCGCCGCCGGAACTGAAGCCCGCTCTAAAGAACCAGGCGCAGCGGTTCCCGGCGCGCGGCTGCAACGTGCGCCGGATCGACCACTGGAACGGCCTCGCCGCCGACATTTCCGGCTGCCGGAAGTTCTTCGAGGATTATCTCGGCTTCAAGCTGACCGAACGCATTGTGATGAACGACGGCAGCGAGGCCGGCATCTGGATGACCGTGACCAACAAGTCCTACGACTTCGCCTATACCCGCGATCACACCGGTTCGCGCGGCCGCTTCCACCACGTCACCTACGCGCTCAATTCGCGCGAGGAAGTGCTGCTTGCCGCTGACGTGTTCCTGGAAAACGGCGTGTTCATTGAGACCGGGCCGCACAAGCACGCCATCCAGCAGACCTTCTTTCTGTATGTCTACGAGCCGGGCGGCAATCGGGTCGAAGTCGCCAACGCCAGCGCCCGGCTGGTGCTGGCGCCGGACTGGAAGCCGATCACCTGGACCGAGGAAGAACGCAAGAAGGGCCAGGCCTGGGGCTTGCAGACCATCGAGTCGTTCCACACGCATGGAACGCCTGAGGTGGCGCAACCCGCAAGATAGGCGTTATACGCAATCGGCGAGTTACGTATAACTCGGTCGAAAAGACGCAGGACACCCCATGACCGGCCAGAATACCCCCCGCATCTCCTTCATCGGCTTCGGTGAGGCCGGCCAGGCCATCGCCGCCGGCTTGCGCGAAGGCGGTATCGAGCGCATCGCCGCCTGGGACATCCTGTTTCCGAAGCCCGAAGGCGAAAGGCTGAAGGCGGCCGGCGAGAAGATGGGTGTGCGGCTGGCCTCCTCAGCGCAGGACGCCGTGCACGACGCCGACATTATCTTCTCGGCGGTGACCGCGGCCTCGAGCTACGAGGCGGCGCAATCGGTCGAACCGCACTTGAGCGGCAATCCCTGGTATCTCGACATCAATTCGGTCTCGCCCGGCCGCAAGCAGAAAACCGCCGCGCTGCTCGACGGCAAGGCGCGCTACGTGGATGTCGCGGTGATCGCGCCCATCCATCCCGCGCGTCACAAGACACCGCTCCTGATTGCCGGCCCGCACGCGGAGGCAATTTCGCCATTGCTCGAAGAAATGGAAATGAAGCTCAAGATCGTCAGCCCCGACACCGGCAAGGCGGCGGCGATCAAGATGATCCGCTCGGTGATGATCAAGGGGATCGAAGCGCTGACGCTCGAATGTTATCTCGCCGCGACGCGCGCCGGACTGCTCGACGAGGTGCTGGTCTCGATGAAGAACAATTATCCGGCGCTCGATTTCGAAAAGATGGGCGACTACAACATTGAACGGATGGCAAGCCACGGCGAGCGCCGCGCCGCCGAGATGGAGGAATCCGCCGTCACGCTGCGCGAACTGGGCCTCGACCCGTTGATGGTGGAAGCGACGGTCAAGCGACAGCGCGAGATGGGCGCCATCGGCAAGGACGAAAGTGTGCGCGCGACCCTCGACCAGGGCCGCGCCGCCATGCTCACCGCCATCAACGCGACCAAGAAGCCACGCCAATGACGGGAAGTACGGGATTTACCGACGCTTCGTCTTCTTTGCTTTCTTCTTCGCGGCACCGCTCTTGCGTGCCGGCGCGCGTTTAGCTGCGCTCTTCGACGCCCTGGCTGTCTTGCTGGTGTTCGGCAATCCGTTGGCCCTGGCGATCCGCATGGCCCAGTAGTCCCATGATCGCGTCAGCGCCGTGGTCCGGATTGTGATCTGACGGCCGAGCTCGATTTCGCCTGGCGATAGCGCGGAAACCGTGCCGATCATCATGGCGCGCACCAGGAAATCGGCATTGCGGCATGTCTGCACGGCGCGGTAAACACAGTCCTGCACACTACTGCCGACGATCGTGACCCCATGACGCCGCATCAGCACCAGTTGGTGCGCGCCGAGCGCGCGGGCAAGCGAAATCCCCTCTTCGGGCTTGACCACCAGCATATTGGTGTCGCCGAACTCGTCGCGTTGGTCCCAGTAAGGCGGCTTGGTGCCGCCGACCGCGCCGAGATGGAACACTGGCACGTAATCGGCGCCGGTGACGAGTAGGGGCATGAAGGACGGCGAATGATGGTGACATACTGCCATCACGTCCGGCCGTGCCTTGTAGATTTCGCCGTGGATCACCCGTTCCGAATATTGCGGCACACCGGGGTCGCGCACGGGCTGCGAGTCGAGGTCGTATTCGATCAAACCGTCCGGCGTCACCATGTCCGGTGCGCTCGATCGCGACAGGAAATACCGGTTCGGATTGTTGGGGTGACGCATGCTGACGTGTCCGAACGTGTCGAGCACGCCTTCATTGGCGGCGATTTTGTTGGCGAGCGCGAGCTCGCGGCGGGCTTCGGTAAGCGGGTCGGCCACTGACGTTTCCTCTCGTCTTTGAATGGTTTGATGTCCTACATTACAGGACAGCGTATGATCTCGAATAGTGGGGGCGGTTCTCGTATAAGATCCTGCGCAACCGACAAAACCTCCGTAAACAAGCAACGACAAAGCTTGACAGGCGGCGGCCGTTAGGGAGGTTCTAATCTATCATGCCGGGTCCCGCCCAGATCGTCATCGACGGCGTCAGCCACGTTTATCGCCCGCCGCGCGGCCGCGAGGTGCTGGCGCTCGACGACGTATCGCTCGAAGTCGCCAACCGCGAATTCGTCGCGCTCCTGGGGCCTTCCGGATGTGGCAAGTCGACGCTGCTTTACCTGATCGGCGGCTTTCTCCCGGTCGAGCGCGGCGGCATCTCGGTCGACGGCAAGCGGGTGGCCGGTCCCGGTCCCGACCGCGGCATTGTATTCCAACATTTTGCGCTGTTTCCCTGGAAGACCGTACGCGGCAACATTCTCTACGGGCTGGAACGCCAGGGCATGCCCAAGCCTGAGCGCGAAAAGCGCGCCATGGACTTCATCGACCTGGTCGGCCTGTCCGGCTTCGAGGACAGCTACCCGTCCCAGCTTTCGGGCGGCATGAAGCAACGCACCGCGATCGCGCGCACGCTCGCCTTCGACCCCACGATTCTCTTGATGGACGAGCCGTTCGGCGCGCTCGACGCGCAGACGCGCGGCCTGATGCAAAGCGAACTGCTGCGCATCTGGCAGCGCACCCCCAAGACCGTGATCTTCGTCACGCATGACGTGCAGGAGGCGGTCTATCTCGCCGACCGGGTGGCGGTGATGTCGGCGCGGCCGGGGCGCGTCAAAACGATTGTCGACACCAAGTTCGACAAAAACGCCGCCGACCTGTTCAAGGAAAAGGAATTCGTCGAAAAGGTCGATGAAATCTGGCATCTGGTACGCGAGGAAGCCATCAAGGCGCAGGGCAAACGGGCGTAAGACATGTTTCTTTGCGCACAGATAAAGCTCGGACTCTCCACTCCCTTCCCCCCATCACCCGCAATTGCTCGCGAGGGCCGGGAAAGCAGCGCTGAACGCGCAGCGAAGCGATGAAAACCTTTGTCCGCTATTCGCCGCTGCTGCTCCTGGCGATCGCCTGGGAGTTGACCGCGCGATTGCACTTCGTCTCTTCAGACGCCCTGCCGTCGCTGTCGAGCGTGGTGAGTTCGTGGATCGGCCTAATTGATGACGGCGAGCTCCTGCACAATGGCGGCGCCTCATTGTTCCGCGCCGGTGCCGGCCTCGGGCTCGCCATCGTCATCGGCGGCATGCTGGGCATCTTCATGGCCTGGTGGAAGCCGGTGAACATCCTGGTCGCTCCCATTGTCGAGATATTCTATCCGCTGCCGAAGTCGGCGCTGATCCCGGTCACCGTCATCTGGCTCGGCTTCGGCGACGCTTCCAAGATCCTGCTCATCTTCCTCGGCTGCATGCTGCCGGTGACCATCGGTGCCTTCAACGGCGCGCGTTCCAGCGATCAAACGCTGCTCTGGTCCGCGCGCTGCATGGGTGCCAGCCGCCTGCGCGTGCTGCGCGACGTGGTGGTGCCGAGCGCCATGCCGGAACTGCTCAACGGAATCCGCACCGCGCTGGCGCTGTCGTTCATCCTGCTGGTCTCGGCCGAACTGATCGTCTCCCATGAGGGTTTCGGCTATCTGATCGGCGTGCTCGGCTCCAACGGCACCTATGACGCGATGTACGCGGTGGTGCTGACGGTGGCGTTTCTCGGTTTCGCCGCCGACCGGATATATCTCGCGATCACCCGGCGGGTATTGTTATGGCGCGAGTAGAAGAAACTTTGACGCAGGCGGGCGTGACGTCTTCGGATGTGCCAGAGCCGTTGGCGATGCGGCTCGGCCGGTTGATGCTGTCGGGGACGATGCGCGTGTTTTCGATCGTGCTGCTGCTCGTGATCTGGGAAGCGCTGGCGCGCAGCGGCATCTTCACGCATTTCCAATTGCCGGCCTTCAGCAGCGTCGTTGCGCGCATCTGGGAAGATGGGACCTCGGGCGACCTCTTCCTCAACACGGCCCTCACCCTCTACCGGGCACTCGTCGCTTTCTGCATTGCGGCGATCGGCGGCGTGGCCATCGGCATGGCCATGTCGCGCAGTCGGATCGCGCAATGGTTCTTTGACCCGATCGTTTCGGTCGGCTTCCCGATGCCGAAGATCGCCTTCCTGCCGGTGGTGATCCTCTGGCTCGGCGTCTACGACGTCTCCAAAATTACCATCATCGTAGTCGACGCCATCTTTCCGGTGATCGCCGCCACAGTCATCGCCATCCAGGGGGTGGAGCGCGAACTGATCTGGTCGGCGCGCAACATGGGGGCAAGCAACCGCGAGGTGCTCAGCCAGGTCGTGCTGCCGGCGGCGTTTCCGCAGATCATGACCGGGCTGCAGGTGGCGCTGCCGCTCTCGCTCATCGTGGCGGTGGTCGCCGAGATGCTGATGGGCGGCTACGGCCTCGGCGGCGCCATGATGGAGGCCTCGCGTTTCGCCAACTCAACGGGCGTGTTCGCCGGCATCGTGGAGATTGCCGTCGTCGGTTACATCCTGATCAAGGCGATGGCGATGATCCGCCGCCGCCTGTTGATCTGGCACCCGGAAGCGCACGAGCCGAGCACAGTCTAGTCATCCTTTACACTCGGTTTTGTACCGGATGACGGGCAAACAGCCGCAGGATCGAGGCTTGCCAAAATCAGTTGGAACCCCGACAATCTCGGCCAATCAAAACAACGAAGCTTGCCGGCGCAGCCTTGAGCAAGCCGGTAACACTGGGAGGAAAATAATGCGTCTTCATAAACTCGCCTTGGCCGGCCTGTGCGCGCTCGGCCTGATCGCCGTCGGAACCGCCGCCAATGCGGAGCCGGTGAAGATCCGCATGTCCTGGGTGGCGCCGGTCGCTAACTGGGCGTCGATCCTTTCTTACAAGAAGGATCTGATGAAGCACCTCGGCAAATCCTACACGCTCGAGACCATCCATTTCCGCGGCACGCCGCCGATGATCACGGCGCTGGCCAATAATGAGTTGGAAATCTCCAACCTTGCCTACTCCACGCTCGCCATCGCCATCGCCAATGCCGGCATGAACGATATTCGCGTGATCGCCGACGAGTTCCAGGACGGTGTCCCCGGCTATTTCTCCGAGCAATACTACGTGCGCAAGGACTCCGGCATCAACAAGGTCGAGGATCTCAAAGGCAAGGTGGTCGGCACCAATGCGGCCGGCAGCGCCGTCGACATCGCCAGCCGTGCCATGCTGCGCAAGCACGGACTCGAGCCCAAGCGCGACTACACCATCGTCGAAGGCCCGCTGCCCGCGATGCCCGCCATGCTCTTGGAGAAGAAGGCGGACTTGATCCCGGCTGTGCTGCCCTTCGCGCTCAATCCGAAGCTCAAGGCCGGCGGCAAGGTGCTGTTCACCCAGGACCAAGCGCTGGGCAAGACGCAAATGATCGTGTGGACGGCGCGCAAGCCGTTCATCGACGCCCACCGCGCGCAACTTGTCGACTTCATGGAGGACATGCTGCGGGTCGTGCACTGGTATCTCGACCCCAAGAACCACGCCGCGGCGGCCGAGATCGCCTCCAAACTGACCAAGGCGCCGGCGAGCCGCTTCGGCTGGCTTTTCACCAAACACGACACCTACCGGGACCCGAACTTGCTGCCGGACCTCGACGCCCTGCAGCGCAACGTCGATACGGTACAGGACTTGGGCTTCACCAAGAAGCATGTGGACGTGAAGGCCCATTCCGACCTCAGCCTGGTCAAGGAAGCCGCCGCCCGGCTGAAAAAAGAGATGGCCAAGTAATCCGGCAACTCTACTACATCTAGCGCTTAAGGCCCCGGGGTCCCCGCCCCGGGGCCTATTCGTTTGCGCGGCGCTCCGCCTGTGACTGGGGGCAACAGACCGGAAACAGACCGGAAACGCTCGTTAATTAATCCTTTACAAACATGGTTAATGGCAAAAAATGATTATGGTGGCTGGGCTTATATAGTGAACGGGACGTGCGCGGCGTGAACTGCGGTTGCGGTTTCAGACGGCGCGGGTTGTTCACCTCACGCTACCGATACCACCCATATTACGGCGGTGAGGCTGTTTCCTACCGCTACTGAGTTCGCTTTTCGCGGTGCTTCAATTGAGAAACCGCCCTGCCGGGACATCCGGCGGGCGGTTTTTCTATCGCTCTATCGGCGTAAAGGCTTCGAAAGCCGTTTGGCTCAATTGAGCGCGGCCACCACTGGCCCCAGCCCCATCTCTTCCGCCAACTGAGCCGCGGCGAGCTTCTGGTCGTCATCGAGCCGGGCAATCAGCGGCCGTGCCGCTGCCGCCAGCCGACGAATAGCGGCGCTGGTCAGCACAATCGATACGACGCGATGGCTGATGCGATGAATCAGGCCACCCGAACTGGGTTGCTGCTCGCGTGCCACCCGGCGCAAGGCGGATTCGACCGGCGGCCAATAGGCGAGCTGTGCCGGCTTCAGTTTGAGCACGCTCTTGATGCGCGCGATATTGATCGCAGCAGCCGACTGGCCCTGAGCGGCGGCGATCGCGCCCTCCCCCGCCTGCGCGGCAGGCATATTGGACAGCAACCCGAGTGCCGCGAGCGCCAATGCGCCCGCGAAAAGTGCCTTCTTCATTCCAGAATTCCCCCGCGTTCTCTGACAGGATCGTAGCGCCCGGATACCGCCCAATTCGGCCGCGAAGGGGAGCAAAATGGGGACGAAATGTGATTTTTCGTATCCGGCGACCTCAATTCCGGCGTGCCAAACACCACCTTTATCCAGGCGTTGGAGCCTCATTGGCGTGCCGTCCGATGACGCCACAGTGCTAGACTACGGCCCGATACGGCAAACGAACCGCAGAAATAGACCACTCGTTGGTAAAATGACGATCGAATTCCGCAAATCCCGCCTCCGACAGCGAATTTTCGCGGCTCTTATTGCGATGACGCTGCTGCCCGCGCCCGTTCTGGCGCAGGCTCCCGAGGCACATCCCTCGGCAATGCCCGCGGCCGGTACCCGGTCCAGCAAATCACCAGCCCTGGCCGCACCGCCCGTATCGGCGCCGGTCATCGCGCTCCAGCTGCCGCGCGACCTGTCGCCCTGGGGCATGTTCATGAATGCCGATGTCGTCGTGAAAACGGTGATGGTGGGGCTCGCCTTCGCCTCAATACTGAGCTGGACCATTTGGCTCGCCAAGGCGCTCGAACTCGCGATCGCACGGCTGCGGCTCCGCCGGGCGTTGCGCGCGATGAGCGAAGCGCGTTCGCTGGCGGACGCGATGGCCGACCTCCAGGGCGTGGGTGGCGAAGCGCTGACGCTCGCCCATGCGGCCGATCATGAATTGCGGATTTCCGCGGACGCGCTGGCGACGGACGGCGTCAAGGAACGCGTTGCGTCGCGATTATCGCGCATCGAGGCGGCCGGTGGCCGGCGCATGATTCGCGGCACAGGCTGGCTCGCCACCATCGGCGCCACCGCGCCGTTCGTTGGGCTGTTCGGTACCGTATGGGGCATCATGAACAGCTTCATCGGCATCTCGAAACAACACACGACCAATCTGGCAGTGGTCGCGCCGGGTATCGCGGAAGCATTGCTCGCCACCGCGCTTGGACTGGTGGCGGCGATCCCGGCGGTGGTGATGTACAATATGTTCTCACGCTGGACTGCCGGGTACCGCGCACAGCAGGCCGACGTCGCCGCCGAGATCTTGCGCCTCGTGAGCCGCGATCTCGACCGCGGCGCTATCGAACAAGCGCCGGCCGTATTGCGCCGGCCCGCGGCGGCGGAGTAGGCGCGTCATGGCGGTGCAGCTCGACCACGGCGAGGAAACATTCGACGAACTGCACGAGATCAACGTCACGCCGTTCATCGACGTAATTTTGGTCTTGTTGATCATCTTCATGATCGCGGCGCCGTTGGCGACGGTCGACATCGCGGTCAACCTGCCGGGGGCCAATGCCGAGCGGGCGCCGCGACCCGAAAAACCATTGTTGGTGACGCTGAAGCCCGATCTCGGCGTGTTGATCGATAGCGAAGCCGTCACGCGCAGCGACCTCGCTGCGGCGCTCGGCCGCGCTACCGGCGGCGACAAAACACAGCGAGTCTATCTCCGTGCCGACAAGACCGTGTCCTACGGTGCGCTGATGGATTTGATGAGCAGATTGCGCGATGCCGGTTACCTGCACGTGGCGCTGGTCGGTCTGCAAACGCAGAGCGTGCCGCCATGAGTACGCGCCGCTTCGGCACCATCTCGCGCTGGGGCGCGTGCTTCACGCTGGTGCTCGGCGCGCACGCCGCCGGCGCCATGGCGCTGCTCGATTGGCATGCCGAGATCGCCTCGATTGCAAGCGCGCCGGCAATCCTGATCGATCTCGCGCCGGCACCCGCCGCACCCGCGATGATCACCGGTGCGTTGCCGCCCGGTCCGCAACAGCCGCAGGTGCAGGCTGAGCCCACGCCGCCAACCAAACCGCAAGCCAAACCCAAGTCCAAGACCGAGCCGGCGCCGCCGAAGCCGATGGAGAAGGTCGACACGTCAGAGCCGCCAAAGCCTGTCGAACACCACCTCGACATCAAGCCGAAGCTGGCACCGGAAACGCTGCTCACCGCGATGCCGCCGCCGCGCCCCTCCACGCAGTCCGATCGCGGCAAGCCGCGCCAACGCCACGCCAGCCTGGCCAGCGCACCGAGCGCGGCAACGCATCGCGCCGCGCGCCCGGCTGCGCCCGCGCCGGGCGCCGCGCGCCACGATTCCAATGCGGTGCCGAGCTGGAAATCACGGTTACTGGCGCGACTAGAGCGTTACAAGCACTACCCGGACGAAGCACAATGGCGCGGTGAGCACGGCGTGGCGCAACTTGCCTTCAATGTCGACCGCCACGGCGGCGTGCACGACGTCCGTATTCTGCGCAGCTCCGGCTCGTCGTTACTCGACCGCGCAACACTCGCGCTCGCGCACCGCGCCGCGCCACTGCCGCCACCGCCAGCCGATCTTTCCGGCGAACGCATCCCGATCATTGTGCCAATTCGCTACCACATGCGCTGAAGGAAACGCCACCAGTTGCGGCGTTTGGCGCTGCTTCTCCTCGCCAGCGCAGCCGTGCAAAACTGTGGAACCGCGCCTCTTTTCACCTCCGCCCGGCAGCCAATGCGCTAGATTGCCGGCGCCATGACCACGCTTCACTACCGCAACCGGTTGCGCACCCTGCTGACGCCGGCCGAGCACCGGGTCTACGCGCGCCTCGATACACCGCAGAAGATCCAGGACTTCCTCGACGATATGCCGGTCAACTTCGAACCGGAGGGCGACACCGCTATGTCGCCGCGGCGCGTGCTGGAGACGCGCGTCGCCCATTGCGCCGAAGCCGCGGTATTCGCCTGCGCGGCGCTCGCTTATCACGGCAAGAAGGCCTGGCTGCTGGACCTGCAGGCGCGACCGACCGACAAGGATCACATCGTCACCCTATTCCAGGAGCGCGGGCTATGGGGCGCGATCTCAAAAACCAATCACGCCATCCTGCGCTGGCGCGATCCGATCTATCGTAGCGCGCGCGAAGTGGCGATGACCTTTGCCCACGAATACGCGCTGCCGAGCGGGCTGAAATCGCTGATGGCCTATTCACGGCCGTTCGCGCTGACGCGCTACGCGCCGGACCGCTGGGTGATTGCGGACAAAGACCTCGATTGGCTGTTGTTCGATCTCGACCTGTCGCCGCACGTGCCGGTCGCGCCCAATCGTGCCATGCGCAAGCGCCGTCGCTCGACGCCGGTCGAAATGCGGGCGCAAGAGGTGGTGGAATGGGCCTACCCACGCGGGCTAAAGCCCTATAAGGCGCCTAACCGCATCGCGAACTACAAGCCGAAGCGGGCTGCGCGACCTTGACAATCAGGCGGCGGCACCGGCCTTGAGGTGCTTGTTGCGCGCCGCCGCCGCGGTGACACGGCCGATGATCACCAACACCGGCCCGGGCAAAGCGGCCTCGGCGAGACGCGTCGGCAAGTCGCTTATCGGTGCGGCGATCGACTGCTGATCAGGCCGCGTGGCGCGGGCAATGGCCATTGCCGGGGTTTGCGGATCGAGGCCGGCAGCGACGGCGCGCTCGATCAGCGCGCCAAGCGTCTTCACCGGCATATAGACCGTCGTGGTGGTCGCGGGGTCGGCGAGGCTTTGCCAATCGACGTCGCCGGGCAGTTGCCCGTTCCTGGCATGGCCGGTGATGATTTGCATGCGCCGGGCGCGGTCGCGGTCGGTGAGCGGCATGCCGAGACTAGCCGCCGCCCCCTGCGCCGCGGTGATGCCGGGCACGATCTCGACCGCGATGCCTGCGGCGCGGCAGGCTTCAATCTCCTCGCCGGCGCGGGCGAAGATCAGCGGATCGCCGCCTTTCAGCCGCACCACGCGCTTGCCCTGCTGGGCGAGACCGACCATCAGCGCATTTATGTCGTCTTGTTTGCACGATGGGCCATAGCCGGTCTTGCCCACCAGCATCTTCTTGGCTTCGCGCCGGGCGAAGTCGAGCACGTCGCGGGAGACCAGATCGTCGAACAGGATGACGTCGGCCGACTGCAGCGCGCGCACGGCGCGCAACGTCAGCAATTCGGGATCGCCCGGGCCAGCGCCGACAAGAGTTCACCGAACCGTTCTCAAAGGTACTTCCCTGCCCTGCCACTTCGGCAATGATCCTTGCGAAGTCGGATTCGCGCGGCTCCTTGTCGGGGTTGGCGACCGCGTGCGCCGTAAAGAGTTGCCAGAACTTGCGGCGGCCGGCAAAGGGCAATCCCGATGCCCTGACACTGGCGCGCCAGCGCGCGGCCGCCGCCGCCCAGCCGGCAAAGCCTTGCGGTAGCAAAGCTTCCAGCTTGGCACGAATGGCTTGCGCGAAAACCGGCGCGGCTCCGTCGGTTGAGATCCCGATGACAAGTGGCGAACGGTTGACGATCGACCCAAAGGAAAAATCGCAGTAGGCCGGCTTGTCGATGACATTGACCGGCACGCCGGCCGCGCGCGCGGCATCGGCGAATTCGCCCGCGCCGAGGTCATCCTCGAAAGCACCAATGGCAACTGCCACGCCCTCGAAACTGCCGGACGCCCAGCCATCGCCACGCACAAGAATCTCCCCGCTTGGCGGGTCGTCGACGAGCTCGCGCAGTTCGTCGCAAAGCTCACGCGCATAGATTTCGACGCGCGCGCCGGCGGCCGATAACAGCTCTGCCTTCCAGGCAGACGCCTGGTTGCCGCCGGCGAGCAAAACGCGCTTTCCCTCGAGCGACAGAAAGACCGGCAGCCGCGCCAGCTTCTGCATGCGGCCCGGCCGGGTCTCGGTGGGCGTGCGGGTCAATTCCACGGGTCGCATCCTCTAGTCTCTAGCGGACGACAGCTTGGCAGCAGTCATCCTTCTTGAAATTTAACTTGGCGACGCAGCGATCGGCTCCTTCCAGGCAGCGCTTGCCGTGTTTGGCAACGATGTCGCGGAACGCGCCCTCCATATTCTTCGCATCGGCCCGCCTACTCCCTATCGCTACGTGAGCAATCATCATGCCAAGCCATAAGCACATGATTGGCCAGCCGTATTCAGGAATCCGGATATCCTGCTGCACGGGAATTGCGCACCGCAGGTTGAATATTGTGCATTGCCAGGACACGGCGGAGCCGCAGGCCGCCGCCTCGCGGGCGCAGTCAATCCAATAAAGTCAGCGATCTTCGTCGAAACCTCGGCACGCGCGCCCCACGCATGCGCCATAGCTTCACAGTTGGCACGCCGATTGCTGTGAGGACTGGGACGGTAAAGCTTTGCAACGATGCCAAAGGGGGTCCCGTGTCCTATCTCGTTCCTTCCGAATTCGTCACCAAGATGGTCGACGCCGGCGAATCGAAAATCTTCATGTCGGCCCGCGACACCGTAATCCGCGCTTATATGGCCGGCGCCATCCTGGCATTGGCCGCTTGGTTCGCGGTCACGATCAACGTGCACACTGGCCAACCGCTCGCCGGCGCGGTTCTGTTTCCGATCGGCTTTTGTATGCTGTACCTCCTGGGCTTCGATTTGCTCACCGGCGTGTTCATGCTGACGCCGCTCGCCTTGATCGACAAGCGCCCGGGCGTGACGGTCGGCGGCGTCCTGCGCAACTGGGGCTGGGTCTTTGTCGGCAACTTCGGCGGCGCACTCACCGTAGCCTTCATGATGGCGTTCGTGACCACTTTCGGCTTCACGCAGGCACCGGACAAGGTCGGCACCGTGATCGGCAATGTCGGCGAAGCCCGTACGCTCGGTTACGCCGCGCACGGCGCGGCCGGGATGGCGACCCTGTTCATTCGCGGCATGCTGTGCAATTGGATGGTTTCGACTGGCGTGGTCGGCGCCATGGTGTCGACCAATGTCAGCGGCAAGGTCATCGCCATGTGGATGCCGATCATGCTCTTCTTCTACATGGTCTTCGAACATTCCGTCGTGAACATGTTCCTGTTCCCGGCGGGCCTGATGCTGCACGCCAAGTTCTCGATCATGGACTACTTCGTCTGGAACGAGATTCCGACGGCGCTCGGCAACCTGGTGGGCGGCATTTCGTTCACTGGCCTGACTCTCTACGCCACCCACGTGCGGACCGCGCCCAAGCGCGTCACTCCGCTCAAGACCGCCGCCTAACAGCGGTTTGCTGCTACAATAGGACCTCAACCCACCCGGGTTGAGGTTCTCTTTTTGGGCCAGGGCATGTCGGGCACCCTCGCGATATCGGTCGGCCAGCATTCCGACAGAGGCCGGAAGGAGGTCAATCAGGATTTCCATGGCGCGTCGATTCCGGAAGAACCGCTCCTGAGCCTGAAAGGCGTCGCGGTCGTGCTGGCCGACGAAATCAGCAGCAGCAAGGTCAGCCGCATCGCCGCCGAGGCGGCCGTCAAAAGCTTCCTGTCGGACTACTACTGCACGTCGGATACCTGGCCGGTCAAAACCTCCGCGCAACGCGTGATTTCGGCGACCAATTCCTGGCTGCACGCGCAGACCCGGCAAAGCCAGTATCCCCATGACCACGACAAAGGTTACGTCTGCACGCTTAGCGCCATGGTCGTCCGGTCGACCACGGCGCATATTTTCCATGTCGGTGACGCGCGAATATACCGGCTGATGGGAAAAGCCCTCGAACAACTCACCGAAGATCATCGGGTCGTCGTCTCGTCGCAGCAGAGCTATCTCGGCCGCGCCTTGGGGATGAACCATCAGGTCGAGATCGACTATCGGGCCATTCCGGTCGAAAAAGGCGACACCTTCATCCTGGTGACCGACGGCGTCTACGAGTACGTAAATCCGCACTTTATCGCCGACATTGTCCAACGTGGCGCCGATGATCTGGACGCAATCGCAAGGACCATCGTCGACGAGGCATTTCGGCAAGGCAGTCACGACAATCTGACCGTACAGATCGTCCAAATCGACGAATTGCCGGACAGCGAGCCCGGCGACATCATCGGGCCGGAGGCAGACCTGCCCTGCCCCCCGCTGCTCGAAGCGAGAGCCGCCATGGACGGCTACCAGATCGTCAGAGAAATCCACGGCAGCAGTCGCAGTCACATCTATCTGGCAATCGACACCGTGAACGGCGAGACCGTTGCCATCAAGACGCCTTCCATCGACCTCCAGACGGACCAAGCACACCTGCAGCGATTCCGGATGGAAGAATGGGTCGCGCGCCGCATCAACAACGCGCATGTCTTGAAACCACGGCTCCAATCGAGAAACCGCAGCTATCTCTATGTCGCGACGGAATTCATCGACGGGCAGACGCTGAAGCAATGGATGAACGATAATCCGAACCCGGACCTCGAAACCGTGCGCGGTATCGTCGAGCAGATCGCCAATGGCCTGCAAGCCTTCCACCGGATGGAGATGCTGCATCAGGATCTCCGGCCGGACAACATCATGATCGACCGAAACGGCACCGTGAAGATCATCGATTTCGGCTCGACGCGGATTTCCGGCATCACCGATGATCCGGCCACAGGCGCGCCGGCCGACATACTGGGCACCGTGCAATACACGGCCCCCGAATACTTTTTGGGCGAAGGCGGCTCAAATCGATCGGACATCTTCTCTCTCGGTGTCATTGCCTACCAGATGCTCACTGGGCGGCTGCCGTACGGCTCCGCGATTCCGAAAGCGAGAACGAAAGCGCAGCAACGAAAGCTCCGATACAAATCCGCCATCGACGAGAACAGCGAAATCCCGGCATGGATCGACGGCGCGCTCAGGAAAGCAGTGCATCCGGACCCGTACCAGCGCTACGACGAACTATCGGCATTTGCCTTCGACCTTCGGCACCCCAACAAAAGCTATCTCCAGTCATCATCGACCCCGCTCATGCATCGTAACCCGCTGCTGTTTTGGCAAGGACTCGTCGCGGTTCTGTTGATCATCATTGCGGCCTTGCTTTATCACCAGCACATCAGTCCATAACTCCGTCGTCCGCGCGATTTCCGCACGCGCCGACAGTTTTCAGATCGCAAACGGCCGAGCGCCTGTTTGCCCATGGAAGTCGCGGCCGTTACTGGTGGCCGCCACAACGCCCGCGCGGATGCAGAAATCGCCAAACCTTTCACCGGACTGTCGTTTGGCCGCATAAGCCGCGAACAGCGGATCGAGCGCCGCGACGATGCCGTCGTGGTCGACGTCTTCACGATAAAGCTTCGAGAGCCGGGAGCCGTCAAAGGCTGCGCCGAGATAAAGGTTATAACGAGCCGGTCCTTTGCCGACCAAGCCGATCTCGGCAAGATAAGGCCGTGCGCAGCCGTTGGGGCAGCCGGTCATGCGGATGACGATGTCGTCGCCTGAGAGACCATACGACACGAGCTTCTGGTCGAGCGCATCGAGCAACTCGGGCAGATAACGCTCGCTTTCCGCCAATGCCAGCCCGCAGGTCGGCAGCGCCACGCAAGCCATGGCGTTGCGGCGCAGGCCCGACCACGGCGCCATGAGCCCGGCCTCGCGCGCGATGCGTTCAATCTTGCTTTGTTTGTCGCTCGCGATGTTGGCGATAATGATGTTCTGGTTGGCCGTCATGCGGAAATCGCCGTCGTGGATCTTGGCGATCTCGCGCAGCGCGCTCATCTGCGTGGCGCCGGGGCGGTCGGCGATGCGGCCGTTCTGCACATAAAGTGTCAGGTGCGCGCGGCCATCGGCGCCTTCGCTCCAGCCGTAGCGGTCGCCGGTCGAGGTGAACTTGAACGGCTTGGCCTTGCCGAGTTTCACCTTGGCGCGGCGCTCAACCTCTGCGCGGAACGCGTCGAGCCCGCGGTCCTCAATGGTGTATTTCAGCCGCGCGTGCTTACGGTTCTTGCGGTCGCCCCAATCGCGCTGCACGGTCATCACGGCTTCGGCGATCTTCACGGCGTCTTGCGTGCGACAGAAACCCATCACTTCGGCGGTGCGCGGATACGTCTCCGGCTCGCCATGGGTCATACCCATGCCACCGCCGACGCTGACATTCCAGCCTTCGACCTTGCCGTTCTTATCGAGGATGGCGATGAAGCCGAGATCGTGTGCGAACACATCAACATCGTTCGACGGCGGCACCGCCACTACGGTCTTGAACTTGCGCGGCAGATAGGTCTTGCCGTAGATCGGCTCAACTACCTCCTCCTCGCCGCCGGCGATCCGCTCGCCGTCGAGCCAGATTTCGCGATAGGCCGGCGTCTGCGGCGTCAGATGCGCAGAGATGACGCGCGCTAAGTCGATGGCTTCGGCATGGGCCGGCGACTGGTACGGGTTGGGGTTAGCCATCACATTGCGGTTAACGTCGCCGCAGGCGGCGATGGAATTGAGCAGCACTGCGTCAATCGCCTTCAGTGTCGATTTCAGATTGAACTTGATGATGCCGTGAAGCTGCACCGTCTGCCGCGTGGTCAGGCGCATGGTGCCGTTAGCGCAATTGCGCGCGACCCCGTCGAGAACGAGCCATTGCTGCGGTGTCACCACGCCGCCCGGCATGCGCACGCGGATCATGAAGGAAAAGGCCTTCTCCATCTTCTTGCGTGCGCGCTCGGGACGCAGGTCCCGGTCGTCCTGCAGATACATGCCGTGGAATTTGACGACCTGCTGATCGTCTTCGACGATCGCGCCCGGTGATCTCGTCGGTAAGACCATCCGCGAGCGTGCCGCGCAGATAGGCACTCGCTTCCTTGATGTACTCGTTGCGGGACAGTTCGTCGGTCATCAGAGTTGCTTTCAACTGGGGCTGCCATCGTCCGCGAACGGGTTCGCGCAAAGCGCGGCCCGATGACACGCTCCGCCGGACGATCCAGTAATCCCTGTGGTTGCCATCAAAATGATGCGCCGGGGTTACTGGATGCCCCGCCTGCGCGGGCATGACACCGAGTGTGTGCGGCGCCTCCCGCCTCAATAAACATCCTGCAGATAGCGCTTCTCGCGCTCGAGTTTCGCCACGGCCTCGGCGGCGGCTTCTGGCGACAGCGCCTTCACGTTGGCATAGGCATTAGTGAGCGTTGTACGCACGTCCTTCGCCATCGCCTTGGCGTCGCCGCAAACGTAAAAGAGAGCGCCGCCCTCGAGCCAATCCACCAGTTCGCGCCGGCGCTCCCACATCTTGTGTTGTACGTAAGTTTTCTCCGGCCGGTCGCGTGAGAATGCGACATCCATGCGGGCGAGCGCGCCGTCCGTCAGCGCCTCTTGCCAGTCGAGCTGATACAGAAAGTCGTCGGTGAAGCTGCGGTCGCCGAAGAACAGCCAGCTCTTGCCAGTCGCTTCGATGGCGCGGCGCTCCTGCACAAAGGCGCGGAATGGCGCGACCCCAGTCCCGGGGCCGACCATAATGATGTCGCGGTCGGGCGATGGTAGCGCGAAATGCTTGTTCGGCTTCACCTTCACGCGCACGCGGTCGCCACGCTTGAGCCACTCCGCGACAAAGGTGGAGGCGACGCCCTTGCGGCCACGGCCGTGAAGATTGTAGCGCACGGCCGAAATCAAGAGATGCGCCTCGTCCTCGAACTCGCGACGCGAGGAAGCGATCGAATAGGCGCGGGGCGCAAGCGGCCGCGTCAGCGCACGCAAGGTTTCGGCGCTGTGCGCCACCGGAAACGCTTCGAACAGATCGATGAGCTGGCGGCCGGCAATCCACCCGCGCACAGCGCCGCCCTCGATCAGCGCCTTGACCCCGGCGTGACCGGTCTCGGTCACGAACGTCTCCAGCGACTTCAACGATAGCGTGGTGACGTCGCGCGAGGCGATCAGCTCGCCGCGCAATCCGTCGTCCGACACTTTCGTCAGCGACATGAGCTCGTCGACATAGGCCGGGTCGTTCTCAGCATACAGGTCGAGCGAGGCGCCCGGCTCGTAGACCGGGGCCACACCGTCAAAGCCGAGCGCGAGATGCACCGTTTCCTTTTCCGAGCGCGAGGAATTCAGATTCACGTGCTCGATGACCTCGGCCTCGACAATGTCGCTTGCTGCGGCGGTGGTCGGCTTGTGTGTGAAATCGACTTCGATGACGCGGCCGCCGCGGTCATCGCCTTGCGGCGCCAGCGCCTTGAGCGTCCCGCCGATCCAGACCGCTGCCGCCTCGGCAAAATCGAGATCACAATCGACTCGGTTCACCGCGCGCTTTCCGCCCAGTGCCTCGAGCCGCGCATCGATCGACTTGCCGATGGCACAGAACTCCGCATAAGCCGTATCGCCCAACGCCAGCACGCCGAATTCGACACCGTCGAGGCGCGGCGCGCCCTCGCCCATCAATTCGTTGTAGACACGAACCACGCGGGCCGGGGGATCACCCTCGCCCCAGGTGGCGGCAATGACGACCAGCCGCTTGGCCTTGGCAAGGTCGTTAAGCTCGACCTCGGCCATGTCGATGACGCGCGGCTTGAAGCCGAGCTTGCGGGCCTGTTTGGCCATGTCGGCGGCGAGCAACTCCGAGTTTCCCGAACTCGCTGGCGAACACGATGGTGAGCGGCTCGGCCCCGTGCGGCGCTTGTGCCGGCTGGTCGTTGGCCGCGCTGTGCTCAATGCCGGCGAGAAAGCCCGCAAGCCATGCCCGCTGGATCGGGGTCGCTGGCCCGACCACACGGTTGAGCAGTGCGATCTCCTCCTCAGCGAAGGGCGCGGATTTCGGGATCGGGATCATGCTCTGGGCTCTTTCAGTCGCAATCGACAGGAGCCATTAAATAGAAGCTTATTCTGTACGGCCGCAATAAGTGGCGGAAAATAAGAAGATAATTCCAGAATTTGCCGTCCAAAGCCGCAACAATTTCCCCCTCGCAGCCGGAACGAGAGAATGCCGGCGCTGCCTGGCCGAGGCCTCTGCGCGCGCTCCTGCCGGATTTTACCGGCTGACCGGCTCCCGCTATAAGCCGGGCGACCAACCACAGCCGGGGGCTTTGAGACGCGTGACCTCGTTCGTTTTCCGTAGGCAGATGATGATCGAATGGGGCCACTGCGATCCCGCCGGCATCGTGTTCAATAGCCGCTTTTTCGAGTTCTTCGATACCAGCACGTGGCTGCTGTTCGACGCCGCCCTCGGCGTAAAGCCGCCGGATCTGGCCGCCACCTTCGATATCATCGGCATTCCGCTGGTGGATGCGCGTGCCGAGTTCCGCAAGCCGGCAAAGTTTGGCGACATGGTCGAGATCGCCTCGCACGTGACCGAGTTCCGTCGCTCCAGCTTTGATGTCTCCCACCGCATCACGATCGGCGGCGACCTGGCAGTCGAGGGAGGCGAGACCCGCGTCTGGGCAGCCCGCGACAAGAACAACCCTGAGAAAATCGGCGCCATCGCCATTCCCGCCGAAGTCATTGCCAAATTTGGTTAATTTCGGTGGCCGGCGAGGCATCCGTCCTAGCCATTCCCGGTAATGGGTCTGGAGGGGCCAAAGGCGCTGTTGTGTCCTAATCCCAACAAGACGAAGCGCGAGTCTTGAATTCGCGCCACTTGAGGGGAGAGACACACTTTGCCTCGGCTGCTTGAGTTCACGCTCAACGGCCGTGACCGTGTTGACGCGGTTGCGGACAATTTGCTGTTGCTCGATTTCCTGCGCGAGCAGATAGGGTTGACCGGCACCAAGACCGGCTGCGACGGCGGCGAATGCGGCGCGTGCACGGTGCTGGCCGACGACAAGCCGGTCCTCTCCTGCCTCACCCTGGCGTCGACCGTACAAGGTAAGCATGTCGAGACCGTCGAGTCGCTCGGCCACGATGGACAAATGTCGGCGGTGCAGCGCGGCTTCCACGAAAAGCTCGGCTCGCAATGCGGCTATTGCACGCCCGGCTTCATCATGGCCTCGGCCGGCCTCCTCCGGCGCAATCCCAATCCAAGCGAGCCTGAGATCATCGATGCGCTCGGCAGCAACATTTGCCGCTGCACCGGCTACGTGAAGATCATCGAAGCGGTGAAATATGCCGCCGCGTTGAATGCGCAGGGGATAAGCCCATGATCAAGGCACTGCGCCCGCGGTTAGCGTCCCCTCCCCCCTTGCGGGGGAGGGAGAAGAGAGGCAGTGCCTCATGAACAAGCTGATACCCGCGCACAATATCGGCGACTACGTGCCGATGATCGACGGACCGGAAAAAGTCTCCGGTCGCGCCAAATACACGGCCGACATCGTGGCGCCCGGCCAGCTCGCCGGGCGCATTTACCGAAGCCCCTACGCGCACGGCGAGATTGTCTCCGTCGACGTGTCGGAGGCGCTGAAGATTCCCGGAGTGAAAGCGATCGTCACCGGCGCCGACTGCGACAAGGGCTTCGGCGTGCTGCCGATCGCGCGCACGGAATATCCGCTAGCCCGCGACAAAGTACGCTATCGCGGCGAGCCGGTGGCCGCCGTCGCCGCGGTCGATGACGCCACCGCGCGCAAAGCGCTTGCGCCTGATCCGGCTGACCGTGCGTGAACTGCCAGCGTATTACACCGTGCGTACAGCGCTCGCGCCCGACGCCGTGCAACTGCACGAAAAAAAGCCGGGCAATGTCGAGCGGGATGTTCTGTTCGAACTCGGCTCGACCGAGCAAGGCTTCGCGGAAGCCGATCTGGTGCGCGAAGGCACCTACAACTGCGCCGAGGTCTGCCAGAACCAGATGGAGATGCACGCCGCGGTCGCAGATTACGATTCTGTGCGCGAGCGCATGACCGTGCATGCCTCCACGCAAGTGCCCTATTATGTGCACCTGATGCTGGCGCAGATCCTCGACATGGAAATGTCGCGCATCCGCGTGATCAAGCCGCATGTCGGCGGCGGCTTCGGTTGCCGCACCGAGACGCTGAACGTCGAATTGATCGCCGCGCTGCTGGCGCGCAAGGCTAAGGGCGCCGTGCGCATCGTCACCAACCGCGAAGAGACCTTCATCACCCATCGCGGGCGGCCCGAAACCGATATCCGAATGAAGATCGGCATGCGCAAGGACGGCCGCATCACCGCTGTCGAATGCGAGTGCGACCAGCGCGGTGGCGCGCATTCCGGCTACGGCGTGGTGACTATCCTCTATGCCGGCTCGATGATCTACGCCATCTACGACCTGCACAACGTCAAATACGTGGGCAAGCGCGTGCTGACCAACACGCCGCCCTGCGGCGCCTTCCGCGGCCACGGCACCGTCGACGTGCGCTTTGCTTTCGAGAGCCTGGTCGATGAAATGGCGGTCGAGCTGGGACTCGACCCGTTCGCGGTGCGACGCGCCAACCTGCTGAACACGCCCTGCTTCACCGACAATGACCTGATGATCAACTCCTATGGTCTCCCTGAGTGCGTGGACTGGGTCGAGCGCGAGAGCGGCTGGAAAGAGCGAAAAGGCAAGCTGCCGAAGGATACCGACGTACGCAAAGGCATCCGTAAGGGTTTGGGTATGGCCTGCTCGCACTACATCTCGGGCGCTTCCAAACCTGTGAACTGGACCGGCGAGCCTCACGCCACGGTCAAGATCAAGCTCGACTTCGACGGCTCGCTGGTGGTGCTCTCGGGCGCGGCCGACATCGGCCAGGGCTCTACCACGATCCTCGCGCAGACCGTCGCCGAAGTGCTCGGCCTCGATCTTGGGCGCGTGCGCGTCGTCACCGGCGACAGCGAGGTTGTGCCGAAGGACAACGGCTCCTACTCCTCGCGCGTCACCTTCATGGTCGGCAATGCGGCGCTCGATGCCGCGCGCAATCTGAAAGCGCTGCTGGTCAATGCCGCCGCGCGCAAACTGGAAGCCAAGCCCGAAGACATCGAGTGTCTAGGCGAAATCTATCGCGCCGGCGCCCAGGACAAGGGTGCGACCTTCGACGAGGTGGTGATGGAGGCGCTGAAGGATTCGGGCACCATCACCGTCACCGGCAACTACTCGACCATTCCGGAATCGCACGGCGGCAAGAAATACCGCGGCGCCGCCATCGGCGGCACCATGGGCTATTCCTACTCGGCGCAGGTCGTCGAAGTCAGCGTCGATGAGGAGACTGGTGTCGTTACCGTCGACAAGGTCTGGGTCGCGCACGATTGCGGCAAGGCGCTCAACCGGCTGACGGTGGAAGGCCAGGTGCAGGGCTCGGTGTGGATGGGCATGGGCCAGGCCATGAGCGAGGAAGTCGCTTATCACGACGGGCTGATGGTCACCGGCAACATGCTCGATTACCGGGTGCCGACTATCCAGGACTCGCCGCCGATCGAAGTCGGCATCGTCGAGAGCATCGACCCGCATGGTCCGTTCGGCGCTAAGGAGGCGGGTGAAGGCTCGCTCGCCGCCTTCCTACCCGCGCTGACTAACGCCATCGCCGACGCTATTGGGCTGCGCTTCAACGACTTGCCGGTGACGCCCGATCGCGTGTTCGAGGCGCTGGAGAGACGCAATCGCGCGCTCGCCAAGAAGAATGTGGGTGGCGCGTGATGTTGGCTCAAAGCACTGAACGCGGCACGGCCGCACGTCCCTCCCCCTGCAAGCGGGAGGGATGGGGTGGGGGTAAGCGGCAACGTCGATTCGTGCGGCCTACCCCCCACAGCAACCCTCCCCCACAGGGGGGAGCACGGCTGTCGGCGTCGCACACTCATCTCTCTAATTCCGCTTGCGGGAGGTAAAGAACGGGTCATAGCTGCAGGGGCACCTGATGGACGCCCTGCCCGACTTCCGCATCCTGCAGCCGGCGACGCTCGATGAAGCGCTGGCGGCGCGCGCCGAACATCCGAACTCCAAGCCGCTCGGCGGCGGCACGGATCTGGTGGTCAATATTCGCCGCGGCATCGTGGCGCCGCCGGTTCTGATCGACATGAACCGCGTGCGCGAGCTGCACGCGATCAAGGCGGACGCAAACACCCTCGAACTCGGCGCCTCGATCACGCTCTCGCACTCGCCGAGCACCCTGAGGTTATCAAGCATTATCCCGTGGTCGCGGAGGCCGCGGCTCAAATCGCCGGCCCCACCCACCGCAATATGGGAACAGTCGGCGGCAATCTCTGCCTCGACACCCGCTGCATTTACTACAATCAGAGCGAATGGTGGCGCTCGGCCAATAATCATTGCCTGAAGACAACCGGCACCATCTGCCATGTAGCGCCGAAAAGCCGCGGCATCTGCTTTGCCACCTACTCCGGCGATCTGGCGCCGGCGCTGCTCACGCTCAATGCCGAAGTCGACATCGCCGGTCCCGAGGGAAAACGCACCATTCCGCTGGAGCAGCTCTATATCGGCTTCGCGCGCCAGGACGTTCCCGTGACCGAGACGCTAGGGCGACGGTAAGTACTATCTTTCGCTGCGGCCCTGCGAGATCGTTACCGCGGTGCGCGCCAGGAACATGCCGAACTTGCGGTCGGCCTACGACAAGATCCGCATCCGCCGCTCGATCGAATATCCAGTGGCGGGCGTCGCGGTCGCGCTCAGGCGCGACGACAACGCGCTTACCGACCTGCGCATCGGTTTCACCGGCACCAATCCGCGGCCGGTACTGCTTGCCGGCACCGCGGAGTTATGCGGCGGCGGCATCGACGAGCGCGTCATCAAGGGCCTCGATGCGCTGGTGCGCGACCAGATCATGCCGATGAAGACCACCTTTACGCCTGGCCATTACCGGCGGCGCGTCGCCGGCGTGCTGGCGCGGCGGCTACTGATACAGCTGTTCGGGGAATAAGGGACGGGGGCCGGCATGCTGGACGACATTACGGAGCGTCGCCCCTACAACGCCGTCACCGATTTCGTCGATTGCCATATCGCGCAAGGTCGCGCCGAGAAGGTCGCTTTTATCGATCCCATGCGTTCGCTCAACTACGGCGACCTGCAGGCGCGCAGCATCCGCTTTGCCAATGCTTTGCGCGCACTGGGCCTGGAACACGAAGACCGCGTCGCACTACTTATGCACGACACCGTCGATTATCCGCTGGCGTTCTGGGGCACGATCCAGGCGGGCTGCATCGCCATCCCACTCAATACGTTTCTCAACGCGCCGCAATACGCCTACATGCTGGCGGACTCGCGTGCCGCCGCGCTGGTTGTCGCTGCGTCGCTAGTTCCCACGATCGCGCCGCTCTTCGACGCGCTGCCTCATCTGAAAACCATTATCCTGGTCGGCGGCGGCGACGTTGAAAAGGCCGCCTTCCCCGGCCGCGCCGTGCATCACTTCGAAGACGTGATCGCGGCAGCAAGCGACAAGCCTTTCACCGCGCCCACCGTCTCCGACGAGGTTGCGTTCTGGCTCTATACCTCCGGTTCGACCGGCGAGCCCAAAGGCGTCAAGCACGTCCACACCAATCTGATGGCGACCGCCAGGCTGTTCGGCCAAGGCGTGCTCGGCATCAACGAGGCCGACGTGGTGCACTCGGCTTCCAAGCTGTTTTTCGCCTACGGGCTCGGCAACGCCATGACGTTTCCCTTATCAGTCGGTGCCACCGCGGTGCTGTGGCCGCACCGGCCGACGCCGGAGGGGGTGTTCGAGATCATGCGCCGCTATCGCCCGACCATGTTTTACGGCGTGCCGTCGCTCTACGCTGCGTTGCTCGCGCACAAGGAAATCCGCGAGGGCGCCGGCTCCGACCGGCTTCGCATTTGTGTATCGGCGGGAGAAGCCTTGCCCGCGCATATCGGCGAGCGCTGGCGCGACGTGGTCGGCGTCGACATACTCGACGGGCTGGGCTCGACCGAACTGCTGAACACGTTTCTGTCCAACCGCCCCGGCGACGTCCGCTACGGCTCCACCGGCAAGCCGGTGCCCGGCTACGAGGTGCGCGTTGTCGAGGAGCACGGCTGCGATGTCGCCGCAGGTGAGATCGGTGAATTGATCGTGCGCGGGTCGTCGGCTGGTGAAGGCTACTGGAACCAGCGCGCCAAGAGTCGGCGCACATTCGTCGGCGAATGGACCCACACCGGCGACAAGTACCGGCGCGATGCCGAAGGTTACTATTACTACTGCGGGCGTACTGACGACATGTTCAAAGTGAGCGGCATGTGGGTGTCCCCATTCGACGTCGAGGCGGCTCTTATTTCACATGAAGCTGTGCTAGAGGCAGCCGTCATCGGCAAGGCTGACGCCGATGGACTGATCAAGCCGAAGGCCTTCATCGTATTGAAGAACGGCTATGCGGCTGATGATCGGCTATTGGAGAAATTGAAAATCCACGTAAAGGAAAAGGCCGGCCCGTGGAAATTTCCGCGCTGGATCGAGTTGCGTGAAGACCTGCCGCGCACCGCGACGGGAAAAATCCAGCGTTTCAAACTGCGCGACGAGGACATGAAAGGCGCTGCCGCGGAGTGAAGTCGACCATCACGCCGGCATAAGCGAGGCAGGAGACCCCAGGCGTCGGCGCAGCCTATTCCCTCCCACGGAAAGCGAGACGGCCACGATCCGCGCCGACGTCATCGCCCGGTTCGTTCGCATTCCGCTTGCATCCGACTGCGACGCGAGAGGCGGCGGTATCCCGTGGTACCGCGGTTGCGTTCTTGCATGAGCTTTCCTGTGAACGATGGATCAAATGATCGCCGTCGATATCATCGTGGCTGACTTTGCGTCCGGCGAGGTATCCCGGCGCCGCATCGATTCACCGTCGCGCGCTACAATCAGATTTAGAAAAACATCAGCGCGACGCGCGCACCACAAACGGCCCCATATTCCGCTGCAATTTCGGACCATTCGGTCCTCGAAAGGCCCTCCGAGGCTCACATTTGCGACGCATTGAACCCCAAACATGAGCGCGCATTTCTGCGTGATGAACACAGGGGGACGCGTATATGTCACCGCAAATCCTTGGGCCAGTACGGCCCATCGCACTCGTAGGCATGCTTCTCGTTTCGACTGCGGGTGTTGGGCTCAACACGCAGGCGGCCGCTACCGCCGAATGCCTGACGGCACCCAAGGCTCATACGCCGAACGGAAGCCACTGGTACTACCACACGGATCGCGCAACCAAGCGCAAGTGCTGGTTCTTGAGAGACCCGAGCGAACAGCAACAGGCCGCAACGACCGGCACAAGCACAAAGCCGGCGGTCAGCCGCGTCGCGACCGCCGGCGCGAAGAGCACAAGCGCTTCCAGTTGTCTTGCCGCGCCAAATCACGCCGCGCCGAAAGGCGGCCATTGGTATTATCACCTGGACCGCGCGAACAACCGCAAGTGCTGGTATCTTCGAGGGCCGAGCGAGGCCGCCGAGGCGCCAACCGCCGCGCCCAAAGTCGATGCGGTGCCTGCGGCGCCCGCCACCCACTCGGCACAGCCCGCCGCATGGCCAGCGCCGGCGAAACCGGACGCCGACAGCGTATGGTCGGCCGCGCCTGTCAAGCCACAGTCAGCAATGGTGAACCGCGGTGCGGATGATGGTCAACAGAGTAGCACGGACGGGACCGGGCCCGCGCAGGCCGAGACACCCGCTCCCGCAACATTCCATGAGCCGGTCGCGTCAGCCGGCGCGTCACTGGACGGCGACGGTCAGGCCAACGCAGCACCGGCGGCCGACAGGGAACCACAAGACCGGCCGATTGTCGCGGATGTCAGCAAGGCGATAGCACCCGCCTTGCCGATGCACGGCGCCCGCGCGGAAGTTGACCCATCGCCGAATGACCGGCGGGCATCGGGAGCCGCGAAAAGCGCCGCCCCTGCGAACGGCGCAATGGCACGCGCGGCCAACGCCGATCAAGGCGAGAACATCTCATCGACGATGTCGAATTCCACCTCAACGCCGCTCGGCATGCTGCTGATTGTCGCGCTAGTGCTGGCCCTGACCGGCATTCTGTATCGCGTGGCGGTCAAGGTTCTCGCCATGCGCGGCCCGCGCGTCATCGTCGATCGGTCCGGTTACGACTGGGGCGAGCATCGATACGACGAGGCGTCGACCGTGCCGAAACCGGCCAGCGAGGAGCTTGCGCCGTCACTGGTCCCGGCCGTGGCTAAATTGAACGCACCCCATCCGATCGGCGGCCGCGACGGATGGCCGCGCGACGGCCGCGGAAGCCGCCTCGTTTCGGCGAGCCATAACGGCCGGCACGAAGAGCGTCTGACGGAGCTGATGCGCGATCTCGATCAGTTACTGCGATCGCGCAACGGCAAATAAGTAAGACCCTGGAGGCTGCGCCGGCATGACGCCCGGCGTGGCCTCCGAACGAGACGGCCACTTACGCATCCGCGATTTTCACGTACTCGAAGTCGCCCGGCTTGTTGTCGATGCCGACCTTGGGAGGCGCGATCCAGCTCGCGTATTTCCCGACCTCCATCTGCGGCTGCATCAGGCTCTCGATGAAGTCCTTGTCGGCTTCGGAGGGCAGGAAATCGATGCGCTTGTGGGTCCATTCGGCGGGCGACAGGATCTTGCCGTCGACGTCCGCATTGGTGCGCGAGAACTCGCCGATGTGGCGGTGGAACGCCACATGCGGCAGCTTGATCTCGAACGGGATGCCGTGCTCGGCGATCACCTTGTTCCAGCGGTCGACGCCAACCTGGCAGTCGGCCACGTAATCGTCGCGCAGCCGCATGTTAAGCGCCGACAGCGCAGGCGCATCGTCGTTCTTGATCTCGCCGTCCATCAAGCGCAGCACCGGATAGGTGCCGCTTTCGAGTTGATGGTCGTCCTTCAGCCTGTCCTCGCGGAAGCGGCCCTTGAGGCCGGCGTGGAAGGCGTTGGCGGCGTTGGTCGATATCTCGTTGCCGAAGAGATCCAGCGTCAGCGAGAAGTGCATGTTCGCCTTCTTCTGGATGGTCGGTAGATCGATGACGCCGAGCTTGCGCACCTTCTCGATCTCGTAAGGATCGGTGATGCTAGCCGCCTTCATCGCCTCGCAAGTGCGTTGGATGACGCGCGTCACGCCGGTCTCGCCCACGAACATGTGGTGCGCCTCTTCGGTCAGCATAAAGCGGCAAGTGCGCGACAGCGGATCGAAGCCGGACTGCGCCAGCGCCTCGAGCTGCATCTTGCCGTCGCGGTCGGTGAAGTAAGTGAACATGAAGAACGACAGCCAGTCCGGCGTCGTCTCGTTGAAGGCACCGAGCATGCGCGGCGTGTCGGCATCACCTGACCGGCGCTCTAGCAAGGCTTCCGCTTCCTCGCGGCCATCGGTGCCGAAGTACTTTTGCAGGAGATAGACCATCGCCCATAGGTGACGGCCCTCCTCCACGTTGACCTGGAAGAGGTTGCGCATGTCGTAAAGTGAGGGCGCGGTCTTGCCGAGGTGACGCTGCTGCTCGACCGAGGCCGGCTCGGTGTCGCCCTGGATCACCACCAGCCGGCGCAGCATGGCGCGGTATTCGCCAGGCACTTCCTGCCAGGCGTCCTCGCCCTTATGGCTGCCGAATGGGATCTTGCGACCTTCACGCGCCGGCGCCAGCAGGATGCCCCAGCGGTATTCAGGCATGCGCACATAGTCGAACTTGGCCCAGCCTTTCGGATCGACACCGATGGCGGTGCGCAAATAGACCAGCGCGTTCTGGTAACCTTCCGGCCCCATGTCCATCCACCAGCCGATGTAGCCCGGATGCCACTTCTCCAGCGCGCGCTTGACGCGCACGTCCTGACCGAGGGCTACGTTATTGGGGATCAAGCCGTCATAGTCGACTGCGTCCATAGACATGGTTCTTGTCCTCTTGTCTCTGTCCCGCTCGTCCCCGCGAAAGCGGGGACGCAGCACGTCATTGCTGGATTCCTGCTTGCGCGGGAATGAGTGGGGCCATCAAACCCGCTCTCTGTTGTAGGTCGGCGACACGCCCGAGCCGTAGAGCTTGAGCGCGCCCTGCTCGCCGATGGCGTTGGGCCGCTGGAAAATCCAGTTCTGCCAGGCGGTCAAACGGCCAAAGATTTTGGTTTCCATGGTTTCGGGACCGGCGAAACGCAGGTTAGCTTCCATGCCGGTCATGGCGTCGGGCGAGAAACTGGTGCGCTCCTCCAACAGGATGCGCAGTTCGTCGTCCCAGTCGAAGTCCTCGTAAGCCACGGTGACGAGGCCGAGATCGGCGGCCTCCTCGCCCTCGATCGCTTCGCCGATCTTGGCTTTCAGCGTGTCGAGCGTTTCCGGCTCGCCGAGGAAGCGCGTTTGCAGCCGCGTCAGCCCATTGCCCATCGGATAGAGACCGAAATTGGCCTGGCCGAGCGTGATCGCCGCCGGCGGCCGGTTTTCGCCTTCGCGGGTACCGATCAGCATCAGCGAACGGTCGGCGGCAAGCGCCAACTCAGCCAGCGTGCCGGCGAAGCAGGAGCCCGGCTCGATCAGCGCGATGAAGCTCTTGGCGGTGACGTCGATGCGCTTGAGGACGCGCTTCAGGTAATGGCGGACCTCACGCATCAACCAATCGCCGTCCCCCTTGATGAGGAAATCGTCGTGCGCCAGCACGCCTTGCGCATTCCCGTCGGTGCGGAACAGCACCACGCCGATCTCGCGTTCATTTGAGCGCAAATGCAGGATGGCGTCTTCCAGTTCACGCGCGATCCTCAGCGGCCAGAACTTGTCGCCCAGTTCATGCGCAGTCTCGACGGAAGCCGGCACGTCTTGCGAGGGTCCGCGCACAGTGACGGTGGCGAGCCCGCGGCCGCGGTCGATGTCGACATCGACGTGCGAATAAGATACTCGGTCTTCTTCGATCTTGCGCTCGAGGCGATTGAACTTGATGCCCTTGACGCCGGCGGGACGGTCGGAGCGCGCGGCGATTTCATGAGCGCGCGCGGCCACCACGTCTTTCCATTTCGAATTGGGCACCACCTCGTCGACCAGCCGCCAGTCGACCGCCTTGGTGCCGCGGACGCCCTCTTCGATCGAGCAGAACATGTCGGCGCGGTCGCGGCGCACCTTGCGCTTGTCGGTGACGCGGGTCAGCCCGCCGGTGCCGGGCAGCACCGCCAAGAGCGGCGTTTCCGGCAATGCCACCGCAGAGCGGCGGTCGTCCACCAGCATGATGTGGTCAGCGGCGAGCGCTAGCTCGTAGCCGCCGCCGGCGGCGTTGCCGTTGATGGCGCAGATGTAGACCTGCTTGGAATTGTCGCTGGCATCTTCGATCGACAGCCGCGTCTCGTTGGTGAACTTGCAGAAATTCACCTTTTGCTGGTGCGTCGACTTGCCCAGCATGCGGATATTGGCGCCGGCGCAGAACACATTGTCCTTGCCGGACTTGATAACGACGGCGCGCACTTCCGGGTGCTCGAAGCGCAGGCGCTGCACCGCATCGTTCAGTTCGATATCGACGCCAAGGTCGTAGGAATTGAGCTTGAGCTCGTAGTCGCCGAGACCGCCGGCCTGGTCGACGTCCATGATCAGATAGGCGATCTCGCCATCCAGCTCGATGCGCCAGTGACGGTAGCGCGCAGGCTCGGTCTGATAATCGATGGTCGTCATGAGCCCTGGCCGATCCCTTCCCGTTTCATTCTGAGCGCGCCAAAGCGCGGGCAGCTTTCGCCGCCGCGCCCGCTATGCATTATCTTGCATAAATAGCACCTCGCCCCGGCTCCGACAACGGGCAAACGGCCGGAATCCCGGCTTTCCCCCACAACCGGTCGCCGTTGCAAAAAACCTCGCAATGTGCCGAACTTATCTGCAAGAAAGCGGATCCCGGCCCATTGCAATCCGCTCCCGCCTACAGCATATTGGCCTGCAATATAATTCAAACCGCGCTCCCTGGGAACCCGATGACGACACCCGCACCTGCGTTCAGCCGCGACTCCGACGCCTATCTGCACCGGCTGGGCGAACGCGTGCGGACCCTGCGCAACCGGCGCGGCATGTCGCGCAAGGTGCTGGCCCAGCATGCCAAGGTGTCGGAGCGCTATCTCGCCCAGCTCGAGACCGGCAAAGGCAATGGCTCGATCGTACTGCTGCGGCGGATTTCGCGCGCGCTCGGCCTGCCGGTGACGCAACTCGTCAACGAAGGCGCCGAGCCGGCGCTCGACCTGATGCTGCTGACCCAATTCCTCGAACGGCTGCCGCCCACGGCGCTGAGCGAAGCACGCGAACTGCTGCTGCGGAAATTCAGCGAGCCCTCCGACGATCTGCACGACCGCCGCATCGCCCTGATCGGCCTCCGCGGTGGTGGCAAGTCGACGCTGGGCCGGCTGTTGGCGACCCAGCTCGAAGTACCCTTCATCGAGCTCGACCGCGAGGTCGAGCGCATGGCCGGCGCCCCGTTGAACGAAATTTTCGACATGTTCGGCCAGGAAACCTTCCGCCGCGCCGAACGCGAGGCGCTGGAAAACGTGCTGCACCAGCACCGCACCTTCGTGATGGCGACCAGCGGCAGCATCGTCACCGAGGCAGGCACGCTCGAATTGCTACTCGCTTCCTGCTTCACGGTCTGGGTGCGCGCGGCACCCGAAGAGCACATGAAGCGGGTCGTGGACCAAGGCGACATGCGGCCGATGGCCGGCAGCGCCCGCGCCATGGAGGACCTAGTCGCGATTCTCAGGAGTCGAGAACCGCTCTACGCCAAGGCCGCGGCCGAGCTCACCACCACCGACAAGACCCCCGAGCAGAACCTGGCAGAGCTGTTGCGCCTCATCCCGGTTTCCGCTAGCGGCATCGGAAGCAAATCGGCCGGGCCGGGCGAAAAACAGTTACGGGGGAGCCGGCGGGTGCCGGAGCAAGCGGAATGAGTGAGACGATCAAGACCGACGTACTGATTATCGGTGCCGGGCCCGTCGGCCTGTTCGCGGTGTTCGAACTCGGGCTGCTCGATATCAAGGCGCACCTCGTCGACATTCTCGACCGCGCCGGCGGCCAGTGCGCCGAGCTCTATCCGGAAAAGCCGATCTACGACATTCCCGGCATCCCGTACATTACCGGCAACGGCCTGACCGAAGCGCTGATGGAGCAGATCAAGCCATTTAACCCCACCTTCCATCTCAGCGAGATGGTGACCACGCTCGAGAAGATCGGCAATCCTTTGTTTCGCGTTAGCACCGACGGCGGCAAGAACTTCGAAGCCAAATGCGTCGTGATCG
Organism: uncultured Pseudomonadota bacterium; assembly: GCA_963747725.1. Taxonomy (GTDB): domain Bacteria; phylum Pseudomonadota; class Alphaproteobacteria; order Rhizobiales; family Xanthobacteraceae; genus Pseudolabrys. The sequence goes on from CAVVGD010000012.1 coordinate 636,013, forward strand.
CTGCTGGCGGCGGATCGTTCCAACCTAAGCGGCCGCCGATCAACGGCATCGAACCTTATGAAGAGAAATCGGTACACTACGCCGTACGCAAGATGGACATCTTCCGCGACAAGCGGCTGATGATCGTCGGCGGCGGCGATAGCGCCCTCGATTGGACACTCAATCTACAGCCGATCGCCAAGCGGCTGACGCTGGTGCACCGGCGCGACGAATTCCGCGGCGCACCCGACAGCGTCAACAAGATGCGTGCGCTGGTCCAAGCCGGCGACATGGACCTGAAGATCGGCCAGGTCACCGAACTGGAAGGCGTCGACGGCCGGCTCACCGCCTGCGGAATCAAGGAAAAGGACGGCTCGGTCTCACGCGTGGAGGTCGATGCCATGCTGCCGTTCTTCGGGCTCACCATGAAGCTCGGCCCCGTGGCCGACTGGGGCCTCAACCTTCAGGAAAACCTGATCCCGGTCGATACGGGCACATTCGAAACCAGCACGCCCGGCCTGTTCGCCATCGGCGACATCAACACCTATCCGGGCAAGCTCAAGCTGATCTTATCCGGCTTCCACGAAGGCGCGCTGATGGCGCAGAAGGCCTACCACTACGTCTATCCCGACAAACGGCTCGTGTTCCAATACACGACCTCATCCACCAACCTGCAGAAGAAACTGGGTGTCGCATGAGCGATCAACTGAATGTTGAGAGCGCCGAACGGCCGCATGAGCAAACGCAGACCACGGCGAGGATCACCTTCATCGACCACGACAGCACCACCCATACGGTCGATGCCGAGATCGGCTCGACCGTGATGGAAGCCGCGATGCGTAACGGCATCGACAGTATCGTCGCCGAATGCGGCGGTTCCTGCACCTGCGCCACCTGTCTGGTGCATGTGGATGACAAGTGGAGCGAGATCGTCGGCCCGCCGTCGGCGGAAGAAGAAGACATGCTCGACATGGCCTTCGAGGTGAAGTCGACCTCGCGGCTGTCGTGCCAGATCAAGGTGACTGGAGATCTCAATGGCCTGATCGTGCACACGCCGGCATATCAGGGCCGCTGACGACGGGATCGCGCGGAATGGAAATGCCCGAAACCGAATTCCTACGGGCGACCGAATTCATCGACAGCGACAACGATGATGTGCGCGCTTTTGCCCGCACAACGGTAAAGGTAGAGGCGGACGACAAGGTGCGCGCACTCGCACTCTACAATGCGGTGCGCGATCGCATCGTCTACGATCCTTATCTCGATTACACTGACCCGAACGTGTTCCGGGCAAGCGCCGTCCTTGCCGCCGGGCGCGGCTTCTGTATCGGCAAGTCCGCCCTGCTCGTTGCCTCAGCCCGCGCGGCCGGCATCCCCGCCCGTCCCGGCTTTGCCGATGTGCGCAATCACTTGACCTCTAAAAAGCTGCGCGCGCTGACCAAGAGCGACACCTTCTATTGGCACTCCTACTCGGAATTGCTGATCGGCGGCCGTTGGGTGAAATGCACGCCCGCCTTCGACAACGCCCTCTGTGAACGCGCCGGGCTCGCGCCGCTCACATTCGACGGCGTCAACAATTCCCTCTTCCACCCCTTCGATCCTGCCGGCCGCCGGCACATGGAATACCTAAATGACCGCGGCGCCTTCGAGGACGTTCCGGTCGACGTCATCCTCGCCGATCTTCGCCGCTATTATCCGCGCTTGATCGAGCAAGGCCGCATCGGCGGCGATTTCCGCAGCGAGGTCGGAGTTTGACGTGGCGCGGACGGCACCCTCTTTTGTCGTCTCGAATTAGCAGATGTAGCGGTGGCGCAACACTTGCCCGCCGATCCGCCCTGCCGAGCCGCTCCGGCAAAGCGCCAATGCACCCCGGCCGCAGAGCTAACCCTCTGACCTGACTAGAGGATTTGTGACGCCGGATTTGTGGGCACCTGTTCCCGTGGAAGGGCACCCATGCGCGCGATTCTATCGGGAACCCATTGTCTCCCCGGTTCCAACAGCCCAAAATCCCCATGAGAATTGGAACCTTTGGCACTGACCTTGATTGTTCGTGACTGAGTAGCCTTTTCGAGTGCGTGTGACGTTCTCGTGGGCGGCAGTCCGAGGCCGCGTCGGGGGGAAACGGCCAACCTCCGCGACCCTTTCGTTGAAGGATTGACCACGAATGACAGCGCCCAAGCCGATTTTTGACGTCACCGAAGGCACCCCGCTCCTCGATTCCATCAAAAACCCATCGGACCTGCGACGCGTCGATCCGGGGCACCTGCAGCAACTTGCTGACGAACTGCGTGCGGAGACTATCAGCACCGTCGCGGCGACCGGCGGCCATCTCGGCGCCAGCCTCGGCGTTGTCGAACTCACCGTGGCGCTGCATTACGTGTTTGACACGCCGAACGACCGGGTGCTGTGGGATGTGGGCCATCAGGCCTATCCACATAAAATCCTCACCGGACGCCGCGATCGTATTCGCACGCTGCGGCAGGGCGGTGGTCTGTCCGGTTTCACCAAGCGGGCCGAGAGCGAATACGACCCATTCGGTGCGGCGCATTCTTCCACCTCGATTTCCGCCGGCCTCGGCATGGCCGTAGCGCGCGACCTTGCCGGCAAGCACAACAATGTCATCGCGGTGATCGGGGACGGCGCTATTTCGGCGGGCATGGCCTATGAGGCCATGAACAACGCCGGCGCCATGGACCGGCGCCTGATCGTCATCCTCAACGACAACGAGATGTCGATCGCCCCGCCGGTCGGCGCCATGTCGAATTATCTGGCACGGCTTTTGTCGAGTCCGACGTTCCTCTCTTTGCGCGACTTCGGCAAGCAGGTGGCCGGCCACTTGCCGCGCTTCATCCGTGACAAGGCGGCGCTGGCCGAGGAACTGGCACGCGGCTTCGTCACCGGCGGCACATTGTTCGAGGAGCTCGGCTTCTATTACGTCGGCATCGTCGACGGCCACGACCTCGAGCAGCTCATTCCGGTGTTGACAAATGTGCGCGACGCCAAGAATGGGCCAATTTTGGTCCACATCCGCACACAGAAGGGCAAGGGCTACGCACCGGCCGAGCAATCCCTTGATAAGTATCACGGCGTCGTGAAATTCGACGTTGCCACCGGCAAGCAGAAGAAGTCGGCGGCGAGCGCCCCCTCGTACACCAAAGTGTTCGGCGAAAACCTGGTGAAGGAGGCCAAGAAGGACAACAAGATCGTCGCCCTGACCGCCGCCATGCCAGGCGGCACCGGCGTCGACATCTTCGCCAAGGCCTTCCCGGAGCGCGCCTTCGACGTTGGCATTGCCGAGCAGCATGGCGTCACCTTCGCCGCCGGGCTGGCGACAGAAGGCTACAAACCGTTCGCGGCCATCTATTCGACCTTCCTCCAGCGCGCCTATGACCAAGTGGTGCACGACGTCGCCATCCAGCGGCTGCCGGTTCGCTTCGCCATCGACCGCGCCGGGCTGGTCGGTGCCGATGGTCCCACCCATGCCGGCGCCTTCGACGTCACATATCTCGGTTGTCTGCCTGGCTTCGTAGTGATGGCGGCAGCCGACGAGGCCGAGCTGGTGCACATGGTCGCCACTGCCGCGGCGATCGACGACCGCCCGTCCGCCTTCCGCTATCCGCGCGGCAACGGCGTCGGCGTGCCGATGCCGGAAGAAGGCGTGCCGCTCGAAATCGGCAAAGGACGCATCGTGCGCGAGGGCACGACCGTGGCGCTGCTGTCGCTCGGCGCGCGGCTTGCTGAATGCTTGAAGGCGGCGGATGAACTGGCCGCCCGCGGCATCTCCGCGACCGTAGCCGACGCGCGCTTCGCTAAGCCGCTCGACACAGAACTCCTCACCCAGCTTGCCCGCCATCACGAGCTGCTGATCACCATCGAGGAAGGCGCTGTCGGCGGCTTCGGCGCGCACGCGCTCAATTTCCTGGCCGAAATCGGCGCGCTTGACCAGGCCGGCTTCAAGGTGCGCAGCATGGTGCTGCCGGACATCTTCATCGATCAGGATTCGCCGGAAACCATGTATGCGAAGGCTGGGCTCGATGCCGCCGGCATCGTCGCCAAGGTGTTTGAGGTGTTCGGCGCCAAGGACATGGCTTGGCCGAGTAACGAGTTTGCGCCCAGCCTGGGCGCAAAGGGGAGCATTGCATGAAGGTGATTCTTGCGCAGCCGCGCGGCTTTTGCGCGGGGGTCGTGCGCGCGATCGAGATAGTCGAACGAGCGCTCGAAAAATATGGGCCGCCGGTCTACGTGCGGCACGAGATCGTCCACAACAAATGGGTGGTCGATGCGCTCAAGGCGCGCGGCGCCCGCTTCGTCGAGGACCTTTCCGAGGTGCCGCCCGACGGCATCACCATCTTCAGCGCCCATGGCGTTGCAAAAAGCGTGGTCGAGGAGGCCAAGAACCGCGGGTTGCACGTGCTCAACGCGACTTGCCCGCTGGTCTCCAAGGTGCACAGCCAGGGCCGCCACTACGTGCGCCAGGGCCGCACGGTCATTCTGATCGGCCATGTCGGCCACCCGGAGGTCGAGGGCACATTGGGCCAGATTCCGGGCAACGTGCTGCTGGTGCAGAATGAGAAGGACGTCGCCGCCCTCGACCTGTCTGACGACACCCCAATCGCCTATGTCACCCAAACCACGCTCAGCGTCGATGACACCCGCGGGATCATCGCGGCGCTGACTCGGCGCTTCAAGGATGCCATGGGTCCTGGCACCCAGGACATCTGCTATGCGACACAAAATCGCCAGACGGCGCTGAGAGAACTCGCCAAGCGTGTAGACGTTATCTTCGTGGTAGGGGCCAAGAATAGTTCCAATTCGAACCGATTACGCGAAATCGGCATCGAAGCGGGCACCCCCACCCATCTGATCGCCGATGGCAGTGAAATTCAGCCGGAATGGCTGCATAATGTCGAAACTGTCGGAATCACTGCGGGAGCCTCGGCGCCCGAGGTGATGGTGATGGACGCGATCAACGCCCTGGGCAAGATCGCGCCGCCGGTGGAGGTGACCACCCTCCCCGGCGAAGAAGAGCAGATGGAATTCCGCGTTCCCGTCGAACTCCTCGACGTGGAAAGCAGCAGCAAAATAGGTAAGGACGGTAGTCTTGGGCATTCCTCTCCTGCAGAAGTTGACTGTCGGTAGCTACGTCGTCCGGCAGCATTTGGCCGGGCGTAAGCGTTATCCGCTCGTGTTGATGCTGGAACCGCTGTTCCGGTGCAATCTGGCTTGCGCCGGCTGCGGCAAGATCGACTATCCGGACGAAATCCTGAACCAGCGCATCTCGGTGAAGGACGCGCTCGAGGCGGTCGACGAATGCGGCGCGCCGGTGGTTTCGATCGCCGGCGGCGAGCCGCTGCTGCACAAGGAACTGCCGCAGATCGTCAAGGGCATCATCGCCCGCAAGAAGTTCGTCTATCTGTGCACGAACGCGCTTCTCATGGAGAAGCGCATGAAGGACTACGAGCCGAACCCGTACTTCGTCTGGTCGGTGCATCTCGACGGCGACAAGGGAGATCACGACAAGTCGGTGTGCCAGGAAGGCACCTACGACCGCGCGGTAGCGGCGATCAAGGCGGCGAAGGCAAAAGGTTTCCGCTGCAACATCAACTGCACCTTGTTCAACAACGCCGATCCCGGAACGCATGGCGCGCTTCTTCGACAGCGTCATGGAGATGGGCGTCGACGGCATCACGGTGTCGCCCGGCTACGCCTACGAGCGTGCGCCGGACCAGCAGCATTTCCTTAACCGCACCACCACCCGGCAGCTCTTCCGCGACATCTTCAAGCGCGGCAACGGCGGCAAGAAGTGGTCGTTCAGCCAATCCGGCTTGTTCCTCGATTTCCTCGCCGGCAACCAAACCTACAAGTGCACGCCCTGGGGCAACCCGACGCGCACGGTGTTCGGCTGGCAGCGGCCCTGCTACCTGCTCGGCGAAGGCTACGCCAAGACCTTCAAGGAGTTGATGGAGGACGACCGACTGGGATTCCTACGGCGTCGGCCATTACGAGAAGTGCGCCGACTGCATGGTGCATTCGGGCTTCGAGGCGACCGCGGTCATGGATTCGATTTCGCACCCGCTGAAGCTCTTGAAGCTGCGCAGCGGCGTCAAGACGGACGGGGCGATGGCGGCGGAAATCGATCTGTCGCAGCAGCGTCCGGCAGAATACGTGTTCTCCCGCCACGTACAACAGAAGCTCACCGAGATCCGCGAGGAAAAGGCGCGCGCCAAGGAAGCCAACAAGGAACCGTCTGTCCCGATGGAAGCGGCGGAATAGTATCAGCTCTGAATGAATACGGTCTTCAAAATGCCCGGCCTCGCGCCGGGCATTTCGTTTGAGCAGGCGCCGGCTCACATCCCGTAATCGACCTTGCGCTCGTTGCTGCGCGTCAGGTTGCGGTATCGCGCCAGCGCCCACAGCGGGAAAAACTTGGCATAGCCGTGATAGCGCAGATAAAACACGCGCGGAAAACCGGTGGCGGTGAAGCGCGCCTCGTCCCAGAAGCCGTCGCCACCTTGGTTTTCGAGCAAATAGGAAACGCCACGCTTCACGGCGGGTGAATTGATCTCGCCCGCCGCCATCAAGGCGAGCAGCGCCCAGGCGGTCTGCGAGGCGGTCGACGGCGCCGGCTCGTAGCCGCGGTAGCCGAGCTTGTAGCTCGAGCCATCCTCGCCCCAGCCGCCATCCTGGTTCTGGATCGCGGTCAGCCATTCCGCCGCCTTGCGCATCGCCGGATCGCCGGGCTTCAGCGCGCAGGCATTGAGCGCGCACAGCACCGACCAGGTGCCGTAGATATAGTTCATGCCCCAGCGGCCGTACCAACTGCCGTCCGCAAGCTGCGTGCAGCGCAAGTATTCAACGCCGCGCCTGACCGCTTCGCTGTTCTCCAGCGTCTCGCCGAGCTGCGCCAGCATGGAGGCACAGCGCGCGCCGACGTCCTCGGTCGGCGGATCGATCAGCGCGCCGTGGTCGGCGAAGGGGATATTGTTGAGATAGTCGTAGATGTTGTCGACGTCGAAGGCGGCCCAGCCACCATTCGAGCTCTGCATGCCATGGATCCATTCGGTCGCACGGTCGATGGCCTCGTCGAACTCATTGCCGGCGCCGGCCGCGCGGCGGGCGCGGTCCATGGCCATCACCACCACTGCGGTGTCGTCGAGATCGGGATAGTGTGGATTGGCGTATTGGAACGCCCAGCCGCCAGGGCGCAGACCCCGCCGGCGCGCGATCCAATCGCCTTCGACGTCGAGCACCTGCAACGGTGTGAGCCATTCGAGGCCGCGCCGCGCCTGTTGGTTTGCCTCGTCGCTCCCGACCTCCAAGAGCGTGTGGCAGACGAGCGCCGTGTCCCACACCGGTGACACGCATGGCTGGCAATAGGCCTCGTCGTCCTTGATCACCAGCAGCTTGTCGAGCGAGTCGCGAGCGATTTTCGCTTTTTCAGGATCGCCCAGCACGTCGAACATTAGGCACGCGTTGGCCATCGCCGGGAAGATGGCGCCAAGACCGTCTTCGCCGTTCAGCCGCTCGGTGACGAAATCGACCGCGCGCTGGATTGCCCGCCGGCGCAAGCCCTTGGGCGCGTGCCTGTTGAACGGCCGCAAGATCATGTCGATCACGCGGAAGGCGGAAAACCACGTCCATTTCTGGTGCGGCGCCTTGTGCGGCGGACCAATGGTCGGCGGCGGCTGTAAGAATAATTCGTCGATCGTCACGGCGCGCGGGTTCTTGGCGCGCGGCTGCATCGTCATCAGCACCAGAAGCGGCACGATGACCGTGCGGCCCCAATAGGAAATCTTCGAAATGTGAAAGGGAAACCACGCCGGCAGCAGCATGATCTCGACCGGCATCACCGGCACGCTTTCCCAGCGCAAGGTGCCGAAGAGCGAGAGCAGGATGCGGGTGAATACGTTGCTCTCTATGGCGCCGCCGCGTTCGAGGATTGCCTCGCGGGCGCGTTTCATGTGCGGCGCGTTGACGTCGTCGCCGATCATCTTGAGCGCGAAATAGGCTTTCACGCTGGCGCTCATGTCGAAATCGCCATCGTGGAACAGCGGCCAGCCGTTGTGCTTCGGGCTCTGGATGCGGCGGAGATAAACGGCGATCTTGCGCTCGAGCTCGGTGTCGACGGTCTCGCCGCGATAGTGCGTCAACAGCACGTATTCGGCAGGAATGGTGCAGTCGGCCTCGAGCTCGAACACCCAATGGCCGTCCGGACGCTGGCGGTCGAGCAGCGCGCGGGTCGCCGCCGTGGTGGCGGTATCAAGCGCTGCACCAAGATCGCGCGCCCGCGCATGGGCGTGGGTCGCGATGTCACTCATGCCGCAACCCTGCCCGATGAATGCACCATTTCGGCGGCGGTGTTGCCGGAGCGCACGGCGCTTTCCAGCGTCGCCGGCAGGCCGGTGTCGGTCCAATCGCCTGCGAGGAACATATTATTCCACGGCGTCACCGGACCCGGCCTCTTGGCATTCTCCTCAGGCGTAGCGGCGAAGGTGGCGCGGCGCTCGCGCACGAGCTGCCAGGGCGGCAATTCAGCGGACATGTTCAGGACGGCCGCAACCTCGCGCCAGATATCCTGCGCCAGCTTCTCGCGCGGCGTGTCGAACCATTCACCGGCGTCGCTGATGGTGACCGCGACGCGCCCCACGAACGTGAATATCCATTCGCTCATGGCATTGATGACGCCGATCATCGTCGGCGCGTCTCTTGGCGGATCGATACTGAAATGTGCGTTGACAATGCCACGGAAAGATGACGGCGCGGTCAGGCCGGGCAGGAATTTCTGCGCGGCATAGGGTGGCACGGCGAGGATGACCTTGTCGGCGCTGCCGAGCGGCACGGTCTCGTCGGCGAATTTCAGCGCGCTGACGCGACCCTGGTCGAATTGGAATTCATGCAAGGCGTGCTGCAGAGCGACCGTGACGCCGCGCCGGTCGAGCCACGAAAGTGCCGGGTCGACAAAGGCCCTGCCAATGCCTTCGCGCGCGATCACTGGATGGCAGGCCCGCCCGCCGAGCGCCAGAGTCTCGCGCACCAGCCTGCTGGCGAGTCTCGTCGAACCGTCCTTGGGTTTGATGTTCAACGCCGCCAGGAAGAACGGCTCCAGCAGCCGCTGATAGAGCGGCCCGCTGCACTCGATCACCTCTTTGAGCGGCTTGTCCTCAGAGGCCCAGAGCAATCGCGCCAGAGGCAGATAGTCGCTTAGTTTGGTGCCCGGCACACGGCGGCTTTTGGCAAATACCCACCAAGGAAACATGCCGTTGTTGAGCCGCAGGACCCAGCGTGCCTTCGCGGCGAGGTCGGTGAAGACGAAGTCGGCAGTGAGTTCATCGAGCGTCGCCGCGCCGCCGGTCGTGCGCGCGTAGTCGAGCACCGCGCGGTTGCCGGACAGCACCAGATGGGTACCGTTGTCGATGACCATGCCGGTCTGCTGGTCGTAGTAGGAGCGGCAGCGTCCGCCCGGCTGGTTGGTGGCCTCGTGCACGACGATCTTACGGCCGCTGTCGGCGAGACGCACCGCGGCCGCCAGCCCAGCGAGGCCAGCGCCGATGACGTGGACAGTGCCGGTATCAAATGAACGCATAACGCAACACGATCCCGATGAGGTGCGGTTTGCTTACGCGCACCCGCGTGCGCGGCCGAGCCCAGCCGCGCGCCACCATGCCGTCAAGCATCTTGCGATAGGCCATTTCCATCAACCGTGGCGCACGCACCAGCCGTCGCGGGCAGCGTGCCATGATGGCGTCGGCCTCGTGGAAGTGAAGGCGCGCGCGCTCGACCACGTAGGCGCAGGCGGCGGCAAGATTGGGGTCTGCGGCCACCGACTGCGGATCACTGCTGTCGATGTGAGCAAGTTCCAGGGCTTCGCGCGGCAGGTAAAGCCGGCCGATCTCGGCATCCTCGTCGATGTCGCGCAATATATTGGTGAGTTGCAGGGCGCGGCCGAGATGATGAGCGAGCGCGCGCCCATCCACATCATTGAGGCCGAAGACGCGCACTGACAGCCGCCCCACCGCGCTGGCCACGCGGTCGCAGTAGAGATCGAGCGTGTCGTCGGACGGCGCGCGGATGTCTTCCTTAGCGTCCATTTCAACGCCCTCGATCACCGTCAGGAAGTCCTCCTGACGCAGCCCAAACTGCTCGATGGTGCGCGCCAGCGATTTCGAGCCCCGCCGGCAAGCCGCCGGCATACAGTGCGGCAATGCGATCGCGCCAGTCGTTGAGGTGCGCAATCCGCTGCTCGCGCGTGGCATCCTCAGTGTCGGCGATGTCGTCCACGGACTTACAAAACGCATAGATCTCGAACATGGCCTCGCGCTGCGCGCGCGGCAGGATCCGCATGGCGAGATAAAACGAACTGCCTTTGGCGCGGCCGGCGGACGCAGCCATTTGTTCGGTCTGTTGGTTGGCGGCCTGCAACATGTCAGGATCCCCGCGCCGGTGCCCGCACGCCCGCGCCGGCATGGCCGAATAGCCGGCGCGTCGAGGCCCAGGCCGCGCCCCTAAGCGCAATTCCCAGCATCGCAGCCTTGGAGAGATGCACCCGCTCGCTCAGCGGATCGCGCACACGTAGCATCCCGATCAGCCGCTCCGCCAGCCCCTGAATAGCAGCGACTTCCATGGCGAGCCGGGAGTCGTTGATTAGCAGCGCGAACGGCCGGCTCTCATCCAACAACGCCGCGGTGCGTTCGACCAGCCCACGCAGACAATGCCGCAATGCGAGGCTCGCGCGCGCTTCGCCGAGCGCGGTCACATCGAGGCCGTCTGCGACCAGCGCGTCCTGCGGAATATAGACGCGGTCGAGATCGCGATAGTCCTTGGCACAGTCCTGGATGTGATTGATTACCTGCAAGGCCGCGCACAGCGCGTCGTTCGCCGGCCAGACCGATTGCGGCTCGCCATGCACGTCGCACACGAAACGGCCGACCGGCATGGCCGAGAACCGGCAATAGTCGATCAGATCGTCCCAATCCATGTAGCGCAGCTTGGTCACGTCCTGGCGGAAGGCCTGCAACAGATGCTGGGCATGCACCGGGCTCAATCCACGTTCGCGCAGGACGTTGCGCAAGGCAACACCTTGCGGCTCATCGTCGTTGCGTCCGAGTAGCGTGGTTTCTAGGTTGTCGAGACGGGCAAGCTTTTGCGCAGAATTCATGCTGGCATGATCGGCAATGTCGTCGGCAACGCGGACGAATTCATAAAAGGCGAGCACGGCCGGCCGGTATCGCCTTCGGATCAACACCGAAGCGACCGGAAAATTCTCGTCGTGCGATCCCTTGCCGGACCTGAATTCTTCGCTCGTCGTCATTGCAAGCTCGCCATGTTGGCCTGGGCGCGTCCCTTCCACTGGCCACCGCGCCGGCGCGCGTGCTGGTAGGCGGAGTTGAGCGTGTAACACGTATACAACAACGCGATGGCCGGCAATGCGATGCCCCACAGGGGTGACACGCGATAAAATCGTAAAGTGCGCTGAAATGAGATCGCCATCAGCGCCCAGGCCGCCAGCCCCAGCCAGGGCGCAATGCCGGACGCGAAAATTGCGAACAGCGGCGGCATCACGAACACCAGCAGCATCGCCAGCAGCGTGCACAGCAGCAGCAACAGCGAGTAGCGAAGCTGCGCATAGGCCGAACGCGTGATCATGCGCTTGACCTCGGCGAAGTCGTCGTAGGGCCTCAGGCTCACCGCGCGATTGGTGAGACCGAGCCAGATCGGGCCGACAGCCTTCAGTTTGGCGGCAAGCGCGCAATCGTCGATCAGCGCGTGACGGATGGCTTCGATACCACCGATCTTCTGCAAAGCCTCGGCGCGCACCAGCATACAGCCGCCCGCCGCCGCCGCAGTCGATGCCTTCGGCTGCGCCACCCAGCGGAACGGATAGAGCATCTGGAAGAAATAGATGAAGGCCGGCACGTGCACCCGCTCCGCCAGGCTCGTGCAGCGCAACTTGGCCATCAGCGACGTCAGCCCGTAGCCGCCCTCAAGCGCGCTGGCCACCAGCGAGCGTACGTTGTCCGGCGTGTGCGCGATGTCCGCATCGGTCAGCAGCAGGAATTCCGGCTTCGGCTCCTGCGCCGTTGCGACGGCGATGCCATGGCTCAATGCCCACATTTTACCTGTCCAGCCGGCGGGCAGGCTTTGCCCGCGTATCACCGTCAGCAGCGGCGCACCCGATACAACAGCCGCCCTCGCCGCCTCGCCGGTTCCGTCGTCGCTGTCGTCGTCGACCACGGTGACGGTGAGCGGGCCTGGATAGTCCTGCCGCAGGAGCGAGCCAACGCTCTCGGCGATAACGTCGGCCTCGTTGCGCGCCGGGATCACCACCGCCACCGCCGGCCACACCAGCGGCGCCACCAATGGCGTTTCGTCGCTCACGGATCCCATCCAGAATCCGCCGCGGGCAAAGATCAGATAGGCCCAGATCCCGAAGGCGAGCCCAGCAAGAACATCAATCGACATGAAGAAGATGCGCTTCTGACCGCATGAAACCCTGGGCACAGTGTGTGGCGGCCGCTTTGGTTCAGGCCGGTCCGGAATGTTCGTTCGGCTGCCGCGCCGGCCGATGAGTGGGCCCAAAATCAGATATTATTCATATACATAGCTTTGCAAAGCCCCCTCTCGCAAGGGCCTGAAGCCCTCCTCGGCGCAGTCTTCATTGTCGCACGGCGGGGCCAGCACAGTGACGAGACGCCAGCGCCCGCCTCGGCCGTTGACCGGAACCAAGCGCTGGTAGTCGGATTTGATCGCGGTAAAGGAACCTCCGGTACTTCCCAGAGTATTCTCGGTTAACAGCCTGTTATCGGAGTATCTTGTCCGTGTTTTCGCACCATTTCGGCAAACTGGTTTTCCCGGGATACTGGCTGGAGAATGCCGTTTTCGGCCTGGACCGGTGGCTTCGGCGCCGGCAAGGTATTTTTGGGGACATTGACGCCCCGGCCTGCATTTTCCGCGTCCGGCGCGCCCGGGCCGAAAAGCCGCTGACGCTTTCGGGCGAGGCGCGGATCGAACCGGGCATGCCAATCCTTAAGCTCCACCTGTGGGATGAGCGCGTCCCTTTGAGGGGGTCGGAAGGAACTACCGTCGGCTGGGCGTACATCTCAACCGCGCCGCCCAGTCATCGTTGCGGCAACTGGCGGTCCGGCAGTCTGCACCACTTCGGCGAGAACCTCCTGATTTTCCTACTGGTTCTGGCGACGAATCCTGTTGCCTTCGGCACCGCAGCACTTCGCCGCGACCACAATCTGGTGTATCTTTGGCGGGCAGCGCTCGAGCGCCGTTACGGCGGGGCCTGGACTGATTGTAACGACGTGCGGGGCCCGCGAGCATGCTGACGACGGCTGATGTTCTTCGCTGGAGCGTGGATGCGCTCTTGGCAGGTGCTACGCTTGGCTGCGCGTATTTATTGTTCGCCGGCTTCCTGGCCATCCGCTTCCGCAGCCGGGCGGACAACGCGGAGACGCGTCCCGTTCCGGTAACGATTCTGGTGCCCATGTGCGGGCATGAACCGGGCCTGGAACAGCGGCTCACCGCCCTCTACGACCAGCGCTACGGCGCTCCGGTGCAGCTTGTGTGCGGTATCAGCAACTCGGAGGATCCGGCGATTGCCGCGGTCGAGCGAGTCATCGCCGCCCACCCCGATGCGGCAATCGACCTACATATCGATCCGCTGGTGCACGGGGGCAACCTCAAGGTCTCCAACCTGATCAACATGGCCGAGCATGCGCGCCACGAGACGCTGATGCTGATCGATAGCGACATCGAGGTCGGCCCGGACCACCTGGCCGAGGTCATCGGCGAATTGCAGCGGCCGGGCGTCGGCGCGGTCACCTGCCTCTACCACGGCGTCGCCGTCGGTGGCCTGTGGGCGCGGCTCGCCGCCATGGGCATCAACACCCATTTCCTGCCCAACGTAATCGTCGCGCTCGCAACCGGTTTGGGCGAGCCCTGCTTCGGCGCCACCATCGCTCTATCGCACGATACCTTGCGGCGGATCGGCGGCTTCCGCGCCTTCAGCGACCACCTGTCGGACGACTATGCCATTGGCCAGGCCGTGCGCGAGCTCGGTCTCGACGTGGCGGTGCCCCCCTTCGCGCTCGGCCACGTCTGCAGCGACGGTTCCGCCTACCAGTTGCTCGCCGCGCAAATCCGCTATGCGCGCACCATCAAGAGCATCGACCCGGCCGGCTATGTCGGCGCTGTCATCTCGCATCCCTTTCCGCTGGCGCTCGCCGCCGCTCTCTTGGGCGGCGGCGGCCATGCGCTGGCGCTGGCCGCGATTGCGCTGACCTGCCGCATGGCTCTATGCTGGCGCATGGAGCGCCAGTTCGCGGCCCGCGCCGGCAGCTATTTGCTGGTGCCGTTGCACGATCTGATGTCGTTCGCGGTCTATGTGGCGAGCTTCTTCGGCACCACAGTGAAATGGCGCGGTAACCGGCATCGGGTGGTCGACGACACGCTGCTTGCCGACCCTCACTAGCGCATGATCCCGAAAAGTGGGAGCCGGTTTTCGGAAAAGATCATGCGCAAATGAAATGTCAGATGGACACGACAACTTGATCCAAACGTATCTCGCTTTAAGGGCTTGATCTCATGCGTACTTTGTTTTTGCAGCCGCCATCGTTTGAGGGCTTCGACGGAGGAGCCGGCTCGCGCTATCAGGCGCGGCGCGAGATCAAGTCGCACTGGTATCCGACGTGGCTCGCCCAGCTCGCCGCGTTAGTGCCCGAAAGCAAGCTGATCGACGCGCCGCCGCATGGTATCGGGCTGCAAGCGGTGCTCGATCAGGCCAAGCAATACGACCTCGCGGTGCTCCATTCCTCGTCGCCGACGTTCACCTCCGACATCAAGACCGCCAACGCTATGAAGGCGGCCAATCCGACCCTCAAGGTTGGGCTGGTCGGCGCCAACATCGCGGTCGATCCGCTCGGCAATCTCAAGAAGGCCGATGGCATCGATTTCGTCGCCGGCAAGGAGTACGACTTTGCCATCAAAGAAGTCGCGGAAGGCCGCGACTTCGCCGACGTCGCCGGCCTCATCTATCGCGACCGCGACGGCAATATCCAGCACACGGAAGACCGGCCGCTGCTGGAAAACATGGACGACCTGCCGTTCGTCACGCCTGTCTACAAGCGCGACCTCGACATCCAGGAATATTTCATCGGCTATCTCAAACATCCTTATCTGTCATTCTACACCGGCCGCGGCTGCAAATCGCGCTGCACCTTCTGCCTGTGGCCGCAGACCATCGGCGGCCACAAGTACCGGACCCGCAGCGTCGAGCACGTGGTCGAAGAAGTGGCGTGGGCGCGGAAGAACTTCCCCGAGGTGAAGGAGATCTTCTTCGACGATGACACCTTCACCGACGATCCCGTGCGCGCGCAGGCGATCGCCCGCGAGCTCGGCAAGCTGGGCGTCACCTGGTCATGCAATGCCAAGGCCAATGTCAGCCGCGACGCACTCAAGGTGATGCGCGACAACGGGCTGCGGCTCTTGTTGGTCGGATACGAGTCCGGCAACCAGCAGATCCTGCACAACATCAAGAAGGGCATGCGCGTCGAAGTCGCGCGCCGCTTCACCAAGGACTGCCACGATCTCGGCATCAAGATCCATGGCACCTTCATCCTCGGCCTGCCTGGCGAGACCAAAGAGACCATTCAGCAGACCATCAAGTTCGCACGCGAGATCAATCCGCACACCATGCAGGTCTCACTTGCGGCGCCCTATCCCGGCACATTCCTCTACAAACAGGCGGTGGAGAACGGCTGGCTTGATACCTCGAACGCGGAACTGGTCGACGAGCATGGCGTTCAGCTCGCACCGCTCTCTTATCCACATCTGAGCCATTCGGAAATCTTCCACTCGGTGGAAGAGTTCTATCGCGCGTTTTATTTCCGCGCGCCCAAGATCGCCTCCATCGTCATGGAGATGGCGCAGAGCCGCGAGATGCTGAAACGGCGGCTGCGCGAGGCGGTTGAGTTCTTCGCGTTCCTGCGCGAGCGGCGCGGGGTCGAACTCTGAACGCAGTCGTTATCGCTGCGGATGACTTCGGTCTCGC
Organism: uncultured Pseudomonadota bacterium; assembly: GCA_963747725.1. Lineage (GTDB taxonomy): Bacteria > Pseudomonadota > Alphaproteobacteria > Rhizobiales > Xanthobacteraceae > Pseudolabrys. Next base: position 652,046 of record CAVVGD010000012.1, read on the forward strand.
CGAAGAGGTCAACGATGCAGTCGAAGAGGCCCACCGCAACGGCGTGCTGAGCGCCGCCAGCCTGATGGTGGCCGGTCCCGCCGCCGCGCAAGCCGTCGCGATGGCCAAGCGGATGCCGGGCTTGCGCGTCGGCCTGCATCTGGTGCTGGTCGAGGGCCTGCCGGCATCACCTCCCGGACAAATCCCCGATCTGGTCGATGGTAGCGGCCAATTGCGCCGTGACATGGTGCGGCTCGCCTTCAACATTGCCTTGCGGCCCAGTGTGCGACGGCAGTTGCGCGGCGAAATCGCCGCCCAGTTCGAGGCCTATCGCAAGACAGGCCTGCCGCTCGATCACGTCAACGCGCACAAACATTTCCATTTGCATCCCGTGATCGCGCGCGAAGTGCTGGCAGTTGGACGGGACTACGGGATGGATGCGATGCGCGTGCCGTCAGAGCCACCGGCCATCGTCGCCCGCATCGACAACAAGCCGCCGGCCTTGTCCGAACGCGTCATGGCACCGTGGACTGCGATGCTTCGCAGCCGGGCCAAGCAGGCGGGATTGACAACGCCCGACGCCGTGTTCGGCCTGCGCTGGACCGGTGCTATGAATGCCGAGCGCCTCGCCGCGCTGTTGCCGCTGCTGCCGCACGGGCTCGTCGAAATCTATACCCACCCGGCGACCCGCGATGACTTTCCCGGCCGCGCCCTCGGCTATCGCTATGCCCGATGAATTGAAAGCCTTGACCGATCCGCAAGTCATCGCGGTTGTGAAGCAATCAGGGCGGAGTCTTGGCGGCTATGCGGACGCCGCGCGCTGAGCCAAGTTGCGGTCATGGCCGGGCTTGTCCCGGCCATCCACGTCTTCTTCCCTGCCCCTCAAAGTCGTGGATGCCCGGCACAAAGCCGGGCATGACGCACCCGGGCAAAGGCAAGGCCGTTCAGCGCTTCAAATACCCCACGCGCTGAAACCACGCGATCGCATCCTTTATGCCTTCGGCGTAGGGCCGTGCCTTAAAGCCCAGTTCGCGCTCGGCCTTGGCCGCGGTGAAGAACATGCGGTTTTTCGACATGCGCAGACCGTCGAGCGTGACAAACGGCTCTTTCCCGGTGCGGCGCGCCACCATTTCTGCTGCCACCGCCAGCGGCACGATGGCTCCGCGCGGAATCTTCACCTTCGGAGGCTTGCGGCCCATCTCGCCTGCTACCACCGCCAGAATGTCGGACAACGTCGCGTTCTGCCCACCGAGGATATAACGTTCGCCGATACGCCCCTTGTCGAACGCGAGCATATGGCCCTCGGCTACGTCCTCCACATGCACCATGTTGAGCCCGGTATCGACGAAGGCCGGCATGCGCCCGGCGGCGGCTTCGACGATCATGCGCCCGGTCGGCGTCGGCTTGACGTCGCAAGGCCCGATCGGCGTCGACGGGTTGACGATGACAGCCGGCAGCCCCTCGCCCACCATGCGTTCGACCAGCCGCTCGGCGGCGACCTTGCTGCGCTTGTAGGCGCCGATCGCGTGCTCTTCATTCAGCGGCATGGTCTCGTCGGACGGGTCCCCTTCTTGCCGGCACTTCAGCGTGGCGACGCTACTGGTGTAGACGATGCGCTCGGCGCCAGCATCTCGCGCGACTTCCATGAGGGTGCGGGTGCCGGTGACGTTGTTGCGCACGATCTCGTGCGGATCGCGCGCCCACAATCTGTAGTCGGCGGCGACGTGAAACACGTAGCGCACGCCGCGCATCGCCTCGGTGACGGACGCGGTGTCGCGCAGATCGCCTTTGGCAAATTCGAGATCGAGCTCGGCCAGATGGCCGGTGGGGCTCGCCTCCCGCACCAGCGCGCGCACGGCAAAGCCGCGCTCCTTCAGCTTGCGCGCCACCGCCGAGCCGACGAAGCCGCTCGCTCCGGTCACCAGAACCTTGTCGCTGTTGCTCATGTCGCGCGTCTCAGTCGCCTTCGCCCGGGGCGATCATAGACCGGAGGGCGATAAGTCTCAGCCTCACGCCGGCTGCGACAACGTGCACAATCGGGCGCCGATCCCCGCCAACACCATCTGATAGGCACGCTCAACGATGTCGTCGAACGAGTGGGTGCGCACAAACATGGCGCGCGCCTGAGCGCCGATCTCGGCCCGTGTCGGCAGATGCGGCAGGTGCGTATTGGTAAGGATCTCGGCTGCTTGATGCTGCGCGTTCGTCAGCCGCTGCTGCAGCGACGAGAGCGACGGGCGCTCCAGCGCGGAAGCGACCAGTGCCGCAATACGCTCGGAATTGAAACTCGCCGCCAGCTGCTTGGCGGCGCGCTCGATAACACGGGAGCCGAGCTTCTGCTCGTTGCGCAGGATCGCCTTCGATGGCTTCTTTAAGTCCCACACGACGCCGAACCACGACAGCACGGTAAGGATGTAGAAGGTTGCATCATACTCCCACCAGCGGAAGCCTTGACGCACGCTACTCTGGCAGGCGTGATGATTGTTGTGCCAGCCCTCGCCCATGGTGAAGATCGCGAGCAGCCAATTGTTGCGGGAGTCGTCGCCGGTGACGTAGCGCTTGCGACCGTGCACATGGGCGAGCGAATTGATACAGAAGGTGGCGTGGTAAACCGCGACCGTGCTCCAGAAGAAGCCAACGACCAGCCCCGGCCAGCCGGCGATCGCCCAGCACAGCACCGCCAGTACCAGCCCCGGCACTTTCTCGTGCCGGTGCAACCAGCGCAGTTCCGGATAGCGCATGAGGTCTTCGACCTTCACGGGATCGAACGTGTCGTGCCGAGTCGAAAAGATCCAACCAATATGGCTATAGAGGAAGCCGCGATGGCGTGGCGAATGCACATCGAGCTCTGTGTCCGAATGCAGATGGTGGTGCCGGTGCTTTGCCGCCCACCACAGGACGCTCTTCTGGGTGGTCGACTGCGATAACATCGCCAGGATGAACTGGAACACGCGGCTGGTCGAATAGGCGCGGTGCGAGAAGTAGCGGTGATAGCCAGCGCCGATGCCGAAGATACGCAGCCAGTAAAGGCCAACACCCAGGGCGACTGCCTGCCAGGTGACCCCGGTCCAGATCGCCGCGAAGCAGGCGAGGTGCATCAGTACGAAGGGAACTGCGGAGGGGTAAACGATGTCGTCGTGGTCCTCGGCGGACGAATATGTGGGCTCGATGGTCGTCATGGAATGGCGATCTTGGCTCTCTGGCGATGGGCTGATTCGGGTCCTGCGACACAGCATAAAGGCGGGCAAGCCGCATGCCGCAAGTAGGTGTCGAGGGAATAAGGCCACAAAGCGCCGCCATGCGCCAAGAGGCGTAAAAGTCGCAGGCTATCCGCTAGCCTTTTCGCGGCCAAGCACGGTTTCGATCGCCTGTGGGACGATCCCGAATGCCTCGAAACCTGGAAATCGGCCGGAAACGACATTGTCCTGCTCCATCAATTCGACCTGGCCCGTGGTCAGCGGCGGATTTGGGAGCAATTCGGCAACGGACGCGAGCAGCCGCCAAAGTGCAAACGGAACCGGCACAAGAATACGGCGCAGGCCGAACTGGTGGCCGATTGTCCGCAACAGCGCCTTGTAAGTGAGCGCCAGGGGACCACCGAATTCGTAAAGCGCGGCTGGCGTGGGCGCGGTCATAATGCGCGCGATCGCCTCGGCGACGTCCCCGACAAAGACCGGCTGCAGCCGGGTCTGGCCGGTTCCGAACAGCGGAAACACCGGGGCCTTGCGCAGCATGCCGGCCAGCGACGCTGTGAACCCATCCTCGGCGGCGAATATCGCCGAGGGGCGGATGACGACCGCATCCGAAAAGGCGTCGCGCACCGCCGCCTCGCCTTCGCCGCGGCTGCGAACGTAGGCCGAGCGCGCCCGCGCATCGGCGCCGATCCCGGAAAGCTGGATGAGCCGCTGGACCCCGGCCCGGCGGGTGGCCGTCGCCACCCGCGCGGCAGCTTCCACGTGCACGCCATGGAAGGTGCGTCCGCCTTTCTCCACGTAAAGGCTGACCGCGTTCACGACGCCCCAGGCGCCGGCAACCACTTGCGCCACCGAGGCGTCGTCACCGATATCCGCGCCAACCGCCGTCACCGATGCATCATCGGGAAACAGCGCCGCCGCCCTTTCCGGATGGCGTGCCGCCACCCGCACGGCAAATCCGTAGGCGCGCAGACGATGCACCACGCGCCGGCCGAGAAAGCCGGTGCCACCCAATACCGCTATCAATCTCATCTCGCTCAAGGCGAACGGGCCTCCGTGAGATTGGGGCCGAGCTTTTCGGCCGCTGCGCCCGCCCGCTGCCCGGCGCTCACTTGTGCTTCGGCTTGCCCTTGCGCTTGCCTGAAGCCAGTTCGTCCAGTTGCCGCTGGCTCATCAACTCATACATGGATTTGGATGCGCCCTTCAACGAGCTGACTCTGCGCTCGCCGCGCTTGGCCGACAGGGCTGCGCCCGCCGCCTGCTGTTGCGCCTTCGATTTCGCCGGCATGGTCATCTCCTTCAAGAAGCCTCCGCCCGTCGGGATAACGGCGCACAGACAGAATTCGTTCAACGCCGGGGTCCGCGGGGCCTTGCCCTCTGGCGCGTCCACCCCGGCCTGCGACGGCCCGGGCCACCTGCCGGTCCCCCCCAATTTCCGCTCATTGAAAACCAGGCCCCCCAACCCAATCTAATGAGAACGAAAGGTGACCCATGGCGGATTTCCCCAACAGCTGGATGTGGTCGGAGGCTTGCGACATGCTCGCGCGCGCCGAACGCATGAATCGCGAGTTTTTCCGGCCGGCGCGCGCACGCAGCCGGTTGCCGGCCTGGGAGCCACCGGTCGACGTGCTCGAAACCGACCGGGCCATGCTGGTCCTGGTCGCCCTGCCCGGGGTCGATCCCGAGCAGGTCGAGGCGGCGATCGACGGCAGCGATCTCGTCGTGGCCGGCGCCCGCGTGCTGCCAGAGGAGCTGCGGACAGCGGACATCCATCGCCTCGAACTGCCGCAAGGCCGCTTTGAGCGGCGCGTACGCCTGCCAGCCGGGCGCTACGCCGGGGTCCGCCGCGCGATGGTCAATGGTTGCCTTGTGATTACGCTGGAGAAAGCAGGTCATAGTCGTGGCTGAAACAGAAATCATGCGTTCATTGGAGCAAGGCGGCGCCTCCGCGGGCCCCGAGCCCGAGAAGGAACGCGCCGAGCACCAGAATTTGCCGCCACTGCCAGACGACGCCATGATCGTCGTGCCGGTGCGCAATTTCGTGCTGTTCCCCGGCATGGTGATGCCCGTCACCGTCGGCCGGGCGAAGTCGGTCGCCGCCGCCCAGCAGGCGGTGCGCGAGCAGCGCCAGGTCGTCATCCTCAAGCAGCGTGATGCCGAGGTGAACGAGCCGACCGCGATCGACATGCACCGCATCGGCACTGCCGCCAACGTGGTGCGCTACATCACCACGCCTGACGGCGGCAACCATCTGGTCTGCCAGGGCGAAGAGCGCGTGCAAATCGTCGAGTTCCTCGGCGGCTGGCCGTTCATGGTCGCGCGCGTCATCCGCATTCCCGAAGCCGAAACCACCAGCCCCGAGACCGAAGCCCGGCTCGTGCATCTGCGCGGCCAGGCGATGGAAGCGCTCGAGCTGCTGCCGCAGGCGCCGAAGGAACTGATCGGCGCCGTGCAGGCGATCGAGCAGCCCGGCTCCCTCGCCGACTTCACCATGTCCTACATGGACGTGAAGCCGGAGGAGAAGCAGGAGGCCCTCGAGACCGTCGACATTGCCGCGCGTGTCGACAAAGTGTCGAAGCTGTTGGCGCACCGCATCGAAGTGTTGCGACTCTCCGCCGAGATCGGCCAGCAGACCAAGGCCGCGCTCGACGAACGTCAGCGCGAAGTCTTGCTTCGCGAGCAGATGGCGGCGATCCAGAAGCAACTCGGCGAAGGCGAGGAAGGCAAGGCCGCCGAGCTGGCCGAGCTGGAGACGAAGGTCGCCGAGGCTGGCATGCCAAAAGAGGTCGAGGAGCACGTTCGCAAGGAGCTGCGCCGGTTGCAACGCATGCCGGAGGCCGCGGCCGAATACGGCATGGCCCGCACTTATCTCGACTGGCTGATCGAGCTGCCCTGGAAATTGCCGGAGGAGACCCCGATCGACATCGCCGAGGCGCGGCGCATCCTCGACGCCGACCACTACGGCCTCGACAAGATCAAGCGGCGCATCGTCGAATATCTCGCCGTGCGCAAGCTGGCGCCTGCCGGCAAGGCCCCGATCCTGTGCTTCGTCGGCCCCCCGGGCGTCGGCAAGACCTCGCTCGGCCAGTCGATCGCGCGCGCCATGAACCGCAAGTTCGTGCGCGTCTCGCTTGGTGGCGTGCATGACGAAGCCGAAATCCGGGGTCACCGCCGCACCTACATCGGCGCGCTGCCCGGCAACATCATCCAGGGCATCCGCAAGGCGGGAACGCGTGACTGCGTGATGATGCTGGACGAGATCGACAAGCTTGGCGCCGGCATCCACGGAGACCCGTCGTCGGCGCTGTTGGAGGTCCTCGATCCAGAACAGAACAACACCTTCCGCGACAACTATCTCGGGGTTCCGTTCGACCTGTCGCACGTGGTGTTCATCACCACGGCGAACATGCTCGACACCATTCCGGGGCCCCTGCGCGACCGCATGGAGATCATCAGCCTCGCCGGCTACACCGAAGGCGAGAAGCTGCAGATCGCCACGCGCTATCTGGTCAAGCGCCAGATGGAAGCGAACGGCCTCAAGGAAGGCCAAGAGGGTCGTGAAGTCGAAATCACCGAAGCGGCGTTGCGTGAGATCATCCACTTCTACACGCGCGAAGCAGGCGTGCGGAACCTCGAACGTGAGATCGGCAAGGCCTTGCGCCATGCCGCTGTGCGCATCGCGGAAGGCGCGGCAGGCCCGATCAGGATCGACGCCGGCGATCTCGCCGACATCATCGGTCCGCGCCAGTTCGAGAGCGAAGTCGCCATGCGCACCAGCGTTCCCGGCGTCGCGACTGGATTGGCTTGGACACCGGTCGGTGGCGACATCCTCTTCATCGAGGCGACGCGGCTACCCGGCCACGGCAAGCTGATCCTCACCGGTCAGCTCGGCGATGTGATGAAGGAGAGTGCGCAAGCGGCGCTCTCCATTGTCAAGAACCGGGCGAGCCTGTTCGGCATCGACGCGGAACGCTTCGAGAAGAGTGACATCCACGTGCACGTGCCGGCTGGTGCGGTCCCGAAAGACGGCCCCAGCGCCGGTGTCGCCATGTTCATGGCGCTCACCTCGCTCATGACCGAACGTCAGGTTTCGAGCGACACCGCCATGACCGGCGAGATCAGCCTGCGCGGCCTGGTGCTGCCGGTCGGCGGCATCAAGGAAAAAGTGGTGGCGGCGCATCGCGCGGGCTTGAAGCGCGTGATGCTGCCGGCACGCAACCGGAAGGACTACGACGACATTCCGGAAGAGGCGCGCAAGGGGCTGGAGTTCGTCTGGCTGGAACGCGTCGACGACGCCGTCGCCGCGGCGCTGGAGCCGGCGAAAAAGACAAAGGCCGAGGCCGCGGCGTAACAGCCTCGATAGCCTAACAACAGTGTCATGCCCGGCACTCGGGTCCGGCCGGTGTTTACTATCGGGCCGCGCTTCGCGCGGACCGTTGGGCCGGCCCGGGCATGAACTTTATGCCGGGCATCGAGAAGAGAGCCGACGATCTCCTCACGCGAGCGCGCTAAGATATTGTATTCAATGCGTTAATAGGCGTCCAACACCATGCGCCATTCTGGCGTTCGGAGATACAACTCGACATTTTGATACAAGCGAATACGATTCACATTGGCGGATGCGATGGGCTCAGTCGGGAGAATTTCCGAAGGATAGATTCTCCCGAAAGACATTGCGGACCGAAATCATGCGCCGAAATAGGCTTGCAACAACCGCTTGGCTCATCGTCGTTTCTGCTTGTTTGGGTACAGGTTACGCTCAAGCGGAGGACTTGATCTGGCAGGTCGAGAATCCGTTCCGTTTCTTCAGATCCACCGCCTCGTTTGCGCTGCATGAGGCAGCTTTCAATGCGGTGCGCGGCGACCCCAACAAATCACTGCCGGCCAACATCATCTGGCGCACCGAGCGCCGCCTCGACGATCCCGATTGCAAGAACGCCTCGACGCCGGACGCCTGTGCCGCCACGGCCGGTCCGCACTACGAGCGAAGCCGGCTCGGCTGGGCTGCGCGCACCCTCGGCGACACCTGCTACGACAGCAATGGGCATCCGCCTCGTTATGACGTGGTCTGCAAGCGCAAATATTCATGGGGCACAGCGAGAGAAGATTACGTCCTGCCCAAGGCGCACACGGTCACGATCCGCATCGCACGTGCGCAGCTTGCCGGCGTCTCCGGAAATTGCCTATGGACGTGGCAACCGCGCAGCCCCGGCGGCCGACCGCAGAGCAGGACGCTTTCCTGCAACAAAAAGCTGACCATACCGCGCGTTCCCTATTCGCTCGACCGCGAGCGGTCCGGCGTATCAGTGGCGGTCAAATTGCCCGGCGGCCGTACGCTGGTCGACCGCAACGTCGTGGTCGAGGATCTGTTCATCGTGGCATTGGGCGATTCATTCGCTTCGGGTGAAGGCAATCCGGATCGTCCAGTCCAATTCAGTGCCAGTCGGGCGATGGTTTACGATCCGACATTGCTGCGCGACGAAACCGCGATGATGAACACCAAGCGGCCAGGCCCGGGCGGAACGACGCCGAAATACGGAACATTCGACACTGCCTCGGCCGGGTACGATCCAAAGGTGCTGCCGCGACGCTACCTTGCGGACGAGGCGGAAGGACGCTTCTTCAAACTCGACTCGCCGGAATTCCGCGCCGCCTTTCACAAAGCGCGTGCTCGCTGGTTCAGTCCTGATTGTCACCGTTCGCAATACGGTTATCCAATCCGCGTCGGCATCGAGCTCGCGCTGGAGAACCGGCACCGCTCGATTACGCTGGCGAGCTTCACCTGTTCTGGGGCGGAAATTACCGATGGTCTGTTCCTGCCCATGGACGCACGGGAAGGCATCAGCGATCCGCGCTCGGGCAAGGTGCGCCCCCAATTCGATCAATTGGCAGATCTGATCTGCCGCGGTGGCGCGGCCGGGCGTACGCAAAGCGCCAGCTACACGCTGCCGGTATGGGCCGCGGGCAGCACCCAAATCGAGATGCGCCAAATCAGCATGCGCTGGTGTCCGCCGCAATTGCGCAAGCGGCCGATCAACCTCGTGCTGATGTCGATCGGCGGTAATGACGTCGGCTTTGGTCCGCTCGCAGCCTATGCGATGACGAAGAGCGCCGGCGACCTCGCGCCGATCGCGGCGTGGGTGGGCAGAAAGATCCGTTTCGGCCCGCCAGTCGCGCGTGTTTATCTCGGTGCGCTCGACGAGCGCATGCAGGCGCTCAAGCGGGCACTTGACGAAGGCTTCGGCGTCAAGCCCGGCCGCGTCATACAGTCATCCTATGAGCCGATCCAGTTCGACGAAACGGGTGCGCTGTGCGGTTCGATGCCGACGCTCGGCATGGATGTGCATCCAGGCTTGAAACTGAGCCGGGAGCGCCTGAAGGAGACGGTAAGCTTCCTGAATGAACTGCTGGCGCGGCTCGAATGCATCACCCATGTCGCCGGCCACCAATGCCCGGCAGGTCTGGCGACCGGTACTGGCACCGGATTCACGCTAGTGACCGATCATATTCCGGAATTCCGCCGGCGAGGCATGTGCGCGCACGATCCCAAGCGGGCGTTGACCGACATGATCATGATGCGCATGCCGCGCATGACCCCGAACGGAGACGGATTCAAACCATTTTCGCCGGCGGCGACGCTGCCCTATGAGCACCATTGGCGTCTATTTCGCACCCCAAACGACGCCTTCCTGACCGCGAACACACATCGCGAAGGCACGATGCTGTTCGACATCTTGCAACCGGTCTACGCTGGTCTCTACAGCGGCGCGGTGCACCCGACTGCGGAGGCGCACTCCATCGTCGCCGACCATATCATCCGCCACGTTCGGTCTATCCTTCAAAAGCAGAAGCCGGCGCCGTCGACGCTGGAAAAGCGGACAAAGGCAAAAGAGTCAATGCGGTGACACGAAACGGTGACGGCCATGCGGTTCGCGGCTATGCAGGGCCGACGTAGCTTACTGCTCACCCGGTCTCAATCTGAGCAAGCGCCTCGAGTTCTGCGTCAAAGGCGCCGCCCGCTAATAGGCTCGTGTTCTCGTCGAAGGGCCACGAGCGCATGACGAGCACTTGAATACGCTTAGGCTCGGTCTTCTAGGCCGCGCGCCGCTCGCTACGCGGGCGAGTTTTGAGCCGCGCGCGGTTGGCCGCGACAGTCGTCGCCGCAATGGCAAGCCCAGCGGCAGTCGATACGTAGAACGGCATGATCATGAATAGCCCGGCAACACCAATCAAGGTTCGGCTCCACCATTCGGCGCATACCGGCTCAAACTCCTCGATCGCCATGGCGAGCAGGATCAAGCCTGCCGCACCGGTCGCAAAAGTAATCGCGCTTTGCCAGATCGGTCCCTGCCAAAGCAATTCGGGGCCATAGACGAAGGTGAATGGCACCACCAGGGCGGCGAGCGCGAACTTGACCGCGTGGCCAGCAATGAGGAGCGGATTGTCCTCGGCAATCGACGACGCGGCGTAAGCTGCGACCGCCACCGGTGGCGTCAGCGCGCTCATCACCGCGAAGTAGAGCAGAAACATGTGCCCGGGCAGCAGGCCGATGTGCATGGGCGCCAAGAGCGGACCCATGAGCACCGCCGCCAGGATGTAGGCCGAAGGCGTCGGCATTCCCATGCCGAACAAAATGGTCAGCGCCGCCGCCAACAGCAGGGTCGGAAACACATTGGCGCCGGTGACCATATAGACCAAGTGGGCAAACTTGCCAGAAAGGCCGGTCATGGTGAGACCCGCAATGACCAAGCCGGCCGCGGCGCAAGCGCCTGCCACCGGCACCATGCGCATGGCAGTCTCCGCGAGCACCTTGTACGCGGTGACGAGGCCAATGCGGGTATCGGCGCGCAGCGCTGCGACGACGATGACCGACAGCGTGCCGAACACCGCGACCATGGTCGGCGTGTAGCCTGCGATCAGTGCCCAGACCAACACCGCCATCGGAATGATGAAAAGCCCGCCCTTGCGCAACGTCGGTAAGAACTTCGGAATCTGATCTTTCTCGAAGCCGCCGAGACCGAACCGGTAGGCTCGGAAATGAACCTGCGAAAACACGCCTATGTAGTAGAGCAGCGCCGGCAGCAACGCGGCCTTCGCGATGTCGACGTAGTCGATGCCAGTGTATTCGGCCATGATGAACGCCGCCGAGCCCATAACGGGCGGCATCAGACTCCCGCCAGTCGAGGCGGCAACCTCGATCGCGCCGGCGACCGAGGCGCGGTAGCCGAGCCGCTTCATCATCGGGATGGTAATGGCGCCGGTGGTCACAACGTCCGACGTCGGGCTGCCGGAGATCATCCCGTACAAACCGGATGAGACCACCGCTACCTTTGCCGGTCCGCCCACCTGTCGGCCGGATATCGCGCAGGCGAAATCGTAGAAGAAGTCGGAACCTTTGGCGTAATGGAGAAACGTCCCGAACATCACGAACATGAACGCATAGGTCGCCGCCACCCGCGCCGGCAGTCCCATGATGCCGTCGGTCGTGTAGACCATTATGTCGAGAAAATGATCGTAGTCGATATAGCCGTGGCTGAGCACACCGTTGAACAGGTGTCCGAACAGATTATACCCGACGAACACCAGAACGATCACGGTGAGCCCCAGCCCCGTGGTGCGGCGCGTGAGTTCGACGGTGAGCATGCAGATGATGGTGCCAAACAAGAGCTGCCAATCGTCAAGGGCGAATAGCAGGCTGATCCGAGCGACCTGGGCATCGGCGGTGACAATGAAATAGGCCCCCGCCGCGAGGCTCAAGGTCGACAGCAGGAGATCGAACCATGGCACGCGCTCGGTATGGGACTTCGCCGTCGCGCCCACCGTCAAGAAGGCGAGCGCCATCATGCCCGACAGGAAGATGGCGGTGAGCACCCATGGGTCGACGATGACGTAGGTCGCCGCGACGATCACGTAGATGGCGATTACAACGGCGAACGGCGGAATGAGCCGGCCAATTAAGCCGCCCGGCCGCCGCCGGCAACCCACCGAAAACCAGAAACCGGGATCGAGCAGAATGTTGCGCGCCATGGATATCCTCGGAACACGAATGCGGAGCGGGCGGAGGCGACCTGTGCCGCCATTCCGCCCGCCAACCGCTCAGGCGAAGCAGTTGCTCAGCGCAGCCCGGCCTGCTTGAAAGCCTTCAGCGCCCCCGGATGTTGCGGCGCGACTGACGGCTCCGCAACCGTCTTCGGTGTGACCACCTTCTTCAACAGCCGATGGGCGCTCTTGAAATCTTCGAGGTTGGCCAGGAGACCCTTAACGATATTGTAGGCTTCCGTGGTCGGCCATCGACTTGTTCACGACGATTACCGCGCCGACACACACCGAGGCCTTGTCCTTGGAAATGAACTTATGCTCGTTGGCCTTGATGGTGCAGACCTGCCCCCCGAAGTGGTCCGCCACCTTGGCCGACACCTTCTTGCCGACGTCGAGCATCTTGAGCGGAATGCCGTTTTCCATCTGGCGGATGACTGGGTGATTGTAGGCAATGCCGAGGACGATCGCGTCGACGCGGCGGTCGAGCATCAGCGAGGTCATCTCCTTGGAGGCCGCACGCACCACCTGCTTGAAGCTGCTGACCGGGATGCCACTGTCCTTCATGATCGCCAGACCGATGTCACCATCCATGTTGCCCGGGCGGTTGAACGCAATGCGAATATCGCGCGCATGCTTCTTGAGGTCGGCCATGGTCTCGATGCCATACTTCTTGGCGACATCGCCATTCACCAGCACATAGTCGTATTGGAAACGGCTCTGCGCCGAGTAGGCCCGGAACAGCGTACGGATATTTTTCAGGGGATGTCCCTTGAATGGCCCGGTGCCGCGATAGGCGGCGGCGAGTTCCATGTCGGCCGCAATCCCCATAGGCACCTTGCCGTCCGAAACCAGCTTGGCATTGGCAAGACCGCCTGATCCGGTCTGGTAAGTCACTGTGGAACCTGGATAGGCCTTGGCAATCGCCTTATCCAGGCCGGCGCCGATGGTCGACCACAGGCCGCCCGGGCTCGCGCCCGCGAGCGTCAATTGATAGGTTTGGGCCTGCGCCGTTGCGCCGAACAGAACGGCGAAAGCCGCCACGATCGCCACATTCTTCATCAAGCTCATCGATTTTCCTCCCTTATGCACGCCGCCTTTGTGGGGCTTTTGCATCTCTGGTTTTGCGTTTTGATTTCACTGGCGACCAGGGCCACCCTCTTCTTCAGCACAGAGCACTTTGCCGTCAGAATTCACCAGCGATCCGCCGGCGAACAGCGTCCGCACAACAACCGCAACGGATGTGTGGCCGCCCCCCGTGCGGCCCATTTCATTCCGCAGCGCTGATCCGCTCCTCCTGCTCGCTCATGCTTTCGCTGCCGCCACCAAACGTGCGCCAGTTGGCGGTTTTTGGCACCACGCCTTCGAACGAACTGATACTGGCGTGCAGCGTATGCGGCTCTGTGGTGCCGATCGCCGGACTACCATCACGCATGGCACGCGCAGCTTCCACCATCGATCGGCGGAAGGCGGCAACGGCAAAGTCGCTATGGCCGACGTGCTCTTGGCTGCGGTCGCCGATCGGGCCCATCAACTCCCACATGGCGATGTCCTGGTTGGGAATGCCGGCAATGCCGGTGAAATTCCCAGCCTTCATCGCCGCGCGATCCTGACCGTAGTGATTGTCGGCGGTAAGCACGTTGTTGAAGTTGGCGTCGACGTCGACACCCCACTCCAGCCTGTTGAATTTGCGCCATTGCTCCACCGGAATGCCGGGCTTGTCCCCGGCCGTCCAGGCGATGAAGTAGAATATCGTGTTGGCATCGTCTTCCGGCGTGAGGAGGGTTGCTACGTTGTAGGCGTTATTGGGCGGGATCAGCGCGGTGAAGGGCGCGATATAGACCGTCGTGCGCACGTAATCGTGCGTCGCCTCGTTCTTGATCGGACGGCGGACCGCGGCATAGCGGAAACCGTAGCTGGTGCGCTCGATCTGGAAGCGCGGCGCCTTGTCGGTCGACGGCCGCAGCCAGTTGACGTCGGTCGCCTGAGCGCCCTCGACCTGAGCCGGCACCATGTCGGACGAGTGCAGGCTGGAGGAATGCGCCGAATCGATCTGGCCTTCGAGAATCTGCGCCCAATTGCAGCGCACGCGCACCTTGGTGGCGCTGACCCACGCGTCCGGCGTCGGCGCGAACGCCGGCGGCTCGAATTCGCGCATCTCCTCCGCCGGGCCGAGATAGGTCCAGACAAAGCCGCCCCACTCGCGCACCGGATAGGCCTTCTGCTTGATGCGGTGCGGCACATTGCTGCCGGGGGGCTCGGAAGCGAGGTCGACGATATTGCCCTCCACGTCGAACTTCCAACCGTGGTAAAGGCAGCGCAGACCGCAATCTTCGTTGCGCCCGTAAACCAGCGAGGCGCGGCGATGCGCACACAATTCGTCGAGCATGCCGAGCCGGCCTTTGCTGTCGCGGAAAACGACCAAGTTTTCGCCGAGCAGGCGGACCTTGATCGGCGTGCCGTCGGGCTCGGCGACCTCCTCGGAGAGGCAGGCCGCAATCCAATGGCGCCGCATGATCTGTCCCATTGGCGCCGATCCCTCGACGCGACACAGCAGATCGTTTTCCTCAGGCGTCATAGACTGGGCTCCCTGCCCCGCAGGCTTCCGTTGCCCCGCGATTTATCTTAGATATCTAAGTCAAAGCTAGCGAAAGGCGGCTCGGCTGTCGAGTCGGAAAAGAGCGTCTTGAACTCATTGCCCTCACGCCGTTTACGACTGGGTGCCGCCGGGCTCGGCCGCGCCTTCTCGATCATGCTGCCCACGCTGCAGCAGGACCCGCGGGTCACGCTCGTCGCCGCCGCCGATCTGCGTCCAGAGGCGCGCGAACGTTTCACCGAAGACTTCGGAGGCAGCGCCTACGAAACGGTGGAGGCGCTCTGCAACGATCCGCAGGTCGAAGCGGTGTACATTGCCAGCCCCCATCAACATCACGCCGAGCACGCGCGGGTCGCGGCCGCGCACGGCAAGCATCTGCTGGTCGAAAAGCCGATCGCACTCACCCTGGAAGACGCCCATGCGATCGTCAATTCCGCTCGTCAGGCTGGCGTTCATCTCATCGTCGGCCATAGTCACTCTTTCGATGCTCCGATCCTGCGCGCGCGCGAACTGATCGCTGACGGCAGCTACGGCGCCGTGCGGATGGTCTCGGCCTTCAACTATACCGATTTCTTGTACCGGCCGCGCCGCCCTGAAGAGCTCGATACGGCACAAGGTGGCGGCGCGCTGTTCAATCAGGCACCGCACCAAGTCGACATGGTCCGGCTGCTTTGCGGCGGCCAGGTTGCCCGCGTGCGGTCGATGACCGGCAACTGGGACCCTAACCGACTGACGGAAGGCGCCTATGCCGCCCTCCTCGGATTCGAGAGCGGCACTTTTGCTTCGCTCATCTATAACGGCTATGGCCATTTCGATTCCGACGAGTTCATGGGCTGGATCGGCGAGATGGGGCAGAAGAAAGGGCCGCGCGCGACCAAGGCTGACCGACAATTCGACAACCCGGCGCAGGAGGCAGCAGCAAAGGCCGCACGCACCTACGGCGGACCCGGCTGGCAGGCGCCACGGCGGCCAGACCTGTTGCACCAGCATTTCGGAACAATCTTGGTCAGTTGCGATCGCGCCGATCTGAGGCCGCTACCTACCGGGGTGATGATCTATGAGAACGGTGCAGGCCGACTCGATCCCATGCCCGCGCCTCGCGTACCCCGCACTGAAGTCATCGATGAGCTGTATGCCGCTGTGGTCGATGGGCGCCCACCGCTGCACGACGGCGCCTGGGCGACAGCCACACTGGAAGTCTGCCTCGCCATGTTGCGCTCGGCGCGCGAGGGCAGCGAGGTAACACTACAGCATCAGGTGGACGTGCGATGACCAATTCCCGGGAATCCGAAACCGAGAGCATACTGCAGCATTGGCGCGAAGCCGTGCCGAACGACCGGCTCGCGCATCTCGTGCGAGACGCAGCACGCGCACTTGGCCGCTCGCTCAGCATTCGCCTGGCTGAACACCACGTTTCCTTTGGACACTGGTCATTTCTGCGCGTGCTGTGGGTCGAAGACGGACTTACTCAGCGCGCATTGAGCGAGCGCGTCGGGGTCATGGAGCCGACAACCTTCTCGGCCATGAAGACCATGGAGCGCCTCGGTTACGTCGTCCGCCGCCAGCACGAGGGCGACCGGAAGAAGGTGTACATCCATCTCACTCCGAAAGGCCGCTTGCTGGAAAAGCGGCTCGTTCCGCTGGCCGAAGAGGTCAACCGGATTGCCGTCGCGGGTATCTCACCTGAGCACGTCACGATCACGCGTGCAGTGTTGCTAGCAATGATCGAAAATCTTGCGCAGAACCAAACCATTTCGGCAAAACCGATGCCGTCCACCCGCGTGATTGCAAAGATCGCTAGGAGCCGCTCGCGAAAGTGAGCGAATGATCCCACGCCGCATAACAACGGTTCTATGGCATCCATAGTGTCTCATTCACAAACGCAATTAACATCCTCGTCATCTCTCCACTTTCCCTTTTGGAGGCGGACATTCGATGGCATGAACGGCAAGTCCGAGTTGGGTCACACTGAGACCAATCGCAATATCAGCGCAATGTCCGGTCTGCCCCCGATAGCAGCCTCATAGCGGACAATTCGGCGGGTCGGTTTCGGGTCATTTCCGCCCGTTCCATTGCAGTCTCGCCAATCCGGAGAGCACGCAAATTCGGACACACGCCGCTGCGTCTGGTGGCGGCGGGCAATTTCAGGCCCGATGCCGCGCGCAAGGCACAAAATTCAATGCCCCGCCATGAAGCGTCCGATGACCGTGAGGTCGGCATCCGCCGACGTGGTCACCTGCACGATCTTGCCTTCGAACATCCCGACGATGCGGTCGGAGAGCTCCAGCAGCTCATCGAGGTCCTCGTTCACCAGCAACATCGCGGCGCCGCGGTTGCGCACAGCCATGGGCGCATCGATTGATATTTTGCGCCTGGCTTGGAACTGTCATAGTTTAAAGGCGTCATCAGCTCTGGTTTTGCACGTTAGGACCTGAGCCGCTGGGGGGCGCGTTTATAGGAAACGCATGCACACCGTCAAATACCGCCTCATCGAGCCCAGGCTCGCGCCACGAAAGACCAAGCTTGAAATGCCCGGCTGGGGCGGCCAACCCGAGCCACGACGCGACGGCTCCCACGAATACGCCTGGCACTGCATGCCTTTTACCGAAGGCGCGCAATACGGCATCGAGGTTTTTTACCCCTGCGATAACGAACTGCACGTCACTCAGCGCGACGGCCATGTCGTACTGACGGGCGATTTCGGTCCCGACCCTGGCACGGGTGTCCAGTGGCCGCCGTTCCGCACATTCGGGGAAAGCTATTACACCTACCAACTGCTGCTCGACCTCCAGGTCTCCGACAACATGGCGGTCCGCACCGAGCCGCATCCGCGTTTTTACACCTCGCCCAATGATGACGTGCCGCTCGCGGTACCCGCGCTGCTGCGGACAAGTTGGTGGCCAATGATCTCCTTCGTCGTGTTCAAAGCTCCGCCGCCCGGCGTCACCCATATCTTCCGCCCGGGCGAGCCGATGATGCAGATGGTCTTCGTTCCAGCAGAGCCGCTATTCGAATTGGTGCCAATGAGTGAAGAGGAAGCTGCCGAACGAGAGATGCGCGGCCGGCGCATTCACGCCAGCCGCGACGCGCTCGCCAAGGAGAGCACCTGGACGTCGTCCACCCACACCGTCTTCGACGGGACGTATCGGCATATCCTGCGCGCGGCGAAGGCTAAGGCGCGCGACGATGACGCCTGACGTCGAGACGGCAACCGATCCGGCAGGCCCGTTCCATCAATCGCAAACGCGCACGCGCGGGTGAACCCAGCGATAGCCGTTCCAATAGGGCCGTCCGCGAGTCCAATAGCAGTGCTCGTAATAATACGGCGGCGGAGCAAGTGCGCCGCCGATGATACCGCCGATGATGGCCCCGGGGAAAAAGCCGTTATGGTGATGATGATGGTGATGATGGTGGTGGTGATACTGAGCAAGCTGCACACGAGCGCGCGGCCGAGTCGCCTGAGCCGCATTGTCCGCCCGTAGCATTTCCACCGCGTTTGGGATGGGCGTAAGCAGCTCCGCGTAAGATTGCGCGGACGGCAAGGTCGGCGGGCTTGGTTCTGCAGGCGTGGCCTGCCCCGCAGCGTTGAACGTTAGCAACGCAGCGGTACCGCACAGCAACAGCGCCACTTTATCGTTCATGGGGCGATCCTCCGCAATTCGGATTCAAGCTGACAGCAGTTAAGCTGGCCAACCTTTGGAGAAACGTCGCCCCTGGGCCTATCGTTCCAAACAACAGTGAATTACGCAACACTTTTAGTCTGAATGGCTGTTCAGCAATCTGGATTTTCTACGGTCGTTAGGCGTCGAATATGCAATCCTTAATCTTTTCGACGCGTGCAATAACCTTGCGCCAATGCGATTGCGCCTCCTGGTTCCCGCTTCCGCGGGATAAGCGGCTTGTTCCGATGAACATGAACTTCGCTAATGCCCCGCCATGAACCGCCCGATCACCGTGAGGTCGGCATCCGTCGGCGTGGTCTCGTGCACGATCTGGCCCTCGAACATCACGACGATGCGGTCGGAGAGCTCCAGCAGTTCGTCAAGGTCCTCGCTCACCAGCAGCACCGCGGCGCCGCGGTTGCGCGCCGCCATGATCTGCGCGTGGATGTCGGCGACCGCGGCGAAGTCGAGCCCGAACACCGGGTTGGCCGCGATCAGCACGTCCACCTCCCCGGACAGTTCGCGCGCCAGCACCGCGCGCTGCACATTGCCGCCCGAGAGCGTCGCGATCGGCGCGTCGGGAGAAGAAGTCTTCACCCGGTAGCGCACGATCAATTCCTCCGCCGCGCGGCGGAAGGCGGCACGCTTGAGCCACGGTCCCTTGGCATAGGGCGCTTGGTCGAAACGGCGGAACGCCATGTTGTCGGCGACGCTCATGCGCGGCACGCAGCCGTTGCGCAGCGGCTCCTCCGGAAGCATCGACACCTTGTGGCGCAGCATCTCGGCGCGACGCGCGTGATAGAGCTCGCCGTGCACCAGCATCTCGCCAGCAGAAGCGTCGCGCTGGCCGCCCAGCACCTGGCACAGCTCGCTCTGGCCGTTGCCGGAGACGCCGGCGATGCCGACGATCTCGCCGGCGCGCACCGTGAGGTTTACGCCGCGCACCGCCGGCAGGCCTTCGTCGTCGTCCGCCTTGAGATCGCGCGCTTCCAGACACACCGCGCCGGCCGCCGCCTGCCCGCGGCCGCCCATGGCGCGGATTTCCTGATCGCCGATCATCATCTTGGCCATGGCATCAGGCGTCAGATCGGCGACGTGCCCGCCGCCCACCAGCTTACCCCGGCGCAGCACCGACACTTCATCGGCGAAGGCCATCACCTCGCGGAACTTGTGGGTGATGATCAGCACGGTGATGCGCCCGGCGTGCGCCATGTCGCGCACCATGCCGAGGATTTCGTCGGCCTCGTTGGGCGTGAGCACCGAGGTCGGCTCGTCGAGGATGAGGAAGCGGCTCTTGAGATAAAGCTGCTTGAGGATTTCCGCCTTCTGCTTCTCGCCGGCGGCGAGCGAGGACACCGGCGTATCGACCGGCACGGTGAACGGCATGGTGGCCAGGAAGTCGTTGAAGCGCTGGCGCTCGGCACGCCAGTCGATGACAGACGGCACGTCGGCGCGTGCCATCACCATGTTCTCCAAGCACGGTCATGTGCGGCACCAGGGTGAAGTGCTGGTAGACCATGCCGAGCCCGAAAGCGTGCGCCTGACGCGGGCTGCCGATCTCGACCTCGCGGCCCTCGACCATCACGCTACCCTCGTCGGGCAGGTAATAGCCCATGATGCATTTGACCAAGGTCGATTTGCCGGCGCCGTTCTCGCCCAAGCAGCGCATGCACGCTGCCGGCATGCACGCGCACGGAAGCCGCTTCCAGCGCGGTCAGGTCGCCGAAGCGCTTGGTGATGCTGACGGTCTCGACTGCGAGCGCGCCCTCGCCGTGGAGCCCTGAGTCCGCTTGATCGAGGGCGAGCGCGCTCATGACAGCCCCTTGATTAGCACTTCCGAGTTGCTCACCGCGCCGAACACACCGCCCTGCATCTTCACCATCTTGATGGCGTGGTCGTGGTTGCCCTTGTCGGTGGCGCCGCAGCAGTCCTCCAGCAGCACGCATTCAAAGCCGCGGTCGTTGGCCTCGCGCATGGTGGTGTGCACGCAGACGTCGGTGGTGATGCCGGTGAGCACGATGTTCTCGATGCCGCGCGTGCGCAGGATCAATTCCAGATCGGTGGCGCAGAACGAGCCCTTGCCCGGCTTGTCGATGATCGGCTCGCCGGCTTGTCGGCGCGAGCTCCGGAGATGATCTCCCAGCCCGGCTCGCCGCGCACCAGAATGCGCCCGCAGGGGCCGGGATCGCCGATGCCGGCGCCGATCTGGCGCGAGCGCCAGCGCTTGTTCGCCGGCAGGTCGGACGAGATCGGGCCGGTGGCCCTCGCGGGTGTGGATGATGTGGTAGCCCTTGGCGCGCATGGCCGCGAGCACGCGCCTTGATCGGCTCGATCGGCGCGCGGGTGAGCGACAGGTCGTAGCCCATCTTGTCGACATAGCCGCCGGATCCACAGAAGTCGGTCTGCATGTCGATGACGATCAGCGCCGTGTTCTCCGGCCTGAGATCGCCGTTATAGGGCCAGGGATAGGGATCGGCGTCGACGTAACGCTCAGCCATTGTTCGCCGCCTTTTTGTATTGACGATCGGGCGCCGGGAAGCCGCAGCTGGTGCCGTCGGTGTGGATCACCTCGTCTTCCCACGGCAGCCGGTATTCGCCCTTCACCATGTCCTGCATGAAGGTGTAGGGGCAGTCGCGCGCGCCGCCCGCCACCGCCACATAGCCGCGGTGGCCGAGCTGGTAGATGTTGTTCTCCACCGACCAGTGCTTGCGCGCTTCGCGCACCAGGTCGGGGCGCAGCTCGCAGGTGACGATCTCGTCGGCGACGTCCGCCGCCCTGCACCATCACGGTGCCGTCGAGGTCGCAGAACATCGCCTCGCCCATGGAATCGAAGGTGCCGTCGGAGCCGCACATGCACACGCTCGCGGTCTGCATCAGGTTCTGGAAGGCGTTGGCCTGGTTGGTGACGCTCCAGCTATGGCGGATCGGCGCAGTGTAGCCGGCGGTGCGGATCATGATCTCCGCGCCCTTGTAGGCGCACTCGCGCGCCATCTCGGGGAACATGCCGTCGTGGCAGATGATCAGCCCGATGCGCGCGCCCTTCGGGCCGTCGCACACCGGAATGCCGAGATCGCCCGGCTCCCACGGCTCCACCGGCACCCAGGGGTGCAGCTTGCGGTAATAGAGCTTGATCTCGCCCTTGTCGTCGACGATCAGCCCGGAGTTATAGGGGTTGCCGTCGGGGTTGCGCTCCATGATCGAGAAGCAGCCCCAGATCGCGTTGTCGCGGCAGGCGCGGCGGAAGGCCGCCATCTCCGGCCCGTCGCGGGTGACCATGATGGCCGGATTGATGTCCATCGACAGGCCGTGCAGCGCGTATTCGGGAAACACCACCAGGTCCGTGGCCGGCGACGCGCGCCGCGCCTTGGCGACCATGGAGACGATCTTCTCGGTCTGCCGCGCCAGATCCTCCGGCGTCGCGACCACCGGCAACTGCAGCTGCACCAGGCCGAGCACCACACCGTTCGGCGACTTGTTGAGACCACCCAGACCGCTCATGGGACCAACTCCGTATCGTCTAGCGCGTGATGCTGAGTTCGGACGGCGCGCCCGACAGCCGGTGCTCGGACGACGAGGTCAGCACCAGGATGAGAGAGCGTGAGGAAGTAAGGCGCGGCGTTGAACAGGTAATAGCCGGAGGTGACGCCGACCGATTGCAGCGCCGGGCCGAGCGCACCGGCGCCGCCGAACAAGAGCGACGCGTAGAAGCAGTACATCGGATTCCAGCGCGCGAAGATCACCAGCGCCACCGCGGTGATGCCCTGCCCGCTGGACAGGCCCTCGCTCCAGCTTCCAGGATAATAGAGCGAGAGGAACGAGCCGCCGACGCCGGCGAAGAAGCCGCCGGTGACGGTGGCGGCGAGCCGCACCCAGATTGACCGAATAGCCCATGGCGCGCGCGGCGTCGGCACTGTCGCCGGCCATGCGCACGATCATGCCCCAGCGCGTCGAGCGCAGGCACCAGACGATCACCGGCGCGAGCAGCGCGCCGACGATGAACAAGCGTGTTGATCTTGAGCGCCTCGCGCACCGCGGCGATGTCGCTCCACCAGCCGAGATGCAGCGCCGGCAACGTCGGCGCCTGCGGCTGGATCAGCGGCTTGCCGAGATAGAAGGCGAGGCCGGTGCCGAACAGCATCAGCGCGATGCCCACCGCGATGTCGTTGACCTTCGGCAGGCTGCACAACCCGGCATGCAGCGCGCCGAAGATCGAGCCGGTGACGCCGGCGACCAGCACGCCGAGCCAGGGCGAGCCGGTGAGATAGGCGGTGCCGTAGCCGCTCATCGCGCCCATCACCAGCGTGCCTTCGAGGCCGAGATTGATGCGGCCGGATTTCTCGGTCAGCAATTCGCCGAGGCTGACGAACAGGAACGGCGTGCCGGCGCGCACCGCGCCCGCCGCTACCGCCAGCGGCACGCCCCACCAGCCGATCGATGCATCCGCCATCCTCACTCCTCCTTCGGCTTGAAGATGCGGAAGCGGCCGAACAAAGTTTCGCTCGCGAGGATCACCACGAAGATGATGCCCTGCAGCACCAGCACCGAGGCGTCAGGCAGAGTCGAGCCGGCGCTGCAACAGCCCGCCGCTGGCGTTGAGGCCGCCGAACAGGATCGCGACCGGGATGACAGCAAGCGGATTCTGCCGCGCGATGAAGGCGACCAGGATGCCGGTATAGCCGTAGCCGGCGGCGAGCGTGGCGCTGGCGCGTCCCTGCACGGCGGCGACTTCCACCATGCCGGCGAGCCCGCCGGCGGCGCCGGCGATGGCCGTCACCACCATGATGATGCGCCCGACCGGGAGCCCCGCAAGCCTCGCCGCGCGCGGATTGCCGCCCACCATGCGCGCCGAAAAGCCGAACGTGGTGCGAAAGAACAAGACGTAAGCCGCGACGCAAAAGACGACGCCGAACGCCAGGCCCCAGTGCACGTCCATGCCGGGAATGGGGCCGATCTTGTCGATATCCGGCAGCGCGTGGCTCGACGGCTTGTTGAGGCTCGCCGGGTCGCGCATGACGCCTTCGACCATGTGGTTGAGGATGGCGATGCCGATATAGGTGAGCAGCAGCGTGGAAATGGTTTCGTTGACGCCGCGCCAGTGCCGCAGCGCACCGGCAAAAGCGATCCAGGCCGCGCCCGCCAGCATGCCGGCCGCGGCCATGACGAGTTGCACGATGAGCGGCGGCGCCACGTTCGCCACCGGTAGCCGGCGGCGATCGCCGCCAACCCGCCGATGACGAAGGCCCCTTCACCTCCGATGATCATCAGGCCGGCTTGCGCCGGCAGCGCGGTGCACAGCGCCGTCAGGATGAGCGGCGAGGCCAGCGTCAGCGTGTTCTGCACCGAGAACCAGGTGCCGAACGAACCGAGCCACATGTTGCTGTAGACGTCGAGCGGATCGACCCCGGCGACCCCGACGAAGACGCCGAACAACAGCAGCGAAACGACGAGCGCTCCGAGCGGGATCAGCACGGACTCGGCGGCCCGGCCGATCTCTTCGCGCCGGAACGCTCGTCTGCGGGGCACCGTGGGCGGCGCCGCCTCGGTGGAGACGCCGCCGACAATCAAATCCGAGGCCATGGCCCTCGTCCCGACCGAGGGTTTAAGACGGCAGACTGCCCTTCACGCCGTCGACCAGGAAGTGCATGGCTTCGAGCTGGGCGTCGGTCTCGTTACCTTGCGTCAGCTCCGCGCCGGCCGCGACCACGGTCTTGCCGGTATTGTCGGTGATCGGGCCTTTGAAGATGACATAACCGCCGGCCATCAGCTTGGCCTTGACCGCGTCGGCGTGCTTGCGCGCCTCGGCCGAAACCTTCGGCCCATAGGGCGACTGCTTGATCAGACCTTCCTTGAAGCCGCCGCGGTAGAAGTTCGGAATTTCCTCGCCCTTCATCCACATGGAGACGAACTTGGGATAGAGGTCGGTCCAGTTCCATTCGGCGCCGGTCAGATAATTCTCGGGCGCGAGCGCCGCCTGGCTGCAGTGATAGCCGCACACCATGGCGCCGCGCTTGGCCGCGGTCTGCACCACCACCTTGGGGCTGTCGACGTGCATGGTGACGACATCGACGCCCTGGTCGATCATGCTGTTGGTGGCTTCGGCTTCCTTGACCGGCAGCGACCAGTCGCCGGTGAATATCACCTGCGTCGTGATCTTCGGATTGACCGAGCGCGCGCCGAGCGTAAAGGCGTTGATGTTCTGCAGCACCTGCGGGATCGGCTTGGCGGCGACGAAGCCGAGCTTGCCGCTTTTGGAGGCATAGCCGGCGACGATGCCGTTGATGTATTGGCCTTCGAAGATGTAGCCGAAATAGCTGCCGGCGTTCTTCGGGTTCTTCGGCGTCCACAGGCCGCCGGCGTGTTCGAAGCGGATCTTGGGATACTTCTTCGCCTCTTGCAGGATGTAAGGGTTGAAGTAGCCGAACGAGGTCGGGAACAGGAGCCCGGCGCCGTCGAGGTTGATCATGCTCTCCATGGTCTTGGCGACCTGGACGGTCTCCGGGATTCGTTCTTCCTCGACGACCTTGACCCCCTTCATCTTCTTGAGCGCGGCGGCGCCTTCGGCGTGCGCCTGGTTGTAGCCGAAGTCGTCGCGCGGCCCGACATAGATGAAGCCGACCACGGCAGTGGCGGCGAGCGCGGAAGATATCGGCAGACCGGCGGAAAGCGCGGTAGCGCCTGCGCCCCCCAATCCGGCGAGCAATGCGCGACGCGAAATGTTGAAGTCGTTGGGCATGGAGCGGCTCCCTGTGGCGAGGTCATTGCGTGCGGCCGCCGCGCCCGGCGCCGGATCGACGCCCAAGCCGCGGTGGCCCGCTGCCTTCGCTTCCGCAAGTCCCGTGCCAGTCCCGGTCCGGCGCTCTAGGGCTTTGAGCGCAAAGGATTCTGCGCGCAGGCCTGCCAGCGCGGCCAGATGAGCGCTCAAATGGGCCGGATAATTTAGGAGCAGTTATTTTTGAGGGATGCCCAATTTTTAGGCCGTGATCGGCAATTGTACACAATTGCAGGATCGTGGATCGACGCTTGTGGGGAATACGGCCCTCGATCGTCCGGCTGCCGCTACTTGGGTGGAGGCGCTGGCGCGGCGGGCATCTTGGTCATGGGGGGCATATCGGGCATGGGCGCGCCGTCCTTGTCCTGATCGCCCTGGTCCTTGCTCGGCACCGCGGAAAGCTTTTCCACCGACCACGCCACCAACTCGCCGGTCGCCTTGGCGAAGGCGTCGTCTAGGGCCGCCACCGCCTCCTCCGCCTTCGTGCCCTTGGCCGGCGCGGAGGCCTTGAAGATGCGGGCGTCCACCACCTTGCCCTTGTCGCCCAGAATACGGGCGGCGAATTCCACCACCGCCTGCGGCTGCGGCATCAGCGAAATCTGAAAGTTGCGGATGGTCGTCTCCAGTCGATAGGCGGCTTCGAGCGAATCGAAGGGCCGGCTCACGGTCTTGAGCTGGTGGGCATTCTCGAAGCTATCGACCAGCCTAGCTTGCATCAGCTTGGGCAGGTTGTCGGCCCAGCGGCCATCTGCCACCTCGGAAAAGGTGCCTTGTGCAGAGCGGATCAGGATCTTCTGGGTATCATAGGCGAGGATCGCGTGCGGATCGGGCACCGCCATCTGCACCTTGATCGCCTTTTCGAACGTCGGAAATTTCGTCGCCGCCGCCAGATCGTAGGTCTGCGGCCCCTCCTTGGCCTTGCCGCCGCCGAGCATCTTGTCGAGCCCGTCCAACATGCCTTCGATCTTCTTGGAATTGCGCCCCAGCATGTCGGCGAAGGTGCTGATGCCGGTGATGGCGCTGTGCAGCGGCTTGGAGTTGTCGTCGATGACCCGATTGATATTGGCGAGCGTGTCGCGCGCCGAGTCATTCAAATTTTTGCCGACATTGCCAGACGCCTCAATGAGAGGGATTTCCCCGTTATGTTTGGTCAGTCGCGGCGAATTCGCCGTTCCGCCGCGCAACATGATGGCCGGCGAACCCGTCAGCCCCTGAAAGGTCACCTCGATCTTGGTGTCGGCGTGGATCGGCGTCCACGGCTCCACCGAAATGTTCGCCATCAGTCCGCGCAAGTCAGTCGGATCGAGATTGAGACTCTGAACGGTGCCCACCCGCAGCCCGTTGAACAACACCGCCGACCCGGGCCCCAATCCGGAGACCGGTTGTTCGAACCGGACACGGTAATAGGCCCGGTCGCCCAGGCCGCCAGTGTTCTTCAGCCAGTAGACGAACCCGAACCCGGCGAAAATGACGGCAAGGACAAACGAACCGATGATGACATAGCGCGCTCGGGTCTCCATGATCACCACTCGCCGCTGAACGTGTCAGCCCCTTACCGTGAGTCTCGGTGCAGATCGATCGACGCTTTCACCACCTGGCCGCCGCCGTGCGAATCGATGCTGACCGACTGCCGTGTTCCCCTCGTCACCATAACCAGATTTGCGGCGAAAGCCGAACTCTCGACCAGGATCTGCATATGGCTTCCGCGCCCTTGGCCGATGACGGTGCCCCCGATATTGCGGCTACGCTCGGTCCAGCGGCCCGAAATCTTCCCGCCATTTTCGGCCTGGAAGTCGCCAACCAGATCGAAACTATAGGTGTCACTCTTACAGGTGAGCTCCAGTTTGGCGTCGTGGCCGCTGCTGTCGGCAACCCGATAGTTCGCCTTGCAGCGTATCCGCTCAGTCTTCTCGTCCGTTCGCACTTTCCCGGTCCCGGACCAATGCCCGTTAAACCCGGCAAAGGGACCCTCAGCCGCCTGCACGGACTGCAAACCCGCGCCGAAGGCCAGGAGCAGAGCGGCGCAGCAGCCCAGGATTGTAACGCGGCGTATCAACGGCTTGGAGGGGAAGAGCGACATCATAAAAACCTACCTTATTTTACCGCATCTGGCACATGCGGTGAGCTTGCGGCCGATGTACGGACGCACGGTCGCCCGCGGCCCGGTCAATTCTTAACGGCACAAGCCGCGTGCACTGCTACTATTTTGTGACAAATGGCGCCGACTCCGCTGCCCTCGAAGACGACGGTAGCGTTTGCCACCATGGTGATGCTTGTCAATACGCTCGGCGATGATCGCAACGATTGGCACCACATCTTGTGGTTGGATGGTTCGTACCACAACACCCGCGTCGACGATCATTGCAACGCCGCGCCTGCCAAATTAGGCGCACTAAAAATTCAAATCCAAGGCCGTGGCCGCCACAACAACAGGCTTCCCATCACGCACGGTTGCGCATAAAACGGGAACCTCTCCGGGGCGACGGAATTTGACAACGGGGGCGTGTAACAGCGCGTGGCCCGGCAATAAGCTATTGAATAATAGCTTGAAAAAGAAGTTGCCGCGCTTCGGAGGATAAGAACATGAAGAGAGAAGATCTCAAGACAATCCATCAAACCCAAGCCGGCCTCAGCCGGCGTCAATTCGTCCAGGTCGGACTTGCTGGCGCAACTGCCGCGGGCGCCCTGTTGAGGGGCGGCACTGCACTTGCGGCTGGAAAGAGCTATCCCGCGCTCGGCACCTTCCCCGCCGGAATCCACAACAATTCTGTCTTCATCGGCGGCGTCATGCCGATTACCGGTCCCTATTCGAGCTCGGGCAAAGACATGCAATACGGCTTCGAGCTCGCAGCCAAGCATCTCAACGAGGGCAGTGCAGTCACCGAGGCCATACCTTCGCTGAAGGGCAAGAAGGGCGTGCTCGGAAAGAAGATCGAAACCGGCGTCGCCGACAGCGAGACCAAGCCCAATCCCGCCATCCAGGCGGCCACGCGATTCATCCGCAACAACAAAGCCATCATGCTGACAGGCGGCGTGAGCAGCGCGGTGTCGATCGCGCTGGAGAAGCTCGGCCAGCGCGAAAAAGTGCTGTTCATGGTCGGCAACAGCGGCTCCAACGACACCACCGGCAAGGACTGCCAGCGTTATGGCTTCCGTTCGCAAAACTCCGCCTACATGGCCGCCAAGGCACTCTCGCCGGTGCTGGCGAAGCAGCTCGGCAAGAACAAGAAGGTCGCATACCTGACGCCGGACTATACCTACGGCCACAGCGTTTTCGACTCGATGAAGGAATTCACGGGCAAGGAGGGTTGGACGATCGCCACGAACCAGCTCGCTCCACTCGGCACCACCGACTTCTCGTCCTATCTGCTCAATATCGCCAACTCCGGTGCCGACGTCTTCGTCAACATTGCATTCGGCGCCGACGCCGTGGCCTCCACCAAACAGGCCCAGCAGTTTAACATCTTGCAGAAGATGAAATACGTCGTGCCGAACATTTCCCAATTCCAAGCGAAGGAGCTGGGTGCCAAGATCATGGGTGGCACCTACGGCACCCAGGCTTGGTGGTGGACCGAAGAAGACCACTTCCCGCTTGCCAAGCATTTCGTCGCCGACTTCGAAAAGAAGTACGGCTACAAGCCGCGCTGGGGGGCCAGTGAAGTCTATGTGCAGATGATGGTCTGGGCCGATGCAGTGTCGCGCGCCGGCACCTTCTATCCGATCGAAGTCATCAAGGCCCTGGAGGCTGGCCACAAGGTCGATACCATATACGGCAAGGTCTGGTACCGCGGCGGCGATCATCAGCTGGTGCGCCCCGTGCCCGTCGTGCAGGGCAAAACGCCTGGCGAGATGAAGGGCAAGGAAGACTACTACAAGATCGTCGAGATCGTACCCGGCGAAGACGCGATGCCGCCGCTCAAGGCGACCGGCTGTCATATGCCGGGCTACGGCGCCTGACCATTCAGCGCTATCGCGACGGATGAAGGCCCGGTGAGTTGCCACTTCACCGGGCCTTTGTCGGCGCCGAGCATGTTTTTTCTTGGTACTGAGAATCGATCTTGAGAAACGCAACATGCCGACGTTAGGCCAGTTCCTTTCCCAAGCGTTCAACGGCCTCGCCTTCGGCAGCCTGCTCGCGCTTATCAGCAGCGGGCTCACCATCATCCTCGGTACGCTCGGCGTGCTGAACTTCGCGCACGGCGCCATGTTCATGCTGGGCGCCTACACTGCCTATATCGTGCTCAGCCATTTCGGATCCTACGCAGCGGCTTTATTCGGCGGCGCGCTGGCGCTGTTCGTCGTCGGCATCGTCACCGAGCGCGTGCTGATTCGCCGCTATTACGACCGCCCGCCGCAAGACCAGATCCTGGTGACCTTCGGCCTCGGCATCATGATCGTGGAAGCCATGCGCTACGGCTTCGGGGGGCTGAGCCAGCGCGTACCGCTGCCGAGTTGGGGCCACGGCATCGTCAATTTCGGCTATTTCTTCTATCCGATGTACCGCGTCGAGGTGATCGCCATCGTGGCGGTGATCCTCGTCATCTTCTATCTCCTGCTCTACCGCACCTCGATGGGCCTGATCGTGCGCGCCGGCATCGAGGACCCGATGATGGTCGGCCTGCTCGGCATCCATCTGCGCCGCGTCTTTATGATCGTGTTCTCTCTCGGTGCTGTCGCCGCCGGCATCGCTGGCGTGATCTATGCGCCGCTGTCGTCGGTCATTCCCGACATGGGCGAGCCGTTCCTGGTACAATCCTTCGTCGTGGTGGTCATCGGCGGCCTCGGCTCGTTTCCCGGCGCGGTGGTCGGCGGGATCGTGGTCGGCGAAATGCTCAGTCTCACCACCATGTTCAATCCGGCTTATGCGCAAGCGGCAATCTACGCCGCCATGACGCTGGTGCTGATCGTCAGGCCGCGCGGCCTGTTCGGCGCCCACGGGCGGATGTGACGGCCATGAAGGCCTCTCCCTTGGCGCGTTGGGTGCCGGAAATCATCGTTGCCGTCGCACTCGTCGTGCTGCCGTTCCTGTTCGGCGAGAACTCGATCGATCTGCTCACCCGTATCTTGCTCTGGGGCTTGTTCGGCCTCGGCTTCTCGCTGCTGTTCGGATTTGCCGGCCTGCTCTCCTTCGGTCAGGCCGCCTTCTACGGCACCGGCGGCTTCATCACCGCCTATCTGCTAACAGACCACGTCATCGGCAATATCTGGCTCGGTATCGTCGTCGGCGTCGCAGCAGCCGCCCTCTTCAGCCTGTTCGTCGGCTATCTCGCGTTGCGCCGTGTCGGCATCTATTTCGCCATGATCACGCTCGCTTTCGGCGAACTGTCTTATTTCCTGGAGAACTCGCCGCTGTCGGCCTTCACCGGCGGCGAGAACGGCCTGCCGGGCATTCCCGCGCCGTCGCTGCAACTGGGCTCTTTCGATTACGTCTTCACGGGAAGCTGGCCGAGCTACGAGTTGATCGCCACGCTGTTTTTTGCCGGCTATCTGCTCGCCCGTTTCGTCACGCAGTCGCCGGTCGGGAGCGTGCTGGTCGGCATCAACCAGAACCCGACGCGCACCGCCGCGCTTGGTCATCATGTGCCAGGCTACAAGCTCGCGGTATTTGTGTTGGCCGCCGCCTATGCGGGACTCGCGGGCGCGCTGCTCGGCATCTTTCAAAGCTATATGCCGCCGTCCGCCTTCGCACTCGAAACCTCCGGCCAACTCGTCATCCAGACCGTGATCGGCGGTGCCGAAATCCTGCTCGGACCGGCCGTCGGCGCCGCCATCTGGCTCTCTTTACGTGACTTCCTGCAGCAGGTGCCGGTCGTCGGCGACCTGTGGAAGTTCATCCTCGGCTTCGCCTTCGTGTTGTTGGTGACACTGTTGCGCCGCGGCGTCGGCGGCGAGCTCTACGCCCTGTGGCTACGCCGGTGGCCGCGCGGGCCGATGGCCGCGACCGCCGCCACGCACACACGGCTCGCCCCCGCCGAGGTGGTCGAGCTGCTGCAGCCGCTGGGCGCCCGCAAAGACGGCACGCTGGCGCTCGAGGCCAAGGGCGTGAGCAAGACCTACGGCGGCATCCACGCCGTCGAGGAAGTCTCGTTCGAGGTGCCGGCCGGCGCGCTGTACGCGGTGATCGGCCCCAACGGCGCGGGCAAGAGCACCTTCCTGCGCCTGCTCTCCGGCGAAGAGCGCCCCGACACCGGCAGCCTGATCGTCAATGGCCTCGATCTCACCGGCGCCGACGTCACCACCGCCGCCCAGAACGGAATCGCCAAGAGCTTCCAGATCAACCAGGTGTTCTCGGGTCTCACAGTGCGGCAGAACCTGCGCCTCGGCGCCTTCGGCCGCTACCGCGGCCGCGTCCGCTTCGACGTTTTCCGCCGCGCTGACAGCATGGCGCCGGTCGAAAAGCTGATCGACGTGCTGCTCGACGAGCTCGGTCTCGCCGAGCATGCCGACGTTCCGGTCGATACACTCGCCTACGGCGAAAAGCGCCGGCTCGAGCTCGGCCTGGCGCTGGCCTCGCGGCCTTCCGTGCTGCTGCTCGACGAGCCACTGGCGGGCCTCTCGCCCAGCGAGCGCGAGGATATCAAGCAGTTGATCAAGAACCTGCGCAAGGGCCGCACCATCGTTTTGGTCGAGCACGACATGGACGCCGTATTCGAATTGGCCGAGCGCATCATGGTGATGCACGACGGCAACCGGCTGGCGGAAGGCGACCTCGACACCATCCAAAAGGACGAACGGGTGCAGCAGGCGTATCTCGGCGGAGTTGATGTCTAGCGCATGATCCCGAAAAGTGGGAACCGGTTTTCGGACAAGATTATGCGCAAACAAAAATATCAGGGACGTACAGTGCGTCGGTCTGATTGGATACCTTTGCCATGAGCATGATCGAACTCGACAAGGTTAACAGCTACTACGGCAACTCGCACATTCTGTTCGACGTCTCGATGGAGGTGCGCGAGAAGGAAGTAGTCGCCCTGCTCGGTCGCAACGGCGCCGGCAAGTCGACCACGCTGAAGACGCTCGCCGGCGTGCTCCAGCCGCGCTCTGGCGCTATCCGCCTTGCCGGCGAACCGATCCACAATCTGCCCACCTACGAGATCGCGCGGCGCGGCCTGCAGCTGGTGCCGGATGAGCGCCGCATCTTCGGCAGTTTGACGGTGGCGGAGAATCTAAAGATCGCATCGCTTACCGCCACCGAGTCGTGGCCGGTCCGGCGCATCTACGACATGTTCCCGCGGCTGGAAGAGCGCAAGGAGTCGCGCGGCGCCAACCTCTCCGGCGGCGAGCAGCAGATGCTGGCGATCGCGCGCGCGCTGATCCGCGATCCGCGCGTTATCCTGCTCGACGAGCCGTTCGAGGGATTGGCGCCCGTGATCGTTAGGGACATTCTGGAGGTTTGTCGCCAATTGGTTCAGGAAGGCCCGACCGTCGTCATCGTCGAGCAGAACCTGCGCGCGGCGTTGAGCCTCGCCAACCGGGTCTATGTGCTCAACAACGGCCACATGGTGTTCGAGGGCACGCCGGCCGACCTCAACAACAATCCGGACGTGACCTCGCGCTATATCGGGATTTGAGTGGCGCCAGCGCCGCGACAATTTCTGCCCTCGTCCTCCGCACTCCGGTCCAGCTTCGCCGGCCCGAGCACAGACTCCGGCGGAGGACCCCGTAAACACCGAAGGCGAAGTGATTACTGGATTGCCCGCCTTCGCGGGCAACGACAGCCGAGGGTGGCGCAGTGCAGCGGCTCAGCCTCCAACACGATCACGTTCGCCTTTCACTTGATTCCCGCAAGATGCCGCGCACGTCTTTTCTTTTCTTCCACCGCCATGCCGCGCGCGATCTGGATGCGCTGGGCCTGCGGCGAGCCCGCGCCATGCAGGCTTTCGGTGAGATAGCCGACGGCATTGCGCCCGATGGTCATGTTCTCGATCAGTCTCAAGATTCGCATACGGTCGACGGTCTCGACGCCGCTCCGCCCTTGCAGAAACTTGCGGATCAGCGGGCCGACCTCGTTGTTCTGCAAGTCCTTCTCCGACGGCATGGTGACCACCAGCCCGCCGGCGATGTCCTGCGCCAGCCGGGAAATCTCGAACGGAAAGCGGGTGACGTTGTGCTTGGCCACGTTCGAGAGCATCTCGTCGTTGAGATAAGCGCCCGACGCCGTTGGTTTCGACCGGTAAGCGGCTGCCATGCAGCTCGAATAGATGGTCTCGTTGAGATGCGTCATCTCCACGAGCTTGTCCTTGATATGCGAGACGCCCTCGACGCCGTTGTGCGAGGCCGCTTCCGCCGCGGCACCAATCAGCACGTCGCCTAGACCGGTTTTGCACACATAAGATGAGCGGTGATAGGTGGTGAAGCGCTCGACCAAGGTTGCCGCGTATTGCCATTCGCCGTCCATGAACACGTGTTCGTGCGGAACGAATACATTGTCGAAGACGATCAACAACTCCTGGCCGGCGAATTGCGCGTTGCCGGCGTCCAGCGCGCCGCCGTCGACAACGCGTGTATCGTTGGTCTGACGGCCGACGACGTAAGTCAGGCCCGGCGCGTCGACGCGCACCGCGCCGACAACCGACCAGTCCTTGTCGGCTTCTGTCATCCGCATGGTCGGCATGAAGATCAGCCAGTGGGAATTGACCGCGCCGGTCTGATGCATCTTGGCGCCGGAAACATAGATGCCTTTGTCGTCGCGCTTGCTGACGTGCAGAAACAAGTCGGGATCAGCCTGTTCGTGGGGCGGCTTGGAGCGGTCGCCCTTGGGATCGGTCATGGCGCCGCCGATGACGATATTGGCGGTCTGCGCGCGCTTGAGGAAGGCGAGGAAGCGCTGGTGGTAGTCACCGCCCCGCTCGGCGTCGACGTCGAAGGTGACCGAATGGCAGGAACCGATGGCGTCCAACCCGACGCAACGCTGGAAGCAGGTGCCGGTGCGGCGGCCGAGCTCGCGCTGCATCTCGTGCTTGGTGACGAGATCCTCGGGGCCGGTGGGCACGTGCAGGAAACGGTTGGTCTCGACGCCCGCGATGTCGCTTCTGACGCCGCCGAGTTCGGGCCGTTCGCTCGCCAGCCGATAAGTTTCGGCCATTGCATTGATCGAGGGGAAAATCACCGGATGATCGACCGGCTCGGGAACGCGCTCGCCCATGAAGAACACGTTCATGCGCCGGCCGCGCAGCGAAGCGATGTAGTCCTCCGCGTTGGCGATCGGGCGCGCGAAGTCAACCCATAAGCATTCGGCATCCTGCATAATGTCGTCCTTCCGGCCGCGGGCGCAGGCGCGGCGCCATTTTCAGGGATCATAGCGATTGGCCGCGGTTCTCGCGAGCCCGATCCCGGAACCGGCGCCTATAAGCCCAGATAGGCCTCGCGCACACGCGGATCGCTGGCGAGATCGCGGCTAGCGCCGGAAAGCACGATGCGGCCGGTCTCGATCACATAGGCGCGGTCGGCGATGGCCAGCGCCGCGCTGACGTTCTGCTCGACCAGCAGGATGGTAACGCCTGCCTTACGCAGCGCCACCACGGCATCGAGGATCTGGTCGACCAGCACCGGCGCCAACCCCATCGACGGCTCATCGAGCAACAACAGCCGCGGATCGCTCATCAGCGCGCGGCCGATCGCCAGCATCTGTTGCTGGCCGCCGGAGAGATTGCCGGCCGCGCTCGCACGCCGCTCTTTCAGCACCGGGAACAGGTCGTAAACGCGCGCCAGCGCATCGCCAGTCTTGGCGCGGCGGCGGTAGGCGCCGAGCCTGAGATTGTCCTCGACGGTGAGCGGCGCGAACACCTGGCGCGCTTCCGGCACCTGGGCGATGCCGCGCGCGACGCGCATGTGCGCGGGGAGCCCATCGATGTTCCGGCCGTCGAAGCCGATGCGGCCGCGCGCCGTCGGCCCCACACCCGATATCACTCGCATTAGCGTGGTCTTGCCCGCGCCATTGTTGCCGATCAACGTCACGATCTCGTTGTCCGCCACGTCCAACGAAACGCCATGCAACGCCTCGATGCGGCCGTAGCGGCTGACCACGTTTTCGATCTTAAGCACCGGCCGCCTCCCGCTGGCCGTGACGGCCGAGGTAGGCGGTGATCACATGGGGATTGGCGCGGATTTCATCGGCTGTGCCTTCGGCGATACTGCGGCCTTGATTGAGCACATGGATGCGGCGCGAGATCTTCATCACCAGCTTCATGTCGTGCTCGACTAGCACCACCGCGACGCCGGTCGAAGCTATCTTTTGGATCAGTTCGTCGATCTCCGCGGTCTCGACCGGATTGCAGCCCGCCGCAGGCTCATCGAGCAGCAGCACTTCAGGTTCGGCGGCGAGCGCCCGCGCAATTTCCAGGCGACGCAACCCGCCATAAGGCAAAGTGCCGGCTGGACGGTCGGCGAACTCGGCAATGTCGACAAACCGCAACAATTCCTCGGCCTTGGCGCGAGTGGCGGCGTTCTGGCGCAGCACCGAGGGCAGCGTGAACAGGTGCGCGATCACGTTGCGCCGCTCGTGCAAATGGCGGCCCACCATCACGTTCTCGGCCGCCGTCATGCGAAAGAATATCTGCAGGTTCTGGAAGGTGCGCGAAAGACCACGCCGCGCCAAGGCGTGCGCCGGCAAGCCGGTCACGTCTTCACCTTTCAGTGCCACCCTACCCTGCTGAGCGGCATAGAGGCCGGAGATCACGTTGAACAGAGTGGTTTTGCCAGCCCCGTTCGGGCCGATGATGGCGAAGATTTCCCCAGGCTCGACCACGAACGTCACATCGTATAGCGCCTGCACGCCGCCAAATCCGATTGAAATACCTTTTGCCGCCAGTACGCTCATGACGATCTGCGCCGCAGCACGCCGGTAACCGAAGGCACAATACCTGCCGGCAGGAAGACCATCACCACGATCATCACCAGGCCAAGCACGATGTGCTCGTAGTTCTGAAAAACGGTCAGCAATTGCGGCAGCACTGTCAGCATGGCTGCGCCGACAATCGAGCCGACGATCGAACCGAGCCCGCCCAGCACCGCCATGGTGACGAACTCGATGGAGCGCAGGAAACCGGCCGCCTCCGGCGTCACCAGCCCGTCGAACAGCGAGAAGTAGGAACCGGCGATCGCCGCATAGACCGCCGACAGAACGAACGCGATCAGCTTGTAGCGCGCGACGTCGACGCCGAGCACGCGCGCGGCCACCTCGCTGTCGTGGATGGCGCGCAGCGCGCGGCCGGTCGGGCTAGCGATGACGTTGACCGCGATCCAGGCGCCGATCACCAGGCTCACGCCTGCGACCCAATACCAGCTCAGCGGCCCATGCACGCGCCAGCCGAACAGCGCGAGACTCCTGACGGTCATGCCGTCCGGCCCGCCAGTCCACGTCGCCTCGTTGTTGAACACCATGGCAACCAAAAGCCCCATGCCCAAGGTCGCCACCGCGAGATAATGCCCGCGCAAGCGCAGGATCGGCCGGCCGATGATGAAGGCGATGAGGCCGGCGAGTGCAGCGCCCCCCGAGAGCGCGAGCCAGGATGGCAGGCCAAGCGAGGCTGGCCCGACCGCCACCGCGTAGGCTCCGATGCCGAAAAAGCCTGCATGACCGAGGCTGACTTGGCCGGCAAAACCCATAAGCAGATTGAGTCCAATTACGACCAGCGAAAAGATGAACACCAACGTGACGACGCGCAGATAGAAGGTCGAGTGCAGCACCAGCGGCAGCAGCACGACCAGCAGCGCCAGCAGCAGCACGATCGTATAGGGGCTGTTGGCGAGCCGCTTCATGTCACACCCGCTCGACTTTGGCGCGGCCAAACAGGCCCTGCGGCATGGCGAACAGGACGGCAAGGATGACGATGAAGGCGATGGCGTCCTTGTAGCTCGAAGAAATATAGCCGGCGCCGAAGGCTTCAAGGAGACCGATCGTCAGCCCGCCCACCACAGCGCCGAGCGGATTGCCCATGCCGCCCAGCATGGCGGCGGCAAAACCTTTCAGCGCCAGCAGCGTACCGACGTCATAACTGGTAAACGTGATTGGCGCCGCCAATATGCCGCCGACCGCGCCGATTGCAGCTGAAACGGCAAACGACAACCCGACCATGGCGCCGGTATTGATGCCGACCAGCCGCGCCGCCAGCCGGTTGGCAGCCGTGGCCATGATCGCCTTGCCCGTGAGCGTGCGGGTCATGAACAGCCACAGCGCCAGCACGATCACGCCGGCGCCGATCAGCACGATCATGCTCTGCGGCAGCACCGCCGCGCCGCCGACCATGAACGGCTTGGAGCCGACGAACGGCGGCAGCGAATGGAAGTTCTTGTCGAACACCAGGCTCGCCAGCCCGCGCAGCAGGATGGAGGCCCCGATGGTAATGATGATCAGGGTCACCGCCGAGGCCCCGCGCGCCGGCGCGATCGCCAGCTTGTAGAGCGCGAGGCCGACGGTGACCGCGACGATCACCGCCAGCAATGCGGCAAGTGGCAGCGGCACGCCGGAGGCCAGCGCGAACACCGTCACCATGCCGCCCAGCATGACGAATTCGCCTTGCGCGAAATTGATCACGTCGGAGGCGTTGTAGACGAGCGTGAAGCCGAGCGCGACCAGGGCGTAAATCGCGCCCACGGTCAGGCCGGAAAAGGCGAATTGCAGGAACTCGGCCATCGGTCCCAGCTCCACACGGATTGACCGCTCGTCCCCGCGAAAGCGGGGTCCCAGGGCCATGTTCTTACCGGATTCCCGCTGGCACGGGAATGAGCGGGGTCTGTGCGCCGCCCCTCACCGTTCGCGGCGCCGGCCCGAAGGCCGGCGCCCGGAGGACGAGGAAAGTCGTCGTTGACATTGATAGTCAGTTCACCAGCGCCCAATCGCCGTTCTTGATCTCCAGCATGCGGAAGGCCGAGAGATTGAGGCCGAGATGGTCCTTCGACGAAATGTTGACCACGCCGCCGGTGCCGACGAAATCCTTGGTCTTCTCGATCTGGTCGCGCACCTTCGCCTTGTCGGCGCTACCGGCGCGCTTCATCGCACCCGTGAGGATCATCAAGGCGTCATAGGCGTGGCCGCCGAAGGTCGACACTTCCTGGCCGGTCTTCTTCTCATACATGGTCTTGTAGCCGACCACGACCTTCTTCTGCACATCACTGTCGGGCAGCTTGTCGGCGATGAGCAGTGCTGCACAGGGCAGCCGCACGCCATTCGCTGCATCGCCCGCGAGCTTGATGTACTGCTTGGAGCAAACGCCGTGGCTTTCATAGAGCGGCACCTTGATGCCGAGCTGATGGTAATTGCGCGTCACGATGGCCGGACCCTGGCCAAACCCGGGATTGACCACCGCCTGCACGCCCTTGGTGTTCTTGATGTTGGTGAGCTGCGGCGTCATGTCGGTGTCGCGCGGACCATAGGTCTCGTCGCGGATGATCTTGATACCATATTGCGGCGCGACCTTGTGGCACTGTGCGTTCATCGACTTGCCGAAGCCGCCGGTGCCCGAGATCATCGCGATACTGGTCAGCCTGTGCTTCTTGAGGTCCTCGAAGATCTTCTCGCAGGCCATGGTGTCAGTGTGCGGTGTCTTGAACACCCATTTGCGCACCGGCTGAATGATCTGCACCGCGCCGGCGAGCGAAATGAGCGGCACGTGCGCTTCCTCGAAGGTGGGCATGATGGCGAGCGTGGCGCCGGTGGTGGAGTCGCCGATCACGGCGTCGACCTTGTCCTCTTCGATCAAGCGGGTGGCGAAAGTCTTCGACTTGTTGGGATTGCCGCCGCTATCGTAAACCGTGAGCTTGATCTTCTGACCGTTCACCCCGCCGTTGGCGTTGATCTGGTCGACGTACATTTCCAGCGTCTTCTTTTCCGGGTCGCCGAGGAACGAGGCGGGCCCGGTGACAGCCAGCACCGCACCAATTTTTACTTCGGCGCGAGCGACCGACGACGCGAACAGCAACGCTGCTGCCGCGGCCATAAGTTTCGGCACGTGTCGTTTCATGTATTTCCTCCCGGTTGGGTTTGACTGTTTTGTTGGTGTTGTGTTGCGCGGGAAATGGCGGCAACCGGCGAGCGTGACCGTTGCGCCAAGCCTGTGCGCTTCGGGAAGGCCCGATGTCGCCGTCACCGGAATGAGCCGGCCGCAAGCCGTCAAACCGCGGTTACGCGATTGCGTCCTTCGCGTCGCAAAGCCCTTCACGTCTCCCCCGCCATCATTTCGGCCACACAGTGATGGCCAGCGTCGCGTTGACACTTTTTCTTGGCTGCAATATTAATTATCCGACCGGTCGGTCAGTCAAGCATTTTCGGCAAGCGCCGTCGTCGCAGACGATCAAGAAACGCCGCCCCGGGAGGAACCGCATGGACGAGATGCCCATTCTCGTCGACAGACGCGACGGCTATCGGCTCATCCGGCTGAATCGGCCGCAACGGCTCAATTCATTCAACGAGGCGATGCACCAGGCGCTGAAAGCGGCACTGGATGAAGCGGAATCCGACACCTCCTGCCGCGCGCTGCTGCTGACCGGCGCTGGCCGCGGCTTCTGCGCCGGCCAGGATCTGAGCGACCGGCTGGCGAGCGGCGACAAGAAGCCCGACCTGGGCGCGACCATCTCGGCCTATTACAACCCGCTGATCCGCAAACTGCGCGGCCTGCCCTTCCCGGTCGTCGCCGCGGTTAACGGCGTCGCCGCCGGGGCCGGCGCCAATATCGCGCTCAACTGCGACATCGTGCTCGCCGCCCACTCGGCCAATTTCGTGCAGGCCTTCGCCAAGATCGGCCTGGTGCCGGACTCCGGCGGCACCTGGGTGCTGCCGCGGCTCGTCGGCGCGGCGCGCGCCCGCGGGCTCGCGATGCTGGCCGAGCCGCTGCCGGCGGAAAAAGCCGAAAGCTGGGGCCTGATCTGGAAAGCCGTCGACGATGCCGCGTTGATGAGCGAAGCGGAAAAGCTGTGCGCCCATTTCGCCACCGCGCCCACCGCGGGGCTGGCGCTGATCAAGCGCGCGCTCGATGCCTCGGAGACCAACACGGTCGATGAGCAGCTCGACCTCGAGCGCGATCTACAGCGCGAGGCCGGCAACACGCCGGACTACGCCGAAGGCGTGCGCGCCTTCATGGAAAAGCGCGCGCCCAACTTCACCGGCCGCAAGGGATGAGCAAGGACGCTCAGATGGACGCGCAAGAACTCGCCCAGGCCTGCGCCGATGCCATGTGGGCGGATGACGCCGCCAGCCGCGGCCTCGGCATGCAGATCGTGTCGATCGCACCCGGCCAGGCAGGACTGACCATGACCGTCACCGAGCAGATGGTGAACGGCCACAACATCTGCCACGGCGGCTTCATCTTCACCCTCGCCAATTCCGCCTTCGCCTTTTCCTGCAACACCTATAACCAACGTACGGTGGCGCAGCACTGCGCGGTGACCTTCATCGTCTCCGCCAAGCTCGGCGACCGGCTCACCGCGCGCGCGGTCGAGCGCCAGCGGCGCGGCCGCTCCGGTATCTACGACATCACGGTGACGCGCCAGGACGGCACGGTCATCGCCGAATTCCGCGGCCATTCCCGCACCATCGAGGGCGAGTTGCTGCCCGGCTTAAAGAAGGACGCCGCAAAGGCGACGAGCTGAGGGAGGACAAAGAATGCTCGACAAGTCCTACCGGCCCTACGGCCTCGAACCAATCGAAACTGCCTCACGTGACGAGATCACGGCAGTGCAGACGAAGCGCCTGCAATGGTCGCTCAAGCACGCCTATGACAACGTGCCGAGCTACCGCGCCAAGTTCGATGCTGCCGGCGTCAAGCCGGACGACTGCAAGGAACTGCAGGACCTCGCCAAGTTCCCCTTCACCAGCAAGCAGGACCTGCGCGACAACTATCCATTCGGCATGTTCGCGGTGCCGCACGACCGGATCGCGCGCATTCACGCCTCTTCCGGCACCACTGGCAAGCCCACCGTCGTCGGCTACACCAAGAACGATATCGATACCTGGGCCGACGTAATGGCACGTTCCATACGCGCCTCCGGCGGCCGCCCCGGCATGAAGGTGCACGTTTCCTACGGCTACGGTCTGTTCACCGGCGGCCTCGGCGCCCACTACGGCGCCGAGCGGCTCGGCTGCTCGGTGATCCCGGTTTCCGGCGGCATGACCGAGCGCCAAGTGCAGCTCATTACCGACTTCCAACCGGAAATCATCATGGTGACGCCGTCCTATATGCTGGCGATCCTCGACGAATTCCGCGCCAAGGGCCTCGACGCGCGCAAGTCGTCGCTGCAGATCGGAATTTTCGGCGCCGAGCCGTGGACCAACTCCATGCGCGAGGAGATCGAAGCCGCCTTCGACATGGACGCGGTCGACATCTACGGGCTTTCGGAGGTGATCGGGCCCGGCGTTGCCAATGAGTGTGTCGAGACCAAGGATGGCCTGCACCTCTGGGAAGACCATTTCTATCCGGAGATCATCGATCCGGCGAGCGGCGAGGTGCTGCCGGACGGTGAAATGGGCGAGTTGGTGTTCACCTCGCTCACCAAGGAAGCCATGCCGGTGATCCGCTATCGCACGCGCGACCTGAC
This sequence comes from uncultured Pseudomonadota bacterium, assembly GCA_963747725.1. Lineage (GTDB taxonomy): Bacteria > Pseudomonadota > Alphaproteobacteria > Rhizobiales > Xanthobacteraceae > Pseudolabrys. The sequence continues at coordinate 693,813 of CAVVGD010000012.1, forward strand.
CCGGCTTATGCCCGGCACCGCACGCACCATGCGGCGCATGGAGAAGGTGACAGGGCGCTCCGACGACATGATGATCGTACGCGGCGTCAACGTTTTCCCGACCCAGTTCGAAGAGCAACTGCTGCGTTGCGAGGGGCTAGCGCCGCACTTCTACATCGAGCTCTACCGCGAACAGCGGCTCGACGCCGTGCGGCTCCACGTCGAAGCGCGGCCCGATCACGCGGATGACGCCTCGCGCACGGCGCAGGCGGCGCTGCTCAAGTCGCACATCCGCAGCGTCGTCGGCATCGGCGTCGACGTTGCGGTCGCCGACCCTGGCGGCATCGAGCGCTCCATGGGCAAAGCGCGCCGCATCGTCGACAAACGGCCGAAAGAATAGAATATGGCGCGCGCGCGGGCAGCGGATTACGACGGCAAACGAAAGGCGATCCTGCACCGCTCGGCGGGGCTGTTCGCCAAGCACGGCTACGACCGTGCATCGATGGCCAATATCGCGCAGGCCTGCGGTGCCTCGAAAGCCCTACTCTATCACTATTACGACAGCAAGGAAGCGTTGCTGTTCGACATCCTGCACGACCATTTGCAGGAATTGCTCGATGCGGTGGCCGCGGTGCCGCGCAATATCGGCCCACATCAGCGCGTTCGCGCCCTGGTGAGCGCGCTGCTCGACGCCTATCGCGACGCCGACGACGAGCACAAGATCCAGATCAACGAACTCGGCAAGCTGCCGGCGTCAAAACGCAAGGTGCTGATCGAGATGGAGCGGCGGCTGGTCCGCGACTTCGCCGAGGCGATCGCCGCGGTCAACCCGGTCATCGCCGGTGACAAGATGCTCTTGAAGCCTGTGACCATGTCGCTGTTCGGCATGCTGAACTGGCATTACATGTGGTTCCGCGAAGGCAAAGGCCTCTCGCGCGAAGATTACGCCGAATTGGTCACCACGCTGCTGATTGAAGGCGCCGCAGCGCTGACCGAAGGCAAGGCCGCGCCGTTCAAGCGCGTGGATGCGGCCGAATAACACCATTCGTCATGGCCGGGCTTGTCCCGGCCATCCACGTCTTCGTTGTTGGTCCGCTGTTAAGTCGTGGATGCCCGGCACAAGGCCGGGCATGATGGAGGAAATGCCAACCTCCCCTCACACCTCATCGTAATCCAGCGTTACCACCGGCGTGATGGGATGTGACTGACAGGTCAGGACGTAGCCGGCTTCCAACTCCCACGGCTCCAGCGAATAGTTGGTGTCCATCACCACTTCGCCTTGCGTGACTTTCGCGCGACACGTGCAGCACATACCGCCGCGGCAGGAGTACGGCATTTCCAGGCCGGCGCGCAGCCCGGCGTCGACAATGGTTTCGCCGGCGTGCACCGGCACTTCGTGGCGCGCGCCGTTGAGGGTGATCTGCGCGACCGCTTCCTGCGCGGATACGGAGGCGATCGGCGCTCCGGCGGCACGGGCGGCCACCGGCGTGCCGTCGGTTGAGAAATATTCGACATGGATACGCTCGGTGGGCACACCGTATTGCGTTAGCACCGCCCGCCCCTGTTCGATCAGACCGCCCGGCCCGCACAGGAAGGCCTGGTCAATGTCGTCCTTTGGCAGCGTGCGCAACAGGGCGGCGATCTTGCCGGCATCGATGCGGCCGTCGAGAAGCGAAATCTCCTGCGCCTCGCGCGAGAGCACGTGATGCACGGTGAACCGGCTGAGGAAGCGATCCTTCAGGTCCTCGAGTTGCTCGCGGAAGATGATGTTTTGCGTGCTGCGATTGCCGTAGATCAGAGTTACGCGCGACTTCGGCTCGTGGGTCAGCACCGCGCGAACGATCGACATAACCGGCGTGATGCCGGAGCCGGCGGCAATCGCCACGTAATGGCGCTGGGCATTCGGGTCGAGCGTGACCCCGAACCGGCCCTGTGGCGTCATCACGTCGATGGAGTCGCCCGCCTTGATGCGCTCGTTGGCGAGCGTCGAAAACAGCCCACCCTCGACCCTCTTGACCGCAATGCGCAGCTCGCGATCGTCGGGCGTGGTGCAGATCGAATAGGAACGGCGCACCTCGGCGCCGTCCACTTGTGCGCGCAGTGTAATGTGTTGACCGGGATTGAAGCGATAGACACCTTCAAGGGCAGGCGGCACCGCAAAGGCAATCGACACCGCCTCCGGCGTCTCACGCCGCACGTCGCTGACGGTCAAGCGATGGAATTCGACAGCCATTGTTCTCCTGCTCGCTTCAGATGCATTTGAAATAGTCGAATGGCTCGGCGCAAGCCTTGCAGCGCCACAGCGCCTTGCAGGCGGTCGAGCCGAATTCGGAGATCACTTGCGTATCGGCCGAGCCGCAGTGCGGACAGGCCACTTGCTCCTCGCCGAACAGCGCGCGACGGCCGGCCCTATGCGCCGGCGGCGCTATCCCATAGGCTTTGAGCTTGGCTTTGCCCTCCTCGGTCATCCAGTCGGTGGTCCATGCCGGCGACAGCACGGTGGTCACTCTGGGCGACTTGAAGCCGGCCTTCTCCAAAGCCAGTTCGATCTCGACCGCGATCATGTTCATCGCCGGGCAGCCGGAATAAGTCGGCGTGATCACCGCCTCGACCCGGCCCTCCTCGACATTGATGGCGCGCAGCACGCCGAGATCAGCAATGCTGAGCACCGGAATTTCCGGATCGGCCACGCTCGCCGCCGCCGCCCAGGCGCGCTCGCGGAGCGCGGCTGTGTCGTTGGCAGTGGTGGTGTCGAGCGAAGCCATGGAGCTCACCAGGTCGCGCCGGGATAGGCGCGCTGCAGGAACTGCAATTCGGCCAAGATGAAGCCGAGATGCTCGCTGTGGCGGCCCACGCGGCCGCCGCTTTGCATGAACCCGTCCTGCGGACGCTTGAGCGCCGCCTCGGCCAGCACATCCTCGATGGTCTTGTCCCAAATGGCGCGCAGGCTCGCCGGATCGACCGCAAGGCCGGCCTCGATCAGCGCGCGCTCAACCTGATCGACCTCGAACATCTCGTCGATGTACGGCCAAAGCTCATCGATCGCCGCTTGAGCGCGGGCGTGGCTTTCGTCCGTGCCCTCACCCAAGCGAATTATCCATTCGGAACTGTGGCGCAGATGATAGGCCATCTCCTTCACCGCCTTGGCGGAGATGGCGGCGAGCGTTGCGTCCTTGGAGCGCGTCAGCGCTTCGAAATAAGGAAAAGCGAAAGCCGCATAGAGCAGTTGCCGCACCATGGTGACGGCAAAGTCGCCGTTCGGCTGTTCGACCAGCAGGATATTGCGGTAGTCGCCGGTGTCTCGCAGATAGGCAAGCTTGTCCTCGTCGCGGCCCTTGCCCTCAACCTCGCCGGCGTATGCATAAAGCGCCCGCGCCTGCCCAATCAGGTCGAGGCCCATGTTGCCGAAGGCAAGGTCTTCCTCGATCACCGGCGCATGGCCGACCCATTCCGACAGCCGATGCCCGAGCACCAGCGCGGTATCGGCCAGCCGCAACGTGTATTGGAACAGGGGCGTGTCGGTCATGGTCTCACAATCTCGCTTTCATTCACCTCTCCCCGCTCCGCGGGGAGAGGGAGAAAAACTTACATGTGCCCGACTTCGTCAGGGATCTCGTAGAAAGTCGGATGCCGGTAAATTTTCGAAGCCGTCGGCTCGAACATCATGTCCTTGTCGGCCGGATCGGACGCGGTGATCGCCGAAGACGGCACCACCCAGACCGACAGCCCCTCGCCGCGCCGGGTATAAGTGTCGCGCGCGGCATGCAGCGCCATCGTGGCGTCAACCGCGTGCACGCTGCCAACATGGCGGTGTGACAGCCCGTTGCGCGTGCGGATGAAGACTTCCCACAGCGGCCAGTTCTTCTCGGTCATGGTCGTTCGTCCTCTGAAAATTATTCCGCCGCGACCTGCATGGCGGCTTCCGCGCGCCGGCGGCGCTTTTCGGCGAAGGCGCTCGCCGCCTCGCGCACCCAAGCGCCGTTCTCGTGCGCGGCGCGGCGCTGCTGCATGCGTTGCTTGTTGCAGGGGCCGCCACCGGCGATGACACGTTTGAACTCGGTCCAGTCGATCTCGCCGTAGTCCCAGTGACCGGTCGCCTCGTTGAACTTCAGGTCTGGGTCCGGAAACGTCAGTCCGAGGAACTGGCCTTGCGGCACGGTGGCGTCGATGAATTTCTGGCGCAGCTCGTCGTTGGTGAAGCGCTTGATCTTCCAGCGCATGGTGGCGTCGGTGTGCTGGCTTTCCTTGTCGGACGGGCCGAACATCATCAGCACCGGCCACCACCAGCGATTCAAAGCCTCTTGCGCCATCGCCTTCTGCTCGGGCGTGCCGCGGCTGAGCGCCAGCATGATTTCGTAGCCCTGGCGCTGGTGGAAGCTTTCTTCCTTGCAGATGCGGATCATGGCGCGGGCATAAGGCCCGTAGCTGCAACGGCAGAGCGGAATCTGATTCATGATCGCCGCGCCGTCGACCAGCCAGCCGATGATGCCGATGTCGGCCCAGGAGAGCGTCGGGTAATTGAAGATGGAGGAATACTTCGCCTTGCCGGCGAGCAGTTGGTCGATCATCTCTTCACGCGACACGCCGAGCGTCTCGGCGGCGGCATAGAGATAGGCGCCATGGCCGCCCTCGTCCTGCACTTTGGCGAGCAACGCGGCCTTGCGCTTGAGCGACGGCGCGCGGGTGATCCAGTTCCCTTCCGGCAGCATGCCGACGATTTCCGAATGCGCATGCTGGCCGATCTGCCGGACCAATGTGCGACGATAGGCCTCCGGCATCCAGTCGTTAGGCTCGATCTTCTGCTCATCGTCAACGCGGCGCTGAAAGCGCGCCTCTTGCGCGGGATCGGCGGCGGCGGTCGCGGCTTCGGGGGTCAGGCCCTGCGTGTACATCGAAAGGCGTCCTCCAGATGGCGGTTGGACCCGCAGCTTATGCTCTGATAATAATATGTTACGGAAATATAAAACGTCAAGTTTTCTTGTAACGTAACAGCGGGAGACGCGCTCTGTTCCCCAGTCTGCGAAATCCGGAGCTAAGCCACGAAACGGTCAGCAAAATCGGGCCCGGGCGGCGGCAAGGGGCCGCCCTGCCGGCGGGCGTGGGTATCCAGATAGGCCTCGGCGTGGCCGACGATCTGCCGGTAGATGTGGGCGGCAAGCGCGCGCGCCACTTGCCCGGGCCAATCGGCCGGCAGCAGCGTCGCCGGCAGCCCTGGATCGCGCAACACGATGCGGCGGAATTCGTGGATCAGAAGCGTGCGCGCCACCAGGGCGTCGGCCTCCGTCAGCGTTTCGCCCTTGTCGAGCGCTTTCGCCAGCGACGTGAAGCGGTCGATGAAGGCGCGATAGCCGTCCGCAATCGGGGCGAGATTCCAGGCCGCATCGGCAAGAGCGATCGCTTCGGCGTCGGCTTCCGCATTCAACTTGAACAGCCCTTGCGTCTTGGGCAAAGCCTGTGCGGTCCAGGCGACAAAGGTCGTCGGACTGAGTACCGCGAAGCCGGCCTCTTCCAGACGCTTGCGCAGCCGCGCGCGGTCAGTTACCGCCGGCCCCAGCAAGGCGATGCGCAAGTGTCCGTCGAAGTCCGGCTCGTGTGCGAAATAGATCCGGCGGGTGGCTTCCATGAAGCTGCCCTGCCCCCGCCGCGACAGCCGGTAGTAACTGTTGCGCCCGGCCTTCACGCGCTCCAGCCAGCCGTCGGCGGTCAGCCGCGACATGGCCGTGCGCACATGACCCGCGTCGATGCGGAACAGCGCCATGATGTCGGTGAGCGAGCCGAGCCACAGGCTGCCGCCGCGCGGCACGATGGCGTCTCCATAAAGCGTGACGATCAGCGACCAGGCGCGCACCGGCGGTTTGCGGTGAAACTGGTCGACCAGCGCGGCGACAACCGCGGAAACCGGCCTCGCCTGATCCTTCTGTCGCGCCACGTGGCTCGCTCCCCGCGGAAACATATTTCGCCCGCTGTCGATAATGCCAGCCGAGCCAATATGCCATAGACTAATCGCCGGTCCGTGTACTAGTGCCCGGCTTCCGAAGTTCGTAATACATCTCAGCGTACTCTAACACGAACTTCGGAAGCCAAAGGGCACTAGCAAGTCTATTATTCTAGTGCCGCTTTCGATTTGAAGTTCCTGAATGAGATTGCGGCAAGCGATGCAGGAACTTCAAATCGGCGGTACTAGACCGCAAGCCCCAAAGGAACCGTTCGATGAAGCTCGAAAGCTATGTGCGTGATGCCTGGGCCGCGCCGGGCCGTGACATGATCGACGTGCGCAGCGCGGTCACCGGCGACGTGGTGGCGCAGGTGGCAAGCGGCGGCCTCGACATGGGCGAGATCCTTGGCCATGCGCGCAAGGTCGGCGGCGCCAATTTGCGCAAGCTCACCTTTCACCAGCGCGCCGACTTGATCAAGAAGCTGGCGCAATACCTGACCGAGCGCAAGGAAGAGCTCTACAAGCTCTCGTTCCAGACCGGCGCCACCCGCTCCGACAGCGCCATCGACATCGAAGGCGGCATCGGCACAATGTTCGTCTATGCGTCGAAGGGCCGGCGCGAACTGCCCAATTCCACTTATCTGATCGACGGCGACGTCGAGCACCTTTCCAAGGGCGGCAACTTCGTCGGCCAGCACATCGTCACCTCGCTGCAGGGCGCCGCGGTCCATATCAACGCCTTCAACTTCCCCTGCTGGGGCACGCTGGAAAAGCTCGCCCCTGCGCTGCTCGCCGGCGTCCCGGTGGTGACGAAACCCGCGACCGTCACGTCTTATCTGACGGCTGCGATGGTGCGCATGATCGTTGAATTCGACATCCTGCCGCCCGGCGCGCTACAATGCATCATCGGCTCGACCGGCGACCTGTTCGACCATCTCACCGGCCAGGACCTCGTCGCCTTCACCGGCTCCGCCGACACCGCCGAGAAGCTGCAACGCCATCCGTCGATCGCGCGCCATTCGGTGCGCTTCACCGCCGAGCGCGACAGCCTCAACGCCGCGATCCTGGCGCCGGACGCTGCGCCCGGCACACCGGAGTTCGATCTCTTCGTCAAGGAAGTCACCAAGGAAATGACGGTGAAGGCCGGGCAGAAATGCACCGCCATTCGCCGCGCCCTGGTGCCGAATGCGCTAACGGGCGCGGTCATCGATGCGCTGCGCGACAGGCTCAACAAAGTGAAGGTCGGCGATCCCGCGCTCGAAAATGTGCGCATGGGTCCGGTGGTCGGCCTCGACCAGCGCCGCGACGTGATGGCGCAGATCGACAAGTTGAAGGCCGAATCCGAGATCGTCGTCGGCGATCTTGCCGACTTCGCGGTCGAAGGCGCGGACCGCGAGCGCGGCGCCTTCCTGCCGCCGACGCTCCTGCACTGCACCGATCCAATCAACGCAGTGAGCGTGCACAGCATCGAAGCCTTCGGGCCTGTTTCAACCGTGATGGGCTATGACGGGATTGAGCAGGCGATCATGCTCGCCAACCGCGGGGAAGGCAGTCTGGTAGCCTCGCTCTACAGCAATGACACGTCGCTCACCCGCGACATCGTGTTCGGCATCGGCTCATTCCACGGCCGCATCATTGTCATCAACCGCGACTGCGCCAAGGAGCAGACCGGCCACGGTTCGCCAATGCCACATCTGGTGCACGGCGGCCCGGGCCGCGCCGGTGGCGGAGAAGAGCTCGGTGGCATGCGTGGGGTCGAGCACTACATGCAACGTACGGCGCTGCAGGGCTCGCCGGCGATGCTCTCCGCCATCACGCAACGCTGGATCAAAGGCGCACCGGAAATCGAGAAGCCCAAGCACCCGTTCCGCTACGGCTTCGAGGAGTTGGAGATCGGCCAGAGCTTCCACTCCAGGACCCGCACCATCACGCTCGAAGACGTCGAGCACTTCGCCCATTTCACCGGAGACACGTTCTACGCCCACATGGACGAGGAAGCGACCAAGGGCCACCCGTTCTTCCCTGGCCGCGTCGCGCACGGCTATCTGCTGTTGTCGTTCGCCGCCGGACTGTTCGTCGATCCGGCGCCGGGGCCGGTGCTGGCCAATTATGGCCTCGACAACCTGCGCTTCCTCAAGCCCGTGCAGCCGGGCGAGACCATCAAGGTGCGGCTGACCGTGAAGGAGAAAAGCCCGCGCAACGCGCAATATGGCGAGGTGCGCTGGGACGTGGAGATCGACACCGACAAGGACGAGCCGGTGGCAACCTACGAACTGCTCACCATGAATGCGCTGAAGGCATGACATAGCTGAAATAGCCTGGGGGCGTTTCCGCGCGCTCCGGTAACCTGTTATTTGTTGGCGGTGGTTTCTGCCGGGGCCCGCCTATGACAGCCGCAAAGAACGAAATCCGCGACGGCATGCAGATCGAGTGGGACGTTCCCATCGAGATGGATGACGGCTTGGTACTGCGTGCCGACGTTTTCCGGCCGCTAGCCGACGGCCAATATCCGGTCATCCTGACCTACGGCCCTTACGCCAAAGGGCAGCCGTTCCAGGTCGGGTACAAGGGCAGTTGGGAACGGCTGATCAAGGCGGCACCCGAGGTGCTGGAAGGATCGTCCAACAAATATATGAACTGGGAAGTCGTCGATCCGGAGCGCTGGGTGCCGGACGGCTACGCATGCGTGCGCGTCAACTCGCGCGGCGCCGGCCGTTCGCCGGGCTATCTCAGCGTCCAGGCGCCGCGGGACATGGAGGACATGTACCAATGTGTCGAATGGGCCGGCACGCAAGCCTGGTCGAGCGGCAAGGTCGGCATTTGCGGCATTTCTCACTACGCCAAGAACCAATGGCGCTTGAGCCCGATGAAGCCACCGCACCTCGCCGCCTTGTGCATCTGGGAAGGCGGCTCGGATCATTACCGCGAGCTTTGCCGCCACGGCGGCATCCTGAGCGACTTCATCAGAAGCTGGTTCAATCGTCGCATCCTTCGGGTACAGCACGGTGTCGGCGAACGCGGCATCAGAAGCGCGGTGACCGGCGAGTTGGCGACAGGGCCGGAAACACTGTCGGACGAAGAACTCGCCAAGAACCGCGCCGATACGCCGGCCGAGCCGAAAAAACGCCGGTTGTGGGACGAATACTACGCCGAGCGCACCGCCGACTTCGCCAAGATCGAGACGCCGCTCTTGTCGGCGGCCAATTGGGGCGGCCTCGGCTTGCACAGCCGCGGCAACTTCGAAGGCTGGATGCGCGCCGGCACCAAGCAGAAATGGCTGGAGGTGCACGGCCACACTCACTACACGCATTTCTATAGCAACTACGGCCTGTCGCTGCAGAAGCGCTTCCTGGGCCATTTCCTCAAAGGCGAGGACACCGGCTGGGAAAAGCAGCCGCGCGTGTCGCTCAACATCCGACATCCAGGCGAGAAGTTCGAGCTGCGGGCTGAGAACGAATGGCCATTGGCGCGCACGCAATGGACCAAGTATTTTCTGCAGCCGCAGGGGCTGGGACTTGACACCGACGCGCCGGCCGGTGCGACGACACTCGTATATGAGACCACCGGCGACGGCCTCACCTTCCGCACCGCGCCGCTGACCAGAGCGATCGAGGTCACCGGCCCGTCCGCCGCCAAGCTCTGGCTCTCCTCCGACACCACCGATGCCGACCTGTTCGTGGCGCTACGGGTGTTCGACCCGGCCGGCAAGGAAGTCACCTTCATCGGCGCCAACGATCCACGCACGCCGATCAGCCTGGGCTGGCTGCGCGCCTCGCACCGCAAGCTCGATCCCAAGATGTCGCAGCCCTATCGGCCCTGGCACAGCCACGATGAGGAATGGCCGCTTAAGCCTGGTGAGCCGGTCGAACTCGATGTCGAGATCTGGCCGACCTGTATCGTGGTGCCGGCGGGCTACACAATCGCCTTCACCATCCTGGGCAGGGACTTCGAGGTCGACGGCACCGATGCGGCACCGCCCAATGCGCCCTACCCGATGAAGGGCGTCGGTCCATTCCTGCACATCGATCCCGATGACCGCCCGCCATCGATCTTCGGCGGCAAGAACACGCTGCACTTTGCGCCCGGGCAGCAGCCCTACATCCTGCTGCCAATCATTCCGCCCAAGGAGTGAAAGCGGTCATGATGAAAAGCGAAATCCGCGACGGCATGCAGATCGACTGGGACGCGCCCATCGAGATGGACGATGGGCTGGTGTTGCGCGCCGACGTGTTCCGCCCGGTTGGCGGGGGCAAGTGTCCGGTGATCATGACCTACGGGCCCTATGCAAAGGGCCAGGCCTTCCAGGACGGCTACAAGAACCAGTGGGCGCGGCTGATCAAGGCGGCGCCCAATGTGCTTGAGGGCTCCAGCAACAAGTACCAGAATTGGGAACTGGTCGATCCGGAGAAATGGGTGCCGGACGGCTACGCCATCGTGCGCGTCGATTCACGCGGCGCCGGCCGCTCGCCTGGCTTTCTTGACGTGTGGTCGCCACGCGAGACGGTAGATTTCTATCAGTGCATCGAGTGGGCCGGCGTGCAGCCATGGTCGAACGGCAAGGTCGGTATCAATGGCATTTCCTACTACGCCATGAACCAATGGGACGTCGGTGCGCTGAGGCCGCCGCATCTTGCCGCGCTCTGCATCTGGGAAGGATCCTGCGACTATTACCGCGAACTGTGCCGGCACGGTGGAATCCTGAGCAATTTCTTCAAGAGCTGGTTCGGCCGCCAGGTGCTGCGTGTGCAACACGGCGTCGGCGAGCGCGGCCACAAGAGCCAGGTAACCGGCGAGCCGGCGGCCGGACCCGAGACGCTGTCCGAGGAAGAGATTGCTAAGAACCGCGCCGACTGCCCGGGCGACATCAAGCGGCGCAAATTCGATGACAACTTCTACGCCGCGCGCACGGCGAAATTCGAGGATATCGAGGCGCCCATGCTGTCGGCCGGCAACTGGGGCGGCGTCGGCCTGCACACGCGCGGGAATTTCGAGGGCTGGCTCGCCGCCGGCTCCAAGCAGAAATGGCTGGAGGTGCACGGCGATACCCACTTCACCCACTTCTACAGCAGCTATGGCGAGGCGCTGCAGAAACGCTTCTTCGGTCATTTCTTGAAGGGCGAAGATACCGGGTGGAACAAGCAGCCGCGCGTCTCGCTCAACATCCGCCATCCGGGCGAGAAATTCGTGCTGCGGGCCGAGAACGAATGGCCGCTCGCGCGCACGCAATGGACCAAATACTACCTGCAGCCGCAGGGCCTGGGCTTTGGGCCGCAGGCGCCGGCGGGCGCACGACCCTCGCCTACGAGGCGATGGGCGGCGGCCTCACCTTCCGCACGCCGCCGATGCCCAAACCGGTCGAGATCACCGGCCCGGTCGCCGCCAAGCTGTTCCTGTCGTCCGAGACACACGATGCCGATGTGTTCCTGGTGCTGCGGGTGTTCGATCCCGCCGGCAAGGAAGTCACCTTCGTCGGTTCCAACGATCCACGCACGCCGGTCGCCATCGGCTGGCTGCGCGCTTCGCAGCGCAAGCTCGATCCCGCCAAGTCGAAGCCCTACCGGCCCTGGCACCCGCATGACGAGGAAAGGCCGCTGACGCCGGGCGAGCCGGTCGAGCTCGACGTCGAGATCTGGCCGACCTCGATCGTGGTGCCGAAGGGCTATCAGCTCGCGCTCACAGTGCTCGGCCGGGACTATGAAGTCGACGGCGCCGACGTAGCCCTGCCGAATGCGCCCTACCCGATGAAGGGCGTCGGTCCATTCCTGCACATCGATCCCGATGACCGCCCGCCGGAAATTTTTGGCGGCAGGAATACCCTGCATTTTGACGCCGGTAAGCAACCCTACGTGTTGCTGCCGATCATCCCGGAAGCATGAACGGCGGGCCGCGAAGACCTTTTCTCACAGGCGATCAGGCGCGCGGCGAGATTGGCGAGGCCCTTGAAATATTGAAGACGGCCTCGCCGAGCTGCGTTCTATCGGCCAAGACGTCCGCAAGCCGCGTCATACGCGTGCCTACCACGGCGATGACAACAGCGGAAACGACGAACAGGCCTAAGGTCGGGCCCACGCCACGCGCAGGTGATCTCCAACCATCAATTCACAGTGACGCGCAGACAACAGTTTGTTCGATATTTGCCGCTGTCACCGCAAGGTCACGCACTAAAGTCCCCGCGGCGGCAGCGGCGCCGGACTACTCGATGCATCTGAAATTGACAGATCTGCGGCTTTGGTTCCGCATTGTCGACACGCCCCCCGCCGAGACGCTAGAATTTAGGGCAATTTCGGGAATTTGTACCGATCAAGACGAGGAACCCGTTCCATCGTCAGCCGTTAGCCTTTCGTGTGCCTGGGAGTTGCGTTCATGGCGCCGCGGCCGAACTGGAAGGGTTATCTCAAGCTGTCGCTGGTCTCGTGCGCCGTTGCGCTTTATCCGGCCACCACGACCAGCCAGCGCATCCGCTTCAACATCATTAACCGCAACACTGGCAACCGCATTCGCAACGATATCATCGACGCCGAAACCGGCGAGCCGGTCGAGCCGGAGGATCGCGTCAAGGGCTATCAGTTCGAAAAAGGCCAATACGTCCTTGTTGAGGAAGAAGAGTTCGACAACGTCGCGCTGGAAAGCACGCACACCATCGACATTGAGCGCTTCATACCGATGGCGGAGGTCGATCGTATCTATCTCGACGAGTCCTATTACCTGACGCCACAGGATGAGATGTCCCAGGAGGCCTTCGCTGTTATCCGCGACGCCATGCGCAAGGAGGACCTGGTCGGCATCGCCCGCGTGGTCATCTCGCGTCGCGAGCACCTGCTGTTGCTCGCGCCGCGCGGCAAGGGCCTGATGGCGACGACCCTGCGCTACAAGACCGAAGTGCGCACCGAAGAGGACTATTTCGACGACATCGAGGACATCAAGGTGCCGTCCGACATGATGAAACTGGCGGTGCAGATCCTAGATAGCAAGAAGGGCAAGTTCGATCCTAGCAAGTTCGAGGACCGTTACGAGAAGGCGTTGATGGATCTGATCAAGGCCAAGCGTTCCGGCAAATCACCGCCGGTCATTAGCGAAGAAGGGCCGAGCAATGTAATCGATTTGATGGACGCTTTGCGGCGCAGCACCCGCAGCAGCCGCAACAGCCGCAACGGCAGGTCTTCCGAGCGCAAGAGCAGCAAGCGTAGCAGCAAAAGCAGCAGCCGCAAGCGCACGCGTTCATCGAAGAAGAAGGTCCGGCGTGCGAGCTGACGGAATCGAGCTATGAGCGGCCTGCAAACTTACCGCAGCAAGCGGCGCTTCGGCGCGACAATGGAGCCACGCGGCACGGTCGCGCGCCGCAGGGGCAACGCCTTCGTCATCCAGAAGCACGACGCCACCCGACTGCACTACGACCTGCGGCTCGAGCTCGGCGGCGTGATGAAGAGCTGGGCCGTCACCCGCGGCCCCAGCCTGGTGCCGGGCGAGAAGCGGCTTGCCGTGCAGGTTGAGGACCATCCGGTGGACTACAACAAATTCGAAGGCACGATCCCCGCAGGCGAATACGGCGCCGGCACGGTGATGATCTGGGACCGGGGGAAATGGACGCCGGATGACGATCCCGACAAAGGCCTGCACAAAGGGCACCTCGCCTTCCATCTCGCCGGCGAGAAATTGCACGGCGGCTGGCATCTGGTGCGCATGCGCCGCCGGCGCGGCGAGAAGCGCGACAACTGGCTGCTGATCAAGCAACGCGACGACGAGGCACGCGGCAAGAAGGACAAGGATATCCTGGATGAGGCGCCGCGCTCGGTGGCCACGGGCCGTTCGCTCGGCGAAATCGCCGACGGTAAACCGCGCCGCAAGCGCAAGGCGAAGCCGGCCAAGTCCGAATCAAAGGCTAAGAAAAAGGGCCGGCCGAAAACCAAAGCCGCCAAGCCCAGAAAATCAAAAGCCGGGCAGAAGACCAAGCGGACGAAGCGCCGATGACCGCCAGCAAACGCGCCGGACGCAAGAGCAAGGGACGGCGTGCCGCCTCGAGCGCGCGCCGCCGGAAGAGCCGTGCGGTCGACCTGCGCCTGATGCGCGAGGCTCCGACGCCACGGCAGTCCAAGAAGCAGGCCGCCGCCGCGCACCTTCACGGCCAGCGCGCCGCCCTGCCCGGCTTCGTCAAGCCGTGCCTGGCCAAGCTGGTCGACAAAGCGCCGACCGGCGAATACTGGATTCACGAAATCAAGTTCGACGGCTACCGCATCCAGGCGCATCTTCAGAGAGGCAAAGCCAAGCTGCTCACCCGCAAAGGACTCGACTGGACCGACAAGTTTCCAACCGTCGCCGATGCGGTCGCCAAGCTCGGCGCCGATGCGGCGCTGATCGACGGCGAACTCGTGGCGGAAGACTCGGATGGGATCTCGCGCTTCTCCTTGCTGCAGCAGGATTTGAAGGCCGGACGCCAAGACCGCCTGGTTCTCTATGCTTTCGACCTCATGCATCTCGACGGCGCGGACCTCAAGCCCGTGCCGCTCAGCGAGCGCAAGACCGCGCTTGCGAAGCTCCTGGGCCGCGGGCGCAAGCGGGGCGCGCTTCGCTTCAGCAAGTCGATTACCGAGCCGGGCCCGGCGTTGCTTAAGCGCGCTTGCAAGATGGGACTCGAAGGAATCATCTCCAAAGTGGCCAATGCGCCCTACCGTTCCGGGCGTGGCCGCGACTGGCTGAAAACCAAATGCTCCGACCGGCAGGAATTTGTGGTCGCCGGTTTTGCCCCGTCGAGTGCCGATGCGCACACGGTCGGTGCGCTGGTGTTGGCGGTCTACGATCATGGCGAGCTGACTTATGCCGGGCGCACCGGCACCGGCTTTACGCAAGAGGTCGCCCGCTCGCTCTACCGGCAACTTAACGCCAAAGCACGGAAGACATCGCCCTTCGCCACGGTCCCGAAGGAAGAGCGCGGCGCACGGGGGCCAATATGGGTCGAGCCTAAGACGGTGGTGGAAGTCGACTTCCACGGCTGGACCCACGGCGACCGCGTGCGGCAAGCTTCGTTCCAGGGCGTGCGCGAGGACAAGCCGGCCAAGGACGTGGTGCGGGAGAAAGCGAACTGATGGCAAGCAAGATGCGCTCCTCGACACAACGACGGGCCGCGCGCGGCAAGCGCGCAAGCGCCCTTGTCGGCAAGGTCAGGCTCAGCCATCCCGACCGGGTTTATTGGGACGACGCCGGCGTCACCAAGCAAGATCTTGCCGACTATTACGCCAAGGTGTGGAAATGGATGCGCCCGCACGTCGCCGGCCGGCCGCTGGCGCTGGTACGCTGCCCGGAGGGCGCCGACATGGGCCAATGCTTCTTCCAAAAGCACGCGCGCGCCGGCATCCCCACCGAGTACCTGCACCTCGTGCCGGAAAAGGGCGACAAGATCATCACCATCGACGGATCTCGACGGGCTGATCGCACTGGTGCAGGGCGGCACACTGGAAGTCCACGCGCGCGGTGCGCCTGCCGACGACCGCGAGAACGCCGACCGGCTAGTTTTCGATCTCGACCCTGGCCCCGGTCTCGGCTTTTCCGATGTGATCGAGGCCGCGCGCGAGGTGCGCGCACGACTAAAACGGGTCAATCTCAGGAGCTTCGTGAAGACCACCGGCGGCAAGGGTCTGCACGTGGTGGTGCCGATCAAACCGACGCCTTGGGACACCGCCAAGAAGTTTGCGAACGCCGTTGCCCGAAGCATGGCCCACGACGACCCTGACCGTTATCTCGCCACCGCGAGCAAGACGCGGCGCAAAAACCACATTTTCGTCGATTACCTGCGCAACAGCCGCGAGGCGACGGCCATTGCCCCCTATTCTACCCGCGCCCGTCCCGGCGCGCCGGTCGCAATGCCGGTCACCTGGTCGGAGATCGGCCACCTCAGAAGCGCCAACCAGTACACGGTGCAGAACGCGATGCAGCGGCTGAGCCGCCTGAAGAAGGACCCATGGGCGGGAATAAGCCGCGTGAAGCAGGCGCTGCCGGATTTCGAATAACTTGTCGTTCCGGGCCGCGAGCGATCAGCGCGTTTACGCGTGTCTGCGATGCGCTATGGTAAGCGGACCCGGAATAACCAAAATGCGGAAAGGCCCGCCCGCTTGGCGGGCCTTTCGTTTGGCACATAGCGTATTCCACTACGCGGCCGTATTTTCATTCAACTTTGCTAAACCGACCCGTGCGGATGCTGATTCTGCTTCGCCGACTTCTCGGCGATCTTGGTCAGCAATCCGTCGGCGTTCTTTTCCTCCTCCAGTGTCTCATACAGGAGACTGGCGATGTCCGGTTTGCCGATCAGTTTGGCCCATGAGCACAACGTGCCGTAACGAGCGATCTCGTAGTGCTCGGCCGCTTGGCCAGGTGCAACCAGCCCAGCATCAAGGGTCTGATTATCGTCGACTTCTTTGATCACCTGTTCACCCTCGGCGATGATGCCGAGGATGGCGTCACATTTCTTGCCTTTGGCTGGCTTGCCAACCAACTCAAACGCCTTGTCGAGCCGCTTGATATGGCCCTCGGTTTCCGTCAGATGCATGATGAAGGCGCGCTTGAGGTCTTTGTTATCGACCTTTTCAGCCAACTTGGGTAGCGTCTTGGCTAGCTCCTTTTCGGCGTAATAGACGTCCTGCATGAGGTCGAGGACATGAGGTCGAGGAACAGTTCTTCCATCGTCTTCATGTGACGCCCCCTTTCATTTCTTTTCTTTCGGATTGTCTATTTCACTTGTCTTGCGTGGTACGGCATAAGCACGCCAACGGTCATTAGCGGTGCTCGTGCTGGATTTCCGGCGTCGGTTCACGCTGCAGCATGCTCAGCCCCGAGGCCGACACGAGGAAGATCAGCGCGCCAACGATCCAGTGATCCCATGCCGCTGCCGGAAACAGCCCGTATGCGAAACCCAGCACCCAAGGCGCCACGAAAATCCAGGCGCCGAGCAAGAGGTTGGCCCACTCCTGACCGCGCGCAAAACGGCCAAGCGCCGACAGCGCCACCAGGAATACGATCACGCTGAGCACCCAGGCGTCCCAAGCCGCATTGCTGACGGCTATGACGGCGTTGCTGCCGGTGATCGGCTCAGTTGTCGATGCAGCGTTGCCGAATTGCAGAATCGACCTGCACATTTGCGGCTGGGTCAGGATGCCGCGGTCGGTTCATCGCCGCTTTCTTACGGTCAACGCGAGGCGCCAAACGCCGTTCCCCCCAAAGGGAAATCAATGATAGTCGGATTAAAAAATCGCAACGTGAGTTCAGGACTCCGGCATCACGAGCGGAAGTGAGGCAGCGCAGAATCACCCATCCTCATCTTTCGAAAAGAGCGTCCAAGCCAAAAGCGCGGTCATGATCGCGAGCGAGAGTATGGGACACCAGAAGCCGACCGCGCGGAACAAAACAACCCCGGCCATGGTGCCGGCGAAAAAACCGGCAATCACCGGCCAAAGTCGCGCAAAGCGCAGCCGTGCGTGCCGGCGCGCCACATCGGCGTCGGCGTCGTGCGGATGGCGCCGCGCGCGCCGCGCCGCCACCATCCATTGCGCGAGATCCAACGCCGCCTGCGTCGTGTTGGTGGTCATCACGTTGGTCGAGGAGATGCCGCTCATCAAGAGCCGCACCATCGCGCTCTGTACGCCCATGGCACCGAGGCCGAGAAGGCTCGCGATCACCGCAAGCGGCGCATTGGCGCTGGCAAACGGTGCGCCGACCAAACCGACGGCGGTGAAAGCGGCGATCAGGACCATCTCACTCCCGATCATCCAGACCAATGCCGTGCGACGCCGGCCGGCGGTCGCGACTGCGAAGGCCGTGGCAAAACCGGCGAAGAAAAAGACGGGAATGGCGAGCGTGCGAATCACGGTCGCAGTGCCGGAATCGAACATCGCCGTACCGACGATGACGAAACTGCCGGTTACCTGAGCGACGAAGAGACCAAACAGTGCAAGGTATGTGCAGGCGTCGACGATGCCTGCCGCAAACGCCAGCGGCGCGGCCATCCATTTTGGCGCATTCAAGACGCGGGCGATCAACCGGGAACCTCCTTGTCGAATGCGGACACAGGAGACGGCTGGACCGTCGGCCGCCTGCACCCGGTTATGGAACACCTTCCATCGCACTGGGTTTCCTATTTTGGGGCGCAGTTCCCAACGGCTGTTGCCATGAAACTGCAACGCCCGCGCCGACATTGACCAGGAGACGTGGGGCGCTCATCCAGCGCCGCCGCACCCGACATGGCATTCATCATCTCAATCACTTGGCTGGCGCTGGTTATCTATCTGCTGGCGCGCGCCGTCCGCCAACAGCACGCCCTGCCCAAATTGCTGCCAAACCGCGAACGCGTGCCGGCAGACGCGCCCGATGTCGCGGTGATCGTGCCGGCACGCGACGAAGCGGCCAATATTGCGCCATGCTTGGCGACGCTGCTCAATCAGGATTATCCGGCAGCGCACCTGCACCTCACCGTCGTGGACGACAATTCAAGCGACAAGACCGCAGAGATTGCCGCTTTGCTCGATGACCGCATCACGGTGCTGCGCGCGCCTCCGCTGTCCGCCGGCTGGACGGGCAAGCCGCATGCCTGTGCGGTCGGCGCCGCCGTCGCTCCGGCCGCGGCCGAATGGCTTTGCTTCATCGACGCCGACATGCGCGCTGCGCCACACCTGATGGCCAGCGCTCTCGCCGCCGCCCGGAGCGGCAAGCTTGATCTTCTCTCGCTCGCGCCCCGACACGAGTTGCGGAGCGTGCCGGAGAGATTGCTGATTCCATGCGGCCACTACCTGCTCGCCGTCTCGCAGAACCTGGCGCGCGTGCAAGCGCCCGACAGCAACGACGTGGTGGCCATGGGCCAATTTATGCTGCTCCGACGGCGCGCCTACGTGGCGGTCGGCGGCCATGCGGCCGTTCGTAACGCAATATGCGAGGATATCGAGCTCGCGCGCTTGCTTAAGCGCCGCGGCTATCGCGTGCTGCTCATGGACGGCGTGCGCCTGCTGAGCGGCCGCATGTACACCGGTTGGCGGACACTCTGGCCCGGGCTGGCCAAGAACCTGATCGATATGCTGGGCGGCTCGCTGGCCACAGTCATCAAATCCATAGCGGCCGTCGCCCTCGCGTGGGCCACGCTGCTTGTTCCGCTGATTGATCTGGTCGGCTGGGTGCAGGACTCTCCCGACGCCGGCCTTGCCCTAGTCCCGGCCCTCGCGGCTTCGGCCATGGTATTCAGTCTGCATCTCGCCGGCGCCATTCATTTCCGAATCCCTCTTTGGTACGGCGTGTTGTTTCCCTTTGGCTACAGCGTGGGCGCCTTGCTGGCTTTCGACAGTCTGCTCTGGCGTCTGAAAGGCCGCGTGCGCTGGAAAGATCGAGCTTATGAAGCCTAGGCCGGGCCCAGGCAATTCTGCATCGAGCGATCGCCGGGAATTGCGGGCGAGCGCAACCGTCTTCGGCGTCATCATCGCGCTGTCGATCTTCATCTATCTTGTTCGTGGCATCTTGCTGCCGTTTATCTTTGCCGGCATCCTCGCTTATGTCTGCACGCCACTAGTCGACAGGCTAAGTGGACGGAGCACTTGGCCACGTTGGCTTTTCGCGCTCGCGGTTCTGCTCGCGCTGCTCGCGCTTGCCCTGCTGATCGGCTTTTTCGGCTGGCGACCTCTGGCGCACGAGATCTCGCATGTCACCGCCGACCTTCAAGGCTCGGTGCAGGCGCTAGCCGAACAGTTCATCGGGCACCGATCGTTCAAGGTGCTGGGCGCGAACATCGATTCCGCGCAAATCGCGGCATCCGCGTCCCACGAAGTACGGCAATGGCTCAATTCTCGCGGCAGCATCCTGACGATATTGACCTCCGGCTTTATCGGATTCTTTGGTTTCATCCTGAGCTGGGTGCTGCTCGGCTATTTCCTGCTCGACGCACCGCGCATCTCGCAAGGACTGTTCTGGCTGGTGCCGCCGCACCATCGTGCATTGGTCCACGCGATCTGGGCCCGCCTCGACCCGGTGTTGCAACGCTACTTCGTCGGCATCGCGCTGGTCGTTCTTTATGCTGCCAGCGTGGCCTATATCGGCTTGGGGCTCATTCTTGGACTGCGCCACCCGATGTTGCTGGCGCTTTTGACCGGCCTGCTTGAGACCATTCCGCTGGTCGGGCCTTTTGCCTCAGCGGTCATCGCCGGCCTGGTGGCCGTGAAGGAAGCCGCAGGCGCCTGGAACATTATCGCCTATGTCATCTACGCTGTGGTGCTGCGGATCTCCATCGACGAGTTCTTCGGGCCCATCGTGCTCGGCAAAGCGGCCTATGTCCGACCCGTCATGGTCATCTTCTGCTTCCTAGCGGGCGCAACGCTATTCGGCATTGCCGGCGTCGTGCTGGCGATCCCCGTCGCGCTGACAATCAAGATCTCACTGGAAGAGCTCTACCAACGGATCGAGACGGAAGACCACTGAGGGGGCGGCAAGCTTGCCCCCGCATGGAACAATATTCGGCGTCGACGGCTTAAACACATCGGGGGACGACCTGATACCGATCCGGAGCCCACCGTCGTGCGCACGACGACTTCCTCCAGCCCGAGCAGACGATTGCTCGAATCCACTATTTTCGGGATGGATCGCTGGCTGCAGAGACGCCAGGGCGTCTATGAATTCAGCAGCGACAGCCACTGCCTTTTCCGCGTCAATCGCACTGAAGCCGGAACCAAATGCGTCCTGCAGGATGGCACCCGCATCGAGCGCGGCGCCCCAATCTTAAATCTGCACCTTTGGAATGAGCACATGCTGCGTATGCGTCCGGGCAATTCGAGCCTCGGCTGGGCGCGGCGGGTGCGCCGCGCCGCCGACAAATCTCTGAGAGAACTGGCGATAACGCTGGCGCGACGGCCCGAACTCGGCAATATCCGCGCCCTGCGCGCCGACATGCGCCTCGGCACCGGCGCCAAGCACCGGCAACTCTACCGCATTGCACTGCACCTCGGATTCGAGCCAGTGGCCGCTCAATCCAGCTCCCAGGGGCTGCGTTACTTTGGTGAAAACATTCACATCATGCTGCTGGTTCTGGCGGCAAATCCCACGGCCCTGCGCGCGGATGTACTCTGGCGGGACCGTGCGTTGTTCTACCTTTCACGCGCGTCGCTCGCCCGCCGCTATGGGATCGTCCACCAACCGGAACGGAAGGACGCAGCTTGAGCACCATCGCCGCACCGTTGTGACGATGGCTTCGCAATTCAGCTCCGGCGTTGATGTGCTGGCCCTCATCGCTCAGCCAGCCAGGCGCACCTCGAATATCTCAGGCGGTCTCAGGTTGCCGCCCCGATGCCACCGGCATGTGGCTTCTCCGTGTGGGAGCGCGCGGCGGCGATCTCGGAATTGAGCTCGGCGCCAATGAGTACGACGATGGCTGTCACCCACAGCCACATCATCAGACCGACACCCGCGCCGAGCGAGCCATAGGTGACGTTGTAGTCGGCGAAATTGCTCAGATACCAGGACAGAGCCAGCGAACCGGCAAGCCAAGCCAGCGTTGCGAATATGCCACCGACGCTGACCCACTCCCAGCGCGGATGCTCACAGTTGGGCCCGAACCGGTAGAGCAGTGCGATGGCGACCATCAACAACAGCACCAGCGCCGGCCAGCGCAGCCAGGCGATGATGATGGAGCCAAATCCGCCGAGCGGCAGGTAGGATAGCACGATCGGCGCCACCACAACGGCGGCGATCGCCAGTAGCAGACCAATAATGGCCGCCACCGTCATGATGAGCGAAACCACATTGAGGCGGATGAAGCTCCTCAGCTCCTTCACGCCAAAGACGATGTTGAGCGCGTCGATGATCGCCTTCATTCCGGCATTCGCGCTCCAGAGTGCGATCGCGAGACTGACGAAGAAGGCCAAGCTCAGATCGCCGGTGGTGCCGGACGCGATGCGCTCGACTTGCTGATGCACGATGCCGTAGCCGCCGCTCGGCATTACGTTCTTCAGGACGGCGAGATGATTGCTTATGGTCGCGGGATCGGCGAACAGCGCATAGCAGGATACCAGCGCGGTGATGGCCGGAAACAACGCCAGAAGGCCGTAAAAGACGACACCGGCGGCGAGCGATAGCAGGCGGTCTTCCGTAATCTCTTCGTAGACCCGGATCAGGACATGCTTCCAAAACGGCAAACTGCGCATCGACGCACCGCCCTGCACTATAGGCGCTCCACCTCCGCCCCGCGCCGTCGGCATCCTTCGACCAAGCAATACCGTTAGCGCCCAGGTGCCGAGAATAGCCACCCCCACCAGCCAGACCGGTGTGCGTCGAACTTGGGCGGAGGCGTGGTTTCCCAGGGTCATGAAGCCAAGTGGCGCGGCGGCGCATCATGTGCGCCGCCGGCCCCTCACCGACCAACCATGATTAGCCCGGCAAATTCTGCTTGAGTTGCTTGGCGTTCGGGGTGTTCACTTTTCCGGCCAACACCTCGGACGGATCGACCTTGCGACCGTAGTAAGCCATGTTGCTGTCGTCGTCCCAGTTCAGATCCGTGATGCTGATGGTGGCGCCCGCATAGGCGCCCGCCGTATCGGACCACATGACGATGTCACCCTTGCCCCAGGACGCTTGAGCATTCGCCGAATAGGCGACAATCGACAGTCCGGCCCCAGCGTTAAGCGAGATCTTGTTGCCGCTCTTGAACTGATCGACCGCGTTCTTGGTCATCAGCAGGAACGCAACTTGGCCGCCGGAAGCGCCAGCCTGGGCGCCAAAACTGATCGCGCCGAAATCGTAAAAGATCGGGTTGGTCCATTGGCCGTTCGTGTGCGCCAGTACGACGCCGGCGCCGCCACGACCACCGACCACGAGCGCACCCCGTCCAAACTCCGGAACCAGGTAGATACCCTTGGCCTTGGCCATCAGCTTCTTGAGCTGCGGGTCCTTCTCCATCTTCTTGACCTCGGCGGTCGCTTCCTTCACCAACGATTTGGCGTCGCTGGCGGCCTGTTGGCCCTGCTCGCCATGCGAACTGGTATTGTCGAGGCCGGTCGTGCCGCCCTCATTCTTCATCGTGCCGTTTATGGCGCCAGTGCTGTGCATAGTCGCGCTGGTGCCGGTTTTATCCTTTGACATCGGGCCCGCGGCCATCGCCGGCGCGACGGCCAACGCGCCACTCATCAGCAGCGTCGCGGCGCTCGTAAGTAGTGTCTGATATCGCATCGATGTTCTCCTTTCTCCGAAAACTCGGAACAATTCTCCGGAACTCGGAACAATGGGCGCGATGTATCGCACCATTCAAAAAGGAAAACGCGTGGCGCCGCGTGCTGTTCCTTATGACGGCGCGTCAGGCCGCATGCCGCTTTTGATCCTTCATGTTTTCTTCAAGGGGATCGTCGACATAAATCATCTTCACCGCCATGAAGGCAGCCACCGTAATCGGCGCGGCAAAGATGACGCCTACCGTGCCGAACAGAAGGTCGACAATGACAATGCCGATCAGCACCAGCGCTGGGGGAATGGTGACAAAATAGCGCTCGATCAAAGGCGCGGTGATATAGCCTTCAAAAATGTGTATCACGAGATACGCCCCCGCAATCCAGAGCGCTGACGCGACACCTTGGGCGAGACCGACAAGCACGGCCGGAATGGCGCCAATGAACGGACCGAGATAAGGAACGATCTCCGCGATGCCCGCGATCAGGCCGAGCGCCCCGGGATTTGGCAATCCGATCACCCACGCCGCGATGAACGAGAGAATGCCGACCATCAACATGAGAATGAACTGGCCCATCAGCCAAAGCCTAAGCGCATGGCCGACCAGATTGATCGAACGTACCACGCGCAACTGCTGCCTCGACGGAAACAGCATCGCAAAGCCGTGTATATAGAGGTCCGGCCGTGCCGCCAGATAGACCGCACCGATGGCGACGACCACCGCGCCTTCGGCAAATCGCAAACCGCGGGAGAGCACGTCACCAAGCATCCCCGTGATCAGAGACGAGCCATGTTCAGTAACCGTTGCGCCAAGCGAACCAAGTGCGCCTTTCTCCAGAACCGAATTGAGATAGTGCTCGCCGGCCTCGATGTGCTTGATGAGCTCGCTGAACTGGCTCTCTATCTGAGAGCCGAACAGCCACAACGTGACGCCAATGACTGCGAGGACGAGGCCTGTCGCGATCACAAGCCCGACTTGTTCCGATATGGCCGTCCAGCGTGCAACTCCGCGCGCAATCATGCGCAGTAGCAGGGCCGCAATAATGGAGCCGAAGGCCAGCAGAACGGCCTGCCGAATCCACCACGCCAAAAAAGCCAGCGCCGCCAGCAGCAGCCAAACCAGCGCCACTTTGACCGTTTGCCACGTGTTACCTACGTCCATAGCCACGGAAGCAACTCATCGGTTTCTTTTTGTACTCATGGCGCGATCATTGCGGCGAAGGCCCGCACCGAGCCACCTATGACGCGATCGAAGCGCAGGGTCGTTTAGCGGCGGTTGGCGAAGCCGATGAGAAATCCGATCCCGGCCGCGAGCGCCAGCATGATCAAGGGCCGGTGCTCGACTTCGTCGGCGACCTTCTTGGCTGTGTCGCTACCTATCCGGGATATCTCGCTGGCAACCGTCGAGCCGACGTCAGCCGAGGTGTTGCGGACGCGGTTCATGATATCTTCGAGCGCCCTGGCGACGAATTCGTTGACCTCATCCGCGCCCTCGGAAACCTGTTCCCGGCCAGCGTTCGCGACCTCCGAAAGGCGCCGTATCTGCTGCTCGAGACCGCTGACGAGCTCTTCGATTTTCGGGTTTTCTTTGACCGCTGCCGCGGCTTTCGAGACACGCCCCATGTTTCACCTCCACATTCTTGGAATTGATTGCAAGACAGGCTGCGAAGAAAACGTGAGGGCGCGCGCCAAGTTCCCTGCCGGCCATGGCGCAAATTAACGACTGAAGGCCGCAATTTCTTTGGAACGAGCCCCTTAATCAGGCATTGGTCTCAAAAAAGAGGAGACCACATGGCCACCGATCCGAAACAACAGCAAAGGAGAGAAAATGAGCGCGAGCTGCAGCCCGACCCACTGTTGAAGGAAGGCCGCAGTCGCAGAGCATGGGTCTGGACGGTCGGTATCGCCATCCTGGCGGCGATTGTCGTGACCTTGTTGGCCACGAGCTACAATTATGGAAACAATCAGCAGGTCAGCCGCTTCACCACCGGCGCCAGCAACGAACCGCCACGCACTCCCGTACCCGCGGGCCGCCAAAGCAGTTCGTCACCCAAAGAAGGAACGTATCATACAGTGCGGTGAGACTAGCTGCCGGCCTTCACGTAAAGCGCTTTTGGGGGTGCCAATCACCAGTGATGATTTTCAAGATTGGCGCCTCACGTGAAGAAATACAGATACACGCCCACAAATACGACTGCAGTCGCAATGGTACTGATTGCGAGCACATAACGCCCACCCTTCCCAGTGACTCCCGCACGGGCCTCGGTTGGCGTTTCGACAATGCGATCGCCTCTCCTTTCCGGCATTTTATCTCCCGCGTTCTATTGACATCGTAAAAATAACAACGCGGGCCTGCGGGGCGATGTTCCGTGAGCGAGATGGGCAATTGCGCGTTGTGACAAAACCGCCCAATCCTCGTCTGCGATCGGGAACCACACTGCGCTGCGGTGGGAATGTGTCGCAGATGGAACCCCCAGCGGAACCGGGGGTTGATCTAAGGGGCGCCAATTCAGAGAGCGCTGCCATGGGTCATCATTACCTCCTAGTGTCGTTTTTCTCCACATTGCCGTACCGACGTATTTTCATCGGTATCCGAACAACAAAACGCGCAATTACCCGAACTGCCGTGATTTGGGGGGAACTTGGCCGAATAATTGGCCCTGTCGAGTATGCGGTTTTCGTCGAGGGCAACTAATCACCTGGAGGCGCGGCGCCGATGCCTCAGATATTTCGTCCGGCGGCCGATACGATCATCCGCATCGTCTTGGTCACGATCCTCGTTGGACCTTTTGTGCTCATTGGTGGCGCCTATGCGGTGATGCGATCCGACTACATCACCGGAGCATCTATTGCCCAGGACCAGCCCGTGCCATTCAGTCACGCTCATCACGTTGGCGCGCTCGGCATCGATTGCCGTTATTGCCATACGTCAGTCGAGAATGCGGCGTTCGCCGGCATCCCGCCGACCCACACCTGCATGACCTGCCACTCGCAGCTCTTCACCAACGCCAAGATGCTCGCGCCGGTGCGGAAGAGCCTCGCGCAGGACAAACCGATCCACTGGAACAAGGTCAATCGGCTGCCGGACTACGTCTACTTCGATCATTCCGTGCACGTGATGAACGGCATTGGCTGCTCCACCTGCCACGGTGCCGTTCAGAAGATGCCGCTGATGCGGCAGGTGGCACCATTGACGATGGGCTGGTGCGTGAGTTGCCACCGCGATCCGAAACCCTACCTCCGGCCAAAAAGCCAAATCTTCAACATGAGCTGGAAACCGCCGCCGGACCAGCTTTCGAAGGCAGAGAAGCTGCTCGTCAACTACCACATCGACACCCACCACCTCACCGATTGCTCGCGATGCCACCGATGAAGAGATTGCCGCACGACGACTGCACCGACACGCGCGCGCACGGGTCTTCATCCGACATGGATCGACGTTCGGCGTTGAAACTGTTCAGCGCCGGCTTGGCGCTCAGTCTCGCCGGCTGCGGGCGGCCGGCGGAAGAGATCGTGCCCTATGTCAATATGCCGGAAGGCTTGGTGCCGGGCGTACCGCGCCAATACGCGACCACGCTGGCGCTCAACGGCTACGGCCGGGGCGTGCTCGCGATCTCAGTAGACGGCCGGCCGATCAAGATCGAAGGCAATCCGCGTCATCCAGCGAGCCTCGGCGCAACCGACGTGTTCGCCGAAGCTGCGATCATGTCACTTTACGATCCCAACCGCTTGCAGGCGCCGCGGCACGGCGACGACATCGCGACATGGGACGCCTTCACTAGCGCGTTGTACCCGCACCTCAAGCGCGAGAAGAAGCGCGGCGGGGCCGCCCTGCGTTTTGTCAGCGGCCGCGTCACATCGCCGACGCTCCAGCGGCAAATGGCGGACATCAAAAAGCAGTTTCCCCAGGCACGCTGGTATCAATATCAGCCGGTATCTGACGACAATATTTTAGCCGGTACGCGCCTCGCTTATGGCCAGCCGCTCATCCCGCGTCTCCGCCTCCAGGATGCGGCAGTCGTGCTGGCGCTCGATGCCGATCCGCTCGGCGCGGGGCCCGAGCAGATCGCCAACGCCAGCAATTTCTCGCACCGGCGGCGGCGACAATCCAAGCCGTTCATGCGGCTCTATGCGGTCGAAGGCGAATGGACGCTGACGGGGGCCAGCGCTGACAATAGGCTGGCGCTGCACCCCGCGTTGATCCGCAATTTCGCGCTTGCCGTCGCCGCGGCGATGACCGGCGGCAACGCCCGACCTCACCTGCCGGACGATGCCGCGCACCTCGCCAAGGTCTGCGCCGCCGATCTCAAAGCGCACAAGGGCAAGGCCCTAGTCACGGTCGGCCGGCGCCAACCGGCCGAGGTGCACGCGCTATGCCACTGGATCAACGGGCAGCTCGATGCGCCTATCGAGTTCGTCGCACCCCTCGACGACCAACCGCAATCGGATGCCGACACGTTGCAAGCGCTCGCACAGGATCTCGACGACGGCAACGTCGGAACCCTGATCGTCATCGGCGCCAATCCCGCCTACGACACGCCGGGCCATCTCGGCATTGCCCAT
Organism: uncultured Pseudomonadota bacterium; assembly: GCA_963747725.1. Lineage (GTDB taxonomy): Bacteria > Pseudomonadota > Alphaproteobacteria > Rhizobiales > Xanthobacteraceae > Pseudolabrys. The sequence goes on from CAVVGD010000012.1 coordinate 721,462, forward strand.
AAGATCGCAAAGGTGCCGTTTTCCGCCTGTCTCAGCTTGCACGACGACGAGACTGCCGCACGCTGCCATTGGCGATTGCCGATGTCGCATCCGCTCGAAAGCTGGTCCGACTTGCGCGCTCCCGACGGCACCGCGAGCATCGTGCAGCCGTTGATCCACCCGCTCTACGACAGCCGCAGCTCACACGAGGTGCTCGGCACCATCGTCGGCGAGACGTGGCCCTCTTCCTACAAGATCGTACGCGAAACCTGGAAGAGCCGCGTGCCGTCCGGCCAGTTCGAGGAACTCGTGGCGCCGGACGCTGCACGACGGCGTCATCGCCGGTACCGTCAGCAAGTCCGCGTCTCCCGGCGCGCCTAAACTTCCCAACCTCGCATCCGCCAAGCCGCCGCAGGGCTTGACCCTGGCACTTAGTCCCGATCCCTCCATGTGGGACGGCGCTTACGCCAATAATCCATGGCTACAGGAGTGCGCCCATCCGTTCACCAAGGACGTCTGGGGCAACACCCTGCACATCTCGCCGGGCGACGCCAAACGGCGCAGCCTCAACGACGGCGACATTGTCGAGATCAAGACCGGCAGCGGCTCGGTGCGGGGTCCGGTGCGCATCCGCGAGCAGCAGGCCGATGGCCTGATCGCCACCACCCTCGGCTTCGGGCGTGAGCGCGCCGGCGCCATCGGCAACGGCATCGGCTTCAACGTCTATCCGCTACGCACGCTCGATGCGCCCTGGCAGATCGAGAACATCGACATCAAGCCGACAGGCGAAAATCATCAAATTCCGACCCTACAACACCAGTTCCTGCTGGAAGGCGAGGCCGAGGACCTCTATCCGACGATGACGCTGGCCGAACTCGCGCAGGGCAAGCATCCGCCGAACCATGACGAGCACGATTCCTCGCTCTATCCCAAGTTCAAATACGACACCTACGCCTGGGCGATGGTGATCGACACCTCCGTCTGCATCGGCTGCAACGCTTGCCTCGTGGCCTGCCAGGCGGAAAACAACGTGCCGGTCGTCGGGCCCGACCAGATCCGGCGCGGGCGCGACATGCACTGGCTGCGCGTCGACCGTTACGATCACGAAGCGGGACAGCCCGGCTTCCAGCCGGTGCCCTGCATGCAGTGCGAAAAGGCGCCCTGCGAGCCGGTGTGCCCGGTCGAAGCCTCGGTTCACGACGGCGAGGGCCTCAACGACCAGGTCTACAACCGGTGCATCGGCACCCGCTTCTGCCAAGCTACCTGCCCCTACAAGGTCCGCCGCTTCAATTTCTACGGCTGGTCCGACGGCGAGGAATACGCCGACCTCGGCGCCGAGGTGGTGAAAGCCGCCATGAACCCGGACGTCACCGTGCGCGCGCGCGGCGTTATGGAGAAGTGTACCTACTGCGTCCAGCGCATCAGCCGCGCGCGCCACGCCGCGGAAACCGACGACCGGAAGATTGCCGAAGGCGACGTGGTCACCGCCTGCCAGGCGGCCTGCCCGACTCGCGCGATCTCGTTCGGCGACCAGAACAAGACGCATTCCAGCGTCAACAAACTCAAGGAGGAGCCGCATCATTATGCGCTGCTCGGTCATCTCGGCACGCGACCGCGCACCACCTATCTCGCCCACCTGCGCAATCCAAGCCCGGCGCTGGAGCCCGAAGCATGACCACCGCCAAGGGACAACTGATAGAGCGCTGGACCGAGCCTTCCGGGCGCAGCTATGAGGCGATCAGCGCACAAGTTAGCGCGCCGCTGCTCGCGCGCGGCCAATGGGGGTGGAAGGCGTGGTGGACAGCCTTCCTCGTCGCCTCGGCGCTGACGGTGATGATGATCGTCTCGATGGCGTGGCTGTTCTATCGTGGCGTCGGCGTGTGGGGCAACAACACCACCGTGGTCTGGGGCTTTCCGCTCGCCAATTACGTCTGGTGGATCGGCATCGGCAATGCCGGCACGCTGATTTCCTCCATGCTGCTGCTGACCCGGCAGCGCTGGCGCGCTTCGATCAACCGCTTCGCCGAGGCGATGACGTTGTTCGCCGCCATGATCGCCGGCCTGTTTCCGATCATGCATCTCGGCCGGCCGGAATACTTCTACTGGCTGCTTCCCTACCCCAACACGATGACCGTGTGGCCGCAATGGCGCAGCGCGCTGATCTGGGATTTCTGGGCGATCCTGAGCTACCTGCTGTTCTCCATCGTATTCTGGTACGTCGGGCTCATCCCCGACCTCGCCACCATGCGCGACCGCGCCACTACACCGATCCCGCGCGTGATCTATGGCGCCTTGTCGTTCGGCTGGCGCGGCTCGGCGCGGCACTGGAAGATCTATGAGACCTATCACATGGCCATGGCGTGCCTCGCCGTGCCGCTGGTCGTGTCGCTGCACAGCGTGGTTGGCCTCGACTTCGCCGCCAGCATCATGCCGGGCTGGAACGAGACGATTTTTCCGCCCTATTTCGTGGTCGGCGCCATGTATTCCGGTTTCGCCATGGTGGTGCTCTTGACCGCGCTGGTGCGCTGGGGCTTCCGCCTGCATTCGCTGATCACGGTCGAGCACTTCGACGTCATGGCCAAGATCATGCTCGCCGCCTCCATCATCATGGGCCTGTCCTATTGCAGCGAGTGGTTTTCGGCCTGGTACCATGGCGAGCGCGCCGAGCGCTGGTTCACGGTCTTCGAGTTCACCGGCGCCTACGCCCCGCTCTACTGGTGCCTGCTGCTGTTCAACGTGATCGTGCCGCAGCTCTACTGGCTGCGCGCTATTCGCCGCAGCATCTGGGCCGTCGTCATCATCGCCATCCTGGTCAACGTCGGCATGTGGCTCGAGCGCATCGAGATCGTATGGAATACGCTCTCGCACGGCTACCTGCCCAGCATGTGGCGCCTCTTCTTTCCTACCATCTGGGACTGGTCGCTGCTGATCGGCTCGCTCGGCTTCTTCGCCTTCCTCTACCTACTTCTTTGTCGCCTGGTGCCGATGGTGTCGATGCACGAGGTGCGCAAAATGCTCTACGAGGGGCATGAATCATGAGCCGCATCCTTCTCGCCGAATTCAAGAGAGGTGATGCGCTCGTCGCAGCCGCGAACAAGGCACGCGAGACCGGCTACCGGGCCATCGACGCCTTCACACCATTCGCGGTCGAAGGGCTGGCAGAAGCGCTTGGGGCCAAACCCTCGCACGTGCGGGTGGCCATGTTTATTGGCGGCGTCGGCATCGCAGCGCTCGCCTATGCCACTGAATTTTACTCGGCCGTGATCGACTACCCGATCAACAGCGGCGGCCGACCGCTCAATTCGTGGCCGGCTTTCATGCTGTTTCCGTTCGCTATCGGCATTTTCGCGGCGGCAGTGACGGGGTTGATCACATTCTTTGTCGAAAGCGGCCTGCCCCGGCTGCATCACACCTTGTTCGCGGTCAACGGCTTCGAGCGCGTGAGCCAGGATGCCTTCCTGCTCGCCATCGACCCGCCGCCGGCCGAATCCGACCTGGAGGCGGCCTTCGACTGGCTGCGCCAGAACGGCGCCATCGCGATCTGGGAGGTCAGATCGTGAAGCCGATCGCGATCGTCGTCATGCTTTGTCTTCTCGGGGGCTGCGGACTGAGCATGACGCAGCAGAAGAAGTACAAGACCTATTCGCGCGCCAAGCTGTGGCCAAACGACACCTCGGCGCAACAACCGCCGGCGCACACCGTGGCGCAGAACGATCTCGCGCGGGAGCAGGAGGCGAAGACCCCGCCGAAAGTCGACAATGCGCTGCTCGCACGCGGTCGTCAGCGCTACAACATATATTGCTCGCCCTGCCACGGCATCGACGGCCGCGGTGACGGCATCGTGGTCAAGCGCGGCTTTCCGCACCCGCCCTCCTATTTCGAGGCGCGGCTGATGAAGGCGCCGGCCTCTACCTTCTTCGACACCATCACCAACGGCTACGGCGTCATGTACTCCTACGCCGACCGGGTCTCGCCGCACGACCGCTGGGCCATCATCGCCTATATCCGCGCGCTGCAGCTTTCGCAGCACGCGACGCTCGCGCAGGCGCCGGAAGCGAAAGGGAGGCTGCCATGAGCGCGCCCTCTTCTGCCGTCCCGCGCGCGTCAAAGCGCGTCTACTCGATCCTTCTCGCCGTCGCGGTCTTCGCGGCCGTCGGGCTTGTTGTGCTGTCGCTGTTCGCGCCCCGCATTGCCGCCTCGGGCTGGCTGGTCGCGTTCGTCTTCATCGCCACGATCCCGATCGGCAGCCTGGAAGCGCTGATGATCCACCGTCTCACCGGCGGCCGTTGGGGCGAGCGCCTTGCGCTAGTCTGGCAGACGGCAGCCGCCACAATTCCGCTGCTCGGCCTTATGGTGATTCCGGTGCTAATCGCGCTCCCCGTGCTCTATGCTTGGATGAGTGGCGCGGATCACGTTACGCCCGGTGTCGCGCATTTTTATCTCAACTGGCCGCTTTACGTGACGCGCTCGGCGATCGCCTTCATCGGCTGGAGCGCGCTGGCGCTGATGCTGCCGCGTCTCGGCGGCAAGGCGGGCGTGCTGCTCGCGGGCCTCGGCATGGTGTTTCAGGCGGTGATGATCACGCTCGTCTCGGTGGACTGGATCCTGTCGGCCGAGCCGGTCTTCATGTCGACCTCCTTCGGCGCCACCATCGCCATCGTCCAACTGCTGGCGGCGCTCGATTTCGCGGCCCTCGCCGCTCCGCGCGACCTCGACGAAAGCGCCGTCAGCGACCTTGCCGGTCTCATGCTCGCGGTGACGCTGGGACTGACCTACCTCAACTTCATGACCGTGCTGGTCGTGTGGTACTCCGACCTGCCGCACAAGGTCGATTTCTTCGTCATCCGCGCGTTCTCGCCGTGGAAGTGGTTGGCGAGCCTCGCTTTCGCGTTCGGGTCCGTCGCTCCGATCCTGTCGCTGCTGTTGCAGAAGGTGCGCTTCAGCCGCACCGCGCTGCGCGCGGTCGCGACAAGCAGCCTTACCGGCATTGCGCTCTATGTCGCCTACCTGCTGGCGCCGGTCTATGGCGCATGGTCGATTCTCACCGCCCTCGTCGCCACCATCGGCCTCGCCTGCGCCTTCCTCGCCTACATCGGCGCGGGCTGGCCCATGTTCCCGCGCGGGCACGCCGTCAGCGCTCGGGAGCCTGCGCATGAGTGAGCAAATCCACGAGCACTATGAATCCGGCGGCGTGTCCACCCGCTATGTGCTGCTGGCGGCGGCCGGTGCACTGTTGCTGCTCGCCGGTGCCATCGGCGGATTCTACGCTCTCTATTCGGCCTGGGTGCCGAACCCGAGGCCGCCGGCGGAACGCAGATTTCCGAAACCGCGGCTTGAAGCCCATCCCGCCGCCGAACTGCACAAGCTGCTCGCCGGCCAGCGCAAGGAAATGAACGGCTATCATTGGGCGAATGAGAAGCACACCCTCATCGCCATCCCGATCGAACAGGCGATGGCGCTGATCGCGAAGCGCGGTGACAAGGCCTTTGCGCCCATCAATTCGCCGACGTCGGTCACCGGCGGGTCCGCGCCGGCGCCCGGACTCGCCACGCCACCGACAGTGCCGAAGAGCCGCGCCGCCCCCGCCCGAAATGTCAAGAAGCCGGCCCAGCCGGAAACGCGAAAAGTCGCACCGACATCGCTGTCACAGCAGCCCGCCCTCGGCTCGGGCGTGCAATCCGGGGCGGAGCGATGACCGCCGACGCGAGCACCTTGCCATGAACCTCTCCGCTTACACCAGCGACGCGTCAGGCTACGCGCACCACGTCGACACCATATTTTACGGTCTGTCGGCGCTCGCGATCTTCATTGTGCTGTTGGTGGCCGGCCTCGTCTTCGGATTCGCGCTGCGCTACCGCCGCGGCACGTCTGCCAAACGCGGGGCGATGCCGCATTTCATGCGCAATGAGTTCGAGATCGGCTGGACCGTGGCTACGCTATTCCTGTTCATGTTCATCTTCTGGTGGGCGGCGAGCGCCCAGCTTAGCGCGCTCACACCGCCCAAGCACGCCATGCAAATCCACGTCGTCGCCAAGCAGTGGATGTGGAAGGTGCAGCAGCCGAATGGCATCCGCGAAATCGACGAGATGCACGTGCCGCTCGGCAAAGAGATCGTGCTCGACATGACGTCGAATGACGTCATCCATAGCTTCTTCGTCCCGGCCCTGCGCATCAAGCAGGACGTGCTGCCCGACCGCGTCACCTATCTCTGGTTCAAGCCCGACAAGGTCGGCACCTTCGGCCTGCTCTGCGCCGAATTTTGCGGCACCGGCCATTCGCGCATGACCGGCAAATTCATCGTAATGAGGGCGCAAACGTACGCGCGCTGGGCCGCGGTACAACCACAGACCACGGGGCTCGCGCAGGAGGGCGAAGCGCTCTTCCGCCAGTTCGGCTGCTCGGGCTGCCATTCGGTGCAGTCCTCGGTGCACGCGCCCGACCTGCACGGCGTCTTCAATCACAAGGTCCACCTGGCGGGCGGCCGCACCGTGATGGCCGACGAGCAATACTTGCGCGACTCGATCCTGCAGCCGCGGCGCGACGTCGTCGCCGGGTTCACGCCGATCATGCCGAGCTTCAAGGGCGTCGTGAGCGACGGCCAGCTCGTGAAGCTGCTCGCCTATCTCAAGTCGTTGTCCGTCAATAGCGAGGCGCATCCATGACCGCCGTCACCGTCGTAGACGTCCCGGAACCGAAGGCCGAGAGCTATCTCGATGAAGGCCACAGCATCGCCTCCTGGCTGCTCACCACCGACCACAAGCGCATCGCCATCCTTTACGCGGTGTCGATCACCGCCTTCTTCTTTATCGGCGCGGTGGCGATCGGCCTGGTGCGGCTCGAGCTCCTGACACCCAACGGGCTGTTCCTGACCGACGACCAGTACAACCGCCTGTTCACCATGCACGGCATCATCATGGTGTGGTTCTTCTTGGTACCGTCGATCCCAACCACGCTCGGCAATTTCCTGCTGCCGATGATGCTCGGCACCCATGATGTCGCCTTTCCCCGACTCAACCTGATCTCATGGTATCTTTTCACCCTCGCGGGGGCCTTCACCATCTACGCGCTATGGGCCGGGGGCGTGGACACCGGCTGGACCTTCTACACACCCTTTTCGACGATCTACTCACATGGCCACGTCATTCCGGCGGCCATCGGCATTTTCATAGTCGGCTTTTCCTCCATTGCCACCGGCGTCAACTTCATCACGACCGTGCATATGCTGCGCGCGCCGGGGCTCACCTGGTTCCGGCTGCCGCTGATGGTATGGGCGCTCTACGCCACCAGCCTGGTGATGGTGCTGGCGACGCCCGTGCTGTCGATGTCGTTGCTGATGATCGTGGCCGAACGCTGGCTGGGCGTGCCGATCTTCGATCCGAGCAAGGGCGGCGATCCGCTACTGTTCCAGCACCTGTTCTGGTTCTACAGCCATCCGGCCGTCTACATCATGATACTGCCTGGCATGGGCGTGATTTCCGAGGTCATTACATGCTTCGCCCGACGCCGCGTGTTCGGCTACACCGGCATGGTGTTCTCGCTCATGGCCATTGCGGTCATCGGCTTCATGGTGTGGGGCCACCACATGTTCGTGTCGGGCATGTCACCCTATGCGAGCGTGGTGTTCTCGTTCCTGTCCTTCATCGTGGCGGTGCCGTCCGCCATCAAGGTCTTCAACTGGACCGCCACGCTCTACCGCGGGCAGATCAGCTTCGAAGCCCCGATGCTCTACGCCATCGCCTTCATCGGCCTGTTCACCATCGGCGGGCTGACCGGCCTGTTCCTCGCCTCGGTGCCGATCGACAAGCACGCCACCGACACCTATTTCGTGATCGCGCATTTCCACTTCATCATGGTCGGCGCCAGCATCACCGCCTATTTCGCGGGCCTGCACTACTGGTGGCCGAAGATCACAGGAAAGATGTACCTGGAGAAATTCGCGCAGCTCGCGGCGCTGACCATGTTCGTCGGCTTTCTGCTCACGTTCCTACCGCAGTTCGTCATGGGCTGGGAGGGCATGCCGCGCCGCTATCACGTCTACCCGCAGGTCTTTCAGATCTGGCACGTGCTGTCGACCGGCGGTGCATTCGTTCTCGGCATCGCCTACGTGGCGCCGCTCATCTATCTGCCGCTGTCGCTGCTGCGCGGCGAAACCGCGCCACGCAACCCTTGGCACGCCACCGGGCTTGAATGGCTGACGGCGTCGCCGCCGCCCAAGGAGAACTTCGAGCACGTGCCAAAGGTCACAACTGGCCCCTACCGCTATCACGCCGACGGCTGGTCGGCCAACGATCCGCCGGGCGAGCCGGAACGGAAGCAAAGCGAGGACGCATGAGCGACATCAGCGCCGCCCGCCACGAGCCGTGGCCCGATCTCGCGCATCAGCGCGAGGGCGTCTCGTTCGGCATGTGGGTCTTCATCGCCAGCGAAGTCCTGTTCTTCGGCGGGCTCTTCCTCGGCTACACTGTCTACCGGACGCTCTATCCGGACGCGTTCCGCGCCGCCGCGCACGAGACCGAAATCTTCTACGGCATCCTCAACACGGTGCTGCTACTCACCAGCAGCTTTACGATGACGGTCGCCATGCGCGGCGCCGCTGCGGGCTTTCGCCGCATGACGCTCGTTTGCCTTGCGATCACCGCGCTGCTTGGGCTCGCTTTCCTTGCCGGCAAAGGCATGGAATACCATGACGATCTCATAAAAGGCTACTTTCCCGGTGCACATTTTCCGCTGCCGGACGCAAAGGCGCAGGTATTCTGGGCCTTTTATTGGGTTATGACCGGTGTACACGCCGTCCACCTCACTGCCGGCATTGTCCTTGTCGGGATCGTTATCGTGCTGCTCTATCGCGGCACGCTGAAGATCGAGAGTCCGACATTCAACGCGATCGGCATTTACTGGCACTTCGTCGACATCGTCTGGATCACGCTGGTGCCGCTTCTCTACATGCTGGGCAACAGATGACACGCGGGCACCGCTCCTCGCCGCTCCGGCCCGGCCTGTTCAACTGGTTCATAAGCGCCGTTCTGTGGCTCGCTCTATTCTTACTCTACGGCAGGCTCGTCATGACATACACCGACCGTTCTTCACCGCGCGCCAATGCCTTGCGCCTCTGGTTACAGGCTGGCGTTCTGTGGCTCATCCTGCTTGTTTTGTTCGGCGCCAACGCGTTTCTGGCATTTATTCCCCTTGGGGCGGCAAACGCGGCCATACACATGTCTATCGCCGGAGTCATGATCGCGCTGCTCGTCCTGTTCTTCATGGACTTCCGCAAATACACCGCGCTGCTCAGGCTGACCGCATGCGCCGGCATCTTCTGGCTGCTGTTCATGTTCGCGCTGACGGGCGCGGACTATTTCACCCGCTTTTGACGGTCCGTGACGACGGCACCGCACGCCGGATGACGGCCTGCAAGCTGAGGCCCTGGACGACGATGGTGAACAGGACCACTGCGTAGGTGGCCGTGAGGATAATTGGTCGTTCGTCGCCATGGGGCAGCGACAAAGCCAGGGCGATCGAAATGCCGCCGCGCACGCCACCCCAGATCAACACCGGAATGGTGCCCTTGATGAATCGCACGGAAGAAGACAGCGCCCAGATTGGCAACGCGACCGCCAGCGACCGCGCCAGCAGGACCAGCGGGATCACACAGATTGCGACCCAACCGAACCGCAAATCCACCCCGACGACGATCAGCTCAAGCCCGATCAGCAGGAACAGGAGGGAATTGAGCAGCTCATCGATCAGCGTCCAAAAGCCGAACATGTAGCGCTGAGTCCGGTCGCTCATGGCATGTTCGGGCGCGCGTTCCCCGATCAGCAGGCCGGCGGTCACGACGGCGATCGGCCCGCTGATATGGATCTTGCCCGCCACCGCATAGGTCACCGTGACCAGCGCCAGCGATATCAGCACCTCGACCACGTAATCGTCGATCTTGCGCATGGCGTGGAACGCGAGCCAACCGGTGCAAATACCGAAGAGGGCGCCGCCGAACGCTTCCAGCAAAAACGTGCCGGTCGCGGTCAGGTAGGGCAATTCGCCGTCGCCCGACTGCGCCATCTGCACCAGCATGGTGAAAAGAACGACACCGACACCATCGTTGAATAGCGATTCGCCTGCGATTTCGGTTTCGAGCAGCTCTGGCACCTTGACCCGCTTGAGCATGCTCAGCACGGCCACCGGATCGGTCGGGCTGATCAGTGCTCCGAACACCAGCGCCCAGCCGAGTGTCAGATGCAGGCCGAGCAGGCCGCTCAGCGCCCACAGGCCGAAGCCGGTCACCACGGTCGAGGTCAACACGCCGACCGTCGCCATCGTCAGCACCGGCGCGATCCGACGCCGCAAACGATGCCAGTCCACATGCAGTGCGCCCGCGAATAGCAGGAAGGCCAGCATGCCGTGCATCACGGCATCGTAGAAATCGATCTTGCGCAGGACATGCCCCATGTCCTGGAGCAGCGCCGCGTCCGGGATCGCGATGTCCAGCAGCAAAACGATCACGGCCGAACAAAGCCCCATCAACAGCAGGCCGATATTGCTGGGGAGCTTAAAGATCATGACGTTGAGCCAGCCGAAGACGGCCGTCAGCAGCAGCAGGAGCGCAAAGAGATCGAATAATGTAATCATCGGTCATCCCTCTATGCGCGATACTTCGGCGACAAGAAAAGCCTTACCGGATGTGGCTAATCGAAACGCAGATTAAATCCATGTCTCAACTGAAAGAACGTCCTCACAATAATTCGCGGCACAATCTCAGGAACGATCTCGGCGGCGCGGAATTGACTCGGTATCGAGGCCCTTAGATCCCTCCCCCTCGGGGTCTCGATTTAAACTTGCCCCGGGTTCCCCCACCCGGGGCTCTTCGATTCCAAAGTTGCCCAGGTGAATTTCCAGCCGGCCAATAGCGGCGGAATAGCCGTCCCGCAGGGCTGCGCGCTCACCGGCGAGCCAGGCGGCCGGCCATTATGCCAAGTAGGCCGGCGCAAACCAGCCCTGCGGCGGTAGCAGCTATCCGTGTTGTCGGGCCGGGCACGACCAAGGCATGGCGCGAAGTCTCGCGACCGAATGAACCGCGCATGCGATGCTGGTCGTGTACCGGCTTCAAGAGGTTGTCGCGGCGGTCGCCGGCCACCTTACGCTTCGCGGTCTGGCCGGAGACGGCCGTGCGCGCCAATAACGGTCGGCCAGACCGGGCATGATGGCATTGGCGACGATTGCGGTGATGGTGCTGCGACCCAGCCAATATTCGCGCCTGCGTTCGTGCGCGGCCTTGTAGATCGCGGCTGCCGCCACTTCCGGCTCGAATACGGGCGCCACCGGGCGCGGCTGTCTCTCCATATGGGTCCGCGCCCAATCGAATTGGGGCGTGTTGACCGCCGGCAGATGCACCATCGTGACGTGGATGCCGCTATTCTCGTGCATCAGTTCGGTGCGCAGCGAATTGGTAAAGCCGCGGATGGCGAATTTGGCGCCGCAGTAGGCTGCCTGCAGTGGGATAGCGCGATAGGCAAGCGCGGAACCAACCTGGACAATAGTTCCGCGGTTGCGCGGCCGCATCAGCCACAGCGCGGCCTTGGTGCCGTAAACGAAACCGAGATAGCTTACCTCGGTGACGCGTTTAAACTCTTCCGGCGTGATTTCCGTAACCGGCGCGAATACGGTGACCATGGCGTCGTTGACCCAGATGTCGACCGGACCGAGCTTTGTTTCGAGCAGCTTCGCGGCTCCGAGCAGGGCTTCCGAATCGGAAACGTCGGCGACCGCGACTTCGGCCTTGCCACCGAGCCGCTCGATCTGACTTTTGACCTCCTCCAAGGCCTCGCCGTCGCGGGCGATCAGGCCGACGTGGGCCCCGGCCCTGCCGAAGTGCAAGGCCGTGGCGCGGCCCACACCGGCGCTGGCACCTGTGATGATGACAATTTCCGATTCGAAAGGCGCGCGGAGTGACATGGAACTGATCCTTTACAATTGTTTTTCGAGGTGTTGCGCGATGACTTCGGCGATGTGCGCCGTGCGACGCGCGCTGCCCTGCTCGATCTGTTCGCGGCAGCTGAAGCCGTTGGCGATGATGACCGTGTCCTCCGGCGCCTGGCGCACTTTCGGCAGCAGTACGCGCTCGGCCAGCGTCTGCGACACGTCGTATTTATCGCTTTCGAAGCCGAAGGAGCCCGCCATGCCGCAGCAGCCGGCAGCCAAGATCTCGTGGTCGATGCCCAGGCGATCGAGCACGCTGCGCTCGGCCTTCGGCGTGATCACGGCGTGGTGGTGGCAATGCAGCTGCACCATCGCCTTGCCGCCGATATGCGATATCGCGGCGGTGTCGTCGCGATCGAGGAATTCGGTGAAGAACAGCGTCTGATCGCTCAAGCGCCTGGCGAGATCGTTGTCAGGGAAAAGATCGACGAGCTCGTCGCGGAACGCGCTGGTGCAAGCGGGCTCCAGCCCGATCAAGGGCGTACCGGCTTCGATCTCGCCCTTCAGCGTCCGAAGAGTCTGCCGCCACAGCTTCTTGGCCAGCTCGATGCGGCCCCAGTCGTAAAGCGGCCGGCCGCAGCATAGCGTCGTCCGCGGGATCACGACCTCATAGCCGAGATGCTCCAAGACGTGCGTCGCCGCGATCGCCGTCTCCGGCCGGAAGTAGTTGTTGAACGTGTCGGGCCACAGCATGACGCGTTGACCGCTGCCACCGCCGCCCTTGTGCCGGCGGAACCAGCTCCGGAACGTGGTTCTGGCAAAGAGCGGGATGTCGCGCTGTTGGGCGATGCCAGCCACCCATTTCGTCGGCGCCGTGTTGGCGGCAACGTTCGCGAAAGCTGGCAGCCAGGAGGCGTAACGCGCCCACAGGTGGATCAAACCCATGGAATAGGCCGACCGCGGCCGCAGGCGCCGACGGTAATGTTGGCTGCGAAACTCGGCCTTATAGGTTGCCATGTCGACATGCACCGGGCAATCGCTCTTGCAGCCCTTGCAGGCGAGGCAGAGATTGAGCGCATCCTCGACCGCATCGTTCTTCCAGACGTCGTCGATGGTCTCGCCGCGCATCATCTCGAACAGCAGGCGGGCGCGGCCGCGGGTGGAATGCTTTTCCTCCCCGGTCGCCATGTAGCTCGGGCACATGACCCCATCGTCGCTCTCGCGGCGGCGGCATTTGCCGACGCCGACGCAGCGGCGCGTCGCCTGCGTGAAGCTGCCGCCGTCGTCGGCATAAGCGTAATGGCCGCCGTACTTGATCGGCGTGTACTCGGGACCAAGCCGCAGGTTGGACGTGATGGGATAGGGATCGACGATCTTGCCTGGGTTCATCCTACTGTCTGGGTCCCAGATCACCTTGAACTCGCGGAAGGCCTGCACCAGTTCGCGGCCGTACATCTTCTCCAAAAGCTCGGCGCGGGCCTGGCCGTCGCCGTGCTCGCCGGAGAGCGTGCCGCCATAGCGCACCACCAGGTCGGCGGCCTCGTCGAGGAAGTGGCGCCAGTTGATCAGCCCCTTCTCGGTGGCGAGATCGAAATCGATGCGGCAGTGCACCAGCCCATCGCCGAAATGACCGTAGAGCGAAGCATCATAGCCGTGATGCCGGAGCAGCTTCTTGAAGTCCCGCAGATAGTCACCGAGGTTCTCGCGCGACACCGCGCTGTCTTCCCAACCGGGATGCGCCTCCGGCCAGTCCGGCACGTGGGCGGTAGCGGCAAGGGCTGCTTCGCGCAGCTCCCAGATCTTTTTCTGTCGTGCCATTTCGCGCATGACGTAACCGTCGCTACCGCGGCCCTTGAAGTCGTCGACCGTTTCCTGTGCGCGTTCGGCCGCCTCATCGGCGCTGTCGGCGCCGAACTCGACCACCAGCCAGCCGCAGCCTTTCGGCAACATCTCGATGTCTTCCGGATGCAGGTGCTTGCGCGTGACGAAGTCGATCAGCATGTCGTCGACGCCTTCGATGGCGATCGGCTTGAACTTGAGGATTTCCGGCACCGCGTCGGCGGCGGCGAAAACATCCTTGAAGCCGATGATGGCAAGCACGCGCTGCGGCGGACTGCGCACAAGATTGAGCTCGGCCTGCAGAATGTTGACGCAGGTCGCCTCTGTGCCGACCAGTGCGCGGGCGACGTTGAAGCCTTTTTCCGGCAGCAGTTCGTCGAGGTTCTCGTAACCCGACACCCGGCGCGGGATATCGGGCAGGCGACGGCGGATCAGATCGGCGTATTTTTGACGGAAGTTGTCGAGCGCGCGGTAGATCTCGGCGCGCCGCCCGCCCGCTTGCAGGATGTCGCGCAGTTCGTCGTCGCCGGTCGGGCCGACGGTCATGCGCTCGCCGTCATAGGTGAGGATGTCGAGCGACTCGACATTGTCGGAGGTGCGGCCCGCCATCACCGAATGCACGCCGCAGGAATTGTTGCCGAGCATGCCGCCGAGAGTGTTGTGGTCGTGGGTCGCCGGGTCTGGCCCGAAGGTCAGGCCGTGCTGCTCGGCGGCGTCACGCAGGTGGTCGAGCACGCAGCCGGGCTCGACACGGCCGAGCCTGTTGACCGCGTCGATCGAGATGATGCGGTGCATGTATTTCGAATAGTCGATCAGTACCGCCACGTTGCAGCCCTGGCCGGCGAGACTGGTGCCGCCACCGCGCGGCACGATCGGGGCGTCGAAGCGCCGGCACAGTTCGAAGGTCGTGACGACGTCGTGGATGTTGCGCGGGATCACCACGCCGATCGGCGCCTGCCGGTAGTTGGAAGCGTCGGTGGCGTAGAGCGCGCGGCTGCCGTCGTCGAAGCGCACCTCGCCTTCCAGGTTCTGCGCCAGCGCGGCGGCGAGCGCGCGGAACGGCTTGAGGTCGGTCACCGATTCGGCGTGTACGATGCGCCCGTTGGGCGCGCGGGTGACGTTGAACGACCGCGGCTCTTCCTCGCGGGTCTTGTGGTTGATCTCGATCGTGTGACCCATGGCAATATGACTTTCTCAGGCCGCCAGCCGTTCCGCGTCGACCGGTTTGAATTCCAGCCCCAGCCCCGGACGCTGCGGGTCGGGCGCGATGGCGCCGGCGCGCGGACGCGGCGCGCCGTCGAAAATGCCCTGCTCGATGCGGACGTGATCGTGAAACCATTCCAGATGGCGCAGGTGCGGCACCGCGCAACAGACGTGCATATGCGCGGCCGGCGCGGTGTGGGCAGACAGTGGCACCGAGAAGGAATCGGCGATTTCTGCCGCCTTCAGGAAACCGCTGATGCCGCAGCAGCGGGTCGCGTCAGCCTGCAACACGTCGACCGCGCCCGCCTCTACCATGCGGCGGAAGTAGAACGGGTCGTAGCCGTATTCACCGGCGGCGATTTCCATACCGGCCGGCGCGCGGTCGCGCAGGAGACGCAGGCCTTCGAGGTCGTCGCTCGACACCGGCTCCTCAAACCAGCCGATGCCGGCGAACTTCTCCGCGAAAGATAGGGCTTGTTTGCACGAATAGGCACCGTTGGCGTCGACGAACAACGACGCTGAGCCGATGGCGCGGTGCGCGGCCTCGACTCGTTGCAGATCCCGTTCCGGCGCGCTGCCGACCTTCATCTTGACCCAGCGACAGCCGTCGTCACCGACCCAGCCGGCCAGTTGTTCCTGCAATCGGGCATCTGAGTAAGACGTGAATCCGCCGCTGCCGTAGATCGGCACCGTCTCGCGTACGGCGCCGAGCAATTTATAGAGCGGAAGATCGAGAAGCTTCGCTTTCAGGTCCCAGAGCGCGATGTCGACCGCGGAGATCGCGTTGGCGGCAACGCCGCGCCGGCCGACGTTGCGCACGACCCCGACCATAGCCTGCCACAGGGCCGGGATATCCATCGGGTCCTGGCCGCGTACTACGCCCGCTAGCTTGTCCTTGACGATCTCGCCCGCGGCCGCCGCGCTATAGGCGTAGCCGAGGCCGCAGTGGCCGCCGGCGGCGAGTTCTACCAGCACCATCGTGGTGTCGTTCCACGTCAGGGTGCCGTCCGCCTCCGGCGCATCGGTGGGGATCCGGAACACCCGCACCGCGACGTCGTCGATCGCCGGTGTGTCACGCGTCATCGATCCACTCCTCAAATGAGTTCGCGGACCTTGTCGGACGCCACCGTGAGTGCGATCTTGCCGCGCGCCGGCGTGCCGCGCGCCAGCGACTCTGCGAACTTCTCGGCTTGTGCGACCTCGATCTTTGGCGGCATCGGCGGCTCGTGCGGATCGACCACCGCCTCGATCAGCGCCGGGCCGGGCACAGCCAGCGCCGCGCGCAGCGTCTCGCCGCATTTCTCCGCGTCCTCGATGACGTAGGATTGGATGCCAAAGCCCTTGGCCACCGCGGCGAAGTCGATCGGCTGCAGCTCACAGACGTATTCTGGGTTGCCGAGGAACACCATCTGCTCCCATTTGATCTGGCCGAGCGTGTTGTTCTTGATGACGATGACCTTCACGTTGAGGTCGTATTTGCGCAAGGTCGCGAGCTCGCCCATCAGCATGGTGAGGCCGCCGTCGCCGACGAAGGCGATCACCTGGCGCTTGGGATAAGCCACCCCCGCGGCCACCGCATAGGGGAGCCCGCAGGCCATGGTGGCGAGATTGCCCGAGCAGGAGAACATCATGTCGCCGCGGATCGACAAATAGCGCGCGGCCCAGGTGGTGATGGTGCCCGAGTTGGTGGCGACGATTGCATCGTCGCTTATCACTTTGTTGAGCTCGTGTGCGACTACCTGCGGTTTCATCGGCTTGTTGGTGCGGGTGCCGCGCTCAACCATCAGCGCGTTCCATTCCTTCATCCCGGCCTGTGCCTTATCGAGGAACGAGCGGTCGCTGTGCTGTTCGATTCGCGGCGTCAGCGCCTCCAGCACCTGGCCGACGTCGCCGATCAAGGCGGCGTCGACGGGATACCGCAGGCCCACCCGCATGGGATCGAGTTCGATCTGCACCGCCTTGGCCTTGCCCGGCTTGGGATAGAATTCGATGTAGGGGAAGCTCGAGCCGGCGATCAGCAGCGTGTCGCATTGCTCCAGTGCCTCCTGCGCCGGTCGCGTGCCGAGCAGCCCTGTGCCGCCGATGCAGTAAGCATTGTCGTCGGCGATCACGCCCTTGCCGAGCAGCGGCTTGACGATTGGCGCCTTCAGCCGTTCCGCCAGCTCGATCAACGCCTCGCCGGCGCCGAGCGCGCCGCGGCCGGCCATGATCACGATCTTCTTGCCGGCGTTGAGGATATCGACCGCATCGGCGAGTTGTTGCGCGTTCGGCGCCTGGCCGCCACGCGCCATCAGGTTCGACACGTGGTCGGCAACGTTGCGCTTGGAGCGCGAGCCCTTGCTCACGGGCAGCGACTGCATGTCGGTCGGGATGGTGACGTGGGCGACGCCGTGATAGGCGAGCGCGGTGCGGCACGCCAGCTCGACCGAGTTCTCAACGTGCATCGGCCCCATGATGCGGTTGTTGTAGACGCAGACGTCCTGGTAGAGCTTGTCGAGTTCGACGTCCTGCTGGGTATAGGTGTGCAGCAGGTCGTGGAACTGCATGCCGGTGATGGCCAGCACCGGCTGGCCGTCAAGCTTGGCGTCGTAGAGGCCGTTGAGCAAATGCACGCCGCCCGGGCCCGAGGTGGCGAGACAGACGCCGAGCCGGCCGGTCCACTTGGCATAGGCGCAGGCATTGAAGGCGGCGGCCTCCTCGTGGCGGACCTGGATGAAGCGGATCTTGTCCTGCTTCTGCCGCAGCGCCTCGATGATGCCGTTAATGCCGTCGCCGGGGATACCGAAGATCGTATCGACGTTCCAGTCGATCAGGGTTTCGATCATGACGTCGGCGGCGGTGGGGTTGGCCATGGTCCTCTCCTTGCCTGTTCCTGGCGTAATGCGTCCGCGCCAGCGGCACCATTTACCCCCAAACCGCTGCGCAATATCGTGAAGTCACGGTGTCAACAAACGACACCGGCCGCTGTTCCATGACCGCGCCGTAACCAAGACGGATGGAACCAGGACCGCGCCCCGCCGGTTTTTCCACTACAAGCGGGAGAATGACACATGACAAGCGGGAGAATGACACATGCAGAGTAAGCTGTTACACGAGCACGGCGGTCAGCGGACCTTCGCCGTCATCATGGACCAGGGCGATGAGGTGCTGTCGTCCATCAAGGAATTCGCGACACGCGAAGGCATACTCGCCGCGCAGATCACGGCCATCGGTGCTTTCAGCGACGTCGTGCTGCGCTACTTCGATTGGGACGCAAAGGATTACCGCAACATCCCGGTGCGCGAACAGGTCGAGGTCGCCTCGCTCAACGGCGACGTCGCGCGCGCGCCCGACGGCAAGCCGGCGATCCACATTCATCTCGTGATCGGCAAGAAGGACGGCAGCGCAATGGCTGGCCATCTCGGCGAAGCGCACGTGCGGCCGACGCTGGAGGCGATCGTCGCGGAACAGCCATCGTACCTGCAGAAGGTACATGATCCGGAAACCGGCCTCACCCTCATCAGCCCGAAGGAGCCTATCCATGCCTGAGCTCGGTCACCGCCGCTGGGCGATCGCCGAGGGCTACATTCCGAGCGGCAGCGTTTCGCAGGACCACGCTCTTGTCTCCCATGAAGCCTGCTGTCTGCTGAACGCAGGCACCCAGGACGCCGAAATCGAGATCATGCTTTATTTTACCGACCGTGAGCCGGTCGGCCCCTACAGGGTTACCCTCGGTGCCCGGCGCACGCTGCACCTGCGCTTCAACGACCTCACGGACCCCGCTCCGGTGCCACGGGACACCAGTTATGCCTCGGTGATCGAATCGAGTGTGCCGATCGTGGTGCAGCACACTCGCCTCGAACTCCCGGCATTCTAATATCGCGCTCTTGTCGACGGTCGGCTACGCGGAAGGCTGAGACGTCGACTAGCGTCACAACGCAGCCCCTCCTGGGGTTAGGCATTTTGGGCCGCGGCATCCGGTTCGATAACGCACGTCATCTTCGAAACGTCAACGACCAGGTCACACGATTGAAACCTGAGCGGACGCCCACTCGCGACGAATTCTGCGGGAACGCGCACGGACGCGAAACGTTGCCGGACAAGAGCAACGATGAAGTCGGAGACCGCAAATGCTAACGTTCGGTACTGCGGCCGTTGCCGATGCAGCCGCGTTATTTATCGTCGCGGCGCCACCAGCCATGGCGCGCGATCATCATCGTCGTCATGAGCATCATCATAGCAACATAGGCGCCGGCATCGCCGGCTTTGCAGCGGGCGCAATTATTGGCGGCGCTCTGTCGCCCCACCGATACTATGGACCCGATTACTACGCTTACGAGCCTACGCCGCCTTTTAGCCGGAGCGTGCGCTGGTGCACCCACTATTACCGTTCCTATGACCTGCGAAGCCGTACTTATTTGGGCTACGACGGTTATCGGCATCGTTGTCCCTGAGCGTCGCCGTGCACGCATGGTCGAAATTGCTGACGCTCGCCGCTGGCGTTCTAGGCGCCGTCGTTTGTTACGCCGCGCTGACACATGCGGCGAACGCCGTCAATCTGACGGATAGCGTCGGGGCAGTGACCGCCATGGACTTGACTTCTGCGAATATCGGCGCCCTTGCATCGGCGCTAGTGGTCGCGCTTTTGCCGGCGGATCGACGGCACGCGGTCCTGGAAGCCTTCACCACATGGGCCGTCGCGACCGTCGTCCTGATGTTTATGGTCGCGCCAAACGTGACAGCGTCACATCACATTGGAATCCTGCAAGCAGCGCGTTGACCTCAAGACGCGCGCCTCGGAAACCGTACCGATCCTGGATGGCGACGAGACCGCCGAAGAAAAGTGAATGCAGCGGAACACCGAAGCCAAACATGCGTTCCCTAGTTAGGAACTGCTGGGCGGCGCTAAACTGAAAGGAGGCCTCATAATGAAACTCGCGCTCACCGCAACCGCACTTGCCGCAGGCATGCTCGCAATCGGGATGTCAATGTCGCCGGCCAACGCGGCCACTGGTAGCCACAAATGGTGTGTTCACAAGCCCCACCAGGCGACTATTCAATGCCGTTACGACACGCTTGCAGCCTGCAATAAATTCGCGAGGCCGACGTCCGGTACCTGCTCCATCAATCCAAAATGGGCGTCCCTAAATAAGAAGAGCACCACTGGCATGAAGCCGATGGAGAAATAAGCTCTCCAGTCGGTCAAATTACTTGCGTAGTCTCCACTCGGGCCAGGAGCGAGCCGGCCCGAGTGGACAAGCTCGTTCTCGTTTGAGTCGCGGATTTTGCGACACATATCCCTTTGAGAAGCGCAGCGCAGAGGCCTTAAATCACCTAATCTTTGCGTGTCGCGCGCCGCGAGCAGAATTTCTACTATTTTTCATTGTACAGGGACACACGCTGAACTGAACTGATCGGTTAGCTCGCGACAAGTTGCCCGTCGCGGGTTTTCTTGGCACCGCCCGACCGGGCATGCGCCGGGCTTGCGCCCTGCTCTAGATTATGCGCGGAATTCACCAGAGCGAGGTGCGACAGCGCCTGCGGAAAATTGCCCAGTAGCTCGCCGGTTCCGACGTCGTATTCTTCCGATAGCAATCCCACGTCGTTGCAGGTGGCCAGCAGCCGTTCGAACATCTCGCGAGCCTCGTCCATGCGGCCGAGCATCGCGAGATTATCGACATACCAGAAGCTACAGGCCAGGAAGGTGGCCTCGCCTTGCGGCATGCCATCCTTGGTCCGTTCCGTGTCGTAGCGTCGCACGAAGCCCTGATCCATCAGCTTGCGCTCGGTTAGCGCCAGAGTGTTCTTCATCATCGGGTCATCGGCCGGCAGGAAGCCAACGATCGGCAACAGCAGGTTGGCGCCATCTGGCTCGCGGGTTTCGTAACTGCGCACGAAGCCACCCAGGTTTTGGTCGTAACCGTTGTCGAGAACGTCCTTGCCGATCTCATCGCGCAGCTTGCGCCAGCGATCGAGCGGCCAGTCTAGAGTGTAGCTTTCCGCCGCGCGCACTGCACGATCAACCGCGACCCACGCCATCACCCTTGAATGCGTAAAATGCTCGCGCCCGTGGCGCGCTTCCCAGATTCCGGCATCGGGCTCCCGCCACACGCGCTCGACCTGCTCAACCAGCTCGCGCTGCAGCTCCCACGTCCAGTCTTTTGCTGGGATACCCTGCTCGCGCGCCTGGTGCAGGGCGTCAAGCACTTCGCCGTAGATATCGAGCTGGAATTGTTGATAAGCCGCGTTGCCGGCGCGCACCGGGCCCGAGTTGCGGAATCCTCGCAGCCAGTCGATGGTCCATTCCGGAAGTCGATGCTCGCTTTGCACGCCATAAACCGGCTGCACCTCCTGTTGCATGCCGGCGATCGCCCTGAGCAGCCAGTCACGCCACGCGCTGGCCTCCTGCTGATAGCCGCTGTGCAGCAGCGCGAGCAAGGTGAAGGTGGCGTCGCGCAGCCAGGAAATTCGATAGTCCCAATTACGATTTCCACCGATCTTCTCCGGCAGAGACGTGGTGGCGGCCGCGACGATGCCGCCCGTTTCACGCGACGTCAGCGCCTTGATTGTGATGAGCGAGCGCTGTACGGCCTCTCGATAGGGCCCGTCATATGTGCATTGCGCGGTCCAATCACGCCAGGCCCTCTCGGTCGCGACAAGCGCCCTCTCGGCATCGAAGAGCGGCGGCGGCCGGCGATGAGAACGGCAGTATTGCAGAACAAAAACCTTACGCTCGCCTGCGGCTAGGTCAAAATCGGCAGCGCAATGCCCACGCGAACAGGTGGACTTCGCCCCGGCATATAACGTCGCAGCGTGCGGCCCGCAGATGAACTGCATGGTGTAATCGCCGGACTTGGAAGTCCACGGGATCAGTCGCCCATAGTCGAAGCGCAAATTGAGATCCATGCGCAGCGGCACACGACCGCGCTCGCCAACAACGATCCGCACGATGCTCGAGTGTTCATCCTGCCGCACCGGCATGAAATCGATCACCGCCGCGGCGCCATCGGCGGTCTCGAACCGCGTTTCGAGAATAAGCGTGCCTTGGCGGTATTGCCGTGTCACATTGGCGTCACCGGGAGGCCTAATTTGCCAACGTCCATTGTCCACGTCACCAAGCAACGCGGCAAGGCACGCCTCTGAATCGAAACGGGGCCAGCACAACCAATCGATGGAACCGCCACAACCGACCAGAGCCGTTGTTTCGCAGTCGCCAATTAGTGCGTAATCGCGAATTTTGCGCAGCATATCTCCAGAAAATGCACCGGACTGCCTCCGGTTCCGCAATGAAACTGCCTCCCGGTTCCGCAATGAAGAGGACGTGGCCAAACAGGAATCTCTCTGCTCGGTGCTGGAACTTGAGGTCTAGCGTGACGTTCTTCGCCCATAGCCGGAAGTCTCATGGGGTCCGACACCTTGGCCGCGGAAATCGACAGCATCCTTCGACTGCTTGCCGCGACGGCTGTTGGCATGATCATCGGCCTTAACCGCGATCTGTCCGGAAAACCGATCGGCATGCGCACGCTCGCGTTGGTATCGCTGGGCGCTGCCGTCGTGGGCACCGCCGGCCTCAATTTTGGAAACCTCGCAGTACACCCAGATGCCTTAAGCCGTGTCCTTCAAGGCATCATTCAGGGAACACTCACCGGCATCGGTTTCATCGGTGCGGGCGTCATCCTGCACAACACGAAGTGAAATGAAAGTCCACGGCCTCACCACTGCTGCCACGGTTTGGATCACCGCGGCCCTCGGTATCGCGTGCGCCCTGGCCGCCTGGACGACTGTGCTTGTCGGCACCGTTTTGACAATCTTGATCCTCTACGTTGTGCAACGCGTGGAGTCGCACCTCTATCCCGACAAAGGATAGCCACTTTGCGTTGATATCGGAACAAATGAAGTCCGGCCTGAGTTCTATGTATTGATGTCGAACAATTCGTCGCTTCGTCTCTTGGCGTCAAAGCGGACGCCATAGCTGACGAAAGTGGGGAGGTTCAGCTTGAACGCGCGAACACCGAACGCTTTCTGAGCCGCTGGTCACAGCGAAAGCTCCGCCACGGTGCGACTGAAACGGCCACGGCCACACCGCGAAATTCCGCAGCAGCAGCGCCAGCCACAAGCACGACGACATCGTCGGCCTCCGATTCGTTTGCCAACTTCGACTTCAATTCACTCAATTTCGGTTCAGATTTCAAACGCTTCATGGCGCAAGGCGTATCGGAAGAGGCACAACGGAAGGCTTTACGCAGGCTCTGGATTTCGACCGACGTCATCGCTGAAACTGACGAACTCGCCGATTTTCTCGAGGATTTCCGGGAAGAGGCCATGGCACTCCCAGCCGAGATAGCGCGCTCGGCCTATCGCATCGGTCGTGGCTTCGTCGAAGACGGCGAAGTGACCAGTGACTTAGAACGCGATGATGGCTACTTGGATGCGGACAAGCAGCCCGCAATCGTGAAAGATAGTGACAATACGACGCGCGGCATTGCTGAAACCCCGGCCGATTGTCGTCTGCCGACGATATGGCTCTGGCAAAGACAGACAAACAGCGTTCGTAACCCTTGGGTTCGCTGCTCGATCGGGCCAGACACGATTCGGACTATAGCCCGAAGTTATAGAATTAATGAAACAATCCGGAGTCTCAGCAGTTCCACCCTGAGCAGATCAACGTCATACCTTCGACGACGGGTGAACCATGTCACGCCGCAGTCCTTCCAGCATCGAACTGCAAAACTCTCTTACCGGACCAGCCAGCCGCCGAACACTCCTCAAAGGATTGTCATTCTGCTGGATTGGTTGCAGGTGCCGCGAAATTTGCTTCGGCTCCGGCGCAGGCGGAACCACCCCCGAATAATCCGCAAGATCTACGATACAACGAAACCACTCACATTCGGAAATACTACAATCTTGCGCGTGAGTGATTACGCACGGGCCGGCAAACGTGCTTGACGGGAGACGACCGCAATGCTGATGAAAAGAGCCAAGCGCGAGCTGAAACGGGCCCAACTCCATCATGCTGTCGTCCCCGAAGCCATCTCCTCGCTTTCGCGCCGCGGATTCTTGAGAGCCTCCGGCGTCACGTCGCTCGGCGTCGCCGCCGCTGTCGGATTTGAAGCGAACCATGTGCGTGCCGCCGAACCAAAGCCGCACGAACCGGCGAACATCACCCGCCGCAAGACGGTCTGCCCGTTCTGTGCGGTCGGCTGCAGCATCTGGGCCGAGGTAAAGAACGGCGCCTGGATCGGCCAAGAGCCAGTATTCGAAAGCCCGATCAATCTTGGCACCCATTGCGCCAAGGGTGCTGCGACGCGCGAACTCGCTATTGGGCAGCGTCGGCTGAAATACCCGCTGAAAAAAGAAAACGGCGCCTGGAAAAAGGTCTCTTGGAACCAGGCCATCGACGAGATTGGCGACAAGCTCTTGGATATCCGCAAGAGGTCCGGCCCGGATTCTGTGTACTGGCTGGGCTCGGCCAAGCACTCCAATGAAATGGCGTATCTGTTGCGCAAGTTCGCAGCGTTCTGGGGGTCGAACAATGTCGATCACCAGGCGCGTATCTGCCATTCCACCACCGTCGCCGGTGTCGCCAACAGCTACGGCTACGGCGCCATGACCAACACCTTCAACGATATCCATAACTCAAAATCGATCTTCCTGCTCGGCGGCAATCCGGCCGAAGCGCATCCGGTTTCCATGCAGCATCTGCTGCGCGCCAAGGAAAGCGGCTGTAAGCTCATCGTGGTCGATCCGCGCTACACCCGCACGGCCGCACACGCCGACGAATTCGTCCGCCTGAGGCCCGGCACCGACGTCGCCTTTATCTGGGGCGTGCTGCATGTTGTGCTGAAGAACGGTTGGGAAGACAAGGAATACATCAAGCAGCGTGTTTTCCGCTTCGACGATGTGCGCAAGGAAGTCGAGAACTACCCGCCGGCCGTCGCCTCCAACATCACCGGCGTCCCGGAAGATCAGATCAGGCGAGTCGCCGAAATCACCGCCAAGAACAAGCCGGGCACGCTGATCTGGTGCATGGGACTGACCCAATCGACCATTGGCAACAACAAGACCCGCGCCGCCTCAATCTACCAACTCGCGCTTGGCAACATCGGCAAAGCGGGTGGCGGCGCCAACATCTTCCGCGGTCATGACAATGTGCAGGGCGCTACCGATATGTGCGTGCTGTGCGACAACCTGCCGGGTTACTACGGTCTCAGCGAAGGTGCCTGGCGGCATTGGTCGCGGGTGTGGGACGTTGATTACGAATCGATGAAGAAACGCTTCGCCTCCAAGAAACTGATGGAGCTAAAGGGCATCCCTGTCTCGCGTTGGTTCGATGGGGTGCTCGAAGACAAGAAGGACCTCGACCAACCCAACGACATCCAAGCCATGATTTTCTGGGGTCATGCCCCAAACTCACAGACGCGCGGGCCTGATCTGAAAAAGGGACTGGAGAAGGTCGATCTTCTGGTCGTGATCGACCCGGTGCCGACACTCAGCGCCGTGATCGCGGACCGGAAGGACGGCACCTACCTACTCCCGGCGGGATCGACAATGGAATGCGCCGGTTCGGTGACCAATTCGAATCGCTCGCTCCAATGGCGTGAGAAGGTCATCGAACCGTTGTTCGACTCCAAATCCGACTACACAATCGCCTATTTGCTGGCGAAGAAGCTCCGATTTGCGGGCGACCTGTTCAAACACATCGCGGTCAAGGACGGCGAGCCGGTCGCCGAGGACATTCTGCGCGAGCTTAACCGCGGCACCTGGACCATTGGCTACACCGGCCAGTCGCCGGAGCGGCTCAAGCTGCACATGAAGCACCAGGACCTGTTCGACACCACGACGCTCAACGGCAAAAGCGGCCCCGTGAAGGGCGAGTATTACGGCTTGCCCTGGCCGTGCTGGGGGCCGGCCGACATGAAGCATCCCGGCACACCCCTGCTCTACGACCAGTCCAAAACCATCGCCGAAGGCGGCCTGCCGTTCCGCGCCCGCTGGGGTGTGGCGCACAAGGGCGTCAGCCTACTGGCCGACAAATCCTTTCCCAAGGGATCACCGATCAAAGACGGCTATCCGGAAATGACCATGGCGGTGCTCGACAAGCTCGGCTACGTCGAACAGCTTGAGCCGCGGGAAAAGGTCATCATCGCCGCAATCGCCGACGGCAGTTTCCATCCCTCGTTGCTCTCGATGGGCGATACGGATGCGAAAATGCTGCTCAATCAGATCGAACAGAATGCGCCGCCGCCGGCGCAGCCGGGATCTCCCCAAAAGCAGCAGAGCCAGGACAAAAAAATGGCCGCGGAGCAGGAAGCAAGCAAATTTCCGAACGTCTCGCCGAAGGCGCATGACGCCATTGTCAGCTATCTCGCCAACGCGCCGAAGTCGCAGGCCAAAAAGAGCGGTTCGGCCGCGCACCAGGTCAAGGAGAATGCAGAGACCGGCGAACAAGAATTTAGCGGCGGCGATGGCGGCGGAAAGGATCAGCAGGCCATACACGATGCCGCCGGTCTGCGCGAAAAGATCCTCAAGATCAACTGGAAGACGGATTTGTCCGGTGGCATCCAGCGTGTCTCCATCGCCAATAACATCGCGCCATTCGGCAATGGTAAGGCGCGCGCGCTGGTTTGGAATTTCCCGGATCCGGTCCCGGTCCACCGCGAACCGCTTTATACGCCTCGGCGCGACCTGCTGCCGAAATACCAGACTTACCAGGACCGGCGCGATTTCCGCCTGCCGGTGCTCTACCGCTCAATCCAGGAGAGGGATTACAGCAAGAAGTTCCCCATGGTGCTGACCACGGGACGGCTGGTGGAATTCGAGGGCGGTGGCGACGAGACTCGCTCCAACAAATGGCTGGCGGAGTTACAGCAGGAGATGTTCGCCGAGATCAGCGGCGACGACGCCAAGAAGCTCGGCATCACGAACGGCAAGTATATCTGGATACACACGCCTAACGGCGCCAAGGTCAAGGTCGCCGCCATGGTGACAGCCCGGGTCGGAAAAGGCGTGGTGTTCATGCCCTTCCACTTCGGCGGCTTCTGGATGGGCGAGGACATCAGTGGCCGCTACCCGCGGGACGCCGAGCCTTATGTGCTCGGCGAGTCCGCCAACACTGCCATGACCTATGGGTACGACGTTGTCACCTTCATGCAGGAATTGAAGGCTACACTCTGCCGGGTCGAAGCCGCCTAGGTTTTCTGGAGAACGATTATGGCCCGTATGAAATTTCTCTGTGATGCAGAACGTTGTATCGAATGCAACGCTTGCTCGACCGCATGCAAGAACGAAAATCATGTGCCTTGGGGCATGGTGCGGCGTCGCGTCGTGACGTTGAACGACGGCGTTCAGGGCAAGGAGAAGTCGATCGCTATTTCCTGCATGCACTGCACCGACGCGCCCTGCATCGCGGTGTGCCCGGTGAGCTGCATCTATCAGACCGATATCGGCGTGGTGCTGCACAACAAAGACACTTGCATCGGCTGCGGCTATTGCTTCTACGCCTGTCCCTTCGGCGCGCCGCAATATCCGCAAGCCAATAATTTCGGCAGCCGTGGCAAGATGGACAAGTGCACCTTCTGCGCCGGCGGGCCGGAGCCGGATGGCTCCGAGGCCGAATTCGAGAAATACGGCCGCAATCGCATTTCGGAAGGAAAGCTGCCGCTATGTGCCGAAATGTGCTCAACCCGAGCGCTGCTCGCCGGTGATGGAGAGATTATCGCGCAGATTTACAAAGAACGCGTCAGCAAACGCGGCTACGGCTCCGGCGCCTGGGGCTGGCAAACCGCTTATTACAGCTCGCGCGCAAGTTAAGGAGACCGTGCCATGGCAGCGCGAATTACGGGAGCCATCGTCGCCATCATCGCCGCGGGCCTGCTCATCTGGGTTATTGTCCTCACCTTCGGCCCCGACCAAGTCGTAGCACCGACCGTGAACGTGAGCAACGCTCAGAACCACGCACCGGCGACCGTCGGCGAGGCACAGGGGCCGGCGCGTGTGACCAGCAAGACGGTGGCGGCGAACGGTAAGGTCCCCGGCGGGGGCAACCGCACGGCGGCCGCGCAGAAGTCCGGCGGCGAGCCGTCGGCATCGGAGGTGCTGGCGGGGCGCACCCAGCTCATGCGTTTCCGCACGCAAACGGGACCGAGCGCGTTTCCTCGGCTGGCTGCCGGCGACTTCCACATTCACATCGATCAGCCGATGGCGGCCCCCGATCCGAAACTGCCGCGTCAATGGCTTGCCGACAAGCCCGGCGGCGATCTGCTGCAAGATCGTGGCGACGTGAAGGGCATCTCCTCCCTGCCCTATCGCAATGCAGCCAGCTTTCAGCAGCCCCAGGGCCGATTCTGGCGCAGCGTGCATAACGATCCGGTGCGCTACGGCGGCGGCTGGCTGATCTTCGGCGTTGTGTTCGCACTGGCGGTATTTCTGCTGGTGCGCGGTCGTGTGCGGGTCGAGGAAGGGTTCAGTGGCCACCCGATCGAGCGCTTCAACCTGATCGAACGCACGACGCATTGGATGACGGCGATTTCCTTCGTGTTGATGGGCATCACGGGCCTCATCATCCTCTATGGCAAGCCGCTGCTCATTCCCGTCATCGGCGAAGGCGCGCTCGGCCCGGTGGCCTATTGGAGCGCCTGGGTGCACATGGCTTTCGCGGGTCCCTTCGTGCTCGGCATCCTGGTCATGATCGGCATGTGGGTCGCGCAGAATCTGCCGACCCAGGCGGACTGGGAGTGGCTCAAGCAAGGCGGCGGCATGATCGTGCGTGGCAAGCATCCGCCGGCTTACCGCTTCAACGCGGGCCAGAAGCTCCTGTTCTGGCTACAAGTTTCCAGCGGCCTCGTGCTTTTATTCAGCGGTTTGACGTTGATGTTTCCGTTCTATTGGTTCGGCTACACTGGTATGCAGGCCGTCCAGCTGCTGCATGTGTGCGTGGCGCTCTTGTTGATCGCGCTGATCATAGCGCACGTCTACATCGGCTCCATCGGCATGGAGGGGGCCTTCGATGCCATGTGGACGGGCGATGTCGATGCCAACTGGGCCAAAGAGCATCATCGGCTGTGGTATGAGCGACTGACGCGAGAGAATACAAACGATCGGTCTGCTGCCAGCGCTACACCTGCGGAATAATCCTCCGGATTACCTCTGTTCCTTGATGCCTCGGCTGATGAGCCACCAGTTCGCCGGATAGGCCGTCACGAAACCGGCGAGCATGGCGATCTGCATCATGAACCAGAACTCAACAGAGGCTACCTCAAGCCGGACCTTCAGAAGGTCGCCGAACAGATAGAAATGCGCGAACGCCACGAACCCGTACATGCCGATCTGCCAGCACGTCAGCGACAGGCTGTCGGCTTTCAGCGCGGCGATAAGCCCTGCCCCGGCAGACAATTTTCGCATTGGCTTGATCGTGAAATACTGGAAGGCAATGCCAAATGCGAAAGCGAATACGAAATCGAGAATCCAGACTGCGAACATTTTTTCGGCAAAGATCGACCCCCATCCCAGCCAGACGGCGACCGAGGGAAAAATCACCGCCAGCCATTCGGCCGTGATGTCGCCGAGCGTGCAGCCCGCTCCGCAATGGGTTGTCCCCTTCCCGACCGCAATGGAAAACGGACGCTTTTTACCAGTTTGCGCGGCGCCAGCAGTCGTCTTGTTGCGGCCGAAGGCAAGGTAGCCCACAACCCCGAGAACACTCGCAAACAGCGCCGTGATCGGCCACACGACGTTCATGATCCACATATGCTGTGGATACCTGACCTCATCGAGCGCCACCGCGACAGCGCCCGCCGCACCCAACCAAAAGAGAGGCGATCGCAAGGATATGGAGCCATTCCGGAGTCATCATAAGCAATCCATACGTTGTCGCGCTTTGTGATTGTCTGCCTAACTCAAATTTCTTTCATGACTTGCCCGTACGACAGCAGCGCGAACAGCGCGGTGCCTCCAACGACATTGCCGAGAAGAACCGGCACGGTGAAGTGAGCCACCATCGGCCATACGCCGAGATCTCCATGGGCGACAAGCATGAACGCCTCCATACTGCCGGCGATGATGTGCAAGAATCCGCCAGCGGCGATCAAATAGGTCATCAGCGTCACCACATGAAATTGCGCGGTATCGGCTCCGGGAAGCAACCAGACCATCGCGGCCACTAGGAACCCCGCGGTGACGCCTTTAAACAGCATGTCGGGCCAGCCGTGGCCCAGGATATGCTTGCTTAGGTCGAGCATCGTGCCACGAAGCTCGGGGGTGAGCACCGGCGTGAACGTGCAAAACAGCGCCGCAAGCAGAGTTCCCACGAGATTTGCCGACAATACGATGCCCCACATTCGCGCCGCCCTCCCGACATTGGCGACCGTAAATTCGGCCATAACGGGTAGCACCACGGTGATGGTATTCTCGGTGAAGAGTTGCTGGCGAGATAGGATGACCATCAGAAAGCCCACCGAATACCCGAAGCTGCTGACAAGCGGTCGCCACGACGCGTCGGGCAAGCCCGTATAGATGATGGCCTGAGCAAGCAATGAGAAGCTGATCGATAGACCGGCGGCAACCCCCGACCACCATAGGGAGGTCAACGGCCGTAACATCTCATCCTCGCCCCTTCGGCGCACGACTTCATAGATGACTGGTGTGCGCGGTGTCGAACGCTCCTCGACGAATTCGACCTCATCTTCGCTGACTTGCTGCGGTGGTTGACCGCCCGGATCGGGTCGCACCTCGGCAGCATGCCTGCCCAGCGCACTTTTGACAGATTTTTTGGTCATGATCGCCCTTTCATGTGTAACAAACAATTTCAGGCACCAGACAACGACGCCAGGGGATGGCGTACATTCGAACGACGCTCGACGAATTACAGCCCCCTAATTGATTAAGAACGACAATAGGTGTGGCGCGTCGTTGACGACGCATCACTGAACTTGGGACAATCAATTCA
Organism: uncultured Pseudomonadota bacterium; assembly: GCA_963747725.1. GTDB lineage: Bacteria > Pseudomonadota > Alphaproteobacteria > Rhizobiales > Xanthobacteraceae > Pseudolabrys. The sequence goes on from CAVVGD010000012.1 coordinate 752,315, forward strand.
CCGGATAACCCCTGAGTTTCTCGAAAGTTTCAAAACGGATGAATTGCGCCGAACAATCGAAAATTGGAACTTTGATATCGTTTGCTCGTTAATCAGTCGAGGCGCGACTAACTGCCGACATCCGACACATCTAAGCTAGCTATTTGACACATCTAAGCTAGCTATTTAAAGAGCGGACAGAGGCCTGCATGCCAACCTCCCAATATCATGAGCCGCCGACCGAATTATCGGAACAGATCCGTAGCTATGCCCGAATTATCACTTCGCTGATTGAGGAAGCGGAGGCGATCGGATGGTACACTCAGCGGATTTCACTGGAGAAAGACAATGAGGCGAGAGCAATTATGGAGAATGCACTGAACGAGGAATACAAACATTTCGGCATGGACCTCGAATATCTGCCGCGACGCACTCCGGCTTGGCGCAAGGAATTGAAGACGATCCTCTTCAGCAAGGGCGACATCGTTGCGCGCGGAGAGGAAGCCGAGGATGTTTCGAGTTAAGGCAAGAAAGCGCATGTCACACCCTCAAGCACCCTGCCCCCAGTTCATCTCCAGCCCGTCGTCGGTGGCGGCGCTCACCCGCAGCTTCGCTTTTGAATGGTATCCTCAGCACTCGCAACTTCGACCTTTTTGGTCATTACTTCGCTGACTTTCATAGTGAACTGCTCCCGACCGGTTTTTGGTCGAAATCCACCGAGCGCGCCAGCATTGCGGGACTCACACTCCATGATTTGCGCGGATCAGCAGTTGCGCAACTCGTATGGCGGATGCGTCTGTGCCAATAATCGCGACATTTACGGACCACAGTTTGGATGACGTCGAGGCAGCCCAAGATCGCCCACTACCTCGGGCGTGACGTCAAGCTCGCCAAGATTGCGGTAACGAAGCTCGAAGCGCGAACAAACCTGTAAAATGCACTGTAATAATGTGCGCCGCTTGTTCGGTCGGGTGTCCACCTAGGCCGTTGAAAAGATTGGTGGGCGCACAAGGACTCGAACCTTGGACCCGCTGATTAAGAGTCAGCTGCTCTACCAACTGAGCTATGCGCCCGGGTCACCAACGGCGGCAGGCGCCGCCAAGCGGGGGTGCCTTAGCAAAGGCCGCCCGCGCTGTCCAGCGCGGCGGCCCGCTCCAAGTGCCCGGAATGCAAGGAAAAAGCCGCCGGGGCATGCCCGGCGGCTTGGACGGTTGCGTGGGCCGCGTCGGGGATCGCGTCTTTGGCCACCGTCCACTTCTTGTCAGGCCGACTTACTGCGGGCCGGGGCCACGCTCGGACCCGCCAGAACGCCACCCGTGGGGACCGCGGTGGTGCTGCCAGCCGCCCGGACCACGACCGTCGTGACGGCTGCGCCAGCTGTGATGGCTGTGGCCGAACTGCCGGCTACCGAGGCGGGCCAGCACCATGAAGCGGTGCTTCTGGGCGTCGTCCAGGCTGGTATAAAGCGGACCCGCCGCATCGGCGAGCTTCTTCAGCGCGGCGCCGCGGCTCTGCATTGCCTCGGCGCGGCGGCCGAGACGCTCGATCGGACTATCGGGCGTCTTCGTCTCACGGCGCGCGGCAAAGCGATCCGCACGCTGCTTGGCCAGGTCGCGCATGGCGCTCTCAACGGCTGGCCAGTGTTTCTCCTGATCGGCGTTGAGCTCGAGGCCAGCTTTCAGGGCGGCGATACGCGCATCGCCGAAAGCGGTGATGTCCTGCGCACTCGGCCGCCAGCGCTGCGCACGATCGCCTCTCCCCTCACTCGGATGAGCGTAGGCGAGCGCGGTACCGCCGATCGCAAGCGCTGTGGCGCCGGCAAGAACAGTCTTCCACATATCGATATCCTCCTATTCGCGGATGGCCGCTACCGACCACTGCGATGGTTTCGTAATTGACGCTGCCGGTTTCGAGACGACGCCGTCCCTATGAGCCAATGCCATCCGCGAAAACGGTTGCGTTGAGCATTGAACGGGCGGCACGCCCAATACCCTGTGCTATATGAAGAATTCTTAATGTCGCCGCCGGGACGGGGCATTCAAGGCGAGCCCGGCCGTCGGTGGCGCAATGAAAATGCTTATGGCTTTTTCGTGGCGCTTCTAGCCGAGCGATAGCGCGCGCTCGCCAGCGTCAGGGACCGTGAGCCTTGCGTGGCGACGACCCGACGCGCCGCGCAAGGTGCGCATCACACCGGTTTGCCGAACAGCAGATTCGGCAGCCACAGTGAAATCTCCGGGATGTAGGTGACCACCACCAGAAAGCCGAGCAAGACCATTAACCACGGCAGCGCCGCGCGTACCACCGTCATCAACGGCTGGCCGGTGATGCCGGAAGCGACGAACAGGTTCAGGCCTACCGGCGGCGTAACCAGACCGATCTCCATGTTGACCACATACATGACGCCAAGATGGACCGGATCGATGCCGAGTTTGACGGCGGTCGGGAACAGGATCGGCGCGGTGATCAGCACGATCGGCGCGGGATCCATGAAGTTGCCGGCAATCAACAGGATGATGTTGACGACCAGCAGGAAATGCCACGGCGCCATATTCGCGTCGGCGATCATCTGCGCGATCTGTTGAGGGATCTGCGCCGTGGTCAAAACGTGGCCGAACAGGAAAGCGTTGCAGATGATGAACATCAGCATCACCGTAACTCGGCTAGAATCGAGCAACACGCGCGGCACTTCGGTGATGTGCAGGTCGCGATAGATGACGACCGCCGCGAAGAACGCGTAGACCGCCGCCACCGCCGCCGCTTCCGTCGGCGTGAACACGCCGCCATAGATGCCGCCCAGCACGATGACGATGAGCAGCAGGCCCCAAAAGGCGTCGAGGAACAGCTTGAACCGTTCACGCCACGGCGCCTTGGGTTGGCGTGGCAGCTTCATGACGCGTGCCGCTATGTAAATCGCCACCATCAGGCTGAGCCCGAGCAGAAGGCCGGGAATGACGCCACCCATGAACAGACGTCCGACCGACGTTTCCGTGACGGCGGCAAAGATGACCATCGTGATCGACGGCGGAATGAGAATGCCGAGCGTGCCGGCGTTGACGATCACGCCGGTCGCGAAGGATTCTGTGTAACCGACCCGCACCATGCCGGCGATGACGATCGAGCCGATCGCCACCACCGTGGCCGGCGACGAGCCCGACACCGCGGCAAACAGCATGCAGGCCAAGACCGACGCGATCGCCAGGCCGCCGGGCAGATGCCCCACCGCGGAGATGGCGAAATTGATCATGCGCTTGGCCACACCGCCAGTGGTCAGGAAATTGCCGGCGAGGATGAAGAATGGGATCGCCAGCAGCGTGAAATGCTCGAAGGTCTGGAAGAACTTGAGCGCCAGCGACGCCAGACTGTCGTGCTCGAAGAACAGGATGGTGAGCACCGATGCCAGTCCGAGCGACATCGCGACCGGCAGCCCGATCGCCAGCATGCTCAGCAGCGAAACGAACAAGAAGACTGTATTCATCGCTGCACCGCGGTGGCGCCGGACGTGTCACTGTGGCTCGCGTCTTCGATCGCCTCTTGCGCTTCGTCGGCGAGTTCATAGCCCTCCGACTGGCCGGTTACGATGCGCCAGCCCATTTCCAGCAGGCGAATGAACAAGAAGACGAAACCGAGCGGCAGGCAGATGCTCAGCTTCCAGGTGGCGATCGAAATGTCTTCGGCTTCGACGTTGATGATGTACAGGCGGCGGATGTATTCGAACGAGCCATACATCATCAGCACGGTGTAGAGCAGCGCCAGCAGCAGCACAAAAATGCCGACCGCGCGCCGCGGCCCTGGCGGCAACAGCCGCACGGCTGCATCCACCCCGATGTGCGCGCGCACCCGCACGCAATAGGAGATGCCGATCATCACCAGCCAAGCGAAGAGATAGTAATTAAACTCGAGCTGCCAATCGAGGCCCGAGTTGAAGCCGTACCGCAGCACGACTTGGACGAATGTCAGCACCGTCATCACGCCGAGGATGAGGGCGATCGCCCCTTCCTCGGCACGGTGCACCGCCTCCCGCAGCGACACCGGCAATCCCCCCCGAATTTATGCTCTTTTATAGTGACGGCGGCCGCGGTTCCTCGCCGCGGCCGCCGGTCGTGACTAGTTGGTGTTTGCGTCGTTCGCAGCGACGGCAGCGGCGATGATGTCCTTGCCGATCTTATTCTCGAACTTCGTCCACACCGGATGCATCGCCTTGACCCAGGCGGCGTGCTGCGCTGGCGTAAGCTGGTGGATGGTGGTCACGCCGGAGGCCAAAATCTTCTGTTTGGCGCCCTCGTTAAGCTTGTCGGCGTTCGCATTGTTCAACGCGGTCGCCTCGGCCATGGCCTTGGACAAACCAGCGCGGATATCCGCCGGCAGGCCCTTCCACCACTTGGCATTGACCAGCACCATGTAGTCGACCACGCGACCGTTCAACTCGGTGATGTGCTTCTGCACTTCATAGAACTTCTTCGAGTAGATGTTCGACCAGGTATTATCCTGAGCGTTCACGGTGCCGACTTGCAGCGCCTGGTAGACCTCCGAGAAGGCGAGCTTCTGCGCATTGGCGCCGACCGCCTCATAGGTGGCCGCGATGATGTCGGACTGCTGGATGCGGAACTTCAGGCCCTTGGCGTCGGCCGGCATCAGCAGTGGCTTGTTGGCCGACATCTGCGACAAGCCGTTGTGCCAATAGGCGAGCCCGAGATAGTTGCGGTTCTCCATCGAGTGCAGGAGGGATTGACCGACCTTGCTGTTCTCGAAGCGGGAGAGCGCTTTCGTATCCTTGAACATGAAGGGCAGGTCGAACACCTGCAGCTTCTTGGTGTACTTGCCGAACTTGGACATCGAGGTGGCGATGAACTGCACGTCACCAAGCGCGATCGCGTCCATCTCCTGCTTGTCGCCGAACAGCGACGAGTTCGGATAGACCTCGATCTTGACCTTGCCGTTGGTGTACTTCTCAGCCAGTTCCTTGAACTTGAGCGCCGCCTGCCCTTTCGGGGTGTGCTCGGCAACCACATGGCTGAATTTGAGCACCATGGGTGCGGCCATAGAGGTGGCCGGGACAGCAAAAACGGCGGCCGCGGCCGCCGCCAAAATCATTCTACGCATCATTAGACTCTCCCTAATGAAAACCGTTACGACATCTTGGTTTTCTGTGGTGCGCCAAAATCGCATGTAACGAGAATGGCGGCAAGCGTCTCCCTGCCCTTGTGGAGCGCGCGGTATTGCCAGTTTATACCGCAATGCAGCAAGGCGCGGATTTGCTTGCTAAAGGGGCCAGTGAAGCCTCGCCGCCTACGGTTATACCCTGTGGAGGCGTGGTTCCGGGCGCGCGGATTGCCCTCGAAGGCCGGCCCCGCGTACCCGGAACTAAAGTCCTAAGAGCGCCCGCTCAGCCGACTTCCTGCGAGTGGATGCGCCGCTCGACGCCCTGCTGCCGGTTGCGCTTGCTGGTCATCTTGTTGAGCGCCCCGAGATAGGCCTTGGCGGACGCCACTAGCGTATCGGGGTCGGCGCCGCGCGCGGTGTAGGAGCGCCCGTCATGGTGCAGCCGCACCGAGACCTCGGCCTGGGCGTCGGTCCCCTCGGTCACCGCGTGCACCTGGTAGAGTTCCAGCACCGCCTCATGCGGCACCAGCGCGTGGATCGCGTTGAAGATCGCGTCCACCGGGCCGTTGCCGGTCGCCTGCGTGGTGGTCTGCTTGCCATCGATGTCGAGGGTCAGCGTCGCAGACTGCGGCCCTTGCGTGCCGGCGATCACCGTCAGCGAGACAATCTTGACGCGGTCGTGCGCAGTGGCGATCTCCTCGTCCACCAGCGCCTCGATATCCTCGTCGTAGATCTGCTTCTTGCGGTCGGCCAGCGCCTTGAAGCGCACAAACGCGTCTTCGAGCTGGTTGGATGCCAACTCGTAACCCAGCTCTTCCAGCTTGTGCACGAAGGCGTGGCGGCCGGAATGCTTGCCCATGACCAGCGATGTCTGCTTCACGCCCACCGTTTCCGGCGTCATGATCTCGTAAGTCTGCGCATTCTTGAGCATGCCGTCCTGATGGATTCCGCTCTCGTGCGCGAAGGCGTTCCGCCCGACGATGGCCTTGTTGTACTGCACCGGGAACGAAGTCGCGGCGGATACCAGCTTCGACGCGCGCGTCAACATGGTCGCGTCAATACCCGTCGCATAAGGCAACACGTCATTGCGCACCTTCATCGCCATCACGACTTCTTCCAGCGCGGCATTGCCGGCGCGCTCGCCGATGCCGTTGATGGTGCATTCGATCTGGCGCGCGCCCGCCTTCACGCCGGCGAGCGAATTGGCCACCGCCATGCCGAGATCGTTATGGCAATGGGTGGAGAATACCGCCTTGTCGGAGTTCGGCACCCGCTCGCGCAGCATCTTGAAGAGCGCAAAATATTCCTCCGGCACCGAATAGCCGACCGTGTCGGGAATGTTGATGGTGGTGGCGCCGGCGTTGATCGCCGCCTCCACGCAGCGGCAGAGGAAGTCGTGCTCGGTGCGGGTGGCGTCCTCGGCCGACCACTCGACATCGTCGGTATGGCCGCGGGCGCGGGTCACCTGCCCGATCACCATCTCGTAGACTTCGTGCGGCTCTTTCTGCAGCTTGTACTTCATGTGCACCGGCGAGGTCGAGATGAAGGTGTGGATGCGTCGGCGTTCGGCCGGCTTGATGGCCTCGGCGCAGCGGTCGATATCCTTGAAGGCGGCGCGCGACAGGCCGCAAATCACCGAGTTCTTGGCACGCTTGGCGATCTCATGCACGGCTGCGAAGTCGCCTTCCGATGCGATCGGGAATCCGGCCTCGATGATGTCGACGCCCATGTCGTCGAGCAATTCGGCGACCGCGAGTTTCTCCTCATGCGTCATGGTCGCGCCGGGGCACTGCTCGCCGTCGCGCAAGGTAGTGTCGAATATAACGACGCGGTCCTGATCGGACGGGGTCTGGGTAGCCATTGGAACTAATCCTTCTCAATCACATGCGCCGCTTGGGGCGCTCCTAAGGGGTTTCTCCAGTCGTCCCCCGAGTGCCCAGGCGCATAGCCCTGCCGGCCCTCAGGGGCGGATAAGGAGAAGGAGCTGGCCCAGAATGAGGGTAGCCGCGGGCCCGGCCTGGGAGGCCGCCCGCTCGATCGCGCAAACTGGCAAGCGCGTCGACATGGCTCTCAAGTACCCTCGTGTTCGACGGTCATCGTGGCGGACCTTGGTAAAGCCCGCGTTAACCGCATGTAGGATGTCCTGCTTCTAGCGGAAAGGAGACGGCAAAATCAAGCGCGCGAGTGCCCCGCCCCCGAAGTTCGCGATACATCGCAGCGCGCGCTCACACCAACTTCGGAAGCCAAGGGGCACTGGCAAGTCTATGATTCTAGTGTCGCTTTCGATTTGAAGTTCCTGAACGATGTTGCGGGAGGCGGGACGGGAACTTCATATCGACGGCACTAAAGATTTGGGTCAGTATTGCTGACTTTCCTGTCCAACGGCGAGCGGCTGCCTACGGCTTTTGCGACTCCAGCGCCTTCTTGGCCTGCTGCAGTTCTTTGCGCATCTTTCCGCTGACCTTGGGGAATTGCAGGTCCAGCCCGTCCAGCGCCTCGACCAAAGCGGCGGCGACCACCAGCCGGGTGAACCATTTGTTGTCGGCCGGTACCACGTACCAAGGCGCCTCTGGCCGACTGGTCTCGCGGATCATCTCGTCGAAAGCCGCCATGTAGTCGTCCCAACGCTCGCGCTCGCTGACGTCCGACATCGAGAACTTCCAGTTCTTGGCAGGTTCATCGATACGGTCGAGAAAGCGCTTGCGCTGCTCCTCCTTGGAGACGTTGAGGAAGAACTTGAGGATGCGTGTGCCGTTGCGGGCGAGATGACGCTCGAATGCGCGAATGTCGTCGAAACGGTGCTGCCAGAGTTTGGGGCCGGTCACGCCGTCGGGAAGCTGTTGCGCCGCCAAGTATTCGGGGTGCACCCGCACCACCAGCACCTCCTCGTAATGAGAGCGGTTGAAGATACCGATGCGGCCGCGTTCGGGGAGCGCTTTGCCGATCCGCCAGAGGAAATCGTGATCGAGTTCCTCCTTGCTCGGGGCCTTGAAGGAGCGGACTTGACAGCCCTGCGGATTGATGCCGGTCATCACATGCTTGATGACGCCGTCCTTGCCGGCCGCATCCATGGCCTGAAGTACGATCAGCACCGACCAGCAGTCGCTGGCGTAAAGCCGCTCCTGCAGATCCGACAGCCGCTCGATGCCCTCGGCGAGCATCGCCTTGGCCTCGTCTTTGTCAATCGACAGGTCGCAGCAGTCTGCCGGTTCATGCTTCGATAGGCGGAACTTGGCCGGTTTGTCGATGCGAAAGCGCTTGGCAAGATGTTCGAGCTTCATGGACGCAGTTCACGCTGTTGGCGCAGGCTTGGCAAGTATCTCCCAACTGCGTCTATCGACCAGCAAAATGGTAACGGAGAAAGGCTGGAACGAAACGCGGCATGGCCGGATCAAAATCGGCAGGCCCGCGTACGATACGGATATCGGATAATTCCGGCTGCCGCTCGCGCGCCAGATGCGCCAGCATGCGCGCGCGCAAATTCTCCGCGCTCTCTCGGCTGCGCAACGTCCTGATCTGCGCGATCAACGGGCCATCGACGACCGTTGTCCACCCGGGTTCGACCGTGAACTCCGAGGCATCGATGCCAGTCTCTTCCTTCAATTCGCGTCGCACGCTGAAATCGAGATCGACCTTGCCATCGTGGATATCGCTCGGGTCGGGCGTGCCACACGGGAAATAGATGCGCCCAGCGTTGAAATTCTGCGGCCCCATGACGCCGACGAGCGCTGCGCCGTCCGCTGAGAACACCGCCCCCGCGCCAAAAGTATCGAAGATCGACGCGGGCGGCCGGCCCCAGGCACACCAGGCGGAAAAGCTGGCATAGTCGGTTTCCAGATAACAGCCCTCGAACATACCACCGGCCATGGTGTAGTCGTGCATCATGAGGACGCGGCCGTTCCATATCGCCGGCTTCTCATTTTGCACGTCGGCGAAAAAAGCATCTATTTCCACCCGCCGCTCGGCCGCGAACGGCCAAGGCTGCGGGTCGAAGGTCAGGTTCAATCGGTCGACAGGAAAAACGGCGGGGTCAGGCATCAGCGGCAATCGACGCGACTGCTCGGCCGCCGTCAAGCCTCAATTGTGCCTTCCGACACCGCGACGGCACTACCGCCGACCGAACTTGCGGTAAGCGCCCCGCCCTGCACTGTCAGGCCAACATTGATCACGCTCGGCCGGCCCATCTCGTAACCCTGCTCGATGGTCATGTTGTGCTCGCCGTCCTTGAGCCCCCCGAAACGGGCCAGCACCGCCGTAAAAGCCGCGGCCGCGGAGCCCGTAGCCGGGTCTTCGACAACGCCATAGGACGGGGCGAACATGCGGGCATGGAAATCGTGTCCCGGTTCGACTGCCTTGGGGCAATAGACGAACACGGCGCGGTGCGTCGGCGCGCTCAGCGCCGATGAGAAACGCGCAAGGTCAGGCGTAGCGCGACGCACGACGTCGAGGCTTTTGACCGGCGTGAAGATAAAGGCGATGCCGCTCGAGAAGCAGGCCGGTTGGTAGGCGCCCGCGCCGATGTCGTCGACGGCAATGCCGAGCGCAGCGGCGAGATCCGCCAGCGGCGGCGGCGGGCCTACCTCCTTCGGCTGGGCCGGCAGTTTGAATGAGGCCTGCCCGCCCGCGTCCGTCGGAGCAACATGGCACGGGACGGGGCCGATATTGGCGTCAAGCATCATGTCTCGCGGCCCACTACCGCCATCGAGCATACCCAGCAAAATGGCGGTACCGATGGTCGGGTGGCCGGCAAAGGCGACCTCCTCCTTGGGCGTGAAAATGCGATAGCGCGCGCGATGCGCGGGTTGTTCCGGCGGCCGCACAAACACCGTTTCCGACAGGTTGAATTCGGTCGCAATCGCTTGCATCGCCGCGGTATCGAGCCCCTCGCTCTCCAGCACAATGGCGACGGGATTGCCGGCAAAACGCCGATCGGTGAAAACGTCGAGGGTAACAAAGCGCCGTTTCATGATGACCCCAATATCGAAAGGTGCACAGGGGAGAAAAATCATCATCCTTCTAGCGCGCGCGGCAGCACGCTAACAATCAATAGAATTGATCCGTCACATGCGGATCGATTATGCGGCCAGCTCTTCAGCCGCGAACACCTCGCTCGGCTCCACGAATTCTTCCTGCGCCGTGATGAGCTGGATTTCGCGCGTGCCGGCCTCCGCAGTTTTTCTCAACACGCCGAAAACGCTGGAGGCCGCTTTGCTTAGCGCCTCGTCGATACGGCCACTGCGCAGAAAATGCGCATAGAACAGCGCAGCAATGGCGTCGCCTGCGCCATTGGCCATCAATTGCAGGCGCGGCGTACGCAAACGGAAGCAGCGCTCACCGTCCGATGACAACAGATCGACCGCGTCCTCCGGCGTTTCCTCACTGTGCAGCGAGGTGACCAGGATGACGCGCGGCCCGAGGTCGTGCACGGCGTTCACCGCGTCGCGGACTTGCGCCAGCGTCTTGCTCTCGCGGCCGGCAAGGAAATCGAGCTCAAAATGGTTTGGTGTAATGATGTCGGCGGCCGGCACCGCCTTATCCCTCATGAATTCGGGAATTCCTTGCGCGACAAAAATGCCTCGTCCGACGTCGCCGATGACCGGATCGCAACAATAATGCGCCGACGGGTTGGCCTTGCGCACGGTCGCCACGGCGTCGAGGATTGCTACGCCGATCTCGGCGCTGCCCATGTAGCCCGATAGCACGCCGTCGCATTCGCCCAGCACGTTGCGCTGCTCGATACCGGCGACCAGCTTCTTGATCAGGCCGGCGTGGAACACCTCGCCCTGCCACTCCTCGTAACCGGGGTGGTTGGAGTACTGCAGGGTATCGATCGGCCACACTTCGACGCCAATGCGCTGCAGCGGAAACACGGCGGCGGAATTGCCCACATGACCATAGGCGACGTGGGACTGGATGGAGAGGATGTTCATAAGGCGGCTATCCTAACGTCGATGGCCGGGACTTGTCCCGGCCATGACGCAGAGTTTGCAGCCGCGGCAGCGGCAAAACGACCGTCAGCTACTTGCTCGCCGCGTCGACGAACTTGTTGGTGTAGGTCTTCGACAGGTCGATATTGGCCTTGGCGATTGCCGGCGATGATTTCGAGAATACCGCGAGCACCGCCTTGGCGCCCTTGGGGTCCATCTTGCCGTCGCTGGAGTACATCGACATCGTGTTCTTCAACGCCGCGATGTAGAGCGCCTTGTTCTTGGTGAACTCGGGCGGCATCTTGGCGGTTATTTCCTCGGCCGAATGCGAATGGATCCACTTCAGCGTAGACACAATCGCCTTGGCCATTGCAGCCGCTTCCTTCTGGTGCGAAGCGATCCAGTCGGCGCGGGTGTAGAGCGCGCCGCCGGGATACTGGCCGCCGAACACGGCGAGCGTGTCCTTCTCGGAGCGGGTGTCGCTGAGAATGCGAAGGTCCTTGTACTTGCCGGAAAGCACCGTCACCGCCGGATCAAGCATGATGGCGGCGTCGATCTGGCCCTGCTCCATGGCGGCGATGGCGCTGGCGCCGAGGCCGACGCCGATGACGCCGACCGAATTCGGATCGACGCCGTTCTGGCTCAGCATGTATTTGAGGAAGAAGTCGGTGGACGAACCGGGCGCGGAGACGCCGACCTTCTTGTTGGCCAAATCCTTGACCGACTTGATCTCGTTCGTGTGCTTGGGCGAGACGACCAGCGCGAAGCCGGGGAAGCGGTCGTAGACCACGAAGGCCTGCAGGTGCTGGCCCTTGGCAGCCAGATTGACGCAGTGATCGAAATAACCGGAGACCACGTCGGCTGAGCCGCCCATCACCGCCTTGAGCGCCTCGGAGCCGCCCTTGAACTGCACCAGATTGATGTCGACACCGGCCTTTTTGTATTCGCCGAGCTGGTGGGCGAGCATGGTGGGCAGGTAGCACAGGCACGAGGCGCCGCCGATGGCGAGCGTCACCTTGGGCATCTGCGCGAAGGCGAAACCGGTCGACAGCACCAGGGCGGCAACCGAGACGCCGATCCGCCGCAACAATCTCATGGACATGGAACTCCTCCCTTGGGGAAACACGGCCTTGGCGGCCGTTTCGGCGCGGACCATAGGCCAAGTCCGGCTGCGCTGCCTAGCCGCATTCGAAATGGCTGATGTGTTCGAGCCGCAGAGCCCGGCCCACTCAAGGCCGGGCGTCGCCGGGCGCCGGGCGCCACACCAGCAGCCGCTTCTCGACCAGGGAGACAATCATGTCGATCACGATCACGAAAGCGGCCAGGACGAACATCCCGGCAAACACACCGGCGACGTCGAACACGCCTTCCGCCTGCTGGATCAAATAGCCGAGCCCGGCGGCGGAACCGAGATATTCGCCCACCACCGCGCCGACCACCGCAAAGCCCACCGAGGTATGCAACGAGGAGAACATCCACGACAGCGCCGACGGCCAATAGACGTGCCGCATCAACTGCCGCTCGTTCATGCCCAACATGCGGGCGTTGGCGAGCACCGTAGGGCTGACTTCCTTGACTCCCTGATAGACATTGAAGAACACGATGAAGAACACCAGCGTCACGCCCAGCGCCACCTTCGACCAGATGCCGAGCCCAAGCCAGAGTGTGAAGATCGGCGCCAGCACCACACGCGGCAGCGCGTTGACCATCTTCACGTAAGGGTCGAACACCGCGGCCGTGCGCGGCTGGCGCGCGAACCAAAAGCCGACCAGCACGCCGCCGATCGAGCCGATAACGAAGGCGAGAATCGATTCTTCCAGCGTCACCCAAAGATGCTTCCAGATCACGCCTGTGATGAACCAGGCGACGACCTGTTTGGCGACGTCCACCGGATTCGAGAAGAAGAATGGCGGCAGCACCATGTGACCGAAGACGCGATAGGTCGATAGCAGGTACCACAACGCGACGAAGACGACGGCGACGAGCAATTGCAGGGAAAGGAGCTTGGCGCGCGACATTGTCAAACTCCCTTCCCGCGCATTGCTCAGTGTGGTCGATACGTCTGGCCGCTTAGGACGGTTTCTTGAAGCGCGCGATCAGGCTGGCGGCGCCCTTGGCGTGTCCCTGCAGTTTCTGAATCAGCTCGTCGTAGGTCAGGCCGGCCGGCAGCGCCTTGGGATCGAAGTCGGTCGCGATGATCATGAAGAAATAGTGGTGCCAGTCGGTATGTGGCGGCGTGCACGGTCCGAAGTAATGGCCGATCTTCAGGCCGTTCTTGCCGCCGACATATTTGTCGTTCAGCTTGCTGACTTCGCCCTCCGCGAAGCCCTGCACCGAAACCGGAATGCCATAAGAGACCCAGTGAATGAAGGTCAGGCCGTTGCGGCCCTCGGGGTCGAACATGACGAGCGCGTAGCTCTTGGTGCCGGCCGGCGGGTTCGCCCAGGCAAGTGGCGGCGACACGTTCTGGCCGACGCAGTTTGGATTTTTCTTGAAGTTGCCAGCGTTCTTCACCGCCAACTCGCCGTTGTCCTTGAAGGCGGACGAGGTCAGCGAAAACGGTTCCGCCGCGTTCGCGGACGGACCGATCAAGCAGGACGCCAGGACCATAGCTCCCGCGCAGATCAGGCTACCGATGCGTAGTTTGAACATTTGTTTTCTCCCAGGCTTTTGTCGCCGACGCGACTTTAGCAATCGGCAAACGGCAATCAACGGGGGGCTTGCAAATCGTCATCGGCCCTCCGCCTGGGCGTAGCCCTTGATGACCTCGGCCTTGAGCAAGTGCCAAATATCGCGGTGCAGGTCGTGAAAGGCGGCGTCGAGCTTCACCTCGGAAATATCGTCGCGTGGCCGTTTCAAAGGCACCCGCCAGTCGCCGATGATGCGCGCGGCTGGCCCCGCCGACATGATCACCACCCGGTCTGACAGCGCGATCGCCTCTTCCAGGTCGTGAGTGACGAACATCACCGCCTTGCGGTCGGCGCTCCACAGTTCGAGCAGCAGATTACCCATGATCTGCCGGGTCTGCGCATCGAGCGGGCCGAACGGCTCGTCCATCAGCAAAATCTTCGGATCGCGGATCAGCACCTGCGCCAACCCCACCCGCTTGCGCTGGCCGCCGGAAAGCATGTGCGGATAGCGGTCGCCGAAGGTGCCCAAGCCCACGCGCTTCAGCCATTCCTGCGCGCGCGGACGCGCTTCACCGGCCGGTATGCCTGCCGTTTCCAGCCCAATGGCGACGTTCTCCAACGCCGTCTTCCAGGGGAACAACGCGTCAGCCTGGAACAGGTAGCCGGCCTGCCGGTTCAACTCGCTCAAAGGCGCGCCAAAGATGTCGACGCGGCCGCCTGCGGGCGGCAATAGCCCAGCCGCGATGTTCAAAAGCGTGGACTTGCCGCAGCCGGTCGGCCCGACGATGGCGACGAACTCGCCGTCGGCGACGCTCAGGTTGGCGCGCTCCACCGCCGTGTAGGTGCCGCCGCCCGCGAGGCGGAAGGCCACGTTAACGTCGCGGAGCGCGACGGCGGTGCTAACGGTTGCGATGGGTTGGGCCGGGCTGTCCATGGCGGGCGCAACCTAGCCGCTCGCACGTAACTTGCAAGCTCCACTCCCGCAGGGTTCCTCGCCTCCGCCGCGCGTGCCATGCTCCGCGCGATGAATCTCGACTCCCGCCTCGCCGATGCCTGGGCCCGGCTACCCGATTATCTCGGCAGCCACGTGCTGGTGAGCATCACCGCGCTCGCCATCGGCCTCGGCATCAGCCTGCCGCTCGCCATTCTGTCGATGCGCCGGCCGGTGCTGCGCACTAGCTTGCTGGCAGTCGCGAGCGTCATCCAGACCATCCCCGGCATCGCGCTCTTGGCGCTGTTCTATCCGCTGCTGTTGGCGATTGCGGCGCTGTCGGAGCGGCTGTTCGGCGCCGGCTTCTCGGCGCTCGGTTTCCTGCCCGCGGTGCTGGCGCTGGCGCTCTATTCCATGCTGCCGGTCCTGCGTAACACCGTAACTGGCTTGAACGGCGTCGATCCGCGCCTGCGCGACGCCGCCCGCGTCATCGGCATGACAGCGGGCCAGTCCATGCGCGAGATCGAACTGCCGCTGGCCGCGCCGGTCATCATGGCCGGCATCCGTACCTCCGCGGTCTGGGTGATCGGCACCGCGACACTGGCGACGCCAATTGGCCAGACCAGCCTCGGCAATTACATCTTCGCCGGCTTGCAGACGCAGAACTGGGTGTTCGTCATCTTCGGCTGCGTCGCCGCCGCCGCGCTGGCGCTGGTGGTCGATCAGTTGCTGGCACTGATGGAACATGGCGTCGCCGCCCGCAGCCGTCTGCGCGTCGCTGCCGGCGGCGCTGGCTTGATGCTGGCGGTGCTGGCCGCGTTGGTGCCGAACAGCGCCGCCACCCGCAACGCCTATGTGGTCGGCACCAAGAGTTTCACCGAGCAATACATCCTCGGCGCACTGATGCAGCAGCGGCTCAAGGCGGCAGGGCTTGCCAGCACGCGCCGTGACGGGCTCGGCTCGGCGGTGATCTTCAAGGCGCTCACCGCCGGCGACGTCGACATGTATGTGGATTATTCCGGCACCATCTGGGCCAATTACATGCACCACAGCGACGTCAAGCCGCGCGAAGTCGTGCTCGAGGCGGTGTCGGACTGGCTGCAGAAGATCTATGGCGTGCGCATGCTGGGCGATCTTGGCTTCGAGAATGCCTATGCGCTCGCCATGCCGCGCAAGGTCGCGGACAGGCTCGGCATTCAATCGATTGCCGATCTCGCCGCGCATTCCGCGACCATGACCATCGCCGGCGATTACGAGTTCTTCGACCGCCCGGAATGGAAGGCGATTCAGAACGCCTATGGCCTGCACTTCCGCGAACATAAGTCGATGCAGGCGACGTTCATGTATCAGGCGGCGGCGAGCGGCGACGTCGACGTGGTGTCGGCATTTTCGAGTGACGGTCAAATCGCGAAATACGATTTGAAAGTCCTGAGCGACCCGAAGAACGCCATCCCGCCCTACGACGCGATCCTATTGCTGGCGCCGCAGGTCGCCCACGATCAAAAGCTGATCGCGGCGCTTGAACCCTTGATCGGCGCGATTGATGTGAAGAACATGCGCGGGGCCAATTTGCGCGGCGCGCAAGGCACAGTGCCGAACGAAGTGGCGCGGTGGCTGTGGGGGAAGATCGAGAAGAAATAAGCCGCATCAAATTCTGCTGTCATCGTCCGCGAAGGCGGACGATCCAGCGACCACTGCGTTTGCAGTGATTACTGGATGCCCCGCCTTCGCGGGGCATGACAACATCATATGCGGTAGCCGCAGACCGCTCAGCTCTTGCTCTCATCCACCAGCGCGCGCTCCTTGATCCCAAAAGGGCTCGCGGCAGCGAGCCCGTCTTGGCGCAAAAAGCCGTGGATCAATTTTTGCTCTTGTCGACGAGGGCCCGTTCCTTGATCCACGGCATCATGTCGCGCAGCTTGGCGCCGATCTGCTCGGCCTGGTGCTCGGCGAGCTTGGCGCGGGTCGCCTTGAACGAGGTCTGGTTGACCTTGTTCTCCAGCATCCAGTCGCGGGTGAAGCGGCCGGACTGGATATCGTCGAGCACGCGCTTCATCTCGGCGCGCGTCTCCTGGGTGATGATGCGCGGGCCGGTAACGTATTCGCCGTACTCGGCGGTGTTCGACACCGAGTAGTTCATGTTGGCGATGCCGCCTTCGTAGATCAGGTCCACGATCAGCTTCATCTCGTGGATGCACTCGAAATAGGCCATCTCCGGCGCGTAGCCGGCGTCGCACAGCGTGTCGAAGCCCGCCTTCATCAGCTCGACCACGCCGCCGCACAGCACCGCCTGCTCGCCGAACAGGTCGGTCTCGCACTCTTCCTTGAAGGTGGTCTCGATGATGCCGGCGCGGCCGCCGCCGATCGCCGCCGCATAGGACAAGGCCGAGGTCGTGCGCATTGCCGGAAGCGTCCTTATGCACCGCCAGCAGGCACGGCACGCCGGCGCCACGCTGATATTCCGAGCGCACGGTGTGGCCCGGGCCCTTGGGCGCCACCATCATGCACGTCGATGTCGGCGCGCGGCTCGATCAGGTTGAAGTGCACGTTGAGGCCATGCGCGAACATCAGCGCGGCGCCTTCCTTCAAGTTCGACGCGATGTGCCCGGTGTAGATGTCGGCCTGCAATTCATCGGGGGTGAGCATCATCATGACGTCGGCCCACTTGGCGGCCTCGGCCACTTCCATGACCTTGAGCTTTTCCCCTTGCGCCTTCTTCACGCCGGCGGAGGTCTTGCGCAGCGCGACCGCGACCTCCTTCACGCCGGAGTCGCGCAGATTGAGCGCGTGGGCGTGGCCCTGGCTGCCGTAGCCGACAATGACGACCTTCTTGCCCTTGATCAGGTTCAGGTCGGCGTCGCGATCGTAGTAAACACGCATGATGATCCTCTAGAATTCGACCACGGCCCGGCAAGCCGGACCATGGTCTCACCTTGTTGTTTGAGCATGATCTTTTCCGAAAACCAGTTTCCATCCCCGATCAGGCCGGGACAGGCTTTTTCGGGATCATGCTCCAGCCCCGGAAATGTCGGACCTGCTTCTAGGACGCCCCGCGACCGCCGACAAGGCCCGGAATCTCTTAGTTTTGCCCTCAGTTCTGTCCCTCAAGCACCATCGGCACGATGCTGGCCACCAGAAGCAGCGCCATGGCGATGTTGAACAGCCGCGCATGGGCCGGATCGCGCAGCCAGCGCCGCAAGGCGACACCGAAGCCCGCCCAGGTCGTCACCGAGCCGGCAGTCACCAGCCCGAATACCAGCAGCATAAGGCCTAGATCCCACGCCTCGTGGCCGGGCCTGAGATAGATGGCAATGGCGCTGATCGCGGCGACCAACCCTTTGGGATTGATCCACTGGAATGCCGCTGCCTGCCAGAAGGTAAAAGGCCGCGCCGGCCCGCTGCCGGCATCGCGCGCCTGGTGGGCGGTGCCGACCTTGTAGGCGAGCCAGAGCAGATAGGCGCTGCCCGCCATCTTGACCACGAGCTGCAGCGTCGGCACGGCGGCAAAGACGAGACCGAGTCCGGTACCGGAAGCCAACACGAGCACCACGAAGCCAACCGTGACCCCGGCCATGTGCGGGATCGTCCGGGCAAAACCGAAATTCACACCCGAGGCCGCCAGCATGATGTTGTTCGGTCCCGGCGTAAACGCCATCGCGAAGGCGAACGTGACGAGAGGGAGGAAAATGTCGAGGGGCATGGGTGCACGGCCTCAGCGAGCGACCGGAATTCCGTACAAACTCGCCAATACCCCATAGACTTGATGCAACGTCTCGGCGGAAACGCTCTCGGCGCGTTTTACGTATCGTGCCAGGTAATCGATCGATTTCACCTGGTCGACCAGCACTGCGCCGTCGATCCGGCCGGGCCCGGTAATCTCGACCCTGAACGCCCATGCTTCGAGGTTTCGCGTGATGGGGCAGACGAGGACGAGCGACGAGGCGAGATTGTACTCTCGCGGCGAGACCACGAGCGCCGGCCGCCGGCCCGCCTGTTCATGGCCGAACGGCGGTCCGAATTCTACCCAAACGATATCGCCTGCTTCGAACACGTCAGCGGCTACGCTTGTCACCGCCTTTGTCCTGCTTGGGCCGCTGGCCTTGCCGCCTGTCCGCCATCCGCTTCTCGACCTCCCGGCGATGCGTCGCCCATTCCTCGTCGCTGGGCGCGACGTCGCTCCAGTCGTCCTGCGGCCATTCCGATGGCAGAATGCCCCAGTCTTCGAACGGCGGCGGCTCGGCACCGGGCTCGATCTGGGCCAGCAGGTCCTTGAGCCGGTAATAAGGAATCGCGGGCCGGGGAGCCGCTTCGATGGCGAGCTCGCTGCCGCGCCTCTCCAGATCGACGGTCGAGCCTGCCTTCAGGCACAGCTCGTCGGTGAATTGTTTGGGGATCCGCAGCGCTAAGCTATTGCCCCACTTAGAGATCTTCACTTTCATCCTGCTTCGCTCCTGCCGGATATACAATGTATATCCGAACCCGCCCTGCCGTCCAGGGCCTAGCCCTCCCCCGGCCCGCGCCGGATCGCGGCGATGCCGGTGCGCGCCACCTCGACGAGGCCGAGCGGGAGCATCAGCTCGATGAACTGCTCAATCTTGCTCGAACCGCCGGTGATCTCGAACACGAAGCTTTCGGTGGTGGCGTCGATCACCCGCGCCCGGAAGGCATCCGCCAATCGCAACGCCTCGACCCGGTGCTCGCCCTTGCCCTTGACCTTGACCATGGCGAGCTCGCGCTCGATCGAATTTCCGGCCAGCGTCATGTCGACGACGTGATGCACCGGCACCAGCCGGTCGAGCTGATTCTTGATCTGCTCGATCACCATCGGCGTGCCGGTGGTGACGATGGTAATAAGCGACAGGTGGGCGCGGTGCTCGGTCTCCGACACCGTCAGCAACTCGATATTGTAACCGCGGCCCGAAAATAGGCCGATGACGCGCGCCAGCACGCCCGGCTCGTTGTCGACCAGCACCGACAACGTGTGGGTTTCGGCCTTCTGCGCCGTCGGCGCGGCTGGATAATGGGACGTCGTCGGAGCGTTTATCACACCAACACCTTGCCTTCCTCGGTGATTGCCTCCTCGATGTCCTCGGCGGCCCCGCTCAGCAGCATCTCGTTGTGGGCGCGGCCCGAGGGAATCATCGGGAAGCAATTCTCCGCCGGATCGACCACGCAGTCGAACAGCACCGGCTTGTCGACGTCGACCATTTCCTTGATGGCGTGATCGAGATCGCCCGGCTTCTCGCAGCGGATGCCATGGGCGTGCATCGCCTCCGCCAATTTGACGAAATCGGGCAGCGCCTCCGAATAGCTTTCGGCGTAGCGGCCGCCGTGCAGCAGCTCCTGCCACTGCCGCACCATGCCCATATACCCGTTGTTGAGGATGAAGATCTTGACGGGGAGACGGTACTGCACGGCGGTCGACAACTCCTGCATGGTCATCTGCACCGAGGCCTCGCCGGCAATATCGATGACCAGCGATTTCGGATGTGCAAGCTGCACGCCGACCGACGCCGGAAGCCCGTAGCCCATGGTGCCGAGGCCGCCGGAGGTCATCCAGCGGTTGGGCTCGTTGAAGCCGTAGAACTGCGCCGCCCACATCTGGTGCTGGCCGACTTCGGTGGTGATGTAGACGTCCTTGTCCTTGGTCAGATCGTAGAGTCGCTGGATGGCGTATTGCGGCTTGATCACCTCGTTGGACGGCCGGTAGGCGAGCGATTTGCGCGCGCGCCATTTGTCGATCTGCTGCCACCAGGCCTTCAGCGCCTTCTGATCGGCCTGCTTGGATTGCGTCCGCCACAGCCGCACCATGTCTTCCAGGACATGAGCGCAGTCGCCGACGATCGGCAGATCGACATGAACATTCTTGTTGATCGACGATGGGTCTATATCCACATGGATCTTCTTCGAGCCGGGTGAAAAGGCGTCGATCCGTCCGGTGATGCGGTCGTCGAAGCGCGCGCCGATGCAAATCATGACATCGCAGTCGTGCATCACCATGTTGGCTTCCAGCGTGCCGTGCATACCGAGCATGCCAAGCCACTGCTTGTCGGCGGCGGGATAAGCGCCAAGCCCCATCAGCGTGGAGGTGATCGGGAAACCGGTGAGCTTGACCAGTTCGCGCAGCAGGTCGCTCGCCGCCTTGCCGGAATTGATCACGCCGCCGCCGGTGTAGAACACCGGCTTCTTGGCGTGCGCCATCAGTTCCACCGCCTGTTTGATCTTGTCCATGTCGCCCTTGAGCTTGGGCTTGTAGCCGGTGTGCGGGTTCTCTTTCGGCTTGAAATAGGTGCCGGTGGCGAACTGGATGTCCTTTGGGATGTCGACCACCACCGGACCGGGCCGGCCGCTTGAGGCGATGTGAAACGCCTCGTGCAGCACGCGCGGCAGGTCCTCGATGCGCTTCACCAGGTAATTGTGCTTGGTGCAGGGCCGGGTGATGCCGACGGTGTCGGCTTCCTGGAAGGCGTCGTTGCCGATCAGGTGGGTCGGCACCTGGCCGGTGATGCAGACGATCGGGATCGAGTCCATCAGCGCGTCGGTGAGGCCGGTCACGGCGTTGGTGGCGCCGGGGCCCGATGTGACCAGCACGCAGCCGACCTTTCCGGTCGAGCGCGCATAGCCCTCCGCCGCGTGCACGGCGCCCTGCTCGTGCCGCACCAAAATGTGCTGCACCTTATCCTGCGCGAAAATCGCATCGTAGATCGGCAACACGGCACCGCCCGGATAGCCGAACAGATGCTTCACACCCTGATCGGTGAGCGCCTGGATCACCATTTCGGCGCCGGTCATTTCGCGTGTCATGGTCATCATCCTTGCCTTACGTCTTGGTATCGATCGCGTGTGTCGTTTCGATGCCGTCTTATCGATGTCGTCTTGGCCAATAAAAAAGGCCCGTAAGAGGGCCATGTCCGGACGCTTTCCTTTGGCGACGGCCCTCAATGGCCGCCAGGAGGCGTCCGAACCTTTACTACCAAAGTAATAATATTGCGCGACATAGCTCCCGCCCGATCTTTCATTGCGCGCCTTATAGGAGTGCTGCCTGACGCGGTCAAGCGTAAATTATAGCCTATTTCGTCCAAATCCGGCATCAGCAGCCCCAAATTTAATTCCGAATGCGGCAAGCGGGGCACATGGATCATCCCCCGGCCTTCTGCCGCTAGGCGTGGCGCATAACGTCTTAGGCCGCCTTCTCGATGCCGGCGATCCTGTCGGATGCAGCGTTGGCGTCGAGTTTGAAGAAAGCCACCCGCTGCGCCATGTCGGCGGACTGATGCTCGAGGGTCTTGGCGGTGGCCGCGTTCTCCTCGACCAGCGCCGAGTTCTGCTGCGTGACCTCGTCCAGCTGCACCAGCGCCTGGTTGACGTGATCGATCCCCCGCGCCTGCTCGTTGGTGGTCGCCGCGATGTCGGCCACGATATTGGAGACATCGCGGATCAATTCCACGATCTTGTTAAGCGCCGCGCCCGCCTGATTGACGAGCTCCACACCGTCCTTGACCTGGCTCGAGCTGTTGGTGATCAGCTCCTTGATGTTCTTGGCGGCATCGGCCGAGCGCTGCGCCAGGCTGCGCACTTCGGTCGCCACCACTGCGAAACCACGGCCGGCGTCACCCGCGCGTGCGGCTTCCACCGCGGCGTTGAGCGCCAAGAGGTTGGTCTGCCGTGCGATCTCGTCGATAACACTGGTGATCTCGGAAATCTCGCGCGAGGACTCTTCGATCTTCGACATCGCTTCCACAGTGTTGCCGACCACGGCGGTACTATTGTCGGCAATGCCGCGCATGCTGGAAGCGGACTCGTTGGCACGCTGCGCGTTCTCGGCGTTCTTTTTGACGCTCGAGGCCATCTCCTGCAGCGAGGCGGTGGTCTCCTCCAAGCCCGCCGCCTGCTCTTCCGTGCGTTGCGAGAGGTCGGTCGTGCTGGCCGAAATCTCGACCGCCGCATTGGCAACATCGTTGGTCGCCGCGATGATGCCGGCGACGGTATCCGCCAGGCGGTCGACGGTCGCGTTGAAGTCGTGGACGAGCTGGCGGTAAGCATCGGGCACGTCGTTGTCCATGCGAACCATCAGGTCGCCGCCCGACAGCCGCGCCAGCCCTTCACCCAGGGCGCCAACCAATCGCGCCAGCTCTTCCGCGCTGCGCGCCTGCTCCAGCGCTGCCTGATGCTCGGCTTCGAGTTGCTTTTGACGCTCGGCCTCGGCTTGCGCTTTCAGTTCGGCGCTGCGCGCCTGCTCCGCCTGAACCTGCTCTTGCGAAGCCATCATCTTCTGGCGCTCTTCCTCAACCCTGGCCTCCAGGAGCGCGACCTGCTCGGCGCGTTGACGTTCCTTGTTGCGCTCCGCTTCGTCGAGGGTAGCGCGGGTCTGGTCGAGCGACCTCAGCAGCCGGCCGAGTTCGTCTCGGCGCTTGGTCACGATCTCATTGGCGAAATTGCCGCTGGCGATCTCTTCCGACACCGCCATCGCGTGACGGATCGGCCGGCTGAAGGAGGCCGCCATCATGAACGCCGCAGCCAGTCCCGCCAGCACGGCGGCAGCGCCGAGGACGATGAGATTGCGCTTCGACTTTGCGGCCGTCGTGTCCGCCTCCGCCCGGAAATTTGCGCCATACGTCGTTGCATTTCCGGCGATCATCTCGAGCTGGTCGCTCAGCGTATTGCCGTCATCAATAACGGCATCAGGCGACGGTTTCTCGGACGCGCCGGCGCCGGCCGGCTTCAAGTAGGTCATGGCGGCTTTGTGCCAGTCCTGCGCCATGGGCATGATCGAATCGATTCCGTCGTTGAAACCGCTGGCGTTTGCCAGCCGCTTTTTGACGTCATTCATGCTGTCGGCCAGCGTCGACATGAAGCCCTCGATTTCCGAGAGATCCTGGGCGCTTGCCGGCTTGTTTAGCAGGACGGATCGTTCAACGATGCGCTGCGCTTTTCCAAAGCCAATCTGCGCCGAGCGGGCCGCATTGGCGGCCATCATCGGGCCGTCCTGAAGCCCGCCGACGAGCGCGCTCGTGGATGAGATGAGCTGATAGCCATACCCGGCAACTGCGGCCGCAAGAAGTACGACGACGCTGAATGACAGCAGCAGTTTATTGCGAATAGACATGAGCGCTCTCGTTCCTTAATCGGAGGGTACGCCCGGCAACGATCGTCATCGTACCGTCAACTCGCCGCGGCACTGCCGCGAGTTCAACGTTTCCCCCAACCCCACAGTCATCGGGAATAAACGGCAACCATTTTAGAACTGCTTAACCAGTTGGAGATTTATCTTTCGTTGTATTGTTATTCTAGATTGCCATTTGGGGTGCGGGCGGCGACCCGGGGATCGCCCGCGGGCCGACCCAGGATCCGCTCCGGAATCAGCCCAATCCCCGCAGGACTTCGACCAGCGCCGCCTCGGCTTCTACCCACGGCCAATCCTTCATCTGATTGCGGAACCAGGTGAGTTGGCGTTTTGCATAGCGGCGGGTGTCCATGATGCTGCCGGCCGCCGCTTCCTCGAGCGAAATCTCACCGCGCAAATGCCGGATCAGCCAGGGCACGCCATGCGCCTTCATCGCGGGCAGCGTCGGGTCGAGCTCGCGTGCGGCCAGCGCCCGAACCTCGTCCAATGCACCAGCCTGAAGCATCGCAGCAAAGCGGGCTCCGATGCGGCGAACCAGCTCGCCACGCTCACAAGTGACGAACACCTTCACCGCGCCTGCCGTGTCGATCAGCGGCGGCATTCCTTCGCGGTGCCAGTCGGTCAATGACCGACCCGTCGCCAGTACCACCTCGAGCGCGCGCGAGACGCGTGAGCGGTCGTTCGGCATCAGACGCTGTGCGGTTGCCGGATCTCGCTCGACCAATTCAGCGTACAATGGCCCGACACCCTCGCTCTGCAGCCGTCCGCGTATAGCTGCGCGGATGTCGGCCGGCACCGCTGGCACGGCTGCCAGCCCGACTGTCAGCGCCTTGAAATAGAGCCCGGTGCCACCAACCAGGATCGGCG
The DNA here is from genome assembly GCA_963747725.1 of uncultured Pseudomonadota bacterium. GTDB lineage: Bacteria > Pseudomonadota > Alphaproteobacteria > Rhizobiales > Xanthobacteraceae > Pseudolabrys. Next base: position 776,873 of record CAVVGD010000012.1, read on the forward strand.
TGCGGCCCTCATCGGCGCATTCGGCCAGCACCGCAGCCACGTCCCGATACCAGCGCCCGACCGAATAATTCTCCGCTGCATCCACATGACCGTAGAGCCGGTGCGGCACGCGAGCCTCTTCCTCAACGGCCGGCCGCGCCGTGATCAGACGCAGGTCGCGGTAGACCTGCATCGAGTCGGCATTGACGATCGTGCCGCCGATTTGCTCAGCCAGCCGCAACGCGAGCGCCGACTTACCGCTCGCGGTGGGGCCTGCGATGAGAATGGCGCGCAGCGTGATCACGCCAACCGCTTAAACCAGTGAACGACATAAAATCAACAGCGGCTTAGTGCGATGACGATGCCCGCAACTCATCTTGCACCTGGCGGAACGTTGGCAAGCGCGAATCCGGCCTCATCGGCTTGTAATCAATCGTCACCGGCTCATGCCGTTCGGCCGCCACACGGATGGCCGCAATAACACGGGGATCGGCCGCATTACCTTGCAGCCGAGTCCGCGCCATTGTGAGCATGCCGAGATCGGGACTGTCGCTTCGTGGTGATATGGTCGCCCACTTCTGCGCCTCCGCCGGATCGGCCGCCACGCCGCGTCCGATAAGATAGTCGAATGACACGTTCATGGCGGCGATCGGGTTGCGCGCCCGTGCAGCAGCCAAGTGTAAGCGGAAGGCTTCTTCCTCCCGATGTGGTCCAACCAGCCCGGACACATAAAGCTCGGCGAGATTATTCATGGCCGGCGCAAAACCTTGATCTGCGGCCATTCGATACAATTTCTCGGCCGCGTCGAAACGCGCGTTGCCTAACGCACCAGGATTGTTCTGCGTGTCAATCATCTCGGCGAGTATGCTGTTGGGATCGCCGAGGTCACGCAAGACACCCTTCAATTCGGCGATGCCGTCCTGCTCCAGGATCCAGGCAAGATGGAAGAGGGCCGCCGGGTGGTGCCCCTGAGCGGCCCGCGCGTACCAGATCATTGCGCGATCGAGATTGCCTTTGCGAGACCAAATGTGCCCCATCGCTACCATGCGGTTTTGGCACCTCTTGTCAGGCTTCGTAATGGAGCAAGTCCATTCGATGCCCTTTTCACTGATCTGCGGGAAAATCAGCACTGCACCAAACCCGACAACGACGGTGCCGACCAACAAAACGATAACTAAAAAAATTCGGCGCATATTCCGGGCTCCCATTGCCGAACTTGTGCTAACAGGCTCCGGCTAAGGTATTATGAATCAGGTTGTAAGAAATATAACAAACAGCCTATACGGACTCGCATGAATTACGTGGTAACGCTGATCGCACCCATTGGGCAGCTCAGTGCGGCAATCCTCGAACGCGCGCGTCGCGAACTGCGAGGCGACACCACTCCGCTCTGGCTCGACACGGCAACTGCTGCCGACATCTCCGTTAGCGTCGATGCGCCAATTGACCAACGCGAAGTCGCGATGCGTCTGCGCGCGCTTCTTGGCGCGGAGATCGACGTGGTGGCGCAACCGGCGGCGAACCGGCGCAAGAAGCTGTTCCTGGCCGACATGGACTCCACCATGATCGGTCAGGAATGCATCGACGAACTTGCGGACTACGCCGGCCTCAAGGCCTATGTGGCGGCCATCACTGAGCGCGCCATGCGCGGCGAAATCGCCTTCGAGCCGGCATTGCGCGAACGCGTCGCGCTGCTTGAGGGCGTCCCGGTGTCGGTGGTCGACGAGGTGTTCGAGAAGCGTATCACGCTCACTCCTGGCGCACGCACGCTTGTTTCCACCATGCGCGCCAATGGCGCTTACACCTGTCTCGTCTCCGGCGGCTTCACCCTGTTCACCAACAGGGTCGCCGCGATGATCGGCTTCGACGAGACCCGCGCCAATACCCTCGAACTTACCGGCGAAACGCTGGCCGGACGCGTGACCGAACCGATCTTTGGCCGCGAGTCGAAAGTCGCGGCACTGCGCGAACTACGCGCCGAGCGCGGCCTGAAACCAGAGGAGACGCTGGTGACCGGCGATGGTGCCAACGACCTCGCCATGATCGCTGAGGCTGGTCTCGGCGTCGCCTACCACGCCAAGCCAAAAGTGGCGGAAGCAGCCGCCGCCCGCATCGACCGCGCCGACCTCACCGCGCTGCTTTATGCGCAGGGGTATAGGCGGGAGGAGTTTGTGGATGCGTAACGCAGCTGTCATCATCCGCGAAACCGGATGATCCAATAACTCCAGCCGCACAATCGTGGAAATGCCGTAGAATACTGCATGCCCCGCTTTCGCGGGGCATGTCAGCACGTAATTTAGGCGCAGGGGTCGACTTTACTGCAACTTCAGCGCCACAAATGTCGTATTGCCGTCCGGAGCGACCACCAACAGCACCGCTGTCTTCTTGCCGTCCTTGCGCAATTTGGTGATGCGCTTTTCCAAATCGGCGGCCGAGTCGACTGGCTCCTGCTGAATTTCCGAAATCACCATGCCCGGCGCGAGGTGCTGGTCAGCGGCTTCCGAATCCGATTTGACACCGGTGATCAACACGCCTTTCACGCCGTCCTTGATCTTATGTTCCTTGCGCAGGCTGGCCGTAAGGTCGGCGAGGTCGAGGCCGAGTGCCTTTTTCACCGCCGGCTTTTCCTCTGGCGGATTGTCCTTGTTCGGCGTGAGCGCGGCCTGCTTCTCTTCCTTCAACCGGCCGAGTTTCACGCGCTTGGTCACTTCCTGACCCTTGCGGATCACCACCACCTCGACGTCCTTGCCGACTGGCGTGTCGGCCACGATGCGAGGCAGGTCACGCATCTCCTTCACGTCCTGGCCGTCAAATTTGACGATCACGTCGCCGGTTTCGATGTCGGCGGGCTTGGCCGGCCCTTTCTCGTCGACGCCGGCGACCAATGCGCCGCGCGGCGGCCTGATGCCGAGTCCGTCAGCGACCTGGTCAGTCACCTGCTGGATCTTCACGCCGAGCCACCCGCGCCGCACCTCACCGAATTCACGCAACTGGTCGATAACCGGCAGCACTGTGTTCGACGGCACCGCGAAGCCAATGCCGATCGAGCCGCCCGACGGCGAGATAATGGCGGTGTTGACTCCGATCACGTCGCCATTGAGGTTGAACAGCGGCCCGCCCGAGTTGCCGCGATTGATGGCAGCGTCGGTCTGGATATAGTTGTCGTACGGCCCGGATCTGATGTCGCGATTGCGCGCCGAGACAATGCCGGCGGTAACGGTGCCGCCAAGGCTGAATGGATTGCCGATGGCGATAACCCATTCGCCGAGCCGGAGCTTGTCGGAGTTGCCGAACTTCACCGCCTTCAGCGGATGCGTCGGCTTCACCTTGAGCAGCGCCAGATCGACCTTGGTGTCGCGGCCGACGATATGCGCGCGCAGCGTCGTACCGTCATTGAGGATCACGTCGACCTCATCAGAATCCGCGATGACGTGGTTATTGGTCACCACATACCCGGAGGGATCGATGATGAAGCCCGAGCCGAGAGAATTGACTCGGCGCTTTTGGGTGCCGTTCTGACCCTGCCGTTTCTTGAATTCCTTGAACAGATCGCCCAGCGGCGAATCCGGCGGCAGTTGCGGCAGTTCGCTCATATCCACCGACTGCTTGGTGGAGATGTTGACCACGGCGTCGATCACCTGCTCGGCAACGTCGGCGATGGCCTCAGGCCCGCGCGCTTGCGCCGTCCGGGCGAATACAGGCGACAGAAGGATAATCGCGGCAAGCAAAGCCATACCCGTGCGGCCGGCACGCGTATGCTGAAAGAGTGCGCCCATGGGCGTTTTAGCTCCTGGAAACGGGTTCAAAGAAGATTGCGCCTGACTTCAAGGCAATTCAAGGGCAGCGCGACTCATATCGGTGCCATGGGATATCCGCGCAAGGCCCACTTTTACGGCCGAATCCGCACCTGTGGTATCCGGACGCATGGCCTTAAAGCGTGGCCAGGGCCGCTGATTGCCATTTCCCGGCTGCCACCGATTCGCGCGCTGGGAGTCGCCGTTCTCAGCCGAAGCCCGCGACCCGCACCAGCCAAACCACCGCCAAGCCGATCACCGCGGCCACGATGCCGAGCGTGCGCAACGTAGCGTCCGGGGTCTCCAGCACGCTGAGCATCGCCTTCTTGGCGTGGCCGGGAAAGGCCGCGAAAATCAGCCCCTCAATGACGAACACCAGTCCGAGCGCGGCCAGGAAATCGCTCATACCGGACCGCGCTCTTGCTCGGGCTTACCGCGACTGCGCCGGCATCGCGGCCTGCGGCACCATGGCTTCGGGCCGAATCGCCGCTGGCGCGTTGCCCTTGGACTGCGACGAAGGTTGGGTCGTGGTTTCGACCGGCAGCTTGCCCGACGGATCGTTGAAGAAGCGGAAGAAGCTGGTGTTTGGCCGCAGCAGGTAGCGGGTATCGTTCTGCTTGAGGCCATTCTGGTAGGCCAGCATGGAGCGGTAGAAGTCGAAGAACTTCGGGTCCTGGCTATAGGCCTTGGCGAAGATCTCGTTGCGCTTGGCATCGCCTTCGCCGCGAATCTGCTCGGCCTTCGACTTGGCCTCGGCAATCAAAACCGTCACCTGGCGGTCGGCTTGCGAGCGAATTTCCTGCGCGCGCTGCTGGCCTTGCGCGCGGTATTCGGCCGCCTCGCGCTGGCGCTCCGTCTGCATGCGGCGGTAGACCGCCTGGCTGTTCTGCTCGGGCAGATCGGCACGGCGGATGCGCACGTCGACGACCTGGATGCCGTAGCTCTGCGCTTCGTGATCGAGCAGCTGCTGAATGCGCGACATCAAGCCGGCGCGCTTGTCGCGCACCACCTCGATGAAGCTCGATTCACCCAGCACGCGCCGCAGCGCCGAGTTGAGCAGGATTTCAAGCTGCAAGTCAGCGGCAACCTTGGAGCCCAGGGTCTGATAAAAGCGCAGCGGGTTCTTGATGCGGTAGCGCGCGAACGCGTCGACCACCAGCCGTTTCTGGTCAGACGCGATGACTTCCTGTGTCGGCGCTTCCAAATCGAGGATGCGCTTGTCGATGGAAATCACGCTATCCACGAACGGCATCTTGACGTGCAGGCCGGGCTCACTGACGACCCGCACCACCTTGCCGAGCCGCACCACCAGCGCCTGCTGCGTCTGGTAGACGGTGAACAGCGCACTATAGACGAGGATCAGAGCGGCAGCGATGACGACGACGATGACGCCGCCGATGACATTGAATCTCATTGGCCGCCTCCGGACTGACTCTGCGACGAATTGCTGCCGTGCTGGGGCGCGCTGGTTTGCGGCGGTGACGACTGCTGCGCCTTCGAGCCCGACAGTTCCTTGAGCGGCAGATAGGGCACGACGCCGGAGCCACCCTGGCTCGTGTCCATGATCACCTTGTCGCTGTTGCCGAGAATGCGTTCCATGGTCTCCAGGTACATACGCTGGCGGGTAACGTCCGGCGCCTTCTTGTACTGCTGGTAGATCTTGACGAAGCGCGCGGCCTCGCCGGTGGCTTCCGCCACAGTCTGCTGCTTGTAGGCTTCCGCTGCCTGGACGATCTTGGCGACGTTACCGCGCGCCTCAGGGATCACCCGGTTGGCGTAAGTCTGCGCCTCGTTGACCGAGCGGTCGAGGTCGATGCGCGCGGCCTGCACGTCGCGGAAGGCGTCGATCACCTGCTTGGGCGGATCGACCTTCTGCAACTGGACCTGGGTGATAACGATACCCGCGCCGTAACTGTCGAGCGTCTTCTGCATCAGGTCCTGCACCGCAGTCTCGGTCACCTGGCGCGCGCCGGTCAGGATCGGCTGAATGTCAGAGCGGCCGATTACCTCGCGCATGGCGCTTTCCGCCACCGCCTTCACCGTGCCGGCCGGGTGCTGGATGTTGAACAGGTAATCGCCGACGCCGGTCGGCTTGACCTTCCAGAAAACCGAAAAGTTTACGTCGACGATGTTCTCGTCGCCTGTCAGCATCAGACTTTCTTGCGGCACCTCGCGCGAGACGGGGCCGGAACGGCTGCCGGTATCGACCTGGCGCATGCCAATGTCGATCTTATTGACGCGCAGCGCCTTGGGCGTGAGCGCGGTCTCGATCGGATAAGGGAGGTGGTAGTTCAGGCCGGGCTGCACCTCGCGCACTTCCTTGCCGAAGCGCAGCACCACACCGAGCTCGTCAGGGTCGACGCGGAAAAATCCTGATGCGCCCCACAGCGCGAGCGCCGCCACCGCCAGCAGCGCGAAGCCCCTGCCGCCCATGTTGCCGCCCGGCAGGACGCTGCGCAGGCGGTCCTGGCCGCGCCGTAGCATCTCCTCCAGATCGGGGCTCGATGGTCCCTGTTGCTGCGGTCCGGAGCCCCAGGGACCTTTTCCGCCGCCCGAGCCGCCCCAAGGGCCGCCGCCCTGATTGGTCCATGGCATGAAGCTGATCTCCTCGGCTACAGCGTGAATGATAGACCCGCCAGCCTCGCTTTCGGGGAGGGTTATAGGGGAGCGAAAGCCTGGTTACAACGCGCTCAGATGCCGCGATTTCGTGCCAATTCAACGTCGTAAATAGGTGGTGACGCCGAAACTGGCGCTGTCATCCGGACTCCCCGGGTGCTCCCGGCGCGATACTTCCCGCCAAACCGCCGGATCGATGGGCGGAAACTTGACGTCGCCTTCGGGCGTGGCGTGGACATGGGTGATTTCCAGCCGATCCGCAACCGGCATGGCGGCCAGGAATATATCGCTGCCGCCGATAACCATAATCTCGTCCGTGCCGCGCTCGTCGGCGTCCCTGCGGGCGGCGGCGAGCGCGGCCTCAAAACTCGGCACCACCAGCGCTCCGTGGGCGGTGAAATTCGAATCGCGCGTGATAACGACGTTGGTACGGTCCTTGAGTGGCTTGCCGATCGACTGCCAGGTCTTGCGTCCCATCACCACCGGCTTGTTGATGGTGAGTGCGCGGAAATGCGCGAGATCGGACTTCAGCCGCCATGGCATGCCGCCGTTGGCGCCGATCACGCCGTTTTCGGCCACCGCGGCAACCAGAACCACTTTCATTGACGCAATTCCTTTATGGCTTCCCTTGCGCCGCGAAACGGGACAGGGCCTCTCCGCTCAGCCGGCAGATCTTCCATTCGTCCATCACCCGGGCGCCGATCGATTTGTAGAACGCAATCGACGGCGCGTTCCAGTCGAGTACAGCCCACTCGAATCGGGTCCAACCTTCGTCGACGCAGCGGCGCGCCAGCCGCGTCAGCAACGCTCTGCCAATGCCGCGCCCACGATACGCCGGCCGCACGAACACATCCTCGAGATAAATGCCGGGACGACCACGGAAGGTGGAGAAGTTGAGAAACCAGGCCGCAAAGCCGGCGCCCGCGCCGTCCCATTCAGCGATATCGCAGAACAGCCGTGGGGAATCGCCGAATAGCGCCGCGGCGATCATCTCCTCGGTGGCGTCGACTTCACCGGAAAGCTTCTCGTAATCGGCGAGCTCTCGCACCAGCGCGAAGATCAGCGCACTGTCGTCCGGGCGCGCCGCGCGGACCGTCAGGCTCAAACCGCCACCTCAGCCTTGATGTGCGGGTGCGGATCGTAGTCGGCGAGCGTGAAGTCCTCGTAGCGGAAGCCGAAGATGTCCTTCACGTCCGGATTCAGCGTCATCGTCGGCAGTGCGCGCGGCATACGCGCCAATTGCAGCCTCGCCTGCTCCATGTGATTCAAATAAAGATGCGCATCGCCGAAGGTGTGCACGAAATCACCGGGCGCGTAGCCGGTCACCTGCGCCACCATCATGGTCAACAGCGCATAGGACGCGATGTTGAACGGCACGCCGAGAAAGACGTCGGCGGAGCGCTGGTAGAGCTGGCAACTCAGCTTGCCGTTGGCGACGTAGAATTGGAACAGACAGTGGCAGGGCGGCAGCGCCATCTTGTCGACGTCGGCGGGGTTCCAGGCGGTGACGATCAGCCGCCGTGAATCCGGATTGCGTTTGATCATCTCGATCAGATGGCTGATCTGGTCGATGGTCTTGCCGTCCTTGGCCGGCCATGAGCGCCACTGATGGCCGTAGACCGGGCCCGAGGTCGCCGCGTTCGTCGGCCCACTCGTCCCAGATGCGCACGCCGTGGTCTTTCAAGTACTTGATGTTGGTGTCGCCCGCCAGGAACCAGAGCAGCTCGTAGACAATCGACTTGAGATGCAGCTTCTTGGTGGTGAGCAGCGGGAAGCCGTCCGACAGCTTGAAGCGCATCTGATGACCGAACACTGACAGCGTGCCGGTGCCGGTACGGTCGTGTTTCTCCGCGCCGTCGGCGAGGATGTGTTCCATCAGGTCGAGATATTGGCGCATCGGGTGTCCGCTCGTTTTCCGAGTTGGAAGATGGGCAAGTTTGCCTGGGCGGGCAACCGCGGACGAAGGCCTATCAACACGCGCGACCGCGCCGACGGCCGGACAAAAATTTACGTGGATTTTATGCGGAATTTATGACGCGAGGCCAAGGCTTTACGCGCCGCCTTCCGGGGCGGACCTAAATTTAGCCCTGTTCCGCATCCCGCGGAGCGAGGACTCCTCCCATGTTTTCCGTCATTTCCGGAATGGTCGTCAGCGGCGCTGGCGGCGCAACACTTTGGTACCTGAAGCCGCGCAACGGCGTGGTCAATCCGCTGGTCTTGAAGCCGGGGCTCGAGTTTCTGATCCCGATCGGCATCGTCACGGCGGTCGGGTTCGGGATCGCGCTGATCGTGGCCGGGCTCGTCTGACCGGCCGCCGAGTCACACCAGTCCTGCCGCCCCCGCCGCGCCAGCCGCCGCAAAGAGCCATATCGGATTGAGCCGCGTGTAATAGGCCACCGCCGCCGTCACCGCCGTGATCAGGAAGGCGACGGCATTGTGGTCGGCTGCGCGCACCACCACGAAGGCACTGGCCGCGATCAAGCCGAGCGCTACCGGCACCAGGCCGGCCTGAACCGCGATGCGCCAGCGCGCTTGCCTAAAGCGATCCCACGCCCGCGACACGAAAAAGGTGAGCAGGCAGCTCGGCCCTACCATCGCCGCAGTGGCTACCGCGGCGCCGGCGAGACCGGCGACGTGATAGCCGATCAGCGTGACGATGATGACGTTCGGCCCCGGCGATACCTGGGCGATGGCGAACATGGCGGCGAAGTCGCGGTTGTTCATCCAATGCATCACCTCGACCGAGATGCGGTGGATTTCCGGGATTGCCGCATTGGCGCCGCCGATCGCAAACAGCGACAGCACCGCGAAATAACCGAACAGCGCGAACAGAGGATTGGAGGTCATCGTCCCGCCTTCTCGCCGCGAAACCAGGCCAATGCCACGCTGACCGGCGCCAGCCCCAGGAACACCAGCGGCAACGGCCATTGCATGATGGCAACGCCAAAGAAGGCGACGACTGCGACAAACGGCGCCCAGTCCCAGCGCCCGGCAAACAGCGGCTTCACCATCTTGGCGACGATGGCGATCCACAGGCCGGCGGCCGCTGTGGTGACGCCGACCAGCGTGCGGCCGATGAACTGGAGCTCACCGTAGTGCGCATAAAGGAACGCCAGCACGACAACGATGACGAGGGGCGGCCCCATCAGCCCGATAAAGGCAAGCGCCGCACCCGCCGCGCCGCCGAAGCGGGCGCCGAAAACTACCGCGAAGTTCACTGTGTTCGGCCCGGGCAGAAACTGCGACAACGAGAACGCTTCGTTGAACTCTTCCGGTGTCATCCAACCGCGCCGATCGACGATCATGCGCCGCGCCCACGGCAACGCGCCGCCGAAACCGGACAGCGAGACGGCGACGAAGGCACGGAACAGTTCGAACAGCGTGGGACGGATGGAAGGCGCGGATGTCGCTCTTCCGCCGGAATCGGTCGTTGAATTGGTGATTGAATTGGGCATGGCGGCGAGACTTATCCCGCCCGGCGCTGCGCGGCTAGCCGGGTCAAGCGCGGCACGCCAATGCATTGCGGACATGGCCGCAACATCGTTCAGAGGTCTCGCGGTCCTTGCCGTTCCGAAAGCCGTTTGATTCCGCTCAAAGGCCGTCGCCGGCAACCATCGAAATTCAACCCGATAGATAATGTCAATGTATGATGCCGCCTCGCGACGCGTACCAATCCCAGCGGCAATGCGGATCGAGCACCGTGCCGAACGCCTCAAACCGCGCTCGCCGCGCGTTTCCGCAATACTCATCTCATATTGCTGGGTTGACGGCCGGCGCGCCAAGGCGTTCAGGATCGACCGCCTATTCCTCTACTCGGTTGCCGACACGGCTTCAGGCGCCATCCTGTTCGTCGGACGCGTGTCCGACCCGCGCTCCCGAGCCAGCGAGACCTCCGCAACGGATGCGCTCACTGGGGACCTTGCCGGGGGGGCCGTCGATTCGGCCGTCATTCTGCTTTCATGCCGGCTGTTTGACTTCAATAGTCTCAACCGCGCCGCATTGCCCGCAACGATAGGTGCGCAACTCCGGCATGGCGCCGAGTTTTGGATTGATGCGCACTAGCGCCATCGCCTTGCCTTCGCAGCGGCAAGCAAGTGGCGGAGATGCGTCCTCGGCTGGAAATGGGTTGGCGGTCGTGCTGGGCATGACCGATAAGTGGGATGCTCGACCGCTCCGACAATTACGGTAACCCCCTTAAGGGCGCCACCGCGTCCCGAATTTGGCGTGTCGGCCTGCTCACCGCGGGCGCACCGCTGCCGCCGCGAATCCGCAGGTCTTTGTCCAAGCGAAAGCGGAAATGTTTTGCGCGTTGCTGGCGCGAACCCGCCCACCGCATGGTTCAGGGACCGGAAATCGGCACTGCCCCCTTCGTGTTCCTGCTCGGATTTGCGCTGTGCGCTGGCCGGCGGTTTTCCGGACTAATAATCCGCTTTTTGGCGGGTCTCAACCGCGCTTCTGCTGCCTTTATGCCGCCTCGTCTTGCCATGCTTCTTGGCGTAACTCGCCATGACGTGGCGGCATTCTTTGCTCACCTTGCTCCACTTTTTGCGCAGGCAGGCTACAATCTGGTCTTGATCGGGGATCTTGTCCCCACACAGGCTATAGACATCGCCTTCGCAGGACTGTTGATCCTCTTGCGATTGCGCAAGCGCCTGGCTCGACAGGAAAGCCAGCATCAGCGCGGCAAGAATGGGGAGCGTACGCTTCATTGGGTGTCGCCTCCTATTGTCTCAATGCCAGTCGAGCGTTCTGAGTTCCCCCGGCAATCGGATTCTTCTTATTCCGGCGGTTCCCGGTTATTGGCGGGTTCCCGGCTTCCCGGCCTCCCGCGGCTCCGAAGACAAACTTTGGCCGTTTCGGCGTAGCTAGCGTTGAATAGCGATTGAGGCCGATGTTCGGCATCATCATGACGAAGAGGCAAACTATGCCGGCGTCCAGCCTACTCTTGAATTTGCTGTGGATCGTATTTGGCGGTCTGTGGATGGCGGCCGGCTGGCTGATCGCCGCCGTGATCATGGCTATCACTATCATCGGCCTGCCTTGGGCCCGCGCCGCGTTCGAAATCGCTGTCTACACCTTGCTGCCGTTCGGCCACACCGTGGTGCCACGCGAGATCTATACCGGCCATACCGGCTTCGGCAGCGGATCGCTCGGCGTAATCGGCAATGTGATCTGGCTAATGCTCGCCGGTTGGTGGCTGGCGCTTGGCCATCTGGTGACTGCGCTGCTTCTGGCGATCACCATTATCGGCTTGCCCTTCGCATGGGCCCATTTCAAGCTCGCCGGCCTTTCGCTCTGGCCAATCGGCAAGACCGTAGTGACGCAAGACGAAGCCTACCGCATGCGCCGCGCCGGCCTACTCGATTGAGCGTCCCAGGGCACCGCCCCGTCGACGGTCCCCGGTGGACCGCGCGCGGCCTCAGCGCTAACATTATTTGGGGCGCAAGAAGCATCTAAATAAGCACATTGCAGATTTTACCCGCGGCTGCGTCGTATGACGATCGGCCGCAAGGTCGCGCGCGATTAAACGGCAGGGGGGACGCACCATGCCAGCAGTAACACCAGAACCAATCATGAAGATTGCCATGGGATTCATGGCAACCAAGCATCTCAATGTCGCCAGCGAAATCGGGTTGTTCGAGGCACTAGCCGCAGGACCGGCTAAGCTCGAACAAATCGCGGAAAGGGCTGGCGTGCCGACGCGCACGGCCAGAATCATCCTTGCCGCCATGGTTGGCTTAGGTCTGGTCGAACAGCAAGGCAGCGACTTCCAAAACAGCGAGGTGGCAGCGACCTTCCTCGCCGGCCGCCCGGGTCCGGACTTGCGGCCCACGCTGCGATTCTGGGATCAAATCAGCTATCCGGTTTGGCAGAATCTGGCCGAGGCCGTACGCACCGGCGAGGGCCAAGCCCAGTTCGGCAAATTTAATGACGCGCAACAGCAGATATTTTCTGCCGGAGTCGAATCTTTCTCCGCGCCGGTCGCAGCAGCGCTGGCGGAAGTTTATGACTTCAGCCGTCACCACCGCGTGCTTGACGTCGGCGGCGGCACCGGCTCGTTTCTGGTCGCGGTCTTACGGCGAAACGGGGCATTGCGTGGCACCTTGTTCGAGCTGCCCGGCGCCTGCGCGGTCGCCCGCCGACGGCTAGCGCAAGAGCCGGAAGGGACACGCATCGATGTCGTTGCAGGCGACGTTTTCAAGGATCCCCTGCCCGACGGGCACGACGCGCTGATCGTGGCCAACACCGCCCACGTGTTCTCGGCAGCGCATAATGTCAACTTGCTGCGCAAGATGCGCGCGAGTGTTCAGTCGGGCGCGCGGCTGCTGCTGGCCGATCTGTGGACCGACGCGAGCGGCGCCGAGCCGTTGCCGGCGGCCCTGATATCGGGCGAGTTTCTTGTTATCTCCGGGGAAGGCCAGTCCTACAGCGAGCAAGATGCCGACGGCTGGCTGGCACAAACCGGCTGGAAGAAGCTGGAACGCAAAGCACTCGCCGGGCCGGCCAGCCTAATCGTTGCTGAAGCGGGCTAGAACCTGCTTTCGACTGGATACCCGTTCGGACGACTTGTATATTGCATCCTAAGGGCGGCGACCGACGGAGGTCGCGCTATGGACTACCAAGAAAGAGAAGCTCTCAAGCAAAAGATAACTGTTGCCGGAATCAGCGTCGTCAGCGGCGGTGTTGCCTGGTGGATCGTTCTCGCTGCCGTTCTCGGCTGGGTGAGCCCGACTACCGCCGCGCAGCAAACCAGCGACGCGGTTCAGGCCAAGGTCGATCAGGTCCTGGCGCCGTTTTGCGCCAGCAGCTTGATGGCGAACAAGGCCGAGCTCGCCAAATTCGTCAAGGCGGACGGCGGCTACAGCCGCGACGAGGTCGTGCAACAGGCGGTGCCAAAAGTCGGCGCCACCAAGGTCGACTACGCACTGTCCGAAAAATGTGCGTCTGCAGTCGAAGCCAAACTCAAGAGCGCCGCGCGCAAGCCGACGTCAAAGGCCCCGACCAAGAGTTGAAGATCCGCCGGCGCGCCGGCGACAAATCGCCGCCGCGCAGCCGATGGCCTCATTCCTTCGCGCCGGCTCAAACCGGCGCGCTATTTATCATCCATCCCCGCCATGCTTTCGGCAAGCTGGACGAGCGACAACCGTGTGGCGTTGTTTGACACGCTCGCCAACGCCTTCAGCATACGGATCGCATAGGGCTTGGTGAGCAGGTCGGTAAGCGCTTCGGGCGGCATACCGCATGTAATGCCGGCTTCGCTGCCTTGGAAAAAGCGGCTCACCGAAACGCCCAGCACTTGTGAGAGCCGCGCCAGCCGTCCGGAGCCGATACGATTGATGCCCTTTTCGTACTTCTGGACCTGTTGGAAGGTAACCCCTAACCGCCCAGCAAGGTCCGATTGGGATAACTTCTTTTCGAGACGCAGGATGCGGACGTTATTGCCGACAAGCGCGTCAATTGGATCGGACCGTTTCGTCATGTTTGTTAAGCTGTTACGACAGCCATACACGGAATGGTAGTATCGCAACATAGCTCGGCCCGCTGCCAAAGCCAACGACTTCGGTAACCTCAGTGCGGGGCCTCTGCCCGCTCTGTCGTCATCCGCAGCACGTCCATCTTGTTCATCAATCGGGTAACCTCCGGAGACGACAGGGTGACGTCGCCGTTCTGACTTACCCCGACAACCACGCTGTCGGGACAATCCGCAACCATGGTCATGAACGCCCGCAAAGCCTCGCGTGGCTGCTCCGGTAAGTCGATATAGCGGTGCAACATCTCCAGCAGATCCTCCTCCGCACTCCAGTAGTAGAGTTCGAGCAGGCGGGCGGGATTGGGGCAACTGTCTATGATCTCGCGCAGGACCGCCCGTGCTTTGCTGGCCGGTTCCGGCGCCGACTGCGGCCTCCTCTTGACACTATTCATGGTCTCCCTCCGGTGACGCGGTGACGTTTGACATGATCATGATCGATCGGCGGCTGCTGGGGGCCGTGCCGCACCTGCACCGAACCGTGACTGCCGGCTTTCTCATTCAGTAGTTCAGCATGTGGACGCCGATCTCGATCAGCGCGGTCGCGTTCACCGACAAAAAAATTGGTGCCGGAGCACGGGTAATTCGTCGAGGCGTGCTTCATAGAGACTGAGACTGCGATTGGCCGACGTGATGATGTGAATCTCGATCATCTCCCCGTACGAACACTTCTCCGCGGCAAGAATTCCCGCGGCTCCAATCACACGCGCGCGATCGAAAGGCGCTACCGACCACCCTAATAGATTGAGCTAATGACGGCATGCCCGCGCGACGGGTTCGACGTTGATGTATTGCGTAGCCGAGTAGCGATTGAATCATTGGACAGGACGATCGCCAACCTCGACCGATTTCGTCGTGATCAGCTATTCACAAAATTCGACTGTATGACAGGCGAGGTCGGAAGCACCGCGACAGCAATTCTTAAAGCAATCCGGCGGCATTCTCGGCATGGGGCCGCAAAGCGGCTGTCGCCATTGTCCCGACTCGGACACCGTAATAAAGCGAATCGACACCTTGCGCCGTGCCGATTGCCAACAGAGAGTGGGCTTCATGAGCCGCGAACAGCGGACCGCAGCTGCCAAGTGTGACCCTGCCTCCGAGGCTGCGGCAGAAGACGCGACGGCTCTTTTCTTGGCGGCCGTCCACCATCACCAGGGCGGCCACCTTGCGGAAGCCGAGGCCGGATACCGCCACCTGCTGGCGCTGCACCCCGAGCGCGCGGACGTGCTGTTCAATCTCGCGGCCGCCTTGCGCCAGCAGAACCGCCTGCAGGAAGCAGCCGACACCTACCGGCAAACCGTCGCGCTCAAGTCCGACTATGCCGAAGCTTATTACAATCTCGGCAACACGCTGATGGCGTTGAGCCGCGTGGATGACGCCATCGCCGCCTATCGATGCGCGGTCGTTGCCAAGCCCGATTTCGCGCGCGCCCACGGCAATCTTGCTGTCGCCTTGAGAGCACGAGGTGCACATGAAGAAGCCGTTGTTGCCTTCAGCGAGGCCATCGCCATCGCTCCTGACGACGCCGATGCCCGTGCCAATCTCGGCGCTGCGCTGACCGAACTCGACCGTCACGCCGACGCCGCCGCCTTCTACCTCGAAGCCGTGCGTCTCAAGCCCGACTATGCCGAGGCCCACTACAATCTCGGCACCGCGCTCGAAGCGCTCGGCCGGCGGGACGAAGCCGCGGCCGCATATCGCGCGGCCATCGCCGCCGACCCGCAACTCGTCGAAGCCCATTCCAATCTCGGCAATTTGCTAAGCGGAGAGGGCCGGCTCGAGGACGCTATCGCGTGCTTCCGGCGAGCGCTCGCGCTTGCGCCTGGCCGCGCCGGCCTGCACTACAATCTTGGTAATGCGCTCAACGACAACGGCGCGCTCGAAGCGGCAGCAACCGCCTTTCGCGCGGCCATCGGCCTCAAGCCCGATTACACCGACGCCCACGGCAATCTCGCCATCGCACTGATGAACCAGGGCCGCATCGACGAAGCCGATACTGCATTCAAACGTGCACTTGAACTCGCGCCCGGCAACGCCGACATCCGATCGAACTGGCTGTTCAGCCTGAACTACGGCACCGACAAGACCGCCGAACAGGTGTTCGTCGCGCACCGCGACTGGGAGGCGCGTCACGGTCAAGGAGCGCCGCTCAACGTTCACGCCAACGACCGCACGCCGGAACGACGGCTCAAGATCGGTTATGTCTCGCCCGATTTTCGCGCGCATTCGGTCGCCTATTTCCTCGAGCCGCTGTTGGCAGCACATGACCGCCGAGCGGTTGAGGTGACCTGCTATTCCGAAGTCGCGCGCCCCAACTTCGTGACCGCGCGCCTGCAGACCCTCGTCGATCATTGGATTTCGACCGTCGGCATGAGCGACGAAACGTTCGCCGCGCGCATTCCGGCGGACGGCATCGATATCCTCGTCGATTGCGCCGGTCATACCGCGCACAATCGCTTACGCGTCCTCGCGCGCAAGCCGGCGCCAGTGCAGGTGACGTGGCTCGGCTATCCGAACACCACGGGCTTGAGCACAATCGACTACCGGATGGTCGACGCGGTGACCGATCCCGCCGATAGTGCCGATTCGTTCGCGAGCGAGCGCCTCTTCCACCTGCCAAAAAGCTTCCTTTGTTATGCCGGCGCCGGCGACGCGCCGGAGCCGGCACCACCGCCCTGTCTCGCCACCGGCGCGGTGACCTTCGGCTCGTTCAACAACCCGGCCAAACTGTCGCCGGCGACGCTCGATGCCTGGGCCGCGCTGCTCACACGGCTCCCGCGCGCGCGGTTGCTGCTCAAGGGCAAACCATTTGCCGATGAAGCGACCCGCGCCTTGTTTCGCGCCCACCTCGCCGACCGCGGCATTGCCGCCGGGCGGGTTGAACTCACCGGCTGGATGGCGGGCGCTAAGCACCATCTTGCATTCTACGAACGCGTCGACGTGGCGCTCGATCCGTTTCCCTACAACGGCACCACGACGACCTGTGAGGCGCTGTGGATGGGCGTGCCGGTGGTGACGCTGCGCGGCAAGCGGCACGCCGGCCGGGTTGGCGCCAGCCTGCTCGGTCAAATCGGTGCTGGCGAATGGATCGCCGATACGGTCGAAGACTATGTGGACTGTGGCGCCGCGCTTGCCGCCGATCCGCAGCATCTCAATGCGCTACGCCAAGACCTACGCGCACGCCTTGCCGCCTCGTCCCTGTGCGATCGTGTCGCCTTTGCGCGCAACATGGAGGCCGCGTATCGGCAGATGTGGCAGGCGTGGTGCGCCACGCAGCCGGCGTAAGACGACGTCAGGCCCAACAGAAAGAGTGATCTTCACTGTTTGGACATCGAGAGGCTGCGTCACTCAATCTCGCGCAGCAACTTCTTCGCATCTGCGCACGCATCGCTCAAAAGGCTGACCTGTTGTTCCAGATCGATCAAATTGCACGTGATTTTTCGCGCATAAAGCGCAACTGCTTCCTCACCCTCGATCACCATGCGCCGCTTTTTGCCTGCGGACTTTTCGGCGGGCTTCGCTTGCTCATGGCCAGCGGCTGATTCTTTTCGTCCCATCACGCGTACCTGGACGTATGTCTGCAGATTTCGTCACCGTTCTGCCGCATCGCGTTCAGCGCCAAATCTTTCGACGCCACGACAAGACGTAAGGTCGTGCGGTTTTGCCAATAATCTTTGAATTAAATCATTCAAATGCGATCCTTCGGCCAGATCATGAATGAACGCCTAAGCTACTGGTGGCCCACCTCGAACGAGCGACAATCATCAAGCCGATTGCAATCGCTGCAATCGCGGGC
This sequence comes from uncultured Pseudomonadota bacterium, assembly GCA_963747725.1. Classification (GTDB taxonomy): domain Bacteria; phylum Pseudomonadota; class Alphaproteobacteria; order Rhizobiales; family Xanthobacteraceae; genus Pseudolabrys. Next base: position 794,586 of record CAVVGD010000012.1, read on the forward strand.
ATGAACAGCGCGTCAGCTGCGTCCATCGCCCATAAGGTCGCGCCGGTGACGACAGACCACAGAAGCGGAATGACGAGGAGATGCCAGGGCGCGCGCATCGCCACTAGGGCGCCGAGCGTAGCGGCTACAGTCGGATCAGGCGCAAGACCGAAGATCTCGACTTGCGTCCACATCCGGCCGAACAACGGCGCGAACAGCGGCTGAACGAACAACGCGAAAATAACGATGGCGATACCGGCATAGCAGACAAAATCCGCACCCGGCGCAAGACGGTTCAGGATAACGCCGGACAAGACGATCAAGATCGCTTCGACCGCAAAGCCGATCGCGAAATAGCGCGCCGCCCAGTTGATTGTGTCGTAGCGTTCGAACAGAAAGGCCCATGCCACCCACAGCCAACACGCAGCAAGGACGCCAGCGATCGCGCGTCCGCGCCGTTCGCCGCCAAAAAATAGGAGCACAAGAAGCATGAGGCCGAGCGCCGCCACAACCACGTGCACGGGCCAAACCGCACGATTGTAGAGCTCGAATTGCCGGTAATAGGTGTGCTGCGTGAACAGCAGGAAATCGGACAGCGAGTAGCTGAGCCACACCGCCATCAGAGCGTCTCGACATGCGCGGCGATGCGTTTGCGTAAGACCGCATCGGGCAACCGACCGTAGGAGGCGCCGATGTTCTCGCGCACGTGATCGGCGCGCGTGGTCGCCGGAATGGCGCAGGTTACTGCAGGATGGGAAACAATGAACTTGAGCAGCACCTGCGCCCAATTGGTGCAGTCGATCTCCTTCACCCACGCCGGCAGCGGATGACGCTTGGCGCGCCGTACCAGCGGCCCTTCCGCGAACGGACGGTTGATGATCACCGCCATCCCGCGTTCGCGCGCCAGCGGCAGAATCCGCTTTTCGGTCTCGCGTTCGAGGGCGTTGTAGGTGACCTGGATGAAGTCGAGCGGGTAGCGGCGCATGACCTGCTCAAATTCGTCATGGCGGCGGCCTTCAGAGGTTGTAATACCGACATAACGAATTTGGCCCTTCGTCTTCATATCCAGCAGCATCGGCAGATGTTCCTGCCATGAGAGCAGGTTATGGACCTGCATCAGGTCGAAATGGGCGATGCCCCACTTCTTACGCGAGGCTTCGACCTGGGCCACGCCGCCGGAGTAAGTCCACACTTTGTCGGCCGAAAAGACTTTGGCGTAAGCGTCGATTTTCTTGAGGCCGTAGCCGATCGTGTGCTGCGAAGAGCCGTACATCGGTGAGGAATTGATCATGCGACCACCGCCCGCAAAGAACGCGCGCATCACCTCTGCGCAAGAATCGCGCGCCTCCGGATCGTCGCCGACGTTGAAGGTGCGCCAGCTCCCCAGTCCGACCAACGGGAGCTTCTCTCCCGATGACATAATGGGGCGGGTGACAAATGGCGCGCTCTGCGCTGAGGCGAAGCGCGGCAATGCCGAGGCGGCTCCAGCGGCCGCCAACGAAGCGAGCAATGCGCGGCGATCGATCATCGAATGCGACCTATGCTCTGGCGCGGTCCAACGCTCTCATCTGCAGATCCATTGGAACGGAACAACTCTTGCCAAGCATATTGGCTTTTTTGCGCACAAAGTGGCGCTGACGATACGCTTCAAGCGCCGCTTCTTAAATCACCTTGACCGCCCGTTCCTGTGCGGACGCATAGATGGCCTCCTCAATGAGCAAATTGGCCAGGTATTCACGACCGCGGTTCGCGGCGGAACGGCCCGCGCGCAGCGCTTCGACCACATGCTCTTGTAAACGCCAGACGCTGTCGCCGCCAAATCCTGTCTTGCTCCAGTCGTAGCGGATCTCGGTCTCGCCATTCGACCCGTGCGCGCGCTCGAACAGGCGGCCGTCTCCGTCCAGACGGATCACGCCAGCCGTGCCTTCGACCAGCAGTTCGCCCATGGTCAGCCGCCGATTCTCCGCGATGTGGTCGACCAGCCGGTTGCCGTCGAACACGGACCGCACACCGCTTGCATGCTCGAGCAACACGAGCCCGGCGTCCTCGCCCGCGATCACAGGATTGAGCCGGCGCAGATCGGCAAAGACGCTGCGGACGTCTCCAAACAGAAACCGGAACGTGTCGATGAAATGGATCGCCGTCTCGTGGATGAGGAAGCGCTGCATGGTCTGGAAATAGGGCTGCCGGTCGAGATAGGCGCGGGCGCCCTGCCCGTCTCCCGGCCGCAGCCGGAAGGTCGCCTGGCACAAATCGCCCAGCGCGCTCCTGTCGAGCCGACGCTTGATCTCGCCATACCAGGGCTGGAAACGAAAATTGTCGTGTACGACAAGCTGGATGCCAGCGCGTTCGCTTTCATCCACCGCCGTTTGCGCCTCCGCCATAGAAAGGCAGAACGGCTTCTGGCAGATGACGTTGATTCCGCGCGCCGCCGCGAGCCGGATGAGCGCGAGATGCGACGGTGGCGGGCTGATGATGTCGACGAGGTCGGGCCGCTCGGCGTCGAGCATTGCGGCAGCGTCGCTGTAGACGCGCGGAATTGCGAACCGCTTGGCGAAGTCCTCCGCCTTGTCGCGGTCCGCATCACAGATGGCGGTGAGCGAGACGCCCGCGATCCGCGTCCAGGCGTCATGGTGGAACTGGCTGAAATAGCCGGCCCCGATGGTGGCGATGCGCAAGCTCATGCAGGCGTTCTCGGCAGGTCGGGGATGCATCTATATCGTTGAGGGCGCCGCCGCGACGCGTACCGGGGATAAGTCGTCCGCCGGGGACATATTAGGAATTTGTTCCAGGTGGGGCCCCAGGCAAAAATCGCCGCCGCTTCTTCCCGGTCTTTATTCCTCAACCTTTCGCCCCTATATTCCGTAGTGCCGGGGGCAACTCCGGCTATGGCGATAAACGGGCGTCGTAATAAACCCATCGGACCCGGGGGCAGTACCCGGCGGCTCCACCCAAGCCCCTAACCCTTCCCTAGTGGGAAATGAGGTATGGGGGCTTCGGCGGGGCCGAAATAGGATCGACGAGGGCGTAAAGGGCGTGCTTTTGCTCGGCATGGTTCCGCCGTTATCGGGCCAATCTCATAGTTGCCAACGACAACTATGCTCCGGTTGCTCAGGCTGCGTAAGCGGTTTGACTAACCAAGCCTACAAGCCCTAGCCGTCTTAGCAGCGGTTAGGCGGGGTTCGGAGGCACCTGGCAACAGAAGCCTCCACTTCCCTTTTCAGCTGCCGACCGCCATTTATTGGGACTAAGGCGCATGGCCCCGCCGCTCGCGCCGGGGATGGCTTTCGGCGCGGTCCGCGTTAGCATTGCTCCCGAATCCTGACCCTTGAGAATTCGCGAAAGCCCGAAATGCCCGACCATATCCGCTACGACCTCTTGACCCAGCAGGCGCTGCGCGGCGTGGTGCGCAGTGTGCTCATCGATGCCGCCAAGAACGGCCTGCCGGGCGACCACCATTTTTACATCGCCTTCGACACCCGCGCCGAGGGCGTGGCCATACCGGACCGGCTGCGCAGCCAGTATCCGGAGCAGATGACCATCATCCTCCAGCACCAATTTTGGGATCTGAAGGTCACCGACGACGGCTTCGAGGTCGGGCTGTCGTTCGGCGGGGTGCCCACCAAGCTCTCGGTGCCGTTCGAGGCGGTGAAGGGCTTCTTCGACCCGTCTGTGCAGTTCGGCCTGCAGTTCGAAGAAGTCGGCGACGAGGAAGGCGAGCGCCCCGCGCCCGCCAATGCCTCGGAAAAGGGCGCCGGCCGGCCGCCGCTGATCGCTTCGCCGCCGCCTGCCGCTGCCCCTGCGCCGGCCGCGGCGCCGCCGCAGAAAGCCGAGGCGCCGGAGGAATCCGAGCCCGAACCGCCGGCCACCGGCGGCGCCGAAGTTGTGCGCCTTGACCGCTTCCGCAAGAAGTAGACCGGCGCGCGAAGCAATGCATCCCCGGCGGCTTTGCTCCGCCCGACAATCGGCTTAGGTTCGTTGCGAGAGGCACAACTCGCGGCAACGGACTTCTGCCATGGCCAAGACGCGTAAATCTTCCGACAAGACGCGCAGCGAGAGCGACAGCTTCGGTCCGATCGACATCCCGGCCGACCGGCTGTGGGGCGCGCAGACGCAACGTTCGCTGCAGAATTTCCGGATCGGCGGCGAGCGCATGCCCCTGCCGCTCATCCATGCTTTCGGTCTGATCAAGCGCGCGGCCGCCGAGGTCAACCGCAATCTCGGCAATCTCGACAAGAAACACGCCGAGGCCATCGTCGCGGTGGCGCAAGAAATCGCCGACGGCAAGCTCGACGATCATTTTCCGCTGGTCGTATGGCAGACCGGCTCCGGCACCCAAACGAACATGAACGTCAACGAGGTGATCGCAAACGCGGTCAATCTACGGCTCGGCGGCAAGCTCGGCGCCAAATCGCCGGTGCATCCCAACGATCACGTCAACCGCAGCCAGTCGTCGAACGACAGCTTCCCGACCGCCATGCACATCGCCGCCGCGCTCGAGAGCGAGCAACATCTGAAGCCGGCACTCAAACACTTGCACGCAGCGCTCGACAGGAAGGCGAAAAAGTTCGCCAAGATCGTCAAGATCGGCCGCACCCATACCATGGACGCAACGCCGCTGACATTGGGCCAGGAATTTTCCGGTTATGCCGCGCAGGTGAAATCCGCGCTCGTGCGCATCGAACTGGCGCAGCGCGAGCTTTATCCGCTGGCGCAAGGCGGCACCGCGGTCGGCACCGGGCTCAACGCCCATCCGAAATTCGCCAAGGCTTTCGCCAGGCGCATCGCTGAACTCACCGGGCTGCCCTTCGTCAGCGCGCCCAACAAATTCGAAGTCATGGCGGCGCATGACGCCTACGTCTCCGTGCACGGCGCCCTCAACGCGGCCGCCGCCGCGCTATACAAGATCGCCAACGATATCCGCCTGCTCGGCTCCGGCCCGCGGTCGGGACTGGGCGAACTGATTTTACCGGAGAATGAGCCCGGTTCATCAATCATGCCGGGCAAGGTCAATCCCACTCAGGTCGAGGCGCTGACCATGGTCTGCTGCCAGGTGTTTGGCAATCAGACCGCGGTAACCGTCGCCGGCAGTCAGGGTCAGTTCGAGCTCAATGTGTATAAGCCGGTGCTTGCCCACTGCCTGCTGCAGTCGATCCGGCTGATCGGCGATGCCGTGCGCTCCTTCACCGACAATTGCGTGGCGGGCATTCGCGCGAACGAAGCGCGCATCGCCGAATTGATGGGACGTTCGCTGATGCTGGTCACCGCACTGGCACCGACCATCGGCTACGACAACGCCACCAAGGTGGCGAAAGCCGCCCATGCCAATGGCACGACGCTACGCGAAGAAGCGGTGCGGTTCGGCTTTGTCACCGAGGCCGAATTCGACCGCCTGGTACGGCCGGAAAAGATGACGGGGCCGTCCTGATTTCCACGATCGACATGGCGGCAGGCGTTTATTTGGACCCTGAAAAATTGGCCGCGCCGGAGAAGTTCTACGGTAATATTTTACGCATACTCGGTGTCTCATAAAGTGGGACTCGCGCCTCTTTTGTGGTCTGCCGGACGCTCATTCTTATCCATAACAGTGCTTCCAGTCGATTCCACAAATATATATTTACCAGAGTACGGTGATGTGCCCGTTCTACGAATCTATACTGACTGTATTGGGTCACCGCCTGCACGGTATCTATTTCCATCAACGAACCGTGTCTTGAACTGACCTCACCATCTACCGCAAGATTGTGGTGGGAGAACTTCATGCGGTCCGAATCCTGCCAACGTGTGGGCGCAATTGACAGCGACTTTTGAGCGCAGAATAAGACTCGAGTAGTCGGGTAACTAACTACCATCGAGGGGGCGGCAAATGGCTAAGCTGGTCAATCTACGGACGGTCCGCAAGCAGGCCAAACGGAAGCAGGACGAAGCGCAATCCAGCGCCAACCGTCTCGCGTATGGCCAGCCCAAAACCGCCCGCAAACTGGCCGTCGCGCAAGAAGCCAAGGCTAGCCGCGATCTCGACAACCACCGAATTGACAAAGGAGACGGTCGATGAAATCGCCGGTTGTCAAACGCTCGATCGTTATTGCGGGCCACAAGACCAGCGTCAGTCTCGAAGACGAGTTTTGGAAGTGCCTCAAAGAAATCGCTGGTGGCCGCGACATGACCCTGTCCGACCTTGTAGCCACCATTGATACCGACCGGCGCCAGGGCAATCTGTCGTCGGCGATTCGGCTGTTCGTACTCGACTACTATCGCGGACGGCTCGACAATGACCACCGTGGACTGTCCCACGAGGCGGCCTTCGGTGCCGCGTCGTCAATGGTGGGGGCCGACTGAGACTTCCGGCGCCACGATAGCTTCCGGCACCGGTAACGGATGAATATCGATCGGCGCCGGCAGAGCTGGCGCCCGCCGCGGACCGGGCGGCGGGCGACGACGGTTGACCGGCGTGGTGTCGTGCCTCGCGACCGGCGGCACATTCAGTTTCGGGCGTGCCGGCGCCGGTTTTTGTGTCGGTTTCACCGATGGGTGCGGCGGTGTTTCGACATTCAAGGCACTGGTCGGATTGCCTGCCGCCGTGGCTTGAGACGGCAATTGACTCTTAGGAGCCGGCTCGGTTTTCGGCTGCGCCGGCTCTCGCTCTACCTCGGGCGCGGGAGGCGGCGCCGCCTGCTGCAACGCCTTGAGCCGCTTGGCCTGATTTTCGACCGAACGCAGAGTCAGCCAGCCAGTCAACGCCGACACATCGATATTGCGTGCGGGCGATGTTGCTGGCCCCTTCAGCGCCAGGAAAATATCCGGCCGCCCATTCGCCTTCGATCCCGACAACACCAGCCGCGCGTCCAAAGTGCCGTCGGTCAGGTCGAGTGTGGACGCGAGCGAGAATTCAACATCGTCGGTGCTGGCCGTGAAATCACTGAGCCGCACCAGCCCGGCGTTGATTGCAAGCTTGCCTTCCGCATGTTTGACCGCGAGCTGCCCACTCTCCAGCGCCTTGCGCACCACGTTGGAAAGCTCGTCGCCTTTGACGGACAGCCCGGCATCGACCACATCCGTCACGGCGTCAAAGGCGTACGGGTTGAGGCTGGCGAAGGCAGCATCTTTCATCGTCAGTTTGCCTGACCCATGCAGAGCTCCGATCAAGGCGATCGGGCTGAGACCATTGCCTTCGAGTTCGGCCGAAAGGTCGAGACCGCCGGTGACCGGCGGCCGCGTCGCCGCCGGCAGCAGGCTGGCGCTCTCAACGCCGGTCAGAGCGAACTTGGCTTTGGCGGCAACGCCATCGTCTCCGGACTTGAACGACAGCGCGCCGTTGAAGGTGCCACCATCCAGGACGCCAGTCATGTCGCGCAGCGCGAATTCACGCTTGCCGGCATGCAAAGTGGCGCTGAACTGACGCGCGGTCATCCGCGGCAACAGCGAAACCCGGCGCACCTTCACCCTCACCTGGCCGGCATAGTCACCAAACGCACCAGGGCCGAAGGGCGCGCCCGACCAAGTCCAGGCCGCGCCTTTCTTGGTGGCCGCTTCCGGCAGACCTATCGCCGCCGCAATCAAGCCGGCGCCGTCCACGCTATCGGCCTCGAGCGCGCCCTGCAGCCGGTGTGGCGTATCGAGCGAAACCCCAAGCGTACCGCGCAGGTTGGTGCCCGCGACCGTCGCGTCGATGTCGTTGAGCGTCAGTGCACCGCCGGCAAGCGCAATGCGGCCGGCGAAGGTCACCGGCAACGCACCCTCGCCGCCGCCCACGCCGCGCAGGGGTTTGGCATCGGCGCGCGTGACGCGCGCACGCAAGGCGGCGGTCGGCTCTTCGGCAAAGAGATCGGCGGTGCCGCTCGCCTTGGCAACGAGTCCGTTGGCCGTGAGCCCGCCGTTCACGTGCCATTTCCCGCTGGCCGGACCGTTGGCCTTGACCGTAAGAGCGCCGGGACCGTCATGCACGGCTACGTAACGGTCGAGTCCAAGCATGGCGACCAAGGCCTTGCCGTCGGCAGCGGAAAACTTGCCGTCGAAACGAACGTCGCCGATGCGCCACTCTTTCAACTCTATCTGACCCTCGCCGTTCAACGCCAGCTTGACCTTGCCGAGGCTGCCATCGATCCCGAGCTTGGCGGAGCTCGGCGCTGCGCCGGCGATGCTCAATTGCGCGAAGAGTTTAGCCGGCCCCATGGTGGCGACGCGGCGGTCGAGCGTTTTCGCGGTTGCCGGGAAAAAGCGCGACAGCACGGTCATCACCGGGGTCGGGTCGGGCGCATCGAGATCGATATGCAGGCTGCCCTGCGGTGAAGGTCCGTTGAGCACCAGATTGCCGCCGGCGGAAAACGATGCGCCACCGAGGTCGGCCACCGACAGCCGATCGATCCGCCAATGATCGGCGTCGACGTTCACCCGCGCGCTGACATTGTGCCCTTCGATGCCCGCGATGGTGGCGCGGCCGATTTCGGCGGTGATCGCCATGTCGCGCGGCCGCGCGAGATCCGAGCCCTTGGCCAGCGCCTTACCGAAGCCGAGCGCTGCATCGAGATCGAGTTCGGGGGCGTTGAGCACGGCATCGAGTTTGGAGGGTTGCTTGCCGGCGGCGAAGATATAAGCGAAGCGGCCGGTGATGGTCTTGCGCGCAAATTTAGCGCGCAGATGCTCGAAGGCAATCTTCTCGCTGCCGAGCGTAAGATCGCCGCGCACCGACAACGGCCGCAGATCCTGATGCACCGGCGGTGCGCGCCCTTCCAGCCAGGCTGATAAAGCGTTTGGATCGCTCGAATCGATTTCGGCTGGACCGTTGAAGGTGATAGCGCCGTTGCCGGCGACCCTGAGCCGGCCGCTCAGCTTGGCCTGGCTATAGCCGGGCGCGCGAAATTCGAAATCGTTCAAGCTCCAGCCCGAGCCATCGGCGCTGATATCGCCGCGCACATTCTGCACGCCGCCGCCGCCGAGAGTAACTTCGTCGATGCCAACGCCGATCTGCATCGGGATCGGCGGCCGGAACGCGTTGCCTGCAAAGGCCGCCAGCTTGCGGATGGCAGCACCGGGCGCCGAGCGCGCGTCGCCCGCGCCGAGCACGCCATCGAGATCGAGCTGGCGGCCGGACAGCTCTGCCTTGAAACGCGCCTTCTTGCCAAACGTCAGATCGGCGACGCCAGTGAGCTTTATCCCATGGTCGTCTGAACCGTACTGGAATTCGGCGCTCTGCAAGAGCGCCGAAGCGGCCGTGACCTTGAGCTTTCCGATAACGAACCAAGGCTGATCGAGCTTCTTGCCGTGCTTGTGATCGATACCGACCAGCCGTTGTATCTTCATCGCGCCGTCGAACTGCGGCGCGCGGCTATGAAGCGCCAGCGTGCCGTCGGCATCGATGGCGAACGGATGCTCTACCGGGTTGATATTGACTCGGACCTTGAGCGTGCCGTCCTCGGCGTAGCGGCCGGTGCTGATGCGGAACGGGAATTGACCGCCGGCGACGGTGACGCCACCCTCGCCCTTGAACGGGCCGGCAAGCGAGACGGCCTGACCGTTGAAATACAGATGATCGAGGGTGACGGTGTTGCCGTTGGCGGCGTCGCTGAGAACGATCTTGCCGCCATCAATGCCGAGCCGGTCGATGGTCAGCGCGTCGGGCTTGAAGCCGATCGCCAGTGCCGGCGCCTTGATGTGGCCGGACTTGTCGAGGCCGAGCTGCAGTTGCGGACCGCTCAGGTGCAGGTCGGTCGCCTGCCATTCCCCGCGCAAAAGCGGCGCGAGCGCGAATTCGACATTAAGCGCGCCGGCGCGAATGCTGTCGGTGCCGCCATGGCCGATCTCGATGTCGTGCAAGGTGAGCTGCGGCGACGGCAGCAGCCGCGCGTCGATCGGCCCTTTCACGTGGACGTCGACGCCGATCAGGTGGGTCGCTTCCGCCTCGAAAATAGAACGGTAGTTGCCCCAGTCAATCAGCAGCGGTCCCACCAGCGCTGCTACCAGCGCCAGGATGATCGCAATCGCCACTCCAAGCAGGGTCGTCTGCAACGCCAACTCCGGCGCCGGCCTCCGGGCCACCGGCGCATGTTCGAGTCTCAGGCTGATGAATCTACGCTATTTTTGCCGCCGTTTGGCGGCAAATCTATGTCGTAGGTCATCTTTCACAAGACCGCGGACCCAGGCCACCGCGCCTTGCAGCCGCTCCCGGCCCAGCGGGCCATTCGCTCAGCTCAGGGCGACGATCTTGCCCGGGTTGAAGATGTCCTGCGGGTCGAGCGCGCGCTTGATCGAAGCCATGACCGCGAGCGCAGCCGGACCATGCTCGGCCAGGAGATATTTCATCTTGCCCTGCCCGACCCCGTGCTCGCCAGTGCAGGTTCCGTCCATGGCGAGCGCGCGCTCAACGAGCCGCTCCGACAAGGCCTTGGCGCGCTTGACCTCGTCGGCGTCGTTCATGTCGATCATCAGGCTCAAGTGGAAATTGCCGTCGCCGACATGGCCAACGATCGGCGCCATGATGCGGCTTTCGGCGATATCGGCCTGGGTCTCGGTGACGCAGTCGGCGAGCCGCGAGATCGGCACGCAGACGTCGGTAGAAACCATCTGGGCGCCGGGGCGCAGCGCGAAGTTTGAGAGCGCGGCATGGTGACGCGCTTCCCACAGCCGCGTGCGCTCCTCGGGCCGGGTGGTCCAGGTGAAGGGACCGCCGCCGAATTCGGCCGCGATCTCGCCGAAACGCTTGGACTGCTCGGCGACTGAAGCCGGGGTGCCGTGGAACTCAAGCAGCAGCAACGGCACTTCCGGCAAGCCGAGCTTGGCGTGCATGTTGCAGGCCTTCACTTGCAAGGCATCAAGCAACTCGATGCGCGCGATCGGAATGCCGGACTGGATGGTGTGGATCGCGGCGTTGCAGCAGGCCTCGACCGACGGGAACGGACAACTGCCGCCGGAGATCGCTTCCGGAATACCGGAGAGCTTGAGGGTCAATTCGGTGATAATGCCGAGTGTGCCTTCCGAGCCGATCATCAGCCGGGTGAGGTCGTAGCCGGCTGCACTCTTCTTGGCGCGGCGCGCGGTATGGATCACCTCACCATTCGCCAGCACGACTTCAAGCGACAGCACATTGTGCAACATGGTGCCGTAGCGCACGGCGTTGGTGCCGGAGCAGCGCGTCGCCGCCATACCGCCGAGGGTGGCGTCGGCGCCCGGGTCGATCGGAAAGAACAATCCACTGTCGCGCAGGTGTTCGTTGAGCGCCTTGCGGGTGATGCCGGGCTCCACGATGCAGTCGAGATCCTCAGCATGAATCTTGAGCACCTTGTTCATGTCGCGGAAGTCGATGGAGATGCCCCCGAAGGGTGCGTTGACATGGCCCTCGAGCGAGGTCCCGACACCGAACGGAATGATGGGTGCGTCGTTTGCGGCGCATATCGCGACGACGCGCTGTACGTCTTCGGTCGAGTGCGGGAACACCACTGCGTCGGGCGGCTCGTTGGCGATCCAGGTGACCGTGTTGCCGTGCTGCTCGCGCACAGCCTGCGCGGTGACGATCCTGTTGCCGAAGGCGGCGGTCAGTTCCGAGATGGCCTGTTTCAGCGCCGCCGGGTTGCGCCCTTGTCTTGCGGAGGCGTTCCCGCCGTCTTTGTTGATGATTTGGGCCACGGCCATACGACAATCCTCTGCTCGTCCGATGTGCGGCGGACGTTAGCAGAGGATGTCACGGGGGTGAACGCGGCACCAGCCGGCGGTGCGCGCCACCCGGCGGAAAACGGCCGCTATCAGTGGGTAATGAGCGCGGTAGCCGACACCGCGCGGTCAATTCCGGCCAAATTCGCGTGCCGGCGCGGCGCCAGGACCGCGACTGCCAGCAGCACGACCATCGCCACGGCAGCAGCCCAGCCAAATCCGCCGGCGCCACGCATCAGGTCGCAGCGCGCCTCGTGGCGAAGCATCAGGGCGCGGCCGCGGTAGAAATCGACGTCAATGCTGCCGTTGCTGCGTCGGCGGATTTTCACGGTTCGGGCGGTCATGGCATCCTCCGTTCGCGGGTGAACACGGCGAAGAGAATGGCGCCGAACCGCCGAAATGACTTTCAGCGGCCATTGATTTAGCTTTGAGGCCGGCTTGATAATGTTTCGGGCAGCATTGCGGGCTCCAACGCCTCGCGCGATGGGAGGCGCTCTTGCAATACGAATTCGAAGGTCATCGGCTGGACACCAAACTGCGCGAGCTCCGGCACGCCGGCGCCCTGGTGGCGATCGAGCCGCAGGTGTTCGATCTGCTCGTCTTCCTGATCGAGAACCGAGACCGCGTGGTCAGCAAGGACGACCTGATCGCCGGCGTCTGGCAGGGCCGCATCGTGTCGGATTCCACCCTCGCCAGCCGCATCAATGCCGCACGCAAGGCGATTGGCGACAGCGGTGAGCAGCAGGCGTTGATCAAGACCATGCCGCGCAAGGGCATACGGTTCACCGGCACCGTCAGGGCCGGCGCGGAGGCTGCAGCACCAGCACAGGCAGCGCCGGCCGTGCGCCAGGAAATCCGCTTTTGCACCGCCGCGGACGGCACTCGCCTCGCCTACGCGGAAACCGGCAGCGGACCGGCGCTGGTCCGGACCGGCACCTGGCTCACCCACCTCGAATACGACTGGCAAAGCCCAGTCTGGAGTCCGTTCCTGCACGCGATCAGCGAGCGCTACCGCTTCATCCGCTACGATGCCCGCGGGAACGGCCTATCCGACTGGGACATCGACAGCATTTCCTTCGACACCTTCGTGCGCGACCTCGAAAGCGTGATCGATGCCGCCGGCCTGGAGCGCTTCGCGCTCCTCGGCCTGTCACAAGGCTGCGCCTCGGCCATCGAATACGCGGTTCGGCACCCCCAGCGCGTCAGCCATCTCATTCTTTATGGCGGCTATGTGCGTGGCCGCAGACGGCGAGGACCTGAGGAACTCGCACAGTCCGACGCCATGCTGACGCTCATCCGGCATGGCTGGGGCCAGGAAAATCCGGCCTTCCGCCAGATATTCACCACGATGTTCCTTCCCGGCGGCACCCCAGATCAGATCGACTGGTTCAATGACCTGCAGAGAATGACCACATCGCCGGAAAACGCCGTGCGCCTACGCAAGGCTATGGACGAAATCGATATCTCGGATCTGCTGCCGCAGGTCAGCGTTCCGACGCTGGTGATGCATCGACGCGTCGATGCCATGGTGCCCTTCGAGCAAGGGCGCCAGCTTGCCGCCGGCATCAAAGGTGCGCGATTCGTCGCGCTCGAAGGGCGCGCCCACGTCATTCTTGAGGGCGATCCGGGCTGGCAACGCTTCAACGACGAAATCGATAATTTCGTGTTGCGCTAAGAAAGGCAGCAACGCCCGGCGGGTCGCCTGCCCGCCGGACAGTTCGCGCGTGATCCGCTGGTGCGGTTCAATTCACCGGGTGGCTGCGCACCGGCGGCGCCTCGCGCGTCTTGGTCAGGAATGGCACGATCATCGCCACCCGCTGGCGGTAGCGGCGGTATTCATCGCCGAACACCGCGACCAGGTCGCGCTCTTCCAGCGCGATGCCGACGAAGATGTAGGCCGTGGTGACCGCGGCGAAGAGCAGATGACCCGCCGTCATCGTCGGCGCTGCCCAGAAAGCTATGATGAAGCCGAGATAAATCGGGTGGCGCACCAGCTTGTAGAACATCGGGGTGCGGAAACGCGGCTCGGGCATCGGCTTGCCGGTCAGGTTGTTGGTGACCTGGTGCAACCCGAACAACTCGAAATGGTTGATAAGGAACGTGGACAGCAGCACAATGCCCCAGCCGAGCGCGGCGAGCGCCAAGAGCGCCATTGCGGCTGTCGGGTTAGCCACATGCCAAATCACGGTAGGAATCGGCCGCCACTGCCATATCAGCAGAGCGAGAGCGAGTGTCGCAGCGAGCACGTAAGTCGTGCGCTCGACTGCGGGCGACACAATCTTTGTCCACCGACGCTTGAACCCCGGCCGCGCCATCACGCTGTGCTGGAGCGCGAACACCGACATCAGCACGAGGTCGATGATGATGGCCGCGGCGAGCGGCGCCGGCGTACCAGTGTCGATCGTCTTCGGTACCGCAACGCCGGCGACGAAGCCGATTGCGTAGAGGAAAGTTACGAAGAAGAAGAGATAGGCGGCGAGCCCATAGAACAGTGCCAAGATGCGCGTCATGGCGACCTCCGTCGGATGGTTGAGAAACTTGACCGGTCTCTTACGTCGCTGCCGCTATGGCCGCGGATCCTTTCTGATTCGCTCGACAGTTAAGACCGGCCGCATGAAACACGTGACTTGCGACCTTCGCGTTTACGATTACGGGATGACTGAACGGCCCCATGTGTCCGGCGCCGGGAATTTCCTCGAGCACAGCATCGGGGATAAGCGAGAACAGTATCCGCGCGATCAGAGCCGTCGGTTCCGGCGCCAGCGTGCCCTGCATCAGCAAGACGGGGAGCGTCATTCGGCGGAACACAGCGAGAGGCGACGCCTCCCCGATCAAGGCGCTGAATTCAAGCGGCGCTTTCGGGATATATCTGACAACCTCGGCCTGAGCATGCGGTTTCATTTGGTCCCAAGTCCCATCACCGCTCCAATAGTCGACGAACCGACACGCGGCCGTGCGGTAGTCACCGTTCAACACACCTTGCGAGACGCGGCCGGCAATCGAACGAATCTCATCCAATGCCGTTTGTCCGCCCGAAGCGATCGACGGGAGCAACCAAAATGCGGTCGGCTCATAGAGCGCCAGACTGGCAACGCGCTCTGGCCGCGAGCGGGCGACGCACAATGCGATGCAACCACCATACGAATGGCCGACGAGATGAATGGGGCCATCCTGTGCGTCAACGATATTGACAATATGCGAGGCCTCCTCGGCCAGACTAAACTGACGTTCGCCGCCCCACGGCAAGGCCGCGCCGCAGCCGATCAGATCTGGCGCAATCAACCCGCAACGCTCGTCCAGGTCCGAAGCGAGCTTGTCCCATTGCCGTCCCGAACTCCCAGAGCAGTGCAGCGCAACGATCGTGGGCTTCCCATGCATTTTCATGCCATGGGTATGCCACCGACTAATGCAATAGACTTTGAGCCGCGCTTGTTTTGCTCTTGAGGAAGCCTTGATTTCTCTTTAGACGGCCGGCGAAGCCTTCGGCGGCCGAGACAGGGACCATACAGTGCCGTATCGATTTGAAGATTTTGCGCTGGATTATGAGCGTCGCGAACTGCGCGCTGGCAGATCGGTTGTGCCGCTCGAGCCGCAAGTATTCGACTTGTTGGTCTTTCTGGTCGAGAACCGCGACCATGTGGTCAGCAAGGACGCTCTGATCGCCTCCGTGTGGAGCGGGCGCGCCGTATCGGATTCGACGGTGGACAGCCGCATCAATGCCGCGCGCAAGGCGTTAGGCGACAGCGGCAAGGAACAACGCCTCATCCGGACGGTTGCCCGCAAGGGATTTCAATTCGTCGGCGAGCTACGCAATGAGGCGCGAGGCACTTTCAGCGAGCCGAACGGTATCGCTGGCCACGGCGTCAACCGTCCCTCAACGCTCTTCACCGACCGGCCATCAATTGCGGTATTGCCGCTCGTCAACATGAGCGGCGATCCCGAGCAGGAATACTTCTCCGATGGAATCAGCGAGGACATCATCACCGCGCTGTCAAAGCTGCGCTGGTTCTTCGTGATCGCGCGTAACTCATCCTTCGTTTACAAGGGCAAGGCGACGCCCATGAAACAGATTGCCCACGACCTCGGCGTCGGCTACGTGGTCGAGGGCAGCGTGCGCAAGGCGGGCGACCGCGTGCGCATCACCGCTCAGCTCAACGACGTTGCCACCGGCGCCCACTTGTGGGCCGAACGCTATGATCGCAGCCTCGCCGATGTGTTTGCGGTGCAGGACGAGATCACCGAGGCCATCGTATCGGCGATCCAACCGCAGCTTTACGCCGCAGAGAATTTCCGCGCTCAACGCAAGCCGCCCGACAGCCTGGACGCCTGGGACCTGGTGATGCGGGCGCTGTCTCACTTCTGGCGGGTGACGCGACAGGACAACGTCGTCGCGCAGGCGCTGCTCGAAAAGGCGATCAGCATCGACCCGGGCTATGGACAGGCGCTCGGCGTGCTCGCCAACAGCTACATGTTCAGCGCACACATGGGCTGGGCTGACATGGGCACCGCCGGGCCGGTCGCAGAGCGCGCCGCGCTCGCCGCGATCGGGTCGGACAGCGAAGATCCCTGGGCGCACCTTGCGCTTGGCGCCGTCTATATGCTGGCCCGCCGGTTCGACGACGCGCTCGCCGAATATGAGGTCGCCCTGCGGCTCAATCCGAACTTCGCGCTGGCACAGGCCTATTACGGCCTCGCGCTCGCCTACAACAGCCGCTGGCAGGAGGCTGACGAGGCCGTGCGCCGCGCCATCCGTTTGAGCCCGCGCGACCCCTATCTCGCGGTCTATTGCGGCATCGCCGCCTACACTCAATTTGTCGGGCGCAACTACGCCGCAGCCATGGATCTGGCGCGGCAGGGCATTCGCCAGCGTGGCGACTTCGTCGGCGCCCTTCGCGTGCTGACCGCCGCCAGTGCCATGGCCGGCGACAAAGAGGCAACGGCCGCCGCGCTCGCCGACCTGCGACGAGCGCAGCCCAATGTCTCACTGGATTGGATCGCGGCCAACATCCCAATTCGGCAAGAGGCCGAATGCGCGCATTATGTGGAAGCGTTCCGCAAGGCGGGTTTGGACTAACCGCCCGCGCCGGCGGCAACGACGCCAGCCGGACAGAAGGACTATGCTGAAAGATATCCGATCACTTGGTCGGGCGGCGTCGGCGACGCGACCTCATGCCTGTCGCCAGAAAAGATGTAGACCACGATCAACGTGGCCAGAAAGAACAGCAACATGCCGCGGGCGAGTTTGGCGAGCATTGCTCAGCCTCCCTTATTTTGCGGCAGACTAACCCAGGCGGCCGGGCGCTGGGCCAAATCGTTAACTTTTGGTTAACGGTGGGGACAAGCCGCCACAGTGGCCGCTCGGCCCCACTCGCGCCCGCTTCGGCGGCGCCCAGCCAGGCCTCGAAAAACAAGGGCGTCAGCGCGCATCGACCCTTTCCAGGCCCGGTGGACGATCGGAATCCGCTGTCGTAGGTTCCGCCCGCATCCCATCATGTTTCGAGCTTGGAGTTTGAGAATGGCCGGCCCCGTGATCGCCTTCACCGAGAACATTTTCAGCAACCTCGACCCGGCCAAGGCGGCGCTGGCGCGGCTGAACCCGACCATTCGCATGGCGAAAAGCACGAGCGCGGAGGACATCCTCGAGGTCGCACGCGACGCCGACGCCATCATGGTGACCTATGCCAAGCTGACCGCCGACCTCATCGATCAGCTCACAAAGTGCAAGGCGATCGGCCGCTTCGGGCTCGGCGTCGACAACATCGATCTCCCCGCCTGCAAGGCCAAGGGCATCGCGGTCAACTACGTGCCGGACTACTGCATCCACGAGGTGTCCGACCACACCATGGCGATGCTGCTGGCGCTGATCCGCAAGATCCCGTTTTCCAACAAGATCGTGCAGGCCGGCCGCTGGGAGATGCCGGCAGTGGTGCCGATCCGGCGCGTCCAAGGCACCGTCCTCGGGCTCATCGGCTTCGGCCATATCCCGCGGCTGGTGGCGCCGAAGGCCAAGGCCTTCGGCCTGAAGGTGATCGCCTACGACCCCTACGCCAAGGCGGAGCTGTTCAAGGACGCCGGCGTGGAGAGCGTCGACCTCGACACCCTGCTCAAGAGCGCAGACTACATCTCGGTGCACGCGCCACTGACGCCGCAGACCCGCGGCATGGTCAACGCCGGCGCCTTCGCCAAGATGAAGAAAGGCGTCTACATCGTGAACACCGCGCGCGGTCCGCTGATCGACGAACCGGCGCTGATCGCCGCGCTCGACTCCGGCCAGGTCGGCGGCGCCGCGCTCGACGTGGTGATGGTGGAACCGCCGGCGAAGGATTCGGCCCTGCTCGGCCGCGACAACGTCATCCTCACCCCGCACACCGCGTTCTACTCGATCGAGGCGCTGGAGGAACTGCAGAGCAAGGCGGCCTCCGACGTCGCGCGCGTGCTGAGCGGCGAGACAGGCGGTGTATCCGATCAGCGCATGATGGACGCGCCCTTCGTCTCTTCGCTGATGACGGTCGAGCCGGCGTGGATCGACTACAACGGCCATCTCAACATGGCCTACTACAACGTGCTGTTCGACCGCGCGGTCGACGAAGTCTACGAACAGCTCGACATCGGCCTCGCCTACCTCAAGCGCACGCAGCACTCGACCTTCACGGCGGAAGTGCACGTGCGCTACTTGCGCGAAATCCACGAAGGCGACCCGGTACGGGTGACATTCCAGCTGCTCGAATACGACGCCAAGCGCATCCACTATTTCGAGCAACTGCTGCACGCCACCGAAGGGTGGGTCTCCGCCACATCGGAAAACATGACGCTGCACGTCGACATGACGGCGAAGAAGGTGGCGCCGTTTCCCGACAACGTCATGCGCAACCTCGCGGCCATGAAAGCCGCGCACGCACACCTGCCGATACCGCACGCAGTCGGCCGGCGCATCAGGATGCCGGGCAAGGGCTGAAACGCCAAAACGGCGCGAAAAGCGCATCAAAAACCCAGACAAAACAGGGGGACAGCCGGCGTTTTCGCCGCCGCCCGCCCCTCGAATTTGCTACCCACGAATGCCATCTTTGGCGTGACAGAATCGTTTGCCGCGGGCCCGGGCGTCCGCGTTTCCCCGTCCCACCGGATAGCAATGGCCGAAGCAAAGCGTACCGAACCCGTTCATCCAGCGCCGCCGCCGGCCCCCGGCGGCATCGCCGCGCGGGCGCTTGCCGCGCGAACCGCCAATGCGCCCTATCTCGCCGACCTCAATCCCGAGCAGCGCGAGGCGGTGGAGACATTGGACGGGCCGGTGCTGGTGCTGGCCGGCGCGGGCACCGGCAAGACGCGCGTGCTCACCACCCGCATCGCGCACATTCTGAATCTCGGCCGGGCGCGGCCGGGCGAAATCCTCGCGGTCACCTTCACCAACAAGGCGGCGCGCGAGATGAAGGACCGCGTCGGCCTGATGGTCGGGCAGATCGTCGAGGGCATGCCGTGGATGGGCACGTTCCATTCCATCGGCGTGAAGATATTGCGCCGCCATGCCGAACTCGTCGGCCTCAAGTCGAACTTCACCATCCTCGACGTCGACGACCAGATCCGCCTCATCAAGCAGCTGTTCGAACTGGAGAAGCTGGACGAGAAGCGCTGGCCCGCGCGCGTGTTCGCCGGCATCCTCGACGGCTGGAAGAACCGCGGCCTGACGCCCGAGCAGGTGCCGGGCGGCGAAGCGGCGACCTTCGCCAACGGCAAGGGCAAGAAGCTCTACGCGGCCTACCAGGCGCGGCTGAAGACGCTGAACGCCTGCGACTTCGGCGACCTCTTGCTGGAGACCATCCGCCTGTTCCGCGCGCACCCGGACGTGCTGCGGCAGTACCAGACGCGCTTCAAGTTCATCCTGGTGGACGAGTATCAGGACACCAACGTCGCGCAGTATCTGTGGCTGCGGTTGCTGGCGCAGGCGCCAACCACGAGCACGGCCCCCGTCATCCCGGAAGCCGCGCAGCGGCTGTCCGGGATCCATACGCCCGGTGCCGAAGATGAAGGCGAGACAGGGGTTATGGATTCCGGGTTCGCGCCTTCGGCGCGCCCCGGAATGACAGAAGAGAATGCGGCGCGCCCCGGTAATGATAGCGGGGAGAACGAGGCGCGGGAAGCAGCCTCCCGCGCGCAAAAAAACATCTGCTGCGTCGGCGATGACGACCAGTCGATTTATGGCTGGCGCGGGGCGGAGGTCGATAACATTCTCCGCTTCGAGCACGACTTCCCGGGCGCCAAGGTGATCCGCCTTGAACGCAATTACCGCTCGACCGGCCACATCCTCGCCGCCGCCTCCCATCTCATCGCGCACAACGAAGGCCGGCTCGGCAAGACGCTGCGCACCGAGGACGTCGACGGCGAGAAGGTCACCGCCACCTCCTGCTGGGACTCCGAGGAAGAAGCCCGCGACATCGGCGAGCGGATCGAAGAGATGCAGCGCGACGCGCGCGAGCGCGGGCAGGACCATCCGCTCGACGAGATCGCCATTCTGGTGCGCGCCTCGTTCCAGATGCGCGAATTCGAAGAGCGCTTCATCCAGCTCGGCCTGCCCTATCGCGTCATCGGCGGGCCTCGCTTTTATGAGCGCCGGGAAATCCGCGACGCCCTCGGCTACCTGCGCGTGATCGCGCAGCCGGCCGACGACCTCGCCTTCGAGCGCATCGTCAACACGCCCAAGCGCGGCCTCGGCGACGCCACCATCCAGATGCTGCACGATTACGCCCGCAAGCAGCGCGTGCCGCTGACCGAGGCTGCCGCCACGCTTTCCGCCACCGACGAGATGAAGCCCAAACCGCGCGGCACACTGCGCGGACTGATGGACTCGTTCACGCGCTGGCGCGGCATGATCGACAAGGTGCCGCACACCGAGCTGGCCGAAATCGTGCTCGATAAATCCGGCTACACCGAGATGTGGCAGAAGGAGCGCACCGCCGACGCCGCCGGCCGCCTGGAAAACCTGAAGGAGCTGGTGCGCTCCATGGAGGAGTTCGAGAACCTCGCCGGTTTCCTCGAGCACATCTCGCTGGTGATGGACCGCGACGCGGGCGAAGCCGAGCAGGCGGTCAACATCATGACGCTGCATTCGGCCAAGGGGCTGGAATTCGACACCGTGTTCCTGCCCGGCTGGGAGGAAGGGCTGTTCCCGCATCAACGCTCGCTCGACGACCAGGGCCGCGCCGGCCTGGAGGAAGAGCGGCGGCTGGCGCATGTCGGCCTCACGCGCGCGCGCAAGCTGGCCAAGATCTATTTCGCCACCAACCGGCGCATCCACGGCCTGTGGACCTCGACGGTGCCCTCGCGCTTTCTCGACGAGCTGCCGCCGGAGCATGTCGCGGTGACGGAGGCCGCGGGCGGCTCAGGCGGCTTCGGCATGGCGGGCTATGGCGCCTCACGCTTCGACGAGATGAACGCCTTCGGCTCGGGCTACACCACGCCCGGCTGGCAGCGCGCACAGACGCGGCGCGGAAAAGGCGGTTTCGACGAGAGCGGCCAGCGGCGCTATGTGTCGGACGAGGAGATTTTCGACGACGACGCCAAGCCGGGCTTTGACACTTCGCGCGACGGACGACGGGGCGGCGCCCCATCGTCCCCTCCCCCCTTGAGGGGGAGGGCCAGGGAGGGGGGTGCTTCTTCAAGAAAACGCCGCCCGCTCACCATCGAAGGCGAACTGGTCGCCAAATCCACCGGCGCCGAGAGTCATTTCAGCGCGGGCGACCGCGTCTTTCACCAGAAATTCGGCAACGGCAACGTCACCGCGGTCGACGGCAACAAGCTCACCATCCGCTTCGACAAGGCGGGCGAAAAGCGCGTGGTGGATAGTTTTGTGGAGAGGGTGTAAGTTGCGCTCCAGTTGAGTACAACTGATATCATGAAGACCCTGCCTCCTATTAGGCCCTCTCGTGAGCAGCTCGCGCTGATAAGTGAGAATCGTTATGGGGTTGAGGTTATCCGCGGGGCCGCAGGAAGTGGAAAGACTTCAACCGCAATTCTTAGGCTCCGCTCCCAGTTGTACATGGTGCAAGAGCGCTTTGAACGTGAACACATAGAGCGAGCAGTACGCGTCCTAGTATTGACTTTTAACAAGACGCTAAGCGGCTATGTCCGCGTCCTCGCAGAAGAACAAGTCGATGGCAACTCCGATACGGAAATTGCCGTCGACACATTTGGCCATTGGGCAATGCACCACCTTGGCATGCCGCGTGTCATCCAAGAA
The DNA here is from genome assembly GCA_963747725.1 of uncultured Pseudomonadota bacterium. Taxonomy (GTDB): domain Bacteria; phylum Pseudomonadota; class Alphaproteobacteria; order Rhizobiales; family Xanthobacteraceae; genus Pseudolabrys. Next base: position 816,439 of record CAVVGD010000012.1, read on the forward strand.
CGGACGCGCGGAGCGATCATCCAAAGGATGTCTGGCAGCCTCCCGCTGGCCCCACGCTATTTGATTGGCGAAGTGGACTACTTGCTTGGCCGGTTTCGTCCTCAAGATATTGAGCACTACATCAGCGCCGAACGGACCGGACGCGGAACGGAACCACGTGTGGACCGCGCCCTACGCCGAAGGATCTTGGATCAGATAGTCTACCCTTACAAGGAAGAACTGCGCAGGCGAAATTTAAAAGATTGGAACGACATTGCGGTCAATATGGCAGGGCGATCGCCAATTGGTTACGACATTATCGTTGTCGATGAATCTCAGGATTTTTCGGCAAATCAACTGCGTGCCATCCGACATCACGCAGCCCAAAGGCATGCGATGACATTTGTCATTGACACAATCCAAAGAATATATGCCCGCGGATTTGGTTGGCAAGAAACAGGCTTTGACGTGCGGCAAATTAGGTATCGCACCCTCAGAGAAAATCACCGCAATACTCGGCCGATTGCCAATTTTGCAGCCGGCATATTGCAGGGAATTGCTGTTGAAGAAGACGGCGCTATGCCAGACCTTCAAGCGGCTACTCGTGATGGACCACTCCCAACGGTGCTAAAAGGTCGGTTTAGTGAGCAGGCAGATACGGCCATCGCACACATAAGACGCGAAATTGATTTGACCACGCAAACTGTTGCGTTTCTCCATTCCTTAGGCGGCGGGTACTTCGGATATCTTCGTTCACGGCTCAATACTGCGAATATGCCTTACGTCGAAATCACCAGAGAGTTGGAATGGCCAGATGGCTCGGAAAATATTGCGCTCTGCACTTTTCACTCAGCAAAGGGGCTAGAATTCGATCACGTATTCATACTTGGACTAAGCGCCGACACAACCGTACACGGAGATGCGCGGATAGACGACCAACTGACCGTGTTGAGACGACTTCTTGCCGTAGCCGTGGCGAGAGCCCGCGAGACGGTAACTATAGGCTACAAGCCCGGCGAAGAGTTTAAGCTAGTCGAATATTTTGTCGACGGCACCTTCGAGGAGCGCGATTTATGACCATTGCCGACGAGGTACAACGTCGAAACATTACCGAAGTCGTGCATTTCACAACCAACCGCGGCATAGTTGGAATTCTTGCCTCAGGACAAGTCTTGTCGCGACGGCGATTGCCCGAAGAAAAATTACTGGAGCATATTCTCTTTCCAAACGCGGCCACTAGGCCGGAAGAATTTGAATTTTTCGATGCATCAATAGATTGGCTTGATTACATCAACCTCTCGATCACTGAAATAAATCGCCGCTTCTTCAGCGTCTCGCAACGATGGCATCGAGATCAAGATATTTGGTGGGTAATACCGTCATTCGACCCGATAATTTTGTCCAATGAGGGACTCTTCTTCGCAACTACCAATAATAAATATCAGTTTTGCCAACGGCGTTCCGGCGTTGAGGGATTTCAAGCACTGTTCGCACCGACGATTCTCTAGGCTACCGAATTGGAATGCATACCGCAGAAATCGCGGACCTAACCTGACGACTTGCGAGCAGGCCGAGGTTCTCTATCCACGACAACTTTCCACCGATTACCTAAAACGCATATACGTTTCGCGCGGCGAGGATTACGATTGCGTCCGAGCCTGGTTGCGGGAGTTTCAAATGCAATCAGTTGAGGTAATCAACGATGCCTCGAAATTTGATGGAGCCCCAAATTAGCGCGTTCCCGCATAATCTTAGCCGGTCGTACGATCGCATTGACTTGGTGGTCCGGTCCGCACTTTGGGCCGCCACCGGGGATGCACTGGGCTGGATTACGGAACTCACGACCGAGGGGGGCTTGGAAAGCCGCGCCGGTGTTTCCCATGTCCAAGAGCCAATCTCATGGCGACGCCTTATTGGCGGCCGCTATGGGGTACGCGTTAATTTGCCGGCAGGGACTTATTCTGACGATACTCAATTGAGGCTTGCGGTATGCCGATCAATACGAGGAAACGGCGTTTTTGATGCTGAAGCATTCGCTAAAGTAGAACTTACAACATGGCTGAACTATTCGTTAGGCGCTGGACGAGGAACGAAAGCGGCGGCTCTTAATCTCACAAAGCGAGACGTAAACTGGTTTTCCAATTTTTTCTCCGGCAAGGACCAAGACTATCTAAATGCCGGCGGCAATGGCGCAGCGATGCGCATCCAGCCACACGTCTGGTCGACAAACGACAAGGAAATGCCGTCTTGCATATTGGAAGTCTTTCGTGACGCCATAATTACTCACGGGCATCCGCACGGCTTTTGCGGCGCTGTATTCCACGCGTACATTCTTTCACTCGCTTTCAATCTTCAACGAGCTCCCAATCCGGCAGAGTGGGAGGAAGCTGCGCACAAATTGAGTGACATACCAAAGATTATTGAGAGGGATGGGCGTTTAATCTCTTTTTGGCTACCGGCGTGGGAGCACGCCTCGGGCGTACCCCTACATCGAGCGATCGATGCTTGTCGGGACGAGGCATTAAGCGATCTTAACAAGATTAACTCCATACTGAAGACTGGTCGCCCAGATGCATACCATTCGGCCCTCGAGGCTCTTGGATGCACGCAAGAAAAATTTCGTGGGTCTGGGATCAAAACTGCGATAGCTGCAGCTACATTAGTTTGGCTTCATAGGGACGACACGCCTACAGGAACATTAGTCTCTGGAGCAAACTATTTGGATAGCGATACGGATACAATTAGCACAATGGCCGGGGCAGTGCATGGCGCTTTCGCGCAGAATGCCCCGACGTGGCCGCTGCAGGATAAGGCATATATTCAAGAAGAAGCCGAACGGTTGGGCAAGATTAGCTTGGGCGAACCACAAGATAGCTTCGCATATCCTGATGTTTCGCATTGGTCTCCACCAACGAGCCAGAGCAATGCCGTCGGCCGCCTAGAAAACGGCTTCGCGATTTCTGGGCCTTGGAGCAATCCAAGCAAGAGGTGAAGAATGCTCTAGCGGAGATAGCGTATGGCAATGGATGGAATTGCCTTTTGGGCAAACTATATTGGCCAAGCGAAAGCGAACTGCACGAAACAAAATTGCACTAGAACAGCTCCCAGGGAAACGCCGCGCCTATCAAGCGCTAAATGAAAGTAGATCAGCGCGCAGCTCAAAAAGGGATGAGCAACCCGATTTTCTTCCTTTTGAGAGTTTTGAGATGCCAGACAAACAAAATAGGAAGACCTCTCAAACGAAGCGCTCAACTGCGGAGACAAGCCTTGGCGAATTGGATCGGATTACAGATGAGGTTATTCAATCAAACTTCGATGATCGAACGTTGGGGCGTTTTCTAAATGAGTACATCGACGATACAGGGTCGATAGAAGGTGCACTTGCCTTTACATCAATTATCGCAAAGGCAAAAATCGCTCGCCGGAAACGTCGGCGCTAGTATAGCGCCTACTTCTTCTCCAACATCGCCTGCCCCTGATACCCGACCACGCGCTGGATGGCTTGCGCGAAGCGCGCCAGCAGCCAGGGCAGCCGCACCTCCAGCCGCACGGCGGCGTCGCCGACGATCTCGCATCCCCACGCACCCGCGCGCATAAGCAAAAATCCGCACGCTTAACCGCGAAACTCCCGCCTTAACCACCCCTCCCCGCGCGCTTTAAGCTTAACGCCCTCGATCTTCACCTTACTTTTTACCCACGCCACGCGTTCGTGTTTGATCGGCGCCGCCGGCGGTGGCCTTAATCGCCTCACGCACCCGTTGATTTGCAAGGCCGGGTCGTTTCGCCCGGACATTTTTTTAGGGACGCGTGACCGATGGGAAAAGCACCTTCCCGCCGCGGCGGGAGCACCACACCGGCGCAAGAGGCGTCGCTGCCGTCGCGCAAGCGCCGGCGCGGTAGAAACGCGCGCGCTAATTTTCCGGCCAAGCCGCCGCACGCTAGAGCGTTTGCAGGCGAAGCGGGAACCGGTTCGCCGTCCGCAAACACGACAAAACAAAATAAGCCGCCGCGCCGCGCGCGCCTTGGCCTCCGATCCGTTCAGGCTGAATTGCCAAAGAATTGGACTCCCGCCGAGCCTGTCCCCGTGCAGGCGGAAGCGGGAACGAGCGGAAAAAATCTCTACGTCGGCGCATCGGACGCGAGCCCCAGCCGCACGCTCAGTCCCGGGCCGTCGCTGCGGCAGGACATCCCGCGGCCGCCGCTGCGCACCGTTTTGCTGCGCACGTGGCGTCACAGCAAGTTGGCATGGCTACGCTGCCTCGCACGTATGCGCGCGGGCGCCGCGCGCACGGCCGCTTATGTCGTCGCGCGCCTGGACGCGTATGTCTGGCAGCCGGCGCTATGGCCGTTCCGCCCGGCGCAACGCGAGTTGCTCGCCCGCACCTTGGCGGTGCTGTCGGTGGCGGTCGTTGTGGCCGCCTGGATCGTCGCTTACAACATCCTGGCGCCGACGAATGCGGCGCGGCCGCGGGCTTCGGCCGCTGCCCTGCCGAAACAGCTTACCGAGCGCGTCGTCTCGCCGGCGCTTCCCGCGGCCCGCGTTTCGGGCGAAGTCGCGAAAGCCGAGGCGGCGGTCACCGCAACGGCCGAAGCGCATGACGCCACGGCGCCGCCCGTCCCCGCCAAGCACAAAGCCGGGCGCGCAACGGCCAAGAAGACCAACAAGCCTGTCGCGCGGAAACGGCCCCAGCACCGATCCAGCCGTTAGCGGCGCGCTCGCTCAACGCCTTGCATTGTTTTCCGTGAAGCGGCCGGATGACGTGCGCGGGAGCGCGCGGCCGGCGCGCGGCAGCGCCGCTTCAACGAGGCGTGTGTCACGTGCGGCGGCGGCGGAACGGTTCGACATCAGCGCCCGGACTCGTCGGCGATGCGGCCTTCGACAAAGGCGAACTCGTGCTTCTGCCCGCATAGCCTGCAAGAGATCATCAGGCGCGCATTCGGATCGAGACGTTTCAGTTCAGCGTTCGTGGTTCGAAACCCGGAATTGAACTCCGCACCGGATTTCGGACACCGAAAAAAGAGATAGCTCATTTCGCCTCCGCGCTCATTTCGGCGCGCATTAAGTTCGCGGCCGGCGCGGTGGGCTTGACTCACATCAAAGGTGGCATCCGACTTTGGTAGTGACGCGGCCGGGTCGCTCGGGTGCCGATCGAATCGCGCCCGAAAGCGCCAATTCGCGACCAACTGCCGCAGCCGGGCATTACCGTGTTACCGCGGCCACAACCTTGCCTTGTTCCCGCCATCAAGGTTCCGGTGGTAGTCTTAAGCTATATTGAGCGGGGATTTTTTACGATGCAGCATATTTGCGCAGGGCTGCTCATCAGCCTTTTCACCATCTCCGCGGCCAACGCCGGGGGATGGTCCACCGTCCACAGATACGTCAAGCGTTCGGACAAGTGTCCGGGAAAGCAGGTGCTCGCGAGCTGGTATGCTTCCGGCAAGCGCACCGCGAACGGCGAGGTCTTCGACGCCAACGGCAACACGGCGGCGGCGCGCACCTGGCCACTCGGCACCCATCTGACGCTGACCAATCCGCGGAACGGACGCACGATCACGGTGCGCGTCAACGACAAAGGGCCGTGGGGCATCGCCTTTCGCATGGGCGCGCGGCTCGATCTTGCGCGCGGCGCCGCACGCCGTCTCGGCATGCACAGCTCGCAATACCTCTGCGTGTTGTGAGGGCGCCGGGGTAACGCGATGAAGCGGCCTGGTGCCAGCCTGGCGCGCGTCGGTCTGCTGCTTGCCGGCCTGGCCGGCATGCTTTTCTCAAATCCCGCGTACGCTCTCTCGCTCAATGGCTATCGCCGCGCCCATCACCGGCCGCCGCTGCATTACAGCGGCGCGCTGGCGGCGGCGGCGCAGTGGCACGCCAGCGATCTGGCGCGCCGCAATCATCTCGACCACAACGGCTTCCGCGATCGCATGGGGGCGCTCTCCTCCACCGCCGCCGAGAACGTCGCCTATGGCTGCGCGACGGAGTCGTGCGTCATCCGCATGTGGGCGCGCTCGGCCGGCCACCGGCGCAACATGCTGATGAAAGGCGTGAGCCGCTATGGCATCGCCTCGGCGCGCTCGGACAAGGGCCGCGTGTATTGGGTGCTGGAGCTGGGAAATTGAGAGGCCGTCATTCCGGGTTTGCGCTTCCAGCGCGCCCCGGAACGACGGAGAAAAAAGCGCCGCGTTAACCCACGCGCGCCCGCGGGCTATGATCGATGGCCTCAGCGCCTATAATAGACCTCGGGGAGACGCATTCCGGGGGAATTCACCTTGCGATATTTCACTGCCCTGCTCGTTCTGAGCGGGACCCTTGCCATCAGCGGCCCGTCTTTGGCCAGGGACATCCATCTGCACATCAAGATGAGCGCCGGAGCGCTGCAGCAGACCTGCACCGACGCCGGCGGGAAGTTCTCGCAGGGCGCAGCGATCTACGGCTGCGGCACCGACTGTCAGGGACATCCCGGCACCGACTGCACGGTGACCTGCCGGCCCGGCCACCGCTGCATCGCCCAGACAACGGGCGGCCGGCGCGCGCGCACCGTCGCGCAGGCCCTGAAGGCGCCGGGCAAATATCCGCGTTGAGCGGCGCGCCGATTCCCTCTCCCCGCGCGCGGGGAGAGGTGAAGAGGCTACTTCTTCTCCAGCATCAACTGCCCCTTGTAGCCGACCACGCGCTGCACCGCGTGCGCGAAGCGCGCGAGCAGCCAGGGCAGCGTCACCTCCAGCCGCACGGCGGCGTCGCCGACGTCGATGAAGCCCGAGGCGCGCTGGCCGAGCGCGGCGGCGCGGAAGTGCAGGCGGTCGCCTTCCCAGCGCTCCTCCTCGATGGTGAGGAAGCGCGCGAATTCGCCCTTGGCGCGGCCGATGCCGCCCTTGATGCGGTTGAGCGCCTCGTCCTTGCCGAGACGGTGGGGAATGACGACGACGAGCGGCTCGGACATGAGATGGAGACCTTGGGATGGCGACCTTGGGATGGAGACCTTGGGATGGAGACCTTGGCGCGGCCTTTCGATCAGGTGGGACCTTGGTCCGGGTAGCCGCCGGCGGCGGCTCTCCTTCATATGGCGATGCCATCGGAAAGCCGAAAGGCCCGGCGGCGGGCGCGTTTTCCCCTCGCCCCACTTGCGGGAGCGGTAAAACCGCCCGCCGGGACAAACGTTTATCGGCAACAATTCCCGTGCTGGCGTGTTAGTATTGCAAGGGTTGGGGCCGGAAGGAATTTGTATCATGCGTCGCCGCCTCATCACGTCGCTTGCCGCCGCCTTGGTCGCGTTGCCGTTCTGCGCGCTGCCGGCCTCTGCTGCGCTGCTGATCCAGATCGACAAGAGCGCGCAGCGCATGACCGTCTCGCAGGACGGCGAGCTGCTTTATGTCTGGCCGGTATCGACCGGGCGCGCCGGGCTCAACACGCCGAGCGGCACGTTCAAGCCGTTCCGCATGGAGATCGACCACTACAGCGAGCAATACGACAACGCGCCGATGCCGCATTCGATCTTCTTCACGCGCACCGGCGACGCCATCCACGGCACCTTCGAGGAGAAGTGGCTCGGCAACGCGGTGTCGCACGGCTGCGTGCGGCTCTCGCGCAAGAATGCCGCCATCCTGTGGAAGCTGGTCAAGCACGAGAAGATGGCGAACACGCAGGTCATGCTCTCGGGCCAAATTCCACGCGGGGCGCCGCTGGTGGCGCAGGACGCAACGAAAAACGACGACGTTACCGCCTCGGTGGCGCCGCGCTATCAGCGGCGCTGGACCAACGACGACGCCACCTACGGCGGCGGCGGCTATTATGACGACCGGCCGCTGCCCCCGCCGCCCGGCTACGCGCGCGAGCGGCGCTGGACCAACGGCGACGGCTTCGGCGACGGTCCGCTGCCGTTCCCGTTCTCCCTGTTCGGGCGGTAGCGAACGCCATGATCCGCAAGCTCGCCGGCGGTAGATACCGGATCTACTCGCGCGCGAAGAATCCCAAGACCGGCAAGCGCCGCAACCTCGGCACCTTCGACAGCAAGAAGGCGGCGCTCAAGCACGAGCGCGAAATTCAGTATTTCAAGCGGCGCTAAACGGATCAGCCGTGATGGCTGACGCCGAGTTCTTCCTCGCCGCGGTCGAGGATGAGCGGCACGATCAGATCCTCCTCGTCGTCGAGATGGCGCACCAGCCCCGAAAGCAGCTTGCCGCTTGCGGCGGCATAGTCGTCGCCGCGCCGGCGCAGGGTGTCGGCGTCGCCCTGCAGCGCGCGCAGCATGGCGTTGGCGGCCTCGGCCGTTGCCGCCATGTCGGCGTGGATGTGGTGGTGGTCGGCCTCCAGCACGTCGAAGCCGCGCGCCAGGCGGTCGTCGGCCGCGCGCAGGCGCGGGAAGTGGTGGTAGTCCTCGATCTGGTGGTGGACGTCGAGCTGCTCCAGCATGAACTGGAGCCGCGGCACGAACACGCGCGGGAATTCGGCCGGCGTCAGTTCGCCGGCGCGGAAGCGACCGGCGATGACGGTGATCATGCCGGCGAGTTCGCGGAACATGGCGTGGCGCGACAGCCAGAAGCGCGCCATCTCGCCGAGGTTGGCGTGGCCGTCCCATCGCTCGCGCGGGTAGCGGGCGATGAGGACGCGCAGGTCCTCCGGCCAGCCGCTGCGGCGCGCGAGGTCGAGGGCGTCGGTGTCGGATGGGCTCGCTGGGTCAATCATGGGCGCCTCTATAACCGGCGCGCATGATCCCGAAAAGCGGGAACCGGTTTTCAGAAAAGATCATGGGCAAGCAAAAAAGACACGAATTGGGGGCCGGGCTAAGAGAGTTTCATGCATACCGTGGTCGCCCGCCTCGCCTGCGACGAGAAGATGGCGCGCGCGCTCGCCGGCGCGCTCGACGAGACGCTCGATCCCGACGACACGGTGGCTGCCGCGTTCGAGGGCGACGACGGCCGCTGGCAGATGGCGGTCTATTTCCGCGCGGCGCCGGACGAGGCGGCGGTGCGCGCGCTGGTGGGCATGGTGGCGGGCGAGGCCGCCGCGGCGGCGCTCGCGTTCGAGCCGCTGGCGGAGGCCGATTGGGTGGCGCAGAGCCTCGCCGGCCTCAAGCCGGTGCGCGCCGGCCGCTTCGTGGTGCACGGGGCGCACGACCGCGCCCGCGTGCCGGTGAACGCGTTGGGCATCGAGATCGAGGCCGCGCTCGCCTTCGGCACCGGCCATCACGGCACCACCCGCGGCTGCCTGCTGGCGCTGGACGATCTGGCGAAGCGGCGGCGGTTCAGGAACGTGCTCGATATCGGCACCGGCTCCGGCGTGCTGGCGATCGCGGCGGCCAGGCGGCTGCGGGTTCCGGTCACGGCGGGCGACATCGACGGGCGTGCGGTCGCGGCGGCGCGCGGCAATGCCCGGCTCAACGGCGTGGCGGCTTACGTCACCACGGTGCACGCGGCCGGGGCGCACGCGCTCGCCGTCACGCGCGGCGCGCCGTATGACCTGATCTTCGCCAATATCCTGCTCGGCCCGTTGGTCCGGCTGGCGCAGCCGATCCGCCGCCTCGCCGCCCCCAATTCCCGCATCGTGCTCTCCGGGCTGCTGCCGGCTCATGCCAATGCGGCGCTGGCCGCCTACCGGGCGCTGGGGTTCATGACCGAAGGTCATATTTTGGTCGAAGGCTGGACCACCCTCGTCCTCCTCCTACCCAGAAGGGCGTAGCGGAGAGCCCGCGTCGAGCGCAACGCGCCGAATGAGGCTTTGCGCTCAGCCCGGAATAGCGCTGGAGACGGAGAGGACCGGTCGATTTCGCTCATGCGGGGTCCCTCGTCAATTGCGCGCGCAGAGGGGTCAAGCGGTCCCCGCCACCAGCCTTTCGCCTCCAGAATGCGGGGGAATTAAGCACATCTTCCCACCGCCGCGGCAAGAACGCTGGTCTCTGCAGGCATCTGGATACGATCCATTGGCGATCGGGCAACCGGAGCGGGTAAACGGCCCTATGGTTTAGGGATTGATAACGAAACTTGGCCAATCTGTCGGAAACGGGTGGCTGTTCGGCAACCCTAACAAACCCTCGGCCGGCGTAGTACGGCTCAACAGGCCACCAGGACGGTTACCGGCCATGGGCCCCTCACAAATGCTCATACGCGATCTTTACGGTAAGCTTGGCGACATATCGCCCGACAGGCGTGCACTGACGCTGCGCCATCTGACCGATCTCTATCTGGTCGGCTCCGAGCAATTTTCCTCCGACGAGATCGGGCTCATCGACGAGATCTTCGTCCAGCTACTGGAGTCGATTGACGACTCTAGCCCGCGCCCTGCTGGCCATCCGACTTGGCCCGGTCTCCAACGCGCCGCCTAAAGTGTTGCACCGACTAGCCTGCGACGATGTGATCGATGTCGCCTCGGCCGTCCTCAAGCAGTCGGAAGCGCTGGACGACGCGACCCTGATCGAATGTGCCGTCACGAAGACCCAGGATCACATGCTCGCCATCTCCCAGCGCAAGACGCTGTCGGAAGCGGTTACGGATGTACTGGTCAAGCGCGGCGACCGGGACGTGGTATTGAGCACCGCGAGGAATACGGGTGCACGGTTTTCCAGGAACAGCTTCTCGATCCTGGTCAAGCGCGCGCAGGGCGACGACGCGCTGACGGGGTGCGTCGGCCGACGGCCCGACCTGCCGCAGGCGTTGTTCGAAAAGCTACTCGAAGCCGCCTCCGACGCGGTGCGGGCCACGCTGCTAGCTGAGCGCGGTCACGCAGCTCATGAAATCGACCGCGCCGTCAGCGAGGTGACCACGCACATCCGCAGCGAAGCGGCGACGCACTCGCCGCAACACGCGGCCGCGCGCGTGCGCGTCCATTCGTTGAACCGGGCGGGTAAGCTGAACAAGATCAAGCTGGAGGAATTTGCGCGGGCCGGCCGCATCGAAGAACTTTCCATCGCGCTCGCGCTAATGGCCCATGTGCCGGAAGATGTCGTCATGGGCATCTTCAACGATCCGGACGGCGAACCCCTCCTCGCCCTGGCGAAAACGATCGGACTTCCGTGGGAAACGACTCGCATCATCATGGCGTCGCCGTACTCCGAAACCGCATCCGATGCCGAGCGTCTAGAAGAATACCGCGTGGCGTTCGAGCAACTGCAGCAGCCAACCGCGCGCGCGATCCTCGATTCTCGCTGCGCCCACATGCAGGGCAAGAAGACAAACTAGCCGCAAGCCTGCGCGCGGAATCATCCGGAGCCGGATTACGCAGGCGGATTTGCCGACATCGATCACAGAATACGCAATATGAAACCGCCCCGGGCAAGGGAGGCCCGAGGCGGTTTCAGCGTCAGACAGCAACTTTGAATTAGCGCCCGAGCGGCAGGTCCTTGCGGTCGGTCTTGACCACGCGTTCGCCGCGCCGACCGAATTCATGGGGCAGATAGCCGAGGTGCAGTTCGACCTCGCGAGCCGCCTGCTGCATGCGTACCTCGACCACGTGATCCACAAAGCGGGTAAACCAGCCCTTCCTCGGGCTGGCAGCCTTGGCGGCGGTGGGCACGTAGCTCTCGCCGTAGGTCAAGGAACTCATCTGAAATATCTCCTTCTCGCGTTCGGCCAGTTCAACGAACGGCCCGGCCGATTCGCGCCCTGACCGTTGCAACGCACATATAATATGCTGCACGCGCGAAGAACCCATGACACTGCATAGAAGCTGCCTGATTTCGGCATGAATCTGTTAATCTGGCAGTAAGGCCGGCGGCGCGTTTGTGACAACGCTATTGCATTGCATAAGTGCGGACCGAAGCAGCCGATTGTTGCGAGGCGGCTGGCCCGGGCGCAGCAAGATTCCACCACCAGCCCTGCCGCATTTCACTGCTGCGGCTACCACATCGCTGCCGCACGTCTGCGTTGCCCCAAACAGCGATCACGCTAGAGTGACGGCCCATGTTCGAGACCCATTTCCAAACTTTCGATGACGAGAGCGAGCGCGCCGAGAGCGCTGCCCGGGTGGCCGCCCTGCGGGCCGAACTCGCCTACCGCAGGCTCGACGGCTTCGTTGTGGCGCGGGCGGACAGGCAGCAGAACGAATACCTGCCCCCCGGTCATGAACGCCTCGCCTGGCTGACCGGCTTCACCGGCTCGGCCGGCGCTGCCATCGTGCTGGCGACCCGCGCGGCCATCTTCGTCGACGGCCGCTATACCGTGCAGGCCGACGCCCAGGTCGACCGCACGATCTTCTCCATCGAGCATCTGGTCGAGACCCCACCCGCCCAGTGGCTGGAAGACAACCTCAAGCCCGGCGCCAAAGTCGGCTACGACCCTTGGCTGCACACGACGGAAGGCGCCGACAAGCTGCGTAAGGCCTGCGCCAATGGCGGCGCGGAACTCATTGCGGTCGCCGACAACCCGATCGATACCCTGTGGAGCGACCGGCCGGCGCCGCCCTCCGCGCCGGTCAAGCTGCACGACATAAAATTCGCCGGCGAAAGCGCTGCCGACAAACTGCGCCGCATCCAGGCCGAAATCGCCAAGGCGCGAGCCGATGTGCTGGTGGTGTCGGACGCGCAGAACGTCGCCTGGGCCTTTAACATCCGCGGCGGCGACATCGCGCATACGCCATTGACGCTCGCTTTCGCCACCGTACCGCGCGAGGGCAAGCCGTCGCTCTATGTCGAGGCGGCCAAGCTCGACAACGCCGTGCGCGCCGGCCTCAAAGACATCGCCGAGTTGCGGGCGCCCGACGACCTGGCCCGCGACCTCGCACAAATGAGCGGCAAGACCGTGCGGCTCGATCAGCAAACCGCGGCCGATGCGCTGACGCGGCTGGTGGCGGACCACGGCGGCAAACCGGCGCGCGGTTCCGATCCCATCACGCTGATGAAAGCGGTCAAGAACCACGCCGAGATTGCCGGCAGCCGCGCCGCCCACAAGCGCGACGGCGCAGCGCTCGTGCGCTTCCTCGCCTGGTTCGCGCGCGAAGCGCCCTCCGGCAAACTCACCGAGATCGACGCGGTGGCGGCGCTGGAAAGCTTCCGCCGCGATACCGGCCTCTTGAAGGACGTGTCGTTTCCGACCATCGCCGGCGCGGGCCCGAACGGCGCCATCGTGCACTATCGGGTGACGCGCGAAAGCAACCGCAAGATCGGCATGAACGAACTGTTCCTCATCGATTCCGGCGCGCAATACGAGGACGGCACCACCGACGTCACCCGCACCATCGCCGTGGGCGAGCCGAACGACGAGATGCGCGACCGCTTCACGCGCGTGCTCAAGGGCCACATCGCCATCGCCACCGCCGAATTTCCCGAGAATGTCAGCGGCGCCCAACTCGATCCGCTGGCGCGCGTTTCGTTGTGGCAGGCCGGGCTCGATTTCGATCACGGCACCGGTCACGGCGTCGGCAGCTATCTGTCGGTGCACGAGGGGCCGGCGCGCATTTCCAAGCTCGGCCACGTCGCCTTGCGGCGCGGCATGATCCTCTCGAACGAGCCGGGCTACTACAAGACCGCGGCCTACGGCATCCGCACCGAGAACCTGGTGCTGGTGATCGCCGCGCCCGAGCCGCAAGGCGCCGAGAAACCGCTCAACGCCTTCGAGACGCTGACGCTGGCGCCGATCGACCGCACGCTGGTCGACACCCGCATGCTGACGTCGAAAGAGCGGCACTGGCTCGACAGCTACCATGCGCGCGTGCAGGAGAGTGATCGGGCCGCTGGTCGACAGGCGAGACGCAGCGGCTGGCTGGAGCAGGCGACCAGGCCGGTATAGGAGCATGCGCCGCAATCAGCGCGGACATCGCCGGGGCATCGTGCACGACATCAAAGCAAAGACACGACCGGTGACGGCGCCGAACTGGCGCCTGCTGACGCTGTTGATCGCGATGACGGCCATCGGGCCGGCCACGCTCAACATCCTGGTGCCGGCGCTGCCCGGCCTCGCCACCCGGCTTTCGACCGACGCCGGCACCGTGCAGCTCACGGTGTCGCTCTATCTGCTGAGTCTGGCGACCGCACAGCTTTTTCTCGGGCCCTTGTCGGACCGCTTCGGGCGGCGGCCGGTGGTGCTGGCAGGGCTGACGCTGAACATGGTGGCGTCGCTTGCCGCCTTCGCGGCCACCTCGATCGAGGCGCTGATCGTCACGCGCATCGTGCAGGCGGTCGGCGCCGCCGCCGGCATCGTCATGGGCCGCGCCATGATTCGCGACCTCTACGAGCGCGACCGCGCCGCCGCCATGATCGGCCTCGTCACCACCGCGGTGGTGATCGCGCCCATGGTCGCGCCGCTGATCGGCGGCATCCTCGACACCACTTTCGGCTGGGAGGCGATCTTCCTGTTCATCGCGGTGATGGCCGGCACGGTGCTGATATGGGCGGTGCCGGTGCTGCCGGAGACGCGGGCCGTCGACGTGGCGGCGGCGCCCACCAAGCTCTGGCGGGAATGGCGCGCGCTGCTCAGGAGCGGGAAATTCCACGGCTACGTGCTGGCCGGCGCGCTCGGCTCGATGCCGTTCTTCACCTTCCTCGGCGGCGGGCCGTACGCGGTGGTGACCATCATGGGCCGCACCTCGGCCGAATACGGCCTATGGTTCGCGCTGACCTCGCTCGGCTACATGAGCGGCAACTTCACGGCTTCGCGGCTGTCGCAACGCTGGGGCGTCGACGCCATGATCACGGCCGGCGTGGTGGCCGAGCTCATCGGCGTCGCCTGACGGTGACGCTTATCGCCACTATGCCGGAGGCCGGCCCGGTGACCATCTTCGTGCCGCAGCTCGTGATCTCCTACGGCAATGGCGTGCTGCTGCCGAACGCCATCGCCGGCGCGGTGAGCGTGCGCCCGCACGCGGCCGGCAGCGCCGCCGGCCTCACCGGCTTCGTGCAGATGGCACTGGGTGCGGCGTCGACGCAAGTGCGTCGCGCTGTTGCTCGCCGGCGCGGCGACGGCGATGCCGATGGCGTGGATGATGGTCGGCCGAAGTGATGGCGACGGCGGCGGCGTTTTGGGCGTTGGCACGGCGGCGAAGCTGATGATTGGGCAAATTTTGAAACTGCGCCCCGTATTGCTCGATGGCCGCGATTCTACTCTGAGCGGATATTCGTCGAAGCGATCCGAATTTCGGCTAAGGGGGATGACCAGACATCCAATGCAGGACGGTAGTGCTGCCGATGTGCCACCAGTTGAACCCTAAGCTTCTAGCGTGATGCTTCCATTGTTGCCGCGGCGCCGGGGTGCTGACCAGCCCGCTGCGGCAGCACGACCAGGCACAGCGCGATGAACACCGCGATGACGGCAGATGCCAGTGGACGGCTGAGTGCGAGACCGCCATGCGCAACCGGCTTGTCGAGAAAATCACCCACCGTGGCGCCGAGCGGTCGGGTAAGGATAAAAGCGGCCCAAAATAGAACGACTCGGGAGACGCTTGTCCTGTAATAAAGTACTGCGAGCATGGCGAGGCCTGCGCCGAATACCAGCGCGCCACCCTCATAGCCGAAACCACCAGTGTCGGCCAGCCAATCGCCAAGAGCCGTCCCCAGCGTCTGCGAGAACGTGATGGCTGCCCAATAGAAAGCCTCCACGCGCGGTGTGCTGACCGTGTTCACATCAATGGTGCCTTCCGACCAGTACCAGATTGCCAGCGAAGTCGTGAGCAGCGCGAGCAGAAGCGAGGAGCCACCTGTATAGCCGATGCCGAGCGAGCGGTCGGCGAAGTCAGCCATGGTGGTCCCGAACGTCGTCGAAGCGACGATCGTCGCCCAATAGATGACCGGGTGGAATTTCTTTGCCGCGATCTGCGCTATGACCAGCGCGATCAAGACCCCCAGGAACAGCAGCGTCCCAATCAGATAGCCCCAGTGCAGGGTCATGGTCACTGTGTCGCCGCCGGTCTCACCCAACGTCGTGGCGGCAATTTTGACGATCCAGAAGATCAGCGTGATTTCGGGAACCTTGCTCAAGGCGTGGTTTGGGGCGGGCTGGCGCATTGCGAACGTCCTGGTTTCTCGGTCTTGGTGAGCGCCGCCCCCGGCGTCAGACCCGGCTGCGCGCCGGGTGGAAATTCTAGCGTGATCCGCAGTCCTGGACCGGCGTCCTCGGCGACAAGCGTAATCGCATGGATCTCGGCAACTGCCTTGACCAGGCTGAGTCCCAGACCGCTACCCGCTGTGGCTTGACTCTGCTCGAGCCGATGGAACCGGCGGAAGATTCGTTCACGCTCCGCTGCGGGCACGCCGGGACCTTGGTCGGAGACCGTCGCGATAGCCCGACCGTCCTTCTGGCTTAATGCAACCGCGATCCGCGTTCCCTTTGGGGTATGGCTGATAGCGTTCTCAAGTAGATTCGCGAACATCTGTGTGAGCAGTTCGCGGTCTCCTATGGCCCACACCCCGGGCACTATGTCGGTTGTCAAGGCGTGTCCCGTATCCTCGGCTACGGGGGCGAAGGCCTCTACTACCGTGGCAACGATCTCCCGCAGGTCCACCGAAGTGAACCCAGCGCGCCGTGTTCCGGATTCGATCTGCGCGATGCGCAATAGCGCGGAAAAAGTGGCGAGGATGCCGTCGACCTGCGCTATTGCCGCCTCCACCTCAGCTTGACGTTCGCCCGAGGCCTCCCTCTGAGCGGCTTCAAGCCGCTGGCGCAGGCGCGCGAGTGGCGTTTTCAGATCGTGTGCAATGTGGGCGG
Organism: uncultured Pseudomonadota bacterium; assembly: GCA_963747725.1. GTDB lineage: Bacteria > Pseudomonadota > Alphaproteobacteria > Rhizobiales > Xanthobacteraceae > Pseudolabrys. Next base: position 833,041 of record CAVVGD010000012.1, read on the forward strand.
AAACCTCGCGCAGGCTTTCCATCAGCTCATCTATGCGGTCGAGCATGTTGTTGAGCGTCCACGACAGCCGATCGAAATCGTCTCCAGTTCCCTGCAACGGAATCCGACGGCTGAGGTCGCCCGCGATGATCGCATCGGCAGTACGGCGGATCACGTCGACCCGCTTGAGTAGGGCAAGGCTCAGGACGATCGCGCCGATGCTCCCGAGGAGAAGGACCGCTCCGAACGCCGAGAGGAAGCCGTCAAGGATTGCCTGTTTGACCTCATCGATTTGCTCGGGGTCTGCGGCCACGACAAGCGTGAGTTCGCGGCCCAGATCGGACACCAAAAACAATCGCGCGCCGATGTCACCATCTTGCTCCGGATAGGCCAGCTTGGACCAGCCTCTGACCGCGGGCCATTTGGTCAGATGGCCTGCGCGCTTGTTGGTGCCGACAATGACAGCGTAATCGAGAGCGCCGTTTGGATGCGACGCTTCATGCTTCACTACCGTGGACAGCAGGCCCGGCACGCCGCGCGTGTCATAGACTGCACGTAGCGCATTCGTCTCGCGTGAGATGCGGCTGTCGAGCTGCCGTTCGAGCGCGCCAACGGTGACGAAATAAGTCACCGCACCGAGTACGGCGACCGCCATGGCAAATACCGTCACATAGCTGGCCGCCAGACGGAATGCCGTCGTGTGGAGAATCCTATGCGGGGGCACGGAGCGAATATCCCGAGCCGCGAACGGTGTGGATCAAATCCGTATCGAAGTCACGGTCCACCTTGGCGCGCAATCTGCTGACGTGCGTCTCGACGATGTTGGTCTTGGGATCGAAATGGAAATCCCAGACCTTTTCCAGAAGCATGGTGCGGGTGACGACTCGGCCCGCGTGCCGCATCAGGCACTCCAATAGCTTGAATTCGCGTGGCTGCAGTTCTATCGGCCGTCCATCGCGGCGTACGGTGCGCTTCACGAGATCGAGCTCGAGACCGCCGACCCGCAGTACCGGCTCCGACGCCGCCGCGGGCAGCCGGCGCCCCAGAGCGTTCACGCGTGCGAGCAACTCCGTAATAGCGAACGGCTTCACCAGATAGTCGTCACCGCCCGCTTCCAGTCCCTCGACGCGGTCGTCGATGCCGCCAAGGTTGGTGAGAAACAAGATGGCTGTCGGGTTCTGCCGCTCGCGCAGCCGCTTTGCCATGGTAAGACCGTCCAAGCTGGGCAGCATGCGATCGACGATCGTCACTTCGTAGTTGCTCTTGTTCGCAAGGGCGAGCCCACCTAGGCCGTCAGCCGCGCGCTCCACGTTATGGCCTTCGGCCGCCAACGCAGCTGGCGATGTGGCCGGCCATTTCATCATCATCTTCGACCAGAAGAATTTTCATCGGCGCGATCCAGGGCACATCCGGTTCAGAACTACTAGTAATCCATCGATGATGGCAGGATTACCGGGACTATACAGTTCCCCAATGTTGGGACCGGCCCGCGCGCTGCGTGGGCCGGTCGCTCGCGTCAATCCTTGGGGTTGGCGCCTTCGCCGCTGTTTTCGAGGACCTTCCCGGTCATGGCGTCGATTCCGACCTCACGCCAATGCGACCCTTTCTTCATATCGAAGGAGTAACGCAGGCCGCTGCCGCCTCCTTCGTGTTCCAGCTCTTCCTTGGCGATCTTGGCGCCGGGATAGGCAGCAAGCGCGATCTGCCGCGCGCGGTGCATGCCGATCTTGGCTCTTTGAACGACGCCATGGTGGGCGGCGAGGGCAGGAACGCAGCCGATCGCAAGTGCGGCAACAACGGCGGCCAGCGGGAGGCGTGTGAGAGTCTTGGTCATTCAGTGCTCCTGATTGTTTTGCCCTGAACGGGCGTTGATCGGCCCGCTTGATGCACGACTGCGCCTGACCAGAGCATTTCCAGCCATATACGAATTGCCAATGCCGGAACTTCGGCCGAAGGGCGCTGACTTATGTCGGGTGAGGTCTCAAAGTCAGCTAATGGGATGGTCCGGCCGTGCTGCTGCCCCGCAGCAGTAAGCTGCCAAGGGGCGCCAAAGACGAGGAGCACGCCATGTCTCAGCAACCTAATTCCGCAATCGCCGTAGTCGGGATCGATATCGGCAAGAACTCGTTCCACGTTGTTGGCCTTAATGAACGCGGCGCCATTGTGCTACGGCAGAAGTGGTCGCGCGGCCAGGTGGAAGCACGCTTTGCCAATATGCCGCGGTGCCTGATCGGTATGGAGGCCTGCGTCGGTGCGCATCATCTCAGTCGTAAGCTGAAGGCGCTTGGCCACGAGGCCCGGCTAATGCCGGCGAAGTACGTTCGTCCCTATTCGAAGGGACAGAAGAACGACTTCCGCGATGCTGAGGCAATTGCAGAAGCGGTCCAGCGTCCAACGATGAAGTTCGTCGCGACCAAGACCGCCGAGCAGCTCGACCTGCAGGCGCTGCACCGGGTGCGTGAGCGGCTGGTCAGCCAGCGCACCGGCATTATCAATCAGATTCGCGCTTTTCTGTTGGAGCGCGGCATCGCTGTCCGGCAAGGATTACGCTTCTTGCGCACTGAGTTGCCGCGCATCCTTGCCATGCCGCCCGATGTCCTGTCGCCACGCATGGTACGGGTAATCGAGGATCTGGCCGGTGACTGGCGCCGGCTTGATGAGCGCGTCGAGGCCTTATCGGTCGAGATCGAAGCCATCGCGCGCCGGGACTCCGGCTGCGAGCGACTGATGAGCGTGCCCGGTATCGGGCCGATCATCTCCAGTGCGATGGTTGCCGCCATCGGCACGGGTGACGCTTTCACCAAAGGCCGCGACTTCGCCGCTTGGCTGGGGCTCGTCCCCAGACAGATGTCGACGGGCGACCGCACGATCCTCGGCAAGATATCGAAGCGCGGCAATCGCTATCTGCGCGTCCTGTTCGTGCAGGCGGCATGGGTAGTCCTGATCAAGCCCAAGAGCTGGGAACGTCATGGGCTCAAGTCTTGGATCGAGGCGGCCAAGAAGCGGCTGCACCACAATGTACTAGCGATCGCGCTGGCCAACAAGCTCGCCCGTATCGCTTGGAGCGTATTGGCTCGCGGCCGGGGCTTCGAGGCCAGCAAGCTCCAGACTGCGTAACTGCCCAACCGGCGTAGCCAAAACCAACTGCCCACCGAGGTCTGCGAGAGAATGAGACGAGATGGAGGTTCGGTCTTCCCGGCGCTTGCGAACACTGGTGACCCAAATGGCCCTTGATCGAGGCCTTTCCGCTAATGAGGTCGCAGGCGCGCTGATATCCATGATGGCCAGGAGCAAGATGCTCCAATCAAAGGCCGGATACATTGATGCAAGACCGCTACCGCCAGATCGACGAAATTCTCTTGCGACGCACGGCCGGACCATACATTCGGGTCAGGTCCGGCCCAAACAGGTGCGTCGCCTCGCCGGCCGCTTATCACCAGTAACCCGACCTAGGCTTGGCATAACCGGCACTTCGCAGATGGGCCAACAACGAACTCATGCACCGCAGCAACAGGCGCGACATTACGCGCCCGATTTAAACAAACGAGGCGGCAAACTGAGGTGGCCTGCTGGTTGCCGCAGCTGGTGAAGGTGGCCGACGGCGCCGTATCCTGACGTCCGCTTCGAAGGGACTCTGAGCTCGTGTTCGAATCGATGAAATCGTTCCGCCGCCGGGTCTGGGCGTTCATCGGCGGCTTGGAGGCGGGGCTTTACAACCGCCGGCTCAAGGAATTCCAGCCGACATTCCGCCGTTTCGAAATCGAGTCGCATTACTGAACGCGAACGATTGGCGCCGGTTTCCATGTACCGTTGATTGCTTCCTCTTTTGGCCAATACAGCCGCATAACCATATAGATCGGGCCATTGGGTGCGGGCAGCCAGTTCGCTTCCTTTTCCTTGCCGGGAGACTTATTCTGGATGTAGATCGTCAATGAGCCATCGGCGTTCTTCTTGAGGCCCGGCAACATCGGCGAATTGATCAGATAGCGGTTGATTGGATTTGCGATCAGAAGCTGCGTCTTTCCATCATACATGGTGACAGACCAGAACGCATTAACCGGCGGATATGCGTTAGCCGGGAACGTGATGGTATACTTGTGCTTACTTCCGTCGAGCTTCTGCCCGAGATTATCCGTTACAGCCAACGGGTACATCGCCTCGATGGCATCATTACCGTAGATACCCGCGAGTGCGGCGGCTGCTCGGAGAGTGAAATTGCCGTTGAAAAAGGCGCGGTCACCAAATGCAGAGCCAATCCGCCAACCATTCACGGGCTTACCTATGCCGTCTTTTTGTTTGACGATTGCTTCGTAACCCTCCTTGATACCGAGCTCAGTAGCAACCTTGTCCCTGCCAACTTTCGGAAGTGCATAGGCGGCACCGGGAAGAATGCCGACCTTGGCGAATTTGGCGCGCAGCTCAGTTTCGGCTGGTACGGCCGGTGCAAACTGTAAAAGGAAATTGAGATAGGAGAATGCCTTGAGTTTAAAGGCATCCTGAGAGAAGGCCGGGAACTTTGGCAGCGGCAGAGCCGGTGGTGCCGGCTGGTTAAGAAATTGCGACAGCGGCTGAGCCTTGTATTGAGCTTGAATTTTCTTAACGTTCTCAATGTCTCCGGGATTAAAAAGTTGGGTACGGAAGATCACTAGGCCGAACTGAGTTTCGCTTTTAAAAATCTTCGCCACACCATTTGGCTTTTCGCCAGCCCAATTCGGACCTGCAATCATGTAGCATCCAGCACCATTGCCGGTCGCGCGAGTTCCGACATAACCATAATTGAACGAATACATGTCGGTGAGTTGGACTGAATAGTAGCGGCCCTTCTCAACTTCCGGCACGCAAAATACGATCGGTTCGGATCGCAGATCGACTTGAAGCATTGAGTACGGGGTATCGCTATTGGGGGTAACGATAGCCGTATCCTTCGGTGTAAATACGCGGCTTATGTTGATGATTTGATTAAATGGCCCTTTGTACTGCGCGGATTTCTTGTCGACGTTGAATTCGTATAACGCCTTGTATCCGGCGATCATCGGAAATGCGTAAATGTAAGCCTCTTTTGCGATTTTGTAGGCTTCAATGCGGCTCCCTATTTGCGCCTTCGCTATCGACCCTTGCATCAATCCCGCGATAAGGCACGTAGTGAGCGCGACGGCGTTCTTGTTCATCAAAATTCTCTTTAGGGTTGTCATTGGAGGGGGCTGTACTCAGATAATTTATCGTATAGGTTGGACGAATATCATCCACCGCGCGTGGAAGCGGGTCAAGCGACTTGTTCTGAGCGATGAGGTATGGGCGCTTCTCGAACCACCGCTGCCGAAGAGCCGAAAGCTCGCGCGGTGCTTTTAGCACAATCGCTGATGCCCGCTTCTCTAATCGGCCGGCTGGGGGTCAAGCGTTTTCAGACTACCCAATGATACAGTGTCGATGTCGTTCGTGGGCACCGCTGCGGCGCAGCGCTCATGTCTGGATCGGGTCTTGGTCGTGTAAAAACGCGGCGTGCAGAGCTCGGTGGTCCCTGAAGACTGAATCATCTCCCTCAGGCGGTGATCGCCGCGATCAGCCGCTTGGTTCCGACGATGTTCATGACGCGGGTTAGGTTGTAGGCGAGCACTGCAAGCGCCATTTCCGCCGCTACTTTCGGCAATGTTTTGGTCAGGAAGTGTGTCGCTCCCATACGTGCCTTGATCGTGCCGAATGGATGTTCGACCGTCTCCCGGCGCTGGCGCATGGCTTGTGGGTTCGCATCGAGGCGCTCCTGCACGGCGTCGAGCAGATGTTCGTGCTCCCATCGGGTGATCCGCCGCTCACGTCCGGTGGTACATTGAGACTTGAGGGAGCAATCCGGGCACGCTGTCGTCCAATAGCGCCGCAGCGTCTTGCCGTCTTCTTCGTTCGTGTAGCGATAGGTTAGCTGCTCGCCGGCCGGGCAACGATAGGCGTCTTCCTCAGGCAGATAGGCGAAGTCCTGCTTGCCGAAGCGGCCTTCCGCCTTGGCTCCAGACGTCAATGGCTTCGGCAGGGTCACGACGATACCCGCCTTGTCGCACTCAAGAATCTCGGGGCTGCTGAAGTACCCGCGATCGGCTACGGCTTCGAGCCTTCCGGTCTGCAGAACAGCCTTGGCCTGCCTGCCCATATTGGCGAGTTGCGCGCGATCCGAGCCACTATTCGTGACTTCATGCGCCACTATCAGATGATGTTCCGTGTCGACGGCAACCTGAACATTGTAGCCGACCACGCCAGAGCCGCGGCCGCTCGTCGCCATTGAGCGACTATCCGGATCGGTCAAGGAGATCTGCTGGTCGGGCGAAGCAAGCATTTGCTGCTCATGAATGGCCAGTTTCCCCATGGCCTCTTTCACTTTCGCCAGCTTCTCTCGCAGTCTCGTCACCTTTGTGGCCAGCGCTTCCGATGGCTCCTGCCGGTCGGCAGTGTCGAGTTGGCTCAGGTAACGGGCAATGCTCTCCTCAAGCTGGGCGCGCCGCCGCTCCACCTTCGCGCGGGTGAAGTTCTTGTCCCGGTTGTTCACCGCCTTGAACTTGCTGCCGTCAATCGCGACGCTCGCCGTCGTCAGGAGATTCATCTCGCGGCAAAGTTCCACAAACCGCGCGCACACCGCCCGTAAGCCCGATCCGTTGTCTTTTCGGAAGTCGGCGATCGTCTTGTGATCCGGCGCCAGCCGGCCCAGCAACCAGATCACTTCGATATTGCGTCCGGCCTCCCGCTCAAGCCGCCTGCTCGACTGAACCTGGTTCAAATAGCCGTAAATGTAGAGCTTCAGGAGAACCGCGGGATGGTACGCCGGTCGGCCCGTCCTAGCCGGATCGATCCCTTCAAAGCCCATTTCGGCCAAATTGAGCGCGTCGACGAACACATCGATCGCGCGAACGGGATTGCTCTCGTCGATAAAATCATCGAGGCATTCGGGCAGTAAGGTCGCCTGCCCTCGATCCGCCCCCTCAACGAAGCGCTTCATCGGATTCCCCCACAAAATCACGAGAGAATCATAACAGCGAAGGCGTTTTCACACAGCCAGGGTCAAATCCGGCCCAAGTGAGCTGGTCCCCTCGATGGCCGGTTATCATTCCAAACCGGACTTATCCTCGGCACGACGGCACTTCGCAGAAGGGCCATCAGCAGACCTTCGCGATCTGAACCGTTTAGCGTGGCTTCTGCCCCCAGCATTGGACCAAAAGTTTGTCGACGACGGTCGTTGCCGGGTCACTTATATGCTGAGCCAGCGCTTCTCGATGCTCGTTCAACTTTGCTTCGCTGAGTATCCCTTCGGCGATTATCTTGTCTCGAACGGAGTCGATGAGCGAGATGAGGTGCGTGCGGCGATAGTCACCCAGTGGCGGCGTTTCGACTGTCACCTTGATGTGGATATCCTGGACGCCAGCAGCGCGCAGCAAGGTCGGGAGCCGTCTACCGACAAAGCCGTCGCCGCCGCCCGCGTGAAAGACCGTATGAAACGCGTTCAATAGGATGTCCCAGGACGGGTGGGCGGGCTGGCAGAGCCAAGAGACGTTATCCACGTCCTCGAGCGCCACCGTTCCACCCGGTCGAAGCAGCGATAGCATCTCCGATAGGAACTCTTTGCGTGCCGACACATTGATCAAGACCAGTCGCTCATGCACCAAGTCGAATGAGTTTTTCTCTAGACCGGTATTGAGGCCATCCGCTTGAACGATCGTTACGTTGGCGAGCTCGCGTATGGCGATTTCAGCTCGGGCCATTTCCACGAAACGGGGCTCGCGTTCAAGGCCGATCACAGTCCCACGCAGACCGACACGTTGCGACAGCAAGTTGAGAATGCCGATAGGCCCGCAGCCGATATCAACTGCCCGCCAGCCCGGCTGAACGTTTATCTGGTCAAGCAGCCAGTTCGCCGTTGGCTCGTATTGTCGAGCCTGGCTGAGCAAACGATCACGTTCGGTGTCGGTGCCGCCTAGCGGATAACTCGGTGAATTTGCAGAAGTCACTTCTATCTCCCCCCACAAGAACCAGCACTCATTTGTAACCTGTAGACATCATGAGGCACAATGATCGCGTCTCGGGTCATAAGCGCCAGTGCTACAACGTCCGCGAAATGTCAGGTCTCCCCAGTTGGCGGACCCTCCCCAATCAACCCGGCAGGTCAGGGACGGGCGTGGCGTTCTGGGTGTTGGCGAAAAGATGAAGGGCGAGCGCGGCTAACTCGGCTGTCATCGTCCGCGAAAGCGGACGATCCAGCGATCACTGCGCTCTCTGTGTTTACTAGGTCCTCCGCTTTCGCGGAGGACGACAGCGGAAAGTGTGACGAGGCCTATCCCCCCACCAGTTTCAGCCACTCGTCTTCCGTCAGCACCTCAATGCCGAGCTTCTTGGCCTCCGCCAACTTGGAGCCCGCGCCCGGCCCGGCCACCACGTAATCGGTCTTCTTCGACACCGAGACCGGCGGCCTTGGCGCCGAGGCGCTCGGCCTGCGCCTTGGCCTCGTCGCGCGTCATCTTTTCGAGCGAGCCGGTGAACACAACGGTCTTGCCGGCGATCTTCGAATCCGACTTCGGCTTCTCGGCGTCGACGATGGTCACTTCCTTGGTCAGCCGCTCGACGATGCCCTGGTTGTGGCTTTCGCCAAAATAGGCCTTGATGCTCTCGATGACGGTGTCGCCGATCTGGTCGAGCGCATCCATCTCGGCGATCGTCTCCTCGTCGCCCTTGGCGACCTTGAGGCAGGCGTCGTGAAACGCCTTCCACGAGCCGTAGCCGCGCGCCAGCGCCGTTGCGGTGGTCTCGCCGACGTGGCGCATGCCGAGCGCATAGATGAAACGCTCGAGCGAAATCTCGCGCCGCTCGCGGATGGCGTCGAACAGGTTGCGCACAGAGGTTTCGCCATAGCCCTCCTCGTCCTGCAGCTTGATCTTGTTGTTGCGCGCTTCCAGCGTGAAGATATCGGCGGGTTCCTTGACCCAGCCTTTCTCGAAGAACAGTTCGACCTGTTTCTCGCCCAGGCCCTCGATGTCGAAGGCGCGGCGCGAGGCGAACAATTTCAGGTGCTCGATCTTCTGGAACGGACAGGCGAATTCGCCGGTGCAGCGGGCGCGGGCGCCCTCCTCGCCGGTGGCGGTGACCTCGCGCACCACCGGCGTGTGCAGGTAGCAGGGGCACTTGGTCGGGAAGCGATAGGGCTTGGCGCTCTTCGGCCGCTTGTCGAGCACGACGTCGACCACCTGCGGGATGACGTCGCCGGCGCGCTGGATGATGACGGTGTCGCCGATGCGGATATCGCGGCCCTCGCGCAACGGCTCGCCATCGCCGCCGATGCCCTTGATGTAGTCCTCGTTGTGCAAGGTGGCGTTCTGCACGATGACGCCGCCGACGCCAACCGGTTCGAGCTGCGCGGTCGGCGTCAGCACGCCGGTGCGGCCGACGGTGATCAGCACGTCACGCACCGTGGTGATGGCCCGTTCCGCTGGAAACTTGTGCGCGATGGCCCAACGTGGCGTGCGGGAGATGTAGCCGAGCCGCTCCTGCCAATCCAGCCGGTCGACCTTGTAGACGACGCCGTCGATGTCGTAGTCGAGCTTGGCGCGCTGTTCCTCGATCTTGCGATGGAAGGCCAGCAATTCGTCGACCGAATGGCAGGTCTTGGTGAGCGGGTTGGTGTCGAAACCGCATTGTTCGAACCACTTGATCATGCCGGACTGGGTATCGGCCGGCATCTCGCTCATCTCACCCCAGGCGTAAGCGAAGAAGCCGAGCGGGCGCGAGGCGGTGATCTTCGGGTCCTTCTGGCGCAGCGAGCCGGCGGCCGAGTTGCGCGGGTTGGCGAAGATCGTGTCGCCGGCTTCCTTCTGCCGCTCGTTCAGCTTGAGGAAGTTGGCCTTGGTCATATAGACCTCGCCGCGCACCTCGGTGACCGCCGGGATATGACGGCCATGCAGCTTGTGCGGCACGGCCTTCAGCGTCTTGATGTTGGCGGTGACGTCCTCGCCCTCGGTGCCGTCGCCGCGGGTGGCGGCGGTCACCAGTTCGCCGCTTTCGTAGCGCAGCGACATCGACAGGCCGTCGATCTTGGGCTCGGCGGAAAAAGAAATCTTCTCATCCTCATCCAACTTGAGGAAGCGGCGGATGCGGGCGACGAAATCGCGCACGTCGTCCTCTGCAAAGGCGTTGTCGAGCGACAGCATCGGCACCGCATGGCGCACCTTGGCGAAGCCGCGCGCCGGTGCGGCGCCCACGCGCTTGGACGGCGAATCCGCACGCACCAGCGCGGGGAACCGCGCCTCGATGGCCGCGTTGCGCTCACGCAGATTGTCGTATTGCGCGTCGGTGAGGGTCGGCCTGTCTTCCTGGTAGTAGCGGCGGTCGTTGGCGCCGATCTCCAGCGCCAGCCGCATCAGCTCGGCCTTGGCCTGGGCCTCGGTCAGGTCCTCGGGGGCGATGTTGCTGGGGTCCTGCTTGGCCATGGTATACTCAGTCATTCCGGGGCGCGGGCATCAGCCCGCGAACCCGGAATCCAGAGCCGATCCGGCGGCCTCAATTGTTCTACGTCTATCTGCTCGCGAGCCAAAAACAAGGTACGCTCTATCTTGGCGTCACGCGCGACCTTGTGTGCCGAATTTACCAGCATAGGGAGAAGTTGCTGCCGGGCTTTACATCGAAATATGATGTACGTCGCTTGGTTTGGTTCGAGGTTTACGACGATCCAACAAACGCAATTTTGCGCGAAAAGGAAATCAAAAAGTGGCGGCGCGCGTGGAAAATTGCGTTGATTGAGAAGGACAATCCGGATTGGAAAGACCTTTATCCCGACCTCTCACAGTAGCATTTGTGTCTGGATTCCGGGTTCCGGCCTTCGGCCGGCCCCGGAATGACCGGTAGCGCCCATGTTGATCCACCCGCGCGGCAAGAACCGCCCCTATCATCTCGGCCCCTTCCCGCTGGAGACGCTGGCGCGCGACGAGAGCGTGGCGGAACGCGAGGCGACGCGGCCGCCGGTGGCGGCTCGCGAGGAGCCCACGCCCGAGGGCCCGCTGGCGCGGGCGGCTGCGCATTACCGAGAGCTGTTCGCCAAATTCGCCGACGGCGCGCCGGCGGCAAGCCAAGCGCCCGTGCCGGATGACCTTGCCCGCCGTTCCGCCGACATCAAGGGCGCGGCCTATTTCCTCGATGCGGCCCAGGTCGGGATTTGCCAGGTGCCGCCGAATGCCTGGCTCGCCGGCGGCGACCACCCCGCGCATGACTTCGCCACGGTCATCCTGGTCGAGCGCCCGCGCCCGCCGGAGCCGGACAACCTGGCGCGCGAATGGATCGCGCCTGCCCGCGCCGAAATCGCCGACATGCGCGCGGCCGAAATCGCGGTCTGCATTTCCGGCCACATCCGCGCCATGGGGTTCGCTGCCCGCGCGCATTTTGTAGGGAACAGCCTGATCGACGCCGAGCGGCTGGCGGTGCTGGCTGGACTCGCCATACGGACCGCCGCCGGCTTGCGCAATCCCTATCTCGACGATTTCTCCATCGCCGCAGTCACCACCGATTACGAACTCGCAACCGACTTAGCCCTGCATGAGAGCGCGCTCAGTGCGCGCGGTTTTGCCTATTGGCTGGGCTTGAACGGCGCGCAGTCCGGCCGCGAACGTAACCGGCAGAAAAAGCGCAAGACGCATCTGTCGCGCTTTCCCATGGAGACCGTAAAGCGGGTCTCACGCCCGACCACGCTGATCCTCGACGACGAGGTGCCGCAGGTGCCGAAACGCGCCGCCTTCTTCCAGCGCGCGCTGCACAACGACCTTGGCGAAAAAGCCAAAATCGAGCGCACGCGCTTCGCGTTCAAGACACCGCTGTCGTGGAGCCTGTTGCAGGTGATCCGTTCGCTGGTGCCGTACCAGGATGGACAGCCCGCACCCGCTACTAACCGCGCGCGTTACCGCAACCCGCAGGCCAACGCGGACGCGATCAAGTCGCTCTCCTACGCGCTGGGCGCCGACCTCACCGGCATCTGCGAGATCCCCCGCTACGCCTGGTTCTCGCACAAGGAGGACGGCAGCGAGATCAAGCCCTACCACCGCACCGCGGTGGCGATGCTGATCGACCAGGGCTTCGACACCATGGAGGGTGCGAGCGGCGACGACTGGATCTCCGGTTCGCAGTCGATGCGTGCTTATCTCCGCGGCGCGGTGATCGCCGGCATCATGGCGGAGTTGTTGCGCGCGCTCGGCTTTTCCGCACGCTCGCAAACTAACGCCGATAGCGACGTGCTGCACATCCCGGTCATCCTGTGGGCCGGCCTGGGCGAGCTCTCTCGCATCGGCGAGCTGGTGCTCAATCCGTTCGTCGGCCCGCGCTTCAAATCGGTGGTGCTGACGACCGACTTCCCCATGGAAACGGACCAGCCGATCGACTTCGGCCTGCAGTATTTCTGCTCCAATTGTCTCAAATGCGCGCGTGAATGCCCCTGCGACGCCATCCCCTTCGGCGACAAGGTGATGTTCAACGGCTACGAAATATGGAAGCCGGACGTCGAGCGCTGCACGCGCTACCGGCTGACCAACGCACGCGGCTCGGCCTGCGGGCGCTGCATGAAGACCTGCCCGATCAACAAGGTGGTCGACGCCGACGGCGCGGTGCTAACCAGGGTGGCAAGCTGGCTCGGCGTCAACGCCATGTGGCTCAAGCCCTTGATGGTGCCATTCGCCACCTGGTTCGATGACCGGATCGGCAACGGAATGCGCAATCTCGCCAAGAAATGGTGGCTCGACCTCGAGATCGTCGGCGACGCGGTGGAGACCCCGCGCGCCACCAACGAGCGCGACATCGATCCCGAGCGCAAGGTCGATCCCGCCGCGCAGAAGATGGCCTACTATCACGCCAATATGATGCCCCCGCCAAACGACCCCTCGCCGCACGTCGTCGACCGCAAGGCGGCGATGGCGGCCAAGGATTTGCTCGAGACGCCCGATGAGGCGCGCATACGCCATGCGCGCCGCGGCCCTATGCCCGCGCATTACGTGCCCACGCCGCCGGTCAAACTGGCCGCGGACGCAAAGGCTGCGAAAAGCCCCTATGACTGATCTTTCTTCACCCTCCCCCAGGGGAGGGGTGAAGGGTGCGCGTTCGGTCCACGAGCACGCAATTGTCAAATGCCGCCGTCGCGATTTGCCCAACACGCATTTGCGATCCGACCGCTCAATGATAGCGTACCGGAAAGACCGGAGAGAACGAGAGCAGCAAGCTTGGCCCGAAGCCTGACGTTTAGAGGAAAGCGATGTTGATCTTCGGTTGCGTCAGGCTAGCACTAGGGAGGTTGTCATGCCGGATGATCGTGCCGCTTCGGACCCCTCGACTTGGGATCCTGCAATGGATGCCGTGACTGCGGCGCCCGCCAACCACAAAGTCGTTTTCGAAAACGAGCATTTGCGGGTCCTTGAGGTGACTTTGGAGCCCGGTGAGGAAGAGCCTTTGCACCACCACCGGTGGCCATCCGTTTTCGTATTCGATCAGGTACAGGGTCCGGTGCACGACATCGCGCCTGATGGGAACTCAGTTGCCGCCGAATCGAGACGTGATGAAAGCGCTCGCAAAATGGGACGGAAAGGGGTGCTTGGTTGCCGAGATGGCACCTCAGCCACTGGGTCGCGTCTTGAACGCTTCGGGCAAAACGGTCCACGGCATCCGCGTTGAGATGAAGACATCGAAAGAAGGCCGTTAATTTCCGCATCCAAACGTACGCGATGTCCGCTTCGATCCGGAAGCAGCCGTTCATCATCGCGGCAGCCACGCCCCCTTGTGCCGATCAGCTCGCCTGCTTGATCAGCCGCTCCGCCGCCGCGCGCGCTTCGTTGGTGATCTCGGCGCCGGCGAGCATGCGCGCGATCTCCTCGCGGCGGTGGTCGGCGGCGACCTCCATGACGCGGGTGGCGACGCGCTTGCCCTTCGCCAGCGTGTCCTTGCTGATGACGTAGTGACGATCCGCGCGGGCGGCCACCTGCGGTGCATGAGTGACCGCCAGCACCTGAACGCCGCGCGCAAGCCGCGCCAGCCGCACGCCGATGGCGTCCGCCACCGCACCGCCGACACCGGTGTCGATCTCGTCGAAGACGAGCGTCGGCGCCGAGCCGCGGTCGGCCAGCACCACCTTCAACGCCAACAGAAAGCGCGCCAGTTCGCCGCCGGAGGCGACCTTCATCAATGGCCCCGGCCGCGTGCCTGGATTGGTCTGCACCCAGAATTCGACGCGGTCGATGCCGTTCGGGCCGGCGCCGTTTGCGTCGGTGTCGACCTGCGTCACGAACTTGGCGCGATCGAGCTTGAGCGGCTTCAGTTCGCCATTCACCGCCTTGTCGAGTTCCGCCGCCGCTTTCACGCGCGCCTTCGACAACGCTTCCGCCGACTTAGCGTACGCGGCCTCGGCCGCGCGCGCGGTTTGTTCCAACGCTTTCAGCTTTTCTTCGCCGGCGTCGATGAGGGCGATATCGTCTTGATACTGCTCGGCCAGCGCGGCGAGCTTGTCGACCGGCACGTTGTATTTGCGCGCCGCCGCGCGCAGCGCGAACAACCGTTCCTCGCCGCGCTCCAGCTCCTCAGGATCGTAATCGGCCGCACGCAAGGCGGCCTCCAGTTGCGCGCGTGCATCTTCCAGCCCGTTGAGCGCGGTATCGAGCGACTTGACCACTGGCTCGATGAGCGCCGGCGCTTGGTTCTGGCGCCGCTCCAGCCGGCGCAGCGCGCCGGCGATGGCGCTCACCGGCGAATTGCTGCCGCCAATGACGTCGTGCGCCTCGCGCAGGTCTTCGGCGACCTTCTCGACCTGCATCATCGCGGTGCGCCGCTCGGCAAGCGCGGTCTCTTCGCCCGGCTGCGGGCTGAGCTTGCCGAGCTCATCGACGGCATGGCGCAGCCAGTCGGCCTCGCGGCGGGTGCGCTCGACTTGCGAGCGGTGCTCTTCGACCGCCGCCGCCGCCTCACGGCGCGCTTCCCAAAGTGCCGCCAGTCTGGCGGCGTCCCTCTCCAGCCCGCCATAGGCGTCGAGCAGCCGGCGGTGGGTGCCGGCATCGACCAACGCCCGATCGTCGTGCTGGCCGTGGATTTCGACCAGCGCCTCGCCGAGCTGCCGCATCACCTGCACGCTCACCGGCTGGTCGTTGACGAAGGCGCGGGTGCGTCCATCGCCGAACTGCACGCGGCGCAGGATCAACTCGTCCTCGGCGGCGATGTCGTTGGCGGCAAGCACCGCATGCGCCGGATGGTCGCGGGCAATGTCGAAGGCGGCGATCACCTGACCCTGTGCCTCGCCCTGGCGCACCAGAGTCTGGTCGCCGCGGGCGCCCAGCGCCAAGGCAAAAGCGTCGAGCAGGATCGACTTGCCGGCGCCGGTCTCGCCGGTGAGCACGGCCAGCCCCTCGGCAAAATCGATGTCGAGCCGGTCGATCAGGACGATGTCGCGGATCGAAAGTCGGGAGAGCATGGCGCTTGGCCGTACCTAGCCTTCGTCATGCCCGGGTTTGTGCCGGGCATCCACGTCTTGCTGATTCGTCATCATTAAAGACGCGGATAGCAATGGAAGTCGAGCCCTGCTCGAGTTCCACAATTTTCTTTTGCGCAAGTTGGATAAACCCGACTTTCGGTGACAAGCCAGGCATGATGCTTTGAACTTCTTGTCAGCCATCCCGAACCGCCACGTTATCGGTGACGCGGATCCGAAGGTCAGCCCAGGTTCACGTCCACCCCAACCTTGCGGAAGGCCTTGCTGATCCATGAACCGGTGTTTTCCTCGGGTAGCAACCCGCGCGTCTTCACGAGCGTGTAGGCGCGCTTGTACCAAGAACTGTCCGGGAAATTGTGGCCGAGCACGGCGGCCGCCGTCTGCGCTTCGCCGACGATGCCGAGCGCCATGTAGGCCTCGGTCAGCCGCTCCAGCGCCTCCTCAACCTGATTCGTGGTCTGATATTTGGTGACCACGACTTTGAAACGGTTGATGGCGCCGGTGTAGTCCTTCCGCTTCAGGTAATAACGGCCGATTTCCATTTCCTTGCCGGCAAGCTGATCGCGCGCGAACTGAAGCTTCTCCTTGGCCTTGGCGGCGTAAGGCGTGTTGGGATAACGGCGGATGATTTCTTCCAGCGCGGCTAGCGCCTTCTGGGTCTGTGCCTGCTCGCGGGTCACGTCCGGAATCTGGTCGTAATAGGACGCCGCGATCAGATAATTGGCGTAAGCGGCGTCCGGACTGCCGGGATGCAGGGTCGTGTATCGCTTGGCGGCGGCGACGGATTCGTCATAGGCGCCGGCCTGGTAGTTGGCGTAGGCCGACATCAGCAGCGCCTTGCGCGCCCATTCGGAATACGGGTGCTGGCGGTCGACCTCCTCGAATTTCTTCACCGCACCCCGGGGATTGTGCCGGGTGTTTAGCAGGTAAAGACCTTCATTGTAGAGACGGTCCGCCGGCTCATCGACCTCGACATCATCCTTAGAGAACCATTTGGTGAAGTTGAGGCCGTCCAGATTGCCGACATCACCGAGGCCGCTGCAGCCGCCGAGGCCCAATGCCAGGATCACCATCGTCGCCCCGCATAAGACGCGGCATCGGCGCGCGAGATCGGCCGCCTGAACGGTCGGCTGGCTTTTGGCGCTATCGTTCAGCACGAAACCCCCTGGCAAGACCTATAGCCGGCACGTTCGTATGCGATCCTGACTTCAATGCACACCCTTTTCGGGCTTTGCAACATGGCTCTGTAGTCGAAAAAGTGCGGTCTTGCCAAGCGATTAAGCCGACATTCGGCCGGGATTAAGGCGATCGGATGAAACGGAAATCGGCGCCGAAGTGTCGTTTCAGGACACGTCCGGCCCATAGGCCGGGGCCACCATGCCAACCGCGACGCCGGCGCGGCCGCGCGGTCGGCGGGCCGTCTCGGCCGCCTCGACAACGCGCCATGCACTGGTATCGGCCATCAGCGCCGACAGCACCGCATGATTGAGCTTGTGGCCGCCGCGTACGGTGCGGTAGGCGGCGAGCAGAGGATGTCCGGCCAACGCCAGATCGCCAAGCGCGTCGAGCGCCTTGTGGCGGACAAACTCGTCAGCGAAGCGCAGGCCCTCAGGATTGAGCACGCGGTCTTCGGTGATCACCAGCGTATTGTCGAACGAGGCGCCGAGCGCATAGCCCGCGCCCCAAAGCTTGGCCACGTCCTTCATGAAACCGAAAGTGCGCGCGCGCGCGATCTCGCGGCGGAAAGTGTCCGGATCCATGTCGAGCGCCAGCGCCTGACGGCCGATCAGCGGGTGATCGAACTCGATTTCGGCCTCGACCCGGAAGCCGTGCTCGTAGGGGCGCAGTTCGCCGAAGGCATCGCCTTTCGAGACGCGCACCGGCTTGATGACTTCGATATAACGACGCGGCAAGGCGCGCGCGGTGAGACCGGCCTGATCGAGCGCCTCGACGAAGGGCGCCGCGCTGCCGTCCATGATCGGCACTTCGGGGCCATCGATCTCGACGATGACGTTGTCCACGTTCAAGCCGCGTAGGGCGGCGAGCAGGTGTTCGGCAGTCGAGCACAGCGGGCCCGACGCGTCGCCGAGCACTGTGGCGAATTCGGTGGCGGTGACCGCGCGCACGTCGGCGCGGATCTCGCGCTCGATCGCGCCTTCGGCAGTCACGCGCTGGAATACGATGCCGGTATCATCATCTGCCGGATGCAAGGTGAGCGTGACGGGAAGGCCTGAATGGACGCCGATCCCAGAGACGGCGACCTCTTCACGCAACGTTGTCTGCTTGGCGCCTTTCATCGAATCCCGTCTTCTGCCGGCCCTTTACGGGCCGCGCAGTCCCAACCCCCAAACGCAGGGTCACAATTTGGCCCCTGGTACAGCGACCGTCCCAACCCCTTGGACGGTATCCCCTCAGACCCAAAAAGTTCCTTACAGCGCCGCAAGTTAGGCCATAGAGACCGGGTTCTCCAAGTCACGCTTTCTTACCGACTATTACTCTTTTTTGCCGCATTCGGCGGGCGCCGGAACGAAGCAGAATGAGACTTAAGTTGTCGTCCAGAACCCAAAACCGCCTGAAATGCGCCGCGGCCGGGGCCGAGCCAATACCGCCAATTCCTATAAATGTTATATAATTCAATATCTTAAAAAAACGGGCCGACCGCCGGACTGAAGTGCAAACGGCCCCGCGCCAGAACTGGACGGGGCCGTTTCGATCTCGTTGGCGACTCAGTTCGCTTGCCGGCGCAGGAAGGCTGGGATGTCGAGTTGGTCTTCCTCGGGTGAATTATGCACAGCCGTATGGCGACCGTGCGGGTCCAGTCCCTGCGGGGCCGGCCGCCGCGCATATTCGGAGACCGGCTCCGCCGGACGGCCCTCGGGCTGGCGGGCAGTCGGGCGTGCCGGGCGCTCGAACTGCGGTGCCGGGGCCGTGCGCGGCGCCCGCGGGGCCTCACCTTCCTCGCGCCGGCCGAGGCCGACCTGAGCCAGCCGCTGCATCAACGACATGCGCTGCTTTTCCGGGTGATTGTCGGCCGTGGGTTCGCCGCGCTGGGCGCGAATTTCGTTCTGGGCCGGCATCGGCAATTCATCGATGCGCGGCATGCGCGGCGTGCGCACGGCACGCTCCGGCTGCGGCGGGATGAACGCATCCGCCGGCGGCGCCTCGGCCGCGGCTGGCTCGGCGGGCGCGGCGTCGAACAGGGACGGCTTCATCGGCATCGGCCTGAGCGACACATCTTCGATACCCGTCGACGGCAGCAGCGCGGCGGCAACCGCGGCATGGGCCGCCGAACCGACTGACGCCGTCGGCTCAGGTGCCGCAACCTGCGCAGGCGCGGGAGCCATCGCAGGCGCCGGCGCCGTGGCGACGGGTGCGCGCTCGATACGGTCGGCCAAGCGCGTGCTTTCAGCGCGCATCTTGCTGGCAAGCTCCTTGAGCGCGCTTTCGGTCGGGGCTGATTGGGCCAGCGCCGATCGAGCCGGCGCCGACTGGCGCAGCGTTCCGGTATTGTCGATGCCGGTCGCCACCACCGACACACGGATGATGCCTTCCAGGCTCTCGTCGAAGGTGGCGCCGACGATGATGTTGGCGTCGGGGTCGACCTCCTCGCGGATGCGGGTGGCCGCTTCGTCGACTTCGTATAGAGTGAGATCCTTGCCGCCGGTGATCGAGACCAACAGGCCCTTGGCGCCCTTCATGGAGGCGTCGTCGATCAACGGGTTGGCGATCGCGGCCTCCGCGGCGGTGAGCGCGCGCTTCTCGCCGGAAGCTTCGCCGGTGCCCATCATCGCTTTGCCCATCTCGCGCATGACCGCACGGACGTCGGCAAAGTCGAGATTGATCAGGCCTTCCTTGACCATCAGGTCGGTGATGCAGGCGACGCCCGAATAGAGGACCTGGTCGGCCATGGCGAAGGCGTCGGCGAATGTCGTCTTCTCGTTGGCGACCCGGAACAGGTTCTGGTTCGGGATGATCAGCAGGGTGTCGACCACCTTGTGCAGTTCGCCGATGCCGGCTTCGGCAAAGCGCATGCGGCGGGCGCCTTCGAAGTGGAACGGCTTGGTGACCACGCCGACGGTGAGGATGCCGAGCTCGCGCGCAACTTGCGCAATTACTGGCGAGGCGCCGGTGCCGGTGCCGCCGCCCATGCCGGCAGTGACGAACACCATATGCGCGCCCGACAGATGGTCGCGGATCTCGTCCATCACCTCTTCGGCGGCAGCGCGGCCGACCTCAGGCTGGGAGCCGGCACCGAGACCCTCGGTGACCTGGGCGCCCATCTGGATGATGCGCTCGGCCTTGGAGGTCGTGAGCGCCTGCGCGTCGGTGTTGGCCACGACGAAATCGACGCCCTGGAGCCCGGCCGCGATCATGTTGTTGACGGCATTGCCGCCGGCACCGCCGACGCCGAACACCGTGATCCGCGGCTTCATCTCGTGAATGTCGGGGATTTGCAGATTGATGGTCATGACGTTTGCCTCTTTGATGCACGGGCAGCAGGTCCGCGATCGCGCCGTAGGGCGCCAACGCATTTCAACGCCGCCGCGCCGAGCCGGTCCGCCACCGGCCCTTGCGTGGTTTCACCGATGAGGGTCAGAAACTTTCGCGCAACCATTGTCCGACCCGTGCCATGTAGCCGCCCGTTCCTGTCATCAACTGCCGCGTTTT
The DNA here is from genome assembly GCA_963747725.1 of uncultured Pseudomonadota bacterium. Lineage (GTDB taxonomy): Bacteria > Pseudomonadota > Alphaproteobacteria > Rhizobiales > Xanthobacteraceae > Pseudolabrys. The sequence goes on from CAVVGD010000012.1 coordinate 853,157, forward strand.
CCGCGGTTCGAAGTGTTCGAGGTGCGCCGCCTGTGGATAGACGAGGAGCCCCGCGGCAACGGCGAAGGCCGGACCCTTGGCCGCCTCAGGCAGGCCGGCAACACCGAGAGGACGCCCGATGCGCACCGGACGCTGCAGCATGCGGGCGGCGAGATCGGCGAGCCCGGCGAGCTGACTGGCGCCACCGGTAAGCACGACGCGGGCGCGTGGCTCGGCCGCGAAGGGCGAAGCCTTCAGCCTGTCGCGCACCATTTCGAGGATTTCCTCGACGCGCGGCTTAATGATGCGCACGATCTGCGCCCGCGAAACGAATTGCGGGGGCTCGCGTTCATCGTCGCTCACCGCGGGTACAGTGATCATATCGCGCTCATCCGATCCACCGGCCAAAACACTGCCATAAATCGCTTTGATTCGCTCAGCGTCCGCGATTCGAGTGTTGAGACCGCGGGCCAGATCCATGGTCACGTGGTTTCCGCCGAGGGCGAATCCGTCGGCGTGGACGAAGCGTCCCCCGGAAAACACGGCCATGGTGGTCGTTCCAGCCCCCAGATCGATGCAAGCGGCGCCTAGATCGGCCTCATCGTCGGCCAGCGACGCCAGTCCCGCCACATAGGGCGACGCGACCATAGCTTCTGTGGACAAGTGGCTGCGCTCGACCGTCAGCATGAGGTTGCGCACCGTGGCGACGTCGGCGGTGACCATATGCATGTCGACGCCGAAGGTATGGCCGAGCATGCCGCGGGGGTCGCGGATGCCGGTAACGGCGTCGAGCGCATAGCCGATCGGGAGCGAATGCAGCACAACGCGGCCGCCGCGCACCGCATGGCGGCTCGCCGCCGCAAGGACGCGGGCGATCGCACTGTCGGTGACAGCGCCGCCGCCGAGTTCGATATTGGCGATGAACCGCTCGCTGCCGAGACGGCCGCCGGAGAGCGAGGCCACCACGGACTCGATCTGCACCCCGGCCATGCTTTCGGCGATGTCGATGGCCTGGCGGACCATTTCCTCCGCCTCCACCAGATCGACCACCGTGCCGGCTTTCATGCCGGCAGCCGCGGTATGGGCGAAGCCGAGGAGGCGCACGCCGTGGCTGCGGCGGCGCAAAACGTCTTGCGGCGCCTGGGGCTCGAGGCGCGCGATCAGGCAGACGACCTTGCTGGTGCCGATATCGAGGCTGGCGACGACCGCGGAGCGGCGCGGCGAAACCGGTTTCATCTTGGGCGTGAGACCGAAGTGCAGCACGGTCATGCGGCAACTCCATCTCGGATCACCACATGGCGCGCGACTCTTGCGTCCCCTCCCCCACAGGGGGAGAGGGAGCATGCTATGCTCGCGGCAAAGCTCATGCCTCGCCGCCTTTCCGCTTGGCCTTGCGCGCCTTTTCCGCAGCCTTGATGGCAGCCTCGCGCGCGGCATAAGCGGCGTCCGACAGGCGCACGGTGACACGATCGCCAAGGCGGAGATCAACTTTGACGATATCGCGGCTGAGCAGCATCTTGGCACGCGCGAGATCGACCAGGGTATGGAGCGCGTGCGCCGGATCTGCCTCCGGCAGCAGCACCTCGACGTCGTCCTTGAGATAGATATTCCAGCGCCGCTCGGCGACCAGTACGGAGGCCTGCACCTGGCGGGCGATCACCGGATAGCGCTTGACCAGCGACAGGAAGCCTTGCGCTTCTTGCCGGGCGCCCTTGCCCACCACCAGCGGCAACGAGAGAAAGCGCCGCGGCGCGTATTTTTCGAGCACCGTGCCGTCGGCCGCGATCAGCGAGACGTGGCGATCCCTCTGCCAGAGCGCAAACGGCTTGCGCTCGGTGACGCCAATGCGCAGGCGGCTAGGATAAAGCTTGAGCACGGTCGCTTCGGCAACCCAAGGGTTCCGCATCAGCCGCGCGCGCGCGGCATGGGCGTCGAGAAACAGGAGCGAGGTGCGGCCGGTGATGCCGGCAGACGCGAGGATCGTCTTGCGGCTGAGGTTATGCTGGCCGGCGAGAGCGATCTCGGAAATGCCGAAGCCCGTGGCATTGGCGGCGGAATCGCAGATGTTCTGCACATTGGCGACGATGGCGCGAAGATGGTCGCCGCGCACCGCGCCGTAACACACGCTGGCAAGCAGCAGCAGCGCGGCGGCCGACGCGCCGGCGCCGCGCGGCGCTTGGAACTGCAAGAGCGCGCTGCCCCAACGCAGCAGCGGCCGGCGCCAGCGCGGTTGCTCCTCTGCGTGCACGCGCAGCCATTGCATCGCTGCGGCGCGGCGTCCGATCTTACGTTTTTGCGATTGCGCGAGGTGTACTCGATCGTCCATCGCTGTTCTTCGAAACATGATGCCTGCATGAGCCGCCCTTGAGCGGCGGCAATCTCCGACACGCGAACTGCGCGTCGCATCCTGTCTGCTATCGGTCTGGAGAAACGACCCGTCCCGGCCCCTTCGCGACCAATTTGGCGGCGCCCCGCGCGTACGATGTGAGCGCAGCCGGACGCACGGCGCGCCGCCAAACCTTAGTCTTCAAGGACTTGGGTAAATGATTAGTAAAGGTTTACGAAAAGTGACGAATTCGGCGCAGGGCATGCCGCGCGTGGCATGGGGACGGCTCCATCGGCCCCCCCCAACTCGTTGCGGCCGCGCCGCGCACCGACTTGCAGGTAGCAGGACTTAAGACCCAAATCGTGATTTAATTCCTTGACAGAATTCCCGAGAGCCCGCGCCTTTGGGCCAAACCACGACGTCGCTGCTCTGAAGGGGAAAGTCCGTTTTGCTTCCTTAGAGGCAGAATTAGCATGTTTGTCGTCGCACACGCCGCGACGCAGATTTATGCGGCATTCGCCGAGGATTCCGATTGACTGGCCAATTCGTGCACGCGGTTCAAGAACCGATTTTCGAATTCCGAAGCTGGCATTGGCTTACCGAAGAGATATCCCTGTCCCTCATGGCAGCCGAGGTCTCGGAGCAAATCAGCGGTTGCCCGATCCTCTATGCCTTCCGCGATGACGGAAAGTCCAAGTTGACGAAGTCATTGTGATCGTGGAGCCGACAATCGCCCTGTCGTCCAGTGAGTTGGAAAGCCCAGCCACAAAAGAACGATCGATTTTAAGGACATCGAGCGGAAATTTCTTGAGATAGCTTAGGCCTGCATATCCAGTTCCAAAATCGTCGAAGGCAAGTCGAACGCCGATTTCCTGCAGCTTCCGAAAATTTTCCATCGTGACTTCTTCATCGGCAAGGACAATGTCTTCGGTGACCTCGAGTTCAAGCCGAGATGGAGAAAATCCTTTTTCCTGCAACACGGAACTCACGACTATCGAGAGATCCCCGAACCGAAGCTGATTTGGCGATAGATTAATCGCGATGCGTACATCGTGCCCCTGCCGTTGCCAAATAGCTCCCTGAGCACATGCTGCTTGCAAGACCCACAAGCTAACATTGCCAGATATGGAAGATGAATTGACGACAGGCATGAACTCGGCCGGCGGGACGAGACCTTTTGTCGGGTGGCGCCAGCGGATCAAAGCTTCCGCACCGGCAAGTTTGCCAGTGGCCAAATCAACTTGCGGCTGATAAAATAATTCAAATTCGCCCGCCTCTACGGCTCGGGCCAGTTCTGTCTGAAGATCGACACGAGCCTCCATCTCACTTCTGAACTTGGGATCAAACAACATGTGCCGACCACGGCGCTCGGCCTTGGCTCTATAAAGCGCAAGATCGGCATTCCCAAGCAGCTCTTCGAAACTACGGCCATGATCCGGATAGACAGCTACGCCGGCGCTGGCGCCAACCCAAAGCTCATTTTCATTTACAATCACCGGCGTCTCTTTGAACCGCCTACACGCTTCTTCACAAAGTCTTTGTGCACACCCCGCTGCTCCCGGTCCGCTAACTACAATGGCGAACTCATCACCCCCTAGTCGCCCAGCCAAACCGACCCCGACCGATAGTTCCCGCAGCGCCTTGCCGGCTTCGACCAGGACACGATCACCATACGTATGACCTAGAGAATCATTAATCTCTTTGAACGAGTCCAAATCGAGCAACAATAGCGCAAGCTCGCCGGAGCAACTCTGCACGCGCCTCAATTCGGATTCTACCTGTTGGGTCAGGTTATGACGGTTCGGAAGACCTGTTAATGTGTCAAACTCTGCGAGTAACCGGATTCTTTCCGCCTCACGCTTTCGAGACGAGATATCTCTAAATACAATTCCGTACTGAGCGCTATTGCCGGCATGCCAGTTCGAGATGCGCGCCTCCACCGGGAAACACTCCCCGGTCTTGCGACGCCCAATAACTTCAATTAGCGCGCTTGGCGATTTAGGCTGATCGTGATCTAGCGTTAATGGCCGTCGATTGCCTTTGACATCGCAATGGTAAAATAACTCACCAATCGAGCGCCCCACTACTTCTTCGGGCGCGTAGCCGAAAGTCATCGCCGCACTGGGATTGCAAAAAGTTGTCCGACCGTTGCCATTGGCACAAATTAAGCCATCACCGAGAGACATCGCGACACGATCGAAGCGGTTTTCAGCAATCTTTTTCAAGATCCCGCGAAAATTGATTTCGTCTAAAGCAATTACAAGAATGTATGCAGCAATCGCGACTTGTATCAATGAGGTGTCGACTACGAACGATGTCGTCGTCTGCACTAGGATAGCGGTGAACTCGGCAGCGGCAGCCAAGCCAACAAGCAATAGAACTCTTTTGCCGGCGGCAAGAGGCCGCCACGCGAGCATCATTATTGAAACGACAAGGGCGACACCTGCCAATGCCGCTAAAGGGGATACTCGCTGTAAGTCGCGCCCTTGCAGGATCGACTCAGTAGCCAGCGCTTGCAGGATCGGGCCGGGGATTATGCGACCGTTTGGTGCAGTGAATCGATCTCCAAGTTCGACCGCTGTCCCGCCAATGATGACCTTTTTTCCGCGAAGACGCGCGAGAACGGATGGCTTTTTTTGTATCACGTCGGCAAATGAGATTTTAGGGATCGAAGCTGAATTAATGCCAAAATCGAGCCAAAACGAGCCTGAATGTATCCTGGCGCCATCCGCCAGCATTGTCGCCATAGACGGAACGAATACCCCACTCACAGTGCCGCCGAACGGATATTGACGGATCAGCCCGTCGAGATCGGGGATAACATTAACCAACGCCGTCCATGAGTTCTCTTCGAAATGCGGCAAGGGGCGATTGACAAAGATGCGGGTGTTGCCGTTGCCGGACGTGGCGCGCTGCTTGAATGTGGGAAGGATTACCGAGCCACCAGCATTTTTCAGAGCTGTCAGGAAGGCGCCATCATCGACTTTGTCGGAAGGAGAACTGAAGTCAACATCGAACGCTATGTCAGAAGCCCCGGCACGCTCCAGTATGTCGATCACGTTCGCGTAAAGCCGTCGTGGCCATGGCCAGGCGCCGATTGCCTGGATGGATTTAGAGTCAATCGCAACGACGACAACTTTGCCGGATGCTGATCGGGTAACCCAGTTTGAACCTAGATTCGCGAATGCGTTCTCTAAATAGCCATGTATCCCCGTGATCAAGGTCAGCCCGACGATTAGCGGCACCAGGATATGTGAACGGATTTGCCGCACGTGCTTACCTTGCGCAAACTATAGTCTTATCCGAAGGCGCCACAACTTTTGCACCGGTTCGGGCGCGCGCATGCTCCTGCGCTAACCGCCCTTGCCGTGACCGTTTCCTTTGCCAAGGACATTGCCAACGCCGTTCACAAGTCCGTTTGCAACGCCTGATCCGCCAACAGCTAACCCATTTCCAATTCCCGCGGCCACGCCATTCGCGACACCATTCCCGTTGCCAAGGCCGTTGCCGTTGCCAAGGCCGTTGCCGTTGCCGTTGCCAAGGCCGTTCCCGAGACCACCATCAAGTGCTCCCGCGTCCCCGCTGCCGGGGTGTGCTCCAGCGCTTGCGTTCGCGCTTAAGCCGCCATCCGCAACGGCCTTGCCAGCCGATCTGGACGCGGCCAAGTAGTTACCGGATGCATGCGCCAACCCGTGCGTAACTTTGCCAAAATCCAGCGTTGTTTCGCCAATCGCTGCACGGATCTGAACGCTTCCGTTGGGCATACGCCGAAGGGCCTGGACGCCATTCGAAAGGGACTTGGCGCTCGCCAGGGCCTTATCGCCGCGATCGTCGACCGCTGGTTTATGGGATGCCATGCGAGGGGAACGCAACCCACCTTTCGGAATGGAAACCGCCTGCAGCCTAGAGGCACGAGGCTTTCCTTTCACGATTGGTTTGAAATTCCCTCTGCCACTTAGCGACAGCCCCGCCGGACCATGGACGAAATTTCTCACAGACTGGCCGGGTAATACGAAAGCCTGTTGGCCGGTCTTAAAGTCAGTCACCTGCACCTCACCCTGCGACACATCTACCCGTCCTCCAACCTTGCTAACGAAGACGCGGAAATGCGTGCCTTTCACGACAGCTGCGAGGTAAGGCGTCTCGACCTCGAAATGGTGTACTTTCTTTTTATCGACCTCGAAATAACTTGATCCTGCCTGTTGAGTTATCGTTGTCGGGTATCCATCAGCGCTTTGACGTGGGAGTCCGAGCACGGAATTAGGTGAGATAAGAATGCGCTCATCGCCGCGGGTGAGCAGCACCCGGCCGTTGCGGCCAGTTCGAATTTGATCGCCTGCGCTAAGGGCGGTGTCGGGCCCTAGCGACGCGAGCATGGTCTTGTTCCTAATTACCCATACCGCGCCTGATCGTTTTGCCACGTGCCAAATGCCGCCGTCCGCCGCTCGAACGGCGGATGCCCCGTTCGCCACCAACCCCATTACGAATAGAGCCACGAGCAGCTTCTTGCTCTGAAAAAACACTGTTGTCTCCTGCATAAAGATTGGCAAAGACATTTGCGCAAGAAGGCCAGAAAAGCACGACTCTGTAAGGAAAACTTTGCTTCAAAGCTCTTAAATTCTGAAATATGAATTCATACTTTGTTTACCATGAATGCCCATATTTTGAGCTGATTCTACATCTCGGCGGTTTCAGTTGCCCGGAGTTCGTATTGGACGTCGAACTCCATAAGACTGAAACGCGAAAGCGGCGGATACGCCGACGGTCTCCATTCCTACGGTGCCTGTTTCTCGCTCTCGTCAGCCTATGCGGGATTGCAAAAGCGCAGCACCCGGAAAGGGTGACGCCTGTCGACCCATTGCAAGCCGAACGACACCTCGAAAATCTGAGATTGGAGCACAAGCGGGCGAAAGGGCCGCCACCGACGATTCCGAAGCTCACTCTCCCGCCCGTTCAAACGGCAAGCGGCCGGCTATTTAGACTTCGGTCTGTTACGATCAAGGGTGCGGACACAATACTGCCTTCCCATCTTACGAAAGCTTATCGCTCCTTCCTTGGGACCTGGGTCACCAAACGCGATCTCGAGCACATCGCGGCTGCCGTAAGCGATGTATATCGCGACGCCGGCTATCATTTAAGCCGTGCGATCATTCCTCCGCAGGACGTCAAACATGGCCGCCTGACCGTACGCGTCATCGAAGGCTCAATAACCAAAATTCGGCTGGTAGGTCATGGCGTCAGAGAATTCGGGATACGCGAGATACTTGAGCCGATCTTACATGAGCGTCCGTCGCGCCTTAAGACCGTCGAACGTCAATTGCTGCTTGCCAACAACACACCAGGTGTTCGAGTTGTCGATGTTGCACTGGAAGAGATCGGAACGGCCAGTGGGCGGTTCAGATTGATCGTGAGGGTAAAAACCTCGAACATTTATGCCTATCTCGGTCTGGACAATTTCGGCACCTACGCGACCGGTCCGGTACAATCCTACGCGGCAACGTCGTTCAATTCATTGTTTCGAGCGGGTGATGTCTTATCCTTAAACCTAGGGACAGTTCCGGACGCGGTGCGCGACCTTCGCTATGGTCGAGTTGGGTACGACGTTCCTATTATTGACGGCGTGCGCATCGGTGCCTCGGCACTACAAAGCGAGGTTATGCCCGATGACGAACGGCGCCTCACCGACACCCGCGTATTAACGCGAGCGTATGAGTTTCACGTCAGTGCCATTGCGTTAGCATCGCGGAAGAATTGGCTGTCGCTTGGGGCCGCCGTCGGCGTAGTCAATTCCTCTCAAACAGAAACCACGAAACCAGACTATAACGATAGGGTGCGAACGTTCGGGTTCTTGGCCAACTATAAATTCCACGATGCATTCGATGGGCGAAACTTTGCTACCGTCGGCTGGCGCCATGGCATAGATGGATTTGGCGCCACCCAAAGCAGCGATCCACTGATTTCTCGATACGGGGCGACGCCAAATTTTTCGATCTTGAACTATTCCTACGCTCACTTTCAGAAGCTCGGTGGGGCGTGGTCATTCAAAGCATCCATAAGCGGCCAATTCGCATCCGGTCCCTTGATGACGTCGCAACAATTTTACCTTGGCGGAGCCGCATTTGGACCCGGCTATTATAGCGGAGACGACGGTTACCAAGGCGTTGCCGAACTTCGCTTCGACCAGACGATGACCAATCAGATTTTCAAGGCTTACCAATTGTATGGTTTCATTGACGGAGGTCAGACCTGGTATATGCACCAAGACAAGCAATCATTGTCTTCGGTCGGTGCCGGATTGAGAATCGAGTTCGCGAATCATATTCGAGCTAACATCGCCTTCGCTGCGCCCTTGAGCTACACGTCAAGGACCGAGGAGTGGCGTCGCGCGAGAGTATTGTTCTCGATTTCAAAGGCATTCAGGCTGTGCGTCAAAAGCGGCCTTGAGGCTTGTCCCTAAAATCGATCTGTCTGCAACTCTCTCACGCCTGCGGCACGACGGCCGTCGCCTCGATTTCAACCTGCGCTCCCTCCTCCAGCAACCCCGCGACCACCAGCAGCGCCATCGCCGGGTAGTGCTTGCCGATGACCCGGCGATAGGCCGCGCCGATCTCCTTGCGGCGCGCGATATAGCCGGCTTTGTCGGTGACGTACCAGGTCAACCGGGTCAGATGGTGCGGCGCGCCGCCGGCCTCCGCCAGCACGGCGACAATGTTCTTGAGCGCCTGCTCCACCTGGGCCACGAGGTCGTCGCTGACGATGCGCGCCTCGGCGTCCCAGCCGATCTGGCCGGCGATGAAGACCAGCCGGCCCTCGGCGACAATGCCGTTGGCGTATCCCTGCGGACTAGCCCAGCCTTTCGGCTGCAGGATATCGAATTCTGTTTCGCTCATGGTGCTCACTGCTGGCGCAGGCGGAAACGCTGGACCTTGCCGGTCTGCGTCTTCGGCAGCGCTTCGATGAAATTGACCGCTCGCGGATACTTGTAGGGCGCGATCGTCGCCTTGACGTGATCCTGCAGGCGCTTGATGCAAGCGGTGTCCCCGGTCACACCCGCACGCAACACGACATAAGCGGAGACGATCTGCCCGCGCTCGCTGTCGGCGGCCGCCACTACGGCGCATTCGGCGACGTCCGCATGCTGCAGCAGCGCCGCTTCTACCTCGGGACCGGCGATATTGTAGCCGCCGGAGACAATCATGTCGTCGGCGCGGGCGACGAAATGGAATCGTCCTTCCGCGTCCTGCATGAAGGTATCGCCGGTCAGGTTCCAGCCATCGCGCACATAGTCCTTCTGCCGCTTGTCGGCGAGATAGCGGCAGCCGGTCGGGCCGCGCACGGCAAGCTTGCCGACCTCGCCGCGCGCGACCTCGTTCATGTCGTCGGCGACGATCCTGGCTTCGTAGCCGGCAACCGGACGGCCGGTGGCGCCGGGGACCGCGTCGTCGATACGGTTGGTGATGAATATGTGCAGCATCTCGGTGGAGCCTATGCCGTCGAGGATCGGCTTGCCGGTCCTGCGCGTCCATTCCTCGAACACCGGCGCCGGCAGCGTCTCACCGGCCGACACCGCCAGCCGCAGCGACGAGAGGTCCGCGCCCTTGTCCATCGCGGCCATCATGGCACGGTAGGCGGTGGGCGCGGTGAAACAGATCGTCGCCTTGTAGGTTTCGATGATCTCGATCATGTTGGCGGGCGAGGCGTTCTCCAGGAGCGTCGCCGTCGCGCCGAAACGAAGCGGGAAGATTGCCAGGCCCCCGAGCCCGAAGGTGAACGCGAGCGGCGGCGAGCCGACAAACACATCGTCGGGCGTCACCTTCAGCACCTCGCGCGCGTAGCCGTCGGCGATGATCAGCAGATCGCGGTGAAAATGCATGGTCGCCTTCGGTTCGCCGGTGGTGCCGGAGGTGAACCCTAAGAGCGCCACGTCGTCGCGGCCGGTCGGTACCGCCTCGAACCTGACAGGCTTGTCGAGGGCGATGCGGTCGAGCTCGGAATCATGGTTCGCGGTGCCGTCGAAGCTGATCACCTGTTTCAGGAACCTGCTTGTCTTGGCGCAGGCCACCAGCTCGTCGGCCATGCGGCTGTCGGTGAGCGCCAGCGCGATCTCCGCCTTGTCGACGATCTTGCCAAGCTCAACGGCGCGCAACAGCGGCATGGTGTTGACCACCACCGCGCCGGCCTTGGTGGCGGCGAGCCAGGCCGCCACCAGCGCGGGGTTGTTGCCGGAGCGGATCAGCACGCGGTGGCCGGGCTTCACGCCGTAGTTCTCGACCAGGGCGTGGGCAAGCCGGTTCGACCAGTCGGAGAGCTCCTTGTAGGTGCGGCGGCGGCCATTGCCGATCAGCGCGGTCTGGTCGCCGAAACCCTTGTCCACCATGCGGTCGGTCAACTCCACCGCTGCGTTGAGCCGCTCGGGATATTGAAACTCGGGCCGGTCGAGCTGCAGATCGGGCCATTGCCCGAACGGCGGCAGGTTGTCGCGCGCGAAAGTGTCGACGTGCGCGGACGCCCCAAGGGTGATGGTCCGGTTCATGCGCTGGCTCCAGATGTCTCCGACAGGACGGCCCGGGCAATGATGACTCTCTGAACGTCCGACGCGCCTTCGTAGATACGGAGCGCGCGGATTTCGCGGTAAAGCGTCTCGACCGGATGGCCGGAGCGCACGCCGTCGCCACCGTGCAGCTGGACGGCAGTGTCGATGACGCGCTGCGCCGCTTCGGTGGCGTAGAGCTTGGCCATGGCCGCCTCGCGGGAAATGCGGGCGGCGCCCTGGTCCCTGGTCCAGGCGGCGCGATAGACGAGAAGCGCGGCAGCATCGATCTCCAGCGCCATGTCGGCAAGATGGCCCTGCACCATCTGCAGGTCGGCCATCGGCGCACCGAACAGTTCGCGCGCCGCGGCGCGCTTCGCCGTTTCCGCCATGGCGCGGCGGGCGAAACCGAGCGCGGCGGCACCGACCGTGGTGCGGAAGACGTCGAGTGTCGCCATGGCGACCTTGAAGCCCTCGCCCGGCTTGCCGACCATCGCGTCCGCCGGCACCCGGCAGTTGTCGAAGCGCAGGCGCGCCAGCGGATGCGGCGCGATCACCTCGAGCCGCTCGGCGATCTCCAGACCCGGATTACCGCCGTCGACGATGAACGCCGACAGCCCGCGTGCGCCCGGCTCTTCACCGGTCCTGGCGAACACGACATACAGATCGGCGATGCCGCCATTGCTGATCCAGGTCTTCTCGCCATCGATGACGTAGCCGTCGCCGTCGCGGCGGGCGGTGGTGGCGATGTTGGCAACGTCGGAGCCGGACGCTGGCTCGGTCAGGGCGAAGGCTGCGATCGCAGCCCCGGCACGGGTCCAGGGTAGCCAGGCGGCGCGCTGCGCCTCGCTGCCGAACAGCGAGATCGGCCCGGCACCCAGACCCTGCATGGCGAAAGCGAAATCGGCGAGACCGTCATGGGCCGCAAGCGTCTCGCGGCAGAGCGCCAATGAGCGCACATCGAAACTGTCGTGGCTCTCGTCCGGTGCGGTCAGCGCAAGGAAGCCGCCCTCGCCGAGCCGCGCGACCAGCGCGCGGCAGGCGGCGTCGGTATCGCGATGGTCGATACCGGCACAATGGGCTTGCGCCCATGACTCGATCTCCCCGGCCAGCGCGCGGTGACGCGCCTCGAAGAACGGCCAGTTGAGGAAGCTCGTGTCGCGCATTCGTCAGTCCCCTTCGAACTTCGGTTTCTGCCTGGCGACGAAGGCATCGTAGGCGCGGCGGAAGTCTTGCGTCTGCATGCAGATCGCCTGCGCCTGCGCCTCCGCCTCGATCGCCTGTTCGAGCGACATCGACCACTCCTGCGCCAGCATGGTCTTGGTCATCATGTGGCCGAAGGTGGGGCCTTCGCCGAGCTGTGTGGCGAGCGCGACCGCCTCGTTTTCCAGTTGCGCGGCGTCGACCAGACGATTGAAGAAGCCCCAGCGCTCGCCCTCCTCCGCGGTCATGACGCGGCCGGTGAACAAGAGTTCGGCGGCCCGCCCCTGGCCGATCACACGCGGCAACATGGCGCACGCGCCCATGTCGCAACCGGCAAGCCCGACGCGCGTAAACAGGAAGGCGGTCTTTGCCCGCGGCGTGCCCAATCGAACATCGCAGAACAGCGCGATCATGGCGCCGGCGCCGACGCAGACGCCGTCGACCGCCGCGACGATGGGCTGCGGACAGGCGCGCATCGCCTTCACCAGATCGCCGGTCATGCGGGTGAATTCGAGCAATCCCTTCATGTCGCGTTCGAGCAGCGGCCCGATGATGTCGTGCACATCACCACCCGAGCAGAAATTGCCCGCGCTGGAGCCGAACACCACCGCCTTCACGTCGTCGGCATAAGCCAGCCTGCGGAAGGTGTCGCGCAGCTCGGCATAGGACTCGAAGGTGATCGGGTTCTTGCGATCGGGCCGGTCGAAGGTGACGACGGCGACGTCTCCCCTCATCCGCCATTTGAAATGCTGCGGCTTGAAGTTCTTCATGCTCACGGCCGTTTCCCTCCGTCACGGATGCCGGCTGGCAGTCCAATGAGATGCGCGATGATCATCTCGCTCTCCTGCGCATCGAAATCCGCCAGGATTTCGTTCACCCAATCCTGATGCGCCTTGGCGATCGCCGCGAAGTCGGCCTCGCCTTTCGGCGTCAGCCGCACCAGGAACGAGCGGCGGTCGCTGGCGGCCGACTCGCGGGCGATGAGGCCGTCGTTGACCAGCCGTTCGACGATGCCCGTCACGTTGCCGTTGGAAACCAGCAGCCGGCGCGACAGCTCGGTCATGCGCAGGCCCTCCTCCTCGCGGTAGAGCGCAGCCATCACGTCGAACTGCGGCAGCGTCATCGCGAACTGGACCCGCAGGCGCTCGCGCAATTCTGCCTCGATGGCGCGGGTGGCCCGTAACATGTGCAGCCACAGGCGCAGGCGCTGCTTGCTCACAGGCCGCCTGATGGGCCGCGCCACGGTACGCGGACGGGCTTTGGCAGGCGCGGTCATAGCGGGCCTCCCGCGACCGCGATCGCCTGGCCGTTGATCGACGCCGCCGCGGGCGTGCACAGCCAGGCCACCGTTTGCGCCACTTCGTCGGGCGTAATGAGCCGACCGTGCGGATTGTCGCGTGCAAGCTCCTGCCGGGACTCTGCCGCCGACCGCCCAGTCCTGGCGGCGATGCGGCTCACCGAGGCCTCCAGCAGCGGCGTTTCAGTAAAGCCCGGACAGACGGCGTTGACGGTCACACCGCTCGGCGCCAGCTCCAGGCTCAGCGCGCGGGCAAGGCCGACAACTCCATGCTTCGCCGCGCAATAGGCGGCGACATAGGGGTAGCCTTTAAGGCCCGCGGTCGAGGCGATGAACACGATGCGGCGCGCGACATCCGGGGCCTCGCGGGTGACATCGGCGAGCGCCGCCTTCACCGTCAGGAAGGCGCCGGTCAGATTGACGTCGAGGCTAGCCTGCCAGTGCGCGAGATCCATCGTCTTGACCGGCATGCTCTCGGCCATGCCGGCGTTGGCGACGACGATATCGATCGGCCCATGGGCGGCGCGGGCGGCCTCCACCATCGCGGCGCAATCGGCTTCGCGGGTGACGTCGGCGGTCACGGCGATCGCCTTGCGCAAACCGGCGGCCGTCTGTTGCAGCGGCGCCTCGCGCCGCCCGGCGAGTGAGACTACGGCGCCGTCAGCAGCGAGCGCCCGCGCGATGGCAGCGCCGATGCCGGTGCCGCCGCCGGTGACGAGCGCATGCCGGTTCGACAGCGCCCCCATCACACCTTCCCCGTCATGTTCGCCGTATTGGCGTCGGCGGCGCGCGCCTTCAATCGATAGAGCTGGTCGCGGCCGCGCAGATAGGGCTTGGGCCAGCTCACACCCTGGTATTGCAGGTCGGCGGCCGCATGCAGGGTCCAGTACGGATCGGCGAGATGCGGCCGCGCCATGCACACGAGATCGGCGCGCCCTGCCATCAGGATCGAGTTGGCGTGGTCCGGCTCATAGATGTTGCCGACCGCCAGCGTGGCCACCCCCGCCTCGTTGCGGATGCGGTCGGAGAACGGCGTCTGGAACATGCGGCCATAGACCGGCTTGGCCTCGACCGTCGTCTGCCCGGCCGACACGTCGACCATATCGACGCCGTTTTCCGCCAGCATGCGCGAAATCTCGACCGCATCCTGCGGCATGATCCCGGCCGGGCCGACCCAGTCGTGCGCGGAAATGCGCACCGAGATCGGTTTGCCATCGGGCCAGACCTTGCGCACCGCGTGGAAGACCTCGAGCGGAAATCGCATGCGGTTTTCCAGGCTGCCGCCGTATTCGTCCGTGCGCCGGTTGGTCAGCGGCGTGATGAAGGATGACATCAGGTAGCCGTGCGCATAGTGCAGTTCGAGCCAGTCGAAGCCGGCGCGCACCGCCATCACGGCCGCCTGCACGAAATCGTCGCGCACCTTGTCCATGTCGGCGCGGGTCATTTCGCGTGGCGCCGGATTGTCGCTGCTCCACGCCACGCAGGATGGCCCCACCGTTTCCCAATTGCCTTGCAGCAGGGGCGCATCGGACTCTTCCCAGCCCAGTTGGGTCGAGCCCTTGGGGCCGGAATGGCCGAGCTGGATGGCGATCTTGGCGTCGGTTTCGGCGTGCACGAAATCGACCAACCGCTTCCAGGCGCGCTGGTGGCGGAGGTCGTAAAGACCGGTGCAGCCGGGCGAGATGCGTCCTTCCGGCGACACACAGGTCATCTCGGTGAAGACCAGCCCCGCCCCACCCTTGGCGCGCTCGGCGTAATGGACGAAATGCCAATCGTTGGGTGCGCCGTCGACCGCGCGGTATTGCGCCATCGGCGAGACACAGATCCGGTTCTTGAGCTCGAGCTCGCGCACCTTGAACCGCACAAACATCGGCGGCCGCGACACGTTGGGTTGGCGCCCTGTGGCTTGCCGCTCGAACCACTTTTCCGCGCTCGCGAGCCATTCCGGATCGCGCTGGCGCAGGTTCTCGTGGCTGATGCGCTGGGAACGGGTGAGCAGCGAGTAGTTGAACTGCACCGGATCGAGATGGAGATAGCGCTCGACGTCCTCGAACCATTCGGTGGAGTTGCGCGCGGCGTTCTGCAGCCGTAGCACTTCCAGACGCCGCTCGTCCTCGTAGCGGCGGAACGCGTCTTTGAGCGTCGGCTCGCTGTGCAGGTACTCGGCGAGCGCGATGGCGCTTTCCATCGCGAGCTTGGAGCCCGAGCCGACCGAGAAATGCGCGGTGGCAGCGGAGTCGCCGAGCAGCACCACGTTGTCGAAGCTCCAGCGCTCGCACAGCACGCGGTTGAAGTTGAGCCAGGCCGAGCCGCGCAGGTGCTTGGCGTTCGACATCAGCGCGTGGCCGCCGAGGTTCTTGGCAAAGATGTTCTCGCAGGCGGCGATCGTTTCCTCGCTCGTCATCGTATCGAAGCCGAAGCTGCGCCAGGTCGGCTCCGAGCATTCGACGATGAACGTCGCGGTATCGGCGTCGAACTGGTAGGCGTGCGCCCAGATCCAGCCGTGCTCGGTTTCCTCGAAGATGAAGGTGAAGGCGTCGTCGAATTTCTGGTGAGTGCCGAGCCAGATATATTTGCAGGCGCGCACGTCGATGTCGGGCTTGAAGCGGTCGGCGTAGGCCGCACGCACCTTTGAATTAATGCCGTCGGCGGCCACGACCAAGTCGTATTCGCGGCGATAACTTTCGGGATCGGCAGCCTCCGTCTCGAAGCACAGGTCGACGCCGAGCTCGCGTGCGCGCTCCTGCAGGATATGCAGCAGGCGCTTGCGCGCGATGCCGCAAAAGCCGTGGCCGCCCGAGCGCACAACCGTGCCGCGGTAGTGAACGGCGATATCGTCCCAATAAGCGAAGGAACGGCGGATCGCCTCGGCGCTCTTGGCGTCGTTGGCGGCGAGGTTGCCGAGCGTCTCGTCGGACAGCACCACGCCCCAGCCAAAGGTGTCATCCGGCCGGTTGCGCTCGATGACGACGACCTCGCTCGCCGGATCGCGCAGCTTCAGCGAAATGGCAAAATAGAGCCCGCCCGGCCCGCCGCCCAGGATCGCCGTCCGCATGAGCCGGGCCCTCCTCGATGGTTCCCGGGATCATTATTGGCAAGGTGGCGTATTATTTCAAATATAAAATAAATGGCGGTGAAGCGGTCCAACCGGTGGCCACCACTCAATCCTGCAAACGCGGGAATCCGGTGCTGCCCTGGCAAAGACCGGCGCCCCGCTGTCGCGGGGATGCGCGGAAGTCGGGGCCGCCCAGCCGCAATTCGCTCTCGCGATCGCGCATTCGGCCCGCCCGTGGCGCATCGACGCCGGCGATCACGCCGCACATCACCGCCCCAGCGAAGCGTCCTCGACCATCCAGCTCACCAGCTTCTCGAAGCTGATGCCGGCGTGCGCCGCCATTTCCGGCACCAAGGAGGTCTCGGTCATGCCGGGCTGGGTGTTCACCTCGAGGCAGAAGAGGCCTTCGAGGCCCGACTTGCCGTCGTCATAGCGGAAATCGGCGCGGCTGACGCCACGGCACTGAAGCGCGCGGTGTGCGGCGAGCGTCAGCCGCTGGCAGGCCTCATAGACTTCAGACGACACCGGCGCCGGCAGCAGATGCCTGGAGCCACCGGGGGCGTATTTCGCTTCGTAATCGTAGAACTTGGTGGCCGAGACAATCTCGATGACGCCGAGCGCATGGTCGCCCATCACGGCACAGGTCAGTTCCTTGCCGGGAATGAAGGGCTCGACCAGCACCATGTCGCCGAAATGCCAATCGCCGCGCGTCAGTTCCTGCGGCGGGTGTTCATGGTCCTCGCGCACGATGAAGACGCCGACGCTGGACCCTTCCGCCACCGGCTTGATCACGTATGGCGGCGGCAGCACATGCGCCTTCGCAGCGTCCGCGCGGCGCACAACGCATCCGCCGGGCACCGGCACGTCGGCCGCGCGCAGGATGACTTTGGTCATCTCCTTGTCCATCGCAGCCGATGAGGCGAGCACGCCGGAATGGCTGTAAGGAATGCCGACGATTTCCAAGAGACCCTGGATCGTCCCGTCCTCACCGGGGCGGCCATGCAGCATGTTGAGCGCGGCGTCTGGCTTGAGGTCGCGCAAGGTGGTGGCAATGTCGCGAGTGACGTCGACGCGGCTGACGCGATAGCCGCCGGCGCGCTCAAGCGCATCGGCACAGGCGTTGCCTGAGCGCAACGAGACTTCGCGTTCCGCCGACCAGCCACCCATGAGAACTGCGACGTGTTTCATTCAAGCCTTTCCTTCGTCATGCCCGCGCTTGTCACCACAAATCGGGTTTACCCGATTTGTGGCAAGCAATTCATACCGCAACTCGGGCAAGCCCGAGTTGCGGATGGCATCCACGTCTTCCTGCGCGCCCGGAAAGTAAGACGTGGATAGCCGGGACAAGCCCGGCCATGACGCTCTAATTAGACGCCTATTCCGATTCTCTTAATTTCCCATTCCAGCACGACGCCGGATTGAGCCTGCACGCGTTCGCGCACGGTTTCGCCGAGATTTTCGATGTCGGCAGCGCTGGCACCGCCGAGATTGATGAGAAAATTGCAATGCAATTCCGACACCTGCGCCTTGCCGACGACGAGGCCGCGGCAGCCGGCAGCGTCGATCAACTGCCAGGCCTTGTGGCCGGGCGGATTCTTGAAGGTAGAGCCGCCGGTGCGGCTCTTGATCGGCTGGGTCGCCTCGCGCGATTCCGTAATCTTGTCCATCTCGGCGGCGATCGCCGCCGGATCGCCCGCTTCGCCCTGAAAGAGCGCCTGCGTAAAGATGAGGTTTTCCGGCGCGCCGCAGTGGCGGTAGCTGTAATGCATGTCGGCGTTCGCCAGCAGGTGCACGCGGCCGGCGCGGTCGACGGCACGCGCTTCGATCAGCACGTCCTTGGTCTCGCGGCCATAGGCGCCGCCGTTCATGCGCAGCGCGCCGCCGATCGCGCCTGGAATGCCGCGATAAAAGGCGAGCCCGGCGATGGAAGCTTCCTGCGCGGCGCGCGCGACCTTGACGTCGGGCACCGCGGTGCCGGCGCGGAGGCGATGGTCCGGTTCAATCGCCACATCGTTGAAGCCGCGGCCGAGCCGGATAATGGCGCCGGGCACGCCGCCATCGCGCACGATCAAATTGGAACCGAGACCGATAGTGGTCACGGGAATGTCCGACGGCAGGTTCTGCAGAAAGAATGCGAGATCGTTCTCGTCTTCCGGCATGAACAGCACCTGCGCCGGACCGCCGACCCGAAACCAGGTGAGCTCGGCGAGCGGCTGATTGGCAAGCAGGCGCCCGCGCAATTGCGGCATGCGCGCTTTCAGATCGGCCGTGATGTCGGGAAAAGCCATCCAGGCGCGCCCTAGGCCCAGCGCCTTCAACTGGTCGGGCAGCGCATAGGTCCACTGCGTGATCGAGCCGGCGCCGAGGCAAACCACGTAATCGCCCGGCTCCGCCAGACCCTTGATCAATCCTGCGAGATGTTCCGGCCCCGGCAGCGGCAGCGCATGGCGGTGGCCGTGCGCGCGCAGGCCCTGCACCAGCGCATCGCGGTCGGCGCCGGGGATCGGCTGTTCGCCGGCCGGATAGACCGGCGCGATGACGACCGCATCGGCGTCGTTGAAGCAGGTGCAGAACTGCTCGAACAAATCATGCAGGCGCGTGTAGCGATGCGGCTGCATCACAGCGATCACCTTGCCCGACGCGCTCTCGCGCGCGGCGCGCAGCACCGCAGCGATCTCCACCGGATGATGGGCGTAGTCGTCAATGATGGTGACGCCGTTCCAATCCCCTACTCTGGTGAATCGGCGCTTGACCCCGCCGAAACCTTCAAGCGCCTTGCGGATGACGTTATCGGCGATGCCGAGCTCGTGCGCCACCGCCACCGCCGAGGTGGCGTTGAGCGCGTTGTGGCGGCCCGGCATCGGCAGCGTGATGTTCTCGATCGCATGGGTGGTGCGCCCTTCGCGATCGCGGAACTGGATGGTGAAAGTCTGCGCACCATTCTTGTGCACGATGTCGGTGAGGCGCACGTCCGCCTGCGGGTTTTCGCCGTAGGTGAGGATGCGGCGGTCGACCAATTTGCCGACCAGCGCCTGCACCACCGGATGGTCGGTGCACATCACCGCGAACCCGTAGAACGGGATGTTCTCGATAAAGTCGTGGAAGGCGTCCTGCACCGCTTCATAGGTGTGGAAGTGGTCGAGGTGCTCGGGGTCCACATTGGTCACGATGGCGACGTCCGCCGGCAATTTGAGGAAGGTGCCGTCGGACTCGTCGGCCTCCACCACCATCCAATCGCCGGCGCCGAGCCTCGCATTCGTGCCGTAGGCGTTGATGATGCCGCCGTTGATCACAGTCGGATCGAGCCCGCCGCCGTCGAGCAGCGCCGCGACCATCGATGTCGTCGTGGTCTTGCCGTGAGTACCGGCAATGGCGACGCAGCTTTTCAAGCGCATCAGTTCGGCCAGCATCTCGGCGCGGCGCACCACAGGCACCCGCTTGGCGCGGGCGGCGATCAACTCGGGATTGTCCTGCTTGATGGCGGAGGAGACGACCACCACGTCGGCGCCGTCGATGTTCTCGGCCTTGTGGCCGACCGCCACCTTGAGCCCCATGTCGCGCAGGCGCTTGACGTTGGCGCTTTCGGCGACGTCGGAGCCGGTGACGGTGTAACCCAGATTGGCCAGCACCTCTGCGATCCCGCTCATGCCGATGCCGCCGATGCCGACGAAGTGCACTGGGCCGATGTCGCGCGGCAGCTTCATATCAACGCCCCTGAAAATCCTTAACGTCGCGGGGATCGCCCCCGCACATTGTTTCTTGCAAGACGCCGGTGGCCGGGACAAGCCCGGCCCTGCCGAAATGCTTAAAGCCCAGCCACCTGCAGCACCAGGTCGGCCAGCCGCTCGGCGGCATCAAGCGTGCCGGCCGCTTTGGCCGCCGCCGCCATTTTGGTGAGCGTAGCAGGCTCGGAAGCGAGCCTTTCGATCTCGAAAGCCAGCCGTTCCGGCGTGAAATCGCGCTGTTCGAGCCGGATGCCCCCGCCCGCCTCCGCTAGCAAGCCGGCGTTGGCGAACTGATCCTGATCCAGCGCATGGGGGAGCGGCACCATTATGGCGGGCCGGCCGATGGCGGCGAGCTCGGCCACGGTGGAGGCGCCGGACCGTGAGACGATGAGATGGGCGTTTGCCATACGGGCCGGCAAATCACCAAAGAACGGCGCGCAGTCCGCTTGAACGCCCAGCCTGGCGTAGATGCCTTTGACTTCGTCCAAGTCCTCGGAGCGCACCTGTTGCACCAGGCGCACGCGCGCGCGCACGTCCGGCGCGAGATTTGCAATTGCAGGCGGCACGACCTCGGCCATCACGTGCGCGCCCTGGCTGCCGCCAAACACCAGCAGACGAAGTTCGTTCTCGGGCGCTGCGTAGGGTGTGCTGGCTGCTTCCAGCACTTGCGGGCGCACCGGGTTGCCGGTGAAAGCGATCTTGCTCTGCACCTTGGCATCGACGTTCTTGAGCGTGCGGAAGCCAGTGGCAATGCGCGTGACGCGCGCCGCCAACATACGATTGGCGCGGCCCATGACGCCGTTCTGCTCGTGCAGCACCGTCGGCACGCCACGCAAGGAAGCCGCCAGCAACGGCGGCACGGTCGGATAACCGCCGAAGCCGACCACCACCGCCGGCCGGACACGGCCAATTAAACTCCATGCCTTGAGCGTGCCGAGCGCCAACAGCGACGCGGTGCGCGCGAGCGACAATGGATCGCGCCCGCGCACGGTCGCACTCGGGATCAGGTGCACGGCGCGGGCGGGAAACTTGAAATGCGCCGCCCGGGTGTCGGTGGCGAGGTCGATGGTCACGCCGCGCGGGCCGAGCGCCGCCGCCAGCGCCTCTGCCGGAAACAAATGGCCGCCGGTGCCACCGGCGCAGAGCAGGATAAGTTTGTGAGTGTCAGTGTTCGCCATCGCGCATCAGCCTGGTTCCGTCACCCCGAGGTGGCCGCCGAAGGCAGCCCTCGAAGGGCGACGGCCGATCATCCTTCGAGGCTCGCTTCGCTCGCACCTCAGGATGATGGACAGACGAAACCGCAAGGCCAGAGTCAAGTCGCGACCGCCGGCGTCGCATCGAACTCCGGCGCCGTGATGGCCACCCGCGGCTGCTCGCGGGTCAGCGCCAATAGCATGCCCATCGCGAAGGCGAGCGAGATCATCGAGGAGCCACCGTAGGAGATAAATGGCAGGGTCATGCCCTTCGCCGGAATAAGCCGCAGGTTGACCGACATATTGATCGCCGCCTGCACGCCGAACAGGATGGCAAGCCCGGCAGCGGCAAAGCGCTGGAACAAGTCCTCGTTGCGCAACGCGCGCAACAGCGAGCGAATCACGATGAAGGCGAACAGCGCCACCAGCAGCAGACAGAGCACGACGCCGAATTCCTCACCCGCCACGGCGAACACAAAATCGGTGTGGCTCTCGGGCAAGATGCGCTTGATGGTGCCTTCACCAGGACCGGTGCCGAACCAGCCGCCGCGCAGGAAGGATTCGGTGGCGACCTCGATGTTGAAAGTGTCGCCGGAAGCCGGATGAAGGAAATGCTGGATGCGTTTGGCGACGTGCGGCACGGTGTAATAGGCGACGGTCAGGCCAGCGGCGCCGGCGCCGGCGATGCCGAACACCCACACGAGCCGCATGCCGGCCATGAAGAACAAGGCACCCCACACCATCGCCACCAGCATGGTCTGACCGAAGTCGGGCTGCAGCACCAAAAGCATGACCACCAGCAGCAAGAGCGCGAGGGCGATGGCGTTCGCGGGCATGTCGGGGCGGCGCGCGGTTTCCGAAAACAGCCAGGCGATGACGATCACAAACGCGGGCTTGAGAAATTCCGAGGGCTGGATGTTCATGCCGAAGATGACCAGCCAGCGCCGGGCGCCTTTGATGTCGGCGCCGAATTCCGGCGTCGCCGCCACCAAGACGAGGCTGACCAGGAACACCACCAACGACAGCCGGCGGATCTGGAGCGGGGTCAGGAACGACACCGTCAGCAGCACCGCGATGGTGGGGACAAGATAGAGAATCTGGCGGTCGACGAAGTAGAACGGATCGAGCCCGAGCCGGCCGGCCACCTCCGGACTTGCGGCCAGCGACAGCACGATACCGGCCAACATCAGCGCGCCTAGGGCGGCGAGCGTGAGCTTGTCGACCGTCCACCACCATTCGCCGAAGGGCGTGCGATGCGCGCGCGAGACCATAGGAGTGCGTCCCCTGCCGCGTCCCCGAAGCGGCTCCCTAGTCCTGACGCGTCACGGTTTACGAAGGATTAACACTCAGCGTCATTGCCCGCGAAGGTGGGCAATCCGGTACTCACAATACATTCGATATTTACTGGATCGTCCGCCTTTGCGGACGATGACGGCCGGGGGCTACGGAAGGCTCTTCACGCCCGGTATCGCCAGCACGAGGTCGGTGAACGCTTGTCCGCGGATTTCGAAGTTGCGGTACTGATCGAACGAGGCGCAGGCGGGCGACAAGAGCACCACCGGCTCCTTGGCGTCAGACGCCGCCGCGTCGCGGGCGGCGGCGGCAACCGCCGCCGACAACACCTCGTCGATCTCGTAGGACACCTGACCGTCCAGTGTCTTGGCAAACTCGGCGGCCGCCTCGCCGATGAGATAGGCCTTAGCGATGCGCGGGAAGAATTCAGTGAGGCTCGCGATGCCGCCGGTCTTGGGCTTGCCGCCGGCGATCCAATAAATGTTGGGAAAGCTCGACAGCGCCTTGGCCGCGGAATCGGCATTGGTCGCCTTCGAGTCGTTGACGAACAGCACCTTGCCCTTGCGCGCGACCGGCTGCATGCGGTGGGCGAGGCCGGGAAACGTCTTCAGCCCGCGAGCGATCTCAGCCGGTGTCAGCCCGCAATACCAAGCCGCCGCCGATGCAAAGGCCGCGTTCTGCGCATTGTGGCGGCCGCGCAGCGTCGTGATGCCGGCGAGATCGCCGAGCACCTCGGCTTGCTCCACAGGCTGATCGTTTCTCTTGGCAGCGATCTTCGTCCCCCACACGAAATAGCCCCAAGGCAATTCGCGCGCCGCGGAAACCGGAACGACGTCGAAGTCACTGCGCTTGGACAGGCGACGTCCGATGGCGTCGGACAATTCATCGTCCACGCCGACCAGCGAGACCTGGGCATTGGCCACCAGGCGTTCCTTGACTGCCGCGTAATTCTCCAAGGTGCCGTGCCGATCGAGATGGTCGGGCGAGATGTTGATCAGGATGCCGACCGAAGGACGGAGCGAGGGCGCCAGATCGATCTGGTAGGAGGAGACCTCCAGCACATAGACGCGGCCGGGCGCGAACGGCTCGAGTTCGAGCACCGGAACGCCGATATTGCCGCCCATCTGCACATCGCGGCCGGCGCTCTTGAGCAAGTGTGCGATCAGCGCCGTGGTGGTCGATTTGCCGTTGGTGCCGGTGACCGCGACATACATGCAGTCAACACCAGACTTTTCGAACTCACGGCAGAATAGTTCGATGTCGCCGATGATCTCGACGCCGGCTTCGTGGGCGAGTTTCACCGTCCAGTGCGGTTCGGGATAGGTCAGCGGCACGCCGGGGGCCAGCACCAGCGCGGCAACATTGGACCAATCAAGCTCGTGCAAGTCTCGCGTCGTGAGGCCCGCTTCTTGCGCCTTCGCGACCGAGGCGGCGCTATCGTCGAATGCGACGACCTCGGCGCCGCCGTCACGCAGCGCCTGCGCGGCAAGCAGGCCGGAGTGGCCGAGGCCGAAGATAGCGACCTTTTTGCCGGCGAAGGTGGTGACGGGGATCAAGGCTCATCTCAACTTCAGCGACGCCAGCCCTGCCAGCGCCAACACCACCGACACGATCCAGAAGCGGATCACGATCTGCGGTTCGGTCCAGCCGAGCTGCTCGAAGTGATGATGGATGGGTGCCATCTTGAATACGCGTTTGCCGGTGAGCTTGAACGAGATGACCTGCACGATCACCGACACGGCCTCCAGCACGAACAGCCCGCCGATAATGGCCAGCACGATCTCGTGCTTGATGGCCACCGCGACGGCGCCGAGCAGACCGCCAAGCGAAAGCGAACCGGTATCGCCCATGAAGATCGAGGCCGGCGGCGCGTTGAACCAGAGGAAACCAAGGCCGGCGCCGATCACCGCGCCGCAAAGCACCGACAATTCACCAGTGCCGGCGACGTAGTGAATTTGCAGATAGTCGGCGAACACCGCGTTACCGGCGAGATAGGAGATCAGCCCGAAGCTTGCGGCTGCGATCATCACCGGCACGATGGCGAGGCCATCGAGCCCATCTGTGAGGTTGACCGCGTTTCCGGCGCCGACGATGACGAAAGCGCCGAGCACGAAGAAGCCCCAACCGAGATTGATCACCAGTTCCTTGACGAAGGGAAACACCAGCGAGGTTGCGATCGGCCCATGACCGAGATGCGAGAGCAGAGTGACGGCGACGATGGCGATCACCGCTTCCGCAATCAGCCGGGTGCGGCCGGCAAAGCCGGCATTGGTCTGTTTGGTGACCTTCAGATAGTCATCGTAAAAGCCGATCAGGCCGAAGCACAATGTCACGCCGAGTACCACCCAGACATACGGGTTGGCGGGGTTCGCCCAAAGAAGCGTCGACACCAAAAGCCCCGACAGGATCATCAGCCCGCCCATGGTGGGCGTGCCCTTCTTGGTGATGAGATGCGACTGCGGCCCGTCGAGGCGAATCGGCTGGCCCTTGCCCTGCTTCATGCGAAGCAGGTCGATCATCGGACCACCGAACAGGAACACGAACACCAAGGCGGTAACGATGGCGCCGCCAGTGCGGAAGGTCAGATAACGAAAGACGTTGAGGAACGAAACTTTGTCCGAGAGGTCCGTCAGCCAATAGAACATCGGTCGAGCCTAGTGCGGTGGATTTGAAGTTCGTTATATCACTTGCAGCGAATCCGCAAACGAACTTCAAATCCAAAACCGCACTAAGTTTATAAAGTTGCTAGTGTCCTTATCGAACCAGAAATTCGTCAGGAGCGCGTTGAAAATGAAACGAATTTCTCGTTCGGGACACTTAGTGCCGCCGATCTGAAGTTCCTGCACCACTTGCCGCGATCTCTTTCAGGAACTTCAAATCGAAAGCGGCACTAGAATCATAGACTTGCTAGTGCCCCTTTGCTTCCGGAGTTTGTGTCAGAGGATGCTGCTATGTATCACGAACTTCGGAAGCGGGACACTAGTCTTAGCCTTGTGCCGGCGCGAGCGCGCCCTGGCGGGGAAACTGGCGTTCGAGCGCCTTGACGATCGGGCCCATCTTGGACCCCAGCGAGCCCTTCACCATGACCGCATCGCCGGCGCGGATGGCATCGAGCACGGCTGGCTGCAATTCGGCCGCGGTCTCGGCATAGCCGCCCTGACGCATGGACGGAAGAGCCTGCCAGAGCGCACGCATCAGGGGCCCCGAACAGTAGACGAGGTCGACGCTTGCCGCTTCCAGCGCGCCGGCGAGGCCGCGGTGCAGGTTTTGGCCTTCGGGTCCGAGCTCCAGCATGTCGCCCAGCACCGCGATGCGGCGGCCGTGGCCGCCGACCGGTGCCTGACCGAGCAGCGCAATGGCTGCAGCCATCGAGGCTGGATTGGCATTGTAGCTCTCGTCGATCAGTAGCGCGCTGCCGCCGGGCACTTTCAGAGTCACGCGCGCGCCGCGTCCGACCGCCGGCTTGAGATTCGCGAGCGCGAGCCCGGCGAGCGCGAGATCGGCGCCGGCAAGAGCGGCGGCGGCAAGCACGGCAAGCGAATTCTGCACCACATGACGCCCCGGCGCGCCGAGCTTGTAAGTGATGGGTTCGCCGAGAATGATCGCCTCAACAGTCGAACCCTCGGGCTGGAGCGCGTAGCGGACAAGAAAGGCGTCGGCACTTTCGTCTTCGCCAAAGGAGACGACGCGGGCAACGCCGGCTTTATTCGCCGCCGCAACGAGATGATCGTATTGGTCGTTGTCGCGGTTGAGCACCGCAACGCCGCCGGGCTCCACGCCCATGAAGATTTCCGCCTTGGCGTCGGCGATTTTTTCGATCGAACCGAAATATTCCAGATGCACCGGTTCGACGGTGGTGACGATCGCCACATGCGGGCGCACCAGTTTGGTGAGCGGCGTGATCTCGCCGGCATGGTTCATACCGATCTCGAACACGGCGTATTTCACGGCTGCCGGACAGCGTGCGAGCGACAGCGGCACGCCCCAGTGATTGTTGTAGGAAGAGGCCGAGGCATGGGTTTCGCCGTCGGCGGAAAGCGCGAGCTGTAACGCTTCCTTGGTCCCGGTCTTGCCGACCGAACCGGTGACCGCGATGACCTTGGCGTGCGCAATGCGCGCGCGGGCGGCGCCTGCAAGTGCGCGTAACGCATCGAGCACGTCGTCGACAATGAGTAAAGGCGCGTCAGCGGCAAAGCGCGCGCGTTGGCTGCGCGCAACCACGGCGACACGGGCGCCGCCCTTTAGCGCATTGTCGACGAAATCGTGGCCGTCACGGTTTTCGCCCTGGATGGCGAAGAAGGCGTCGCCGCGCGAAAGCGTGCGGCTGTCGATCGACAGACCCGGCACGTCCGCCGGCAAAGCGCCTGATCTGTCCGCGTCCATGGCGGCCGCCATATCGTCGATGGTCCAAAGCGCCGTCATGCCACCTTCCCCCGCAAGGCCGCCGCGACCGCGTCGTGATCGGAAAACGGCAAGACCCGGTCGCCGACGATTTGGCCGGTTTCATGGCCTTTGCCGGCGATCAGCAGCACATCGCCCTCGGTCAGGCCGGCGACGCCAGCGCGGATGGCT
This sequence comes from uncultured Pseudomonadota bacterium, assembly GCA_963747725.1. GTDB lineage: Bacteria > Pseudomonadota > Alphaproteobacteria > Rhizobiales > Xanthobacteraceae > Pseudolabrys. The sequence goes on from CAVVGD010000012.1 coordinate 880,330, forward strand.
TCGTTACGGTCGCCGATCTCGGCCGCGCCCGGCGCGGCGGCGAGGATTTCGGCGCGGATCGTGGCCGGCTGTTCGCTGCGCGGATTGTCGTCGGTGACAATGACGCGATCCGCATTTTCAGTAGCGATGCGGCCCATGAGCGGGCGCTTGCCCTTGTCGCGGTCGCCGCCCGCGCCGAACACTACCGCGAGCTTACCCCTGACATAGGGACGTAACGCCGCGAGCGCCTTCTGCAAGGCATCGGGCTTGTGGGCATAGTCGATGAAGATCGGCGCGCCGTTCTTGGTGCCGGCGAGTTCGAGCCGGCCCTTGGCGCCTTGCAATTTCTCAAGTGAAGCGAATACCCGAGCAGGGTCGCCGCCGGTCGCGATAACAAGTCCCGCGGCCAGTGCCGCGTTCTGCACCTGGAAGGCGCCGACCAGCGGCAGCTTGATCTTGTAGGTGGTGCCCATGTGCGCAACGGTAACCACCTGACCGAAGCCGTCGATGGCACCGTCGATGAGTTTGATGTCGTCGCCGGAGACGCCGACGGTCATCACCTTCAAGCCACGTTTCGTGGCTGCATCGACCACCTGGCCGGCGTAACAATTGTCGACGCAAACCACCGCGGTGCCGTTCGCCACGATCAATGTATCGAACAGCCGCAGCTTGGCAGCGAGATAGGCTTCCATCGTCGGATGATAGTCGAGATGGTCGCGCGAGAGATTGGTGAACCCGCCAGCTGAAATGCGCACGCCGTCGAGGCGCCGCTGCGCGAGCCCGTGCGAGGACGCTTCAAGCGCGAGGTGCGTGACACCATCGCCCGCCAGCGTATCGAGCGTGCGATGCAGTTCGATCGGATCGGGCGTGGTGAGCGAGCCATATGTTTCACCCGTCGGCGACACCACGCCGATGGTGCCGACGCTTGCCGCCTTGAGCCCAAGCGCCGCCCAGATCTGGCGGGTAAAGGCGGCGACCGAGGTCTTACCGCTGGTGCCGGTGACAGCGGCGACCGTTGCCGGCTGGCGGGGAAAGAAAGCGGCGGCGCAAAGCGCCAGTGTGCGGCGAACGTCCCTCGTCTCAATGAAAGCAACACCCGCCGGAAGTTCCGGCGCGCGCTCCGCCATCACCGCGACCGCGCCGGCGGCGAGCGCCTGCGGCACGAAAGACAATCCGTCGCTCTTGGTGCCGGGCACCGCCGCGAATAGGTCGCCCGGCTTCACCTTGCGGCTGTCGGCGGCAATACCCGCGAGTTCGAGCCCGGTAAACTGCGGGTCGAAGCGGGCGTGTTCCAGCGGCAGGTCGGCGAGCTTCATGGGTAACTAGGTCCGTCATCCTGAGGTGTGCGCCGGCAGGCGCGCCTAGTGCCGCCGATTTGAAGTTCCTGCATCGCTTGCCGCAATCGCATTTAGGAACTTCAAACCGAAAGCGGCACTAGAATCAAATTCTTGCTAGTACCCCTTTGCTTCCGAAGTTCGTGTCAGAGTGTGCTAAGACGTATCACGAACTTCGGAAGCGGGGCACTAGAAGGATGGCGGACATAGGGCCGTCGCCCTTCGAGGCTCGGCCTTCGGCCGAGCACCTCAGGGTGACGGGGCGGAAGGCAGAGTATGCTTCGAACAGAACGCGACGAGTACTTACCGGCTCGCGGTGGCGTTGGCCAGGATCAGCTTCTGGGCGTCGGGCAGGCCGATCCGCGGCGCGACGTCGAGCAGCGGGCCGATGCGCGCGATCACCTTGCCCGCGGTCGGGCCGGCGTTCCAGCCGGCGGTGGCGAAACCATGGGTTCCCTCCACCGGCTGCGGCTCATCCAGCATGATCAGCACCAGGTATTTCGGCTTGTCGGACGGCAGCACGGCCATGAAGTCTGTCAACAGTTTGTGCTTGGCGTAGCGGCCATTGACCACCTTCTCCGCGGTGCCGGTCTTGCCGCCGACGTAATAGCCTTCGACATTAGCGAAAGTGCCGGTGCCCTTCTCGGCGTTGAGCCGCAAAAGATAACGCATGTCGCGGCTGGTCGACGGCTTGAGCACGCGCTTGGCGATTTTCAGCGCCTGAGCGGGGCTGCGCTTCAGGAAGGTCGGCTTGATCAGCAGCCCGCCGTTGACGGTGGCCGCGACGCCCATGGCGGCTTGCAGCGGCGCCACCGAGAGGCCGTGGCCAAAGGCGATAGTCACCGTGTTGAGCTCACCCCAATGCTTGGGCACGATCGGCTCGGCGCTTTCCGGCAGTTCGGTACGCAACCGCGTGAGCTGGCCCATCTTGCGCAGGAAGTCCTGGTGGCCCTTCACGCCGACGGCAAGCGCCATGCGCGCGGCACCGATGTTCGACGAGAACGTGAAAATCTCCGGCACCGACAGAAAGCGGCCTTTCGGCTCGTAATCGTGGATGGCGAAGCGGCCGTAATGCAGCGGATGTCGAGCGTCGAATTTCGATTGTAACGTCGCCTTGCCGTCATCGATCGCCATGGCGACGGTAAGCACCTTGAAGGTCGAGCCCATCTCGAACACGCCGGTGGTCATCCGGTTGATGCGGCTCGGGTCGTTGGCCTGCTGCGGATTGTTGGGGTCGTAGTCGGGCTCCGACACCAGCGCCACGATCTCGCCGGTGTTGACGTTGAGCACGAGGCCGGCCGAAGCCTTGGCCTTGAACTTCTCGCGCGCCTTCACAAGCTCGTCGCGCAAAGCGTATTGCACGCGCAGATCGAGCGAGAGCTGCACCGGACGTTGCAGTCGGTCCGTGGCGAGACCCGCCATGTGCAGCGCGGCGAGCCCCTGCCCGTCCACCCATTTCTCCATGCCGGCGATGCCCTGGTTATCGATATTGACCAGGCCGATCACTTGCGAAACCGTCGGGCCGTTCGGATAGACGCGCTTGTTCTCGGTGAGGAAGCCGACGCCAGGAATGCCGAGATGATGAATCTCGCGCTCCTCGCGCGGGGTGATTTCGCGCTTGAGCCAGACGAAGCCACGGTTCGAGGTCAGCCGCTCGCGCAGTTCCTTGCCGTTGAGATCGGGTAGAGCCGCGGTGAGCTGTTCCTCGGCTTCATCGGCGTCGATCAACTTGCGCGGCTCGGCATAGAGCGACGGCGCTTTGACGTCGATGGCGAGCAGCTTGCCGTGGCGGTCGATGATATCGGGACGGGCGGTGGCGACCGCGTCCTGCATCACAGTGTTGTGCCGGCCGCGCTGATTGCTCTCGACCGCGAAGATGACCAGCTTGCCGGCGATGGCGCTGTAAACAAGCGCAAAGCCGACGATGGCGAGGACGAGCCGCGCCTTCGCCTTCACGTCGCGGTCGACGCCGTGACCATAGAGCACTTTGCGCACAATGCGCTGCCAGCGGGTTTCTTGTCTTTGGGTGGGTGCGGTCATGGAATTCACCGGCGTACTGCCGGCACGCTGCCGGTGGTTTCAGGCGCGCTTGGCGTCAGCATGGCGCCGATCGGATCGCTCGGGGTCGGCGGCGGCGCCGGCGGGCGCGGCGGCAGATCGTTGAAATTGTCGAACTGCGTCGGTTTGACCGGCTGCAGGGTGAGATAACGGTCGGCGAGCCGCTGAATGCGGCTCGGCGTGTCGAGCTTGGCCCATTCGGCCCGCAGGCGGGCGATGGCGTTGCGCTCGCGCCGCAACTCGGTGTGCAACTTCGCGGCCTTTTCGGCCTGCAGCGTGGAATCGAACTTGATCTTGTAGACGGCGGCCGCCGCGACGATCAGCGCCGCGATCACCAATATGTTGATGAGCCGCATCATGAGCGCCGCCCTTTCAGCACCGCGGCGAGTGTCGGCAGCCGTGGCAGCAGTTCGGCGGTGTCATCGGTCCGGGCGGACGCGGCCGTACGCTCGGCCGCGCGCAGTTTGGCGGAGCGGGCGCGCGGATTTTGCCCGATCTCCTTTTCATCGGCGGTAACCGGGCGCTTGGTGAGCACGCGGAAGGTCGGCGCCGGCCGCTTGACTTCCGGCGCGTGGCGCGAGCCGCCGCGGGTCTCGGCGCGTTCGCTCAGGAACGATTTGACGATGCGGTCCTCGAGCGAATGGAAGGAGACCACCACCAGCCGGCCGCCGCTCTTGAGGATTCGCTCGGCGGCGGCGAGCGCGCGCCCGAGTTCGCCGAGTTCGTCATTGACGAAGATGCGCAAGCCCTGGAACGTGCGCGTCGCCGGATGGATGTCGCCCGGCCGCGCGCGCACCACCGAGGCCACCAGTTCGGCGAGCGCGCTCGTTGTCGTGATCGGTGCTTGCTCGCGCGCGCGCGCAATGGCGCGCGCGACGCTGCGCGAATGCCGTTCCTCGCCGAGCAAATAGATGATGTTGGCGAGATCGCGTTCGCCCGCGGTATTGACGATATCGGCGGCGCTCGGCCCCTCGCCGCTCATGCGCATGTCGAGCGGGCCTCCCAGCCGGAAGGAAAAGCCCCGCTCGGCCCGGTCGAGTTGCATGGAGGAAACGCCGACGTCGAGCACCACGCCGTCGACGGCGTCGTAGCCAGCATCGCTGGCGACGCGGTCGAGATTGGAAAAGCGTTCTTCAATCAGAGTCAGCCGCCCTTGCGATTGGGTGGCCAGATCCGCACCAAGCCGCAATCGCCGCCGGATCGCGATCGATAGCGATCACCTTGCAGTCGGCAGCCTCAAGGATTTCGCGCGTGTAGCCGCCGGCGCCGAATGTGCCGTCGATATAGATGCCGCCGGGCTGGACCTTCAGAAACCCGAGCGCGGGCGGGCCGAGCACGGGAACGTGGGGGGCTGGTCCGCCAGCGACAGCCCGAGAGCCGTCGCCGCCCACCGTCATTCCCGTGCTCCGTGCGCGTTGCGCGCCGCCGCCTGGGAACCGAGCTCGGCCTTGAGCGCGCGCACCTTTTGGGTGGCCTCCGCGAGCTCTTGCTGGAACCGGCCAGGCTCCCAGATCTGGAACTTGTGACCGAGCCCGACGAAGGCGACCGCGTCGGTGATCCCGGCATGACGCTTCAACGCATCGCTCAAACTCACGCGGCCCTCGCCGTCTATCTTCAGGGTTTCGCTGGTGCCATAGAGCGCCATGGCGAACTGCTCGCGCCCTTCCGAGAACGGGGCGTAGCGTGCGATCAGCGTTTCGATCTCCGACATCAACGCATTCCCCCCCGCATCGATCGCCGCCCGATCGAGCGCCGGATAGCAATAAAGTCCCTCGAACCCGTCGCGGGTGAGCACCGAGCGAAATGAGGCGGGAATAGAGACGCGTCCCTTGGAATCGAGCCGCAACGTGAAGTTCGACACGAAGCGGTCCATACCCCGCACCCCACGCCGACCGGACACAACGCCCGCGAGCCACGCTAGCTCGGCCCTTACCGATCGCAGGGTCCCAAAACTCGGGACTTGCCCCTGAATCGGGCCCCGCAATCTGCGATGAAGGCTTGTGGGATATCATGGGATAATATGGGCGTCAATGGAATGACCCTGCCGGCGGCCCCTCTCCCGGGATCGCCGGCGCATCGCCGACCGATTCCCAATTAACAACCTTTCAACTTAACGATCGGTTGCCACCGCCGGCCTTTCCCGCTCCCTGCCATCGGCGTCCGCCGCACGGAGGCCGCATGATCGCCGCACCGGCGCGACGGCCCCAAGCGGACAAGACGGCCCCAAGCGGACAAGAAGCCGACGGCCAAAAGCTCGGGCCGGCCGGTGGCAGGCAGCCGCTCGTTGTCTCGGGGAGAGGCAAGGCGCGCGATTGGCATCACGCTTCGACGCGACCGATACGCTCGGATCACGCGTCAAGAAGATCGGCGCCGCCGCCGACACCGCGTTCGAAGATCGAAGCTTATCTACTTACCGTAGAGCAAACGCCATGCGCCGCCACGCACGGTAGCAGAGGGTGGCGGTTGCGATTGCTACGGCATTTATCGTTTCCCACCGCACTGCTGTTCGTGTTGTCGTCATCATTTGAGCATGTATTGCTTTTTCAATCATCTCGATCAATGGTGCGCGCCCTTTTGCAACCCCAACGGCTTCAACCCCGCATGGCTTATTTCCGGCCGGATTCCTTTATGGTCGCCGACGTCGCGCCGTCGGCGAACCATGACGAACGCAACGGCGGGCCGCCGGATATGATCCTGCTGCACTATACCGGCATGCAGACCGGCGACGCCGCACTCGCGCGTCTGTGCGCACCGGACAGCAAGGTCTCCGCGCACTATGTGGTATTCGAGGACGGTCGCATCGTCCAATGCGTGCCGGAAGAGCGGCGCGCCTGGCATGCTGGGTTAGCCTCATGGGCCGGCGAAACCGACATCAACTCACGTTCGATCGGCATTGAGATCGTCAATCCAGGACACGAATTCGGTTATCGCGATTTTCCGCTGCGGCAGGTAGCGGCCGTGATCTCGCTGTGCAAATCGATCCTCACGCGGCGCGGACGTATTGCGCCCGAGCGCGTGCTCGCCCATTCCGACGTCGCACCGGACCGCAAACAGGATCCAGGCGAGCGATTTCCGTGGCCGCTACTTTATGATTCTGGCATCGGCCACTGGGTGCGGCCGGCCCCGCTCACGGTGCAAGGCCCGACATTGCGCATCGGCGACGAAGGCGAGCCGGTGTTGCGGCTGCAGCGTATGCTCGCGTCGTATGGCTATGATATCAACCAGAGCGGTCACTACGACGAGAGCACGCGCGACGTCGTCGTCGCCTTCCAGCGTCATTTTCGCCCGGCGCGAGTCGATGGCATCGCCGACGCGTCCACCGTGCGCACGTTACGCGCGCTGATCGAGGCGACGCCAAAGTGCAGCGAGTTGACGGCCAACGCGTCACCGTGAAGCGCGATTTGGTCGCCACCGATGCGGCGCGCGCAGGATACGCTTGATCAGCGGCCGCGCTCTCTCGGCAGCGGGATGCCGGGGAGCCGCCAGGGTGCGCTCCCGAAACGCTCGACCAGAAATTCGATGAACACCGCAACGCGCGGCAGCCGCTGGCGGCCGGCCGGGTAAATTGCCGCGAGCGGGAATGGCTCGACGTGATGGACATCGGTCAGCAGCGCGACCAACTCGCCGCGCTGAAGCGCGCCACCGACGATGACTTCGGAGAGGCGCGTGATGCCGGCCCCTTCGACGGCGAGCCGCAGGGCAGCCTCCGCGTCGTCGGTGGTGACGCGCGGGCGGACATCGACCACGTCGACGCCGCCGCGGATCTTGAACGGCCAACGGCTGAGGCCGGGACCGGCGACAACAACGCAATCGTGCTCCTTCAGGTCGGCGGCGACCTTCGGCGTACCGCGCCGGGCCAAGTAACTCGGCGCGGCGCAGATTACCCGTTGCAGATCGGCGATCTTGCGCTGGATGAAGTGCCCTTGCGGAATGTGACCCGAGCGCACTGCGATGTCGGCGTGCTCCTCGATCAAGTCGACGAGGCGGTCCGTGATCGACAATTCGAGATCGATTTCAGGATAGCGGGCGAGGAAATCAGCCAGCGCCGGAGTGAGCTGGTGCAGGCCGAACGCCGTCCCCGAGTTGATGTGCAACCGGCCGCGCGGGGCGCCACGTATGCGCGATACCTCCTCTTCGGCCTCCTCGATGTCGGCGACGATCCGCTTGGCACGGGGAAAAAACGTTTCCCCTTCGGGAGTTAGCGCCAGGCGGCGGGTGCTGCGCTCAAGCAGGCGGGCGCCCAGCCGATCCTCCAGCCGCGAGACCAGCTTGGAGACGGCCGAGGGGGTTAGGCCTAAGTCCTTGGCGGCGGCGGAGAAACTGCCACGGTCGACAGCGCGGACGAAGACCCGAAGGTCGGAGGTGGCGTCCATGGCGGCCCCTATTTATTCCATACGGGAACAGATGAATGCCAATATTATATGATTATAATTTTTTTGGAAGATAATATTATGCGTTCAACGCATAGGGACACAGAGAGCCCTATCCGAGAGGACAAAGCGATGAATACCGAGAACCACATTTTCAATGGCCCCGTCGATGTCCACGCCGCGCTCGCCCGCGCGCACGCCGATCGGGGCGAATACATCAGCATGGCATTCGCCGAAGTGCCGGCGCTCCTGAAGCGTTTGCTGGCAGCCGTGCGCCACCGCAGGCACCACACGCAAGGCAAAGGCGCCTGGGCCTGACCTGGACCGCAATGCGGGCCGAACGGGGCAGAATTCAGCCTTACTTACAGAAGCTTAATCGGCAGGGCCTGATTTCGGCCCGATTTGGACGCGAAGACCGGTCCGGCTCGGGTGCGAGGTTGAGTGACGCAATCGGGTGCCATCTTCCGCCGACGACTTAGATCCTGCTGCCTCCAACGAGCCCGGGCCGCCTCCCCTCCCAACTGGCCCGGGCTTCTTTTTTTACCAGGCGCGGCGGCAGAGCTTGACCCGGCGGCGCCCCACCCCCATCCCTATCTCCGTCAGTCGGCCGGACGGCCGCCCCGCGCCAAAGCCGAAAGGCGGCCGGGGAGGAAAGTCCGGGCTCCATGGACCAACGGTGCCGGATAACGTCCGGCGGGTCAGGCCTTCGGGTCGGGCTCAGGGACAGTGCCACAGAGAACAGACCGCCGCAGGCAGCGTTGCGTACGCCGACGGCAAGGGTGAAACGGTGCGGTAAGAGCGCACCGCGCGGCCGGCAACGGCAGCGGCACGGCAAACCCCACCGGGAGCAAGACCGAATAGGAATGGCGTGGCGCTCATTGGGCGCCGGACCGGTCCGGGTCAGCCGTTCGGGTAGGTTGCTAGACGCGCCGGGCGACCGGCGTGCCAGAGGAATGGCCGTCGTGTCCGCGGATCAGCTTTTCCGCGGGCATACAGAACCCGGCTTACAGGCCGGCTGATAGCGTTAAGGGGGCTCGGTGGCTAACGTCACCGGGCCCCCGCCAATTTGGGAACGCATTCGGTTTGGAACGACACCTGCACCGACCGCCACGTCATGCGCAACACAGCGACCCTTTGGCGTCACGACGCCAACTGATGGGCCGGCCGCATTTCCGCAAGGCCCTGCGCCCGCACCTCGGTTGCATCTGCCGCAGTCGCTCGGTCCTTGGCCAGATCGCTATGATTGCCGAGGTGGAAGACGCTCACCTGATCGTCCATCGTTGAGGACTGATGCTCGAGCGTCTTCGCCGTTGCGGCGTTCTCTTCCGCCAGCGCCGAGTTCCGCTGGGTGAGTTCATCCATCTGGCCCAGCGCCTTGCTGATCTGATCCAGGCCGGTCGCCTGTTCGCCGCTGGCAACGGCGATATCCGAAACAATACCCGCCACTTTTCTAATCGAGTCGAGGATATCGTTGAGTGACTCGCCTGTCCGGCTCACCAGATTGACACCGTCTTTCACCTCACCATGACTGCTGGTGATAAGGTCCTTGATGTCCTTCGCCGCCTGCGACGATCGCTGTGCCAGACTGCGCACTTCCGAGGCAACTACGGCAAAGCCGCGTCCGGCGTCTCCCGCGCGGGCGGCTTCCACCGCCGCATTGAGCGCGAGGAGATTGGTCTGGCGCGCGATCTCGTCGATCACAACAATGATGTCGGCGATCTTGCCGGAAGACTCCTCGATCCGCGCCATCGCGTTGACCGCCTGCGCCACGACTTCACCGCCGCGGCCTGCGACCTCGCGGGCTTGGGTAGCAAATTGATCCGCCTCTTTGGCGTTTTCCGCATTCTTCCTGACGGCGTTGGAGATTTCCTCCATGGTGGCCGTGGTCTCTTCCAGGCTCGCAGCCTGCTCCTCGGTGCTCTGCGAAAGATCGGTGGTGCTCATGGAGATCTCGGCCGCGGCTTCAGTAACCTCGCGCGCGGCCACTTTGACCTTGGAAAGGGTCTCAGCCATGCGGTCGACCATGGAATTGAAATCGTCCCTGATCTGGCCCATGGCACCGTCGAAGCCTTCATTGAGCCGAACGGTGAAATCGCCACTCGAGAGCGCGTTCAATCCCTGCGCGAGCCGCGCGATGACCTGCGCTTGCGCTTCGGCGGCTTTCGCCTGAGCTTCGGCGGCCTTCCGACGTTCGTTTTCGACACCCTCACGCGCCTTTCTTTCGTCTTCTGCGGCTTTGGCCTCGGCTTCAGCCGCCTTCCGGCGCTCGTTTTCGACTCTTTCCGCCGCCTTCTGACGCTCCTCTTCGGATCGACGCCTTTGCTCTTCCGATTCGCGCTCAAGCCGTTCCTTGGTCACGGCCGCATCTCGGAAAACCAAGACCGATCTCGCCATTCGGCCAATCTCGTCTCGGTCATCAACGGCGGGAACCGACAGATCAGTCTGTCCCGACGAGAGATGATGCATCGACTCTCCGATGGCGGCCAGTCTGCGAACGACGGAGCGCTGCACATAGAAGAAGGCGATGCCCGCAGCAATGAAAAGGCTGACCACGGCATCAATCAACAATGCTGTGCGGTTGCGGTGAAGCTGACTCAGCAACCCAGTCACGCTTTGATTCATGCTCGTTTCTGATTCGGCGACGACAGCAGCCACCGCTTTATTGAGCGCATTTTGCAGTGCCGCATTTTCCTTGACCGTTTGCTCCGCGACGCGTTCAGCGCCCAGCTCTCGCGCGTGCAGCGCGAAGATGCTCTCCGATCCGCTTCCGAACTTGATGAGTCGATGGATTGCGCTCTTGATCTTTTTGTCCTTGAGCGAAGCGGAGGATTTCACAAGCAGATCCGATGACGCCTTGAAGCGGTCGCGGATCGGAATGATCGATGCCGCGTCCTTGGTGAGCGCACCCTCGCTGACCACGTTCGCGAGCAGTTGGGTCTGCGCCACGGTCTCGAGCGTGTCGCGCAGTCCCGAAATTTGCTGGTTCACGAGCGCCTTCACAACCTTGCCCGTGCGCTTGGCCGCCGCTTCGCCATGTGTGACCACCTTGAAGTTCAAGTCATCGACCATCGTGACGAGAACATCGGCGAGCGACTCCTGAACACGGAATATCTTTTTCAGCTGCTCGGGGCTGCCTTGATCGTCAAGGCCCGTCTGAGCCTTGAAATTCGCGAGCTTCGACAAATTGGAAATCTGGCTTTTCAGTTTGACGAATTTGCCCTTGTTCGGCAGCTTTTTCATCAGCCGCCGGGCGTGTTGCGCGGAGGATACGAACCGGTCATCGAGGAGCGCCAAGATGGACGGCGATGACGTCAGCGCGCTTGCGGTCAACAGACCGGTCTGCAAGTTCGTCTCGGATCCGATTTCGACCAGCGTCCGCAGGATTGGAAGATCGCCGTTAATGATGGAGCGGACCACGCGGTCCCCAGTCTTGCCCACGTCGTCAGCCGCGGTAACGACATCGAAGTACGAATTGTCGACAACCGGTGTCAGAAGGCTAGCGATCTCGTGATGAAGCTTGTGAAAGCCCGCCAGTTTCTGCTCGAGCCTGCCGCGCATATCGGTGCGCTCTGAAATGGCTTTCTTCAGCGCGGTCAGATTTGCGTCGAGCTTTTTTGCCGTGCCTTCAACCGTCGCGAATGCACTGTCGATGCCGCGCGCCGCCCGCAAGCGAGACATCACTTTGGAAAAATCACCGCTGCGGTCGGTAATCACCGCGGAGATCGCTTGCTGTTCCTTCTCCGTCCGGGCACTGACCAAACGTGCCGCTGCGGTGGATACTTCCCCCGAAATGCCCGACAGCCTGAGGGCGTCGGTCATCGCCGGGACTTCGTTGCTGGCAACGCGTTGGAAACCGTGCTCGGTGGCGGAAAACGAAATGATCGCAACAGCTGCGGCAATTACGGTCATCACCGCGGCGACGCCAAAGGCAAGCTGCAGCTTGGTTCCGATGCCAAACCGAATCACGTCCTTCGCGACCTGCGCCGAACCGCTCAAAGACGGCTTGTCGGCCTTCTTGTCGGGTTTTTTATCAGCCTTCTCAGCCTTCGGCCGTCTACGTTTGAAGAACATGCCAGTCTCCCCAGTCTCCAGGCAACTCCCGCAGCAAGATACTGTTCACTGCAAAGGCCCCCAACAGCCGCCGCCGGACGATACGATCCAGATCGGACCGCATACTTCCGGCGGCGGAGTGAGGGGTTGTCTTAGTTGTTGGAAGCGGTCTTGAGCGGCGGCAGCTTGTCGACCGCCTTGAACGAACCGTCTTCCTGAATCACGGTCATGAACACGTGATGCAGGCCCTGGTTCTGCTCCGGCCCGAAGGTCATAGCCAGACCACCGAAGTCGAACTTGCCGGGCACCTTGATCGCCTTGACCAGACCCTCGCGGGTCGGATTGGCGCCGGCCCGGTCAAGCCCGGCAATCGCGAGACGGCCGACGAGATAGCCCTCGAGCGACACGAACTCGGGCTTGGCGGCCGGATTGACCGCCTTCATCGCCGCCTGATAGTCGGCCACGACCTTGCGCGAGGCATCCCACGGGAACGGCACGACCTGCGAGATCACGACCCCTTTACCGTCGGGCCCGAGCTCCTTGGCGAGCGCCGCCGAGCCAACGAAGGAGATGTTCACGAACACCGGGTTGAACCCGATCTTGTGCGCCAGTTTGATAAAGGCGGCGCACGGCTTGTAGGCACCGACCATCACAACGGCTTCCGGGTCGGCGCGCTTGATGTCGAGCAACGCCGTCTTCACCGCAACCGTGTTGCGCTTGTAGGTGCCCTTGGCGGCGATCATGAGGCCGCGCTTCTTCATAGCCGCTTCGACGCCGGCAAGCCCAACGCGCCCGAACCCGTCGTCCTGGTAGAGGATCGCGATCTTCTTGATGTTGAGGTCCTTGGTCAGATGGGCGATCCAGGCCTCGGTCTCTTCATTGTAGCTCGAGCGAACGTTGATGACGTTGGTGAGTTTCGGACTGCGGAGGAAGCCTGCACCGGTGAACGGCCCAATAAAGGGCACGCCGGCGGCGGTCGCGATCGGCTGGGTGGCAGCCGAGGTGGGCGTACCGACGGGACCGATGAGCCCAAAGACCTTGTCCTGCTCGATCAGGGCCTTGGTCGCCGCGATCGACTTGTCCGGCTCGTAACCGTCGTCGCGGCTGATGAGCTTCAGCTTGCGGCCGTGAACGCCGCCCTTCTTGTTGACTTCGGCGAACGCGGCTTCGATACCGGCCTTCATGCCAGTGCCGAGGGCTCCGGCCGGTCCATTGAGCGCGGCGGCCTGACCGAACACGATCGTGTCGGCAGTGACGCCGTTTTCGGCGCTGGCTGCGCCAGTCATTGCGATGCACGAACCTGCAATCAAAGCAGCCGTAGCAACGGGTTTAAGCCAAGATGACATTACATTCCTCCTTTAGCGCCACGCCTAAATGGCGTAGTTGCGGTTCAAGACAGTCCCCATCCCGGGGATAGCCGCGCCCCGGAATTCACGGTCATCTCTTTGAACTGGAAGAAGTCGATGCGCTCGACGTCGAAATATCGCGCGCCCCCATCGCTACGTTTACCTCAGCCAGCCGATGCTCGATGCCGGCCCTGACGATGCCGAAAACGACAGCTCAACAATGACGTTGAGTAAGGTTGCCTTCATTCGCTCGGGCCTTTCTCGAGGCCCTCACCCTATGGGTGCGGCGTAAAGATATGCTTTACCTGGGTATTAATTCGGACCCTTATCATTCATATACAATCTAGATTGATATTTTTCGGCGCGTGGGCCTGTCGCCTCGCAAAAGGACTGAATGCGCGCGCATGTTCGTCATTGGGGTCACAGCCTCACCCTTTGCCGCTACTAGAGCACGGGTCTGCGCGCCATTGCCTCGCGCAAGCCGTTTCGAGGTCATGAACCGGCACCATCTGCGTTAGTAAAATCTTGACCACGTGCGATTGGCGATTTCGCAACTTGTAGATCCTACAAATTGGCCCATGAACGGACCAATCCCATTGCAGCGCTTCTGCTGCGTCAGCGCGCCGGGGCCTGAAGCTCAATCGACCGTCGCCCTGGCTGCGGCCCGCACGGCCGCCTGCACCTGCGCGTGTTCCAGCACGAACAGGCGGACGGCCGAGGACAGGTTGGCGTGCCGACGATGCATATCGATGTCGGCGACCACGGCCGAGATGGTCATGGCGCGGCTTTGCGCGATTTCACGCAAGCCCATCCAAAATGCGTCTTCAAGGCAGATATTGGTCCTGCGTCCGTCAACCGAGATGGGCCTCTTTATGATGGGAGATTTCATCAGCAAGTTCCCGCTAACAGGTAACGCGTTGTCCTCATGACAATGCGATGTGTGAGCCGCACGAAATTTCTTCCTTGAGATGGATGCCGGTCTCACATAGCGCATACGCCATCGACGCCCCGGAAGGTGCAGATCATCGAACCGAGCAACGATGATGCTATGCACTTGCCGACAGCTCCATCATGTTTCTGTAAAACGCGCCGGAGGTAGTGCGTTCGCACCATCGATTGCGCACGAAACCAGCTGCAAATCTTGCGGCGCTAAAGCCGCGCGCCGGCGCTCTTGATCTGCATTTCCATCCGCACCAATTCGGCCAGATTGCGCGCTCCCATGCGCTCCATCATCCAGGCGCGGTGGATCTCGACCGTGCGGAAACTAATGCCCAGCCGGCCGGCGATCTCCTTGTTGGAATGCCCCTCTACCGCCAATTCCAGCACTTGCCGCTGACGCTCGGTCAGCCCATCGAATTGCGCGCGCAGGTCGGCGAACTCGGCGACGGCAGCCTGCTTTTGCCGCGCCTCGCCAGTGGCATTGCGGATAGCTTCGAGCAGTCGGCTTTCGTCGAACGGCTTTTCAATGAAATCAAAGGCGCCGAGCTTGATCGCCGCTACTGCCATATCGATGTCGCCGTGACCGGTGATCAGGATCACCGGCGTCGAACGGCCAGCCGCAGCAAAGCGGCGCACCAGATCGAGGCCAGAAAGGCCCGGCATGCGCACGTCGGCGACCACGCAGTCTAAGCCTTCGTCCTCGCCCGCGGTGAAGGCGTCGGCGCTGGCAAAGCAGGTCACCGCGATGCCCTGGCGCTCAAGGTAGAGCTTGAGCGAGTCGAGCACCGCCGGGTCGTCGTCGATCAGCGCCACACGCATCGTAATTACCCTGTCCTTGCCACCGGCAAGGTGAAACGTACCACCGCGCCCGGTTTATCGTCGTCGCGGCCGCCGATGGTCAGTTGCCCGCCATGGGCCTCGACAATCGAGCGACAGAGCGAAAGCCCCACGCCGAGGCCTTCCGGCTTGCTCGAGGTAAGCGGCGGGAATTCGTCTGCAGTAAATTCCGGAGAGAAGCCGGGTCCAGTATCGCGCACGGTGACCGCAACCTGGTCGGGACCGGCGGCGGACGCCGCAATGGTGACACTGCCGCCGCCGGAGCCAGCCGCGGCCATGGCTTCCGCCGCGTTGCGCAGCAGATTGAGCAGCACCTGTTCGATCTGCAACAGGTCGACCATCACGGGTGGCAGATTGGAATCGAGCGTGACGCGGACGGCCACGCCGTGGCGGTCAAGAAAGGGGCGGCTGAGCGCCATCGTCTCGCGCACAATGCGCGCGACCATAATCGGCGCACGACCGCTCTGGTCGAGCCGAATGAGCGCGCGCAACCGGCGCACCACCTCAGCAGCGCGCTGCACCTGGGCCGCCGCCTTCTCGGCGGTTTCGACCGTAGCGCCGTCGTGATGGTCGTCGGACCGCAAGGTGTCAGCAATCAGCCGGGCATAAGTACCAGCCGCCATCAGCGGCTGGTTGATCTCGTGCGCAATCATTGCCGCGAACTCGCCCATACTGCCGAGCCGAGCGACGCGGGCGAGCGAATCCTGGTGCCGGCGCAATTGCAGTTCGGTACGTCGATGCTCGGTCACAACAGCGCCGGCGGCGAGGCCGGTGAACGCCAGCACCAGCATCAAAGCCTGAAACACGGCAACGTCGATATCGGCGTGCGGCAGCAGCTGCGCGCTGACGATGAGACCGATCTGGGTAACGAGGATACCGACGGTGACCAGCTCGAGCCCGCCGCGTACCGCCATCCAGATGATCGGCAGAAACAGGACGTAGAAAAACTCGAAGCGGTGCTTTTCCACAAAAACGACGACGAATACGAGCGCGGCCAGGATAGCGACTATCTGCAACGCACTCTCGCGCGACAGCCGCAACGTCCGCCCCCGGGTGAGGAAGATGAGTGCGAATGGCGCGACCACCGCGACACCGATGATGTCGCCGATCCAGAATTGCAGGGCGGCAGTTGTGAAGTCCGCCGCCGCGACCCAGCCGCTATCAACCAGCACGCCGACATAACTCGTCGCCACCACCGCGCCACTCACCGCCGCGACCGCAAACAGCAGAAGCAAATCGCGCATCGACGTGAGCGCCGGGTTGAAGCGCGTGGCCGGACGCAGCAGCATCGCCAGCCCGAGCGAATAACCGCCGCCGATGATGAGGCTGTTTATGATCTCGACCGACCAGGGCAGCGGCAGTTGCCGCACCGTCAAGTCGGCGAACAGCGGCGCGACGAATAGGAGTGGAATGAAGCGCTGGCCGAACAGCAGCACCAGGATAAAGCTTAATCCCGTCGGCGGATTCCACGGCGTGATACCGAACGGCGCAAATGGCTGAATGAAGCTGATCCAGTCAAGCAGCACGTAAAGGGCGAGAAAGCCCAGCGCCAGCGCGTAATGCGGTAGCGAAAAGACGCGCGGAAAGGCCATTGCGACCGATCGATGTTGCAAGCCAAGGTCACTCATCTCTCTAACGCGGTTTGCTTCGGTTGGCTGCTAAGGGTGGATACCTAGGTGCTCGCACCCAAGCATGCCAGCCTAAGTGTGCGTCACGAATTGTCAAAGCGGCGGGCAGGCAGCCATGTTCGCGTGTATGAGCACAGCACCCGCACATCAAAGCAACGGCTACCACGCGGCCCACCACAACGCCGGCGCCATTGTCGTCCTCTGTGCCGACGAAGAAGTGCGCGACGTCATCGCCTATTGGCTGTCGAGCGAGCCGGCCAAAACACTCATCGCCGAAGACGGCTATCAGGCCGCGAAGGCGCTCAACAACGGCTGCCGCTGGCTGGTCACCGACCGGGTGCTGCCGCCCTGGCCGGGGCTCGATACCTTCCTCACCTTGCGCAGCCAGCATCCCGATCTGCGCATCGCGTTTGTCGAGAGCGGCAATGTGCATGACGGCATCCTGGCCAAGGTGACCGGCGCGAGCGTGCTGCTGCCGCGGCCGCTCACCCGCCGAACGATCAGCGAGGCGCTGGCCAACGGGCACGGCTGACCCGTGGGCGGTAGTACGCTCATGAGCGGCGCTTTCCCAACGACGCTGCAACTCGCCGCCACGGTATTTTTTGCGTTCGCGGTGCTGCACACCTTCATGACGCGCCAGTTCGAGCACCTGGCGCATATCCACCCGAAGCATGCCGGACTGTGGCACCTGCTCGGCGAAGTGGAAACGGTTTTCGGCGTCTGGGCCCTGGCGCTGATCCTGTTCATGGCGGCCTACGCCACGCCACAAGAGGCGCTGCGTTATCTCGAAAGCCGCAGCTTCACCGAACCGGCCTTCATCTTCGTCATCATGGTGATTGCGGCGAGCCGCCCGGTGCTCGACTTCGCCGGCGCCATACTGCAGTGGCTGTCGCGGCTGCTGCCGCTGCAACCGCCCAACGCCTATTACTTGACGGTGCTGTCGGTCGGCCCCCTGCTCGGTTCTTTCATCACCGAACCGGCGGCGATGACGCTTACCGCCATGCTGATGCGCGAGCGCTATTTCAGCCCGCAGGCGCCGCGCGCCTTCAAATACGGGACGCTCGGCGTGCTGTTCGTCAACATCTCGATCGGCGGCACGCTGACGCCGTTCGCGGCGCCGCCTGTGCTGATGGTGGCCGAGCACTGGGGCTGGGGCACCGCCTTCATGATGCAAACCTTCGGCTGGAAGGCGGCGCTCGCTGTGCTGGTCAATGCCGCGGCGGCGACGGCGCTCTACCGCTCTTACCTTCAGCAACTGCCGACCATCTCGGCGGCGCTGGCGCGCATTGACGTCCCTTGGCCCGTGATCGCGGTGCATGTCGCCTTCCTCACCAGCGTGGTGATGGCCAGCCATTATGTCGTGGTCTTCGGTGCGCTGTTCCTCTTTTTCCTCGGCTTCGCGGAAGCCTATCGCCGCTATCAGACCCGGCTGATCCTCCGTGAGGGCCTGCTGGTCGGCATGTTCCTCGGCGGGCTGGTGGTGCTCGGCGGCATGCAGGAGTGGTGGCTGGCCCCGCTGCTCTCCAACCTCAACACAACCGCGCTTTATTACGGCACGGCCGCGCTGACCACCGTGACCGACAACGCGGCGCTGACCTATCTCGGCTCGCTGGTCGACCAGTTGTCGCCGGCAGCGAAATATTCGCTGGTCGCCGGCGCGGTGAGCGGCGGCGGGCTAACGGTGATCGCCAATGCGCCCAACCCGGCCGGTTTCGCCATCCTGAAGAATACCTTCGACGACGGCGCCATCAGCCCATTGTGGCTGGCGGTGTCGGCGGCGCCGCCCACCATGACCGCCGTCGCGGCCTTTCAATTCCTGCCGGGATAAGCACGCCTCTCTGCCATAATCTGGCTCGAATGCTCGCGATGCTGCTGAATTGACACTGGGCCGGGCTGTCCTGCAATGGCGGCTTGTGGCCCGGCGTCTTTGCGCGCCGGAACCTGAAAGCGCGAAAAACGTTGTTTTCGCATCCATTCCCGGATTTTCTGTGTGTCTTTGATTTCGTAGCCTTCGCGCCATCCACCCCCGAGGCCATCGCCGGAGTAATCGATCCATGACTTCGATAAAATCGCTCACGCTTGCCGGGGGCGCGCTGCTCGCCGCGGCGACGATGATATCGCTGCCGGCGCAGGCCGAAACGACTGACCGTGCTTTCACTGTCGCACAGGCACAGGGTGGCATCTCGGCCGCGGAGGCGGCCAAGAAAATAGAAGAGCAGAAAAAGAAAGGCGCGCCGCAGCATCGCGCCCCGCCACCCGCCCGTCCCAGGCCGCCGGCCGCCGTGCAGCACAAGCCGCCACCGCCGCCTGCAGCGCGCCGGCCGGCGCCGCCGCATCCAACACGCGTGGCACCCGTCCACAAGCCGGCGCCGCCGCGGCCCGCGCAGGCCGCACCGACCCGCAAACCGGCACCGCCGCACCCGGCACAAGCCGCTCCGGTCCGCAAGCCAGCGCCGCCCTCGGCCGTCCAGAAGAAGTCGGCACCGCCGCCGCCCAAGCAAGCGGCCCCCGCCGCGCAGCCGAGCCCGCAACGCCAGCCGACAGGCCAACACCGTGCGCCGCAAGGCGCGCCGCCTGCGCGCAACGCCGGCCCGGAGCGCCATCGAAAGCCGCCTCAGTCCGCTCCAACACAGGCAGCGCCTGCTGCCGGGCCGGCTAAACAGGCTCCGAACAAGAGTGCGGCTCCGACGCCGTCACCCAATGGCGCCCGCAGTGTCGCGCCCGCGGTCACCCGGCAGCAGCCGACAAAACCGCGCGACGCCCGCGAATTTATCCGCAAAGGCAACAACCAGCCGGAGCGCACCATCAAGGATGTCCGCCAGGAACGGCGCACGACGCGTCAAGACGGGCGCGTCTCCATCCACGAGGGCGATCGCACCATCGTGCGCGAGCACAACCGCACCATCATCCGGCACAATGAAGACCAGCGCTTCGCCATCGGCGCGCGCGACGTGCGCGTAGCTCATCGCAACGGCGAAACCATCACCGTCATCGTGCGGCCGGATGGCGTGAAGAATCATCAACACCACCGACCGCGCCGGGCATCTGATCCGCCGCGTGCGCCGCGACCGCAACGGCCGGGAATTTGTGATCATCGACAACCGCCGTATCCGGCGGGGCGGAATCTTCCTGAATGTACGGCCGCCGCGCATCCACATCCCGCGCGAGCACTACATCGTCGACGCCGACCGCGCCGACGAGCGCGAGATCTACGACCTGCTGATCGCACCGCCGGTGGAGCCGATCGAGGGTTACTATTCGCTCGCCCAGGTGCGCTACAACGCGGCCTTGCGCGACTACATGCCCCGGCTCGATCTCGACATTCATTTCGACACCGGCTCATGGCAGATCACGCCCGACCAAATGGACCGCCTCGCGATGGTGGCCCAGGCGCTGAACCGCGCAATCACCGACAATCCGCGCGAGGTGTTCCTGATCGAGGGCCATACCGACGCGGTCGGTTCGGAGGACGACAACCTGTCACTCTCCGACCGGCGGGCCGAGGCAGTAGCTGTCGCGCTCACCGAGGAATTCCACGTGCCAGCGGAAAACCTGGTGACCCAGGGCTACGGCGAACAGGAGCTCAAGGTGCCGACGGAAGGGGCTAGCCGAACCAACCGGCGGGTCGCCATCCGCCGCATCACGCCGCTGATCGACCGCACGGTGGGGCGGTGAAGGCACTTCACCTCCCCCTTCGGGGGAGGTGAAGCAAAAATAGTCCGAGGGTGGTGTTCGCACGCGTCAGCGGCTAGCGTTGCGCGCATCTCATGACGACTCCCCGCGAAAAACTCGGCCTTGTGCTCGGCTTTGCCGGCGTCATTCTGTTCGGCGGCACACTGCCGATGACGCGGCTGGCAGTGAGTGCGCTCGACCCGCTGTTTCTGACGGCGACCCGCGCCACCATCGCCGGCTGCGCCGGCATGTCACTGTTGCTGGTGCTGCGGCGGCCGTTTCCGGATCTCGCGCAATGGCGGCTGCTTGCGGCGGCCGGTCTCTGCACGATCATAGGCTTTCCGGTGCTGATGGCGCTGGCAATGGCAAGCGTGCCGGCCGCCCACGGCGGCGTGGTGCTCGGCATCATGCCGCTGGCGACAGTGGCCGCCGCAACAATCGTCACCCACGAACGGCCGAGCGCGGGCTTCTGGCTGGCGAGCGCCGTGGGCGCCGGCATTGTGGTCGCCTTCATGCTGCGTCATGACGAAGCCGGCACGATCGGGCTCGGCGATTTCTATTTGCTCGGCACGGTGGTCGCCGGCGGGCTCGGCTACGCGCTATCGGGGCGGCTCGCCCAGCGCATGCCGGGTTGGGAGGTGATCTCCTGGCAGGTGGCGCTGTTCCTGCCACTCGCGGCCGTGGCGATGTTCATGCTGCGGCCGGCAAGCCTTGCGCACGTGCCCGTCGCCGCCTGGGGCGGGCTCGCCTATGTCAGCTTCATCAGCCAGTTCCTTGCTTTCTTTGTATTCAACGCGGCGATGGCCATGGGCGGCGTCGCTCGCGTCGGACAATTGAACCTGTTGCAGCCTTTCGTGATCGTGGCGCTCGCCTACCCGGTAAACGGCGAGCCGGTTGAACTCACAACGCTCGGCTACGCCGCCGCAGTGGTCGCGACTGTGCTCGTCGGCCAGCGGATGCGGGTCAGACGCTAGCGCATCATCCCGAAAAAGCCTGTCCCCAGCCTGGTCGGGGATGAAAACCGGTTTTCGGAAAAGATCATGCGCAAGAGAAAGGACCGGTTTCGGGGCGCAGCAGACGCCTTTATAAAGGACGCACACTTTTCAAGGGGCGGGCATGGCCGACAAGCAGTGGGACTTCTGGATCGACCGCGGCGGCACCTTCACCGACGTGGTGGGGCGCCGGCCCGATGGCAGGCTGGTCGCACACAAACTGTTATCCGAGAACCCCGAGGCCTATGCCGACGCCGCCGTGCAAGGCATCCGCGATCTGCTCGGGGTGAGGCGGGGCGAACCAGTCCCGGTGCACCAAGTCGGCGCGGTGAAGATGGGCACTACCGTCGCCACCAACGCACTGCTCGAGCGCAAGGGTGACCGCGCGCTGCTCTTGATCACCAAGGGCTTCCGCGATGCGCTCAAGATTGGCTATCAGTCGCGGCCCAAAATCTTCGCGCGCGAGATCATCAAGCCGGACATGCTCTATGAGCGCGTTGCCGAAGTGGATGAGCGCGTGCGCGCCGACGGCACGGTGGAACGCACGCCCGATCTCAAGGACGCGCGGCACGCGTTGGAGCAAGCGAAAGCGGACGGTATCGATGCGGTAGCGATCGTGTTCATGCATGCCTACCGCTATCCCGAGCATGAGAAGCAGGTGGCGGCGCTGGCGCGCGACATGGGCTTCGGCCAGGTATCGGTGAGCCACGAAGTCTCGCCGCTGATCAAGCTGGTCGGGCGCGGCGATACCACCGTGGTGGATGCGTATCTGTCGCCGATCCTGCGGCGCTACGTGTCGCAAGTGTCGACTGACCTGCACAGCGGCAGCGCGGCCGCTTCACGCGATCCCATTCGTTTGATGTTCATGATGTCATCCGGCGGGCTGACCGCGGCGGAGTTGTTCCAGGGCAAGGACGCTATCCTTTCCGGCCCCGCCGGCGGCGTAGTCGGCATGGCGCAGACCGGACATGAGGCCGGATTCGACCGGCTGATCGGTTTCGATATGGGCGGCACCTCGACCGACGTGTCGCATTACGACGGCGAATACGAGCGCGCCTTCGAGACCGAAGTCGCCGGTGTGCGCATGCGCGCACCGATGATGCTCATTCATACGGTCGCCGCCGGCGGCGGCTCGATCCTGCATTTCGACGGCGCCCGCTTCCGCGTCGGTCCTGACTCGGCTGGCGCCAATCCGGGCCCGAAATGCTACCGGCGCGGCGGCCCCCTCGCCGTCACCGATGCCAACGTGATGCTCGGCAAGCTCATTCCCGACTTCTTCCCAAAGATATTCGGGCCCGCTCAGAACCAGCCGCTCGACGGCGCGGCGGTGAATACAGCGTTCGCCGATCTTGCGAAAGAAGTCGGCGGCAAGGCGCCGGAAGAAATAGCCGACGGCTTCATCAAGATCGCAGTCGAGAACATGGCCAACGCGATCAAGAAGATTTCGGTGCAGCGCGGCTATGACGTCACGCGCTATGCGCTGAACTGTTTCGGCGGGGCCGGCGGCCAGCACGCCTGTCTCGTCGCCGATGCGCTCGGTATGACACGCGTGCTGATCCATCCGTTTTCGTCGCTTTTATCGGCCTACGGCATGGGGCTCGCCGATATCCGCGCCACGCGCGAGCAGGCGATCGAGCAGCCGTTCGGTCCGAAAGCGCTGAAAGTGCTTGAAAGCACGGCCAAGAAGATTGGCACTGAAGCGCGCGACGAGGTCGCGGGCCAGGGTGTTCTGGACACCAAAATCAAAGTGATCGTGCGCGCGCACATTCGCTACGCGGGAACCGACACGGCGCTGGTCGTGAATGCGGGGACCCTGACGGCCAAGCAGATCAAAGGCGCCACCCTCGCCAAGATGCAGCGGGCGTTCGAGAAGGCGCACAAGGCGCGCTTTGGCTTCATCGACCGTTCCAAGCAATTGATGATGGAAGCCGTATCGGTGGAAGCGGTCGGTGGCGGCGCCAAGTTCACCGAAAAGCCCGGCAAGACAACGCGGGCGAGCTTACCGAAGCCGGCGCGTCGCACCTCATTCTTTTCGGGCGGGAAATGGCACAAGGCGGCGGTCTATACCCGCGACCAGATCAAAGCCGGTCACAAGGTCAAGGGTGGAGCTATCATCATCGAGCCACACCAGACGGTGGTGATCGAGCCTGGCTGGCAGGCCGAATTGACGCGCAAGGACCATCTGGTGCTCTCGCGTGCCAAGCCGCTGAAGCGCACGCACGCCATCGGCACCCATGCCGACCCGGTAATGCTGGAAGTGTTCAACAACCTCTTCATGTCGATCGCCGAGCAGATGGGCGTGGCGCTGCAGAACACCGCCTATTCGGTCAACATCAAGGAACGGCTCGATTTTTCCTGCGCTGTGTTCGCGCACGACGGCACGCTGGTTGCCAACGCGCCGCATATGCCGGTGCATCTCGGCTCCATGGACCGCGCGGTGGAAACCATCATCCGCGAGAACGCCGGCAGAATCGCGTCCGGCGACGTCTACGCGATAAACGCGCCCTACAATGGCGGCACCCACCTGCCCGATATCACCGTGTGCACCCCGGTGTTCGACGACCGGAAGAAGAACATCCTGTTCTGGGTCGCTTCGCGCGGGCACCACGCCGACGTCGGCGGCATCTCACCCGGCTCCATGTCGCCGAACGCCACGAGCATCGAACAGGAAGGCATTCTGTTCGACAATTTCAAATTGGTCGACCGCGGCCGCTTCCGCGAGAAGGAATTGGTGGCTGCGCTGACTCACGCGAAATATCCGGCGCGCAATCCGGTGCAAAACATCAACGACATCAAGGCGCAGATGGCGGCCAACGAAAAGGGTGTCGCCGAATTGCACAAGATGGTGGCGCAGTTCACCCTCCCCGTCGTCAAGGCCTATATGCAACACGTGCAGGACAACGCCGCTGAAAGCGTGCGGCGGGTGATCGACCGCGTGCACGACGCCGAGTTCAGGTACGAAATGGACCAAGGCACCGTGATCAAGGTCAAGATCACGGTCGACAAGAAGAAGCGCGAGGCGACCGTCGATTTCACCGGCACCAGCCCGCAACAGCCGACCAATTTCAACGCGCCGGAGCCGGTGACGCGCGCCGCGGTGCTTTACGTCTTCCGGGTCATGGTCGACGACGACATCCCGATGAACGCCGGCTGCCTGAGACCGATCAACATCGTCATCCCGCCGCATTCGATGCTGTCGCCGGAATATCCGGCCGCGGTGGTGGCCGGCAATGTGGAGACGTCGCAGGCGGTGACCAACACGTTGTTCGGGGCGCTCGGCGCACTCGCCGCCGCGCAGGGCACCATGAACAATCTGAATTTCGGCAACAAGAAGTACCAGTATTACGAAACCATCTGCTCCGGCTCGCCCGCAGGCCCGGGCTTCAACGGCACCGACGCGGTGCACACGCACATGACCAATACGCGGCTCACCGATCCCGAAATCCTCGAATTCCGCTACCCGGTGCTGCTGGAAGATTTCCACATCCGCAAGGGCTCCGGCGGCAAAGGCAAATGGCACGCCGGCGACGGCATTCGTCGCACTATCCGTTTCCTGGAAAAGATGGAATGCACGGTGCTGACGGGCCACCGCCGGGTGCGGCCCTTCGGGCTCGCGGGCGGTGAGCCCGGCCAAGTCGGCGAAAACTGGGTACGCCGCAAAGACGGGCACATGGAACAGTTCAAGGGCTGCGACGAAACGGCGATCGACGCCGGCGAGGCGATCATCATCCAGACGCCCACGGCGGGTGGATACGGGAAGGCAGAAACCTAACAAGGCTTCTACCCATGGCCCACGGACGCAATTAGTATCAGTCGAGAGAAAATCGTGCCCGCGTTCGCGAAATTCTCATGCGCGAGTGGGATCCCATCGGTATTGCTGACAATCCAGGAGCAGCCGACGAGTACGACAGTTATGTCGGAACCGTCTATGTTATGCTGATGGTCCATAGAGCCAGCGAGGAAGAAATCTCAGCCTACGTCTTTGATATCGCGACGGGCCATATGGAGCTTTCCAACCATTCTTTCCTCACCGAGAGGTGCGCACCCGCAGCGGAAATCTTGATCGAGACGGGGCCGGAATTCAAAACGCACTGAACTCGACGACCGCCTAATGCCCCCCTGCTCCCGCCGCGGCCGGCGCAGGCCGCTTCATGACAATGCCAAAACAGGCGAGCGCGACGAACAGCACGGTCAGCATCAGAAAGACATCCGCAAAACTCATCACGGCTGCCTGCTGACGCACCATGCCCATCATCTGCTTGAGCGCCATCAACTGTCCATCTGAGCCTTGAAAATGTGCGGTGAGGTTCGAGAGCGTCTCGGTCGCCGGTTCGCGCACCCAATTCACTGCGGCGTGCAGGCGGGCGAGATGCAGGTCCATGCGGTCGTTGAGCTCGGTATTGATAACCGCAAGCCCGAGCGCGCCGCCGAGATTGCGCATGAGATTAAACAGGCCGGAGGCGTTTTTCACGCGCTCGGGCGGCAGCGTGCCGAGCGCTGTGTTGGTCACTGGTACGATTGAAAACATAAGGCCGACGCCGCGGAAGATTTGCGGCCAGAAAATCTGCCAGAAATCCCAGTCCTTGGTGAGATAGGTCATCTGCCAGGTACCGAGCGCGAACAGGATGAAGCCGCCGATCAGCATGAAGCGCGGATCGAGGCGTTGACTGAGTTGGCCGGCGATCGGCGCACTCATGAACATCGCCAAACCGGAGACGAACATGGTGTCGCCGATCATCAGCGAGTTGTAGCCGCGGATCTCGGCGAGGTAGATCGGGTAGATGAAGGTCAGGCCGTAAAGTCCGATACCGAGCACAAAGGAGAACAGGCTGCCGAGCGCGAAATTGCGGTCGGCGAAAGCGCGCAGGTCGACGATCGGTGCACGCGCCGTGAGCACGCGGGCGAAGAAGACGATCGCTGACAGCGCGGAGACCACGGCGCCGAGGGTAATGGCGCCATCGTCGAACCAGTCGTTGCGTGGCCCCTCCTCCAAGACATATTCGAGCGCACCGAGAAAGCCGGCCATGCTGAGAAGGCCCCACCAGTCGAAATGCTCCAGCAACGACACGTCGGGCTTGTCGAAATCGACCAGCAGCCAGGTTGCGATGGCGACCACGATGCCGGGCACGACATTGATGAAGAACAGCCAATGCCAGGACCACAGTTCGGTGACGTAACCGCCGACCGTCGGCCCGATGGTCGGCGCCAGCGTCGCGATCAGGCCGATGACCGGCGCGACGAACTTCTGCCGCTCGCCGGGAAAGATCAGATAAGCGGTGGCGAACACCGTCGGCACCATACCGCCGCCGATGAAGCCCTGCAGCGCACGCCACACGATCATGGTGTCAATCGACGACGTAAGCCCGCACATCATGCTGGCGAAGGTGAAGCCCGCTGCCGCGATGGTGAACAACAAGCGGGTGCCGAGCGCGCGCGACAGAAAGCCGGACAGCGGGATCGCGATTACTTCGGCGATCAAATAAGAGGTCTGCACCCAGGGAATCTCGTCGCGCGAAGCCGACAAGCCGGCCTGGATCTCCGAGAGCGACGCCGACACAATCTGGATGTCGAGGATCGCCATGAACATGCCGAAGCACATGACGACGAAGGCGAGCAGGCGGCGCGGGGTCAAAATATCCGCGCTCCCGGCTCCACCCATCGGGGATTGGGCGGAAACCGGAAGCGCGGCCGAGGTGGTGTCCGTACTCATGACACGCGGTCTCACCACCGAGCGGTTTTCAGGGGCGCGGCGCCATTCGTGACAGGCGCGAACCAGGCGCCGTTGTCACCGAGCTTGGCGCTCTCGGACGCGCTCTTGGATGTGCCCTCGGGTTTGGTGTTGACGCTCACCACGACTGACATGCCTGGCCGCAGCAGCCGCTTGTCGGCGACCGCAGCCGGTAGCCGCACGCGCACGGCCAAGCGCTGCACGATCTTTGTGAAGTTGCCGGTGGCGTTGTCGGGCGGCAGCAGTGAGAACACCGAGCCGGAGGCCGGCGACATGCTCGCCACCGTGCCGGTGATCGTGCGGTCAGGCAGCGCGTCGACCGAAACGTCGACCTGCTGGCCAGGCCGCAGGTTGGCGACCTGCGTCTCCTTGAAATTGGCGTCGACATAGACCGCCGACAGCGGCACCAGCGCGGCCAGCCGCTGGCCAGCCTTCACGTAGTCACCAACCTGCATGGCGCGGTTGCCGATGACGCCATCGACGGGCGCGCGGATAACGGTGAACGAAAGGTCGCGCTCGGCCTTGGACTCGGCCGTCTTCAACCCTTTGAGTTGATGTTCGGCCTCTTGCTGCTGGGCCTCCAGCACAGCAACGTTGGCGATGGCGCTAGCGATCGCGGCCTGGGCACTTTGCACGGACGCAATGGCCTGGTCGCGGTTGCTCTGCGCTTGCTCCAGCGTCTGCTGGCTGGCAAATGCCTTCTCGGCCAGTGCCTGTTGGCGCTTCAATTCAGACCGGGTACGAGTCTCAACCGCGCGCACGGAGGCGAGTTGCGCCCGCGCCCGCACCACGGCGGCCTGCGCGGCGATAATCTGCTCGCCAATTCGGCCAACCGTCGCCTGCTGCGTCGCAACCCGGTCGCGCGCGGTCTGCGCGGCAAAGCGATAATCTCCGTCGTCGATGCGGGCGATCACGTCGCCAGCATGCACCAGGGAATTGTCGGCAACGTCGATCGAGGAGACGTAGCCCTCGACCTTGGTGGCGAGCGTGGTCGCGTCGGCGCGCACATAGGCGTCGTCGGTGGAGATGAGGTAACGGCCGACAGTCACGTAGTGGTAGCCGTACCAGCCGGCCGCGCCGAGCAGGACCGCCGCAGCGGCGCCGAGGAGAGCCAGTTTGCGGCGGCCCGCCCGGGGGGCAGCCTTCGAATCGGATTTCGAGGGGACGGCCAAATCGGCGGGCCCACCCGGCCGGCGCGCCTCCGCCGGCTCGGCCGTGGCGCTATTGCGCTGGCGGAAATTGGCGCCTTCGTCCGGAACCTCGGCGGTGGCGGCCGGAACCGCCGTCATCTGGAATTCGCGTACCCGCTGGGCCGCGTTCGCCCCGCGGGCCCCCACCAAACGGTCGGAAACAAGGCTAATCTGGTCGTTTTCGGCGCGGCGCGGCTGCATATTCATCCACTCCCCAACTAAGGGCAATCCCATATTGACCGAACGGTTCGGTCAACCTATGTTCGCTCCGTGAGCCTGTCAACGACTTTTTGACCGAACGGTTCGGTCATTAGTCGAAAGTCTGAGGGAAAGTGTCGCCGGGGCCCGCGGTTACAGCATCAAGCCCGTGCGCGAAATTGGCGACTCGGCGCTAAATTGGCATTCGAGGGGAGTGCCCAACATGTCCAATACGATTGACCTAGTCCGGAACAAAGTCGCCGAGGCCGACGAGGAGAACGCCAAGCGGCGCCAGATCATCGAAGGCGCCCGCTCGGTCTTTTTGTCGCGCGGCTTCGACGCCGCCAGCATGGGCGACATCGCCAAAGCAGCCGGCGTGTCCAAGGGCACGCTCTACGTCTATTTCAAAGACAAAGACGAACTGTTTTCCGCCATCGTGCACGGCGAGTGCTCAATGCAAGCGGAAGGCGTGTTCGACTTCGATCATAACGATCATGATGTCGAAGGCGTGTTGCTGCGGCACGGCAAAGCCTTTGTCAGTAACTTCGCGGACCCCGGTCGCATGTCTTCGCTGCGCGCCGTAATCGCTGTCGCCGAGCGTATGCCGGAGATCGGCCGTAAGATTTACGAGACCGGCCCTGCGGTTGGCATCGCAAAGGTTGCGGCCTATCTTCAGGCCCAGGTCGACGCCGGCGTGCTCGCTATCGACGACTGCGAAGTGGTGGCAGCACAGTTCATCGAGACCTGCCACGCCACCATGTTCAAGCCGGTGCTGTTCAATTTCGGACCACCGCCGACGCCGGAACGCATCGATCATGTGGTGGGCATTGCAGTGCGCGCCTTCATGGCCGCCTATGGGGTCAAATGACCAGCGTTAAGCATTGCGCTGAAGAGCGCTTGCATTTGCCTACAGTAGCCGCAACGCTCTGGCCATGATTGTCCGCACCGGTATGATATTGCTCCTTCTTGGCGCCCTCGCCGCCTCCGGCGCGCCGGCGTTGGCCGACAGCTATCCGGTCTCCGGCCGCTGGGGACAGAGCGCGAGCACGAAGAAGGGGCCGATCGAATGCCACGGTCGGCGCGTCATCACCTTCCGCGGCGAACAACGTTTCGACAACCGCGGGGGCGTGCCCGGCTATCACAACAAGTCTGTGCGCACGGACGGCAGCAAACGCTGGCGCATCGTCGATCAATTCACCACGGGGCAAATCCGCGCCGGCAGCACCACCTACACGTTGGAACAGATCGACGCCGATCACATCGCGCTCGATCTGCAAGGCGGCAGCACGCTTAAACTGCAGCGCTGTAAGTAGCGAGCAGGCATAGGTTACCGTCATGCTCCCGCTGGTCTCGGGCATCCACGTCTTAACGGCCACGCGACATCCAAAGACATGGATGGCCGGGACATAGGCGTTCTGAAAAGAACGCCGTTCTTCGAACGGCACATAGGCGTTCTGAAAAGAACGCCGTTCTTCGAACGGCTATGCCCGGCCGTGACAAATGAGAGTCAGGTGAATGCAGGCCGCGCTAGTTGCGCGCGATAATTTCGCGCTCGCCGCGGTGGATCGGCGTCGCGTGATCGAGCTTGCCCGGTTGCCGGCGCATCAGGCGCGAAGGCCGGCGCTTGCGCAACACACTGCGGCGGCGCCGGCGCGGACGCACCGGTAAGACGCGAAGTGCACCCAGACGCGCAAAGGCGTCGTGCCAGCCGGCCTCCTCGTCATGCAGCAAGAGCGGCAGGCCGAGCGCGGCGCCCCAGCTGCGCCATTCGGCCACGGCGTCGTCGGCTTCACGCGAGAGGAACAGCGGTAGGATCAGCGAGGGATCCTTGTGGGCAAGCACCACCGCGCAATGGGCGCCAGCCGCGCTCGTCATCACTTGCAAACCCACGCCAGAAAAGGCGGACAGCGGCAAATTGAGCGCCATGCGCATGCCGGCGAGCGTTCGCCGCACGACCACACGCTCCCGGTGCAGTTCCACGTGCCGCACCCGTTCATCGGCAGCGGCATCGCTTGCCGCGAAGCGCACGGGCAGGGCGAACGGGTCGAGCCGCTGCACGCAGCTCGACCCGGCGGAGCAACCGCCACTTCGCATTTGACGCCTCAAAACTCTCCCGCGCCGGACTTATTTTTGCCCGGTCACGAGCGGCATCATGGCGGAAAGGCGTCGGAAATGGCTTAAAGTTCGCAGTTAACCGAGCGTCACTGCGGCGGCAATGTGCACCATGATTGACGGCAGGTTGCCAGGCATGATTGACGAGACGTTGCCGTGCGACGGCAAAATGTTGGGAATCGACGGTTGCGGCGACACGTTTTGAACGCCATTTCCGCCATGAACTCTCTATAGTGAAAGCATAAGCCATGGACGCCCCCGCCAAATCCCTGTTCGACCAGACCGCCCTGCTCGACCGCGCTGAGCGGCTGGTCGCGGCCGCGCGCAAGGCGGGCGCCGATGCCGCCGACGCAGTGGCGGTGCGCTCGATGTCGCTCTCGATCGAGGTGCGCGACGGCGCGGTGGAAGAATCGGAACGCGCGGAAGGTGACGATCTGGGCTTGCGCGTGCTGGTCGGCAAACGCCAGGCGGTCGTTTCCACAAACGACATGGCGGGCGACAATATCGCGACACTTGCCGACCGGGCGGTCGCGATGGCGCGGGTGGCACCGGACGACAAATATGCCGGGCTCGCCGACGAATACCTGCTGGCGCGCGAGCATTCCCGATCTCGACTTGATCGACCGCGAATTGCCGACGGTGGCGAAGCTGGAAGAACTGGCGCGCGCCGCCGAACAAGCCGGCTTGGCAGTGAAGGGCGTCGCCAAGTCAGGCGGCGCTTCGGCGTCGGCCGGCATAGGCGGCATGGTGCTGGTGACCAGCCACGGTTTCCGTGGCGCCTATCTCGGCTCACGCCATGGCGTTTCCATGATGGCGATCGCGGGCGAAGGCACGGGAATGGAGCGCGACTACGATTACTCCTCGGCGCTGCACGCGTCCGATCTGGAGAGCCCGGAAAAGATTGGCCGCACAGCGGGCGAACGGGCCATAGCGCGGCTTAATCCGCGCAAAGTCTCGACGCGCAAGGTGCCTGTGGTTTTCGATCCGCGCGTCGCGGGCTCTTTGGTCTCGCATCTCGCCAGCGCCGCCAACGGCGCTTCCGTCGCGCGCAAGACCAGCTTCCTGCGCGACAAGATGGGCCAGAAGCTGTTCGCCGACGGCGTCACGATCATTGATGATTCGCTGCGCAAGCGCGGCCTGCGCTCGCATCCGTTCGACGGCGAAGGCGTTGCTGGCAAGAAGCTGGCGCTGGTCCAGGATGGGGTGTTGCACTCGTGGCTGCTCGATTGCGCCACCGCACGCGAACTCGGGCTAGCCACGACCGGCCATGCCCAGCGCGGCGTGTCGTCGGTGCCGTCACCTGCGCCTAGCAATCTTTATCTCGAAGCCGGCCAAGTGAGCCCGGACGACCTGATCGCCGACATCAAGGATGGCTTCTACGTCACCGACCTGATCGGCAGCGGCGCCAACATGGTGACTGGCGACTACAGCCGCGGCGCTTCCGGTTTCTGGATCGAGAACGGCAAGCCCACTTATCCGGTGAGCGAAGTCACCATCGCCGGCAATCTGCTCGACATGTTCCGCAACCTGACGCCGGCCAACGATCTCGAATTCCGTTTCGGCACCAATGCACCGACCGTGCGGCTGGAGGGCCTGACCATTGCCGGCCAGTGATCCGTTGAAGCTGCGCGAGCCCCTGGAAGCGGTGATGCGCGAAGCCGGCGCCCTGGCGCGCAAAACCGCACATCGGCCGTTCAAGAAATGGACCAAAGGGCCGGACAAATCGCCGGTCAGCGAAGGTGACATCGCGGTCAACGAACTGTTGCACGCGCGGCTGCCGCAGCTTGCGCCCGACGCCGCCTGGGTGTCGGAAGAGACCGAGCCCACCGGGGAGATCGGATCGAGCGCCTGGGTGGTCGATCCGATCGACGGCACCCGCGCCTATATCGCCGGTTTTCCGGACTGGACCATTTCGGTGGCGCTGGTCGCAGACGGCCGCCCGCTGCTGGCCGCACTCTATGCGCCGGTAACTGACGAGATGTTCCTCGCGGTGCGCGGGGCGGGCGCCACCTGGAATGGCGCCGAAATGCGCGCCAGCAGCGGCGCGGCGCTCGACGGCGCCCGGCTTGCCGGTCCCAAACGCTATCTCGACCGTTTAAGCCATCTGGAACCGGCGGTGCATCCGCAGCCCAAGGTTCATTCGCTCGCCCTGCGGCTGGCGCGGGTGGCGCAAGGTACGCTGGAGGCCGCCTTTTCCTCAGGCGGCAGCCACGATTGGGACCTTGCGGCGGCCGACCTTTTGGTGCACGAAGCCGGCGGCGTGATGACCGACTTTGCCGGCCGGCCTCTCAGCTACAACCAACCGCAAGGGGTGCACGGCGCGCTGATCGCGGCCGGTTCCGCCCGTCATTATGTGCTGATCGAGCTGGTGCGCGACCGCCAGGCCGAGTTCGCGTAAAATCACGCCGCACAGTATCCATATCGACCTCACCCGTTTCCTCTGCCGGGGCTCCCATCACCGTCTCAAAGGGCTACGCCATGTCCGAACCCGGAAAACAGAAACAATTGTTGCATCTCGTCGTTGGCGGCGAGCTCACCCAGCTCGGCGGCACGGAATTCAAAGACCTGAATACGCTCGACATCGTCGGTGTCTATCCGAATTATGCGAGCGCCTATGTCGCCTGGAAGACCAAGGCGCAGCAGACTGTCGACAACGCCCATATGCGTTACTTCATCGTTCACCTGCACCGCTTGCTCGACCCGGAAGGCGCGGGTCAGCCGCCGCGCTGAGCCCTCATATCCGATGCGGCCATTCGCCCGGATCACATCCTCGCCTGCCTTCCAGGAAACCGTCGGTACGCTGGGCGCGTGGTATTTGAAGTTGGTCTGGCACACTAACCGGCACATCTTCGAACCGCCGACGCTATACGAGCAGGTCGATATGCCCGCGATTCTGGCCATGTGGCACGGCCAGCACTTCCTGACGCCGTTCATCAGGCGGCCCGGCGATCGAGCCAAAGTGCTGGTTTCGCGCCACCGCGACGGCGAGATCAATGCGCGCGCCGCGCGCCGGCTCGGCATCGGCTCGATCCGCGGCTCCGGCGCCCACAACGGCGAGTTCTACCGCAAGGGCGGTTACACCGCCTTCGGCGAGATGGTGGAGGCGTTAAAGGAGGGTTATAACGTCGCGCTCACCGCCGACGTACCGAAGATCTCGCGCGTAGCCGGCCTCGGCGTTATCAAGCTGGCGCAGCTTTCCGGCCGGCCAATCTACCCCGTGGCGATGGCGAGCAGCCGGCGCAAGGTGCTCGACAACTGGGACCGCACCGCCATCAACCTGCCGTTCGGCCGGGTGGCATTGGTGGCGGCCGAGGGCATCACCGTGCCGCCTGACGCCGACAGCGCAGCCCTGGAATCGGCCCGCCAGATGGTGGAAAACGAATTGAACAGGATAACGGCGCGCGCCTACGAAATCGCCGACGGGAAGGGGAACGCTTCACCGTGAGCAAATCGCTGCCGCCAACTCTGCGCGCCTACCGGTTGTTCTCGGCGGCTGCCCGTGCGCTGGCGCCGCTGGCACTGGCCGAGCGGGCGCGGCGGGGCAAGGAACACCGCGAGCGGGTCGGCGAGCGGCGCGGCGCCCCCGGCCTCGCGCGACCGCCGGGCCCGATGGTCTGGATCCACGGCGCCAGCGTCGGCGAACTGATCAGCGTCCTGCCGCTGATCGAGCGCATCAGCGCGCGCGAGATCAACGTGCTGGTGACCTCTGGCACGGTGACATCGAGCGATCTGGCTGCCCAACGGCTGCCAAGAGGCGTCATCCACCAGTTCGCGCCGCTCGATATCCCGGCCTACGTGCGGCGGTTCTTCGATCATTGGCGACCGGATCTTGCCCTCTTCGTTGAATCCGACCTGTGGCCGAACCGGATCCTCGAGGCCTCGCGGCGCCGGGTCCCGATGATCCTAATCAACGGCCGGCTGTCGGAGAATTCCTACCGGCGCTGGCGCTATCTGCCGACGGCGATCACCGATCTTCTGCAGCGCTTCGACCTTTGCCTGGCGCGCACGCCGGCCGACGCCGAGCGATTGAGCGCGCTCGGCGCGCCGCGCCTGATCACCACCGGCAATCTCAAGTTCGATGTGCCGGCGCCACCCTACCATGAGGGCAATCTCGAAAGTCTCAAACAGGCGATTGGCGACCGTCCGATGATGGCAGCGGCTTCGACCCACGAAGGCGAAGAGGCCGCGATGATCGAGGCGCACCGGCGGCTGGGCCCCAACTTTCCTGGGCTGCTGACTCTGATCGCGCCGCGCCATCCCGAGCGCGGACCCGCAATCGCGCAACGTGTCGCTGACGCGGGCCTGACGGCACGGCTGCGCTCGCGCGGCGAATTGCCCGATGCATCGACCGACGTCTATGTCGCCGACACTTTGGGCGAACTTGGCCTCATCTACCGGCTGGCGCCGGTGGTGTTCATCGGCGGCTCGCTCGTGCGTCATGGCGGGCAGAACCCAATCGAAGCCGCCAAGCTGGGCACCGCGATCGTACACGGGCCGCACGTCTGGAATTTCGCCGAAGTCTATGCCTCGCTCGACGAGGCGCGTGGCGCCGAAATGATTGCCGACGCCAGCCGCCTCACCGGCCGGCTCGGCATGTTGCTGGCGCACCCGGCCGCGCGCGAACGCGTGGCCGAGAACGCATATAATATCGTGAGGGGCTTGGGCGGCGCCCTTGAACGAACGCTACAATCGCTTGAACCTTATCTGCTGCAGCTTCGACTGGGGCAACGAACCGACCATGCGTGAGCCGGGCTTCTGGTGGCGCAAAGCCGGGCTTCGATCAGCCTTGATCGCCCCCGTGGCCGCGGGCTACGGCGCGATCGCCGCCGGGCGCATGGGACGCGCCGGCGCGCACGCCGGGGTTCCGGTGCTGTGCGTCGGCAATTTCACCCTCGGCGGCGCCGGCAAGACGCCGACGACCATGGCCCTCGCCAAGATGCTCGCGGACGCCGACCAGAAGCCGTTTTGTCTAAGCCGCGGTTACGGCGGCAGCGCCTCTGGACCCAAATCGGTCGATGCACATCACGACACGGCTGACATGGTCGGTGACGAAGCTCTGCTGCTGGCGCGGGCCGCGCCCACCATCGTGTCGCGCGATCGCGCCGCGGGCGCGCGGCTCGCTCAGGCGCAAGGCGCAAGCGTCATCGTCATGGATGACGGTTTGCAGAACCCGTCTCTCAAGAAGGATTTCACGCTTGCCGTGATCGACGGCAAGCGCGGGATCGGCAATGCCCGTGTGTTTCCGGCCGGTCCCTTGCGCGCGCCCCTTGCCGCGCAGCTTGCGCGCATCGATGCGCTGCTGGTGATGGGCGGCGGCGATGGCGCGCGCGACGTGGTGTTGCTAGTTCAGAAACGCGGGCTGCCGGTACTGCGTGGCCATCTGGCGCCCGATCACGGCGCAGCGACCGAATTAAAGGGGCGCAAGGTGCTGACGTTTGCCGGCATCGGCGATCCGGAGAAGTTTTTCGCAACCGCCATCGATGCAGGCATCGCCGTGACAAAGCGCAAGGCCTTCCCCGATCATCACCGCTTCACCGCCGAGGAAGCCGCAGCGCTCGAGATGGAGGCGGACAGCGAGGGGCTGGCTCTACTCACCACCGAGAAAGACCGCGCGCGCATGACAGGCGATCCGGCACTGCATGCGCTGGCGACACAAGTCCATGTGCTGCCGGTGACGCTGGAACTGGATGAGCCGGATGTGCTGCGAAAGATGGTGATGGAGAGGCTTGCACGAGTAGCTAATCCGTCATCCTGAGGTGCGAGCGGAGCGAGCCCCGAAGGATGGCGGCCGTCGCCCCCGGATGTCGGGTAAAACCGACATCCGCCTTCAAGGTGCGCAAGTCGGGTAAACCCGACTTGCGATGGCGCGCCTTCGGCGCGCACCTCAGGGTGACAGAGAAAGGTCAGCCCGCCTTGGCCGCGTGCTGTTCATGGTGGCGCTGCAAAACCGCCTCAGGTGAGGCATACGCCTCCTGCAGATCGACGCTCCAATATTTGAGCTCCTCGAGCGGGATCGGAACGCCGGTGACCGCGCAACGCACATAGGCGCCCGGCCGCACCACGCGGAAATCGCCATCGAGGTAGCGCACCTCGGCTTCGCCGTTCATGGGCGAGGAGCGGTCATAGCGATTGAGCAAAGCGGCCTCCGTGGGACTTCAGATGGCCCAAGATAGTCGCTTCAGCCCCGAATCGGAAGGCTAGGTGCCGGGTTCCTTAGCCTCGACCGTCATGCTCGGCCATGCCAGGTAAAACATCAGCCGAACAGGCTGCCTTGGCCTCCCGGGCCCCCGCCGCCGCGCGGGCCCGGCTTAAGGCGCGCCAACGGGGCCGGTTGCGGCTTTGCAGGCGCGCCCTCACCGTCGGCGACCGCAGCCACACGGCCGTCGGCGAACTCGATGTCGAGCCGCATGCCGCTGGTGACGCCCGCCGCAGCGCGCAAGGGCCGCCCTTCCCCATCGCGTACCAAAGCAAAGCCGCGCTTGAGCACTTCGCGGTAAGAGAATGCCGCCAGCAGTCGCTCGGCGCGTTCCACGCGCGCGCCATGTTGTTTGAGAAGGCCGTCGATGGCGCGGCGGGCGCGCTCGCCGTAAACGGTGACGCGGTCGCGGTAGCGCACCAGCCGCGCGCGATGGGCCTGGGCGTTGGCGACCAGGCTCGTCCGCAAACGCCGGTTCAAGCCCTCATAGCGCTCGCGCCGGCGCTCGACCTGGTTGCTCAGAAGCTGCGGCACCAGACGGCCGGCGACGCGCGAATATTGCGTTTGATGAATTTGCGCATTGGCGCGCAAGGCGCGCGGCAGCCGGTCGGCAAGTGAATCCAGTTGCTGGCGCGGCGCGGCCATGATGTCCTTGGGCAGCGCCCGGCTGAGCAGCCCGAGCTCCTTGCGGCGCTGCTCGATACTGCGCTGCCAACTGGACCGCCTGCGCGCTTCAAGTGCCGCGAGGCGCGTCATCAATTCGGCGCGCACCGGCACCGCCAATTCGGCGGCCGCGGTCGGTGTCGGCGCGCGCTTGTCGGAAGCGAAGTCGATGAGCGTAATGTCAGTCTCGTGGCCGACCGCCGAGATCAGCGGCAGCATGCTGGCGGCGGCCGCACGCACCACGATCTCCTCGTTGAACGACCACAGGTCTTCGAGCGAACCGCCGCCGCGAGCGACGATGATCAAATCGGGCCGCGGCAGCGGGCCCTTTTCCTGCAGCGCGTTGAAGCCTTCGATGGCGGCGGCGACTTCCGCCGCTGACGTCTCGCCCTGCACCCGCACCGGCCACACCAGCACGCGGCGGGGAAAGCGGTCTTGCAAACGGTGCAGAATATCGCGGATGACCGCGCCGGTTGGCGATGTGACGACGCCGATCACCTGGGGCAGAAACGGCAGCAGTTGCTTGCGCGCTTCGTCGAACAGACCCTCGCCGGCAAGCTTCTTCTTACGCTCCTCGAGCAGCTTCATCAGCGCGCCGACACCGGCGGGCTCGAGGCTGTCGATGACGATCTGATATTTCGACGAGCCGGCAAAAGTGGTCAGCCGGCCGGAGGCGACCACGTCGAGCCCCTCTTCCGGCTTCACCCGCATGCGGCCGAAGACACCCTTCCAGACCACCGCCTCCAGCACCGCGCGGTCGTCCTTCAGCCGGAAGTAGCAATGCCCGGAAGGCGAGGCGCCGCGGAACCCGGACACCTCGCCGCGCACCCGCACGTAGCCGTAGGCATCTTCCACCGTGCGCTTGAGCGCCGCCGACAGCTCGGTGACGGTCCATTCCACGACATTATTGAGAGCAGTCTCAGGCATTAGGTCCGAATCTCTTGCGAGGGAAGGCGGTATGTTACACAAAAGCCGCCGGAATTGCTGGGCTGGCCCCGGAAAATCCAGCGAAACCGAGTGTTCCAAATCAATGGCCGGATCAAGGCCGGCCGGGACCGGGAGAGCGCGCGGGCATGAAGATCCTTATCCTCGGTTCCGGCGGGCGGGAGCATGCGCTGGCCTGGAAGATCGCTGCCAGTCCGCTAACGGAAAAGCTCTACTGCGCGCCCGGCAACGCCGGCATCGCACGCGAGGCCGGGTGCGTCGATCTCGACGTCAACGACCACGCCGCGGTGATCGCGTTCTGCCAGGACAAAAAGGTCGACCTCGTAGTCGTCGGCCCGGAGGCACCGCTCTGCGCCGGCATCGTCGATGATCTGGAAGCCGCCGGCATCAAGGCGTTTGGACCCACCAAATGGGCGGCGCTGCTGGAAGGCTCGAAGGGCTTCACCAAGGACCTATGCAAGGCCAACAACATCCCGACGGCCGCCTATCGCCGCTTCAAAGGCGCCACTGCGGCAAAGGAGTACGTGCGCGAACGCGGCGCGCCGATTGTGGTGAAGGCCGATGGGCTCGCCGCCGGCAAAGGCGTGGTGGTGGCGCAGACCGTGGACGAAGCCGAAGCCGCCATCGGCATGATGTTCGACGGCGGCTTGGGTGAGCCGGCGTGGGAGATCGTGATCGAAGATTGCCTGATCGGTGAGGAAGCATCCTTCTTCGCGCTATGTGATGGCGAGACCGCGATCGCGCTGGCTTCGGCGCAGGACCACAAGCGCGTTGGCGACGGTGACACAGGTCCGAACACCGGCGGCATGGGCGCCTATTCGCCGGCGCCGGTGATGACGACGGAAATGAACAAGCGCGTGATGGACGAGATCGTGCTGCCGACCGTCGCCGCCCTCAAGCGTGCCGGCGCGCCCTACAAGGGCGTGCTGTTTGCCGGGCTGATGATCACCAAGGACGGGCCGCAACTGATCGAATACAACGTCCGCTTCGGCGATCCGGAATGCCAAGTGCTGATGCTACGCATGATGTCGGACCTGGTGCCGGCAATGATCGCCGCATGCGACGGACAACTGAAGAGCTTCGACCTGCGCTGGTACCCGGAAACGGCACTCACCGTAGTGATGGCGACCAAGGGCTATCCCGGCAATTACGGCAAAGGCTCGGTTATCGAGGGCCTCGATGACGCGGCCCAAGTCGAGGGCGTTGAAATTTTCCATGCCGGTACCAAGGCTGATGGCGATCGTATCCTGGCCAACGGCGGCCGCGTATTGAACGTTTCGGCGCTCGGCAAGTCGGTGCGCGAGGCGCAGGCGCGTGCCTATGAAGCCATCGATCGCATCAAATGGCCGGAAGGCTTCTGCCGCCGCGACATTGGCTGGCGGGCGGTTGAACGAGAGAAGTAATACACTGGCTGTCATCGCGGGCGCAGGCGGGCGATCCAGTACCCACAGGAGACGCCGTGATTACTGGATGCCCCGCCTTCGCGGGGCATGACATACTGTGATTGCCGCCAATACTTGAGGCCCCCATGTCCGACCTCGCCGACCTCTTTCCCGGTTTTGCCGCGCTCTGGATTGACACCTCTATCGGCAAGATGTTCGCGCGCGCCGGCGGCAGCGGGCCTCCGTTGCTGCTGCTGCACGGCTACACCCAAACCAACGTGATGTGGCACAAGGTGGCGCCGGTGCTGGCGGAAAATTTCTCGCTCGTCATACCGGACCTGCCCGGCTACGGCTGGTCGGTCGCCCCCGAAGCCGACAAGGACCATGCGCCTTACGACAAGCGCTCGATGGCGCGGGTCATGGTCGAGATCGTGGAAAAGCTCGGCCATGGCCGCTTTCGACTTGCCGGCCACGACCGCGGCGGACGCGTCGCCTACCGCCTTGCGCTCGATCACCCCGGCCGCGTCGAGCGCATGGCGACGCTCGACATCGTGACTACCTACGACATGTGGATGGGAATGGACCGCAACATGGCGATGAAAGTCTGGCACTGGCCGTTCCTGGCGCAACCGGCGCCGCTGCCGGAAATGATGATCGAGAAGGCGCCGGTCGCTTATCTCGAATGGAAGATGGCCAGTTGGACCAAGGCCAAAAACCTCTCCGCCTTCGACCCGCGCGCGCTCGATCACTACCGCGCGGCGTTCTCAGATCCCTTACGCATTCACGCCCACTGCGAGGACTACCGCGCCGGCCAGGCCGCTGATTTTGCCAACGACGAGGCCGACCGCAAAGCCGGCAAGACGATTCACTGCCCGTTCATGGCGCTGTGGGGCGCGCGCGGCATTCCCAACGAGACCGGCGGTCCGCTACCGCTGTGGCAGAAATGGGCGCCGCAGGCCACCGGCGCCCCGATTGACTCGGGGCATTTCCTCACCGAGGAAAACCCCGATGATACCGCCCGCGCGCTGACCGATTTCTTCGACGCCGCCTGAAGGCAGGAGACCGCCATGCACCCCGTGCTTCGGCTTTATGAAGACGTGCTCTCCAACATCGAGACCGTTGAGTTCCGGCTGCCGCCGCTGCCGCGGTTCATCTTCGTCGTGCATGGCAGCGCCATGATCGGTGAGGAGAATCTGAACGACGGCGAATCCTGGCAGGGCGATCGCGCGATCACAATCAAGCCTGGGCCGCACGGCGTCACCTGCTGGCGCTGGGAGCTATCGCGAGGCGATGCCGGCAGCACCGTGGCGGCGGCGCCCGGCATGATGACGCACGAGAAGCTCACCGCGTTCCTCGAAACAATCCCCAAGGGCGAACTGCTGATGCGCGGCGACAGCGTTTCCTTCCCGCCCGGCGGCTGCGCCTATACCCACGTGCACCAGGGCCCGGGCATCCGCTGCGTCATCGAAGGCGGTTTGCGCATCGATACCCATGGACGTTCGACCTCCTACGGACCGGGAGCCGCCTGGTACGAGACCGGCCCCGACCCCGTTTTCGCGCAGGCTGCCGCCGACCGGCCCACCCGCTTCATCCGGGTGATGATCCTCCCGCGCGCGCTGCAGGGGCAAAGCTCAATCCGTTACGTCAAGGACGAGGACAAAGATA
Source organism: uncultured Pseudomonadota bacterium (assembly GCA_963747725.1). Lineage (GTDB taxonomy): Bacteria > Pseudomonadota > Alphaproteobacteria > Rhizobiales > Xanthobacteraceae > Pseudolabrys. The sequence continues at coordinate 921,614 of CAVVGD010000012.1, forward strand.
AACCGAAGACGCAATCTTATAAGATCTATGCCGATGCGCCGATCGCATTCGAGGGGAAGAAGTAACAACGCCAAGTGTCATGAGCACCATCGACCGCCAGCAGGCCTTTTCCGGCACCAAAGAAATGAGCGCAGCCTTGCGCATCGATGCCGCGCGGCTGGAGGCTTATCTGGCCGCGAACGTCAAAGGCTTCGCCGGGCCGTTGACGGTCAAGCAGTTCAAGGGCGGGCAGTCGAACCCGACTTATCTGCTGGAGACGCCGGGCAGGAGTGACGTGCTGCGGCGGAAACCGCCGGGCAAACTGCTGCCGTCAGCGCACGCGGTCGATCGTGAATTCCGGGTGATCAGCGCGCTTCACGCGCAAGGATTTCCGGTGGCCGAGCCCCTCGCCTATTGCGCCGACGAGAGCGTGGCCGGCACGCCGTTCTACGTCATGGACTTTGTCGACGGCCGCGTATTCTGGGAGCCGCAGATGCCGGACTCCAACCCGGCCGAGCGCGCGGCGATCTATGACGCCATGAACGATACCATCGCAATGCTGCACAGCTTCGATCCAGCGCAGATTGGGCTTGGCGATTTCGGCAAAGGTGAAAGCTATGTCGCGCGCCAGGTCGACCGCTGGTCGAAGCAGTATCGCGCGTCCGAAACCGAAAAGATCGACGAGATGGAGCGGCTGATCGAGTGGCTACCGCAACACCTGCCGCCCGCGGGGCCCATTCGCGTGGTGCACGGCGATTACCGGCTCGACAATCTGATCGTGGCCAAGGATGCGCCCAGGGTCATCGCCGTACTCGATTGGGAATTGTCGACGCTCGGCGATCCACTCGCCGATTTTTCCTATCACCTGATGGCCTGGCATATGCCGCATTCCGAAAGTGCGGCGGGCACGGCGTCACTGGTCGGCCACGATCTTGCCGCGCTCGGCATTCCATCGATGAGCGATTACGTCGACGTCTATGTCGCACGCACCGGGCTCGATCCGCGCCCCTTTCTACCGGTTTATCTCGCCTACAACTTCTTCCGCATCGCCGCCATCCTGCAGGGCATCATCGGCCGCGTGCGCGACGGCACCGCGACATCCGAATTCGCGCCCGCCAAGGCTGAGATGATCAGGCCCTTGGCGCGGACGGCCTGGAACTTCGCCAAGCAAGCGTAAGTTCCTGTTTTTCGACGCTGCAGCGCCGCGGCGCCTTCTCAAGGTCAACAAACGGTTTCCAGGACACCTCGGATTCCACCGGGCGGTGTTGCGTTGCGTTGACATCTCGCCGGTACCTTCACGCCATTGTTCCCGAGTACCAGTCATGAGCGACAGCAGTATCGGCATTCTGATGATCGAGCCGAAGACCGCAACATCGCCGAAGGCGCCACCGTCCTCGCCGCGTGAACGCGATCGAGAGAATGCGGCGTTCACCCCGGAAGCCGTGACCCGGCAAGCACCGCCACCGCCGGGCATGGGCAAGCTGGTCGACAAGACGGCGTAACGAAAGACCTATCTCTCCCCGTCAGGGGACGGGATAATCATTTCAACGCCGCGCCTCAAAGAACTCCTTCAGCAGCGCCGCGCATTCACTTTCATTGATGCCGCCATAGACGTCCGGCCGATGATGGCAGGTCGGCGACGCAAAGAACCGCACGCCGTGCTCGACCGCACCGCCTTTGGGATCGGCGGCGCCGAAATAGAGCCGGCGGATACGGGCAAACGACATCGCTGCCGCACACATAGTGCAGGGTTCGAGCGTCACGTAGAGATCGCAATCGGTGAGCCGCTCCGTGCCAAGCGTGGCTGCCGCCTTACGGATCGCCAACAGCTCGGCATGGGCGGTCGGGTCCTTGTCGGCCAGCGTCCGGTTGCCGGCGCGCGCGATCGCTTGCGCCCCACGGACGATGACGCAGCCGACCGGTACCTCGCCGCGCCCTTGCGCCGCGCGGGCTTCGTCGAGGGCCATTTGCATGAATGAGGGCGATGTCATAAATCCTGCTCATGCCCGAAAAAGGGACCCATGACAAACAAGATGACAAACAGGGCGAGCGCATCGCCAAGGTGATTGCCCGCGCCGGGCTCGGCTCGCGGCGTGAGGCGGAGGCTTGGATCGGCGCTGGCCGGGTGGCCGTCAACGGCGCAGTAATCGCCTCGCCCGCGCTGAACGTCACGCCCCGCGACCGCATCACCGTGGACGGCGCGCCGCTGCCCGGCCGCGCCCGCACACGGTTGTTCCTCTATCACAAGCCGCGCGGGCTGGTGACCACGCATTCCGATCCGCAGGGGCGCGACACGCTGTTCCGGGCGCTGCCCAAGCACCTGCCCCGGCTGATCAGCATCGGACGGCTCGACATCAACACCGAGGGGCTGCTGCTGTTGACCAACGACGGCGGGCTGGCGCGCGTGCTTGAACTGCCAGCGACCGGCTGGCTGCGCACCTACCGGGTGCGCGCACTCGGACGGGTGACGCAGGAAGTGCTCGACAAGCTGAAAGATGGCGTCGTCATCGCCGGCGTGCGCTACGGGCCGATCGAAGCCAGCCTCGACCGCGAACAGGGCGCCAATGTCTGGCTGACATTCGCGATCAAGGAAGGCAAGAACCGTGAGGTACGCAAAGTGCTGGAGCACCTCGGCCTGAGGGTGAACCGGCTGATCCGGTTGTCCTATGGCCCGTTCGAGTTGGGTGAGCTCGACGAAGGCACGGTCGAGGAAGTCGAGACGTCGGCATTGCGTAAGACGCTCGGGCCCGAGATCGCTAAGGCGGCCAACGCGGATTTCGAAGGGCCGCTGGAGGATGAAGTCCGCCCGTCACCCCGAAGCGCGCGCGAAGCGCGCCTCAAGGGTGATCGCCAAGGTCAAGAATTTGGCCGATCATCCCTCGAGGCGCGGCAGCGCGCACCTCAGGATGACGGCTCGGAGCAAGAGCGCGACCGCCCCACGCGAAAGAAATTTAATGCTCGCAAGCGCCGCCGCGACCGCAGCGGTGGGCCGCGGCCAAAATATCCGAGATCAAAGTCGTGAGGGTGGTCGGCGGACGTCTGCGCTCGCGCCCCATCGCCGGGCCGAAGTCGGACGCTGTGCGTCCGACCAGCGACCGCCTGCGCGAGGCGCTGTTCAACATTCTCATGCATTCCTACGGTGATCCGGTTGCCGGCGCACGCGTGCTTGATCTCTTCGCCGGCACCGGCGCGCTCGGCATCGAAGCCGTCTCGCGCGGTGCGGCATACGCGTTGTTCGTCGACGAGGGTGTGGAAGCGCGCGCGCTGCTGCGCGACAACACCGAAAGCCTGGGGCTCGGCGGCGTCACCCGCATCTTTCGCCGCGACGCCACCAAGCTCGGGCCCGCGCATCCGCTGGAGCCATTCTCGCTGGTGTTCCTCGACCCGCCCTACGGCAAGGGGCTGGCGGAGAAGGCGTTGGTGTCGGCGCGCGAGGGCGGCTGGCTGAAGCCGGAGGCGCTAATCGTGGTGGAAGAAGCGCGCGAGGCTGGTTTCGTCACGCCCGAAGGTTTCGAGGAGCTGGAGCGGCGCGACTACGACGATACCAAGCTGTTGATTTTGCGCCACCACTGATTGTCATCGCCCGCGTAAGCGGGTGATCCAGTAAACATGGGCACTCGTTTGGCGGAAACGCGGGGGTTTTTGGGTCCCCGCCGTCGCGGGATGACAGCAGAGAAATTGGCGCCGACGCCGGAAATTACTTCCGCCCAAACAACCTCTCGATATCGCCCAGCTTCAACTCTACGTACGTCGGCCGGCCATGGTTGCACTGGCCGGAATTGGGCACCTCTTCCATTTCGCGCAGCAGCGCGTTCATCTCTTCCGGCTTAAGCCGTCGCCCGGCGCGCACCGAGCCGTGGCAGGCCATGGTGGCCGCAACGTGCATCAGGCGACGCTCGAGCGGCAGGGAATCATCCCACTCCGCCATGTGCTCGGCGAGATCGCGCACCAGGCCCTGCGCGTCGACTTCGCCCAGGAGCGACGGCGTCTCGCGCACCGCCACGGCGCCGGGCCCGAAGGATTCAAGCGCCAAGCCGAATCGCGCGAGTTCCTCGGCACGCGCCACCAGCCGCGCGGCGTCGGCCTCATCGATCTCGACGATCTCGGGGATGAGCAGGATCTGCCGCGCCACGCCGGAAGCGTCCAGCGCCGCCTTCATACGTTCATAGACGATGCGTTCATGGGCGGCGTGCTGGTCGACGATGACGAGCCCGTCGCGGGTTTGCGACACGATATAGGTCTCATGGACCTGTGCACGGGCGGCGCCGAGCGGCCGGTCAAGCAATTCAGGTGTTGCTTCGACGACATTGGCGCGAGCGTCCGCCGCCGGCGCGCCGACATCGAAGGCGGATTGCGCCGTTTCGGCAAAACCGAAGCCTCCGCTAGGCGGCGCCGCATAAGCAGGCGGACGCGCCGGAGAGCGCCGCCAGTCGTATCCGCCGCGCGGGCGGAAGGCGGCAATGGTGGCACCGCCGCCGGTGGTCGCAGCGCGCTGGCCCTCGCGTTCGAGTGCTTCCTTCAGCGCGCGCACGATCAACCCGCGCACCAGGCCGCCTTCGCGGAAGCGCACTTCGGTTTTGGCCGGATGCACGTTGACGTCCACCTCGCGCGCGCCAATCGTGACGAACAGCGCCAGCAGTGGATGGCGGTCGCGCGGCAGATAGTCGGCGTAGGCCGCGCGCACCGCGCCGACCAGAACCTTGTCGCGCACCGGCCGGCCGTTGACGAACAGGTACTGCCCGAGCGAATTGGCGCGCGACAACGTCGGCAGCGCAGCGAAGCCGGAAAGTTGAACGCCCTCGCGCTCGGATGCAATGGCGATGGCGTTGGCGCGAAAGTCGCCGCCCAACACGTCGCCGAGCCGCACGAGCCGGTCGCCGTCAGGCGAAGCATTCCAGCTCACCGGCGCGCGCTCCTCGCCGGCCAGCGTGAAGGTGACGTCGGGCCGGCTCATGGCGAGCCGCCGCACCACCTCGCGCACGGCTTCGGCTTCGCTGCGGTCGCTCTTCAAAAACTTGAGACGCGCCGGTGTGGCGTAGAACAGGTCGCGCACCTCCACCGTGGTGCCTTGCCCTAATGCTGCGGGTTTCACCGGCGACGCCGCGCCGGCATCGACCGTAATCGCCCAGGCGTGCGGCTCGCCCGCGTGACGGCTGGTGATGGTGAGCCGGCTCACCGCCCCGATCGAAGGCAAGGCCTCGCCGCGGAAGCCGAGCGTACGGATCGCCAGCAGATCGTCGCCGTCGAGCTTGGAGGTGGCGTGACGCTCGATGGCGAGTTCAAGGTCGGCGCGGGTCATGCCGGCGCCATCGTCGGTGACGCGAATGAGCCGCCGCCCGCCGCCGTCGGTCAGCACCTCGATGCGGCGGCTACCGGCATCGAGCGCATTCTCCACCAGTTCCTTGACCACGCTCGCAGGCCGCTCGACCACCTCGCCGGCGGCGATGCGGTTGATGACGTTTTCGGGCAGTTGGCGGACGGGCATGGCAATCATCTGATTCGGAGCTTGCCGGACTCTATCGGCCACGCATGGCACGAGCGAGGCGCGGGGCTCCGCCGCCCCCGCTATTTTCGGCTGTCGTACTGGGCGAGCCAACGGGCCCGCGCAAAGCGCTGCCCGACGACTAGCTCCGCGAGGCCAGGGACCCAGTGATCCCTGTCGTCACGATGCGGACGGACCGGGGTTACAGGGTCCCCGCCTTCAGCGGGGACGACGAGCAGAAATTTAGTCGAACCTCTTGCCGCTGCGCATTTTCTTGATGTCGGCGCGGTGGCGCTTGCCCTCCAGTCGGCGCTTTTTGGCGGCCTTCGGCACCTTGGTGGCGCGGCGCGGGGTCGGCTTGACCGCCGCCTCCCGGATCAGGTCGACCAGGCGTTCGCGCGCCTCGGCGCGGTTGCGGGTCTGGTCACGGTAGCTCTGCGCGACGATGACGATGACGCCCTCCTTGGTCAGCCGACTGCCGGCAAGCCGCATCAGCCGGATGGCGACGTCGTTAGGCAGCGACGGCGAGCGGCGCACGTCGAAGCGCAACTGCACCGCGCTCGACACCTTGTTGACGTTCTGCCCGCCCGGCCCGGAGGAACGCACGAAGCTTTCCTCTAGCTCGGAGTCGTCTATCGATATGGTGTCGGTGATGCGGATCATTGCACTTCCCGTCATGCCCCGCGAAGGCGGGGCATCCAGTATACACCCAACACCGTTCAGTGATTACTGGATCGCCCGCCTGCGCGGGCGATGACACTCACTGGATCAAATACTTCTTCGCCAGCACCTTGCCTTCTTCCACCGCCGGCTGGTCGAAGGCGTCGATGCCGAGCAAGTGGGCGGCGATGATGGTCTCCAGCATGAAATGCATCAGCAGTTCGCCAAGGCTGTCCTCATCCAGCCGCTCGATGTGGAAGGTGCGCACCGGGCAGCCGTTGTTAGCGAGCGTCTCGGCGGTGGCGCGGCCTTCCGCCGCCACCAGGTCGCCGATGGTCTTGCCGGCAAAGCCGGGCTCGCCGGCAAGTCGCGCCAGTTCGCCGTCCATGCGCGACCCTAAGCCCGCAGCGCCGACGGTGACGACATTGAACAACTTGTCGCGCGGGCCGGCGATGAAGAGCTGCACCTGGCTGTGCTGATCGACGGGGCCGAGCGCACCGACCGGCGTGGTGCCTTTGCCGTCTTTGCCGAGGCTTTCGGCCCATAGCTGCACGTACCAGTGCGTGAAGCGCTCCAACCGATCACTGTAGGCCATCAGCGCGCTGATCGCCTTGCCCTTGCTCTCAGCGAGCGCAACGCTGAGCGCGGCGCCGAGCGCCGCCGGGACGTCCGCCGGGTTCTTCTTCGCCAGCACCGGCGCCAGCGCCCGCGCGGCGCCCTTGCGTATGGCGGCGATATCGAGGCCGAGAGCGGCCGCCGGCAGAAGGCCAACGTTCGACAATACCGAGAAGCGGCCACCAACACCGGGGTCGTGGTCGAGCATCGGCACCTGATGTTTCGTCAGCAGATCGCGCAGGCCGTTGCGCTTGCCCGGCTTGGCCGGTTCGCTCAGACCGACGAAGCCGTTGCGCGGATCCAGGCCGGCGTTCTTGATTGCCGACAGCGTGGCGATGGTCTGCATCAGAGTCTCGGCGGTTCCGCCGGACTTGGAGATCGACACAAAGCGCGTCGCGGCAAGCGGCAGCTTCGCCAGCATTGCCTCGAATGACAGCGGGTCGAGATTATCGATGAAATGCAGCCGCGGAGCACCGCGCAAGCTCCCGATGCCGGGTACATGGTAGTCAGCAAGCTGCGCCAGCGTCTGGCCGCCGAGCGACGAACCGCCGGTGCCGAGAATGACGATGTCGCTCGCGCCATCCGCCAGATTGACTGCGGCTTCGTCGATACCGGAAAGATCGTCGGTACGTGCCGGCAGGCGCAACAGCGGCAGGCTGCCGTCGCCATGGCGGGCGCGCAGAATTTCGAGTGCGCCTTGCGCGCGATCGAGCATGACGGCGAGCACATCGTCGCCGACGCCGTTGGCGCCGATGGTCTTTTCGAGGGCGCTGTCGATGGATTGGAGGATGGGCATTGCTCTTCAAATTCTACGGGCTGTCATCGTCCGCACAAGCGGACGATTCAGTATTTTCGAAAATCCGCCATCGCAAGGAAGATTATTACCAAGAGGTTCCCCATATACTGGATGCCCCGCTTTCGCGGGGCATGACAGTTCGGGGCCGCATCATTCCTTGGCGATGGCGCCCGAGATTAGGTCCTTGGGGCGGCCGGCCACGGTAATCAGCAAGCCGCCGCCATAGAGCCGCTTGGCGACCCGCTTGGCGTCGGCCAGCGTCACGCCATCGATCATGGCGCCGCGGCGTTGGATATAGTCGATCCCCAAGTTGTCGAGCTGAATCTGGGTGAGCTGGGCGCCGATCTTGCTCGAACTGTCAAGCGACAGCGCGTAAGCACCCTTGAGATACGATTTGGCCGCAGCCAACTCCGCCTCGGTCGGGCCCTGCGCCGCCATCCGCCCGATCTGCTGCTCGATAATCCTGAGCGCGTCGGCGGTGCGGTCGTCGCGGGTGGCGGTGCCGCCGATCATCACCGCTGCGCCCTTGAACCAGACCAGGCTGTCATAGACGCCGTAGGCCAGCCCGCGCTTCTCGCGTACCTCGCGGTAAAGGCGCGAGGTGAAGTCGCCGCCGCCGAGAATATGATTGACGATGTAGGCAGTCATGAAATCGGGATCGCTGCGCTCGATGCCCTTGCCGCCGAAAGTCACCACCGACTGTGGCACGTTGAGTTTGATGACGATGCGTTTGCCCAACCCGACCGGAATCGCACTCGGCACCGGCTTGAGGTGGTTCTTGGCCGGCAGGCTGCCAAACGCTCGGTCGATCAGCGCGGCCGCGGTCTTGGCGTCGACGTCGCCGACGATCGACACCGTGAGCCCGTTGCGCGCGAACACTCGGCGCACGTAGTCGCGCATGTCGTCAGCCGTGATGTGCGGCACCGTTTCCAGCGAGCCCGCGCTCTGCCGGCCATACGGGTGGCCGGGGAACGCTGTCTGCCACCAGCGCAGGCTGGCGACGTCGTTGGGATTGGTCACTTCGCGCCGCAGGCCGGCCATGACCTGGCCGCGCACCCGCTGCACCGCATCGGGATCGAAGCGCGGCTCGGCGAGCGCCAGATGCAGCAGATCAAACGCCTCCTCCCGGTGCTCGTTGAGAGTGCGCAGCGTGCCGCGGAAATAGTCGCGCCCAGCGCTGAAGCGGAGGTCGATGGCATGGCGTTCGAGTCGGTCGTGATATTGCTCGCTGTCGAGCTTGCCCGCGCCTTCGTCGAGCAGATTGCCGGCGAGGCTGGCGGCGCCGGATTTGTCGGCCTCGTCCTGACTCGAACCGCCGCGGAAGGCGTAGTTGAGTGAGACCAGCGGCACCGAATGTTCGCGCACCAGCCAGGCGGTGATACCGGCCGGCGTCACGATCTTTTCGATCTTCATCGCCGACGCGGCAGGCGCTGCTGCCACGAATGCGAAACCCGCGAGCGCGAGCGAAGTCAAAAAACGGGTCATGAACGCTTCTCCGCCTGCGGGCTCTTATCCTTGATGAGGAAGCCGGTAACCGAGCGCCGAATCTCGAGCCAGTGACGCGCGGCCAGTTGCACTTGCGCCGCGGTGACGGCGCGGATCCGGTCGGGCCAATGCAGCACATCATTGACTGTCGCGCCGGTCATCAGCGCGCCACCGTACCAACGCGCCATGCTGGCCTGACTGTCGTGGGCATAGACGGCGTCGGCGATCAGGCGGGTCTTGCTGCGTTCAAGCTCCTCGTCGGTCACGCCCTTGTCGACCACGCGCGCGATCACCGCGTCGACTTCCTTTTCGAGTTGCGGCAGCGTGACCCCCGGCCGCGGCGCGCCGTAGATCGCGAACTTCGACATATTGAGCACCGAACTGTCGTACCAAGCGCCGGCATTAACCGCGAGCTTCTTGTTGACCACGAGGTCGCTATAGAGCCGGCCATTGGAGCCGTGTCCGAGAATGTGGGCAAGCACTTCAAGCGCTTCCGACTCGCCCGGCTTGGCGGTGGCGAACGACGGCACCAGATAGGCGCGCTGGATGATCGGCTGTTCGACGCGAGCGTCGGCGAGCGTGACCGTGCGCGCGGCCACCGGCGGCGGCTCCTTCGGCCGGTGACGCGGCGGGATATTCGGGTTGGGCTTGAGCTTGCCGTAGGTCTCCTGCGCGAACTTGAGCGCCTCTTGCGGCTTGACGTCGCCGGCGACCACCAGCACCGCGTTATTGGGCGCATAGAAGCGATGGTAGAAGGCGATAGCGTCGTCGCGCGTGAGATGCTCCATCTCGCTCCGCCAGCCAATGGTCGGCTTGCCGTAGGGGCTATTGAGATAAAGCGCCGCGTCGATCTGCACGCCGAGCTTGGCGCGTGGATTGTTCTCGATGCGCTGGTTGCGCTCTTCAAGGATGACCTGGCGCTCCGGCAGCACCACCGCGTCGGTCAGCACCAGGCCGGTCATGCGGTCGGCCTCGAACGACATCACTTTCTCGAGCTCCCCGCTGGGGACACGCTGATAGAAGCCCGTGTAGTCGTCGGTGGTGAAGGCATTCTCCTGTCCGCCCATCTTCGCCACCATGGTCGAGAACTGCCCGGCCGGATGCTTGGCGGTCCCCTTAAACATCAGGTGCTCGAGGAAATGGGCGATCCCCGACTTGCCCGGCTTCTCGTCGGCGGCGCCGACTTTGTACCAGATCATATGTGTGACAACAGGCGCGCGGTGATCAGGAATAACCACCAGTTCGAGGCCGTTCTTCAGGGTGAAATCGGCGATATTGGGTCCGCTCGAAGCAACTGCAATTGGACCGGAAAGCGCCGTCGCCGTGACAACGGCGGATAAGACGAAGCCTCTTCTCGAGATCACGTGCGCTCCCTCTGCAAAACGGGATGGGTGCGGCGCCCCCGAAAGACTACGCCCGCACAGTCACAAGATTTCGGATCACCAACCGACGCAATCAGCGGTCGCCAATCTCGCCATGCGTCAAATAGTCGTTCGTCGGCTTCGGCGGTCCACTATTCCCGCCAACCCCATAAGGCTGATTCGGCGATGGCGTCTGATAGCCGGGCGGAGGCTCGGTTAGCGAGGTGCGCGAGGGCTCGCCGGTGAACCGTGCGGCCTCCTCCTGCTCCTTGCTGTCACCAAAGATATTGCTGAACAGGCCGCCTTTGTAGCCGAGTTCCGACGGGCTCATCATATGCGGGCGGCCAGTGATATTGCCCTCAGACGCCGCACCGGCGCTGGCCTGCTGACGGCCCGGACCTTTCGGACCGAGTTGATCTGGCAGCAGCTGGTTATGTTCCCGTTGATACTCTGCGAAGGTATCGCGGTTCTTCTCTTGCTTGGCGAGAGCCTTGGCACGCAGAACGTCCGGATCCTTGGGCCAGGCCGGATTATTCGCGACGGCCGCGCCCGGCTGCTGCGGCGGCGGTAGCGCGTCGCTCTTGGGGATCACCAGCGGTGGCCGCTCCTCATAGGTCGGCTGTGGCGCATTGGGGTCCTGCAGGCCGATCCCGGTCAGGATGCTGTGCAGGATCTGCTGATCTATGGGCTGATCGTCATCGCCGGCCCAGGCCATGCCGACAAGGGCAGTGGCGGCAATCGCCGCACCCAAGGCGGCAACAACCGGCAAACGGGCATTCAGGCGTGTCGGGCGCATGGTGTTCATCCCAATCTCAGGACCCCGGCCTTTGAGCCTTAATTCCTCGCGGAATTCAAAGATCTACGGTCGCTTATGCCGGCGGATCAGGGCAGTTTTGCGGCGCGGTCCCCACGCAGGGATTCATACAGGAGGCCGATGACCCCGGCAACGATGGCTGCATCCGCGAGGTTAAAAACGTACCAGCTAAACCGCCAGTGGGCCGTATTGATGTGGAAATAGACAAAATCGGCCACCCAGCCATAGGCCACACGGTCGATTCCGTTGCCGATCGCCCCCCCGATAATCAGTCCGAGCGAGAGCGCGGTGAGCCGATCATGGGCGCGGGCGAGCCATACCCACAGCAGGATCACTGCGACAATCTTGACCGCCAGCAGCACCCAGGCGCCAAGCGCCCCGCTGGTCTGGAACAGGCCGTAGCTGATGCCGGTGTTGCGGGTGAGGACCAGGTCGAAGAAGGGCCCGAGGCCGATGGGACCCTTAGCGGCGAGGTCGACCACCCGCAGCAGGTAGAGCTTGCTTGCCTGATCGATCAGGCAGGCGAGCGCCGCCACGACGAGGCCGAAGCGGGTAAGCGGGCCGCAGAGGAAGCGGCTCATCCTGCAGTCGTCCCCGTCATCCTACCATCGTCCCCGCCTTCGCAGGGACGACCGCATCGCGTTTCCTTCACTCCATCCTCCAAAAAATCACTCCGCCGCCTTGCGCTGGGTTTCCCACTCGCGCAGCGCCTGGGCGTCGCGCGGGGAAACGTCGGGGAATTCGGGATCGGCGCCGATGGTGTTGAGCACCTTCCACGAGCGCGCGCACTTGGTGCCTTCGGCCAGGTTGGGAACGACCGCGACACCGGAAACGTCCGGCAGACGAAAGGCGTCGGAAGGCGCGCCGTCTTTCACCAAGGTCGCCGCCGAGGTGATGCAGATTTCGGCGAGATCGACATCGGCGACTGCTTCGAACAGGTCTTCGTCCGAGACGTGCACGATCGGATGCGCCTCCAGCGAGGAACCGATGCGCTTCTGCGCGCGCTCGATCTCCAGCGCGCCGGTGACAACGCGGCGCACGGTGCGGACCTTGCGCCATTTCTCGGCCAGCTTGTCGTCGCGCCAGGACGACGGCAGCTCGGGGAACGTTTCGAGATGCACCGACTTGGCGTCGGCGCCGTAGCGCGAGAGCCACGCCTCCTCCGCGGTGAAGCAGAGCATGGGCGCAAGCCAAATGACCGTGCAGCGGAACAGATGATCGAGCACGGTCAAGCAGGCCTTGCGCTTTATCGAGGAGGCCGGATCGCAATAGAGCGTGTCCTTGCGGATGTCGAAATAGAACGCCGACAGGTCCGAGGTCATGAAGGCGCTGAGCGCGGCGAAGATGCGCTTATAGTCGTAATCGGCGTAAGCCTTGCGCACCAGCGCATCAAGCTCGGCGAGCCGGTGCAGCATCAGCCGCTCGAGCTCTGACATGCGCTCGGCATGGGTGACGCGCTCATCTTCATGGAAATGAGCCAGATTGCCCAGCATCCAGCGCAGCGTGTTGCGCAGCTTGCGATAAGTATCGGTGGTGGTCTTGAGGATTTCCGGGCCGATGCGCTGATCGTCCCAGTAATCGCAGGACGCTACCCACATGCGCAGGATATCGGCGCCGGACTGCTTGATCACGTCCTGCGGCGCGACCGTGTTGCCGAGCGACTTCGACATCTTGCGGCCGTGCTCGTCGAGCGTGAAGCCGTGGGTGACGACCACATCGTAAGGCGCGCGGCCGCGCGTGCCGCAGCTTTCGATCAGCGAGGAATGGAACCAGCCGCGGTGCTGGTCCGAGCCTTCCAGATACATCACCGTGTCGCGGCCACCGTCGATCTTGCGCTTGATGCCGGCGAGCTGCGGGAAGTGCACCGGATCCTCCAGCACGAAGGCGTGGGTGGAGCCGGAATCGAACCAGACATCGAGAATGTCGTCGACCTTCTGCCACGCCTCGTTGGCGCGCTTGCCGAGGAAGCGCTCGCGCGCGCCCGGCGCGTACCAGGCGTCGGCGCCCTCTTGCTCGAAGGCCTCGACGATGCGCACCTCGACCTCGGGGTCTTGCAGGATGTCGACAGAGCCGTCGGGGTTTTCCTGCACGAAGACCGCGATCGGCACGCCCCAGGCGCGCTGGCGTGAGATCACCCAATCGGGCTTGGCCTCGATCATGCCGGTGATGCGGTTCTGCCCCGCTGGCGGCACCCACCGGGTGGCCTTGATCCCGGCCAGCGAGCGCCCGCGCAAGGTTTGCCCGGCTTATCGCCCGGCTTGTCGATCGCCTTGTCCATCGCAATGAACCACTGCGGCGTGTTGCGGAAGATGACCGGCTTCTTCGAGCGCCAGGAATGCGGATACTGGTGCTTGAGCCGGCCCCGCGCGATCAACATGCCGGCCTCGATCAGCGCCTCGATCACCGCTTCGTTGGCGTCGCCCTTCTCGCCCTTGTCGTTGATGACGCGTTTGCCCGTGAAGCCGGGCGCGGCCTCGGTGAAGGCGCCGTTCTCGTCGACGGTATAGGGGATCGCCGTGTTGATGCCGCGCGTTTCGAGCTGCGCTTTGTTCTCCATCCAGACGTCGAAGTCTTCGCGGCCGTGGCCGGGCGCGGTATGGACGAAGCCGGTGCCGGTGTCGTCGGTGACGTGATCGCCGGGGAGAAAGCGGCACGTTGAAATCATAACCGCCCAGGCGACTTCAGTGGGTGACACAGATCATGGCGGCCAAGATTCGCTGGGCCGGGACTTCAGAATCAACGCTATCGCACGCAATTTGAATACAGTGACGCGAGCTTGAGCAAACACACTCTCCGGCAAGGTTCGTCGCCAACAAATAGATGTTCACCGACTTTGCCCAATTGTCCGGAGGCGCCTCAACGACTTCGTAGAGACCGTAATCGATGTGCTTAGGCGAAAGCTAACGGCGCGATTGCCGGGGAAAGTCCAGGGCGTGGTCGTCCAGATCACGACGAGGCTACCGGCAAGATCAGCAGCAGTCTCTCGAATTTGCTTTAGATCGTATTTTCGGTCGCCTGTGGATCGATTGCAGGTGATCTAGGCCTTCTTAACAGGAAACTTCACCCACACTGTATCGCTGGTGTAGTCCTCGTATTCGACCTCGGCTTCGGCGAGCGCGGTCTTCTCCACCACCGACCACATCACCGGCTTACTGCCGCGATACAAGGTTCCGTTGGCGGCGAACTTCATCAGCTCGCGCGCGATCTGCGCCTCGGCGAAGGTGTCCATGGTCGTATAGGGATGGTCCCAGTCGCCCTCGACGCCGAGCCGCTTGAACTCTTCGCGCTGCACCTCGAGCCAGCGCTGGGCATAGGCGCGGCATTCCTGACGGAACGCCACCATCGCCGCCGGATCGGAGAAGTCGGGCTTGGCCTTGCCCTTGGACCGGTAGTTCTCCTCTTCGACCTTCCACTCGATCGGCAGGCCGTGGCAGTCCCATCCCGGCACGTAGTTCGAAGTCGTAGCCGAGCATCTGCTGGCTGCGCGTCACCAGGTCCTTGAGGATCTTGTTGAGCGCGTGGCCGATATGGATGTTGCCGTTGGCGTAAGGCGGGCCGTCGTGGAGGATGAACTTGTCCCGGCCCTTCGACGCCGCGCGCAATTGATCGTAAAGCCCGGCCTCCTGCCAGCGCTTGAGGATCTCCGGCTCCTTCTGCGGCAGGCCGGCGCGCATCGGGAAATCCGTCTGCGGCAGGAACAGGGTCTCTGAATAATCGCGCTCTTTCGACATGGGGCGTGTACTAGCAGGCGGATTCGGCGGCGGAAAGGCCGGTTTTCCGCCTCAAATCGCCCCCAGTACCGGAAATGCGCCGGCGGCGCGCGAAAGCGCGTCGCGGGCCTGCGCGGCGTCGGCGTCCATCTGCTGCATCAGAGCATCGACCGAGGCGAATTTCTGCTCCGGCCTGATCCAGCCGATAAAGGCGACCTCGATCACCTTGCCGTAGAGATCGCCGGCAAAGTCGAACAGGAACACCTCCAGCAGGGGCGTCCCATTGTCGAACGTCGGTCGGCGGCCGAAGCTCGCCACCCCGTCGCGCAGCTCGCCCTCGACGCACACCCGCACCGCGTAGATGCCGTGCTTGAGGCCGCAGGCCGGATCGAGCTGCATATTGGCGGTGGGAAAGCCGAGGTCGCGGCCGCGCTTGTCGCCGTGGATGACTTCCGCGCTTACGAACCAGGGCGCGCCGAGCAGTTCCGCCGCCTCCACCACCCGCCCGGCCGCGAGAGCCGTGCGGATCGAACCAGACGAGACCGGCCGGCCCTCGTCCTCCAGCGGGGGCACCACGTCGACGGCAAAGCCGAGCCGGGCGCCCTGCTCCGTGAGATAAGCCGGCGAGCCGGTGCGGTTCTTGCCGAAATGGAAGTCGAAGCCGATCGCCGCCCCGCCGATCCGCAACCGCCCCGCCAGGATATCCCCCACGAAATCTTCCGCCGGAGTTCCCGCCAGCGCGGCATCGAAGGTCATGACCACGGCTCCATCCAGCCCCGTGGCGGCCAACAGGCGCAATTTGTCGGAAAGGCTGGAAAGCTGAAACAACGGCTCCTGCGGCCGGAAGAACTGGCGCGGGTGCGGCGAAAAGGTCAGGGCCGCAGCCGGGCGCCCCAGCGCCCGGGCGCGGGCGAGCGCCGCCCCGATCACGGCGCGGTGGCCGCGGTGGACGCCGTCGAAATTGCCGATGGCCACCACCGCGCCGGCAAGCAACCCGGGGTCGATCGTGGCACCGGCCCCTTGCGCGACGTGGAAAGGCTTGGCCGAAGGGTTGGTTTGGCTCATGAGCGAGTCGGATTTCGGTAAAAACAGGCCTTGCGACGGTCATTATCACGATGCGGCGTCGGGCGCAGGTCGGAGTTAGAGTTGTGTTAACGAACTTACAAATTAACCGCTTATTCAAACCGGGTTGCTAGCTTCGTGCGATTCAAGCGACTGCGCAGGAAGACCTCTTTATCGGGGTAATATGCCATGGCTCTCGATCTGACGATGCCGGTCCTCGTGGTGGACGATTACAACACCATGATCCGCATCATTCGCAATCTGCTGAAGCAACTCGGCTTCGAGCATGTCGATGACGCTGGCGACGGCACCGCGGCGCTCGCCAAGATGCGCGAGCGCAAGTATGGCTTGGTCATCTCGGACTGGAATATGGAGCCGATGACCGGCTACAGCCTGCTGAAGGAAATGCGCGCAGATCCCAATCTTTCGCAGACGCCGTTTATCATGGTCACCGCAGAATCGAAGACCGAGAACGTGATCGCCGCCAAAAAGGCGGGCGTGTCGAACTACATCGTCAAGCCGTTCAACGCGCAAACACTGAAGAGCAAGATCGACGCCGTATTCGGCAATGTCGAGGCGCCGGCGGCTTAACAGGCTGCTTCACCACACCAGCCGCTGCATCACCGCCTTCGGTACGTCGCCGGCGGCGACGAATGCGCTGTTGAGCGCCGCGGGATCGGGCTTGTCGCGCCCGCCCAGTTCCTCGGCGTGAATACCGGCAGTCACGAACAGGAAATCGACGCCGATCGTGCGTGCGCCCTTGAGATCGGTACGCAGCGAATCGCCGACCGCCAGCACGCGGGCGAGCGGCACTTTGCGCCCGGCCGCCTCTTCCGCCCGCTTGAGCGCCATGTCGTAGATCGGCCGATAGGGTTTGCCGGCGTAGAGCACCTCGCCGCCCATTGTGGCGTAAAGGTCGGCGAGTGCGCCGGCGCAATAGACCAGGCGGTCGCCGCGTTCCACCACGACGTCCGGGTTGCCGCAGACCATGAACAGCTTGCGCGCCAGCATCGCCTGCAGGCGATCGCGGTAGTCGTCCGGCGTCTCGATATCGTCATCCTCAAGCCCGGTGCAGACCACGTAATCGGCGGTCTCCAGGCTCGCGAACTTCACGTTGAGACCGCTGAACACCGGGCGGTCGCGCTCGGGGCCAAGAAAATTCAGGCTCTTGCCATGCCGCGTCTCGATCACGCTGCGGGTGACGTCGCCGGAGGAGACAATCGCGTCATAGGTTTCAGGCGGAACGTGAAAATGCCGGAGCTGGCCGGCCACCGCCTCGCCCGGTCGCGGCGCATTGGTGATCAGGACGACCACGGCGCCACGCGCGCGCGCCCGCATCAGGGCGTCGCAGGCGTCGGGCGTCGCAGTGATCCCGTTATGCACCACCCCCCAAACATCGCACAGCAGCACATCGTAGTTTGGCGCGAGCGCCGAGAAATGAGGCAACAAGGTCGGTGTGGCGGCGGTCATGCGAAGCGTCTCCGGCCGTCCCCGGATGGCCCGTGGCGGTCTCGCTATCGCATCCCTTTCCGACGTTGAGATGTCAAGCAGGCGGAGCAGCGACGCCCACCAGTTCGCCCGGCTGCGTCATACCGCCGTCGCCGCCCGATTGCAGCGCCTCGGCGCGCACCGGCCGCGGCGGTGAGAACAGGAAGCCCTGACCGAAGCGCACGTCGTAGTCGAGCAGGTCGACCACCATGCGCTCGCTCTCGATATGCTCGGCGATCAGCTCGATGCCGAACCGCGCCAGGAGATCGGTAAGGTCTTCCGGATGGATGTCGTTCTGCCCGGCAGTGGCGTTGTTCAGCAAAAGCTTGGCCGGCGCCTTCAGAAAACGAATGCCGGCTTCAGCGAGCTCGCGCGGCTCCATGTGTAGATCGCCGATGTGATCGAGCGAAAAGCGGAAACCTATTTCAGACAGCGCGCCCAGGCTCTCGCGCTCGACCGGACCGAAGCTGCGATAGTCTTTCTGGCTGAATTCGAAGGTGAGCGCAGAAGACAGCGCCCGATTGGCTTCCATGAAATCGAGCATCTGCTTGAAATAGGCGGCGTCGGCGAGAGTCGCCGGGCTGATATTGCAAAACACGCCGACGTCGTGGTTCTTCATGCGCAGCCGGCGTGTCACCTGCACGCAGCGAAACAGGAGCAGATTATCGAGCTTGGGCAGCAAGCCAGCCCTGTCCGCAAAATCCAGAAAATCGGCGGCGGCGACGATTTCGCCATCCTCCATGCGCAGGCGCGATATGGCCTCGTAAAAGCGCACTTTGCGCTGCGGCAGAGTGACGATCGGCTGCAAATAGAGATCGATGCGATGTTCATCGACCGCTTGCCGGACGAGATCGGTGATCTCGCCGCGGCGCAACCCCTTGAAGCGCGGCGCGCCGCTGACCGCGTCGCGTTCACGCAACGGCAGCGGACCGGCTGCCACCTCGCCCATTTGCCGCGGCAGGGCCGCTACAGCGGCATGCCGCAAGAGCGTGTCGTGGCTCGCGACCGTGTCGGCCAGTTGGTGCATCAACAAACCCAGTTCGCCAATCTCGGACGCCAGCGGGTCGGCCGCGGTGCGCGCGCGGTTGATCGTGGCGTCGACGCGTGTTTCGATGGCGTTGAATCGGCGCGACAACTCGGCCACCTGACCAGCGAGGTCGGCGGTGCCGCGCGACAGGTCGGCGATGTGCTCGCCGAGCTCGCGGCGGTCGCGTAGCCTGTTGTCGATGGTATTGTAGAGCGCCAAAGCGACCAAGGTGGCGAGCGCCACGACGCCGGAGCTGCTCATATCCAAAGCCAACCAAAGATACGCCACAGCGCCGACCGAGCCGGCGATAAGCACCATGCAGACCACAACAAAGATGGCACCGATACGAAGCATTGGGCCGTTTCCAGACGGCTTTCGCCGGACACTTACAAATAACGACAGGCGGCCGCGATTCGGGCCGCCACATTCAATGTCCCCGACGAGGCAAGCCAGCGCAACCGAGATTTCCGGTTATAACAAGGATGTTTGGGCCTCATGTCTCAAGAGCCGGGCGGCAATATCGCGTAATGCACAACTGCCGGGCTGTTGAGAACGATTGTGCGCTGCGGAAGCGTGAGCGGCGTCTGCAGCCGGGCGCGCGGAAACCGGGCTTTGAGCGCCGCGGGCAGCGCCGGATGGCCCTGCCAAACCAGCACAGCGCCGCGGCGCTTAACGTCTGTGAGATCGATCCAAGGGCTGAGACCCGGATCGCCGTGCACGATCACGTGCGGATGATCCTTGGAGTAAACCGCTAGGTTATTGGCTGCAAACTCACCTGCGCCGCCAGGCAGCGGCGCGCCGGCAACGTAATGCAAAGGTTTGCCGGTCTCAGCGTGCCAACGTTCGGTCAGGATACGCGCCATCTCGCGCCCGGGGAAATGCGTCGCCTTCTGCCGATTGTGGATAAGTGGCTCGAGTTGCTCATCGGCGGCGTAGGCAAGAGGCAGCGCCAGGAAGATGACGATGAAGGCGACGGCAAACTGGCGCAGCGCAGAGGCGTCCAGATCGGGCTTGAACCACATCAGGAAAGCGAGTGGCGCGAAACACCACAGTGGATAACCCCACATGGCGACCGGCAGGCGGCCGGTCAGCATCGCGACCAGCGTGGTGAACAGGAACGGTCCGAGTGCGAGCGCGGTCACATAGCGCCGGGCAAACGGCGTTCCGATCGGGCGCCAGCGCGGCGGCCGAAACATGCCATAGGTCAGTCCGACCAGGATGATGGTCGGCAGCAGGAAGAACAGTTGGCTCGCCGCCCAGCGCAGGGGAAAGGTGAGAACCTGGTACCAATGCGCGACTTCCTTGGCGCGCTCGTCGACGTAGAGGATCGGCTGGAAGCCGTGCGTCACCACCCAATAGAGATTTGGTGCGAGCACGATGAAGAACGCCGCGATCATCAGCCAGGGACCGGACGTGCGCAATGCGCGCCGCGCGGTGGGATCGAACAGCAGCACCATGCCGCCGGTCGCAGCGAGAGCAAAAGCTGCGTATTTCGACCAGAACGCCAGTGCGAGAAACGCGCCGGCGGCGACCCAGTCGCGGTTGCGCCCGCCGGCAATGGCGCGGTAGCCGAACCAGCCCGTCAGCGCCCAGAACGGCAGTTGCATCTGGTCGTGCGCGAATTTTACAGCCGAGAAATTGAAGAAGTGCAGGCCTTCGAGCGACAGCACTGCGAGCAAGCCAATGAATGGATCGGCCACCTCGCAGCCGAAGCGCCAGACGATGATAGAGACAAGCCACCGCGACCAGCGGCCCGAGCACATAGACGGAGTCGATCTGCCCGCTGAGCCGGTAAACGAGGTCGGCCAGCCACCACGGCAGCGGGGGATGCTTCCAATAGCCGAGCTGCCATTCGCGGCCGAGTGCCAGATCCTCGACAAGGTCGAGCTGCAGGTTGCTGCACACCAGCATCGGGAGCACGGACCAGACGACGAAATGTACGCCGAGCACCCAGCCCAGCACAGTGCCGGGCTTGCGGCGCGCGTAGTTCACCACCCCGCTTAAGCGGCCCGCGGTCGGCGCGATGACGGTTGAACTGTCCATGGCATTTGCCGGTGCTGAATTCCTTGTTGAACCGGCAGCAGCGATCGGTCAAGGTTCGCCGCCGTCGCTGGCGGCGCAACGTCTCCGCACGGCCGCAAGGCTGGCCCCGCGCTAAAGAGCAGCCGCGGGAAGAAAGTAAGCGCTGAAGTAAAGCAAGCATAAGAGTGCAGGCCCGCCGGATCGACTGACATGGGCGACGTAATCCCTGAGTTCTCGGTTGTGCTGCCCGCCCATAATGAGGCGGAGAGCATCGCCCCGATGTGCGCGGCGCTCAAGGATGAGCTGGCGCCGCTCGGCAGCTATGAAATCGTATTCGTCGATGACGGCAGCCGCGATAATACGCTTGCGGAAATCCGTACGGTTGCAGCGCGCGAGCCAACAGTGCGCTATGTGTCGTTCACCCGCAATTTCGGTCATCAGGCGGCGTTGCGGGCAGGCCTGCGCCATGCGCGCGGGGCGGCGGTGATCATGATGGACGCGGATTTCGAGCATCCGCCGCAGGTCATCCACGAACTCGTGACGCAATGGCGCGCAGGCTTCAAAGTCGTGGGCGCACGCCGCATCGACGATCCCAAAGCGGTTTCGCTCCTCAAGCGCGCCACATCGAATCTCTATTATCGTTTCCTCGACGCAATCGGCGATGTGCGCATCGAACCAGGCAGCGCCGACTTCATGCTGATCGACCGCGTGGTGGTCGATGCGGTCAACGCGCTCCACCACCAGGATGTGTTCTTGCGCGGCATGGTGCGCTGGTTCGGCTATCCGGCGATAAGCGTACCCTTTCAGCGCGGCACGCGGCGCAGCGGCGAGAGCAAGTACACACTCACCCGCATGATCGAACTCGCGGTTTCGGGCATCGCCGGGCACAGCCTGCGGCCGCTCCGCTTCGCCATTTATCTCGCGCTCGGGTTCGCCGGCATCGGCCTCCTCTTCATCGTTTATTCGCTCATCAGCTTCTACTTCGTGCGTCACACGGTGGCGGGCTGGACCTCGATTATGGCGGCGATCGCCATTCTTGGCGCTGCGCAGCTCCTGGTGCTCGGCATTTTTGGCGAATATCTCGGCCGCATCTTGAGCGAGACACGGAGGCGGCCGAACTACATCATTGCTGAGACCGAGACGGATCGGCCGGATAATAGCTGTTAAGCTACCGCGTTGATGATCTTGGCGAGCTTGTCGAACAGTTCGCCAATCTGCGCTTCGCTCACAATCAGCGGCGGGCTCATGGCGAGGGTGTCGCCGACGGCGCGCAGCATCATGTCGTGCTCGAAAAAGGCGGCGTCGAGCGCCGCAAAGCCGCGTTTGCCGACGCCGTCGGGCAGACTCGCGAGATCGACGCCGACGGTGAGACCCACCGGGCGGATGTCGAGCACATTGGGCAGGCCCTTCAGCCCCATGGCGGCTTGCGCCCACCGCGGTTCCAGCTTCTTCGCGCGCTCGAACAGACCCTCTTCGCGGTAGAGATCGAGAGTGGCGAGCCCCGCCGCGCAGGCGAGCGGATGCGCCGAATAGGTGTAGCCGTGGAACAACTCAATGACGTGTTCGGGGCCCTTCATGAAGGCGTCGTAGATGCCCTTGCGTACCAGCACGCCGCCCATCGGCACCGCGCCAGAGGTAATGCCCTTGGCGAAGGTAATCATGTCGGGCACGACGCCATAGCGCTCAGCGGCAAAGGCATAACCCATGCGGCCAAAGCCGGTGATGACCTCGTCGAAGATCAGCAGGATGCCGTGCTTGTCGCAGATGGCGCGCAGGCGCTCCAAGTATCCTTTCGGCGCCGGTAGCACGCCGGTCGACGCCGCGAGCGGCTCAACGATCACGGCGGCGATGGTGGAAGCATCGTGCAGCCCTACGAGCCGGTCGAGTTCGTCGGCGAGATGCGCGCCCCACTCCGGCTCGCCGACCGTGAAGGCGTGCTTTTCCCGGTTATAGGTGGTCGACAGATGATCGACGCCGGCCATCAGCGCGCCGAACTGCTTGCGGTTGCCAACGATGCCGCCGACCGCGATGCCGCCGAAGCCGACGCCATGATAGCCGCGTTCGCGGCCGATCAGCCGCACGCGCGAGGCGTTCCCGCGCACGTTGTGATAGGCGAGCGCAATCTTGAGCGCGGTGTCGACCGCTTCCGAACCGGAGTTACAAAAGAACACGTGATCGAGATCGGCCGGCGCCAGCGCGGCGACGCGGCTCGCGAGCTCGAAAGCCTTGGGATGCGAAAACTGGAAAGCCGGCGCGTAATCCATCTCGGCAGCTTGGGCCTGGATCGCCTTCACGATCGGGTCGCGGTTATGGCCGGCGTTGGTGCACCACAAGCCAGCGGAGCCATCGATCAGCTTGCGTCCCTCGGCGGTGATGTAGTGCATGTCCTTGGCGCCGGCGACCAGGCGCGGCCGCCGCTTGAAAGCGCGATTGGGGGTAAACGGCACCCAATAGGGCTCCAGGTCGTTGGGAACGTTGACGGTTTGGGCTAAGCCGCTGGCGGGCATTGCACATCACTCCGGATTCTGCCGCTTAAGGTCGGATCGCTCGCTACCGAAACCCTTACACCCGATGGCCGGCACCGCGAAATCGCAAATTTTTATGGATTCCTGCTGCCTCCGCAGAAGCCAACCGGCACCCATGCTTGCCGCTACGGGAGGCGACTGCTACCACCCGAGACTATTCGGAAAACGCATAACCCACTGACATCGTTCATGGCCAAGCCAAACAAGAAGCCGAACAAGCTCAAAGCCCGCCTGCCGCGCGGCCTCGCCGACCGCGGGCCTACTGAGATCGCCGCCACGCGGCACATGGTCGAGCAGATCCGCGTGGTGTTCGAGCGCTACGGCTTCGAGCCGGTGGAAACGCCGGCGTTTGAATACACCGACGCGCTCGGCAAGTTCCTGCCCGACCAGGACCGGCCGAACGAAGGCGTGTTCTCGTTCCAGGACGACGACGAGCAGTGGCTGAGCCTGCGCTACGATCTGACCGCGCCGCTGGCGCGCTACGTCGCCGAGCGGCTCGGCACCGAGCACATCACCCTGCCCTATCGCAGCTATCGCTTCGGCTGGGTGTTCCGCAACGAGAAGCCGGGCCCGGGCCGCTTCCGCCAGTTCATGCAATTTGATGCGGATACTGTCGGCGCGCCGACGATGGCGGCCGACGCCGAGATGTGCATGCTCGCCGCCGACACCATGGAAGCGCTGGGCGTGCCGCGCGGCAGCTATGTGGTGAAGGTGAATAACCGGAAGGTGCTGGATGGCGTATTGGACGCCATCGGACTTGGCGGCGATGAGAATGCGGGACGACGACTGACAGTGCTGCGGGCAATCGACAAATTGGATCGGCTTGGAATTGACGGTGTTCGACAATTGCTTGGTAAGGACGCAAGGATGAAAGCGGTGATTTCACCAAAGGAGCTGGCCTAAACAAGCAACAAATCGAAAAAGTCGTCATCTTCTCGCAGCTTCAATCTGGTCAAGTTGTTGAATTGGAAGATGTCACAAATATGTCCCCAGCTGAAGCGTTCGCAAAGAGAATCGCTGAAGTTCGAGGCATCTGACGGCGATGCAGATCACTCGTCGAAAGCAAGTAAAGGCATCGTCGACGGGTTGAAGGTAACCACTCATGGATCTGAAAAGACTGGCGTGACGGCATTCAAGAGCTCAGCCAGATCGCCGAACTAGTGTGACGCTGCTGGATATGGCCGCGATCGAATTCGGATCGATCCGTCCGTCGTCCGCGGCCTCGAATACTACACTGGTCCCGTCTACGAGGTTGAACTCACCTTCGAGATCGAGGACGAAAAGGGCCGCCCCATCCGCTTCGGCTCGGTCGGCGGCGGCGGGCGCTACGACGGACTGGTCTCGCGCTTTTCCGGCCAACCGACACCGGCCACCGGCTTCTCCATCGGCGTTTCGCGTTTGCAGGCGGCGCTGACCGCGCTCGGCAAGATCAGCGCGAAGCCGGAACCCGGCCCGGTGGTCGTCACCATCTTCGACCGCGAGCGCATCGCCGATTATCAGCGCATAGTGTCGGCCTTGCGCGCGGCGAACATCCGCGCCGAGCTTTATCTCGGCAATCCGAAGAACATGGGCAACCAGCTCAAATACGCCGACAAGCGCGGCTCGCCTTGCGTCGTCCTGCAAGGCAGCGATGAAAAGGAACGCGGCGAGGTGCAGATCAAGGACCTGATCCTCGGTGCCGAAATCGCCGAAATGTCGAAAGAGCGCGAGGACTATCTGAAGAAGCAGGCGGAAGCGCAGTTCGCAGTGAAGGAAGAAGACCTGGTCGATGCCGTGCGCAAGCTCCTCGCACGCCACGGCATCGGCTGAGGCAACCGCTACCGCTGCGGCGGACGAAACGTGCCCTGCATCCTCTTCAGCTCGAGCACGTTGATCTTCATGCCGTTGCCCATGATCATGTCGCCGGGGCGCTGACCCTTGGCGCAGGGACCGAGCCACTTGGCGGCGATCGCCATGTGCATCTCGCCTTGCGGCCCAATACCCGGCATCGACGGGCCACCCTCCCGTTTGGTTGCTACTTTGACCGTGTACGCGCTGTTGAAATCTCCGTTGACGACCGCGTGCGTGGTGGAGGTCGCGCCGGCGAAGGAACAAACCAAATCGACCACGATGGTGTCGCCGGTCTTGTGCACCTCCCGCTTCTGGCAGGTTTGCTGTGCCGAGCCGCCAAAATTGGAATTCAACAATTTGTCGGTCGCAGCATCGATGCATTGCTCGATGACATGCGAGGCGAGCCTCGGCTGCTCGAATGTCATCTTGAGCTGCCACAGGCCCGCCTTGCGCGCGGGCATTTCGGCCGCGAACGCCGGCGACGCAACGGACGCACAGACAGCCACAAGGATAAGATGACGACGCATAGGCTAGCCTCCATTGGCAGTCGCATGCGGCAGACATTAGCACGCGGCCACGGCGGGCGGCATCGCTCCTGGTTCTATTTTAGGTTGAGATCAGATTGCGACCGGGTCGCCTACCATCGGTTCTTGCGCGGTAAGCGGATAGCCGAGCACCTGTTCGACCGCGTCAAAACTGTCGATCAGCGAAAGATTCTCGACCACCTTGCCGTCGCGGAAGCGCATGAAATGCGCCAGCCGGTAGCTGATGATGCGGCCGTTACTCTTGCGCCGGGCCCAAAGGCGGTTGAGCGTCGCCACCTGATCGCCGTCGATCAGCATACTATTCGGTGTGAACTTGATGATATCGAACACATCCGGCACCAGCCGAGCCATCATGTCGAGCACCGCCGCCTTGCCGCGGCGGGTGCCGCAAAACAGCAACACGTCAACCGGCCCGCTGATGGTCCACTCCACGTCATCGGCGAGGAAGTCGGCGGTGCGTTTAAGGTCACGCACCGTATAGGCATTGTAGAATGCCTCGACGACCGCCCGGGACACTGGTTCGGTCATGGCAGGAGCCTCCCCTCAGCCCAGTGAATGCCGGTTGTCTTGAGATTTCCTTACCCGTGCGGCTATTTGACGTCGGATGGTCACATCCCCGGGCCATGACGGTAAGGCGGCACCCCCGGGTCCCGCGGGAATTTATTAACGACGCTGCGCTCACTCGGCCTGGCCATTAAGGGCAGCGGGCAAACGCCGTCGAAACGTTAAACCGGCCGTGCTAAAGGGCCCCGATCCCATGGGGTCAGACACGTGATACGAGTAGCCTAGCGATGGATGCACGCGTGATGACGCAAGCGAATACGCCGGATGCGCGGGCGGAGGCCTTGGTCGCCTCCTATGAGCGCGCCGGCTATGCCCGCGTGGCGCCGCCGTTGTTGCAGCCGGCTGAGCCGTTCCTCGACCTGTCGGGCGAAGATATTCGCAAGCGCATGTACCTGACCACCGCACCCAGCGGCGGCGAATTCTGCCTGCGCCCCGATCTCACCATCCCGGTATCACGCGATTATCTGGCCTCATCCGCCGCCGGTCAGCCCGCGGCCTTTTGTTATCTCGGCCCGGTTTTCCGCCACCGCGACGACGGCTCGCCCGAGTTCCTGCAAGCGGGCATCGAATCATTCGGCCGATCGGACACCGCAGCCGCCGACGCCGAAATGTTGGCGCGGGGGCTGGAGGCTACCGCCCATTACGGTCTCCCCGCGCCGGCCATTCAGATCGGCGATGTGGAACTGTTTTCTGCGCTGATCGCTAGTCTCGAATTGCCTCCAGCGTGGAGGCGACGGCTCACCAAGGATTTCAACCGCAAGGCCAACTTGGCGCAGGATCTTGAGCGTCTGGTGCTCGGCGGCACCAACGGCCGTCCGGAATACCAAGGCGTGCTGGCCGCCCTCGCTGGTTCGGACCCTCACGGCGCGCACGCGCTGGTCACCGACCTGTTGTCGATCGCCGGCATCAACGCGGTGGGCGGCCGTTCGGTCGGCGAGATCGCGGATCGCTTCCTCGAACAGGCGACACTCGGCGCCAGCGCCAAGCTGCCACGCGACGTGCGCGGGCTGATCGAGCGCTTCCTCGGCATCAATGGCGATCCCGACGAGACTGCCGCAGAGCTGCGTGCACTCGCCGCCGAAGCCAATTTGAGCGAGGCGATTGCGCCGGCACTCGATCTGTTTGAGCACCGCACCGGATTTCTGGCCGCACAGGGCGTCGATCCACGCAAGGTGCGCTTCTCGACAGCCTTTGGGCGCGGCTTCGACTATTACACCGGCTTCGTGTTTGAGTTGACCGATCCCACGCGCACCGGCGATCCGCTGGTCGCTGGCGGGCGCTATGACGGGCTGCTCACCCAGCTCGGCAGCCCTGAGCCGATTCCAGCCGTCGGCTTGGCGGTGTGGATCGAGCGGCTGGCGATCTATGGAGGCGCGTCATGATCGCGCCGCTGGTTCTTGCCGTGCCAGCCAAGGGCCGGCTGCAGGAAAACGCCGAAGCGTTCTTCGCTCGCGCGGGCTTGTCGCTCATCAAGCCGCGCGGAGCGCGCGACTATCGCGGCGCCATCGCCGGGCTCGACGGCGTCGAGGTCGCTTATCTTTCGGCCTCCGAGATCACAAGCCAACTCGCGCAGGGCGCCGTGCATCTCGGCGTTACCGGCGAAGACCTGGTGCGCGAGCAGATGCCGGACGCCGACAAGCGCGTGGTACTGATCGAGGGCCTCGGCTTCGGCTACGCCAATGTCGTGGTGGCGGTGCCGCAAGCCTGGATCGATGTGCGCACCATGGCCGACATCGACGACGTCGCCACCGCCTTCCGTCATCACCACGGCCGCAAGATGCGGGTGGCGACCAAATACATCAATCTGACACGCGACTTCTTTTCCGCTCACGGCATCGTCGACTACCGCATCGTCGAGAGCTCGGGCGCGACCGAAGGCGCGCCTGCCGCCGGCACCGCCGAATTGATCGTCGATATCACGACCACCGGCACCACGCTCGCCGCAAACGCGCTGAAGATCGTAGACGACGGCACCATCCTGCGCTCGCAGGCGAACCTGGTGGCCGCGCGCGGCGCCAACTGGGGCGACAGCGAACGCGAGCTTGCGCGCGTCATCCTCGATCGTATCGCCGCCCAAGCACTTGCCCGCGCCTTCCGCGAAGTGCGCGCGCGCTTTGCCGCCTGCGACAACATGCTGGTGAACAGCGCAAGAGAGAGATTCGGCGTTACGACGCCATTCGGCGGTCCGACCTCGTCGGGCATGCTGACGCTGCATTGCCCGCCGCACCAGGTCTACGCGCTCACCAGCTTTCTGCGCGACAACGGCGCCGAGGCGGTGGCGGTGGCCGAGCTCGGCTACGTGTTCTCGCGCGACAATCCGCTCTACGCCAAGCTGGCAGCCGGCCTGTAGCCGGCACCGCGGCACTTTAGCGCAGCGCGGCCGCTATCCATGCGGCCGCGTTTGATTTTGTGCGATTTACTTCGACGGCAAGCGGTCGCCACCCCGCCCTCAAGCTGCTTTACATGCAATTTTTTGAATGTCCAAATACTGGTCCCGCGCCGCGAGGCTCGGGGGTCCGCTCAAACACAAAATCACTGCATCCAGGGGGAGACGCAAAATGACTGACATCGACCGAAGACACCTTCTGACGACGCTCGCCGCCGGCGGCGTCGTCGCGGCCGGCAGCATGTCGGCACAGGCCGCACCGAAGGCACTGTCGTTTGCCGACATGAAAAGAGAAACTGATATCGCGTGCCTGTATCACTGCGACTTCGGCAACGACAAGCGCTACAGCGCCATGCTGCGCAACATCAACAACCACTTGTCGGCTTATGATTTCGATCCGCTCAAGATCAAGATCGTGATCGTCGCCCATTCGGCCGGCATCAAATATCATCTGAAAACGCTCGAAGGCACGCCGTGGGCAAAGCATCCGATCGATCCGGAACTCGGCAAGCGCATGGATGGGCTCGGCAAGTACGGGGTCGAGGTGTACCTCTGCCAGATCACCTTCAAGAGCAATAAGATCGACCTCAACCAAGCCAAGGACGCGCCCTACGTCAAGCTAGTGCCGTCCGGTGTCGGCACGGTCGGGGCATTGCAAGCCAAAGGCTACGGATATTTGAAGGTCGGCTGACCAACATCGTCGGGCAGGCAGCACCACGCCATCATACTTGACGCTGGCAGTGGCGGTCGCCAGCCTCGACGATTCCATTCTTGCGCGACAGGCCGCTGCCGGTGCGCTATAGATCGCGCCAAGCTTACGCGCGAAATGGCGGACCATGCCGGCAAAGACCACCAAAACAGCGGCCAAAGCGGCGCGGCCGGCGCCAGGGACCGGGCTGTCGATCGTAGTGCCGCTCTACAACGAGGGGCGCGGGCTTGCCGTCCTGCATCAACGGATCGTCGCGGCGGCGCGCGAGATCAGGACCGCGCGCGGCATTCCGATCGAGATCGTCTATGTCGACGACGGCAGCACCGACACAACCGGCACGGTCGTGCAGGCGCTGCCGACCGGCACGGTCGATGTCCAGGTGCTCACCCTCTCGCGCAATTTCGGCAAGGAGGCTGCCCTGCTCGCCGGCCTCGACCACGCCCGCCTTGGCGCCGTGCTGTTTATGGACGGCGACGGCCAACATTCGCCTGACCTGATCGAAAAGCTGGTCGCACGCTGGCTCGATGATGGCTACGACGTGGTCTACACCGCCAAGGCGCACCGCAGCAGAGAGTCATGGCTGCGCCGTGCCGGCGTGCATGGGTTCTATACGCTGGTGAATTGGGGCGCGCGGCAGAAGATCCCCGAAGATGCCGGCGATTTTCGCTTGTTGTCGACGCGCGCGGCGACGGCGCTACAGTGCATGCCGGAGCGAAACCGGTTCTTCAAGGGCCTGTCGAGCTGGATCGGCTTCAAACAAGTGCGCGTTGACTACGAGCCGGCGCCGCGCGCGCATGGCGCCAGCACCTGGAACATGCGCCGCCTGATCGGCCTATCGATCGAAGGGGTGACGTCATTCTCCGTGGCGCCGCTGCGCATCGCCAGCCTGCTCGGCATCCTGCTCGCCGTTCTGGCGCTAATTTTTGGTGTCGAGATCCTGCTCGAGACTTGGATCTACGGCAAGGACGTGCCCGGCTATCCGTCGCTGTTCGTCGGCATGATGGTGCTCGGCGCGGTACAGCTCATCATGATCGGCGTCCTCGGTGAATATATCGGCAAGCTATTGTCGGAAGCGAAGGCCCGACCGGTCTATTTTGTCGCCGAACACAGCGTGAAGGAAGCTGAAAACGCGAGCGACTCCTTCGATGCCGCGCCAAGTGCCAAACGGCGGCGTCCCACCACACGCGCGGCGGAATGAACGCTGCGACAATGAGCAAGCCGCCACGTCGCATCTGGCTTTGCGCCGACGACTATGGGCTTTCGCCCGGCGTCAATGCCGCGATCCGCGAACTGATCCTGCGCGGCCGTCTCAATGCCACCTCGGTCATGACGGCGGCACCCCATTGCGGGCCCCAAGAGGCAACCGCGCTCGACACGCTCAATTCCGGCAAGATCCGTGCTGCGATTGGCCTGCACGTCACGCTAACCGGGCCACTCGCCCCAATGAGTGCCGGCTTTGCGCCATCGCGCGATGGCGCCTTCCTGCCGGTGAACGACATGCTGAAGCGGGCGACCGCACGCCGACTCAAAGCCGAGCCGTTGCTGATCGAAATCGCCACGCAACTCCGCGCGTTTGTCGAAGCTTTCGGCCGTCTGCCCGACTTCATCGACGGTCATCAGCACGCGCATCTGTTTCCGCAGGTGCGCGACGCGTTCCTGAAAGTGGTGGCCGAAGCCGCACCGAGCGTTTGGGTTCGCCAATGCGGACGGGCGCGGCCGCACCGGCGCCCGCACGACCATAAGAGTTTGATGCTCGATATTCTGAGTGTCGCCTTCCGCCGCCAGGCAAAGCGGCGCGGCATAGCCACCAATCCGGCCTTCGCGGGCGCCTATGCCTTCACGGCCAAGGCAAAGTACGAGCAGATCTTCCCGCGCTTCCTCTCCGGGCTGCCGGACGGTGGGCTGATCATGTGCCATCCTGGTTTCGTCGACGCCGAGCTCGAACGGCTCGACCCGCTGACGACGTTGCGCGAGCAGGAATTCGCGTATTTCAATTCGGGTGAATTTCCGAAAGTGCTGGCCGCGCACGGCGTGACGCTGGCCGAGCCGGCCTGAGCGAAGCGCTCGCCGTCAGCCGGCGCGTTCCACGTTGTTCGGATTTATCGTCGGTGGCGGGATGTAGTCGCGGTCCGAACCGTTAGGGCCGAGTACCACCACCGTGCTGCCTACCCCCACACGCTTATACAGATCGATGATGTCCGCGTTGCGCATCCGGATGCAGCCGGACGAGACGTTGTGGCCGATGGTCCATGGCTCGTTGGAGCCGTGGATGCGGTAGAGCGTGTGACCGATGTAGAGCGCGCGGGCGCCGAGCGGATTGCTGGGACCGCCAGGCATGAAGTGCGGCAGGTAAGGCTGGCGCTCCAGCATCTCTTTCGGTGGCGTCCAGCCCGGCCATTCCTTCTTGGCGGTGATCTTGTGCACGCCCGACCAGGAGAAGCCGGTGCGTGCAACGCCAATGCCGTATCGCATCGCCTTGCCACCGTCTTCGACCAGAAAGAGAAAGTGGTGCGGTGTATCGATAATGATGGTGCCCGGCGCGGCCTTGCCGTGATAGGCGACCTGTTGGCGCAGAAACCGCGGGTCCATGCGGAAGCCCGGCGCGCGTCGCTCGAGCATGGGATCGACCGGCGTCAGTTCCGCAGGGGGCACTCCGGCGTATTGTGGTGGCTGCGACGGCGGATAGATGACCGGCGGCGGCGCCGTGACGGTGGTGCGGCGGCCGCTGCCACCGCCGAACAAATACTCGATGAATCCGCCACCAAGATCATTGCGCATGGGCGGCGGCGGCGGCGCCACCACGACCATCCGCGGCGGCGACGCAGGGTAAGCGGCAGTCCATTGCTGCGCCAAAGCGGTCGTGCTGACCAGCACAGAGACGGCGAAGACGGAAGCGACAATACGCAGCATCGGCAAGACTCACGGGACACGCACTTGATGGTCGACCCACTAGAGAAATCGTGAAACAAACACTGATTGGTAAACCGCGGCTCGCAGGGTCAGCCGTTGCCGCATTTATGAACCGGTTTCGTCGCCTTATCCTTTATTTTGTGTAAAATACGGCAGATCATGGTAAACGCCGCGGCTGCTCGGTCCGGCGCGCCGGCTTTCTTCGCGAACACACGCGCCGCCGCAACCCGGCATTAATCGCTGCTCATTTAACCTCCCGACTGGTGATGAGGGACTGGGGCGAAACGTGCAGCGAAAGCTTTTCCGCATTGAAGAAATGGCTGCGGCCCGGCGCGCGGCGGCGCTAAACGCGCATCGCGCCGTTGCCAAGCCCACAATCGGCAACGATACGCAGTCACTCATACGCGAGCTCACCACCCTTCGCGGGGTCATTGCTGAGAATGCGCGCGATCTTGCGCTGCTCCTCAACGAAGGCAAGGAGCGACGGATGGCGCGCGCGGCCGGCGAACTGGGCGCCGCGGTCGAGGTCATGGAAAAATCGACCGATAAGATTTTGAAGTCGGGCGAGGCTATCGACGACAACGCGAAGATGCTCCACTCATCGCTGCACGACGACTACAAGGCCGGCCTCGCGCAAGAGATCCTGGATCAGCTCACCACGATCTACGAGGCTTGTAATTTCCAGGATATCGCCGGTCAGCGCATCGGCAAAGTGATCGGCACCTTGGGCGAGATCGAAGACGCGGTGACGCGGATGCTGGCGCGCTGCGAGGGCCTGCTGGGCGGCGTAGCCGCGCCGCCTATGCCGGCGCCGCGGCGCGGACTGCTCAACGGTCCGCGGCTCGACGGCGAGCCAGGCCACGCCAGCCAGATCGACATCGACGCGATGTTCGGTTAGCGCATGGCCGCGAAAGGCTGGCGTCGGTTTTAAGCAGAGTTCGCGCGCAACTAAGCTGGCCGCTTGATCACGACAAAGCACGCCAGCGCCAGCGCCGCGAATGCTGCGGCGAGCGCCAGCGCGGCGCCGTCTGACAAACGCTCCACCACGAAGGCCATCACCAATGGCGCCGCCGCCTGCATCAGCAGCCAAGGGCCGGCCAGCCGTCCCATCAGCCGGCCATAGCCGGAGGCGCCGAACAGCGCCAGCGGCACCGCGCCACGCGTGATGGTGACGAGGCCGTTGGCACCGCCAAAGATGAGCGCGAAAGCCGCCGCCGACAAGGTCGAGATGCCGAACACCGCCAACAGGACAAAGGCGCACAACAGCGCCGAGAGCGCAGAGCGCACCACCCACAATGGATGCACGTCGCGGGCGAAGGCGAACTCGATTAGCCGTGCGCCCACCTGCGCCGGGCCGTAGAGCGCACCGATCCACACCACCGTCCCGGCATCGATGCCGGAGCGCGTGAAGATCGCCAGCAGATTGGCGGACATGCCGGACGGCACGAAAGCGTATGACGCAAACGCCGATGCCACCAGTACGAACGGCAAACCGCGAGACGGTAGCACCTTGGCGGGCGCTTGCGTTTCCGTGCGCGCGCTTGATCCCGCTTCGGCGCGGCTACGCGGCAGCGCCAGCGCGTGAAGCGGCGCCGAGATGACGGCGAGCAGCAGGGCATAGGTGAGATAAGTGCCGCGCCAGCCGACACCTTCGAGCAGAAAATGCGTCGCCGGCCAGCTCACGGTGGAGGCAAAGCCGGCGATCAGGGTCAGCGCGGTGATCGGCCGCCGCGCGGCCGCACCGAAGATACGGCCGAGGCTGGCGAAGGCGGGGTCATAGAGGTTCGCCGCCATGGCGACGCCGAGCATCATCCACACCGCGATATACGCGATGCGGTTATTCGCGTGCACGATCAAGAATAGGCCGAGCGCGCCGATCAGCGAGCCGAAGGGCATCACCACGTGGCCGCCGTAACGGTCGATCAAGCGGCCGACCGTCGGCGAGCAGAGCCCAGCAACCAGCAGGCCGACAGAAAAGCCGCCCATGGCAAAGGCAATCGACCAGCCGTGGTCGGCGGCGATCAGCGGTACGATCAGCACCGGCGTGTAGAAGATGGTGCCCCAGGATAGGATCTGGGTAACCCCAAGCACAGGGATGGCGCGCCAGGGGCCGGCAACGAATTCGCGAATGGCGATCATGGAATCCCGGCTGCCGACGCCAGCGCCGTGTTTCCAAGGTTCGTATTCCTTTGCAGCATGCTCTATTACGAACGTTGGAAACAAAACGGCACTAGCAAGTGTATGATTCTAGTGTGGTTCTGATTTTGACAGTCCCTTGCACGAGCCGGCTGCGAACGGTGAGGGAACGTCAAAATCACCGCGCTAGCATCAACCTCGTTTCATCCGCCGCCGCGCCCCGTTCATCCCGCCTTGGGCTTTGGTTTCGGCATCGGCTTCGGCTTGGCCGCCGGTTTGCGCGTGTGCGCCGGCCGGCGCGTATGACGCTCAGGCGCGCAGCGGACATAAACCATTGTGCCGTAGCGGCCCTGCACCTCCGAATCCATCCAACGCAGGATCAGCACGCGTTTGTCGAAACTGACCACCTCGCGGTCCTGCATGCCGCCGGGAGGGCCGGGCGGGCCAATATAGTCCTTGCCGGCGCGGCTGCCCTTCACCTGCAGGTCGGAGGCCTTGGACTCGTCGGCGAGATGCATCATCACCCCGCCGTTGGGGCCGGGTGCGATGACGTAAGGATTACGGCACTGATTGGCTGCGGCCTTTACCGTACGCTCGCGGTCGGCCTCCTGGTGGTAGGCGGCAAGCCCCCAGCGGCCGATTAACTCGGTGGCCGGGAAGGACCCCGGCAAGGTCGGTTCCGCGGCCGGCTGTGCCGGCGGTGGTGCCTCGGGCGTAGTCGCGCAACCAGCCACCACGAGCCCAAGCAGGGCCAGAACGAAGGCGGTCGCCAAAGCAGGGCGTCGGGAACGGCGCATGGTGGCTCCTTGGAGCGGGCAGAACCGACTTTGCGGGGCAACGACGGCAAGCGCAAGCGCGGTATTAGCCTTTGTCGCAAGGCGTGGGGCATCCCTGCTTGACACCTCACCTCCAAGGCCATATGTCCCTCGCGAGTTCTTGGCACTCCTCGTTAACGAGTGCTAAGAGCTTATAAAATCGATACTTTCCGGTACACGCACGCGCTGGAAGCGCCGACGAGGAAGCCATGGCCAAAGCTAAGTTCCGTCCCCTGCACGACCGCGTGGTCGTGCGTCGCATCGAAGCCCAAGAGAAGACCAAGGGCGGCATCATCATCCCCGACACCGCCCAGGAGAAGCCGCAGGAAGGCGAAGTGATCGCTGTCGGCCCCGGCGGCCGCGACGAGACCGGCAAGTTGATCCCGATCGACGTCAAGGCTGGTGACACGGTGCTGTTCGGCAAATGGTCGGGCACCGAGGTCAAGATCGACGGCGAGGACCTCCTGATCATGAAGGAGTCCGACATCATGGGCGTGGTCGGCTGACGAGGCCTGCCCCCTCCCGCGGATCGAATTAGAAATCAATCGGAGCAATTGCAAATGTCTGCCAAGGAAGTGAAATTTTCCGGTGACGCGCGCGAGCGGATGCTGCGCGGCGTCGATATCCTCGCCAATGCAGTGAAGGTGACCCTCGGCCCCAAGGGCCGCAACGTCGTGCTCGACAAGAGCTTCGGCGCTCCGCGCATCACCAAGGACGGCGTCACCGTCGCCAAGGAAATCGAACTCGACGACAAGTTCGAGAACATGGGCGCGCAGATGGTGCGCGAAGTCGCGTCGAAAACCAATGACCTGGCAGGCGACGGCACGACCACCGCCACTGTGCTGGCCCAGGCGATCGTGCGCGAAGGCGCCAAGTCGGTGGCCGCCGGCATGAACCCAATGGACCTCAAGCGCGGTATCGAGCTCGCGGTCGCTGCGGTGGTCAAGGACATCGAGAAGCGCGCCAAGAAGGTGAGCTCCTCGGGTGAAGTCGCTCAGGTCGGCACCATCTCGTCGAACGGCGACGCCGCTGTCGGCAAGATGATCGCTCAGGCGATGCAGAAGGTCGGCAACGAGGGCGTGATCACGGTAGAAGAGGCCAAGGCGCTCGACACGGAAGTCGAAATCGTCGAGGGCATGCAATTCGACCGGGGCTACATCTCGCCCTATTTCGTTACCAACGCCGAGAAGATGCTGGCCGAGCTTGAGGACGCCTACATTCTCCTGCACGAGAAGAAGCTTTCCGGCCTGCAGTCGATGCTGCCGGTGCTCGAAGCCGTGGTGCAGTCTGGCAAGCCGCTGATCATCATCGCCGAAGATGTCGAGGGCGAGGCGATCGCCACGCTCGTCGTCAACAAGCTGCGCGGCGGCCTCAAGGTCGCGGCGGTGAAAGCGCCGGGCTTCGGCGACCGCCGCAAGGCCATGCTCGAGGATATCGCGATCCTCACCGGCGGCCAGCTCGTCTCCGAAGACCTCGGCATCAAGCTCGAGAACGTGACCCTGCAGATGCTGGGCCGCGCCAAGAAGGTCATCATCGAGAAAGAGAAGACCACCATCGTCAACGGCGCCGGCAAGAAGGCCGACATCGAGGCGCGCGTGCAGCAGATCAAGGCACAGATCGAGGAGACCACCTCGGACTACGACAAGGAGAAGCTGCAGGAGCGGCTGGCCAAGCTCGCCGGCGGCGTTGCGGTGATCCGCGTCGGCGGCGCCACCGAGATCGAGGTGAAGGAGAAGAAGGACCGCGTCGAGGACGCGCTCAACGCCACCCGCGCCGCGGTCGAGGAAGGCATCGTCCCGGGCGGCGGCATCGCGCTGCTTCGCGCCAAGAAGGCGGTCGGCAAGCTCTCGAATGATAACGCCGACGTGCAGGCCGGCATTAACATCGTGCTCAAGGCTCTGGAGGCTCCGATCCGCCAGATCGCCGAGAACGCCGGCGTCGAAGGTTCGATCGTGGTCGGCAAGATCTCGGACAATAAGTCCGAGACCTACGGCTTCGACGCGCAGAACGAAGAGTACGTCGACATGGTCGAGAAGGGCATCATCGACCCGGCCAAAGTGGTGCGCACCGCGCTGCAGGACGCTGGCTCCGTCGCCGGGCTCCTGATCACCACTGAGGCGATGGTCGCCGAGCTGCCGAAGCCGGAAGCGGCGCCCGCAATGCCGGGCGGCGGCATGGGTGGCATGGGCGGCATGATGTAAGCCCGCGCGTCGCGCAAAAACCGAAGATGAAAAGGCCGCCGCAAGGCGGCCTTTTTGCCTTAGTGTCGGCTGAAACCTGTCCGCGCCCTTACGCGTTGGAACCGGCATGACCGCGCCAAAATCCAAGCTCGTCGTCTACGCGGCGACGACCGGCAACGCGCTGGTCGCCCTCACCAAATTCACCGCCGCTTGGTTCACCGGCTCGTCGGCCATGCTGAGCGAGGCGATCCATTCGCTCGTCGACACCGGCAACCAGCTGCTGCTGCTCTACGGCCTGCACCGGGCGGCCCAACCGCCCGACGAGCTGCACCCGCTCGGCCACGGCCGCGAGCTCTATTTCTGGAGCTTCGTCGTGGCCACGGTGATGTTCACCATGGGCGCCGGCGTCGCCTGCTACGAGGGCGTGCTGCATATGCTCAACGCCGAGCCGATGCGGGATCCGCTCATCAACTACGCGGTCTACGGCGCCGCGGCGATCTTCGAGGGCGGCAGCTGGCTCGTCGCTTTGCGCGAATTCCGCAAGGCCAAGGGTAACCTGGGCTATTACGAGGCGGTGCGGCGCAGCAAGGACCCGCCCACCTTCATTGTGCTGTTCGAGGACAGCGCGGCGCTGATCGGCTTAGGCATTGCTGCCGCCGGCACCTTCGCCGCCGAGCGGCTGGCGATGCCCGAGATCGACGGCGCCGCCTCGGTCGGCATCGCGCTGGTGCTCGGCCTGACGGCGCTAGCGCTGGCCCGAGAGAGCAAGGGTCTGCTGATCGGCGAGCCGGCAAGCCGGGATCTGCGTCGCGCGATCCTTGCCATTGCCGCCAATATGGCTGGCATCGAGCGGGCGCAAATCGTCTTCACCGTGCATCTTTCGCCGGACCAGGTGGTGGTCGCGCTCAATCTCGAATTCAAAGATGAGCTGACCACGCCCGACATCGAGCGGATCACGCGCGACCTGGAGCGCGCGGTGCACGCGGCGCATCCGCAGGTGATCGCAATCTTCGTGAAGCCGCAGACCGCACCAGTGCCACACCCGACGACCTTCGGCCGCATGGGCGGCGCCGCGCGCAAGTTCAGCAAAGGTTGAGGCTAGTGATTGGAGACGCGGAAACGCAGCATCGTCGAGCCGCTCAATGTGACACGGTCGCCGCGGCGGCGCCAGCCGGTCACCTGCGCCAGGGCGGCAAGCGTGTCGTTGTCGGCCTGCATGCGCTGCGGGGTGCACTGGCCGTCGATCATGTATTGCGGCAAGCCTTGCGGCAGCGAACCTGGCTCGATGCGCATCGTGCTATCGGACAGTTGCACACGGCCATTCACCGTGCGGCACCACAAATCGATGGTGGCGCGGCCATCGGTTGCGACATTGAGAATGGGAACCCGTTTGGCGTGGCCCATGCGCGAGGCTTCCAGCAGGAGGTCCTGATCGAATGGGAAACGGTCGGCCGCCACGCTTAAACGCAGACCAGCAGCGCCGAGCAAAATCAGGCCGGCGGCAATCACACTGCGCGAAAGAAGGCTGCGGCCCGCAGGCAGGCGCGTAAAGGTCATCATGTGCTCCGATAACGGTCGCCGCGGCCGCGGTGCCCTGGATCACATTCACTTGAAGGCTCACCGCCGGCGCGTCAAGCGGAATAGAGTCCCGCGCGCCTATGCTAGACTGATGCGCGTGAAAAGTGGCCGGAGCCCGCGTCCATGGACCAACGTATCATCGACCTCTACGACGACTTCACCCATGGCGGCATCAGCCGCCGCGCATTCCTCGACCGACTGACGGAAATTGCCGGCTCTGGCGCGGCGGCGCTGGCGCTGTTGCCGCTGCTGCAAAACGATTACGCGCGCGCAGCGACGGTTGCGACCGACGATGCGCGTCTCGCCATCGACAAGGTCGCTTATGAAGCGCAGGGCACGACCATCAATGGTTATCTGGCACGGCCGAAAGAGAAGGCCCG
Source organism: uncultured Pseudomonadota bacterium (assembly GCA_963747725.1). GTDB lineage: Bacteria > Pseudomonadota > Alphaproteobacteria > Rhizobiales > Xanthobacteraceae > Pseudolabrys. The sequence continues at coordinate 960,673 of CAVVGD010000012.1, forward strand.
TCGCCCCGCGGTCATCGTCATCCACGAAAACCGCGGGCTCAATCAGCACATCGAGGACATCGCGCGCCGACTGGCACTCGCCGGCTTCCTCGCGTACGCGGTCGACCTCCTTTCGCCGCTCGGCGGTACGCCAGCCGACGAAGAAAAAGCGCGCGAGATGATTGGCACGCTCAATGCCGGCGAGACCGCGCAACGCATAGCCGAAGCCGTGCCGTTCCTGGCAACCCACGATGAGTCGAACGGCAAGGTCGGCGTCGTCGGCTTCTGCTGGGGCGGCGGCATGGCGAACCGGCTGGCAGTGCTGTCACCGGAACTGAAAGCCGCCGTCGCCTACTACGGCATCCAACCGCCGGCAGCCGCAGTAAAATCGATTCACGCGGCGCTGCTCTTGCACTATGCCGGGCTCGACAACAGGGTGAACGCCGGCATCCCGGCCTATGAAGCCGCGCTCAAGGCCGCCGGCAAGACCTTCAGCATCTACGTCTATTCGGGGGTCAATCACGCGTTCAACAACGACACCTCGAGCCGTTACGACAAGGCCGCAGCGAAACTGGCCTGGGGCCGCACCGTCGCTTTCCTCCATGAATATCTGGGTTAGATCGTTGCGGGCCGCGGCGCGGCGTGCTTTAATTTCGTTTAATTAATGGTCGCGCCCGGAAAGCGGCGAGAGCGAGGGTGGAGCTGTGATCAGTCTTATTGCCTACATCATCGGTGCTGCCGGCGGCATCTGGTACGTCGGCTTCCTCGCCTACAAGATCGACAAGCTGCCGTTGATCGTTATCACGGTGTGCGGCCTCGCGCTGATGGTCTATTCCTTCTACGACGACTGGCGCAACGACCGCGCGGCTGCCGATGCGCAGCCGAATGACACTTCGCGCTGAGCCGTTGCACTGTCCGACGCTTCACCATCCCGGCGCCAGGCTAGGCTTCCGCATTGACCAATTCAGTGAGCCAGCGCGCCGTGCGGAGAAGCCGGCCATCATTGCCGCGCTGACCGACAAGCTGCACGCCGATGGGCAGGCCGCTGTTGCCGCTGAGCAGCGGCAGCGATACCGCCGGCATGCCAAGCAGGGTCCAGACGGTGCAGAAGATCGGATTACCGGTGGCTGTGCCGACCGGCGCTTCGCCTGACGCCGATGGCGTCAAGATCGCGTCATAGCGCTCGAACAATTCGTCGATCGCCCCAAGAAACAACGGGATGCGTGCCAGCGCGCGGATATATTCCGCCGCCGGCAACTGGAGCCCGTGTTCGATGATGTTGACCAGTTGCGGAGTCATCTGGTCGCGGCCGCGCTCATAGTCGCCGCCGAAATTCACCGCCACTTCGGCGTCCTGGATGATTTTGTGCTGCGCCACTGCCTCTTTGAACAAAGTCGGCAGTTCCACCTCCTCGACACTGTTCTCGCCGAGCAATTCGACCAGTTCCTCGAAAGCTTCGCGGGTGTCCACCTCGGCCTGGTCCCACACCGGCGTCTTGAGAAAGGCGACCTTGGGCGGCAGCGGCGGTTCTTCCGCTGCCCAGCGGCTGAGCTCTGGCCGTGCCTGCAGGCGCATGTCGGCGTCTTTCGGGTCGTAGCGCATCATGACCTCGGCCAGCAGCGCGGCATCGGCGACGCTACCGGCGAAGACGCCGACGTGATCGAGCGTGCGTGACAAGGTCAGCACGCCGTTGCGCGAAATCAGGCCATGGCTCGGCTTATAGCCGACCACACCGCAGAACGAGGCGGGTCTAATGGTAGAGCCGTTGGTCTGCGAACCGATCGCCAGCGGCACCATGCCGGCGGCGACCGCGGCCGCCGAGCCGCTCGACGAACCGCCGGGCGTGCGCGTCGGATCGCGTGGATTGCGGGTCTTGCCGGGGCCGAACAGCGCCATCTCGGTGGTGACCGTCTTGCCCATGATGATGGCGCCGGCCTCGCGCAGCAGCGCGACGGCGGTGCAGTCGCGGTGCGGCCGGCGGCCGGCGTGCAGCACGGTGCCGTCTTCGGTCGGCATGTCGGTGGTGTCGAAGATATCCTTGATACCGACCGGGATGCCGTGCAGCGGCCCGAGCGGCTGGCCCACGGCGCGCGCGGCGTCGAGCCGGCGGGCCTGCGTCAAAGCATGGTCGCGATCAAGGAAAGCCCAGGCTTGGACGTCGCTGTCGACGTCCTCGATACGCGCGAGACAAGATTCCGTCACTTGCTCAGCAGTGACGGCGCCCTCACGTAGTGCGACGATGGTGTCGGCCAGACCCGCTTCTTCCGCCATTCCGTGAATTCCTCAAACTTCCTTCCCATGCGTCACGGATCCGCCATCCGCGGCTACTCCGCAGAGCAAGTTTGGCCCGTCGCCTACCTGTAAAGCTGATGGGGTAGCCAGAGCGCCATTCCGGGGAAGATATAGAGCAGCGCCATGGTCATGAACACCATGAACACGAACGGCAGCGAGCCACCAAAGATCTGCGTCAGACGCACCTCGGGCGGCGCCACGCCTTTCAGGTAGTAAGCGGCCATGGCCATCGGCGGCGTATTGAATGAGGTCTGGATATTCAACGCCACCAGGATGCCGAACACGATCGGATCGACGTGGAAATATTTCAACAACGGCAGGAAGATGGGCACGAAGATGATGATGATCTCAGTCCATTCCAGCGGCCAGCCGAGCAAGAAGATGATGAACTGGGTCAGCAGCAGAAACTCGACCCGGTTCATGTTGAGGCTCTTGATCAGATCCTCCACCACGCCCTGACCGCCGAGATAGGCGAACACCGAGGCGAAGGTCCAGGAGCCGACGAAGAGGTAGGTCACCATCGCCGAGGTACGGGCGGTGAGATAGACCGCCTCCTTCAACCGCGGGAAGTCGAGCTCGCGATAGCCCGCGGCCAGCGCCAGCGCGCCGAAGGAGCCGACCGCCGCCGCTTCCGTCGGCGTCGCCAGCCCGAGCAGAATGGCGCCGAGCACCGACAGGATTAGCACCGCCAGCGGGAAGAACGAGGTCACCAGCGCCATGAACACTTCGGCGGGCGGCACCCTACCCTCGTCTTCCGGCAGCGGCGGCGCCAGCTTGGGATTGAGGATGGCGCGGCCGACCACGTAGAGGATGTAGAAGCCGGCGAGCACGAAGCCGGGGATGAAAGCGCCGGCATAAAGCTTCACCACCGACTCGCCGGCGGTTGCGGCGTACAGAATCAACAGAATGCTCGGCGGGATCATGATCCCAAGACAGCCACCGGCGCAGATGCAACCGGCCGCCAACTTGGTATCGTAGCCGGCCTTGAGCATGGCCGGGAACGCCAGCAGGCCCATCAACGTAACCACCGCACCGATGATGCCGGTAGCGGTAGCGAACAGCGCGCAGGTGATGATCGTCGCCACCGCCAGCGAACCGGGCACCCGCCGCGCCGCCACCTGGATCGAGTAGAACAGCCGATCCAGGATATTGGCGCGTTCGACCACGTAGCCCATGAATAAGAATAATGGCACCGCTGTCAGCGTATCGTTGCTGAGAATGCTGAACGTGTTCTGCACCAACAGATCGAATATTCGATTGTCGAGGATGTGATGGATCTGGTCGGGCGTGGCGTAAGCGTAGTACCCGAAGATCACGCCCATTCCCATGAGCGTAAAGACGATCGGGAACCCGAGCAGAACCGTCAGAATGAACAGGCTGATCATCAACAGCCCGATTTCACCGCCGCTCATGACCGCGTCTCCTGCGTTGCCGCAGGATGCGCCGCGGCCTCTTCATGTTTGGCGGCGAACTCGCGCTCGTGCAGGATAGCGGTTTCGAGCTCTTCGACGTCCTGCGCGCGCGGCGGCCATGCGCCGGTTCGCAGGCAGATGATACAGCGGAAGATTTCGGCAAGACCCTGGATCAGCAGCAGCGCACCGCCGATCGGGATCAGGGTCTTGAGCGGAAAGATCGGAATATCGGCAGGGCTATAGACGCTGACCTCGTGGTAGCGCCACGATCTTGCGGCGTAATCATAGCCGGCGAAGGTCAGAGCCAGCACGCCGGGATAGAAGAACAGTATGTAGAGCGCGAGATCGATGGTTGCCTGGATGCGCGCCGGCCATAGCCGATAGATGACGTCGCCGCGCACATGTCCGTTGAGCGAAAGGGTGTAGGCGCCGGCCATGAAGAACAGCGCCCCATACATGTTGTAGGAAAGGTCGAAGGCCCAGATGGTCGGATTGTCGAGCACGTAGCGCACGAACACCTCGTAAGAGGTGCCGAAGGTCATGATGAGGATGTACCAGCCGAAGGCCTTACCGATCGCCGTATTGATGCGATCGACGACCGAGATATAGGCGAACATAAGTTGTTATCCGTGTGGTGCAGCGCGGCAGGCAGCGGCGGGGGACGGCGGATGACGCCGTTCCCCCGCGTTGAGCATTTTGGAGAGCCATGCCCCCCAACTCAGAAGCCGAGCGGCTGCTCCTTGCCGTAATAGTGGTTGTAGGCGAGCTTTTGGTCGGCGCGGTTCAGGATGTCGTAGTATGCCACGTTCTTCGCCCACGCCCTCTGATGGTCCGAGATCTTTTTGAACCATTCTTCCTTGTCGTATTGCGCGACCACCTTGTCCCAGGCACTGAGCTGCGCCTGGAGGATCGAGTCGGGCGTGCGCTTTACCAGCACCTTGTCCTTGTGGATGATCTTTTGCAGGTCCTCTCCGAATTGCGGATAGCCGGTCATCGTGTTGTCGAGGCCCGTTGCCCAGACCGCGTAGCGCAGAATCGCCTGCTGCTCCTTGGCAAGCGAATCCCACTTGGTCTTGTTGAACTCGATCTCCAGCATCTCGGCGGGCTGATGATAGCTGCTCATCATGTAAACCTTGGCAACGTCGGGGGCGCCGAATCGGCTGTCCGAGGTCGGGTTGGCGTACTCGAATGCGTCGATAACGCCCTTCTCCATGGCCGGGATAATCTCGCCGCCGGGCAATTGGGTCACCTTGGCACCCATGGCCTGCATTACGTTGGCGGCGAGGCCCACCGTCCGGTATTTGCAGGTTCTTGATATCCGCAGGCGATTTCGGCTCTTTCTTGAACCAGCCGAGCGGCTGGGTCGGCAACGGCGTCGAGAAGAAGCCGACGATGTTGAGACCAAGCACCTTTTGAATGAGCTCATTATAGAGCTTGTCGCCACCGCCTTTGTAGAACCAGGCAAGAGCGATCGTTCCGGTCCAGCCGTAGGTAGGACCGGTGCCGAACAGTGAGGCCGCGCGGTTCTTGCCGTACCAGTAGGCGGGGACCATGTGGCCAGCATCAAGCACGCCTTTATGCACGGCATCCTGCACCTCGAACGCCTTCACCACGGCGCCGGCGTTCAGGTAGTCGATCTTCAGCCGGCCGCCAGCCATGTCGTTGACCATGTCGGCGTATTGCTTGGCGTAATCATTGAAAATGTCGCCGGCGCCCCACGAGCCCTGCATTTTCAGGTTCACGGTCTGCGCCCGGGAAACCTGCGGCATCGCTATCGTCGCCGCTCCCGCGACTGCGGCCCCGCCGAGAAATTTGCGGCGGGTAGTAGCCTTAGCCAACTTGTCTTTTGCCATATCTGTCTTCCCTCCCTTGGATCGTCTTCTTCCCGTGAACTTTTTTTACCGGGTCTTAATTCCACAACCCAGCTTCTTGAGCGGATCAGGTCACCCTTAGATGCAATCGTAGGCGGTGAAGCGCGAAGACGCAATATTGAGAAATGGGTGGGCAGCCCCGTATCCGCCCATTTTATGTGTGAATCCCTCCCAAAACGGTTGGTATTCCCCCTACTTCCATTAGTCCTTAGTCGAATAAAGGGGCACCCTCCGCTCGTTTTCCGCCCGACAGGAGCCCTCCCCCGTGAAAGGCCTGACATCCTTCCTCGCTACCGTCTGGCGGCTTGCCAGCCCCTATTTTTTTCTCGCCGAGGACCGCTGGATCGGCCGCGCCTTGCTCGCCGCCGTGGTCTCGATCGAACTCTCGATCGTCGGCATTAACGTCCTGCTCAATCAGTGGAATGCGCGCTTTTTCAACGCGCTGCAGGCTCGCGACTGGAACGCGTTCATTTACCAGCTCGGTTATTTCTGCGTGCTGGCGACGATCTTCATCGTGCTCGCGGTGTATCAGCTCTATCTCAATCAGTGGCTCCAGATCCGCTGGCGGCGATGGATGACAGCGCACTATCTCGACAATTGGCTCGGGGGCGCGAATCACTATCGCATGCAATTGCTCGGCGACGCCGCCGACAACCCGGACCAGCGTATCTCCGAAGACATCCGACGCTTCATCGATTCCGGCGACGGCTCCACCGGAGTGTTGCCGATCGGGCTCGGTCTGTTGAATTCAGTCGTGACCCTCGGCTCCTTCGTCATCATTTTATGGTCGTTATCGGCGGCGGCGCCGCTGCACATGTTCGGTTCGGTCTGGGCGATCCCGGGCTACCTGGTTTGGGCGGCGCTGATATATGCGGTGATCGGGACGGTTTTCACGCACCTGATCGGACGTCCGCTGGTCGCGCTCAATTTCCAGCAGCAGCGTTACGAAGCGGATTTTCGCTTCGGTCTGGTACGCGTGCGGGAGAGCTCGGAACAGATCGCTCTGCTTGAAGGCGAGCAGGCCGAGCGCGAGCGGCTACTCGAGCGCTTCAGCAGCGTGATCGCCAACTGGTACGCGATCATGACGCGGCAAAAACGACTGACCTTCTTCACCGCCGGCTATTCGCAGATCTCTACGGTGTTTCCTTATGTCGTCGTCAGCCCCGCCTATTTCGCCGGCGCCATGCAACTCGGCGGGTTGACCCAGACGGCGGGGGCCTTCGGACAGGTGCAAGGCGCCCTGTCGTTCTTTATCGGCGTGTATCGCTATTTGGCCGACTGGCGCTCGGTGGTCGAGCGCTTGTCCGGCTTCGATCAATCGGTGGCCGCGGCGCGCACGGTCGCGCAAGCAAGACCTGCGATCATCCGAGCGTCCGGTGAGGCCCCCGTGATCGGCTTCAATGAGCTTAACGTGCGGTTGCCGAATGGCGTACCGTTGGTCAGTGCCGACAACATCTCGATCAAGCTGGGCGAACGGATCCTCGTGACCGGTCCGTCGGGAGCCGGCAAGTCAACGCTGTTTCGCGCGCTCGCAGGGGTCTGGCCGTTCGGCGCCGGCACGATTCGCGTGCCAAAGGACGGCAAGGTGATGATTCTGCCGCAGCGGCCCTATTTTCCGATTGCGCCGCTGGCGGCGGCGATCGCTTATCCGGCAGAACCAGGCATGTTCGATGAAGGCCAGATCGCCGAACTGATTGCCGCCGTCGGGCTCCCAGGTCTTGCCGCTCGCATTGACGACGAGGAGCACTGGAACCGAATGCTGTCGCCGGGCGAACAGCAGCGGCTCGGCATCGCTCGCGCCATCCTGCACCGGCCGGACTACCTGTTCCTCGACGAGGCCACCGCCTCGCTCGACGAGCCATCGGAGGCCGCACTCTATCACCTGCTGCAGGCGCGACTGCCTGAAGCCGCGATCATTTCGATCGGCCACCGCTCGACGTTGTTCGCGCTACACCGCCGCCATCTCGCGCTGGCGCCGGAAGGCGACGGCCACCGGCTGCAAGACGCGCCGGCCCGACCGATCGGCGCCGGTGAAGCCTCGGCCGCGGCGACCTAAAGCGGCTACTTGTTCAGTTCGCCGATGATGGTTTCGGCGATGCTGCTGCGCGTGACGATGCCGAGCACGTCCTCGGGCCGTGGCACGCCCTTGCGGTCGACCACGATCGCGAGCCGCGCGCCACGCGGCGAATGCGACATGCGCGCCATCACATCGCGAATGAAGCTGTCGCTGCGAGAGACGACGAAATTGCGGGTGATGACCTCCTCGCCAGCATCGACCGTGCCGCCAACCCTGACCAGGCCCTCGATGATGCCACCCTTGCGCACGATCAGATAGCCGTCCTCTCCGCCTTGCGCCTTCTTGGTGGCATCGGCCATCTGATCCGCGGTGACGATCCCGTGCACCGGCTTCATGATATCGCCGGCGTGGCGGATCATGAACATATGCGAATGGCGCTCGCGCGGGATATGGTGACCGCGCCAGGCGAGCTTAATGGTGTAGATGTTCTCATAGGACAGCGTGCGGCGCACACCCAAAGCGATCGCGACCGCCACGATCGACGGCACCACTGCGGCGTAGTCGCGCGTCATCTCGAAGATCATCAGGATCGCGGTCATGGCCGCGCCGGTACCCGAGCCGACCACTGCGGCCATTCCGATCACCGCCAGCATCACCGAATTGACGCCGAGCCCCGGCCACATCAGTTGCAGCAGCGACCCGAGCGAACCGCCGAGCGTCGCTCCCATAAATAGTGATGGCGAGAAGATGCCGCCCGAAGCGCCGGAGCCAAGGCTGAGCGTGGTCGCGAACAGCTTGGCGAGGAACAGGATCGCCAGCAGCCAGCCGACGCTGATCTGACCGGTGAGCACGGCCTGGATGGTCGCGTAGCCGACGCCATCGACATGGCCATGACCGGTGGTCATCTGCATGACGTAGATCAGCAGGCCCACCAAGAACATGCCGATGATGTTCGCAGTATAAGCGTTGCCCGGAATGCGCTCCTCGAACAGTTCTTCCATCCAGGCCAGCAATCGCACGAAGGCGGCGGACGCGACGCCGCAGAGCACGCCCAAAATGATGTAGAAGGGAAAGAAGCTGATCGAGTTCGCGAACGAAGACTCCGGCAGACCGGTCACGGGCACCAGAAAGGCGGGCTGAAAGCCGAAGAAAAGCCAGCCGAAATAGGTCGCCGCGCCGGTCGCGATAACCACCGGCAGGAACGTGCGCGAGGAGACTTCCGGCAGCATCAGTTCGAGCGCGAACATCACGCCGCCGAGCGGTGTGTTGAAGGTCGCGGCGATGCCGGCACCGGCGCCAGCGGCAACCAAGGTGATGGTTTGCCAGGTGGGTAACTGGAAGATTCGTCCGAGCGTCGAGCCAATGCCGCTGCCGACCTGGATGATCGGACCCTCACGGCCGACCGAGGCGCCGGAGCCGATCGATAAGGCGGAAGCGAACGACTTGACGAAGATCACGGCCATGCGGATGCGGCCGTTCTTGTAATAAATTGCGTCCATCACCTCAGGCACGCCGTGGCCGCGCGCCTCGGGGGCGAAAGTCTCCACGATCCAGACCACGATCAGGCCGCCGATGACCGGCGCCAGGATGATCCAGGGCCCGAACGGGCTGACCGCGTCGAAGATGTTGGCGTCGTATATGAAGGAAAACTTGCCTAGAAAAAAAGCGTTATGAAACAAGGCCATAAGCGAGCGCAGCACGAAGGCTCCGACGCTGGTGACCATACCGACAACGAGGGCATAAAAGCACAGGGCGACGAGCCCGCTGCGCCGAGCCGGCACTTCCTCTGCCGGGACGGATTTGGTGACGGAAAGCGATGACAAGAGGCTGGTCCTTTAAGAAAAATGGAAGGTGGGAACGCGGGGATGGCACACCCCATAATCCCACCTCGCCAGCGATGCAAATGGTCTGGCCCGTGTCGACGGCCGCCTGCATGACTGTTGGTCGCCTCAACCACCCGGCAACCACGCTTGGGGTTGCGGAACCGGCGCGCGCAGCCTAATCAGACGCCAGACAAGCGGCAGCCGGGCCCCCGATCCGGCGCCGCCGCGCCAAAGGGGCAACTCCCCTCAATGCCCATTGTCGGGCGCGGGAAAGCGCCGAACCGGTCCGGTTCCGGTCGCTGTCCGACAATGCCAATCAGCAAAGAGCCCGGCCGATGGTCAGCTTCAATATCGCGCGCGGTTCGCGCAAGTTTCGTATTAATGCCTGGGTCGCCCTCGGCTTGCTGGCGGCATTTGCCGCCTACGTCCTGGCGCTGACGCAGATGCAACGCACGACCGAGCGCACCTATGCCGAGCTGCGCAACACCGATCCCGATCTCTATCTGGCGAAGATCCGGCAAGCAGAAGGTTTCCGCACCTATCTGCGCCAGTTCACCGAGCTCAAGGGCTACCAGACGCCGCAGACCGAGGCGCCCGCTTTCCTGATCGGGCGATGGGTGCTTTACGATGAGCCGATGCGCGTCGACGACGCTTATGTGCCGCCGATCTGCCTCGACGACATCGTGATCCAGGACGGCAATATCCGCACCGGGCGCCCCAAGCGCGCGAGTTATTCGGTGCGCTACCAAATCCAGGGCACCGATGTGATGGCCGTGCGCGAGAACGCGTCGCCGATCGTCATCGTGCCCGTCGGCTACGGCACGCACGTCAATCACATCCAGGTCAAGCTGCCGGGCACCCAGAAGACGCGCTACGGTTACGAGTGCAAATGAGCGGCGCGCTCGTTTAAGCCATCAGGGCGACAATCAACTCCGAGCGCCGGCTTCCGCCGGTTGCCAGTTCGGCCGGCCGCCCACGGCGCGCGGCAGGCTTTTGCGCTGCAGGCTCCAGCGGGGCGGAGGATCTTACGGCGGCGAAGACGCAAAGGTCCGGCGGGCAGGAGCCGATAGGCGGCGGCGCAAACGCACGCGGGCGGCGGCTCCCGAGGGAAACCGCCGCCCGCGAAGTTTAGGGCAGAGGATTAGATAATCTTCCGCGCTCGTCCGCTTACTTGAGAGCGGACAGCGAGGTATTGAACGACAGCGTGGCCAAGAAGGTCGCGCCGCAGAGGTCGCGGGTGCCGATCGTGCCGCACTGGCCCGGCGAGTTGTTCTGGTCGATGTTGGTATCGATATAGCGCAGATCCAGCGACATGGCCTTGTAACCGAAGGTCACACCGGCATCCCAATGGGTGTAGTCGGTGAAACCAATGGCGGACGCATAAGTCTGGTAGCCGACATTGGCCGACAAGGAGGTGGTGATGCCCATCGGCATAAACTGGGGCAGCGAGATGGTGGCGCCGCCGGCGAACCACCAAGCAGCGTTGCCGGTGTTGCCGAAGTTGTCGCCGCCGTACACTTGGCCGTTGAACGACAGCCAATCGGTGACCTTGACGGACGGCTTGGCGTAGAACTCGCCGTAGTCGATGCCGCCGCCGCCCGGATAGACGTACTGGACATAACCGACGTCCAGGCCGAACCGATCCCAGCTGAAACGGGCGCCGCCGCTGGCGTCGAACTCCGCATTCGCGAAGCTGACGTTGGAACCCCACAGGCCGCCATAAAGCGTCAGCCAAGGTGTGGCGGTGTAATCAACCTCGAAAGAGCCCTGCACCGCAGGATCGCGGTCGGTCTGCGAGATACCGCGCAGGCGATAGTCCGACGCGAAGGCGACGCCGAAGGCCACATCAAACGGGCTCGGCGGCGCCGCCACCGGCGCCGGCGCGGCCTTCATCGGCATATCTGCGGCGAACGCCGGCGCCGCTCCGCAAATCGCCAGAGCGGCGACAATGGACAAAACGAACTTCTTCTGCATTTACCCTGCCCCTTGCTAGGTTCGATCGGCGCCTTTGCCGACCTATCTTGCCCGCCACCCCCGCGAAACCTGATCATACGATCCGGCTTTCGATCGATCCGGACGCGACAGGACGTGCATTCGAGGCAAATTTACAGCTTTGATAAGCAAATCCAGCAAGGCGAAAACATCGGCATTTGCTGCCTATTTAGGCAAATCGAGTTCCGCAGGGACATTTGACGTTAGAAGCTTTCTATCTGTTGCAGAAATGCGACAAAAATAACATGCGCGCAAATGATGCCGGCCGTCCGGTCTGTGGACGATTTCTCACCCGGCGCCGGTGACGTTGGAGGCAGGATTCGGCAGGCGCACCAATGGCGGCGGCCGCGGGGGTCGATAACCCGAAAGGGCGCCGGTCGATGCCGGCGCCCCTGAATTGCAACGGTCTTTGCCGGCGGTTTAGGCCGCCGCCTTCGCGCGATTGTCTGCGAGCCGCTTGTCGACCAGGGCAACGATGGCATCGACCTTGGCGTTGCTCATGCCCTTCTGCTTGGCGAGCAACTGCACCAGCTTGTCGGAGCGCTCGATGTTCTTGGCGCCATTCTGCAGAGCGCGGGCGGCGGAAGCCGGACGGGTCAGGCTCTTCGCCGCCGCAGCGTATTTCTCGAACGGTACGAGATCGTTCGGCGAGGCGCCGAGCTTGACGCAGACGTCGAACACGAAATTGTAGACTTCGCGTGCCTCATCGAGGTTGGTATGCACGGCTTCCGCTGCGGTGCGCATACCGTCTGGCGTGATGCAGCGATAGTTGCCGGCGAGCAGCATCGCCCACTTGGCGAGCGGCACGAAAATCGAATCGTGCACACGCAACTTGACCGGCAGTTCGATCTTGCTGCCATCGCCGGGATCGAAACGAATGGCGTCGATATCCTTTTCGAGGTTGCGCAGGATGGCAGTGTGCTTGTCGTCGGCAAAAGCGGCGGCCTTGAAGTTGGTCGGCAGCGTGACCATCAGCACGTTGACCTTCTCCTCCGGCGGGCGGATCGCCTGCGGGTCGGGACTGCACAGCGTCACCAGGCCGGCATCGAAATTGTCCCACACCCGCGGTTCGGTGAAGGCGACCTCGAGCGCTTTGTAGTCGAGGTTGGGGATGCGCTTCACATAGGGCAGCGGCGGCATGTTCATGATCGACATGCACGGCACTTTCGCTTTGGCCACCTTGTCGAGCAGCTCGCGCACGCCGGGGGCGCCGAACTGCGGTTCCTGCATGGCGAGGCATACGAGGTCGTAGTCGCTCGGGTTGACGCCCTCGGTACCGCCGGCAGTGACCTTGCCGGGCAGCTTGCGCGAGTCGATCTCGACCAGGCCTTCGCGGCCCTTCACCGGCATGCGCACACGAAAGCCTTCGGTGTTGATCAGGTCGGCCTCCGCGGGCAAGCAAACAAGATGCACCGAATGCCCGCCGAAAAGAATCTTGGAGGCCAGCAGCGACCCGTAGGACGCGCCCATGATCAGAATTTTATATGCCGGCATATTGCAGCAACTCCCTTGTCGTTCGTCTTAGAAATGGGATTAGCGTTCCGGCCAATCAGCCGTCTGTCGCTCAGCGCGCATGCTATTCGCGTGTGGATAGCGATGCAATCGTGCGGCAGACGGCGAATTCATATGCGAGAGGCTGAATTTGAAAGGCGAATCCAAATTCGGCGCGGCGCATTTCCGCATACGAAAACGTAGGGATCTCGCTACCGCGTCGGTCTCTGTTGCATTTGATCCGGCAAAGCAGTGCGGCGCATGTTTGCACGTGCCCAAGGCGCGCGTCATCGCCCGCATTCTTTGGTCGGCGCCGGGTGCGCCCTCTTCCATCCAACCGGATGCCGGGCTTGCCCGCTATCCGGCACATTAGGTATCCGCGGCCTTCGAAAGAACCGAGGGCGCGCGGGACGCTGTCGGGTCCGGGCGCACTCAAGTCTACGCAGAGTGCGCAAACTGAAAGTGCTCAGACCCACGGGCCTCGACGCCTCGCGACATCGAGGCTTGTCGAAGCTGATAGTGCCGCAAGTCCGCCAGTCCCTCGGCGTCCCGCGCGCGGTGTTTGTTAGGTTTGCTCCGCATCGCCCCCGGTGGACGTACCTTTCAGGCGACCCTGCCTCTCCTTTCGAATTGGCAGGCCGCCTATCCACCGCTGTTGGCCCAGGTCGTCGCTGCGGTCCAGTGACCGGATGCAACGCGACGCCATCACGGGGGCCGGTTGACGCGCGGCTGGCGCGCCGGGACGGTGCGGCTTGGACCGCCGGCTCAGGGAAACTCAGCGCCGCATCTCCGACGCCCCCGAACCGGCCACCGCTCCCCGCCCCGCGTCTGGAGACTGCAGACCCCTCGGTAACGAGGGCGGGATGGATGGGAATATAGTCTGGAACGAAAACCGGGTCAAGAATTGCTGTGAAAAAAATCTTATCCCCGCCTTGGAGACCCCGGCGTCGAAGAACGCGGTCGGCCTATCGGGAGGACCGCAAGATGGGGCTCTCGGCGTTACAGGGTCGGCATGACCGTGCCGCCCACGATGCCGGGCACGATTTCCGGCACCACACCGGACCACAGGTCGATCTTCAAGAGATGAAGGCCGGCAAACAGAAAGGAGCAAGCGACAAGCGCCGACAGGACCGCATGGCGCAACCGAACCCCTGCTTCCGCAACCAGGAAGAGGATGATGAAGAGGGGCGGCACCAGATAGAGCCCGAACACGAAAACCAGCGCCCAGAACCCGACGATATAGGCGAGCACCCGCAGCACCGACGACCAGGGCACCGCGTCCGGCACGCCACCGGGGCCTCCCTCCTTCATGTCGCCGCCCTGCCACAAACCCTCCAGCGGTGTATCCATCCAGGCAATGGCCGCAGGACAGACTTCGCCGACCAGCAGCAGCGCGAACAGCACTAACACCGTCCATCCCAGCAGATTGGGTATTTCCCGAAGGGTGGGTGGCAAGGTAGCGGCCTCGACGAGCATGGCGATCACGGCGACCGCCATGATCGCGACCCAGACGAAGGTGCCGGTGGAATTAGCCTTCATGGCGTGCCCTCAGCGCGCGCCGCAGCGCAGAGGCCGCAGGCCAGACCAACGCGACCAGCCCCAAGCATAGCAACACGGCCGAAATCGGCCGCGTGAAGAAGATCGCGGCCGAGCCGTCCGACATCTGCATCGATTGCTGGAACGAGCGCTCGGCCAGCGGACCGAGGATGAAGCCGATCGCAATCGTCACCAACGGGAACCCGTAGCGCCTCATCACGAATCCGAAGATGCCGGCCAAGACCGCCGCGGCGACATCAAAGATATTGCCGCGCAGCATGTATGTACCAACGAAGACCAACGTCAGGACGAACGGCGCGAGCCAGCGGCTTTGCAGCAAGCTGACGCGAGCGAGATAGGGAGTAACGATGAGACCTGCACCGCTGGTCAGGAATTGGCTGAATCCGATTCCAAACAACAGCGCATAAACAAGATCGAGGTGGCTGCGCAGAAGTTCCGGTCCCGGCTGCAGTCCGTGCAGTACGAAGGCGCCGAGCAAGATGGCCATGTCCGGACTACCGGGAATGCCGAACGCGACGGTGGGGAGCAGCGCTCCGCCTTCCTTGGCATGGTTCGCGACCTCACTACAGATCACGCCTTCAGGGTTTCCCTTGCCAAAGGTCGCCGGGTTCCGTGTCCGCCGCAGCCCGACCGCATAGGACATGAAAGCGGCAACGCTGCCGCCGAGGCCCGGCATGATGCCGATCACAGTACCGATGACGGTCGAGCGCGCAACGACCAGCGGGCGGGACACCACGTCGCGGATCCCGGTCACCGTCTGGCCGCGCCAGTGGAGATGGGTGTCTACGCCCCCGCCCTGGAATGTTTTGCCGCCGCGGCTGCTGTAGTTGATCAGTTCGCTGACGGCGAACAGGCCGACGATGAAAGGCACCAGCGGAATACCATCCCAAAGATACTCGCTGCCCATGGTGAACCGGTAGACGCCGACCATCTCGCTGAAACCGATCAACGACAGCAGGAAGCCGACGCAGCCGCCGGCCACACCCTTCAGCAAGTTTCCCTTCGCGGCAAAGGCGATCATGATCAGGCCGCACAGCACCAGCGAGAAGAATTCCGGCGGGCCGAAGGCGAAAACGATGGGTTTGACCACCGGCAATAGCGCGATGGTGATCACGACGCCACCGACTGAGCCGGCCAGACAGGAGGTCGCCGAAATAGAAACCGCCCGGGCGCCTTCGCCCTTTTGCGCCATCGGATAGCCGTCGAAACAAGTTGCCGCGTTGGCGGGCGTGCCGGGCGTATTGAGCAGGACGGCGGGCACGGCCCCACCGAAGGCGCAACTGCTCATGACAGCGGAATACAGAAACATCGCCAGTATCGGGTCCGTATTGTAGGTAAACGGCAACACGACCGCGAGCGCGACGGTCGGACCAAGACCCGGCAGCGCGCCGAACAGGACACCAATCGATACACCGAGCATCAGGAGCAAGATCGCCCGCGGATCGGCAAAGTGCCCAAGCGCCATGGTCATGGACTCAAGCACTGCGCGCCTCCATTGGAAGCGCGCCGAGAATCCGCGCCGTCATTCTGGTTCCTCCCTATCCGTACGGTTTGCCGCGCCGTACCGGGCCGGTCATTTTTATAAGTTCGCGCCGACTGCGCCGTCGATCTTTGCCAACCGACCTTGATCGAACCGGATGCAGGCGATTGCGAGAACTCGACTATCCTCGATTGATAGAACAAAGCCGCTCGATATGTCACAAAATATAAAGTCGATTGGCGGCATGCATCGAAAGTCTCAACGCACGAGAAAGACGAGCACGAGAACGATGACATGGAATCAATCGGTCCCATGCGTCGGGAATCTCAACATGCGAGAACGATGACGCACAACACCAAAACAAAAACAGTATAAGAATATAAGAAGCCAAGAACGATGATCAGGGAGGAAATCATGAAACAACACCGGATGACGCATCCGTTGAACGCCGTGCTTGCTGCCGGCCTTGTCGCCAGCCTGGCGCTTGGTGCCAGCGCCGCTCACGCGGCGTTCCCCGACAAGCCAATCACGATGATCGTGCCGTTCGGCCCTGGCGGCAGCTTCGACAAGCTCGCGCGCAACATGCAGGACGGATTGCAAAAGGAACTCGGCGTTCCAATCGTGATCAAGAACGAACCGGGCGCCGGCGGCCGCCGCGGCAGCGTCGATCTGTTCAAATCGAAGCCGGACGGCTACACCATCGGCTGGCTTCACTTTCCGCCCTTCCTGTCCGACCAGATCTTTTTCGACCGGAAGCTGCCGGTCGATTACCGCAAGATCGCCGTCATCACCATGGTCGCGCAGGGCAAGGACATGATCTTCTTGCCGAAGTCCTCGTCCTACAAAAGCTTTGCCGATCTCAAGAACGCCAAGCAGCCGGTCCGCTTCACCTCGACGGGTCTCGGCGCGATGTCCTGGGTATCGATCAGCGCGCTCGCCGCGGCGGTCGGCTTCGAGGCCAAGTTCGTGTTCGGCTACAAGAGCACGCCGCGGGCCGCGCTCGGCGCCGCGCGCGGCGACGCCGACGGGGGCATCGGCGGCTACCGGCAGATCTCCGGCCTCATCGACGAGGTCACGCCGATCCTGATCTTCAACGACGTGCGCTCGCCGCACTTTCCGAACGTGCCGTCGATCAAGGAACTCGGCTATCCGCAACTGGCGGGTCTGGGTTCGCCCTACGTCATCTCGGCGCCGCCCGGCACGCCGAAAGAGATTCAAGACGGTCCTGCGCAAGGCGGTCATGAAGGTCGCCGCCAGCGCCGCCTACAAGAAATGGGCCGACAGCGTGGGCTTCCAACCGACCGACTACGGCCCGGACAAGACCTGGGCGGTCGTCGACAATCTGGCGACGATCTTCAAGGGCCTGGCGCCCAGCTTGAAAGCCGCGAAAGCCAAGGAAGCGAGCGAGAAGAAGAAGTGAGCGCCCGGCCTTCGGTGCCGGGAGCGGCGGCGGGGACGACCCGCCGCCGTCTTTGTCTCGGGGAATTGGGCCGGTGATTTACGGCTTGCGCTGATCAAGGCGATCTACGTGATGCGAAATCCCGACAAGCTCAGACACCTGAACCAGGCGTTCTGGCCGCCCTCACTTGATCAACTCATACGCCGGCAGCGAATCAACTTGTCCCCCGCCTCATCCTGAGCCGCGCCGCGTCAGCGATGCGTATCGAACGACGGGCGAGCCCATGCTGCGAGACGCCCCCGCAGCGGGTGACAGGAAGAAGAGATCGTTCTTTCGCCAGATGGCCAGAGCGCGCGCAGGAAGATGCGAGCGGGCATGTTTATGGGAAGTGGCGAGAATAGATTTCGTTGACGGGAAGCACGAACCCGAAATGGGTGTTACGCGGTCTTCGCGGATTGTGGTCAGAAACCGCGCGGCAACAATTCCGCTCGGATGCCCACTCGGCGTCACGCTGCCGAATTCTGCTCCCTCCACCTCGCAGGCGGCAGCCCGAACTCCCGTTTGAATGCCCGGCTGAACGCCTCGTCGGACTCGTATCCTACCGAATAAGCGAGTTGGGCGATTGTCTTATTCGTCTCGCGCAAGCCGTGCCTCGCGGTCTGAAGTCTCCATACAGTGAGATAGCGTATGGGCGGCATACCCACCAATGATGTGAAACGATCGACGAACGCGCTACGGGACAGACCGACCTTATTTGCCAATGCTTCCACCGACCATGGTGCGGACAGGTCGTGATGGATCAAGGCAAGCGCACGGCCAATCTGCGGGTCCTTCACACCTTTGAGCCATCCTGTTTCTCCCTCGGCCAGTGTTGCCGAATACTCCCGCACCGCTTCAGTCAATAGGGATTCCGACAGCCGCGATATCACGCTCGACGAAGCGAGCTTGCCTTCGGCGAGCTCGGCGGCGGCAAACCGGACCGAAGCCTCGATCCATTCGCGGGTCGCACCCTCGCGTACATTCGTTTTCAGCGCCTTGGGCAGCGTGAACATCAAAGGATTGTAGGCGTCCTCGCTGGCGAGAAACCCGCAGAAAATCTCTGTTGGGGCACCGCCTCCGCCGTGGCGAATGCGGTTTAGTCCGCCATCCTCGGACCGTTGAATGAGCAGACCGGCGCTGACCGGTTGCCGCCCTCGTTCGGAACCCAGAGTATGTGGTGCATTCTGGGGAAACAGGACGATCTCTCCGGACTCAACTTCGAAGGACGACTGGCCCTCCACGCCGACAAGCAATCGACCTTTGCTGACGAAGTGGTACGTAATCATTTGCGTCGGGTTCTTCAGGAATGGCGCGCAATCGGTCGGCGTGATTTCTACGCTGATGCACCAGGGGGCCGTGAAATGCCCCAAAAGAAATACCCCGCCGTTCAGCCGGACTGAGCGTAGCGTCTCCGACAGCGGATCCATTGGCGCGCCCCTCAGGTTTGGACGAATGATCAGGTAAACCGGCCTGGCAATCATTCGCCCAAGACTAATTCGAGAATACATCAGCCCTGACAGCGAGGCCATAAGGCGGGCAGCCATGCGCGCCTGGCCGCGCCGGTTGCAGCTTGGGTGGGGACGTTGCCACAGCTGGCATTCAACCTGGGGCATCCCGGACGAATGCCGGGAGGCCTAGCGCCGCCACGCGAGGGGACGTCCAAATTGGACAGAACTTCAACGTAAACAACGAGATGAAGGCATGACCGCGACGGCATCTCCCATCACGACCAAACGTACGCCCGCCGCCGTTAATGGCGTCGCCGCGCCCAAGCTGCTGGCACCCATCCAGACCATCTAGCCGCGTCCGCCGACCGGTCTTTCGATCCCGTCGGCAACGGGCTCAGAAACAAAAGGAAACGCAAAATGAACGTCGTTGCGAAGATAGAGATGCACCGCGTTGTCGGCAATGACCGCTACCAGCGATGTGTGGACACCTCGAAGCGAGTGCGCTGGGACATTGAGAAGGACGTGATCCAAGGACGCAGTTTCGATACCGCGCAGAAGTTTCTGCCGGACGGATTGTCACTCGTGAACGAGTTCACGACGCTCTCGGACGATGAAAAGCGCTTCGTGAGTCAAATCCAGGGGCGGACCTATGCAAACGTGTTCGGCTTGGTCGAGCGCTTCATCAACGCCAAGGTTCTGGAGCTGAGCCACGATCACTGGTTCGGCGATCAGGTTGCGCTCGAGGCGCTGGTTCGGTTCAGCGATGAAGAGCTCAAGCATCAGGCGCTGTTCCGTCGGATCGATGCGATGATAAGCGAGGTTCTGCCCGCCGGCTACCGCTTCGATATCGATCCTAATGGTGTCGCGCACGCGGTGCTCGGCAAGAGCACCTGGGCGGTGCTGGCGCTGACTTTGGACATCGAGTTGTTCACACAGCTCCACTATCGCCAGAGCATCGAAAACGATGCCGGCCTTTCGGAATTGTTCAAGGACGTGTTCCTGTTCCACTGGCGGGAGGAGAGCCAGCACGCCACCCTCGATGAGTTGGAATGGGTCCGCAATGACGCCGGACTGACGGCGGAGGAACGCGACCGAGCGGTGGATGAGTTCATCGAGCTGGTTGCCGCCGTTGACGGCATTCTTCAGGTGCAGGCCAAGGCCGACGCCGGCTATTTCGCGGCCGCAACCCGCCGCCCGGTGGCAGCGGCAGAGTTGCAGGCGATCGAGGCGTCATTCCTCAAAGCCTATCGGTGGCAGTACATCCACTCTGGCGCCCAGCACCCGCATTTCGGGAAGGTGCTCTCGGGCCTCATCACCGAGAAGCAGGGGCAGCGCATTCAGGCCGCGCTCGCGACCATCCCGTAGTCCCAGCGCGGAGCTTGCACTCACCGAGCGCTCCAAACCGATCGGCAAATCCGTTCTGGCAGCGGGCGCCGGTGAGATGCAATCGAACTAAAAGTTCCGGCCGAGCGCAGCGAGGCTGGGATCAACTCAAAGGAATGTCTCGTTATGACCGCCGACCGCGCGGGTGTGGGATCGCCACGGCCCGTTATTGCCCTCCATTGCTCGGGCGCCGATGCAAACCAATGGCGTGCGCTCCAGGAGGCGCTCGGAGACGGATATACTCTCTTCGCGCCGGAGCATTACGGCTGCGAAGGGACCGGGCCCTGGCCTGGGGAGCGCGCCTTCACCATCGACGACGAGGCGAAGCGAACGCTCGCATTGATCGATGGCTTGGAAGGCGAGGTCCATCTTGTTGGCCATTCCTACGGCGGCGGCGTCGCACTGCACGTCGCCCTTCAGCGTCCTTCGCGGATTGCGAGTCTCTCTTTGTATGAACCATCGGCGTTTCATCTCCTGTCGCAGATCGGCAATGACGGGAGAAGCGCACACGCGGAAATCGCGCTGGTCGCACGGGAGGCGACGGACCGGATCCTCTCCGGCGACTGCCGCGGCGGCGCAGCGCACTTTATCGACTACTGGAACGGCCCCGGCGCCTGGAACGCAATGTCGCCGCGCGTGCAAGCCGCGCTCACGCGCTGGGCGCCGAAGATACCGCTCGATTTCCGCGCGTTGATGCAGGTGACGGCTGCGGTCGACGCATACGCCGCGTTCACGTGTCCGGCTTTGTTGTTGCGCGGCGAACACGCGCCGGCCCCGACGCGTGTCATCACGGAAGCACTCGCGGAAGTGCTTCCTCGCGGCCGTCTGCAGGTCGTTCCGGGCTGCGGCCACATGGGCCCGCTAACGCATCCGGACTTGGTGGTCCCGTCCATGGTCTCTCACATCGCGCGGGCGGTGGCCGCGACGGCTGTCCCACAGCCTTGCTGGCCGGCTCTGATCGTAGGGCAACGTGGCGGAATGCCAGCCGCGCGGATGACTTCGGGGAGGCCTCAATGAACACGCAATCCGCTCTCGTCGGCAAATCAAGTGCGTCTTCAAGCACCCAATCCCTCTCCGGAGCACGCCGGTGGCTACAGAAACGTACCGAGAATCCCGGAGCGCATGAGATAACGACCTCGACCGCGGCCGCCGCCGGTGCGGAGCAGGAGCACCCCTACGGGTGGGTGATCGTCGGCGTCGCGACGGTGTGCCTCGCCTTGGGCTTCGGCGCGAACACGATCGTCTCCGTGTTCATGAAGCCGTTCGAGGAGGAGTTCGGCTGGCTGCGCACCGACACCTCGCTGGCCTATACGATGAACGCAATCGGGGCCGCGGCCGGAGGCATCCTGTGGGGCGGGCTCTCCGACTTTATCAGCACGCGGCGCATCGCAGTCTTCGGCGCGATCGCGATCTCGGTCGGCATGATGGCGCTTCGCTGGCAGAGCGAGCTGTGGTCGCTGTACCTCTTGTGCTTCGCAATCGGCGCGTTCGGTTTCGCCAGCCTGTTCGCGCCGATGGTGGCACTCGCCGGCCGCTGGTTCAGCGCGCGCAAGGGCCTTGCGATCGGGATCGTCACCGCGGGCGGCGCGCTCGGGCAGGGTCTGGTGCCCTATATCGCGAACCTCCTGCTCGAGCAGGCCGGCTGGCGCAACGCCGCGCTATGGCTCGGGATCGTCTATCTCGCGATCCTGCTTCCACTCGTCATGCTGCTGCGCGCACCGCCGGTTCACGCGCAAGCCGGCGCAGCCGGGCAAAGCGTCGATCGGAACCTGTGGGGCATTTCGCATCGGATCACGATTCCCTGGCTCGCTTTGGCGAGCGTATTCTGCTGCATCTGCATGGCCGTGCCGCTGGTGCATCTCATCCCTCTCGGCATCGGCATCGGCTGCTCGGCGCAAACCGCGGCGGGCCTGCTGTTGTCGGCGATGATCGCCGGCATCTTCGGCCGCCTGTTCTTCGGCTCGCTGGCCGACCGCATCGGCGGCCTCGGCGCCTATGCGCTTTCTTGCATCGCGCAAACCGCGGTGGTGTTCTGGTTCGCGCAGACGCGCAGCGTCGTGACGCTGTTCGAGCTCTCGATCCTGTTCGGCTTCGGCTACGCCGGCGTCATGACTTGTCTGTTGATCTGCGCGCGCGAAGCCGCGCCGATGCGCATGTCCGGCACGGCGATGGCGATCGTGTCGACGACCGCCTGGATCGGGATGGGAATCGGCAGCTTTCAGGCCGGATTCTTCTACGATTTGCAAAAGAGCTATGTGCTCTCCTACGGCAATGCAGCGCTTGCAGGCATCGTCAACCTGCTGATTGTGGGCGCGCTGCTCTGGTACCGCTGGGTTCGCAAGTCGGCGCAGTCGCTGCAAGTGCCGGCGCTTGCCGCTCATCCGATCAAATAGGGAGTCCACCAATGACCGGCCGTTTCGACAGCATTCTGGGAACCATCGGCCGCACCCCCGTGGTGCGCATCAAGAAGCTTGCCCCGCCGGGCGTGAACGTCTTCGTCAAGCTCGAAGCCTTCAATCCGATGGGCTCGGTGAAAGACCGTCTCGCGCTCGGCGTGATCGAGGCGGCCGAACGCAGCGGAGCACTCAAGCCCGGCCAGACAGTCATCGAGGCGACGAGCGGGAATACCGGCATCGGCCTCGCCATGGTCTGCGCGGAGAAAGGTTATCCGCTCGTCGTCACCATGGCGGAGAGCTTCAGCATCGAGCGGCGCAAGCTCATGCGCTTCCTGGGAGCCAAGGTCGTGCTGACGCCGGCGTCCGAGAAAGGCAGCGGCATGCTCGCCAAGGCGGTGGAGCTTGCCGACAGGCACGGCTGGTTCCTCTGCCGCCAGTTCGAGAACGAAGCCAATGCCGACATTCATTCGCGCACGACCGCGCGCGAAATTCAGGACGACTTCTCCGATGTGTCGCTCGATTACTGGGTGACCGGTGTCGGCACCGGCGGCACATTGAAGGGCGTCGCGCGGGTGTTGAAGCGACAGTGGCCCGGCATCAAGATCGCGGTGACGGAGCCTGACAACTCCCCAATTCTGGGCAGCGGCGTGCGCCAGAAGCGCACCGCGAACGGGGCGCCCGGCGAAAGCCATCCGCATTTTCGGCCGCATCTGATGCAGGGCTGGACGCCGGATTTCATCGCCAAGCTGGCGGAAGACGCACTCGACGACAACCTCGTCGATGAGATCGTGCCGGTGAAAGGCGGCGAGGCGATCCGGCTCTCGCGCGATCTCGCCCGCAAGGAAGGCATCTTCGCCGGCATTTCGGCAGGCGCGACGCTGGCGGGTGCGCTGGAGATCGCGACGCGGGCTGCGCCGGGCGCCAACATCCTGTGCATGCTGCCGGACACCGGCGAGCGCTATCTCTCGACGCCGCTGTTCGAGGACATCCCGGCGGATATGACGGCGGAGGAGATCGATATCTCGCGCTCCACGCCGCGCTTTCGCTTCGATGCCAAGGCCGCCGGGCCGGCGCCGGAAACCGTTACGGTTTCGCCGGACGCCGAGCGGTTCGTCGCGGACGTGCTGCACGACCACACGCAACCTCTCATCATGTTTGCGCTCGAGTGGTGCGAGTTCTGTTGGTCGGTTCGAAAACTGTTCACGGCCTACAACATTCCCTACCGTTCCATCGATCTCAATTCGGCGGAGTACCAACGCGACAATTGGGGCGGCGAGATCCGTAATGCCGTCAGGGCAAGGACAAACTTGCCGACCATCCCGCAAATCTTCGTTCGCGGCGAGCACATCGGCGGCTGTACCGAGACGTTCGATGCCTTCAACGACGGCCGGCTCGCGCGGATGCTGAGTGCGAGCGGGATCGTGATCCCGGAAGTCGGAGAGGTGGACGCCTACTCCTTTCTGCCGAAATGGCTGCATGCGCGGTGATGTGGCGTTTCAGGGATTTTCGAACAAGCGTCGGACAGTCTCCATTTCGAGCACCGAGATCGATCGAGAGGACGCAATGCTAGCTCACATGAAAATCGGATCCCTTGCGTGGTGGATCTGGGCGATATTGGCCGGCCTGATGGTGTGGGGTCTTGGAGGGCAGACGCTCGCGCGCGAAGCGGCGATGGCGCTCGCGATCTTGCAAGCGATCGGCTACCTGTTGGCCTACCGCAGCCTGAGGCATTTCCCGACCCAGCTGCGCATCGCTTATGCGCTATGGATGGCCGTAAGCTTGGTGCCATCGCTGTTCGTCATGTACTGGATTCTGGCGGCGGGAACCACGGCGCGGGTGTTGACCGGATATTGCGCGATGGCGCGCCTGCTGCTCCTGCTGCCCTGGAACCGATCGGTCCCACTGACGCGGGCACGGATCAGGACTATCGCTTTTCATCCGCCGATCCAGGGCTCGGTGGTCAGTGGGTTGCCGCTGTGATCGAGGCGAAGAATTGCTCCTGCTGATCGTCGTATCCGAAGGACGCCGACTTCTCGCACGCAAGTAAGTCTCGCCCATTCAAGGTCCGTCAGATCGGCCTCGAAGTTCGTCCACGTCTTCTGGCCGATTGCGAACCTCGCGAAATGTCTGCTCTCACGCCGCTTTGAGGGACGCAGCTGATGCGGGGCCTTTCGCGTCAGCCCGCAGCCCGGGTGGAGCGCCAGCGAAAGCCGCGGCCGTCGTTTCCCGGATGTCGCCAACGCGCCATCCGGGCTGCACCGTCAGCCCTGCCCTCACTTGATCAACTCATACGCCGGCAGCGTCAGGAACGGCGCGAACTCTTTCGCCAATGACAGATCGCGGAACAGCTTGATCGCTTCCGGGAAGCGGCCGGCGGCGTAGTTGCCGGCGCCGATCTCGGCCTTGACCACGTCCATCTCTTCGGCGAGCGCGCGGTCGAACAATTCGGGCGTCGCCACGATGCCGCCTTCCAGTGTGGCGCCGGCCTTGATCCACTGCCAGATCTGCGCGCGCGAAATTTCGGCGGTAGCGGCGTCTTCCATCAAATTGTAGATCGGCACCGCGCCGCGCCCGCGCAGCCAGGCCTCGATGTATTGCACGCCGACGCGGATGTTGAGGCGGAAGCCCGCCTCAGTCCGCGTCCCTTCGTGGATGTGCAGCAGATCATCGCGACCGACGGCGACGTCGGGCACGCGCGAGACCTGGTTGGGCTGCGGCATGAGCCGGTCGAACACTTCCTTTGCCACCGGCACCAGATCCGGGTGCGCGACCCAGGTGCCGTCAAAGCCCTCGCCGACCTCACGCTGCTTATCCGCGCGCACCTTGGCAAACGCAGCTTCGTTGGCTTCCGGGTTGTTCTTGATCGGGATCTGCGCCGCCATGCCACCCATGGCAAACGCCTTGCGGCGGTGGCAAGTGCGCACCAGGAGGTCGGCATAGGCGCCGAGGAACGCCCGCCCCATGACCACCTGCGAGCGGTCGGGCAGCACGTAGCGGGGATCGCTTTGCTTGGCGAAAGTCTTGATGAAGGAGAAGATGTAGTCCCAGCGCCCGGCGTTCATGCCGGCGATGTGCTGGCGCAGCTCCCAGAGAATTTCGTCCATCTCGAAGGCGGCCGGCAGGGTCTCGATCAATACGGTCGCCTTGACGGTGCCGGGCGTGAGACCGAGCCGTTCCTGGGCATAGAGGAACACGTCGTTCCACAGCCGCGCCTCGCGGTGGCTCTCGAGCTTGGGCAGATAGAAATACGGCGCGGTGCCGCGGGCAAGCAGCGCCTTCGCGTTGTGGAAGACGTAGAGCCCGAAGTCGAACAACGCGCCGGATATCGGCTTCCCGTCGACGGTCAGATGCGCTTCGGGCAGATGCCAGCCGCGCGGACGCACGATCAGCACCGCGGGGTTTGCGCCAACCGCATAGCGCTTGCCGCTATCCGGATCGGT
This sequence comes from uncultured Pseudomonadota bacterium, assembly GCA_963747725.1. Lineage (GTDB taxonomy): Bacteria > Pseudomonadota > Alphaproteobacteria > Rhizobiales > Xanthobacteraceae > Pseudolabrys. Next base: position 986,692 of record CAVVGD010000012.1, read on the forward strand.
GAATTCGATCTCCCCGGCCCACAGGTCCTTCAGATTGATCTGGCCTTCCAGGTTGTTGTCCCAGGTTGGCGAGTTGGCGTCCTCGAAGTCCGCCATGTAGTGGGTGGCACCGGAATTAAGCGCATTGACGATCATCTTGCGGTCGACCGGGCCGGTGATTTCGACCCGGCGGTCCTGCAGGTCGGCCGGGATCGGCGCCACCGTCCAGTTCGCGTCGCTGCGGATGTGCTCTGTCTCGAACAGGAATTCCGGCAGTTCGCCGGCGTCGAAGCGGCGCTGGCGCTCGGCGCGGGTGTGAAGCAGTTCAAGGCGGCGGTCGTCGAAACGCCAATGCAGCTCGGCGAGGAAGCCGAGCGACACCGGGGTGAGTATCTCGGCGTAACGCGGGCGCATTGCGCCCAGCACCTTGACGCCGGACGGGCTCGCCGCCGCTTTACGCGGCGCGGCCTTTTTCGGCGCAGGCTTTTTCGGCGCGGGCTTGGCGGCCTTGCGCTTCACCGCTTTCTTACTCGTCTTCTTGACGGTCTTTTTGGCGCCGGTCTTTTTCCGCCTGGCGCTCTTGCGCCTGGTCTTCGCCGCCTTGGTCCTGACCTTGACCTTCGTCTTGCGAGCGGACCGCCGTTTGGCCGCGGCCTTGCGGGCCGGCCGGCGCGCCTTCTTCTTCGCCTTGCTCTTCGACTTAGGGACGGCCGCCTTCTTACGGGCGGCCGTCGTATTACGCTTCGATTTCTTAGTCGCCATTATCGCTTCCGCTGCCGAAAACACTTCCAAACGTCGTCGTACCGTAGCTGGGCGCCGGCTCTGGCGCCGGAGGCGGCGGCGGTGGCGGCGCGACCTTCGCGACTGCCTTCTTCACTGTCCGCTTGGTCTTCTTGGCGGCTTTCTTGACCGTCTTTTTGGCCTTCTTTGTCGTCTTCTTGGCCGCCTTCTTCATTCCCTTCTTTTTGCGCGCCGGAGCGGCGCGTTTCGTCTTCTTTGCCTTCTTCGCTTTCGACTTCTTTACGCTTTTTGGACTTAGCCATTGTGATCCTCCGGATCGGTTCAACCAAGACCTGCGCGATGTTTCAGGCGCGGCGCCGCGTCGCAGCCTGTGCTAGCCGGCCGCCGCTTCCTTGGGCGCAAGGCCCCGCAGATGGCTAAGCGGGCCCGGCACCGGTCCGCCGGTCGCCCAATCGATCAACTCGACGGTATGGACGACCGGGATCTTGGTGCCGGCGGCGATCTGCGTGATGCAGCCGATGTTGCCGGCTGCGATCACGTCCGGCTGAAGCCCTTCGATGTTGGCGACCTTGCGGTCACGCAAGCCCCCCGCCAATACCGGCTGGAGAATGTTGTAGGTGCCCGCCGAGCCGCAACACAAATGAGCTTCCGGAACATCTTTGACGAGGAATCCAAACTTTGAAAGCAAATCTTTCGGCTCGTGCAACACTTTCTGTCCATGCTGCAGTGAACACGCCGCGTGATAGGCGATGGTCAGGCCCGATGGGGTCGCGGCCGCCAGGTCGAGCGTCGCAAGATACTCGCTGATGTCCCTTGTCAGCGCCGAGATTCGCGCCGCCTTGGCAGCGTAGGCCGGGTCGGTGCGCAGCATGAAACCATAGTCTTTCACCGTGGTGCCGCAGCCCGAGACGGTGATGAGGATGGCGTCGAGCCCGGCGCCGTCGATCTCGCGCATCCAGGCGTCGATGTTGTTGCGCGCCTTTTGGAGTGCCTCGGATTCGCGGCCCATGTGGTGCTCGAGCGAGCCGCAGCAGGCCTCGCCGGGGGCAACGACCACCTCGATCCCGGCGCGGTTGAGGAGGCGGATGGCGGCCTCGTTGGTGGAGGGCGCCAGCACCGGGCCGATGCAACCGGCGAGAAGCGCCACCCGCCCGCGCCGGGCGCCTTGCGGCGGGTAGACTGCCCCGCGCGGGTCGGGCCTTGGCGCCGGCATGTGGCGCGGCGATAGCTGCACCATGGCGGCCATCCGGTTCAGGCCCGCGGCGCGCATGACTGGCGCGAACGGCTTGGCGATCAGGCCGGCGACCGCCGCCAGCCGGAACAGCCGTGGGTTTGTCAGCACGCGCGCGAGCAGGCCGCGCAGCAGCCGGTCGGGCAGCGGGCGCTTGTAGGTCTTTTCGATGCGCTCGCGGGCGTGGTCGACCAAGTGCATATAGTTCACGCCGGAGGGACATGTGGTCATGCAAGCGAGGCACGACAGGCAACGATCGATGTGCTTGGTGACGTCGCGCGTGGCGGGGCGGTCGTGCTCCAGCATCTCCTTGATCAGGTAGATACGCCCGCGCGGTGAATCGAGCTCGTCGCCGAGCAGCACATAGGTCGGACAAGTGGCGGTGCAGAAGCCGCAATGCACACAGGCGCGCAGAATCTTATCGGCCTCCGCGATGTTCGGGTCGGCGAGTTGCGCCAAAGTGAAATTCGTTTGCATGCTCTACGACACCAGTAGTCCCGGCCGATCCACCGGGTCCACGCAAAGCGCGGCCCGATGATAAACTCTGCGTGGGCCGGGACCCATACACCGCAACTTATCGAGAGACTGCGGCGTATGGGTCCCCGCCTTCGCTGTGACGACCACTTTGGATCTAGGACCGCAGGAGACCATCTTACACCCCCGCCCAGAGGCGGCCCGGATTGAGCAGGCCCTTGGGGTCGAAGCTTTCCTTCACCCGCTGGCTCAGCCCCCGCACCGCGGCGTTTTCCGGCTCGAACACGTCGACCGCGACGCGCACCGCGGCATCGGCGCGGATGAGCGTGGCGTGGCCGCCGACAGACGCCACGGCCTCGCGGATGGCGGCGGCGCCGGGGTCACCGGCAAAGGGCATGGCGACCCAGATCAATCCGCCCGCCCAGTCGTAGACCATCTGCGCGGCTGGCGTGATGGCCGCGGCAATCCGATAGCCTTGCGCCGGCGGCACCGAGATGCGCCAGAGCGGCCTCTCACGCGCCGCCCCAACCGTGAACGGCTTGACGTCGCGCACGTCGCGCCAGAGCGCGCGGGAGGCTTCTTCGGAAAGGATCTCGACCGAACCTAACGGCTTCATCAGCGCGGCGAGCGTTTCCTTACGGTGAGCGACCGAGGGGACGTGGCCTTCCAGCCGAAATGCGGTGGTGGATTCAGGCTTCGGCACGCCCGAGAACCAGGAGGCGATATGGTCGGGCAGGTGCGCGGCGGCGGAGACATCGAACGGCGAACCCATGGCGGTTGCCATAGCCTCGCAGGCGTGGGCGTCGTCGAGGCCCTGCACCAGCACGGTGACTTGCGTCTCGGCCCTGGGCAGCACCTTGATGGTGACCTCGGTCATGGCGCCGAGCGTGCCCCAGGAACCGGCGATGAGCTTGCAGAGGTCGTAGCCGGTGACGTTCTTGACCACCCGGCCCCCGGACTTCACGGTGTCGCCGCGGCCAGTCACCGCGGTGACACCAAGGAAATGATCGCGCGCGGCGCCGGCCTTGATGCGGCGCGGACCGGAGAGATTGGCCGCGATGACGCCGCCGATGGTGCCGCGGCCGGCATCGCCGCCGAGCAGCGGGCCGTAGTCTATCGGCTCGAAGGCGAGCTCCTGATTGTTCTGGGCGAGCAGGGCTTCGATCTCGCCGAGCGGCGTGCCGGCATGCGCCGACAGGACGAGCTCAGCCGGCTCGTAAAGAGTGACGCCGGTGAGATCGGAAAGATCGAGGGTGATGTCGGTCTGGCTGGGGCGGCCGAGCGCGCGCTTGGTGCCCTGCCCGACCAACTCGAGCGGCTTTTCCTCGGAGAGAGCCCAGCGCACGGCCTCTTCGACTTCCTTGGCGTCGCGCGGTTTGAGGGTGTCGGTCACAAGTCTTCCCAAGGCTCTTTGCGGGCACCGTGAATAATGCGCAGCACGACCGCTTCGTCGTCATATACTTTGTAGAGTACCAAATAGGGATAGCGCACCAGAGGCACCCGGTGAACGCCAGGGCGTTCTTCTACTTCCTGAAAACCGCGCGGAAAGCGGCCAACCCTTTCAGCAATCATGCGGATGCGGTGCTCGAAACGCTGCGCTGCTGCGGGATTTAGCTCGGCCAAGTCCAAAAGGATTCTATCCAATTGCGCCAAAGCGCGCCTGGAGAAGCGGACCTTCATGGCCGGCGGTACTTGGCGAATACCGCCTCGACCTCTTCATCGTTGGCGATTTCACCGCGCTCGACTTCGGCCAGGGCCTCATCGATCTCTGTCAGTTCCTCGGGGCTGGCGCGATAAAGGCCGTGGCGGCGCGCCTCGATCTCCAGCGCGACCTGCGCCAATTCCTCCTGATCCTGTTCCGACCAGGTCTCGGCGCGGGCGAGCACGTTCTTCAGGTTGATCGTCATAACGCTACCCTATCACAGTTTGCCCCCGCCAGCGCCCCTCATTCCGCCGCGGCGGCGCGGGTGTCGGCGAAGGCCGGCATCACCTCGCGGGCGAAGCGGCGCAACTGGTCGGGGCCGCCGAAGATGCTCAGCAACAGAGTATCGAACGCCGGCGTCGCGCAAGTCGCCGACCTTGGCGCGCAGCTCGTCGGGCGTGCCGAAAAGCGCGTACTCCTCGGTGGCGCCGGCGCGATCGGCATAGGCGAGCACGTGCGAGCCGGCGGTGCCCTGCCTGTTGGCGTCGGGATTGCGCGAGACCGATGACGGTGCGCGCGGTGTAGTCGGCCTGGCGCTTGAGCGCGTCGTCGCGGTCGGCCTTGTCGTTCGCCACATAAGCGAGCCGCGCCACTGCCACCTGCGCCGGATCGAAGGCGAGGCCCGCTTTCTCGCGCGCGGCCTTGTAGACGGCGATACGCTCGGCCAGCACCGCAGGACCGGCATATTGGTCGAGGATGAGATTGAAGCCGCGCTCGCCGGCGCGCCCGATCGAATGCGCGTTGCCGGCGGCGACCCAGAGCGGCGGATGCGGACGTTGCGCCGGCGGCGGCTCGACGATGGCGTCGTTGCAGGACCAGAAACGGCCGTGATGCGTGAAGCGCTCGCGCGAGGCCCAGGCGCGCAGCATCAGCGCCAGCGCCTCCTCGAAGCGCTCTTCCGCCTCGTCCTGCGGGATGGCGAAGCCGCTGAACTCGCTGTGGCGGTAGCCCTTGCCGATGCCGAGATCGAGCCGGCCGTTCGACATGAGGTCGAGCGTCGCCGCCTGCTCGGCGAGCAGCAGCGGATTGTGCCAGGTCGGCACCATCACCGCGGTGCCGAGGCGCAGCGTCCGGGTGCGCATGGCGAGCGCCATCAGCAGCATCAGGGGCGCGGACAGCTGGTTCCAGCCGGAGAAATGATGCTCGACCACGAAGCTGGAGTGGAAGCCGAGTGCCTCGGCCTCGATGTTGAAGTCGATAAAATCGAAATAGCCCTTGCCGGTCTCGGGCGCGAAGCCCGGCGCGTCGGCCTTGGGCGAGCAGAACAGTCCGAATTGCATTGCACAGCCTTGTCGCGTGACCGAAACGAGCCTGCGACAGAATTGCCGCGGCGCGGACGGCGTCACCGCTCCCCATACCACGGCCATCGGGAAACGGACAGGCACCCGGCCGTGGTGGACGTAAAGCGCGCGGCCCATCGAGCGCGACCATGCGGCGAGCCGCGTATGCGCAGAAGCAGACGAATTGCAGCCCGCGCGCATGCTGAGATTGACGAGCAGCCGTCACGGCGATGGTGGTTTCGCGGCGAAATTCCAGGCGGAAGACGGCAATGTCCGGCTTCAATGTGCTTGACCAGTACCGGGCAGTGGACGCAAGAAGCGGCAGAGGTGATGCAGCTTCAGTTCTGGAAGGCACGCCACAAAAAGCAGCCTTACGCGCTGTTCATCACGCGAAAGAGTTAGGCGTATCCTTATAAGATTTTTGTGTCAGGTCCGCGTCATCGCTGAACGCAGACATCCGGTGGGCAGGCTCGCACGTCGCCAAGGGCTAGGAGCGGACACTCCGTCTCCCGATCAACAAGTTGCCCTCTTGCGTTATCGGCGACCGAGCGCTTCGACGCTGAGGATGGTCGGAAGATGGCGCGCGATTTCGTGCCAGCTCTCGCCCTCGTCGAGGCTGGCGAAGACCGAGCCGCTGTTGGTGCCGAAATACACGCCCACCGGCTCGCCTTCGTCACGCGCCATGGCCTGCCGAAGTACGGTGAAGTAGCAGGCTTCCTGTGGCAGTCCATCGCGCATTGCCTGCCAAGTCGTGCCGCCGTCTCTCGAGCGCCAGACCGCCGCGGCGGCATCGGGCGGAAAGCGGCCCGCTATGTCCCCGTTCAAAGGCAAGGTCCAGATGGTTTCGGGGTCCCGCGGATGGACGCAGATCGGAAAACCGAACGTCGACGGAAGACCGCGCGTGATATCGTCCCAACTCCGGCCGCCATCGGCAGAACGCCAGACGCCGTGATGGTTTTGCTGATAGAGCAAGTCAGTGGTACCTGGCGCCCGCATCATGTTGTGGACGCAATGTCCGATTTCGCCGTCGCGGGGCGCCGCGGGATGGGCGTGTTCAGCGCTGGGCTCAGTATTGGATAGTCGATTGCGACGATCCCAGGTCCTGCCGCCATCCTCTGTCGCAAAGACGCCGGCCGCAGAAATCCCGACCCACAGCTTTTCGGCATTCGCCGGGTCAAACAAGATCGTATGCAAGACCAATCCGGCACCGCCGGGATTCCAACTGTCGGCGGAAGGATGATCGCGCAGACCCCGCACTTCTTCCCAACTCTTGCCGCCGTCCGCGCTCGCCAGCAGCCTCGCCGGCTTGGTTCCGGCATAAAGCGTCCCGTGCGCATAGCCCAGCGACCAAACTTGCGCGAACTGATCCGCGAATGGCAACGGTTGGTTGGTCCAGTTCATCATGGCGGCGAGTTGCGCATCGTTGGCCGCCCAGTCATCGATTTGACCCTTTGTGAGCTTTGTGACTTGCCATGTCGCGCCCGAGTCTTCGGAGTACCAAACGCCGGCGCCGTGAAATTCGTCGCCGCCGCCCGCCCACAGCCGTCCCGTGGCGGGGTCGCCGATGACGTGGTTGATGGGCCAGCCGTCGCAGAACGGCCCTTTGACTGTCCAGCCCTGCCTATCGTCGCCATTGGATATCAAGAAAGCGCCTTTGGTCGTACCGACAAGTACCGTGACCGCGTCCTGGCTCATCGCCGTTCTCCGGTTCTTGGACTACGCGCCATCGCCGCTTCTCAAAACCGCGGAATATCCGGGAACGGCAACTTCCCGCCTGAGATATGCATGCGTCCCAATTCGGCGCAGCGGTGCAGCGTCGGGAACACCTTGCCGGGGTTGAGCAGGCCCTTGGGGTCGAAGGCGCATTTGACCCGCTGCTGTTGGTCGAGATCGATCTCGGAGAACATCGCCGGCATCAGGTCGCGCTTTTCGACGCCGACGCCGTGCTCGCCGGTGAGAACACCGCCGACTTCGACGCAGAGCTTCAGGATGTCGGCGCCGAACCGCTCGGCGCGGTCGAGCTCGCCATCCTTGTTGGCGTCGTAAAGAATGAGCGGATGCAGGTTGCCGTCGCCGGCATGGAACACGTTGGCGACGCGCAAGCCATATTTCTCCGACATCTCCTTCATGCGCGCCAGTACCAGCGGCAGCTTGGCGCGCGGAATGGTGCCGTCCATGCAGTAATAGTCCGGCGAGATGCGCCCGACCGCCGGGAACGCGGCCTTGCGGCCGGCCCAGAACAACAGCCGTTCTTGTTCCGACGACGAGGTTTTGCACGATACGGCGCGGCATTCGCGCGCGATTCTTTCCACCCGCTCGATGAGATGATCGACTTCCGCCGCCGGCCCGTCGAGTTCGACGATCAGCAGCGCCTCGACGTCAAGCGGATAGCCGGCGTGGACGAACTCCTCGGCCGCATGAATCGCGGGCCTGTCCATCATCTCCATGCCGCCGGGGATGATGCCGGCGCCGATGATGCGGGACACGCATTCGCCGGCGTCTTCCGAGGACGGGAACCCGACCAGCAGCGCGCGTGCTGTCTCGGGTTTCTTCAGGATGCGCACGGTCACCTCGGTGACCACGCCGAGCAGGCCTTCCGAGCCGGTGATGATGCCGAGCAGGTCATAGCCGGCGGCGTCCATATGCTTGCCGCCGATGCGCAGCACCTCGCCGTTCATCAGCACGATCTCGCAGCCGAGCACGTTGTTGGTGGTCATGCCGTATTTCAGGCAGTGCACGCCGCCGGAATTCTCCGCGATGTTGCCGCCGATGGTGCAGGCAATCTGCGAAGATGGGTCGGGTGCGTAGTAGAAGCCTTCATGCGCGACCGCGTTGGAGACTGCGAGATTTGTGACGCCGGGCTCGACCACCGCCACGCGGTTGGCGAAGTCAATTTCCCGAATGCGGTTGAACTTGGCCATGCCGAGCAGCACCCCGTCGGCAAGCGGCAGCGCCCCACCGGACAGCGAGGTGCCGGCCCCGCGCGGCACCACCTTGATGCCCTGCTCGTAGCAATAGCTCAGGACCTGGGAGACTTGGGTCGTGGTCTCCGGCAGCACCACCACCATGGGGAGTTGATGATAGGCGGTGAGCCCGTCGGTCTCGTAAGGGCGCATCTCGCGCTCGTGAGCGATTACCCCCTCGCCCGGCACAAGATTGCGCAAGGCGGCGACGATCTTGCCGCGCCGCGCCAGCACGGTGGCATCGGTTTCCGGCATCTTGACCGACATGGATCAGGCGTCTCCCACTTGGCTGCGGCCCCCACGATACAGCCATTTGACCTTCCACATATAGGGCTGGCAGATAAGGCCCCGTACCGGGGCGGGGCGCTAGTGTCCCGAATCCGAAGGTTGTCAGATTATGCAGCTTGCTCTGTACGAACTTCGGATTCGAAAGGACACTAGCAACTCCATGATTCTAGTGCAGTTTTGGATTTGAAATTCGTATACGGACCAAGCTGCAAGTGGCGTAGCGAACTTCAAATCCACCGCACTAATGAGGCGCCCCCCTTAACAACGGCGAAAAGCCGTAACGGGAGCAAGATTGATGAAGATTCGACTGGCAATGACCGTCTTGGCCGCGGCGGCTCTGGCCGTGGGGGCGATGGCGCAAGCCGCGCGGGCCGACGGCGACCCGGCCAAGGGCGCCCAGGTATTCAGGATGTGCATGCCCTGCCACCGCATCGGCCCGGGCGCCACCAACCTGGTCGGCCCCGAGCTCAACGGCCTGGACGGGCGCCATTCGGGCACCGCCCCGGGCTACAATTACTCGGCCGCCAACAAGAAGTCCGGCGTCGTCTGGAACAAGGAGACGTTCGAGAAATATATCCAGGGTCCGCAGAAAATAATTCCCGGCACCAAAATGTTCTTTGCCGGCATCCATAAGAAATCGCAGATCGAAAACCTGTGGGCCTATCTCGCGCAGTTCAAAGCGAACGGCGCCAAGAAATGAGTTGAGGACGACACAGCCCGCGCGGCGAGGGAGAAATGGCGAAAAAACAGACCTTTGACCTCGGTCAAGGCCGCCCCGCCGGCGAGCCTGCATAAGAACATGCATTGAGGACAACGCTCGGTCAGGAGACATACCCATCATGATTAAGGATCTCATCGTCAACCTCGGGCTGGGCGACCGCGATCCCGCCGGGGACTATGCCATTTCGATCGCCCAGGCGTTCGAGGCCCATGTGCTGGGCGTCGGGCTCGCCTATGAGCCGGTCATCCCGGGTTCGGTCATGGGCGGCATTCCGCCGGAATTCCTCGAAGCCCAGCGCAGGGAATCCGAAGCAAACGCGCGCAAGACCATGACCCGCTTCGAAGAAGCGGCCAAACGCGCGGGCGTCTCCTACGAAACCCGTCTCGTGAGCTCGAGCGTGTCTGGCGCTGCCGACCAGATCGGCCGCCTCGCCCGCCGTTTCGACCTTGCGGTGGTCGGCCAGCCCAAGCGTGACGAGGGCATGCCGGAAGAAGTTCTCGACGAAGGCGTGTTGTTCAACTCAGGAAGGCCGGTGGTATTCGTGCCCTACATCCAGAAGGACGGGCTCAAGCTCGGCCACGTGATGGTGTGCTGGGACGGCAGCCGCGCCGCGACCCGCGCCATCGGCGACGCCATGCCGTTCCTTGAAAAGGCGAAGCAAGTAGACGTGGTGATCGTCGCGGCGAAAGAGGCGAAGACCAATGAGGTCGCCGGCGCCGACCTCGGCCAGCACCTGGCGCGCCACGGGATCAAGGTGGACGTCAAGCGCATCACCTCGCCCGACATCGACACCGCTTCCACAATCCTGTCGTATGCCGCCGACGCCTCGACCGACCTGATCGTGATGGGCGGCTACGGCCACTCGCGCCTGCGCGAATTCGTGCTCGGCGGCGTCACCCACGCGCTGCTCGAATTCGATGACGGTGCCGGTGCTGATGTCGCATTGACATCCCTGGTCGGTCCGGGGCGCCGCTTCAGCGGCGAACCCGGAACCCATACTCCCAGTCTGTGATTATCGGATTCCGGGTTCGCGCATTTCATGCGCGCCCGGAATGACGGGAGACAAAAATTGCTCGAACGCCACGTCACCCTGCGCGATGGCACGAAAGTGTTCCTGCGGCCGCTGACGCCGGGAGACGCGACGCTCTACCCGGATTTCCTCAGTGAAGTCACTTCCGACGACTTACGCCTGCGTTTCTTCGCGCCGATGCGGCAGGTGAGCCCTGCCCTCATCGACAAGCTGATCCATTACGATCCCGCGCATGCCATGGCCTTCATCGCCATCGAGGAGGCTACGGCTAAGATGCTCGGCGTGGTGCGGCTGCACGACGACGAGAGCGGCGACAGCGCGGAATTCGCCATCCTGGTGCGCTCGCGGCTCAAGGGCCGCGGGCTCGGCTGGCTGATGATGAAGCACATGATCGCCTACGCGCGCGACAAGGGCTTGCAGCACGTGCACGGGCAGGTGCTGGCGGAGAATTCCTCCATGCTGACGATGTGCGAGGAGCTCGGCTTCCACGTCAGGGACGATCCGGAAGAGCGCGGCGTCAAACAGGTGGACCTGCCGCTGCATGAGCTTGCGGCGGCGAACTGATGCCTTGCGTGTCCCGGGCGCAGCGCAGCGTGAGCGAAGCGAACGGTGCACCGCAGACCCGGGCCCCGCTTGTTTGAAGGTTGCGTTGGAAACGAACCGGGGCCCCGGATCTGCGGCGCACCACTAACGTGCTGCGCCGCGTCCGGGGCACGAGGTCACGGCAACGTCACCTGCACCACCAGACCGCGGGCGCGCGCATCGACCACGCCGAGCGCGCGCAGCGCAAGCAGCGTCGCCAACTGCACCCCTTCGCGGGCCGCCGCCGGCCCGTCATAGGTCGGCGCCAGCGGACCGAGCAGGCCTTCCATCAGCGCGCCGATGACCGCCGGCGCCGAGACGCGCGCGTCCTGCTCGACCAGATGCCCGCCGGCCATGGCGCGGCGGATGCGGGTTTCCAGTTCGGCGGCAAGCGACTGGCGGAAATCGAGCCTGAGCGCGTCGATGTCGGCGTCGACCGGCTCGGCGATCGCCGCCCAGGCGAGCTTGCGCTGACGAAGCGCGCGGGCGGCGAAGGTGGCGATGGAGGCGGCGAGCGCCGACAGCGGCCCCGGCGCGGCTTCGGCGGCCTGGCGCATGGCCTCGATCTCGCGAGCGGCGAGCCCGGCGATCAAGTCGGCGATGAGATCATTCTTCGACGGAAAGTAGCGGTAGACCGTGCCGGCCGCGATGCCGGCGCGCTCCGCCACGGCGGCGATCTGCACCGCCGCCATACCGTGCTCGACGGCGAGTGCACGCGCGGCCTCGAGGATGGCCTGTTCGCGCGCAGCCAGCCGGCGGACCACGCGTTCAGTGCGGCGGTACGGCATGGTAACGAGTGAATGATGATTCAGGGGAAGAACGCAAGCCGCCCCACCCGACGGCTGTCATGCGCCGCGCAGGCGGGGCATCCAGTAACCCCCTGCCCTCCGTGATTACTGGCTCACCCGCCTACGCGGGCGATGACAATCTGAGTTTGCCTTAGCTCCGGAGGATCAGCCCTTGCCCGCCGCCATCGACTTGGCGCGGATGCCGGCGAGCGTCGCGATGGGCGTGACCGCTTCGGGATCGATCTTCAGGCGGATGATCGACGGCTTGCCTGAGCTCTTGGCGGCCGCGAACGCAGCCGGGAAATCAGCGGTCTTCTCCACACTGACGCCGAATCCGCCGAAGGCATTTGCATAAGCCTCGAAGTCCGGATTGGTGAGCTGGGTGGCGACGACGCGGCCGGGATATTCGCGCTCCTGGTGCATGCGGATGGTGCCATAGACGCCGTTGTCGGAGATGATCACGATGAGCGGCAGCCCGTAATGCACCGCGGTGATGAAATCCTGGCCGGTCATCAGGAAGTCGCCATCGCCAGCGACGCACACCACGGTGCGGTCGGGATAAAGCGTCTTCATGGCGAGCGCCGCCGGATAGCCGTAGCCCATGGAGCCGGAGGTCGGGCCGACCAGGCCGCCAAACTGGCGCACGCGATAAAAGCGGTGGATCCAGGCGGAGAAGTTGCCGGCGCCGAGCGTGACGATGGCGTCGGCGCCCAAGTTCTCGCGCAGCCACACCATCACTTCGCCGAGATTGACGTCGCCGGGCACCGGCGTCGCCTTGTCGGACCAGGCGAGATAGTCGGCGTGCGCGATGTCGTGTTCGCCGGCCCAGGGAATGTCGTTCGGCGGCTGCAGGCCTTCGAGCGCCGAGCAGAAGGCGGTGGGCGACGCATTGATAGCGAGATGCGCGTGATAGACGCGACCGAGCTCGTCGGCGCCGGGATGCACATGCACCAATTTGGTCTGCGGCTCAGGGATGTCGAACAGCGTGTAGCTTTGCGAGGGCATCTCGCTCATGCGGTCGCCGATCAGCAACACGAGATCGGCGGCGCGCACGCGCGCGAGCAGTTTCGGATTGGGGCCGATGCCGAAGTCGCCGGCAAAGCACGGATGCAGCGCGTCGAACAGATGGCCGCGGCGGAAGGTGGTGGCGACCGGCAACTGGAAGCGCTCGGCAAAGCGCGCCAGCGCGGCGCAGGCGGCTTCCGACCAGCGGCTGCCCCCGATCAGCGCCACCGGCTTCTTCGCCGACCACAACAGCTTCTGTAGGCGGCTCATGTCGGTCAGGCCCGGCCAGGTCTCCACCGGCTCGAAGACTTTGGCGTCCGGTACAGCGACGCGCTCGACCAGCATGTCCTCGGGGAGCGCGATCACCACCGGCCCGGGGCGGCCGTTACAGGCGGTGTGGAAGGCGTGCGACACGAGTTCCGGAATGCGCGCAGGATCGTCGATTTCGGTCACCCATTTGGCGATGGTGCCGAACACCGCGCGGTAGTCGAGCTCCTGGAACGCTTCGCGGTCGCGCATGGAGCGGCCGATCTGGCCGACGAACATGATCAGCGGCGTCGAATCCTGGCGCGCGATGTGGATGCCGGCGGAAGCGTTGGTGGCGCCGGGGCCGCGGGTGACGAAGCAGATGCCGGGCCGGCCGGTAGCCTTGCCGATCGCTTCCGCCGCCATCGCCGCGGTGCTCTCGTGGCGGCAGACCGTGAGCGCAATGTCGCGGTCGTAGAAGGCATCTAGCGCGGCGAGGTAACTTTCGCCGGGCACGCAGAACGCATGTTTGACACCATGCACGAGCAGCTGGTCGACCAGGATTTCACCGCCGGTGCGCGTGCCGTCATTTGAACGCATGCTTCAAGGCTCCATCTTCGCAAGGCCGCGCCAGCTATAGCCGATCGCGACCCCGGCTGCGAGTGGCCTCGGGGCATCAAAGCGCGGGTTCACATGCGCACGGCGATTTATATACTGGCGATCAATATCCGATATATCGGCAACGGAGCGGCCGGACGAATGACCGACGACAACGTCTCCGTCGAAGCGCGCATGCAAGCCTATCGCGCCGGCTTCGACCTCACCGGCAAGACCGCGGTGGTGCTGGGCGCGGCCTCCGGCATTGGCAAGGCCTCGGCGGAAGCGCTGGCGGCACTCGGGGCCGACATCATCTGCGCCGACAAGGACCGCGCCGGCGTCGAACGCACGGCCGCCGAGATCGGCGGCAGCGCACAGGCGCATGTGACCGATGCCGCGGCGCCGGAGGATGTCGCCGCCCTCGCCGAGCGCGCCATGACGGCGTTCAAGCGGCTCGACATCGCGGTGACGACGCCGGCCGCGCATATCCGCAAGCCATTCCTCGACTACACCGATGAGGAATACGACCGCATCGCCGACCTGAACCTGCGCGGCGTGTTCGTATTCCTGCGCACGTTCGGGCGCATCATGCGCGCGCAAAAAGCCGGCAGCCTGATTGCGACCTCATCCATGCGCGCGATGACGCTGGAGCCGGGGCTCGCGATCTACGCCGCCACCAAGGCCGGCATCATCCAGCTGGTGCGCGGGCTTGCCTCCGAGCTGGGGCCGCACGGCGTGCGCGTCAACGCGGTGGTGCCGAGCATCGTCGACACCGCGCTGGTCGCACCGCTGAAGGCGCGGCCGGACATCTGGGCGAAGCTCGCCGCACACACGGTGTTCAACCGCTGGGGCGCGCCGAGCGAGGTGGCGAGCGCTGTCGCCTTCCTCGCGTCGGACGCGGCGAGCTTCGTGACCGGCAGCGCGCTGGTGGTGGACGGCGGCTGGACCGCCATCGACGGCCCGCCCACCGGATTGACGCAGACCGCACCGAGGTGAGGCTGCGCCCTCACCCCTTCGGCTTCGCCACCGTCAGCGGCGGCGCGAACGGCGCCGGCGTCATCAGCCAGTTGTTCTGCTCGATGAGATGGCCGGCCTTGCCGTTCTCGACCAGGAAGCTCTTCCACTCCGGGTCCTGCGCCATGCGGCCGCGCTTGGCCTCGCGATCGGCAGCGCTCTCGTAGACCCAGGCGTGCACCATGGTGTTGAGGCCGCCGCTCTCGGTCACGAGATAGCACAGCGGGTCGCCGATATAGCGCTGTTGAATCGGATAGCCGAGCCGGCCATAGAGATCGAGCTGGGCGGGCACCCGGCCCGGCAGGCATCTGTAGGTGCGAAGATCGATAATCACGGCTTACGTCTCCCTTATGTGTTTTGCCGGCCCGAATGATGGCGGCGATAGGGAGAGTCTCTTCGGCGCGGTGAGGGTGGGTCAAGACACCCTGCCCGGTGGCCAGCGCGTCAGCCGGCGATGGCACGGCGGCCGAATTTGACGGGATAAAAATGGCCTAAAGGCTCGCCTCTGGATTCCTCTCCGCCTCCGGCTGGTGGCGCGCTAGAATTGATGATCGTTTCCCTGACGAAAGACCGTCGACTTGCCGACCCCCCCGGGCCCCCATCAAGCGGCGCACCGCCGCAACAGCTACGACTTCGTCCGCTTCTGCGCCGCCAGCATGGTGCTGTTCAGTCACCATTTCGATCTGGCCGGCTTCGCCGAGCCGCAGGTGCCGTTCTACGGCGAAGATTTCGGCCAGATCGCCGTCGCCATCTTCTTCTGCCTGAGCGGCTTTCTGATCGCGCAATCGCTGGAGAAGAACAACGACTGGGCGCGCTTCCTGGCCGCCCGCTGTCTGCGGATATTCCCCAATCTCGTTTGTGTGCTGGTCGTGACGTCGGCGGTGACGCTCGTTGCCTACGGCAACTACGCCCATCTGTGGCAGCACGTTTCTTACGTGGTGCGCAACGTAATGATGTTCATCGGTGGCGCCGTGTTCGTCATTCCCGGCGTGCTCGGCGACGCCACCCGGCAGAGCCTGAACGATCCGCTTTGGACCCTGCCCTACGAATTGTGGGCCTACCTTGTTCTGTTCGCAGCGTGTCTTCCGGGACCGCGCTGGCGCGGCATTGGAATCCTCATTTTCGGCGTCGGACTCGCGCTCCTGCGCATGAGCGATATCGACACGCCGACGATCGGGCCGCTGCAAGCCGGCGACTTCATCAACCTCGGCTCCTATTTCTTTGCCGGCGCCGTTCTGTCGCTGGGCTGGCGGTTCTGCGAACGGCACAGCGTGGCGGTCGGCCTCGCCGGCCTGCTCGCGCTCGTCTTCGCGGTCGTCAACGAGCTCACCGTGCTGCAGCCGATCGCGCTCGCCGCCTGCGTGTTGGGGCTGGGCGGTTCGCGGACGATGGGATGGTTTGCGCGCGGCGGGGACGCTTCCTACGGCATGTATGTCTTCGGCTGGCCGGTGCAGCAATTGTCGCTGCATCTCGTCGGATCGTTCTGGTGGTCCTTCGCGCTCGCCTTCGCCGCGACGGTCGCCATCAGCTACGCCACCTGGCACGGCTTCGAGCGCCGCGCGCTGTCGCATCGCGACGGGCTGGCGGCCGCGATCAAGCGCATGCTGCGAAGCCCCCTGTCGCTGATGCTAGCGAGCGCCTTGCGTCGCGGGCCCTAATAAACCTCCAACTTCTCCTGCGCGGCGCCTTCGTCGACTGGGTGCTGGGAGCGCTGCTCGGCCGGCTTGCGGTAATGGCCGAGATTGCTGGCGCTGTTGACGAGCGCCAGATGCGAGAACGCCTGCGGCATGTTGCCGACGAGACGGCGCGCGCGCGGATCGTATTGCTCGCTCAGCAGGCCAACGTCGTTGCGCAGCGACAACAACCGCTCGAACAGTCGTGCCGCGTCGTCGTTGCGGCCGAGCATCTGATAGGCGTCCACCAGCCAGAAGCTGCAGGCGAGGAACATCCCCTCCCCCGGCGGCAGCCCGTCGTTCGCCGTGGCGGTGTCGTACCGCAGCACCAAACCATCGCACATCAGCCGCGCCTCGATCGCTTCGACGGTGCCGCGGATGCGCGGATCGTCCGGCGGCAGGAAGCCGACCGCCGGCATCAAAAGAAGGGAGGCGTCGAGCTCTTTGCTGCCATAGGCTCGCACGAAGCTGTTGCACGACGCATCGAAGCCGCGCGCGCAGACGTCGGCGTGGATGCGGTCGCGCACCCTACTCCAGTGATCGGCGGGCCCATGCAAGTCGAACATCTCGGCGCTCTTCACCGCACGGTCGAAGGCGACCCAGGCCATCACCTTGGAATAAGTGAAATGCTCGCGCCCGCTGCGCACCTCCCAGATGCCCTCGTCGGGCTTCTCCCAGATCGTCTCCAGGTGAGCGAGGAATTCGCGCTCGATGTCCCAGCCGGCCTCGTAGCCGCCGAGGCCGCCTTGGCGCGCCTGATGCAGCGCGTCCATCACCTCGCCGAAGATGTCGAGCTGCAGCTGGTTATGCGCGGCGTTGCCGATGCGCACCGGCGCCGAATTCTCGTAGCCGCAAAGCCAGGGCACCTCCCATTCGGTCAGGCGCCG
Source organism: uncultured Pseudomonadota bacterium (assembly GCA_963747725.1). Taxonomy (GTDB): domain Bacteria; phylum Pseudomonadota; class Alphaproteobacteria; order Rhizobiales; family Xanthobacteraceae; genus Pseudolabrys. The sequence continues at coordinate 1,003,893 of CAVVGD010000012.1, forward strand.
CTCGCCGCGGATGCCGTACATGATCTGGATCTGGCGTGGGACTTCCGGCGGCGGCGCGCAGCAGCCAGTCGCGCCAATTGCGAGCTTCCTCGTAATAGCCGGCGTTCATCAGCGCCAGCAGCGTGAGCGTCGCGTCGCGCAGCCAGCAATAACGGTAGTCCCAGTTGCGCGGACCGCCGATCTGCTCCGGCAGCGAGGTGGTGGGCGCCGCCACCATGCCGCCGGTCGGCGCAAAGGTGAGCGCCTTGAGGGTAATCAGCGAGCGGCATACCGCCTCGTTCCAGGGGCTGATGATCTGGTTGCGGCACGACCAGTCGGTCCAGAATTTTTCGGTGTCGCGCAGCTCCGCTTCGGCGTCGAGCGGCGCCGGCAGCGGCTCGTTCGAGCGCGCATAGGACAGCACGAAGGCCTGCCGGTCGCCGGCATGCACGGTGAAGTTCACGATGGTCTTGAAGTTCTCACCATGGGCCGGCGCGGGCGCGCGCAGCACCGCCATGTCGGGACCAACAATGGCCCGCACCGTTGCGTCGTCGATGCGCGTCACCCAAGGCACGTTGGCGCCGTAACCGAAGCGCAGGATGAACTCGCTCGTGAAGGCAATGCGGCCGCGCTCGCCGACGACGATGCGCACGATGTGCGAGCCGCCGTTGCGCGGCGGCATGAAGTCGATGAGCGTGGCCGCCCCGTCTTTGGTCTCGAAGCGGGTCTCCAGGATCAGCGTGGAGCCGCGATAGCGGCGCGTGATACGCGCCTTGGCCTGGTGCGGCGCGATCAGCCAGCGGCCGTTTTGATCGTCGCCCAGGAGCGCCGCGAAGCAGGCGTCGGAATCGAAACGCGGCCAGCACAGCCAGTCGATCGAGCCGTCACGACCGACCAGCGCCGCGGTGCCGAGGTCGCCGATCAGGGCGTAGTCTTCAATGCGTGAGGCCATGCCGACTCGTCAATTGAAATCCAATACGACCTTAATGTCGTCGGGCCTGACTTCAAGCGCCTCGCGCCAGCGATCGAGCGGCACGCGGCGGGTGATCAGCCCCGCGAGCCAGTCCTTATTTGCCTTGGCAAGCGCCTCCGCCGCGGCGCGGTAATGGCGGCGGTTGGCGTTGACGGTGCCGAAGACGAGATCGTTCTCCAGCACCATGTCGCGGTTGAAGCCGCCGACGTCGAAATCGATCTTGTGGCCGCCGGAGGAGACGCCCGTGAGACAGACGATGCCCGTCGGCGCGTTGCGGCGCAACACGTCGAGCACCACGGAGCCTGCGCCGGTGCATTCGATCACGATATCGGGCTCGAGATCGCCGAGATCGCCATTGTGGTAGGTGGCGCCGAGCGCACGCGTGAGTTCGGGCTTGGGGCCGTCGGCGTGGCGGTCCATGACGTGCATCTCGTAGCCATGCTGCTTGCCGATGAGCGCCGCCAGGAGGCCGACCGGGCCCGCGCCGGTGACCAGCGCCACGTGCGGCTGCCAATAGGTGTTGAGCTTGGCGAAGCGCTCGACGAATTCCCAGGCCTTGGCGACGATGCTGGTCGGCTCCATCAGCACGCCGAGCTTATCGAGCGAGGGATCGATCTTGATGAGGAAATCGTGCTCGATGCGCCACTGCTCGGAGCCGTAGCCGTTGCGCTGCTTGATGCCCCGCTCGGTGTATCGACCGTTGCGGCACATGTCCCATTCGCCGACAGCGCAGGCGGGGCACGGCACCGGATCGGGCCGGCGCACGATGCCGACGACGAGGTCGCCTCGCGTGAAGTCGTTATCGGCAGGCGCATCGGCGACGCGGCCGAGGAACTCATGGCCGATGATGAGGCGCTTCTGTCCCGGCGGCGGCCAGCCATAGGCGCCCGACAAGATCTCGCGGTCGGTGCCGCAGATGCCGAGCGCGAGCGCGTCGACCAATACGTCGCCCTCGCTCAACAGCGGCGGCGACACATCTTCAAGCTTTACGGAATTGGCGAGCCCGGGCTGGACGGTCAACGCGCGCATGCAAGACGATCCTTTTCCTGATCGCCCCCGTGACTATTTTAACATGGCATTTTTCGCCGGGGATGCAAGGCGCGCATGTCCCCTCCCTGTTTACGGGGAGCGGCAATCGGCTTACGTCGCGGCGGTGACCGACATCACCTGATAGGTGTGCATCTCGCCATCCTCGCCGCGGATGGAGACGTATTCGCCCTGGCGGAAGGCGTGGCTTTCGAAGTGGAAGCCGGCCTCGTCGTCGTCCACGTCCTGCGGATCGTAGTCGAAGACCCAGCGCCCGCGCGGGCCGCCGGCCTTGTGCTCGAGGCGGCCGATCTCGTCGTCCTCGCCCTCCCAGAAGCGGCGCACGCGGCAGTGGTCGCGGTCCTTGCGCCAGGCCTCGACATCGATGTGGCCTTCGGCATCGAGTGGAGCCACGAATTCGTAACCATGCTTGGAAGACCCTTGCGGGAACTCCTTGGAGCGGGCGAGGTTGAGCCGGATGCGCTTGAAATTGTGCGGCAGTGTGGTCACGGGGTCGGTCTCCAAATCATCTCGGTCGAGTTTCTGCCACAACATGGCCAGATCGGGCAAACCTGCGTATTGATCTGGATCAGGCCGGCGCGGGCCGACACGCAATAGCGTCGACATGCCCGGCTTTATGCCGGGCATCCACGTCTTTGAAGCGGGAAAAACGTGGATGGCCGGGACAAGCCCGGCCATGACGACTGAAAGTCCGAAACGCGAGGCAAGATGACCGAGGAAAGCCAACAGCCGGTCATGGATTTTCTGGCCGACCCGGCAAGTCATGGCGGCCTGCCGGTAACGCGCATCGACACCCATGCCGCCGCAGTATTTCTGGCCGGCGGCCGGGCGCTCAAGATAAAGCGAGCGGTGCGCTTTCCGTTCCTCGATTTCTCCACACTGCCGAAGCGCAAGGCGGCCTGCGAGGCGGAGCTCGCGGTCAACCGCCCGTTCGCGCCGGCGATCTACCGCCGCGTGGTGGCGATCACGCGCGAGGCGGACGGCGACCTGGCGCTCGGCGGCAGCGGCGCGCCGGTCGAATGGGCAGTCGAGATGGCCCGCTTCGACGAGAACGAGACCTTTGACCATCTGGCGGATAGCGGACGCATCGACGCCGACTTGGCCGACGCGCTCGGGCGCGCGGTGGCGCGCGCCCATGAGTTGGCGCAGGAGACGAAGGGCTTCGGCTTTGCCGGCGTGCTGGCGGAGATCATCACGCAGAATACTGCCGAGCTGCGTGAGGAGCCGGCGCTGTTCCCGATCGTGGAAGTCGAGGCGCTGGATGAAGCGACGTGCGAGGCCTTCGCGCGCGTGCGGAGCCTGCTGGAATCGCGCGAGAGCGCCGGCCAGGTTGCGCGTTGCCATGGCGATCTGCACCTCGGCAACATTGTCTTGATGGATGGTGCACCGGTCTTGTTCGACGCCATCGAGTTCGATCCCATGATCGCGACCGGCGACGTGTTCTACGACCTCGCCTTCCTGCTGATGGATCTTATAGAGCGCGGACGGCAACCCGCCGCCAATATCGTGCTCAACCGCTACCTGATCGAGCGCGGACGCGATGACGATCTCGATGCGCTCGCGGCGCTGCCCTTGTTCCTCTCAGTGCGTGCCGCCATCCGCGCCAAGGTAACCGCGGCGCGCGTCAAGCACGCCAAGGACCGCAAGGCGGCCGAACGGAGCGCGCGCGATTATTTCGCGCTGGCGCAGGCGCTGCTGACGCCGTCCGCGCCTCGCTGCGTCGCGGTTGGCGGCCTGTCGGGCACCGGTAAATCGGTGCTGGCGCGCATGCTCGCGCCGGCGTTAGGTCCGGCGCCGGGCGCGGTGGTGCTGCGAAGCGACATCGCGCGCAAGCACCTGCTGGGCAAGCCTGAGAGCGAGAAGCTTCCAGCCACGGCCTACACCAAAGAAGTGACGGCGCGGGTCTATGCGTCACTTTCCGAGAAGGCGCGACGCGTACTCCAGGCCGGGCATTCCGCAATCGTCGATGCCGTGTTCTCGGCGGGCTTCGAACGCCAAGATGTGATGCAAGCCGCATGCGGCTTCCATTTTCACGGCCTGTTCTTGACCGCCGACCTCGAAACCCGCGTTGCCCGGGTCGGGACGCGCGTTGCCGATGCATCGGATGCCGATGCAGATGTGGCGCGCGCCCAGGAGCGATATGAACTCGGGGCGCTTGAGTGGCAGACGATCGACGCCTCAGGCACGCCGGAGGAGACGCTTGAGAGGGCGAAAGCGGCGCTGGGATTCGCCTGAACGAGCTATGCGCCACGCGGCCCGCTGCTAAGCCGCCCCAGCCTCTTGGCGTGGCGGGGCAAAACCATGCATAGCTAGGCTTGCCTCGATGGAGCCCGATCGACCCAAGCCAATGCTGCACCGCCCCTAACATTTTTGCTTGCGCATGATCTTGTCCGAAAACCGGTTCCCACTTTTCGGGATCATGCGCGCCGGGACCTGAATGAACGCCGCGACCGCTAGACCTTTTTCCACACGCCAGCTCGCGGTCGGCCTCGCCGGCTTCTGCTGCTTCATCAATCTCTATTCTCCGCAGGCGATTCTGCCGCTGCTGTCGGGCGAGTTCGGCGCCAGCGCGGCGCAAGTCTCCACCATCATCACTGTGAGCACACTCGCAGTGGCGGTGACGGCGCCCTTTACCGGGACGGTTGCCGACGTGCTGGGCCGCAAGCGGGTGATCGTGGCGGCCATGTTCGCGCTGGTCATCCCCACCCTGATGGTGGGACTCTCGACCAGCTTGTCAGGGATGATCTTCTGGCGCGGCGTGCAGGGGCTGGTGCTGCCGCCGATCTTCGCGGTCACCGTCGCCTATATCGGCGATGAATGGCCCCACAACGAGGCCACCACGGCCGCCGGCATATACTCCTCGGGATCAAGCGTGGGCGGCTTCAGCGGCCGGCTGGTGACCGGCTTCTTCGCCGACTGGATCGGCTGGCGCTGGGGCTTTGCCGCGCTCGCAGCCATTGCGCTGGCCGGCGCCATAGGGGTGATGTTCCTGCTGCCGCGCGAGCGCAAATTCGTGCGCTCGGAAGGACTCCTCGCCTCCGGCAAGCAGATGCTGAAGCACTTCCGCAACGGCCAACTGGTCGGGATCTTCGCGGTCGGCTTCGGCGTGCTGTTCAACTTCATCGCCACTTTCACCTACATCAGCTTCCATCTCGCAGCCGCCCCCTACAATCTCTCGGCCACATGGCTCGGCGTGCTGTTCGTGACCTATCTCGCAGGCTCGGCGCTGACACCGTGGACAGGCTGGGCGGTCAACCGCTTCGGGCGCCGCCGTTTCATGCTCCGGGTGATCACGGTATGGATCGCCGGCGTGGCGCTGACGCTAGCGTCCCCGCTGCCGCTGATCATCTTCGGCCTCACTCTCTGCGCCGCCTGCGGTCTGATCTGCCAGGCCATCTCCACGGCCAGCGTGACCATCACCGCTGAGGCCGGCCGCTCGTCGGCGGTCGGCCTTTACGTCACCGGCTTCTATGCCGGCGGCAGCTTCGGCGCCGCGCTCGGCGGCCTCGCCTGGACCTTCGGCAGCTGGCCGGCCTGCGTCGCTTTGGTGGTGGCGATGCTGCTGATCATGGCCGGCATCGTCTATTTCGGCTGGGCGCGGCGTGTGCCGGCCGGGCCGGACACACCCGCGCTCGAGCCACCTTAATAGACGCGCGTCTTTTGGTTGGCGCGTGATCTTGTCCGAAAACCAGTTCCCACTTTTCGGGATCACGCGCGTTAGCAGCGCGCCTCGGCCCAGGCCGGCTTGCGCGTGATCAGCAGCCGGCCGTAGACGACGGCGAACGTGGCGAAGCCCGCGATCCAGGCGCCGCCTGCATAATCGATCAACGTCAGCGAGCCAGTAAACGCGGCCGCGATGCGCAAAGCCGCCGCGATCAGCACCAGCGCATAAATCGCCTGCGTTGCCGGACCCGCGTGCAGCGCGTGGCCGGTATGGCCCAGCGTAGCGCGGGTCATGACAGCGAGCGTCATCAGGCCGATAGCGCCCGCGGTCCAGGCGTGCATGCCGGCGCTTGTGGGAACCTGTGGCCAGATGAGGGATGCGCCGGTCAAGAGGAAGCCGAGCGGTACGAAGGCATAAGCGACGTGCAGGATGAGGACGAGGCGGTCGCGCAAGGCGCGGTCGCCGGCCCAGCGCGCCAGGCGGATAACATGCAAGACACCGGCGATGAGCAGCAAGAAGCCGGTCGCCATGGCGAAGGGCGTCACGATCCAGCCTATCAGCGCCACGACGCTCGCCGCTAGCGTCACCATGTCGAAACGCGCAAACGGCGCCGGCTTACGGCCGGGGTTGTTGCGCGCCAGCCAGTTGCTGGTGAAACTCGGCACGATGCGGCCGCCGATCAGCATGACCAGCCCGATCACGGCGGCGAGCGCAATGCGGACGCCGTAATCGGCGGCGCCTTGCGTCAATACTTCGGCGTGGAACACGATGTTGCCGGCAGCGAGCACGCCGAGAACGACGAGAACGCGCAGATTTCGCCAGTTCTTGCCGGCGATTATCTCGCGCGCGGCGACGGCGGCAAGCGTAACCAGAAAACTGACGTCGATGGCCGCCGCCAGCACGCCGCCGATGTCGGCCGAGAACAGGATCGCGACGCGGCCGGCGAGCCACAGCGCGGCGAGGCCAGCGAGCGGCCAGCCGTTCACCGGCAGGCGGCCGGTCCAGTTCGGTATGGCGGTGAGCAGGAAGCCGGCGATCGAGGCCGCGACATAGCCGTAGAGCATCTCGTGGGTGTGCCAATCGAGCGCGCCGAACACGGTCGGCAGCGTCATCAGACCGAGGAACTGCGGCAGCCAGAGCAGGATGCCGAACGCGGCCCAGAGGCCCGCGGCCAGGAAGAACGGCCGGAAACCGTAAGCGAACAGGGCCGGGCCGGCGTAATCGCGGCGGCGTTGCAGGGCGGCGGGTACGGACATAGGCGCCTCCGGAAACTTTGCACCTACCTAGCCCGGTGGGTCCAAGCGCTCTTTGATCCAGCGCATGGTTCCAGCATTCGGGCCAGGTGGTTCAGCCGCCGCCCGAATGCCAGAGCGGTCGGTAACCCCTCTCCAATACTGCCAAAATCGACGGCGGGGTGAGCACGCCGACTGTGATGGAGTGCGGACGCGGTGCCGCCTCCGCATAGCCGGATTGCGTCCAGCGCAGCAGTGTATCGCCGCGCAGGGCGAAGGCGGCGCCGTCCATAGCGACCATGGCGCCATCGGGAAGCGTGTCGATGTCGCGATTGTGTGTGCGCTTGGTTTTGCCGGCGAGGCGCTCGGCGTGCAGCACTCTATCCATCGCCGACGCGGAAGCGCGTTGCAGCTTGCCGCTGAAAAGCTGCGCAAACTGTTCCGCATCCTTGCGCCGGCATTCGAAACACGGGCGATGACCGGCGGCGAAGGCCGTGACCTCGTCGAGGAAGAATAATTCAGTGTAGCCGTCGCCCCAGACGGTGCGATGGCGGCCGTTGAAGTCGAGCTTGCAGCAGATCCACTGCTTTGACGCCCAGCGGCGCGTGCGGAGCATCTGTCGGTCATCGTGCATGCGCCCGCCGCGGTTGCCCATCAACGTGCCGGGCACAGGCGCAGCAAACAGGTCACCGAAGGGATCGACGCGGTTTTGCAGCGGCATGGTGCCGCTATTGCACTACAAGCCGCCCGCTCGCGCCAGCGCCGCGACCGCGACGCCGGCGAGCACCGCGGCAAAATCGTTGCGCACCACCGTCATCGTCAGCATGGATGCGGCGACCGCGAGCCCGGCGCTGACGCCGCCCTTGGCGAGGATCGGAATGACGCTCGCCGTGATTACCGCGCCGGGCAAGGCATCAAGCATGCGATGCACGCGCTTGCCGATGGGAAAGCGGCCGATCAGCCAGTAGCCGCCGATGCGGGTGAGATAGGCGGCGAACCCCATGGCCAGAAGCGCGCCCATGAAGCCGACGGGATTGCTTTCAATCATCGAAAAAGCCGCCCGCGATGCTGCCTGCGAGCGAGCCCGCCAGCACGTACCACCAGCCGCCGATCCAGTGATCGACGGCGAGCGCGACGCCGCCGCCGATCACCCAGCTCAGCGCGTTGCGCGGGCCCCGCCACAGCCGCACCAGCATGGCGGCGAAGAACACCGGCATGACGAGATCGAGCCCGAAACGCGCGGGATCGCCTAGGGCTGCACCGAGCCACCAGCCAGGCGCCGCCGCCCCCACCCAGGCGCACCAGACCATGACGCCGCTGCCGACGAAGTAGGCCGGATCGCTGCCGCCCTCGGCGCGGTAACGCATGGACAGGATCCAATTCGGCTCAGTGAGCAGATAGAGCGCCGGATAGACCTTGCGCGCCGGCATGCCGCCCAGCCACGGCCGCAAAGACGCGCCGATCAGCAGGAAGCGCATGCAGACCATGCCCGTGATCAGCGCCGCAGCGGCAATCGAGGCGAAGGTCAACTGATCGGGCCAGGTGTCGAGCACGATGTACTGCGCCATGCCGGCGAATACGGTGGCGCTCATGGCGAAGGTATCGAAGAGGCTGAAGCCCTTGCCGGCGGCAACGGTGCCGAAGCCCATGCCAAAGGCGAACACGCCCGGCAATAGCGGCAGCATGGCCCAGGCGCCATGGCGGAACGCGGCGAGGGTCCAGTGCTGGTGAGTTTGATCGCCGGAAATCGTCATAAGCCCGTTGTAGAAGCGCTGGACACCCGCTTTCGCGGGCATGAGCGGAATGTGCTGCAGCGTTCGCCCGCCCCTCTATCGTCACGCGCCCCGTTCGTGAACCCATAAAGCAGAACGCCCGCCATGCGGCGGGCGTCTGTGTTGCGTGGTAAGGTCCGTTACCCTTGCGGCTGAGGGGCGATGTCGCCGGTGGGCGGCGCATCGGGCCGCGGACGTGGCTTGCCCGACGGCGGTACCGCCGAGGAGCGCGGTGTCGTCGGCTCGATCACCGATTCCCGCACCGGACGCTTGCCTTGCAGCAGGTCCTTAATCTCGTCGCCGGTCAGCGTCTCGAACTCGATCAGGCCCTTGGCCAGCGCCTCGAGATCGGCGCGCTTGTCGGTGAGGATCTGCGTCGCCTCGGCGTAGCCGGCCTCGACGTAACGGCGCACTTCGGCGTCGATCTTGCGCGAGGTCTCTTCCGAGATGTTGTGCTGGCGCGCGACCTGATAGCCGAGGAAGACCTCGTCCTGATTTTCCCCATACGCAACGGTGCCGAGTTCATCCGAGAGGCCCCAGCGCGTCACCATCAGGCGGGCGAGCTTGGTCGCCTGCTCGATGTCCGAGGCGGCACCCGATGTCACCTTCTCCTTGCCGAACACCATCTCTTCCGCCACGCGTCCGCCCATCATGATGGCGAGTCGCGAGGTCATCTGCTCGAGCGACATCGACAGTTTGTCGCGCTCGGGCAATTGCATGACCATGCCAAGCGCCCGGCCACGCGGAATGATGGTGGCCTTGTGCACGGGATCGGTGGCCTTGACGTTGAGCGCAACGATGGCGTGGCCGCCTTCGTGGTAGGCGGTGAGGAGCTTTTCCTCCTCCGTCATCACCAGCGACTTGCGCTCGGCGCCCATCATCACCTTGTCTTTGGCGTCCTCGAACTCTTGCTGGGTGACCATGCGCTTGTTGCGGCGCGCGGCCATCAGCGCGGCCTCGTTGACGAGGTTCATGAGGTCGGCGCCGGAGAAGCCGGGCGTGCCGCGCGCGATGGTCTTGAGGATCACGTCGGGCGCCAACGGTACTTTCCGCACGTGCACCTTTAGGATCAACTCGCGGCCGACCACGTCCGGGTTCGGCACCACCACTTGGCGGTCGAAACGGCCGGGGCGCAGCAGCGCCGGGTCAAGCACGTCGGGGCGGTTGGTGGCGGCGATCAGAATGATGCCTTCGTTGGCTTCGAAGCCGTCCATCTCGACCAGCAACTGGTTGAGCGTCTGCTCGCGCTCGTCGTTGCCGCCGCCGAGGCCGGCGCCGCGATGACGGCCGACCGCGTCGATTTCGTCGATGAAGATGATGCAGGGCGCGTTCTTCTTGGCCTGCTCGAACATGTCGCGCACGCGGGAGGCGCCGACGCCGACGAACATCTCGACGAAGTCGGAGCCCGAAATCGTAAAGAACGGCACGTTGGCTTCGCCGGCGACCGCGCGCGCGATCAGCGTCTTGCCGGTGCCCGGAGGGCCGACCAGCAACACGCCGCGCGGAATGCGTCCGCCCAGGCGCTGGAATTTGCCGGGGTCGCGCAGGAATTCGACGATCTCCTGCAAATCCATCTTGGCTTCGTCGACGCCGGCGACGTCGTCGAACGTCACGCGGCCGTGCGCTTCAGCGAGCAATTTCGCGCGTGACTTGCCGAAGCCCATCGCCTTGCCGGCGCCGCCTTGCATCTGGCGCGACAGGAATATCCACACGCCGATGAGCGCGATGAAGGGCAGCCATGACACCAGCAGCGAGACGAACCACGGCACATTGTCGGACGGCGGCCGCGCGGTGATCGAAACGCCCTTGGTGTAAAGCTTCTGCACCAGGCTCGGATCGCTCGGCGCGTAGGTCTGGAAGCTCGAGCCGTTGGTCATGGTGCCGTGAATGTTCGGGCCCTGGATCACAACATCGCGCACGCGGCCCTGATCGACCTCGTTGAGAAGCTGCGAGAACGAAATTTCCTGGGAATTGGTATGCTGACCCGGGTTCTGAAACAGAGTGAACAGGGCCAACAGCAAGAGAACGATGATCACCCAGAGGGCGAAGTTGCGCAGATTTGCGTTCATCAGGCGTTCCTACGCCGCGCGCTCAGGCGCCGCGGCCACTTTGCTCTCTTATGCCCGGGATTCGGGGCGAATTCACGTCCAACCATTCCGCAATGTAGGCACCGCGGGCCGGCATGGAAAGGGCTCGGTTATAGGTATTCTAGCGCGGCTTCCTTGACCGCGCCTTGCCATTTCCCGTGGCATGTCCGGGCGTGGTTAAGGCTTTGGCTCGGCGCGGCGGGGCCGGTTCCACCACGATTTTTCCGCCCGCCAGGGTGACCATCGCGCCCGCCAGGCTGCGCCGAAAACGCAGACTGCCTGCCATTTGGGCGGCGTCCAGCGCCTCTTTCAGCGCCTCGAGCTTGCCGAGCCCGATCGCGCCGTCGGCGGCCGGTACCAGGGCACGTCCCAACAGCCGCAGGCCAATTTCGTCCGGCAGGGCGGAATAGTCCGTTGCGTCAAGCATGAGCGAACCCGCCGCGTCGCCCGGCCCGGTGAACCTCGCCATGGCCCGGTCGACTTCGGCCTCAAGCGCGGCATCCGCCCGCTTGAGCCGGCGCGCAAGCAACGCGATCCGGCGGGCATTGAGCCCCTCGCGTAGAAGCGCCGGCATCAGAGACCGCAGCCGCACGCGGGTGAAGCGCGGGTCGCGGTTGGATGGGTCTTCGACGAAGGAAATCCCGGCCGCCGTGAGTGTCGCGACGAGCCGCGCCTTGGGGATATCGAGCAACGGGCGGGCGAGAAGAAGCGCGTGCTCGCCGCTTGCTCCCATACCTGCCCCTGTAGGGGGGAGGTCGGTGCGCCATAGCGCGTCGAAGACGCGCGTACACGCGCTTTTGGCGCGTCGGGTGGGGGTCGATGCCGTGGAAGAAGAAGATGACCCGACCCCGGATCGCCTTCGGCGATCCGCGCCCCCCCTTTCAGGGGAGGGATAAGAAAACGCCGCGGCGAGCGGCACCTTTTTTTGCATCGCCGCGAGCCCCGTCAGCCCGCTGCCGCGTGTCAGGCGGATCAATACGGTCTCGGCCTGGTCGTCGAGGGTGTGCGCAGTCAGAATGAAGCGTGCACCGACCTTTCGCGCGGCCTCGCTGAGCAGCCGGTAGCGCGCTTCGCGCGCAGCTTCCTGCACGCCGGTCTGCGGTTTCGTGCCGGTCCAACGCAAGGTGCGGTGATCGACGCCGAGTTTAGCGGCCTGCCGTTTGACCGCCGCCGCTTCGCGGGCGGCTCCCGCACGCAGACCGTGATCGACGGTCACGGCGACAAGCTTGGGACTCTTCTTGCGCGCTTTGGCCCAGCGCGCCGCAAGCCACATCAACGCGGTCGAGTTCGGGCCCGCCGGAGACGGCGAGCACCAGCGCCGGCAAATCCTTGAATTCGCTGAACAGCAATTTGGCTTCTGAAACCGAGACGGCGGCGGCTGTGGATTCTTGAGCGGGCATGACCTTAACCGAAAACCGGTTCCAGCCCCCGGTCAAGCCGGGAGCAGGCTTTTCGGGATCATGGCCTTTCTAATTGAGCATGATCGTTTCCGAAAACCGGTTCCCACTTTTCGGGATCATGCTCTAGCAGTGAATGCGTTTGAGTTCCCGCGCGACGCCACGCTTCACGGCGGAAGAGGCGTGCGGAAATTTGTTCTTCACCTCGCCAAGCGTGGCGCAGGCCGCTTCCTTGTGATGGAGCGCGGCAAGCGACTGGCCGAGGCGCAGAAGCGCATCGGGCGCCTTGCTGAAGCGCTTGTATTTGGTGGAAACGGTGAGGAATGAGCGCGCCGCGTCGTCATAATTCTGCTGTTGGAACAGACTTTCGCCCAGCCAGTAGTGCGCGTCCGGCACCAGATGATCCTTGGGATACTTGCGCAGGAAATCGTGGAATGTCTGGGCGGCGAGGCCGTAGTCCTTGTGCAGCACATACCCGTAGGCGAGTTCGTATTCGTCCTTGGGCGTGGCGGCCGGCGGCAGCGTCGCGAGCTGAGCGCCGGTCGCGCTCGGATTGCGCGGTGGCGGCGGAGGCAACTGCCCGGCGGGCATATTACCGGCGGCGGCCGGGTTGGCGCCCGGCGACGCAGCGGGTGCGGCCCCTTGCGAGCCGGCAAGCGCGGTCAAATCGAGCGGCGCTCCGGCCTCGCGGCCACCCGGCGCGCCAACGGGCGCATTATTGTTCATCGCCTGGTTGTTCATGACGGGGCCGGACCCGCCGCCCAGCGAACGCGGCACACCAGGCGCATTGGGATGCGCCGCCGGATTGAACGCATCGCCGCTGCCGGCATTGGCGACGGCCTGGCTCGGCTGCGATTGCGGGACCCGCGGCGCATTCGGATTCTGCATCGGAGGCAACGCTTCGGAACGCTGGCCTGGCATGGACGATCGCGACGGCGAGCCACCGTTGCCGCGGCCCATCTGCTGGAAACGGTATTCGGTGTCGTCCTGCATGCGCTTGAGCTGCATCTGCAGCGTCTGATTTTGATGCTGCAGCACCTCGACCTGGCCGGTGAGCTGGCGCAGCGCGTTCTCGATGCGGTCGATGCGCGAGTCGACGCCACCCCCACCCTGCGGCCCCAATTGCGAGCCTATGGCGGCCGGCGGAGGCGGCGCCTGCTGCGTTTGCTGCGCCTGCTGGTTGTCGCCATTGAACAGGTTGCCGAGCAGGCCGCCGGACTGCTGCGCAAAGGCGAAGCCGCCAGGCGCCGCCAGACAAGCGACGAGAATCGTACAGCCAAGAAGCGTGCGGGTGCGTTTCATGTTAATGAGTGTGCCGGCCAATTCGGAATTCTGGCCAGAATCGATCTCTGATCGGCGGCCTTTTCTACCATAACCTTTCGAGTACGACCAGAATATGGCCACCGGGCCGCCCTAGTCGGCGGCCGGCGCCGGAACCAGCTTCTTGCGTGCGAGCCGCCATTCCTCGAAACGCTGCATGACCACGAAGAACGACGGCACAAACTGGATCGCCAGGCAGGTCGAGGCGATCATGCCGGTAAAGACGGTGATGCCGATGGAGGCGCGGGCATTGGCGCCGGCGCCGGTCGCCAGCACCAGCGGCACCACGCCGAGGATGAAGGCGAGCGAGGTCATCAAGATCGGCCGGAAGCGCGCACGAGCGGCCTCGACCGCAGCTTCGGCGATGGGCCTTCCGGCTTCCCGCAATTCGCGCGCGAATTCGACGATCAGAATCGCATTCTTGGCTGATAGCGCAATCAAGAGCACGAGGCCGATTTGGATGTAGAGGTTGTTGTCGATCTTCAAGGCGGTGAGCGCGAGCACCGGGCCGATCAGCGCCATCGGCACCGCCAGGATGACGGAGAGCGGCCGGAACCAGCTTTCGTATTGGCCCGCAAGTACAAGATAGACCAGCAGCAGCGCCATGGCGAAAACGAGATACATCTGATTGCCGACCAGGTTCTCCTGGTAGGACATCGCCGTCCACTCGTAGCCGACATTCGGCGGGAAGGTGCGCGCCGCTATCTGCTGCAACAAATTGGTCGCCTGCCCAGTCGAATAGCCTTGCGCCTGCATGCCAACAACAGTGGCCGAGGGATGCAAGTTATAGAGGCTGATCACGGACGCCCCGCGTACCGGCGTCACCTTCACCAGCGTACCGAGCGGAATCATCTTTCCAGCAGCATTGCGCACCGATAACCGGTCGATGTCCTCCGGCTGCAGGCGGAAGCGCGCGTCGGCCTGCACGAAGACCTGGAAGGTGCGGCCGAATTTGGTGAACTGGTTGACGTAAGACGACCCGAGGTAACCAGCAAGCGTCGAGAACACCTGGTCGACGCTGACGCCAAGCGCCTGTGCCTTCACGCGGTCGACATCGATGGTGTATTCCGGACTCGTGGCACGGAACGGCGTGATCGCCATGCGGATCGAGGATTGCGACGCGGCGTTCGAGACGAGCACGTCGGTGACATTCTGCAACTTCGGCAAATCGAAGTTGTTGTCCAGCAGCTCCACTTGCATGGTGAAGCCAGCGGCAAAACCAATGCCCTGGATCGGCGGTGGCGGCAGCACCCTCACCTGCGCGTCCTCAATCTGCGAACCGACACGGTTGAGGCTCTCGAACATCGGGAGCAGACCCTGCTTCTTGCCGCGCACTGACCAGTCCTTGAGGATGACGTAGGCAACGCCGGCATTGGCAAGGGTGGCATTGTTGTCGAGCGCCGACATGCCTGCAATTGTCACAACCTTGTCGACGCCGGGCACTTTGCCGATCAGCGCGCCGGCGCGCTCAAGCACCTTTTGGGTGCGCTCGAGCGAGGCGCCGTCGGGCAGCTGCACGGTCGCCACCATGTAGCCCTGGTCCTCGATCGGGATGAAGCCGGCCGGAATGCGCGAGAAGAAGTAGAGCGTGCCGACGATAATGACGAGCGCCAGAATCACCATCGCGCCGGCATGACGCACCAGACGCGCCATCAGTCCCGCGTAACCGCGTTCGAGGAATGCATAGCCGGCATCAAAACCGCGATAGACGAAATTGCGCTGTGCGACCGGCACCGTCGGCCTGAGCCAAAGCGCGCATTGCGTCGGTTTCAGCGTCACCGCGTTCACGGCGCTGATCAGCGCGGTGGCTGCGATCACAAGGGCGAACTGGGCGTACATCTGCCCGGTGAGACCCGGCAGGAAGGCCGCCGGCAGGAACACCGACAATAGCACCAGAGTAATGCCAACGATCGGCCCGAACAGCAGCTGCATGGCACGGATCGCCGCGCTCGGGCCGTCCATGCCTTGGTCGATGTTATGGGCGGCGCCCTCCACCACGATGATTGCGTCGTCGACCACGATGCCGATCGCCAGCACGATGGCGAACAAGGTGGCAAAGTTGACGGTGAAGCCGAGCGCCGCCATGGCGGCGAAGGCGCCGATGATGGTGACCGGCACGGTGGTCGCCGGCACCAGCATGGCGCGCCAATCCTGCAGGAAGATCAGGATCACCACCAGCACCAGAATGGCGGCCTCGAACAACGTCTTGTAGACCTCGTCGATCGAGGCCTTGACGAACACCGTGGTGTCGAACGGCACGTCATAGACGAGGCCCTGCGGGAAGCGCTTGGAAAGCCGGGCCATGCGCGCCTTGACTTCGTTCCCGACATCGAGCGCGTTGGCGCCGGGCGCCAGGAAAACGGCGATGCCGGCCGCCGGCTTGCCGTCGAGCTGGAAGACCTGGCCGTAGGTCTGGGCACCGAGCCCGACATGACCAATGTTGCGTATGCGGGTGATCTCCCCGTTCGAACCGGTCTTCACGATAACGTTGGCGAACTGTGCGGGGTCGTCGAGCCGGCCCGCGACATTGAGCGTGTATTGGAAGGCCGTGTTATCCGGCGCCGGCGGCGCGCCGATCTGGCCCGCGGTCACCTGTGTGTTCTGCTGCTGCAGCGCGTTTATGACGTCCTGAACGTTGAGGCCGCGCGCCTTCATCTTGTCCGGATCGAGCCAGACCCGCATCGCATATTGGCCGGCGCCGAACACGTTCACATTGCCGACGCCGGGCAGGCGCGAAATGTCATCCTTGAGATTGATGGTCGCGTAGTTGGCGAGATAGAGGCTGTCGTAGCGTTTGTCCGGCGAAGTGAGCGTGACGATCTGCAGGATCGAGGTCGATTTCTTCTGCACCACCACGCCCTGCGACTGCACTGCCTGCGGCAGCGACGACAGCGCGCTCGACACACGGTTCTGCACCAGGATTTGCGCGAAGTTGAGATCGGTGCCGATCTTGAAAGTCACCGTCAAAATATAGCTGCCGTCGGCGGCGGCGTAAGATTGCATGTAGATCATGTCTTCCACGCCGTTGACCTGCTGCTCGATCGGCAACGCGACGGTGTCGATGACAGTGCGCGCGCTGGCGCCCGGATAGCGCGTGGTCACTTGGACGGTTGGCGGCACCACGTCGGGATATTGCGCGACCGGCAGGGTGAAGACGGCGATGGCGCCGATCACCACGATCAGGATCGCAATAACGTTGGAAAGGACCGGCCGCTCGATGAAGTATTTCGAGAACATGGCGGCGCCTGTTATTTCGCGCCATCGCTACCGGAGGCGGCGTGCGGTTCGACCTTCTCACCCGGAATGGCGCGCTGGAGGCCGCCGACAACGACATCGTCGTTCGCAGCGATGCCCTTCTCGATCACCCGCAGGCCGTTTTCGAGCGAGCCGATTGTGACGCGGTGCTGTTCGACCACATATTCCTTGCCGATCGTGAGCAGATAGCGCCCGCCCTGGTCGGTGCCGAGCGCCTCGTCAGGCACCAGCAACGCTTTCTGCTGCACGCCGGTGGGCACGCGCACGCGCACGAACATGCCGGGCAACAGCACGTGATCCTTGTTCGCGAGTTCGGCGCGCGCCGTCAGAGTCCCTGTGGATGGGTCGACCGTGGGCGACGCGTAGTCGAGTGTGCCGTGGTGGGGATAGCCGGTTTCGTTCTGTAGCCCGACTTCGACCTTCACCTTTTTAAGATCGGCCGGCGTCAGCCCGCGCCGGCGCATTTCGGCGCGCAGCCGCAGAACATCATTCTCGTTGATGCTGAAATTCACGTAGATCGGGTCGAGTTGCACGATGGTCGCGAGTTGCGTCGGCGAGCCGGTGCCGCCGACGTAATCTCCGACCGAAACCTGGCGAGCCGTGACCAGACCATCGAACGGCGCCGCCACATGTGCGTATTCGACATTGATGGCGGCAAGTCTGGTATTCACCTCGGCCTGCTGCAGCGAGCCTTGCGCATTATCACGCGTTGCGGTGGCACTATCGAGGGTCGACTTGGACACCGAACCGCTGGTGACCAGCTTGGCCTGGCGGTCGTAGTCGGTCTGGGCCTGCTTGAGGGTGGCGCGGGCACTCGCCTCGGCGGCCTGCGCCTGCTTGAGCTTGAGGTCGTAGGGCTCCGGCTCGATGACGAACAGGACCTTGCCCTTCTTAACGTCGTCGCCGTCCTTGTACTGGATGCTTTGCACAAAGCCGGAAACCCGTGCGACCAGGCTGGCGGTGTTGACCGCGGCACTGTTGCCGGTGGCCTCGAGATAATTGGTGATCGCGCGCTGAACGGGCTTGGCCACGGTGACTTTGGGCGGCGGCGGCGCCACATAGGTATTCTTTTCACCGCATCCAGCCAGCAGCGCGACCATAACGAGTGCACCACCCGCAGCGAAGCGCGAAAGGCGCACCTCCGAGGTCATTGTCGAGCCCCCAAACGTCCGCTGGCTCGCGGCGCCTAGCCGCGACCGTATTGAGCGGCAAGGATTGCGCGTCTAGGAGGGTATGACAAGCTCGAATAAATAGACGGATCGGCGCCGCTGGCGTTCGATCCGGCGTGCCGCGTCAGGGGTGGGAACCCTGGCGGTCAGGATGATGAGCTCGCGTGCAGGTCGGTAACCGCGCGCCGGTTCTGCGACCAGCAGGAGATGTCGTCGCAGGTCGCGACCGGTCGCTCCTTACCATAGGAGATGGTGCTCATCCGGTTCGCGCCTACTCCACGCGACACCAGATAGTCGCGCACCACCTGCGCGCGGCGGGCGCCGAGCGCGAGGTTGTATTCGCGGGTGCCGCGCTCATCGGCATTGCCTTCGACGACAAAGGTGTATTGCGGATAATGGTTGAGCCACTCCGCCTGCTTGTCGAGCGTAGCGCGCGCCTGCTGCGACAAGTCGGACGAGTTGGTCGAGAAGAAGACACGGTCGCCGACATTGACCACGAAGTCCTGCTGACTGCCCGGCGTCGCCGCGGCGTTGGCCAGCGGACCGTTCGCGGCGTTATTGGCGCACGCCGAAATCGCCAAGGCGGCCGCCAAGGCGGCTGCTAACCGCGCGCCCCGCAGGATATGCCTGAGGTTGATCATTCAGATGCCTCCATTCTCACGCACCGACCAGCCCAGCCGATGGTCTAGCAGCACGGTCGTTAAACGAACGTTCCATCAACCTTGATGAGCCCTTGCCGGGTACCGCTAAAATTCGCTGAACCGGTGAAACTCTTTTTGATGGTTAAGAGCCGGTGAATGACGGTCTTTTCATGGCGCACGGGGGCCCTTCCCCGGGCGCACACGGTGCGGGAGTAGTGAAGAACGCGATCAGGACAGGAGTGGCGACCACGCCGGGTCCGAGGCGTAGTCGGGGGTCGGAACCTTGAGCTCGTTGCGCCCGGTAATGTCGATGGTGTGCAGGAACGGCCCCTGACCGAGATCACGGAAGAACATGATCACGCGGCCATTCGGCGCGAAGGTCGGGCCTTCGTTATGGAAGCCCTCGGTGAGGAGGCGCTCACCCGAGCCGTCGGGCTTGAGAATGCCGATGGCAAACTTGCCACCAGTGAGGCCGGTGAAGCCGATGTAATCGCCGCGTGGCGACCAAACCGGACCGGCGTGGCGGCCGTCGCCGAAGCTGATACGTTTGGCCGGCCCGCCCGCCGCCGGCATCACATAGATCTGCTGCGAGCCGCCGCGGTCGCTTTCGAAGCAAATCCACTGGCCGTCGGGCGAATAGCACGGCGCGGTGTCAATCGCCGGCGTGTCGGTGAGCCGCGTGGTCGTCTTTGAGCGCAAATCCATGACGAACAGATTGGCGTTCGCGCCCTGCTGAAGGCTCATCACCACTTTCTGGCCGTCGGGCGAAAAGCGCGGCGCGAACGACATGCCCGGGAAGTTGCCGACGATCTCGCGCTGGCCGGTCTCGATGTTGAGCAAATAAACACGCGGCTGTCCTTGCCCGTAGGACATGTAGGTAACTTCCTGCGATGTCGGGTTGAAGCGCGGGGTCAGCACCAGATCGTCGCCGCGGGTGAGAAAGCGGACGCCGTAGCCGTCCTGATCCATGAGGGCGAGGCGCTTGATGCGCTGGCGCTTGGGACCTGTCTCGTCGACGAACACGATACGGGTATCAAAATAGCCTTTCTCCCCGGTGAGCGTCTCGTAGACGGCATCAGCGATGATGTGGGCGATGCGCCGCCAGTTGTCGGGCGTGGTGAAATATTGTTTGCCGTCAAGCTGCTGGCCGGCAAACACGTCCCAAAGACGGAACTCGGCCTTCAGCCGGCCATCACGCTGGCGCGTGATGCGGCCGGTGACAAGCGCCTGGGCATTGATGACACGCCAGTCGGCGAAACGCGGTACCGCGTCGGTGTTGGTGATCTTCTCGGTGTATGCCGCGGGATTGATCGGCGCGAACAGGCCGCTGCGTTGGAGATCGGCGGTGATGACCGATGTGATGTTGCGCGCGGACTCCTCCTCGCTCGGCGAGCCGGCGAGGAAGTTGGGGAGCGCGATCGGCATCGGCTGGAAATTACCTTGCGTGATATCGAGCCGCAGCACCGCGCGGGCCGGGCGCGCGGCCATGGTGGCTAAGGCGCCGGCCCCGGCGCCGATCAGGACGCCGCGGCGGTTGAATTCAAGTCCGCGGCGCGGCGGCGAGAAAGCGTGGTCGACATCGGATTGCTTCATCGGATTGTCACAAATGCCTTGGTTTAGCCGCGAAACATGTCGCGCGGATCGAAGGTGACTTCAATATCCTTCCACACAGCGTAGTGCTCGGGCTTGAGCATATTGAAGGGCTGGCCGCGAAAAACCGCCCGCACCGCACTGTCGCGCGCGCTGTTGTACACTTGGCCGCTGCCACTGGTGACGACTTGCGGCGGCGCCGTCAGCCGGCCGTCGCGGCCGAGCCGGATGCGAATGCGGATCACGAAGTCTTCCGGATTTTTGATGCCGACCGGAGGATTCCACAAAGCCATCAACCGCGCGCGCAGGGCGTCGAGCTCGGATTGGGAGAGCTGCGCGGCGTGGCCCATGGCAGTGCCAAGCGCCGGCGCGGTATTGAGATCCTCGCCGGAGGCCAGCGTGCGCATGGGGTCGCGCTTGTCGAGCAGCGCGGCGATCTTGTCGGCGTCGAACTTCGGCTCTTTGTGGCGTGGGCGCGGGGGCCGGTGCGGCGGGAGCTTCGGCGCGATCTTCGCCAGGTGCTTCTTGGCGTTTTCTTCCTTCAGCTTGTCCGCGATCGGATCGATCTTGGGCGGCGGCTTGGGCTCGGCCTTGGCTTCCTGCTTCGGCTTTTCCGGCGGTTTGACTTTGGGCGTGGGCTCCGGCGTTTTGTCGGTGGCGGCCTTGACTTCCTTCTTGGCAACCTTTGCTTTCGGTTGCTCGACCGGCTTCGGCTCGTCCTTCCTTTCGACGAGCTGTTTCGGCTTCTCCTTCTTGGGCGCTTCCTTGATGCCCTTGGTCATCTGCGAGAAGTCCTTCTCGCTGATGAACTCGACCGGCAGCGCGTCGGTCGGCGGCGCCTCGACGGCCCTGCCGGAATACGACAGCGTCGCCCACAGCAGCACCGCCACGTGGAGCCCTATCGATAGCGCTGTCGCTTTCTTCATCACTGCGGCGTTGAGCCCTGCTCGAATTCTGTAACCAGCGCGACGTGGGTAAAACCCGCCGCCGAGAGCCGCCCCATCACTCTCATCATGGTACCGTAATCGACTTTCTTGTCGCCGCGCACATAGATGCGCGCGTCGGTCCCCCCGCGCGCCTGGGCGACGGCCTGCAGCTTCGCGACCAGCTTATCCGCGTCGATTTCGGCATTTTGCAGGTAGACTTTGCCCTCCTGATTGACCGAGATCGTCAGTGGCTCCTTGTCCTGATTGAGACTCTTGGCCTCGCTCTGCGGCAGGTCAATGGGCACGCCGACGGTCAGCAGTGGCGCCGACACCATGAAGATGATGAGCAGCACCAGCATCACGTCCACCATCGGCGTGACGTTGATCTCGCTCATCACGCTACGGCGGTGATGACGCCGCCGCCGTCCATTTATTGGCGTGCCGGCATTGGCTGCTGCCATGATCCCGTTCCCTTGCGCATGACCTTGTCCGAAAACCGCTGCACGCTTTTCGGGATCATGTGCTGGTTTATTGCCCGCGTTCGTCGATCTGCCGTGACAGGATGGCGGCAAATTCGTCGGCGAAACCCTCCAGGCGTTGCGACTGCTTGTTCACCTCGGCGGCGAACTTATTGTAGAAAATCGTCGCCGGTATGGCGGCCACAAGCCCGAGCGCGGTGGCGAACAGCGCCTCCGCGATGCCCGGCGCCACCACGGCCAGCGAGGTGTTCTTGGAGGCCGCGATCGACTGGAAGCTGGTCATGATGCCCCAGACCGTGCCGAACAGGCCGACGAAGGGGCCCGCCGAACCGACCGTCGCCAACACCAGGAGGCGCCGCTCCAGCCGCTCGATCTCGCGCGCGATGGAAACCTCCATCACTTTCTCGATACGCATCTGCAAACCGGCGAAGGAGCGCGGATGGCCCTCGAAGCTGCGCTTCCATTCGCGCATCGCCGCCACGAAGAGCGCCGCCATGGAATGGCTCGGGTGGTTGACCAGCGAGCGATACAGCTCCTCCAGCGACTGGCCGGACCAGAACGCCGTCTCGAAGTGATCCATGTCGCGGCGCGAACGCCGGTACAGCACGGCCTTGTCAATGGCGATCGCCCAGACCCAGACCGAAGCGACCAGAAGCCCGATCATCACCAGCTTGACGACCCAGCTCGCGTGCAGGAACAGCGTCAACAAAGAGAGGTCGGCTGTGACCGGGAGGACCGACTGGGCTACGTCGGCAGGATGCATAAGCCACGTCCTTTCCGCTTGATCCGGCTCCAAACCGGGTCACTGCCCGGCATAACGCGCATGTCGTCGGACCAAAAGGAACGCCATGGCGAAATCGCTTCGCGAGCGCTCCGCCGAAAACCGCTTGGTTCGCGAAACCCCAAAATCCCGCCGCCGGCGGGGTCAGGCAATCTGCGCGAAACTTGGCCGAACTTGGGCGCGGCCGTGCACGGGGCCGGTGTTTTACCCCTCTAACAGCGCCGATTGTGGTTAATAACTGGTTAGCAGCGCGCTCCCCGCGCCGTCGATCTCCCCTCCTCGCGCGCTTCGCGCTGGGAGGATAACCGCACGGCGCCATTTCACGACAAAAAGGCCGCCCGCCTTCGGGGAAGGGCGGACGGCCGGTTCGCGCTTAAGGGGAAAGCGCGAGGGCAGAAGTCATATCGCGTGGCGCATGAACTCGTCCGAAAACCGGTTCCCACATTTCGGGATCATGCGCCGGAACTCAGTTCTGCGGCGGCGGCGCCTCGGGCTCCGGCGGGCGGTTGCGGCGCTCGGCCATGAACTGGTCGAACTCGGACTTGTCCTTGGCCATGCGCAGGCGCTCAAGGAAATCGCGGAACTCGCGCTGCTCTTCTTCGAGTCGGCGCAGCGTCTCCACGCGATACTCGTCGAAGGCGCGGTTGCCGCTCGGCGGCGCGTAATGATAGCCGCCGGTCGAGCCGCCGCTCATCTTGGCGCGCATCCAGTCCATCTTGCGCTGCATGCGTTCCATCTTGTGCTGCCAGCGATCGGTGCCGCGGCCAGCGTAGTGATATCCGCAACCCATTCGTCCACTCCATATGGTGAAGGCCAGGATGGCGAGGCCGATCGGCCACCAGGCGATGAACCCGAGGACGATCAGGACCACCCAGGCCGGCTTGCCGAATTCGTCGAGCTTGGCGGTGATAGGCATTGTGGGCCTCGCGTGAATGTAAATAACATTTACATCAGTAAGGATGGACGGAGCTAATGTCAACACCCTTCACATAGGCAGGCGTGGACAGTTTGGGAGGGGCGATCTTCCGAACCTTGCCCCTTCGGCAGCGTCATGGCCGGGCTTGTCGCGGCCATCCACGTCTTTGGATTGCCTAAGCTTTTAAGACGTGGATGCCCGGCACAAGGCCGGGCATGACGACGGAGGGCCTGCGGGAAAATGCCTAACTGCGGCCACCCGCCGCGCCCTCGGGCAGGCCAAGACCGCGCAGGTAGATGAGCACTTCGGCTTCGAGCAGCTCCTCGGGCGGCATCGGTACCGGACGGCGGGCAGCGTCGCCGCGGCCGAACAGCGAAGCGATGCCGTGGGTCATCGACCAGATGTGCAGTGCCACCATCAGCGCAGGCGGCCGCCCGTTCGCTGGCATCAGCGCCACCAGATGTTCGGCGGCGCCGCGCAGCACGGCGAAGGCGCGCTCACCCGCATCACGCAATTCCGGATCGGCATCCACCGGCACGCCGGCCTCGAACATGGCCGAGTAATAGGCGGGCTCCGATCGGGCAAACGCAAGATAGGCTTTGCCGAGCCGGTCGAATGCGCTCATCAGGTCGGGCTTGCCGTCGTTCCACGCCTTGGCGAGCGCGGCGGCGAATTCGTCGAAGCCGCGCTTGGCAACGTCGGCGAGCAATGCGTCGCGGTCGCGGTAATGGCGATAGGGCGCGGCCGGGCTAACGCCGGCCCAGCGCGCGGCATCGGCGAAGGTGAAGCCGGCCGGCCCCTTCTCCGCGATGAGCTCGAGCGCGGCGCGCACCAGGGCCTCTTTGAGATTGCCGTGGTGATAGCTGCGCGGGCCGGCGCCGCGTTTACCCCAGGTCATGTCGAATGCCTCATGTTAAGGGCATTTACATGAGTCCGGGGGCCGCGTCGATGACGGATTTCAGCACCGACCGGGCATCGGTCCGCGCGCCAAGCCACCCATCACCATCATCGGCGCATTGAGCCCCCGCTCGCAACGCAAGCACGCGCGCATTATCTTTTCGCGGCGTTGGTCGGCGCGTGGATAAAGGAAACGGAGGAGGCCATGGCAAAAACCGCATCGGTCCTTGTCGCGCGATTGATTTTCGCCGGCGTTTTTTTTATGGCGGTTAGCTTCAAGTTCATGGACATTGGAGCGACGGCGAAATTTATTGCCGCCGCCGGCTTTCCCATTCCGCTTGTACTCGCGTGGTTGGCGGCGATTCTCGAAGTCGCACTCGTCGTGGCATTTTTGACTGGCGCGTTCTTTTCTTATGCCGCCTATCTCGCCGCAGCTTATGTCGTGTTCTTAGGTTTTGCTTTTCACGGGCCCTCACATTGGAGTGGCAATCAGGCGGAGTTCGGATTCTTCGTCGACCATTTTACGTTCCTCGCAGGCCTTTTGTTCGCCGCGGTGCATGGACCGGGCGACAAGTTGGTGTGGCGTATTCCCCGCACAGAAGCGTCGTAACGCAATAGGCTTACCGGCGCCGGGCTTCCAACGGCAAACGATCGAACAGCGTCGGGCCGCCCGGCTGCGCGCCCTCGATCGTGAGCAGGCGTAGCTTGGTGATGACACCGCCCGGCGCCGAGAAACCGCCGGTCTTGCCGTTGGCCGCCAGCACGCGGTGACAGGGCATGATGATCGGCGTCGGGTTTTCGCCCATGGCCTGGCCGACCGCGCGCGCCAGCGCTTTGTCGCCGAGCCGTTCGGCGATCTCGCCATAGGTCATGGTTTGACCGGGTGGGATCGCGCGCGCGATTTCATAAACCCGGCGATTGAATTCGGAGATTTCCGTGTCGTCGATGACGATGTGCGTCAGGTCGCGCGGCTCACCGGCAAGCAATGCGGCAACGCCATCGATGGCGTTCTGGATTACCAGCTGCGGCGGCGCCTCGCGCGCGTTTGGGTAACGCCATTCGACACGCGCCCGCGTCGCGGTGGCGTCCCCCTCGGGAAGCTGCACGCCGGCGACGCCGCGCGCGCTCCACACGATACCGCAGGCGCCGATGGCAGTTTCAAATAACGCAAAGCTCAGGTCGGTCATGACATCGACAGCCTAGTGTGTCTTGCGCTTGCACGGGAACGAACGGGGTCTGCATCAGCGCAATCGAAACACAACTTAGCACCCGCGCTCAGGCCGCCCCACCCGCTTCCTGGTCGGCCTTCATGGCGATGCGCAAAGGCTTCGGGATCGGCCGCGCGCGGCCGGCAGAAATAAACGCCACCTGCACATGCGCTTCGACCAGCAACTCGTCGCCGCGCAGTACCTGCTGATGCAGCATGACGGAGGCGCCCTTCACCTCCTCCGGGCTGGTGACAATAGTGAGCACGTCGTCCATCACCGCCGGCTTCTTGAAGTCAATTCCCATGTGGCGCACGACAAAGGCGAATCCGGGCGCTTCCTTCTCCGTCTCTTCGAACAACGCGCGGTGGTCGGCACCGATCAAGCGCAGGTAATTGGTGCGCCCGCGCTCCATGAATTGCAGGTAGCTGGCGTGATAGACGATGCCGGAGAAATCCGTGTCCTCGTAGTAGACGCGCACCGGCTGCAGATGGCGGCCGTTGCGGATTTCACCGTCGAGGGCGTTGGCTGACGCGGCGCTACTCATCGTCGCCTTCCCCGAACAACCCGAACTGGCTGGCGTCGCGGGTGCGGTTCCTCCAGGCCGAGGTGTTTGAAGGCGGCGCCGGTGAGCAGGCGCCCGCGCGGGGTGCGTTGCACGAAGCCCTTCTGGATGAGAAATGGCTCGATGATATCTTCAATTGCGTCGCGCGGCTCCGACAAGGCGGCGGCGATGGTATCGACGCCGACCGGGCCGCCGCCGTAGTTGGACGCGATGGTCGAAAGATAGCGCCGGTCCATGGCATCGAGGCCGGCGGCGTCCACTTCAAGGGCCGACAGCGCGCGGTCGGCGACCTTGCGGTCGATTTGCTTGGCGTTATCGACATGGGCGAAGTCGCGCACGCGCCGCAGCAGCCGTCCGGCGATGCGCGGCGTGCCGCGGGCTCGACGGGCGATCTCGTTTGCACCGTCGGCGGTCATGCCCACGCCGAGCACGCGAGCACCGCGATTGACGATCTGCTCCAACTCGGCCTCGGTATAGAAATTAAGCCGCACCGGAATGCCGAAGCGGTCGCGCAATGGATTGGTGAGCAGACCCGCGCGCGTCGTCGCGCCCACAAGTGTGAATGGCGCAAGATCAATCTTCACCGAACGCGCCGCCGGTCCCTCGCCGATGATGAGATCGAGCTGAAAATCCTCCATCGCCGGATAGAGGATTTCCTCGACCGTCGGATTTAGGCGATGGATCTCGTCGATGAACAGCACGTCGCGCGGCTCGAGATTGGTGAGCAATGCCGCGAGATCCCCGGCCTTGGCTATCACTGGGCCGGAGGTGGCGCGGAAGTTGACGCCCAATTCGCGCGAGACGATCTGCGCCAGCGTGGTCTTGCCCAAGCCCGGCGGGCCGACGAACAGCACGTGGTCGAGCGCTTCCTTGCGCGACCGCGCCGCCTCGATGAACACGCTCAAGTTGGCGCGCGCCTGCTCCTGGCCGATGAAATCGCCGAGCCGCTGCGGCCGCAGCGAAGCGTCGACATCGTCGTCGCGCTTATCGGCATTCACGAGGCGAGGGTTGCTGCTCATGAAACGCCTCGCTGCACGTTTGAGCGCCACCGCTGTCGTCCCCTCCCCCCTTGAGGGGGAGGGACAGGGAGGGGGGTAAGCGGCAAACATCGTGCGTACATCGTACTCCCCTCCCCAACCCTCCCCCTCAAGGGGGGAGGGAGTTGCTCAGTACGCGCCGACAACGTTGAGCATGGCTTCATCTCACGTCATCCCCCGCCGGTATTTGTTCGGCAGGAGTTCGCCGATGGTGGTGACGGAGGGCCCGTGTTTGCCGTTCGGCACGATGACCCGCGCCTTGGCGTCGTAGTCGTGGATCAGCTCACGGCAGGTGCCGCAGGGGCTGACCACCGCGATCCCGCCTTTTTCGCCGGGCTTGGGATGGCGCACCGCGACGATGGTCTCGATGCCCTTGTCGCCCTTTTCGGTCAGCGCCGTACCGATACAGATCGCCTCCGCGCAAACCGCGCCTCGTCCGACATAGGCGTCGAGATTGACGCCGGTAACCACACGGCCATCGCGGGTGCGCAGGGCGGCTCCAACCTCCTGCCAGTCGTCGCGGTAGCGCGACTTGATGGCGTCGGTTGCGGCGGCGATCAGTTCCCTGTCCTTGGCGGTCAGTTTCGTCATATCGACATCGTACTCACTATTTCGCCAGTTCCTTGAGACCCTGCCGGATCAATGTGGCGGTATCGGAGCCCTCGCCGGCCGCGCGCGACGCGGCGGCAATGGCCGCGGCGGCCTGCGGCTGGCCGTAGCCGAGATTAACCAGCGCAGAGACCGCGTCGGCCACCGGCTTGGGCGCGCGCTGCTCGTCGAGCGCACCGGCCAAATGCAACACGCTCGCGTCGACACTGGCGAAGGACGGGGCCTTGTCCTTGAGTTCCGAGACGATCCGCTCGGCCACCTTGTTGCCGACGCCAGGCGAACGCGCCACGATCGCCTTGTCGCGCAGCGCGATGGCGCTCGCCAGTTCAGACGGCTTCAACGTGCCGAGTACCGACAGCGCGACACGCGCTCCGACGCCCTGCACGGTCTGCAGCAGTCGAAACCATTCGCGCTCGGTGTCGGTGGCGAAACCGAACAGTTTGATCTGATCTTCGCGCACGTAAGTTTCAATCGACAAGGTTGTGGCCTCGCCCGGCGCAGGCAGGGTGTGCAGCGTACGCGCCGGGCAATGCACCTGATAGCCGACGCCGTGTACGTCGAGGATGACATAATCCTCGCCATAGGAGTCGATCACGCCTTTGAGCTTGCCAATCATTGACGGCTCCGATCTCGGCGCACACGGCTCCTGCGTCCTCTCCCCCCTTGCGGGGGAGAGACAGAGAGCGGGGTAAGCGGTAAACGCCGTGTTTGCGTTGTACCCCCCTCCCCAACCCTCCCCCACAAGGCGGGAGGGGGTATGCTGAGTTTGCCGCGCATCATTGCCCAACAACTTTCGTCATGATGCTACTGCGGTGATGCGCGTGACAGATGGCGATCGCCAGCGCGTCGGCGGCGTCGTCCGATTGCGGGTCCGCCTTCGGCAGCAGCACGCCGATCATCATGCGGATCTGCGCCTTCTCGCCGTGACCGGCGCCGACAATTGTTTTCTTCACGAGGTTCGGTGCGTATTCGGCCACGGTCAGCCCCGCGCGCGCCGGCACCAGCATGGCGATGCCGCGCGCCTGGCCGAGCTTGAGGGTCGCCGCGGCGTTGGTGTTGACGAAGGTCTGCTCCACCGCCGCTTCGTGCGGGGCAAATTGTTCGATCACACGCGCCAATCCGTCATGGATCGCCACCAGCCGCATGCCAAGATCCGCCCGATCGCTGGTCGCCAGCGAACCGCAGGCGACATAGATCAGCCGGTTTCCGTCGCTCTCCACCATGCCCCAGCCGGTCCGACGGAGCCCGGGATCGATGCCGAGAATGCGAATCGGTTGGCGGCGCATGGCTCCGTTGATAGCCCCGGGGCCCGGCCCCGCCTAGGCCGCCGCTAACCCAACGGCTCGACAATGAGAAAATGCCGCGCCTCCAGGCCATTGCCGAATGGCCCGCATGCCAATTCGCGCCTCGCGCGGCCTGCGGCGACCTGTTAAGCAGGCCAGCCCTTACGCCCGCCCCTTGCCGGTTCCGTGATCCAACTTCCCGACAACGCCACTTTCCTCGCCGTGCTCTACGACAGCGGATTCGTCGCGGCCGCCGTGGTCGCGCTGACGGCCGGCGTGGTGCGCGGCTTTTCCGGGTTCGGCGCGGCACTGATCTATGTGCCGTTGACCGCGGCCATCTACACGCCGCAGGTCGCGGTCGCCTCCTTCGTGCTGATCGATTTTACCTGCGTCGTGCCTTACGCGGTGCGCGCGTTCCGCGAGTGCCACTGGCGAGAAGTGCTGCCCGCTTTTGCCGCCGGCTTCGTATTGGTCCCCCTCGGCACACTGACGCAGGCCGCGCTCAGCCCGGTGGTGCTGCGCTGGGGCATGGCGATGCTGGTGCTCGGCTTCGTCGCCCTGCTGGCAAGCGGCTGGCGCTATCCGTTCAAGCCGAGCACACCGGCCGCGATCGGCGCCGGCGCGCTTTCCGGCTTTTTCGGCGGCGCGGCGCAGCTCGCCGGCCCGCCGATGATCATCTACTGGCTGAGCAGCGCGAACGGTGCCGCCCATGTCCGCGCCAACATGTTGGTCTATTTGATGCTGCTCGCGCTCACGCTGATGGGCAATTACGCCTGGCACGGATTGATGACGGCACAAACGATCGCGCTGTCGGTGATGCTCTGGCCGGTCTATATCGTGGCGTTGTGGCTAGGCGCGCGGCTGTTCCGCGGCGCGTCCGATCTGACGTACCGCCGCATCGCGTATGCGATCGTGGCCATCGCCGCGTTCGCCAGCCTGCCGGTGCTCGACAGGTTCCTGCACTAACAATTCCTTTCTTTTCGCGTGAAGAAAGCGCGCGTGGCAGCCCACGTATTGCAAATGCACATCTGACTGGGTGACCAGTGCGGCCCGAGCCGCTATGCTCTCCTCGCCATGCCGAAACCGACTTTTGCCCCGCGCCGCCATAAGCGCCGCGCCGTGATCATCGGCGGTTCGATGTCCGGGCTGTTCAGCGCCGCATTCTTAAATCAGATCGGCTGGGACGTGGACGTCTACGAGCGCTCGAAGGTCGAGCTGGTCGGCCGCGGCGCCGGCATCACCGGGCATCCCGAATTGTTCGACGCGCTGGAAGCGAGCGGCGCCGGTACCGAGGCGCTCGGCGTCGAAGTGCCCAAGCGCATTGCCGTCGACCGCGACGGCCGTGTCACCGATGAGAGGCCGTTACGGCAAATCCTCACCTCATGGGATCGTCTGCAGCGCCTGCTGCGCGCCACCATCGATCCCGCGCGCTACCATCTTGGCGGCAATTTCCAACGGGTCGACCAGGACGAGCGCGGCGTCCGGGTGCAGTTCTCCGATGGCAGCGTCGAGCACGCCGACATTCTGATCGGTGGCGACGGCATCCGCTCCAGCGTCCGCGGACAAATGGCGCCGGACATTCAGCCGGTCTATGCGGGCTATTACATCTGGCGCGGCGCGCCCAACGAGGCCGATCTGGCGCCCGCGACGCTCAACTCGATCTATCCACTGTTCACCTTTTATCTACCGCCGCGCCAGCAGGTGATCAC
Source organism: uncultured Pseudomonadota bacterium (assembly GCA_963747725.1). Classification (GTDB taxonomy): domain Bacteria; phylum Pseudomonadota; class Alphaproteobacteria; order Rhizobiales; family Xanthobacteraceae; genus Pseudolabrys. The sequence continues at coordinate 1,034,426 of CAVVGD010000012.1, forward strand.
CTATCCCATCGCCGGCTTCAATGACGACCTCACGCCCGGCCGCCGACGCTTCAATGTCATTTGGTACCGCGTCGCCGACGCCGCGCAATTGCGCGAGATGAATGTCGACGAAACCGGCGTGCAGCACGAATACTCGGTGCCGCCGCCATTGATACGCAGGGATCTGATCGCGGACATGCATCGCGATGCCCGCGAGATCATGCCGGAGCCGCTGCTCGACGCGCTCATGAAGATCAAACAGCCGTTCGTCACGCCGATCTACGACTTCACCGCGCCGTCAATCGTATTCGGCCGGGTCGCCATGGTGGGCGATGCGGCTGCCAACGCGCGACCTCATATGGGTTTCGGGATGGCCAAGGCGGCGACCGACGCGCAGGCGCTCGCCAAGCATCTACGCGACAACGAGGACATCGAAACTGCGCTGAAAGCCTATAACGACGAGCGTCAGCCGATCGGGAATACAATTGTCCTGCACGGACGCAAGCTCGGCTGCCATCTCGGCGTCGATCTGAAGACGGAGCAAGACCGCAGCATGCACAAGCTGCTACAAAGCGACGGCGCCATGCTCGACTGGATCGCGGTACCGAATTTCCTCGATGCGTATCGCTAAACGGCCCGATAGCACTGAGGGTCACGCGCTCAGTTTCTGCACCAGCGCGTCGGAGACCTCGAAGTTGGCGTAGACGTTCTGGACGTCGTCGTTGTCGTCGAGCGCGTCGATCATCTTGAGGATCTTTTCGCCGGCCTCGTCGTCGACAGCGATGGTGTTCTGCGGCTTCCAGGTGAGTGCCGACTTGCGGGGCTCGCCGAATTTGGCTTCCAGCGCCTTGCTCACTTCGCCCAAATCATCGGGCCGGGTGAAGACCTGATGGCCGTCTTCGTTGGAAACCACGTCCTCGGCGCCGGCTTCGATCGCCGCTTCCAGCATGGCATCGGCGCTCGCCTTGTCGGCGTCGTATTCGACGACGCCGACGTGGTCGAACATGAACGACACCGCGCCGGTCTCGGCCAGGTTACCGCCCGACTTCGCAAAGACCGAGCGCACCTCGCCGGCGGTGCGGTTGCGGTTGTCGGTGAGCGCTTCCACGATCACCGCCACGCCGCCTGGCGCATAACCCTCATAGCGGATCTCGTCGTAGTTCTCTCCATCGCCGCCCTGGCTCTTCCTGATGGCGCGCTCGATATTGTCTTTCGGCACGTTCTCGGCCTTGGCGGCCAGGATCGCCGCACGCAGGCGCGGGTTGAAGGCGGGGTCGGGCATGCCGAGCTTGGCCGCCACGGTGATTTCGCGGGCGAGCTTGGAGAACAGCTTGGCGCGCGCCTTATCGGCACGCCCCTTCTTGTGCATGATGTTCTTGAATTGGGAATGGCCGGCCATGACGACGCTTCGCGTGGTTCGAATGAGTTGAGTTGGGCGGCTATATAGAGCGGAACGTCGGGGAAATAAACACGAGACTCGTCATGCCGGCTGAGAGGCCAGTGCGAAATCTATTCCCAGAACGCCGGCCGCGCCTCCTCCAGCGGCCACGCCAGCCGCACGGCGGCGACCTTGGCGGCCAGCCCCTCGTCGTCGGTCTCCACCGCCACCGCGCAAAGAGTGGCCGGGCCGTTCGCCGGCTCGAACCGGCTGCTCGGGATCTTGCTCAGGAAGCGGTTGAGCGGTTCGTCCTTGACCATGCCGATGACCGACTGGAAGTCGCCGGTCATGCCGACGTCGGTGATGAAGGCGCTGCGCTTGGGCATGATGCGCTGGTCGGCGGTTGGCACGTGGGTATGGGTGCCGACCGTGAGGCTGACGCGGCCGTCGCAGAAATAGCCCATGGCCTGCTTCTCGCTCGAGGCCTCGCAATGCATGTCGACGATGATGGCGTCGGCGGCGTCATGCAGCGGACAGGCGGTGAGCTCGCGGTCGACCGCCGCGAACGGATCGTCCATCGGGTCCATGAAGATGCGGCCCATGGCGTTGATGACGAGTGCGCGCTGGCCGTTCTTGGCCTCGATCAGCGCCGCGCCACGGCCGGGCGTGCCGGCGGGATAGTTGAGCGGGCGGATCAGGCGCGGCGCGCGCTCGATGAACACCAATGCCTCGCGCTGGTCCCAGGAATGGTTGCCGAGCGTGATGGCGTCGGCGCCCGCGTCGATGAGGTCGTTGTAGATCGCCTCGGTGATGCCGAAACCGCCGGCGGCGTTCTCGCCGTTGATCACCACCAGGTCGAGCTTCCACCGTGAGATCAGGCCCGGAAGCCGCTCGATCACCGCTTGGCGTCCGCTGCGCCCCACCACATCGCCGACAAAGAGAATTCGCATTCGCCTACCTTCACCACGCGCACGGCATGTTCCCTCCCCCATAGCCCGTCGAAGACAGGCGTGAACGCCCTTTTAGCGGGGGAGGGTTAGAGACGGGGGTAGAGATTCGCAGCCGTGCTTGCCGCTCGCCCCCGTCCCGGCGCTACGCGCCGACCTCCCCCACAAGGGGCGAGGTGCCAACAACTGCTGCCGTGCATTCCTGACGCTCAACTTCGATCACGCTCTGAAATCGATCACCCCGCGCTCCGTTAGCACGAGATCGAGCCGTTCGTCGCGGGGGGTGACGGGGACTTGATCGATCTCCTGGGCGGCGAAGGCGATGCCGACCGCGGTAACCTTCTTCTTCGCGCGTAGCGCAGCCAGCGTCATGTCGTAGTAGCCGGCGCCGTAGCCGATACGATTGCCGGCGCGGTCGAAGGCGGCGAGCGGTACGATGACGATGTCGGGCGCGACTTCGCCCGCCTCCGGTTTGGGCTCGCGGATGCCCCATTGGGCACGCGCGAGCTCATCGCCAAAGTTGTACGCGCGCATGATGAGCGGAAACCCTCGGCCCTTGATCACCGGCAGCGCGAGCTGCGCGCCAGCGTCCGCCAACTTGCGCATCAGTGGGATTGGGTTGAGCTCGCTCTTCAGCGGCATGAAACCGGAAACAATCACGCCGGGGGTGAACGGCAATGGAAATTCGCGCGCGGCGATATCCTCGGCCGCCGCCGCGCGTTCGCCGGCCGGCATGGCGTCGCGCTTGGCGAGCGCTTCCGCGCGGATGTCCTTATTTTTTGGTCGAATCTGGAGAAATGTCAATCCGCTCATCCTGAGGTTTACCGTCATGCGGGACGGCGTCGAAGCGCCGGGCCACGGATATCCAGAGCCACGTGCGCCAATGTCGCACCGGATTGCGGGCTCGCGACCTTCGCTCGTCGCCCTCGGGGTGGCGAAGGAGGTCAATGCACAATTAAACAAGTGCGGAGCCGCAGAAGCCGTCGGAGAACTCGATCCCGGGTTCCCTACGAAAGTAGGTGGGCGCCATATGTCCGGGCCCACGAGCCCGGTCAGGGACAGCTCCCTTAAGGATCGATAAGGCCCCGGGGATTTGTCTCCTAACGCACCCCGCAGCCCCGCGCGGGGAATGTAGTTGAGGAACCCCGCTCCCCGCCGCGACGTGAGCAGTCTCAGGCGGCGAAGGCTGCAATGACCGCAGTACGCCCTGTGCCGGGCAGGGCAACCGTCACCTTCATCCGCAGCGATAATGTGCCCTCGCTGCGCGCGCACGAGAAAATGGGCATCTGTGCTGTTGGCGAATTCGATCACGAAAGCGAGCGCTACACCGCGGTCGCCTACTTGCCCTGATCACCCAATCGCCACGCTCTCGCCAACGGTCTGGTTAAGCTTGCGGGTGAGGCCCTCGATGCGCTCGGCGGCCGAGTTGAAGGCGGTGACCACCGCGGCGGAGGCCTGTTTGGCGCGCTCGGCGGCAACCACACGAGCGTCTTGCAGGGTGGCGACCTCTTCTTCCAGCCGCCGAATCTGCGCCCTGACATCGCTCATCTCGTCGGCCACCATGAGCGCCGCCATCACCGTCAATCGCGTGTCGCCGATCTCGCCAAAGCGCTGGCGCAACTCGGCAATGCGGCTGTCGATGTCGGCGGAAAGCGCCAACAGGTGTTCCTCCTGGCCGTCCTCGCAGGCGAGGCGGAAGTTGCGGCCGGCGATGGTTGCGGTGACCTGCGCCATGTGCGGCTCCTCGGGCTTAGGCCCGTTTAATCGTGCACGTCGAGCACCGACTGGATGGAGGCCATCGCCATGTCCAGCCGCTGCGCGACCTCACGGTTGGTCGCTTCGAGCTTGCGCGAGCGCGCGGTTTCGCCGTCGAGCGCGGCGGCGAGCCGCGTGCGGTCGACGCCCAGCGATTGTACCTGGGCGGCAAGCGCCTCCTCGCTGCGGTCGGCGTGCTGGCGCCGCTCAACCGCGGCGTCAAGCGCATCGAGCGCCAACGCCAAGCGCTTGACTGCCGTATCGACTGCGCTTTGGTCGGTCATCGCCGTTGCCCCGGAACTTTCGCGCGAAAAACTCTTGCTTCGGCAACTGTTTAGACAAAGAAGCTTACGTGCTGCGCGATCCTTCCGTCAACGTTTGTGAATACGATATGAACCGCTGTTTTCGGCAGCCTGTGCATGGCCGTTCGCAGGCCAGGCGGTCACATTGACTCCAAGGCGGCACATGCTATCCAGCGCCGGCAAAAAGGCCATTTCCATGAGTGCAACCCGTTCGTCGACGGCCGCCGTGGCGCCCTCAGAGGCTCACGACCCGCAGGCCGCTTCCGCAGTCGCCCATGACCGCATGGCCAACGCCATCCGCGCTCTCGCCATGGATGCGGTCGAGCAGGCGAAATCCGGCCATCCCGGCATGCCCATGGGCACCGCGGACGTCGCAACGGTGCTGTTTACGCAGTTCCTGAAATACGATCCGGCCGATCCGGCGTGGCCCGATCGCGACCGCTTCGTGCTGTCGGCCGGCCACGGCTCGATGCTGCTCTATTCGCTGCTCTATCTCACCGGCTATGCCGGCATGACGCTGGACGAGATCAAGCGCTTCCGCCAGCTCGGCTCCAAGACGCCCGGCCATCCGGAATACGGCCACACGCCGGGCGTCGAGACCACCACCGGCCCGCTCGGCCAGGGGCTCGCCACCGCAGTCGGCATGGCGATCGCCGAGCGGCACATGGCGGCGGTGTTCGGCAACACGATCGTCGATCACAGGACCTACGTGATCTGCTCCGACGGCGACCTGATGGAAGGCATTAGCCACGAAGCCATCGCGCTCGCCGGTCACTTGAAGCTGAACAAGCTGATCGTGCTGTTCGACGACAACGGAATTTCCATCGACGGCGCGCTGTCGCTCTCCGACTCGGTCGATCAGGTGAAGCGCTTCGAAGCCTGCGGCTGGAACGCCTCGCACATCGACGGTCACGATCCCAAAGCGATCGCGACGGCGCTGGAGAAGGCGCAAACCTCCGACAAGCCGGTGCTGATCGCCTGCAAAACGAAAATCGGTTTCGGCGCGCCGACCAAGGCCGGCAAGTCGTCGTCGCACGGCTCGCCGCTCGGCGCCGACGAGATCAAGGGCGCGCGCGAAGCGCTCGCCTGGGATCACGTGCCGTTCGAAATTCCGGAAAACATCTTGTCCGCCTGGCGCAAGGCGGGTGAGCGCGCCAAGCCCGCGCATGCCGACTGGAACAAGCGCCTCGCCGCGCTCGACGGCAGCAAGCGCGCCGAGTTCGAGCGCCGCACCAAAGGCGAATTGTCGGCGCGGGCGCTCGATGGCGCCGTGCGCGCGGTGAAAGAGTCGCTCGCGGCGAGCACCCAAGGACATCGCGACGCGCTCGTCCTCCGAATTCGCGCTCGAGAGCCTGGTGCCGGCGCTGCCGGAGATGATCGGCGGCTCCGCCGATCTCACCGGCTCCAACAACACGCGCACCAAGTCGATGCAGGCGATCAACGCGTCGGACTTCTCCGGCCGCTTCATCCATTACGGCGTGCGTGAGTTCGGCATGGCGGCGGCCTTGAACGGCATGGCGGTGCACGGCGGCGTCATCCCCTATTCCGGAACGTTCCTGGTGTTCTCCGATTACGCGCGGCCCGCGATCCGGCTGGCGGCGCTGATGGGCGTGCGGGCGATCCACGTGATGACCCACGACTCCATCGGCCTTGGCGAGGATGGCCCGACGCATCAGCCGGTCGAGCATCTCGCGGCTCTGCGCGCGATCCCCAATCTCTTGGTGTTCCGCCCGGCCGATGCGGTGGAGACTGTCGAGTGCTGGCAGCTCGCGCTCGAGAACAAGGACCGGCCGAGCGTGCTGGCGCTGACGCGGCAGAACCTGCCGCAATTGTCGAAGGATTTCCTCGACCAGAACCGTTGCGCGGCCGGCGCCTATGAAATCTCGCCGGCCGGGGCCGACGGCAAAGCGGAGGTGTCGATCTTCGCCACCGGCTCGGAAGTCTCGCTCGCCGTCGAGGCGCAGAAGCTGCTCAAGGCCGAGGGCGTGGCGGCGCGCGTCGTGTCGGTGCCCTGCTTCGAACTGCTGGCGGAAGCGCCGGAAGCCGCGCGCGGGGCGGTGATCGGCGACGCCAAGGTCAAGATCGGCGTGGAGGCCGCCGTGCGTCAAGGCTGGGACGCCGTTATCGGAAGCGATGGTGCCTTCGTTGGCATGACGGGTTTCGGCGCCAGCGCGCCCTACAAGGAACTCTACAAACACTTCGGCATTACGCCGGAAGCAGTCGCCGAGGCGGCATTGCGCAAGCTCGAAAAGGCATAAATTTAATGTTTCATCGCCCGCGAAAGCGGGCGATTGAGCGAAGACCGCACTAGATAGTTCGGCAGAGGGGGTATCTGGACGGCCCGCGCGAAACGAGCCAGGCCAGCGGAAAATTGAAAGCCGGAGTAAAGAGCATGACAGTACGTGTTGCCATCAACGGGTTCGGCCGCATCGGCCGCAACGTGTTGCGCGCCATCGCCGAATCCGGGCGCAAGGACATCGAGGTCGTCGCCGTCAACGATCTTGGGCCGGTGGAAACCAACGCCCACTTGCTGCGCTTCGACAGCGTGCATGGCCGCTTCCCGCACGAGGTCACGGTCAAGGGCGACACCATCAGCGTCGGCAACGGCTCGTTCAAGGTCTGCGCCGAGCGCGACCCCACGAAGTTGCCGTGGAAGGACTTCGGGGTCGACATCGCGCTCGAATGCACCGGCATCTTCACCGCCAAGGAAAAGGCCTCGGCCCATCTGACCGCCGGCGCCAAGCGCGTGCTGGTCTCGGCCCCGGCCGACGGCGCCGACGCCACCATCGTCTTCGGCGTCAACCACGACACGCTGACCAAGGACCACATGGTCGTCTCCAACGGATCCTGCACCACCAATTGCCTGGCGCCGGTCGCCAAAGTGCTCAACGAGACGGTCGGCATCGAGACCGGCTTCATGACGACGATCCATGCCTATACCGGCGACCAGCCGACGCTCGACACCATGCACAAGGATCTTTACCGCGGCGCGTGCGGCGGCGCTGCTCGATGATTCCGACCTCGACCGGTGCGGCCAAGGCGATCGGCCTGGTGCTGCCCGAGCTCAAGGGCAAGCTCGACGGCGTCGCCATCCGGGTGCCGACGCCCAACGTCTCGGTGGTCGACCTCAAGATCGTCGCCAAGAAGGCAACCAGCCCGGATGAGATCAACGCGGCGATGAAGCGCGCGGCCGAGCAGCAGCTCAAGGGCATCCTCAACTACACCAACCACCACAACGTCTCGATCGACTTCAATCACGACCCGCACTCGTCCACCTTCCACATGGACCAGACCAAGGTGATGAACGGCACGCTGGTGCGCGTGATGGCGTGGTACGATAACGAATGGGGCTTCTCAAACCGCATGGCCGACACGGCCGTGGCGATGGGGAAATTGATCTGAACCCTACGCCGTCATCCTGAGGTGCGCGCCGAAAGGCGCGCCTCGAAGGATGACGGGCACGGGCCGTCGCCCTTCGATGTCGGGTTTACCGACATCCGATCTTAGGCGCGCAGGTCGGGTAAGCCCGACCTGCGGTGGCTCGCCGCTAACGCGGCTCGCACCTCAGGGTGACGGAGAGAGACCGGGCACATGGAAAACTTCCGCACCCTCGACCACGTGGATGTGAAGGGCAAACGCGTACTGGTGCGCGTCGACCTCAACGTGCCGCTGGAGAACGGCGTCGTCACCAACTCAACGCGCATCGAACGCGCCGCGCCCGCCATCACCCAGATCGCGGACGCGGGCGGCAAGGTGATCCTGCTCTCCCATTTCGGCCGGCCCAAGGGCAAGCGCGACCCGAAGTATTCGCTCAAAGTCGTGGCGGCGGAAGTGTCCCACGTCATCAAGCGGCCGGTGAAATTCGTCGATGACTGCATCGGCCTCACCGCGGAAAAGGCGGTCGCCGCCATGCATCCCGGCGACATCGTGTGCCTCGAGAACACGCGCTTTTATCCCGGCGAAGAGAAGAACGATCCCGAATTCGTGGCGCAGCTCGCCAAGCTCGGCGACATCTGGGTCGCCGACGCGTTCTCCGCCGCCCACCGCGCGCATGCTTCGACCGAAGGGCTCGGCCACGTGCTGCCGGCCTATGCCGGCGCCACCATGCGCGACGAACTGGTGGCGCTGGAAAAGGCGCTGGAGAAGCCGGAGCGGCCGGTGGCGGCGATCGTCGGCGGCGCCAAGATATCGACCAAGCTCGATCTGTTGTCGAACCTGTTGCAGAAGGTCGACGCGCTGATCATCGGCGGCGCCATGGCCAACACGTTCTTGCTCGCGCTCGGCAAGCCGGTCGGCAATTCGCTGGTCGAAGCCGATCTGGTGCAGACAGCGCGCGACATCATGGACAAGGCCAAGACCGAAAAGCGCGAGATCGTGCTGCCGGTCGATGTGGTGGTGGCGCAGGAATTCAAGGCCAACGCGCCTTCGCGCGCGGTGGACGTCGATAAGGTCGGTCCTGAGGAAATGATCCTCGACATCGGCCCGCGCAGCATCGAGCAGGCGGTGTCGGTTCTGGCGCGCATAAAGACCCTGGTGTGGAACGGCCCGTTCGGCGCCTTCGAGATGGAGCCGTTCGACAACGGCACGGTCGAGGTGGCGGAAGCCGCGGCCGAACTTACCAAGGCTGGCAAGCTGGTAACGGTAGCGGGCGGCGGCGATACCGTGGCCGCGCTCAATACCGCCGGCGCGGCAGGCCGTTTCACTTACGTTTCGACCGCCGGTGGCGCCTTCCTGGAATGGCTGGAAGGCAAGGCCTTGCCCGGGGTCGAGGTGCTGAGGGTAAAATAATTCCGGCTGTCATGCCCCGCGCAGGCGGGGCATCCAGTAAACGCCGACGAGACGTTTTGAAATGCAGGGGTTACTGGATCGTCCGCCTTCGCGGACGATGACACCGGGTGGATAGTGGAGAGGGCATCATGAATCTCGCTGAACTGAACAAGATCGCCGTGGCCATGGTCGCGCCGGGCCGCGGCATCCTGGCCGCCGACGAATCCACCGGCACCATCAAGAAGCGCTTCGACGCCATCAGCGTGGAATGCACCGAGGACAATCGACGCGACTATCGCGAGCTGCTGTTCCGCTCGGCGGAAGGCATGAAGCACATCTCCGGCGTCATCCTCTACGACGAGACCATCTGGCAGAAAGCGAAAGACGGCACACCGCTGGTCGACCTGATCAAGAAGGCGGGCTCGATCCCCGGCATCAAGGTCGACGAAGGCGCCAAGCCGCTGCCGTTCTGTCCCGGCGAACTCGTCACCGCGGGCCTCGACGGCCTGTCCACGCGGCTGCCGAAGTACTACGAGCAGGGCGCACGCTTCGCGAAATGGCGAGCGGTGATCGACATCGGCGCCGGCATCCCGAGCTACACCTGCATCGCCGCCAACGCGCACGCGCTGGCGCGCTACGCTGCGCTCTGCCAGGAAAACCAGATCGTGCCGATCGTCGAGCCGGAAGTGCTGATGGACGGCGACCACGACATCGACCGCTGCGTCGAGGTCACCACCTTTGTGCTGAAGGAGACTTTCCAGCAGCTCTATTACCAGCGCATCGCGTTGGAAGGCATGGTGCTCAAGCCGAACATGGCGATCTCCGGCAAGAAGAGCAAAAGCCAAGCCTCCGTGCAAGAAGTCGCCGAGCGGACCGTGAAGATGCTGAAGGAATGCGTGCCGGGCGCAGTGCCGGGCATCGCGTTCCTCTCCGGCGGTCAGTCCGACGAGCAGGCGACAGCGCATCTCGACGCCATGAACAAGATCGGCGGCCTGCCCTGGAGCCTCACCTTCTCCTACGGCCGCGCGCTGCAAGCGGCGCCGCAGAAGGCCTGGAGCGGCAAAAACGAAAATGTCGCGGCCGCGCAACGTGCCTTCTCACACCGCGCCGAGATGAACGGCCTCGCCTGCAAGGGTGAATGGAAGGCCGACCTAGAGAAGAAGACGGCATAAGCAATACGCCGCCACATACTCGCGTCACCTCCCCCTGGAGGGGGGAGGGTAAAGAGAGCCGCCTTATTCGCGACAGACGCGGCCCATAAAGGCCCTTGCGACCGCTTGCCGCTTGTTCGGCCGGCGGCGACGTGAGAGTAACGAGCCCGCGCCCCGATGGGCGTTTGCAACCGTCCCATGAGCCAGGCCGAAACCCCAATCCAGCCGACGCTTACCGCGCGCTGGCCCGTCAAAGTCGATGTCACCGTCTATGCGGTGATCGGCGTAAGCGCGGTCGCGTTCTGGTGGCTGACGCGCGCGCATGTCGTCTGGTTGCCGTTCTGGGCGCCGTGGGAATTCTCCTTCGTCGAATATTTGAGCGCCTGGCTCGGCCTGTTCTGGTATCTGCGCGGCATCGCGTGCACGCGAGCCGGCGAGCATCCTTCTCTCGGACGCAAGATCGCCTTCTTCGCCGGCCTCGCGCTGATCTACGCGGCGATGGAGACACGCTACGAGTATCTCGCCGAGCACCAGTTCTTCTTTAACCGCATCCAGCACGTTTCGATGCACCACATCGGACCGTTCCTGCTGGCATTGGCATGGCCTGGCGAGACGCTGCTGCGCGGCATGCCGCCGTGGCTCGTGCGTGTCATCAAGCATCCGTTCGTCACGCGGCCGGTGCATGTCATTCAGCAGCCGATCCTCGCCGGCGTGCTGTTCGCCGGCCTCGTCATCTTCTGGCTCATTCCGTCGATCCATTTCCACGCGATGATCGATCCACGCCTGTTCTCGCTGATGAACTGGAGCATGGTGGTGGACGGCATCCTGTTCTGGGCGCTGGTGCTCGATCCGCGGGCGAAGCCGCCGGCGCGGGTGTCGTTCGGCGGGCGCGCCGCGTTATCGATGCTGACGATCTTCCCGCAGATCGTCATCGGCGCGTGGATCGCACTCAGCGCGCAAGACCTCTACCCGTTCTATGATCTGTGCGGCCGTATCTATCCGGAACTGGGGGCACATTACGACCAGACCGTGGGCGGTCTCATAATCTGGATTCCACCCGGTATGATGGGCATCCTGGGGCTGGTGCTTGTGCTGAACAATTTGCGCAAGGTTGAGGAAAAGGAAGTTGAAAATGAAGGCGAAGAACAAGCAGGCGAGATTGTCGTCCAGTCGAGCCAATGGACCGGCTAGCGCCACTTTGAGCGTCGCGCTCGCCGCCGCGCTCATGACCGCGGGCGGCACTGCGGCGCTTGCCGCCGGCGTCAAAATCGAGAAGCCGTGGATGCGCTTGATCATCAAAGCGCGGCCGGCCGCCGGCTATTTCACGCTGCACAACGGTACCGACAAGCCGGTCACACTGACCGGGGCGTCGTCGAGCGCTTGCGGCATGACGATGCTGCACGAAACCAAGGAAGTGAACGGCGTCGTCAAGATGATGCACGTCGCCGGCGTCAAGGTGCCGGCCGGCGGCAAACTCACCTTCCGGCCGGGCGGCTATCACATCATGTGCATGAAGCCGCAATCGTCTATGGTCGTTGGTAAGAGGGTCCCGGTGACGCTGAAATTCGCCGACGGCAAGACGTTAAGCGCGCAGTTCCCGGTTACCGGCCCTGGCGGGATGAAGAAATAAGGCCCGCGCGCACCCGGAATGATAATTCAGAGAAAACTCAAAATCCTTCGCCACCAGCTACCGCTGCCAGCGCCAGCCACCATCGCGCGCAGGTCGTCGGTCGTGAGGCCGAGCTTGCTGTTGGGCCGCGACAGGCCGGTGAAAAGGAGCTTGATGTCCCCGGCGCGGTTGAACACGTAGACCGCCGCGCCGTGGGTCACCTCATAGGGCTCGCCGCCATGGGCTGGCGTCACCGAATAGGCCACCCGGTAGCGCTTGGCGAGGCTGGCGAGCTGGTTGGGCGTGCCGCGCAGGCCCACCACCTCCGGCGCGAATGCCTCGGTGTATTGCTTGAGCACAGCAAGCGTGTCGCGGTTGGGATCGACGGTGACGAACAAGACACGCACGTCGTGGGCCCGCTTGCCCAGCTTCTTGAGCATAGTGGTGATATTGAGCAGCGTGGTCGGGCACACGTCTGGGCAGAAGGTGTAGCCGAAATAAAGCAGCACGATCTTGCCCTTGAAGTCAGCGGCGGTGACCGTCTTGCCGTCGGAGGCGCGCGTCATGGTAAACCCGAGCGGCGGCAGCGCGCCGGTCATGTCGCCCGAGTTCCAGGCCTCGGCCGGCCGCCCGGCGAATAACAGGGCGCTCAGCAGCACGGCGGTGGCGGCCACGCCAAGGGCGCGGCGGCGGAAAGAGGTCGGGGCGGTCATCGCTGTGGTCGTATGATTTTTGGACATGGTCAGGGGCAGCCTCGCTGGGCGCCCTTTTCGTGCGCCCATGTTCCCGCCGCCCCCGGATTGGCCTCTTGCTGCGATTTGACTGTGTTCATTATGGGACCGAGCGCCCCCGATCCAGCCCAAATTGACGTGGGGGTCGGCGCCCCGCCCACCGGCTTTCGTATCGCGACACACTCAATATTCAAAATATTGTGTCGGGGCTGACGGCGCGCCCGTTTTTCGCTAGAGACAGCGCCGATTTCCACGAACGCACCATGAAGGAATTTCCGCCGTGATCGATCTTTACACCTGGACGACGCCGAACGGCCGCAAGGTCTCCATTGCGCTGGAAGAACTCGGCCTGCCCTACACCGCGCACGCCATCAACATTTCCAAGGACGAGCAGTTTGCGCCGGACTTCCTCAAGATCGCGCCCAACAACCGCATCCCGGCCATCGTCGACCATGACTCCAATATCGCGCTGATGGAATCCGGCGCGATTCTGATCTACCTCGCCGACAAAACCGGCAAGCTTTTGCCCAAGGAAGGTGAAGCGCGCTATCGCGTCATCGAATGGCTGATGTGGCAGATGGGCGGCCCCGGTCCCATGCTCGGCCAGGTCCACCACTTCGTGAAATACAATCAAGGCAAGGCGCCCTACGCCGAGGAGCGCTACCTGAAGGAAGCGCACCGCCTCTACAAGGTGCTCAATACGCGTCTGGAAGGCCGCGACTTCGTCGCCGGCGATTATTCCATCGCCGACATCGCGATCTGGCCGTGGATCTCGCGTTTCGAGTGGCAGACCATCGACATGAACCAGTACCCGAACGTGAAGCGCTGGTATGTCAGCATCGCCCAGCGCCCGGCGGTGCAGAAGGGCTATCAAGTGCCCAAGGACATGGGCCCAATCCCGATGCCGTGAACGCCGGCTGACGGCGCCACCAACCAAGGCTGACGATGGCCGGGCTTGCCCCGGCCATTTCGTTTTAGGCCTCTGCGACGCCTCGCCCGTCGCTTGGACGCTCGCGCCTTAACCGATTACGCTCCCCACTGATTCGTGCCCGTTGCATCCCCTGCGTCCTCTTCCCTCGCCGCCAGCGCAGCACCATGCCCGAAGCAGCACCGCAACTCCCGCGAACTGACGTACCCAACCTTCTGCAACGCGCCGTCGGCATGCACCAGGGCGGGCGGCTGCGCGAGGCCGAAAAGCTCTACATGCAGGTGCTTGCCGCCGAGCCTGACAATTTCGATGCGCTACATCTCTACGGCGTCCTGATGCACCAGCGCGGCCAGCCGGTCGAGGCACTGCGGCTGATCGGACTGGCCTTGCGAACCAACGCCAGGGTCGCTGCCGCGCATTCCAATTACGGCATGGTGCTGGCGGTGCTCAATCGCGACGCCGAGGCGCTCGAAAGCTACGACTGCGCCATCGCGCTGGAGCCCGACTATGCCGAAGCGATCAACAACCGCGGCAACGCACTGCGCAAACTCGGTCGCAACGAGGAGGCGGTCGCAAGCTTCGAACGCGCACTGACGCTGCGGCCCGGCTATCCAGAGGCGCTCAACAATCGCGGCAACGCGCTTCTGGCGGCGCAACGCACCGCGGAGGCGCTGAAAAGCTACGACGAGGCCTTGGCGCAGCGGCCGTCCTACGTCGACGCGCTGGTCAACCGCGCCGAGGCGTTGCGCCGGCTCAAGCGCGACGACGATGCCTTGGCGAGCCTGGACCGCGCACTGGCGCTCAAGCCCGATCATCCCGCCGCCCTACAAGGGCGCGCGCAGCTGCGGGAAACGCGCGCCGATATCGCCGGCGCGCTCACCGACCTGCAACGCCTCGCCGCGCTCAGGCCGGGCGACGCCGAGATCCAGGCCGGCCTGGGACACCTGCTCCGCGAGCTCAAGCGCCGCGAGGAAGCGCTCGCCGCCTTCGACCGCGCACTGGCACTTTCACCCGAATATACCGGCACCCACAACAGCCGTGGCAACGTCCTGATCGAGCTCAATCGGCTGGACGACGGCCTCGCCGCCTATGAGCGCGCGCTGGCGATCGATCCAAACTACACTTTCGCCCTCGTCAACCGCGGCAGTGCGTTGCGCTATCTCGGCCGCGCCGACGAAGCGCTCGAAAGCTTCGAGCGAGCCATCAGGCTCGCGCCCGAGCTTGCCGACGCCCATTGGAACAAGGCCCTGCTGCAACTGTCGCACGGCGACTTCGCCAACGGCCTGCCCGGCTATGAATGGCGCTGGCGGCGTGGCCTCGAGGCGCCACGCGGTTTCACCCAACCGCGCTGGCAAGGCGAGGATCTCGCGGGCAAGACCATTCTGCTCCATGCCGAGCAGGGCCTCGGCGACAGCATCCAGATGCTGCGCTATCTGCCGGTAGTGGCAGCCAAGTTAGGGAACATCGGCGGGAAGATCGTCCTCGAACTGCCCGAGCCGTTGCTGCCGCTTGTCAGCGATCCGGCCATCACGCTCGTCCGCCACGGCGCACGGCTGCCGGCGTTCGATGTGCATTGCCCCTTGATGAGCTTGCCGCTTGCTTGTCGCACCACGCTCACGACTATTCCCGCGGCTGTGCCCTATCTCAAAGTGCCAGCCGACCGGCAGGAGAAATGGCAGGCGAAGCTCGCGGCCATATCCGCGCCGCGCGTCGGTCTCGTCTGGTCCGGCAGGCCGGATCACGTCAACGATCACAACCGCAGCATTCCGCTGTCGCGCCTCGCGCCGGTGCTGTCAGTGCCGGGCGTAAAGTTCGTCGGTCTGCACCGCGAGACCCGCGACGAGGACCGCGCTGAGCTAGCGCGCTGGCCGAACCTGTCGCGCATCGATGAGGCGCTCACCGACTTCGCCGACACCGCAGCCGCGATCGCCCAGCTCGACCTGGTGATCGCGGTCGATACCGCGGTCGCGCATCTTGCCGGCGCTCTCAACCGACCGCTGTGGCTGCTGCTCTCCCACATTCAGGATTGGCGCTGGCTCCTCGGCCGCAGCGACAGCCCGTGGTATCCAAGCGCACGTCTGTTCCGGCAGCCCGCACCGGGCGACTGGACAAGCGTCATAGCGGAGCTCGCGGCTGCACTCGGCGATTTCGTTGAGACGCGGCGCGTCGGCGCAGGCTAATCTCTAAATCAGCGCCAATTTTCCGCCCGATTGGGCTACCATGCCGGGATCATGTCTTCACGACCGAACCAAGCCGAACCGCGGCCGCAGCCGCAGCTCTATCTTCTGACACCGCAATTAGCGGACACAGGCACCTTCGCGGCGGCGCTGCAGGCGGCGCTGGGCGTGGCCGATGTCGCCGCCGTGTTGCTCCGGCTGCAAGAAGCCGACGAGCGCAGCCTAATCAACCGCGCCAAGGCGCTGGCGCCGCTCGTGCAAAGCGCGGGCGCTGCGCTCATCCTCGACGGCCATGCCGATCTGGTGGCGCGCGCTGGGGCCGATGGCGTCCATCTCACCGGGCTCGACCATTTCACGGATGTGCTGGAGCGCCTGAAACCCGAGCGCATCGTCGGCGTCGGCGGACTTGTCAGCCGGCACGATTGTATGCTCGCCGCCGAACAGGGCGCCGACTACGCGATGTTTGGCATGCCTGACGCTGAGGGCAGGCGGCCACCGTTCGAGGCGACCGAGAAACGGTTGGCCTGGTGGGCCGAGCTGTTCGAAATGCCGTGCGTCGCCTATGCGGCAAACCTCGAAGAAATCTCAGCCCTGGTTGCCGCCGGCGCCGATTTCATCGCGCTCGGCGATTGGCTGTGGCGCGATGAAACCGCGATCGCGGCAACGCTGCAGGCGGCGACCGCACAACTACGCCTGCCGGAGGCGATCGCGTGATGGCGCAGCGCTTAACCCGCGCGGGGCTCGGGATGCTTGCAGCATTGGCGCTTGTGTCCGCTGCCTTGGGCCAGCCCGCCAAGGCACCTGACAAGACACCCGAGAACACCCCTGCTCCGCCAGCGTCGCCGCAAACCGAAAATGGCGAAGCCGCCGGCAATGGCCAGGTCGATCTCGCCTATGGCGCGTTCCAGCGCGGCTATTTTCTGACGGCGCTAAAATACGCGACCGCGCGCGCTGAAAAGAACGACCCGCAGGCGATGACCCTCATCGGCGAGCTCTATGCGAACGGCCTCGGTGTCGGGCAAGACGGTGTCAAGGCGGCGCATTGGTACACGCTCGCGGCCAATCACGGCGATCCTGACGCCATGTTCGCCCTGGCGATGATGTATTTCAACGGGCACGGTGTGCAGCGCGATCAGAAGAAAGCCATCGACCTGCTTGAGAAGGCGTCCAAGCAAGGCCATGCGCTGGCCGAATACGATCTCGGCCTGCTCTACATGCAAGGCAAGATCCTATTGCAGGATCTAAAGCGCGCTGTGGAACTGCTCACCGCCTCCGCCGCAGCCGGTAACGACAAAGCGCAATACGCGCTCGCCACGCTCTACAAGGAAGGGCGCGGTGTTCCGAAGGATCAGAAGAAGGCCATGCAGTTGATGGGCGATGCGTCGGTCGCGGGCAATCTCGACGCCATGGTCGAATACGCCATTGCCCAGTTCAACGGGAACGGACTCGAGAAAAACAAATCGGCGGCGGCAGAATTGTTTCTTCGCGCCGCGCAGCGCGGCAGCCCGGTCGCGCAGGACCGGCTGGCGCGCATCTTGATGGCCGGACGCGGCGTGCCGGCCAACCCGATCGAAGCTGTGAAATGGCACATCATCGCCAAGGCCGGCGGCGACAACGACCCCGAGCTCGACGTCTTCGCCGCCAAGCAGAGCAAAGAGATTCGCGAAGCCGCCGAGAAGGCGGCCAAGCAATGGCTGTCGACGCTCACCGCGATCCACCCTTGACGGCTCGCCGCCGCGCGGGCAGACCCCACTTGGTATCATGCCCCGCGAAAGCGGGGCATCCGGTATCCACCTGCGTCACGCCCTTCGCGAGACCTCACGCGTACTGGATCATCCGCCTTCGCGGATGATGACTGCCGAGAAAACCGGTAAAATATGCACCATTCCGCCCTGCTCAACGTGATGATCGCCGCTGCTCGCAAGGCCGGGCGCGCTCTCAAACGCGATTTCGGCGAGGTCGAGAAACTGCAGGTCTCGCTCAAAGGGCCGGCCAATTTCGTCTCGGCCGCCGACCACCGCGCC
The DNA here is from genome assembly GCA_963747725.1 of uncultured Pseudomonadota bacterium. Classification (GTDB taxonomy): domain Bacteria; phylum Pseudomonadota; class Alphaproteobacteria; order Rhizobiales; family Xanthobacteraceae; genus Pseudolabrys. The sequence goes on from CAVVGD010000012.1 coordinate 1,052,174, forward strand.
GAGGAGACTCTTTACCAGGAACTGAGCAAGGCGCGGCCGGGCTACGGCTTTCTCGGCGAGGAAGGCGGCCGCCGTGAAGGGGCCGACAAGACCCATACCTGGATCGTCGATCCGCTCGACGGCACCACCAATTTCCTCCACGGCATCCCGCAATTCGGCATCTCGATCGGCCTGGAGCGCGAGGGCAGCGTGGTCGCCGGCCTGATCTACAATCCCGCCATCGATGAGATGTTTCTGGCCGAACGCGGCAAGGGCGCCTTCTTGAACGACCAGCGCATCCGGGTCGCCAACCGCAAGACTCTCGGCGACGCGGTGATCGCCTGCGGCCTGCCCCATCACGGCCGCCCCAATATCCCGCTCGGCAAGAAGGAAACCGGGGACATGCAGGAGCAGGTGGCGGGCCTGCGCCGGTTCGGCGCGGCCGCACTCGACCTCGCCTGGGTCGCGGCGGGCCGGATCGACGGCTATTGGGAACGCGATATCAAACCGTGGGACATGGCGGCGGGGCTGATCCTGGTGCGCGAGGCCGGCGGTTACGTTTCCGACTGCGACGGCGCCGACGAGATGATGGTCAAGGGCAACGTGGTTGCCGGCAATGAGGCGATCCAGAAGGAAATCCTGCGGATCCTGCGCGAGGCTGCCCGGGCTTGAGCGCGCAGAGGCCGGACAGCCGATCGTATCGCCTGACGCAACCACCGCATTTTGAACTCAATCAGCGGTTTTATGATGCTCCCTCGGGAGGCCCGGTTTTTCCTTGTCACGGGTCTGTGCCATATTGATTTCGGCATATTCCCCGGGCCAGCGTTGACCCTGAAATCTCATGGCAAAAGACCTCGATCCGCTCAAATTATCCTCGCCCCGCATCTTCTTGTTCCGGATGCTCGTTTTCGTCGTCCTGGGCGGGCTGGTGGCTTTCGTGCTGCACAGCCAGGTGCAGGTGGCTTATATGGCCAATCCGAGCCTGAATACGCTGATCATCGCAGTCTTGGTCATCGGCATCATCCTCTCTTTCCGGCAGGTGATCCGGCTCTACCCTGAGATATCCTGGGTCAACAATTTCCGCCTTGCAGACCCCGGCCTGGCGGTGGAGCGGCCGCCGGTGCTGCTGGCGCCGATGGCGGCGATCCTCGGCAGCCGCATGGGACGCATGGCGATGTCGGCGCAGTTGATGCGCAGCATCCTCGATTCCATCGCCACCCGTCTGGACGAGGCGCGCGACATCTCCCGCTATATGACCGGGCTGCTGGTTTTCCTCGGCCTGCTCGGCACCTTCTGGGGCTTGATCGAAACGGTGAGCTCGGTCGGCAATGTCATCCAGGGGCTGAAGGCCGGCGGCGACGCGAGCAGCATGTTCGATTCCTTGCGTCAAGGGCTCGCCGCGCCGCTCTCCGGCATGGGTATCTCCTTTTCGTCCTCGCTGTTCGGTCTCGCCGGCTCGCTGATCCTCGGCTTTCTCGATTTGCAATCAAGCCAGGCGCAGAACCGCTTCTACACCGAGCTCGAGGACTGGCTGTCGACCACGGTCTATGACACTGCCGCCGAACCCGGCACCGGCGTCGGCGCCGCGGTCGGCACCACCGGCGAGGTGCGCGCCGCTCTCGAAAAATTGCGCGAGGCGGTGACAGAAGCCGGAGGCAGCAAGGCCGCGTCCAACGCGATGTCGAACCTGGCGGAAGCGATCCAGGGACTGGTGCACCATATGCGCACCGAGCAGCAGATGATCCGCGATTGGGTCGACGCCCAGGCCGAACAGCAGCGCGAGATCAAGCGCCTGCTGGAAATTATGGTGCGCGAAAACGCGCACCGGTGATCCGCGCCGTCATCCTGAGGCGCGAGTGTGAGCGAGCCTCGAAGGATGACGGAAAAAGTAGAGAGTAACGCGCATGGCCCTTGCACGATCGCGCCGCAACGAAAGCGGCATGAACTACTGGCCAGGCTTCGTCGACGCGCTGTCGACGCTGATCCTCAGCATCATCTTCATTCTGACCGTGTTTGTCGTGGTGCAGTTTTATCTGCAACAGGAAGTGCAAGGCAAAGATACCGCGCTCGACCGCCTCAAAAACCAGATCGCGCAGCTCACCGATCTGTTGTCGATGGAGAAGACGAGCAAGGGCGACCTGCAGGACCAACTCGCCACCCTGCGCGCTTCACTCGCCGCCGCACAGAGCGAGAGCGACAAATACAAGGGCCTGTACCAAGGTGCGGGCGCCGGCGCCGCCGCTGCCAAGGGCCAGGTCGGCACGCTGACCGATCAGATCAACAAACAGAAGAACATTACCGCCAATGCGCTCGCGCAAGTCGAAGTACTCAACCAGCAGATTTCTGCGCTGCGCCGCCAATTGGCGGCCGTGCAGGACGCGCTCGATATTTCGGAATCCAAGAACAAAGAAGCGCAGGGGCGCATCACCGAGCTCGGCCAGCGGCTCAACCTCGCTCTGGCGGAGAAGGTGCGCGAGCTCAGGGGCTACCGCTCCGAATTCTTCGGCAAGCTGCGCCAAATCCTCGGCAACCGGCCGGACATCCGCGTCGTTGGCGATCGTTTCGTACTGCAGTCTGAAGTGTTCTTCGACACCAACAGCGCCGATCTCAAACCGGAAGGACAAGCCGAGCTCGACAAGGTCGCCGGCGCGCTGGTCAGCCTGGAAAAGGAAATCCCGTCCGATATACCGTGGGTGATGCGCGTCGACGGCCACACCGACAAGCGGCCGATAACCGGCGGTCTCTACAAGAGCAACTGGGATCTCTCGGCGGCGCGCGCCATCTCGGTGGTCAAATTCCTGATCAGCAAAGGCGTCACGCCGCAGCGGCTGGTCGCCGCAGGATTCGGCGAGTTCGACCCCATCGCGACCGGTGACACCGAGGATGCCTATCGCCGCAATCGCCGCATAGAGTTCAAGCTGACGGAGCGGTAAGCCTTCTCTCGCGCATCCTGCTCAACCCCACTCTGAACGGGGGCGGCAAAGCGTCATTCACTGCACACTCATTGTGTCAAGTCGAGACCATCAATTTGCAGATAATGATTGGGCCATAATGATCACTCCTACCTTGCGCCCCTATGCCAACGCCGACGAAGACGCCGCCATCGAACTATGGCGGCGTACCTGGGCGCATCATTTTCCGCAGATCGACTTCAACGCCCGGCAGGCCTGGTGGCGCGAGCGTTGGAAGCAGGAGCTGGTGCCGGTGGCGCACGTGGTGCTGGCCGACGTTAACGGCGCCCTCGCCGGCTTCGTCACCATTGATCCCAAGACGCGCTATCTCGACCAGTTGGTGGTGGCGCCGGAATATTGGGGAACGGGGATCTCCGCCGCGCTGCTCGACGAGGCAAAACGGCTCTCGCCCGATGGGCTCGAACTCCTGGTCAATAAGGACAACTACCGCGCCATCCGTTTCTACGAGAAGCATGGCTTCGCCTATGCGGGCGAGGCCAAAAACCCGGTCTCAGGCATCCCAGTGAACCGGATGCGCTGGGGCGTGGACGGCTGATGCGGGGCGGCAAATTCGCGTCCCCTGCTTGCCGTTCCCCGCGCCCTCCTATATAGAGCCGGCGAAACAAGCTAATTCCCGCGCTTGCAGCTTTTGCGCGCCGTTCGAAACCGCAAAAAACCTCGAAAAGACAGCGAAAACGACGATGAAAGCCGAAATTCACCCCGATTATCACACCATCACCGTGAAGATGACCGATGGCAGCGAATTCACCACCCGCTCCACGTGGGGCAAGGAGGGTGACGTGCTGCACCTCGACATCGACCCCAATTCGCACCCGGCCTGGACCGGCGGCCAGCAGCAGATCATGGACCGCGGTGGCCGCGTTTCGCGCTTCCAGAAGAAGTTCTCCGGCTTCCTCGGCGAGAAGAAGTAAGCGCCGGGCAAGTTTTTGCGCCACAAGAAAAGCCCCGCGTCATGCGGGGCTTTCGCTTTTGGGGGCCTTACCGAACCCGTGACGATACGGATCGTTCAGGCGGTTTCGCCGAATGCCGCGCGCAATAGGCCCAGCTGATGTTCGACCGGATTTGCTGTCGCGGCCTGCGCCGGCGAAGCACGATTGTGAATGGTGGCGTCGAGCCGTCGAATCTTGGCATTGAGCGCTTGCGCGCGCGTGATCAGATCGCGGAGCGTCTCCGGCACCAGATCGAAATTGTTGGGATCGTGGTGGTCGGTGGCCGAGAGCTTGACCTTGCTCTTTTCCTTGTTGGCCTGGGCGAGCGACATCTCTCCCTCCTTTACCGCCCGGTGCAGCAGCAGCCAGGAGGCGAGCTGCATCAACCGGGTGGTCAGCCGCATGCTCTCAGTAGCGTAAGCGAGCGATGCCGCGCGGGCGAGCTGTTTGGATTCCTGCCGGCCGGGGCCGTCGAGATAAGTGGCGGTCTCTTCCACCAATCCCATTCCCTCGCGGAACACATCGGCAAAGGCCTGCGAATTGGCGAGCCGCTCGCCAAACGATACGGGCTGAATTTCGCTGAACGATTTCTCGGACATGACGCTACGCCTTACCAACACCAGCGAGGCGCTTGGTGCATCGCGCCTCTTAACCGATTGTTAGCATCGCCTCATCCACCCCGCTCTGTCCAGATGGCACGACCAATTCCTTAAGGCATAGTTGCCGCGAAACGTTAATGCGGGCGCGCAAGCCCACGCCGCATTGACCCAAAACGGGACAAAAAAAGAGCCGCCGTTGCCGGCGGCTCGAAGGTGATAACAGGGAGGCGTCAAACAGAGTGGACAGGAGCCACTCAACGTCCAAGAAAGATGGACGCGTATAGTAATGGACGAGAAAGCTTAATGACGCCTTAAATCAGCAATTCAATTGCGCGAATTTTTATTGATGCTGACCTACCAGAACACCTTTTTCGCGCTGTGTATGGTTAACGCTTGAAAAATTGATCCGCGGCCGAGCGCGAAGCGCGCTTCGAGGCCATGTCCGCTTCCAATCGGTTGATCTCGTCGTGCAGGAGCTGCACGCGCGCGCCGAGTTCTTCGACCGACAACAGCGTCAAGTCCTGGCCGATCTCGTGAGTAACTTTTCGTTTCGGTTTATCCTCGTCGTCGAAAATGCCCATGGCGCGCCTCCTGACCGCTCCATCCGGAGTCGAAACAAACAAACAAACGCACCGGAATGCTGGAGAACGAAAATCTAGCTGCCACGGCCCGTCTTGTCACACGGCCAAGCGCCGCCTAAACAAGTGCCACCCGACCGTATCGTTCCGCCCCGCAAGCATTGAGGATTTCATGGCCGCCCTTCCCACCCGCATGTCCGCCATCGGCATCAAGGCCCCCGGTGGCCCCGAGGCGTTGGTGCCGGAAGCGCGGGCGGTTCCAGCACCCAGCGAAGGCGAAATCCTGATCAAGGTCGGAGCGGCCGGCGTCAATCGGCCCGACGTCATGCAGCGCAAGGGCCTTTACCCGCCGCCGCCAGGCGCCTCCGATATTCCCGGATTGGAAATCGCCGGCGAAGTCGCCACACTCGGCCCCGGCGTCAAGCGCTGGAAAGTCGGTGACCGCGTCATGGCGCTGGTGTCCGGCGGCGGCTACGCCGAATACTGCATCGCGCATGGCAGCCACGCGATGCCGGTAAGCGGACTATCGATGGAAGAAGCCGCGGCCGTTCCAGAGACTTTCCTTACAGTCTGGCACAATGTGTTCGAGCGTGGCGGTCTGAAAGGAGGCGAAACGCTGCTGGTGCATGGCGGGTCGTCCGGCATCGGCACCACCGCTATTCAGCTCGCCAAAGCATTCGGCGCGCGTCTCATCACGACCGCCGGTTCAGACGAGAAGTGCGAAGCCTGCCGCAAGCTCGGCGCCGACGTCGCGGTGAACTACAAACGTGAAGACTTCGTCGCCGAGACCAAGAAGGCGACCGACGGCAAAGGCGCCGACGTGATCCTCGACATGGTGGGCGGCGACTATGTCGGCCGCAACTACGAGGCAGCGGCGGTGGAAGGTCGCATCGTGCAGATCGCCTTCATGGGCAGCCCCAAGGCCGAGGTCAATTTCATGCGCCTCATGCTCAAGCGTCTCCATCACACCGGCTCGACCCTGCGCTCGCGCTCGGTCGCCGACAAAGGCGCAATTTGCCAAGCGGTGGAGGAACACGCGCTGCCGCTGGTTGCGGCCGGCAAGGTCAAGCCGGTCATATACAGGACGTTCAAGTTGAAAGAGGCGGCTCAAGCGCACACGCTGATGGAATTGAGCGCGCATATCGGCAAGATTGTGCTGACGATCTAATATTGCGGCACGAGGCTTGCCCGAAGGGCGCGCGGGCCGATAGTTTGAGCCGGCCGCGACCACCAGCAGGCCGCGAAATCGGCGCATTGTCGGCCCTATTGTGGGCAAAACGGGCTTGTTTTGTAGGTTGATCGTCAGGCCGGCGCGAGCCGTGGGCGGGGGATAGGATTTGATCTTGAGACGTTGGGTGACAGCCGCCGCGGTTGCGCTCGCACTTGCCGTGCCGCTTCTGGGCACGCGGGCGGCGCAGGCCGTGGAAGCGGTCAATGTGCGCATCGACGTGCCCGCGATCGATCTAACCGCCGCCGTTGACCTGGTACACACCGAACGCGACCGCATCCAGATCTCCACCGCCCCCGGCCCCGACGGCATCGTTCGCCGCATCGAGGTGCGCGCGCGCGAACACGACACCAACTGGGCGGTGTTTGCGCTCACCAATAACAGCGACGAACAGATTGACCGGCTGATCGTCGTGCCGCATTACCGCATGGTCGGCTCCGGTCTGTTCTGGCCCGATCTCGGCCTCGCTCGCGTCGCCGGGATCACACCGTCGTCCGGCGACCGCCCCGTCAGGCAGGCGAGCAACAGCGACGACATCTACCGCGTCACGCTCGATCCCGGGACCGTCATCACCTTCGTGATGGAGCTGCGCTCCGGCAAGTTGCCACAGATCTACTTGTGGGACCCCGACGCCTACAAGGACAAGGTCAACTCCTTCACCCTCTATTACGGCATCGTCATCGGCATCGCCGGCCTGTTGGCGCTGTTCCTCACCATCCTTTTCGTGGTCAAGGGCTCGGTGATGTTCCCGGCCGCCGCGGCGCTCGGCTGGGCGGTGCTCGTCTATATCGGCATCGACTTCGGCTTCTGGGGCAAGGTGTTTGACATGTCGGCCGGCGCAGAACGCGTATGGCGCGCTTCGGGCGAGGCGATTCTGGCCGCGACCTTGCTGGTGTTCTTGTTCGCCTATCTTAATCTCTCGCGCTGGCACGTGCGCTATGCCCACATCACCGGTGCTTGGCTCGCCGCGCTCGCCGCCTTGGTCGGCGTCGCGCTGTTCGACCCCGCGGTTGCCTCCGGCATCGCTCGCATATCGCTTGCCGGCATCGCGGTGCTCGGGCTCGCACTGGTGATCTATCTATCCACCCACGGCTTTGATCGCGCGGTTCTGTTGATCCCGACCTGGATATTGCTGGTGGCCTGGACTTTCGGCGCCGGCTTAGCGGTCACCGGCACGGTCACAAACGACATCATCGGTCCGGCACTGCTCGGCGGCCTGGTGCTGATCGTGATGCTGATCGGCTTCACGGTGATGCAACACGCTTTTGCCGGCGGAATCACCCACGGCATCGTTTCCGATGTCGAGCGCCGCGCGCTGGCGTTGACCGGCGCCGGCGCCATGATCTGGGACTGGGACGTCTCCGCCGACAAGGTGTTCACAAGCCCGGAAACCGAGCACGTGCTCGGCCTCAAGCGCGGCGCGCTGGAAGGCCCGGCAGCGAGTTGGCTCGAAGTATTGCACCCGCTCGACCGCGATCGCTTCCGCGCCGCCCTTGATAGTGTGGTGGAACAGCGCCGCGGCCGGCTGACGCAAGACTTCCGCCTGCGCGCCAATGACGGCCATTATGTCTGGTTCTCGCTCAAAGCGCGCCCCGTGGTCGGGTCCGACGGCGAAGTGGTGCGCCTCGTCGGCACCGTCACCGACGTCACCGAATTCAAGAACGCCGAGGAGCGGCTCCTGTTCGACGCGGTGCACGACAACCTTACCGGCCTGCCCAACCGCGAACTGTTTCTCGATCGCATGGAAGCAGCGTTCGCCTTCGCCCGCTCCGACACCCAGATCCGCCCAACCATCCTGGTCATCGACATCGACCGCTTCAAACAGGTCAACGATTCCGTTGGCATGGCAGTCGGCGATTCCATCCTGCTCACGACCGCGCGCCGGCTTGCCCGCCTGCTCAAGCCGCAGGACACGCTGGCGCGCCTGCAGGGGGACCAGTTCGCGCTCATCCTGATCTCGGAGAATGAACCCGCGCGCATCGTCGCCTTCGCCGAAACGCTGCGCCGCACGCTGCGTGCGCCTATCGCCTTCAACGACCGCGAAATCTTCCTCACCGCCTCGATCGGCTTGGCGCTGGCCGAGGACCAGCCGCACCGCCCCGAGGAAGTGCTCAAGGACGCGGAACTCGCGATGTATCATGCCAAACGCATCGGCGGCGACCGCATCGAAATCTTCAAGCCGGCAATGCGCGCGCGCAAGACCGACCGGCTGGCGATGGAATCCGAGTTGCGCCGGGCAATCGAGCGGGAGGAAATCAAGGTACTCTACCAGCCGATCGTGCGACTGGAGGACCGTGTGATCGCCGGCTTCGAGGCGCTTGCGCGTTGGGACCACCCCAAAATGGGCCGGCTGTCACCGGCGGAATTCATCTCTATCGCCGAGGAAATCGGCTTGATCGTCGATCTCGGCCTGTTCGTGCTGGACCGCACCGCCCGCCAGCTCGCCACCTGGCAAGCCAGCACCCGCGGGCGCGATCCGGTGTTCGCCAGCGTCAACGTCTCGTCGCGGCAATTGCTGCGCCACGACTTGATCCAGGACCTGCGCAGCGTCCTGGCACGTACGGCGCTGGTGCGCGGCACGCTCAAGCTCGAGATCACCGAATCACTGGTGATGGAAAATCCCGAACACGCGGCACAAATGCTGACCCGCATCCGCGAGCTTGGCGCCGGGCTGTCGCTGGACGATTTCGGTACCGGGCATTCCTCGCTCGCCTATCTGCAGCGCTTTCCGTTCGACACCATCAAGATCGACCAGTCCTTCGTGCGCACTACCGCACGCGGCAGCCGACCGGTACTTCTGCGTTCCATTATTTCGCTCGCCCACGACCTCGGCATGGACGTGGTGGCGGAAGGCGCCGAGAGCGATTCCGACGCGGTCGAGCTCTACCAGCTCGGCTGCGAATACGCGCAAGGCTTCGCCTTCGGTGAGCCAATGAGCGCGGAGGAAGCCGGAAAATTGTTGAGCGGAGATCGACTGGAAGTAGCGCGCTGAAATCTTAAGGCACGTTCGCCGTCTCGCGAATACGGTGAACCTGTCCAGGTGTTGTTTTGATTTGTCGCGTTTCCGGATGGCGAACCGGTTCCCACTTCGCCTGGAAACATTGTCTTTGATTTATCGCGTTTCCGGACGGCGAACCGGTTCCCACTTCGCCTGGAAACATTGTCTTTGATTTATCGCGTTTCCGGACGGCGAACCGGTTCCCACTTCGCCTGGAAACGCTTTATGCGTGACCGGCTTCGCTCGACAGCATGCCGGGATCGATGCCCAGCTTGCTTAGCGCAAGCCGGTACTTGCCCTCGATATCGCTCCCGAAGATCAGTTCGGGATCGGCGTCGCAATTCAGCCAGCCGTTCTGCTGGATTTCTTCTTCCAGCTGGCCGGGCGCCCAGCCGGCATAGCCGAGCGCGAGCACGGCGCTGGCCGGCCCGTTCCCGCGCGCGATCGCCTTGAGGATGTCGAGCGTGGCGGTGAGGCAAATGCCTTCGTCGATCGGCAGCGTCGAATTCTCGATGAAGAAGTCGGCGGAATGCAACACGAAGCCGCGCCCGGTCTCCACCGGCCCGCCCTTAAGGACCTTCACGTCTTCGGCCCGCGTCGGCAACTCAATGCGCTCGCTCGCCGGGATGACCTCGAGCTGTACCAGAAGATCGGGAAATTTTATGTTTTGCGCCTGCTGGTTGACCACGATGCCCATGGCGCCTTCGCTGGAATGCGCGCAGACATAAATCACCGTGCGGGCGAAACGCTCATCATTCATCGCCGGCATGGCGATCAGCATCTGGCCGTCGAGATAACCGCGGCCGGCTGGGTCGGGCGCTTTGCTGATGATCTTCATGACTGTTAAGGGTATCTGATCGCTGTGCCTTTGCAAATAATGCTGAAGGTTGAAAGTTCAATCACGAATACGGCGTCTCACAATTGCGACACCATCCTCGGCGCACTCAGATCGGCACGTGCGAGACAAATGCCGCACTAGAATCAATACGTTGCTTGTGTCCCTGGGTTTCCGAATTGTCGATCGGCGTTTACTGCAATGTAAACGGTAATTCGGAAAAGGGACATTCGCTGTCATATTTGAGCCGCCAAATGTGGCAAAAGTCGCAGTGTTGCACGGGTTCCGCTCACCGCCTGCTCACGATCAATTCAGTGGCGTGGCAGGACCGTACCGATTACACCGGGTTTTACGATGAAATACATTTACCGATGGCGATTTGCCTTGCCTGCGCTCTCCATCGCGTTCATGGCGATTGCGACGCCCGCGCATGCCGCCGACGCTTCGGCCTGGACGAACGAAAACCACGCCGCCATGCGCCTGATCGCCGGCTCCATCGTGCCGAACGCAAAGGTGTTGCCCGCCGGCATTGAGCTCAAGCTCGAACCGGGCTGGCATACGTACTGGCGCTACCCGGGCGACTCCGGTTTGCCGCCGCGCTTCGATTTTTCAGGCTCGCAGAATCTCGCCGCCGCCAAAATATCCTATCCGGCCCCGCATCTTTTCACCGACAAGACCGGTAATATTCTCGGCTACAAGGATCACGTCGTATTTCCAGTGCGCGTCACGCCGAAACAACCGGGCCAGCCCGTTAAGCTGCATGTGAAGATTGATTACGCGATCTGCGCCAAGATCTGCGTGCCGGCGCGAGGCCAAGCTACGCTCACGCTATCGCCCGGCACCAGCGCCAACCAGGCGCCGCTGGCCGCGGCCGAAGCGCAAGTGCCGAAGTCCGTCACCCCCGCCAAGCTGGGCTTGACCCTGAAGCGAACGAGCGAGGCACAGAAGCCCGCGGTCGCGGTCGACATCGTGGCGCCGCAAGGCCAGCCGATACAGCTTTTCGTCGAGGGCCCTAGCGGGGAATGGGCGCTGCCGGTGCCGAAAGAAACTCCCGGTGCGCCCACCGGCAAGCGCCGTTTCAGTTTCCTGCTCGATGGGCTACCGCCCGGCGTGAGCCCAAAAGCACCCGTCGAACTCACTTTCACTGTGATCGAGGGAAAGCGGGCTTTCGAGACCAGAGCCCATCTCGACTAACGCGTCGATCTCGGCTAATTCACCGGCGGCGCGAATTTGCGCGCCCGTAACTTCCAGAAACTTCAGCACGAGAGGACAACACCCATGACTATCAAGGTCGGCGATACGGTTCCCAACGCGACGTTCCGCGTCATGACGGCGGACGGCCCAAAGCCGAAGACCACCGACGACGTTTTCAAGGGCAAGAAGGTCGCGTTGTTCGCCGTACCCGGCGCGTTCACACCGACCTGCAACAACCTGCACCTGCCGAGCTTCATCAAGAACGCGGACGCGTTCAAGAAGAAGGGCGTCGACACCATTGCGGTGACGGGCGTCAACGACGTGTTCGTGATGGAGGCGTGGAAGAAAGCCGCCGGTGCCGGAGACAGGATCGATTTCCTCGCCGACGGCAATGCCGAGTTTACCAAAGGGATCGGCATGGAATTCGACGGCGCCGCCGCCGGCCTCGGCGTGCGCTCCAAGCGCTATTCGATGTTCGTCGACAACGGAGTTGTGAAACAACTCAATATCGAGGACGGACCGGGCAAGTGCGACATTTCCGGCGGCGAGGCGCTGCTCGGGCAGATTTGATCGCAACCAGCTCGCCCTCACTCTCAAACTGTCATCGCCCGCGAAAGCGGGGGATCCAGTAGTCCCGGCGCTCGTTGCAAAAGGCAATCGCTGCGGAGTACTGGATGCCCCGCTTTCGCGGGGCATGACATCAAAGTGTCATTTGCCCGCCGAATATCATTTCACCTTCATCGCCCCCTTCGCGCCCGCCCGCGCGGCGACGACGCCTTCGCGCGCCAGTTCATCGGCGCGTTCGTTAAGGGCATGGCCGGCGTGGCCCTTCACCCAGTGCCAGTGCACGGTGTGCTCTTTCAGCGCCTCGTCGAGCCGCTTCCAGAGATCGACGTTTTTCACCGGCTTCTTGTCGGCGGTGCGCCAGCCGTTGCGCTTCCAGCCGTTGATCCATTTGGTGATGCCGTTGCGCAGGTATTCGCTGTCGGTGTGAAGATCGACCGTGCAGGGACGCTTGAGCGCTTCCAGCGCGGAAATCGCCGCCATCAGTTCCATGCGGTTGTTCGTGGTGTGCGGCTCGCCGCCCTTGAGCTCTTTTTCGTGCTTGCCGAAATGCAGGATGGCCCCCCATCCACCGGGCCCCGGATTGCCGGAACAGGCGCCGTCGGTATGGATGGTGACGCGCTGCTCGCTCATCAATCGAAGCCGTAATCGCTGACGCTCTTGACCGACTGGTGGAAGCGCAGCTTGCGGAAATATTCCAGCGGGTCCTTCGGCTTGACCAGGGCGCCGTTCGCCCCCGCCAGCCAATCGACTAGCCGGGTCAGCAGGAACCGCATGGCGGCGCCGCGCGCCAGCATCGGCAGCGCGTCACGCTCATTCAGGCTCAGCGCCCGCGCCGCCGCATAAGCCTTGAGCAGCGCGCGGCCTTTGGTGACGTTGTAGGAATGGTCCGGCTCGAAGCACCACGCGTTGAGACAAATGGCGACGTCGTAAGCGAGCGTATCGGTGCAGGCGAAGTAGAAATCGATCAGGCCGGACAACTCGTCCCCGAGGAAGAACACGTTGTCGGGAAAGAGATCGGCGTGGATGACACCTCGCGGCAGATCGCGCGGCCAGTTCCTGTGCAACACGTCGAGCTCGCAGGCAATGGCATCGCACAGTCCCGGCCGCACGCTGTCGCCGCGGTCCTTGGCCTGGGCGTAGAGCGGCCGCCAGCTCTCCATGCCGAGCGCGTTCGCCCGCTTCATCTCGAAATCGGCGCCGGCGAGATGCAGTTGCGCGAGCGCCTCGCCGAGCGCTGCGCAATGCGCCGCTGTCGGGCGGCGGATCCACATGCCATCGAGGAAAGTGACGACCGCCGCGGGACGTCCGGCGAGGCGGCCAAGCACACCGCCGTGACGATTGCGCACGGGCTGCGGACAGGTGATGCTGCGGGTGGCAAGATGCTCCATCAGCCCCAGGAAGAACGGCAGGTCGCCTTCCGCCACCCGCTTCTCGTAGAGCGTCAGGATGAAGTTGCCGACGCCGGTATGGACCAGGAAGTTGGAATTCTCGACGCCCTCCGCAATGCCCTTGTAGGCGAGCAGTTCGCCGATGTCGTAGCCGGCAAGAAATTGGGTGAGATCGTCAGCGGTAACGTCAGTATAGACGGCCATGAACGCGTCACTCCGCCGCCTGGGTCTCCCGCAGCGGGCGGGGTAACGGGAAGAACATGCGTTCCTCGGTGGCCGTGACGGTTTCCACGCTGATCGTGTAGCGCTTGGCGAAGGCTTCGAGCACTTCTTCGACCAGCACTTCCGGCGCCGAGGCACCGGCCGTGACGCCGATGCGCTCGACCCCCTTGAATTCTTCCCAATGGATGTCGGCGGCGCGCTGCACCAGGGTTGCATAGTGGCAGCCGGCGCGCAGCGCGACTTCCTTCAGCCGTTGCGAATTCGACGAATTCGGCGCGCCCACGACGATCACGGCATCGACCATGGGCGCCACCCGCCGCACGGCGTCCTGCCGGTTGGTGGTGGCGTAGCAGATGTCTTCCTTGTGAGGGCCGACGATGTTGGGGAAGCGCGCCTTGAGCGCCTCCACCATGGTGGCGGTGTCCTCGACCGACAGCGTGGTCTGCGTCACATAGGACAGATTGCTCTCGTCCTTGGGGGCGAAGGTGGCAACGTCCTCCACATCTTCGACAAGTGTCACCGCGCCGGGCGGCAACTGACCGATGGTGCCGACAACTTCCGGGTGACCGGCGTGGCCGATCAGCACGATCTCGCGGCCCTTGCGATGATGAATCTCGGCTTCGCGGTGGACCTTGGTCACCAGCGGACATGTCGCGTCGAGCGCGAACAGGTTGCGGCGGGCAGCCTCCTCAGGAATGGAGCGCGGCACGCCATGGGCCGAGAAGATGACCGGCCGCTTGCTGTCCTCGGGGATTTCATCCAGTTCCTCGACGAAAATGGCGCCCTTGGCGCGCAATTCGTCGACCACGTAACGATTGTGGACGATTTCGTGGCGGACATAGACCGGGGCGCCGTAGAGGGCGAGTGCCCGCTCCACCGATTCGATCGCCCGCACCACACCGGCGCAGAAGCCGCGCGGGGAGCATAACATCACATGGAGGGCGGGCTTTTGGGCGTCGGCGGCCATCAGGTCCTCGAGGAACGCGGTCATTTCTTGCGTCGCATCCCGACCCCGACATGGGGCGCGCCGCCCCACCCTGTCAAGCCGCCCGGTTGCATCTGTCGCACCCGCCCCCTATATTCCGGCCACTTTCCGATCATCGCCGATGATCCACTGCTTCGCCCCCGAGGGGCGGGCGAAGCGTAGAGGAGATTTTGCCCATGGCGACCGCAGCACCGCTGATGCCCAAGGCGACCGCCGTCTGGCTGCTGGATAACACCGCGCTGACCTTCGACCAGGTCGCCGACTTCTGCAAACTGCACCCGCTCGAAGTGAAGGCGATCGCGGACGGCGACGCCGCGCAGGGCATTAAAGGCCTCGACCCGATCCAGACCGGCCAACTCACCCGCGAGCAGATCGCCGAGGCCGAGGCCAATCCCGATATCAAGCTGACGCTGAGCGCGCCCAAGGTCGCGGTCACCCCCTCCGACCGCAAGAAGGGCCCGCGCTATACGCCCGTCTCGCGCCGGCAGGATCGCCCGAACGCAATTCTGTGGTTGGTGCGCAATCATCCGGAACTCAAGGACAGCCAGGTCATGCGGCTGGTCGGCACGACCAAGTCGACCATCACCGCCATCCGCGACCGCACCCACTGGAACGCGACCAATCTGACGCCGATGGACCCTGTGACGCTGGGCCTGTGCTCGCAGACCGACCTCGACTTCGAGGTCCAGCGCGCCAACAAGGAAAAGCCCGTGCCCGCCGACACGGGCGCGACGCTGCTGCCGGCCTCCGAGACCACCGCGCCCAAGGAACCGGAAGAGGCGCTCTCCCCGGAGGCCGAGAAGCGGCAGACCGACATCGACGTCAGCGCCGTGTTCGCCAAGCTGAAGGAGCTCGGCGGCAAGAGCGAGCAGAGCGGCGACGGCGAATAAGGTCGGCGCCGGAACCTTTCAGCCCAGGCGAGGCCCCTGAATACGGTATTACCGCGCTATCCGTAGAAATGCGGATGGACGACGGTGCCTGATCGCTGTTTTATAGGCATCGGATGATGATGCTGACGCGCACGCGCGTCGTGTAGCGGGCCGCCACGTGGCACGCAAAACTTCTTCGGCCGCGTCGGCTGTTAAGGCAGCCGCGCGGCCGTTTTTGTGCTGGGGCAATAAATCGTGCCACCCACGCCGCTGTCATGCCCCGCGCAGGCGGAGCATGCAGTCATCACGGCGCTGTCTGTGTTTACTGGGTCCGCGCCCTCGCCGGGAAGACAGCAGAATATGCGGAGGGACAACGGAAAGCGCCTCAATACCCCCGCGTACCCTTCGATGGCCGCGATATAACGCGCGACTGAATCGGTGAGCACCTGCCTGCCGTCGCGGACGATGACGCGGTCGAAGTAATGACCGTAGATCCTCTCGAACGGGAACGGCGCGAGCGCCTGCCCGATATGCTCCACCTCCCGGCGCGAAAGCGGGATCAGGTTCGGATAGCTGCGCATGAACGACAGCCATTTGCGGTCGATGGCAACGGTGAGAATATCGCCGGAACAAACGACGCCGCGCCCCGACGCGCCGCCCGCCCAGTGCAGCACGGTGCCGCCGGGGAAATGTCCGCCGCAACGCACCAGCGTCACGCCGTCCCAGAGCTTCAGCGTCTCCCCTTCCCAATGGCGCACGGCCGGGTCCGGCCGCATGACCCATTCCTTGTCGGCGGCGTGGAGATGAATGGGACATTCGAAGACGTGCGCCCACTCGACCATCGTCGTGTAGAAATGCGGATGCGAAATGGCCATGGCCTGAACACCGCCGAGGCCCTTGATCATGGTCACGGTGGCGGCGTCGAGCAGTGAGATGCAGTCCCACAGCACATTGCCGCCGGGCGTGCGCACCAGGATCGCGCGCTGACCGATGGCGAAGGCCGGCTGGCTGCCGACACCGATGACGCCCGGCTCGTATTCGCGATAGCTGTTGAAGTGGCTTTGCGCGAGCGCGGACAGCGTCGTCCATGTCTGCCCGCGCGGCGGCACATATTGCCGCTCCTCTTCGCAGATGACGCAAGAGCCGGGCGGATCGGCGCTTTCCGAATACTGCGTGCCGCAGGCGGTGCAGATGAAGAGGGGCATGGAGGGCTCCGGGCTTTATCCCAGCCATTGTGTGTGTTTTCGGAGCAACTTTGCAACGCGCCCTCTTTCCCTCGATGAGTGGTCTGAAAGGGCAGGCTTCCAATTTTTGGAAATTATGGTAGACTGTTTACATGATCGTCATCGGCACGGACTTCGCGGAACGGTATTTCGCGGCCCATGCCGGACATAAGGGAATCAAGGCGGCGCGGACGCAGTACGATGCCTGGCGGGCGATTGCGGCGGGCGCCCGCTGGCGGACGCCCGACGAAGTGAAACGGTCGCACCCGAAAGCGAGCATCCTCAAGAGCGGGCGGGCCGTTTTCAACATCAAAGGCAACGACTATCGCCTCGTTGCGGCGCTGAACTACGAAGCTGGCGTGCTGGCGATCCGATTCTTCGGCAGCCACGCCGAGTATGACAAGATAGATGCGGAGACGATGTAATGGACGCGACCTTGATCGTCATCGACAGCGACGCCGAACTGGCGCGCGCGCATGAACTGGTCGGGCGGCTGATGACGTCGAACAAACCGGCCGACGTCGCCCGGCTGGAAGCGCAGGCACGCCTGATCGCGGCCTACGAAGAGCGCAAATGGCCGCCGCGGGCGGCGAGCACCGCCGATATCATCCGCTATCTCATGGACCAGCACGGGCTCTCGCGCGCTGACATGGTGCCGATCCTCGGCACCGCCAGCCGCGTGAGCGAAGTGCTGCGCGGCAAGAAGGGTCTCAGCATGACCATGGTGCAGCGCCTGCGCGCACGGTTCCGCGTGCCGGCGGATGTGCTGCTGCCGGCGCCGGAAAAGGCGAGCGCGCGAAAGGCAGCGAAGCGGAAAGCGGCGTGAGATGCACGATGGCGCGGCAAAGCAAAGGCGAGATCGGCCGCCGCGTGCGCGTGGTCGATGACTTCCTGCCTGCCCCGACGAACCGGTCGCACGCGAGGACAACTTGAACGTCACGCTCTCGCCCGCTCGTCCGCCCTGCGCTTGCTAAAGATAACTCCACCACCATTCGGTGCGGCGGCGCTTGACGCCGGCGAACCAGCGGCAGAACGGATAGAGCGTGACGACGACGAAGAGCCACACGGCGTAGACGCCGGCGAGGCCCAAGCCATAGCCGGCCGGCTTATGCAGCCTTCCAATCAGCGGTGCGACATCGCCGACGACCGTCCAGGCATAGAGAAGCGCCAGCGCGTGCAGCAGGTAGAGGTGCGCGACGTAATAGAACAGCGGCACGCGCCCGTAGGTCGTGAACCAGTCCGCCACCGGCCCCCGCGCCTTTTCGAAGGCCGCCAGCAGCATGAGCGCCGGCCCCAGCGTCATTCCTAGATAGAGCAGCGAGGGCGGATATTTCTCGCAGTTGAGAAACGACAGCACGGTCGCCACGGGGCCGCTCTGCACGGCCCAGGGCGCGGGATCGCCGTAAAGATTGGTGATGCGCAGCAGGATGAATCCGGCGGTGAGCGCGGCGCCGAGCGCAAACAGCGTGCGGACGCGCGCGGCGCTTTCGCGCTTGAAGACCGGCCCGAGCAAATAGCCCGCCGCCATCACGCCGATCCACGGGATCAGCGGATAGAGCACGACGAGGTCGGCGCCCGGCGCGAGCTGGAGATGCGCCGGCTGGTGCAGGAAATCCCAGAGCGGCGCGGCGGCGCCGAACTCAACGGCCTTGACGCCGTCGAACGCATTGTGGCCGGCGATCATGACGAGCGCGGCCGCGGCTATCGCCCAGCGCGGCAACTGCACCAAGACCGCCAGCGCGATCATCGACGCGCCGATCGCGAAAATCACCTGGGCGACGAAATGGTTGACATAGATGCTGTAGCTCCAGGCAAACCGCACGACGGTGAATTCGATCAGCACGAGCCAGAGCCCGCGTGTCGCGAGGTAGCGGCTCAACTCAGCCGTATGGCGGAGCCGCTGGCCGTACAGAAATGCCGAAATGCCCGCCAGAAAGATGAAGGTAGGAGCGCAGAAATGCGTCACCCAGCGCGTGAGGAACAACGCCGGGGCGCCGACGTCGCGTGGATTGGGCCCGCCGGCGGCAAAGAAATCGCGCGTATGATCGAGCGCCATGACCACCATGACCAGGCCGCGCAGGAGATCGATGGAGTTGAGGCGCGCAACGCCGGCCGTCGCGGCTTTTTCAACGTTCGTTTTATCTGCCGACGCAGCGCGCCGCGCGGTTTCGACGACAAAGCTCATGACGGATCATTCCTGAAGGTGTGCGGGCACAGAAGCGGCGCGCGTTATGACGCAGCACCGTTGCACTCTCAAGGATCCGGCCATGAAAACATTTGCTTGTGAATGTTGCGAAATGAATGGAATAAATCGCGACATGAGGTGTTGCAGGTCGTCGGGCAAGCCCTTCGTAGGGTGGGTTAGCCGACTTGTCCGCCGAAACTCGGAGAGCGAAGGCGGAAGGCGTAACCCGCCGTCAGCGCCAGCTTGTTACGAATGTATTGTCGGATTACGCTTCGCTATTCCGCCCTACGAGCTGATCGACGCGTTCGGCGAGGAATATCGCCGCTATCGCGACCGCGTCTCGATGTTGCTGCCGTGGCGGAAATCGGCCTGAGCGCGCTGGCGCAGCGGCGAACTACGGCTTGCTGCCGATACCGATGACGCCTGGCTCGACTTCGCGGTAGCTGTTGAAGTGGGCGCCCGCGAGCGCGTTGAGCGTCGTCCAGCCCTGTCCGCGCGGCGGCACGTACTGCCGCTCCTCCTCGCAGATGACGCAACGAGGCGGCGGCGCGTCGCTTTCCGGATATTGCGTGCCGCAGGCGGTGAAGATGAAGTGGGGCATGGCTGTTTCCCGGCTTTGTTTGGCGCGTAGTGTATCTGAGGCTAACGTTGCTCGTCCCCGCTCCGCGCAAAATCGGATTATTTTCCTCACTAATTGTAACTACAAAATGTATCTACATATATGGTAGAGTGCGGGATGGAGTTCGAATGGGACGAGCGCAAGCGAGCCCAGGTCCTTGCGGACCGCGCCCTCGATTTCGCTTCGGCCTATGTGTTCTTCGACGGGCGGCCGGTCATCCATCAGCCGACCCCGCGCAACGACGAAGAGCGATGGAAGACGACGGCGATAATCGAAGGCGCGTACTTCACCATCGTCTGGACATGGCGCGGCGAC
This sequence comes from uncultured Pseudomonadota bacterium, assembly GCA_963747725.1. Classification (GTDB taxonomy): domain Bacteria; phylum Pseudomonadota; class Alphaproteobacteria; order Rhizobiales; family Xanthobacteraceae; genus Pseudolabrys. Next base: position 1,071,859 of record CAVVGD010000012.1, read on the forward strand.
ACCATCCGCGTGATTTCAATGAGGCGAGCACATGAGCAAGAAATCAGGACATATCGTCAGGTATACGGACGCTGAGCTGCGCGAGATGAAACGGCGCGGCGAGGTGAAAACCGACTGGAAGGCGGCGGCCAAAAAGCCCCTGCCCTCCGGAGAAGACCCCGACGACGCCATGGAAGAGATCGATTGGGCGACGACCGAGCTGCCACTGCCGCGCCGTAAGGAGCAGACCACGTTGCGGCTCGACGCCGATGTGCTCGACTGGTTCCGCGCGCAGGGCAAAGGCTATCAGACGCGCATCAACGCCATCCTGCGGAAGTATTTCGAGCAACATACGCGGTGACCGAGATGAGAAACGCCAGATATACCGCCGGCGAGATCGGCCGCGTGCGCGTGGTCGAGGACTTCCTCCCCGCCCCCGACGAACTGGTCGCGCGCGAGGACAACGTGAAGGTCACGCTCTCGCTGTCGCGCCGCAGCGTCGATTTCTTCAAGCACGCCGCCAAGAAGCGCCGCGTGCCTTATTAACGCATGATCCGGGCGCTGGTGGATGCCTATGCGGAGAAGCAGGAGGGGAAGCGAGGGATGTTGAAGGGTGGGTTAGCCGCAGGCGTAGTCCGCAGTGAGCATCGACATGTTGCGAAATGAATTGGCCTGATTACACTTCGCTAGTCCGCCCTACAGTCATAGGGATAGCTCAATCTTGAGGCCAAACTTTGTAATTTGTCGGAAACAAATTTTGGTCCTTAATTGCTTCGGTAACCAAGTCGGCCATAACACCTTTGCGAAGGCCCCACTTATGTACAGCCATCCACAGATACGCATCGGCCAATTGGATTAGACGCGAGTGGTGAGACCTACAGAAATGAACCGAGTCCACAACACTTCCAATAGTAATTCCATGCGCCCATGGCGTCCCCCTCGCCCGATATCGCGAGAAGTCACGCACCATGTTGCGCGATTGCTCATCGTCAAGGTCTGCAATTAATAAGCAAGGCGATGCGCCAACACACATCTGAACGCGCTAAACAAAATGGGCGAAGGCATACTCCGCCGAGTAAGATTCGTTATAAAGACGAGGCACATTAATTGCAGCGTAAACTTTCCGAACGAAGTCCCCTTCGGCAATTATACCCGCGAGACGTCCAAAAATCGCCGCACGATCCGCCATGCTCCGTCCACGAAAAGCTCCTTTGGCACGATAAATGAAATCGCCGTGGAATTCGGTCTCCTGAACCAACTCACGGGAGTTGAAGAGTTCAAGCGCCAATTCCGTAATTTTCTTTTCAACGGCACCAATTTGCTCCATAGGAACAACCAATCCACCAACGAAGTAGTGGTTTCTGCCTTGTGGGCGATCGTCCTTTACCTCGTCAAAATATGCGACATACATGGTCAGATCGGCGTTTTCAAAGCGATTAGAAGGCCCGCCACCTTACGCTTGCCTTGTACGAAGTTGAGATCGAATTTTAGACTTAATCGCGGGCGGCACTTTAATATCGTGCTCGGCAAGAAAATGGAGAATTCGATCTAATAACTCTTCGCGCGCGCGCTTACGGTCTGGCTGCCAATCCAACCCTTCCTCCTCTAACTCGCGCAGCAGGCGCGAGTGCAAGCCTTCTTGCACGTCAATGCCTTTCCCGGCCAAGCCGCGGACCAAGGGGAATGAGAATGCGGCACTGCCTACCCACGTCATGGCCGGGCTCGTCCCGGCCATCCACGTCTTCTACCAGTTCAAATCAGCGTGTCGTACAGATCGTCCCAATTCGGATTCGCCGTGTGGAGCAATCTTACCTTCCAAGCCCGCGGCCAATGTTTGATAGTCTTTTCACGTTGGATCGCATCCCGAATATCATCGAAGCGCTCATAATAAACGAGCCTCTTTAACCCATAGCGCTTTGAAAATCCTTCGACCTGACCTTCACGATGTTCATAGGCGCGACGCGGGAGGTTGCTTGTCACTCCTGCGTACAAAATCCCGTTGCGTCTGTTCGTAACAAAGTAGACCCAACCGCCCGCCATATGGCTATTTAAGCAAGACGTGGATGGCCGGGACAAGCCCGGCCATGACAGGTTGGTGCCTATCCCCCCACGCCCTTCCCCTTCAACGCCTCCCCGATCTCATCCAAAATCGCCGGATCGTCGATGGTCGCCGGCATCTCCCACGGCTCGTTGTCGGCCATCTTCTTGATGGTGCCGCGCAGAATTTTTCCTGAACGCGTCTTGGGCAGGCGCGCGACCGCGATCGCCAATTTAAAAGACGCCACCGGGCCGACCTTGTCGCGCACGAGCTGGACGATCTCCTTCTCGATCTCGCTCGGCGGGCGGTTGACGCCGGCCTTGAGCACGATGAAGCCGCAAGGCACCTCGCCTTTCAGCTCGTCCTTGATGCCGAGCACCGCGCATTCGGCGACGTCCGGATGGCCGGCCAGCACCTCCTCCATGCCGCCGGTCGACAGCCGGTGGCCGGCGACGTTGATGATGTCGTCGGTGCGGCTCATGACATAGAGATAGCCGTCCTCGTCCTTGAATCCGGCGTCGGCGGTTTTGTAGTAGCCCGGAAATTCCGTGAGGTAGGCTTGCCTAAAGCGATCGTCCTGGTGCCACAAAGTCGGGAACGAGCCCGGCGGCAGCGGCAGCTTGACCACGATGGAGCCGATCTTGTTTTCGACGACAGGCTTGCAGGCTTCATCCACGATGTCGACCTGGTAGCCCGGCATCGGCACGCAGGTGGAGCCGTATTTCACCGGCAACTGTCCGAGCCCCACCGGGTTGCCGGCGATGCACCAGCCGGTCTCGGTCTGCCACCAGTGATCGAGCACCGGCACCTTCAACACGTCCTCGGCCCACTGGATGGTCGGCGGGTCGGCGCGTTCGCCGGCGAGGAAGAGCGTGCGGAAGCGCGACAGGTCGTATTGCTTCAGCAGCTTGGCGTCCGGGTCCTCCTTCTTGATGGCGCGGAAGGCGGTTGGCGCGGTGAACAGCGACACCACCTTGTGCTGCGCGATCACGCGCCAGTAGGCGCCGGCGTCGGGCGTGCCCACCGGCTTGCCTTCGTAAAGGATCGAGGTGCAGCCATGCAGCAGCGGCGCGTAGACGATGTAGGAGTGGCCGACCACCCAGCCGATGTCGCTCGCCGCCCACCACACCTCGCCGGGGTCGATGCCGTAGAGATATTGCATCGACCATTTGAGCGCGACCATGTGGCCGCCGTTGTCGCGCACCACGCCCTTCGGCACGCCGGTGGTGCCCGAGGTGTAAAGGACATAGAGCGGATCGGTGGCGGCGACGGGCACGCAGGCGCTCGTCTTGGCGTAGTCGACGGCGTGCTCCCAGACCTTGCGCCAGTCGTGGTCGCGGCCTTCGACCAACGTCGCCTCGCATTGCGGACGCTGCAGGATGAGACACGTCTCGGGCTTGTGCTGCGCAAGCTCGATGGCGCCATCGAGCAGCGGCTTGTAGGGAATGACGCGCGCGCCTTCGATGCCGCAGCTGGCGGAAAGGATCACCTTCGGTTTGGCGTCGTCGATGCGGGTGGCGAGCTCCTTGGCGGCGAATCCGCCGAACACCACCGAGTGGATAGCGCCGATGCGCGCGCAGGCCAGCATGGCGAAGATCGCTTCCGGCACCATCGGCATGTAGATGATGACGCGGTCGCCCTTGGTCACGCCGAAGTCGCTCAAGATCGCGCCGAGCAGTTGCACTTCGGAGAGCATGCGGCCGTAAGTGAAAGTCTTGACCGTGTTGGTGACGGGCGAATCGTAGATCATTGCCACCTGGTCGTTGCGGCCGTTGGCGACGTGACGATCGAGGCAGTTGTAGCAGGTGTTGCAGGTGGCGCCTTCGAACCAGCGGCCGTAGATGCCGGCTTGCGCGTCGAAGATCTTCTTCGGTTGCTCGTACCAGTCGATGTCTTTCGCGGCGGCCGCCCAAAAGCCTTCCGGATCGCGCTGCCATTGAGCGTAGACGTCTTGATAGCGGCTCGACCGGGCATCCATGGGAGGGCTCCTCTCGCGTTTTCTCAAGCTTTTCTCAGGCCGTCGTTGCGCGTTTCGGCCTGTTGGACGCTGATTGTGGAACGCCGGCCATGCGTAGACAAGGCTGGCACGATGGCCTTTGGTAGGGTTTGATCCGCCGCAAATTTCGGGCCCCTTGCCGCAGGTGTCATCGCCCGCGAAAGCGGGCGATCCTGTACTCCCGGCGTCAAATCATGGACACAGGGGTTACTGGATGCCCCGACGGAGCCTGTCATCGGGCCGCGCTCCGCGCGGACCCGTTGGCGGGGCATGACAACCGAGGCTAAATGACCATCGTCACCGACCCTCTGTTCTACGTCCTGGCGGTGCCGGCGATCCTGGCGCTGGGGCTGGCCAAGGGCGGTTTTTCCGGCATGGGCCAGATGGCGCTGCCGCTGCTGGCCCTGGTGATGCCGCCGCTGGAAGCCGCCGCCATCATGCTGCCGATCATGATCCTGCAGGACGCCACCGCCGTGTGGGTCTATCGGCATGACTGGAGCGGGCGCATCCTCGCCGTGGTGCTGCCCGGCGCCGTGATCGGGGTGGCAATCGCCGGCGTGGTCGCGGCCCACGTGTCGAACGCCGCGGTGCGGCTCACCGTCGGCCTCATCACCATGGCCTTCGTCGCCAACACCTGGATCCGCGCCTGGCGCGTCGCTCGCGAGCGACCGCCGCCGGGCAGGCTCGCCGGCATGTTCTGGGGCGCGTTGTCCGGCTTCACCTCGACGCTCGCCCAGGTCGGCGGGCCCGCCTATCAGATCTACGCGCTGGCGCAGAAGATGCCGAAGATGACCTTCGTCGGCACCAACGCCATGTATTTCGCCGCCATGAACTGGATGAAGGTGATCCCCTACTTCGCGCTCGGCCAGTTCTCCACCAAGGGACTGGGCACGTCGCTGGTGCTCTTGCCGCTGGCGGTCGCGGCCAACCAGCTCGGCTTCTGGCTGGTGCGGCGCATGCCGCAGGACCGCTTCTATAAGCTTACGTTGTGGGTGATGTTCCTGGTGTCGATCGCGCTCATTCGTTCCGGCGTAGTGGGACTGACGCGTTGACGTCGCGCTCCCCGCTTGCGGCGAGAGAGAAGAAGGTAGCCCGCCCTCCGTGCCCATCATCACCGATCCCTTCTTCTACACGCTGGCCATTCCGGCCGTGATCGCGCTCGGGCTGTCGAAAGGCGGCTTTTCCGGCATCGGCACCATCGCGGCGCCGCTCATGGCGATTGCGGTGCCGCCGATCCAGGCGGTGGGCATCCTGACGCCGATCCTGGTGACGCAGGACGTGGTGACGGTCTGGTCCTACTGGCGCAAGTGGGACATGGCGATCCTCAAGATCATGGTGCCTGGGCAGGTAGCGGGCGTCGCCGTCGCCTGGCTGATCGCGGCCCATGTGCCGGACTTTGCGATCCGCCTGGTGATCGGCGTGATCGCGGTCGGCTTTGTGCTGAGCCAGTGGTTCGGTCTCGCCGCGCGCCTGGCGCACGGACACCCGAGCCCCACAGCCGGACGGGTGTGGGGCGCGGTGTCGGGCTTCACCTCGTTCATCGCCAATACCGGCGCGCCGCCGTTCCAGATCTACGTGCTGCCGCAGAAACTCGACAAGGAGATCTTCGTCGGCACCTTCTCGCTGTTCTTTGCCTGCGGCAACGCGCTCAAAATTCTGCCCTATTTCCTGCTCGGCCAGCTCAACCCGACCAACCTCGCGACCTCCGCGGTGCTGCTGCCGCTGGCGGTGGTCGCCAACGTCGCCGGCGTCTGGCTGGTGCGGCGCACGCCGGCGGAAGCCTTTTACAAGATCATCTATCTGCTGATCTTCCTGATCGGGCTGCAGCTCATTTACGGCGGGACGATGCAGGTGATCAGGGGCTAACCTTCCCCCTCCCCGCGTGCGGGGAGAGGTAAAAGCGCTTGCCGATGACAAGGCGTCCAATCGCCGCTAACGTTTTCCCAAAACGCGAGGGGAAACGACCAATGGCGCAATCGCCCTACGACACCGATCTCGACCGCAATCCGGCCAATTACCAGCCGCTGACGCCGCTGAGCTTCCTCGACCGGGCGGCGCGGGTTTTTCCCGACCACACGGCAATCGTCCACGGGCCCCTGCGGCGCACTTACGCGGAATTCTACGCCCGTTCACGGCGGCTCGCCTCAGCGCTCGCCAAGCGCGGCATCAAGCGCGGCGACACCGTCTCCGTGCTGCTCGCCAACACGCCGGCAATGCTCGAATGCCATTACGGCGTGCCGATGACGCAAGGCGTTCTCAACACGCTCAACACGCGGCTCGACGCCGCCATCATCGCCTTCTCGCTCGACCATGCCGAGGCCAAAGTCGTCATCATCGACCGCGAATATTCCAAGGTGATGAAGGAGGCGCTATCGAGCTGCAAGGCAAAGCCGCTGGTGATCGACTACGACGACCCGGAATACAAAGGCCCCGGCGAGCGGCTGGGCGACATCGAATACGAGGCCTTCATCGCGCAAGGCGATCCGGACTACGACTGGTCGATGCCGGACGACGAATGGGACGCCATTTCGCTGAACTACACCAGCGGCACCACCGGCGATCCCAAGGGCGTGGTCTATCACCACCGCGGCGCGCACCTGCTGGCGACCGGCAATGTGGTGACTTGCGGCATGGCCAAGCATCCCGTCTATCTGTGGACGCTGCCGATGTTTCACTGCAACGGCTGGTGCTTCCCGTGGTCGATCTCGGTCGTCGCCGGCACCCATGTGTGCCTGCGCTGGGTGCGCGCGGGCGCCATGTATGACGCCATGGCGGAGCACAAGGTGACGCATCTCTGCGGCGCCCCGATCGTAATGGCGACGCTGCTCAACGCGCCGGAGGCCGAAAAGAAGCCGCTGCCGCACATGGTCGAGTTCTTCACCGCCGCGGCGCCGCCGCCGGAAGCCGTGCTGGCGGCGATGAAGGAGGCCGGCTTCAACGTCACGCATTTGTATGGGCTGACCGAAACCTATGGGCCGGCGGTGGTCAACGACTGGCACGCGGAATGGGACGCGCTCGACAAGCACGCGCAGGCGGCGAGGAAAGCGCGCCAGGGCGTGCGCTATGGCGCGCTGGAAGCGCTCGACGTGCGCGATCCGGACACCATGGTGCCGGTCAAACGCGACGGCGAGACCATCGGTGAGGTCATGTTCCGCGGCAACGTGGTGATGAAGGGCTACCTGAAGAACCCGGCCTCGACGCACAAGGCGTTCCTCGGCGGCTGGTTCCATTCCGGCGACCTCGGCGTGATGCATCCGGACGGCTATATCCAACTCAAGGACCGCTCGAAGGACATCATCATTTCCGGCGGCGAGAACATTTCCTCCATCGAAGTGGAGGACGCCTTGTACAAGCATCCTGCTGTTGCTGCTGCTGCTGTTGTTGCCAAACCCGACGAAAAATGGGGCGAAACCCCCTGCGCCTTCGTTGAGTTGAAGTCCGAGAAGCACGCGAGCTCGGAGGAGTTATTGCAGTGGTGCAAGAAGCACCTCGCCTCATACAAATGCCCGCGCTACGTGGTGTTCACCGAGCTGCCGAAGACGAGCACGGGGAAGATACAGAAATTTAAACTGAGGGAGATGGCGAAGGAGCTATAAAAAGAGGTCTTCCCCCACGCCGGAGCAATAGGACCAACTAACATAGGCACAGGTGAGTCGTGTTTATTGTCGACAATACACCTAGATCGGAGGCTTACGTCGCAACTCATATTTATCATATCTGGGTAGAGGAATCCTCAATTCAATTTGTTAGGGGCTTCTTCGATAGAAAGATGGAGTTCGTGCCATCATCGTACCGAGAGTCATTTGCGCGCAAAATTCGTCTTTATTGTGAAGCCTCAACGTTACGGATACTGCTACGCAAAGAGCAGGCCGACGCGACTTACGAAAATCAAGTTCGCGAATTTGAAAAGTTGATATTCCCACCCTCACCGACGCCGGGGGCGATGGCGAAGTTAGACGCCGTTAAAGCCGCAATGAAGGAATTGGATCAGCTATTGTCAAAACGAAAAACACTTTTTTGGGCTCGCGCTTGGTTCTTGAGCATCGGCCATGATGAAACGAATCCCGCCACGTTAAGTCTACGCTCCGAAATGCTTGCCGTAGACATAAAGTCACTTTACGAATTACTGAGCGAAATTGCCTCCCCCTACATGTTTAATGGGCAGCAAGTAGCCCGGACGGAGCGAAGTGAAATCCGGGATTTCAGCAAGACGGCGGTGCAGCAGCCCCGCATTCCGCTCACGCTCCATGCGGGCTAAGACCGACGCGCTATTGCCCAATCGGACCGATCGGCGGCGGCGTATTCAACATTTCGTTGGCGAGGCGGTCCTGGCTGTGCGTCTCCTGCGCGTGCTGGTTTTCCAACCGCCTCCGGCAATCGTTGTACTGCGGGGAACCGGGCTGCGCGCCGGAAGACCGGCAGGTCGAGTCGTCGGCAGCCGTCCTCGCCTGCGCCGCCGCCGCCAGATTAGCCTCCCGCGTAGCGTCGTATTGCGCGCAAGACGCAAGGAAAGCCAGCACTAGAAGCACCGCCGCAAACCGCATGACAACTCCGTTGGTACAAACGGTGCTTATTTACGCCGTCCTCGCCTGCCATTGCAAATGTCGCCTGAGCGAACCGAGCCAACCCGCAAAGGCATCGCGAAAGAAGACGACGCGTTCGTCGTGGTTGTGGCCGTCGCAGTCGAAGATGGCGAACCACTCGACAAACGACCGGTCGCCATCGACGATCGGCGTGGCGCGGATCGTCGCTTGGAGATCCTCGAGCGGCAGCGGCGAGACTCCGGCGAAGCAGTAGGTCTGAGAGCGCTCCACGTCCGACAGGGCCAACAGTTGTTGCCGCCGATGGCTGCCGTTGTAGAGCACATTGCGGACGCAGCCGACCGCGGCGCCGGATTTGCCGTCCTCGATCTGGCTTTCGCCCGCACCGTCGACCCAAACCGGATAATTGTTGAAGTCGCGGATCACCCGCCAGACGGCGTCGGCGGATTGTTCGAACACGGTGCTGTAATAGCTCTTGGCCATTGGCTTGCGCTCCCCATTGAGGCCCGCAAGGTGGCGCTCGGCGCCCAATGCCGCCACCCGGTTTCTGTCGGCGCCTCTCCCTTCTCCCCGCTGCGCGGCGAGAATATGGCGAGCGCCGGCATAAGCGCGTTCACGCGCGTCTTCAACGCGCTATGCGCGAGCCGGATGAGGGGCCTTGCACAACCCTTCACCCGGCTCGCGTCGCTCGCCGACCTCACCCCGCGAGAGCGGGGAGAGGTGAAGCGCGCGTGCGGCTCGTCTGTGCTATAGAAACCCCATGCCCGACATCCTCATCACCGACGACGGCGCCATCCGCACTATCCGGATGAACCGGCCGGACAAGAAGAATGCGCTCACGCTCGCCATGTACGAGCTGATGAGCGCGGCGATTCAAGAAGCGAACCGGATGCCGGATATCCGCTGCCTGCTGGTGACCGGCGGCGCGGCCTTCTGCGCCGGCAACGACATCAATGATTTCCTCGCTGCCAGCCAAAGCGGCGCGCTGGACGCGACGCTGCTCGGTTTCCTTGACGCGCTGGTGAAGAACGAGACGCCGATGGTCGCCGCGGTCGCCGGCCCCGCGGTCGGCATCGGCACCACCATGCTGCTGCATTGCGACCACGTTGTCGCGGCGAGCGACGCGGTGCTATCGACGCCGTTCGTCGCGCTCGGTCTCGTTCCGGAAGCCGCCTCATCCCTGATCGCGCCGCGACTGTTGGGTCACGCGCGCGCCTTCGAGCTGCTGGTGATGGGACACCCGCTCGATGCCGAGGCCGCGCGCGACGCCGGGCTGGTCAACAAGGTGGTGTCGCCGGACGCGCTGGAAGAAGCGGCGCTCAAAGCCGCGCGCGAGATCTCAGGCCTGCCGCCCGAGGGCGTCAAGGCGGCGCGCCGGCTGATGCGCGGACCCGTGGCCGACCTGACGGCCCGGGTCGACGCGGAAGCGGCGCTGTTCAAGGAGCGGCTTCGGTCCGACGAAGCCAAAGCGGCTTTTGCGGCCTTCCTCAGCCGTAAACGTTGAGACGGGAACAGTTGAACTTTGCTCCGTCACGCTGCGACCCATGAGGGCCACAGCCCAAAAGGAGCGCACCATGGCGGGCGACAGACCGAAAGTTTTTGCAAGCGCGAAGCTTGCCTGGAGCGATCTTTTCCGTGTCATCGACGACATGCCGGTGCTGGCTTTGGGGACGGTGGCGCTGGGATTGGTCTTCGGCATGGTCGACATCCCTTCTGGTGCACTGGACCGGCCGGGTGCCCTCGACCCTCGGCGCATTGGCCGCTTCGAGCGTGGTTCGCGCGCTCTGGGCCTTCTTCCTGACGCCGGTCTACCTCGCGGTCCACCGCTACATCATTTTGGGCGAGGTCACCTCGGGTTACGCTCTCGCAATCGAACAGCGGCGCTTCCAGCGCTTTTTCCTCTGCACGCTCGTGCTCTATGCGATCTGGCTGCTGCCGAGCGTTCCGGGGTTTTTCGGCCACAGCGGCGTCACGGTCGTGGCAATGCTCATCGTCTCGCTGGTCTGTACGTTCGTCAGCACAAGGCTGATCATCCTGTTCCCCGCCATCGCGGTCGATGCGCCGGGCACAAGCTTCGGCAATGCATTCGACGACACGAAGGGCTACTTTTGGCGTATCTTCGGGATACTCGTCGTCGCCACGTTGCCGATAGTCGTCGCGGCCATCGCCATCGGACTCTGGCTCGGCCCTCTATCGGCCGCGACCAAGTTGATGAGTGCAGTGATGAACATGCCGACCATGGCGCTCGGCATCGCGATCGCCTCGCGCCTCTATCTGGGCCTCTCCGACCGGCTGGGACAACCAGGGGCCGGCGCGGTTGAAATCGGCACCGCCTGAGGCCAAGCCGGCCTTCTGCCGCGCTGCCGACGCATCACCGTTGGCGGCAGGTGGACAGCAGCGAAAGCGCCGGAAAAATCAATGACCGCGCGCCGGGCCGGGGCGCTCAGCGTTCGCCGAGCGGATGGCCCAACGGGTCAAACAGGTGGTCCGTATTGTATTGCTGATCGAACGACGGCCGGTGACCGAACTGGAAGGTGGTGTTCCCTTCCTTCAGCGTCGTCATCCCGTCTTCCTGCTTGAAGCCCTGCGATTGACCGGACCCGCCCGCTGCACCCCGGTCGGGGTAGAGGAAGCTTTGGTCGGCGGCGGAGACGCTGTTGTTCCCGTCCTGCATGGTGAAGGCGTGGGCGGCGGAAGCCGCCAGCAAGCCAGCGCCAATGAGGGCAGTGACGAGCGCGAGACGGTGAGAGGACAGGAACGGCATGGCGGCCTCAGCAGTTCAAGGGTAAGCGCGGTAAGATACACTAGAAAATTATGGCCGCACAGCGGCACTTAGCCGAAAGGCCGCCCCGGGCAAAATAAAACCGCCGCCTCGCCCCGCGAGCCGGCGGTCTTTTATCCTTTGGGATTCTGACGCCGAAAAATCGAGGCGGTCAGTGTACGCTGGCGTTTTGCCGTAGTCGTTCGATCTCTTCCTTAACCTGCAACTTGCGACGTTTGAGGGCGACGATTGTTAGGTCATCGGTCGCGGGATGTATCAGGCAATCGTTGATTTCGTCTTCCAGTGCCCGATGCCGCTTTTCCAGTTCCGCAAGATGCGATTGCATCGACATGTAGCATGTCTCCTCAATCTGTGGCTTTAAGTAAAATGTAGTCTAGCCCAAAACTGGCGCAAGGGCGACGGAATAACCCGGTAGCCGCGTAGCCCACGCAATCGCGGTGGAACCGAACCCCTTGAAAACTGACAAGTAACTGGCCGCTTGAACGCGTCTGTGGAAAACGCGATTATTCGTCACAATACTTTGGGCCGGCGCTCCAATGGCTAGTGCGGCGGATTTGGCGTTCCGCCTGCACGCGCGGCACGCTCATTGGCGAAAGGCCACGTTCAAAGCCGCACTGGTGGAGCGAATTTGACATTTGATACCCATTTGCGCCTAGCCGCTCATCAAACGTCAGATTTCACTAGAATCAAGTAGTTGCTGGTGATCCTTCGATTGCGGGATTTGCTCGGCCGTTCGCAGCGACGGGATGCAAATGTCGGAATCGGTCCACTAGAATCAAATATTTGCTAGTGTCCTTTCGATTCCGGCGGTCTTTTGAGAGTGCGCAGGAACGGTATAGGAATGCCGGAACCGGGATACGAGCGAACCAGCGGTGGCAATGACGGACGAGGAAGAACGCGAGTTGCGCGAGCAGTTGGCGCGCCTGCAACAGGAGCATCGCGACCTTGACGCCGCGATTGTGGCGCTTGCCGCCTCGCCCGGAGCGGATTTGATTCAGGTGCAGCGACTGAAGAAGCGCAAGCTCATGCTGCGCGACAGCATCCGCGCCATCGAAGACCAACTGACGCCGGATATTATCGCGTAATGTCGCGATACCCGCTGCGGTGTCATGCCCCGCGAAAGCGGGGCATCCAGTACCCCGGACAAAATTGACAATCGATACAGTGGTTACTGGATCGCCCGCCTACGCGAGCGATGACAGCCGAATGGGTGGCGAGCGATCACCCTACCCCCTTCGCTCCCTTTTCCGCGCGTACATGGCGCAGTCTGCGGCGTCGATCGCGGAAACCGGGCTTGCCTCCGGTGACAACATCACCATGCCGGCGCTGGCGCCGACCGCCAGTACGGCGCCACCGTGCGCGAGCTTAGTGGCGGCGATTTCAGCCTCCAATTCACGTGCTTTGGCGCGCGCCTGCCATTCGCCGATGTTCCACATCAAGACGCCGAATTCGTCGCCGCCGAGTCGGCCGACCACGTCGGAAGCACGCACATGCTCGGCAAGCGTCCGGGCCACCTCCTTGAGCAGGGCGTCGCCGGCGGCATGGCCGTGGGCGTCGTTGACCGCCTTAAAGCCATCGAGATCGATGAACAGCAGTGCGGCCTGACTGCCGTACCGGCGCACAAAAGCGAGCGAGCGATCGAGCTCCCGCTCGAAGCCGCGCCGGTTGAGCACCTCCAGCAGCGGATCAATGTCGGCGCGCGCCTCCAGTTCGGCGATGCGTGCCTCGGCGCGCGCCAGTTCGGCGCTCAGCCGATCAACCTCGCCGCGCAACTGCGCCAGCGAATCGGCGTCCTCATCTGCCGCCCTCTTCGCCTGCTCCCAAGCCACGTCTGCAAGACCCCCACGAAGTCCCCCGCGAATCATCCTTTGGAATCTACACCTCATACGGAAGAATGCCGCTTTCGCCTTGCCAGCGTGGAGCCCCACCCTATAATCCGGCGCTTCCTTCCGCCGGGGCGGACGGGTTTTTCAGGTCCGCAGGATCCGCTTTTCGAGCCGGATCGGACGCCAGGGGAAGCCAAGCATGGCGGCAAAGCCGGTCGCGATCATCATGGGCAGCCAGTCCGACTGGGCCACCATGAAGCACGCCGCCGAAACGCTGGACGCGCTGAAGATCGGCCACGACACCCGCATCGTCTCGGCTCACCGCACCCCCAAGCGGCTTTATGAGTTCGCCACCGGCGCCCGCGACGCCGGCATCAAGGTGATCATCGCGGGCGCCGGCGGCGCCGCCCATCTGCCCGGCATGGCGGCCTCGATGACGCCGTTGCCGGTGCTCGGGGTGCCGATGAAGACGCATTCGCTGGAAGGCCTGGACTCGCTGCTGTCGATCATGCAGATGCCGGCCGGCATTCCGGTCGGCACACTCGCCATCGGCAAGGCGGGGGCGATCAACGCTGCGCTGCTGGCGGCGGCCGTGCTGGGCTTAAGCGATCCGGCCATTGCCAAGCGGCTCGATGCCTGGCGCACGCGGCAGACCAAAGCCGTGGCCAAGCGGCCGAAGGATTAGAAGCGAGCCCCATGTTCGATCCCAAGGCCGTGCTTGCGCCCGGCGCCACCATCGGCATTCTCGGCGGCGGCCAACTCGGTCGCATGCTGGCGCTGGCGGCGGCACGGCTCGGGCTCAATTGCCACGTCTACGCGCCCGACAAGGATTCCTGCGCCTTCGACGTGGTGGCCCGTTCCACCTGCGCCCCCTATGACGATGAGAAAGCGCTGGCGCAATTTGCCGACAGCGTCGACGTCATCACCTACGAGTTCGAGAATGTTCCAGCCACGACCGCGACGTTCCTTGCTAAACGCCGGTCTGTGCTGCCGGACCCGCAAGTGCTGGAGACGACGCAGGACCGGCTGGTCGAAAAAGATTTCTTGACGAGTCTGAAGATCCCGACCGCGCCCTACGCGCCGGTGCACAGCGCGACGCAATTGGTAGACGGCATCGCGGCGGTCGGCCTGCCGGCGGTGCTGAAGACGCGGCGGCTAGGCTATGACGGCAAGGGCCAAGCCAAGATCACCAAGGACAGCGAGCGCGCCGAAGCGTGGCGTTCGCTACGCCAGGTGCCATGTATCCTGGAAGGCTTCATCAAGTTCCAGCGCGAAGTGTCGGTGATCGCCGCGCGCGGGCGCGACGGCAAGGTGCAATGCTTCGAGGTCACCGAGAACGACCACCGCGACCATATCCTCAAGGTGTCGAAGGTGCCGGCCAAGGTGACCCCGGCGGTGGGCGCAGAGGCGCGCCGAATCGCCACCCGCATCGTCAAGGCGTTCGACTATGTCGGCGTAATGGGCGTGGAAATGTTCGTGGTCGGCAGCGGCAAAAAGCAATCGGTGATGGTCAACGAGATTGCGCCGCGGGTGCACAATTCCGGGCACTGGACCATCGACGGCGCAACTGTCTCGCAGTTCGAGCAGCATATCCGCTGCGTTGCGGGCTGGCCGCTGGCGAACCCCAAGCGGCTCGGCCGCGTGGAGATGACCAACCTGATCGGCGCCGAGGTGAATGAGGCCGAGCGCTGGCTGACGATGCCGGGTGCGGCAGTCCACATCTACGGCAAGGGCGCGCCAAGCCCAGGCCGCAAAATGGGGCATGTCACGCGGATATGGCCGGAGAAATGACGGTGGCGGCGCGGGGTTCCGCCACGGGCCCCTTCCCCCGAGCGACTGGCGAGCCCACTACCAGGAGGTGGCGGAGCCCGGCCGGGCCGCCTGACATCAAACGGGGTAGCGCCCCGGCCCGAAAAGGCCCATATAGGGGCTATCCGAGGGTCCTGTGGGGCGCCTAAGTGCCCTCTCAATGGACTCTTTTCCACTTTTCTGCTACAGCGCGCCGACTCGGAAAGCACCCGCCATTGCGGCGCTTTCGAGCGGAACCCGGACCGCCACAACGAAGGAGCACAAGTGCAAGTTCTCGTCCGCGACAACAATGTCGACCAGGCCCTGAAGGCGCTGAAGAAGAAGATGCAGCGCGAGGGTATCTTCCGCGAGATGAAGCTTCGCGGCCATTACGAAAAACCGTCGGAAAAGAAGGCACGGGAAAAGGCGGAAGCTATTCGCCGGGCCCGCAAGCTCGCGCGCAAGAAGATGCAGCGCGAAGGCCTGCTCCCATCGAAGCCCCGCCCGACCACGGGCGGCCCGGGCCGTGGCGCCCCACGCATGGGCTGATGCCCCTGCGCTGCTGTAATGAGCGTGCGATTGGTGGCGCGGGCCGATTTGCCCGCGCTATTGTTTTTCCGGGCGCCGAACCTTCGCCGCATTCACAGCCAGATTGGTGAAACGGCAATACTCTCTTTCGATCTTCGGCCGGGTGGCCTGCGATGAAGCGTCTGCGTTACGGCACTGGAATTTGGCGGCTGGCGCTGGTGTTGCCGCTCGTGGCGACGCTCGGGGCCTGCGCGAGTCTGAGTGCCGGCAATTCGGCCGCCGGCGCGCCGGAAAGCGAAGATTCGCTCTACGCCACCTCGCCGGCCAATATCGCTTCGCTGACTACCGTCGTGCGCAACAACCCGAATGACCCGCAGGCCTACAACATGCGCGGCACTGTGTTCGGCAAGGGCGGCCGCTACGCCGAGGCGCTTGCCGACTTCAACAAGGCGATCAGCATCGATCTCAATTACGCGCAGGCCTATGCCAACCGCGGGCTGGTCTATCGCGAGACAGGCAAGGTTGATCTCGCGCTTGCCGACTATAACAAGTCGCTGTCGATCGATCCGACCTACTCGAACGCCTATCTCGGCCGCGGCATGGTCTATCGGCAGGAGCACAAGATGCTCGCCGCGCTCAATGACTTCAATAAGGCGATCTCGATCCGCCCCGACAACGCGCAGGCCTATTACAACCGCGGCCTGCTCTACCAGGCCGAGGGCCAACACGGCTACGCCATCGATGACTTCACTACCGCCATCGGCCTTTCGACCGACCAGGCCCCGCCTTTCATCGCGCGGGGTTTGAGCTATATCGCCGTGAAAAACTACAAAGACGCGGCCAGCGACCTGGACGCCGCAGTCGGCATCGATCCGCAAAACGTGCAGGCCTGGACCAGCCGCGGCCTCGCCTATGAGCGGCTCGGCGACAAGCAGAAAGCTGCCGGCTCCTACGCGCGCGCGATGAACATCGACCAAAGCTACAAGCCGGCAGTGGCCGGCTTCGACCGCGTCGGCGGCCGCTACGGCGAGACCTATCAGACGTTTTAGGCAGTCGCACCAGTTTCAGCGGTCACTACCACGACGGCCGCGCATGGCGACGATCCTTCACGCCGGTAGCTATGCGGATGAGCGGAATCAAAATACATCGAGTCACCCTCGCCTAGCGCGAATTCCTCTCCCTCGAGGTTCACCACAAGCTCGCCGCGCAGAACGTAGATGATTTCCGCGCCGGGATGCTCGTGCGGCTCCGACGGCTCGTCTTCCGCTTCGATTTCGACATAGTAGCCGTTCAGCTTGCGGTCGCTTACCGGGTAGTCGAGCGACTCGAAACGATAAGCAGGCGAAGTCCGCCCGGTCTTGTCGGGAAGGAGAATACGATCTGCCTTGCGCACCACGGCGTGGACCGGCCGGGCGCTATCGTCTCTGAAGAAGTGATCGAGACCAACGCCGAAGACCAGAGCGATCCGCAACAGGGTTGGCAACGTCGGAAACAGGTGCCCGCGCTCGATCTTCGACAGCAGCGCCGGCGACAAGCCACTGTGCTCGCCAAGTTGGACAAGTCCCAGCTTCTTCCGCAGCCGCAACCTGCGGATTTTCGGGCCGATGGCATAGCCCTCGAGAGCGGTAGTTAAAGTCTCCGACAACATCCTCAGAATCGATTTCACCCCTGTTCAAAGATCAATACCACTATTTTATCCATAGGAAAGCTAATTTTCATTTCACGCTAAAGTGAGTTACAAGAAAACTGATTTTATTGTTATTCAAGAGTCCGGCGACGGACGCAAGGCGAAACCACCTTCTGTCCTGCGCTTACCCAGAACCAATGACGCCGGCGAAGCCGGCTCAAACGTCAAATGCGTCAAGTCAGGAGCTAGAAGATGAAGAGCAGAGTTATAGGTATTGCGTCGGCTGCCGCGGTCGTTCTGGCCGTGGTGGGCTTCGCGATCGGCGGCACATTCGCGCGCGCCGGCAATCAGGACATCGTCGACACGGCACTCGACGCCGGCCAGTTCAAGACGCTGGCTACGGCGCTCAAGTCGGCCGATCTGGTTAAAACCCTGAAGGGTCCCGGACCGTTCACCGTGTTCGCCCCAACCGATGCGGCTTTCGCCAAGTTGCCGGCCGGCACGGTGGAGAATCTTCTGAAGCCTCAGAACAAGGCGAAGCTGACGGCGATCCTCACGTACCACGTCGTGCTGGGCGCCGTGAAAGCCGAGCAGGTGACTAAGCTGCACGAGGCCAAGACCGTCAATGGCGCGATGGTGAAGATCTCCGCCGAGCACGGCAAGATGATGATCAACGATGCGACCGTCGTGAAGGCGGATATCGCGGCCTCGAACGGCGTCATCCACGTCATCGACAAAGTCATCCTGCCGCCAGAGAGCTGATCGGCCTGTCCCCTCAAGCCGATCGACAGCCGGTCCGCTTCGCCTCCCCGGAGAAGCGGGCCGGTCCCGTTCCCCAGCACAGCATTCGTAGTCAGAAGAGCTTGCCCTAATGAGCCTTCTCACCCGCATCCAACTTGACGTCGACACAGCCTCCGAAAGCCCCAGCCAAGAGGAGGCGGAGGCTGCCTTCCGGACAATCATTCGCTGGGCCGGCGATGACCCGAACCGAGACGGACTGGCCAAGACACCCGCGCGGCTGGCGCGCGCCTTCAAGGAGTATTTTTCCGGCTACGCGGTCGACCCCGCGAAAATGCTCTCGACGACCTTCGAGGAGACGGGCGGCTATGATGAAATGATCGTCCTGCGCGGTATTCCGTTCGAAAGCCACTGCGAGCACCACGTTGCGCCAATCGTTGGCCGCGCTTGGGTGGCTTATGTACCGACCGGAAGGGTAGTCGGCATTTCCAAGCTAGCGCGGGTCGTCGAAGCTTACGCCAAACGACTACAGATTCAGGAAAAGATGACGGCCCAAATTGCCGACACCATCCAGAAGGTGTTACAGCCGCAGGGCGTCGGCGTTGTGCTCAATGCGAGCCATCACTGTCTTTCGACGCGCGGCATCCACAAACACGACACTGACATGGTGACCAGCCGCATGCTTGGCTGCTTTCGCGACAATGCGGTCACCCGCCAGGAGTTTCCCGCGCTCGTCAACTAAGGGCGCATCGAATTCCACCAAAGGTCAGCTGAATACGAATCGTGTCCCCACCGCCGAGTGGATCACCTTGTCGCCCAGTTCGTCGCGCGCGAGATCGTAAAAGCGGTCGCCGGTGCAATGGCCGACGATCAAATAGTCGGGGTCGATCTTCCTGAATTCGGCCACGGTCTCGCGGATGTAGGCGTCGTCGAGGGGCGGTACGATGTGAAAGCCCCCGAGCACGGCGTGCACCTTGTCGACGCCAGAGGCCTTGATGGCCTGGTGAACGGTGTTGATGACGCCGCGATGGCTGCACGAGGTCAGCACCACCAGGCCTTTGTCCTTGACCACATAGTTGGTGGCGATCTCGTGGTCGAAATCGTCGGGGATATAGTCACCGGTGTTCTTCTCCGCCGGCATCTTTTCAGGGAAACAGCCGAAGCCGTCGAAAATGCCGACGATCTCGCGCGTCGCCTTCAGCGGCTTCTCAAACGAAGTCTGGCCGATGCGGCCGGTGGTGAAAGCGTGGTCGGCAACCACCGCCGGCTCGGACGCCATCATCAAGGACAAGTCGGCGTCGAGAATGGCCTTGCGGTCGAGCGCGCCGAACTGGCCGCCGGCGTTGCGGCGCAGACAAAAGGTGTCCTCGCCACCAACGAAGAACGGCAGTTCGCCCTTGAGCGCCTTGCCGTGCGCTTTCAAAAAGCCAACCATGCCGCCGAAATGGTCGTAGTGACCGTGGCTGAGCACCATGGCGTCGAACGTTGAGGGATCGACCTTAAGGATCTCCATGTTGTTGAGCAGCACCTCCGGCGTGTAGCCGAAGTCGATCATGACATGGCGGATCTCGTCGCCGCGCTGCGACTCGCAACACATCGCGAGCCCCCATTCGCCCTGCAGCGCTACGCGCGGCGGCTTGTCGGGTTTCGTGTTTCCGTTGAGCCGTTCGATGCTAAAGCCATCGCGCGTCTCTGCCGGTACGAACTGAATGACCACGTTGTCGGTGACGATGCGCACCGCGACCTGGTCCACCACCGGCACTTTGCCCTTCAGCGTCTTGGCGGCTTGCGTGCGGTTGTTGGCGGCGAGCGCCGCCATCATGGCTGTGACGAAGCCGGCGCCGCCGGCACAGAGATGGCCGGCACCGGACAGCGTGGACGGCGACACGCAGTTGCAGAGATTGAACAGCATTTTGGACGATTTCCCCCGGCCGACCTATTCGGACGATCATATGTGTTCGGTGGGGACGGCAGCAATCCCCGCCACGAAGTCCCGCACCACGTCGATCGCACCGTAGTCGTCGAGGTCGACGTGGCCGCCTTGCGGGAAGCGAACCATGCGCTTGGGCTCGTTAGCAAACGCAAAGAGCCGCTCGCCGAAACGGATCGGTACGATGCGATCACGCTCGCCGTGCAACACCAGGACCGGCGCCGTCACTTTGCCGATGCGGCGGTCGGAGCGGAAGGCATCCTTGATGAGCCAGCGCACCGGCGCGAAAGGATAGGCGGCGGCGCCAACGTCGGCGATGGAGGTGAAGGGCGCATCGAGGATGATGCCGCCAACTTCACGTGTCGCAGCGAGCGCGATCGCGACCGCGGTGCCCAGCGACTCGCCCCACAGTACGATCCGATTGGCTGAATAGCGGTCGATGGCGAAATCGTAGGCGGCGAGCGCGTCCTTGATCAGACCCTGCTCGGTCGGCTGCCCGCTGGACCCGCCGAAGCCGCGGTAGGACAGCGCGACGAGGCCATCGCCATCGGCGATCAGCCATTCGAACCGGCCAGCACGCAGGTTGAGAGCGCCTGCGTTGCCGTGGAAGTAGAGCAGTACCGGCCGGTTGCCGCGCGGCGGCACGTGCCAGGCCATCAGCCGTTCGCCGTCGATGCTCTCGAGCCGCAATTCCTGCGCCTGCGCCAATCCGGCCTCAGCCGGCGACGTGCGCTTGGGATCGGGGAAGTACATGAGCTTGCGCTGAAAGACGTACATCAGCACCAGCACACCACCATAGCCGACCACGGCTAGGACCAGCAGCCATTCAAGAACCGTCATGCGCTCCTCTTAGCACAAGGCGCCGGGCGGCCGAGTCACGACAATCGCCGTCGAGGGCCGGACATGCTAAAATCAGTGTCGCCATGCCGGACCCTGCCCTGTCCATCCGCGCCGCCAGTTCTGAGGACGACGACGCCATCTGGGCGATCCTGGAGCCGACCTTCCGCGCGGGCGAAACTTATCCGATCCCGCGCGACATCTCCCGCGCCGAGGCGCTCGCCTATTGGCGCGCGCCGGGACATGCGGTGTTTGTGGCCGAATGTGGTGGCCATATCGTCGGCACCTATTACCTGCGCGCCAACAACCGCGGCGGCGGCGCACATGTGGCAAATTGCGGCTACATGGTCGCGCCCGGCGCCATGGGCGGCGGCGTGGCGCGCGCCATGTGCGCGCATTCGCTGAATGAGGCGCGTTCGCGTGGCTTCACCGCCATGCAGTTCAACTTCGTTATTGCCTCCAACGAGCGGGCGGTAAAGCTGTGGCAGGCATGCGGTTTCAAGATCGTCGGCACCCTGCCCGGCGTGTTCGCCCATCCCGACTGCGGCATGGTCGACGCCCATGTCATGTTTCGTACGCTGTGAGGCCGCGCCGCGGTATTTCGTTAACCAATCGGTGCCGCCACCGCGCAAAATTTTCTGGTTCCGATGAACTTTATGTAATCCCACGCATTGTCGGGGCAGGTAGAGCGGCAAAAGATTGCCGGTTGAGGCGCTCCGAGGGGGAGGAATGAACGAGCCCATTGGTCTCCTGGGCGGCGAATTCGGGCGCGATGGCGCCAAAGTCACGCACGGTGCGGAAGTGGTGGCGATTGACGAGGTCCTGCGCGACCAAATGTTCCAAGGCGGGCGCGCACAACATTTCCACCAATTTTTCGATGCACTGCCGGCGGCCGTCTATACGACCGACGCCGGAGGACGTATCACCTATTACAACGATGCCGCGGCCGATTTGTGGGGTTACCGACCGGTGCTCGGCAGCACCGAGTGGTGCGGCTCCTGGAAACTCTATTGGCCGAATGGAGCGCCGATGGCGCATGGCGAATCCCCGATGGCGGTCGCGCTCAACGAGAGGCGACCGCTGCGCGGCCTGGAAGCCATCGTCGAACAGCCGGACGGCGTGCGCATACCGTTCCTTGCATACCCCACCCCGCTCTACGACGATGCCGGCCGGCTCACGGGCGGCGTCAACATGCTGATCGACATTACCGAGCGTAAACGGGCGGAGGAACAACAGTCGCTTCTGATCCGCGAATTGCACCATCGGGTAAAGAACACGCTCGCCACCGTGCAGGCGATCATGGGCTCGACCGCGCGAACCGCAGATACTATCGACGCGTTCAAGACGGCGCTGATCGGACGCATCAGTTCGCTGGCGAAGACCCATCTGCTGCTCGCCGACGAGACGCCCACGGTGAGCTTGTCGGACTTGCTGTACAAGGAACTCGGCGCTTTCGACGACGGCAGCGGGGACCGCATCGTCGTGAGCGGACCGCCGGTCGAATTGCCCACCCAACTCGCGGTGTCGCTCGGCATGGCGCTGCATGAACTCACTACCAATGCCGCCAGATTCGGCGCGCTGTCGGTCCATGGCGGCAGGGTGACCGCCACTTGGCGCGTAACCCTCACGGCGAGGCGCCGAACCCTCGATTTCGGTTGGGTCGAAAGCGGCGGTCCCCCGGTCGAGCCGCCAGCCCGCAAGGGCTTCGGTTCGCGACTGTTGGAACTGGTGCTGCCGGTGCAAATTCGGGCCAAAACTCATATCGAATACGCGCTAGAAGGTGTGCGCGTGCATTATAGGGTTCCGCTGCCGGCGCGAGACTAGTAGAGCAAATTTGACATTTGATATCCGTTTGCGGCGAATTCCTCATCAAATGCAAAATTCAAAGCTCCGCTAGAATCAAATAATTACTTGTGGCCCTTTCAACTCCGACATTTGCCCGGAAGCTTGCAGAAATGAAGATGCAAATGTCGGAATCGGACCACTAGGTTCGAGAAGCAAGAAATCCGAACTTTACGATGGCGATGACATCGAGCCCCGGCGGATCCTCAGCCGCTTCGGCGTCGGCGCCCACACTTTCCACCCCGGACCCCCGAACTGTCCCGGCTGGGCGCCGTCGTATTTCACCATCTATGACCGCGCCGCGACGTTCGGTGTGACCCCGCATGTCATGTAGGAGCGGATGGACATCGGGCAGATCATCGCCGTCGATCCGTTCGACGTTCCAGCGGGCATCTCGCCCAACGTGTTGGAGTAACGAATGGCCACCTTCGGCGACGGGCGATAGTTCCAACCGTCAGGTTGCACGGCCATCACTTTCGTTTTGTTGGCATTATAAGGACGCAAAGCGCTTGGCGAGGATCGAGCGGAAAAATTTGTGCGCCACCATCGGCTTGGCGAACAAGGGTCCCTGCACCAGATCGAAGCCAAGTTCGCGCAACGTCAAAAGATCCACATGTGAGGTAACACCCTCCGCGACTGAGCGGGCACCGTTCTCGCGTGCGGCCGCGACAATGAGAGCGCAAACGGCTTGCCGAATGCGGTCGTTGGAGCAATCGCGAACAAAGGCGCGCTGCACCTTCATCTCCACCACCGGCAGGTCGCGGCGGCCGACCAGCATAGCCCCTTCCGCTCCAACCGCGTCGAGCGCAATGCCGATATTGCGGAAGGCAAGCTGGGCGCTAGCTCTTCGCACCAAATCAATGTCGTCCATCACATCGGCGCAATCGGCCGCGATCAAGAGCCCGCCGTCGGCCGCTCCAGCCGGCAACTTGCCAAAGACGTAGGCGATGAAGTCCGGATCCTCCAATACCGGCGACGGCAGACGGACCGAGATGTCGACCCGGCTTCCATCGGCCGCAAACTGCATCCAGTCCGCCATCACATGCATGATCACGAACTGCGACAGTGAATGGTAATATGGATCGTTGGCCGAGGGGACGAAATAGGCCGGCGCCACGAGACCCCATGTCGGATGCCGTACCCGCAGCAGCGCTTCGGCACCACGCGGCGTCAGCGAGCGCGAATCGATCTTGGGCTGGTACCATAGCTCGAGCCAGCCGTTGTGCAGGGCTTCGTCGACGTCAATACCGATGTCGGGAGACGGCGCAATCGGTAGGAAGTCGTCGAGATTCTGCTTGAGGTCGCGGTCACGAAAGGGGGTGCCGAGCGGCGGCAGCATCGCCAGACCGAGCCGGTCGCCGAACTCATGCGCGTCGATAAGCGATGGGGCGCTGCGGCCGCCGAACAGCATCACTTTGCCAGGAAAGGTGGTGAGCGTGCGCAGCAACGCAGGGAGATCGCCATCCGGCCCGAGGGGGCCGATGACGACTAGATCCGGGGCGATGTCCGCCAGCACCACCGCAACGTCCCGCGCACCGCATTCATGGGTAATGAAGCCAAGGTCGCTCAACGTCCCGGCTAAAAACGACCGTACGTGCGGCTTGTTGTCAATGATACAGGCGCGCGGCGGAACGAGCCGGTGCCCGAATGGAATGAGTTGAGCCTGCCGCGCGAGGTTTTTGTCCTGGATCATAAAGCTACTCCGTAATTGCGTATTGTGCAGCCGGCATACGCGTATTGCGCTCATACCAGCCTGGTATCGTGCGCAAGCTGTGCATGAGCCTTTAACGGGGGACTACCCGGACCATTCAGAATTTAATCGTATTGCATTGTACGGCGTGCATCGCGACTTGCGCGCGCGCGCGACGATTGAAAAACACCCCATCGTTATTCGGATAACGCGATCGCACAGACAAATCCTCACAGAGATTCGTGCGCCAAAAATTCTGTATAAAAAATTTTGGAATATTTCCGGGTTGGCATGGCGTTACCACTCGCAGCAAACGACAGCTCGCGGATACCGGCGCACGCCATGAAAGTCGGTGGTATTGTGCGAGATGAGGCTGGGAATTGGGCGTTCGCGCACACAACAACTAGGACAAAAACGAAAGCAAGGACGCTTGAAGCGAACGCCTCACATCGCCTTGACGATGCTCTCAGTCATCTTCTTGGCGTCGCCGAGCAGCATCATGGTGTTGTCGCGGTAGAACAGCGGGTTGTCGATGCCCGCGTAACCGGACGCCAAGCTGCGCTTAATGAACATCACCGTGCCCGCCTTCCACACTTGCAAGACCGGCATGCCGTAGATCGGCGAGGACGGGTCTTCTTCCGCCGCCGGGTTGGTGACGTCGTTGGCGCCGATGACGAAGGCGACATCAGTCTGCGCAAACTCCGAATTGATATCCTCGAGCTCAAAAACCTCGTCGTAAGGCACGTTGGCTTCGGCCAAGAGCACGTTCATGTGGCCGGGCATGCGGCCCGCGACCGGATGAATGGCGTATTTGACTTCGACACCTTCGGCTTTGAGCTTGTCGGCCATTTCCCGCAGTGCGTGCTGCGCCTGCGCCACCGCCATGCCGTAGCCGGGCACAATGATCACCTTGGAGGAATTCTTCAGGATGTAGGCGGCATCGTCGGCCGAGCCGAGCTTGACCGGGCGCTGTTCGGCCGCGCCGCTCGGCCCCGCCACCTCGCCGCCGAAGCCGCCGAGAATGACCGAGATGAACGAGCGGTTCATGCCCTTACACATGATGTAGGACAGGATCGCGCCCGAGGAGCCGACCAGCGCACCGGTCACGATCAGCGCGGTGTTGCCGAGCGTGAAGCCGATGCCGGCGGCCGCCCACCCCGAATAAGAGTTGAGCATCGAGATCACCACCGGCATGTCGGCGCCGCCAATCGGGATGATGATCAAAATACCAAGCAGCAGCGAAAGGGCGACGATGACCCAGAATTCAAACGTGGCTTGGTGCAGGTAGAAGCTGGCGACGAAGAAAATCAGTCCGGCGGCGAGCGCAATGTTGATGACATGGCGCGCCGGCAGCGTGATCGGCTTGCCGCCCATGCGGCCCGACAGCTTCAAGAAGGCGATGACCGAGCCGGTGAAGGTGATGGCGCCGATAGCGACGCCGAGCGACATTTCGATCAGGCTTTGCTGATGGATGTGGCCCTCCGCGCCGATGCCGAAGGCGGCCGGGGCATAGAAGGCGCCCGCGGCGACCAGCACCGCGGCCATGCCGACCAGCGAGTGGAAAGCGGCGACCAATTCCGGCATCGAGGTCATCGGTACCTTGCGCGCGATCACCGCGCCGATGCCGCCGCCGATGGCGATGCCGCCGATGACTAGCGCCCAGGCCAGCCCGTCAGCCGGCGGATGCGAGCCGAGCGTGGTCAGCACGGCAATCGTCATGCCGACGATGCCGAACATGTTGCCGCGGCGGCTCGACTCCGGGCTCGACAGCCCGCGCAGCGCGAGGATGAAGAGAACGCCGGCGACGAGATAGAGCAGCGCGACGAGATTGGCGCTCATAGCGCGCTCCTACGGATGACGCAGAAAGAAATTGGATTGCCCCCCGACATGGCGATCACTTCTTTTTCTTCTGGTACATGGCCAGCATGCGCTGGGTGACGAGGAAGCCGCCGAAAATGTTGATCGAGGCGAAGACGAGCGCGACGAAACCGAGCGCGCGCGCCCACAGCGGGCCTTGATCGTTGCCGGCCAATGCAACGCCGACCGCGAGCAGCGCGCCGACTACGATCACCGAGGAGATGGCGTTGGTCACCGACATCAGCGGGGTGTGCAGCGCCGGCGTCACCGACCACACCACGAAATAGCCGACGAACACCGCCAGCACGAAAATCGAGAAGCGGAACACGAAAGGATCCACCGCATTGGCGATGTGTTCCATGTCAGATCTCCGTTAAGCCGCCGTCTTGGGCTGAAAATTCGGGTGCGCCACCGCGCCGTCGCGGGTAAGCAAGGTGGCCTTGACGATCTCGTCGTCCCACGGAACGGCAAGCTTCTTCTCATTCTTGTCGATCATCAAATCGAGGAAGGTAAGCAAGTTCTTGGCATAGAGCGCCGAGGCCGACGCCGCGATCCGCCCGGCGACGTTGAGATGGCCGACGATCTTGGCCGGGCCCGCCTGCACCACCTCGCCCGCCTTGGCGCCTTCGACATTGCCGCCGCGCTCGACCGCGAGATCGACGATCACCGAGCCGGGACGCATGGACGCGACCATCTCGCCGGAGATCAGCCGCGGCGCCGGACGGCCCGGGATCAGCGCCGTGGTGATGACAATGTCCTGCTTCTTGATGTGCTCGGCGGTGAGCGCGGCCTGCTTGGCCTGGTACTCCTTGGACATTTCCTTGGCGTAGCCGCCGGCGGTCTGCGCGTTCTTGAACTCCTCGTCCTCGACGGCGATGAACTTGGCGCCCAGGCTTTCCACCTGCTCCTTGGTGGCGGGCCGCACGTCGGTGGCGGTAACAATCGCGCCGAGGCGTCGCGCAGTGGCGATCGCTTGCAGGCCGGCGACGCCCACGCCCATGACGAACACTTTGGCGGCCGGAACCGTGCCGGCGGCGGTCATCATCATCGGCAAAGCGCGGCCGTATTCTTCCGCGGCGTCGATCACCGCGCGATAACCCGCAAGGTTGGCTTGGCTCGACAACACGTCCATGGATTGCGCACGGGTGATGCGCGGCATCAACTCCATGGCGAAGGCGGACAGGCCGGCGTCGGCCATTTGTTTGAGTTCCGCTTCATGGCCGTAGGGGTCCATGATGGCGATGACCAGCGCGCCTTTCTTGTACTCGGAAAGCTCGTTCGCCAGCGGACGACGCACTTTCAGCACCACATCGGCGTCCTTGGTGACAATATCGCCGACGGTAGCGCCGGCGGCCTCGAATTCACTGTCGGGAATGCCGGACGTAATGCCGGCGCCGCGCGCGACCGCAACCTCGGCGCCTAAACCGATCAATTTCTTGACCGTTTCCGGCGTGGCGGCGACCCGCGGCTCGTTCGCCTCCGCTTCACGGGCTACGGCTATCTTCATGGTCGCCTCCCCCGTTTCCGCCAGGCGGAAAGGTCGGTCTTTAAGATACGCCGGTGAAGGCGAAGATGATGAAACAAACGACGAAGGCCACGTAGCTCGAGGTCTTCGTCCCGGTGATCAGGCCCGGCACCGAGCCCATTACGCCGATAATGAAGATCACCAGCGCCAGGAACCAGTGTCCCATGACCCCGCCGACTGCCAGGCCGAACAGGATGTTGATTACATGGATGATGCCGACGAAGGTGAAATGGATGAAGCTTTCGTAGCTCTTCTCGTGGAACGGATAGTCGTTGCCGGGAGCGGTGGCGTATTCGACGGTGCCGTGGTCGGCCATGGGGGGAGGTCTCCGAAGGTCTCAATTAAGGCGGGGCCTAGTGCGGTGGTTCGGAAGTCCGCTTCATTCCTGCCGCACGCTCTTCAAGCGGACTTCCGAACCAACCCGCACTGGAATCATAAAGCTTGCTAGTGTCCTACGAATCCGAAGTCCGCTCCCGACCAGGCCGCAGATTGAAGCGGACTTCGGATTCGGGACACTAGGGAGCGATTAGCGCACTTGGGGCGGAAGGGCAACGGCTGCCGTTTCAACTGCCAGGGGCCGGCTCCAAGCCGGCTTTGGCCAGCGCGGCGCTTTGCCGCGCCGCCACGGTTTCCACGGCAAAATCCGCGATGGCGTCATTGAACAGCTTGAAGAAATTCAGCTCGGCGGCGAGGTGCAGGAAAACGGCGCCGAGCCCGACCGCGGCCCGGTCCATGAACACGAATTCCCGCGGCACGGTCACCGGACCGCGCGCTTTCAGCGCCTGGTGCACCCGGAAGGCCTCCTTGCGACCATAGTCGGCGGGCTTGACCCCGTCGGCGATGGTGCGAACCCGGTCATCGAGCAGTGGGCCGTAGATGAAGCGGGCCCAGATATTGAGCGCATCGATAAGCTCGCGGTTGAGGCGCTTGAAGCCCCAGGTCTCGTAGGCATGCACCACTCGATCGTCATCGCCATGCAAGAGGCCGTGATAGAGGTCGACCACCCCGCCGGCGAAGCTCGCCGGAAAGATGCGGATGCAGCCATAGTCGAGCAGGTTGATTCCGGCCGGTTTGCCTTTGGCGTCGTCAAACACCGAGTAGTTGCCGAGATGCGGGTCGCCGTGGATGACGGCGTAACGGGAAAACGGCACCCACCAAGCGGCGAACATCGATTGCGCCAGCCGGTTACGCTCGACGAGCGGCGCGTCTTTATGGGCGAGCATGCGCGTACCCTCGAGCCAGTCGAGGGTCAGCAGACGGCCGGTGGTGAGTTCCGGCCAGACCTTGGGCACGCGGATGGCGCGCTCGTCCTTGAGCATGGCGCGGTAGAGCGCGACGTGCTTGGCCTCGCGGATGTAGTCGAGTTCCTCGCGTAGGCGCGCGGCGATTTCGATGCCAATCTCGCTGGTGTCGATCGCGGGGTCGAAGCGCTTGCGCAAGGTGAGCAGCAGCTTCAACTGTTGCAGGTCGGCCTCGACTGCCGACTGCATGTCGGGGTATTGCAGTTTGCAGGCCAGCGGTTCGCCGGTAACCGCGCGCGCTTTGTGCACCTGGCCGAGCGATGCGGCCGCAGCCGGCTGGTGCTCGAACTCGGAAAACTCCTTCTGCCAGTCGGGGCCAAGTTCGGCGCTCATGCGGCGCTTGACGAAGCCCCAGCCCATGGGCGGCGCCTGGCTCTGCAGCTTGATCAGCTCGTTGGCGTATTCCGGTGGCAGCGCGTCAGGAATGGTGGCGAGCAGTTGCGCCACCTTCATGATCGGCCCTTTCAGGCCGCCGAGGGCCGCGGCGAGCGCCAGCGCGTTGCCGGCGCGGTTCGACGGGCGGCGGAGCACGCGCTGGCCGGCCATGCGCGCGGCCACCCCGCCGACGCTGGTGCCGACCTTGGCATAGCGCCGGGCGCGGGCGGAGAAGCGGTTCTTTTCGCGGTCGTCTTTGGGGGGCATGGGTCGGTTACGCGTGACAATCGTTAGATATGCAGCTCATGGCGCGATACCAGGCGCCTCCAACGGCACTGTGTGATCCGCCAGCCACTGCGCCAACAGTTCCTCAGAGACCTCGCCAGCGGCGAGACTGAGAACCATTGCCGTCGCCGATTCCTGTGGGACGTCGAGGTCAAGGCCATTGAGGCCAAGAAACACGATCATCGAAGCAAGCGCCGTGCGTTTGTTGCCATCGATGAACGGGTGGTTGCGCGCAATGCCGTAACCATATGCCGCTGCAAGCGCGGCAA
Source organism: uncultured Pseudomonadota bacterium (assembly GCA_963747725.1). Classification (GTDB taxonomy): domain Bacteria; phylum Pseudomonadota; class Alphaproteobacteria; order Rhizobiales; family Xanthobacteraceae; genus Pseudolabrys. The sequence goes on from CAVVGD010000012.1 coordinate 1,101,613, forward strand.
TCCCGCATTCGCCGTAGCCAAATTTATTGAGTGGCCGCGCCAACGCCGACTCCAGCAATCCAAGATCGCGCAGACCGTCGGCCCCACCGAATAGGGCCAGTTGCTCGGCATGAAAATCGAGAACGAGGTCAATGTCGAGCCATTCCGGCTCATTCATTTCGCCAGCGCCTTGTAGGTGTCGGCGTATTTGCGGAACGAGCGGCGCGCCAACTCCATCGCCTTGGCGTGCTTCGGATCGTAGGGCGAAAGCTTGATGCCGCGCTCGGTCTGCTCGACGATATGGAGCTTGTCGCCTTCCTTGAGCTTGAGACGTGCGAGCAGTTCCTTCGGCAGGATCAGGCCGAGCGAATTTCCGATCTTCTTGACCTGGAGCAGATAGCCTTCGATCTCAAAATCGTCCGGGCGCTCGTTCATGTCTCACCTCATCGTCAGGACACCCGTATAACAAATGTTATACAAAACTTCAATGACGCCGTAAGTCACTGATATTGAATTGTGGTCGCCCCCTACCCCAGCACCTCCAGCTCCGCGATCAGATTGGCGATGACATCGAGGCCTCGGTCCCAGAATTTCGGATCGCGGGCATCGAGCCCGAAAGGCGCCAGCAACTCCGAATGGTGTTTGGTGCCGCCGGCCGCCAGCATCTCCAGGTAACGCTCGGCAAAGCCCGCCTCCGACTGCTCGTAGACGGCGTAGAGCGAGTTCACCAGGCAGTCCCCAAATGCATAGGCATAGACGTAGAACGGCGAATGGATGAAGTGCGGGATGTAGACCCAGAAGCTCTCATAGCCGGGCTTGAGTTCGATCGCAGGGCCCAGGCTTTCCGCCTGCACCGACATCCACAGCTCGCAAATCTTGTCGCTCGTCAGCTCGCCGTTGCGGCGCTCGGTGTGCACCTTGCGCTCGAACGAATAAAACGCGATCTGCCGCACCACGGTGTTGATCATGTCCTCGACCTTGGCGGCAAGCATGGCCTTGCGCTGCTTCTTGTCGGTGGTCTGCGCGAGCAGCTTGCGGAACGTCAGCATCTCGCCAAACACCGAGGCTGTCTCGGCGAGCGTCAGCGGCGTCGGCGCCATCAGCGCGCCGTTGGGCGCGGCCAGCACTTGATGCACGCCGTGGCCAAGCTCGTGCGCGAGCGTCATCACGTCGCGCGGCTTACCCTGGTAGTTCATCATCACATAGGGATGCGCCGACGGCACGGTCGGATGCGAGAAGGCGCCCGGCTGCTTGCCCGGCCGCACCGGCGCGTCGATCCAGCGCTTCTTGAAGAAATCGTCGGCCACCTCCGCCATCTTGGGTGAGAAGGCGCCATAGGCGGTAAGTATGGTGCCGCGCGCGTCCTCCCAGGAGATCGTGCGCTGCGCTACCTTCGGCAGCGGCGCGTTGCGGTCCCAGTGCGGCAGCTTCTTCTTGCCGAACCATTTCGCCTTCAGCGCATAGTAGCGGTGCGACAGCTTGGGATAGGCGTTGCGCACGGAATCGACCAGCGCGTCCACCACTTCCCGTTCGACGCGGTTCGATAGATGGCGCGCATCGGCGATGTCCTTGAAGCCGCGCCAGCGGTCGGAAATCTCCTTGTCCTTGGAAAGCGTGTTGGTGATCAGCGAGAAGGGACGCAGGTTGGCCTTGAAGGTCTTGGCCAGCGCCTCGGCCGCCGCTTTACGCTTCTTGCCATCGACATCCGCCAGCAGGTTGAGCGTCGGCTCGATGGCCAATTGCTTGCCGCCGACCTTGAACTTCAGTGCGTTGATGGTCTCGTCGAACTGCCGGTTCCAGGCGGAATAGCCGGTCATCGACTTCTCGTGGAAGAGCTGCTCGACGCGGTCTTCGAGCTGATAGGGCTTCTCCTTGCGCACGTCCTCGATCCACGGCCGATAATGGCCGAGCGCGGGTTCGGTCATGGCGGCATCCAGCGCGGCGTCATCGACGCGGTTGAGCTCGAGCGTGAAGAAGAGAAGATGAATGGAGGCGGCGGTGAGCTTCTCCTGCACGTCGCCGTAGAACTTGGCGCGCTTGGGATCGCTGCTGTCGCCGGCATAGAGCAGCGAGGCGTAGGAAATCACCCGACCGAGCTTGTCCTCGATTGCCTCGTAGCGCTTGAGCGCCTCGGCCAGCACCTGCCCGGCCCGCTCACCCGTAGCGATCGCCTGCAGCTTGCCTTTGTAGGCCTCTTCGAAGGCCGCGCATTCGGTGTCTGCCCATGCCAGGTCACGCTTAAGCGCGGGACTGTCCATGCCGGGATAGAGATCGCCCAGATTCCACTCGGGCAACAAACCGAGGCGCGGTCCCCCACGGGGCTTGGACGAAGTCTTCGCAGTGGCCTTCGATGCGGATTTGGCTTTCTTGGCGGCAGAGGGCATTGGGAATCCGTGGCTGGAGGGACAGGACGAGCCCAGCGGCTAGGAAACGAACAGCTGGAAGTCATGCCAACTATATCGGGCCCGACGCCGGCCGGATCAACTGGATCGGCGCGGCAAATGGCGCGGGCGACCGGAGAAAATGCGGCTTCCGCTTGGACGAAATCGGCAGCCTCCCGGCGTGCCGAGCCTGGCCCGGCGGCACGCCAGATTGCAGCAGGCATTCGAGTGACCGGTTTAAGGGCGCATTAAGGCTGAGCGGCCAAAGTGCTCCAATTCGGCACATGGAGCCGAATGGAGCCCCTCACATGCCCGACACGATCCTCATCGTCGACGACGACCCGGTCCAACGCCGCCTGCTCGAGGCCATGGTGCAGCGCGTGGGCTACGAGACGGTCACCGCCGACGGAGGCGATGCGGCGCTCCAGAGGCTGACCGACGCCGGCGCCTCCGAAATTGATTGCATGGTGCTCGACCTGGTGATGCCCGACCTCGACGGGCTCGGCGTGCTGGCGCGCCTGCGCGAGGCCGGCATCGCCGTGCCCGTGATCGTGCAAACCGCCCATGGCGGCATCGACAATGTGGTATCCGTCATGCGCGCGGGCGCGGCCGACTTCGTGGTCAAACCGGTGAGTCCGGAGCGGCTGCAGGTGTCGCTGCACAATGCGCTCGCGGCCCGTGCGTTGGCCGGCGAAGTGCAACGCCTGAAGCGCAGCCGCGAAGGCACGTTATCGATCGCTGACGTCATCACGCGCTCGGAGACGATGCGGCCGGTGCTGCGCGCGGCCGAGAAGGCGGCCGCTTCCGCAATTCCTGTGCTGATCGAGGGCGAATCCGGCGTCGGCAAAGAATTGATCGCGCGCGCAATCCACGGCTCGAGCGGACGCCGCACCAAACCGTTCGTTGCCGTCAATTGCGGCGCCATGCCGGAAAACCTGGTCGAGTTCGATCCTGTTCGGCCATGAGAAGGGCGCCTTCACCGGCGCCACCGAAAAGCACACCGGCAAATTTATCGAAGCCGACGGCGGCACGCTGTTCCTTGATGAGGTCGGCGAATTGCCGCTCGCCGCCCAGGTGAAGCTGTTGCGCGCGCTACAGGAAGGCGAAGTGGAGCCGGTCGGCGGCCGCAAGAACGTCAAGGTCGATGTGCGCATCGTCTCGGCCACCAACCGCGATTTGATCGCCGACGTGAAAGCAGGACGCTTCCGCGAAGATCTGTTTTACCGCCTGCATGTGTTCCCGGTATCGGTGCCGCCGCTGCGCAGGCGCAGCGAGGACATCCCGGCGCTCGCCCGCCACTTCCTCAAACGCATCGCCGCGGAAGAAGGAAAGCGAGTGCGAACTTTGAGCGCCGAAGCGATGGCGCTGCTCGCCACGTTCAAATGGCCGGGCAATGTACGCCAGCTCGAGAACGCAATTTTCCGCGCCGTGGTTTTGGCGGACGGCGAAGAGATCGGCGCTAACGAGTTCCCGCAGGTCGCTGCCCAGGTCGGCGAGGTAGCCGAGGCCGTTGAGCACCTGTGCGAGCCGGCGCCGGCTATGGCCGCCAGCTTGCCGGACATCAGCGACGAGACGGCCGAGCACAACACGCCGGGGTTAACGCTACCGGGTCACGGCTTGCCGCTGACCGATGCGCAAGGCGAGGCGCGCACCCTGGAAGAGCTCGAAAGTGAAGTCATCCGCTTCGCCATCAGCCATTATCGCGGCCAAATGTCGGAAGTGGCGCGCCGGCTCAAAATTGGCCGCTCGACGCTCTATCGGAAACTGGAAAGTCTCGGCCTCGACGACGTCGACCGCACCCGCAAGGAGCGCGCCGCCGATTGAGCCCGAATTCAGGCGGCTTAACCATGCGGACGACACGCGTTAGCCGCGATGAGAAGTAAGCATAAATAGAGGCCGGATATGGCTCGTCCCGCCAGCAATTCGGTCGCATAATGATGCAGCGGCTGCGCGCGCGAAGGCGTTAACACCGCCAGACATTGCGGGCGCGCAGAAAATTGTTGCGTTGAGTTGGAGTAAATCGAAATGCGCACCGGACGATTTGGCCGCCTCCTCGCCGGCACTGTGCTGGCCCTGATCGTCGCGGCGCCGACACAGAGCATCTCGGCGCCGGAGCGCATCGAGCCGGTGAGATTGCCGCCGGGACCGCCCGCGCACGCCGCGCCACCGGCGGCCGAACAGGCGCCGGCGAAGACCGGCACCAGCGCTCTCGCGCTCGGCAGGGCGCTCGACAAGCCGCCCGTCGCGAACGATTCCGCGATCAGCGAAGCCTTGCGCGCCATCCTCACCGCCAAGACCCTCGGCCGAGGCGTCGAGCGCGCCGCCGAGCGTAAGGCGATCGTGGACTTCTATGCCGCGCACAGCTACGCGCCGTTGTGGACTAAGGACGGCGCCATTACCCCACGCACCAAGACGGTGATCGCGCGACTGCACAACGCCGCCGTCGACGGTCTTTCGCCTTCCGACTATCCGGCACCGCCCTTCGACACCTACAACAGCGCCGGGCAACTGGCCAAAGGCGACATCCGGCTGACCTATTCGCTACTGACCTTCGCCCGGCATCTATCAACCGGACGCATCGCGCCGCGGCGCGTGTTCGCGCAGGTCGAATACGGCACGCACACGCCCGATCCGAACGCAATCCTGAAGACGGTGTTCGCCGCGCGCGACGTGGACGCCGCAATCGAGAGCTATAACCCGCCAGACTCGGGCTTCCGCGCGCTCAAGCAGAAGCTTGCCGAACTGCGCAATGAAAGCGGTGAAGACACAAACCGCGTCCCGCCCGGCCCGGCTATCCGCCCCGCAAAGAAGGATGTTCGCGTTCCGCTCATCCGCGCGCGCCTCGGTCTCAAGAGGAGAAGGCCGAACGACACCACCTACGACCGTCAGCTCTATAAAGTCATTCGCGACATTCAACACGACAATGGCTTGCGGCCGAACGGTATCATCGACGGAAAGCTTCTGGGGCTGATCAACGGACCAACCCGCGCCCAGGAGATCGACATCGTCAAGGCCAACCTGGAACGCTGGCGATGGCTGCCGCGCGACCTCGGCGAGACGTATGTCATGGTCAACGTGCCGGATTTCACGCTCAAGCTGGTGAATGACCATCATGTGGTATGGCGCACCAAGATCGTCGCCGGCAAGCCGCAGACGCCGACCCCGCTTGTCAGCGCATCGATGGACACGGTAATCGTCAACCCCTCTTGGTATGTGCCGCAGTCGATCATCCATAACGAGCTGCTGCCGCGCTACAAGAGCGACCCCAATATCTTCAACCGTATGGGTCTGAGGGTGAAGAAGGGTCCCGATGGCCATATCAACGTCGTACAGCCGCCGGGCGCGGCCAATGCGCTCGGCCGCATCAAATTCAACTTCCGCAACAGGTTCCAGGTCTACCTGCACGACACGCCGGAGAAGCAGTTGTTCTCCTACAGCCGGCGCGCGTTCAGCCACGGCTGTATGCGCGTGCAGAACCCGACCAAGTTCGGCGAGATGATCCTATCGCTGGCGATGAAAGGACGAACGCCGAACGCGCGCCAGATCCAGTCGATGTTCGGCCGGGAGGAACACGACTTCGAACTTGTCAAGCGGCCGAAGGTGTACCTGACTTATCAGACCGCCTTCGTTGACGAGAACGGAAAGCTGCAGATTCGCCACGACATCTACGGCTTCGACAACCGCATCCATGCCATCCTTAGCAGCAACGAACGCCAGGTGGCGGACATCGCTCCGCCCCCGGACCCCACCCGCGACCTGGCGACCGCCCAAGCTAACCAGGAAATCCTGCAACGGGTCGAGCGCCGCGAGGCGGCCAATCCGTTCGCTTTCTTCAAACAGTTGTTCCGCTGAAACAAAGTCAGGCCTACCGGAAAGGCCTCGATCAAGCCCAGTCTCGCGCCGGGGCGTGATCGCTGAATCCGGCGAAAACGGCCGCAAATCTTACCCCCTGCTCCGTGACAGGCCATTTTCTGCCACTTTTCTGGGGCATATCCCTACGTCTCATCCGGGGGGATCACCGCTAAGCGCGCGTTAACCGATCCCGACAAGACTGCTAAGGTCGTCGCCCGACGGCCGGGTTCTGGGGCGTGGCGGGGACAAGTGAGACGGCGCTTTTCACAATTGGTGGCGGTAGCGGTGAATTCCGCGCGTAGGCGTATTGTGTTCGGTAATCTGGCGCGTGCCGGTGTCCGTTTCGGGCTGGCCGCCTTGGTCCTGTTCATCGCCAGCAATGCGCTACAGAACGCGATCGCCGAAGGCGACACCCGCACGCTGACGATGCGCCATGTGCACACCGGCGAGACTATCACAGTCACCTATATGCGCGACGGCGTCTACGACGAAGCCGCCCTCAAGAAACTCGACTGGTTCATGCGCGACTGGCGCCGCAACGAAGAAACGCGCATGGACCCGCACCTGTTCGACATTTTGTGGCAGGCGTATCGCGAAACCGGCGCCACCAAGCCAATCGAGATTATCTGCGGCTATCGCTCGCCCGGCACCAACGCCCTCCTGCGCGCGCGCTCCGGCGGCGTCGCCAAGTTCAGTCAGCATATCGTCGGCAAAGCGATCGACTTCTTCATTCCGGACGTTCCGCTGGCAAAACTTCGGGCGGTCGGCCTGCAGCTACAGCGCGGCGGCGTCGGCTTCTATCCGCGCTCGGGGTCGCCTTTTGTTCATTTGGACGTTGGCACCGTGCGGCACTGGCCGGGCATTTCGCGCGAGCAACTGGTAAGGATATTCCCGCACGGCCGCACTGTGCACATCCCGCGCGACGATAGGCCGCTGCCCGGCTACGCCCAAGCGCTCGCCGAAATCGAGCGGCGCGGCGACGTCCCGAATGCACGTTCGCTCAAGCTCGCGCACGCCGCTGGCGCAATCACTGCACGCGACGAGCGCGTAGCAGAACTGGTAGCGCAGGGCCGGCGGCAGTCGCTCATCGCACTGGTCAGTTCGGGCCGCGACAACGGCGTGGCCAAGGACAAGGCAGCGCCGGTCGTGCTCGCCAGCCTGAAATCAACCACCCCCGCGCAGATCAAGCCGCGCGTCCAAAGCGCCCAACAATTAGCGAGCGCCGCTCCCGTGCAGTTGCCGCATGTCCGTCCGGAGCTCTCGACGCTGGCCTCCGCGGAATCAAGGCCCGCGCCGGTGCCGGTCATGACCGCTTCGGCCGACAATGTGTTCGACCGGCGCTTCTGGCCGGGACCGATCCAGAACGAGACGGCGCCCGCTGCACGTGTTTGATGTCGCCAGCGCGGACATGGCCACGACCGGCAGTGCCGCCGGCCACGAAAACGCCCTCGCCTACGCTTCCGATGAACCGGCACCGGCGGCGCGGCAGCCGATGGGCCAGCGTTTGCGCGCGCATCTACCGCGTCTGGTCTCGCAGGACTGGGCCGACACGGCCGCGGAACCGCTGACCATGGAAGCGAAGTCGCTGCTCGGCACACCGATGGCGATCGGCGGCCAGCGGCTGAGCAGCCCGTGGATGCGTGCCGCCATGCTGACCCCGAGCATGTCCCACGCGATGACCGTGTCACGGCTCGGCGGCAGCGATCCGCGTCTCTTGCGGGACCTGCTCTACAAGCCGCAGCGCGCGGTGCCGATGAGCTTCTCGAACGATCCGCAGGCCGGCATGACCGCCGATCGATTCAGCGGCGAGGCGGTGGTGTTTCTGGCGACGACCCAATTCATCCCACAGCAGACGGCGTCGCTGCAGTAAGCATCTAATCCGCGTTGGAGGCGAAACGCCGGGCACAAGCCCGCTTCCCCTCTTCCCCTTGCGGGAGAGGGAAAGAGAGCCAGACGCTAGCGCATCATTTCCATCGCCAGCGAAGTAACACCTCAGTTCAGCATCCCGAGCGCGTGCATATAGGTTTCCAGCACGGCTTCCTGCTCTTTGCGCTCGTCCGTGTCCATCTTGCGCATGCGCACGATGGTGCGCAGCGCTTTGACGTCAAATCCGTTACCCTTGGCCTCGGCGTAGACGTCGCGAATATCGTCGGAGGTCGCCTTTTTCTCCTCCTCAAGCCGCTCGATGCGCTCGATGATGGCCTTGAGTTGATCCTTGGCGAAGCGGGTTGTGGCCTGTTCTGTGTTATCGGCCGCGGCGGTAGCAGGCATCGACGTCTCCTTGTGCAGCGGCGGAGGTGGCCGCCGTCTCTTGCCAAGGAGCTTTCGGATTTAGGCACCCCCGGGTCAAGCCGAAGGCTCACGCCTTCCACGCTGTTCACATAGCGCGGTAATCTTAGTGCTGTGGTCTGGACTTTTCGAACGCCGCCTTTTGATTGGCTGAGGCCTCTTTCTGGTGTTTCGCCCGCCACTCCTCGTAGGGCATGCCGTAGACGATCTGACGGCTCTCGTCCTTGCTCATAGACACGCCCTTTTCGTCGGCGGCGTCCTTCATCCAGTTCGAGAGGCAATTGCGGCAGAAACCGGCAAGGTTCATGAGGTCGATGTTCTGCACGTCCGTGCGGCTGCGCAGATGCTCGACCAGGCGCCGGTAGACGGCGGCTTCCAGCTCGGTGCGGGTCTTGTCGTCCATAATTTGAGGCTCCATGTTCGCCTCGAAACATAATCGTCCGCGGCCGGACTTGCCATAGGCGGGAAAAACCGGCGGTATCGGCGATATGAGCGAATCTCGCGCATTTCTGCGCCATCTGTTCGACACCGCTGTCGTCGCAGCCCATCCGGCGAGCTGTCTGCCGCCGCTGCTGCCGCCGCCGCCGCCGAAGGGCCGGCTGGTCGTGCTCGCCGCCGGCAAGGCGGCGGGTTCAATGACCGAGGTGACGGAAGCGCATTACCTCGACACGCTCACGCTCGCACCCGCGCGGCTGACAGGCGTCGCGGTTGCGCGTCACGGTTACGGCCGGCCGACGCGCACAGTGAACATGATCGAGGCCGGCCACCCGGTACCGGATGCCGCCGGCCTTCAGGCCGCCGAGCGGGCGCTCAAGCTCGCCGACGAAGCAAGCGCGGACGATCTGGTGCTGGTGCTGATGTCGGGCGGCGCATCGGCGAACTGGATCTCGCCTACGGCGGGGGTGTCGTTCAATGACAAGCAGGCGGTGACGCGCGCGCTGCTGCGTTCGGGCGCCGGCATCGGCGAGATCAACACCGTGCGCAAACATCTCTCGCGCATCAAGGGCGGGCGGCTGGCACGTCATGCGTTCCCGGCGAAGCTGACAACGATCGCGATTTCCGATGTGCCGGGCGACGACCCGGCCGTGATCGGCTCCGGCCCGACCGTGCCCGACCCGAGCACTCTTCGCGACGCCCGGGTAATTATCGCGAAGTACAAGCTTGATGTACCGGAGAGTGTCACGCGCGCGCTCGCCGATCCCGCGAATGAGAGCCCGAAGCCGGGCGACGCGGTCTTCGCGGGCAGCCAGTTCGCGATCGCAGCCCGCCCGGCAAATTCGCTGCATGCTGCGGAGGCAGCGGTGCGCGCGGCCGGCTATGAGTGCATTTCACTCGGCGATCGCGTCGAAGGCGAGGCGCGGCAGGTGGCGCAAGAGCACGCCCGTCTCGCACAGCAATTGCGGGCGGCGGGCAAGCGGGCGGTGATCGTCTCGGGCGGCGAGTTGACCGTCACCATGCGCGGGCAGGGCCGCGGCGGGCCCAGCCAGGAATATGCCCTGGCGCTGGCGATCGCGCTCGACGGCATGCCGGCGGTCGCGGCGCTGGCCGGCGACACCGATGGCACCGATGGCGGCGGTGGCGATCCCTCGGACCCGGCGGGCGCCTTGGTCGACGGGCAAACCGCGGCCCGGGCGCGAGCGCTTGGCCTCGATCCCGCCGCGTTTCTTGCCGATAATAATTCCACCGGCTTTTTCGCCGCCCTGGGAGATCTCCTGCTGCCAGGGCCCACTTACACCAACGTGAACGACTTTCGGGCTATCGTCGTTGACAGGCCCTGATCGTTCACGCCAAAACGATTTATCGCAACCGACGCCTGGTGACCGCATTGCCTTTCATCACTGCCAGGCGCTGCATATCTGTCATCTTTGCGCGTTATGCGGCCCTGGCGACGGCTCTGCTCGCAACCTCGGCCGTTCCGGCGCTGGCCGACTTCCGCCTCTGCAACAACACCGGCAGCCGCGTCGGCGTCGCCATCGGCTACAAGGATACCGAGGGCTGGGTCACGGAAGGATGGTGGAACGTGGCCCCACGCACGTGTGATACCCTGCTGCGCGGTTCGCTGGTCGCCCGCTACTACTACATCTATGCACTGGACTATGACCGCGGCGGTGAGTGGTCCGGGCACGCCTACATGTGCTCGCGCGACAAGGAATTCACTATCCGCGGCACCAAGAACTGTCTTGCGCGCGGCTATGATCGCACCGGATTTTTTGAGGTCGATACCCGCGAACAGCGTTCCTGGACGGTGCAATTGACCGATAATGCCGAATCAGCGCCGGAACGGCCCTTGCTGCCGCTCGGACCACCGCGCATGCCGTCGGCAAACGGGCATCCGGCGCCGGCGCCGTCCCCTGCACTCAAGGGTCACAAGCGATGAGACGTCTGCGCCGCGCCAAGATCGTCGCCACCCTGGGACCGGCCTCTACTGACCCCGCGATGATGGCGAAGTTGTTCGCCGCCGGCGTCGACGTGTTCCGCATCAATATGAGCCATACTAGCCAGGACCGCATGCGCGAGTTGGTGGCGGCGATCCGAGGTCTCGAGCGCGAAACCGGCCGCCCGATCGGCATCCTGGTTGATCTCCAGGGACCGAAACTCAGGCTCGGCGCCTTTACCGGCGGACAGGCGATGGTGGCGAATGGCGCAAGCTTCGTATTCGACGCCAATCATGCGCCCGGCGATGCGACACGGGTCTATCTGCCCCATCCTGAGATATTCCACGGCATCGAGCCCGGCCACACGCTGCTGATCGACGACGGCAAGATTCGGATGACCGCGACGGCGGTCGAGCCGAGCAAGATCACCGCTGAGGTCGTCGTCGGCGGCAGGCTCTCCGACCGCAAGGGCGTCAGTTTGCCTGAGACCACGATTCCCTTCTCGGCGCTGACGGACAAGGACCATTCCGACCTCGACGCCGCGCTCGATACCGGCATCGACTGGGTGGCTCTGTCGTTCATCCAGCGGCCCGAGGACATCGCGGAAGCCAAGAAGATCACCCGCGGCCGCGCTGCCGTCATGGCCAAGATCGAGAAGCCGCAGGCGGTGATGCGGCTCGATGAGATCATGGATCTCGCCGACGCGCTGATGGTGGCGCGCGGCGATCTCGGCGTGGAGATGCCGCTGGAAAAAGTGCCGGGCGTGCAGAAACAGATGACGCGGCTCGGCCGCGCGACCGGCAAACCGGTGGTCGTGGCGACCCAAATGCTCGAATCGATGATCAATTCGCCGGTACCGACGCGCGCGGAAGTCTCCGACGTCGCTACCGCCATCTTCGAGGGCGCCGACGCGGTGATGTTGTCGGCGGAATCGGCGGCCGGCAAATTTCCGGTGGAAGCAGTCTCGACCATGAATCGCATCGCCGAGGAAGTCGAAAGCGAACCGGTCTACCGCGGCATCCTCGATGCCCAGCGCGCGGAGCCCGAGGCGACCGGTGCCGACGCCATTGCCGACGCAGCCCGTCACATCGCGGACACGCTCGACCTCGCCGCACTGGTGTGCTGGACTTCCTCGGGTTCGACCGCGCTCAGGGTGGCGCGCGAGCGGCCGCGGCCGCCGATCGTCGCCATCTCGCCCAACATCGCAACGGGACGTCGGCTCGCGGTGGTGTGGGGCGTGCATGCTGTGATCACCGAAGACGCTCACGATCAGGATGACATGGTCGATCGCGCCTGCCGCATCGCATTCCGCGAAGGCTTCGCGAAGCAAGGTCAGCGCATCATCACTGTCGCGGGCGTTCCCTTCGGCACCCCGGGCGCGACCAACATGCTGCGGATTGCGTATGTCGGGGCGGAAGAGACCGAGTCGTAATCAGCGTCGGGCGCATTCGAGACCCGGAGCACGCTCAATTAATGCAATGGCTTGTGACATCCGCAAACAGCCGGACATTCACTTCCGCGCTAGGCGTACCGACTTTGGGCAAAGAGCGGAATTTGGACGTCGGTTGGAAAACGCGATAACGACCGCTCCGCCCACCATGCCAACCGTCAACTTGCTTGAGCTGTGACCTCAAGCTGCGACTTGCCACGCGGCATTCGCGTCGGCTGGAGCGGCAGTGGTTTGGCGGCTCCGCGCTGGCCAAACATCATACGCCGTTCAAAATAGGTCGACCGAAAGAACGGATAACGCCGATGCACGCGTTCTGCTGCCTCCTCGTAATTCACGGTCATCAATGTGATCGGTTTGCTGAGCATCGGATAAAGCCGCGGTCCGCAGATTGGGCGCTGTTCGAAGATGCGGCGGTAAAAGGCCTGGTGTTCGGCTCTGACGGCAGCCAGGAAATGCTCGGCCGCGAAATGTTCGGCTGCCATCCAACAAAGCCGCACGGTAACATGAGGCAGGCCGGGATACAGGCGCGACAGCCGCGGTTCAGTAACGAAACGCGTCGGGTCAATGATTTTTTTGCCAGCTTGGAGGTCTGGTTCGAGCAGATCTCGAAAAACCGAAAGGCTCGGAAATACCGGACTTTCTTTACAAGCGACATGTATCCGGATTGAGCTGGCCAGTTCGTCGCCGAGATAAAGGCCGAAAATTCGGACGTCCCCGGTTTCGTCGTAGGCATCGGAGAATGTCCTCGACGGATTTGGGGAAATCGCACCTTCGCGCAGATAGCAATCATAGCGTAACCGCGCGACCGCTTTTCGCTGTTCATCGGTCTGCATGAGGCGGATATCGATCTCGTCAAGGAGCTGCGAGACCCGATCGGCAAAACACATCCGCGGTGGCGCACTGCGCGCGCAGGCTAACTCAACTGCACTCATGAACGCTTCCCTCGCCGCGCGGAGCTTGCGCGCGGCGAAAAAAGGTTATCATTTGGTTAAGACCGTCGCAAAATAAGAATTAACTGTTTAGTATGGTTAATCGATTGGTATGGTTAACGGAGTTGACGAGAGCGCAATTACGCCCTGGTCGCGCGGCGATTTCATGCGACCACAAAACAAGTGCAAAAAGTGAAAGTTAGCGCATCCGGCGATCAGGCTACCTTGCCGACGCGTGGCGGCACGGCTCCGCAAAGCAGCGGACGCAACTGGGCGGCCGGGATTGGCCTTCCAAAGAGATGCCCCTGAACCTCATGGATGGTGCTTTCCGTCGCAATCAAATCAAGCTGACTCTTGGTCTCAACGCCTTCAACAGTGACCCGTAGACCGAGTTCCGCGCTCAGCCGCGCGATACCCCGTAACAACGTCATCATTCGGCCTTCCCGCAAGTTCCGAACAAAACTCTGGTCGATTTTGACCTTGTGCAGCGGGAAATTATGAAGATAGCTGAGACTCGAGTACTTGGTGCCAAAATCATCGAGCGAGACGTGCACGCCAAGACTTTGCAATGCCTCTAGCGCCTGTCGGCTTCGCGCAGTGTCTTGCAGCAGGATCGTCTCCGTGATTTCAATCTCAAGCCGGCTGGCCGGAAGCTGCGCCGCTGCGAGCGCCCGCGCCACCATTTCCGGCACGTCGGCATGGCAGAAATCTAATGACGAAAGGTTCACCGTTACGCGCACGTCCTCGGGCCACCGTCGGCATTCAGCACAGGCCTTCCGCAACACCCAATCATCGAGCTCCGTGATGATGCCCATTTCTTCGGCAACAGGGATAAACTCAACTGGCGAGATCATGTCGCGCACGGGGTGAGGCCAACGCAGCAGCGCTTCACAAGCGAGCACTCGCCGCGTCCGCAGGTCCACGATAGGCTGGTAGTGGATATCGAACGAGTCATTCTCCAGCGCACGGCGCAAGTCGATTTCCAAATCACGGCGAGCGCGCGCCCTGGTCTCCATTTCCGGTTTGAAAAAGGACCACGTATCGCGACTGTCTGCTTTCGCGCAGTACAGCGCCATGTCTGCACTTCGCAGCAGCTGTTCGGCCTCCGGTCGGTTATCGGAAAGCGCAATGCCGATACTTGCGCTCACGGTGACGTGGCTGCCATCGATATTATAGGGCGCTCGCACCGAGTTCAAAACACGTTCGGCCAACGACGAAACTTCTTCTTCGTTCGCGACCGGGGACTGCAAAATAATGAATTCGTCACCGCCGAAACGCGCAACGGTATCGGTTGATCTTACTACTTTCACCAGCCGCTCCGCCGTCAGTTGCAGCAGCCGGTCCCCGCGCGAATGCCCAAGCGTATCGTTCACCTGTTTGAATTGATCGAGATCGATGAAGTGGACAGCAAACCTCCCGGTCCGATAGACATTGGACGCAGCGACCTCAAGTCGATCTTGCAGGATGGCGCGATTAGGCAACCCGGTCAAAACATCAAAATGAGCCATTTGATTGATCTTGGCCTCGGTGCGCTTGCGTTCGGTGATATCCTCGACCAACATCACCATGCTGCCGTTTTCCATCGGCTCAACCGAGAATTCGAGAGTTCGGCCGTCCTGAAGATCGATGACGAACTTGCCATCACCTTTCCCCGACAGCTGGCGCGCAAGTCCTTGGGCAAGTCGCGCCCCCGCTGCTTCCGACAACACCCCCGAGTCGACACACTTCGTCACAAAATCCGATGAGGTTAAGTTCCTTAGATCAAGGCCTTGCGGTAGGCCCATATGCTCGTTTGTCCGGAGACTGCTAACTACAATTCGGCCTTTGTCGTCGAACATGCACAGGCCATGCGACATGTTATTGAGCGCAGTATCGAACCTTCCCGCAAGCAGCGAAACCTCGCGCGACGAAATTACCGCATCCAGCAGATTCCGGCGCAATCGCTCACAGATAAATGCAATTCCGATGAAGAAGAACGCCAAAAGCGGGATAAAAGCTCGATAGAAAACGTCTCCATACAGCGCAAGCGCGGCAATCATCGGGGTCGCGACGCTCACGATCTAAATCACGACAAGCTGACGGCTGCCAAAATTCCGGCCCGTAATGCCGATAACATAAGCAATCGTGATGGAAAAACTGACTACTCGAGCGTATTCGTCGCCCGGATAGGAAAGCGCCAACCAGCACCATGCACCCAAGGTGGCCAACGTCGATGCGACCCCCGCACCGTAGCGGTGCTCCCAACGCTTCGCCATTTTATTGGTCTTGACGACGTGGCGCACGCGCGCATAGGCGCGCATGTCGAGTGCGCGCAGCCCAATAATGGCGGTAAACACAATGGCGCAAACGAGAAACGATAGGCGTTCAGATTTCCAGAAGGTGAGGAGAATCGCGCCCGTCACCATGAAATATCCGATTAGCAGCGAGCGCGCTTCCTGGTATAGCGAGTCGACGAGCGGGATGTAGACCTCCGTCGGAATCGCAAACTCGTCCAAAACTTTTGGCGATCTTTGCAACCTGTTTACTTTCACATCAAAGCCGAACGCCGCTTTCGAAACTCGTTTGCTCCGGAATGCCGGCCTGACCATTGAACGGTGAGGCAGTCGGCGAATTGCGTCGACTGATTATTGTTATCTGAAGTTATGGCGAATTCATTTCGCTGCTTCGCGAGGAAAGGCCTGGAATTCAATGGGGTTAATCGCGCCTTAACTTATTTGAGAGCATTCGGCCCGTGGGTATCGCGTTTAATGAACCAATATGGGCCGAACGCTCCCCGGAAATTTCGGCTTTTGCAAAATCGAGATCGAACGACGATCAGCATCATCGCGACCGCGACCTACGGCCCACCTTGGCCGGAGCGGACTTGCTCTGAACTACAGCTCGGGTCGCTTCGGATTCGGGCGAGCGCTTTAGATGTCCCGGCCTTCAACCTTCTCGGAAAGCTTCTTCACCAGGTCGGGCACGCGCTGCAGCTTCGGATAGATCTTAAGCGCACGGCGGTAGGCTTCCAGCGCTTCCGCGTCGTCGCCGATATCCTGATAGATCATGCCGAGTCCCGACAACGCGCCGAAATGGCGCGGCTCACGCTTGAGCACCTGACGGATGTCCGAGATGGCGCGGCCGTAAAGACGTTCCTTGTAGTAGATGGTGGCGCGCTGGTTCCAGGCTTCGACGTAGCTCGGTTTTATCTTGATGATGGCGTCGAGCAGCTTGGTCGCAAGCTTGAGGTCTTTGCCCTCGATCGCCTCGCGCACGCGCTTCATTAACAGATTGGCGGTGTCGCTCGGTGACACCATCCATGTCGCCCAAATACGAACCTCGATGGCCTTGGCGGTCTCGTCGTCGGGCGCCGCCTTGAGCGCCTTGAACAAGAGATCGAGGCGGCTGGAATGGTCGCCCTTGCGCACGGATGGCAGTTTTGCCGGCGGTTTGACCCAATGCTCGCCGCCAGGCGTCTGTGGTGCGGGTTTCGGCGTGACATCGGGCGCCGCCAGGGCGGGCGCGCAAAGCAGGACCGTGGCCGCGAGCGCGGCGGTGAGCAGCGATGGCAATCGGTCTCGCATAGTCGAAGGTTAATATCCCCGCCGCTTGCGGCCAATATGCGGCAGGGGATGGGCGCCCTGCATTAAGGCAAGGCAAAAGGCAGTTGAGGCACCGATGAGGCGCCCGCTAGACGCTTGTTATCGATTGATCCTTTGCCGAATTCGCGCCGGACCAAGGCCGCGACGAAGCGTATCCGATGACCCTTCGTGGCCTTAACCCTGCCGGGCCTTGAAGCGGCGATTGGTCTTGTTGATCACGTAGACCCGGCCCTTGCGTCGCACCAGGCGGTTGTTGCGGTGGCGGCCCCGCAATGATTTCAACGAGTTACGGACTTTCATGATATTCTCTGACAGGGCTGTTTGGAGGGGTTTCTAAGCACCCCACCCGCCCCTGTCAACGTAAGCCCGCCCACCCATTGGTGGCCGGGGATGGGCTGTTTTAAGGTCCGCGCCGGAAACGCCCAGGGACCCTGTCATGCAACGAAGTACCGACCGATTTCTGACCACACATACCGGCAGCCTGCCGCGGCCCGACGACCTGATCCGCATGATGTACGCCAAGGAGGAAGGCGTGCCGGTCGAGCCCCGGGCGCTGGCCGCACGCATACGGGAGGCGGTGGCCGAGGTGGTGCAGAAGCAGGCCGCCGCCGGCATCGACCTCATCAACGACGGTGAAATGTCGAAGCCGAGCTATGCCACCTACATCAAGGATCGGCTCAACGGCTTCGGCGGCACCGGCAATACCTTCATCTACCAGGACGTCCACGAGTTCCCGATGCTGGAGAAGCGGGTGTTCGGCGACCCCGGCCGCTCACGGCGCAAGACACCCGCCTGCAACGCGCCATCAGCGTGCGCGATGCGGAAGCCCCGCAGGTTGACGCCGACAACCTGAAGGCTGCGCTCAAGGGCGCAAAAGCGGTCGGCGGTTTCATGAGTGCCGCTTCGCCCGGCGTGGTATCG
The DNA here is from genome assembly GCA_963747725.1 of uncultured Pseudomonadota bacterium. GTDB lineage: Bacteria > Pseudomonadota > Alphaproteobacteria > Rhizobiales > Xanthobacteraceae > Pseudolabrys. Next base: position 1,119,370 of record CAVVGD010000012.1, read on the forward strand.
CTGTTCTTCCGCAACGACTATTACAAGGACTTCGAGAGCCTACATCTTCGCGATCGCCGACGCCATGCGTCACGAATACGAGACCGTGGCCAACTCCGGGTTCGTGCTGCAGATCGACTGTCCCGATCTCGGCATGGGCCGGCACATCCAATATGCCAACTTGAGCCTCGACGAGTTCCGCAAGCGCGCCGAAATGCATGTGGAGGCACTCAACCACGCGGTCGCCAATATCCCGGTGGAACAACTGAGAATGCATCTGTGCTGGGGCAACTACGAAGGCCCGCACCACCGCGATGTGCCGTTCGCCAACGTGGTCGACATCGTGTTCAAGGCCAAACCTTGCGCTATTTCGTTCGAGGCGGCCAATCCACGCCACGCCCACGAGTGGACGGTATTCGAAACAGTGAAATTGCCGGATGGCAAAGTGCTGATCCCCGGCGTGATCGAATCGAAGTCGAACTTCATCGAGCATCCCGAGCTGATCGCCCAGCGCATTTTGCACTATGCCAAGCTGGTCGGGCGCGAGAACGTGATCGCCGGCTCCGACTGCGGCTTCGGCACCTGGGTGGGCCAGGCGGCAGTTGATCCCGATGTCGTATTCGCCAAATTCAAGGCGATGCGCGAAGGCGCCGACATCGCGAGCAAGCAATTCTGGAGATGAAGGAGACCGCTTCGTTTCACGTTGAATCGGGCGCGTGCCACAGACAAGTTTCACCTCTTCCATAGGGAGAGGTCGACGCGCGAAGCGCGTCGGGTGAGCGGTTACAGCCTAACGAGAGTCATGATTCCCCCTCACCCCAACCCTCTCCCCAATGGGGAGAGGGCGCGCGCCGCGTTCGCGGCCACGCTTGAGCAATCTGCCTCAGCTCTTGGCCTTCACCTTGCCCATCTCGGTGAGCACTTCGTTCGCCGCCTTGAACGCGTCGAGACCGGCTGGCACGCCGCAATAGATGGTGGCGTGCACCAGGATTTCCCTGATCTCCTCGACGCTGACGCCGTTGGTGATCGCGCCGCGCACGTGCAGCTTCAGTTCAGGCGCACGGTTAAGCGCGGTCAGCATGGCGAGGTTGAGCATCGAGCGAGTCTTCTTGTCGAGGCCAGGCCGTGACCAGGCATAGCCCCAGCACCATTCGGTGGTGATTTCCTGGAAGGCTTGCGTGAAATCGTTGGCGTTGGCGACGGACTTGTCGACGTATTCGGCGCCGAGGACTTCCCGGCGCAGCTTCAGTCCCTTATCCCACATGGCTGAGTCGGTGGACATCGGACGTATTCCTTCTTTTCTGGTTGGCAATGAAACTCAGGGCGCGCGACGGCGCTGCGCTATCGTAGCGGCTCGATTGTCGAAAATCACCCGGCGGTCAGGATTGCGCGGGCAAGGCCAGTACTGCCGTACACAAGGAACGCAGCGGCAGGTCCTCGCCGCCGGGGCCGCGATAGCCTTGCGCCCGCAGGTACGTTTCGAGGTTTGCCAAAAGGGCGGCGGGCAGAGCCGCCTCCCCTCCTCGCGGCCACTGCTCGTCGGCATATGAAAAGAGCATCGCCTGCTCGATCCGCTCGGCCTCGAGCTCGGCGGCTTTCACGCGCGTGCGTAGTGCGGCGATGTCGCCGCCAGGCACATTCTTCATATAGCGCCGAACGCCGCGCAGCGGCTGACCGCGCTGTCATGCCAGACGCTGACTTGCGCGCCGATGGCGGCGATGTCTCGCGGCGTCAGCGCAACCTTGCGCGCCGCGGCGAGCCAGGCGCAGAACAACAAGCACATTGACGTCGACGCCGTGGCTCTCCTGCATCGCCAGGCATTCGTCGGCGACGCCCGGCGACGCATAGACGGCGAACGAGAATTTCCAGAACGCGTTGTCAAGTTTGTCGGCGGCACACGCAGCCATAGGCCGGTCAGTCTTGCCCGCGTACGGGCTCTTTGGGCCGCGCCTTGTCGCCGGTCCAGCGCCGCACCAGGCCCATGTCGATGTCGAACAGGTCGAGCACACGCCCGAGCGTGTGATCCACCATCTCCTCGATCGACTTCGGCCGCGCGTACATCGCCGGCACCGGCGGATAGACGATGGCGCCGGCTTCGGTCACCGCCGCCATGCTGCGGATGTGGCCGAGATGCAGCGGCGTCTCGCGCAAGCACCAGCACGACGCGGCGGCGCTCCTTCAGCGCGACGTCGGCCGCGCGCGACAACAGATGGCCGGTGGCGCCGGTGGCGATCTCCGCCATGGTCTTGATCGAGCACGGCGCGATCACCATGCCGAGGGTGCGGAAGGAGCCGCTCGAGCAGGCGGCGCCGATATCGCTGTTGGAATGAACGACGGTGGCGAGCTTCTCGACATCGGAGACCTTGAGGTCGGTTTCATGCGCGAGCGTCACCTGCGCCGCGCGTGACATGATGAGATGGGTCTCGATGCCGGTGCCCTGCAACAACTGAAGCAGGCGCACGCCGTAGATCGCGCCGGACGCGCCGCTGATGCCGACGATCAGCCGCGGCTTGGGGGACGACCCGGGCTCAAGTTTCATGACCATGCTCCAGCTTGCCACGGTTTAGCGGTGCAGCACCATGCCGGCAAGCCGGGCGCACACGAATTCGGCCCTGCGCGGCCTTGCCGGTTTTAGCTCACTTGGCCGCCGGATTCGGCCAGTTTGTTCAACAACGGCACAACGGTCATGATTTCCTTCGCCAGTGCCTTCTTGAGTTCCGCCATGGCTATACTTTGCGCGCTGTCGGCGCGGGTAATGATGGCGGTCCATCGCTCTGGACCGCTGCGCGGGGTCGGCAAGATCGCCAGTTCGCCCGCTGCTAACCGCTGCGCCACCGACAAGAGCGGCAGCACGGTCAGGTAATCGCCTTCGCGCACCAGCGTGAGCACGCCGCCGGCGGAATTGCTTTCGAACACGACATTGAAGAGATCGATGCCGAGGTCTGCGAGCGTCGACCTCAGGTCGGCCGACAGCACGCTCTCGCGCGAATGGCCAACCCAGGTCGCGGCTTCGAAATCAGCGATTGTGACCGCCTTCTTGCGCGTCAGCTTGTGCCCCGGGCGGCAGACGATGACGTTACGGCTCTTCACGACGCGGTCGACTGTCAACCGGCTCGGCCGATCCAACAGCTCGAATGGCCCAATCACGACGTCCAGCCGATGATTGTGCAAGGCCTGCACTAGCGCCGGGAAATAATCGCCGTGCAACACGACGCGGATATGCGGCCGCGTGCGCGCGAACTCGCCGATGATGCAACTCACGAGCTGATCGCACATAAACGGCGGCGCGCCGATCCGGATCGTGCCATACTGGCCGGCCGTGATTTCCTGCGACAGGTTGTCGGCGCGTTCGGTGGCGGTGCGGATGGTGCGGCCGAAAGCAGCGAGCTCCGATGGCGGTATCGGTCGGCGTCAGCGGGCGACGGTTGCGCTCGAAAAGCGGCGTACCGATGCGCTCCTCCATCATCGCAATGGTGCGGCTGAGCGCCGGCTGCGTCGTGCCCAGCCGCTCGGCCGCCACGCGCAAGGTGCCGCTGTCGAGGATGGCGGCGAGCTGAACGAGATGGCGCGGATCGAGCTTCATATCAGACTGATATAATATCCTGCCAAATTATCATTTTTAATCAAGTTATTTCCTGCCTAAGATCGCCGGCAAAAGACACCCGGACACGACAAGAGCCGGCAAACATCCTGGGAGGAATTCATGCGACTGTTGTCATTCGCCATCGTCGCCGCCGTCCTGGCGTTCGCCGGCGTCGCCTACCCCGCGCATGCGACGGAGCGGCTGGTCGCCAACTGCTTCTGGCCGCCACAGCACGCCGTCTGCCGCAAGATATTGCCGACCTGGGGCAAGTGGGTAGAGAAGGCGACGGAAGGCCGGGTGAAGATCATCATCCCGCCGAAGTCGCTGGCCTCGCCGCCGGAGCAATGGCAGTCGGTGCAGAACGGCATCGCCGACACCGCTTTCCAATTCAACGGTTTCATCGCCAATCGCGTCTGGGGCCCGACCGTCGCCATGAACCCGTTCATCGCCACGTCGGACGCGCCGGCGATGTCGCAGGCGCTATGGGAAACCTACCAGAAGTTCTTCTCCAAGGAGTATAAGGGCATCCACTTGCTCTCGGTGTGGGTGATCACACCCGCCGAGATGTGGAGCCAGACCGACAAGCCGGTCAACTCCATCGAAGATTTGAAATCGCGCAAAATCTGGGCACTGCCCGGCACCAACGCCAACATCATGAAGGCGGTCGGGGCCGGCGTCGTGTCGGGGCCGGCGGTTCAGATGAACGAGATCATCTCGCGCGGCGTGGTCGACGCCTATGTTGGCGTCAGCGCAACGAGCGTGCGCGACTTCCGCATCATCCCCTATACCAAGTCGATGACGCACTTCAGCCGCGGCATCTATTCGACCAGCTTCTCCTTTCTGATGAGCGAGAAGAAGTGGAACGCGCTGTCGAAGAAGGACCAAGCGGCGATCATGTCTGTCAGCGGCACCAAGTTCGGGCGCATGGCGGCTTCTTACTGGGTCGAGGCCGACAAGACGGCCGAGGTCGCGCTGAAGAAGGCCGGCGTCAAGACCGTCGAGGCCGACCCGAAATTCGAGGCCGCTCTCGTCAAGATCGGCGAGACGCTGACCCACAAATGGATCGCCACCGCCAATAAGCGCGGCCTCGACGGCCAGGCCACCTATGACTTCTACGTCAAGCGGGTGAAGGAGCTTTCGGCCAAGTCAAACTAGCCGGCCGGCCGGCAGGCATCGCATCATTCAACGGAGGCAGCCATGCGCGCGATCGCTCAGGGCCTGCTGCCGCCGTTGCAGCGGATCGCCGAGATCGTCACCGCGACGCTGATGTTTGTGATGATGATGTTAACCTTCGCCGACGTGGTCGGGCGCTACGTGTTCACCGCCCCGATCTTCGGCGCGGCCGAGATGATCCAGTTCCTGCTCGCGATGACCATCTTCAGCGGGCTGTGCCTGGTAAACGCGCGCGACGAGCACATCACGGTCGAGCTGTTCGAGATCCAACTCGACCGCCGGATACCGCCTGCCGCGCGCCGCGTCATCATCCAGCTTTTCTCGGTCGGCATGATGGCGGTCATTGCCTACCAGCTCTACCAGTTCGCACTCGAGTCCGAACGCGTCGGCAGCAAGACCGTCGTGCTGGAATGGCCGTTTGCCGCCGTCGCCTTCACCGTCGCCGGCCTGTCGGTGGTCAGCCTCGTCATGCAGATCCTCGGGCTGATCCTGGCTAGAAACGAGCACCATGCGGAAGACGTCGGGGGTGTCCTGTGACCCCTGCCCTCATCGGTTTTGCGGTCCTCATCCTGCTCTGCTTTTTCGGGTTCCGCGTCGGCTTCGCCACCATGTTCGTGGGCTTGGTCGGCTTCGCTTACCTGCGCGGCTGGGGACCGGCGTTCTCGCTGGTCGGGCAGCAGATCATGGACGACGCCATGAACTACAATCTGAGCGTCATCCCCCTTTTCATCCTGATGGGCACCTTCATCTACCGCGCCGATCTTTCGCGCGACCTTTACGACGCCGCCTATGCCGGCTTCGGCCGCTTCCGCGGCGGTCTCGCGCTGTCGACCGTGATCGCCTGCGCCGGTTTTGCCGCGGTTTGCGGCTCCTCGCTCGCCACCGCCGCGACCATGACCAAAGTGGCCATTCCGCCGATGCGCCACTACCGCTACGCTGACAGTCTGGCCTCCGGCTCGGTCGCCGCCAGCGGCACGCTCGGCATCATGATCCCGCCCTCGGTGCCGCTCGTCATCTACGCCATCGTCGCCGAGCAGGACATCGGCAAGCTGTTCATCGCCGGCGTGCTGCCCGGCCTGCTGCTGGTCGGCCTGTTCCTGGTCGCGGTCAAAGTCACCGTCTGGCAAAATCCCGAATACGGCCCGGCCGGCGATCCGCTCGACCCCGAGGTCAAGCGCCGCGCGTTGCACGTGGTGTGGCCGGTGCTCGGGCTGTTCGTGCTGGTGCTCGGCGGCATCTATGGCGGCATCTTTACGCCCACCGAAGCCGCTGGCATCGGCGCTTTCGGCGCCGCGGTGATTTCGCTGATGCGCGGGCACCTGCGCACGCTCGACGAATGGATATCGACCCTGGCCGAGGCGGCGCGTACCACCGCGACCTTGTTCATCGTCATCTTCGGCGCCCTCGTTTTCGCCCAGTTCATCAACCTGTCGGGCATGCCCTACGGCCTGTTGGACATCGTCGATGCGCTGCACCTGTCGCCGACCGGGCTGGTGCTCGCCATCGTCGTGATCGCCATTTTCATGGGCATGATCTTCGAGTCGATCGGTATTCTGCTGCTGCTGGTGCCGGTGTTCATGCCGGCGCTCAATGATTCCGGCGTCAACATGATCTGGTTCGGCATCGTCGTCGTGCTGGTCACCGAACTCGGCCTGATCACGCCGCCGATCGGCATGAACGTCTTTGTGGTGAAGGCGGTGATGCCGGATCTGAAGCTTTCCCGCATCTTCGCCGGCGTGACGCCCTTCATCGGCGCCATCCTGGTGGCGCTGGTGCTGATCTTCCTGTTTCCAGGCATCGCCACCTTTCTGCCCAAATGGATGTAGCGAAGCCCTAATAATAATACGGAGAACTTGGAATGCCCTCTGCCAAGAACGTGCTCTGGATCATGGCCGACCAACTGCGGTGGGATTACCTGTCCTGCTACGGGCATCCGCATCTGCACACGCCGCACATGGACGCGCTCGCGGCCAAGGGCGTGCGCTTCGACGCCGCTTTCGTGCAATCGCCGTTCTGCGGCCCCTCGCGCATGAGCTACTACACCGGGCGCTATTGCCGCTCGCACGGCGCGACCTGGAACGGTATCCCCTTGCGCGTCGGCGAGCCGACCTTGGGCGACCATCTGCGCCCGCTCGGCGTGCGCGCGGCGTTGGTCGGCAAGACCCATATGATCCCCGACACCAAGGGCATGGAGTGGCTCGGCATCGATCCGGGCTCACCGATCGGCGTGCTGCTGTCGGAATGCGGCTTCGAACCGTTCGAGCGTGACGATGGCCTGCATCCGGACGGGCCCTACGATCCCGATCCGGCTTACGACAATTACCTGCGCCAGCACGGCTTCCTTGGCCGCAACCCGTGGGAGGAATGGGCGAACTCGGCGGACGGCGATGACGGTGAAATCCTCTCCGGCTGGCTCATGCGCTACGGCAATCTGCCGGCGCGCGTGCCCGACGAGCATTCCGAAACGCCCTACATGACGCAGCGGGCGATCGACTTCATGGACAAGGCCGGCGCCCAGCCGTGGCTCTGCCATCTCTCCTACATCAAGCCGCACTGGCCCTATATCGTGCCGGCGCCCTATCACAACATGTACGGCAAGGAGCACATCCTTCCGCCGGTGCGCTCGGACGCGCAGCGCCACACCGATCATCCGGTCTATGCCGCCTACCAAAAGACGCGCGTGTGCCGCGCCTTCTCGCGCGACGTGGTGCGCGAGCGCGTAATCCCGGCCTACATGGGCCTGATCAAGCAGATGGACGACCAGCTCGGCGATTTGTTCGCCTACATGGAAAAGAACGGTCTCATGGACAACACCATGATCGTCATGAGCTCCGACCACGGCGACCATCTCGGCGACCACTGGATGGGCGAGAAGGATTTGTTCTTCGAGCAGTCGGTGCGCGTGCCGCTGATCATCTACGACCCGCGCCGCGAAGCCGACGCCACGCGCGGCACGGCTTGCGCGGAACTGGTCGAGGGCATCGACCTGGCGCCGACCTTCCTGGAATTCTTCGGCGGCGATGCCAAGCCGCACATCCTGGAAGGTAGTTCACTCGGCCCGCTCCTGCATCGCAAGGGGAAGCCGGAGAAATGGCGCGACTACGTCATCTCCGAATACGACTACGCCACCCGGCGCGCGCGCGTCACGCTCGGCATCGACCAGGCCGAGGCGCGGCTGATCATGGTGCGCGACAAGCGCTGGAAATACGTGCACTGTGAGGGCTTCCGGCCGATGCTCTTCGATCTTCGAGACCGATCCGCAGGAACTCAACGATCTCGGCGCCGATCCGGCTTACGAAGCTGAGCGCGTGCGCCTGGCGGATGCGATCTTTACTTGGGCCCGCAAGCACCATAACCGCATCACGGTTACGCCCGAGCGCGTCAACCAGATGGCCGGGCGCGAGCCGCAGGGCATCCTGATCGGCTACTGGGACGAGAAGGACTACGAAGAGGAATTCGGCAAGCCGTTTCCGGCCAAGCACGTGACGTCGAAGCAGGGCTGAGGACATCCGGCGGGGGGTGGTGGCGGATGCAGTCACCGCCGAACCCGTCTCCACTCCTCAATTCCCTGGTATCTGGGAAATTATCTGGGAATTTCGTCGAATCCAGCCTTCTAGCGCGATTTTAAGCGCAAACAGACGAGCAAATTCAGAGGCTTGCAGCGGAATTCCCTAAACAAAAGAACAAGGAATTATTTTGGAGGAACAGGGAATTTTGGAGCAAGAGCAGGGAATATCACCCCCAGAAGCTGGAATCGTGGCCGGATGCGGTTTTCGGTACAGACAGGCGAAAGGAGGTGCCATGGATCGGACCGCGGCTCGACTCAACATCGCGCACTTTCGTAGAAAGCTGCTCGAAGAAATGGACGATGCCAAGCGGCAAACCATTCTTCGTCTGCTCGCGAGAGAAGAAGCCATATTGGCCACGCTGGATGATCCAGCCGGTGCAAAATAGAAGCGATACCAGAGCGATTACGTCCATTCCCGCCAATGGGCAGGACCCAGGTCGTCGAACTTCTCGTTCGATTCAGATTTCAACCATCTGTCAATGGCACGACCCCAAGGGAACACGAGCGCATGAACGCCGTCAACGCCGATGACGGCTAACTCAAGCTCGCAATCGAATTGCGCAGTCGAAATCGGCTGCCTCCTCAACGCGGACGTTCCGCATCAAAATATACGCGACGAACATCGGCCACCCGGCCTAGGACGTGACGGACACCTCAACCCACATCCCTTCAAACGCATCTGTCATGCCGACGAAGCCGCCAGCTACCGGCACGACTTGGCGGATATCCCGTGCAACCGCGACGGGGATCAGGTTGCTGCCGCCGACGCTGCGATTGGTCGGATCGAAGGTGATCCAGCCCGCGCCCGGTAGGTAGACTTCCGCCCAGGCATGAGTTCGAACCGGCGCCCGTTGCACCCACAAGATTCTCTTCCAAATTGTGCAGATAGCCGGAGACGATTCGCGTCCCAAAGCCGAGACAGCGAGCCGCTTCGGCAAACAGGACCGCAAAATCCCGGCACGAGCCCCAGCCGCGATCGAGCGTCTGGCACGGCGACTGGGTATTCTCAACTTCCCGACCCTGATAGCTGATCCGCTCCGCTACGCCGAGACTGAGGTCCTTGAGCAGGGATAGCGTGTCGGTCGGATTGCTGCGGATGAAGCCCCGCGCCCAGGCGTGCAATTGCCCTGCCTGATCCGGATATTGCAGGACCGTCAGTGCGCCGAGGTCAGCCCACTCGTCATCGGAATAGCGGAATGGGTACGAAATGGCCGAGGCGGCGATGTCGAACACCGGCCACGGGGCCGCGTTGAGCAGGATATCCGCCACGCTTTCGATCACAAGCATGTTGGTCATGGCACCAAATGTCGCGGTGGCGACGGCATTACTGAAGACATCATGGGCCCACGTCACCACCGCGGTTGGCGTGATCGCCAAGGTGTGCGACATCAGCCGAAGGTCATGGCTTTCGCGGGGTCGAAGCATCAGGCGGTGCGGCCCGAGGCTCACTGGCTGGTGGAAGCGATAGACAGTTTTGTGATGGATTTTAAGCGCGGTCACTGACAGCTCCAAGGCGGGCGTATAAGGAAGCAGCCGCTCCAACCCGCAACGCGGTTTAATAACCGCTTAACGCCACTCCTTTGCCGCACTCACTCTGGCGGCGATCGTCACGAATAAACCGCCGCCACCCTGATGTGTCCCTCGTTGCGCAATACCTGGAGCGACACGTCGTTGCCGTGTCGGCGCAGCATCAAGTCCACGACCGACTGGCCAAGACACAGGTTGCGAAGCGTCACCTCCTCGAGAAACGTCGGCAGTCGCGGGTTGCGCAGCAAGATTTCGTTGCGATCCGAATCGAATTCGAGACCGAGAGAAGACTGTAGAAGTAAGAGTGGCGTGCCTGCGGCCCAGGCCTGCGGCGAGCAGGCGACCGGATAGAGGGTCGGCCCACGCTGCCGTCCGCGCTGGAAGCCGCAATAGAGTTCCGGCAACCGCCTCAGGTCCATGTAGCTTGCGGCATCGAACAGACCTTGGAACACGCGATCGACCGCGTCCTTGTGCCCGTAGCGCGCGAATCCCGCTGCGATCAGCGCATTATCGTGCGGCCAGACCGACCCATTGTGATACGACATCGGATTGTAGTGCCGTTCCTCGCGCGCCACCGTACGGATGCCCCATCCGGAAAAGAACGATGGCCCCATCAGGTCGCGCATTACCGCTTCCGCGCGCTCCGGTGCGGCGATGCCGCTGAACAGCACCTGCCCGGCGTTCGAGGTCCGCACGCGACATGGCCGTTTTTGCCCGTCGAGTGCGACCGCGTAGGTGCCGATCTCCTCGCACCAGAATGCCGATTCAAATCGTTCCGCGAGCTTGGTCGCCGTCGCATCGAGCATGTCGCTGCGCGCATGATTGCCAAGCCGGCGCGCGCCGCGAGCCGCCAAGCGCTTTGCCGCATAGACATATCCCTGTACCTCGCAGAGCGCGATCGGCCCCTGCGCGAGCGAGCCGTCTTTGTGGAAGATCGCGTCTTGGGAGTCCTTCCAACCCTGGTTGAGCAGTCCCTCGTGGTCTGCGCGGTGGTATTCGACGAATCCGTCGTTGTCAGGGTCGCCCGGCCCGTCGATCCAGCCCAGCGCTGCTTCGACGTTGGGCCACAACTCCCGCAGCGTCTCAATGTCGCCGGTATGCTCGGTGTACAGTCCAGCGAGCAGCACGAACAACGGTGTCGCGTCCACACTGCCGTAATACAGGCCAAATGGAACCTCACGCAGAGCCGCCATTTCGCCCTCCCGCATCTCATGCAGGATTTTTCCGGGCGCGGCGTCGGCGAGCGGATCAAATTGGCTGGCCTGATAGGCGGCGAGACGCCGCAGCACGCCCTTGGCAATGCGGGAGTTGCACCACAACATCTGCAGCGCAGTGATGATTCCGTCGCGGCCGAATGTGGTTGAGTACCAAGGAATTCCAGCATAGGGGTACGGGCCTTGCGGCGTGTTGGTCGTTAGCATCGCGAGATCGGCCATTGAGCGGCATACCATCTCGTTGAAGATATTGTTCGAGCTGACAATCGTGGCGATGCCACGGCTCGCAGTCTTACGCTCGTTGAACGCCGCGCGCAGGCCCTTGCGGAATGGAAGCGGATTGATTTCGCCGAGGTCGTTGTCGCACTTTACTGTCGCGTAAATCGATCGGCTTTCGTTGGGCTGTAGCTCGAACGCGTAGGATGCCATGTTGCTGGAAAGTTGCTCCGGGGCCGGCTCAAACAGCATCATCGTCCGCCGCTGATTGCCATCGAGACCCAGGTAATTCAATCCAACCTCTGTTTTGCTGCAGATCTCCGCGATTGAGGTGCCGCGGCGTTCGCGGCGCAGTCCGCGCACTTCGAACAGGTCGGCGAAATCGCTCGCGAAAGTCAGCGAAAGCCGGACATCAAAGGGTGCGTCGCCGTGATTCTGTATGCGCAGGCGCTGAAAGGCGGCGCCGCGCCAGAGAAAAATCGTGCGCACGATGTGCAGAATGTCCTTCCGCTGCACGAGTTTCTGATCGAGATAGATGTCAGGGTTTGTCAGATCGACCGTGAGAATAGAGTTGTCGTCACGGATGTTAGAGCCCAGCAGTAGCGGCTGCTTGCCGTTGAGCAGCATCTCCAGGTGCGAGAGATAACGGGTATCGTTAAAGAAAATGCCGTCCGGCCCACCAGCGGACGCTCCGATGTCGGCATGGCTGTCCAGCACGGCAAAGCAGTCGCCATGTTTGAGGGTGCGGCGGGGCCGCGTGGAGGCTTCTGTCCCCCGAACATAGAAGGGGGTTTCCGGAGCCCCCTCAACCGGCGTCGCGGTCGAGTCCTGGCTAGGCAATTTCAGGCCTCAGGATGATCGCATCCTTGCCGTTCCGTAAGGGATGCTGGGCAATCTGTGCTTTGGCGTCGAGGGATTTCGACGACGCAAGTAGCGAGCGATAGACGCCGACATAATCGTTTGCCATGCGCGCGGCGGAAAAGCGCTGCTCGAAACGCTGGCGCACCTTTTTCCGATCGAGCGCGATGACATGCGGTAGAGCCGCAATCGCCTCGTCCATGGTGTCGACGATGGCGCCGGTGACACCGTCCTCAACGATCTCCGGGACCGAGCCACAACGGAACGCCAGGACCGGCGTGCCGCAGGCCATGGCCTCGATCATGGAGAGGCCAAATGGCTCTGGCCAGTCGACAGGAAACAGCAGCGCTTGCGCCTCGCCTAGGAATTGCGTCTTTTGATGTTCATTGATCTCGCCAATGAACTCGACGCCCGGGCCGTCAAGCAGCGGCTCAATCTGGGTTCGGAAATAGACATCGTCGGCGCGGTCCACCTTGGCTGCGATCTTGAGTGGAATACCAAGCGCCCGCGCGATCAGGATGGCGCGGTCGGGACGCTTTTCCGGTGATATGCGGCCGAGAAAGGCTACGTAGCCGCCGGGCGGCGCCACGCTCGGGCGATGCAGATTGGCCGGGAGGCCATGGTAGACGGTTGCCGCGAAGTTCGCATTCGGCACCGGCCGGCGCTGATCGTTGGAGATCGAGACCAGCGGCATGTTGTCAAAGCCCAGATAGAGCGGAAGAAGATCGGGCAGGTCCTGGCGGCCGTGCAATGTAGTCACAGTGCGGTTCGCGATCGGCCGGAACAGAGGAAATTGAAACTGGTCGATATGGAAGTGCATGATATCGAAGTCGTCAGCACGCTGGCGCACGCGATCGAGCATTAACATGTAATAGGGAATCGAATCGCGGACAGTGGCGTCGAGCCGCAGCGCCTTGGGCACACACGGCACCAAATTAGACGCCGTGATCGAATCGCCACTCGCGAACAGCGTCACGTCGTGGCCGAGCGCCACCAATTCCTCGGTGAGGTAGGAAACGATCCGCTCGGTGCCGCCGTAAAGCCGTGGAGGAACGCTTTCGATCAAAGGCGCGATTTGCGCGATCTTCACCTTATCTCCTGCTGGGGTCGCATACCCCCACGGGTTGATGCCACGAGGGAAGTCTCGGACATGCCACCGCTTCTGCTGTAGAAATTACTTGGGTATGCTAGGCGCGAAGTACAATAGCAGGTCGAGAGGTCTAACGCTGAACATCTCCCAACCACCCCGCGCAATGTGGCCATGTGACCGCTGCGTAGCCGACTAGGTGATCGAGCAACTGTCCATCGAAGCCGGAGTTGGGTCAAAGGTGGCAGCGCGGTCATACCTAGGCACGTCCAAAAACACCACATGACAATAATAGGGACTTCGCCCGGTCAGGTAGCATCTCGGTAAATCCTGATCGGGCGGTCGGCCGATTTGGGCCAACAGTCGAAATGCTCGATGCGACACAGCCGGAGCCCGTGAAGCGCGGCCCTTGAAAAGGGGGGTGCCATAGAAGCAGCGGGTTGGCTACTCAGGCGGCGTAGGCGCGATTCCGCATGTGGTTCAGCGAGCGATATGACGTTCTTTCACTACCTGATGGCGTCTTTTCGCCACCGGATTGCGCTTTAGACAGGCGCCGGCGGCTCGCTCCTCATCATGACTCAACGTGGCATCAGCATGTGCTTTCGCCGCCTTGTAGCAATACTGCGCCACGGCGGCGCGGACCTGGTTGCATTGGTCTTCGGTCTGCGCCAAGGCCGCGCCGGCCAACAAAAGCGACAGCCCGACGGCGGCCACCATCATCCTTTTCATCATCGCGCGAGCACCTTTATCGCGAACGACAAACGTTTGCTCTACCAGTAGCCGCGACGGCGACCAAAGTATCCTCCGCCGCCGAAGAGAAGAAAGAGCACAACGATTATCAAGAGCAATTCCATGGGAGCCTCCTTTAGAATGCGGCGTCGCGGAGCTGTTCTACAACTGCGGCCGCGATGATCGGCGCCGTTTCAGGCCTTAGTCTGCTGGCTGAATACATAACTCAACCCGCGCAGAGCCAATAAGGTGCCAGCCATAATAGCGGCTTTAGGCTCGCACAACCGCAACAGGCCAAAAGCCCACGTTGTAAGCTGGGCTGAATTCGAAAAGACCGCCAATCGAGGCGACCTTTTGTCCCGACCCCGCCACCGTACGCGCACGGGGGATTGGGGAAGCTGTGCTCGGCAACGGGGCCGGAATGGAAATCATCGTTCATCCGGCGCATTAAGGAGTCTGTTCAAAAATGACCACTTTCGTAATTAAGCCACTCCCTATTTCGAAGTAGGCCATTACTGAAGCCGCCTAGCGGTACTGCAAGATCACAGTTTCATAGTGATCGCAGGGGACGCAATCGAACGTGCGCTTGCCGTCATCCGCGTTTTCGCGATCAAATCGGGAAAGCATCATCGTCGCGCCACACTTTGGGCACGCCGGTCGTTGGTAGCTCAGGTGCGGAAAATGAGAATTGGCCGACATGAATGAGCCTGGGCGTGCTGGAAGACTACGTATTCCGCATTAAGGTGGCTTCGAAAGAGCTCCCATTATCCGCGGTCGAAGACGAAGTCGTCGGTTGATTTTGGATCATTACTTAAAAGGGCGAGAGCCCGGCTAATGGACTAACCGGGCTCTCGATGATCACGCAGTGCGCGCGATCAATGCGTAGACCGGACGGGGAAATCGCGGTCTCCGCCAGCAATTGGCATCAACGTGTCTCCGATGCGAAACGACTTTAACGCTTCCTTATAAAGCTGGGCCGGATCGCGCTCACCACTTTTGGCAGCTTCAATAATGCATTTCGCAATCTTCTCACGCCTTACGATGGCGCGGCCAATGTCACCGAGTGACTGGCAGGCCCGATCGAACGCGGCGCCCATTGCGAGGGTGGCGTTGTCGTCAAAGGCGACATCTTGGATCGGAACGATATTCATATTGACCTCCCGAATATCACAGGCGGGAGCACCAAACTGTCTCTCAGCCGCCGAAGCCCGAAGCCGTTTCGGCGATGGAACAAGCTACCCTTGTCGAGGAAGCGGTGGCTGTTCTATTCAGACCGCTTTTCGTTTCTTTAAGGCTAAATTAACACTGGAAATCATGCCTGCGGCAAACAGTCATATGGCCGTGAACCAATTCGCCTCAAACCAACGGTGCCGAATTGCGTTGGATTCCTATGTCTGGAAGCGTACACTAACGCACTACCAGCAGCGGCCCTGTGCCAGGCGTTGATGGCTGAGAGACAGCAGAGCTTCCGCCTGACTGGAGACAAAACCACCGTGTCTCATAAACCTAAATCAAAGCCGGCCAAGCGCAGCAAAAGCAGTACAGCAGCCGAGGCCCCACTGTTTGATGCTGCGGCGTTTTTAGCTACGGCGGGGGTCGGCCGCACGATTTACACCTATTCGAAGAAAGAAGTTCTTTTCGCTCAGGGCGATGATGCGGACGCCGTCCACTATATCAAGAAGGGCAAGGTCAAGGTCGCCGTCCTATCCAAGGATGGAAAGGAAGCAGTTGTCGCACTTTTGGGGCCGGACGAATTTGTCGGCGAAGGATGCTTGCTTGGACAGCCGAAGCGCCTGGCAACGGCGTCTGCAATCACCGATTGTGAGGCAATGCGATTACAAAAGATTGAAATTCAGCGGGTCATCCGTGACGAGCCCGCATTTTCGCAAATGTTTGTCGCGCATATTTTGACGCGGAATGCCCGGGTCGAAGAAGATCTGGTCGATCAGCTCTTCAACTCCACCGAAAAGCGGCTTGCGCGCCTGTTGCTGCTGTTGGCTAACTTTGGGAAGGAAGGCCGACCTGAGCCAATTCTCACAAAGATCAGTCAGGAGGTGCTCGCTGAGATGGTCGGTACGACCCGGTCACGCGTGAGCCACTTCATGAATAAGTTCCGTAAATTGGGCTTCATAACTTACAACGGACATCTCGAAGTCCATAGTTCCCTGCTGAGCGTACTGCTGGCCGATCAGCCGCGTACAGTTAGTCCGCCAAAATAGCGCTTTGGGAAACGGGCTGCGCCGCGGCATCGCGTCCGTGAGGATTGAGTATGCCCCCAGGCCGAGCCGGCGGCACAATCTCCTCATCTCGGGATCCCTCGCCCTCTCGATAAGGGTCGAAATGCAAGGTATCTATATGACAAACACTGCAAATCCTCTTTTGACTTAAATCAACAATGTGCAATCTCAACGTCGTAACATTTTTATGATCGAGCATCCCACCCCAGCCCCCCGACCTCCAGGCCGCTCGATCGATCTTCGGCCCCAGCGCCAGCTGGGGCCGAATTTTGATCGGAAGTATCAGTACGCGTAACAATCAATCTGCGAGTTCACGCGATGTCCAAGATTGAAGATGTACTCGCCCCCCGGCTCCACGGAAATGCCTGATTGCCTGTGCGGCACCGAAATGGAGCTGACGCAATCGGGACCGATCAACAAATCATCTGGCACGGAAGTTCGCATTTTCGAGTGCCCTGCCTGCAAACATCAGCTGAGGCTGATGGTGTGGCTCGAACCCACTGCATGACATTGCGGCCGGCGTTGGTTGCCCGAGCCGCCCGGAAATATTTCAGCGCCACCCCTCTACGTGGTGCGCCACAGGATGATCGTTGATAATGGGATCGATGTCCCTTCTGGCTCCCCCCGCATCACATGTTCGGGAGAGCACGAATGCCTGGAGTGCATGTGCGCTCCTCCGGGAGATCGATTAATATGGCGCAACCGAGTCAAATTACACGTCATTGATGCGCAACGAAGCTGCGTACCCCAGTCGACCGTTCAGGTGCCTGGGTTGACCAGGGATAGCTGTTTCGCCGCTACCGACTAGCCTTGCGATCACTATGGTCGGCATTTTTGGGGTCTGATGGCATACAAGCATTTCAAACACGCTTGGCGATCCGAGGCATGCACTTTTCTCTTCTGGCGTGAGGGTTGGGAAGTAGATGATCCATCTCCACGCTACACGACGCTGACCAACTGGATTTTGATCGAGACATTGGAATCGATAGAGCAAATTCCAGAACCCTACCGGACGAAAGTAAGGCGGCGGGGGAGTTGCATTTACCAAGCAGTTCCTTTAGCCGACCCGGCTACGGAACAGTGATCGGCCTGCCGCGACCATGTAGCATGGTGTCACAACATATCAGACCCAACTTGGGGCCATTCACGAATGGAAGGTCTTTCAGAGTGACAGCTGGGTCAGCTACTCGTGCCTTAGCGCCTCAATCGGATCAAGCCGCGCGGCACGACGGGCCGGGAAATAGCCGAAGACAACACCCACCAGCGCCGAGAAGGCGAAGGCGATGAAAACGATCTGCGGTTCGACGGTGAACGGCACCTCCAGCATGCGTGTCGCCATCAGCGCGAGCCCAAGGCCCAGCAAGATTCCAGCCAGACCACCAAACAGCGACAGAACCACCGCCTCGACCAGAAACTGCGACAGCACCTGCCGCTCCAGAGCGCCGATTGCCAAACGAATACCGATCTCGCGGGTGCGTTCGGTGACCGACACCAACATGATGTTCATGATACCAATACCGCCGACCAGCAGGCTGACCGCCGCCACCGCGCCGAGCAGGCCGGTCAGCATCGAGGTTGTGCCGGCCATGGTCTGAGCGATCTGCTTCATGTCGCGCACGGAAAAGTCGTCCTCCTTGCCGGGCGCGATATTGCGGCGCTCGCGCAGGATCCGTTCGATGTCGGCCTGCACCTTGCTCGTCTCGACGCCATCCTTGGCCGACACCATGATCCGGCTGATATCGGTGTTGCCGGCCAGCCGGCGTTGAAACGTGCGAAGCGGCATCAGCACGATGTCGTCCTGGTCTGAGCCGAAGCTCGACTGACCTTTGGATATGAGCAGCCCGATCACCTCGCAGGACACCTTGTTGACCCGTATGCTGTGTCCAAGTGGGTCGACGCGGCCAAACAGCTTTTCAGCCACGGTCGTGCCGATGATGCAGGCGGCGCGGCCGCCGCGGATTTCACCGTCGAGAAATTGACGCCCGGACTTCAGCGGCCAGTCCTGGGTGATGAAATATTCGTTGTCGGTGCCGGTGACCGTAACGGTACGGTTCTCGGTGCCGTAAACAACGGTGACCGACTTCTGCGCCACCGGCGCCACCGCCTTGACGCCGTTGAGTTGTGTTCGCATCGCCTCGACGTCGCGCGCATTGAACGCCTTGGCATCGGCACTGGCCCGGCCCGGCCCTTGTTGCCCCGGGCTGACGAACAGCAGGTTCGAGCCGAGCTTCGCCAAGTCCGCCGTCACCTTGGCGGTGGTGCCGTTGCCGATCGTCACCATGGCGATCACCGCGCCGACACCGATGACGACGCCAAGCACCGTCAGAAACGAGCGCAATGCGTTGCGCCGGATCGCCTGCAAAGCCAGCCTGAACGCTTCGTACAGCATCAGGCGGCCTCCTTGTTGGGCACGTCGCTCTCGATCCGGCCATCGAGGAAGCGAACCATCCGCCGCGCATAGGCGGCGATATCGGTCTCGTGCGTCACCATCACCACGGTCATTTGCTGATCGACGTTGAGGCTCGTCACCAGCTCCATGATCTCGCGGCTAGTCTTGGTATCGAGATTGCCTGTCGGCTCGTCGGCCAAGAGCACCTCGGGATCGGTCACGATGGCGCGGGCGATCGCGACGCGCTGCTGCTGTCCGCCCGAAAGTTCAGCGGAAGTATGATGGCCGCGCCCGGAAAGCCCGACCCGGTCGAGCGCCGCGGCAGCGAGCTTTTGCCGCTCGGCCGCGGGCATGCCGCGATAGATCAAGGGTAGTTCGACATTCTCCAAGGCGGTGGTGCGGGCTAGTAGATTAAAGCCCTGAAACACGAAGCCGAGCATATGGCGGCGGATCAGCGCGCGCTTGTTCCGCGCCAGCCGGCCGACCTCGGCGCCCATGAAACGATAGTCCCCGGTGGTCGGCGTATCGAGACAGCCAAGAATGTTCATGGCCGTCGACTTGCCGGAACCGGATGGCCCCATGATCGAAACAAACTCGCCATCCTCGATCGTCATGTCGACATCGGTCAGTGCGCGCACGGCGGCGTCCCCGCTTCCGTAAACTTTGCAGACGGAGCGGAACTGGATGAGCGGCTGCTGGCTGCCGGCGTCGGTCACGGCGCACGTCCCATCAAGACTTGCTGGCGGTCTGGTCGACGATCAGCACCTGCCCGGCCTTCAGATCGCCGCTTTTGATTTCGGTGTCCTTGCCGTCGCTGACACCGATGACAACCTTCACCGCCACCGGCTGGCCATCCTGCAGTAACCACACCGTTCCATTTTGTCCGGCAACTTCACGTGGCGTCGCGGAACGGAATTGCGGCCGGCCCGGCAGCAGCTGGCTCAACAGACTTCTTTTCGACCCCTTTTGGGTCGTGGACGGCCCGTAACGCAGCGCCGCGTTCGGAACCAACAGGGCATCCTTGACTTCGGTGACGTTGATTTCCGCCGTCGCCGTCATACCCGGCCGCAGCAGCAATTCGGAATTGTCGATGTCCAATACCGCCTTGTAGGTCACGACGCCCTGGATCGTTTCGGAAGCGAAGCGCACTTCCCGAATGGTGGCGGGGAATTTGCGGCCCGGAAAGGCATCGACGGTGAAAGTGGCGCTTTGTCCGGCGCGAACCTTGCCGACATCGGCTTCGTCGACATCGACCCGAAGTTCCATTTGCTTCAGGTCTTCCGCAATCGAAAACAGAACCGGTGCTTGCAGCGAGGACGCTACGGTTTGGCCCGGATCGACATTGCGAACCAGGACAACACCATTAATGGGCGATGTGATCGAGGCTTTGGCAAGATTGGTCTTACCAAGATCCACATCCGCCTTGGCAACGTCCACGTCGGCGCGGGCGCTCGCCAGCGAGGTCACGGCGCGATCGTAGCCCGCCTGCGCCTGATCGTGATCACGCGCCGATACGGCATTCGTGGCGGCCAGCGTCTTGTTGCGGGCAAGCTCGCGCAATTTTTCACCGACAGTTACTTCTGCTTCCGCAGCCTTCGCCTGGGCGGCCGCCAGTTTCGCCTTCGAGCTGTTGAGGGTTGCAACCAGCTTATCGGTATCGAGCGTGGCCAGCACCTGGCCTGCCTTTACCGGCGAATTGTAGTCGACCAAAACCTTGCGGATCGTTCCCGACAGTTCGCTCGAGACATCGACCTTGTTGGTCGGCTGGACCGAGCCGGTCGCGGTGACGATGACGGTCAGATTGCCGCGCGTCGCGGGCTCGGTGACATAGCGGACGCCGTTGGAACCGCCGCTGAACAGCCAGAACACGGCCAGCGTCAAGAGCGCCGCAACGGCCAAGCCGACCGCCATTTGCTTGCGCCGCCGCACCCACGGCGAAGCAGTCTCCGCCCCCAAGCCGAGGATGGTTTGGATGTCCGCGCGTTGCTTGGGCTCGATTGGTTTGGTCATAGGCTGGCGTTGGAAAAAGGCCTCAGTTGCGCATGTCGCACTGAATATGGCCCGATCACGTTGATTTTTATCAATTGTTGCAAGGAATTGCATTCGCCGGGCGCACGCCGCGGCCTCGGCCGGCTGGGCCGCTCAGATACCAGTGCAAATGTTTCTCGCCGCAGTGCTGATATTGAAACATCACACCACGGATCGACGATATTCTTGCTTGCCGAGTAACGCCGTCTTCGGGGGTTATGGTGATCCGATAAAGACAGCAGATAATTGGCGGACGACTGAGAGCGGTCCGACTGATCCTGCTGGCGCCGGACATTGTCGAGGCGATCCTGGGTGGGCGGCAGTCAGCGCAGATGACGCTAGCGGGATTGATAAGGCCGTTTGCGGTCGGATGGACTGAGCAACGGAAGTCGAATTTCTGTTGGAAGAATTCTACTTTCGTCAGCGCCAAGGCGAACTCAGGACGATATGGAGTTTCAGTCCAAGAGCTCGATCGTCTGAGCCTCTAGCCCTTTTTGACCCTGACCGACTTGCATCCGCACACGCTGGCCCTCAGCCAGCCCGCTCAGCCCGGCGCGGGCAAGCGCAGTGGCGTGAACGAAGACATCCTTTCCCCCGCCATCCTGCCCGACAAAACCGAATCCCTTGTCCGCCTTGTACATTTTAACGGTACCAATACTTTCGGTGGTCGGGCCTACGACCTGCGAAGCATTAGCAGGGCGTCGCTCCGCCGGGGCGCTCGGACGTGGATAATTTGGCCGAACTCCGGATGCCCGGTCGTCAGACTTATGATCGTCGTCATAACCGCCGCGCTTAGGTCCGCGGTCGTAGTCTTTGTAACGGCCCATTCGACGCCCGCTAGATTGCAACAACAACGAATGTTTCGTTTCCTCCGTGAGTTAAGTCAAGAGGAGTCTCGCCCTGCGGCTGACACTGCTGGCACCCCGACATTGTTGAGGCTATCGTGTCAATAAGCGCCCGGACGTAACCCCTCTACTGCCAAATAGATCCATAACTTAGCGCGCCGATCGACGTCGGGACCCGACGCTGATTAACACTTTGTTCTGAAGAGACAATTCTATGAGTTGTTGGCCTCAGGGGGCCCCGCCATTCGGCTCCAGCGCTGCGATAATCGCTGCTTGGACAGTCTCGTCCTGCGCCGCTACGGCGGCGGTCAGCGACAACAGGCGTTGCCGGGTGTCGTAGAGCTGATCAACCAGCGACAACACCACCGGCAACGTGTCCGCATCAATCTCAAGTTCATAGTGCAGCGTACAGATGAGGCGGACCCGCGCACATTCCATGTCCGTGAAAAATCGCGTTCCCGCCTCCTGCCGCGGCACGACTAGCTCCTCACGGATCCAGGTTTCAAGGTCGCTGCGTCGCAAATCGGATATCGTCGCGACAAGGTCATCGACACGCATCATGACAGCATCTCCTTGCGCGGATCCTGCTTAGCTTTCGGCTGCCAGGTCTCAAGGAACGCGACCAACTCAGGCTCTTCAGCTTCGGGCAGAACGACCTTCAAGGTGATCAACTGATGTCCGCGTTGCCCGGACTTGCGATTGCGGATCCCTCGGCCGCGCAGGCGCAGTGTGTTGCCGGTATTCGACCCCTTCGGGACAGTCACCGTCACCGGGCCACCTACGGTCGGCACTTCAATCCGTGCGCCTAGCGCCGCCTCTTTCAACGTGACTGGAACCTCAACATGAATGTTGTCGTCCTTGCGGCGAAAGAACGGATGCGGTTCGACATGAAGCTCAACATAGGCGTCCCCCGCCGGTCCACCGCCGAAGCCCGGCATGCCCTGTCCTTTCAGCCGCAGCATCTGACGGTCCTCGGCACCCTCGGGGATCGTCACCTGCAGCGTCTTGCCTTCCGGCAACGTGATGGTGCGCGCGGCGCCATTGGCTGCCGCCAGAAATCCGATCGGGAGCACATAGCTCACATCCTGGCCGCGCGCGCGGAACGTGCCCTGCGACCGACGTCCTCTCTCCGCAAACGCTCGCGCCAGAAATTCTTCCAGTTCCTCGTTGTTGGCAAATCCATCCTGCGCTGCGTGCGAGGCATAGGCCGGCCCATCGGCGAAGTCGCGATAGAATCGCTCCTGCGGCCGCTCCGCTCCGGTGGCATCGATCTCACCCGCATCGAATCTCCGGCGCTTCTCAGCGTCTTTGAGCAGGTCGTTGGCCGCCGATATGTCCTTGAACTTTCCCTCCGCCTCCTTGTCGCCCGGATGCAGATCAGGATGGAATTTACGTGCCAGTTTCTTGAAGGCGTCCTTGATCTCCTTGTCGGTCGCAGATCGATTGACGCCGAGGGTCTCGTAAGGGTCCTTCATGCAACTGATCCCATTTAAACCGCGTCACAACCAACCACGAAACGTCGCTTACGACCACGCGCTAACGGCAGTCCCCAGCCGCACCAATAGCTGGTCCCTCGGCAGGCTCAGATAGCCACCGTCGGCAGGCAGTCGCGCCCCCATCGCACAATCTGGGCGGCAGACATCGCGCCGGACGCGCGTGCAACCTCTCGACCTTCTTGAAAGAGAACATCGTCGGGATACCTTGAATGCCGAGCCGAGAGGCTACCGCCAGCTCACCGTCGGAATTGAGCTTGATCAGCCGCCCCTGCGGATCCAATTGACGAACAGTTGCCTCATAACCCGGCGGAATCATACGACATGGTCCGCGCCTAGGTACCTAGCCATCGACGAGAACCAGGATGGCGCTGCGGACGATCTGGCGGCCAATATCATTGCAGCGATATCCTCCGGATGCCCCGCGAAAACCTTGGCCTTACATCTCCCGCATTTGGCGTCGATGGCAGGGCGAAACGGCGGTAAGCGATTAATTGCGCCGCATTTACTGCAGGCCACGAGATTTTCGGCAATGCTGTTATTCCAAGCCATCTGTCACTCCTCACTGCATCCTGCAAATCTAACAGCGCCTCATCGCATGCCCTTCGCGCCGGAGCGCTGGCGCTCGTTGTGGCGCGCCGCATTCAACTACACAGGCTCCCGTCACCCAACGCGCCATGTTCATGATATCGGACTGCGACGATCGCTACCGTTGGGCCTGTCCGGGATATGTAATTGCTGCGACAGGGAGAACCGACGAACGTTGCGCTTCAATGAACACGCGCTTGATGTCAGGAAAACGCGTCTTGATGCGCCGCTCCAGCGTGGAGACCGCATTCTCCACTTCAGCCGACGATAGCCGATCGCTAAAATCGAGACTAACGTTTAGCAGTATGTCGTTTGGCCCAAAATGCATCGTCAGCAGTTCATTGAGCCGGTAGGTTTCCGGTTCCTCGGCGATGATCCGCTCTATCTCAGAGACAACGGCGCGACTCGCGCTCTCTCCGGTGAGCAGGCCTTTGCATTCGTAGGCCAAGTACACCGCGGTGACAGCCAGAACGCCGCCAATCACCAGCGACGCGACGCCGTCCAGAACCGGAAGGCCAAGGCGTTGGCTGAGCAGAATTCCGATGAAGGCAACGATCAGACCGATCAAGGCCGCGGTATCCTCGAACAGAACGGTGAAGACCGTCGGATCCTTGCTGAGCCGCACAGCTTCGAAATAGCCGTACGCGCCTTTTACCTTGCGCAATTCCTGAAACGCGACCCACCAAGTGCTTGCCTCAAACACCATAGCCAAGCCCAAAACTATGTAGTTCACGTGAGGGCTGGTCACCGGATGAGGATTTTGAATTTTATCGATGCCTTCGTAGAACGAAACCCCGGCACCTACGCCGAAGATAAGGATCGCGACGACGAACGCCCAGAAATAGAGCTCAATGCCGTAACCGAAGGGGTGAAATCTATCGGCGGGCCGGGCAGCGCGTTTAATGCCATAAAGCAAGAGCCCCTGGTTGCCAGTGTCAACGAGCGAATGAATTGCCTCGCTCAGCATTGCTGAACTGCCAGTATAGGATGCAGCAGCGAATTTGGTGATGGCGATCAGCGTGTTGCCCGCAAGCGCAGCAAAGATGACCTTGCGTGAACCTGATCTCGCCATGATCTGCTCGCCCTACGGTTTTTATACGATTTCTTGACTCATGCGCCGATTTGTTTCGGAGGAGAGCAGACCCAACTCACCCTACGGGCATGCGTGTTGATCATAGAGCCGAAATCCGCCCAGTCAGTAGAGGGACGGCGACCGGCAGCATTTAGTCATTTTCGCCCGATACCGCCGGAACATTCATGGATCAAGACAGGCCTGCCCGCTAGTGTCACTATTTGGCCATGCAGTTCCAGCAGGGGATGCAATCTTTGTAGCGGGTCAAAATGCGAATTGCCTGCTTCCGCATCGGAGCGGCCGCTTCGCCTCTGACAATGGACACAGTCTGGCCTCACGTAGATCGGCAGCTCCGGCCACGAACCGACCTAACCCAGAACTGAGGCCACTTTAGCCGGTAATGCAATGGGCGGCCCCGCCAAGGCCGCGCGGTTTGTTTGCGCAAACGTATGCGCGCTATTTCTTCTCCTCGGGCAGTTTGCCCCGCTTCGACGGTGCGTCCGGCTTGCCGCGGATGGCGGCGCTGGTCGCGCAGCTGGCGGCGGCGTTGGCCGGGCAGCAGGTGGTGGCGCTGGCCGTGCAGCAGGCGGCCGGCGCTCGATCGCGCAGCCGGTGGCGGCGCTGGACGCGCAGCAGGCGGCGGGCTGATCGCGCAGCCGGTGGCGGCGCTGGACGTGCAGCAGGCGGCGGCGCTGGACGCGCAGCAGGTGGGGGCGCTGGACGCGCAGCAGGTGGCGGCGCTGGACGCGCAGCAGGTGGTGGCGCTGGCCGCGCAGCGGGCGGTCGCGCTGGCGGCGCAGACCTAGCCGGCGGGGGCGCTGCTTTGTTCGGCGACGGCGTCGGAACGGCAGGCTTAGCGCCGGGCGCACCGGCTGGTGCCGGAGGTGCAGTTGCGGGCTTTGCTACGGGAGCCGTCGGCTCAATCACCTTGGCGCCTTGGGCAGCGCGCGGCGGACGAGCGCCTAACCGACCTTGCTGACCTCGAGATAAAGCTTCTGGCGGCGGGACCTTCGCTGCCGGTTTGATTGAAGCAGCCTTTTGCTGAACGACGGTTTCACGGAAAGGCGTTACAGCGGTGCCTCTGGTCTCCTGCGCCCGGCTTGGCAATACGGCTTGCCTGAATATCCTTGGCGCTGACGGTCACCGCGCCCTTAATGCCTTGGGTCCCAGCCAAAACGCGTGGTTGCACTTGGTACGTCGGCAGCGGGCGACGCCTCGCAGCAGCAATGTACGCAGGCTGAATACCCGGATTGACAGCGAACGTCCTCCCACTGCTCTGGACGACCACAGTGCGATTCACGATGACCGTGTTCTGGATATAAATATTGGTCTGTCGCGACGGCAAATAGACTCCGGCTAGAGCTGGGGCTACGAGGTTACTAAGCCGCACGAACAACCAAAATGCCGGATTTCCGCGAGCTTCAACCAAGTAGTCATCCGGCGGCAGCGGCGACCAGCCGACATAATCGCGGCCGCGCCGCCAATCGACCCACGCCGGCGCCCATTCATTGCCCGGAATCCAAACCCATCCCTCGTCGGGATCGAACACCCAGCGACCATAGTGGTAAGCGACCCAGCCCCAATCCGCTTCGTCCCGGTCAGCAACCCAATACCAACCCCATTCATCAGTATATACCCAATGCCCGTTCCGATAGGGCCGCCAACTATGCGGGCGATTTGGAATCCACACTTCGCCCCAGCGCGAATGCCTGCGCCAATGACCATAAGGGTCCAGCGCGTCGTGGAACTCGACCGTCAGGG
>CAVVGD010000013.1:0-206951 GCA_963747725.1 uncultured Pseudomonadota bacterium
TAAGGGCTGGTATGGCGCCCGACGATCGGGTTGTCGGCATGCGCGTCCAATTGCCCGAGGGCGGGGACAATGCTTTGGCTGATCGTGGTTGTGACGCCAACTGGATGAGAGCGGTCACCGCCAACCGGCCCACTTGGGCCAATATCTCGCCCCACAAACGCGGGACGCATAAGCAGGGTCAGAGCCACTTCTTCCACTTGAAATACATGTACGGCAGCACCGCCGCGATCACCATTACGATGAGCACGATCGGATAGGAGTAGTGCCAGTCGAGCTCCGGCATATGTTTGAAGTTCATGCCGTAGATCGAAGCGATCAGGGTCGGCGGCATCAAGACCACCGCGGCGACCGAAAATATTTTAATGATATTGTTCTGCTGGATGTTGACTACGCCCAGCATGGCATCGAGCAGAAACGTCACTTTGTTCGTAATGTAGCTGGCGTGGTCGGTGAGCGAAATCACGTCGCGCTGCATCGATTGCAATTGCAGACGCGTCTCCTTCGGCCACTTCATGCCTTCCGACTCGTTGGCAAGGAACAACAACAGCCGACCAACCGAGACCAGGCTCTCGCGCACCTTCGAGGTCAGGTCGCCCTTGCGGCCCAGCCCCTTGAGGACGTCGTTGTAGGAGGGCGGGCCGGCGTCCTCGTCCGGCTCGAAGATGGTGTGCGAAATCTGGTCGATCTCGGCGCCGATGCGCTCGAGGATGTCCGCGGCGCGGTCGATGATGGCGTCGAGCAGGTCCATCAGCACGGTCTCGCCGTTGATCCGCGGCGGGCAAACGCGCGCCAACTTGTGCTCGACGATGGCGAAGGGGCGCGGCTCGTCGTAGCGCACGGTGGCGAGCCGATGGCCGGTAAGGATGAAGGTGACCGGCGTCGACTTCGGCGTTGGGCTGTCGGAGTGGCACATCAGCGTCGCGGTCATGAAGCGCGCGCCGTTCTCCACATAGAGGCGGCTGGAGACCTCGATCTCCTGCATCTCCTCGCGGGTCGGCAGTTCGATGCCGAGCAGGTGGCCGACGGAGCGGTCTTCGTGCGCGGTGGGGCGAACCACGTCGATCCACACCGCGGCCTCCGGCAACGGCTCTTCTGCCTCGACCGCGGCGCGTTCGAGCCTAGTGCCGTGCGGAACGTAGACCGAGAGCATGACGCCCAACCGTTTTTCGAAACCGTACCGCTTGTCATGGCCCGATCGCACGGGCCGACGCAAGGCAATAATGCCACGCGATTCGCGGCCGCGTAACGTCGGGGGTCGCGCGGAGGGATCTCGTCCGGTTAGTGGAATGTGCCGTGCGCCCAAAGCCCGCACCGATAGCGCGCGAGCAGCGCGGGAACGCTCAGTCTGAGTCGTTTTGAATGTACGGATGCTTGGGCGTGACAGGCACATGCCGTTCGCCCTTGTGGCCGACGGCGCCGGCCACTGCCGAAATGCCGATCTTGCCGTAACGCTGGTCAAGGCTACCGTACTGAATTTGAGGTTCCTGGCTTTGGGATTGCTGGCGCTGCTTCGTCGCCTTAGTCGCCATCATTGTCCTAGTCTCCAGACCGTCCGTGCTTGTTTCGAGCGCACACTATCTCGTGAATGACTGGGGCAGAATTGCGCATGCATTGCTGTATTCCGGTGGCAATTCGCAGCAGCATGACCTCGTTCGCCTTGATCTCGATCATAAATCCGCCAACACTGGTAAACTACGCGTTAACATACTGCGGTCACAGTGCTTTTCGCACCAAGTCCTGGCCCGCGAGGGAGCGCACCTATACCTGGCCCAAACCGGTGCGGCATTCCTGCAACACGTCCACAGCAGCTTCGTGCGGACACAAAGGATTCCGTGGCGTCGGCGCAACCTTTTCGGTTAATTGCCAAACAAGCGATATCGTAGCGGGCGCGACAAGGGCGGCCGGGAAAGAGGAAGTGCAATGGCGACGCGGGGGTTGTTCGTCGTTTTAGTTGGAGCCGGGATGTTGCTCGGCGGATGCATGCAGGCGACGCTTTCGCCGTCGTCGGAAGCCAATTTCACGCCGCGCGACAAGAAATTGCTGGCAGCGGCGCCCTACGCCAAGGCGACCATCCCTGATACCTACAGGCGCCACATCGTAGATTTCCAGCGCAAGGAAGAGCCCGGCACCATCGTCGTCGATACCGACAACCGGTTCCTGTACTATGTGCTGCCGAAGGGTAAGGCGATCCGCTATGGCGTGGCCGTCGGCGAACAGGGCATGGACTGGTCGGGGGTAGCCAAGGTCGGCGCGATGACCGAATGGCCGTCCTGGACGCCGACCGCGAGTGAAATTTCGCGGCTGAGCGTGCCCAAATATGTCGGCCCAGGACCGCAGAACCCCATGGGCTCGCGGGCGATGTACCTCTACCAGAACGGCAAGGACACGCTTTACCGCATCCACGGCACCAATCAGCCGGAATATATCGGCCAGGCGATTTCCTCGGGCTGCATCCGCATGACCAACGAGGACGTCATCGACCTCTACAAGCGGGTCAAGATGGGCACCGTCGTGGTGGTACTGAAAGCGCACAAGGGCTACTCGCCCATTACAGTGGCCTCACGCGGGCTGAGCACATACTAGACTTTCGGGCTGAGGGGGCGGCGCCGGACGGATAGTCCGGCGCCGTTTTCGTTTTTTTGGACGGTTAGGACCCCAGCGTCACGCGCACGATTTCCGGCGGCACGCCGAGCCGCAACGGCACCTTTGAGCAGCCGAGCCCGCCGGAGACGATCATGTGGCGGCCGCGCTCAATGATATGGCCATACGCAAAGCGAGCGCCGTAGGCTGACGGCGTCCATAGCGGCGGGACCAGCGGAAACCGGATCTGGCCGCCGTGGGTGTGGCCGGCGAGCGTGAGCGAGACGCGCTCGGGCACTTGGGTGAATATGTCCGGCTCGTGGACCAAAAGGATGACCGGATCGTCAGTAGTGATGCGCGCAAGCGTGCCTGGCAGGTCATCGACGCCCTCGAAATTGTCCGGGCCAATATAATGGGCTAGCTGGTCGCCAAGACCGGCGAGCCAGAAGCGCCGGCCGGGGGCCCCGAGCAGCACGGCTTCGTTCTGCATCGCTGGGATGCCGACGTGGTCGAGCGCCTTGCGCACGCCGGCGATGTCGTACCACCAGTCGTGATTGCCGTAGATGGCGTAGGTGCCGAGCGGCGCCTTCAGGCGGGCGAGTTCCGCCGCCCAGGCCGGCGGCGGCACATGCTCAGTGATGAAGCGGTGGGTGGCGAAGAAGTCGCCCAATACCACGTTCAGGTCGCTCTTGAGCGCGTTACTGGCATTGACCACTTGGGCGATGCGGTCCCGCCCCATGTTGGGCCCGCCCGCGTGCAGGTCGGCAATCACGGTGATGGAGAGCCGATGATCCCGTCGCCAGCCCGGCGGCTTCAGCCGGTAGTCGGTGACGATGAGTTGGTCGGCGGCCTCTGCGGCGGCGTAGGTGGCTGTACCCGGCAGCACGAGGCTGGCGCCGCCGAGACCGATGCCGGCCTTGATCAGGCTGCGGCGGGTGAGGCCGCGGGCGCGCACGTCCGGTGCAGGTTGGCTGGAGGGAGCCGGGTTCATCCAGGCAGCGTTAGCGCCAAAAAATGAAGGGAAAGTGGAAGCGATCCCGTCTTTTCCGGTGTTTCCGATGCCGCGTATGCCTCGCCTGTTGCGCCGGCGCCGCCGCCAGGCTTGCCGGTTTCGAACTCCGGCAGCGGCACTGCCGCGCCCTCCGCGGCAACAGCGCCCGGCCCCACAGGAACCATCGCCACGACGGTCTTGGCAGGTTTCGTGCGCGCGGCGGCGCCGGCTTCGCGCTGTGGCGGTGCGGTGGCCGGATCGGATTTGGCCTGCTCCGGCGTCGGCGGTGCAGCCTTTGCCACCTCGCCCGGCCTCGGCCGCGGCAGCGGCGTCGGTGGTGGCTCGCGCACGTCCCAATGGCAGATGCGGTAGCCGTTGTGGCGCTGGAGCGCGTCGAGATGGATGTGCTCGCCGTGATACGGCGCGCCGGGACCGAGCACGGTGGTGAAACGGGCGCAGGCGGTATCGCGCAGTTCATCCCGCAATGACACGTTCACCTGAGGATCGGTCAGCGTGATCGTGCGGCCATCGGCAAGCTGGAAGCTGCGCAGGTCGATGGCGTCGCCTTTGGCATGTTCGGACAGCTTGGCGCCGGCGACGCGGTTGCGCGAACGGCACTCATAGGCATCCCAGTTTTCGACTTCGCGAAGCGGCGAGCCGAGCTTGGCGAGGCGCGGCGCGACTTCATCGCGCAGCCAGGCGGCCAGCGATTCCGCCATCCGGCATTGCAGCATCGGTGCCGGATGCAGCCGGACCATCGATTTGTCGGGCAGCACGACGGCACTGACTTGCACCAGATCCGGGCCGCCGCAAGCGCCGGGGCCGACGAGCCTTGGCTTGAGGTCGATCTTCGCCATCGCCTCGAGACGCTCGTCGCACAGGGTCGGCTTACTGCTGACGCTGGCCGGATCGATACCGAGGCCGGCGGCGATCTCCTGGAAGGTCGGCGGCCCCGCTGGCGCCGGAACAGCCGTTTCGACGGTTTTAGGGGGTGTCGCCGCCGGCCGCGCACGCGGCAACGGCACCTCGGTACCGGCCTTGATGAGCACGTCGGCCATCTGCGGCGGCGTGGCCTTGTCCATGATCATCGGATGAGCGCCCGATCGCGCCAGCGCTGGCACCGGCGCCGCGGCGAAACCCGCCAGAATGATGAGAGCCCAACGTCGCATGCGCGTCCCCAAGTCAGCCCACGGTTCCGGGAACAACGCCTCAGCCGCCAAATCGTGCCCGTCATGACCACCCCCCGCGGGGGTCCACAGCCCGTTGCGCTCAGCGGTGTGGCCGCTAACCTTGGCATGGGTAACGGCTGGCGCGGGGCCAGCCCAAAAACCGTTCAAGAAGAGCGGCGGCGCATAACCGTCCGCGAGGAAGCCTGGAGGGGAACTAAAATGCTCGGACTGATGCAGGATTGGCCCCTGCTCTGCCATCGCGTTATCGACCACGCCGGCAAATTCCACGCCGAACGCAAGGTGATTAGCCGGTCGGTGGAAGGCCCCATTGTCGAGACCACTTATGCCGAGATCCGCACCCGCGCGCTGAAGGTCGCGAAGCGCCTGGAAAAAGACGGCATCAAACTGGGCGACAGGGTCGCCACCATGGCCTGGAACACCGCTCGGCACCTGGAGACCTGGTACGGCATCCTCGGCATCGGCGCGATCTATCACACGGTAAATCCGCGGCTCTTTCCCGAGCAGATCGTCTGGATCATCAACCACGCGGAAGACCGCATGATGATCGCCGATCTCACCTTTGTGCCGCTGTTGGAAAAGATCGCCGACAAGCTGCCGACCATCGAGCGCTATATCGTGCTGACCGACGGCACGCACATGCCGCAGACGACGCTGAAGAACGCGGTCGCCTACGAGGACTGGATCGCGGAAGTCGATAGCGACTTCGCCTGGAGGCAGTTCGACGAGAACACCGCCGCCGGCATGTGCTACACATCCGGCACCACGGGCCATCCCAAGGGCGTGCTCTATTCGCACCGCAGTAACGTGCTGCACGCCTTCATGGCGTCGCTGCCGGATTCCAAGGGCATCTCGTCGCGCGACGTGGTGCTGCCGGTGGTGCCGTTCTTCCACGCCAACGGCTGGTCGCTCGCCTTCTCCTGCCCGATGACCGGCGCCAGCCTGGTGATGCCCGGTGCCAAGATGGACGGACCATCGATCTACGAGCTGCTCAATACCTACAAAGTCAGCTTCACCGCCGCGGTGCCGACGGTGTGGCTGATGCTGCTGCAGGATCTCGAAAAGACCGGCGAGAAATTGCCCTACTTGAAGCGCGTGGTAATCGGCGGCTCGGCCTGCCCGCGCGCCATGGCCAAGACCTTCGAGGAGGTTTACGGCGTCGAGGTGGTGCACGCCTGGGGCATGACCGAGATGAGCCCGCTCGGCTCGCTCTGCACCATGAAGCCGGAATACGCTTCGCTCACCGGCGACGCGCGGCTCGACATCCAGCAGAAGCAGGGCCATCCGCCGTTCGGCGTGGAGATGAAGATCACCGACGACGAGGGCCACGAGCTGCCGTGGGACGGCAAGACCTTCGGCCGCCTGAAGGTGCGCGGGCCGGCGGTGGCGAAGGCTTATTTCAAGGTCGACAACGACCCGGTGTTCGAGGACGGCGGCTGGTTCGACACCGGCGACATCGCCACCATGGACCCCTACGGCTACATGCAGATCGTCGACCGCAACAAGGACGTGATCAAGTCCGGCGGCGAATGGATATCGACGATCGATCTGGAGAACCTCGCGGTCGGCCACCCCAAGGTGGCGGAAGCCGCCGCCATCGCCGTCGCGCATCCGAAATGGACCGAGCGGCCACTGCTGGTGATCGTGCTGAAGAAGGGCGAGAGCGCGACCAAGGAGGAGATCCTCGGCTTCATGGAAGGCAAGATCGCCAAATGGTGGATGCCGGACGACGTCGCCTTCGTCGACGAAATCCCGCACACGGCGACGGGGAAGATTCAGAAGCTGACGCTGAGGAAGCAGTTCGAGGGTTACGTGCTGCCGGGTGTGCAGGCGGCGGAGTGAAGGGACCGTTTCGGTGATCGGGCGGTCGCTCGCGGAAATGCGCCGACTGCGTACCGGTTCCTGTCGAGCAGGCCGGATACCACTGTCGCCCTGCTCAAAGCCTCTTTATTTGTGAGTTCGAAACGCCACGTCCAGCGGCCACGCGGAACCGCGCCGGTAAACGATTTGCTAACCAATCATTAACTGCAAGAAAACACGATCGGAATACTGTGCCGGCGGCGATCGGAGAAAATAGCATGTACCGGGTGTTTCTCTTACTCACGGGCAGACGCGCCGCGCCGCGGGGGGCGCTGGTTGGGCTTGCCGGCTTTGCGATCAGCTTTTTCCTCCTGGCCACGTTTGCCAACGGCTGGGTCGCCGCGATCCTTCCCGCCATTCCGGAAACGGCGATGACCGCGATCGCCGCCGCGGTCATTACGCAAGCGGCCATGAGCGTGACCGGCTTGCTGCTCACGCGTCACCAAAGCCGTGAAATAAAACAGTTGCGTACCGCCGTCGACAGTATGGCGCAGGGCATGTGCATGTTCGACGAGAACGAGCGGCTGGTGGTTTGCAACACGCAATACTATCAGATGTACAATCTGACGCCGGACGACGTGAGGCCGGGGGCGACGCTCTCGGACGTGCTGAAAAAGCGCGTGGAAAAGGGCACATTCTCCAAAGATCCCGACCAGTACCGGAAAGAATTCGTGGCCGAGGTGCGCAAGGGCCACACGACCAGGCACGAGGTGAAGTCTAGCGGCGAGCGGCTCCTGCTCGTCATGAACCACCCGGTGGCGGGCGGCGGCTGGATCGGCACGCATGAGGACATTACCGAGCGCCGTCGCGCCGAACTGCAGCAGGCCGCGCTGCAGGAGCGAGAGGCGCGCCGGGCGGTCATCGAGGAAGCAATCTCTCGTTTTCGGATGAGCGCCGAAACGCTCCTGAACGGTGTTGCCAATAAAGCGCTGGAAATGCACTCTATCGCAAGCAGCCTGTTCGAAAGATCAGGCGACACGTCGCGACGCGCCGAAAACGCGGTTCAAACGTCGAACGATGCGTCGTTCAACATCGAAAGCGTGGAATCCGCCACGACCGAGCTCTCGAATTCCGTCGCCGAGATCGGCCGCCGCGTCGATCAAACCACCGCCGTGGTTCAAGCCGCCGTGGAAAAAGGCCGCGCAACCAATCAGGACATCGACGCGCTCGCTCAAGTCGCGCAGAATATCGGTGCGGTCGTCAAACTCATCCGGGATATTGCCGGGCAGACGAATTTGCTGGCACTCAATGCGACTATCGAGGCCGCGCGGGCGGGCGAATCCGGCCGCGGATTCGCAGTGGTTGCGTCGGAAGTTAAGTCACTGGCCGCGCAAACCGAGAAGGCGACCGAGGACATCTCGACCCAGATCCTCAAGGTTCAGAATGCGACCGCCAAAGCCGTGGAGTCGATTGCCCAGATCACCGGCCGTATGCACGAAATCAACAGCTACACGACCGCAGTCGCCTCGTCTGTGCAGCAGCAAGGCGCGGCGACCAGCGAGATTTCGCAGAATGTCGCAGGTGCCGCCCACGGCGCCAGGCGGGTCGTCACGGTCCTGCGCGAGGTCGCGGACGCCACCGGCGAAAGCCAGCAGCTGGCACAGACAGTGCTCGGCGCGTCCCAATCGGTCGAGGAGGCCGCCAGTCAGCTGCGCCATGAAGTCGAGGGCTTCCTCAAGACGGTGGCAGCCTGACAAGATACGTGCTGGCCGTTCATCAGTGGCCTTTCGGGCTCACGCCCGCTTCCACCGACACCGTGAAAAATCAATCGCGTGCCTGCGCGAGACCCGCGTGCTAAAGGCGGGCGCGATTATTCTAAGACCCCGCAGCGCCGACAAACAAGTAAGAAAATAGGAACGCCCATGCCCGCCCCTGCCCCGCCGTTCAAGGCCGATCACGTCGGCAGTCTGCTGCGTCCGAAGTCGATCCTCGACGCGCGGGCGGCGCACATAGAAGGCAAGATGTCGGCCGAGCAACTGCGCGACGTCGAAAGCGCGGAGATCGCGCGCATCGTCGGCAAGCAGAAGGACGTCGGGCTGAAGCTTGCCACCGACGGCGATTTCCGCCGCCGGCACTGGTTCATCGACTTCATCGAGCGCATCGACGGCATCCATTTCGGCGATCCAATGGCGGTGCGCTTCAAGAGCACGGACGGCAGCGTCGAATTCTCGCCGCCGCGCATGGAGCTGACCGGGCGGCTGAAGCGCACGCAGAGCCTCACCGGCAACGATTTCTCGGCGGTGAAGCCGGTGGCGGAAGCGGCCGGGCTGATGCCGAAGCAGACCATGCCCTCGCCGACGCTTCTGCATTTCCGCAGCACGCGCTCGCGCCAACACTCGAAGGTCTATCCGGACGTCGAGCAGCTCTATGCCGACATCGCGCAGGTCTACCGCGAGGAGATCGCCGCGCTCTATGCCGCCGGCTGCCGCTATATCCAGCTCGACGAGACCAACATTCCCGGCCATCTCACCGATCCGGCCCTGCGCGAAGCGGCGAAAAAGGAAGGCGAAGACCCCGATGCGCTGATCGCGCGCTACGCCGCGGTCATCAACGATTCGATCCGCGACGTCCCCGACGACATGACCGTGTGCATGCACATGTGCCGCGGCAACCACGCCGGCGGTTGGTTCGCCGAGGGCGGCTACGATCCGGTGGCGGAAGTCTCATTCAGCACCATAGACGTCGACGGCTTCTTCCTCGAATACGACACGCCGCGCGCCGGCTCGTTCGCGCCGCTCAAGCATTTGCAGAAAGGCAAGATCGCGGTGCTCGGTCTGGTCACCACCAAGTCGCCCAAGCTCGAGAGCAAGGACGAATTGAAACGGCGGATCGAGGAAGCGGCCAAGATCGTGCCGCTGGAGCGGCTGGGCGTGAGCCCGCAATGCGGCTTCGCCAGCACCATCGAGGGCAATCCGCTGAGCGAGGACGACCAGTGGAGGAAACTTACACTGGTGGTGGAGACGGCGCGCGAGGTGTGGGGGTGACGGCGGGCCTGCTCCGCCTCAGATGCCGCCGGACTGCACGCTGGCGACTTGCGACGGCGCTGAATCGTCGATGCGCCGCACGACGATGAGCTGCTTGAACGCGCCGTCTTCATAGGCCTGCAAGAGCCTCTGATAATCCTTCACCGACACGCAGCCGTTCGATTGGCCGTCCTCGCCGAGCATGTAGGAATGGGCCAGCATGCCGGCGCGCCCGTACATTTTGCCCGTGCCGACCGGTGTCAGGCGCAGCGCACGGACGCCGTGGAAAAGCTTTTCCCGGAACGAGACGGCGTAGATGTTGGGCGGCGTCACGCCGAGATTCTTACGATCGACGGAGTCCGGATCGTCCATCCACTGGCCGTAGCCCGAATGCGCTTCCAGCTTGTCGCCGCTCGGCAGATAGACCATGCGCTTTTCGATATCGTAGATCGCGGTCTTCGGGTTGGCGGCCAGCATCGCCTGCGCGGCGTGATCCGGGTTGCCGAACAGCTTGCGGAAGAATTCGAAATAGCCGGGCTCTGGCGCCTGCGGCGGAAGCGAGGCCACCTGCGGCGTGCGCTGGGCCGGCCCTTTCCGGCCGACGGCCTTACGCCTGATATCGTTGTTACGCGCGAGCGGCGCCGGCGCCGGCAATGGCACGGCTGATCCGGTGTCGGCAGTGGGCGTGTTTGGGCTGGAAGACGCCGCAGACGGGAAGCCGGTGCCCATGAGGATAGACATACCGCCAGCTGGCGCCCAGGCATCTGCCGACGCGACGCGCATCTCTGGGTTGGTCGCCGCGTCAATCAACGCCCGTTCTTCGGTCCAGACCTTGGCGACATCGAAACCAGCGCTCGGTAGAGGGGTAGCGTGCTCAGCCTTGGCGCTGGCCTGATGAATGGGGGGTGACGCGGGAGAAGTCGGACGGGTCGGCGATAAGGCGCAAATCAGCGTCGCGGCAATAGCGCTTGCCACGATGGCAAGACCGACGCGGGCGAGCTGGCCTCCCAGTGGAGTTCCGCAAAAAAGCCGGCAAATCCCATTTGGCTAGGATATTCTCCAGCCTAGCCAATACCTTGGTCGAGGTGTCGTTCCAGGTTTCGGTCAAAATCTCGTTGAAGATCTGCATCTTGTTCAAGACCAGATCCAACGTCTTGTCCGCCCCAGCCAACAGATTTGGGAGCAAGATCTGCCCCGCCAGGAACTCCCCAGCTAGCACCTGCCCAGCCGGGCTCTTCCCAGCCAAGACTTTCTCGGCCCAAGCCTTCCCAGCCAGGAGCTTCCCAGCCAGTATTTTCCCTTCTGGAACCACGATCAAATCGGTCATTTCAGAGCCTAGACCATGCCCAGAGACCGCGATTCCGCAAGCCCCCCAGCGGGACATCTTAATCCGGTTGGCACTCAGTTGGGAATTCCCAGAAACCCAGCCCCATCTTATTGGGGATATTGGAGAAATTGTGACCAGACCGGCAACTTATTCACAAGAGGCGTGAACGCCGACCCGGCTTCCCGCCTGGACTCACGATATCAAGAAGCCTTGGCGTCTGCGCCAGACGGGCAAGTAAGGACGATACCCCGATGCTGAATATCGCCGCCCTGAGGAAAGAATGGAAGGATCTCACCTCGCATGAGCGCTTCGAGCAAGTGATCTCCCGCGTCATCATGCTCTTTATCGAGGTGGTGATCGTATACTCGCTGGTGCTAGTCGGCATTGAGCTAGTCAAAGACTTCATCCTCAGCCCCGATTTCGTCGGCGCCGAGCTGCTGCAGGACGTGTTCGGATCGCTGCTGACCGTCCTGATCCTGCTGGAGTTCAACCACTCCATCGCCACCTCGCTTGGCAACAAGTCCGGTGTCCTGCAGGCACGCGTGGTCGTGCTTATCGCCATCCTGGTGGTCGCGCGAAAGATCATCCTGCTCGATTTCAAGACGGCGACGCTGGAGAACTTCGCCGGCATCGCCGGTATGGCGCTCGCCCTTGGCGTTTTATATTGGCTGCTGAGCGTCGGCGGTAGCGCTCGGGCTGCGAAGGCGCTGCCGAAGTTTGACGACAAATAGAATCTGACCGGCACGCCCCCACCCGAAGCACCAACGCGCCCCATCCTCGTCCACGAGAGCGGGGAGGATTTGAACGATTTCCGCTTCCATACACATTCAAATAATGATATATATTAACCTGGATAGGGTCTGGCCCAATCACAGCGCAAGCACCGGTTTTCGAGGTTAAGGAAGCAACCGACATGACCACGAGCGTCAAGCAGATGATGGAAGCCGCCAACATGGCGGTGCCGCGCGTCACGCCGGCGCAGGCAAAGGAAATGATGGCGAGAGGTAACACGCTGGTGGTCGACGTGCGCGACGCGCCGGAGGTGGAAAAGTCCGGCAAGGTGGCAGGCGCCCTGCACGTCTCGCGCGGCATGCTGGAATTCCGCGCCGATCCGGCCTCGCCCTATCACGACAAGAACTTCGCCAAGGAAAAGACCGTCATCCTCTACTGCGCTTCCGGCGGCCGCTCGGCACTCAGCGCCAAAGCGCTGAAGGACCTCGGATTCACGCGCGTCTACAATCTCGGCGCGTTCAAGGACTGGGCCCAAAGCGGCGGCGACATCGAGAAGCCGATCGACGCCGGCATGTGAAGGCGGGGTTCAAAGCGGCGGCTTCCTGCTCTATTCAGGGCGCAACCACGCCGCAAGCAGCAAGGAAGCCGCGCTCATGAAAAGCATGATCAGGACGCTGGTCCAGGACTACGGCTGGATTCACACGTCGATCGGCGCGATCGGCAATTTCGTCTTCTTCATCGGCAGCATATTCTTTCTACCGAGCTTCAAGTCGCTGCTGGTCGTGGGCGTGTGGCTGTTCATCATCGGCTCGCTCTTGATGATGATAGGCGCGATCGGGGATTTCTTCGTCAAGATCTACGAAGCGGAGGAGCGCAAGGCGCGCCCGGCGCGCGGGTAAGGACGGGCGCTCACGCGCTCGGTCGCCGCGTCTTTGGTACGATCCAATAACAGCTCGTTCGACAGAGCCTGCCGCAATTGCCGGTAGGCGTGGGTGAGATCGCGCTTCTTCTGCGAACGCTCCGCCACCAGCAGCAATTCGCGCGCGAAGGTCCAGCGCGGCAACCCCTTCAGTTCGGCCGGCAATTCGCGGTCGATGAAACGGATCGCTTCGCTGGTGCTGCGGATGCGCGGGCGCACGCCGCAGCCAGTGGTGCGAATGTGAATCGGAAAATCCATGAGACGTCGCCGCCCCCATCGGGTCGTGCTTGGAAACGCCGAGCTTCCCGTTTGGTTCCCGTATGAGCGCCACGCGGAACCGGCGGCCTCTCTTATCAGTTAGTAGCGCACACCATCAACATCAGGAGGGCGAATTGGATAACGACCGCATCGAAGGCTCGGCCACGCAGATCAAGGGCAAGGTGAAGGAAGTCGCCGGCAAGGCGACCGGTGACGCCAAGCTTGAGTCCGAAGGCAAGGCCGATCAGGTGGCCGGGAAGATCCAGAACACGGTCGGCGGCTTCAAGGACGCCATACGTGAGGCGGCGGACGACGCCAAGGACGCGGCGAAGTAAGCCGCCGTCAATATCGGCCGCAGAACCGCGCGCTACCCTCCCCCGCAAGGGGGATGGCGGGCGCCAGGGCACAAAGACGCTTGTGAAGCGTGTCGGCGTCCGATCACGCCTTTGCGCCTGAGAAGGATCTTCTTTGCCTCCGTCGCCGCGCGAACAGTTTATTCGAAGGCGGCGGAGAATTTTGGAATTATAGTATTATTTTCTCCAAAACTACAAAAAGCGCTTGCGATTTTCCACCCGAAACGCATTTTTAGCGCCCGGGCAGCAATTTCATTCCCCTGTCCGGCCCCGTCCACGGGGTCCCTCTTAGGCGACAGTGCCATGGTCAAAATCGTTCAGCTCGAGCCGGAAATCGCAGCAGCGTCACAACTCGCAGAAGCTGACTTCGCCCACGTCGCGGCGCGCGGCTTCCGTTCGGTGGTCAATATCCGTCCCGATGGGGAAGCTCCCGATCAGCTTCCCAATGCGCGGGCAAAGCACGCGGCCGAGCGGCACGGGCTCACCTTCCGTCACCTGCCGGTGATGAGCGTCAACGTCACCGACGACAACGTGGTCGACGGGTTCGCGCAGTTGGTGGACGATCTTCCGGGGCCGATCCTGTTCTATTGCGGTAGCGCCACCCGCTGCACCACGCTCTGGACGCAGGTTGCGGCACCGCGCATCGGTATCGACGCCGCGCTTTCGGTCGCACGCGCCGCCGGCCACGATCTCGACTTCCTGCGCGAGATGCTCGAAGAGCGCGTCGACTGGCTCGACGCCACGCCGGCGCAAGTTGCGACGTCAGCAGCGCAGAGCGCCGCTGGGGGTTAATTCTCCGCGTAATCGTGCCGGCGGCGGTAGCGTTTGATCATCGCGGGCAACAGCGCCGCAAGGCCAAGTGCCACCAGCCCGACAATGAACTCAGGCGTCACCGCCATCCAGATGCTGAAGCCAAGGTGGCATGCCGTTCCGTCGACGGCCCGGCAGGCGTTATAGCGCTCAATTTCAGCAGCGAGCGCGCTGTCGAGGCCCGCGCCGAAGAAAGCAATGGCGAGCGTCATTGGCGCAATGCCAAAGAGGGTAGCGGCAATGAAGGGCGCGATGCGCATGCCGCACAGCGCCGGCAACAGGTTGCCGAGCGTGAACGGAAATATCGGCACGAGCCGCATGAACAACAAATAATTGAACGCGCCATGGCTAAAGCCTTCGGCGAAGCGACGCACCTGCGGCCCGAGCCAGTGCATCGCCACCTTACGCAGCAGCGTCTTACCGATCAGGAAGACGCCGGTGGCGCCGGCGGTGGCGCCGACCACGGCGAGGACACCGCCGATGAGGCCGCCGAACAGGGCGCCGCCGCCGATGGTGAGAAAGATCACGCCTGGCAGCGCCATCCCCGACGCCACCGCATAAAAGGCAACGAAGCTCGCCAGCGCGGCGAACGGATGCGCGGCCACCAGCGCGGCCAGCATAGCGCGATGGCGGACGAGCGATTCGAGTGAGACCTGCTTGTGCCAACCGAGCGCGAGCAGCATGCCGATCACCACCAATACACCGGCAAAGATCGCGCCCGCCCGCCATAGCTTGTGAATTGACGCATTCGCGAGCGCGGTTTCTTCGACGTGGTCTTCTTCAAGCAGCATGTCAGTCGAACGGTTCTTCTTGCGAGGCCTTGATCGGCTAAATTGGTCGGTTGAACGACATTTCCACCGTATCATCCTGTAATTGGATTCAAAAACGGCGCCAGGATTGCGCGGCCGGAGGCGCCCGGGTATGGGGCGCTAGCGCATGCGGGCGGCGCGCGCAAGCGGGCAAGACCTTGTGGCAGGACGGCATGACAACGGCATGATTGCCCCGCCCGCCGCTTCGCACTATCCAAAGGCCTATGACCAGCCTGGATGGGGGTGGAACCGCGGCGGTCGGCGCCGTGCGGTTCTTGGGGGCGCGCCGAAGCTATTGGCGGCTGCTCGTCCGCGGCGCCCTGCTGCTGATGATGACGCTTGGCATTTACCGCTTCTGGCTGATGACCGATGTGCGCCGGTT
Organism: uncultured Pseudomonadota bacterium; assembly: GCA_963747725.1. Lineage (GTDB taxonomy): Bacteria > Pseudomonadota > Alphaproteobacteria > Rhizobiales > Xanthobacteraceae > Pseudolabrys. Next base: position 15,172 of record CAVVGD010000013.1, read on the forward strand.
CCTGTGGTCGAACACCGAAGTGGCCGGCGAGACCCTCGAATATTCCGGTACGGCGCTCGAATTGCTGCTCGGCTTCCTGGTCGCAATCGCGCTTCTGATTCCGCTTTACGCCGGTTTCTTCATCGCCGCGCTCGACCTCGGCACCCTCGGGCACATATCGGGCGTGATCGCCTTCCTGGCGCTGTTCGTGCTCGGACAATACGCGGTCTATCGGGCGCGCCGCTATCGCCTGACCCGCACCATCTATCGTGGCTTGCGCTTCCATCAAAGCGGCTCTGCCTGGGGCTATGCCTTCCGCGCCATCGGCTGGTGGACGGCGACGGTGCTGACCTTTGGCCTCGCCTATCCGTTCCAGCTTGCCAGCCTCGAGCGCTTCAAGATGGCGAACACCTGGTACGGTGACCTTGCCGGCCGCTTCGACGGCAAGGGGATCGGCCTGCTGCTGCGTGGGCTGCCCATCTGGCTTTTGGTGGTCGGACCGCTGGTGCTGGCGGTCGCCGCCTTTATTGACGTGGTTGACTGGACGGCGCTCGCCGACGCGCTAAACCATGGCGGCGACGACGTGATGGCGCGGGTCGAGGGTGGCAATCCCGGCTTGGGCGCGGTGATTGTATTCGCCATGCTGATGGGCGGCGTCGCGGCTGGCGCGGCGGCCCTGCTCTACCCGGCTTTCCAAGCGATCGTGCTGCGCTGGTGGTCTTCGGGCCTGCGCTTTGGCGACATCGAACTACGCTCGAAGCTGCGCATGCGCGACGTCTATGGCGCCTACGCGCGCTTCCTGGGATACGCGGTGCTGTTCTCGATTGTGATCGGCATCGTCGCGGTACCGGCGCTAGGAACAATCGCCTGGCTCACCAAGACCGGCCACGGCACGGGCGGCGAGATCGCCGCCACCGTTATTCTGCTCGTCGGCTATGTGGCCATCGCCCTCGGCTTCTCCACCATCTACCGTGCCACGGTGCTGCTGTCGCTCTGGCAACTCGGCGTGGAATCGATGCATTTATCGGGTCTATCGGCGCTCGAGCGTGTGAAGGCGGGCGGGCGGCCGAGCTCGGCGCTGGGCGAAGGTCTCGCCGACGCGCTCAACGTGGGCGGCTATTGATGGCCGAAGGGACCGGTACGTCACCCTCAACCCCGGGCAGCGCCATCTATTTCGACGGCTGCACCAGCGCGCGTCACGACGTATGGGTGACATTGGCACCCGGCGGCTTGCATATCGCAGCCCGCGACGAAACGATGCTGGCGCAGTGGCCCTATGACGAGATTGAAGACCTATCGGCGCCCAACAAGGTGCTGCGGCTCGGCCGCCGCGGCAGCGCGGTACTGGAGCGACTGGAGATATTCGACCCTGCGTTCGCCGCGCAGATCGACCTGCGCGCCGAGTACGTCGACCGTAGCGGCGCGCGCCAGCGCCGCCAACGCTTCGGCGTGGTCGGCTGGACTGTGGCGGCGACGGCGTCGCTACTGGCGGTCGCTTATTTTGGCGTCCCGGCGATCGCGGATCGGCTAGCGCCGCTGGTGCCGCTTGCGGCCGAGCGCAAGCTGGGCGACGCGGTCGACGCGAAGGTGCGCGGGCTGCTCGACCGCAAGCACACGGGAGCGGCGTTCGAATGTGGTCATGCCGCGGGTGAGAAGGCCGGCGCGGCCGCGCTCAACAAGATGATGAAACGGCTGAGTGATACCGCCGCCCTGCGGCTGCCGTTGACCGCCGTGGTCTTGCGGCGACCCGAGGCCAACGCCATCGCATTGCCAGGCGCGCGCATCTACGTGTTCCAGGGATTGGTCGACAAATCGGACAATCCGGACGAACTCGCCGGCGTGATCGCGCACGAGATCGGTCATGTCGCGCATCGCGACGGTACCCGCGCGGTGCTGCAGGCGGGCGGGCTGTCACTGATGTTCGGGATGCTGCTAGGCGATTTCGTCGGCGGCGGTGCCGTGGTGATCGCGGCGAGGACCGTGCTGCAGTCGTCTTATTCGCGCCGTGTCGAGATGGCAGCCGACGACTACGGCGCGCGGCTGATGAACAAGGCTGGCGGCAATGCTCGCGCGCTGGCTTTCATACTGGGTAAAATCGGCGGCGCCACCGAGCCAGGAATGGACATTTTGCTTGACCATCCGCAAACCAAGGCGCGAGTCGCGGCGATCAACAAGATTGCCGCGCCGCATGCGGGGCAGCCGTGGCTCGGCGCGGCCGAATGGGCGGCACTGAAACGAATTTGCACAGGGTAATCCAAGCATCATGCTGCGTTCCATTCTCCCCGATGTCCCGATGTCACGGCTCGCCATCTGGTCGTGGCGCTTCGCGCTATTCGGACTGGCGGTCGCCGTGTTGTCGATCATCATCGTCCGCATCGGGCTACTGGAAATCGCGCCAGCGCTGGTGACGTTCGGCGCCGCGCTGGTGTTCGCGCTTCTCGCGGTAGCGCTGGCGTTCTTCGCGTTCGTAGCGATCTGGCGGCAGGGCCTGTTAGGGCTTGGCCGTGCGATCAGCGGCCTGTTGTTGGGCGTGCTACTGCTCGCCTATCCCGGCTACCTTGGCTACCGTGCCAGCAAACTGCCAGCGATCAATGATATCACCACCGACACCGCCCATCCGCCGCCGTTCGGCAAGCTTGCGGCCTTGCGCCCGCCTGGCACCGACACGTATCCGGTCAAATTCGCTGCGCTACAGGGGAAGGCCTACCCGGACATCGTGCCGCTGGAATTCGACGTTTCGCCGCTGACCGCGTACCGCGAAACGTTGAAGCTCATCGAGAAACGCAAATGGCAGGTAGTCGATGAAATGCCGCCGGTTGGCCGTCGCGATGGAATGATCGAGGCGGTGTCGCACACGTTGATCATGGGGTTCCCCGACGACGTGGTGATCCGGGTGAGCGCCAATGGCAACGGCGCGCGCGTCGACGTGCGTTCTGCCTCGCGCTACGGATTTAGCGATTTCGGCGCCAATGCCCAACGGGTGGCATCGCTGCTCGAGGATATCGACGATGCGGTGAGTTCAGCACCGCCAGAGCAGGTTGCGCCGCCGGAGACGACCCCGGCGCCGCGGCAGCGGCCGCAGAGACGCCGGCCGGCGAAGGTAAGGTAGGCCGCTCAGCGGACCAGCCGATACGTTCCGTCGATCGCCGGTCCGCCGTCGGTCTCGACCTGCCCGCGCGCGACCAGGTCTTCCAGATGCGCTAACACCGACAGGCCGGCGGCGCCGGTGAGCCGCGGATCCAGACCGATATAAATCGCGCGCACGATTGTCGGGATATCGGTCTTGCCCTTGCCGAGACGATGCAGGATCGAGGCTTCGCGCGCCTTGCGGTGCAGAATGTAATAATTGACGAAGCGCGGCGCGTCGGGAATGGCGGGTCCGTGGCCGGGCAGATAGACGGTCTCATTACGTTTCGTGAGTTTTTCGAGCGAGGCCATGTAGTCGCTCATGGCGCCGTCCGGCGGCGCGACAATGGTCGTCGCCCAACCCATGACGTGATCGCCGGCGAACAGGACATTGTGCTGCTTCAAGGCATAGCTCATATGATTGGCGGTGTGACCAGGCGTCGTCACCGCTTCGATAGTCCAACCGTCACCTTCAACCACCTCGCCATCCTCGAGCCGCACGTCCGGCACAAAATCACGATCGCCGCTGGAATCGAGCGGGTTGAGCTCGCCAATGTGTAAGGGCCGCGCGGCGCGGTGCGGGCCTTCGGCATAGACGGTGGCGCCAGTTACAGCCTTGATTGCCGGCACCGCCGGCGAGTGGTCGCGATGAGTGTGGGTGACGAAGATATGGCTGACCGTCTCGCCCTCCACCGCTTCGAGCAGCGCGCCGATGTGGCGCTCGTCGGCGGGACCCGGATCGACGATGGCGACGCTGCCACGACCGATGACGTAGCTGATGGTGCCCTTGAACGTGAAGGGGCCCGGATTGTCGCACATGATCCGGCGCACGCCGGGCATTACCTCGTCCACCGTCTCCGGGGCAAGATCCAGTTTCCTGTTGAAGGGGATATCGTCACTCATGCTTCGCGCCGGGGGGTACGGGCCATTCTCCTGCTCGCGGTCAGTTCGCGGGGGCTACCACTATTTCGGCAAAGTTGCACCTTAGATGGGATGCATGGGTACCTCCTACCACGCCTTGATGCCAGTGATTTGGCTGTGCTGGCTGATGTATTGGGCAGTCGCTTCCATCGGCACCAAGCCAGATGCGCGCCGCGAGCAGGCGGCTTCACGGCTCAGCCATTCCATTCCCCTTGTGCTCGGCGCGGTTATCCTGGCGGTGCCTCGCGTGCTCGGCCTCGAAATGCAGCAGCGCTTCGTGCCCGCGACGCCGGCCTGGTTCTGGCTCGGCTTGGGCATGGTGGCTTGCGGGCTGATCCTGACCCTGTTCGCGCGGGCTTGGCTGGGCGGCAACTGGAGCGCCGTAGTGACACTCAAGCAGAATCACGAGCTCGTGCGCACGGGACCGTATGCCTTGATGCGTCACCCGATCTATACCGGCCTCATGCTGGCGCTCATCGGCACCGCGATCGCCATCGGCGACTGGCGGGCGCTCGCCGGCGTGGCGCTGATCGCCGCAGGCCTGATGCGCAAGCTGATGATCGAAGAGCGGTTCATGGCAGAGCAATTCGGCGAGGCCTACGCGCGCTACCGTGCGCATGTGCGAGCGCTGGTGCCGTTTGTGGTCTAGCCCGAGCGGGCTCAGCGCACCACAAGCATGCCATTCGTCTGCGGGCGGAAATCGTCGAAAAATTTATAGCGCCCTGGTGACAACGGCCGCAAATGAACGACCCCCTCGCCTCCTCCGGTGACAATCTTTTCGACTCTGAGAATGACGCTTTCGAATTCCATCGGGGTGGAATCGAGGTTTTTGATCCGCAACATGATCGGGATTTTGGCGGGAGCATGCGGCGTGGCCGGCTGAAAGCGGTGGTTCTTCACGCTGACAACGACAGAAGCGGTCTTTTCCGCGCGCGCGCCGCTGGCGAGCAGCGCGCCGGCGAGCAGCAGGATAACGATGGCATAGATTTTTTTCATGATTGTTCTCTCATAGGACAACGCTAGAATTCAACGCCCACTTTAAGCTTCGCGCGCTGTCGCGAAAATTCAGTAAGATTGAGCGAGACGCTGGGATTATCGGCCTCGCTCCCGCTCACTTGCGCATTCCACGCCGCGGCGACGAACACTTTTGGGCTAATCTGGATGAAAACTGTCGGCCCGATATAAATCGCGTCGCCGGTGAATTCGTTGAATAATGCGCCGTTGTAGTGACGCAGATACCAGACCTCTCCGCCGATCAATACTGATGGCAGAATGCGATAAGACAGCGCGCCCGAGATCCCGCCTTTCGATTCCATCTCCCAGCCCGCACCGACATGGTCGGGATCGCGGGTGCCTTCCGGCTCGTAGAGAAGATTGGTGCCGAGATAGAGCCGGTTTGGGATCAATTCGAGGTCGGCCTTGAGCTTAAGCTCGAGTTCGGCATTGGTGACGCTCTCGCCGCCGGTCTCATCTACGCGCCGCCATGTTGGCTCTGCGGAAACCGTCACCGACAATGGCGATGAGGGGTCGCGGCCGAGCAGCAGATAGCTAATCTCTCCGAATATCCCACCGAACGCCAACTGGCTGCGGTCGTCGAGACCGGTCACGTCGTGGATGCTGTGGGTGGAGACGAAGGGGCCGAATTCGAACTGAATGTATTGGGTCGGCGTGAACTCAAACCCAAGCTTGCTTTCACTTGCAAAATAGCGGCCGTCGCGTTTACCAATGCGCGCCTCGGTATCGAGAAAAACTTCTTTTTCGCCTTCGAGACCGATACCGGAGCCTTCGGTGAATCCGAAAATGTTTTCAGTCTCGATTTCGCGCAGGAATTCAGAATCGCCTTGCGCGCGCGTGGTGGTGACGGCGGCGAAGAAGATAAGCACGGTGGCGATTGTGGCACGCCAACAGTTCACATGACACATGGGACGATCCTACCAACATTGTGTGTTGTCCCATGGGCGAACAGACGCAACAACCAAAAATTCCGCGCGGTTCAAACATTGGAGCCGTTCTACTTGAGAGCTTTTCTAATTCTAAGCTGCGCGTGGCCCGCAGGCCTGGTGAGCGAATTTGACATTTGATACCCATTTGCGGCGAATTTCTCATCAGAATGTCAAATTCAAAGCTCCACTAGAATCAAATAATTGCTAGTGGCCCTTTGATTCCGACATTTGCTCGAGAGCTTGCGGCAATAGGGATGCAAATGTCGAAATCGGACCACTAGTGTATCTCCGGCTCGGGGACTTCACCGAGTGGCGCTAGGAAATCGAAGTCGCAGCCTTCATCGGCCTGGCCGATATGCTCCGAATAGATGGCGCCATAGCCGCGCGGATAACGCGGCGGCGGCTGTTTCCAGGCGGCGCGGCGGCGCGCCAGCTCTTCGTCCGAAACGTGCAGATGAATGCTCCGCTTGTCGACATCGACCTCGATCTCGTCACCGGTCTGCACGAAGGCTAGCGGACCACCGACATAGCTTTCCGGCGCCACGTGCAGAATGCAGGCGCCGTAACTGGTGCCGCTCATGCGCGCGTCGGAGATGCGCAGCATGTCCTTGACGCCCAGTTTCAACAGCTTGCGCGGGATTGGCAACATACCCCACTCCGGCATGCCAGGCCCACCGAGCGGACCGCTGCTCTTCAGCACGATGACGTGGTCGGGGGTGACGTCGAGATCATCGCGGTCGATCTCGCGCGCCATGTGGTTGTAGTCCTCGAAAGCGAGGGCCGGCCCGCGGTGCTTCAGGAGCCGCGGATCAGCGGCGGTCGGCTTCATCACGCAGCCGCACGGCGCCAGATTTCCGGTCAGCACTGCGGTGGCGCCGGCTCTCGAAACCGGATCGTTGAGCGTGCGAATGACCTCGGGCTTGTAGACCTGCGCGCCCGCTATGTTTTCGCCCAGCGTCTTGCCGGTAACGGTCATGCAGGAAAGATCAAGCATATCCTTCATTTCGTTCATCAGCGCGCGCAGGCCGCCGGCGTAGAAGAAATCCTCCATGAGGAATTCACCGGAAGGCCGCACATTGGCGAGCACCGGCACCTCGCGCGAGAGGTCGTCGAAACGCTTCATGTCCATCGGCAGGCCGGCGCGGCGCGCCATCGCCACCACGTGGATGATGGCGTTGGTCGAGCCTCCCATAGCCATGTGCACGCGGATGGCGTTGTCGAAAGCCGCGGTCGAGAGGATCTTCTCCGGCGTCAAGCCTTCCCACACCATGTCGACGGCGCGGCGGCCCGAATTGCTGCACATGCGCGGGTGAGAGGAATTGGGCGCCACAATCGACGACGCGCCGGGCAGCGTGAGGCCGAGCGCCTCGGCGATCGCCATCATGGTCGCGGCCGTACCCATCACCATGCAGGTGCCGAAGGAACGCGCGATGCCGCCCTCGAGATCGGCCCAATCCTCTTCACTGATGCGGCCGGCGCGTTTTTCATCCCAATATTTCCAGGCGTCTGACCCCGACCCCAGTTCCATGCCGCGCCAGTGGCCGTTGAGCTGCGGGCCGGCCGGCGCATAGATGAACGGGACGCCCATGCTGATGGCGCCCATAATCAGGGCCGGCGTGGTCTTGTCGCAGCCGCCGAGCAGCACGGCGCCGTCGATCGGGTGGCTGCGCAACAGCTCCTCGGTCTCCATCGCCAACAGATTGCGGTAGAGCATGGTCGTCGGCTTGACGTAGGTCTCGGCCAACGACATCGCCGGCAGCTCGATCGGGAAGCCGCCGGCCTGAAGCACACCGCGTTTCACGTCTTCCGCGCGCGCGCGCAGATGCGTGTGGCAGAAATTGATGTCGCTCCAGGTGTTGATGATGCCGATCACCGGCTTGCCCTGCCAGTCGGGGGCATCGTAGCCGCCCTGGCGCAGCCGTGAGCGATGGCCGAAGGCGCGTAGGTCGTTGACCCCGAGCCAGCGGTGGCTGCGGAGTTCCTCGGGACGCTTACGGTGGGACATTTTCCAGTCGTTCCAGGTGGCTTTGCGTCTCAGTCGGCAGGCCCCGCATCGCCGAAACGCTCTTCGGTCTCATCGGGCAGGATTTCGTCGCGTGTGATCCGTTCGCCAGGCTTCGCGCCCTTGAGGACAATGAACACACACACGATGGTCACCGCAAGCAGCGCGACGATGAAGGCGTCGAAATGTATGAGTTGCAGCCGCAGGCCTCCCGCGTACCACAGCCCCGCGCAGATCATGATCAGCAACAGCCAGTGCAGGGGCTTGCCAAGAAAGAGCTTGCTCATGTGGCCAGCCTTTCGGTCTGCGCGGTCAACGCCCTGATGATCCGTGGGGCGAGCACGACCACCGCCAGCGTGAGGCCGATGACATCGGCGACATAGCCCGGCAGGTCGGCGATATGGTCGAACGGCGGCAGCAGGATCAGCAGCGCTGCCAGCAAGGCGCCCGAGCGCTGAACGATATTCAGCGAACCGCGGTACCAGCCTTCGAGGCCGATCGACAGCACCCACAGTCCGGTCAGCGCCAGCGCGGTCGACACCACCGTCATCCACAGCGGGCCGACGAAAAGCAAGGACGGATCGTAAACGAAGACGAGCGGCACGATGTATTTCGCGATGCCGATGCGGGTCGACTCGACAGCGGTTGCCATCGGCGGGGACTTGGCGATTGCAGCGGCGGCAAAGGAAGCGAGCGCCACCGGCGGGGTGATTGCCGAGACCACGCCGAAGTAGAAAGCGAACATGTGCGCGGCGATCGGCACGATGCCGCTTTTGACAAGCGCCGGCACGATGAGCGCCGCGACCGTAATGTAGACGGCGGTCGTCGTGATGCCCATGCCGAGGATGATCGCCGACACGCCGGTCAGCGCCAGCAAGATCAGCAGGTTGCCGTGAGACAGCTCAATAACGGACTGCGTGAACTTCAGCCCCAGGCCCGACACGAACACCGAGCCGATAATGAGACCGGCACACGCACAGGCGATGGTGACGGGAACCGTGGCGCGGATACCCGCTTCCAGGGCCGCCAGCAGATCGACCGGGCTCATCCGCGTGCCTTTGTTAACGAAGCTCAGCGCGAACAGCGTGCCGAGCCCCCAGATCGCCGATTTCATTGGCGTGTAACCAACGAGCAGGAAATAAACGAGTACCAACAGCGCGATCAGCAGATGCCAACCGCCGGCCAGCGTCTCGCCTATGCGCGGCAGGCTTTTCTTGTCGACGGCGCCGATTCCGTGCTTGTCGGCTTCCAGGTGAACCATGAAATAAATGGTGATGTAGTAGAGGAAGGCCGGGATCGCGGCGGCAACGATGATGCTGCTGTAGGGTACCTCCAGAAACTCCGCCATGATGAAGGCGGCGGCGCCCATGATCGGCGGCATGATCTGCCCGCCCGACGAAGCGCAGGCTTCAACCGCCGCGGCAAATTTGGGGCGGTAGCCGAGGTTCTTCATCAAGGGAATAGTGAAAGAGCCGGTCGTGACCACGTTGGCGACCGCCGAGCCCGACACGGTTCCCATGAAACCCGAGGCAACCACGGCAGCCTTGGCTGGGCCGCCGATGCGGTGGCCGGTCAACGCGACCGCGAGATCGATGAAAAAGCGGCCGGCGCCGGAGCGGATCAGGACGGCACCGAAAATGATGAACAGCACGATATAGGTGGCGACCACGTGCAGTGGGATTCCGAAGATGCCGTCGCTCGCCATGAACAGGCTATCGATGAACTTCGGAAAGCGCACCGGCGGGCCGAAGAAGAAACCGTAAAAATGGTCGGAAAACAGCGTGTGAACGATGAAGAAACTGGTGACGAAGACCATGGCCCAGCCGACCGCGCGGCGGGTCGCCTCGAGCACGATCAGGATCAGGACACCGCCGACGATTAGGTCCGGCGGGTACTTGTCGCCCAGGCGCAACTGGAACGCCTCGATATCCCAGATCGTGTAGATTTCGATAAAGAGCACCAGCGCGACCAGCGCGAGATCGATGCCGAAGCCCAGCATGCGCAGCCTGTTGCGCGGATCGCCCGGCACGACGATCGGCTCGCGGATCGAGCCGCGGAACAGCGGAAACATGAAGATCGCCAGCGTCAGCATGACGGTCAGATGCACGGAGCGGAACGAGCGCCCCTCCGGCGTGCCGAACGCGGCGACAAAGAGGTGGAAGATGGCGAGCGCAATCGCAAGGACGGTCGACACCAGCAGCACTGCCTTGACCGCGCCTTGGACGTTGCCCAGCAGCAACCGTTCAAGGAAGCCGAGCTCGTGCTGTTCGTGATAGGATAGTTTGGGCGTTTCAACGCTCATGGCGCGATTCTCTTGACGCGTCGCTTGGCGCGATCTCGAATTCGCCGCAACGCTGGCAGGAAGGCGCGCGATGGCGCCGACGGCCGATGGAGAGGGCGCCGGCGTCGCGCCGGCGCCCGGATCCGATCAGCGAGAGGCGATCAGCTCTTAACCCCGAGCTCGTCGTAGCACTTCTTCGCGCCCGGATGGATCGGAATAGCGGCGCCGTCGAGCGCGTGCTTAAGCGTCACCTTGTTCCAGATCTTCTTGACCTGCGCGAAGTCGTCGTGGTGGGCCCAAAACACCTTGCACATCTTGTAGACCAAGTCGTCCGACAGATCCTTGCTCACCACCATGTCGGTGACGATACCGAGCGTCAGGATGTCGTGGTCGACGCTCGTGTAGACGCCCTTCGGCATCACGCCGGGAATATAGCCCGGGTTGGCTGCAATGATCTCGTCCAGCTTCTTCTTGGACAGGCCGATGAAGCGAATGCCCGGACTCTGTTCGAGTTCGATGAACGAGGCCTGCGGCATCGACGTCGAGGCCATGTACACGTCGATGTGCTTGTCCTTCATCAGCGCCACGGATTCGGTGTAGTCGACGTGATAGACCGCGCCGCCGTTCTTCTTGATGCTGTCGAAGGTTATGCCGAAGGCTTTGAGGATCGAACTCGGCAAACGCCGTGCCCGTCCATTTCGCCTTGCCGGGACTGATGCGGGCGGCCTTCATGTCCTCGAAGGACTTGATCGACGAATCCTTGCGCACCGCCACCTGGAACATCGCCGGATAGAGCGTTGCAAAGTACCTTACGTTCGGGTTCGGCTTCTTGAACTTGCCCTGACCTTTGTACCCGTTGAAGGTCGTGTGACCGTAAGACCAGCCGATCTGCGCGTCGCCGCCATTGACGGCCAATATGTTGGAGATGCCGCCGCCCGGCTGGTTCGACGTGCTGATGCCTTTGATGTTGTCCTGAAAGACCTGCATGATCTTGGCGCCGAGCGGATACCACGATCCGCCGGACGGTCCCGACACCATGCGCACGAATTGCTGCGCCTGCGCAGCCGGAGCGATGAGAACCGCGGCGATGGCAGCTACGGCAAGCTTATGAACAATCCTCATTGGTCGCCTCCCTCTAGTAATATTTTTGTCGTCTTATGTTTAGTCGGGACAGTTTGATCCCAATCACACCCGTAATCAACCCGCCAGCGACGGCTACGGCGGAACCCGGCCATCATCTCACATTCCACTGCCGGTGAACTTCGTATGCCTGTTGCCAGCATGTTCGGAATTTGGGAAAGCGCGCCCGCTCAAGAACTTGACCCCGGCGGCGCCGGGCAGCACCCGCATCTTGAGGCCGGAGGCCGCCTGCGGGCCGGCTGTCACTATCGGTTTGCTGTGACGACACCCACCGCATTGGCGAGAACGAAGTCCTAACCGAACGGCCTGATCAAGACCGCTGGCAGGCGCACGCCAAACTGATTGGGAATTGGCATTGGCAAAATTTGAGGCTAACGCCGAGCATTATCGTCGACCACATACAAAAACATCAGCGCGAGTATACGGATTTGCAAGGGACGACGATTCCCGGCCAGACTCTTTCGCTTGGCCGGCTATCGTTCGGGCCCGAAATCGCCCGTCGCTTCACTGGCGCCTACGGCACGACGTTCAAACCATTGGCGGCACTCACCGGAAAATGGGGCTTCGACCGGACGGAGGTGGCGTCGCCACTTATGACGGGATCGGCGATGACAGTCGCACGCATACGGCGCGCAATTCTGGCTCACCCTACCACTCACTAAGCCGCCGGAAAACCGCGTTGAATCGCCTGTAAGCCGCGGCCGATGGATAGAAATATCTTAACCTCGATGCACTAAAGTTGCATGCATCTCAACGAATGGATGCAGCGCCAATAATATACACGCTGCACGAGCGCAGGGTTAATGTCTTCGCAGATTTCACTCGGGCGCAGGACGCTCCGCGAAGGGCGGATGTCCAAGCTTGTGCTCATTGGAGTCGTAATCAGTCTAATTGCATTCTTTTATTACTTTAACGGTTGGTCGCCGCCTTGGTTGAAAGGCGCGAGCAACTTGCACGGCAGCGGCGCGGACGTGGTCCACCCCAAGAAAGATGGCGACAACACCCACTACATGGGCTCGATCATCCTGTCGCCCAAGCGCGGCGACAAGTGCTGGGAGTTCGGGCTCGATAACCGCAACGGCGCCATGTGGGACAAGGGCCCTATCGATTGCGACGTCGTCCCGCCATTGAAGACCTTGCAGGACGAAGCCAAAGGCCTTGCCGCCAGGCGGCTAAAGGCAATCGGCAAAGCCTTTTTGCCCAGCGGTCGCTGACCTGACGCTCGCTGCGGGCAAAGGCGAACGCATCTTAATATTCAGCCGCGGCGCGCTCCAAGTGTAGGTGGTTAAGCGAGCAGCCGATGATTGGCGTTGCCTCGAAAGCCTGCTTTAGCCGCCTTGGATCTCAAGAAATCCCTCGTCATGCAGCGTCTGATTCACCTGCCGCAAGATAACGCGGCATAGATGATAAGGAATGCTTTGTAGAGCGGTAAAGCGCGCCGATGAGCACGGGCCATAAATATCGTTTCGCCCATACGACACGACCCGGACAATCGAGAACTCTCTTCCGGTATCTGAAATGTTGCGAATGCCGGACCGCCCGTTTCAGACAATCCACTAATTTTCCGAGCCCTATGAACTGGTTCAGCGAGTGGAGTGAGAGCGAGTGCGACAACTTGCGAATGTGGCGCTCAGCTCATTTGCGGAAGGCTTTGCTAACGCCTCCTATGCGATTGGTCGGAAACTGATATCCATATACATCTTCGTACTTTGGGCACGCTATCTGGTGACTGGTGCCAATATCTCCATTGTCATTGTCAAATTTAGTCGTGGTACAATGTTTAGATTCAACCTGAACGATTTGGCCGGCGGTGCGTTGCTCGCCGGCGTTTTGACTGCTCGTTGTTACGGGTTGCGGCTCTTGGCCAATGTAAGTCAGACCGGCAACGACTATCGAAGTCAGGACGCCAAAAACTGCAACGTATGCGATGATGGTCGGAGTGCGGCTTGCCTGCCGCCTTCGGCCATGTCGTTGCCTTGTATGCCGTGCTGACTGACTTCCCATGCTCGCCGGCGTTCTGGTGCTCCGAACAAGTCGCAATCGTCATTATCGGCCTGGGGGCTTAAAATGCCCTAAACGGGCGCAACCATATTTAGCAATCGCCCCGTAATCTCGGCTTCTGATTGTACCCACAACGATCCACGGGAACCTTGACGGCTCGCCCTTGCCCACGCCTTCGAACTTTGAGAATTGCTCAGCGTGATTGTCGTATCTGTAGTCGTCCTAAGGCTGATAAACTTTAAATGAGTTGCGCGATGATAGCGGCAAAATAGGGGCTTCGTCCGGAACGAAGTCCCTGGGTAGGTACCACCACAGGAAACGTTCGCAGTGTTGCCGAATAGGTTCACCGTTCCCGAGCCTACGCAGTTGCCGTCAGACTGTCTTTGAAAAATCGTACCGGCGTACTCGCGATTCACGGCGGTATCCACCACTATGAGGGCAAGCGCATCGTCTCTCCCGCGAGAGGGCGTTGAGCGGATTTCAGTGTTTGATACGACGGGTACGCATCTTAGCGTTGCTCAGGTACTCTTAAGCGGTCCACCTGTTATGTTATGCTGCCGCTCTTATTTTTGTTTCGCAAATCTGCACTGATCCATCTTTAGTTGAATTTTTTTCTTCCGGCCGCTGTCCGGCATCAGCACCTGTGAGACAGATTTAGCGTCTTGAGGAAGGGAGGATTTCTGGCTCATCGTAACCATCAAGGAGTGGAGATGAGACAGAAATCCGAGCGCTCTGAATTGTCGTCTGAGCGGATCGTGAAGAACATCCGCCGGGCAACCCGCAAGCGCCATTCGGCCGAAGAGAAGATCCGGATCGTTCTGGACGGCCTGCGCGGCGAGTTCAGCATCGCCGAGCTGTGCCGTCGCGAAGGCATCGCCGAGAGCCTTTATTACGCTTGGTCCAAGGAGTTCCTCGAAGCCGGCAAACGGCGTCTGGCGGGCGACACGGCACGGGCAGCGACCAGTGGCGAGGTCAAGGACCTGCGGCGTGAGGCGCAGGAGCTCAAGGCGGTCGTGGCCGAGCAGGCGCTCGAACTGCGTCTGCTTAAAAAAAGCATGATCGGGGATGGGGGAGACGAGGAATGAGATACCCCGCCTCCGAGAAGCTGGAGATTATCCGGCTGGTCGAGCAATCCCATCTGCCGGTGCGGCGGACGTTGGATAAGCTGGGCATCCAGCCATCAAGGTTCTACCGCTGGTACGATCGCTTCCAGACCGGTGGGCCTGAAGCGCTGGAAGACAAAGTGCCGAGACCGAAGCGTGTCTGGAACCGCATCCCTGACGCCATACGCGAGCGGATCGTTCAACTGGCCCTGGATGAGCCAGAGCTGTCCCCACGGGAACTGGCCACGCGCTTCACCGATACAGCCGGCTATTTTGTGTCAGAGGCTTCGGTCTATCGGCTGCTCAAGGCCCATGATCTGATTGCCAGCCCGGCCTACATCGTCGTAAAGGCGGCCGACGAGTTCAAGGACAAGACGACGGCGCCGAACCAGCTCTGGCAGACGGACTTCACGTATCTCAAGGTGACCGGCTGGGGTTGGTTCTATCTCAGTACGGTACTGGACGACTTCTCGCGCTACATCATCGCTTGGAAGCTGTGCACGACGATGAAGGCGCAGGACGTGACCGACACGCTGGACATGGCGCTCGCGGCTTCAGGCTGTGACCAGCCGCGGGTTGTCCATAAGCCGCGTCTGCTCAGCGACAACGGTTCCAGCTACGTCTCGGCTGACCTGGCGGAATGGCTCGAAGCTCAGAGTATGGGACATGTTCGCGGCGCGCCCTACCATCCGCAAACGCAGGGCAAGATCGAACGCTGGCATCAGACGCTCAAGAACCGCATCCTGCTGGAAAACTACTACCTGCCGGGCGATCTTGAGGCCAGCATCGGCCGGTTCGTCGACCACTACAACCACCAGCGATATCACGAGAGTCTGGACAATCTAACGCCGGCCGACGTCTACTTCGGCCGCGGGCAAGCAATCCTGCTGGAAAGAGAAAGGATCAAACGCAACACAATCCAAAAACGTCGCTTGCAGCATCAAAAGAAAGCCGCCTAAACTGAAATCAGATGAGCCGGTCCATCCTGTAGTTCACGCCGCCATCTGTCTCAAATTATCTGACAACGGACAATCCTTCACGCCATCGGGAAATCTTGTGCGCCCTGATTTGTCCCGCAGCTGGTGCGTATCGAACAGCATGGCGTTAAACATCTGCTTTACGCCATCTCTGTATTGCTCAAAGCTGTAGGGTGTACGCATCTCCGCGCGGCTGCGGCGCTTTCGCCATCCAATAGCTCAATGTCGGATTTAGTTGGCTGTAGTCCAACACCTGGACGCGCTCGCCCTCAATGCGAATGCCTTCGCGTCTCACTTGCTTCGGCAAGTTCTCCCAAAAGCCCTTAAAGAGCCTTCCGCCGCTTTTGAAATCGCCTGCGAAATAACGATAGAGCCGCCGCTGGGTATAGTCCACCGGACGCTCATACGATCTTTGGTCAAATTGAATGTCCGCGCTCGCTAACCAGGCGTTCAATCGCTGGACCTGCTCACGTAAGCGCTCTGTCTCAGGCGTGTCCTCGTAATCAATCCTCGTCGTATGGTCTTGCCAGAAGTGCTCCTTACGTTCCTTCAGGATGATGACCTCATCCCCACTGACCGTGAAATCTTCAAAAGTGACCTTATGTTTCCTAATCAGCTCAACCAGCGCCGAACCCGCACGTATTGTGGTGGCCCTCGATTGACCCGGCATGCCCGAGTACGTCCCCTTATGTTGCTTAAGGTACTGTAGCCGCTCCATCGTATCCAACAGCTTCGGGAACGTGGGCGTAAATAGCGACGGCCTGTAACGGCTCGTCTTGCCGAGTGTATTTGCTGCCAGCTCATTCTTCGTGCGTGTCACAACCAACTCCGCACCCAGTGAGCCACTGAGGTAATGCTGCGCTAGGTCGCAGACTAACGCCGCTACAGTGACCCAAAACCATTCCTGGTCTTTGCTCTTCCTCGCTCGCTTCCGTTTCTCATTTCGTTCAATTCCGTCAATTACGTCATGTACCAACTCCGTTGCAGCCTTGCTGTGAGGATGCCGGTAGGCATTGAATGGCCGGTCATGGTCAATGGGCGGGGAAAGCTCCTGTCCGGTCTGGACAAGGGCTCCTATGGAATTTTTGCCTTTAATCTCTCGGGAAGCCACTTTAGACCCATGCGCCTCTGCGTTAGTCGCCCAGCACATAACGAGGAAACTTCTTCAGCGCTGCCGCTTTGTCCTCCAGTGTTGGCTCGCCATAGGCGGCCCCTACGCTCTTATGCGCGTGCCCTGTGATGCTATCGGACATGCGCTCGCTGATCCCGGCACGGTCCGCCCTTTGTTTGAACGTATGTCGCCAAGCGTGATTGGGGCGCAACTCTTCGTCAGTGACCCCTAGCGTTCGTATCCAACTCGCTAGGCGCTGACTTGTTTGCGCTGAGCGTGGCTTTTTTTGCTCTTTGGAGTTATCCGCATTTGCTTTGCTATCGGGACTGTAGAACAGCGGGCCATCGCGGTGTTTCTCCACGAACTTCAAGAAACCTCGAGCAATCAGGTCTTCATGTAAGGGAACAGTTCTCGCCGTACCGCTTTTGGTGGAGCCTGCATCGGGCGTGATCAATATCGCGTCTATACCATCTCGGTTCACTACGTCGCGCTTGCGCAGCTGCGTTATCTCACTCGGCCGAGCGCCTGTGTACGCCAGCAGCCAGGGTACCCACCGCTTCGCCGCGTTAAGGGGCTTTATGGTGTCGGTGATCGCATTAGAGGCTGTGAGTATCGTCCGCCATTCTTCTTTAGTGAACCCTTGGGTCTCTCGGTTCTTACGTTTCCTCGGGACAGTGACCTTCACGTCCTTGAACGGATTGCGTGTGAGGTACCTGTGTTCGACCGCCCAACTGAACACAGCCTTGCTCGCGCTGATCCAGGTTCTACGAACGGTTGCTGCGGAGCGGCTCCCGCTGACTAGACCTTTGATCCAGTCTTGCGCCTCGTCAGCGGTTATCGATGCTGCGCTGCGACCCTCGAAGTATGCCGCCATTGCTTCAAAGACGTAGCTCCAAGTTGAACGAGTATGATACGTGGGGCGCTTCTCAATGACCCACCGGTTGAATAACTGAAGCGGGGTTTCGCCACTGTCCACACCCTCAAACTTTGGGAACTGCTCGCGGTACCGGTCGGGAGGGTAGCGACCATCGGCCTGTTGCATGAGGCGCTTCAGCGCTGCGGCCAGGTCCTCATAGAGAAAGTCGAGGAACATGTCGCGTGTTGCTTTGTCGAGCGCCAAGGATTTCATCGCTAGGAACTGAGAGGTCTCCCCGGCGTCGGCTAGCAGCGGACGTACCTCCTCCCTGAAGCTTTCATCTTCCCGCCAGAGTTCATCGGGGTCGTTCGTTTCCCAAACCTCATCCCCAACGGCCTCGCGCATTCCTTCGTGAATTTTGTCACGAAGATGCTCCCACTTTTCACGCTCGCTGAGCGGGTGCCGAGCAATGAACCAGTCGTACCACTCGCCTGCTAAGGCGCGGGTCTGCCGATGCGTAAGCGCTACGCCCTCACCTGAACGCTCAGCACGAATGGCGGCAATCCGAGCTTCAACCTCCGCCTCCCATTCGCGGAAACGCTGCTTGGCTTCGTGGGACTTTGTACTGGCTGGCGCAAAGAACCTGGCCTCGACACGTTGGCCATACAGCCGCCCGTACTCCTCCTGCACGTCGCCTGGAAGACGTTTCCGTGCCTGGTAGGCGCCGTTGGAGTTTTGGGTGAGACTGACCATCCGCAACACGCGCCTGTGTACCGCCCTTGTGTACTCGGGTGCTTTAAATTGCTTTGTTGTTGCAAATAGTTGTATAAAATCAAGGCCTTGGGGAGGCCGTTGGTCGGAGTGGCAGGATTTGAACCTGCGACCCCCTCGTCCCGAACGAGGTGCGCTACCAGACTGCGCTACACTCCGACTGATGGTCGGTCTTATAACCACGGCCCGGACTTGCCCGCAAGCCAAGAGGAAACCAAAGGGAAACCATGACCGCCGAGCCGGGAACACGGGTGCTGAAGGCCGATTCCGAGGCCATTGCGGCCGCGGTAGCGTGCCTCCGCGCCGGCGGCCTCGTCGCCTTCCCCACCGAGACCGTCTATGGGCTGGGCGCCGATGCCCGCAATGGCGAGGCGGTGGCCCGGCTCTATGCCGCCAAGGAACGCCCAACATTCAATCCGCTCATCGCGCATGTGGCGGATCTCGCCGCCGCCCGGACGCTCGGACGGTTCGATGAGGCCGCCGAACGGCTGGCGGCGGCGTTCTGGCCCGGCCCGCTGACGCTGGTGCTGCCCAAGGCGACCGGCTGCCCCGTGTCCGACCTGGCGCTGGCCGGCCTCGACAGCGTGGCGGCGCGGGTACCGGCTCATCCGCTGGCGCATGCGCTGCTTGAAGCCTTCGAAGCGCCTGTGGTGGCGCCATCCGCCAATCGCTCCGGCCATGTTTCGCCGACGAGCGCCGCCCATGTGCTCACCGACCTGCGCGGGCGCATCGACCTGGTCCTTGACGGCGGGCCCTGCACGGTGGGCGTAGAATCCACCATCGTTGCCTGTTTCGAACGCCCAATGCTTCTGCGGCCCGGCGGCGTGCCACGCGACGAAATCGAACGGGTGCTCGGCTTTGCGCTTGTTGCACCGGTGATGACAACCAGCTATGCGCCGGTGGCGCCGGGCATGTTGCGTTCCCATTATGCGCCCAAGGCGCGGCTGCGGCTGAATGCGGAAGGCCCGCGCGCAGGCGAAGCGCTACTCGCCTTCGGGCCGGCGGCGGAAGCGCCGGGTGTGACGACCCATAACCTTTCGCCGCGCGGCGACTTGGTGGAAGCGGCCGCCAATCTGTTTTCGCATCTGCGCGCGCTCGACGCCTCGGGCGCTTCAACTATTGCCGTGATGCCGGTGCCGCACTATGGGCTGGGCGAGGCGATCAACGATAGGCTACTGCGAGCAGCAGCGCCCAAAGACTGAATGCAAGATGTGAGTGAAACGAAATGAACCTGCATACCACACCGACCAAGTTGCCCGCGCTTTCACCCGAATTGCTGGCTCGCTTCATGCAAATCGTCGGCGAGAAATACGCCATCACCGATCCGGCGATGCAGGAGCCTTATCTGGTCGAGATGCGCGATCTCTGGCATGGGCGTACCCCGGTAGTACTGCGGCCGGGGTCGGTGGAGGAAGTCGCTGCCATCGTCAAGCTCGCCAACGACAGCAAGACTGCAATCGTGCCGCAGGGCGGCAATACCGGGCTGGTCGGCGGGCAGGTGCCGCACGGCGAGGTCGTGTTGTCGCTTACAAGGCTCGACAATATCCGCGAAGCTCGATGCTATCTCCAACACCATGACCGTGGAAGCCGGCGTCACCTTGCAGCGGGCGCGCGAAGCAGCGAGCGAGGCCGACCGGCTCTATCCACAACTGCTGCCGTCGGAAGGTACCTGCACCATCGGCGGCAACCTCTCGACAAACGCCGGTGGCGTCGCCGCAATCGCACACGGCGTCACCCGTTCGCACGCGCTCGGCCTCGAAGTGGTGCTGGCCGATGGGCGCGTGCTGCGCAACCTCAACAAGCTCAAGAAAGACAACACCGGCTACGACTTGAAGAACCTGTTCATCGGCGCGGAAGGCACGCTCGGCGTCATCACCGCGGCAGTGTTGCGGCTGGTGCCGAAACCGCGCTCGATAGAGACGGCTTACGCCGCGGTGCCGTCGCCGCAGGCGGCGGTCGATCTCTTGGGGCTTGCGACCGATCGCACCTCCGGCGGAGTCACGTCGTTCGAGATGATGGTGCGGCACGGCGTCGAAGCGGTGATCGAGCATGACTCGGTCAGCCGCGCGCCGCTGGCGAAGCCCTATCCCTGGTACGTACTGATCGAACTGACGTCGCAGGCGCAGACCGGCCTGCGCGAGACCCTGGAGCAGATTCTTAGCCAGGGCATGGAACGCGACCTGGTGCTTGACGCCACCATCGCCGACAGCCTCGAACAGGCCAAGGCATTCTGGCGCATCCGCGAGCTGTTCGGCGAGGTGCAGCGCCATATCGGCGCCTCCATCAAGCACGACGTCTCGGTGCCGGTTGCGGCGGTGCCGGCATTCATCGCGGAGGCTGACGCGGCGGTGGCAAAATTCATCCCCGGCTCCCGCTCGCTGCCCTTCGGCCATGTCGGCGACGGCAACATCCACTACAACGTGATGCAGCCGCCGGGCGCCGACGGCAAGGCGTTCCTCCAGCGCTGGGACGAGGTCAACGCCGTGGTATTCGCGGTGGTGAAGAAGCACGGCGGCTCGATCTCGGCCGAGCACGGGATCGGCGTGATCAAGCGCGGTATTCTTCCCGACTACAAGGACCCGGTGGCGATCGAGCTGATGCGCGGCATCAAGCAGCTGCTCGATCCCAACGGCATCTTGAACCCGGGAAAGGTGCTTTGAGCCCGGCCGCTAGGGATCGACCGTCAACCGCCCCGTCATGTTGGGATGGAAACGGCAGTAGTAGTCGGCCGCGCCCGCCTTCTTGAGAACCACCCGTGCGCTCCGGTGCGGCGCAATCATCACATCCCAGTTGCCGCTGCGCGCCGTCGCGGTGTGGCCGACAATGTCCTTGTTGATCCACTCGACGGTGTCTCCGACCTTGGCGCGGGCCTCGGCCGGTGAGAATACGAGATTTTCGATGGTGATCTGGACATTCGCCGCCTGCGCCGAGACGGACTGCAGACCGGCAATCGCAGCGACAACCAGGCGAATCCGTCTCGGCGACATGGCGGCAACACTCCCTGCTTATTTCAGATCTGCGTCGACATGCTCGGCGTGCTTCTCGTGGCCCTGGAAAATCTTCAGGCCTGTCTCCAGCAAGCTTTTGAGCTCGGCGTTGCTGGCGGACGGAATGAGCTGCGTTGCGAGCACGTTATTCACCGTCTTGTGGTAGGCGACCTCGTTGTCGACATAGGCCTTGTCGAAGGCGGCGCCTTTGAGCTTGGCCAACGCGGCACGCTTGGCGGCCGCCTGCTTGGTTAGTGCCTGACTGGTCGCGTTGTCCTCAGGCTTGACTTTCAGCTTCTTGACGAGCGCCAGCGCCTGTTTGTTCACCGCGCTATGGTCGCGCACCATGTTTTCCGCGAAAGCGCGCACTTCCTTGTTCTTCGATTTGGAAAGCGCCTGCTTGGCGGCGGTGATGTCGAGTTGTCCGGCCGTATAGGCGATTTGGGCGATTTGCGGGTCGGTCAGCTTCGCCTGGGCGAAGGCGACGCCGCAAAGCAGGCATGATGCCGCGATGGCCGTGACCAATCTGGTAAACATTTTGAACCTCCGTTGCGCGCGGCGCATGCGACCGCTTGGTGTCATCAGCGCAATGTTGGATGCAGAAAGCGGACGGAGGTTCCCGCTCGATCAACCGCAAAGGCGGCGCACTACATTTTCTGTCATGCGCTCGCAGCAGCTGCCATCGAACGGGAAAGTGCTGGTAAGCGCAGGGCCGAGTTGCTCATCCAGGGTATCGCGCAGCAACAGCCGCGCGCGGTGCAGCCGCGTCTTCACAGTCTCTTCTCGCAACCCAAACAGGTCGGCGGTTTCTTCGACTGTCATGCCCTCAACGATGCGCGCGACGAATACAGCGCGAAACGCATCGGGAAGCTCGTCGATCGCGCGTTCAAGAATGGCTCGGATTTCGCTTTGCGCCATAGTCCGCTCCGGATCGTTGCCGGCCATCTAGCCCGGGAAATGGATGATCTCCGCTTGCGCGCGATTTTCACCGTAGCTCTCCCACTCCACGGTTGGCCGCCGCCGCCGCAGGCGCCCGAGCGCCTCGTTCATCGCGATGCGAGTGATCCAGGTGCCGAAGGCGGCATCGCCGCGAAACTGATCGAGGCCAGTGAAGGCACGCACATATGCCTCTTGAACGACGTCCTCGGCTTCGCCGTCATCACGCAGGATGCTGCGCGCCACGCGGAAGAGCCGACGGTTATACCGCTGCGTGATGGCGCGCACAGCGGCCTCGTCGCGCCCGCGAGCGCGGCGCACCAATTCCTGTTCGCTGACCGCTTCAAGCTCGGCCGGTCTTGGCGGCATTGGTAAATTTCCTGTTTTCTCCGCCATTGGATGCATGGGGAGCTGAAAGGTTCCCGGCCATCAAAACAACGCACCTTGCCCGCTGTTCTTCTTTTCACGCTTGGAGCGCGCCGCCTTGCCGGCCGGCTTGGGCGCAGGCGCTACATTCGAATCGACGGGATCGAGCAGCTTGGCATTGTCGTTGGCGGTGCGGTTGACGGCGGTCGATACAGGATAGACTTCCAGCAGATCTTCTGGCGCCGGCGCAATTAGCGCCGATGCGGTCACGGCATCGACATTGGCGCAATCGAGCCAGAGGTCGAAAGCCTCCGGCGGCACGATCACCGGCATGCGGTCGTGGATCGGACTTAGTGCGCGGTTGGCGCGGGTGGTGACGATGGCGGCGGTGTCGACCTCTTCGCCGTTCGGGCCTTCCCAAGTCTCCCACAAACCGGCGAAGGCGAGCGGCACCCCCGATTTTGCGTGGATGTAATATGGCTGCTTGCGCCCGCCCACTGGCTTCCACTCGTAGAATCCGTCGGCGGGCACCAGACAACGGCGGCGCTTCATGGCATTGCGGAAGGCCGGCTTGTCGATGACCGACTCGCCGCGGGCATTGATAAGCAAGGCGAAAATGCTCGGGTCCTTGACCCAGGAGGGGATCAAACCCCAGCGCACCAGCGCGAAGTGACGTTCGCCCTCTTGCCGGCGCACGATTGCGATGGGTTGGGTCGGCGCGATGTTGTAGCGTGGCGGGAGGTTGGGCTGATCGGCATACCAAAACAATGCTCGGATGGCTTCCGGCGCAGAGGTGATTGTGTAGCGACCGCACATATCGCAATAATCCTTAAGTGGCTATAGCCTACCGACGCGCCCGCTTAATCACAACTTAACCGCGGGGTATGAAACTCCGGCCAAGGCTGGGACGGCGGCGTGGTGCGGGATGAACGATCAGGATTGCGTGGCAGCGATGGTAGCCGACGGCGAAAATCCGGCCGGCGACGCTTTGCGCCTCACCGAGGCCAATATCAATCCGACAACGGGGCTCGCCACCGACTACCTCAATCATTTCAACGAGGCGATCATGTTGCTCGAAATGCTGTCGAGCGGCCCAGAATTCCGCGACGACTTCCTGCGTTGGCAACCGCTAAGCTACAGCGAGCATTTCGCGGCCTCGCATTCGAAGAGCCGCGGCACGGTGATCGCCGCCTATGAGAACGCCGATCCTTACACGCGCGCTTACCTGGACGCACTGACCAGCACCATGACTGTGGTTTTGGAAGCGACCCGTGCGGCGCTGCGCGCCAACCTGCCGCCCACCTTGGCACACGCGCTCGCCGCCAAGGCCGCAACTCTTTTGAAGCCGCTGGTGGCGCGTGCCGGCTCAGTGATCAACGGCGAAGCGCACATTGACGGCGCGCAGGCGGCCGTCGACGATCTTCTGATGAAGGCCTGACGCCACGTGGCCGACACCCGCAGTTATCCAAGCCGCCCTTATCTCGCCGTGAGCGCAGCGATCGTGCGCGGGGGCAAGGTGCTGGTGGTGCGGCGCGCCCGCAAGCCGGCGCTCAATCTCTACACCTTGCCGGGTGGGGGGGTCGAACTCGGCGAGACGCTGAGCGAAGCGGTAATGCGCGAGGTGCGCGAGGAGACGGGGCTCGAGGTCGAACCGGTCGCGCTCACGGGCGAGCGCGAAGTGATCCAGCGCGATGCGCAGGGAAAGGTGGAGCGGCATTTCGTCATACTGTGCTTTGCCGCGCGCTGGCTTGCCGGCGAACCGGTGCTCAACGAGGAACTCGACGACGCGCGTTGGCTCGACCCCACCGATCTCGGCGGATTGCGCACCACCGAGGGCCTCGCCGACATCGTGGCCGCGGCGACGGCGCGACTCACCCGCATGACCTGAGGATCGGGCAAGGTTTCGAGGTGAATGCAGCCGTTCCGGACAACGCCTTGCGGTTGTCCCAGAGGGAGCGCATATGGGACCCATCAAGGACTGAAGGACCCCGTGAACAAGCTGCTCGCCATTGCTGCCGTCCTGCTCTGCCTTTCGGGCGCAGCCGCTTGGGCAGAAAACCAACCAATGCCACCGGGGGCTAACCGCACCGCGCCGTTCGACCATGACTTGCAGCGCCTCGCCGAGATTCTCGGCGCGCTGCACTACCTGCGGCCGGTGTGCGGAGCCCATGACGGACAAAAGTGGCGCAACGAAATGCAGGCACTGCTCGATGCCGAGGCGCCGGCCGGCGAGCGACGGCGCAAATTCGTCGCCAATTTCAATCGTGGTTACCGCGGTTTTCAGCAGACCTACCGCACCTGCACGCCCGCAGCTTCTATCGCCATCCGCCGCTATCTCGAGGAAGGTGCCCGGATCTCCCGCGATATCGGCGCACGCTACGCCAACTAGCCGCGGACGCGACGCGCCGGTCTCGCGCGGGATTAACCTTTCTTCAAGTTATGGGGTCCGGGCGCGGAACTCGCATGCTAGCTTTCGCTCAAGAGATTGGGGCGGGCATCCAGTCCGGATGCCAAGGGATGACGATGGATACGACAGGCAATACGAGCGAGTCGCACGAACCGGTAGGCGACCGCGAGCAGAAACGCGTGGCGCTCGGTTACTTGCAGGAAGCATGGGCCGAAGCCCGCCTCGACGGCATCGACGGCGATTGTCTTGCACAGGCCTGCCTATTCGCAGCGCTTGCCGAGTTCGTCTCCACTTATGGCGAGGATGCCGCCGCAACTTTCGCGGAAGGCCTCGGCACGCGCATTCGCAACGGTGAATTCTCTATCGAAGCGCAGCGTCAGTAAGCGCTGCCGCTGGCTCGCTTACTTCGTCTATCGATCGACGCATTCACGTTCAAATCATTATTTTGTTGAGGCGTGCAGGCCGTAATGGCGCGCCAGCACCTCGTCAATATCGGACGGATAGAACGGTTTTTTGAGGAAGGCGTTCGCACCCGAAGCGTAGGCGCGCTTGGCAATGGCTTCGTCCATTGTGGAAGTCATCATCACCACCGCCATATTGGGGTGACGGCGCCTGATCATGGCCAGCGTCTCGAAACCGTTGAGACTGGGCATGTTGTAGTCGAGGAACACCATCCCGAAATCGCCGGTGCGCAACTGCCGGATGGCCTCCCCACCCTCGCTCGCCTCGTAGACCTCCAGAGCGAAGCCACTCGCGGCCAGGATCTTGCGAACGATGAGGCGCATGGTGCTGGAGTCATCGACAATCAACACGCGCGCGGGAATTTTCGCGCGCACGCAGGCATTGACCAACTTGAGCGCATCGGCGGGGCTCGCCGGCCTTGGTGGCGCGGCATTGGTACCATCAGCGCGAGGGGCCCCCTCCGCCGCGGCCTCGATGGTGAAGGGCGGCGGCTGCGCTTCGTTGACGGCTTTGATGACGAAAGCCTTCTCGTCCTGCGGCAAGGCCGGGTCCATGACGCAAATGTCGATGCCACCATTGCTCAGCGCGGCAGCCGCAGCCGTGGCATCATGCGCCGAAAACTCGATTGGCACGTCGGCCATCATGGCGCCCTTCCGCCACAACTCGTGGTCAGGCTTCCAAAGGTCTTCCCCCGGCTCCTTGGCCGCCACATAAAGCATGCGGAACGAGACGAAGTCGCCGCTCATGACCTGTTGCCCTTCGCCCCCTGGCATTACCTCGGCCAGAGAGGGGATTTCCACCTACCGCTGATAGCTATTCGCGCCAGGAATGCAAAATCACAACCCTATGCCGCGTAACTTGCTTGGGGAAAACCCAGGCCCCGGGCAAGCAGGCTAAACTGTCTCTATATAAGAGCGCCTACCCCGACAGCGGATTAGCCGGCAAGCGTCTCCAGGAACCGCACGCGTTCCCCCCGTGCCGGAGCGTTCAAGGCGCCCTCCCACATCGCCTTATGGCCGCGAACAAAGGTCCCTGTCGGCCAGCCCAGCACGCTGACGCCGTTATAAGGCGTCCAGCCGGCGCGAGAGGCAACCCATTCATCGGTGATGGTGACCCGCCGTTTGAGATCGACCACCGTGAGGTCGGCATCGTAGCCGACAGCGATACGGCCCTTGGCTGCAATGCCGAACACCCGCGCGGGACCGGCACTTGTGAGGTCGACGAACCGTAAGAGCGAAAGCCGGCCGGCGTTGACGTGATCGAGCATGATGGGGACAAGCGTCTGCACCCCGGTCATGCCGGAATGGGTCTTCGGATAGGGGTGCGCCTTCTTCTCCTCGCGCGTATGTGGGGAGTGGTCAGACCCGATGGTGTCGATCACCCCCTGGGCCAGCCCGTGCCAGAGCCCGGCGCGGTGGGCAGCGTCACGGATCGGTGGGTTGAGCTGGGCGAGCGTGCCGAGCCGTTCGTAGCAGCCGGGCGCTTCGAGCGTGAGATGCGCCGGGGTCGCCTCCGCGGTGGCGACATCCTTGTGGCCGGCCAAGAAAGCGGCCTCCTCCTTCGTAGTCACGTGCAGCACATGGATACGTTTTCCGGTCTCGTGGGCGAGCGCGACCAGCCGCTGGGTGCACATCAGCGCCGCGGTGGCATCGCGCCAGACCGGGTGCGAGCGCGGATCGCCTTCGACGCGCAGATGCATGCGCTCGCGCAGACGATACTCGTCCTCGGAATGGAAGGCGGCGCGTCTGTTGATCGCGTTCAACACGGCGCGCACTCCCTCATCGTCCTCGATCAACAGCGAGCCCGTGGAAGAGCCCATAAACACCTTGACCGCACAGGCGCCGGGCAGCCGCTCGAGCTCGCCGAGGTTTTTGGTGTTCTCGCGGGTGGCGCCGACATAGAAGGCAAAGTCGCAATGCATGCGATGATGCGCGCGTTTGACCTTGTTGGCGAGCGCTTCCGCGCTGGTAGTGGTCGGATCGGTGTTCGGCATTTCGAACACGGCTGTGACCCCGCCCATCAGCGCCGAAAGCGAGCCTGATTCCAGGTCTTCCTTGTGGGTGAGGCCTGGCTCGCGGAAATGGACGTGGCTGTCGATAACACCCGGCAGGACATGCAGGCCCTTGCAGTCGACCACCTCGCCGGCCGAAGCGCGCGACAGGTCTCCGACCGCCGCAATTCGGCCGCCTCGGATGCCCAGATCGCGCAGGCCTTCGCCGTCGTGGTTGACCACTGTGCCGCGCTTGAGGATGAGATCGTAGGTTTCGGCCATACTAGAGCACTTTTGATCGGACCTGCCGGGGGTTGCCGCGCCGCCCACAGCGCTTACGTTTTGGCGCGAGTTCTGGCAAGAGATTAGGGCAGAAACGACACAAGAGAGTCCCAAATGCGGGCAGCAATTCTTCCCGACCGCGGCGTGGTCAAGGTGGCCGGCGACGACGCCCGGCACTTCCTCAACGGGCTCGCGACCAACGACATCAGCAAGGTATCCCCCGGGGCGCCGTGCTTTGCCGCGCTGCTGACGCCGCAGGGCAAGATCATCGTCGACTTCATCGCCACCGAGGCCCCGGCCGAAGACGGCGGCGGCTTTTTCCTCGATTGCCCGCGGGCGCTGGCCGGCGCGCTGGCGCAGAAGCTCAATTTCTACAAGCTGCGCGCCAAGGTGACGATCGCGGATCTTTCGGAAGCGCTCGCCGTGATGGCGGTATGGGACGGCGCGGGCGAAACCGAATACGGCCTTTGCTATCCCGACCCGCGCCTTCCGGCGCTCGGCACGCGGGTAATGCTGCCGCCGCACCTCGTCGCGGAGACGGCCGCTGATCTCGGGGCCGAACTGGTCGGTGAGGAGGCCTATGACGCCCACCGCATTGCACTCGGCGTACCACGCGGCGGCCAGGATTTCATGTATGGCGACACCTTCCCGCACGAAGCCAACATGGACCAGCTCGGCGGCGTCGATTTCGAGAAGGGCTGCTATGTCGGGCAGGAGGTCGTTTCGCGCGTCGAGCACCGCAACAGCGCGCGCAGCCGACTCTTGCCGGTTGCCTATGACGAATTCGCGCCCGATGATGGGCTGCCGGTGATGGCGGGCGACAAACAGGTCGGCACTATCGGCTCGGCAGCACAGGGCCATGCCCTCGCGCTGCTGCGGCTCGACCGCGTTGCCGATGCGCTCGCCGCAGGGCTGCCGCTCACCTGCGGCGGCATCGCGTTGCGCGTGGTGAAGCCGGGTTGGGCGAAATTTGCGTTTCCGGGCGAGGCGCAAGCAGCATCATGAGCACGAGCGTGCGCCACGAGGACGGCCTTGCCCGCTGCCCCTGGCCGAAGCAGGACCCACTCTATGTCGCCTATCACGACACCGAATGGGGCGTGCCGGAATACGACGACCGGGCGCTCTACGAGAAGCTGGTGCTCGACGGCTTCCAAGCCGGGCTATCGTGGATCACCATTTTGCGCAAGCGCGCGAATTTCCGCAAAGCCTTCGACGGCTTTCAGCCCGAAAGAATCGCCCGCTACACGCCGAAGAAGATTGAGCAGCTCATGCAGGATGTCGGCATCGTGCGCAACCGCTCCAAGATAGAGGGCGCTATCCTATCCGCGCGCGGCTGGCTTGACATCATGGAAAAGGGCCCGGGATTTTCCATACTGCTGTGGGATCATCTCGATGGCAAGCCGAAGCAGAACCATTTCCGCACCATCAAACAGGTACCGGCGGAAACTGAGCTGTCGCGCCAGATTTCCAAGGACCTATCGAGACGCGGCTTCAAATTCGTCGGCCCGACCATCGTCTATGCGTTCATGCAGGCGGTCGGAATGGTCAACGATCATCTGGTGACGTGCCACCGCCACACAGATTGTGAAAAGCTTGCCAAGATAAAATGAAGAGGGCGCAAACGAAAGCCAAACCAACGAGCACGCCACCGCGCGCTTGGCAGCGCATGCTGTCTGGGCGGCGGCTTGATCTGCTCGACCCCTCCCCGCTCGACGTCGAACTTGAGGACATTGCACACGGGCTCGCGCGCGTCGCACGCTGGAACGGGCAGACCGAGGGCGCGCATATCTTTTCGGTCGCGCAGCATTCGTTGCTGGTCGAGGCCATAGCGCGAGCGAAGGTGCCGCGGCTTGACGCCAAGGCGCGGCTCGTAGTGCTGCTGCACGACGCCCCCGAATACGTCATCGGCGACATGATCTCCCCGTTCAAGACGGTGATCGGCGACCGCTACAAGGCGGTAGAGCGCCGCCTGCTTGCGGCGATCCATCTGCGCTTCGGTCTGCCGGTCAGACTGACGGATGAACTGCAGGCTTTGATCAAGGCCGCCGACCGCAGCGCCGCCTATCTGGAGGCGACAAGGCTGGCTGGCTTCGCCACGACGGAGGCGCGCAAGTTCTTCGGCGTGCCACCCAAGTTCTCGGCCGCTATCGAGCGCGAGTATCTCACTCCCTGGCCGGCAGGAACTGCCGAGGTCCGCTTCAAGGAGCGGTTCGAGAAACTTCATGCGCGGCTGAGCCTTTTAATTCGCAGGAAGCGGTCATAGATATGACGCACGAAACAGGTTTATCGCTACCATGATCCACGTTTGCTCGCTTGCGCGCCTTTACGCGACCGTCAACGAAACTGGCGCGCGCCACATTGTCACGCTGCTGCGCCTCACCGACCGGGTGGAGCGGCCGCGCCATATCGCGCCGGAGAACCATCTTGTGCTCGCGGTCGACGACATCGCTGCGCCGATGGACGGCTACACCGCGCCGGGCGAAGAGCACGTCGCACGGCTGATCGATTTTGCTGGCGCCTGGGATCGCAGGTCACCGATGGTCGTGCATTGCTTTGCTGGCATCAGCCGGTCGACGGCGGGCGCCTTTGTCGCAGCCTGTGCTATCAACCCCGAGCGCGACGAGCGCGAGATCGCACAGGCGATCCGCCAGGCGTCGAAAACCGCGCAACCGAACGCCCGTATCGTCTCCATCGCCGACCGCCTGCTCAAGCGCGATGGCCGCATGATGCGCGCGATCGAGACCATCGGACCCGCCGAAGCGGCGGCCGAAGGCACCCCGTTCCGGCTCGATATCGGCTGAGCGCGCAAAGCGGCAAGACACAACCCACTTTCAAGCTTCCCGGCAGCCTTCTACCATGGATCGCAGTAAGCGATTCCCCGGGGGCGGCATGTCGGAAATAGCATTACTCGTCCTCATTGCGCTGGCGTTTCCGGTAATGGTCATCGCCGCCTTGGTGATGACGCTGAATGCGCGCGCCAATATTCGCAAATTGCAGGAACGAGTGGCGAGGCTGGAAGCCGGCCAAACGCGAGCCATCGCTGCTACACCAATTGTCTACGCGCCACCCCCGACCGTTGAAGAAGCGGCGGCACCACCCACCGAGGAACCACCAGCCACAGCAGAGCCTGAAGCAGCGACAGAACTGACCGCCACGCCGGCCGAACCCGCGCCCGAGCCAACCTCGCTACCGCCGCTACCGCCGAGCGCGCCATCACTTACGCCGCCAACGACGCTGGAGGAACGCTTTGGCACCCAATGGGTGGTGTGGATCGGCGGGCTGGCGCTGGCGCTCGGCGCCATTTTCCTGGTGCGCTACACGGTCGAGCAAGGGCTGCTTGGCCCCGGCGTGCGCATCTTCCTCGCCGCTCTGTTTGCGGCCGCATTGATCGCCGCCGGCGAATGGACTCGGCGCAACGAGATCGCCGCCGGCATCGCTGCCATTCCTTCTCAGCATATTCCAAGCATCCTGACCGCGGCGGGCACGGTCGCTGCCTACGCAACTGTGTATGCGGCCTACGCGCTCTACGGCTTTCTCTCGCCCGGCGCCGCCTTCATCCTGCTCGGCATTGTCGCCTTGGCGACATTGGCCGCCGCGCTACTGCATGGGCCGGCCCTCGCCGGCCTCGGCCTCGCTGGCGCATTCCTGACGCCGGCGCTGGTAGCAACGCAAGAGCCGAGTTTCTGGGCGCTTTACCTTTATCTGATCGTCGTGAATGCGGCCGCGTTCGCGCTGGCGCGGATGCGATTGTGGCGCTGGCTCGCGCTCACCGCCGTCGTGTTCGGCGCGCTATGGGCGCTGGCCGGCATCACCGATGTCCGTGTCATCGCGCTCGGCGCGCACCTGTTCTATGTATCCACCGGTTTCGCGTTTGCCGCAGCGCTCATCGTCTCCGGGCTGCTGTTCGGTCCCGAAGCCGAGCCCGGCAAGATCGATGGCGTTTCGTCGGGCGCCATCGGCGCTTATCTCCTCGCCGCCGCCTTCATGGTGACGCTCAGCCATCACGACACGGCAGCACTCACGGTGTTCACGCTGCTCACGGCGGCCACTATCGGCGTCGCCTGGCGGACCGACGCGGCGCTCGGCGCCCTGCCCGCGGCCAGCATGCTCACCATGCTCGTCTTGCTGCAGTGGGCGGTACCGCAAGGCTTGACGAGCCTGGTGATGCCGCCGGGCATCACCCGCGGCGCCATTCCCGACCTGCCGACCGGCGTCGGCCCGCATATCGCCTTGGGCGGCCTGCTGGCGACACTGTTCGGCGTCGCCGGCTTTGCTGCGCAAGGCCGCGCCGCGAACGCGCGTATCGCGATGATGTGGAGCGCCTGCGCGGCGGCCACACCCATCGCAGTGCTGATCGCGCTCTATTATCGCGTCGCCGGGTTAGACCGCTCGATTCCCTTTGCCGGCCTGGCGCTGCTCTTGGCGGCTCTGTACGGCTACGCCACCGAGCTTCTGAGCCAGCGCGAACAGCGGCCGGGCATCACGGCCTCCGCGGCAGTCTTCGCCACCGGCACGGTAGCTTCGCTTGCGCTCGCGCTCACCTTCGCGCTGGAAAAAGGCTGGCTCACGGTCGGCCTGGCGCTGATGGTGCCGGGCATCGCCTGGATCGCCGAGCAGCGCCCGCTGCCCGCGCTACGCAAACTGGCGGCGGCGGTCGTTCTCTTGGTGATAGCGCGCATCGCCTACGCGCCGAGCATCGCCGGTCACGACCTAGGCAGCACGCCGCTGTTTAACTGGTTGCTCTATGGCTACGGCGTGCCCGCCCTTTCGTTCTGGTATGCCGGCCATCTGCTGCGACGGCGTGCCGATGACGTGCCCGCGCGTATTACTGATGGCGCGGCGATTCTATTCACCGTTCTGTTCGCACTGTTGGAAATCCGCCATTACATGACCGGCGGCCGCATGTTCCGCCCGACGGCTACGCTCATCGAAGTCTCCATGCAGATTTCAGTCGGGATTGCGATCGCCATCGGCCTCGAACGCGTGCGGCTGCGCACGCGCAGCATCGTGCATGACGCCGGCGCGCTGGTCGTCGCGGCATTGACCTTCGCGGCGATCGTCTCCGGCCTTGGCCTAGCGTACAATCCGTTCCTGACGGTGACGACGGTTGACGGCCGGTTCTTCAATGCAATCCTGCTCGGCTACGGCATTCCCGCCGTGCTCACCGCTATCCTGGCATTCGTCGTGCGAGATACTCGGCCGCTCGGTTATCGCTATGTCGCAGCGGCAACCACGATCGCACTGACTCTGTTCTATTTCTCACTCGAAGTGCGACGCTTCTATCAGGGCAGCGAAATCCTGCCCACGGCGCCGGCAAGCGACGCTGAGCAATACACCTATTCGCTAGTCTGGCTGGGGCTGGGTGTGACGCTGCTCGCCGCCGGCTTTGTTCTACGCTCGCAGCCGGCACGCTTGGCCTCAGCCGCGGTGGTTACGCTCACGATCGGCAAAGTGTTCTTTGTCGACATGGCAGGCTTGACCGGAATCCTGCGCGCGCTGTCCTTCATCGGGTTGGGCGTTGTGCTAGTCGCCATCGGCTGGCTTTATCAGCGGCTCTTGTTTCCACCGCGCGGAGGCGCGATAACGTCCGGCGCGACGGGAGTAGAGAATGGATGAAGTCGTCAAGCGTTCCGGCGTGGTCGCGCCTGAGGTTCTCAAATCACAGGAAGGTCTGAGTTTCCTCAAGGCGATGATCGCCGGCACAATCCCCCGGCCGCCGATGTGCGAACTGCTCGGTTTTTATCTGGTCGAAGCCGAACACGGCCGCGCGGTGTTCGAAGGTTCTCCCGGATTCCAGCACTACAATCCGTTCGGCGTGGTACACGGCGGCTTGGCTGCGACCATGCTTGATTCCGCGCTCGGCTGCACAGTGCATTCCACACTGCCAGCCGGCGATGGCTTCACCACGCTGGAACTCAAGGTCAATCTGGTGCGCGCAATCAGCAAGGACACCGGATTGCTACGCGCCGAGGGACGCATCCTGCATCGCGGCCGCACAGTCGCCACCGCGGACGCTGATTTGAAAGACGCCGCCGGTAAGCTCTACGCACACGCCAGCACCACTTGCATGATTTTTCAGGCGCAGCGCTGACCGGTTTCACCGCAGCGCGCCTTCACTGCACAATTTGCGTGCAAAGATTCCCTAACGATATGTGTGGCGTACCGCGCTAATTGTTGTCCACAACGCGTCGACTTTTGGAACTTTCGTCCTATATAGAGCTCTGTGATGTCGCTCCCGATTTGACGCAGAGCATTCTCACGATGATAAAATCGCCTTTTATTCCAGTTATTTACGCGATTTTGTCTGGCACGGATCGTGCCTGAGTTCCGAATGGAACTTCCTCGCTCCCTCGGCCCTTAGCTTGCCGCCTTGGGAAGAAGATTCACACGACGAAGGATTAGCGCGGGCGCATGTGCGGACTTTGCGGAGAAATGAATTTCACCGGAGCGGCGCCGTCCACGCGCGCCATCTCCGCCATGATGGACACTATGGCGCCGCGCGGACCGGACGGCGCCGGCCTATGGGCAAATGGCGCGACCGCGCTCGGCCATCGCCGCCTGAAGATCATTGATCTTTCGGAACGTGCGCAGCAGCCGATGGTCGATGCCGATCTCGGTTTGTCAGTCGCGTTCAATGGTTGCATCTATAACTACAAAGAACTGCGCGCCGAACTCGAGGGTAAAGGCTACCGCTTTTTCTCTGACGGCGACACCGAGGTGGTGATCAAGGCCTGGCACGCCTGGGGAAAGGATGCGCCCAAGCGTTTTCATGGCATGTTCGCTTTCGCAGTCGACGAACGCGACAGCGGACGGCT
Organism: uncultured Pseudomonadota bacterium; assembly: GCA_963747725.1. Classification (GTDB taxonomy): domain Bacteria; phylum Pseudomonadota; class Alphaproteobacteria; order Rhizobiales; family Xanthobacteraceae; genus Pseudolabrys. Next base: position 49,628 of record CAVVGD010000013.1, read on the forward strand.
AGCGCTTGTGCGCGACCGGCTCGGCATCAAGCCGCTCTACTATTTGGAGCGCGGTGGAAAGAGCATCCGATTTGCCTCCACCCTGCCCGCGCTGCTCGCCGCCGGCGATGTCGATACCGCAATCGATCCGGTGGCGCTACACTATTACATGACTTTCCACGCGGTAGTGCCGCCACCGTACACCATCATCAAGAGCGTGCGCAAAGCAGAGCCCGGCACCGTCACCGTGTTCGAACCCGACGGCCGCCGCAGCACCAGCCGGTTCTGGTCGCTGTCGTTTGCACGCACCTCCGAAGAGGCCTCTCGTTCCAGTGAGGAATGGAAGGCCCTGGTGCATGCGGCGTTGCGCGCCGCGGTTGACCGACGCATGGTCGCCGACGTGCCGGTGGGCGTGCTGCTGTCGGGTGGTCTTGATTCCAGCCTGATCGTCGGCCTGTTGGCGGAAGGCGGCCAGCAGCACCTGAAGACCTTTTCCATTGGCTTCGAATCGGTCGCCGGCGAACAGGGCGACGAGTTCCAGTATTCCGACATCATCGCCAAGCATTTCGGCACCGAGCATCACAAGCTGTTCATCGAATCCGATAAGCTGATCGGAAGCCTGCCGGAAACCATCCAGGCGATGTCGGAGCCGATGGTCTCCTACGACAATGTCGGCTTTTACCTTCTGTCGAAAGAAGTAGCACGTCACGTCAAGGTGGTGCAGTCGGGCCAGGGCGCCGACGAAGTGTTCGCCGGCTACCACTGGTATCCACCGCTGATTGATTCCAACGATCCGGTAAGCGACTATGCCGCCCACTTCTTCGACCGCGATCACGCGGAATACGCGCAAATCATGGAACCGGGCGCGGTCGACGGCGACCACGCGCTCGACTTCGTGCGTGCGCATTTCGACAAGCCCGGCGCCGACGACGCCATCGACAAGGCATTGCGGCTCGATTCGACTGTCATGCTTGTCGACGATCCTGTGAAGCGCGTCGACAACATGACCATGGCCTGGGGCCTGGAAGCGCGCGTGCCGTTCCTCGACCACGATCTGGTCGAACTCGCCGCCAAGGTTCCGGCAACCGAAAAGGTGCGCGACGGCGGCAAGGGCATCCTGAAAGACGTTGGGCGCGACATTATCCCCGCCGAAGTGATCGACCGGCCGAAGGGGTATTTTCCGGTTCCGGCGTTGAAATATATCGAGGGACCGGTGCTCGACTTCGTGCGCCAGGCGCTCGACGCGCCGGTCGCCCGGCAACGTGGCTTGGTTAAGCGGGAATATGTCGATACCCTGCTGGCGAGTCCCAAGGAGCACATCACGCGACTCAGGGGCTCGAAACTGTGGCAGGTGGCCCTGCTCGAGCTTTGGCTGCAAGCGCATCACATCTAGTGCGGTGGATTTGAAGTTCGCTAAATCACTTGCAGCGAGTCCGAGAGCGAACTTCAAATCCAAAACCGCACTAGAATTATAGAGTTGCTAGTGTCCTTTCGAACCAGAAATTCGTACGGAGCGAGCTGAAAAATGAAACGAATTTCTGGTTCGGGACACTAGCCGGGGGCGCTAACATGCAGACGAAACCACGCATCCGTGAGGCCGCCGAAGACATGCTCTCGCTGAAAAGCTGGGGCGAGCGACCAGAGTACAGCGGCATACCGCAGGAGGTTTCGGTCGATTGCGGCTGGGGCCGCCTGATCTTCGGCCAGACCTTTCAGGAGCCGGCGGCGCTCGCCGCCACGCTCGACGAGGAAACCAGCGGCGAGCGCGACGTCGCGCTCTACGTGCACGAGCCGCAGGTGGTACTGGCGGAGGCGCCGCAGTCGCTGTTCCTCGACCCCTCGCACACCTTCCGCCACTATCTCACTGGGCCGCGCCTGCAGCCCCCGCCCCGCACGATTGCCATCCGCGAGGCGCGCGGCGAAGACGCGGCAGAAGTGAACCGACTTTATCTGTCGCGCGGCATGGTGCCGCTGCGCGAGAGCTACCTCGAGCCGGGCGGCCATCCGGACAGCGTCACCGTGCTGGTGGCCGAAGGCGCCGAGGGGCGGCTCGCCGGCGTCGTCATCGGCATCGATCACCGCATCGCGATCAACGATCCCGACAACGGTTCCAGCCTCTGGGCGCTCGCTGTCGATCCGCAGGCGCAGATGCCGGGCGTCGGCACCGCGCTGGTGCTGGCGCTGGCCGCGCGCTTCCGCACCCTCGGCCGCGCCTTCATGGACCTGTCGGTGATGCACAACAACGAGCAGGCGATCGCGCTCTACGAGAAGCTCGGCTTCGTGCGCGTCCCGGTGTTCTGCATCAAGCGCAAGAACGCGGTAAATGAATCACTGTTCGTCGGTCCCGCGCCTGATGCCGAGCTCAACATTTATGCGCGCATCATCGTCGACGAGGCGCGCCGGCGCGGTATCGCGGTGGACGTCGAAGACGCCGAGGCCGGCCTGTTCAAGCTCGCTTTCGGCGGGCGCTCGGTCTCCTGCCGGGAATCGCTATCCGACATGACCAGCGCCGTGGCACTGTCGCGCTGCGACGACAAGGCGCTGACCCGCCGGCTATTGAAGAAGGCAGGGCTGCGCGTGCCAGAGCAGATCAGCATCAGCCGTGCACACGAGGTCTCGGCCTTTGTCGAGCGCTACGGCCGAGTCGTGGTCAAGCCCGCGCGCGGTGAACAAGGCCGCGCGGTGTTCGTCGACCTGTCAACTGAAGACGAGGTGACACGGGCCATCGAGCAGGCGCGCCAGGTCAGCGATGATGTGCTGGTGGAAGAATTCGTCACCGGCCAGGACTTGCGCATCATCGTCATCGACGGCGAGGTGGTGGCCGCCGCAGTGCGCAAGCCGGCAACCGTGCTCGGCGACGACCGTCATTCGATCCGCGAACTGATCGAGGCGCAGAGCCGGCGCCGCGCCGCTGCCACCGCCGGCGAAAGCCACATCCCGCTCGATAGCGAGACCGAACGCGCCGTGCGGGTCGCCGGCCACAGTCTCGACGACGTACTGCCTGAGGGCGAGAGCCTGGCCGTGCGAAAAACCGCCAATCTGCACACCGGCGGCACGATTCACGACGTCACCGCCAATCTACACCCCGACCTCACCGCCGCGGCGGTGGCCGGTGCCAAGGCGCTGGAAATTCCATTGGTCGGCTTCGATTTTCTCGTTCCCGACGTGGCCGGGCCGGATTATGTCATTATTGAAGCCAACGAGCGGCCCGGCCTCGCCAACCACGAACCGCAGCCGACCGCTGAGCGTTTCGTCGACTTCCTGTTTCCGCACAGCCGTACGCCCGCATAGACGAAAGCCGGCCGACCAATGCACGACCCTTCCATCGAGGACGCCTACCTTCTTGACGTCCTCAAACGCCTCCTGGAAACACCCAGCCCGACGGGCATGACCGATGCCGCTATTGCGGTGGTCTGCGGCGAGCTCGAAGTTCTCAACATCCCGTTCGAACTGACGCGCCGCGGGGCGATCCGCGCCACGCTGTCGGGCATCGCGTCCGCACCAGACCGCGCCATCGTCGGCCATCTCGATACGCTCGGCGCCATGGTCAAGGACATCCGCGACAACGGCCGGCTGGAAGTGGTGCCGATCGGCACCTGGTCGGCGCGTTTTGCCGAAGGCGCGCGCGTCACTGTGCATACCGAAGACATCCTGTTCCGCGGCACCATCCTGCCGCTAAAGGCCTCCGGGCACGTCTACAACGAGGAAGTCGACCAGCAGCCCACGGCCTGGACCAATCTCGAAGTGCGTCTCGATGCGCAGACCGCCTCGGCGGCCGAGACGCGGGCGCTCGGCATTGCCATTGGCGACACCATTTCCGTCGATCCGCAGCCCGAGTTCGGCCCCAGCGGCTTCATCAATTCGCGGCATCTCGACGACAAGGCGGGCGTCGCCACCATCCTGGCGGCTGCGCGCGCAGTGCGCAAAGAAAACCTGACACTGCCGATCGACTGCCACTTGCTGTTCACGTTGTCGGAAGAAGTCGGCGTCGGCGCCAGCGCGGTGCTGCACGGCGACGTGGCCGAGCTGGTGTCGGTCGACAACGGCACCATCGCGCCAGGGCAGAACACGTCGCCCTACGGCGTCACAATTGCCATGCAGGATTCATCCGGTCCGTTCGACTGGCACCTGACGCGCGCGCTGCTCGGGCTCGCCGCCAGCTACAATATCGAGCATACGCGCGACGTATTCCGCTATTATCGTTCCGACGCGGCCTCCGCGGTGGAAGCTGGCAACGACATCCGCGCCGCACTTGTGTGTTTCGGGCTTGATGCCAGCCACGGCTGGGAGCGCGCGCACGAGCAATCGCTGTTCGCGCTAGCACGGCTCTTGGCGCTTTACATGCAAAGCGAGCCGCTGTTCAGCCGCGACCGCCAGGCGCTCGGTCCCGTGGGCGACCTCCCTGCTGGCGACGTCGGCGCGCAGAGCTGAACTCAACCGGTCTCAGTGATTGGTCATTGCCGGGCCGATCGCCGCAAGTCGCGTTTACCCGACTTGCGGCGACGGAAAAGTGCGGAGGTCAAGCAGGGTTCGACTTCCATTGTCATCGTCTCACGGGGCGCAAAAACGTATATGCCCGGCACAACGCCGGACATGACGGTGGAAGACGTTCGCAGGGAATCCGCCGCTCGCCTAATTATTCTCGGCGGTGATCGAGGGCTTGAGCGCCAGTGGAATCTTTTTGCCTAGATGGGTGTGCACGGTGCGCGCGCGCACATGCCCGCGCTTGAAGGTACACGAGGCAAAGCCCAGCCCCGAGATCGAGCCGACGAACGAGTTTTCGCCAGTCTTTTCCAGATTGAAGCAAGGCTCAAATGGTAGGCCGCGCAAAGTGGCACAGACCCGTTCGCCCTTCACCCGCAGCGTGCCGGACGGCAGCGCGGCGTAATGTATGCGGCCGCTGCCCTGGAACTGGATCGATCCGACCACTGCACCGTCGGCATAGACGCGGCCCTGGCCGCGCGTGCCCTCGAAGCAGCTATAGCTGAAGATCTTGCCGATAACGAAATGCCGCGCTTCTTGCGCGGACATTTCTCCCGCCATGGCCGGGACGGCGGCCACCAGACCGATCAGCACAGCAACTGCACGTAACATTCCCGCGACTCCGACTGACGCCACAGACTGACACAATTCGGCGAACCGAACCGATGGCTTTTTGTTAAGCCTAACCAATTATCCAACATCTTCGTCGATAAATTCTGAACGCGTTTACCCGATTTTGACCACGATCCGGCCGCGGACCTTGCCGGCCAAGATCGCCGGTGCGGCCTCCAGAACATCAGAAAGCGCGATTTCCGTGGTCATCGCGACTAATTTCTGGCGATCGAGATCGCTTTCCAGGCTTTTCCACGCTTCTTTTCTGCGCTCCAACGGACACATAACGGAATCGATACCGTAAAGACACACCCCGCGGAGAATGAATGGGGCGACCGAGGTTGGTAGATCCATACCCCCTGCCAGACCGCAGGCGGCGACCGCCCCGCCATAGCGGATCATGGACAGGAGGTTGGCCAGCATGGTCGAACCGGCCACATCAACCCCGCCGGCCCAGCGCTCCTTGGCGAGCGGCTTGACCGGTCCTGTGAGTTCGGCCCGCTCGACGATTTCCGAGGCGCCCAAGCTCTTGAGGTAGTCGGCCTCCTGCGGGCGGCCGGTCACCGCGCTGACGGAAAAGCCGCGCTTGGCGAGCAGCGCGGTGGCAACCGACCCGACTCCGCCGGCGGCGCCGGTGACCGCGATCGGGCCGCTCTCCGGGGTAAGCCCATGGCGATCGAGCGCGATGACGCAGAGCGCGGCGGTGTAGCCGGCGGTGCCGATCGCCATGACCTCTCGCGTGGTCAGACCGGCTGGCAGCGCCACCAGCCAGTCACCCTTGACCCGCGCCTTTTCGGCATAGGCGCCGAGATGGGTCTCGCCCATGCCCCAGCCGTTGCCGATGACCTTGTCGCCCGGCTTCCAGTCCGGGTGGCTCGAGGTCTCCACGGTGCCGGCAAAGTCGATACCGGCAATCATCGGAAAGCGGCGCACCACCGGCGCCTTACCGGTGATGGCGAGCCCGTCTTTGTAGTTGATGGTGGAATATTCGACGCGAACGGTGACGTCGCCGTCCATCAGATTGGCGTCATCGAAGTCGGTGAGCGCCGCCTTGGCGCCCTTGTCCGCAATCACAATCGCTTTGAATGTACCCACGCCTTGCCTCGCTGCCCTCGAACTAAGAAGGGGCATTCATGGCGCGGCAGGCGCGGGCGTGCAAGAGCGGGCTCGCCAAGTACTGAAGGCCCCCTTGAACCTTCTTCGGCGCTATTGAGTCCAACGTTTGAGGCCGGTGTACCCCCGGAAAGGCGTCGCCGGCCGACGGCGCGTCCACAATTTTTCCGTCAGGAGAACGGCCATGGCAGGTCAAAAGGCGCGCGAACGCCGCGGTGTTTTCGTCTTGTTGTCCGTTTTTGCATGTTCCATCGCGACTGGTGGAACTGCCTTGGCGCAGATGCCGGCCCCCGCCCCCGCGGTTCAGCCGGCCGCCCATGATACCGCACCGGTCGAGGTGACCGTCGACTTCGCGATCACCGTCCACGCCGACCGAAGCGCGGAAGAACTGACGACGCGCCGTCTCAAGGTGCTGAGCGAAGCTGCGATACGATCCGCCGGCCAGTTTTCGCAGAGCTTCGTCGACGGCATGGAAACCATGCGCGTCGTCGAGGCCTATACCCTCAAAACGGACGGTCGCAAAATCCCGGTCGAGCCGTCCAACATCATTACCCGTGATGCCGCGAGCGGCAGCCTGCTTCACATGCGCGACCTCAAGATCCGCACCGTTATCTTTTCCGACGTTGCCGTCGGTGACACCGTGGTCGCGGTGACCCGCCGGAACAAGACGACCGGTGTCTTCCCCGGCCAATACATCAAACACATCATGTTTTCGCGCATGATTCCTTTCGCGCCGTCGACCGTCCGTATCGCGGCGCCGACTGCACTCAAGCTGAAAGTCGCGGCCCTCGGTGCCGGTCTCCATGACGACGTCACCGTCAACGGCGCCACCACAATGCACAGTATCCGTTATGAGCCCTTGCCGCGCCAATATGGTGAGGCCGGCGCCACTTCGGCCCTGGATCGGGACCCGCGGGTGTTGATCTCGACCTTCGCAAGCTACGAGGAACAGGCCAAAGCCTACTGGGCACAGACGCGCGCACGCACCATAGTGACGCCCGACATTCAGACGCTGGCGGACACCATCACCGCCAGCATCACCGACAGGCGCGCCCAGGCGGTCGCCATCGACCAATGGGTCAAGCGAAACATCCGCTATATCGCAATCTATCTCGGCAGCGGCCGTGTCATACCTTACCCGGCCGCGACCGTGCTCAAGCACAAGTTCGGGGACTGCAAGGATCACGTAACTCTGATGACCGCCTTGCTCGCCGCCAAGGGCATCGCCAGCGAGCACGTGCTGATCAATTCCGGTAACGCCTATACGCTGCCGGAGCCGCCGACCATGGCGTATATCAACCACGTCATTCTCTATCTACCGGAGTTTGGAGTCTACGACGATCCGACGTCGTCTTATGCCGCCTTCGGCGTGCTCGGAATTGGCACCTATGACAAGCCGGTGATCCGCGTTTCCGACGCCGGCGCGCACCGCGCCCACACGCCGGCGATGAAGGCCGCCGACCATGTCAGCATCAACCGTACCCGCGTCTTCATCGCCGCCGACGGCACCATAACCGGCGAGACCGAACAGATTTCAACTGGCATCTTCGCGATCAACGCGCGCCGCATGGCAGTTTCCGTTCAGAGCATCGGCCTCCAGCGCGCCGCGGAAAGCAGGCTGCGAGCACTGCACACGCCTGGAACTGGCCGCTTTGAGATTGCCCCCTTGTCGTCGCTCGACACAACTTACGTCATCAGGGGCGCATTCAAATTCGGCGCCCGCATGCGAATCGGCGCGCGCGCCGTGTGGCCGATCCCGCTCGGTCTACCAATACACGTTCGCCCGGGCCAATGGCTGCTAGGCAAGCGCAAGGCTGGACGGCAGCTACCCTTCGTGTGCCTTGCGGGGCGCCAGGTCGAAGAGATCGAACTGACCTTCGCCGATGGTATGCCGCGGCCGCGCCGGCTGAGGGGCCGCACCCTCGATACGCGGCTTTTCACCTACGAGTCGCACTACGTGTACAGCGGCAATACAATGATTGTGCGCCGCGAGTTTGAATCCCACGTGCCGCGACAGGTCTGCGCGCCGGAAGTCGAGGCCGAAATCGCCAGTGGCCTGAAACTGGTTCAGGGCAGCATCAATTCCAGACTGCAATTTCCGCGGGGTTTCATGAGGCCGTCGGTCGAGGTGGGCGAAGCCCTGCACGCGTCACGGTACTTCCCGCGTGACTGGTAACGGGAAAATTGTGAATGGCTGACCGGCAACGCCGCGTGCATCGCCAGGGTAGCGAGGACATCGGCGACAAATTCGCTAGCCAGCCGGGATCGGCGCCAGTCTTTCGATCGGCTTTTCGATGATCGGCAGGTTGATGATCGCCGAGATCACGCCGAGAATGACCGACAGCCACCACACCACGTTGTACGAGCCGGTGGTCGTGTAAAGCAGCCCGCCGAGCCAGACGCCGAGAAAGCCGCCCACCTGGTGGCTGAAAAAGGCGAAGCCGAACAAAGTCGCCATCCAGCGGGTGCCGAACATCAGCGCCACTAGCCCGGAGGTCGGCGGCACCGTCGACAACCACAACAGACCCATCGCCGCGCCGAAGACAAGCGCCGAGACCGTGGTTACCGGCAGGGTAATGAAGGCAATCACCGCCACCGAGCGCAGGACATAGATGATCGACAACAGATAGCGCTTGGGCATGCGGTCGCCGAGCCAGCCGGCCGACACCGAGCCAATGATGTTGAACAGGCCGATGGTGCCGAGCGCCCAGGCGCCAGCGTCGACCGACAGGCCGCGGTCGACCAGATAGGCCGGCAGATGCACGGTGATGAACAGAAGCTGAAAGCCGCACGTGAAAAAGCCGAGCACCAGAAGCACGTAGGAGCGGTGGCCGAAGGCCTCGATCATGGCCTGGCGCAGCGATTGGTGGGTGCCCCCCGCCTCGGTCTTGGCGTGCATGTCCATCGGCGGCGTGCGGATGGCGACGGCGAGCGGGATGATCGTCAGCGAAATGACGGCGAAGGCGACCAGCGCGTGCTGCCAGCCGAGGCCTTCGATGAGACCGACCGCCAGCGGCGAGAAAAGGAACTGGCCGAACGAGCCGGCGGCGGTGCCGGCGCCGAAGGCCAGCGAACGCATATGCGGCGGCATCAGCTTGCTGAAGGCCGCGATGACCAGCGTGAACGATGTGCCGGCAATGCCAAGCCCCATGAGCACGCCGGCGGAGAAATTGAGCATGCCCGACGTTGTCGAATAGGCCATCAGCGCGAGGCCCCCGCAATAGAGCAGCGCGCCGACGAAAAAAACGCGCAGCGTCCCGAAACGGTCGGCGATGGCGCCGACGAAGGGCTGCGCCGTGCCCCAGATGAGAACCTGAATCGCCAGCGCCAGCGAGAACACCTCGCGGCTCCAGCCATTGGCCGCTGACATCGGCGTCAGGAACAGGCCGAGCGCGGCGCGCGGGCCGAAGCCGATGGCGCCGATCAGGCAGCCGCAGACCAGAATGACCATGGGGGTGCGCCAGCCGATGGTAGCCGGCATGCCGGTCGTGGTGTGTGCCATCTGAAGTGCCCCCGATTCAACTCACGCCGCGCCTTCGTGGCCCGGCGAACGGGGGAACATATAGGGACTGGCTGGCGGGCGGAAACGAATATTGGTGATCGAAGCCATTTGCGGAACGCATGGCTCGTACAGCCGCGGGAGACCCTCCCCTCTCAGCCGCCGCTATCGCGGCCTTCCATGCGGAAGCTCTTGGCCAGTTCCTTATCGAGGTCGGCATATATCCGTCGCTCGATGGCGCGGAACTCGTCAGAGGTCGGGTCGCGCTGGTGCGGCAAGTCGATAGTGAGGACGCTCTTGATGCGGCCGGGCCGCGCCGTCATTAGCACCACGCGGTCGGCAAGATAGATTGCCTCCACCACTGAATGGGTGATGAACACCACCGTCTTACGGTGCTCCTGCCAGATGCGCAGAAGTTCGTGCTGAAGATGGCGGCGCGTCAGCGCATCGAGCGCGCCGAACGGTTCGTCCATGAAGATGATTGACGGTTCCGTAGCAAAGGCGCGCGCGATGGCAACCCGCTGCTTCATGCCGCCGGACAGTTCGCGCGGCCGCTTGTCGGCAAAATCGGCAAGCCCGACCATGTCGAGATAACGCATCGCGACCTCGCGGCGGCGGCGGCGCGGCAATCCCTTGCGCTCGAGGCCGAATTCCACATTGCCGCGCACGTCGAGCCAGGGGAACAGGGCATAGTCCTGGAACACCATGCCGCGGTCGATGTCGGGCCCTTGCACGACGATGTCGCCGACACGCGCCTCGCCGCTTGAGGGCGGCGTCAGGCCGGCGAGGATGTTGAGCATGGTCGACTTGCCGCAGCCGGAGGGACCGACAACCACCAGAAATTCACCGGGCGCGATATCGAGATCGGTCGGCAGCAGGGCTTCAACCGAGCGGCCGTCGGCGCCGGTGTAGTTCTTGGCGAGGCCGCGCAGGGTCACCGGCTTGGCGGTGGCGGAGGTTAGAGAATTCATTCGACCATCCAGTTGCAGCGGCGGTCCAGCCAGCGGAATACGGCGTCAAACAGCACGCCGAGCACGCCGATGGTCACCATGCCGACAAGCACGAGATCGGAACGCAGCACTTCCATGCCGTTGGAGATCAGGTAGCCGAGACCGGTACGAGCGGCGACCAGTTCAGCGGCGATGATCGCCGCCCAGCCGGTGCCGAAAGAAATGCGCAAGCCCACGATCACCTGGGGCAACGCCGCCGGCAACACCACCTTGCGGAACAGGGAAGCGTTGTCGTTGCAGCCGAGAATGCGGCCGGCGCGGATGAGCACCGGATCGATGCTTTTGACGCCGGCGACGGTGTTGAGAAGGATCGGGAAGAAAGTACCAATGAAGATCACAAAGATTTTGCCGCCCTCGTCAATGCCGAACCAGAGGATGGCAAGCGGAATCCAGGCGAGCGGCGAGATCGGCCGGAACAGCTCCACCACCGGATCGAGCACGCGCTCCAACCGTTGCCAGCGGCCCATGGCGAAACCGAGCGGCACTCCGACGAGCGCCGCCAGCACCCAGGCGGAAAGCACACGGAAGACGCTGTAGGCGGCGTCGGTCGGCAATTCACCGCTGGCCGTGAGTTGGAAAAAGGTCTCCGCGGTCAGCAAGGGCGACGGCAGCAAGGCTGGCGGCGGCCGGGCGATCCAGATCACCGCCTGCCATACCGCGATGACGCCCATGGCGGCATAGAGATAAGGCAGGAGCTTGGCCGCCTGACGGCGCAGCCGCGCGGCAAGGCCGCGCGGCTTCGAGCCAGCGGGCGTGAACGCGCCCGTCGCCGCTCCGCTCATAAGCGTCACTTCACATCCTTCAACGCCTGTTCCGCGAATTTGGTCTCGACCTTGGGATTGTCCGTCGGCTTCAAGATTCCGGCCTTCTTGAGGAAGGCACTATAGGCGTCGACCGTCGATTTGTCCGGCACGATGTTGCGGTCGAACACCGAGATCTTCTGCTTCACCGCGTATTCGATGACGGCCTTCGGAAACTTATTCTCCTTGACCCAGATGTCTATTGCCTTGTCCGGATCCGTGAGGATCAGATTGATCGCCTTCACCTCGGCGTTGATCAGGTCCTGCACCAGGTCGGGATGCGCCGCGATGAAGTCCTCGCGCGCATAAGTGCCGTCGCCAACGTAGTGACCGTTCTTGATCGGCATGATCTGCGCGGAGCTCATCAGCACGGTTCCGACGCCATCGGCCAGCGCGCGCGAGACATGCGGGTCCCAGGTGATGCCGGCGTCAACGCTCTTGTTGGCAAGCAAGGTCGCGACTTGCGAGCCCTGCGTCTTGAACAGTTGGACGTCCTTGACGGTAAGGCCTGCATCCGCCAACGCCTTGATCAGCAGCGGGTATTGTTGCGAGCCCTCGCCCGGAAACGCGATCTTGGCGCCCTTGAGCTCGGACACCTTGGTGATTTTTGACCCTTTAGGCACCAGAATGGCGGTCTGATCGAGAATATCGATCGCGATCAGCTTGGCCGGCAACCGCGCGGCCGCGACGATCGCCGGCCCCATGCCGGCAGACGCGATCTGGATCGCTCCCGAGGCGAGCGCTTGATTTTCCGGCGCGCCGTAGGAGAACGACTTGAGGACAATCTTGACGTTGTATTTCTTTTCGATCGGCTTGAGGTAACCTGCCCCATGCGCGACGAGGATCGGCTGCGTCGATGGTTGAACCCCGAAATTGACGATGTCTTCCGCCATCGCTGGAGTCGCGAGCGAGGCGACAAGTGCGGCGATAATGGCACGGGAAATACGGATCATCGGCATACTCCTTTGCACGTTTAAGAAACTGCGCGAGTGCGCAAACGGTGCGCATTGCCGATCTGGGCTACCCGACCTTTCAGATCGATAGTTTCAGGATCGCGGTTGCTCAAAAAACTGTCAACAGCATCAACCGATCAAAGATTTCGCAAGCATGCTGATTTGTTGCTCAATTTCCCGCCCAACGGGACAAAATCACTTTTACGCCGCGACCGACTTCGAAATTGCCGGCTCGACGATTTGAAAAAGCGGCTTGGAATGTGGCGTACTCTTAAAGCCAATGAGTGAGCGTGGTTGTGCAGAAGCACCGCGATACGCGGGCGAGATAGCCATCACAACTTCTTGATCAGTTTTGTTTCGCGCGCCGTGGTCTTGGGATCACCCCAGCTCGGCTCGTCGGAGCCGTCGCCCCAAGCGCGCGGTCGATAGAAGGTGTGCACGCCGATCTTGTATATCTTGCGCATTTCATGCACCCAGTCCGGATGCACCCAGTAGGCGTGATAGTGCGTGGATTTGGCGATTTGCGGCATCCACAGCTTGCCGTCGAGCATGTCGCGAGCGATACGCTGGGCCCGCGCCCAGGCGTCCGGTTCGGTTACGACGTCAGGGACACCATCGCAGGCAAATGTGAATTGGCAAGCATTGTGGCGGCTGGCGTTCTGATAGACTACACCGCAGACGTTATCGGGATAGAACGGCGAGAATACCCGGTTCATCACCACCTGGGCCACGGCGATCTGCCCGCGCACTGGCTCGCCGCGCGCTTCAAAATAGACCGCATTGGCGAGGCACTTCTCGGCCTTGGCGCGCTTGGCGCCGGAAAGCTTCAGGCGTTCGGCCGGCGACTTCGGGCGCTGACCGACGCCGGTAACCTCACCTTTGTTGGCGATAAATTCTCCACCTGTGCCGTCATCGGTTTGGACGCCTTGCGTCAGGGCAGCCAATTTAATGTCCAGATCGCCCGTGTCCGTTCCGGTGACCACCGGGGCGTAGCCCGGCGCCCAAGGCGTGATCTCCTCTTGCTCGGTGACCAACGGCTCGGTGCCGAAATAGATGCGCGTCGTGTCCTGGCCAAGCATGCGGTTGGTCTGAGCTGCTCTCGCATTGACCTTCTTGACCGGCGCCGTATCACCGGCGCTGTCGGCCGCACTGTCATGCGTGAACGGCGCGTCGGCCTGTGCCTCAGGCACCGGCGGCACGGACAAGAGCGGTGGCATGGGCGGCATGGGCGCCCGCTCCCGCGCCCTTAGAGAATCCGCCTTGTCCTCGCGGTTTACGGTAGGAAATTGCAGCGGCGCTGTCGGATCGCCAAGGAACTGCGCGCCGATCGAGCGGGCAATATCGCTGGGATCGAAGTTCGCGAGGGCGTAGATCGGCGGATGCGGAATGCGGGTGCCGATCGGCCTCGGTAGGCTGAAGGCTGCAGTGTGAATCGTACCAATGAACGGCCTGGCAACAATGAACTTGTGCGCACGCGCGGCAACGCCGGGCTGACGGACCAGCAGGGCGCCGAGATCATCGTAACCAGCCTGCTTCGGGAACGAGGCCAGAATCAATACGATCAAGCCGATCCGCGTCAGCTTCCGCCTCAGCCTGGTTTGAGATTCCCGAAAGCGCACGCGAACGCAACCCAACGTCAGTTTCAGCTCACGCCCGTCACCGTGACGAGAATGCCGCCGACTTTGTTATTGGCTGATTAACCTTGCGAACGCCTTAACCGGGCGTCGGGCGTTCATACCGCGAGGGCCTCGGGGCCTTCGATTCGCCTACATGTAAAATAAGAACAATAATTGATATACAACCAACTATCGGTCGCCGTTAACCATATGGAAATGGCTGATGCCCAATATCCCCGCAAATTTATTGACGGGCCGGCATGCTGCTTATCAACCTCCTGTTATCGAGCGACCGAAGCCATGTCCTCCTGCTCGTCGGCGCATCCGGCGTCGCGCTCGGCATCGTTGGCCTTTTTTATCATCGTCTAGGGGTGCAAAATCGCCGGCTGGCCGACGCGCTCGACAACATGTCGCAAGGCCTCAACATGTTCGACGCGGAGGGGCGGATTACGCTGGTGAACCGGCGTTATCTTGAGATGTACAAGCTGTCGCCCGACATCGTGAAGCCGGGCTGCACCTTGCGGCAGCTCATCCAACACCGCAAAGATACTGGTATTTTTGCTGGTGACGTGGCGACCTATTGCCAGCAAATCCTGGACGGCATCCGCGATGGCCAAAGCGCGAATTTCTACGTTCAGGCCAACGATGGCCGCATCGTGCTCGCCAAGAATGAACCGCTCGCCGATGGAGGTTGGGTTTCGACCCACGAAGACATCACCGAGCAACGACGGGCCGAGGAAGAACGCGCAGCCATCCGCGACCAGGAGCAACGACGCGCGGCCATCGACTTGGCGATTACCTCGTTCCGGCCGCAGGTCGAGGCGCTGCTGTCCAGCGTCATCGACAGCGCCACTTCCATGCGCGCAACGGCGGGTACGTTGTTCGGCTCGTCGGCACAGACCAGCCAGCGCGCGGAGAGCGCAGTGCAGGCGTTCAATGAAGCTTCCACCAATGTGGAGACCGCCGCAGTCGCCGCCGACGAGTTGTCGCGCTCAATTGCCGAGATCAGCCGTCAGCTCACCCACACCAACAGCATCGTCGGGCTGGCAACCGAAGAAGCGCGCGCCACCGACGGGGAAATCACAGGTCTTTCCGCCGGCGCGCAAAAGATCGGTGACGTGGTGAAGTTGATCCGCGACATCGCCGAGCAGACCAATCTGCTTGCGCTCAACGCCACCATCGAAGCCGCGCGCGCCGGCGAAGCCGGCAAGGGCTTTGCAGTGGTGGCATCGGAGGTCAAATCGCTGGCGGTGCAGACCGCCAAGGCGACGGAGGACATCGCCAATCACATCCTGGCAGTGCAGGAATCGACCACCGGCGCGGTCGACGCCATCCGCCAGATCGCCGCGCGTATGCAGGAGATCAATCAGTACACGTCGGCGGTCGCCGCCGCGGTGGAGCAACAGAACGCGGCGACAGGCGAAATCTCGCACAACGTCACCAGCGCGGCCACCGGCACCAGTCAGGTGGTTTCGGTGCTCAATGAGGTCGCGGGTGCGGCGACCGAGACCCGCAGCTCAGCCGAAGTGGTGCGCGACGCCTCCGAGTCGGTCGAACAAGCGGTCGCCAATCTGCGTCTCGAGGTGGAAGATTTTCTCGCCAAGGTGGCGGTGTAGGCAGCCTGCAAGACCTGTCGACTGTCATCGCCGGGCTTGCCCCGGCCATCTCGCTTAGGGATGCAGCGCCCTCCTGAGCGGGGTCACCGGGACAAACCCGGTAATGACAAGCCGAGTTTGTTGCTCGCACAGCGTTCACCAATTCTCTTGTCAAACGGCCGAGATTGGCCAACGCTCCGTCGTCGGTATTGTTTGGCGGGCGCCGGGTCCTCGCATTCGCCTGGACGACGCTCGGTGAGTTACGCCTGGCTCGCCGCGGTCTTGCCCAAGGCCGCCTGCGCCGCCGCGAGCCGCGCGATCGGCACGCGGAACGGCGAGCACGACACGTAGTCGAGCTTGGCCTCGTGGCAGAAGGCCACCGACGCCGGATCGCCGCCGTGCTCGCCACAGATGCCGACCTTCAGCTTGCGGCGCACGGCGCGGCCGCGCTCGACACCGATCCTGACCAGTTCGCCGACGCCTTGCTGGTCGATCGACACGAACGGGTCGGCCGGCAGGATTCCGCGCGCGGTGTAGATGCCGAGGAAGCTCGCGGCGTCGTCGCGCGAAATGCCGAAGGTGGTCTGGGTCAGGTCGTTGGTGCCGAACGAGAAGAACTCGGCGCTCTCAGCGATCTCGCCGGCCATCAGACAGGCGCGCGGCAGTTCGATCATGGTGCCGATGTCGTATTCGATCTCGACATCGGCTTCCGACTCGACCGCCTCGGCAGCGGCATCGATGCGCGCCTTGACCAGGTCGAGCTCGGCCTTTGTCGCGATCAGTGGCACCATAACCTCCGGCTTGACCTTCTTGCCGGTGCGCTTTTGCACCTCAACCGCCGCCTCGAAGATGGCGCAGGCCTGCATCTCGGCCACCTCCGGATACGCGATGGCGATACGGCAGCCGCGGAAGCCGAGCATCGGATTGAACTCGGAGAGTTCGCGCGCACGGTTGGCGAGCTTTTCCGGGTCGGCGCCCATGGCCTCCGCCACCTCTTCGATCTCATGCTGGCCGTGCGGCAAGAACTCGTGCAGCGGCGGATCGAGCAGACGGATCGTGACCGGCCGGCCGTCCATGATCTCAAACAGCTCGACAAAGTCGGCGCGCTGCATCGGCAACAGCTTGTCGAGCGCCGCGCGCCGCGATTTTTCATCGTCGGCGAGGATCATCTCGCGCACCGCCTGGATGCGGCCCTCTTCAAAGAACATGTGCTCGGTGCGGCACAGCCCGATACCCTCGGCGCCGAAGCGCACGGCCGCCTTGGCGTCAGCCGGCGTGTCGGCGTTGGCGCGCACGCCGAGCTTGCGCACCTTGTCGGCCCAGGCGATCAGGGTGGCGAATTCGCCGGAAAGCTGCGGTTCGATCATGTCGATCTTACCGGCGAGCACTTGGCCAGTGGAACCGTCGACGGTGATGAAATCGCCCTTCTTGAAGGTCTGGCTGCCGGCCGTCATGCTGCCGTCGGCGTAATTGACGCGGATCGAGCCAGCGCCGGAAACGCAGGGCTTGCCCATGCCACGCGCGACCACGGCCGCGTGCGAGGTCATGCCGCCGCGCGTGGTCAGAATGCCTTCGGCAGCGTGCATACCGTGAATGTCCTCAGGCGAGGTTTCCACTCGCACCAAAATGACCTTCTTGCCTTCTGCCTTCAGCTCGGCGGCTTCGTCCGACGAGAACACAATTTCACCTGAGGCCGCGCCGGGCGAAGCCGGCAGGCCGGTCGCGATCACCTTGCGGTGGGCGCGCGGATCGATGGTCGGATGCAGAAGCTGGTCGAGTGACAAAGGATCGACGCGCAGCACCGCCTCTTCCTTGCTGATCAGCCCCTCGTTGGCAAGCTCGACCGCGATGCGCAGCGAAGCCTTGGCGGTGCGCTTGCCGGAACGGGTCTGCAACATCCACAACTTGCCCTGCTCGACCGTGAATTCGAGGTCTTGCATATCGCGGTAGTGGCGCTCGAGCTTGTTGTAGATACGCTTGAGTTCGGCGTAGGCCTTTGGCATGGCCTTTTCCATCGAAGGCTTGTCGGAGCCGGATTCCTGCCGCGCGACCTCACTGATTTCCTGCGGCGTACGGATGCCGGCAACCACATCCTCTCCTTGCGCGTTGATGAGAAATTCGCCGTAAAGCTTCTTCTCGCCGGTCGAAGGATTGCGCGTGAAGGCGACGCCGGTGGCCGAGGTTTCGCCCATGTTGCCGAACACCATCGCCTGCACGTTGACCGCAGTGCCCCAACTCTCGGGGATGTTATGCAGGCGGCGGTAGGTGATGGCGCGCTGGTTCATCCAGGAACTGAACACCGCGCCGATGGCACCCCAGAGCTGCTGATGAGGGTCCTGCGGGAATGGCGTGCCCAATTCGTCGAGCACGCGTTTCTTGTAGCGCTCGACCAGTTCCGCCCAGTCGTCGGCGTCCAAGTCGGTGTCGAGATTGTAACCCTGCAATTCCTTGTGATGATCGAGAAGTTCCTCGAAATGCTCGTGACCGACGCCGAGCACCACATCGGAATACATGGTGATGAAGCGGCGGTAGCTGTCGTAGGCGAAACGGCGGTCGCCGGATTTGGCGGCCAACGCCTCGACGGTCTCGTCGTTGAGACCAAGATTGAGAACCGTATCCATCATGCCCGGCATCGAGGCGCGCGCGCCCGAGCGCACCGAGACCAGCAATGGGTTGTTGATGTCGCCAAATTTTCTGCCCGTTATACGGCCGACTTGAGCGAGCGCTTTCTCGACCTGCTCTTCCAGGTTCTTCGGGTATTTCTTGCCGTTGGCGTAATAGAATGTGCAGACGTCGGTGGTAATGGTGAAGCCGGGCGGCACCGGCAGGCCGAGATTTGCCATTTCGGCCAGTCCGGCGCCCTTGCCGCCGAGAAGGTCGCGCATATTGGATTTGCCCTCGGCGCGGCCGTCGCCGAAGCTGTAAACCCATTTGTTCTTTGATGGCGCCTTGGTTGCCGTTTTTTTGGCCGCGGTTTTTTCGGCGGCAGCCTTCCTGGCGGGACGCTTGCTGGATTTCGCCTTCTTTTTCGCCTTCTCGGCGCCGGCGCGCGGCGAAGTGCGTTTAGCCGATTTGCGTTTAGCCATTGGACGCTGAGCCGTGGGTCGTGAAAATTCAGGGTGGGTGGGCGGCCCTTACAAACACTGCCGGACCGGCGGACGCAAGCCCCGGATTCCGGCGCGTGAGACTAAAAGCCTGCAAGCCTAGCGAATGACGCCAAGGCCGATCAGTCCGACCAGGATAAGATAGATCGCGACGATGTAGTTGAGCAGCCGCGGAACGACCAAAATCAAAACTCCGGCAACGAGGGACGCGATTGCCGGCAAGTGCGCAAGGCCAAAATGCATAGCATGTTCTCCCGTGTGAATGCGCCTTTGAAACGTGATCGGTCGGCCGTGGTTCCATTAGCAGAGTTGCCGCTGATCGGAAGGCTCTGAAACCACCGCTAGCCCTCAATCTTGGAGAAATCCGCCACTGCGCGGGTCGCCTCGCGGATTTCGTTGAGTAGCTTGAGGCGGTTTTCCCGCACCGGCTTGTCGTCGACGTTGACGGTGACCTTGTCGAAAAAGGCGTCGACTGTGGGCCTGAGCTTGGCCGTGGCGGTCATGGCCGCGGCGAAATCCTCATTGACAACCGCGGCCGAGGCCTCCTTTTTAGCCGCGTCGATGGCAGCAGCCAGCGCCTTCTCTTCCGCCTGGCTGTAGAGTTTGGCGTCGGGCGCACCGGTATATTCGCGCTTATCCTTCTTTTCCTCGATACGGATGATGTTCGAGGCGCGCTTGACGCCCGCGAGCAGGTTCTTGCCGTCGTCAGTCTCGAGGAATTTGCCGAGCGCCTCAACGCGACGGACGATCATCGACAGGTCGTCCTGACCCTCAAGGGCAAACACCGCGTCGACCAGGTCGTGACGGGCGCCCTGCTCGCGGAGGCGCACCTTCAGCCGGTCGGCGAAGAAGGCGAGCAGCTCGTGGGTCTGCCTGAGATAGTTGTGCGCCTGCACCAGCAGCGGCCCGCTCACCTTCTCGCTCTTTTGTGAGACCAGCACTTCGAGCTTCATTGCCAACTCGACATCGGTCGCACTCAGTTTGATAATATGCTCGTTGAGCGGGCGTAGCACCGCAATTGCTTCGGCCAAGCGCTCGTCGCGCGCGACCACGCCGAAATGATGCCACAGCAGCATGGCGAGCGGCAGCCGCAACTCGCTCTCGATCACGATGCGGATGACACCAAGCGCGGCGCGGCGCAACGCATAAGGGTCTTTCGAGCCGGTAGGCTTTTCGTCGATCAGCCAGAAGCCGACCAATGTGTCGAGCTTGTCGGCAAGCGCCACGGTCATCGCGACTGGATCGGCCGGCACCAGGTCGTCCGGCCCCTTCGGCTTGTAATGGTCTTCGAGGGCGTGGGCGACGCTTTCGTCCTCGTTCTGCGCTTCGGCGTAGTAGCGGCCCATCAGGCCCTGCAGGTCGGGGAATTCGCCAACGACCTCGGTGAGCAGGTCGGCCTTGCACAATTGCGCGGCGCGCTCGGCTTTGGCGACGTCGGCGCCGACGATGGGCGCGAGCTCGCCGGCAAGCGAACCGATGCGCGCAATGCGCTCAGCCATGGTGCCGAGTTTCTCGTGGAAGACGATGCCGTCGAATTTGGGCAGGCGATCGTCCAGCCGGGTTTTCAGATCGGTGTCGTAGAAGAACTTGGCGTCCGACAGCCGCGCGCGGATGACGCGCTCGTTGCCGGCGATGATGGCCTTGCCGCCGTCGGTAGCCTCTTCGTTCGCAACAAGAATGAAATGGTTGACCAGTTTGGCGGTCTGCGGATCGCGCAGTACGAAACATTTCTGGTTGGCGCGGATGGTCGAGCGGATCACCTCGTCCGGGATCGCCAGGAAACGCCTCGTCGAACGAACCCATCAGCGTGACCGGCCATTCCACCAGCCCGGAGACTTCCGCCAGGAGGCCTTCGTCCTCGACCAGATCGAAGCCCTGCGCAAAGGCGAGGTTCTTGGCGTCAGTGAGGATCATCTCGGCGCGGCGTGCGGGATCGAGCACCACCTTGGCAGCCTCGAGCTTGGCGACATAGTCGTCGAAGCGGCGCACCTTGAATGCCGCCGGCGCCATGAAGCGATGGCCGCGGGTTTCGTCGCCTGCTTTGATACCGCCAACTGTGAATGGAACGATTTCGGGTTCTTCAGTCTCCGGACCAAAGGTAGCGATAATAGAGTGAAGCGGTCGGACCCACCTGAGCCAAATATCGACGACAACCTGTTCTTGGTCATCGGTGACGATCCGATTGCCAAAATCATCAACCACAATCACTTCTTCGGCGTGTTCTTCTCCATCGCCCCAACGCATCGATTTCGGCCAAGGAAAGGTTGCAACGACATCAGGAATGATCTCGGCCAGTACCTCGATCGCCGGCTGTCCCGCCTTCTCAAGCACGGCCACATAGAAGTCGCCCTTCTTCGGATCCTTCTCGATCTTGGCTTGGTCGATGGAGCTAAGCCCCGCCGCCTTGAGGAAACCGGCGATAGCCTGTTCGGGCGCGCCGACGCGCGGGCCCTTCTTTTCCTCGAACAGATCGGGCTGTCGCGCCGGCACCCCATGCACCGTGAGGGCCAACCGGCGCGGGGTCGCGAACGCCCGGGCGCCCTCGTAGACCAGACCGGCCGCGACCAGCCGGTCAGTGACCATTTTCTTGAGGTCATCGGCGGCGCGCGCCTGCATGCGCGCGGGAATCTCTTCGGACAGGAATTCGAGCAGGAGATCGGGCATATCAACCGAGAATTTGGCGGCCAGCGAATGAGGAGCGGAACGTGGAGCGGCGTCTGCCTAGCAAGGCGGCCGGGCAATGTCACCTTTTCGTGGCGCGTGACCTTATCCGAAAACCGGTACCCATCCCCGATCAAGTCGAGGACAGGCTTTTCGGGACCACGCGCTACCAGCCGCCACCGCCGCCGCCGCCCCCACCGCCGCCGGAGCCACCGCCCCCACCGGAAAAGCCCGAGGAACCGGACGACACCGGTACGGCGCTCACCAGTGCCGAAGTGGCGCCGGCCACCGTCGCCCCGATGGCACTGCCAAAATCGCTACCCGACCAGCTTCGCCCGCCGTGCCAAGCCGGCTGGTAGTGGCTCATGGGATCGCTGTCGTCCGGGTGCGCCCGCTTGAGCGCGGCGGCAAAGGCATCCGCCCAAGGCTTTTCCACATCGAGCGCCACCGCATACGGCAACAGCGCCTCGAAGCGCTCGGCGGTGATTTCCGGCGCCTGCATGTTGAGCCGGTCCTTCTCGGCGGTTTCGAGATAAAGCTTGAAGCCTTCGAGCTGATCCATGATTGGACGGCCGAGCGCGGTCGGCGCGCGCATCAGATAGAGGAACAGGCCGTTGAGGGCGGCGAACGAAGTTACTAGCGCGAAGGAGAACGGGTAAGATTCGAAGAAGCCCCACAGTGCCGACAGCGTGCCGCCGAAACCGTGCGGGAAGAAGAACACGACGAAATTGACTCCAATGGAAAAGAAAATGCTGAGCACGAAAAGCGTCATCACGACGCTGACGATGCGCTGGAAGCCGCGCCCGCCAACAACCGTGGTCAAGAGCGGCACCACGAAAGCGCCGACCATCACACCGCCGAAGAAAAAACCGAATAGGACGAGGTAATCAACGTCGCGCAGGCCGCCGAACACGGCGGTCCCGATGACGACGCAGGCCGTCAGCACCAGGCCGACGGTCACATAACCGAAATTGCGGCGAAAGAATCGGTTCTTGCTTTCCTCTTCGATGGCGCTCGTAAACAGTTTACCGATGGTAGCGACCGTCGTACCGTGCGCGCTGTCGATGACGACGGTGCCGGGACCGGTCACCCGCTCGAAGATGGCGCGTTCTCCCGCCGGCAGCGTGCCCTCGTCGACGGTCTTGCCGGTCGACCTCAGCAAGAGCTTGCGCCCGCTCTCCTCGAACTTGATCAAGCCGCGCACGGCGAGCGACAGCGCCGCGGCGGTGAAGGCGCGCCACTTCTCACGGCCGAAGCCCCAGCGATGAATATAGTTGGCGAGCGCCGGCGAAATATCCTTCGGAGGATGGAACAGCGGGATAATGGTACCGTGGTTGGGATCGCGGCCGACCGCGCGCCAAGCGAAGAAATAATAACCGAGCACCAGCACGAAACCGAGGCCGCCAAAAATCCAACGGCGGTTGTCGAGGATCGACCACCACAATAGCGTCGACGCGCTCGGCGGCGACACCGCGGCCGTGGGCAGCGCCGCCACCACCGTCAGCCCTTCTCCGGGCGCCAGACGGCGCGTGGTGTTGATCGTCAGCACGCCATCGTCGGCGACCGTGCCTTGCCAGTCATGGCCGCGCGCACCCAAGGGGCCGGTATACGCGATAAAACGCTCGGGCCGCAGATTATCGACGAGATGCAGGTGGTAGGTGGCGGACAGAATCGGGAAGTGCCAGAAATTGCCGGTGACGTTCCAGTTCAGTTCGGCCTTGCCGTCGAACCAGCGCACCTGCCGTCCAGTGCGGTAGCGGTACACATAAGTATGCTCGCCGTGCCGGACATAGGTGTTCTTATCGCCGGCATAGATGCGAGTAGCGTTGCCGACGCGCTTGGTAAAATACGGCTCCGGCTTACCGTCGCGCGTGACGCCGAGCATGCTAAAAGTGACTTCGTGCAGATTACCGCCCGCGTCTTGGAAGGTGATCGGAAAGTCGCGATAGATGCCGTGCCGGATCTCGCGGCCTTCGGCGTTGACGCGGATTGTCTCGGCAACTGTAAGCTCGCCATCCTTGGCGAGCTGCACGTTGGAGACAAAGGAATTTATGACTTCGGCCGCGAAGGCGTGCGCGGCGCCGCCGAGCCAGAGCGCGGCTGCAAACGCAGGGATCGCGACAATCTTTGGCAAATGTTTCATACCGCGAATGCTCATGACTGCGCCGGCGTCAGCGATACGCGCGGCACCGCGCGTTCCGCTTCGTCCGATATCTCGAAATAAGCGCGCTCAGAAAAACCGAAGCGGTGGGCGACCACATTACTCGGGAACGACTGCACCAGCGTATTCAGATTGCGCACGGCGCCGTTGTAGTAGCGCCGCGCCATCTGCAGGTCGTCTTCCAACCCGCTCAACTGCTGCTGCAGGTCGAGGAAGTTGCCGCTCGCCTTGAGGTCTGGATAATTCTCGGCCACCGCAAAAAGCCGTCCTAGCGCGAGCGATAGGGCGCCTTCGGCCTGAGCACGGGCGGCGACGTCGCCGCTCGGCACAGCACGGGCGGCGCCACGCAATTGCGTCACCTCATCGAGCACGCCGCGCTCGTGGGCAGCATAGCCTTTCACGATGTCGACCAGGTTGGGGATCAGATCGGAACGCCGCTTGAGCTGCACGTCGATGCCGCTCCAGGCTTCGTTGACCATTTGCCGTGTGCGCACCAACTTGTTGAAAAGGACGATGACGTACAACGCCACCGCCGCGACGACGATGAGGATGATCCAGGTCAACATGTCCGTTGTGTCGCCCCCCGGCTGGAGAAGGTTCGATTATAGCTTCAAATGGCTGTTGTCGCAGAACGGCGGCGTCTTGGTACGTTTGCAGGTGCAGAAATTACGTTTACCCGACCGCTTGGCGGTCCATTCCAGCGGCTCGAAGTCTGTGACCTCGTGGGAGCCATCGCAGAACGGTTGGCTCTGAGAGCGGCCGCAGCGGCACCACCAATAGGTCTCGCCTTCGACGACGTCGACCGAGACAGGCTCCCGGCCGCCAATTTCGGGCTCGCTTATGCCCATATCCAACCTTCCTGTTTTCACCCTCCCCTGGAGGGGGAGGGTGGAAGTTGGTCGTAACGCCTGTGCCCTACTCCACCCCGCCGCCTTCAGTCGCGAGCCAGGCTTCGCCGCAGGCTTTCGCCAGTTCGCGCACGCGCAGGATATAGCTCTGCCGCTCGGTCACCGAAATCACGCCGCGGGCATCGAGCAGATTGAAGACGTGGCTCGCCTTGATGCACTGGTCATAGGCCGGCAGTGCCATCAGGTGGCGCTTATTGGCGGGATCATCTTTTTCTCGCCAGCCGTCGACGAGATATTTCCGGCAGGCAGCTTCCGCCATCTTGAACTGCTCGAACAGCATGGCGGTGTCGGCGTATTCGAAATTGTGCCGCGAATATTCCTGCTCGGCCTGCAGAAAGACGTCGCCATAGGTCACCTTGGCGTCGCCTTCGCCGCCGTTGAAGTTGAGGTCATAAACGCGATCGACGCCCTGCACGTACATCGCGAGCCGCTCCAGCCCATACGTGAGTTCGCCGGCAACGGGCGCGCATTCGAAGCCGGCGACCTGCTGGAAGTAAGTGAACTGAGACACTTCCATGCCGTCGCACCAGCATTCCCAGCCGAGCCCCCAGGCGCCGAGCGTCGGGCTTTCCCAGTCGTCCTCGACGAAGCGGATGTCGTGGACATGGGGATCGATGCCGATCGTCTTCAGCGAGTTGAGATAGAGGTCCTGGATGTCCGGCGGAGACGGCTTAAGGATGACCTGAAACTGGTAGTAGTGCTGCAGCCGGTTGGGGTTCTCACCGTAGCGGCCGTCCTTGGGGCGGCGTGACGGCTGTACATAGGCGGCATTCCACGGTTTCGGCCCAAGCGCGCGCAGGGTAGTCGCCGGGTGGAAGGTGCCCGCCCCCACTTCCATGTCATACGGCTGCAATATCACGCAGCCATGGGAAGCCCAGTACTGCTGCAGCGTGAGGATGAGTTCCTGGAACGAGCGCGTCGGCTCAAGGTTAACTTGACGCGCCCGGTCCCGGGCGAGAAGATTCGCTTCGGCCATTGTGTAACGACGGAGTGTTGAGAACGGAAGGTGTTGGACCCTATCTACGGCCCCATACAGGGTCAAGCCGCGCCGGGTCGAGCAAACTTTGAACCGAATGGGGTGGACTCGCGACTAATAACAACAACGAGCCCGGTCGCAGTGGAGGGTTTAAACATGCTGGCATTCGAATTGATCGGAATGGCGCTGGTCACCTTGTTCTTCGGCGCCATGGTTTCCGGCAGGCATCCGAGCCGCCGCTGAGCTGTCGCGACATTGCCAATTTGCGCTTAATTCGACCGAGATTTAGAGCCGGTATTCGCCGGTCACCGAATCGCGCCGCAATGTCGGCCGGTTTTCCTGGTCGCGGATGCGCGCCCGGGCCCGCTGGGCGTCGAGTTCGTCGTTGACGCGGCGCACCTCACGCACCACCCAGTGCACCACCATTGTGCCGCCGACGGCAACAAGCGTCCACTTCACCAAAGGCGACATCACAAACGGCGACATGACGGCTCCTTCATCGGCATCCGGCCTGGAATCTAAAGCCCGCAATCGCGGCGAATTCGGGGCTGGTTGCAGCGGCCAAGACTGCGGCTAACTCATTGGTATCGCAAGGCCATTCGTATCATAGCCCGTAGCGCGACCACAATGCCCGCGCTTCCAGCGCCGAAAACAGATCGTCGGCGAGCCCTGGATGGCGGCCAAGCGCATCGGCCAAGCCCACGCCGGGCAGCCGGCGGCCGAACAGATTGCGCTCGGCCGAAATCAGCGGCGTGCGCACCTTATCGCCGTAGCGTTCGCGCAGCGTTGAACGCAAGTCGCCGATGCGATCGGCCAGTCCCAGTTCGATGGCCCGCTGTGCGGTCCAAAACTCGCCGGAGAAAAGCGCCTTGTCGGCGCCTTTGAGATGGTCGCCGCGGCGCTCCTTAACCAGCGCGATAAAGTGCTCATGAATATCCTTCTGGATCGCCTTGATGCGTTTGACGTCTTCGGGCTTCTCCGGCTGAAACGGATCGAGCATCACCTTGCGGTCGCCGGACGTGTAGAGCCGCCGTTCGATGCCGAGCTTTTCCATCGCCTTGGGAAAGCCGAACGTGCCGCCGACCACGCCGATCGAGCCGACGATGGAATATTGGTCGCAGACGATTTCGTCGGCCGAACACGCCAGCATATAGCCGCCGGAAGCGCCGACGTCCTCGATGAAGGCGATTACCGGAATGTTCTTTTCCGCCGATAGCTGGCGAATGCGGCGGAAGATCAGATGCGATTGCGACGGCGATCCGCCGGGCGAATTGATGATCAGCGCCACCGCGCGCGCGTTGCGCACCGAAAAGGCGCGCTCTAGCGAGCGGGCTACGGTGGATAGCATGAGGCCCGGCCGCAGCGGCGTCACCACGCCAATAACGCCGGCGAGGCGCACCACCGGCACCACCGGGATGTCGGGGCGGAAACGGGCCGGCAGGATCGGGCGCAGGAAATTGAGCACGGGCTGAAGAATATCGGGCATCGGTCCTGTTGCGGTTTTGGTCATGGCGGCCAGTAAGTCAGTCATGGCAACTTGAGTCAAAGCCCCACGGTTCCTCGCGGGGTTGCCAGCGCTCAGGTCGCAAGCGGCAGTATCTCGCCGCCGCGCAGCACCGCCTCGGCGGCGGCGCTCGGGCGTCCTTCGGCGCCGTTGAGCAATAAGGGCGGAAGACGAACCGGGCTCCCCTGCCCACCCAATGGCCCGCCTTTGACGGCGCGCACCAGCACCCGGATCGCCTGCCTGTCGGGACCTGGCAATACCGGCTGCACCTTGATGGCCCCGAATGTGCCGCCGAGCGCGGCCAGCACATCATCGAGCCCATCGGCGCGCCAGATCATGGTCAGCACGCCGCCGGCCTTGAGCAGCCAGGCGGCGCTCGCGACCCAGCGTCCGAGCAGGCCTGGCGCGGCGGCGTGGGCCAGGCGGCGGCGCGGGTCCGGCGAAAGATTCTGCCGCTGTGCGTCATGGAACGGCGGGTTCATCAGCACACGATCGATCATGCCTGGTGAGAGCCCGGCCGCGCCCAGCGACCGGGTGTCCTCGGCGTCGCAGGCCAGCGCCTGGACGCGATCGTCCAGCCGGTTGAGCTGGGCATTACCCGCGGCCAGAACGGCAAGTGCGGCGTCGATCTCGACCAGGCTCGCCCGCAAGCCAGGAACACGCACAGCCAACGCCAAACCAGCACCGCCGACGCCGGCGCCGAGATCGACTGCATGCTCGCCGCTTTGCGCCCCAGTCGCTGCCGCCAGCAGAATGGCGTCGTGCCCGATACGATGGCCACGCAATGGTTGGCGCAACCGCAAACGGCCACCGAGCACGGTGTCTTCGCTGGTATCGAGTGAGGCAGGCTCAGCGCTCATCGGACCGTAGTTCGTGGCCGAGACCCGCATCGGTCAGCAGGCGGCGGGCGGCGGCGAGATCCTCGTCGGCCACCAGCATACGGCGCGGCAGGATGCCGAGCGATCCTTCCAATACGCTCATGTTCTGATCGAGCACGACATGCGGAATTTTGGCGCCGTCGAGCAGCGCGCCGATCGCCGAGACCAGGACCATGTTGTTGGTGCGAACGAGTTCGCGCACGCTGTTTCACTCCCTCTCGCGATCTTTATCGCGTTATTGGTGCAACACGTATTGCAGACTGGCGCAGGCGACAACATTGCCCCTGCGCGCGCCGGTCGATAGGATACCCTACAATTCTATTCGGTGCTTCGCACCTCTCGCCCCGCGCAAACCATTTGCCCTCAGCAATGTCGTTTCGAAGCACCCTTTCGCGCGCCCTGACCTGGATCGCGGGCCCCAATCAGCCGTTCGAGCAACTGATCCTGTTCGGCTGGCGCGGGGAACTGTTGGCAATCTGCGCCGCCATGCTGGTCTCATTCCTGGTCGCCGGTTTCTGGTATCCCTATTGGCGCGTCGCCGACATGGATTTCTGGGTCGTCTACAACGGCTTCCTGCTCAACGCCCATCTGCCGCAGGAGTATTTCGATCACCCCGGCTATCTGTCGATCCTGCTCCTGAGCGAATGGCTGCGCGCCCTGCACTGGCTCGGCCTTCTCAAGGTGTCGTCGCTCAATGCGCTGCCGCCGGTCGCCCACCTGGCGGAATTCACGCAGGCTTGGAACGCGGCCACGCGCGCAGGACGCGTACTGTCGCTGATCTGTGCCATGATTTTCGTTGTGACGTTTTCGTATCTGCTGCGCGCGCTGGTGCGCGACTGGCGCATCGCGTCGTTGGGCGGACTGTTCCTGGCATTCTCCGGCGGGATGGCCATGCAGATGCGGACTCTGCGTACCGAACTGCTCGCCGCCGGGCTTTTCTTCACCGCACTCTTGATGCTGCTCATTGTCGCGCGGCGAGGATCGTCACCGTGGCGGCCGGCGGTCGTGGGCCTGGCTAGCCTGTTGATGACGTTGGCGATGCTGAACAAGATTCAGATCATCTTCCTGATTTGCGCCGCGCCCGTAATCCTGCTGCCGTTCGGCCCCGTGGCCGCGGCTAAACGCGATGTCTGGAACTTGTCCGGCGGCGCCCTGGTGGCGCTGGCCGCGACCGGCGCGGTCGCGGGCCTCGGCGTCTATTTCGCTTATGGTCTTCTGTCTTTCGGACTCTCGACCTCGTCAACGCCCACGCTCGCATCGCCCGTACTCGCGCTCGGCGCCAAGGTATACTGGTCCGCGATCGCCGCCTGGGTCTGCCTCGGTTTTGCCGCCTATTGCCTGCTTTGGAAAGTACCCGCGCTGGAAGCGCTGGCCGCCCTGCTCGCCGCGGTCGCCGGCTGCGCCATCGGCCTGCTGGCGCTCTATGCGCGCTACAATCCGAACGACGTGGCCGTGGTATTCCATCCTTTCGAGCAGATGTTCAAATGGGCGTCCGGTTCCGAGCCGGAACTCGCGAAGCAAGGCCTCGGTTACGACATTAGGTTCCTGTTCGAGGCCATCGGCCATGTGGTTCTGCGACGAACGTTTTTCCTGGAGTCGTCGCCGCGCCCGGCGATGTTCCTCGAATGGTTCGTCATCGCCGGCACGGTGATCGCGATCCGCAGGCGCGAATGGTCGCTGGTGTTGCAGGTCGGGGCGCTGATGCTGACCGACTGGGGTGTCGACACGTTGGGGATGAGCCGCGGCCTGAAGCAGGAATACTTCTTGCTGACCGATCCGCTTGCCATCATCGCCGCCGCTCTGTTGATCGTTAAGCTCACCGATCTGCAGCGGCACCGCTGGACCTATCCGCTCGGTATGGCGCTGATTGGCGCCCATCTCGTCGTCAGCCAGGCCGAGCCGGTGAAGCACGCTTTCAAGACCGGCGGGCCGGACGTGCTATGCGGCCTTTACCACAACGCCAAACGGGTCGAGCGCCTGCCGGTCTGCAAATCACGATAGGGTCTATTCTCTGTTGCGCATGATCTTATCCGGAAACCGGTACCCACTTTTCGGGATCATGCGCTAGCGCTTGCGGCGTTCCTCTCCCGGCGCCCGGTGGCTCAGATAAGCGAGCAGCTTCACTTCCTGGCGACCGCGCGTCACGGTGTCGAGCACCAATCCGACGGCACCGGAAAGGAACGCGAGCAGCATCAAGCCGGTCGACAACACTGCGGTCGGCAGGCGCGGCACCAGGCCGGTCTGCGCATAGGTGACGAAGATCGGGATGGCGAAACCAATCGCGGCGATCGCCAGCGCGATGCCAATGCCGCCGAAAAACCCCAGCGGGCGCTCGGTACGGTAGAGCTTGACGATGGTGCGCAGGATGCGAAAGCCGTCGCGCCAGGTATTGAGCTTGGAAGCGGAGCCTTCCGGCCGCGCGTAATAGGGCGTGTCAATCTCCTCGACCGCGAGCCCGAGCTCGAGCGCGTGGATGGTGAGCTCGGTCTCGATCTCGAAGCCGCCCGAGAGCACCGGGAACGACTTCACGAAGCGGCGCGAGAACACGCGGTAGCCGGACAGCATGTCGTTGAAGGTGGGCCCAAACACCATGGCGACAAAGCCGGTCAACAATCGGTTGCCGGTGCGGTGGCCGGCGCGGTAGGCCGCCTGCTCGCGATCGACCCGGGTCCCCACCACCATGTCGAGCCTTTCCGCCAACAGCCGTTCGATCATGCGCGATGCACTCGGGGCATCGTAGGTTGCGTCGCCATCCGCCAATACGTAGACATCCGCCTCCACGTCGGTGAACATGCGCCGCACCACGAAGCCCTTGCCCTGGTGCTTGACCTGGAATACTTCGGCGCCGGCGTTGCGGGCGACATCCGCGGTCTTATCCGTGGAATTGTTGTCGAATACGAAGACGGTGGCTTCCGGCAGAGCGGCGCGGAAGTCCGCGACAACCTTGGCAATCGCCGCCTCCTCGTTGTAGCAAGGGAGCAGAACGGCAATCGTATACGGTCCGAAGCGGCCGGTTTGCGCCTTAGCCGATCTCGTGCCTGCTGTCGCCAATCGGAGCCCCCTTGCCCATTTGCTGCGTCGATACGATGATATGCACCGTACCGGACTAGTGGAGCGAATTTGACATTTGATACCCATTTGCGGCAAGCCGCACATCAATTGTCAAATTCAAAGCTCCACTAGAATGTAACAATCACTAGTGGTCCTATGCTTCCGACTTTTGCTCGGGAGTTCGCGGCAACGGGATGCAAATGTTGGAAGCGGACCACTAGCCCCGTTAATATATCGTTTCAGTTGCAGCAAGTTTTGACGCCGGAGAAGCAAATTGGCCGTAATCGTCCCTTTTGAAAGTCCCGGCGCGGGCTCGCTCGAGCGCCTCAACGACCTGGTGGCCTCCGACATGGAGCGCGTCAACGCCACCATCCTGGCGCGGACCGGCTCCGATGTCGCCATGATTCCAGAGGTCGCCAATCACCTGATCGCGTCTGGTGGCAAGCGCCTGCGGCCCATGCTCACGCTGGCGATGGCCAAGCTTGCCGGCTACACCGGCGACGGCCATATCAAGCTCGCAGCCGCGGTGGAATTCATGCACACCGCGACGCTCCTGCACGACGACGTGGTCGATGAAAGCGACATGCGTCGCGGCAAACTCGCCGCCCGCATGCTGTGGGGCAATGAGGCAAGCGTGCTGGTCGGCGACTTTCTGCTCGGCCAAGCCTTCAAAATGATGGTCGAGGTGGGCAGCCTGCACGCACTCGACATCCTGTCATCGGCGGCCACCGTGATCGCTGAGGGAGAGGTCATGCAGCTGGGCGCCGCCAAGAACACGGCCACCAACGAGGATGAATATCTGGCGGTGATTCGCGCCAAGACCGCCGAATTGTTCGCCGCGGCTTGCGAGGTTGGTCCAGCGCTGGCAGCGAAGGAAAAGTCCGAACAGGCCGCCTGCCGCTCCTACGGTATGAATCTCGGCATCGCCTTCCAGCTCATCGACGACGCGCTCGACTACGGCGGCAAGTCGGCCAAGCTCGGCAAGAATATCGGGGACGACTTCCGCGAGGGAAAAATCACGCTACCGGTGGTGTTGTCATTCCGCCGCGGCGACGCCGGAGAACGCGCGTTCTGGAATCGGACGCTGTCCGAGGGCAAAGTGGAGGAAGGCGATCTAGACATGGCGATTTCCCTGATCGCCAAGCACCACGCCATTGAGGACACAGTCGGCCGAGCCCGCCATTACGGCGCGATCGCAACCGATGCGCTGGCGCTGGTGCCGTCTTCCGAAATCAAGACTGCGCTGGAAGAGGCAGTCGATTTCTGCATTGGCCGCGCTTATTGATTCAGTGGTGGTTGGGAGTCTCGTAACCGGTGTCCGGGTCGCGCGCCAGCTGCAGCCGGATATAGGGATCCGGATCCTGGCCAACAAAGTAGCCGCCGGAGAACACCGGCGGCGCGCAGCCGTTTGGACGCGGTGCTGGGCCGAGCCCAAAAATCAGATTGGGCAATGAAAATTCATAGGGCCGGTCGACGCAGCGCGGCGGATGCCTGTGCTTGCTGCGCGCCAATGCGGGGCTGACGGTGACGACAAGCGCCGCGAGCGCGATGACGATCCAGCTCGATTTCATGGGCCACTCCGGTTTGCAGCACCGGCGACGCGACAGCAAATCGCCGTTAGCTCCACACTCCCCCGCAAAGCCGGCAAATTCAAGGGAACATGTCGTTAAGAAAGGACCCCGGCCGCGTTGCCCAGGCGCGTGGCCGCGACCCACCAGCGCGGGCGGGCAGCTAGCAATTGACGGGCGGCCCACTCGGCCTGGTCGGCGCTGTCGAACAGCGCAAAGCAGGTCGGCCCCGAGCCCGACATGCGGGCGACGCGGGCGCCGGGCAGGCCAGCAAGCATGTCGAGCACCTCGCCGACTGCCGGCGCACAGGCGACGGCTGGGGCGGTTAGATCGTTGCCATGCGCACTGAGGAATGCAAAGAACGCCTCGGTGTCATCCGGTACCGGAGGAAGCGGCGTTTCGCTGCCGCGCATGCCGGCGAAGGCCGTGAACACGTCGCGAGTCGACAGCGGGATGCCAGGATTGACAAGCACCGCCAGGAGCGCCGGCAGCGCGACCGGCGCCGACAGGATCTCGCCCACCCCACGCATGATGCGCGCCTTGGACGCCAGGCACACCGGCACGTCGGCGCCGGTGGCGAGCGCCGCCGCAGCGAGCGCCGGATGATCGGCCGGCATCCCGTTGGTTCGCGCCAGCAACCGCAATGATGCAGCCGCGTCAGCCGATCCGCCGCCAATGCCGGCAGCGACAGGCAAGTTCTTTTCCAGGTAAAAATGTCCACCCCTGAGTCCAGGAGCGCGCACGCGCAAAGCAGCTTCGGCCTTCAGCACCAGATTGTCGGCATCGGGCTCGCAGGCCGCGGCATAGCGGCCAGCAATCGAAAGCCCAGTGTCCGCACCCGGTCGCAGACTGAGCGTGTCGGTCACGCTGGCAAAGGCGACCAGGCTTTCCAGTTCATGATAGCCGTCTGAGCGGCGGCCGACGACGCGCAAAGTCAAATTGATTTTGGCCGGGGCCGTTTCGGTGAGCGCGGAATTCACGTTGGAGCAATATCCGATCGACGTGAACATTCATCTATCATGGTCGGGCTTGTCCGGGCCATCCACGTGTAGCCTTGCTGCATAGTAGACGTGGATGACCGGCACAAGGCCGGGCATGATGACGGCTAGCGGGCGATCAGCCGCCGTCGCCAGCCTTCTTTGCCGCCTTGACCTGTGACGAATGCTCCTCGGCGAGACCATTCTTCAGCTTGGCCTCGATCTTGATGAGCTCCTCGGGGTCGGGCTTCATATCGCGCGCATGCGCCCACTGAAAACGGGCCTCAAGCTTGCGGCCGACCCGCCAATAGGCGTCGCCGAGGTGGTCGTTGATGGTCGGGTCTTCCGGCTTGAGTTCAATGGCACGCTGAAGCTGGGTCACCGCATCGTCGTACTTGCCGAGTTTGAAGTAAGCCCAGCCGAGCGAGTCGACAATGTAGCCGTCATCGGGGCGCTGCTGCACGGCGCGCTTAATCATCGCCATGCCTTCGTCGAGGTGCATGCCCTTGTCGATCCAAGAATAGCCGAGATAGTTCAGGACGTGTGGCTGCTCTGGATAGAGCTTGAGCGCCTCTTTCAAATCGGCTTCCGCCTTCGGCCACTGATGCGAGCGCTCGTAGCAGATCCCGCGGAAGTAATACATCACCCAGTTCGACTTCTCCGGATTCTTAAGCGTGGCGATCGCCTTGGAATAGATGTCGCCGCACTTGTCAAACTCCTTTTGCCCGCGCAGCACGTTGCCGAGCGCCATGATGGCCTCGACGTCTTGCGGATTCTGCTTGAGCAGCGCCTGGAGCTGTTTCTTGGCCTCCGCCGGCCGGTTGAGCGTGTTGAGATCAGCGGCCATCTGGATGGCGGCATTGCGATGCAGCGGTGAAGCCGCCGGGATGCGCTCATAGGTCTTGAGGGCTAAATCCGGCTTTTTGATCGCATCGTAGAGGTCGGCAAGCGACAGCAGAGCCAGTGAATGGTGCGGCTCGAGATAAAGCGCGAGCTGAAGATAGACCAAACCCAAGTCTTCGCCGCCACGGCGGCCAAGCGAAGCGCCGAGCCCGTAGAGCGCTTCGGCGGCGCCGGCCTGCGCCGACCGCGCCACCGGCGGCAGTTTCTTGCCGGCCTTGATCTTGTCGATCGCCGCCAGCACCAGCGGATGGCGCGGCAGTTTTTTGTCGAATGCCTCAAACACCTTGAGCGCGTCGGCGGACGACTTGTTCCGCGAGAGCCAACTGCCATAGGTCTCGACCACGCGTAGCGCGGAAGAGTCGAGCTTGTAGGCATTCTCTAAACGCTTGCCGGCCTCTTTCTTGTGGCCAGCGAGGTCGAGGATCATGCCGGCGTGCAGGTCCTTGAAGATGGCGTACCATTCCGGACCACTGAGATGATCGATTTTATTGACCGCGGCACGGCTGTGCCCATCGCCTTCCATGCTCCAAGCGGTCAGCAATGCGGCGGTGAGATCCGTGATCGGCCCGTGGATCGACTGCGCGAGGTCGTGGCGCGCCGTTTGATAGCGCTTCTCTTTGATCGCGTGCACGCCCAAGACCAGCCGTCCGACCCGGTCGGTCTTGTCGGCACGCACCACGCGTTCGGCGAATTTGACCGAAGCTTTGATTTGACCGCCAATGACCAACGAGAGGAACGCACGATTGAGCAGGTCGGCGTTCTTGGGGTCGCGCTTGAGCGCATCGCGGTAGTATTCCGCCGCCGCCGCCGCGTCCCGCATCTGGCTGGCATGACGAGCGGCAAGATAGCTGCCAGAGGCTGTCAGCCCGGACAGGTCGCCCGCCGGATGCGGCTGGGCGGAAAGCTCGATTGGCGCTGCCGCGAGAAAGACGGCGAGCGCGGTGCCGGCAATGCACCGGGCGAGGCTCGAAGAATTCACTTGCATGCTCCAATGAGGCGACTGGCGGAGGGACTTGAAGCGCCATGCCACCAAGGTTGCGCCGAGAATGGCCTTTTTACGCCGCCCCTGCAAGAACGGCGCCCGGAAACTAACGCTCTCCGCTTGAAAGCCGCGATAAGGGCAGCATCGTGGCCGACAACCACCGCGGCGCATCACATGTTGGGGTAATTCGGCCCGCCGCCGCCCTCGGGCGGAACCCAGTTAATGTTCTGATTCGGGTCCTTGATGTCGCAGGTTTTGCAGTGGACGCAGTTCTGGGCGTTGATGACGTATTTCTCGGCACCGCCCTCCTCCACCCATTCGTAGACACCAGCCGGACAATAGCGCGCCGACGGACCCGCATAGAGGTCGAGCTCGGAATGCCGCTGCAGGTCCATGTCCTTGACCTGCAGGTGTACCGGCTGGTCCTCCTCGTGGTTGGTATTGGAGAGGAACACCGACGAAAGCCGGTCGAAAGTGAGCACCCCGTCTGGCTTCGGATAATCGATCTTGGCGCATTCAGATGCCGGCTTGAGTGTGGCATAGTCGGGCTTGCCGTGTTTGAGCGTGCCGAACAGCGAAAAGCCGAGCGTGTTGGTCCACATGTCGAGCCCGCCAAGCGCGATACCGGCGAGCGTGCCGAACTTCGACCAAAGCGGCTTGGCGTTGCGCACCTGCCACAGGTCCTTACCGATCGGCG
Organism: uncultured Pseudomonadota bacterium; assembly: GCA_963747725.1. GTDB lineage: Bacteria > Pseudomonadota > Alphaproteobacteria > Rhizobiales > Xanthobacteraceae > Pseudolabrys. The sequence goes on from CAVVGD010000013.1 coordinate 85,657, forward strand.
AGCCGCGCCAGGCGGCAGCGTAATCGGCAAGCTCGTCGTTGCTGCGTCCCGCGGCAAGCGCGGCGCCGATCGCTTCCGCCGCCAACATGCCGGACAACATCGCGTTATGGCTGCCCTTGATGCGCGGCACGTTCATGAAGCCGGCATCGCAACCGACAAGTGCGCCGCCAGGGAATGTGAGCTTGGGCACCGACTGATAGCCGCCTTCCGTCAAGGCGCGCGCGCCGTAAGCGAGACGTTTGCCGCCGACGAAGGTATCGCGCACCAGCGGATGGGTCTTGAAGCGCTGGAATTCCTCGAACGGCGACAGATAAGGATTCGAATAATTGAGATGCACCACGAAGCCGACCGACACCAGATTGTCGTCGAGGTGATAGAGGAACGAGCCGCCGCCGGTGGAGCCGTCGAGCGGCCAACCGAACGAGTGCTGCACCAGTCCCTTGCGATGTTTTTCGGGCGCGACCTGCCACAGCTCCTTCAGCCCGATACCGAACTTCTGCGGCTCGCTTTCGTGCGCCAGCGCAAAGCGGGAAATAAGCTGCTTTCCCAGGCTGCCGCGCGCACCTTCGGCGAATAGCGTGTACTTTGCGCGCAGATCCATGCCGGCGGTGAATGCGTCCTTGGGATCGCCGTTCTTGCCGATACCCATGTCGCCGGTGGCAATGCCCACCACCGCGCCGTTGTCGTCGTAGAGCACTTCCGCCGCAGCAAAGCCCGGATAGATTTCAACGCCAAGTGCCTCCGCTTTCTCCGCCAACCAGCGGCAGACATTGCCGAGCGATACGATGAAATTGCCGTGATTGTTCATCAGTGGCGGCATCATGAAATTAGGGAGCCGCACCGCGCCGTTGTGCCCAAGATAGTAAAAGCGGTCGTCCGTGACCGCGGTCTTGATCGGCGTGTCTTCGCCGCGCCATTCCGGCAGCAGCTTGTCGAGGCCGACGGGATCGATCACCGCGCCGGAGAGGATGTGGGCACCGACCTCGGAGCCCTTCTCCACCACGACCACATTGATGTCGGCACTGATCTGCTTGAGGCGGATCGCGCTGGCGAGACCCGCCGGGCCGGCGCCGACGATCACCACATCGAATTCCATTGCCTCGCGGGCGGGTCGTTCTTGCGTGCTCATGCGCTATTCTTGCGCTCCCCTACTGCAATCCGCGCAAGGCACTGAGGCATTGCACGTTCAGGCTCGGCCATCCATGCGACGCACGATCTGTTCCATGATTTAGGCTCCGTGACAATCGGCGCCGCGTGGCGAGAATGCGGGCGGCATTTCCTCACCGAAGCGTGAAAGCCGCGCCCCTAGGCGCGACGGCAGAGGTCGCTATGCTCGCCGCACGTTTTGCAGGACCGCAGGGAGATATTCACAATGACCGATATAACGCCGCTCATTCCACGTCAGCCTGTCCCGCCGCTCTCGGTGCCGCTCGCCGGTGGTAGCAAGTTCGATCTCGACACCGAAACGCCCGAAAAGTTCACCTTGGTCGTGTTCTACCGCGGACTCCATTGCCCGCAATGCCGCAAGCAGCTGACAGACCTCGAAGCCAAGTTGCCTGAATTCGAAAAGCGCGGGGTTTCGGTGGTGGCCATTTCCCCCGATGAACCCGAGCGCGGCGAAAAGACCAAAGCTGAGTGGAACCTGCCTAACCTGCGCATCGGCTACAGTCTCGACCTGCGCACCGCCCGCGCATGGGGCCTGTGGATTTCCGCCAGCCGTGGCAAGACCTCGGCCGGCATCGAGGAAACCAGCCTGTTCAATGAGCCGGGTCTGTTCCTGGTCAAACCGGACGGCACGCTCTATTGCGCCAGTGTGCAGACCATGCCGTTCGCACGGCCACAATTTGCCGATCTGCTGACGGCGATCGACTTCGTCACCGAGAAGAACTACCCGCCACGCGGCGACGTCGTGAACCTGGCACAGGCGGCGGAGTAGCGCCCCGCCGTCCACCGGGGCACTGTGCCGCTTGCGCGACCGGCGGCGCGGGTGTTTGGTCTCAAGGCCATGACCACCGGCCAAACTTCCGACCAACACCATTCCGCGCGCGAATTGCTCGACTTTTACGTCGAAGCCGGCGTCGACGCGTTGGTCGGGGAAAAAGCAGTCGACCGCTTTGCGGCTGCGGAAACACCCCTAGCGCCGCCGGCAATGCCGGCTCCGCCGCGCATTCAGCGGGAAGAAATCGAAGCGCCGGCTCCGCCGCGCTCGGACGGTGGGCGCGTTCGGCCATCAGCGACCAGCGCACCGCCTGCACCTGAAGAAGCGGTGATGGCCGCGCGTGAAGCGGCGAAATGCGCCCAGTCACTCGATGAGCTGCGCGGCCTGCTGGAGTGTTTCGAAGGCTGCGCGCTGAAAGCCACCGCCACCAAACTGGTGTTCGCCGACGGCAATCCGCAGGCGCGCCTGATGTTTGTCGGCGAGGCGCCCGGCCGCGACGAAGACATCGAAGGCCTGCCCTTCGTCGGCCGCTCCGGCAAATTGCTCGACCGCATGCTTGCCGCCATCGGCCTCGACCGCACGGGCGTCTATATCGCCAACATCGTGCCCTGGCGACCGCCCGGCAACCGCACGCCGACGCCGCAGGAATCGCAGATTTGCCTGCCCTTCCTGCTGCGCCAGATCGAGCTTTGCGATCCCGATGTCCTGGTCTGTCTCGGCGGGCCCTCGGCGCAGACGCTGCTCGGCGTCAAGGACGGCATTACCCGCATCCGCGGCCGCTGGTTCTCCTTCGACACCGGAAAGCGCGAAATCCGCGCCATGCCAACATTCCATCCGGCCTTTCTGCTGCGCAGCCCCTTGCAGAAGCGGTTCGCCTGGCGCGACCTTCTAGCGATCAAGAAGGCGCTGGGGAGCTAACGCCGCGCCAATACGCGGCGCGCTGTCCCGGCGCAGGTTGAATTGGGGAGCACAGGGATACCGACAAGCGCACGTGCGCGACGATCTCGCACGTGCACTGGAAGCGAAGCGCTCTTAAATATTTCGTCCGCCCCGCTATGATGCGCGACACGATCTCTCGGCTGGAGTTTCAGCTATGGATTTAGATCCGGTTCTACTTTCCCGATTTCAGTTTGCCTTCGTCATCACGTTTCACATCATCTTCCCGACCTTTACGATCGGGCTGTCGGCCTACATCGCCGTGCTCGGCGCGATGTGGGTGCGCACCGGGCACGAGCGCTTCCTGCACATCATGCGGTTCTGGACCCGCATCTTCGCGGTGTCGTTCGCCATGGGCGTCGTCTCCGGCATCGTGATGTCCTACCAGTTCGGCACCAACTGGAGCCAATTCTCGCACGTGGTCGGCAACGTCGTCGGTCCGCTGATCGGCTACGAGGTGCTCACGGCCTTCTTCCTGGAGGCGACGTTCCTCGGCGTGCTGCTATTCGGCTTCGACCGGGTGCCGCCCTGGCTCTACGTGTTGTCGGGCGTCGTTCGTCGCCGTCGGCACCGCGTTCTCCGCCTTCTGGATCCTGTCGGCCAACAGCTGGATGCAGACGCCGGCCGGCTTCGAGATGAAGAACGGCATCGTCTTTCCCACCGACTGGCTGGCGGCGATCTTCAACCCGAGCTTCCCCTACCGCTTCGCGCACATGGTCAATGCCGCCTATCTGACGACCGGCTTCGTCGTGCTGGCGGTTGGCGCGCGTTATCTGATCGCCGGCCGCCACGTCGAAGAAAGCCGCACCATGCTGCGCATGGCGATCGGGCTCGTCGTGATTCTGGCGCCGCTGCAGCTTATCATCGGCGACCAGCATGGCCTCAACACGCTCGAACACCAGCCGATCAAGGTGGCGGCGATGGAAGCGCACTGGGACAGTAACGAGGCTGGCGCCCCGTTCGAGATTTTTGCCTGGCCCAACGAGAAGACCGAGAGCAACGATTATTCGATATCGATCCCGCATGCCGCTTCGCTGCTGCTTACCCATACTTGGAACGGCAAGTTCAAGGGCTTGAAGAGCGTGCCGGCTGAAGACCGGCCGCCTGTGGCGATCGTGTTCTTCGCCTTCCGTGTCATGGTCGGGCTCGGCCTATTCATGATCGCGGCCGCCTTCGTCGGCGCCTTCCTGTGGTGGCGCGGTACACTGTTCGAGACGCGCTGGTACCTATGGATCATGTCGCACTGCTGGTGGATCGGCTTCGTGTCGGTGATTGCCGGCTGGATCACCACCGAAGTCGGACGTCAGCCCTGGATCGTCCAAGGCGTGATGCGCACGTCCAACGCAGCATCGCCGGTGGCCGCCGAAGCCGTGCTGACGACGCTGATCCTGTTCGTGCTCGCCTACGGCGTCGTGTTCTCGTTCGGCATCTATTACATCAATCGGTTGATTCACCGCGGGCCTGAGCCCTCCGGCGATTCACTTGAATACTTCTCCGGCAGCCCGATCACCGCCGCCGGCAAAACCGGCCACTAAGGAGGAACGCCATGGAATGGTATCTTCCCGTGATCTGGGCCGGCCTGATCGGCACCGCCGTCGCCATGTACGTCATCCTCGACGGCTTCGACCTCGGCGTCGGCATCCTGTTCCCCTTCGCCGACAATGAGCGCCAGCGCGACCAGATGATGCGCTCGGTGGCGCCGTTCTGGGACGGCAACGAGACTTGGCTGGTGCTCGGCGGCGGCGGCCTATGGGTTGCCTTTCCGCTCGCTTATTCGGTGATCATGCCGGCGCTCTACATCCCGGTGATCGTGATGCTGCTGGCGCTGGTGTTCCGCGGCGTGGCGTTCGAGTTCCGCACTGTCTCGCGCAGCAAGACCTGGCTCAACGTCGCCTTCACTATCGGCTCGGGGCTTGCCGCCTTCGCGCAAGGCGTGATCCTTGGCGGGCTAATCCAGGGCGTGAAGGTGACCAACGGCGCCTACTCCGGCGGACCGCTCGACTGGGCGAGCCCATTCGCCTTTATCTGCGGCCTGGCAATGATTATCGGCTACGGCTTGCTCGGCGCGACCTGGCTGGCGATGAAGACCGAAGGGCCGGTGTCCTACCGCAGCCGCCGGCAGGCCAAGATGCTGCTCGGCGCAGTGCTGATATTTATGGGTGCGGTGAGCTTGTGGACGCCGCTGATGGAGCCGCGCGTCGCGGTCCGCTGGTTCTCGCTGCCGAATTTCTATTTCCTGTGGCCGGTGCCGGTGGTGACCGTGGTGGTCGCCTATTTCTGCTGGTGGTGGCTTGAGAACGACCGTGAGGTGCCGCCGTTCCTGGCGGCAATCGCACTGTTCCTGCTCGGCTATCTCGGCCTGGTGATTTCCAACTTCCCGTATCTGGTGCCGCCTTCGTTGACGGTGTGGGAAACCGCAGCAGCACCGGCGAGCCAGATATTCATGCTGCTCGGGACGTTGGTGCTGCTGCCGCTGATCCTCGGCTACGTCGCCTTCGTCTATTGGCTATTCCGCGGCAAGGTCGCCGAGGGCGAGAGCTATCACTAGCCTATAGCGCGGTTTGCGCGTGTCCCTTGCCTTGGGGTCAAGTCTGGCCTATATATGCGCTAATGCGCATAAACACATGATGGCATAACTCCATGAATTCAGTCGCACTTCTCTCCGCGCTCGCCGAACCGACCCGGCTCGAAGCCCTGCGCCTTATCTGGGACGGCAAAGAGCACTGCGTCTGTGAGCTCATGGAAAAGCTGGGCGCAACGCAGTCCCGCATGTCGCGGCACATGACCACGCTCAAGCTCGCCGGCCTCGTCACCGATCGGCGCGATGCGCAGTGGGTGCGCTACCGCCGCGCGCCCGACCTCCCTGAGGAGGTCGTCGCGCTGGTAGACGCTGCGCTGGCGCTGCCTCCCGACCAGGAAAGGAAAGCGGCATGAGCGTTCAGACCTGCTGCAAAGCCCCAGGGACCCCCGTCGCCGCGCCCAAGCCAAATCCGGCGACCGGCAAGTGGCTGGCGTGGACCGCAATTGGACTTGTGCTGTGGGTCCTCGTCTACAGCCAGCTTGCCACGTTTTCCGCATGGCTCGTTGCCGTGTTGCCGGTCAAAGCCGACAGCCATCTCGGCGCCGCCATCAGCTTCTTTGCCTACGACACGCCCAAGGTGCTGATGCTGCTGACCCTGGTGGTATTCGCCATGGGCCTCGCGCGCAGTTTCTTTTCGCCCGAGAAGACGCGCGCGATGCTGGCGGGTAGGCGCGAAAGCGTCGGCAACGTGCTGGCCGCCGGGCTCGGCATCCTCACACCTTTCTGCTCCTGTTCGGCCGTGCCGTTGTTCCTCGGCTTCGTCAGCGCTGGCGTGCCGCTCGGCGTCACCTTCTCGTTTCTGATCGCAGCACCAATGGTCAACGAGGTCGCGCTCGGCCTGCTGTTCGCGCTGGTCGGCTGGCAGATTGCGGTAACTTATCTCGCGTTCGGGCTTGGTGTTGCCATCGTGTCCGGCTGGATCATTGGCCGGCTACATCTTGAAAGTTGGCTGGAAGACTGGGTACGCAATCTTCGCATCACGCCGGCTGATCTGACGCCGGAGCAACTCACCGTCGTCGATCGCATCAAGGCCGGTCTCGAGGCCGTCTACGACATCGTCGGCAAGGTCTGGCTCTGGATCGTCGCGGGCATCGCCGTCGGCGCCTTCATCCACGGTTATGTGCCGTCGAGCCTGCTCGCCGAGATCATGGGGCGTGACGCTTGGTGGTCGGTACCGGCCGCGGTGCTGCTCGGTATTCCGATGTATTCGAATGCCGCCGGCATTATCCCGGTGGTCGAAGCGCTGCTGACCAAAGGCGCCGCGCTCGGCACCGTGCTTGCCTTCATGATGTCGGTGATCGCGCTGTCGCTGCCGGAGATGATCATTCTGCGCAAGGTGTTGACCATTCGGTTGATCGCGGTGTTCGCCGGCGTCGTCGGCAGCGGCATCCTGACGGTCGGCTTCCTGTTCAACGCACTGTTCCAGTAGCGCTAGGGAGAATGCCCATGAAAGACGTCAAAGTTCTCGGCCCGGGCTGCAAGCGCTGTGTCGCCACGGCCGAATTGGTGCAGGCGCAAGCCGACAAGCTCGGGGTGCCGGTGACCATCGAAAAGGTAACCGACTACGCGGCCATTGCCGGCTACGGCATCGCCGCGACGCCCGGCATCGTTATTGACGGCAAGGTGGTGCATGCCGGCGGCCTGCCGAAAGCGGACGATCTCGCCCGCTGGCTGGCGGCCTGAATCAGACCGGGAAGCCGATCAAGGTTTGCCTTCGCCCTGCGGGCGCAGCACCGCCCAGCCGAGCCGAATGGAAGGCAGGAAGCCCTGCACTGAGCGCGCGAACGACTGCGGTACTTCCGGCACCAAGGCGGGAAATTGCGCTTTCAGCACCTTCGGCGGCGCGGTGCTGGCGGCGTTCGCCGGCCAGACCAGCACACCTCCGGCTTTCTGCATGTCGGCGGCGGTAGCCCACGTGCTCCATTTCGGCGCCCAATCGAAATAGACATGTGGGCGGCTAGGTGCGGCAAGCGCGATCAGCGGCGCCAGACGTTGGTCGCCTGCAATATATTCCATCGGCTTGCCGGTGCGGCGCTGGAAGGTCTCACCGAAGAAGCGGCCTTCGGGATTGGCCGGTTGCGCTACCTTGGGATCGACGGAGGCAATCCATGGCATTACCGCAATTCCGGCGACCGCGACGAGCGGCGGTACCACCAGGATGCCGACCCAGGTCGAAGACACCAGCCGCTCGCGATAAAGCAGAACCTGATCGCCGGCGGCGGTAATCACCGCAAGACCCGACAGCACCAGGAGCGGCGCGACCTCGCCGAACGGCCCCAGCCGTCCGCTCGCTGCTGCGATGGCAATGGCGCTGAACGCCGGCGCCAGCGCGAATACATAGACATAAGCGCGCCCGAACGGCGCCGCCGGCGCGCGATCGATCTCGGGCGCGCGTGCACGTTCGCGACGCCCACGTGGCCAACCGGTGGCGAGCACGATCAGCAGCAGCAGGCCGAGATGGCTCGCAGCGAGCAGCGCCGTCAGCCAGGCCCAGGCTGGCGCCCGGCCGACTATCGCTGCACTCGCCTGCCAGCCGGAGAGCACCAAATCGCTCTGGTGAGCCAGCCACCAAACATGCGGGAAGACGACAATCGCCAGCAACACCGCACAAACCCACGGCTCGGCATATGTCAGGGCGCGACGTCCCTGAGATGTCGCGACCGTAAACAGCACCATCAGAGCGATCAGGATCAGTCCGACGTAACTCGTCAGCAGCAACAGGCCGAGATCGAGCGCCAGCAGAAACCATGCGCCGCGCTTCTCCTCGCCGAGGGCGCGCCAGTAATGCAGCAGCCCCAGCGCCCACAACGGTGCGGCCAGGACAGCCGGACCGAAATCCACGCTCGGTACGGTGAATGCGGCAATGCCCACCATCAACAGCACGCCGAGCGCGGCGTGGCGGACGCCGACGATGGCGCGGCCGAGGGTAAAGACCGCCCAGTAGGTGACCACGATGCAGGCCTGCGCCAGCAGGTACAGCCCGAAGATGCCGGCGCTACGGAAGGCGACTTCGCCCAGCCAGAACGCCAGCGGCGGCCCGAGATAGCTGCCGAGCAGAAATTCATGACCGATGGCGAGCACCAGCGGAACGTCGCCCGGCGGCGCACTGTAGAAAATCGACGGGATTACCGTCCATAACGCCGCTTGCGTCAGCGCGGCGGTCCAGAACACCAGCCGTGGGCGCCCCCGCAAAGCTTCGACAATCAGGGAAACGTAGTGCATGGGCCCGCATCGCTGGTCCCTCCCTTGAAATGGGAGGGAAAAGAAGACCAACTTCCAGAAATAGAGAACGCCGCCTAAAGAGGCAACAACTCGGCCACCGCCTCATCAGAGAACCCATTCTCCAGCGTGGCGAGTTTGGCAGCCACCGGTGCGAACGACTTGCGGTGGTGGATGGTGGGCCCGAGCTTGGCAAGCGCCGCAAAATGTTCGGGCACGCTATAACCCATGTGACGCTCGAAGCCGTAGCCGGGATGGGCGAGGCCGAGTCGTCTCATCAGCCGGTCGCGCGTGACCTTGGCGACGATGGAAGCGGCGGCGACCGACAGCACCAGCGCGTCGCCCGAGACCACCGCCTCGCAATCGCAAGCGCAGTCGATCTTCATGTTGCCATCGACGAAGACGAACTGCGGCCGGATCGGCAGCGCCTTCACCGCGCGGCTCAACGCCCACAGCGATGCGCGCAAGATGTTGTCGCGGTCGATGCGCTCCGTGGAACCGAAAGCCACCGCCACTTCCGCCGTGGCGCAGATCTTGGCGTAGAGCTTCTCGCGCGCTGCGGGGTCAAGTTTCTTGAAATCGTTGAGGCCGCGCGGGATGCACTTGGGATCGAGCACCACCGCGGCCGCGACCACGGGTCCGGCGAGCGGTCCTCTGCCCGCCTCGTCGCAACCGGCGACCGGCCAGATGCCCTTATTGAGCGCGCGACGCTCGCGCCGGAACGTCGGGCGCAATACCGGCTCGGCGAGCGGCAGTCGCTGCGCTTTCTTCGCTGCAGGATCGGCAGTGTTGCGCGACTTGTCCGCCATTCACAGACAAAGGCCTTCAAGCGCCACGCTTGTCAACGGCGACACGTGAAACAGCGGTGAAATGCGGGGATTTCCTCTTCCAACTGCAGCCATTCAAGCCTTCGTTCAGGCAGGGGCCGAATCGGACATCGCGGAAAAAGGCGTGAGCGATGCGTTCGACAATATTGAGCCAACGCTTCGCTGCCCGTGTTCTTTGATCGGCCCCGGGTAGGCCGGCTTCCCTTTCTTCCTTCCCGCGATGGGGAATGGAGCGCCGGGAGGGCGCCAAGGGCCGAAGATGCGAGCACTTAATCTGGCAATAGCAGCCTGCCATCGTCGCTCAAGGGAAAGCCCGGATTGTGCGCGACCTCCCAGAGATGGCCATCGGGATCGGCGAAATAGCCGGCATAGCCGCCCCAAGAAGTCTTCTGCGGTGCTTTTGCCACAATGGCACCGGCAGAGCGGGCCAATTCGATGGCCGCATCGACGTCTGTCTGTGAGCGGCAATTCCAGGCGAGCGCGACGCCGCGAAACGCCGGCGGTTCGCTTCCAGTCTCCAGCTCGGCGTCCTTGGCAAGCTCATCTACCGGCCACACGGCAAAGGTAATGGCGCCGGCTTGGAAAAATCCCACACCGCCGGCATTGCATGCCTTGCGCTTGAAGCCGAGCGCTTCATAGAAGGCGATGCTGCGCTCGAGATCGGAAACGCCGAGCGTCACCAATGTCAAAAGTGCCTCGGGGCTGCTCATGCGTCGAACAGGCTCAACTGCGCATCTTCGCGCTTGGGCGCGCGGAAATTTTTGATCGAGAGCGTCGCGCGCCTTTGGTTAAGCCCGAACTTCTCGCAGGCCATCTCGAAGCGCCGGCCGATCATCCAGGCGTAGGGACCGCTGCCCTTCATGCGCTCGCCCCACTTGGCGTCGTAGTCCTTGCCGCCGCGCGTGTCGCGGGTCAGCTTGAACACGTGTTCCTCGCGGTGCGGATAATTTGCCCTCAGCCATTCCCGGAAGAGATCGCGCACTTCGAGCGGCAGCCGCAGCAGCACGTAGCCGGCCTCCCTGACGCCGGCAGCCGCCGCGCAATCGAGGATGCGCTCGATCTCGGTGTCGTTGAGCGCGGGGATCACCGGCGCCACCATCACCGCAGTGGGGACACCAGCCGCCGATAGCTGACGCAGGGCCTCCAGCCGTCGCATCGGCGTCGCCGCCCGCGGCTCCATGGAACGCGCGAGACCCGCATCGAGCGTTGTGACCGACAGCGCCACTTTCGCCAGATTGCGTTCGCCATGCGCGCAAGGATGTCGAGGTCACGTAAGACCAACGCCGACTTGGTGACGATGCCGACCGGATGATTGGCGCGGTCTAGCACCTCGAGAATGCGGCGCATAACTTGGTAGCGGCGCTCGATGGGCTGATAGGGGTCGGTGTTGGTGCCGATGGCGATCACCCTCGGCTCATAGGTCGGCGCCGAAAGTTCGCGCGCCAGCAGGTCGGCCGCTTCGGGCTTGGCAAACAGCTTGGATTCGAAATCAAGGCCCGGCGAGAGGCCGAGATAGGCGTGGGTCGGGCGCGCAAAGCAATAGACGCAGCCGTGCTCACAGCCGCGATAGGGATTGATCGAGCGGTCGAAACCGATGTCGGGCGAGTCGTTGCGGGTGATGATCTTGCGGGTGGCGTCGACCGAGACACTGGTCTTGAACGGCGGCAACTCCTCGAAACTGCGCCAGCCGTCGTCGAAAGCAACGCGCGCCAGAGGCTCGTAGCGGCCGGACGCGTTCGATTGCGCGCCCCGCCCGCGGCGTCGCTCGAATTCAACCGCGACGCCGAGCAGTTCGCTGACGCCGTCATAAGGGCCAGAGCCATGAACGCCCGCCGGCGCGGAGGGCAGCCTATGCGCGCAGTCAGCAAAAGTGGGCACCGATTTTGCGTCCGACCGCGCGCCACTTGAATCTGGTACGCCGTCCGGGCGGCTAACCGGTTCCCACTTAGCCTGACGGCGCGCCGCCGGCGGGCGCTGGTGGGCTTCGTTCGATCGAGCCATGCCGGGCAACCTAATAAGCAAATGTGAACAAAACAAGAACTTCTTTTTCGGGCTCACAATTTGAGCAAACCGCGCCGGATGTCGTAGGGATCGGGCATAGCCCCGCATGATATGGTGGAGCGGTATTCGAGGGTGGCGGGTGCCATGCTGAGCGCGATCATCGATACGCACGAATCGGAGCGGGCGCTGGTGCGCACGCTAGCCGCGCTTGTGCCCGGCGCGACCGCCGGACTGATTGCCGAGGTGATCGTGGCCGACGCCGGCTCGGGGGACGACACCGAGGAAATCGCCGACATCGCCGGCTGCCGCTACCTGATCTCCAAAGCGCCGCAGGGCGCGCGGCTGAAGGCGGCGGCGGAAACGACGCGCACGTCGTGGCTGATGTTCCTGCGCGCGGGCTGCGTGCCGGAGCCGGGTTGGATCGCGGCCAGCGAGCGCTTCATGCAGATGAACGATCTCGCGGAGGGGACGGGCCGCGCCGCCGTGTTCCGCCCGGCCAGCGTCGCCGATCCGCTGCGGCCGGGCTTCGCCGAGCTCTTCAACGTGCTGCGCATTGCCTGCGGCGGGCGGCCGGGGCCCGAGCAGGGGCTGCTGATCACCAAGCGCCTCTACGGCGAGCTCGGCGGCCACCCGGAGGGCACAGGGGCCGATGTTGCCTTGCTGCGCAAGCTCGGCCGCCGTCGCATTGCCATGCTGCCGGCGGCGGCGACCGCGACGCGGTGAGTATTGGCAATAAGCCCCGACAAAATCCTCAGTTGTCATTGCCCGCGAAAGCGGGCAATCCAGCAATCACCACGGTCTTAAGGGGTTACTGGGTCCCCCGCCTTCGCGGGGGACGACAATTCCGAGCAAATACTTGACTTTATCAACTAACTGGCCGAGCCTTGCGTCATGCCCGGCCCGAGCCAGCAATGCATCGCCGCCGTGCGCCGCTTCAACCGCTTCTACACGCGGCAGATCGGCGTCTTACGCAAAACCTATCTCGACAGCCCCTACTCGCTCGGCGAGATGCGCGTGCTCTACGAAATTTCCCGCGGCGATGGCCTGACCGCCAGCGACGTCGCTCGCGCGCTCGATCTCGACGCCGGTTATTTGAGCCGCGTGCTGCGCAATTTTGAAAAGCGCGGGCTGATCGCGCGCAAGACCTCCGCCAAGGACGCGCGCCAGAGCCATCTTGCCCTCACCGCCAAGGGCCGCAAGACCTTCAGCCGATCGAGCGGCGCTCGCAAAGCCACGTCGCCAAGATGCTCGACAGGCTCAAGCCGGACGAACAGTCACGACTGGTCAATGCTATGGAAACGATCGAGACCCTGCTGGGCGAAAACGGCAGCGACAGGAAGCGCAGCTACACCTTGCGCGAACCGAAGCGCGGCGATTTCGGCTGGATGATCACCGCCCATGCCCGGCTTTACGCGCAAGAATACAATTGGACCGAGCCGTTTGAAGGCCTGTGCGCGCAGATCGTCGCCGACTTCCTCAACAATCACGATCCGCAAGTACGAGCGCTGCTGGATCGCCGAGATGAAGGCGGAGAACGTCGGCTGCGTCGATGCTGGTGAAGGATTCCGATGAGGTTGCGCGGCTGCGGCTGTTGCTGGTCGACCCCAAGGCACGCGGGCTCGGGCTGGGCACACGGCTAGTCGATGAGTGCGTGAAATTCGCGCGCCAGGCCGGTTACAGGAAGGTGACGCTGTGGACCCACAGCGTGCTCACCGCCGCCCGCCACACCTACGAGAAGGCCGGCTTCACGCTGACGTCGAGCGAAAAGAAGCACAGCTGGGGCGAAGACGTCGTCGCCGAATATTGGGATTTGGAATTGTGAGGCGCGCTGCCGCAGCCTGCGTTCCCTCCCCCTGAAAGGGGGAGGGTCAGGGAGGGGGGTCGTTACAGATTTGCCAAGACCCCCAACCCGGCCGCCTTCGCTCACGCTTCGGCGGCCGACCTCCCCCTTTCAGGGGGAGGTGGAAAGAGAGATCACACTGTCGCGCCTTTGGCCTTCTCGCGCCGCAAATGCTCATCCAGCCGCGGCAGGATCTCGACGAAATTGCATGGCCGGTAGCGGTAGTCGAGCTGGTGCACCAGGATCTCGTCCCATGCGTCCTTGCAGGCGCCGGGCGAGCCGGGAACACAGAAGATGTAGGTGGCGTTGGCGACGCCGGCGGTGGCGCGAGTTTGGATCGCCGAAGTGCCGATCTTGGCGTGGCTCACCAGCAGAAACAACATGGCGAAGCCCTCCATGCGTTTCTCGAACAGGGGTTCGACTGCTTCCGGCGTCACGTCGCGGCCGGTGAATCCGGTGCCGCCAGTCGAAATCACGACGTCGATCGATTTGTCATCGATCCATCTCTTCACCTGCGCGCGGATAGCGTCGACCTCGTCCTTGACGATGGCGCGGTCGGCTAGCTTGTGGCCCGCGGCCTCAAGACGGTCGACCAGCGTCTGACCCGACTTGTCGTCGGCCAGTTCGCGTGTGTCGGACACCGTCAGAACCGCAACCCTTAGCGGCACGAACTGTCTGTTTTCATCAATACCGGGCATGATCGATCCTGCTTGCCCATAGAGTAAGGCGCTTGGCGCGCCAAAGCCAAGCCCACCGCCGGCGCGCTATTTCCAAAACGGCTTGCGCGCCTCCCGGTGGGCTTGCTCACGCGTGAGGCCGATGTCCCTGAGCTGGTGATCTTCGAGGTGCTTCAAAAGGCCGCGCTGGCGCGCCTTTTCGAGTTCGAGCCATACTTGATGCCGGCAATGTTTGTCGATCACGACACCGAGCAGGCGCCAAACGCGCAATAGCGTCCAACGCTGTTTGGCCGCTTCAAAGTAGCGTGGAGTTTCGATGATAGTGCAAGCTTTGCTGCCGCAAGACATGTCTCGTCTCCCTGGCGGAGCGAGACAACGCTTGGCTGCGGGGCAGCTGACCGGGCGGTTGTCGATGGCCCGGCACGTCACGCCATATATCACCCAGGCCGGTCAAACTCAACATGCCCGTGCACGGCTGTCACGAGGGACTAAAGCGAGGCAGCGGAGAAGGTGTTGCAGATCGACACCTTCCCGTCATTCAGTCCGCGGCTGAACCAACGCTGGCGCTGGTCGGAAGTGCCATGGGTAAAGGCATCGGGCACGACGTAGCCCTGCGATTGCTTTTGAAGACGGTCGTCGCCGATCGCCGACGCCGTCTGCAGCGCGGCGTTCACGTCGCCGGGCTCGAGCGTATTCCAGCGCTGGTTCGAATGATGCGCCCATACGCCAGCCAGACAGTCGGCCTGCAGTTCCACCCGCACCTGGAGCCGGTTGGCGGCTGCCTTACTGCCTGCGGAACGCTGAGCCGATGCGACCTTGGGCAATACGCCGAGCAACTGCTGAACGTGATGGCCGACCTCGTGCGCGATCACGTAGGCTTCCGCGAACTCGCACGCCTTTCCGCTGCAGCCGCGGAACCGCACCTGCATGTCGCGAAAGAACGAGGTGTCGAGATAGATCCGCTGATCGCGCGGGCAATAAAACGGCCCCATGGCGGCTCTTGCGAAGCCACAAGCACCGTCCTGCTTGACGCCCCTGTAGAGCACCAGTCGCGGCGCCCGGTAACGGTGACCCGACTGCTTGAAAATCTCGCTCCAGACGTCCTCGGTGTTGCCGACGATCGCGGCCACGAAATCTCCAGTCCGGTCGCTCGGCGCGCCGGTGCGCGCTGGGGTTTGTCGATGGGACTGCTGATAGTGCGTGGCGGCATTGTTGGCGAGTTCGGCGCCGCCGATGAGCACGCTCGGATCGATGCCGAGCGCCCAGCCGACAAGCCCGAGCACGATCACCGCGCCGATGCCGAGGCCGCCGCCCCGAACGCCGAAGCCGCTGCCTCCGGTCGCAAAGCCGCCGTCGCTGTCGCGGTCGTCCTCAATATTGTCGCTGCGACGAAAATCCTCCCAGCGCATTCAACCGTCTCCCCAAATTGCCGCTACCATACTGTCATTCCGAGGTAAGAGCACGCGGTTCGACGCGCCCCGCTGTAGCTGCACAAGCATAATGACGAAGTTACGTCGATTTGCCGGCGTCCCGTTTCGGCCCGCCGGCACTCACTAAATACCTCTACGATAGGCAGAATTTGCCCACTACATCGGGTCGTTCATAAACCGCTTTTTTACCTTAGCGGGCCATATTGAAGGCCTGTCGGTTGTAGGTCCCGCGTCGCCGACCGCGTTGCCCTTGAGTCAGAGTCCTGAGTCATGGTTGTTCCGCGTCGCGGGGCGCCCCAACGGGCGCCCCGTGGAGTTTCAAACTCCAGCCAATTATACCGTGTCCTGACGGGCGACTGCGTCGCCGCGATGGAAAAGCTGCCGGCGGAGTGCGTCGACCTGGTCTTCGCCGACCCGCCCTATAATCTACAGCTCCAAAGCGACCTCAAGCGTCCCGATGATTCGCGCGTCGACGCCGTCGACGACGACTGGGACAAGTTCGAGAGCTTCAAGAGTTACGACAAATTTACTCGCGACTGGCTTGCCGCTTGCCGCCGGGTGATGAAGCCGGCCGCCACCATTTGGGTAATCGGCTCCTACCACAACATCTTCCGCGTCGGCGCCATCATGCAGGATCTCGGCTTCTGGATCCTCAACGACGTGATCTGGCGCAAGTCCAACCCGATGCCCAATTTCCGCGGCCGCCGCTTCACCAACGCTCACGAGACGCTGATCTGGGCGGCGCGCGAGCCCAACGCCAAGAGCTACACCTTCAACTACGAGATCCTGAAAGCCGGCAACGAGGACATCCAGGTGCGTTCCGACTGGACGATTCCCTTGTGCACCGGCGAGGAACGGCTGAAGGGCAAGGACGGCAAGAAGCTGCATCCGACTCAGAAGCCGGAGGCGCTGCTCGCGCGCGTGCTGCTATCGAGTTCCAGGCTCGACGACCTGGTGCTCGACCCGTTCTGCGGCACCGGCACCACCGGCGCGGTGGCCAAACGCCTGAGCCGCCGTTTCGTCGGCTGCGAGCGCGATCCCGCCTATGCGAAAGCGGCCGAAAAGCGCATCGCCGCGACCAAGCTGCTGGAAGCGCCGACGCTCGCGCCCTTCGTCACCGCGCGCGAAGCGCCGCGGGTGGCGTTCGCGACCCTGGTCGAGCGCGGGCTGGTGACGCCCGGCGCGATCCTCACCGACGCCAAGAAGCGCCACAAGGCGCTGGTGCGCGCCGACGGCGCGGTCTCGCTCGGCGACAAGGTCGGCTCCATCCACCGCATCGGCGCGCTGGCGCAGGGCCTGGAAGCGTGCAACGGCTGGACCTTCTGGCACGTGGAGACGAAGAAGGGCCTTCAGCCCATCGACATCTTCCGCGCGCAGGTGCGCGCCGAAATGGCGGAAGCGGCGGAATAATTCGATCCCTCATCCTGAGATTCAAACGTGTCCACGCCGCGTGACGACAGCGCGGGCACCTTTTCGTTCCAAACGTTACAGCGGCTTGATCGCCACTTTGCGGAACTTGATCACGCCGGCACCGTGTTGCAGGGCGAACGGCCCGTCCTGGTACATGCCGTTGTGGAGCTCCGCGGTCTTCTTGCCATTGAGCACGACGGTGAGTTGCCGTCCCTTCATGGTCATTTCATAAGTGTTCCACTTGCCACCGGCTTTGGGCATCGGATTGACCTCGACATAGCGGGTGATGGCGCCGGTGCCGTAGGTCGGGTCCTTGCGCTGATCGAAGATGTTCACCTCGTAGCAGGTCCTGTCGCCGACTTTCTTGGGGTCACTGCAACGAAGGAAAATGCCGCTGTTGGCGTCGTCGCTCGACCAAAACTCGACGTAAAGCATGAAATCCTTGTAAGTCTTCTTGCTGAGCAGGTAGGCGGGGGTCTTGCTGGACCGCTTGTCGGCGACGATGGCGCCGTTCTCGACCCGCCAATTAGTCTCGCCCACTTTGTCCCAGTCGCCCAGATTCTTGCCGTCGAACAGGACGATCCAGCCGTCGCCCGACTGGCCATAGGCCTGGGGCGCGAACTGAACGGCGGCGTAGCTGACGGCAGTCAGCCCCACAGCAAGAGTCAATACGCGTGTCCATGCGTTTCGCATCACGACTTCCTCCCTGAACGCCACGTGCGGCGTTCGCTTTGTTGCTATGATGACGATGGGTCGCGCCCGGATAACGCCGGCGCACCTCAACTTATTCCCGGTCGCCCCCGACCCGCAGACATTGTCGAATCCGGCATCGGTGAGGCCGGACGCACGTGCAGGCCAAAGTCCAGTATACCGGAAAACCTTGGGCTTTAGCGCAGCGTTATGCCAAATGGGTCCGGTGGGCTGGGTGTTACAAATCCCGCGCCCGCCCTTTGCGCGCCGAGACGGCGGAAGCGGCGGAATGGCTACTTCGTCAACGTTTCCAAGAAATGCTCGAGCGCGCGCCGCGCAAAGGCCCGCATGTTGGCCTGCCGGTCGCTTGCGCCGGTTTCCAGCGTAATCGCGCGCTCGATCGACGGCCCCACGACCGCGATGCAGCTATGGCCCGCCGCGTCGCCGTAGCGGTTGCCGGTCGGTCCGGTGGCGCCGGTTTCTCCAATCGACCAGGTCGTTTCATGCTTTTCGCGGATGCGGCGCGCGAACAGCGACGCGTAAGGCTCGGTCGATGGGCGCATCCCCGCCATGTCGGCCTCGCCGATGCCGAGCAGCGCCGCGCGCGACTTATACGTATAGACCACCGCGCCACCGACGAAATAGGCGGAAGCGCCGGGCTGCGCCAAAAGCGCGGCAGAGATCAATCCGCCGGTTGAGGATTCCGCCACGGCGACGGTCTCGCCACGCTTTTTCAGCAGGGCCGCAATCTTCTCGGCCAAAGGCAACAAGGTTTCCATGTCTTAATCCTATAAATCCCCGCGGCCGAGCTGACAGAGGACGCGGAAGACACCGACCTCGGTGCCGGGAAAGGTCTTGGCGAGTGTCGCGCCGATCTTTTCGGCGTCACGCTGCTGAAGCGTGTCGATCATCAGGCAGCCGGCGATCTTCTTGTCGCCACCGCGCAACTGCTCCTCCATCGACACCGGCTGGCTGGCGGGATCGGTGCCGATCCAGATTTCGCCGTTGGCGACCACCGCCGGATCGGCCATGAGCCGGTCGATTTCGGCGGTGAGCGCGGCTTCATCCGGCACCTCGGTGAAGCGCACCGTCACCGCATAGGCGCCGCGGAACGCGCCGCGCCGCAGCCTGCGGTGGCACAGCGTGCGGTTCATGTTGATGAAGACGTCCGACATGATCATGCGCGTCATCGGCGTCGGATTGTCGAGCCGTTCGAGATAGGCCTTGGAGGTCAATACCGCCGGAGATTCGGTGAGATAGAAATTGAAATAACGGTTCGCGCCGGAAATCGCCTCATGCCGGCGTCCGAACAGGAAGCCGGGCACCGCCAGCCGCTCGAAGAGATGCTCGCCCTGGAACCAGGCCTCGAAATCGGCCTCGCGGCCGGTGACGCAATCGTTCCAGATCGCCAGGATGCCGGGCTCACTCATGGTTCATACCTTTCCGCGCCGCGCGACATTGGCGCTGCGCGTCGGCACGCCGAATTCCTTGTTGCAGACGTCGGCCAGCACCGCGATGCCGGCGCGGATGTCTTCGTGCGAAGGGCTGGCAAAGCAAAGCCGCATGCGGCTCTTGCTCCACACCTTGTCCGCCGACCAGTTCGGCCCCGGATTGATGGCGACACCGGCGGCCAGCGCCGCCTTGTAGAGCTTCATGGTATCGACATTGTCTGGCAACTTGACCCAGAGAAAGATGCCGCCGGGCGGATAGTCGAATTCCGCCGCCGTGCCGAATTGTTCGCCGAGCGCCTCGACCAGGGTGTCGAGTTTCTTCTGCAGGCGCTTGCGCAATTCCGGCACGTGGCTCTCGAAATGCGGCGCGCAATATTCGGCGAGCACCATCTGCTCCAGCGCGCCCGAGCCGGCATCGGTCTTGAGCGCCAGCATGCGCGACAGGATTTGCCAGGGCGCCACGATGAAACCGACGCGCAGCGCCGGCGCGATCGACTTCGAGAACGAGCCGATATGGATGACGTTTTGCGATTCCGCTCATGGCGTAAAGCGCGGGCGGGCGCTTGCCGCTCCAGGTCAGATCGGAATAACAGTCGTCCTCGAAGATCGGCACGCCATAGGCCTCGGCCAGCGCCAGCAGCTGCTTGCGGCGTTCGAGGCCGAGGATCGTGCCGGTCGGGTTCTGTACGGTCGGGATGGTGTAGATGAATTTCGGCCGCGCGCCTTTGGCTTTGAGATCGGCGAGCGCCGCCTCCAGCGCATCCATCCTCATGCCGTCCTTGTCGAGCGGAATGCCGACGACATTGACGCCGAGCCGCTTGTAGCGGTTGAGCGTGCCCTCGTAGCAGTCGCGCTCGCAGATCAGCGTGTCGCCGCGCGCGAGCAGCGCGCCGTGCACGAGATCGAGCGCCTGCAACGAGCCCGAGGCGAGGAGGATGTCGTCGAAGGTGGCTTTGATGCCGGCGTCGCGCGCGAGCTTTTTGGCGAGGAATTCGCGCAAAGGCTTGTAGCCTTGCGGTCCGCTGTTGAGGCCGTAGGTCGCAAGCGAACGGCCCTCGCGCGCGAGCACGGCCTGCGCCGCCGCCGTCAGGTCTTCGACCGGGACGCCGTCCGGATCGTTGTTGCCGCCGATGAAGTTGTAGCGCGCCAGGCCCGTCCATTTGGCGGCCGGCGCCGGCGCACCGGCGGGAACGAGCGGATCGAAATCGAACGCCATAAGGCCTCCCTCAGGCGCTATTTCGCCGCCGTCACCATGATCTCGACCTTGTAGTCGGGCGCCGCTAGCTTGGCCTCGACAGTAGCACGTGCCGGCGCCCCGCCGGGCGCCAACCAAGCATCCCACACTGCGTTCATTTCGGCGAAGTTGGCCATGTCGGTGATGTAGATGGTAGCCGACAGAATCTTGCTCTTGTCGCTGCCGACCTGCGCCAGATAGCCGTCAATGGTCGCGAGAATTTCGCGCGTCTGTTCGGTGACGCTCTTGCCCTTGTTGGCCTGCGCGACGATGCCGGCGAGATAAATGGTGTCGCCGTGCACAACGATCTGGCTCATGCGGGGGCCAGTGTGATGGCGTTCGATGGTCATGGTGTTTCCTTTTCTGCCGCGTTGCGTTCGATGGTCATCCACCTGCCACGCCCTGCGTGTTGACGTAAAGCGAATACAGGGAATGCGCGGCGGCCATGAACAGGCGGTTGCGCTTCTTGCCGCCGAAGCAGACGTTGGCGCAGCGCTCCGGCAATGAGATATGCCCGAGCGGCTCACCCTGCGGCGAAAACACGCGGACGCCGTCAAGCTCCGGCGTCATGCCCCAGCCGCACCACAGATTGCCGTCGATATCGACACGGAAGCCATCGGGCGTTCCGTAGGGGCCGGCGTCGATCAGGACCTTGCGATTGGCGATCTTGTCGCCGTTCGCCGTCACGTCGTAGACGAGAATCTTGCGCGGCTCGCCGCGCGACTCGACGATGTAGATCTTCTTCTCGTCGGGCGAGAAGGCGAGCCCGTTCGGCGCATTGACGCCGTCAGCCACCACCGTCACCGCGCCGGTCTTGCCGTCGACGCGATAGACGTTCATCGGCAATTCCGGCTCGGCCTTGTTGCCTTCGTAGTCGCCGAGGATGCCGAATTGCGGGTCGGTGAACCAGATCGAGCCGTCCGACTTCACCACCACGTCGTTCGGCGAGTTCAGCCTTTTGCCTTCGAAATTGTCGCAGATCACGGTGATCGTGCCGTCATATTCGGTGCGGGTGACGCGGCGGGTGAGATGCTCGCAGGTGACAAGCCTGCCCTGGCGGTCGCGGGTATTGCCATTGCTGTTGTTCGACGGCTTGCGGAACGGCGCGACGTGGCCGGTCTCCTCGTCCCAGCGATACATGCAGTCGCCCGGCACGTCGCTCCAGATCAGCGAGCGGGTGTCGCCGAACCAAACCGGCCCCTCGCTCCAGCGCGTGCCGGTATAAAGCCGTTCGACACTCGCGAGCGGCAAATAATATTGTTTGAAGCGCGGATCGAGCGCGGTGATCAGCGGATCGGGATATCGCAGGCTCGGCGCCCATTGCCCGGACATGACGGCCGATTTGCTGTCGGATGACACTGAACGCCTCCCCCAGTTTATTGTTTTTCAGTCTAGCGCATACGCGAGCACTTTGCGCATCACTGTGGGCAGCGCTTCGCCGGCAAGATCGGCGCGCTTGACCCAGCGCGCGCCCTTCGGCGCGCGTACGCCGCGCGGCACCTCAGCGACGAACACGATCAGTTCGAGCGGGAAATGGGTGAACACGTGGTTGACCAAGCCGGGTAGCCGGCGCCATTTGATGCCGGCGGAGAGATGCGGCGCGCTCTTGCGCGCTTTCGCCAGATCGAAATCGTGGCTCCAGTCGCTGCCCGGCACTTCGGTCATCTTGGCGAGCAGGCCCTTGTCGGGACGCTGGCGCAACAGTACGCAGCCATCGGCATGCAACGCGACAAAGGCAGCGCCGCGCCGCAGACGGCCTTCGCGTTTTCGCGCCTTGCGGGGAAAGGCCTCCTGCGTGCCCTGCGCGCGCGCAATACAGGCCTCGCTCCACGGGCACAACGCGCAGGCTGGTTTCTTCGGCGAACAGAGTGAAGCGCCGAGGTCCATCAGAGCTTGGCGCGAAATCGCCGGCGCGATGCGGCGGCAGCAGCGACGCCGCCAGCGCCTTGATCTCCGCTTTAGCCGCCGGCAATTCGTCTTCGAGCGCGAACAGCCGGCTCACCACCCGTTCGACATTGCCGTCGACCGGCACCGCCGCGGCGTCGAATGCGATCGCGCCGACGGCCGCCGCGGTGTAGTCGCCGATGCCGGGCAGCGCGCGCAGCGCATCAAGATCGTTAGGAAAAACGCCGCCATGGCGCTCGACCACCGCCCGCGCGCAGGTGTGCAGGTTGCGTGCGCGGGCGTAGTAGCCGAGCCCGGCCCAAGTGCGCAGTACGTCGTCGAGGCTGGCTTCGGCAAGCGCTGCCACGGTCGGCCAACGCGCCAGGAAGCGCGCGTAATAGGGCCCGACAGTCTTTACCGTCGTCTGCTGCAACATGATCTCCGACAGCCAGACCCGGTAGGGGTCGGGCTTTTCGCCCGACCGCGCCCGCCAAGGCAGCACGCGGGCGTGCCGGTCATACCAGTCGAGCAAGGCTGTAGGTTCGACTGCGGCGCGTACGGCTTGCTCGGTCTGTTCCCTCCCGCCAAAACCCATCGAAGACGGGCGTGAACGCCCTTTTGCTGGGGGTGAGTCTAGGGAGGGGGGTATCTTTAATTGCCGAATTGCGCCGCTTACCCCCGTCCCGCCCCCCTTCGGCGGGCGACCTCCCCCGCAAGGGGGAAGGCGAAGAAAGAATGTCGTCGCGGCCCTCCGCTTCGGAAACAGCGATATTCTTTCGGGTACGTTTGCGGACTGCTACGGTCATGGCGGCGGCGATGGCGTGAGACCGGCGCTTGATCCCGAAAAAGCTTGTCCCCGGTTCGATCGGGGATGGGCACCGGTTTTCGGACAAGATCATGCGCCAAGGAAATCTTGATATGAACAAGCCAGCTCGTAGTTTTCCCCGGCCGCTGTCGGCGTTCGCCGGCGCTGCTTTGAACGACGCGCTCAAGGCTCAAGGCTTCGCCTCGATCGAGATCGTCGCGCGCTGGGCCGACATCGTGGGGGCGGAGATCGCCGCCCACAGCGAGCCGATCAAGATCAACTGGCCGCGCCGGGCCGACGAGGAGACGCCGGAACCCGCCACCTTGGTGCTCCGGGTGGAAGGGCCAGCCGCGATCGAAATCCAGCATCTGTCGGCGGTCATCCTGGAGCGGGTCAACCGCTTCTTCGGCTGGCGCGCCGTTGGACGGCTGGCGCTGCGCCAGGCCCCGCTTCGACGCCAGGCACCGAAGTCGGTCCCGCCGCCGCCCGATCCGGCTGCCACCGCCCGGATCGCGGAAAGCCTGCCGCAGGTCGAGGACGAAAACCTACGTCTCGCGCTCGCCCGCCTCGCCGCCGCCATCAAACGAAAGTGAGGCATCCAGCGGCCGCACCTTGGCAGGACGGCCCGTCATTGCCACAATTGCCCTGTCCAGCTAGGCAGGCGCCATCCGGATCGACTTTCAAAGCCTCGAAGGAGTTTCCATTGCTGATCAATCGCCGCGATTTTTGCCGCACCGCCGCCGGTTCGGCGCTGGCCACCCTCGCCTTCGGAAGCTCCCTACTGCCGTTGATGGCGGCCCCGGCACTGGCCCAAACAGTTCCGATGACCGAATTGATGGCGCCGCAGCCCCTGCCCGACATGGTGCTCGGCTCAAAGACCGCTCCGGTCATCGTGGTCGAATATGCCTCGATGACTTGCCCGCACTGCGCGCATTTCGACGAAACCGCCTATCCCAAGATCAAGAAGAATTACATCGATACCGGCAAGGTGCGCTGGATCCTACGCGAGTTTCCGCTCGACCCGCTGGCGGCGGCCGCCTTCATGCTGGCCCGCTGCGCAGCCAACGGCGACGCGCCGCGCTACTACAATATGGTCAACACGCTGTTCCATCAGCAGGATGTCTGGGCAATCGAAAAACCGATCCCGCCGCTCATGGCCATCGCCAAGCAGGCCGGCATGACCGAAGCGAAGTTCAAGGCGTGCCTGTCGGATCAGAAGACGCTCGACAAGGTCCAGGCCGAGCGTCAGCAGGCGATTGACAAGTTCAAGGTCAAGGCGACCCCGACTTTCTTCATTGACGGCACCTTGCAGGAAGGCGCCCTCTCCTACGAGAGCATGGCCAAGTTGCTGGACGCCAAACTCAAGGGGAAATAGGGATTTTTCGAGCCTATCGAGCTGGCCTCGGGGCAATTCCGCCCTCATTTCGCCATCCAGGCCTCCGAAACATTGGGAAAACCGCCGCCGCCAGGCGCTTCGTCATTGCCCCGGCGCACGTGGCGATTCATTCTCCGGCCAGATGCGGCGCTTGAGGACGAGAGTCCGGGCCAAGTCCCGGATCATACAGCGAATCTGTTATTTATAGACCCGGCGGGATGGGGCGCTGCCAGCCTGCGGGTATGAGGCCTGAAAATATGAAGCTCACACGGCTGCGCCTGCTCGGGTTCAAGTCGTTCGTCGAGCCCACCGACTTCCTGATCGAGCCGGGACTGACCGGCGTGGTGGGGCCGAACGGTTGCGGCAAGTCCAATCTGGTTGAAGCGCTGCGCTGGGTGATGGGAGAATCCTCCTATAAGTCCATGCGCGCCTCGTCCATGGACGACGTCATCTTCTCCGGCAACAATACCCGGCCGGCGCGCAACAACGCCGAAGTTGGTATTGCGATCGACAACTCCGATCGTTCGGCGCCGGCCGCCTTCAACGACCAGGAAGCGATTGACATTGCCCGCCGTATCGAGCGCGAGGCCGGCTCGACCTATCGCATCAACGGACGCGAGGTGCGCGCCCGCGACGTGCAAATCTTGTTTGCCGACGCCTCGACCGGCGCGCGCTCGCCGGCATTGGTGCACCAAGGCCGCATCGGCGAGATCATCCAGGCGAAGCCCGAGCAACGCCGCCGCGTACTGGAAGAGGCCGCCGGCGTTGCCGGCCTGCATGCGCGCCGGCACGAGGCGGAGCTGCGCCTGAAGGCGGCGGATTCAAACTTGCTGCGGCTGGAAGATGTAATCGGGCAGCTCGCCTCGCAGATGGAGGGTCTGAAGAAGCAGGCCCGCCAAGCCGTGCGCTATCGCACGGTGTCCGCGCAGGTGCGCAAGAACGAAGCGACCCTCTACCATCTGCGCTGGAGCGCGGCCGGCATGGAAGTGCGCGAGGCCGAACACGCCAAGGACGTCTGCGAGCGAACGGTGGCCGAGCGCATCGGCGCGCAAGCGGAAGCCTCGAAACGTCAGGCAATCGCACAAGCCGCCCTTCCCGACCTTCGTGAGGCGGAAGCTCGCGCCGGCGCGGCTTTGCATCGGCTCAACGTCGCCATGGCCGATCTTGAGCGCGAGGAACAACGCGCGCGCGACCGGCTGGCCGAGCTCGACCTGCGCCTTAAGCAATTCACCGCCGATCGCGAACGCGAACAAAAGCTCGCCGCCGATGCGCAAGAGGCGTTGGCCCGCATTGCCGAGGAAGAAGAGACAATCCGTCGCGAGGCGCACAACAATGCCAGCCGCCGCAGCGGGGTCGATGCCAAAGTGGCAGAAGCCGACGGTGAGCTCGGTGTCGCCGAGAAGATTTTCTCCGACGTGACCGCCAAGCTCGCCGATCTCACCGCGCGCCGCAATCAACTGGAAAGCGCCACTCGCCAGCACGGCGAGCGCGCCGGCAAGCTCGACAGCGAGCTGGCCGAAATCGAGCGGGAGCTCGCGATGCTGCAGGCGGCGAATGGCCCCGACCTCGCGGCGCTGACTGCGGCAGTTGATGCAGCCCAAGCAGCCGTCGCAGCCGCCGACACCGCCGCCGTCGACGCCGAAGTCGCCCACACGGTGGCGCGCCAGAAGCTGGAAGCCGCGCGCGGACCGCTGGCCGAAGCCGAGCGCAAGGCGCAGCGGCTGGAAACCGAAGCCAAGACACTGTCCAAGGTGCTGGCGGTCGAGACCAAGAACATGTGGCCGCCGGCGATGGACAACATCGCTGTCGAGAAAGGCTACGAGAAGGCGCTCGGCGCCGCGCTGGGCGACGACCTCGATGCACCGATCGATCCGTCGGCGCCGATGCGCTGGATGGGCTCGGCGGGCGACGCGGCCGATCCGAAGCTGCCTGACGGCGTCGAACCGCTTTCCGCCTACGTGCAAGCCCCGACGGAGCTATCGCGCCGGCTGCAGCAGATCGGCGTGGTCGACCGCGACAACGGCAATCGGCTCGTGGGCGGGCTCAAACCCGGCCAGAGGCTGGTGTCGCGCGAAGGCGATCTGTGGCGCTGGGATGGCTTTGCGGCCGCCGCGCACGCGCCGACCGGCGCTGCTCGACGCTTGGCCGAGCGCGCCCGCCTTGCCGATATCGAGGCCGAACTGCAGTTCGCGCGCGCCGAGACTGAAACCGCGCGCGGCGTGGTCGAGGCCGTCCAGAGCGCGTTGCAGACCGCAAGCCTCGCCGAAAGCGAAGCACGCAATGCCGCCCGCGAGCGCCAGCGCGAAGCCTATGCCGCCCGCGACCGCCATGAAGCAGCCGAACGCGAGGCAAACCGCCATGCCGCCCGCGTCTCGGCGCTGTCGGAAGCGCGCGTGCGGTTGAGCGCCAACCGCGACGAGGCAATGGCTGCCAAGGCAGAGGCCGAACGCTTCCTCGCCGAATTGCCGCCCGCCGCCGATTTCGAATCCGAACTGGCCGGCGTGCGCGAGGACATCCGCGGCAAACGCGCCAAGCTCGCGGAAGTGCGTGCCGAACAACAGGCGATCGTGCGCGAGGCGGAACTCGCCGACCGCCGGCTCACAACGCTCGCCTCCGATCGGGCCGGCTGGCAGCAACGACAGGAAAGCGCGGCCAACCAGATTGCCACTCTGGAACAGCGCAGCGCCGAAGCCGAACGCGACCGCGCCGAGCTTCAAGACGCGCCGGAGCAGTTCGCCGCCAAACGCAACGCGCTGATCAGCGAAGTCGAACAAGCGGAAGCCGAGCGCCGCGCCTGCGCCGACCGCCTACAGGAAGCCGAAAGCGCGCTGGCCGAGGCCGACCGCGACGCCCGCGCTGCGCTCGAAGCGGCGAGCGTCGCTCGCGAAGATCTCGCCCGCGCCGAAGAGCGCTTCGAAGGCGCCAAACGTCGGCTCGCCGACATCGAGCACGAAATCCACGACATGCTGGAAGTTGCACCTTCCGCCGTGGCCGAACTCGCTGAGCTCAAATCCGATCAGCCGCTGCCCGACGTAGCGGAAACTGAGGCGACACTGGAGCGGTTGCGGCGCGAGCGCGAGCGGCTGGGCGCGGTGAATCTGCGCGCAGACGAGGAATTACAGGAGGTCGAAGCTCAGCACACCGCGCTGACGACCGAGCGCGACGATCTGGTCGAGGCGATTAAAAAACTGCGCCAAGGTATCCAGAGCCTCAACCGTGAGGCGCGCGAGCGCCTATTGACGTCATTCGAGCAAGTTAACAAACACTTCCAGCACCTGTTCACCCAGCTGTTCGGCGGCGGCACTGCCGAGTTGCAGCTCATCGAGAGCGACGACCCGCTGGAAGCAGGGCTGGAAATCCTCGCCAAGCCGCCGGGCAAGAAGCCGGCGACGTTATCGCTGCTTTCGGGCGGCGAACAAGCGCTGACCGCTCTGGCGCTGATCTTCGCCGTATTCCTTACCAACCCGGCGCCGATTTGCGTCCTGGACGAGGTGGACGCACCGCTCGACGACCACAACGTCGAGCGTTTCTGCGACTTGCTTGACGAAATGACGCGCTCGACCGATACCCGCTTCGTGATCATCACCCACAACCCGATCACCATGGCGCGGATGAACCGGCTCTACGGCGTCACCATGGCCGAGCGCGGCGTGTCGCAGCTCGTGTCGGTCGATCTCGAAGCCGCAGTGCGCTTCCGCGAGGCGAGCTAGCGCAAGATCCCGAAAATGCCTGTCCCCGACTTGATCGGGATCGGAACCGGTTCATGCACATGCAAAATGTCTGCGGCGGCACCGGCCCAGCCTGACGAGACCAGATTCTAAGCCGCCTCACTTCCTGGTGTCGGCACAAACGCGGGCACTCCCCCCCTAGCCACAGAGCGCGACTCATCGGATAGCCATGCCGAGCGCACCGCCCAGATATGTTCTTGGCCGCAGGCGGGACAGTGCATCCGCCCGGGAAGATTGGCCAGGTTGCGGAAGTTGTTGGGCTCCATTTCGATTGCGGTAGATACTGCGCAACCGGTCCTGGGGCATCTGATCATCACAGAGCTCATTTTGAGCCCTCCAATTGGGTTTGATCGTCCCCGTAACCGCATGGAACTGCCCGAACATGGCCGGGGTAAGACAAGCGGCACCCGAATTACCAAAAGCGCCACAAAAAAACTTGATCGAGACCGGCCGGCAAGTCGGAACCAATCCCGCGAGGGGACGTTGATGGGGCGTGACTTTTCAGTCGGGCGGCTTCCCCCCTTACCCCCCGAATAGCCGTCTGGCGATAGACCCCAAGCTTCGGCTTGGGGTCTTTTTTGTATGCCGCCAAAGACTTGCGGGAAAAATCGCGCTCTGGCTGCGGACACCAAGGCCTGCGCGGGCCGGTCTGTTGCCCGTTTTTCGCCGCGTGCCCATCTAGGATAGGTTAGTTTCAGCGAGAATCGCGGCGTTCAGGAGCCCTTCCCAATGTCCATCACCGCCTGGGTTGTCATCAGCGTCATCGTCTTGCTCATCATCTGGGCGGTCTCGATCTACAACGGCTTGGTCGCCATGCGGCAGCGGGTTGACCAGTCTTTTGCTGACATCGACGTCCAGCTAAAGCAGCGCCACGACCTGATCCCCAACCTGGTTGAGACGGTCAAAGGCTACGCGGCTCATGAGCGCGGCACCCTTGAGGCGGTCATTCAGGCGCGCAACACCGCCATCGCCGCCCCCGGCGTGGAGCAGAAGGTGGCCGCGGAAAACATGCTGAGTGGCGCACTGCGGCAATTGTTCGCATTGTCCGAGAACTATCCAAACCTCAAAGCCAACGCGAACTTTCAGCAGTTGCAGAGCGACCTCTCGGACATCGAAAACAAGCTCGCGGCGGCGCGGCGCTTCTTCAACAACTCGGTGCAGGAATACAATACCGGCATCCAGCAATTCCCCGCGGCGATGTTTGCTGCAAGCTTCGGCTTCCACCCGCGGACGTTCTTCGACCTGGGCGAGACCCGCGCCGAACTGGAACAGGCGCCGGCGGTGAAGTTTTAAACGGCAACCCGTGTCCCAGACGCGGCGCAGCACGAAGCGGTGCGCCGCGTCTCGGATGCATGAGTGACCGCCATGGCCGCTTACGGTCTCTATACCCACATCCAATCCAACAAGCGGCGCTCGATCGCACTGCTGATCGGACTGTTCGTGCTGGTCTATGTGCTGGTGTTCGCGGGCGCGCTGTTGGCCGAGGCGCTTTCGGTCAATGCGCCCCTCGACTACCTATTACGCGCGGCGGCTTACGACTTCTTCAAGGCCGCGCCGTTCGCCACCATCGGCACCATCATCTGGATTTGGATTGCCTATCAGTTCCACCAGTCGATGATCGACGCCGTCACCGGCGCCCATCCGGTTACGCGGCAAGATGAGCCGCGACTCTATAACCTTCTTGAGAACCTGTGCATCTCGCGCGGCATCACCATGCCGACGCTTCGCATCGCCGATGACGACGCGCTCAACGCCTTCGCCACCGGCCTCAACGACAAGCAATACTCCATCACGGTGACACGCGGGCTGATGGAACGGCTCACCGACCCAGAACTCGAAGCCGTGCTCGGCCATGAGCTCACCCATATCCGAAACGGCGACGTGCGCATGATGGTGATCGCCGTCGTCATCGCCGGCGTGATCTCGTTTTTCGGCGAGATGATCTTCCGCCTGTTCTTCCAGGCGAGTTTCTACGGCGGCTTCGGCCGCCGCCGCAGCCGCGGCGACGGAGAAGGCCGCGGCGGCGCCGGCATCGCCATTGTCATTGCGATCGCGTTGATCGTCGTCGCCTGGATACTTTCGGTCGTGATCCGGTTCGCGTTGTCGCGCCAGCGCGAATTCCTCGCCGATGCGGGCTCGGTGGAGTTGACCAAGGACCCGGACGCCATGATCTCTGCGCTGCGCAAGATCGAGAACCGCGGTGAATTGCACGCCGCAACCTCGGCTGTGATGGAGATGTGCGTCGACAATCCGCGCGTGGGATTTTCCGACATCTTCGCCACCCATCCGTCGATAGACGCGCGGGTGGAAGCGCTGGTGAAATACGCCGGCGGCCACGACCCCGGGCCGCTATCGCTGCCGGAGCCGGACGAATACGGGCAGATCGGTCACGACGATCAGGATGAAGAAGCGGAAGGCCCCTGGGGCGAGCCGCAACAGCCGCCTCAACCGCAGGGGCCATGGAATCCCGCTCCCAGCCCGCCATCACCGGATCAGGCAGGCCCATCTTCCGGACCTTGGGGACCAGCGCCGGGCGCCAATCCTCCTGGCATACTCGGACCGTGGGGCCCGCGGCGGAATTAGCCGCAGCGCAGACGGCTCAGTGCCCCTCGAATGATACCAGCGTCTGCACCGGCACCCCGAGCTTGCGCAGGCGTTCGGCGCCGCCGAGCGCCGGCAGGTCGATTACGAAGCAGGCCGCCATCACCTCCGCATCGAGCTGGCGTAGCAGTTTCACCGCCGCTTCCGCGGTACCGCCGGTGGCGATGAGATCGTCGACCAGCACCACACGCTCGCCGGCGACCAGCGCATCGGCGTGCATCTCGATCTCGTCCTCGCCGTATTCCAGAGCGTAGGTCATGCTCACGCGTTTATGTGGCAGCTTGCCCTTCTTGCGGATCGGTACGAAGCCGGCCGACACCTGGTGCGCTACCGCTCCGCCGAGGATGAAGCCGCGCGCCTCGATGCCGGCGACCTTGTCGATCTTCATGCCGGCCCAGGGCTGCACCAATTCGTCGACCGCGCGGCGGAAGGCGCGCGCGTTGCCGAGCAGCGTGGTGATGTCCCGGAAGATGATGCCCGGCTTGGGATAGTCCGGAATCGAGCGGATGGCGTCGCGCAGGTCGGATTCGATATCGGTCGAGGTCATCGGCTTTCCGTTCATCGTCAGGCCCGGTCTGATCGCCACCGTCTATGTTCTTGACGGAACAACGCATAAAAGACCCGGGCCGTCGGCACAAGGCGGGCGTCACGCAGGATCGGCGGCGGCTTGGCCTGGGTCAAAGCCCGCCAACGGCCGGCGTGATTTGAGAAATCGTCGTCAAGGGAGTGCTTCTCATGAATCAAGTTGTACGAAGAAGCCGCCTGCTGCCATGGTACATTGGCATCGCCATCGTCGTCTTCGGCGAAATCTACATCGGCTATGAGAAGTTTGTTGTCGGCTGCCCGGCGCCGGTAATGCTCGAGCTCGCGGTCCTCATCGTTATTCCAATTGTCTATTTGACATTGATGTACCTGACCTTCGTCAGTCAGGATTAGACGATCGTCCGGAAACGGCGGGAGCGGTCGCACGGAGAATGCGGCACCTCAACCGCCCAAAACCCGACCCGCCACTGCGTCAAGCTTCGCCAGCAGCGCCGGATCGCGTGCTTCCGGTGCGGTGATCAGCGCTGTGTCGAGCGCGCGATCGGAGCCGATCGGGCATGGCTCGTGCTCGCGCGGGAAATCGGCAGCCAGCCGCGCCACCAGCCTCTTGGCGCGGTCGGCGTTCTCGGTCAACACCTTGATGATGTCCTGTACCGTCACCGCGTCATGGCCGGGATGCCAGCAGTCGAAATCGGTGACCATGGCGACGGTGGCGTAACAAATCTCCGCTTCACGCGCGAGCTTGGCCTCAGGCATGTTGGTCATGCCAATCACCGAATAGCCGAGTTGCTTGTAGGAGATGCTCTCCGCATATGTGGAGAATTGCGGCCCCTCCATGCACACGTAGGTGCCGCCGAAGCTCGGTTCGATGCCTTCCAGCAAGGCAGCTTCGCCAATTCGCGCGCGTAGCCGTGGTGACACCGGATGCGCCATCGACACGTGGGCGACACAGCCCTTGCCGAAGAAGGAGCTTTCGCGCTTATGGGTCCGGTCGACAAACTGGTCGACCAGCACGAAAGTGCCAGGCGCCAAATCTTCCTTGAATGAACCGCAAGCGGATAGCGACACCAGATCGGTAACGCCGGCCCGCTTCAAGACGTCGATATTGGCGCGGTAGTTGATATCCGACGGCGACAGCCGGTGGTCTCTGTCGTGGCGCGGCAGAAACACCACCGGTAAACCCTTGATGTCGCCCATACGCAAGGCCCCGGAGGGCTCTCCCCAGGGGCTTGCGATCCGCTCCTCGCGCACGTTTTCCAAACCCGGCAGATCGTAGATACCGCTGCCGCCGATGATGCCGAGCACCGCTTTGGTCATGACGAGCCCCAATCCCTACTGCCGTCATCCGCCACCGGCGGATGGCCCAAATTCGCCCGTGCGCGCTGTCCAGCCGCGCCCCTCAGCCCACTGGATGACTCGCTCTCATAGGCCATGACAAGCCCTAAAAACGAAGGACCCCGACTGGGGCCCTTCGAGCATGGATTTCGAGCAGGCTAAATTCAGGCTGCCGTCTTGGATGTGTCCTCTTCCCCGTGATGCACGTCGTGCCACACCTTTTTCTTGGTGAAGTACAACAAGCCCGACAGCACGATCAGGAAGATCATGACCTGGAAGCCGAGGCGCTTACGCGCAATCATATGCGGCTCGGCGGCCCACATCAGGAAGGCGGCGATATCCTTGGAATATTGCGGCAGCGTTTCCGGCGTGCCGTCGTCATACTTCACCTGGCCGGTCGTCAGCGGCGGCGGCATGGCTATATTATGGCCGGGGAAATATTCGTTGTAATTGCCCCCCGCCGGCAAGTTGAAGCCCTTCGGCGGGGTCTTGTAACCCTGCAAGATGGCCGCGATGTAATCGGGGCCCTCTTCCTGATACTGCGTAAAGATGTCGAACACGAACCAAGGGAAGCCGCGCTGATAGGTGCGCGCCTTGGCCAACGTCGACATGTCGGGCGGCGCCACGCCGAATGCTGCCTTCGCCGCCAGTTCGTTGGGAAATGGCTGTGGGAAATGGTCGGCCGGCCGGCCCGGACGCTCGATCGGATTGCCCTTATCGTCGAGGTCCTTAATCTTGTATTCGGAGGCAATCTGCTTGACCTGAGCATCGGTGAAATCCGGACCGCCCGGCTCGGCCAGATTGCGGAACGAGAGCAGGTTCATCGAGTGGCAATTGGAGCAAACCTCGCGGTAGATCTTGAAGCCGCGCTGAAGCTGCGCCTGATCGTATTTGCCAAATGGACCGGCGAACGACCACGGCTCTCGTGGCGGCGTTATTTCCTCGGCTGCCTGCGCTGGGACTGCCAATGCGGCCAGCGAACCGGCGAGTACGAGCGCGAAGATGGTGGGCTGTAACTTCATGACCGTCCTCCCGCTCACGCCTTGGCGCCCAAGACCGATTCCGAAATCGAATTCGGCAACGGCTTGGTCTTCTCGAAAATGCCGAGCAACGGCAAGATGACCAGGAAGAACGCGAAGTAATAGACCGTGAAGAGGCGCGACAGGATCACATAGATGCCCGTCGGCGGCTTGGAGCCAAGCCAACCCAACATCAAGCAAGTGATCACGAACAGCCAGAAGAACTGGCGGTAGAGCGGCCGGTAGCGCGCGGAGCGTACCCGCGAGGTATCAAGCCAGGGTAGAAAGGCCAGGATCGCGATCGCTGAGAACAATGCGCTCACGCCGAGCAGTTTGTCCGGGATCGAGCGCAGGATAGCGTAGAACGGCAGGTAGTACCATTCCGGCACGATTTCCGCCGGGGTCACCGCCGGGTTGGCGGGGATGTAGTTGTCGGCGTGGCCGAGATAGTTCGGGACGTAGAACACGAACCAGGCAAACACGATGCAGAACACGACAATGCCGAAGGAGTCCTTGATCGTGGCGTAGGGCGTGAACGGCACGGTGTCTTTGTCAGACTTCGGCTCGACGCCGGTCGGGTTGTTCTGGCCGACAACGTGCAGCGCCCAGATGTGCAGCACCACCACGCCGGCGATCACGAACGGCAGCAGATAGTGTAGCGAGAAAAAGCGGTTGAGCGTCGGATCGCCGACCGCGTAGCCGCCCCATAGCCAAGTGACGATGGAATCACCGACGCCGGGTATCGCGGAGAACAGGTTGGTGATCACGGTCGCGGCCCAGAAACTCATCTGACCCCAGACCAGCACGTAACCCATGAAGCCGGTGGCGATCATCAAGAGTAGCAGGATGACGCCGAGGATCCACAGCACCTCGCGCGGCTCCTTGTAGGAGCCGTAATACATGCCGCGGAACATGTGGATGTAGGCGGCCAGGAAGAACATTGCGGCGCCGTTGGCGTGCACGTAACGCAACAGCCAGCCGTAGTTCACGTCGCGCATGATGCCTTCGACCGAATCGAAAGCAAGCGCCACATTCGGCGTATAATGCATCGCCAGCACGACGCCGGTGATGATCTGCACGCAGAGCATGAAGGCGAGGATGCCGCCGAAGGTCCACCAATAGTTCAGGTTGCGCGGGACCGGATAGACGATGAACGAGGAATGAACCAGGCCGCCGATCGGCAGCCGTTTCTCGAACCACTGCAGAGCTTTGTTTTGCGGCTGGTAGCTGGCGTGTCCGCTCATGGTCGAACCTTTAAGAGCAATCGGTCGCGGATCAGCCGATCCGGATCTTGGTGTCGGAGAGGAATTGATAAGGAGGCAGGTAGAGATTCTTCGGCGCCGGACCTTTGCGGATGCGGCCCGAGGTATCGTATTGCGAGCCGTGGCAGGGGCAGAACCACCCGTCGTATTCACCCTGGTGGGCGAGCGGGATGCAGCCGAGATGGGTGCAGATGCCGATGACGACCAGCCACTGCTCGTGGCCCTTCTTGACGCGTGCCGAGTTGGGCTCCGGATCGCGCAGGTCAGCGACCTGCACTTTGTCAGCCTCTTCAATCTCCTTTTTGGTGCGATGGAAGATGAAGATCGGCTTCGAGCGCCAGAACACCTTGACGATCTGGCCGTCAGCGATCGGGGCGAGGTCGATCTCGACTGGCGCGCCCGCGGCAATCGTCGAGGCGTCGGGGTTCATCTGTGAAATCAGCGGAGTCAGCGCCGCCGCAACGCCCACGGCGCCGACGGCGCCAGTGGCAATGTAGAGAAAGTCGCGGCGCGTGTGTGCCGCCGAAGACACGGTCGTCACGTCTTTAGCCCTCTCCCCCCGCTGGCTTGGACAAACCGCCCGCGGCTGGGACCGGCAGGACAAGTCCTACGGGACGGCGGGGCGGACCGATCAGCGGCTGCCCTGGCGGGCAGTACGGCGCATCGGTGGCGTTCTATTGGCACCCTTGTGGAGCGAGTGCAAGCCCAAGAACTGCCCTTCGGTCATGAAGGGGCGCGGTCCGGTCATGCGGAGGCGCCGTTTTGCGCAGTTGCGGCCATCTGTTGATAAATGGCAACGCAATCCGGGAAGCGCCGGCCGGTTTTACCACGGGCGCCGATTCGTGACCGATGCGCCCCGCGCCAAACGGTCGCATAAAATGCGTTCGGAAGCGCGGTTTCCCCCGTTCTGGCGGCGACCGAAACCACCCTCAAGGCGGCCCCATGCAACTTGCCCTCTACGAGCCGGACATTCCCCAGAACACAGGCACGATTCTACGGATGTGCGCCTGCCTGGACGTGCAGGCCCATATCATCGAACCGGCCGGCTTCCCGGTCACCGACCGCGCCTTCCGCCGCGCCGGCATGGACTATCTCGACCAAGTGGCGCTGACCCGCCACGGCTCGTTCGCCGCCTTCGAGGAATGGCGTAGGCGCGAAGGGCTCAAGCTGGTCCTGCTGACCACCGGCGCGGCGCGGTCCTATCTCGACCACAGTTATGGGCCCGGCGAGGTGCTGCTATTCGGCCGCGAGAGTGCCGGCGTTCCGGACGCCGTGCACGAGGCCGCCGACGCCCGCTTTCGGGTGCCCATCCGGCCGGACATGCGCTCGCTCAATGTCGCCATGGCCGCGGCCATGGTAGCGGGAGAGGCGCTGCGGCAGACGGGGGGATTTCCGCCATAGCTTTCGCCCCGCCCACACAATAAGCCTAGTGGAGCGAATTTGACATTTGATACGCATTTGCTGCAAGCCGCTCATCAAATGTCAAATTCAAAGCTCCACTAGAATCAAATAGTTGCTAGTGGTCCTTTGATTCCGACATTTGCTCGGGAGCTTGCAGCAGCGGAATGCAAATGTCGGAATCGGACCACTACGTGCCATGACCGCCGACGACATCGAAGCCCGTAAAGCCCGTGCGCGGACCTGGTTCGAGGCCCTGCGTGACGAGATCTGCACGGCGTTCGAGCAATTGGAAGACACCCTGCCGGCCTCCGCCCCGCTCGGCGGCGACGCGCCCGGCTGTTTCGTGCGCACGCCCTGGCAGCGCACCGACCATACCGGCAGCCAACCGATCTCGGGTTTACCCGAGATCGGCACTTCAAGTGCCGGGTCGGCTAAAGCCGACCCGGATGGCGGCGGCGGCGTCATGGCGATGATGTACGGGCGCGTATTCGAAAAGGTCGGCGTGCATTGCTCGACCGTGTTCGGCGAGTTCGCGCCGGAGTTCCGCAAGGATATTCCCGGCGCCGCCGACGACCCGCGCTTCTGGGCCTCCGGCATCTCGCTGATTGCGCATCCGCAAAACCCGCATGTCCCGGCGGTGCACATGAACACGCGCTTCGTGGTTACCACCAAGGCCTGGTTCGGCGGCGGCGCGGACTTGACGCCGGTGCTCGAACGCCGCCGCACCCAAAGCGATCCCGATAGTCTTGCCTTCCACGCCGCCATGAAAGCGGCCTGCGACACCCACGCGGTCGCCCCTTACGACAAGTACAAGGCGTGGTGCGACGACTACTTCTTTCTGAAGCACCGCAATGAGCCGCGCGGCATCGGCGGCATCTTCTACGACTGGCACGACTCGGGCGACTGGGGGGCCGACTTCGCCTTCACCCAGGATGTCGGCCGTGCCTTGCGCGACGTCTATCCCCTGCTGGTGCGGAAGAACTTCACCACGCCCTGGAGCGAGGCCGAGCGCGAGGAGCAGCTCGTCCGCCGCGGCCGCTATGTGGAATTCAACCTGCTCTATGACCGCGGAACGATCTTCGGCCTGCGCACGGGTGGCAACGTGGACTCGATCCTCTCCTCCATGCCGCCGGTGGTGAAGTGGCCGTGAGGCGCTAGTGATCCGATTCCGACATTTGCATCCCGCCGCTGCAAGCTCCCGAGCAAATGTCGGAATCAAAGGACCACTAGCAACTATTTGATTCTAGTGGAGCTTTGAATTTGACATTTGATGATCGGCTTGCCGCAAATGGGGTGTCAAATGTCAAATTCGCTCCACTAGCGTAGCGCGCCCACGACCAACACGACGCCGCCGATCAGCACCACCGCGTCAAGGATGGCGGTGTGCACGTGTAATGGCATGCGTTCGACGAAGGCGCGGGCCAGGAACGCGCCCGGCAGCGCGACGATGCCGATCAGCAGCGCGAAGGCCACCACCTTGGCGTTCACCACGCCGGCGAGGCCGAACACCGATGTCTTCACCACGCCGATCACCACCGAGATCGCGGCGTCGGTGGCGATGACTCCGGCCCCGTCAACACCCGCCGCCATGAGCAATGTCAGCAGGATCACGCCGGAGCCGGCGGTGCCGCCGACGACGATGCCGTAACCTGCCGAGCCGGCCGCCAACCCGGTGTCACCGATCTTGAAATTGCGCCGCTTCAGCAACCGGCGCAGCGGCACGCTGAGGACCAGCATGCCACCGATGACCAGCGCCGCGCCGCGGCTGCTGAGCCGCGTATAGATGAAGGCGCCGAGCACGCAAGGCGGTACGGCGGCCAGGAGCACGATCCCCGTGCGCCGCCAATCGGCATACTTGCGGAAAGCGGTGACACGGCTGGCATTGGTGAAGAGCGCCGAGATCGCAATGATCGGCACCACTGGCCCCGGCCCCACCAGCGGCACCAGCACCAGCGGCATCATGGCGCCAGTGCCATAGCCAGCAACGCCGCCAATGAGCGAGGCCAAAAACGCCACCACTGCCACCGGCAGGAGCTGCCAGAACGAGATATCCGCGAAGCCGGACAGGACGGTCATAGGGATCTTTGGTGAGTTTGTGACCAAAGGCCGGCACGACTCGGGCAACGATGCCGGGGCGGCGTAGGTGCCCCTTGGTAGCCAATCGGTCAAGCTTGGCTAACCGGCCTATGCTTCCGCGCGCGGCGCCACAGCGCGCGTGCCGGCAAGTAGCAGAATCGCGATCAGCCCGGTGACCAGCGCAAGCCAAGTGCCGGCGGCCGCGAGCGCCGCCGTCGCCGCCCAGGTAATCGACGAGAAGGCCTCCGCGAAAGTCGCCATACGCGAGGAGGTGTGCCGACGGCGGAAGTGGCTGCGTTTGGCCTGGGTCCGGAACCAGAGCTGGATCGCGGTTGCCGACGCCGCCGCCGTAGCGATGCCTACCGCCGCCACCAACGCGAAGTATGGCGCGGCCCAGGCGAGCGGCAGCAGGAAGACCATAAACACAAGCGCGATCACGCCCATCACCGCTTCGACCTTGGCGCGGATGATGGCGCCAGCGGGTACCGGCGCGGTCGCCACCAGATCGGGCGCGTCCTCGCCGGAGATCGCCAGCCAGGCCAACCCGCCGGCGAGCTGGCCGGCCGCCATGACCATCACTGGCATCAGTAGCACCAAGGCGGCATCGCCGGACGAGAAACTCTTCCACAGCAAAAGGGCTGGGGGCAGCAGATAGAGAAGCTGCATCAGCGTTTGCGACACCAACCAGGGGTCTCGCTTGAGCAAACTCCATTCCTTCCGTCGCAGCGCGCTACGCGGCGAGCCGGCGCGGAAGACGGTTGCTGCGCGTTGGCGCTGCGGATTGAAGGCGACGCCGGAGGCCGCCGCCACATGATCGCCGAAGGAGCCGGAAAACATCACCACCGCCAGCGCCACCGTCACGAGGCCAGCGCCGACAACAACAGCAAACGCACCTGCGTCACCAAGGGCAGCGCGCGCCGGCCACCAGAACCAGCTGGTCACAGCCGGCGCATGGCTCACAACCCCCGCGGATTCCAGCACCGAAAAACGCGAGATGGTCCCATACGAGAGAATCGCCGTCACCTGCAGTCCGACGACGAAAGCGGCACCGATCACCGCCGCAACGATCTGCGCCACCAGCCGCGTTCGCTTCGGTCCGATGGCACGGAACAGCGCCACAGTCATCGCTACCGCGAAGGCTGAAGCAATAAACCCCATCGCCGCCACCACGCCGTAGGCGGCGAGCCAGTGCGCGCCGCCGATCACGGCAAGCACATCGATGACAGGCGCCGCCAGCGCCAGTCCGATGAGCGCCGTCGACGCTGCCAGCGCGCCGATGCGCACCGCGAACACTCGCGCGCTCTGGACCGGCGACGACAAGATCAAGTCCAGATCCGAGCGGGCATAGAAGGCGCGCGTCACCGATTCCATCGCCTGCGACAGCATCAGCGAAAACGA
This sequence comes from uncultured Pseudomonadota bacterium, assembly GCA_963747725.1. Taxonomy (GTDB): domain Bacteria; phylum Pseudomonadota; class Alphaproteobacteria; order Rhizobiales; family Xanthobacteraceae; genus Pseudolabrys. The sequence continues at coordinate 125,319 of CAVVGD010000013.1, forward strand.
CAGCAGAAGACTGCCGGTTATGCCGACCAGCGCGGCCTTGTCCGGGTGCACACCGATATGGGCGACGCGCGCTACCATTGACCAGGCGAACAAATGCATCAGCACAACGAAGACGATGAGCACGACGGCAACCACGCGCTCGCGACCGCGCTTGCCGGCGGTCATCATTGAAAGCCAGTCGCGCCAGGCGAGTCGGAATTCGTGACCGGCGAACCAGGTGAGGGTTGCGGTTCCGCTCACGCCGCTTCCACCTCTGCCAGCGGCGCTTCCTGCTGGGCGACCAGCGCCAGGAATGTATCCTCCAGCGAGGTATCGCGGATACCGACCCGCTTGTGCAATTCCTCGAGTGTGCCTTCCGCTATCAGCCGGCCGGCATTTATGACCCCAATGCGGTCTGCCATGCGTTCGGCGATTTCCAGAATATGCGTCGTCATGATTACGGTGCCGCCCGCTTCCACCCGCTCGCGCAGCACGCTTTTCACCTGCCGCGCCGAAGCGGCATCAAGCCCGGTGAGCGGCTCGTCGAGGATGAGCAATTTCGGTTCGTGCACGAGCGCGCCGGCGAGCGCCACCTTTTGCCGCATCCCCTTGGACAGACCTTCGCAACGCGCGTGCGCATGCGACGTAAGCTGAAGCCATTCGATCAGCGTGTGCGCGCGCGTCTGAGCGGCGACGGGTCCGACGCCCCACAGCCGGGCGACGAATTCGAGATATTCAAACGGTGTCAGCTTGTCGTAGATCATCGGCTCGTCGGAGACCCAGGCCATCACCTGCTTAGCGGCGACCGGATCGGCGAGCGCGTCGATACCCTCGACCGTGATGGCACCGGCGTCGGGGCGCAACAATCCGCTAACCATGCGCAGCGTCGTCGTCTTGCCGGCGCCATTCGGGCCCAGGAGCGCATAGAATTCGCCCTTCCGCACTGTGAGATCGAGATGATCGACGGCGGGGCGCTCGAAATGCTTACACAGATCGCGAATTTCAAGGGCAGCGCTGGGATTGTTCATCGGCGGCGGCCTTCAGGATCGGGGCATAGGTCACTGTACGCTCAACAGGTTTCGGCGTGGTGAATCGAACGGCAAGAAAATGCTCGAATTGCCGCGCCCATACAGGCGCATTGGGCGTGTGAAATGCGCCCACCTCAAGCGCCCGCTTCGCTTCTCCCTCGAGAGGGAGAACGACGGACGTTGCGCGGTCGCGCTCATCCTGCGGATCGAACGTAAGGGCTAGTCCGCACTCGGCAGTCGCCGCATTGTGAACTCGATGCGGTCGCCCGGAAGCTCGCGCCAACTTTCGATCGCGGTCATGTAGGCAGCCCTGGGAAAGCGCGTGAACATCTCGCGCGCCTTGGCCCGCGCCGCTTCGCGCGGCAGCGTGAACGTCTCGCGCCGAAAGGAGTCGCGCGCGAGCTTGTTCCTGCGCATTGTTTGCGCGAGCCGCTGCGCCACGTCGCTGGGGCGGTCATGAGGTGGCATCAGGTAACATCCGGTCTGCTCACTCACACGTCGGGTGCGGTTACTTGCGTTTCAAGTGGGAGTCGAGGGGCGGCATTATTATTGACCGATCACGGCTTATGGGAGTTGGGCGTGTCAGGTGCCGGCAGGGTGTCAAACTATCATTTTACCAAAACCGTATCTGCGCAGCCACATATGCATTGTTTATGCGTATAATTACCCAATTCAGCGCCATTTGGACTTGGGCCGTCCGAAAAGGCCGCCGTATATTTGATTTACAGCAAGACGCCAGTGAATGGGGGCAAATACCTTCACGGCTACGGCACCTCGGCGACAGATCGCTGATTTCGACGCCATCCGGCCGGGCGGCGAACCTCGCCACGACGCTTCCCGAGAACTTCAAGAACAGGTACTCGATCTTCCGCGTTGGCGTAAACTATCGTTTCTAACCGCCACCGCATGGCGCAATCAGAACCACGAGCCCCGGGTTTCCCATCCGGGGCTTTTTCTATGGTGCACAGGCAAAAGGCGCTCTTCCGTTTCGCCACCCGCTCTTCAGAGCTTCTTGATCATCGCATCGGCGATGCTGCGGACGGCGGCGCTGTCGACGGGAAAGTCCGCCGCGATCCAGGCTTCTTCCGCATCACGCATGGTGGCGCCGAGCGCCGGACCCTTTTCGATTCCGCGTTCGATGAAATCCGCTGCCTTGACCGGAAAAGCCGGCGCGGTCCAGCGCTGCGGCAGCGTGACGAAATCGCGCCAGGTCCGGTCATGCGCCCCGGCTTCCGCGCGCGACCAGGCGAGCAGCGCGCGGTCGGTATAGGCCTGCGGCTTCAGCCGATAGACTAGCGCACGCTGCGCTGCCTCGCCGATTGTGGGCGACATCAGCCGCCAGCCCTCGCCCATCGTCATCAGCCGCGTGTGTTCGTTGTTGCTGAGCCTGAGCCTTTGCCACAGGCGTTCCGCATCTTCGACGACCGCAACGCCGAGCCCGGCGAGCCGGCGGACCGGATCGGGCGGGAGTCCCGCCGCCGCCTCCACCTTAGCCATCATCTCGAAGGAGCCTAGATAGCCGACGCCGCCGAGGACGCGCAGCAGCAGCCCGCCGTCCGCCATGGCGATCAATGAAGGCAATGCGTGGGGCGCGACCAGTAACTTCAGCAGCTCCTGGCGCACGCGCTCGCGCGAGAGCCGGTCGAGCCCGTCGCGGCGGGAGATGCAGGCGGCGAGCCCCTCTGCATAGGGATGGTCGCTGGTCCCGTAAGCGGCATGGAAACGGAAGAAGCGCAGGATGCGCAAGTAATCCTCTGCGATGCGCTGACGCGGATCGCCGATGAAGCGCACACGGCGCTCGGCGAGATCGGCAAGCCCACCGACGTAGTCGTAGACCGTCCCATCGGGCGCCACTGAAAAAGCATTGATGGTGAAGTCGCGCCGCTCGGCGTCGGCGCGCCAATCGCGGCCGAACGCGACCTTGGCGTGGCGGCCATAGGTCTCGACGTCCTGGCGCAGCGTGGTCACCTCGAACGGCGCGTCGCCGACCACCACGGTGATGGTACCGTGTTCGATGCCGGTTGGCACCGCCTTGTAGCCGGCAGCAGTGACGCGGCGCGTCACTTCTTCCGGCAACGCCGTGGTGGCGACGTCGATTTCGTCGCTGGCCAGATCGAGCAGCGCGTTGCGCACTGCGCCGCCAACCACGCGCGCCTCTTCACCGTTGCCGTCGAGCACGGCGAGCAATTTCGGCAGCGCGCCGCCGGCAAGCCAGGGCGCGCCGGTCAGTTTGCGCGTCGTCGCTCCGTCGCGCGTCATTTCCTGATCGTCCTGCCCGGCACGAATTTGCCGTTCTCCATATGGGCGGGAATGTAAGTCGATCCCGGCGGCGCACCGGTGTAGTTGGCGAAATAGAGGAAGCTGCCGATCATCAGGCCGAAGGCGGTTATGGCGAGCCAAATGATCCGCGACAGCGGCCACGATTTCGGCTCCATCACGCCGCTGCGCGTTGCCCACAGAAACACCGCGTAGAGCGCGAACGGCGTCAGGAACAACAATAGCTCGGTGAGTATCGAGCGGCCCATCATTGCTCCCGGTAAATGCGGTCGTACATGTTGCGCAGAATTCCCGCGGTCACGCCCCAGATGTAACGCTCGCCGAAAGTGATCGCATAATAATGCCGGGTCATGCCCTGCCAGTCGCGCGAATGGCGCTCGACATTGTCGAGGTTCATGAGGAACGACAGCGGCACCTCGAAGATTGCGTCAACCTCGCCAGTGTTCAGCGTGAGCGAAAAGCCCGGCTTGATGCGCGCGACGGTCGGCACGATGCGGTAGCCGAGCGTGGTCATATACAGATCGAGATAGCCGAGCGGCTCGACCAGCGCGCGGTCGAGTCCGATTTCCTCCTCGGCCTCGCGCAGGGCGCTGTCGAGCGGGCTCTTGTCGGTCTTGTCGATCTTGCCGCCAGGAAACGACACCTGCCCCGGATGTTGCGGCAGGTGCTGCGCGCGCTGAGTTAACAGCACTGTGGGCTCCGGATGCTCGATCACTGGCACAAGCACGGCGGCCGGGCGGATCGGCCGCACCTCGGCGATCTTCTGCATCACCGGGTCCGCGTCATGGTCGCCGCGTGTGGGGGTGATGCCGGGGTCTGTCAGACCCGCGGGCTCGTCGAGCGTCAACCGCGACCGCACGCGGCTAAAAAATTCCGCTGCCGAAAGCGCCGTCTCTGCCGCCTGCTCCATCAGGCGAACTCCTTCAGCGCATCGGCTTCCGCCATCACGAAAAATTCACTACCCGAAGCGACGCCGAACATCGGTATGCCGTCGACGATGCGCTCCTCGCCCGCCTCGACCAGGTCGTAGAACAGGGCCCGCGTCACTTTGGCCCACAGCCCGCGGCGCACGTGAACATAGGGCTTCATCCCCCCGGTCTCCGGTTCCGGCTCGAATCGCATGGGGTGCTCGGGGCCGGCATCGATCCATTCGTCCATATTGGTCCTGAACCTGAGGATTTGTTCATCGTCACGATCGACGCGCATCTCGACTGCCAGGAATGGCGCGTCTTCGACTAATATCCCGACCTTTTCCACGGGAGTGACGAGAAAATACTTGTCTTCTTCCCGCTTGAGCACCGAGGCGAAGAGCTTGACCAGCGCATGCCGGCCAATCGGGGTCTTTTGATAGAACCAAGTCCCGTCCGCCGCGATTCGCATGTCGATATCTCCGCAGAACGGGGGGTTCCACTGCTCCACAGGGGGCGGCCCCCGCTTTTTACGGGGGAGCGCTGCAGTTATCGCATCGAGTGTTCCCTGCCCTGTCTTCGCCATTGTTTGCCTACGATATGGACGGTGCCTCGGAGCTGTTCACAGGGTCGCAAATCGTCCCGACTGACAGCGAAGGATAGCGTAAGCTGCTCCGTTAAATGAGGCAGATTCGGCCCGCCGGACGGCACAAGAAATCGGGCTGGTGCATTTGTTGCATGGCATTGCCTGGACCCGAAAGGGGTGTGCCGCGGGAACACGCGGAGCTCAGACCTCGCGCGATGAAAGGATATGGACGTCATGGCGTCGGCAAGCGGTGAAAGCCTCGAAAAGCTGGAAGATATGATCGTTCGTGCGGCCGAATCAACGGCCGCTCATGTGCGCGCCGCCAAGAACGCCATCGGCGAAGTGATCTTCGGCCAGGACGTGGTGGTGGAGCGCGCACTGGTGACCGTGCTTTCGGGCGGCCACGCGCTGTTGGTCGGCGTGCCGGGCCTCGCCAAGACCAAGCTCGTCGAAACCATGGGCATCGCGCTCGGCCTCGACGCCCGCCGTGTGCAGTTCACGCCTGACCTTATGCCGTCCGATATCCTCGGTTCCGAGGTGCTGGAAGAAAGCGCCGCGGGAAAGCGCAGCTTCCGCTTCATCGCCGGGCCGGTGTTCGCCCAGCTCCTGATGGCCGACGAAATCAACCGCGCCTCGCCGCGTACGCAGTCCGCGCTGCTGCAGGCCATGCAGGAGCAGCATGTTACGGTCGCCGGCGCCCGCCATGACCTGCCCAAGCCGTTCCACGTCCTGGCGACCCAGAACCCGCTCGAGCAGGAAGGCACATATCCCCTGCCGGAAGCACAGCTCGACCGCTTCCTGATGGAAGTCGATGTCGATTATCCCGACCTCGAGGCCGAACGGAAGATTCTGTTCGACACGACTGGCGCCGAAGACACCAAGGCCAAGCCGGCGATGACCGCCGAAGAACTGCTCGCCGCGCAGCGGCTCGTGCGCCGGCTGCCGGTCGGCGAATCGGTGGTGGAAGCGATCCTCAAACTGGTGCGCTCCGCGCGCCCCGAGAGCGACGCCGGCGATATCGGCAAGCTGATCGCCTGGGGACCAGGTCCGCGCGCGAGCCAAGCGCTGATGCTGGCGGTGCGGGCCCGCGCGCTGCTCGATGGCCGGTTCGCGCCCTCCATAGACGACGTTCTGGAACTGGCCGAACCCGTGCTCAAGCACCGCATGGCGCTCACCTTCGCCGCCCGCGCCGAGGGCGAGACCGTGACCAACGTCGTCCGCACGCTCAAGGCGCGCATCGGGTAGGTGCGATGGCGCAGCCGCAACGCAGCGACACCGAGAAGCCGGTCCAGGCCGCCGTCGGCAAGAGCCGCAAGCTCGCGGCGCGCGTGCCGCGGCTGATCCTGGAAGCGCGTCGTGTAGCGACGACCGTGATTCATGGCTTGCACGGCCGACGTCGCGCCGGACCGGGCGAGAATTTCTGGCAGTACCGCCACTTCATATCAGGCGAGCCGGCGCAAAACATCGATTGGCGGCGCTCGGCACGCGATGATCATCTCTATGTGCGCGAGCGCGAATGGGAAGCATCGCATACCATCTGGCTTTGGGCCGATCGCTCACCCTCCATGGAATTCTCGTCCACGATGACGGAATGGAGCAAGCTCGACCGCGCGCTTGTCGTGTCGTTTGCGTTGGCCGAGGTGCTGGTGCAGGGCGGCGAGCGCATCGGCATTCCCGAGTTGATGCGTCCGACCGCCAACCGCAACGTCATTGAGAAAATGGCGCAGGTCATCGTCCACGATACTGGCGATCGCCCGAGCCTGCCGCCGGACTTCGCCCCGGCCCCATTTTCGGAAATCCTGCTGCTCTCCGACTTCTGGAGCCCTGTTGCCGATTTCCGGCGCATCATCGGCCAATTGGCGGCCAATGGCGCGCGCGGCCATGTGGTGCAAGTGGTCGATCCGGCGGAAGAGGTTTTCCCCTATGGCGGCCGGATCGAGTTTGTCGAACCCGAAGGATTAGGCAGCGTTACGGCCGGCCGCGCCGAGACCTGGCGTTCCGAGTACCAAACTCTGCTTGCCAGTCACCGCGCGGCATTACGCGCCGAGTGCGAGCAGTTCGGCTGGAGCTTTACCGTTCACCGCACCGATCGTGGCCCCACCGAGCTGCTGTTTGCGATCCACGCCCGCATGGGCGCCGGGGCGCATGCCATCGCCCCTAAGCGCAAGCCGAAGGGCACCGGCGCGGAAGCCTCGCCATGATCCCCGCCCTGCCGCTCGCATTCGCGCAGCCGCTGGTGTTGCTCGGGCTTATCAGCCTGCCGGCGCTGTGGTGGCTGTTGCGGCTGGTGCCGCCGCGACCTCGCCGCATCAATTTCCCGCCGACGCGGCTGTTATTCGAGATCGCGCCCAAGGAAGAAACGCCGGCGCGCACGCCGTGGTGGCTAACGCTGTTGCGGCTGACACTTGCAGCCATCGTCATCATCGCCGCCGCTGGGCCGATGTGGAACCCGCCCCTCGCGGCCGGCGACCGCAAGGCGCCGCTGCTGATCATGATCGACGACGGTTGGTCGGCAGCCGCCGCCTGGACCGACCGCCTGCGCAGCGCGGACGAATTGATCACGCGCGCGTCGGCCGACAATCGCGGCGTGGCCCTGTTGCCGCTGTCGCGGACTGCACGCGACGTCTCCTTGCAGGTTGCCGATGCCGCCCGCGTGGAGGCCCGCGAGCTCAAGCCAAAGCCCTACACTATCGACCGCAGCGAGGCGCTGCCGACGCTCAAGCGCTTCCTGGAGCGCTCCCCCAACGTGGAGATCGTCTGGCTGTCGGACGGCGTCGATATGGGCAAGGATTCGGGCAAAGGCTCGGCCTTCGTGAACGGCCTGAAGCAGCTCGTCGGCGACCATCCGCTCACCATCGTCAACGGCGGCACCGCCATCCCGCATGCGCTGGCCGCCTCGGACAACGCGGCCGGCGCGCTGACGGTGAAAGTGCTGCGCGCGCAGACCGGGCCGGCCGAGAATGGCATCGTGCGCGCGATCGACCTGAAGGGCCTACCCCTCGGGGAAGCACGCTTTGCCTTCAAGGCGAGCGAGCGCGAGGCGCAAGCGTCGATCGACTTGCCGGTCGAGATCCGCAATCAGGTGGCGCGGCTGGAAATCGTCGGCGAACGTTCCGCCGGCGCGGTGCAACTGCTCGACAAGCGTTGGCGCCGCCGCACCATCGGCATCGTTTCCGGCACCGACGCCGACCAGTCGCAGCCGTTGCTCGGCGCAAGCTATTATCTGACGCGCGCGCTCAATCCGTTCGCCGATGTGCGCGCCGCCGGCCTGGTAGCGCCGGCGGAAGGGATCACGCGCTTCCTCGACCAGCATCTGCCGATGCTGATCCTCGCCGACGTCGGCAATGTCGCGGAAGCGCATGACGCGCTGGTGAAGTGGATCAACAACGGCGGTGTGCTGGTGCGCTTCGCTGGTCCGCATCTCGCCGGCATCGAGGACGACGACCTCATCCCGGTGCGCCTGCGCCGCGGCGGCCGCATACTCGGCGGCACGTTGAGCTGGGACAAGCCGCAAAATCTTGCCGGCTTCTCGCATGATAGCCCGTTCGCCGGCATGACCGTGCCCAATGATGTCACCGTGCGACGCCAGGTGCTGGCCGAGCCGGATGCGACGCTCACCGACCGCACCTGGGCGACGCTCACCGACGGCACGCCTCTCGTTACCGCGCAGCGCCGCGGCAAGGGCATGATCGTGCTGTTCCACGTCACCGCCGACACGCGCTGGTCGGACCTGCCGCTGTCGGGTTCCTTTGTCGAGATGCTCAAGCGCATCGTGTCGCTGGCCGGCTCAACCGCCGTCACCGAAACTGAGACGACCGCGGCCGACGCCACCAATACGGCCAACCAGACAACTCAAGTCGTGCCGCCAACCCGCATCCTCGACGGCTTCGGCGCATTCACGTCGCCGCCGCCGGATGCGCGACCCCTGCCGGTGAATTTCACCGGCCACGGCACCGCCGATCACCCGCCCGGCTTCTACGGGCCGCCGGAAGGTCTGGTCGCGGTCAACACGCTGGCGCCCGCCGATCGTCCGGCGCCGCTGGATTTCGCTGGCTTGAACGCCACGTTCGACGTCTATCGTCATGGCGAACCGCTCGATCTGCGGGGCCCGGTGTTCGTCGCGGGGCTCATCCTGCTGATGCTCGACGGGACTTTGGTGTTCTGGCTCTCGGGCGGCTTCGGCGCCTTGCTGCCGCGCCGGCGCGCCACTGCCGCCTTGTTGGCGCTCGGCTTCGCACTCGCCCTAAGCCTGCCGCAACCGACCCACGCGCAGACCAAAGCCGCGCCGCCGACCCTGACGGCGCAGCAGGAAGCCTTCGCGCTGAAGGCGACGCACAAGACCCACCTCGCCTATATCGTCACCGGCGATCCGGAAGTCGACGACGTGACCAAGGCCGGCCTCGAGGGCCTCACCTTGTTCCTGGCGCAACGCACTGCGCTTGAGCCCGGCGAACCGATGGGACTCGATCCGGCGCGCGACCAACTCGCCTTCTTTCCGCTGATCTACTGGCCGATCTCACTGAAGGCGCCCAAGCCGTCGAAAGAAGCGCTTGAACACATAGACACCTATATGAAGCGGGGCGGCACCGTGCTGTTCGATACCCGCGATGCGATCGAAGCGCCGCCTGGCCCCGGCGGAGAGAACCTCTCGCCCGGCATGCTGGCGCTGCGCTCGATCCTGGCTTCGCTCGACATTCCCGAACTCGAGCCGGTGCCGCGAGACCACGTGCTGACCAAGACCTTCTATTTGCTTCGCGACTTCCCCGGCCGCTTCGACAGCGGCCAAATGTGGGTGCAGGCGCTGCCGGCGGAAAAAGCCGGACAAGCTGAGCGCCCGGTGCGAGCCGGCGACGGCGTTTCGTCGATCCTCATCACATCCAACGATCTCGCAGGCGCCTGGGCGATCCGGCCGGACGGCCAAGCCATGCTGCCGCTTGTCCCAGGCGAGCAACGCCAGCGCGAGTTCGCCTTCCGCGCCGGCGTCAACATCGTGATGTACGCGTTGACCGGAAACTACAAGGCCGACCAGGTACACATCCCGGCCCTGCTTGAGCGGCTGGGACAGTAGGAGCTGAACCCCGTGAACCTCGGCGTCTCATTCGCTCCGCTGGTGCCAGCCTACGTGGTGTGGACCGCGTTCGTGGCAGCGATCGTCATCTCGGTGCTGCTGCTGTTGACGCGCGGGCGCGGCGCCGTGGTGCGCGCCATTGCCATGGGCCTGATGATCCTGGCGCTGGCCAATCCCTCGTTTACCCGCGAGGATCGTGACCCAATACCCTCGGTCGCCGCGGTTATCGTCGACAAAAGCCCGAGCCAGAACTTCGGTGACCGCGAGAAGCAGACCGTGCAAGCGGCCGACGCCATCGCCAAGGAACTCAAGCGCATTCCCGGGCTGGAAGTGCGCGTCGCCGATGCCGGCCAGGCCACCGGCGACAACGATGGCACCAAGCTGTTCTCCGCGCTGTCGTCGACGCTCGCCGACGTGCCGCCAGACCGCGTCGCCGGCGCGATCGTGATCACCGACGGACGGGTGCATGATGTGCCCGCCAACGCCAAGGCGCTCGGCTTCGCCGCGCCGGTGCAGGCGCTGATCACCGGCCACGCCAACGAAATCGACCGCCGCGTCGTGCTCACTGAAACGCCGCGCTTCGGCATCGTGGGCCAGTCGCAGACGATCGGCTTCCGCATCGAAGACCACGGCGCCAAGATCGGCGCCGCGCAGGTGACTGTGCGCCGCGACGGCCAAGTGCTCGAGCAGCGGGTGGTGACCGTGCACACCGACGTGAAGGTCGATGTGCCGATCCCGCACGCGGGCCCCAACATCGTCGAGGTCGAGGCGGCCCCGCTCGACAACGAGCTGACGCAGGTCAACAACCGTGCGGTCGTGTCGATTGACGGCGTACGCGACAAACTACGTGTGCTGTTGGTGTCGGGCGAACCGTCGCCGGGCGAACGCACCTGGCGCAACCTGCTGAAGTCCGACGCTTCCGTCGATCTGGTGCACTTCACCATCCTGCGGCCCCCGGAGAAGCAGGACGGCACGCCGATCAACGAGCTGTCGCTGATCGCGTTTCCAACCCGTGAGCTATTCCAACAGAAGATCTCGCAGTTCCAGCTCATCATCTTCGACCGCTATTCGCGCCAGGGCGTGCTGCCGACCATCTATTTCGACAACATCGCCAAATACGTACGCAACGGCGGCGCGCTCCTGGTCGCCGCCGGTCCCGATTACGCGAGCCCGACCAGTATCTGGCGGACGCCGCTCGACGTGGTCCTGCCGGCAGAGCCGAGCGGCGACATCACCGAACAGCCCTACCGCCCGGCGCTGACGAAACTCGGCGACCGTCACCCGGTGACGCGCGGCTTGCACGGCGCGCAAAGCAACCCGCCACAGTGGAGCCAGTGGTTCCGCATCGTCGATACCCGGCGCACCTCCGGCACATCCTTGTTACAGGGGCCGGACCAGAAGCCGCTGCTGGTGCTCGCACACGAGGGCAAGGGTCGCGTCGCCATGCTGCTCAGCGACCAGATCTGGCTGTGGGCGCGCGGTTTCGAGGGCGGCGGCCCGCAGCTCGACTTGCTGCGGCGGCTGTCGCACTGGCTGATGAAGCAACCGGACCTGGAAGAGGAAGCGCTGCGGCTCACAGTTCAGGGCCATAACCTGATTATCCACCGCCAAACCATGGCAGACAGCGTCAACGACGTAACGCTGACCTCGCCGACCGGCAAGCAGGAGACCGTCACGCTCAAGGCCGAGAAGCCGGGCCTGTGGCAGGCCTCGCTCGCAGTGAAGGAACTCGGCCTCTGGCGGGCGACCGACGGCAAGCTCACCGCACTCACCAATGTAGGCCCGGCCAATCCGCGCGAATTCCAGGAAGTGACGTCAACCACCAACGTGCTGCAGAAGATCGCGCAGGAAACCGGCGGCTCCGCACGGCGGCTGATGCATGGCAATACGCTCGACGTGCCGCGGGTGGTAGCGGTACGCAGCGGGACGCGTTTCGCGGGCGACGATTGGATCGGCCTCAGAATGCGCGACGTCAGTGTCGTGCGCGGCATCGGCGTGCTGCCGATCTTCGCCGGCTTAATCGGCCTGCTGTTGCTGATCGGATCGCTCGCTGCGACCTGGGCGCGCGAAGGGCGCTAAGGCGATCATTCTCTCCGTTCATCCCCGGGTCCGGCCTTCGGCCGTCCCGAGCACAGGCTCCAGCGGGAACCCAAAGCGAAATCTCAGCCGCCTATGAGGTGGATATGGATTCCCGCTTGCGCGGAAACGAGCAGAGTTCGCTTCGACGCAAGTCAAAACAACTTCGCTATTCCCCCATCACATCGTCAGCCGCGGCGACCAGGTTCGCTTCTGGGTTCTGCTTGCAATAAGCAGCGAGCTTGCCGACGTCCGCGCCGATCTTGTCGGGATCAACGATACGCGGCGCCTTCTCCAGCGTATAATATCCTTGCAGCCAGGTGACGATCTGCTCGACCTGCGGCTTCGACAAACCTGGAAGCTCTTTGCACAGCACGCTCGACAGATCGAGCTTGTGAGTCAGCGCCTGAATCTGCGTCTCGACTTGAGGTTGGCCGTCGGTCTGCGCTTGAGCGGGAGCAGTGGCAGCGATCGCCGCGGCTGCCGTCAACATCACAAAGCTTTTCATCGCACGCCCCAATACTAATGCGCTGCTGTTGCGCGAGGACAAAAAGCTTCGCGCTCGGCGCCAGCGCGGGCAAGCGTTGCGATGTCCGCAGTAGTATTATCGTGTCAGGATTTACGCGGTTTCTTCCCAGTCCGGCAAAATCATACCCGACACTTTGTCGAAGGCGCCGGGCTGAAGTTCGGCGACCAGGAGCCGGTCGGGATCCACGGGGCCCGGCATCTTCACCTGACCTTTCGGGATACGCTTGAAGCCGGACTTGCCGTAATACAATTCATCGCCCACCAGCAGCACCAATCGGTGGCCTTGCGCCTTCGCCTCTTGTAGTGCGCGCGCGATCAGCGCGGTGCCGATGCCACGCTCGCGGAACGGCGGTTCGACCGTCAACGGTCCGAGCAGCAGCGCCGGCGTCTCCCCCACCCGGACGGGCGTGAGCCGCACTGAGCCGACCATCAGCGTACCGATGCGCGCGGTGAACGACAGCAACAATTCGTGCGCCCGCCCCTCGCGGATCCGGTAGGCGCTGCGCGCGTAGCGGCCAGGGCCGAAAGTGCGCTCGTGGAGACGCTCGATTGCGTCGGCGTCGGCGGCCGTTTCCGGCAGGATGGTCAGCGAAAGTTCGCTCATCGTCTAGAAAGCTGGCTCAAAACGCGCGGGATGCGGCCGGCGTCCCGCCGGGCGAGAAGCGCTTAGCACCTCGCGCAATTCCGGTCCATCGGTGGCAATCGACGGCGTTAACGGTTAAATGACTCACACAATTTCACCCCTCCCCCGCTCTCGCGGGGAGAGGCCGACCCGGCGTAGCACTAGCGAAGGCGCGGCGAGGGAAGAAAGGAGAAGACGGCATGGGACTTCTGGTTGACGGCGTCTGGCAGCAGGATGGCTCGCGCACGAAGGACGGCCATTTTATCCGGCCGACCACCCAGTTCCGCAATTGGGTGACGGCAGACGGCAGCGCAGGCCCCTCCGGCAACGACGGCTTCAAGGCCGAGCCCGGTCGCTATCACCTCTATGTCGCGCTATCGTGCCCGTGGGCGCACCGCACCGTCATCTTCCGCAAGCTGAAAGCGCTGGAGAACGTGATCGGCATGTCGACGGTTTCTCCGGACATGCTCGCCAACGGCTGGACCTTCAACAAGGACGAGGGATCGGGCGGCGACACCATCAACGGCAAGAGCAAGCTTTCTGAGATCTACGTGATGGCCGAGCCGAAATATACCGGCCGCGTCAGCGTGCCGGTGCTATGGGACAAGCAACGCAAGACCATCGTCAACAACGAGTCGTCGGAAATCATCCGCATGCTGAACTCAGCATTCGACGCCTTCACCAACGAGCACGCCGACTTTTACCCGGAAGACAAACGCGCCGATATAGACCGCACTAACGACATGGTCTACACCAACATCAACAACGGCGTTTATCGCGCCGGCTTTGCCACCGCGCAAGGCGCTTACGAGCAGGCGTTCCGCAACGTATTCGACACGCTCGACGAAATCGAGCAGATCCTCGATCGACAGCGCTATCTGGTCGGCAACCGGACGACCGAGGCAGACTGGCGGTTGTTCTGTACGCTGATCCGTTTCGACGCAGTCTACTATTCACACTTCAAATGCAACTGGCGGCATATCTACGAATATCCCAACCTGTCGAATTACGTGCGCGATCTCTACCAGGTGCCGGGCGTGGCCGAGACCGTGAGCATCGAACAGATCAAGCGGCATTATTACGGCAGCCAGCGCCAAGTGAACCCGACCGGCATCGTGCCGGTGGGTCCGCAACTGGATTTCTCCGCGCCGCATGATCGCGGACGGTTTGGGTAGACTTATCCGCAAACTCGGCTGTCATCGTCCGCGAAAGCGGACGATCCAGTAATCTCTGCGCCCTCGGTGTTTACTGGGTCCTCCGCCTTCGCGGAGGACGACACCAGAGAATGCCGCACGCTTCGCGCAACCACCGATCCACTTGTCAAACAACCGGCGCAAGCAGAGCTCCGCCGCCCGTATTCTTTGCCGGGCGCCGATCGCCCCATTCCCCTTCCGCCCTCATATAAGTGAGGTTATGGAGCGCCCCGCGGCGCTCCATCGCGGTGTCTTCCAACGCGGGCCGCGCTTTCGGCAAGGTCTCGAAGACTCACGCCGTCAGCCAGCTCCTGGCGGGGGGGTCCTAGTGCCCCCGGACGGAGCCCCGCGCCGCCCGAGCGCGAGGGACTGCGTTTGTCCCTGCCCGCAGGCACCGCATCCGGCCCCGTCATCGAGACGCCGCTAGATGACGCCCTCAAATGAACCGGACGCTGCGATGATAAGAGCGCCCCAGCGAGCGCGGATAAGCATTTGTGTTGCGTGTTTTCAAGGGCTTGAGCGGACGTAAAGCGGATTAGCCGAAAGCTTAACGCGTTTTGCCGGATGACGAGGCAAACAGCCGTGCGTGATCAGGCCTATTGTTGTGGCTTCTGATAATAAAACACGACTTTCAAATCCGCCCTGGGAACGAAATTCTCCGCGTGCCAGCTTCCATCGCCGACCGCCTTCAGCTCCTTCGGAACGCAAAAGCTGAAGAACAAATCCTTGTCGGATATTGTCAGATGAAAGTCGCCGATCGGGCCGTGCCAGTTGTTAGCGGTCTTGAGGATGTAACCGACGGTATAGGGCTCCGGGCCGACTTTGCCTTCGGCTTTCAGCTTGGCGAACTTTTGTTTGACGGCATCACCAAGACAATAAGCCGGGGCGCCTTTGCCGCCGGGATAATAATAATCGTAATCGTTGCCGGCGCCGAAGCGCGGCGCGTAGGTGATATCGACCTCGGTCCTGCCCGGCGCGAAGGTTTGCGTCCATTCATAGACCGACTGATAGAGCCATTGCGGCACCAGCCAGGCGCCGTGCTCCTCTACTTCGACCAGCTTGTCGCGCTTCAGCGCGCTCACCGTCGCCTTGGGTAGGCGCGCGAGCGTCTTGAACGCGTCCGGCGTCGCGGCGAAAACCGGAACACCCAAACGATGCAGCTTGCCGGTAATGTTGGTGTCGCCGACCCAAGCATATTCATGCAGCTTCGGCTTCAACGGCTTGCCGTTCACCGTCACCTTGAAAGCCATGTAATTCTTGTCGACGTCCTGGAAACCGTCCGGCGAGTCGTCCTGCGGCACCTTGGCCATCGGAAAGCCGATCGCTCTTTTCAGCGGCTTAGGCGCGGACGATACAAAGACGTAATGGACGTGGATCCGGTCATAGCCGATGTCCAGATCCTCGCGGGCGATCGCAATATTCTTCTCATGTTTGAAAACAACGCCGCCCGCCGGAAACTCGGAAACCGCGCCATTGGCCAGCGCCGCGACCGTCGAGTTAAAAAAGGCCAACAAACTTGCGGCGACAATAGAATGACATTTCATAGGCGCGGACCTCCTGACGAATATCAGCGTTCAATGATAAAAAACGATCACGGGGCACGGACATAGTGCCGCGTCGGTTCCTCGCGGACAACGCTGATCGTCTTGCCGCGCGTCGCGGGCCCGGCGGATTTATTTGACTTCCGAATTTGTCTTGCCCACAATAACAACGTCGGGCTCGACCGCAGTCGCCCGGCTTTCTAAGGCATTTCGCCCAAGCACTGCGCCTGAGCCCGCTTGCGGGCCGAGGGCTTGTGTTGCCATGGCGATGCCGTCCGATATCCGATTGCTCTACACGGCGCGCGGCCTGCGCGGCCTCGGCGACGGTTTCGCCACGATCATCTTGCCGGCCTATCTCACCGCCATCGGCTTCGATCCCGTGCAGATAGGCGTCGTGGTCAGCGCCTCGCTGCTCGGCACTGCGCTGTTCACGCTCGCGGTCGGCGCCATTGCGCCACGCCACGACCTGCGCACGCTGATGCTGGCGGGCGCGGCACTCACGGTGCTGACCGGCATCGCCTTCCCCACCTATGAGCACTTCGCGTTCGTCGTCTGCGTCGCCTTCATCGGCACCATCAATCCCTCGACTGGCGATCTCGGCGTGCTGGTGCCGCTCGAGCACGCCATGCTGGCGCGCGGCGTCGCCGACGAGGAGCGCACGCGCGCTTTTGCGCGCTACAGCCTGATCGGCGCGCTGTCGATGGCGGCCGGCACGCTGGCCGCGGCAGCGCCGGATTTCCTCACCGCCGCGGGGTTCGACCAACCCGGCGCTTTCAAGCTGATGTTCTACGCCTATGCCGCGCTCGGGCTGGCCAGCGCCGCGCTCTACCGGCGGCTGCCGCACGCGCGCGCCGCCGAGGAAAAACCGCACGCGCCGCTCGGCCCCTCGCGCCGCATCGTCTTCGGGCTTGCCGCCCTGTTCAGCCTCGATGCCTTCGCCGGCGGCTTCGTGGTGCAGTCGCTGCTGGCGCTGTGGCTGTTCCAGCGCTTCGACCTGTCGATCTCGGCGGCGAGCCTGTTCTTCTTCTGGGCGGGAACGCTGAGCGCCTTCTCCTATCCGGTCGCCGCCTGGCTCGCGCGTCGCATCGGCCTTATCAACACCATGGTGTTCACGCATATCCCGTCCAGCGTCTTCCTCATCCTGGCGGCGTTCTCGCCCGACGTCACCCTGACGCTCGGCCTGCTGCTGCTTCGCGCGGCGCTGTCGCAGATGGACGTGCCGACGCGCACCTCCTACGTCATGGCGGTGGTAACGCCGGCCGAGCGCGCCGCCGCAGCGAGCGTCACCGCGGTGCCGCGCAGCCTCGCCGCCGCGCTCAGCCCCACTTTCGCCGGCGCCTTGCTCAACTCAGCTTTCGCCGGCCTGCCGCTGATCGCCTGCGGCGTTTTGAAGATCATCTACGACCTCGCCCTGCTGTTCTCGTTCCGCCACATCAAGCCGCCGGAAGAAACCCGTCCCGCCGCGGCGCAAGGCGCGCCGCATGCCAAGGAGAATTCGCAATGAAATGGATCACCCGTGAACGCGTGAAGGTCGACCGGGTCGCCTGCCCATGGCTGATCAGGAAGTTCATCGACGAGGACGCCGAATTCATCTTCGCGCCCGCCGACAAGGTGATGGAAGAGGCCAAGCGGCTCGATGCCATCCCCTATGACGTGAAAGGTGTCGAACTCGGCCATCACGGCAAGGCGTGCTCGTTCGAGGCGATCCTGAAGAAATATGCGCTAACGGGGGATGCCGCGTTGGTGCTCCTCGGGCGGATCGTCAACGGCGCCGACACCGACAACACGCTCTACCGGCAGCCGGAAGGGCCGGGACTGGAGGCCATTGCCGAAGGCTTCCGCCATCTCGGCTTCAAGGACGATCACGCGGTCAACGCCGCCGAATGGATCGTCTACGACGCGCTCTATGCCTACGCACAGGAAATGGTGCGTCTCGGAAAGGCCAACGGTATGTTCGCTTGAAGCGGACGGGCGTGACGAAAAGAACGAAATCGCCGGACGAATGCCCGGCGATTTACTCTCTTCATGCGTTGACGCCAGCTGGCTAGCCGCCAATATCCTTCTTCTTTTCCAGATATTCCTCGCGCTGGATCTCGCCTTTGGCGTAGCGCTCTTCCAGGATATCGAGGCTTGTGGAGCGGCGCATTCCCATCGGGCCCATCGGCGGCACCATGTGATGATGACCGCCCGTTGCGAGCGAACGCACCAGCCAGATAATCGCCGCCACAACGGCGATCAGGATCACGATCCAGATAATCATGCCAATCGGTCCCGGGCCGTAGCCATAACCGCCCATCATCCCGTACCCGGAACCCGGTCCATACCCCCACATCACTGCGTCTCCTCCGGATGGAAGAAGCCGGTATGGCGGTTGACGATCAGCTTCTGCACCAGCGCGTCCTTATCCTTGGTGACGATGGTGGCCGTGATCTCGTCGCTGCCCTGCTCCTTGATCTCGCCGACCTTGAGGTTGGGATTGCGGATCATCTGCTCGAGATAGGTCTTCACGTTGTCGGTGGTGAGGTTTAGGTCCCGGCCATAGCCCGGGCCGGCGCCGTAGCCTGGTCCGTATCCGGGGCCCATCATGCCGGGCCCGTAGCCGCGGCCGTAGCCGGGACCATAACCGCCCATCATGCCCGGGCCGTAGCCGGGACCGTAACCACCCATCATGCCCGGGCCCATGCCATAGCCGGGGCCGTAACCGCCGCCATAGCCGCCCATCATGCCGGGACCCATGCCGTAACCGGGGCCATAACCGCCGCCGTATCCCGGCCCGTAAGGCTGGGCGCCGGCCGGCGCCGCCACACCGATAGCCGCCAGCGCGGCGGCAAAGGCAGCATAACGAAGAGTGCGCATGAGTTTAGCTCCTTGATGCTTGCGCACGATCTTCTCCAAAAGCCGGTTATCGCTTTTCAGAATCGTGCGCGGAGTAATGTCCATCCTGCTTCAGGTTCAAGATTTCAAACCAATTTCAACGGCGATGCGTTCCGTTCGCCCGCTCGTTAAACTTGTTCGATTCACTTGCACGGCGCGTAGTAACCAGCGTCGCCATCGGAATCGGTCGGATGCCAGCACAGGCGCTTACCGCGATAACGCTCGCCATAGCCGCGCGGACCGTAACCCGGACCCATCATGTAGCCAGGGCCGTAACCGCCCATATGGCCATATCCGGGGCCATAACCGCCCATCATGCCGTAGCCAGGCCCGTACCCGCCGCCGTAACCACCCATCATGCCGCCGTAATACGGCTGAGCCTTGGCGGCCGTGCCAATGATGGCCGACGCCGCTACCAATCCCGCGACCGCCGCCGTAACCATAAGAAATTTGCGCATGGCAAGACTCCAGATAAGATTTATTCGTGTGCGTACCATGCGCCGCGCCTGTCCCGGCGGCTTTGATAAAGGTCAAATTCCGACGCGGTCTTGAAACGCGTGAAAAGGCTAACAGACGGGCGCAATCGTCATATGATCCTGATCACACGGCCGCGCGCGCTCGCGACAATGTGATCGTGCTGCCGGCGCGCCGGATCTCGCCGGCGCGTTCGAGCGCAGACAGCGTGCGATAGAGCGCCTCATGGGTGAGGCCGATCTCGGCGGCGATCTCCTTCAGCGGCGCGCCGCCAAGGTTGATGGTGCGCCCGTCTTCGCCGACATGGAGCGCGAGAAAGTGGCGCACGCGCTCGCGCGCCGAGCGAATATTGCGTTGTTCCAACCGCGTCCGCAGGGTCATCACCTGGTGGGCGAGCATGGCGGCAAAAGCCTGCGCCGCCTTCGGGTCGTCGGCGAAGGCTGAAAGCAGCGCAGGCTTGGGATAGATGCGCACGGTGGCTTCGGTCGAGGCGATGGCATCGCAGTGATAGCGCGGCGAGAACAACGAAGCTTCCGCGATGGTGTCGCCCGGCGCAGCGACATAGAGCACGATCTCACGGCCGGAACGGTCGACGCGGGCAAGCCGCACGCGGCCGGCGACAACTTCGACGAGACCGATGCTTCTATCGCCGAGCCGAAACAGCGATTCGCCGGCTTTCAGCCTGCGCTCACGTGCTTGCACGCGCACGGCGACGGGAAGCCAGTCGGTCGTAGGCATAGCGTTATCTCCCTGGCAAAACCTCGCCGCTCTTTCTCGCCTCCCCACCACCCGCTTCGCTCGCGCGGCAGGGTAACAGCAGCGACGCCGGGAAGAAAATCACCACAGCTCGCTGACGTTCACGCCCTTGAACACCTCGGCAATGCGGGCACGGGCGGCACGGCCGACGTCCTCCGGCAGCGCATCGAGCGGGAAGAAGGCGTGGTCGACGATCTCGCGGTTGGGCTTGGGCGGCGTTTCCTGGTGGAATTCGCGAACGATGAAAAGCGCCACGTGGTCGCGGCGCGAGATGCGCTTGTTGTAGAAGACACCGTGCAACATGGGCGTGGCGGTGAGCTTGATGTTGCCCTCTTCGGCAAGTTCACGCGCAAGCGCGGTCATGACGGTCTCGCCCGTCTCCACCCCGCCGCCGGGCAGATGCCAGCCATCGATATAGGAGTGCTTGACCAGGAAGACGCGGTCGTGACCGTCGATCACCAGGGCGAAGGCGCCGAGCGTCATCGGCCGCTTCCAGCGCCAGAACAGGTGCAGGAGCGGGCCGATCACCGGATCGAACAGGCGGCGCAGGCGACGGGACAAGTGCTGGAATCCCTTGTGATTTATGGGCGGATAGACGCTCCGATTCTGGAGACCCAAGCTATCAAATGACACACATCTTCGTTTAGACTAGCCGCATTCTGTCAACCCACTCAGAGCCCCGACCCAGAGGCCCCCACTTTGAAACGATTTTCCGACCTGACCGAACAGGAAGTGCTGGCGCTGGCCATCACCAATGAAGAAGAGGACAGCCGCATCTACCGCGGTTTCGCCGAAGGCCTGCGCGAGCAATTCCCGTCCTCGGCCAAAGTGTTCGACGAGATGGCCGACGAGGAGGTCACCCACCGCACCAGGCTTTACGACCTATATCGGCAGAAATTCGGCGAATATCTGCCACTTATCCGCCGCCAGGACGTGAAGGGCTTCATCCAGCACAAATCCTCGCTGTGGCTCATGCGGCCGCTCGGGCTGGAGGAGGTGCGCAAATATGCCGAAGATATGGAATTTGAGGCCGAGCGCTTCTACCGCAAGGCGGCTGAGAACGCCCGCGATGCCTCGGTGCGCCAGTTGCTGATCGAACTCGCGGAAGCCGAGGCCGGGCACGAAAACCTCGCCCACAAGCTCAGCCAGACCATCCTCACCAAGGGCGCGCGCGAGGCCGAGGACGAGACCGCGCGCCGCATGTTCGTCTTGCAATACGTGCAGCCAGGGCTGGCCGGCCTGATGGACGGCTCGGTCTCCACGCTAGCGCCACTGTTTGCAGCGGCGTTCGCGACCCACGAGACCTGGGCGACGTTCCTGGTGGGTCTCGCCGCCTCGATCGGCGCCGGCATTTCCATGGGCTTTGCCGAGGCGCTGTCCGACGATGGCTCGCTCACCGGGCGCGGCACGCCGTGGATTCGCGGTACAGTGTGCGGGCTGATGACCACGGTCGGCGGGCTCGGGCACACCCTGCCCTATCTGATCCCACATTTCTGGTGGGCGACCGGCATCGCCATCGTCGTGGTGGTGATCGAACTGTGGGCAATCTCGTGGATCAGGACGCGCTTCATGGACACGCCGTTCCTGCAGGCGGCGTTCCAGGTGGTGGTCGGTGGTGTCTTGGTGTTCCTGGCGGGGATATTTATCGGGAGTGCGTGATCCACTCTCTGTCATCGCCGGCGAAGGCGGGCGATCCAGTAATCCCAGCGATATCTGAGGCAACGGTCTCGCATCTGTTGCTCCTCCAGTGGATACTGGCCCCACCTCCGCGGGGCATGACAGTCTGAGTACGACTCGCTGATGACCTTCACCCTCGCCCACCTCTCCGATCCGCATCTGGCGCCGCTGCCGGCGGCGCGGTGGCGCGAGCTCATGAACAAGCGCATCACCGGTTACATCAATTGGCGGCGCAAGCGGCGGTTCATCCATAATCGCAGCGTGCTCGACCGGCTCACCGCCGATCTCATGGCGCAGGCGCCCGACCATATCGTGGTGACGGGCGATCTCGCCAATATCGCCTTGAAGGAAGAATTCGCGCGCGGGCGCCAATGGCTTGACGGATTGGGCAGCGCCGAAAATGTCAGCGTCATTCCTGGCAACCACGACGTCTATGTGGCGGAGGGTGAAGGCTTCGCGCGGCAATGGTGGGGCCCGTACATGACGGGCGATGACGGAGCGGCCGGCTTTCCCTATCTGCGCCGGCGCGGGCCGCTGGCGCTGATCGGGCTTTCGAGCGGCGTCGCTACCGCGCCGTTCATGGCCACCGGGAAAATCGGCAAGCGCCAGTTAGCCGCGCTCGGCCCCCTGCTCGATGCGATGAAGAAAGAAGGCCGTTTCCGTGTGGTGATGGTGCATCATCCGCCGATAAGCCACGCGAGATCGCATAAGCGATTGCTCGACGCCGCCGCACTGAAACAAGTGATCGCTGCGCATGGCGCCGAGCTGTTGTTGCACGGTCACGATCATCTCGCGATGCTCAATTGGCTGGCCGATCCTGAGGCCAATGGCGTGCCGGCGGTCGGCGTGCCGTCGGCTTCCGCCGCGCCAGGCATGAGCCCCGATGCGGCGGCGTATAACCTCTATTGGATTGACGGCGCGCCGGGCGGCTGGACCTGCGAGATGATCGCGCGCGGGATGGATGCGAGTGGAGCTATGGTCGAGCAGAAGCGGATGGTGCTGTAGGGCAATGTTGAGGGCGAAGGCAGAGCCTCTCCGCTGTTATTGCCGGGCTTGACCCGGCGATCCATGAAGACGCGCGGCGATTACAAATCGATCGTAAGGTTTCTATTTGCGGCAATGCATCATGGATGCGCTGGTCAAGCCCGCGCATGACGCCGAGATTGTGCACGAGCCATTACGAATTGCCGGTGACGAGCGCCAGGATGACCAGCAGGGCGATGCCGGCGATCAGGCCGTAAATGAAGGTGCCGATGGCACGCCAGCGGCGACGGCGGCGTTCCTGCGCGACAATCTTCTGCGCGCTGGCGACACCGGCGGCGGCATCGTCAGCGAGCGCACGCTCGCGTTCGACCAACCGGCGCGCCACGTAACGCGTGACGGCCTGCACCACCTCGGGCACTTCGTAGGTTTCCGCCAGTACCGCGCGGCCGTACCGGGTGTCCTGCACGAAACGGTACTGCCGCTTGTCGCGGCCCATCTCGACGTGGGCGATCACGTCGACCCACAGCCGCGGGGTGTCGCCCCGGCTGACGCCTCGGTCAAACAAATCGACATCCACCGGCACGTCGTTGAACAGCGGGTCGAGCGCCTCATTGAGCAACTCGAGACGTGCCACCTCGGCGTCGCGCAGATCGACGACCACGCCCGAGCGCTCGGCCGCCTCGATGCGCGCCTCGCGCACGGCCTCCTTTAGCGCATGCGGCGCCGCGGCCTTTTCGAGCCTTACGGCCTCGGCCTTTTTGCCTCGTCCAAACACAAGGTCAATTTAACAACGTCGAGACCCGGCGCAAAGCCAAAAGGTATTCCATTCCAAGACGATTGCGGGTTAGCGGCAAGGGGTAACCCCGTAGGGGGCAGCCCAGCCCAAACCGTCTTCCGTACGCCCGCGAGGCCGATATTCGGCGCCGATCCAACCTTGGTAGCCCAGCTTATCGACTGCCGCGAACACTGCCGGGTAGTTGATCTCGCCTTCGTCGGGCTCGTGACGGCCCGGCACCGATCCGCATTGCAGATGGCCGATAAGTCCAAAGTACTTCTCCAGCCGGGTGATCAGATCACCGCCGACGATCTGCGCATGATAAAAGTCGAACTGCATCCGCAGGCTGGGCTTGCCGACTTTGGTGACGATACCGGCGGCGTGCTCGATATGGTTGAGAAAATAGCCCGGCCGGTCGCGCGGGTTGATCGGCTCGACCAGCAGCATGATGCCTTGTTCTGCGGCACGGTCCGCCGCGCGGGCGAGATTGGCGATGTAGGTGCGCTCGGCGTCGGCACGCTGCCCCGGCTGGATGTGGCCGGCGAGGCAATGGACGGCGCGGCCGCCGATCGCCGTGATGTAATCGAGCGCCGTGGCGAAGGCAGCCTCGAAATCACGCTCGCGGCCGGGCAGCGCGGCAAGGCCGAATTCGCCCTTCTCGCGCTCGCCGGGCGGCGTGTTGATGCCAAGGATCGTGAGAGCGTTGCGGTCGATGGCGGCCTTCACGTCGGCAGCCGGCACGTCATAGGGAAATTGGAGCTCGATGCCCTTGAAGCCGGCGGCGGCGGCGGCATCGATGCGCGCGAGCAGCGGCTGTTCGGTGAACAGATAGCCGAGATTGGCGGCAAAGCGCGGCATTGATGGGTCCCCCCGATCATCCCTTGCGCGCAGGCGCGCGGACGTATTGATTAGCGGGCCACGCCGCCGAACGCCATCCCCGAGAAAATCTCATGTCCGCCAATTCCACTTTTCACATCGCAGTATTGCCCGGCGACGGCATCGGCCCGGAGGTCATGCAGCCGGCGCTGGAGATATTGCGGCGCATCGAATCGACCACGCCGAATCTCGCAATTCCGCTTCACCGAGGCGCCGGCCGGCGCGGAAGAATATCGCGCCACCGGCAAGTCGATGTCGGACAAAACCATCAAGCTGTGCGAAGGAGGCCGACGCCATCCTGCTCGGCGCCTGCGGGCTTCCGAGCGTGCGCTATCCCGACAACACCGAGATCATGCCGCAGGTGGAATTGCGCTTCATCTTCGATCTCTATGCCGGCGTGCGCCCGGCGCGTCTGGTGCCAGGCGTGCCGAGCCCTATCGTCGGCGCCGACCGGCACGGCATCGACTTCGTGCTCATCCGCGAATTGACCGAAGGCCTGTTCGCGTCGATGGGCAAGGGCGTCACAACTTTTGACGAAGCACGCGAAACGCTAGTGGTCACACGCAAGACCACCGAGCGCCTGTTCGATTTCTCGCTGCGGCTCGCCGAGCGGCGCAAACGCCGCGGCAAGCCGGGCCGGCTGACACTGGTCGACAAGGCCAACGTGTTCAAGGCCTTCAACTGGCAGCGCGATATCTTCGCCGAGTGCAAGACGAAATTTCCAGACGTGACGACAGACTTGCTTTACGTCGACGCCTGCGCCGCCATGCTGGTGCGCAAGCCTTGGGACTTCGACGTGATGGTGATGGAGAACATGTTCGGCGACATCCTCTCCGATCTCGCCGCCGGGCTGATCGGCGGGCTCGGCATGGCGCCGTCCGCCGACATCGGCGACTCGCACGCTGTATTCCAGCCCTGCCACGGCACGGCGCCGGACATCATGGGGCAAGGCAAGGCCAATCCGAGCGCGATGATCCTGTCGGCGGCGATGATGCTCGACTGGTTGGCCGACAAGCACGATCATCAGCCGGCAGCGGAGGCCGCGCAGCGCATCGAGCGCGCGGTCGACAAGGCGTTTCAAGGCGGCATCATGCCGATGGAATTCGGCGGCGGCGACGGGACGGCGACGATCGGCAAGGCGGTGCTTGCGGCCTTGGGTTGAGCTAAATCCGTCATCCTGAGGTGGCCGCGAAGCGGCCCTCGAAGGATGACGGAGAGAGGCAGAAGAAAAGGACCTACAAGGGGGGACATCATGCTATTTGCTGTATTCGCGCTCGATAAGCCCGGCACCGCCGACACGCGCAAGGCGGTGCACGCCGATCACGTCGCGCATCTGAAGAAGGCGGCGGATTACGGCGTCACGCTCACCGTCGGCGGGCCGCTCACCGACGATGGCGGCGGCGCCTCGCTCGGCAGTTTGATGCTCATCGAAGCGCCCGACCGCGCCGCGGTGGAGAAATTCAACGGCGACGACCCGCTCCAGGCGGTTTGGGGCAAGGTGGAAATCAGGCGGTTCGACAAGAGAACCGGTTAGGCTTGTCCCGAGCAGCTACGACTGCAATCCAATAAACTCCCCGATCGCCGCCAGGAACTGCTCCGGCTGTTCAAGCGGCGGGCAATGCCCGCAACCAGGCAGTTCGACGTAAGTGGCATCCGTCACGTGGTCCGCGATCTGCTTGTTGAGCGCGGGCGGCGTTGCCTGATCCATTTCACCGCAGACGACGAGCGTCGGCACGCGCAGGTGGTGCAGAAGCGGCACAAGATCGCTTTCCTGCAAAATGCGGCAGGCTGCCTGGAACGCGTCGGGGTGGATATCCAGTAGCACCTTCTTGCGTTCTTCAACCGCCTCCGGATGCACCTTCAGATAGTCCGGCGAATGAACCCGCTTGGCGGCAATCTCGGCGACCGCGCCGAGACCGCTTTCGGCGACCTTCTGCGCCATCACCGCGAAGGCCTGCCGTCCTTCCGGCGGAAATCCGGCCGCGGCATCGCTGATTACCAGCCTGGAAATACGCTCGGGGTGCGCAATGGCGAATGCGAGGGCCACTGTGCCGCCGAAACCATTGCCGATCAGGACCGCGTCTTTCGCAATCTCGAACTCGTCAAAGCCGTCCTCGATCGCTGCCACATAGGCGTCCATCAGCGCCAGCACCGCCGGCTGCGAGCCATGGAAACCAGGCAGATTGATGAGCGTGACGCGATGATTGGCCGAGAGCGCCGGCAACACCGGATCGAAGGCGTGGCGATCGGCGAGCAGTGAATGGAGGACCACCAGATCAGGCCCCCGGCCCGTGCGGACCGCGGTGAGCGCGCCGTGGCCGGCAGTCAAGTTTTCGAATTGCATTTTGGCGGTCTCCCTCGCTTCCTTTGGCAGGGATTCTAGCAGGATGAAAGATTAGACGCACCGAACTGCGAGCCACCCCGCAACCGCTCGCGAAACCGCCCACGCCTCGCGCCGGTTTTCTTCCCTCTGCTGTCCGTCCCGTGTAAATATCACGCTTGGGGAACACGGAAACGTGGACGGGGCGGCTGCCCACGGAATGCCCGCCGGTCATATAGGCGCTTTCGTACGGCCTGCCACATGAGTACGCTTTAAAGCGCCCACGAAAAAATTCTCCGTCCGGAGAGAACAAACAGGGAGGAAGTTGCGATGGCTATCCTAACGCGCGGCCCGAACTTGCGGCCGTTGAAGTTTTTCGCCGCAGCGCTCGGCCTGCTGGCGCTCGGCGCCGGCCCTACCGCCGCGCAGGCGCCCTACGGCTTCGCTACGCTTGGCGCCGGCACGCTGAACTACACGACCTCGTCCGCAGTCGCCAAGGTGCTGAAGGAAAAGGCGGGCATGAATATCCTGGTGCAGCCAACGGCCGGCGACACCGCCATCATCCCGATGGTCAATCGTGCCGAGGCCGATCTCGGCATTTCCAACATCATGGAAGTCGCGGACGGCTATCATGGCGCGCAGAAGAACCTGCGCATCATCGCCGCGGTGCACGCCTATCGCACGCCGTTCTTCGTGCGCAAGGATTCCAACATGCGCACTATCGCCGACCTTAAGGGCAAGCGCGTCGCGGTCGGCTACTCGGCCATGCGTAACCTCGACAAGGTAACACAGGCGCAACTCGCCACCGCGGGCCTCACCGAAAAGGACATCAAGCCAGTGCCGGTGCCGAACGTGGTGCGCAGTGCCGACGCCTTCGTTTCCGGCGACGCCGACATGTTCAACTTCGCTTTCGGCGCACCTAAGGTGCGCGAGGTCAACGCCACCGTCGGTGGCATCCGCGTCCTCTCGATCGACGAGAAGGGTATGGCTGCCGCACGCAAGATTATGCCTTACGGCTATCTCACGACGGTGCCGCCAGGGCCGATCTTCATCGGCGTTACCAAGCCGATGAAGGTCTACAGCTTCGACGCCATCATCTTCACCAACGCCAAGGCTTCAGACGATTTCGTCTACAAGTTTCTCAAGGCGCTCGACCAGGACAAGAAGGACATCGTGCAGATCCAGCCGGTGCTTCGGGAGTTTACGCTGGCGCACGCCTACAAACAGTTCGACATCCCTTATCACCCAGGCGCCATCAAGTACTACAAAGAGCACAACATTAAGCCTGCGGCGCTGCAGTGAGCGCAGAGACCGAACGAATGGACGCGGCGGGAATTCCCGCCGCGTCGCCGACTGTCGCTTGGGCGCGCGACATCCTGCAGGGACTTCTGATCTTCTGTGTGGTCGGCTGGGTGATCGACCTGCCGCGCCGGCTGTTCGGGCTGGCGTTCTATACCGAGCAACTTCTGGCCGTGTGCTTGGGGCTCGGCCTGGCGCTGACCTTCATCAGCACACCGGCGAGCAAGCCTTCACGCGTCGAATGGGGTGGCGTGCTGGCTGCGGCCACGATCGTCGCCTATGCGCTCTATTCGTATGCGTCCTTCTCCGACATTCCGCCACTCCTGGTGCTTGCCTTCGCGCTGGCCGTGACTTGGGCGGCGATCGGCGGATGGCTCAAGGCCGCGCGCTGGTTCGACTGGATCTTCGCCGCTGCGGCGCTGATCATCTGCGGTTATATCGCCGTCCACTACGAGGTGCTGACCTACCAGATCGCACTGTTGCCGGCCGACGGCGTCGCCGGCAGCGCCATCCTGCTGCTCTTGGTGCTGGAGGCGACACGCCGCACCTCGGGCGGCGTGCTGGTCGGACTCATTCTCGTTTTCTCGATCTACGTGTTCATCGGGCCGCATATGCCGGGTGATTTCGCCACCAGGCCAGTGTCGCCCGCGCGGCTGATCACCTATCTCGGTCTCGACACCAACGGCATGATCGGCATCATTCTGCATGTGGCGATCTTGATTGTGGTCCCGTTCACGCTGATGGGCCAGGTACTGGGCCGCACCGGCGGCGCCAACTATTTCGCCGATCTCGCCATGTCCGCCATGGGCCGCTACCGCGGCGGCGCCGCAAAAATTGCGGTGGTCGGCTCGTCGCTGTTCGGCATGATCTCGGGCGCGGCGGTGAGCAACGTGGTTGCGGTCGGCATCGTCACTATTCCGCTGATGACGCGCTCGGGCTTTTCGCCAACGCGGGCGGCGGCAATCGAATCGGTAGGATCGACCGGCGGACAACTGATGCCGCCTGTGATGGGCGCTGCCGCCTTCATCATGGCGGAGTTTTTGCAGGTGCCGTACGGCGCCGTGGTGATCGCCGCCATCATTCCCTCGGTGCTGTACTACGCCGCGCTCTTCATCCACGTCGATCTGGAAGCGGCCAAGCAACGCATCGGCGCGGCGCAAGTCGAGAACGCGCCGAAATTCAGCGAAGTGCTTGAAATCGGGCTGGCACTTCCCGATCCCGATGATCTTTCTGATCGTCACTATCGCCTATCCGGAAATCTTCCAGATTCCGATCGAGCGCGCCGCGGTTTATGCCACCGCCATCCTGATCGTGCTGAGCATGACCTTCGGCTATCGCGGCAGCCGAGTGAGCCCACGTGAGATGGGTCGCGCCATCCTCGACACCGGCCGCGCGGCGCTCGATATCGTGCTGATCGGCGCCGCCGCCGGCATGGTGGTAGGCGCTCTGAGCGTATCGGGGATTTCGTTCGGGTTGACGCTGCAGCTCATCGCGCTGTCAGGCGGCAGCCTTTTCATCCTGTTGTTGCTGACGGCGCTGATCAGCATCATCCTCGGCATGGGCATGCCGACGGTGAGCGTCTACGTGCTGACCGCAACGCTGCTCGCGCCGTCGCTGGTCAAGCTCGGCGTCTGGCCGATGGCCGCGCACATGTACGTGATGTATTTCGGCATGTTGAGCATGATCACGCCGCCGGTGGCGATCGCGGCCTACGCCGCGGCCAATATCGCGCGCACCTCGGGCTGGACCACCGGCTGGCACGCGGTACTGGTTGGCTGGAGCACGTTCTTCATCCCGTTCCTGTTCGTGCTGGAGCCCAGCCTGTTGATGCACGGTAGCGTCGGGCTGATCGCCTGGAACATCGCGCGCAACCTGCTGGGCATCTTCATCGGCACTGCCGGTATCGTCGGCTTCGGCTTCGGCCTGTTGTCGACGCCGATGCGGATTGCCTTCGGTGTGGTGGCGCTGGCAATCCTGATCCCGGCGCACGCCTTCGAAGGCGCCGACCTGCTCGACTGGATCGGGCTTGCCGGGGCGGTCGCGCTGCTCGGATTAAATTACCTGCAGGCGCGCGGGCAAAAACAAACGGCCCCACAGGTCGCGGGGCCGTAATAATTCACTCCGTCATTGCCGGGCGCGAGCGAAGCGAGCGAGCCCGGAATCCAGGGCAACGCTCTCATGCGTGGCCCCTGGATTCCGGGCCCGGCGCTGTGCGCCGTCCCGGAATGACAATCACTCCCCTTCGCGCCAGATGCCGAGCGCTTCCTGCGCCGGTTTGTCGGAGATCGAAAACAGCACCGCTTCGTCGGCGGCCTCGTGGTGATAGCGCTTCCACGGCGGCACCACGAACACGTCGTTGACGGCCCAGTCGTACGGCTTGCCGTCGATGACGGTGCGGCCCTTGCCGTCGGCGACCGCGAACACGGTGCCGTCGGTCGAGCGGTAGGGCTGGCCCTTGAATCCCTTCGGCAAGAGCGCGAGCCAGGCGCCCATGGTCGGCAGCACCGGTCCGCCGTTGATCGGGTTGGCGTAGTGCACGCGGGCGCCGTGGCGCTTGTCGACGTCGCCGGTCTTCTTCAGCCGCTCGAGGATTGGCTTCATCTTCTTATAGGGATAATTGATCACCGGCGTGCGGTTGGTCACCGCCGGCAGGCCGTCCGGCAGCACGCCCATGGCGTAGCGCTCGAACGAGTCGCCGTCCTCATGATTGACGTTCTGCATCTTCTCGTCGAAGTGGTTGGCGAACGACGTCTGGAAGTGATTGATCGTCGGCATGTCAAGCACGTCCAGCCACATCACCGGCTCTTTGCCGGGATTGCCGTGGTCGTGCGGCGCCCAATTTGCTGTGATAATGAAGTCGCCATGCTCCATGTTCGACTTCTCGCCTTCCACCGCGGTGTAGGCGCCCTTGCCCTTTAGCACAAAGCGGATGGCGGAGGCGACGTGCTGGTGCGCGTCGGCGATCTCGCCCGGCATGATGAGCTGGATGCCGGCGAAGAGGGTGTTGGTGATGCGCGACTTGCCGCGGTCGCCGGGGTTCTCCAGCACCAGCACGCGGCGCTCGGCCTCTTCAGCGGTGATGACGTCGCCCGCCTCCAGCATGAACTTTTCGACCTCGGGGAACTTCCACAAGGCCGGCACCATCTGGGTCTTCGGCTCAGGCGTGACCAGCCCCTTGAGGACCTCCCACAGCGGGGCCAGGTGGTGTTCGGAGATCTTGTCGTAATAGGCCTGCCGGGCCGCTTGGATGTTGTGTTTCTTGTCGGCTTGAGCTTCGGCAACCGCCATGGGTTCCTCCGTTCCGAACGAGATAGTTGGATTTGCAACCAGTATAACCAGTTCGAGCCCGGACGGAAATGGCCCGTTTCGGCCCGGGCGCTTGCCTCCTAGCTAATCAGCGCACGGGCCGGCGTCCAGCGCCGCTCTCAACGCTTATCGCGTTTCCGGACGGCAATCTGGTTCTCACTTCGCCTGGAAACGCTCTATTCGGCCGCCTGCGGCGATGGGAAGCGCATGCTCTCCAGGTCGTCGGCGGCGGTGGCGGAGATGGTGGTGCGGACCATGTAGCGGGCCTCGTGCGCCGGCCAGGGCCGGCCGCGGTGCATGGTGGCGCGGTTGTCCCACATCACCACGTCGCCGGGACGCCAGGCGTGCACGTAGCTCGCGCCCGCGGCGGTGGCGGCGTCCATCAACTCGGCCAGGAGCTTGCTCGCCTCGTCCTGCGCCATGCCCTCGATGGCGTAGGCGTGGGAGGCCAAATAAAGCGCCGGACGGCCGTTGACCGGATTCCTCCACATCATGCGCCACCGCTGCGCCGGCAGCGCCGCGCGTTCTTCGGGGCTGGCGAGGCCGGGCGCGATCTGGCCGCGCGAATGGGCATAGTCGTGCCAGGCGAAGGAATTCTCCAGCCGTGCTCGCAAGCCCGCATCCAGCTTCTCCCAGGCGAGCCGGGTCGAGACGAATTCGGTCTCGCCGCCCTTGGCCGGGATGAGGCGTGCCGACAGAACCGAGGCGAGCGCCGGCACCGCCTTGAAGGTGGAGTCGGTGTGCCAGAGCTGGTTTGCCTTGTTGCGCATCGCCAGACGATGGTCGTCCGGCACCACTTTGCCGTTCTCGTCGATGGTCGTGAGGATCACCAGATGCGTGCCGGTCCCTTGCGAGCCGACCTTGGTGATTTCGAGCGGGCCGAACCGGCGCGAGAACGCGATCTGAATGTCGTCGGTGACACTCTGGCCGCGGAACACCAGCACCGAATGCTCTTCGAAGGCGGCGCGCACCGCGCCGTAAGCGGCGTCATCATTGGCGACATTGCTCAGCGTGACGCCGCGCAGTTCGGCGCCAAAGCCCGGGCCCAGAGGAACGACATCCATGGCGAACCCTCCCGCTGTTTACGGCTTGTTGGGCGCAAGTCTCCCGCAAAAACGTCGGGCCAGCAAGCGCCGCGCTAGTTGTTGACCGAGCCGCCGTCCACCACGATCGACTGGCCGGTGACGAAGTCGCTGTCGGTTGAGACAAGGAAGATCAGGGTACCGACAAGATCTTCAGGGTATTCATCGCGCTTGAAGGCGCGGCTTGCACGCGTGCGATCGCGCGACTCCGCGACATGCGCGACGTTCTGCAACCCGGTTTCGCTCAAGGTGTAACCGGGCGCGAGCGTATTCACCGCGATGCCGTGCGCGCCGAGCTCGCGCGACAGCGCGCGGGTGAGCGCCAGGATTGCGCCTTTGGAGGTGGCATAGGGCAAGAGCTGCGGCGTTCCCTTATACGGCGTGGTCGAAGCGATGTTGACGATCCTGCCGCTCTTCTGCGCGATCATGTGCGGGGCGACATGCCGCACCATCAGCCATGACCCGCGCACATTCACCGAGAAGACCTTATCCCAGGTTGCGACGTCCCATTCGTCGTAGTTGCGCGGATCGAGCTTGGCGTAGAGCGCGGCATTGTTGACCAGGATGTCGATGCGGCCGAAGCGCGCAATCGTCTGCGCGACCAGGTCCTTGACGGCCTGTTCGTCGCTGACGTCGGCGACCGCGCTGGCGACCGAATTGGCGCCGTGGCGCTGTGCGATCTCGTCGGCTAGCGGCTTGCCTTCCTCGATGTCGGCGATCATCACCCGCGCGCCTTCCTCTGCCAGCGCCAGCGAATAGTGCCGCCCGATGCCGGCCGCCCCACCGGTGACGATGGCGACCTTGCCTGCAGAGTCTCGGCATGCGTTTGTCCCCCACGACGCGCCTCAGTTATTGACCGAGCCGCCGTCCACCACGATCGACTGGCCGGTGACAAAATCGCTGTCGCTCGAGGCCAGAAATACCAGCGTGCCAAGCAGGTCTTGCGGATAGGCGTCGCGCTTGAAGGCGCGCGAATTGCGCACGGGCAAGCGTTCCTCCTCCACATGGGTTGCGTTTTCGCGCCCGGTGTCGCTGAGGATGTAGCCGGGCGACAGCGAATTGACGTTGATGTTGTGCTGGCCGAGCTCGCGCGACAGCGCGCGTGTGAATGCGATGATCGCCCCTTTCGACGTGACATAAGGCAGCATGCGCGGCACGCCCTTGTAGGGCGCGCCCGAGGCGATGTTGATGATCTTGCCGGCGCGCCGTCCGATCATGTGCGGCGCAACGTGTTTCGCCATAAGCCAGGATCCGCGCACATTGATCGCCATCACCTTGTCCCAGGTCACCATGTCCCATTCGTCGTAGTTGCGCGGGGAAAGCTTGGCGTAGAGCGCGGCGTTGTTGACCAGGATGTCGATCCGGCCGAAACGCTTCACCGTCTCGGCGACCAGCGCCTTGACCGCCTCCTCGTCGCTGACATCAGTGACGGAGCTCGCCGCCATGCCTTCGCCGTAGCGGCCGACGATGTCGTCGGCGAGCGGCTTGCCATCGGCAATGTCGGCGATCATCACATGAGCGCCTTCCGCGGCCAGCGCCTGCGAATAGTGCCGGCCAATTCCCAACGCGCCGCCGGTGACGATGGCGACCTTGCCTGCAAGTCTTGGCATTAACGTTCCGCTCCCGACTTTTTTGCGATGGCCGGGCTTGTCACCACAAGTCGGGTATACCCGCTTGTGGCAAGCCTTGAATGCCGCAACCGGGCAAGCCCGGTTGCGGTTGCCATCCACGTCTTGTTAGTTCGAGACCATAAAGACATGGGTGCCCGGCACAAGGTTTATGCTCGGGCCGGCCTAAGGCCGGACCCGAGTGCCGGGCATGACGAACGAAGGGCTTTGTCCATGGCCGACCTAACCGCCGACCGCCTCGCCATCCGCGACATCGTTGAGAACTGGGTGCTGTGGCGCGACGCGCGGGCGTGGGAGCGCTTCCGCACGCTCTGGCATCCGGAAGGCGAGATGTGGGCGACCTGGTTCCAGGGCGGCTACGAGAACTTCATCAAGGTCAGCCAGGAGGGCTTCGAGCGTGGCGCGCGCATTGTGCATATGCTGGGCGGCACTACCATCGATATCGAAGGCAATCGCGCCATCGGGCAGACCAAGCTGACCATCAACCAGCGCGCGCTGGTGGAGGGCGTCCTGTGCGACGTCGCCTGCATGGGCCGTGCTTACGACTTTCTCGAGAAGCGCGACGGGCGCTGGGGCATCGTGCGTCGCCGGCACACCTACGAGAAGCGACCGCATCGACCCGGTCGAACCCGGCGCCAGAACTCACGCTCGACCGGGACCTGTTGGCGCAATTCCCGGAAGGCTATCGCCATCTCGCCTATCTGCAGACTAAGATCGGTTACACGGTGAAACGTGACCTACCCGGCCTCGAAGGGCCGGCGCTCGACGTACTCTATGCGCAAGGTGTGGCGTGGCTGAAAGGCGGGAAGCTCTGAGGGACCCACCCGTTCGTCCCCGCGAAAGCGGAGACACAGGATACGGAGCGAAGATTTCCAATAGAGCTGAATTCCCACTTGCGCGGGAATGAACTGAGTGTGTTTCTACAGCCTTACGCCTTCATCCGCTTGATGAACTTGGCGAAGGCCTCGAGCTGCGTCTTGACGATATCCTTCACCGCCTGATCGGTGAGCTCGAGCGTCTTCTCGTCGAACTTCTTGGCGGCGAAGTTGACGAAGATTTCCGGCTTGACCAGCAATTGCGCGTCTAGGGTGTTGAGCGCCATGCGCAGATGATACTGCATGCGGCCACCGCCCATTTGTCCGGTCGACGCCGACTGGATCGCGACCGGCTTGTCCTTGAACGGCTGGTCCGGGAGCTTCGACACCCAGTCGATGGCGTTCTTCAGGCCGCCGGGGATCGACCAGTTGTATTCCGGCGAGACGATGATGACGCCATCGGCGGCGCGGATGGCATCCTTCCAGGCTGCAACGTCAGCGGGCGGGCCGGACTCAACGCGGACGTCGTCATTGTAGATCGGAAAGCCGGCAAAAGAAGGCGCCGTTGCGAGCTTCATCTCCGACGGCGCGAG
Organism: uncultured Pseudomonadota bacterium; assembly: GCA_963747725.1. Classification (GTDB taxonomy): domain Bacteria; phylum Pseudomonadota; class Alphaproteobacteria; order Rhizobiales; family Xanthobacteraceae; genus Pseudolabrys. Next base: position 160,584 of record CAVVGD010000013.1, read on the forward strand.
GGACGGCAGCGTGCGCGCAAGCGCGGCGTTGTACGAGCCCTTGCGCAACGAACCGCAGATGACGAGCACATTGAGTTGGTCGGCCATTTCTCACCCTATTCAAATCAATCGTCGATAACACCGCGACAGCGGTTCCGGCTCAATGGCGGCGGGCTTGAAACCCCGGCGCCCCTGCGATCAAAGCTTCTCGTCCTCGATCGGATTGCATAGCGTGCCGATGCCCTCGATCTCGACTTCGGCCTTGTCGCCCGCCTTCATCCACACCGGATTGGGCTTGCGGGCATGACCGACGCCGGACGGTGTGCCGGTGAACAGCATATCGCCCGGCTCCAGCGTCATGCCCTCGGTCAGATAGACCAGCAATTCCGCCACCGGAAACATGAAGTGGTCGGTGTTTGACGACTGCATGGTGTTGCCGTTCAGCCGGGTTTCGATCTTGAGGCCCTTGCCGCCCGACCGGCAATTCGTCGGCGGTCACCATCCATGGACCCACGCTGCCGGTGCGGTCGAAATTCTTGCCCATGCCCCATTGCGTCGTGTGGCGCTGATATTCGCGAATCGAGCCTTCGTTGCCGCAGCAGAAGCCGGCGATGCAGTCGACCGCGTTCCCCATGGTCAGATGCTTGGCGCGCTTGCCGATGATCACGACCAGTTCGCCTTCGTAGTCGAACTGGATCGATTTTTGCGGCCGCATCAGCGGTTGCAGGTGCGGCGTCAGCGAGGTGAGTGTGCGGAAGAAGATCGACTGGAATTTCGGGATGTTGTCTTTCTGCGGGCCTTCCTTGACGTGGTCGAGGTAGTTGAGGCCGAGGCAGATGATCTTGCCCGGGGTCCGCACCGGCAGAGCGAATTTCAGCCCCGCCAGCGGCCGGCGGGCGGAGGCCGGCGCCTTAGCGGCGAGGTCGGCGAGCGCCTTGAGATCGCCGTTGCTGCGGCGCAGCCAGTCGCCGAGCCCGGTGGGCGCGCTGGCGTCCGCCGCCTGCAGGTCGATGACGTTGTCGCCCTCGACCACGCCGAGATGCGGGCCGCCATCTTCAAAACTGACGATCTTCATGAGCCTGTTTCCTGCCTAGCGTTTTCATCATAATGGTCCGATTCCGACAATTGCTCCCCGTTGCTGAAAGCTCCCGAGCAAATGTCGGAATCGGAGGACCATTAGCAATTACCTTATTCTAGTGGAGCTTTGAATTTGACATTTGATGAGCGAGTTGCCGCAAACGGGTATCAAATGTCAAATTCGCTCCACTAGCGCAAACATTCGAATGCGCGAAACCGAACGCGGCTCGCGTGGGCGGCCGTGGGATGGCCGGCAGCGCGCGGGCGGCAAGGCTTAGCGCGACAGGACGCGGGAATCCAGCCGCCTGCGCGGGAGGTGTCACTGGGTGAGATTTACCGCCGCCGCACACTCTCGGGGCTGTGCGCCTTGCGCACATCCCGGTAATGCGGGGCCTGCGACGCGCCCGGCTCAGGCCTTGCGGTCGTCGCCCTCGGGCTCGAGCCTGAAGGTCTGGATGGAGAAATATTTGTCAGTGTCGGTCCACACCTTCACCGGCGACCAGCCTACGCCGCGGGCGAGCGCAGTGAGCAACTCGATGCTGTACTTGTAGCTGTTCTCGGTGTGGATGGTCTCGCCAGCACGGAAATCTATGGTTTCGCCCGCCACCTTCACCTTCTGTCGCCTGAGGCTCGCGAGATGCATCTCGATGCGGTTGCGCTCGCGGTTGTAGATGGCGTGATGTTCGAAGCTGTCGAGATTGAAGGTACCGCCGAGCTCACGATTGATGCGCTTGAGCAGATTGAGATTGAATTTGGCAGTGACGCCTTGCTTGTCGTTATAGGCGGCTTTGAGCACTTCGGTCGGCTTGATGAGATCGACACCGATGATGAGGATGGCGCCCGGCCCGAGAATCTTGCCGACATTGTTCAGGAAAGCGGCGGCTTCGTGCGGCTCGAAATTGCCGATGGTGGAGCCCGGGAAAAAGCCGACTCGTGCCGGCGCGTCGCGCGCTTCCTTCGGCAACTCGAATTCCTTGGTGAAGTCGGCGGTGACCGGCGTGACCTTGAGCTCTGGGAAATCGTGGCGCAGCTCGGCCGCCTCGCGCTCAATCATCTCACCGCAGATATCGACCGGCACATAGACTGACAGCGCCGGCGCGGCCTTGAGCAGAATGCGCGCCTTTTTGTTGGAGCCTGCGCCAAGCTCTACCAAGGCTGCGCCTTCCGGAATGAGCTTGCATATCTCCGCCGCGTGCGCCTGCAAGATGCTTATCTCGCAACGGGTCGGATAATACTCCGGTAGATCGGTGATGCGGTCGAACAGCAGCGAGCCGGCATCGTCGTAAAAGTATTTGGCCGGAATGCGCTTCGGCGTCGCATTCAGGCCGCGCAGAACGTCGGCGGCGAATACGGAATCCTCGGCGCTCTGCGACTGCGAAGGGGATGAATGTGCAAGGGCGACCATCGGTCCTCCTGACTAATGACTGAGGCGCTGTTTGTCCGAAAATCGGATCAAGCGCTAAATTCGGCGAGTCGGACACCGCTGAACTGCCAACGCGATGGGGGATAGAAGAAGTTGCGGTAACTCACGCGCTCGTGACCCTCCGGCGTCGCCAGCGACGAGCCGCGCAGCACCATCTGATTGACCATGAATTTGCCGTTGTACTCGCCGAGCGCCCCTTCCGCCGCGTGGTATCCTGGATAGGGTAGATAGGCGCTACGCGTCCATTGCCAAGTGATACCAAAGGCGTCCGCCAGCAGCCCGGAACGGGCCGAAACCTCCCATTCCGCCTCGCTTGGCAGGTGTTTTCCGGCAAAACGCGCGAAGGCGTCGGCTTCGTAATAGCTGACATGCATGACAGGCGCAGCTGGATCGATGGGTTTGAGGCCGGCAAGCGTCATTGCGAACCAGACCCCGTCCTGATGGCGCCAGTAACCGGGGGCCTGCCAGGCTTCCGCCTGTGCACATGCCCAGCCGTCCGACAGCCAGAGCGAGGGCGTCGCATAGCCGCCGGCGGCGATGAATTCAAGCCACTCCGCGTTTGTCACCAGATGGCGGTTAATGCGTACCGGCGGAATCAACTCATCGTGGCGCGGGGTCTCATTGTCGAAGCAATAGCCTTCGCCGTCATGACCGACCGGATGGATGCCGGTGGGCCCATCGACAAAACCACGTGGGCCTTGCGCGGGTTTCGGTGGCTGCCAATCGGGGTTGTAAGCGGGATTGGTCGGATTCTGCGCGAAGGCGTGCAGAATGTCGGTGAGCAGCAATTCCTGATGCTGCTGTTCGTGATGCAGCCCGATCTCCAGAATCCGAAAGACCTCATCGGCATTCGCCGCCGGCACGGTCTCGATCAGCTTTTCCATCGCGGCGTCGACGTAGGCGCGATAGCCGCTGACGTCAGCGTGGTTCGGCCGCGTGATCAGGCCACGCTCCGGGCGCGCGTGGCGCGGGCCGGCAGCGACATAATAGGAATTGAACAGAAAGGGGAAACGTTCGTCGAAGATCTTGTAGGCAGAATCGTTGCGGCACCAGCAGGAACTGTCTCGAAGAACCAGGTGACGTGGGCGCGATGCCATTTGGTGGGGCTGGCGTCGGCCATCGACTGCACGATCTGGTCCTCTGCCGACAGGTGCGCCGCGCGCGCTTCGGTCTCGCCGCGCACGCGGCGGAAGGCGGCCAGCCAGCCTTGGCGCGCGGCATCGAGCATCTGCGCCGGGGAGGCGGCGGCCCCGCCGGCGACATCGCGCGTCAGGGAAGTGGTTGCGGTCCGCGCCATGGCGGTCTCCATTGCCTATTCTAATTCTGACGAAACTTGCGGTTGGCGTTCGTGATGACGAACCATCGGCCGAATTGTTCCATCCTCGGCAAGCGGGAGCAACCGTGTCCCGCTACGGGGCTTGTGGACTGACGGGCTTGTGATCGGCGGCCCCTGCCGATATGGCATGGCGCATCAAAATCGTTCGATTAAGCGCCGAATCAAGGGGCTAGGCGCAAAATGCGCTCGGCCGACGAAAGAATTATTTCTTCACGGGCATTATTTCCGGACCTTGAGGCCGCCTTGGCGGCGCGCACGGTCATGAGTGCCGGTGGCACGGCCTCAATACGCCCGGTTGAGCGGCGCTTCGTTGCGCAACAGCACGCGCTCGATGTTCTCCCAGGACGAGCGAAAAAGATAAGCCCAGGACTGGCGGGTGACGCCGGCGATGTGGGGGGTGAAGAGCACGCGCCTGGCCCCCTCCCCGTCGAGCTTGAGCAGCGGGTTGTCGGGCGTCGGCGGCTCGGTGGAATAGACGTCGACTGCGGCGCCGGCAATTCTGCCGGCAGCAAGATGCGCGGCGAGCGCCGCCTCGTCCACCACGCCGCCACGCGAGGCCTGTACCAGCACGGCGCTTGGCTTCATCAGCGACAGTTCGCGTTCGCCGATCAGGCCGGTGGTCTCCTCAATGAGCGGCACGTGCAGACTGACGACGTCGGCGGCTTTGAGCAGATCGTCGAGCGCCATCGGCTCGGCGCCGATCGTCTTGGCCGCAGCGGGATCACGCGGCGCCGGATCGTAGTAGCATACGCGCGCGCCTACGCGGTGGAAGCCTTGCGCCACCGCAAGCCCGATGGCGCCGAGACCGATGAGGCCCACCAGCAGGCCGTCGATGCCAGCGAGGTTCTCCGACACCATGCGGGCGCGGAAGGCGGCATAGTTGCCGGCTTTGATCTCGGCGTCGGCCCAGGCGAAGCGGCGCAGCAACAGCGAGGCGGTGGTCACCGCGTATTCGGCAAGCGCGCCATTGCTGCCGCCGGCGACATTGGCGACCGGAATACCAAGCTTGGTCAGTGCATCGCGGTCGAGCCGGTCGAGGCCGGCGCCGGTGACCTGCACCAGCCCGATCTTTGCCCCTTCGAACAAAGTGGGCGCGAGCTTAGGGCCGACCGCCGGAATAATAAGCGCGTCGCTCGTCTTCATCAGATCGGGCACGTCGGCGTCGTCCGGCTTGCGGTAGGCAACTTCAAGTGTCGACGGCGCCGGCGCATTCACGCGGGTGAAATCGGCCTCGGGCCTGAGACAAAGAACGTTGGTGCTCATGGAAATCTCGAAGGGTCGCGCGTTTGCGCTTCAGAAGGACGGAAAGTTTTCGGTGGTGGGCGCGATATCAGGTGTCGGGAAGAAGCACAGGAGCACCAGGGGCTCCGAGCCGGTATTGCGGGTAACGTGCTTTTCCTCCGGCGGCACCAGGATGACGTCGCCAGCCGTTACCGGCAGCTCGCCACCGCCCTCATACAAGGTGAGCCCGGTGCCTTTCAGCACGTAGATGCATTCCTCGTAGCCGTGATGCAGATGCGGCCCACGCAAGGCCTCGCCCGGCTTCGACACCGGAATCTCGACTACGCGGAAGGTAACGTTGGAGCCGATCTCGCCCGATACCACCTCGACCGCGGCGCGGCCGGGCAGCCCCATGCGCTTGCCTTCGCCTTGGGCAATCTTGCGCGCCATCAGCCGGCCTGCCGCAGATGCTTGATCTCGGCGGTGCCACCCTGGACCGCGTCGAGTTGGGTGAAGATTTCGGTCGCCTCCTTCGCAATGGCGTCGGAAATGTCGTTCAGCATGCGGAGGCCTTTCTCCGCTGTGGCGTGCTGCGGGCTGCCGAACCAGCCGGTGGCCGCGATGGTGCGGATGTCGGTCAGCACCGGCTGATAGCTGCGGGTGCGGCGCAGCTTGTCCCATTTGTGGCCGTGCGTGTGATCGGAGGAATAGTCGATACGGTCGAGGTGCACGAGCTCGGGCCGATAAGCCAACACCGCCAGCGCCTCGATCTCGCCACCATGGGTGAGGCCGTTGCAGGTCTTGCCATAGAGTTCTTCGGCCACATAACAGGCCTGCACCGTGAGCACGCTCATGCCGTGGTCGCGATGCAGCGACTCGGCGGCTATGGCGAGCGAGGGGATGTTGCCCTCGTGCCAATTGAGGATGAGCAGACGCTTGGCGCCGTGCTTGGCCGTGGATACGCAGGTTTCGGTCACGACGCGCATGTAAGTGTCGGGGGTAAAGGTGATGGTGCCCTCGAACGGCATGTGCATGGGCGTGACGCCGAAGGGCGTCGCCGGCAGCACCAAGCCGTCCATGCGCTCGGCCACCGCCGCGGAAATGACATTGGCGGCAAACGTGTCGGTGCCGGTCGGCAAATGGGGGCCATGCTGTTCCACGCTGCCGGCGGGCAGCAGCACCAGCGGATTGGCCTTCAGCTGGGCCGCAATCTCCAGCTGGGTCAGTTCGATGAAATAGCGGCTCGGCAGCATGGACGTTCCTCTCGCGCCGTCGATGATTTTTTCGACTTATTATGCTGTTATCGGCGCCAACGCCACCCCGTGCCAGGCCGGTAAAGCTGATAGCACGATCCCGCCACCCGAGAATCCCGCATGCTCGAACTCTACAATTTCGCCCAGTCGACTTGCAGCCTGAAGGTCCGCATCTGCCTGCACGAGAAGGAACTGGACTGGGTCGATCACCCGCTCGTCTCCAAGAACGCCGATCATCTGTCGGACTGGTATCTCAAGCTCAATCCCAACGGTGTGGTGCCGACGCTGATCCACGATGGGCGGCCGATCTTCGAGTCCTCCGTTATCCTGCAATATCTCGATGAGGTATTTCCGGACGTGGCGCTGATGCCGGCCGATGCTTACGGCCAAGCCAGATTGCGCGCCTGGCTTGCCTTCGTCGACGCGATGCCGACCCCGGCGGTGCGCTTCCCCTCGTTCCAGTTCGGCGGGCTGCTGCACAAGTTCCAGGCCATGAGCCAGGAACAATTCGACGAGCAGGTCACCAAGCGGCCGATCAAAGCTGCGTTCTACCGCAAGATGGACCGGATGACCGGCTTTGACGCCGCCGAAATGGAGGAAGCCTATGCCGCGTTGCGCAAGACCGCCGCGCGCATGGACCGGATGTTCGGCGAGAATGGCGGGCCTTGGCTCATGGGCGAACAGTACAGCCTTGCCGATATCGCAGTGGCGCCATTGCTCGATCGTGTCGAGGACCTTGGCCTCGAAGCGCTCTGGCTTGAAGAGTTTCCGCGGGTCGACGACTGGCTCAAACGCATGCAGGAGCGGCCAGCCTACGGCAAGGCCTACTACCGTGGCAGCCGCTTGTCGGACCAATACCCGGAGCTCAAACTCGGCCGCGGCTCGCACAGGCATGTGATCGCGCAGGCGGACGTGGCGAGCGCGGCGGAGTGATCTTCACCTCCCCTGGAGGGGGAGGGTCGGCGAGCATCGAAGATGCGAGCCGGGGTGGGGTGATCGGAGCCGCTTCCAGATTCACCCCTCCGACCGCCTTCGCTGCGCTCCCGCGGTCGACCTCCCCCCCAGGGGGAGGTGAAGAGAGAATGTTACGCAGCTTCCAGCCGCCGGCGGCGGTAGGCCGCGCGCGGCTTGACGGGATCGCGGCAGAGCGCGTGCAGGAAGCAGGTGCGCTCGCCGACCCTGACGATATCCTGCGCGGTGGCGTCGTCAGCGCCGGTCTGCAGATAGACGTGGGTCTCGATCGGGTCGGTGATGCCGGCCTTGCCGGTCCTGCCCGACGCGCCGCCGAGCGAAAAATGCGTATCCTGGATGACGCGGTATGATTCCAGGGGGATCTTGGCCATGTGGCTAAAGCGGCCGAGTTGGGTCATGAAGCAGAAGGCGATGCCGGCCGCAATGTAGCTCGCCGCATCTGGCGCCCTGCCCTCGCCGCCGCAGCCGGGCGCCTCGTCCGACAGGAAACGCCAAGTCGGGCTCGGCCCGGAATATTGTTCGCGAATGATTTCTTTCACGCCGTTTGGCAGCAGCCGGCAGCGGCTTCGCAAGTGCAGCAGATGTTGGCTCTCTTCCAGCCGCGGTCCCTGCGGCGGCGACTGCTTGATCTTCTGCATGATCTCCTCGACGCTGCCGATCTTCTCGGCGATCGGCTGGCGCACGCGTGGCTCATTCTCGACCTCAAGCGCGCCAAAGCAATCGCCGGGATCGGCCGGCGGCGTGCCACGAAGCGGCGTCACACCTGACGGCGTCAGCGCACGGCCGTTGTGGGTGATAGTGAACAGGCTGTTGTGGACGCCGGTCATCAGCCCGTGCAGCGGCGCGGCGGAGACGGCATCATGGAGCAACTGGCTCATCGCGCGGTCGTCGCAATTGGCCTCGCAGGTCAGCGTCAGCTCCGGCGGCAACGCGCCCGACACCATGGTGCCGCGCGGGAACGAGCCGGCGCGGTAATAGAAATTCTCCAGCATGAGCTCGACGTCACTGAGCGAAATACCGCGCTGGGCGGCCAGCGCCATGATCTCGTTCATGAAGGCGGCGACCATACCGACACTCAGGAAGCTGAGCGGATTGGGCGCTCGATCACGGCCTTGCAGATGCTCGCCCTCATCGGAGGCAAAACGCCAGGACAGACCCGTCATCGCCGAGGTGACCAGCGCTTCCTTCTGGATGCCCTGCAGTGAGCGCACCCAAGTGCGCGCTGACTGGCCGTGACGATTGTCCGGCGGCACGAAGCCCGCGGCGTCAGCGTTGGCCGCGCGGTAGACGAGCGGCACGTCCATCGATTCCAAGGTGATGTCGGTCATGATCGAATCGCCCCCTGCGTTCTCTTTTGCTCTTTTGCCGCCTAACGGACGGCGAGATAACTTCTATGGTTGCAACAAACACCTCCCCGCTCAAGCCGTACCCGGTCTTGCGTCAGGGCCGGACAGCTTCCCACAGAGCCTTGAGCCGTGGGAATGCCTCTTGACCGTGCTCGGTGCGTTGACTGCCCGTGACGTCGCCCCAGGCGACGATGGCTTTTTCGTAGGCCGGCCGCGCGGCGATGCGCCCGTACCAGGCATTGAGATGGGAAAGATGCTGCCAGAGCGGCGCCATCATGAAGGACTCGAGCCGCCGCACGTAGACGACCAGCGCGATGTCGGCGAGCGAACAAATATCGCCGGCGAGCCATTCGCTCGTTTTGAGCGTTTCGTCCATCTCCTCGAACAGCCGGCGGAAGGCGGCAACAGCATCCGGCAGCAGCGGCGAGTCGAGGCCGCCCGCGATGTTGATCTGGTCGTTGGTCTTGCGCACGGTATCGCGCATCTCGGCGTAATACTTGTCGATCTTGTCGGCGCCCTTGGCCTTGTAGATGTGCCGGTTGACCAGACAGACGCCGATGGTGCGGCTGGCGACGTGCACGCCTTCGTCGATCCGGCGCATCCACAGCCGCATCTTGGCGCGCGCTTCCGGCGAGACGGGCCGGAACGGCGGCTCAGGAAACGAGTCTTCAAGATATTCGAGGATGACGAGGGATTCCGGCGTCGCCGCGCCGTTGTGGATGATCACCGGCACCAGGCCCTTGGGATTGAGCCGGTGATAGTCGGGCGGCAACTCTTCGACGTCGCCGCGCGCGGTGTCGACGATCACGCTCTTCCACGCAATCGCCTTTTCTTCCAGTAGCAGGCGCACGCGCTGGGCGGCGGTCGAACGGTCGTAATGGTAGAGCGTCAGCACGGTGCGCGCCCTTCATGAATTTCCCGGCGGCCGAAGCCGCCGGGAAACATTGACGTCAATGCATCCGATCTTGCTTCAGGATCAGAGCTTGGCCGGACGCTGCGGGAGACCGAGCGCCTTCTGCGCCGCCCACACGTACTTCATGTCGACGACCTTATGCCAGTCGAAGTTCTTCGGGATCTTGCCCGTTTCGACTTCCGGAGACAGGAACAAGTCCATGGAAGCGGCGTCCGCGAAACCGCCGTCGGGGCTCATCTGCGCGAGCGATTCCTTGTAGCTCGCCTTGAAGGCCTTCGTGATCTTGTAGCCGAAGTCCTCCATGGTCTTGAAGGTCTTTGCCGTGTTCTCCGGCTTGAACACCCACTGACGGGCCTTGATGTCCGCCAGGATGAAAGCGTAGGCGGTGTCTTCGTTCTTGCCCAACCAGTCACCCAGCGCGCCGTAGCCTTCCTGCGGCGCGGCGTGGGCCTTGTGGTAGATGAACTTGCCGCCGGCGTCCGCCAGCCCCTTCTCGTGGCGCGGGAACACGCTGGCTGCGTCGACCGTGCCGTTGATCAAGGCCAGCAGGCGCTTGTCCGAACCGCCCGATGTCGGAACGAACTGCACGTCCTTGTCCGGGTCGAGGCCGAACTCCTTCACGATCTGGCGCATGACCCAGGTATTGTGTCCATCGATCGGGCCGCCGGTGATCTTCTTGCCCTTGAGATCCTCGGGCTTGTTGATGCCCTTGCGGACACCCATGATCCACCATTCCTTGTCGCGGTAGCAGGAGATCATCTTGAAGGGCTTACCGCTGCGCGCGGCCGCAGCCATGATCGCGTCGGTGTCAGTACGGGTGACATCCAGGCTGCCGCCGAGGAGGCCGGCAATGTACTGGTCCGAGAGCGTAACCTTGATGTCGTCGATCCCGTGCTCCTTGAAATAACCGAGCGCCTGCGCCATCCGGTAACCAAGGGCGGAGGCGTAGTTCGGATTGAACTCGCCGATCCGAAGGCTATGAAGATTGGCCTTGATGTTCTTGATGCTCGCCATCTGGGCGCCGGCGCCCTTCACGGTCGCCGCCGCGATGAACGTGCCCAACAGGCCGGCACCGCCCATCAACAAGACGTCGCGGCGCGGCAGAATAAGATTATCCTTCATCCCTTTTTCCTCCCATCGTTTGTTCTAGTACCACCGACTGTGTACGGCGTGTCCGTCGTTCACAGCCCCTCTAGGCGTCGCCACGGAGCGACGTAAGCCTCCAGCCAGCGGGTGAGCTGCACCAGCGTCAGCGACACCACGACCAGCAGGAGCAGAACCGCATACATCAACGCGGAATCGAACGTATCGGCTGAGCGGTTCACGAGATAACCGAGGCCGCGCGAGCCGCCGAAGATTTCAGCTATGATCACGGCGACCAGGCCGCGCCCAATGCCCTGTTGGATGCCCGAAATGATGAACGGCAGTGTATAGGGCAGCACAACCTTTATGTAGAGCTCGCGTCGACTGGCGCCGAACACCTTGGCCGCAGCCAGCAAAGACTTGTCGGTCGTCTTCACGCCCGCCCAGGAATTGATGATGATCGGAAACACCGCCGACAGCGTGATGATCGTCACCTGCATCTTGACCGAGAACCCGAGGAACAAGATGAACAGCGGCACCAGGGCGATGCGCGGCACCGAAGCAAGCGCCCAGACATAGGGGCTGAGGATCTTTTCGACGATCCGGTTGCCGCCCATCAGCAGTCCGGCGGGAATGCCGATGATGCAGGCGATAATGAGTCCGAGACCGAGGTTGGACATGCTGTAAAACAAATGGTCACGGATGCTGCCCGAGACGACCGCGCCCGGCGGCGCCGTCGTCGTGAGGCCGTGCCAGAGCGCCACGAACATGCTCGATGCCTTTGGAAAGAACAGCGGGCTGATGGCGCCGGAGCTGGCAAACAACTGCCATATGATGAAGAAGCAGCTGATGTTGACGACCGTCACCAGGAACGGGCTGACGCGTCGCCACACCTCGGCCGCGGTCCATCCGGTGTATTGAATGCGATCAGGATCGTCAGTCGACTGCACTTTGCCGGTTTGCTCCAAGGCACTCATCGTTTCTCTCCGCGCGCGGCCTGGAATGCTTCGTCTTTCACAAGCCGCCAGATGTGGTCGTAAAGCTCGCCGTATCTCGGCAGCATCTTGAGATCGCGGTCGAAGCGAGGACGCGGAAGATCAACCTTGACGATCTCCTTGATGCGGCCGGGTCGAAACGAGATGACCACCACGCGGTCGGCGAGCGTGATCGCCTCGTCGATCGAGTGGGTGATGAACACGACCGTCTGGCCGGTCTTGGAAACAATCCGCTCGAGCTCGCTCTGCATCGCCTCGCGGGTCATAGCGTCGATCGCCGCGAACGGCTCGTCGGCGAGCAGGATGTCCGGCTCGGTGACCAGCGCGCGAGCGATGCCGACGCGCTGCTTCATGCCGCCAGAAAGCTCGTAAGGATAGGATTTTTTGAAGCCGGAAAGCCCGACGAGTTCCAGGAAGCGATCGACGCGCTCGTCCATTTCTGCCTTCGACAGGCCGAGGTTCTGGAATTCAAACGGCATGCGCACGTTCGATTCGACCGTGCGCCAGGGCATCAGCGCATAATCCTGGAACACCATGGCGCGGTCGGGGCCTGGGCCCGCCACCGGCTTGCCGTTGACCTCGATCGTGCCTTCCCAAGGTTCGACCAGTCCCGATATTGCGTTGATGAAGGTCGTCTTGCCACAGCCCGACGGTCCCACCAGCACGACGAACTCGCCGCGATTCACCGTCAGCGTGATGTCGCGCAACGCCGTCAACCGCTTGCGCTCGCGGTGCAGCGTATAGCCGATGGTCAGACCATCGGAGACAATGACCGGCGCACCTCTGGAAGGCGCCGACGCCTGCTTTAGTTCGTGCGCCGCACCAAGCATCTTGCTCGCCATAAATCCCTCGTCCTCCCAGACAATTCTTAGTTGTGCCTATCGAAGGCTTCTTACTTTGATGCCGGCCGTCGCCGACGCGCATTCACCCGCCTTCATGGGCAGATGAAGGCTTTTTTTGCAGTGATAACCCAGGCCGCGCGAAGCGGCTAGGCCACATTGACCTTTCTCGCCTCGGCACGCTGCCGCGCCTCATCAAGAATGTCGTCAATGCGCACGTATTGACCCCGGTTATCGATCGAGCGCAGCGCTGCGTTCACCACCGCGACCGCGACATTGCCGTTGTGAGCGGTCAACTCGTTGGCCTTGCCGGTGCGGCAGCTCTCTGCGAACAGTTCCAATTCCGCGCTGAACATATCGCTGGCCGGAACCTTAAGATCCTCGCGCTTGCCATAGCCGTCCTTGCCGCGCTGGATATAGAGCGCAGACGACAGATGCAGTTTGTCCGGCGTATCCCACGAAGAAAAGTCGGTCTCGCTGTGCATCAGGCCCTTGGAGCCGAACACCCGCACCGAGAAGATACCGGGCGAGGTCCAGCACGAGCCGACATAGCCGAGCTTCCCGTCGGCGAAGCGCAACGCCGTCATCGACTGGTCGTCGACTTCGGCGCCCACCGGCGACAGCTTGGAGGCCATCGAGCTTGCTTCGGCGATCTCGCCGCCGAGGAAGTGCAGGATGTCGAACTGATGGATGGCGAGCTGCGACAACGGCCCGCCCGGCGCCTTGGCCTTGTACCAGCGCCAGGTGTTGGGGGTGAGTTCCAGCGCCCGTTCGTTAGAAAAGTTCGCTTCCATGAAGGCGACGCGGCCGAGTTCGCCGGCGTCAATCGCCTCGCGGATGCGGCGGATGCTTCCCATCAGGCGCGCACTATGGCCGACGGTGACGGTAACGCCGTATTTCTGTTCCAGCGCCGCAATTTCAATGCCGTCTTCGAGCGTGGCCGCAATCGGTTTCTCGGTATAGACGTGCTTGCCGGCCTTGGCGATTTCGGTAGCAACCGGTAGATGCTGTTCGTTCGGAACCGTGATGATCACGCCGCGGATTTCGGGGTCGGACAGCAGTGCCTTCATGTCCGGCATGCCTTTGACGCCGAACTCCTGCTCAAAGGCGTTGCGTTTCTCCTCGGTACGGCTGTAGCCGGCCACGATCTTGAGCTTGTCCGACTTGGTCACAGCCCGGGTCAGCACCTTGGCCCATCGGCCGAGACCGACAATGCCAAGTTTCACTGGTTGCGCACTCATTCGCAATTCCTCTTTCCTTTTCTGGCGCGATCCTATGGTGTTTTTGACGGCACGCGGTAAGAAAATCGAATGCCGCCTCGGTCTATCCGATAAAATCCCATGCCATGGGATTGTAACGGCGTCCGTTCGTTTGACGGCATAAAAATGAGTGCGGCCAGCCGCCCGCATCGGACGGACTGCTTGACCGGTGCATGGGCAACCGGAGAACGTCGGCTGTGATCATTTGAAGGAGCCGGCGCATGGGCTTGCTTAAAGGGCTTAGGATCCTCGCGGTCGAGCAATACGGTGCGGGCCCGTTCGGCACACAGGCGCTGGTCGATCTCGGCGCCGAGGTGATCAAGATCGAGAACCCGCATGACGGCGGGGACGTCACACGCTCGCTCGGCCCCTTCTTTGACGCGGATTTGGGCGAGACTACGGAAAGCCTATTCTTCCAGGCGCTCAACCGCGGCAAGAAGAGCATCGCCCTCGATCTCACCGCACCCGAGGGACAAAAGGCGTTCCATGCGCTGGTGCATGGCGCAGACGCGGTGACCTGCAATGTGCGTGGCGATGTGCCCGGCCGTCTCGGCATCACGTATGGAGCGCTCGGAGCCGTCAAGCCGGAGATCGTCTGCTGCCATCTGACCGCCTATGGACGCGAAGGCTCGCGCGCCGCTTGGCCGGCATACGATTACATCGTGCAGGCGGAGACGGGCTATTTCAGTCTCAACGGCGAGCCGAATGCTGCGCCTTCGCGCTTCGGTCTGTCGATCGTCGATTACATGGCCGGCTATTGCCTGGCGCTCTCGATCGTGTCCGGCGTGCTCCATGCGCGCAGCGGCGGACGCGGCCGTGATATCGACGTAAGTCTTTATGATGTGGCTTTGGCCAATCTCAATTATCTGGCGGTGTGGGCAATGAACGCAGGTTACGAGCCGCAGCGGCTCGCCCGCTCCGCGCATCCGACGGTGGTGCCGTGCCAGTTGTTTCAGACCGCTGACGGCTGGATCTACATCATGGCCAACAAGGAGAAATTCTTTTCGCTGCTATGCGCCGAATTGGGCGCACCGGCGCTTGCCGATGATCCACGCTTCCGCCGCTTTCCCGACAGGCTCGCCAACCGGCAAGAACTGTCGGATATACTCGACGAGCTATTCCGCAAACGGTCGACCGCCGAATGGGGCGAGCGGCTGGCCGGCAAGGTGCCGGCAGCACCGGTCGTCAAGGTCGGCGAAGCGCTCGCGTCCCCCTTCACCGCCGAGCGCGGCATGATTTCGGAAGTGACAAGCGACAGCGGCAAGGCTCTGCGTGTGCTGCGCTCACCGCTCAACACGGGCGACGCGCCAATTCCACGCGCAGCGCCGGCATTGGGCCAGCACACCACCGAATTGCTGGCCGAAGCCGGCATCGCAGCCCCACAAATCGATGATCTCAAGGCGCGCGGTATTTTGCGCTGACCACGCTCCTGCCTATCACGACTAGCCGGCCGAAGCTGGCGCGGCCGCACGCGTGACCGACGGTTTCGCGGTAGGCTTTTTCGCGACATCCGGGGCCTCGCCGTGGGCGGCTCTGATCATCTCGGCCATCCGTAGCGCCGCCGCCGAGCGATGGCCGTTGCGCCGCCACAATAGTCCGACGCTGCGCCTGGGCACCGGATCTGTGAGCTTGACCAGATGCAAGCCAGTGGGGTCGGCGATCGCGCCCGGCGCCAGCACGCTGGCGAGCCGCGAATGACGGATGGTCGCCAGGATCGGCTCCACCGCATTCATGTCGAGTACCACGTGCGGCGTAAGGCCGTTATCGGCGAGATAGCGGTCGATGAACTGACGCGCGCCGAATTCCGCCGTCAGCAGCACCAGCGGCAGTGTGGCGAGATCACGCATTGGCATGGACTTGCGGCCGGCGTGCGAGTGCACAGAGCCGACGATGAACACGAGTTCCTCGTCGAACAGCGGCTCGGCCACGATCTGCTCGTTGGTGTCATAAAGATAAGAGATGGCGAAATCGAGCTCACCGCTGATCAGCTGGCGCTCGAGATCAACACGTGGCACCAGTTGCGCCGTCACCTGCACGCCTGGATAGCGCAGCGCGAATTCCGACAGGATAGGCGGCAGCACCGAATGCGAAAACGAGTGGAACACGCCAACGCGCAAGCTGCCGCGCATAAGACCCTCCAATTCCGATATGGCCAGCATACTGGAATCGATTTCCTTGAGGATGCGCTCGCAATAGGGCTTGAACAATTTGCCGGCGGCGGTGAGCTCGATCTCTTTGGTGCCGCGCTCGAACAGGACGGTGCCGATCTGTTGTTCCAGCTGTTTGATCTGATGCGACAGCGTCGGCTGCGTGACATGGAGCCGTTCGGCCGCGCGAGTAAAGCTGCGCGTCTCCGCGATTGCGAGAAAATAGCGGATGTGCCGCAGCTCCATGAAATCCTCCCTGCCCCCGGTCGCGGCGATACTAGAGCAGGTCGGCGGAGCTCCGCTGGGCATAATAGATATGTTCTATTGGATACATAATCAGAATGTTCTTGCTCTATCCAATGGCCGTTCTAGGCTGTGTGAAATGGTCGCCCCACTTCCATAAACAGAGCGGCCTCACGGGAGAGAGAGACGCCCTTGCCCTCTTCAGGCACCGGACAGACGTACGCGCCGCTCGGGCGGCGCGAGGATCGGGTTGCTGCACTGCGGCGGCACAGCCGCGCCCGCAAGGCTGCGGGCGGCTAGGGCCGTCCAGGGCAGACAGGCAGGTCGACAGTGTCGGACCAGATCGACGTCAGGAACGTGACTTTCGAATACAGGGTCGACAGCGGCCCCGTCCTGGCGATCAAGGACATCAATTTCTCCGTCCAGCCCTCAGAATTCGTATGCCTGCTGGGGCCCAGCGGCTGCGGCAAGACCACAATCCTCAACATTCTGGCCGGCCTGTTGCGGCCAACTCACGGCGACATCCGCATTGGCGGCGAGCCACTCGGCAGCAACAAACAGAACCGCGGCGTCGTGTTCCAGGATTTCGCGCAACTGTTCCCCTGGCGCACGGCGCGGCGCAACGTCGAGTTTGGCCTGGAAACGCGCAAGGTCGGCAAGGCCGAGCGCGAGCAAACTGCAATGGAATTCCTACGGCTTGTGGGCCTGGAAAAATTCGCCGACGTCTTTCCCCATCAACTCTCCGGCGGCATGCAGCAACGCGTCGCGATCGCGCGCTCGCTCGCCTATAACCCGCAAGTGCTGCTGATGGACGAGCCGTTCGCCGCGCTCGACGCCATGAACTCGGGACGATATGCAGCAGCTGCTAACCGACATCTGGCAGAAAACCAGAAAGACGATCGTGTACATCACCCACAACGTCTCCGAGGCGGTATTCCTCGGCGACAAGGTGATCGTGCTCAACGCACATCCCGGAACGATCAGGGCCGAGCTCACGCTCGGCCTGCCACGGCCGCGCGACCCGCTCAGCGAACCGTTCGTGGAAACCCAGCGCGAGATCATGCGCCACTTGCGCACACACTGAAGGTGAAACGCACATGGAACTCCGTCAGTTGCGTTACTTCTTGCGGGTTGCCGACTTCAAGAGTTTCAGCCGCGCTGCACTTGCGGTGCGCATCGCGCAGCCCGCGCTCAGCCGCCACATCCGCAAGCTCGAAGAGGAGATGGGCGTCGCACTCTTCTACCGCGACGGCCGCGGGGCGGTCCTCACCGAGCAGGGCCAGCGCTACTATGAGCGCGTTGCCGATATTTTGCAGCAGCTCGACCAGGCGGCCGCCGAATTGCAGGCCGACTACGACACCCCGACGGGCGAGGTCGCGCTCGGCGTACCGGCTGAGCTCGGTCCGCGCTTCATCCTGCAGATCGTACAGTCGTTCCGCAGCCGCTATCCGAGCGCGCGCATCCGCGTCGCGGAAGGCAGCAACGCCCAGATCGCCGAATGGCTGCAGTCCTCGCGCCTCGACGCCGGCTTCATCTACGACCCGCAAGACCACCAGAACCTGCCGACCAAGTCCGTGGTCGAGGAAACGCTTTATCTGGTTGGACCGAAGGCGGATCGCTTGACTGCACAGGAGACGGTGCCCTTCCGCCACATCGTGCACCTTCCGCTCATCCTGCCAAGCCTCGG
Organism: uncultured Pseudomonadota bacterium; assembly: GCA_963747725.1. Taxonomy (GTDB): domain Bacteria; phylum Pseudomonadota; class Alphaproteobacteria; order Rhizobiales; family Xanthobacteraceae; genus Pseudolabrys. The sequence goes on from CAVVGD010000013.1 coordinate 178,357, forward strand.
CGGCACCCTGCGCAAGCGCATCGTCAGTACCGCCGCGCAGCTTGGCCTCATGGCAAATTGTGAGATGGACATCGACTCGCTGGCAGCGATCAAGCAGGCGGTCATGGACGGCGCCGGCTACACGATCCTGCCCTACGCCGCTGTCTGCGAAGAGGCGCGGCGCGGCCTGTTGAGGGCGGCGCGCGTGGTCGAGCCGGATCTCGTACGCCCGCTCGGCTTCGCGATCCGGCCAAATGGCGCGCTGTCGCTGGTGACGAATAAACTTGCTGCGCTGGTTCAAGTCGAGCTTTGCGATCTGCTCGCCAAGGGCAACTGGATGGGCCACGCGGTCGCCAAGAACGCGCTCAAGAGCCCGCCGATCACCGCCTACGCCGCCGAAGTGGTGTGACCTAATTCTGTCATTCCGGGACGCGAGCAAAGCGAGCGGACCCGGAATTTATACAACGCAGCGCCGAGGTTATGGATTCCGGATTCGCACACTTCGTGTGTGCCCCGGAATGACGAATCGGATGTTGAATCGGCGCAACGCGCGCCGCGCTCAAGCGTCGATCTTGCGCCAGCTGTCCGGCTCGGCCTGTATGACCTCGATCGACTTGCCGGGCCGGCGGTCGACGTAGATCTTGCCTTCTTTCATCACCATCTGGATGCGTTTGCGCTCCTGAAGAATACGGATATCCACGAGCGGATCGCCGTCGACCGCGACGATGTCTGCGAGCTTGCCCACCTCTAGCGTGCCGAGATCTTTGTCCATCCGCAACGCCTTGGCGGCGTTGCGTGTCGTGGTGAGGATGGCGTCCATCGGCGTCATGCCGAGACCGACATAGGTCTCCAGTTCGAAGGCGTTGGTGCCCATGCCGGGCTCGAATCCCATATCGGTACCCATCGCGATGTTGACGCCGGCCTTATAGAAGCGCTGGAACGTCTTGTAGCAGTGGGGCTGGATCGTCTTCATCTTGTTCAGCGTAAATTCCGGCGTACCGATGTCCCGGCGGATCTCGATGGCGTGATCGGTACGGTGCGACAGCGTCGGCGTCATCCACATCTTGGCTTCGAGGATCCTCTCCAGCGAATCGTCGTCGTGGAACACCATATGCTCGATGGTGTCGCAGCCGGCTTTGATCGCCATGCGGTGGGCGCCTGGCGTGAAGCAGTGCACGGCGCAAGGCTTATGCAGCGCGTGCGACTCGTCGACGATGGCGTCAAGCTCCTCCTGCGTGAGGTTGCGCACGTCCGGCTCTTCCTTGTCGGTGCCGCCGCCGCCGGAGGCGCAGGTCTTGATCACGTCGACCCCGTGGCGGAGGTTGAGCCGCGCCAGCTTGCGCAGTTCCCAGGGGCCGTCGGCGTTCTGGAAGCCGTTGCGCTCGGCCGCGCGCGGGAAGATCAGTTCGAGATGCGAGCCAGTCATGTAGGTGAAGCCGGCCACGAGCAGCCGCGGGCCGGACAGAATGCCGGCGTCGATGGCGTCGCGCACCGCGCACATTTCCTGGGTCAATAGCCCGCGCGTGCTCTGCAAGCCGAGGTCGCGCAGCGTCGTGAAGCCCATTTCGAAGCAGAGCTGGGCGTGGAAGAAGGCGTACATCTGCTGCAGATGCGGCGTCACTTCCCACTGCGCCACGCGGTAGTTCTTGAAGGTGCGGTTGTTGAACATCGAGAGATGGATGTGCAGGTCCATCATGCCCGGCATCAGGGTACAGTGACTGGCGTCGATTATTTCTACACCGTTCGGAATCTTCGCCGTATCCTTGGCGCCGATCTCGGCAATGCGACTTCCCTCCAGCAGAATGATGGGGTCGGCGACGGTCGGGCCGCCGTTACCGTCGATGAGCGTCTTGCCCTTGATCGCAACCTGCTTCGCTGCCGCCATGTGACAAGGTCCCCTGGCCCGATTTGGATGCTGGTTATGATTAGCCCTGCAAGGTAATTGGCACGCTCCGTGGCGCGCCATCGCTCGAAATTCGATCTAATCGCCGGAAAAAGAGAGGGTCAATTGAGTGCGAGGCATAACAGCTAGTGCCACACACGGCGGCGAGTGCGCACCTCTGCTTTCAGCCCGCAATTTGGCTTGGTGCCACCCGGCCACTGCGCCAGATTTTTGAATTCGCAGAGCGCGCGATCAGTCGCGATACTGCTTGATGAGATCGCGAGCGATGATGATTTGCTGGATCTGCGACGTGCCCTCGTACAGGCGGAACAGCCGCACGTCGCGGAGAAACTGCTCGACGCGGTAGTCCTGCATATAGCCGTTGCCGCCATGCACCTGCACCGCGGCATCGGCGACGCGCCAGACCATCTCGCTGGCGAAATATTTCACGCAAGCCGCCAGCGTGGTGATTTGTTCGCCGGCGTCGCGCCGCCGGCAGGCATCGAACAGCGCGCACCAGGCGACGTAGGAATCGCGCTTGCTGTCGGCGATCAGCCCCTGCACCAGTTGATGCTCGGCAATAGGTTTTCCAAATTGCACACGCTCGGTGGCGTAGTCGAGCATCAACCCGATCAGCCGCTCAGCGGCGCCGCAGCAGGCGGCCGCGATGTGCAGCCGGCCGCGGTCGAGCACCTTCATGGCGGTGACAAAGCCCCGGCCCTCTTTGCCGCCGACGATATTATCCTGGTGCACGCGCAGATCCTCGAAGATGACGTCGGCAGTGTGCGCGCCGCGATGGCCGAGCTTGCGGTCGCTCTTGCCGATGCGCAGGCCGGGTGTGCCGGCCTCGACCAGGAAGGCGGTGACGCCCTTGGCGCCCGCTTCGTTCGGATCGCTGCGCGCCATCACAGTGAACAGACCGGCCTCCGGCGCATTGGTGATGAAGCGCTTGGTGCCGTTGAGCACGAAATGGTTGCCGTCGCGGCGCGCCGACAGTTTGAGATGGGCGGCGTCCGAACCGGTGTCCGGTTCGGTCAGGGCGAACGAACCGATCATCTCGCCGCTGGCCATGCGCGGCAGATATTTTTCGCGCTGCTCGGGCGTGCCGTCGATGACGATGCCCTGGGAGCCGATGCCGATTGTGGAGGAAAAGCAGGAGCGGAAGGCGGGCGCCGCGTGCGAGACCTCGTAGACAATCTGCGCTTCTTCCTCGGTGTTGAGGCCGAGCCCGCCGTATTCTTCCGGGATCGTCAGCCCGAACAGGCCGAGCGCGCGCATTTCCGCCAGGATGTCAGGCGGGATCTCGTCGCTCTCCTCGACCTTGCGCTCGTTGGGAATGAGCCGTTCGCGCACGAAGCGACGCACGGTGTCGCGCAGTTGCTGCATCGTTTCGACGTCAAGCGGCATCAGTGCGCCTCCGAGTTCAGCTCAGTCGGGTGTCAGCAATGAAACGCCGAGCCGCGCGCGGCGGCGCAGCCAGGCGGTCGCGCGGTACTTCGGATCAAGGGTAATCGCGTGCATGCCGTCCAGCACGGCGAGCACGCGGGCGGGCCCAAGTCCGTCGCCGAAGGCGAGCGGCCCTTTCGGGTAATTGAGGCCGAGTTCGACCGCCGTGTCGATGTCGGACGGCGCGGCGATGCGTAGTTCCGCAATGCGGGTGCCGACATTGACGATCATGGCCAGCAGTCGCTGGATGACGAAGCCGGGGCTGTCCTTGATCACGGTTACCGGCGCATTGGTGGCGGCGAGCGCGGCATAGGCCGCGCCCAACGCCTCCGGCGTCGTGAGCGGGTTTTTCATCAGCGTGCGCCGGCCCGGAAAACGACCGAGCATGTCGACGGCCACCGTCTTCACAGGGTCAAGCTTCAGGCGCACCGCGGCGCCGGACGCATCTTCGCCGAGCGGGGTGACGAAGCAGACCGGATGCGAACCAGGCGCGCCGCCGCGCTGCACCTTGATGCCGGCCCCGTTCAGCAATTCGGCAAGCTCCTCACCGCCGTCCTCGTTGGTGACCCAAGCCGAGGCGGGCTTCGGTTGTTCAACGACCGGCACGCTCGGTGCACCCGCCGATGGCGGACCGGAATAGTCATAGAAGCCCCGCTTGCTCTTGCGGCCGAGCAGCCCGCCGGCGACACGCACCGCCATTTCGGCTGAGGGCTGATACATCGGCTCGTTGAAATACTGACTGTAGATGCTCACCATCACCGCGTGAGTGACGTCGCCGCCGACCAGATCGAGCAATTCGAACGGCCCCATCCGGAAGCCGGCCGCTTCCTTCATCAGCAGATCGACCTCGCGCGGGCTGGCAATGCCCTGTGCCATGATGCGCAACGCTTCGGGGCCGTAGGCGCGGCCGGCATGATTGACCACGAAGCCGGGCGTGTCGGTGGCGACCACCGGATGCTTCTTGATCCTGCGGGTGAAGTCGACCAGAGCTTCGACCAGCGCGGGCTCGGTGCGCAGGCCGCCAATCACCTCGACCAGCCGCATGACCGGCGGCGGATTGAAGAAATGCAGGCCGGCCACGCGTTCAGGCCGCTCGCAGCCGGCGGCGATTTCGGTCACCGACAATGAAGACGTGTTGGTGGCAAGCACAGCGTCGGGCGCCAGACGCATTTCCAGCGCGCGGAACAATTCGCGCTTGACCTCGAGCCTCTCGACGATGGCTTCGATCACGACGTCGGACGACGACGCTTCATCGAGCGAAGCGATCGGCTTCAGATGCGCGAGGACGTCTTGCTTGGCCTGCGCGGTCATGCGTCCCTTGGCGACCTGCCCGTCGAGCCCCTTGTCGATCGCCGCTAGCGCCTCGTCCACCGCGCCCGCGCGCGTGTCGAACATCAAAGTGGTCAGTCCGGCCTGCGCGCACACCTGGGCAATGCCGCGCCCCATTGTACCGGTGCCGATCACGGTCACAGTAAGATCGGACGCCGCAATATTCCTTGCCACGTTACTTCCCTTCGAACTTCGCTTTGCGTTTCTCGATGAAGGCCCGCATGCCTTCTTTCTGGTCTTGCGTGGCAAACTGCAGCAGCAGCGCCTTGCGCTCCAGCATCAGCGCGGTGTCGAGCGGCGCGTTCAGGCCCGCATTGACGATTTCCTTGATCTGCTGAACGGAAATCGGCGGCATGTCCGCGATTTCGCGCGCGACTTCGAGCGCGCGGGCCAGCGCTTGGCCGGTGGGCGCGACTTCGCCGACGACGCCCATGTTGAGCGCTTCCGCCGCGCCGAAGATGCGTCCCGTCAGCAAGAGCAACATGGCGCGCTGGCGGCCGATCAGGCGCGCCAGCTTCTGCGTGCCGCCGCCGCCCGGCAGAATGCCGATCTTGACCTCGGGCAGTCCGAGCTTGGCGCCCTCGCCCGCCACGATGATGTCGGTGCACAGCGCCAATTCCAGCCCGCCGCCGAGCGCGTAGCCCTCGACCGCGGCGATCAAGGGCTTCGGGCAGTCCATGAGGATGCGCCAGTATTTCTGCACGTTGCGCGCCATCACCTCGACCGGACCGGCCTCGGCCATTTCCTTGATGTCGGCGCCGGCCGCGAAGGACTTGTCCGAACCGGTGATGACCAGGCAGCGGATTTTCGGGTCGGCGGCGTGGCGCGTCACCTCGTCGGCGAGCCGCTGGCGCAGCGGTGAGATTGAGCGCGTTGCGCACCTCGGGGCGGTTGAGCCTGAGGACGACGACGTCGTCGGACGGATGTTCAACCAGCAGCGGATCGGATTCAGTCATATTTCGCGTCCCGGCTTCATGACGGAGAGGCAGGTTTCCGTCACATTATCATGGGCGAGCCGAGACTGAGCCCGCCGCATACGAAAATGTGCTGGCCGGTGGTGAAGCTCGCCTCCTCGGACATGAAATAAGCGACGGCACCGGCGATCTCCTCCGGCCTTCCGAGCCGGCCCATGGGAATAGCCGCGACATGCGCGCGCGTCGCGGGGCTGTCGGGCGGATTGTTCTTGTTCCACATGTCGGTTTCCGTGGGTCCCGGCCCCACCGCGTTGACGGTGATGCCTTTGTCGGCAAGCTCGAGCGCCCAGCTCCGCGTCATGGCGACCAGCGCCGCCTTGGCGCCCGAATAGGACGAGGTGTTCGGCCGCCCCAGCAGCGCGCGGCTCGTGATGTTGATGATGCGGCCAAAGCGCGCCTGGAGCATAGCGGGCAGCACTGCCTGCACGCACTGGATCGAGGCGCGCAAATTGACGCTAATCACCTCATCGAACTTGCCGAGATCGATCTCGCCAAGCTTCTGGATATGATTGAGGCCGGCGTTGTTGACCAGCCCGTTGATCGTGTATCGTCGAACGATATCGGACAAAGCATGTTTGACCGAGTCCGCATCGGTCAGGTCGGCCGTGAAGACTTCGCCGGGAAAACCGGCATCGGCGGTGGAACGCGCGATGCCGATGACACGATGATTTTGCGCCGCCAGTCTTTCGGCAATGGAGCGGCCGATACCACGAGTTGCGCCAGTGATGAGCGTCACCCGCTCGACAGGCGACTGACTTTCTTGCCCGGTCATACCTGTTATATCCTCGCCCAACAGCCTGTCCGCTGACAAGCTGAACTCGCCTGTAGCATACAACAAGCGCTTTCGAACCAAGAACTCAAGCGAAAACCGGCGCACTACAATTCAAGCTCGCGCCATCATCCGGGGGTTGCTTGCACGCACTGTCACCTTTGTTCGAGCCGCGCGGCGTCGCGGTCGTCGGCGCCTCTGCCGACGTCTCACGCATCGGCGGGCAACCGGTGCGGGCGCTGCACCGGTTCGGTTTCCGCGGCCGCGTATTTCCGGTCAATCCGAAACACACCGAGATCGACGGCTTGCGTTGCTACCAAAAGGTCGGCGACATCGAGGCGCCGTGCGACCTCGCGCTGATCGCGGTACCGGCCAAGGCAGCAAGCGAGGCAGTGCGCGCCTGCGGCGCGGCGGGCATCCCTTTCTGCATTGTGCTGAGCGCCGGCTATGGCGAGACCGGCGCGGACGGCGCTGCGCTGGAACACGACTTGCGCAAAGCAGCGGTCGAATCCGGCATCCGCCTGGTCGGCCCGAACTGCCAGGGCCTGCTCAATTTGACGACCAGGCTTTACGCCGGCTTTGGCTCGCCGTTCCTTGAACCCGATTTGCTCGCGGGCTCCGTATCGCTCGTGACGCAAAGCGGCGGTTTCGGCTTCGCGGTCTTGATGAGCTGCACGCAGCGTGGCATCGGTTTCCGCATCGCACTATCGACCGGCAATGAAATCGACATCACCACGCCCGAGGTGGTCGAGGCGCTGATCGACGATCCCGGCACACGCATCATTTGCGCCTACGTCGAGAGCGTTGCCGACGGGCGCCGGCTACAAGCAGCGGCGCGCCGCGCGATGGCCGCGGGCAAGCCGGTGCTGGTCTGGAAATCTGGCAATACCGCCGACGGCGCGCGCGCTGCCGCATCTCATACCGGCAGCATGACGGGGCGCTACGACGTCTACCGCGCCGCCTTCCGCCAATCGGGCATCATCGAAATCTTCGACATCGACGACCTCGCGGACGCCTGCCGCGCTTTTCTCGGCGGCGAATTGCCGGCCGGCTCACACGTGGCCTCCGTCGGTATTTCCGGCGGCGCCGGTATCCTGTTCGCCGACCGCGCCAGCGCGCGCGGCCTGCAGCTTTCGACATTGAGCGAAGACACCAACAAGGTGCTGCGCAGCGTCATCCCCTCTTTCGGCTCTATTGCCAATCCCGTCGATGTGACGGCAAGCGTCTTCAACGATGCAAAGATATTGACCGACGTGATCGGAGGCGTGCTCGGCGACCCGAATGTCGACCAACTCGCATTGCTGCTAGCATCGATCCCCGGAGAAGCCGCGCTGCGCGCGGCGCAAGCCATCCGCGCCGCCATCGACGCCCATCACAAACCGGTCATGCTGGCGTGGTCGGCCCGCCGCAATCGTGCCGAAGCGGCTTACGCATTGCTAGAAGAGGGGCATGTGCCGATCTATGAATTGCCGGTGCGGGCCGCCGAGGCCTGCGCGACGCTGGCAGGATTTGCCGCCTCGCGCGCCGCGCCTGCCCCGCTTGCACCCCCGACGGTCGCCCGCGTCGACCTGCCCCCGGTCGACGGCGCGCTCGACGAGGTCCGTAGCAAATCGGTGTTGACGAAGGCCGGCATTCCGGTTGCACGCGAGATAATGTTGCCGGCCGATACGGAAAGGCCGGTGTCACTCGATCTGCCATTCCCCGTCGCGGTCAAAGTCTTGTCCGCGGCAATCGCGCATAAGAGCGAGGCGGGTGGCGTGCTGCTCGGCGTCGCCAATCTGGATGAGCTGGCAGACGCCATTCGCACCATTCGCGCCAACGTCAAGCAGTACCGGCCGGATGCTACGATCGACGGCTTCATCGTGGCCGAGATGATTACCGACGGACTGGAAACGATCGTCGGCGTCGTGCGCGATCCTTCGTTCGGTCCGGTGGTGGCGTTCGGCCTCGGTGGCATCGCGGCGGAGGTTCTGAAGGACGTATCGTATCGCGTGGCGCCGTTCGGGGTCGACCAGGCGCGCGCCATGATCGGCGAACTGAGGTCCGCCGCATTGTTCGGTCCGTTCCGTGGCCGCGGCGAACTCGACGTCGACGCCTTGGCAGAGGCGATCGCGCGCGTGTCGACGCTGGCCGCGCAAGAAGACCGCTTGGCCGAGCTCGACATCAATCCACTGTTCGTGCGCCGGCGCGGCCAGGGCGTAGTGGCGGCCGATGCGCTGGTGGTAACGTCAGACTAGCGGAACTTGCTGGCGGCGGCCACGAACTGGCGGAAAGCGTCCGGATTGATCGACGACCCTTGCACGCTGGCCGCCATGTCGAGCGAGAGCGCATCGAGCGTACGCTCGATCTCCGCGCGTTCGAGATCGCGGGTGATGAACACGATGCGCGAGCGCCGATCATCGTCCGGCCACTTCGGCAATTCGCTGGGCGGATGAAACATGTGCTGCACCGCCTGAATTACGATTGGGCGTCCGCCAATGTTGACGATGCCCTTGATGCGCAACAGACTTGGTCCTTTCACGTCGCGTAAGAGGCCCATCCACACCTCCAGACCGCTGACGGTCACCGGTTCGTCGCGCACCACCGAGAAGGTGCGGATGCCGGCATGGGTGTGGGATTCATCATTGTGGTGGTGATCATGGTGGCGGGGCGGTCCGGGCGCATCGCTCATCATATCGGCCAAGCCGGCGAAGTCGCGGGTGCGGGCCGCGCCCGGGTCGGCGAAATTGAACAGGATGCCGGGATCGATCTCGCCCTGCACCACGTCGTAGCTAGGCGCGAGCGGATTGAGGCGACCGAGTCGCGTTCGCAGCGCCGCAAGCGCCTTGACATCGGCAAGGTCGGTCTTGGTCACCAGGATCACGTCGGCGACGCAGGCCTGCTTGACGGATTCCGGCTGGCTTTCAAGCTGGCTCAAACCGTGTGTAGCGTCGGCCGTGGTGATCACCCGCTCGATGTGGAACACCTCCGACAACCTCTCGTCGGCGGAAACCGTCAACAATACCGGAGCCGGATCTGCAAGGCCGGTCGTTTCGACCAGCACGCGGTCGAACGCAGGGATCTCTCCGCACGCCCGCTCATTGAACAGACTGGTTAGCGTATTCACCAGGTCGCCGCGCAGGCTGCAGCATAGGCAGCCGGACGACAGCAACACCACATCTTCGCGCGGCGCTGTCACCAGCACGTGGTCGAGCCCGACTTCGCCGAATTCATTGATGATTACCGCCGCCTTGTTCATGCGCGAATCGGCGAGCAGCCGCGAAAGCAGCGTGGTCTTGCCGCTGCCGAGAAAGCCGGTGATCACGCTTACCGGAGTCGAAAGCGGCAGGTCGTCGGACAAGACCATGCGAGAGCCTAATTGAAGTCACGCGGACCGTGTCGCGTCCGCATCGGCGCGAAGGGATCGTGCGCCAATTGCGCAGTTAATGCAGCGCCTTCAGCGCGGCATATCAGAATTGCCGTCAACGAAGCGCCGTCTTCTTCCCAACGGCTGCTCCGTGAAAAAGAAATGCCTAGATCCCATTGTCTTTCGTCGGCCATTCATCGACGGCTTCATCAAGTTCGATGGATCGCTTCCTCGTTGACAGCCGACAAGCACCGGCGCTCTAATTCGCCATCGGCGCGAAGCGACCAAGCGGTGAATTGCTGCATGTAACGTAAGACGGCGCGGCGTCGTTCGTCGTGTTGCATTGTGCCACAGGTGCCGAGAAGGACCGCAGGAGCCAATCATGGCGATCAATGATACCAAGAATGAAGGGGCCGCGAAGGCCGGCCGGGACGGCTATTTCTTCAAGATGGACGAGGTGAAGCCGATCGACGCAGGCCCTACGTATTCGACCTCGCGCGGCGGCGTCGTCGAAGGCGAGCGCATGCAGATCGGCCTCATCCACAAGGCGCGCGGCACCGGTTCGCGCCCGCATAGCCACCCCAACGAGCAATTCAACTACGTCTTGCAAGGTACCTTGCGTGTGAAGATCGGCGACTCGCCTGAAACGCTCTGCCCGGCGGGCACCGCCATCTTCGTGCCGGCGAACACCGTGCACTCAATGGTCGCGACTCCGGACGAGGACGTGATCTTCTACGTCGCCAAGGACCTTTCGCACGGGATCGCCGGCGCGCCGGCAGACGGCGTCAACAGCGGCCCCCACTTTGAGCCCGGCTTCGGCCCGAAGGCCGCGCGCGACTGAGCCGCTTAATTCACGCTTAGGCCAAATGGGACGCAGCAACACGCCCAAAAAGCGCGTTCGGCGGAAACTCGCCGACAAATATGGTGGCGGAAAGGACCGCCCTACGGGAACCGCCAACCCGCCATGGTAGAATTAACCAGGCGGTTCCCCGGCGATCCGCGCCACCTCGCTCGGCGAAGTGCCAGTGGAGCCGGGTCAGTTCGCGCCGCACTGGAAAAACTACAACCGGTGACGAAATTTAATAATTCTCATGCGCCGTCGGTAGGGGGTTAATGACGGCGCCATTGTTCCCAACCTCGGTGGACGGCAACACCGTCGCCCAACCCTATTGATTTTATGAAAGATCGTCCCATCCAAGAAGGCTCCCGTTGTGTATGACGTAATTGTCACCTTTTTTTGCCACAATTGAACATTGCTATACCGTAACGAGCGAGATCGAGTATTGGTTTTGGTCCCCGCCACGAGGACCCCCGAATTGGATACTGCAAAAGCCGATACCTTGGTATTTCCCGCTCCCCGCGGCGTACTCGGCACCGCCCTCTATGTGCTCGAGCTTTTCGCGATTGCCGCGGGATATTTCGGCCTTTCGCAATCGGATCAATTACTTCCGGCGATCAACCCGACCGCGACGCCGCTGTGGCCGCCAACCGGTATCGCCCTCGCCCTGTTGCTCCTGCGCGGCTACCGGGTTTGGCCCGCGATTCTTGCGGGCGCTCTTTCCTCAGCGCTGGTGGCAGGCCGCCCACTGACGGCTTCGGGCTCGATCGCGGCCGGCACCATAATCGCCGCCTTGGCCGGGGCTTGGCTGATCCGTCGTCACGCGGGTGGGTGCAAGACATTCATAACACCCCGTGGCGTTGCAATATTTGCAGCCATTTCGGTGGCACCGGTCGCGATGATCGGCGCGGCCTCTGCGCTTGGCGGCCTGATAATCCACACCCCTCCGGACCTCGTCGCCTTGGCCCAGACATGGACGACCTGGTGGCTGGCGGACGTGGCCGGAAGTTTGATGATCGCTCCGGTCGTTTTGCTCTGGACAGCGACGCCTTATTCTACTTCGTCCGCGCTGGAATCTCTCGCGTTGTTCGCGGTCACCGCGGTCATTGGGCTTATTGCCTACAGCCCTTTGGCCGAGAACCTCCCGCTTGGCGATGCTGCCGCCAGGCTATTGCCGTATCGGAACCTGGTCGGCTTTCTTGTCCTGCTACCTTTGATGCGCGCGGCGCTCAGTGGCAATCGACAGAACGCCGCTACCGTCGCTCTCATTTTTTCGGGGTTCGCCGTGTGGGGCTTCACGGCCGGCGTCAATCCGTTTCCGAAGAGCGACTTATACGGATCGCTGTTGTTGCTCTTCGCCATTTCGGTCGGGGCGGCCGTGCTGCCGCTCTTGGCGAGCGCTGCCGTCGCTACCCGCCAAGATACAGAAGTGCGGCTGGTGACTGAACGGGATCGGCTAAATCGCCAAATTTTGCAAAAGAACGCTGCCCTCGTGAGCGCGAAACGCCATTTCCAAATCTTGATCGAAGGCGTTGCCGACTATGCCATTTTCGTGCTCGACACCTCCGGACGTGTCGCAAGCTGGAACAGCGCCGCGCAGCAGATCATCGGCTACAGCACCGACGAGATCCTCGGGAAACACTTTGGAATATTCTACCGGCCGGACGAGCGCCGCGCGGGCGAGCCGAACCGTGCGCTGGAAATGGCCATCCAGCGCGGCCGTCACGACGTCGAAGGGTGGTGCATCAGAAAGAACGGCACTCCCTTCTTCGTAACTGGCTCGGTTTCCGTTATCCGTGACGACGACGGCGAACTCGTCGGCTTCGCCAATGTGATCCGGGACGCGACCGAACGACGCGACGCACAAGAAAAGCTCATCCAGGCACGTGAACAGCTTGCGATGGCGCAAAAAATGGAGGCCATCGGCAAACTCACCGGAGGCATCGCGCACGATTTCAATAACCTATTGATGATCATCGGCGGAAACGCGCAGACTTTCAGGCGCCTCCTCGACCCGAAATTGCCGAGAGCCATCGAGGCCATTCAGACAGCCGCCAAGCGCGGTGAAAGTCTGACACGACAGTTGCTGACTTTTTCCCGTCGCCAACACCTCAGCCCGACGATCGTGGATTTGGGGTCATCGGTGCGAAATATGCGGACGATGGTCGAAAGCTCTCTGCGCGGCAATATCGTATACAACGAACGCATCGAAGCGGGCCATTGGCCGGTCAAGGTCGATCTCGCCGAGCTGGAGCTTGCAATCGTCAATCTTGCCGTCAATGCGCGTGACGCCATGCCAAATGGGGGTGCTTTCACGCTAGTCGTTGGAAGCGCGATCGTACCCGATGAGCTTCGCGAGGACGATCCCGACGGCGACTTCATCGCGATTAAGTTTAGCGATAACGGCATGGGGATTCCTCCGAACCTGCTATCCAAGGTCTTCGACCCGTTTTTCACGACAAAAGAGGTCGGCAAAGGGACGGGGCTCGGGTTGTCGCAAGTCTATGGTTTTGCCCATCAAGCCGGCGGAACCGTAAGGGTGGAAAGCGAGGTCGGCCAAGGGACCACGTTCACGATATTTCTGCCGACCTGCGTCGAAAAGGAGATCGTCGGCAAGGATATGGCTGCAACCATTGACCTGGATTCGCAGCGCCCCATGGTTCTCGTTGTCGATGACAGCGCCGATGTAGCGGAGGTGACGTCATCGCTCTTTGAACATCTCGGCTATGCCACCGTCTATCGCGATTCCGCTGAAGCCGCCTTGAAGCTGCTGGCGGAAGGTACCAAATTCGATCTCGTCTTCAGTGACATCGTGATGCCCGGAACGATCGACGGCGTCGGCTTGGCGAATGAAATTCGCGCGCGTTATCCAACATTGCCGGTAATCCTGACGACGGGCTACAGCGACGCAGCGCAAGCGGCACCGCCTGATTTGCGCATTTTGCGCAAGCCCTTTGATACTGCCGCCCTCAAAGGCTTTATCCAGGCCACCGTCGAGGTGAGTTCGACCGTGCAATAGGCGCGGAGACGGTCGACCACACCAGTTGCCATCAATTGGCGATGCGCTAGCCCATCGCAAACTCGTCCTTGCGCGGCGCCCAGCCGGTGACGCTGGCCTCCAGCAGCAGGGAGAAGACGGCATAGAGCGACACGCTTTCCGCGCCGCTACCCCACCTTTCGATTTCCGTTTTTGGAATCGAAGTGCCGCCGGAGATGGCTATTCCCCACCGGTCTCGCGATCGGCGGTCAGGGCAGCGTCCAGCGGAAGCAACAAATCCTGATAGATGCCCTCGATCGACGCTACTTCTTCAACCGAAAGCTTTTGAAATTCCGTCGTCCGGGCGCGGTTCGAGAAGCGGCCTTTGTTTTGGCGCAGGAACCCCATCATGAGGTCGAAAGTGGCGTCGGGCATCTCGACAAAGGCTTCGACGCGCTGCCGAGCCTGATTGTAGCGCCGGAAATACTCGATCTCGCGCGGAAGCGTCTTACGGATTGTTTCGACGACACTGTCTGCAAGGAATTCCGCCTGCCGGGTCGCATCGAAGAACCGGAACAGGTCGTGCGTGTCCTTGAGAACCCGAATATTGAGCGAAGGCGTCGTCTCCCATTCGGTCAGAAGCAGTCGCGGCTGGGAATAGTGCTCAAGCGCCTGCCTATACTGACCCATATGTTCAAGAAATATCGCTGAAATGGGAAAAGTAATTCCCGGTGGATTGAAGCCGCTGCGGGCAAGTATGTGATGAACGAGCCAGCGGTGAATCCGGCCGTTACCATCCTCAAATGGATGGATAAATACGAAACCGAAGGCGACGGCGGCGGCGGCCGCGACCGGATCGAGACCGCTTGTCTCGTTGCGGTTTGCGTATTCGACGAGCCCGCCAATGAGGCTTGCAATGTCCTCCGGACGGGCACTGACATGATCGGGCACAGGGGCATTGGTTTCGCGGTCGCGGCCGCCGACAAACCCGCCTTCGGTGCGCCATCCGAGATGCATAAAGCGCGCATTACCGATGACGATACGTTGCAGACGCAGGAATTCATCGGCGGTCAGGGGGCGCCGCCCGGCCTCGCCGATCGCCTGGCCCCAGCGCTGGATGCGGTCCGGCGGCGGGCGCTCTCCTTCGATCACATAGGATGCCTTGGAATCTTGCAGTAACAGGAAGGTGGCCGCCCGCGCCATCAGATCAGGCGCCGTGCGCTGCACGACGGCGCGCGCTTCGTCTGCAACGGCCTCGTCAGCGATGGCTGCCAGACGGTCCGTGCGGCGGACGAGTGGGCAAAAGGCGGGCGTACCCGGCAAATTGTTGCGGATGCGATAACGGGTGATGGTCTCGCCCTTGACGGCGAACTGGCGCTTTTCGTCCAGGGCGCCCACGTAAGGGGCCTTGGGGGCGTCCGGCAGCGCCAGCTTGGTTCCGGTGAGCCACTCGTAGAAAAACCAGATACGCCGGGCATGCTGCCCGGTCGGCTCTGAATTCACCCAGTCTTCGATCGTGCCCTTTGGCATGACAGCGAAAAGAGCGTTGAGAATTCCAAGATCAACGCCTTCATGCCGCAGGGCGAAATCGAGGTGGGCACTGATCGTGTCGTCGGGCCGGTATCGTGGCGTAAGGACGCGCCACCTGCCTTCGTGCCGCAGCGTATGCTTCTCACCGATGGCGAGAAACTCGTCAGGGGGCGGCACTTGCAGGCCAAAGGCAGCGATAAGGGCTGCATAGCCCGCGGGCCGCGCCGCTGCGGGCATGGGCTCCCCGGCAATCACGGACACTTTAGCGGGCATGTCCATGGGCGCGATCATCTGCAAACCTCTAACTATTACTGAAAAATGATAACTTTTGACCTCTATTCCTGAAAAACAATAACTTGCGTGAGCCTGAAAGTCAATTCTTTCTTCTGAATTTCGCTTGAAATCTCCTATAAAAGCTGAATTTCGATAACTACTTAAATCGAGGACAACCTAAAGAAGCCCATATATACAATATCTTGGTGGTCTAAACACGCAAAACTCAATCTGTTGAATGGACCGGCGGAGCAGGCTACCTCCTGCATGCTTTCCTTCTTCAGGGTCAGATGCGTACGCTCGTGCCGGCCGTTCTGCTGGGGTGGCCAGGTTTGATGCGCTCGATTCTGGCATATCCCTTCCACGACCGCGACATTCTGGTCACCGCCTGCGGCCGCATCTGCCTGCACAGGAAAAAGATCAATATCTCCACCGTGCTCGCCGGCCAAAAGCTCGGAATCAAGGAAGTCGACGACGACATTTGGCTCGTCAGCTTCCTCGACTATGATCTCGGCTATATCGACCTGGAGCAGAGAACCTTGCAGCCCCTCGACAATCCGTTCGGCCCGAGGTTGTCACCCATGTCTTAGGTACGTTCTGTCACCCATGTCTCCGGGCCGGACACAAAGATCTCCTTGGTAGCGGGGGAGGGACTCGAACCCCCGACACGCGGATTATGATTCCGCTGCTCTAACCAGCTGAGCTACCCCGCCACCGGCTTCCGGCTGGCGCCGGAATGGGGCGATATAGGGAGCGCGGGTAAACGCTGTCAAGCAAGCCGGTCAATCAGCCGCGCATGGTGCCATTTCGGGTCAAATCTAGTCATTTCGGCGCGATCCAGCGCAGGTCCTGCGGATCGCCTGACGGCCCTCGCCCTATTCCGCGGCTGCAGCTGCCAGCGGGTCGACCAGGCGCTCGAAGCGGATCAGCGAAAAATGATTGAACGGCGGCATCGGCCGGCGTTCGATCACCCGCACACCGCCGTGACGCACGGCCCAGTTGGCGAGCCGCGCGAACGGGAATTCCGTTCGCCAGCCGAGCCAGCGCGCGATCGGCGCGACCGTCTTGTCGATCAGGTAGCCCGGACCGGCCTCCGCGCAGATGTGATTGACAAGGATGATCTCGCCGCCGGGCCGGATGACACGGACGAATTCGTCCATCGTCGCTTCCGGGTTGGGCACCGTAGTGATGACGAACTGCGCCACCACCACGTCGAAGGCCTGGTCGGGCAGCGCCAGATGCTCGGCGTCCATCACCGCCAGCGCATCGACATTGTGAAGATGGTATTCACTGACCCGCGCGCGCGCCTTGCGCAGCATCGGCTCCGACAGGTCGATGCCCACCAGCCGGTTGATGGGCGCATAATCGGGCAGCGAAATGCCGGTGCCGACGCCGACTTCGAGAATGCGTCCGCCGGACGGGCCGCAAATCTCCTCTGCTGCAGTGATGGCGGCTCGCCGTCCCGGGTCGAATACCGCGCCGAAGACAAAATCATAGACCGGCGCCCAGCGCGCGTACGCGCGCTCGACACTATTCCGATTGATGTCCGCCCCCGTGTCCATCACGCTTCGATCCACCACCCCTGAATCAGAAGCTGTCGTAACGTCTTTTGTTCCTTGGAACAGGCCCTTCCGGCAGTCATCGGACAACTTCAGCCACGCAGATCGGCTGCCGCCATCGAACGACCGAGCGCAAGCAGCCCCTCACCCGCCGGCAAAGCGCTGCGAATGAAACCGCCGCCCAACACGCGAGCCTGCCCCTCGGCTGCATCGTAGAACACACAAGCCTGTCCGGGCGAGATGCCGTGCTCCCCATCCACAAGATCGACTTCGTAATCATCTCCGCTGCGGTGCAACCAAGCCGCCTGTGGAGGCCGGGTCGAGCGCACTTTGACGAATACCTCGCGCCGATCGTCGCCAAGCGCCTCGTCGATCGAGCCGTCGCCGATCCAATTGACGTCGCGCAGAACGATGCGGCTCATACGCAGCGCCTCGCGCGGGCCGACCACGACCTGGCGGCGCTCGGCGTCTAGCCGCACCACGTAGAGCGGCGTGCCGGTGGCAACGCCCAAGCCGCGGCGCTGGCCGACGGTATAATGAATGATGCCGGAATGTTCACCCAAGACCTGGCCGTCGAGGTCGACGATCGAACCCGCTTCCGCCGCGCCCGGCTTCAGCCGCTCGATCACCTCGGCGTAATGGCCGGTCGGCACGAAGCAGATGTCCTGGCTGTCGTGCTTGTCCGCAATCGCCAGGCCGAACTGGCGCGCGAACTCGCGCGTCTCCGCCTTGGTGCGCTCGCCGAGCGGGAATCGCAGCAGCTCCAGTTGTTCGCGCGTGGTGGCGAACAGGAAATAGCTCTGGTCGCGCTCGGCTTCGCGCGCGCGATAAAGTCCGCGGCCGCCGGACGGCAGCCGCCGCGAGGCGACGTAGTGGCCTGTTGCGAGCGCCTGCGCGCCAAGTTCACGCGCGGTGTCGAGCAGATCGTGAAACTTGATCGCCATATTGCAGTCGACGCACGGCACCGGCGTCTCGCCGTGGATATAGCTTTCGGCGAACCGGTCGATCACCGCTTCCTTGAAGCGGCTTTCGTAGTCGAGCACGTAGTGCGGAATGCCGAGCCGTTCGGCGACGCGGCGCGCGTCGTAGATGTCCTGGCCGGCGCAGCAGGCGCCCTTGCGGTGAATGGCGGCGCCGTGGTCGTAGAGCTGCAGGGTCACGCCAACCACGTCATAGCCCTCGGCCTCGAGCAGTGCCGCGGTCACCGACAAATCGACGCCGCCGGACATGGCGACGACGACACGGGTGGCTTCCGGACGGCCGGCAAGGTCGAGACTATTGAGCATGACTGTTCTTACTATAGGTGCCGAGGGAGGTGGCGCAATGAGGCCGCCTCAGGAACTCACCTTGGCACGAAGGCGGGGTCAAGGCAGCGCCAGTAAGGGAGCGAACTGGCGGCAAATTTTGCCGGCCCAGCCTGCAGGCGCTGCCGGGCTAAAACCCTTATGCAGCGACCGTATATCTAATTAAGGCATTGATAAATAATAATATTTTATGGCCGAGCGGCTGGCCCAGCGATTGCAGAAGGGGACAGTGGATATCCGGAGATCTCAGAGTGCCGCAAGTCGCGTCAGAAACGCCAGTTCCCAGCCGTCCCCTGCCCCCCGCCCAGGCTAATTCGGCCCGTCCGAGCCAGGCGAATGGGCGCAACTCGCCGTTTGCGAGTCTGATCGACAATTCTCCACCGCCGCCGGCGCGCGACCAAGCGCCCTCGCCCCAAGCCCCGAGCCAAGACGCGGCCACCAGCCAGCCCCCGGCGCAGAGTCGGACCGACAATAAGCCACAACAGGCCGATAACGACGCCAAATCCAATAAGCCGACCGACAAAACCGCCACGAATGACAGCAAAGCCGCCAGCACTGACGCCAAGAATCCACAAGCTGGCACCAAGCCGGAGACAAAGACCGATACGAAGGCGAGCGACGCCTCCAACCGCACCAGCCCCGGAGAGACGGACGGAACGGCCAAGCTAGATCCGCTGCCGGCCGGCGACGGAAAGAAGGCCGTCAAAGACAAGACCGCCAAGACGGATACTTCATCCAAAGTCGCCGCCAGTGGCACGCCCACCGCTCCCGATCCGACTGCCGCGCAAACCTCCGTACAGCAGGGTCAGGTCAATGTGCAGGGTCAGGGCCAGGCCAACACGCCTGTGGCCGTGGTCGTTGCTGCGGTGGCCCAGAACGTAACGTCGCCGGAGCAAGCTCGGGGCGACACCGACAAGGCGTCGTCGAACGCCAAAACGCCGGTGGTGACCGCCGCGGCGGGCATCGACAAAATCGGCGGCGCCACCGCAAACCAGTCGACCCAAACCGGGCCATCGGCCCAAGCAGCGCAGCGCGGGCAACTCCCGATCCCGCGCCCGCAGTCAACGGAAATCCTCAGGTCGTTCCGGGGCCCGACGGCAACCAGAAGGCCGCCGATCAGAAATCCGTCGCCGCCGCGCGCGGCGAAAAGCCGGTCGATTTTCATCGCTTCACCTTGCCCGATGCGTCCGGCAACGCCACGGCCACAACCCAGAACACGCCGGCACCGTCGGCATCGAATGCCGCAAACAATCTCAGCGTCCCGACCCTGGCGAACCAGCCGGCGACCCAGGCTGCAACGACAACACCTGTTGCTCCGCCACCGCCGGCACCAGCGGCACCGGTGCCGCTCGCCGGCGTCGCCGTCGCCATCGCTGCACGCGCGAGCGCCGGCAAGAACAGCTTCGCCATCCGTCTCGACCCGCCAGAACTCGGGCGCGTCGATGTCCGTCTCTCGGTCGACAAGGACGGTCACATCACGTCACATCTGGTCGCTGACCGGCAGGATACGCTCGCGCTTTTGCAGCGTGACGCTTCCGGCCTCCAACGCGCGCTGCAGGATGCAGGCTTCAAGACCGCCGACAATGGTTTGCAATTCTCGTTGCGCGATTCCTTCGTCGGCCAACAACAACAGCAACAGCAACAGCAGCAGTCGAGCGGCGGCACCGCCGGGCATATCGTGCTTAACGACGAGACGCGCTCTTCCGAAGCCATCCCCAGCGGCTACGGCCGCTATCTCGGCCGCGTTGGCGGCGTCGATATCCGGGTCTGAGGATCTGCCATGACCGTCTCCCCCCCTGCGACCGTCGCCAGCCCCGCAACATCGGCAGCCACGACGTCGAGTTCGAGCAGCAGCGCCACCACCGGCACTGTGTCGATCGCCGACAATTTCAACACCTTCCTGACGCTGCTCACGACGCAGCTTAAGAACCAGAACCCCCTCGATCCCCTCGACACCAACCAGTTCACCCAGCAACTGGTGCAATTCGCCCAGGTCGAGCAGCAGATGAAGGGCAACGATCAGCTCAAGACGCTGGTCTCGCTGCAGCAGAGCGCACAGGCGACTGCGGCGCTCAACTACGTCGGCTCGACGGTGGTGGTGGACGGCGCTACCAGCACACTTGCCAATGGCGCCGCCAAATGGAACTTGAGCGCCAGCAAGCCGGCGAGTGCCTCGGTTTCTGTCAGGGACTCGACCGGCCAGACCGTCTACACCGCCAACCTTTCGCTCAATGCCGGCAGCCAGGCCTTCACCTGGGACGGCCGCAGCAATAATGGCGTGCAGCGGCCGGCGGGCAGCTACACCATCAGCGTCACCGCGACCGACGCCAGCAAGCAGCCGGTCGCGGTCTCCACCGAAGCCCAGGGAATTGTCGATTCCGTCGACCTGACGCAAAGCCCGCCGGTGATGTCGGTCAACGGCCAAGACTACACTCTCGACAAGGTCAAGCGCATCGTGCGGTCGGGGGCGTAGCCCGCGCTCGGCCCCGGTACCATCCGCCGTGAGCACCGAACGGACACCATCCGGCAACCTAATCGTGCCGTCCGCTCCCCGAAAGAACCCTCCGGATTCCTATATTACCGTCGCCGGCAAGCCGCTTGCGCTCTCGGCAAGGGAATCGCATGATCCATCCGTAACCAAAACGTTAGCGGAGGGCGGCCAATCTGGCGCCTGTTGCTCCGTCGTGCTTAGGCAAATTTTAAGCCCAGGCGGTTATTTTCCGCACAGTATTTGTCAGTCGAGTTGTGAGTATACCGCTATGACCGAACCCCATCGCCCGAGGGTCAAATATGTCATCGGGCCCGATGGTAGTCCGCTCACCATCGCGGACCTGCCGCCGCCGACCACCAAGCGCTGGGTCATCCGCCGCAAGGCGGAGGTCGTGGCCGCTGTGCGCGGCGGTCTCCTCTCCCTCGAGGAAGCCTGCGCCCGCTACACGCTAACGGTCGAGGAGTTCCTTTCCTGGCAGTACTCGATCGACCAGCACGGCCTCGCCGGCCTGCGCACCACCCGCATTCAGCAATATCGGCAGTAGCCGGGTCATAATTGATTAAGGAATCGAGCGCCGGCCCCTCGCGGCTGGCGTTTTGTTTAAGCGCACGCGGCAGACACGGCACCATCGCGAGCGTAGCCTTGGCATGTCGGCTTACGGGGCAAGACCGGAGAGCATGCGCTCGGCCAGAGCACTACCGGGTTTGAGCCGAAGCGGAAGTGACCCTATTCGCCTTCGATCGATCGTATGACCTTCGCGGGATTGCCTCCGACCAGGGTGTTCGGCGGAACGTCGCGGGTGACGACCGATCCGGCCGCGACGACGGAGTTCTCCCCGACGGTCACGCCGCCGATGACGGTGGCGCCGGCTGCGATCCAAACCCCCCTCGCGATAACAATTGGCTTGCCGACCAGATAGGTGCGCCGTTGTGATGGGGCGACCGGGTGTTCAGAGGTGATGAGACTGACGTTTGGGCCGATCATGACGTCGTCACCTATGGTGATCTCTGCAAGCGAGTAGAACGTACAGTTTTGGTTGATGAACACGCGGTCGCCGACGCGGATGTTCTTGCCGCAGTCCGCATAGAAAGGCGGAACTAAACGAAAGTGCTCGCCGACCTTCTCGCGGGTCAGTTCCTCAAACAGTGATGTGACCTCGGCTGCGTCTGCGTACGTCAGGCGGTTTAGCGCGGGCGTGATCGCCATGGCTCTTTCGACGTCGGCAACGAACTGCTTGGACTCCGGAGTTTGGCCAGGAATGATCTTTACGCGCGTTTCGCTCGACATGGTGGATGCCTTCCAACCTGGCCGATTCGGAGGTTAGTCGCGAGCTTTGCGTCCGCCAAAGGCCCAAAGCAGCCCTCTAAACAAGGCATCGACCTTGCCCGTGTTTTGGCATTTGAAAACTCCCCACGATTCACAATTTAGCGCTGCTGGTATGAATGGGAATTTGAGACCAGATAAAAAAAGGCCCCGGCGCGTGGTCCGGAGCCTTTCCCGATAACTTGGAGCTATCCACACGGTCCTGCAGCCGTATCAGTGGTGCACGCTCGGAGTTTTATCTCAGGCTAGCACAGCGAGAATCGCTGCCGCTTTCCTATACGATTGACCATGCCATTTGCAGAGACGATTATTTAAGGGCGGTGGAGACCGAGCTGAAAGTGGCATTCAGGTTGCTGCCGAGGCCCTGGACGACAGCAATGATGGCCACCGCGATGCCGGCAGCGATGAGACCATATTCGATCGCGGTCGCGCCGCTTTCATTCTTGAGGAAGCTCTTAAACTGAGTACGCATTGTCACTAACTCCATATGGGGAGAACCCTCGCCGTAGGCAAATGGATAGCGGCAGGATCTTTCAAAGACGTAATTGGAAATGACTTCATTTTGCGAAAACTGTCACGGTTCGTGGCCCATCTGCGAAGTGCCGGTTATGCCAAGCCTAGGTCGGGTTACTGGTGATAAGCGGCCGGCGAGGCGACGCACCTGTTTGGGCCGGACCATCCCATTAGCGGTCATTGCAGGATGCTGATCACGACGGACAGGGGCGTGCATATCATTGTGGGCCATGCGGCGCGAGCAAACGCGACTGTGCTATCTATCTTAAAGCACCCACGCTTCGTCTCAGTCACAGCTCCGATATCGTGGCGTGGTTGCGGCGACTCTTCTCGCAAAGCTTCGCTAACTAAATGCAAGAAGCAAAGGAGAACAGTGTCCAAATTGAGCACCTAAGTGCAGAGACATCACGGCGCTGTGATGACGATGACGCTGATTATTAATAGAAACGATATTTGCTTTTTGTGGTTTTTAATCGTAGCTACATTCATTGGTCGAAAGGTCGACTAACTGTCAGGCGCAAAGCATAATAACAAAAAAAGTGCGCCGGGTACTTAGCCGCGACAAAGAGCGGCTTCTTCAGAGACAAACAAGAGTCTGGGCGCGGGGATAGGCGAAAAGGCTGATTTATATCAGTCTGTGAGCTCACCGCGAACGGTCAGCGTACCCAAACGGGAAGGAACCTATCATGAAAAGCGCATTTAAGCGTGCCTTAGTCGCCACCGCGGCGGCCGCATCCGTTGCTGGCGCCCTAATGCTGAGCGGCGGCGCGACCTTCGCTCAAGCGCCTCTGCAGGAAGGTATCAACAACGTTGGTGGACAAGTCGTGATCGGCGGCGAAGTAATCGGCCAAGACCCTGACCTCGGCATCCGATCCAATCTTCTGAATGACCACTACAGCAGGGAACAATAGTAACGCCGTCCGGCGCGTTGCGGCTAAAGCGAACTGCCGCATCGACGCCAGGCATATGGAAGTCAGGTGGGCTCAATCGATTCGCTTGACCCTTTGGCCGAGCCGTTCTCTCACTTCGGAAGTTATTGCTGAGCAACGCTGACTTTTTGACGTGGACGCGATGAGCAAGCCCTTCAAAACCCAGGCTGCTTTGATTTCTATCGTCTTGGGTATGTCGACATCAATCGCGCTAGGCCAAGCCCCGCCGCGCAGTTTCGAAAGGTTCTCTACCTGGTCCTCTCGTGACGAGACTTTCTATGCCGATCGCGAATTTACGTCGAATCTTCCCAATGAAACGGCGCCGGCGTTAGGAGACAGTACAATCGCATTGGACTCGGCCTCCCTGCCATCGTCAAAAAGCCTCATCTGCGAACCACAAAGGCGATGATCACTATCGGATCTCATTTGGTCACCTCTACGAACTCTATATCAAGCCAACTCCAAGACAATTGTTGAGGCGACAGCTTCACCGATGAGAACTGCAGGATCGAGAGCTAAGACGGGTGCCCGTTTAGGAGGTAACGATGATAGCGATGACATCAGCTCGTCAGCACAAATACGGCATGGCGTGCGTTCAATGTGGCGACACAATTATTGCACCCGATTTTTCGGAGCATGTGAGCGAGTGGAGAATCCGTCATCGTTGGTGCTGCGGAAAGTGCGGTTGTTCGTTCCAGGTTGGGGTTAATTTGTTTGCCGACATGCGCTTAGAAGATGACCACGTGACGGCGGAGAGACGCTTTGGTTATCGCGCGGACGCGATGATCAATTCTAGGGAATCGGAGCATCGAAGGCCGCGGCCGAAAAGCTACTCAATGCCGTATTATGTCAATGAACGTCAATCGGATCTTTGGGCGGTCAAGCAAGGCTGGTACGCGATGGACGAACATGGAAATTTCTCATTCGGCCCATTCTCTGGTCAGGAGGGCTGTCTGAAGCGGATCGCTCAATATGAGAACTTCTCAACGTCCCTTGAATTGCGGATTAGACCGCCGAGTTGAAGGGATTTGGCGACATGCGATCCTCGTTAAGGCGAATTCAATGAGCGCCTATCGGAGTTTGTTTGGGCCATGACTCTTACTTGCCGATGCCACTTGGCTCGCTTTTTCGGGCAATCGCCAAAAGTATTCTATGGAATTCTGCTGATTGCATTCGCCTTCAGCATTCGCAACTACAAACCAAGCACTACGTGACCAACCCCACCACGGAGGAAATCGACAATGACAAGCACCAGCAGCGTTCATGCGTATCTGAACTGGGCCAAAGAGCGGATCGACGAAATGGATGCCGCTTTGGCATCGCTTGAAAGCAAGGCCGGCGAGATACAAGCGGACGCCCGAGGAAAGGCCGCTGAACTTCGTGCGCAGATGACCAAAAAGCGCGACGACTTCCGCGAGACCGTCAAGAAGCAGGCGGAAGCGAACGATGTGGCGTGGATGAAGGCAAAGGCGCAATTGGACTCCGACTGGACTGCCTTCGAGGCCGAACTCACCAAATATGTCGACAACTTCAGCGCCCAACTCAAGCATCAGCAAGCGACCTTCAAAGCCCAAGCTGATGCGCAAGTGAAATCCTGGCACGAAGCGGCCGAAAAATTCCGCGATGCCGGAAAGCAATTCGCAACGGAGCGCCGGGGCGAAATCGAGGCCAGCGCGAAGCGGATGGAGACGGATGCCGCCGCCGCCCAGGCGAAGCTGCAAAAGCTCAACGAAGCCGGGGCGCAGTCATGGTCCGTCTTCATGGGCGCGCTGAAGGAAACCCGCGCCAACTTCGACCGCGCCAACCAGGCAGCGCAGGAAGCCTTCAAGAAGGCCGCGGCGTAACAACTGCCAAGGGCGTAACTGCCAAACGCAACGGCGCTGGGTTTCGAGCCAGCGTCGATGCGCGTCCGTTTGTGGCCCGACTGGGACTTTAGATGCCAGTCGGGGTGAGCCCGCTTGATGCCCCTAAAGCCGACAATAATTTACGAAATTGAGCTACCCTCAGGCGTTTAGCGAAGCCTACCGATGTCCGCAACACGAAAGCGGACGCTTCCTTGCGAGCGCCGCTGATGATCGGTCTCAGGACCTGAGGCCAAGTGGAAGAGCGTGCCGGTTTAAATGAAGACGGCAGAGCTGCGATCCGGATCTTCAATACGTTCGTTTTCCAGCGCAATGGCCGCTTCCGGATCAGCGCGGACACTCTTCGGGCACCATCAGAATGCTGATGACGTGATTTGACCCAATGTATGGTCCGGCCGTGCGTCGCAAGAGAATTTCGTCGATCTGGCGGTAGCGGTCTTGCATCAATGTATCCGGCCTTTGATTGGAGCATCTTGCTCCTGGCCATCATGGATATCAGCGCGCCTGCGACCTCATTAGCGGAAAGGCCTCGATCAAGGGCCATTTGGGTCACCAGTGTTCGCAAGCGCCGGGAAGACCGAACCTCCATCTCGTCTCATTCTCTCGCAGACCTCGGTGGGCAGTTGGTTTTGGCTACGCCGGTTGGGCAGTTACGCAGTCTGGAGCTTGCTGGCCTCGAAGCCCCGGCCGCGAGCCAATACGCTCCAAGCGATACGGGCGAGCTTGTTGGCCAGCGCGATCGCTAGTACATTGTGGTGCAGCCGCTTCTTGGCCGCCTCGATCCAAGACTTGAGCCCATGACGTTCCCAGCTCTTGGGCTTGATCAGGACTACCCATGCCGCCTGCACGAACAGGACGCGCAGATAGCGATTGCCGCGCTTCGATATCTTGCCGAGGATCGTGCGGTCGCCCGTCGACATCTGTCTGGGGACGAGCCCCAGCCAAGCGGCGAAGTCGCGGCCTTTGGTGAAAGCGTCACCCGTGCCGATGGCGGCAACCATCGCACTGGAGATGATCGGCCCGATACCGGGCACGCTCATCAGTCGCTCGCAGCCGGAGTCCCGGCGCGCGATGGCTTCGATCTCGACCGATAAGGCCTCGACGCGCTCATCAAGCCGGCGCCAGTCACCGGCCAGATCCTCGATTACCCGTACCATGCGTGGCGACAGGACATCGGGCGGCATGGCAAGGATGCGCGGCAACTCAGTGCGCAAGAAGCGTAATCCTTGCCGGACAGCGATGCCGCGCTCCAACAGAAAAGCGCGAATCTGATTGATAATGCCGGTGCGCTGGCTGACCAGCCGCTCACGCACCCGGTGCAGCGCCTGCAGGTCGAGCTGCTCGGCGGTCTTGGTCGCGACGAACTTCATCGTTGGACGCTGGACCGCTTCTGCAATTGCCTCAGCATCGCGGAAGTCGTTCTTCTGTCCCTTCGAATAGGGACGAACGTACTTCGCCGGCATTAGCCGGGCCTCGTGGCCAAGCGCCTTCAGCTTACGACTGAGATGATGCGCACCGACGCAGGCCTCCATACCGATCAGGCACCGCGGCATATTGGCAAAGCGTGCTTCCACCTGGCCGCGCGACCACTTCTGCCGTAGCACAATGGCGCCGCGTTCATTAAGGCCAACAACGTGGAACGAGTTCTTGCCGATATCGATCCCGACTACGGCGATTGCGGAATTAGGTTGCTGAGACATGGCGTGCTCCTCGTCTTTGGCGCCCCTTGGCAGCTTACTGCTGCGGGGCAGCAGCACGGCCGGACCATCCCATTAGCGGACGTAGGCGCTGCAACGCAAAAATCTGCTTCGCCATCGGCGGCGGACAAGCCCGTGAGCGACATCGACACTGTTCAGGTGGATGGACTGAAAAACGCTTGATCCTGACCGGCCGATTAGAAAAGATGGGGTAATCGGCCTGCGTTTGTAGATATCTGAGGGTTGAGGGTGCTGCGCTTCAGGCTGATGGTGAAACGAGGTCACCGTGTGAGCGGGCCTCAAGCATCAGAAGGAGAAGCGCAGCATGGATCATTTTGGCGGGTTGGACGTATCGGTCAAGGAGAGCAGCGTCTGCATTGTGGATGAGACGGGCAAGATCGTTCGCGAAGTAAAGGTGGCGAGCGAGCCTGCCGCGTTGCTGGCGGTGCTGAAGAGCCCCACCTACCACTTCAAGCGGATTGGGCTGGAAGCTGGACCGCTGTCGCAATGGCTATTCAGTGCATTAGCCGAAGCAGAGTTACCAGTGATCTGTGTCGAGACTCGGCACATGCGGGCGGTGTTGAAGGCCCAGATCAACAAGACCGACCGCAACGATGCCCGCGGCATGGCGCAGATGATGCGGGCGGGGCTCTATCGCCCGGTGCATGTGAAGACACTACGCAGTCAGAAGCTGCGGATGCTGCTGACGCACCGCAAGCTGCTGCAGTCGAAGGCCATCGCCGTCGAGAACGACCTGCGAGCCACATTGCGCAACTTCGGTCTCAAGGTGGGCATGGTGGGGACGGCCACGTTCGAGGCACGGATCAGGGAGTTGGTCGAGAACCTCTCCGATCTGGCCGTCCTGGTTGAACCGCTGCTCATTGTCCGACGTGTGCTGCGCGAACAGATCGCCATTCTGCATCGCCGTCTATTGGCCATTGTCCGGGACGACGACGTGTGTCGGCGCTTGATGACGATCCCAGGCGTCGGGCCTGTTGTGGCATTGACCTATCGCGCCACCGTCGATGTGCCGGCCCGGTTCCGCAAATCCAAGTCCGTGGGGGCGGTGTTTGGCTTGACCTGTTCCAAGTATCAATCGGGCGAGGTTAACCGCAGCGGCGCCATATCACGCTGCGGCGACGAGATGATGCGGGCGATGCTCTACGAGGCCGCCCACATCATGCTGGTGCGCTCGACGAAATGGTCCTGGCTCAAGGCCTGGGCGATGAAGATTGCCAGGCATCGCGGACTGAAGAAGGCCATCGTCGCCCTGGCGCGCCGGTTGGCCGTGATCATGCATCGCATCTGGGTGGATGGCACCGAGTTCCGCTGGACCCGGGAGCAGGTCGCGGCAGCAGTATGACAAACGTACCAGATCATATCCGATAGGAGGATAATCGAGTTCCGCCCAGCGGTGGAATGGTGTCCCTCGCGGGACGATGGATAAGGCGAGTTCGTATGTCCGCTTGGATCTGCCGTCAGCTTGACGGCAAGGCCGACCAAAAGATCGTTCCGCCTCGTCCTCGAATCCCATGATGGAAGGGCCTTGGTGCCGAATCCGGAGAGAAGCACGA